>CAVTHM010000007.1:0-1366748 GCA_963734565.1 uncultured Thermoleophilia bacterium | reverse complement strand
AAAGAGTCACGGTCGGATGTCGCCCGTGGACGAGAACGGGCTGACATCGCACAGTGGCCCTTGTCAACACGGGTATCGCGTAGGCAGTCGCGAGTCCGTCGCCGACACCCGCAAAAACAATGTGCGTCCCCGGCGGTGGATCGCCGAGGGCAAGGTGCGAATGCTGAACGTCGGCTCGAGGCCGTAGTAATGCCACACCTCGCCGGCTGACACCTCTGCCTCGCCACGGCGTGTGCGCGGCGCAACGAGCTCGGATGTCCGTCCCCGACTCGCGTAACTAGTGCACATCTGCATATACGCAATCGTCTCCGCGGACGCGCGTCGAACATCGGCCGGCGCAAAAAAGACGACCCGTTGGATCTCTGATGAGTTGCCACTCGTCGCGTGGCCCAGCGTGGCGGTGCGCCCTCCGCGAGCGAACGATAGATGTGGCTCTCCCTTACGGAGGCTCGAGTCAGCGTGCCAGCGACAGCCAGCGCCGCCGCTCGCGGATCTCCGGGAGGAGCGACGTGATCCTCGGCGAAGTGCCGATGGGCGCGCCTGCAGCCCTTCCTCGAGACGGATCGCCGGCTCGTAGCCGAGCAGGCGTGCGAGCCTTGTCGATGTCGGCCAGCGACATCCGCACCTCCCCGACTCGCGCGGCTTCGTAGATCGGCTCGAGCGGACGGCCGACGAGGCGTGCGATGTGCGTGATCAGCGAGTTGACCGAGTGCGTCTCGCCGCACGCGACGTTGAACACCTCGCCGGCGGCGCGCGGCGCGGTGGACGGCCGCGAGGTTCGCGGCGACGACGTTGTCGACGTACGTGAAGTCGCGCGACTGCTCGCCGTCGCCGTAGACGACCGGGCGCTCGTTCATGAACGCGGCGGCGAAGAAGTTCGGGATGACCGCCGCGTACTCGGAGATCGGGCTCTGCCGCGGGCCGAAGACGTTGAAGTAGCGCAGCGAGACCGTCTCGAGCCCGTAGACCTCGTGGAAGCTCGAGCAGTACGCCTCGCCGGCGAACTTCGCGACGCCGTACGGCGACAGCGGCGCGACGGGCATGTCCTCGCGCTTGACCGCCGTCGGCGCCGTCGACCCGTAGACGGACGACGACGACGCGTAGACGACGCGCCGGACGCCTGCGTCGCGGGCGGCCAGCAGCACGTTCAGCGTGCCCGTCGACGTTGACCTCGCTCGAGCTGAGCGGATCCTGGATCGAGCGCGGCACCGACGGCAGCGCCGCCTGGTGGAAGACGACGTCGCAGCCCTGGACGGCCGTGAGCACGCGCTCGAAGCTGCGCAGGTCGCCCTCGACGATCTCGATGTGCTGCGCGACGTGCAGCAGGTTGCGCCGGTCGCCCGTCGAGAAGTTGTCGAGCACGCGCACGTCGTCGCCGCGCTCGAGCAGCGCATCGACGAGGTGCGAGCCGATGAAGCCGGCGCCGCCGGTGACGAGCACCCTAGACATGGGCCACCGAGTCGTCGAACTGCGCGCCGAGACCGTGCGTCGAGCTCGACGCGCGGCGCCCAGCCGGTGGCCTCGCGGAGGCGCGTCGTGTCCGCCGCCGTTCGCCGCACGTCGCCGGCCGCGGCGTCGGAGAAGCGCGCGTCGAGCTTGCGGCCGGCGTGCTCCTCGAGCAGCCGGATCGCCTCGCAGCAGCGTGGTCTCGCTGCCGCCGCCGACGTTGTACGGCTCGCCCGACGCGCCCGCGCTCGAACGCCGCGATCGTGGCGGCGACGGCGTCGGAGACGTACGTGAAGTCGCGCGACTGCTCTCCCGAGCCGAGGACGAGGAACGGACTCTCCGTGACGAGCGCCGCGACGATGCGCGCGAACGCCATGTCGGGTCGCTGGCGCGGCCCGTAGACCGTGAAGTAGCGGAGCGCCACGACGTCGAGCCCGAACGACCGCGCGTACACGCGGGCGAGCTCCTCGCAGGTCAGCTTCGTGATCCCGTACGGCGAGACCGGCAGTCCGGCGTCGTCCTCGCGCGTCGGGTAGCGCTCGGCGTCGCCGTAGACCGACGACGACGACGCGAACGCGACGCGCACGCCCGGCGGCGCTCGCCGCTTCGAACAGCCGCTGCGTCACGCGGACGTTGTTGTGCACGTAGACGTCGAAGCCGAAGCCCCAGCTCGCGCGCACGCCGGGCTGCGCCGCGAGGTGGAAGACGCCGTCGACGCCGTCGAGCAGCGGCGGCAGCTCGACCTCGGCGAGATCGGCCTCGACCAGCGTGAACGCCGCCGTGCTCGCGCGCGACGGCGAGGTTCCGCTCCTTGAGCTCGCGCTCGTAGTAGTCCGTGAACGCGTCGACGCCGACGACCTCGTCGCCGCGGGCGAGCAGCGCCTCCGTCAGGTGCGAGCCGATGAAGCCCGGCGCAGCCGGTGACGAGGTAGCGCGCCATCAGGCGGCCAGCTCCTCCCAGACGGGATCGATCGTGATCGGCATGCCGCCGTTCGCGCAGCGACTCGTCGACCGCCTCGACGACCTGGATGACGTCGACGCCGATCCGCGCGGACGAGCGCGGCTCGGCGCCCGTGCGGATCGCGTGGCAGAAGTCGAGCAGCTCGAGCGACAGCGGCTCGGTCGCGTCGACGCGCGGCGAGACGATGTCGCCCGTGCGGTAGCTCAGCCGGTACTCGCCGAAGGTCTCGGGATCGGCGATGTCGACGCCGGAGTCGAAGACGCGCACCGGCTCGGCGCTCGTGTCGTCGTAGACGACCATCCGCTCGGACCCGACGACCGCCGTTCGGCGCAGCTTGCTCGGCGCGAGCCACGACAGCTCGACGTGCGCGATCGTGCCGCTCGGATACGTCAGGTGGATGAACGCGACGTCGGGCGTGTCGGGCATGACGCAGCCGCGGCTCGTCGCCGCGACCCGGCACGGGTTCTCGCCGAGCCAGTGGCGCAGGATCGAGAGGTCGTGCGGGCCGAGATCCCAGACGACGCTGACGTCCGGCTGGTGCAGGCCGAGGTTCACGCGGCTCGTCGAGATGAAGTAGATCTCGCCGAGCTGCCGCCGTGGCGATCAGCTCCCGCACCTTGTTCACCGGCGGGCTGTAGAGGAACGTGTGCCCGGGCATGAGCACGAGACCGCGCTGCTCGGCGAGGCGCGCGAGCGCCG
Source organism: uncultured Thermoleophilia bacterium (assembly GCA_963734565.1). GTDB lineage: Bacteria > Actinomycetota > Thermoleophilia > Gaiellales > Gaiellaceae > JACVRM01. The sequence continues at coordinate 1,363,642 of CAVTHM010000007.1, read as the reverse complement.
TTGCGTCCGCCGACGAGTCCGCGAGCGGCTTCTCGACGAACGCGTGCTTGCCGGCGAGCAGGCCGCCTCGGCGAGCTCGCGGTGCGTCGAGACCGGCGTCGCGATGACGACCGCGTCGATGGTCTCGTCGTCGAGGACCGTCGTCGAAGTCGGTCGTCGTCGACGACGTCCGGGTAGCGGCGCTCCACGACCGCGAGCGCCTCCGGCCGCAGGTCGCAGACCGCGGCGAGCTCGGCGTCGCTCGAGCTCGCGCAGGTTGCGGACGAGGTTCGGCCCCCAGTAGCCGTAGCCGACGACGGCGACGCGAACCGGCTGGTCGCCGGAAGATCGGCTGGCTTCGCCGGTGCTCGTTCCCGCGTCCGCTCATCGCGTCGCCCGCCGGCCAAGCAGCTCCATCGGCGTGAGGAGGAGCAGCTTGAGGTCGAGGCCGAACGACCAGCTGCGCGCGTAGGCGACGTCCATGTCGAGCGCCTCGCCGAACGTCGACCGTGCGCGGGCCTTGACCTGCCAGAGCCCGGTGATGCCGGCGGGCACGAGGAAGCGCTCGAAGTGATGCGGCTCGAAATGCTCGGTCTCGTACGGGATGCACGGCCGCGGGCCGACGAGCGACATGTCGCCGCGGAGGACGTTGATCAGCTGCGGCAGCTCGTCGAGGCTCGTCCGGCGCAGCCAGCGGCCGAACGGCGTGACGACGTCGCTCGCGCTCGAGCTTGTAGAGGCCGTTCGCCTGCGGCGACGCCTTCGAGTCGAGCGCGCTCGTGATGTACGCGCGATGCTCGTCCGGCGACGTGCCGTCCTTCATCGTCCGGAACTTGAGCGCCGTGAACGGCCGCTGGTTCATGCCGAGGCGTGTCTGGCGGAAGAACACCGGCCCGGGTGACTCGCGCCGGATCCGCCAGGCCGCGTAGGCGAAGAACGGCGCCGTCAGCACGAGCAGGACACGCGGACGACGACGACGTCGAGCGCAGCGCTTCGCGGCCCGGGCGGAGCGGCTCATGTGCGCCGGCGGCAAGCCCGACGAGCTGGACGCCCTCGATGCTGGTGATCTCGCGCGTGCGGCCCGACGACGTCGAACAGCCGCGGCACGATGTCGACCTGGACGTCGAAGCTCGCGCAGCGCCCGCACGATGCGCAGCACGTCCGGCGTCGGCTCCTTCGAGAACGCGACGATGACGCGCTCGACGTCGAGCAGCGCGACGAGCTCCGGGAGGCGTCGGGCGTGCCGAGGACGCTGCAGGTGCTCGAGCTCGGCGCGGCGCTCCTTCGGCTGCGCGTCGACGAAGCCGACGAGGTTGATGCCGTACTCCGGGTGCTGGAGGATCTTGCGGCCGAGCAGCTGGCCGACGTCACCGGCGCCGACGATGACGCAGTTCTGGACGTACGAGAGGCTGAGGCGGGCGGCCGAGCGCGCGACGATGCGGCCGAGCGGTCACGAACGCGAGCGCGAAGCACCCAGAAGAGCGCGGTCTTCGTGCGGGTCGGCGTGCACGACGCCGGTTGCGGCGCCGATGATCCAGAGCGCCCACGTCGTCACCGTGACCAGGTGGAAGACGCCGACGACGTCGTCGGCGGTCGTGTGCTCGGTGCGCTCCTCGTCGTGGTCGTAGAGGCGGTAGAGCCGCGCGAGGACGATCCAGGCCGGCAGCGTCAGGAAGAAGACGGCGAACTCGGCCGCCGTCGAGATGCCCTCGCTGGCCGCCGCCGACGAGGACCTCCGTCACGCGCGAACGCGAGCGTGAGCCCGACGAGGTCCGCCACGAGCAGCAGCCGGCGGATCAGCGCGCCGCGGCTTCGGAACGGCCGCGCGCGCCGGCGGTGATCCAGGATCTCGAGCGTGCGCGCGTCGATCGCCGGGCTGAGCCCGGCGATTCCGCGACGGCGCTCATACGACCTCGCGGTCCTTCTCGACGCGGGACGTAGGCGTAGTAGCCGGCGGTCTCGTACGACTCGTCGCCGCCGGCCCCGGTCAGCACGAAGCCGAGCGTGACGCGACGGGGCGCTGCTCAGGCATGCGGCGGACCTCGGTCGACCATCGGGCGGCGAGCACGTTCAGGCGCGCGACGAGCACGACCGCGTCGACCTTCGCCGTCAGCGCCATCGCGTCGCCGACGTGCAGCAGCGGCGGCGCGTCGATCAGGACGATGTCGGCGCGAGCGGTCAGCTCGTCGCAGGATCTGCGTGACCACGCGGCTCTCCATGAACTCGCCGGCATCGGGCGGGAGCGGCCCGGTCGGAAGCACCTCGAGCAGCGCCGTCCATGCCGACGTTGCCGTTGAAGTGCAGTCCGCCGTTGGTCTCGGGATCGTCGTCGTCGGCGCGAGATGATCGGACCGTCGCGAGCGCCTCGTCGAGATCGACGTGCCCGAGCGCGACGTCCGTGAGGCCCGGGCGCCCGTTCAGATCGAAGAAGCGGGCGAGCGACGGACGGCGGAGGTCGAGATCGACGAGCGCGACCCGCTTGCCGGTCCGGGCGAAGGCGATCGCGAGGTTGGCGACCGTCGTCGACTTGCCCTCCTCCTCGAGGCCGCTCGTGACCATGATCGAGCGCGCGCCGCGCTCGAGGTTGGCGAACTCGAGGTTCGTGCGCAGCATGCGGAACGCCTCCGCCTGGGCGCAGTCTCGGGTCCTCGAGCATCACGAGCTTCCGCTCGGTGCGTAGCGGCGCGGCGGCTCGGGGACGCGGGCGAGCAGCGGCAGCCCGAGACGGTCGCCGACCTCGGCCGCTCCGCGGATGCGCGTGTCGAGCGCGTTCCAGAGGAAAGCGAGGCCGATGCCGAGCATTCCGCCGAGCACGAAGCCCAGAATCGCGTCACGCACCGGCTTGGGCCCGTCGGCTTCGCCGCACCGAACGCTTCGCGAGCGATCGAGGCGTGTTCCGGATTGCAGCGTCTCGGCGATCTGCAGCCGCTGGGCGTGAGTCGGCGTAGTTCGCGTACAGCTGCGAGCCTTGCCGCGACCCTCAAGCGCAAGCGTCGTCGAGCTGCTTGCTGATCTTCAACCGCAGCTGGCGCAGCGACGCCGTTGTGCTCGTACGTGCTGATACGCGAGGTACTCGCTTCGCGTACGCATTGACGAGCGCGACCGCGTACTCCGGGCTCGACGCAGTCGAGTGAAAGAGAGCAGGTCCGAGCCCTCCGCCGAGGAGACGGAGACGCCGCCGGCGAGTACGCTGCGCGGTTCTTCCGGAACTCGGCCAGCTGCGCGACGCGCTCGGCGACTGATCGGGCCTGACGCGACGACCGCCTGCGAAAACGCTTCCCGGGTCGGATCGTTGCGCGGAATGCCATCCGACGACGGCGTAGCCCGGGGACACCTGGTTGATCAGCACCTGCGCGGACGCGTGGTAGGTACCGTTCCTTGCCGCGACGACATGAACAGCGCAAGCGCTGTGACGACGATCGTCGTGACGATGACGATCCACTTGCGGCGCCTGAGCACGCGCACGTGGTCGCCAAGCGTCGACGCATGGCCGAATCCGTGTGTTACGTCGGTCACTCCCCGCCTCCCCTGCGGGCCAGAGCCCGCAAAAAGCCCCCTGGTCCTTCCTACCGCTCACACACTATAGGGAAGAAATCCAGGTCTTTCGAGATCGCGCCAGAACTCGGCGGACGTCCTTTCAGGAGACGTTCATGCGCCCCCGCAGTCGTCTCTAAACCATCGTGCGCGCAGGCCAGTCCGTTCGCAAGGGCCGCTGTAATGTCAGACAGTGGGGGCCACGACCTCATCGCAGCGCGCGGCGTCGGGTGCGCTCCGCGACCTGAACGTCCTCACCGTGGCAGGTGGGGATGGCACCGGCGCGCGAGAGGTCGTAGCGCTGCTGCAGGCGAGCGGCATGTCAACGTCCACCGTCGTCCAGGCGGATCTCGTCCCCGACGCCCTCGAGCAGCTGGACGCAATCGTGATGTGCGGCGCCTCAGCCTCTGCGACCGCCAAGCTCGCGAGCGAAATTCGCCTGCAAGACTCGTCGCCCCGCGTCGTCGCCGTCCTGCAATCGGTGGCGCCGAAGCAGCTGCGAGAGCTCCTGGGAGCCGGCGTCGACGGCATCGTCCTCGAGGCCGAGGCCACGGCCACGCTGGTGGTGACGGTTCGCGCCGTCTGCGCCGGCCAGCTCGTCGTGCCCCGCGACCTGTGGCAGCGCCTGGCGCGGCCCGGCCCTGTCGACGCGCGAGAAGCAGGCGCTCGCGATGGTCGTCATGGGCTTCTCGAACGCCGAGATCGCGCGGAAGCTCTATCGTGACCGAGGCGACCGTGAAGAGCCACCTCTCGTCCTCGTTCTCGAAGCTCGGAGTGCGCTCGCGTGCCGAGGCGACGGCTCGCATCCTTGACCCGGAGCACGGGCTCGGCACGGGGATCCTCACGATCTCGGACGATGGCCGAGCCGGCGGCTGACGCCGCAGCGCCGCGCATCGCGCTCGCGATGATCACGCGGCTGGCGCCGCTCGCTCAGTAGTTGCCGTCGTCGATGCCGTACTGAGGCGGCCGCAGCTCGGCCGGCGTTTAGTCCCGGCGTACCCACCACGTGATGGGTGAGATCTGGTCCGGCCTTACGAGCAGCGGCCGGGCAGCGCGAAACCGGGCGAACTCGTAGCCGGCGCCGTGCCGCCGCTCCACGAGCGTCCACCCGGGTGGAACGTCGAGGTCGAGCCCGCCGAAGCCGATCTCGACGATCTCTCGCACCCGTGCGCCGTTCTCCGGGAGGCGGACGGTCGGCCGGTAGTACTCGAATGCGGACGCCGGCGACCAGGACCGCACGAGGATCGCCCGCTGCGGGTCGCGGGGCCCGATGAACCCGGTCACGCCGCGCCAGTCCTCGCGTTGCAGGGTCGGCCTGGCGGCGATGGCGATCGTGCAGGCGAGCAGGCCGGCGAAGACGACGACGGCGGCTGCGATGCCGGCGCGCCCGAGGCGGGGCGCGGCGAGCACGGCCGCGACCGCGATCGCCGCCGGGATCCAGGCGTAGAGGAGCGGGCGGTAGTACATGAAGTCGACGCCGACCACCTTGGCGGCGAAGGCGAGCGCCAGCGAACCGGAGGCGAGCGCGAGCGCGAGGCCGGCTCCACGGCGGGCGGCCGGGATCAGCCAGATGCCGGCGGCCAGCAGGACCAGGGCGATCACCGACGCCGTCCACACGTGGTCGATCTCGATCCAGGCCTCGCCGAAAGCGAACTGGCCCGCGATCTCCTGCAGGCGGCCGCGGAACGGGAGCAGCTCGATCCAGCCCGTCCGCCGGCCGGGATGCTGCGCGTGGACGAGCGGGAGGAGCGCGAGCCCGATCGCACCCACGGCGGCGACGGCCCAGAGCACCGGCCGGCGGAGCGCAGGCCTCGCGACGAGCAGGATCGCCGCCTCGACGAGGAAGAGCAGCACGGCGTAGTAGTGCGTCAGGAGCGCCAGCGCCGACATCACCGTGAGCCAGAGCACGGGCCGGCCCGGAGCGCCGTCGAGCGCGCGGGCGAAGAAGTAGATCGACGCGGCGGCGAGCAGCGTCACCAGGGCGTACGCGCGCGCCTCCTGCGAGTACCAGACGAGCAGCGGGCTGACCGCGACGAAGGCGGCGGTCATCAGCCCTGCGCGGCGCGAGACGAGCGCGCGGCCGGCTGCGTAGGCGACCGGGACGGTGGCTGTCCCGATCAGCGCGGAGAGCGAGCGCAGCCCGGCCTCGCCCGTGCCGAAGACCTTCGCCCAGCCCCAGGCGAGCACGTAGTAGAGCGGCGGCGTCGACTCGGTCTTCGCGATGTGGCGGAAGAGCTCCGGCAGCGACTCGCGCACGAGCGCAGCCGTGTACGCCTCGTCGGCCCAGAAGCTCTGCGCGTCGATCGTCGCGAAGCGCAGCAGCGCGGCCACACCGACGAGGCCGAGCAGCAGCGGCTCGGCGCGGACAGCGGCGAGGATCCGGCCGGCACGCCGCTCGCGCGTGGGCGCAGCATCCGCATCGGCGCCGCTCGTGACAGATCCTGAGAGCCCCACAGTCCTCCGTCACACTCTAGGAGTGGCAGGCGGCGCCCTTACAGTCGACGTCGTCATCGTGAGTCACAACAGCCGTGACCGGCTCGCGGCCGCCGTCACGCCGCTGGCCGCTGCGGACGGCGTTCAGGTGGTCGTCGTCGACAACGCCTCGACCGACGGCACCGTCGACCTGCTCGGGACGCTGCCGGTGACCGCGCTGCCGCAGGCCGAGAACCTCGGCTTCGCCGTCGGGTGCAACATCGGCTGGAGAGCCGGCGGCGCGCCGTACGTCCTCTTCCTGAACCCCGACGCGCAGCTTTCCGAGGACGACCTGCGCCGGCTCGTGGCGGCTCTGGACGAGCGTCCGACGGCCGGCGCTGCCGCGCCGCGGATGCTGGACGGCGACGGGACGCTCGAGTTCTCGCTCCGCCGGCTGCCGCGGCTGCGGTCGACGTTCGCCCAGGCGCTCTTCCTGCACCGGGTGCTGCCTCGCGCCGCGTGGACGGACGAGCATCTCCGCGACCGCGCGTTGTACGAGCGCACGTGGACGCCCGAGTGCCTCTCCGGCGCGTGCGTGCTCGTTCGGCGCTCGGTGCTCGAGCAGCTCGGCGGCTGGGACGAGCGCTTCTTCCTCTACGGCGAGGACGTCGACCTCTCCAGGCGCATTCGCGACGCGGGCTGGGAGCTGCTCTACGTCCCGGAGGCTTCGGTTCTGCATGTGGGGGGAGCCTCGGAGCCGCGCGAGAACCTCCTCCCCGTGCTCGCCCGCGCTCGCCTGCAGTACGCGCGCAAGTACCACGGGCCCGCCTACGTCACCCTGGAGCGCACCGGGATCGCGCTCGGTGAGCTGACACACGCGGCGGTCGGGCGCCGCGAGCGGCGCGCGGGCCATCTGCGCGCGTTCTGGGCTGCGCTCGGCCGTTAGTGGGACTGACCCAGCCGTAGGGACTGCGCTGCGGCCTGGGACAGTCCCGATACACCCGGGACAGTCCCGGTCAGAGCAGCTTGTCGACCGCGTCGAGGACTGCCTCGTCCTCGAACTTGCGGGCGAACAGCATTGGCGAGCGCTCGAGCGCCGGGACGTCGTCCAGGGTCAGCGTCGCCGGATGGGCTCCGTCCGCCCAGTCGAGGTAGTGCACGCCTCCTTGCCGAACGAGATCGGCCTGCGGCGAGCTCATCACGACCGTCTGGAAGAAGAGCTCGTCGGGCAGCAGCGTCCGCCTGAAGAACGCGCGTACGTCCGGCCGCTCGGCGTCGAAGCGCACGATCTGCTCGGCGCAGGCGCGCGACATCGCCCACCACTGCGAGCCGCCGTACGGCGTCACTCCGTCCGGGAAGCGGCGGAAGGTGCGGCGTGGCATGACGCGCACCGGCGGCAGGCTGACGCGGCGCAGATGCCAGCGGTTGATGCGCGGCAGCCCGCCGTGCAGCCAGGTGGCGCGCGGCAGCGGCTCGGCCTCCATGAACGACTCGTCCGGCCGCTCGGCGAAGAAGCCGGCGATCGCTTCCGCGGGCTTGATCGGGTAGTCGGCGCCGCTCAGCAGGACGACGTGCGACGCCGTTCCGCGCTCGACCGACGCGCGCAGTCCGTCGAGCGTGGCCTCGACGAGGCCGAAGCTTCCCCACGGCGCCGGCCGCGACCGCAGGAGCTCGACATCGGCATCGCCGGCAAAGCGCTGCGGCTCGGGAGCGTCGACGTGCAGGTAGGTGGTGCCGCCGAGCGGCGCGAGCCTGGCGAGCAGCCGCCGCACCTGCGCGGGACGGGTGTGGGCCAGGACGATGAAGTCGATCGCAGTCATGCTTGAGGGGATGCTGACCTATGCGGTCATCACACCGGCGCGGGACGAGGAGGACAACCTTCGCCGCCTCGGCGATGCGCTCGCAGCGCAGACCGTGCAGCCCGAGGCGTGGGTGATCGTCGACGACGGCTCGACGGACGGGACGGCGGCCATTGCCGCAGGGCTCGCCGCGGAGCATCCGTGGGTCGTGGTGCACGCGCTCGCCGACGGCGCCCCGTCCGACCGGCCGCGCGACGCGCACGGCTTCCAGGAGGGCCTCGGCGCGCTGCCGGGCGAGCCGGACGTCGTGGTGAAGCTCGACGCGGACGTCTCGGTCGAGCCCGACTACTTCGAGCGCCTCCTCCGGGCGTTCGCCGACGACCCGGCACTCGGCATCGCGAGCGGCACCTGCTACGAGCGCGACGGCGACCGGTGGGTCTCACGCAACGTGACCGGCTCGAGCGTCTGGGGAGCGGCGCGCGCCTACCGGCGCGCGTGCCTCGACGACGTGCTGCCGCTCGAGGCGCGCATGGGCTGGGACGGCGTGGACGAGACGCGCGCCAACGCACGCGGCTGGCACACGGAGACGATCGCCGGGCTCCCGTTCTTCCATCACCGCGCCGAGGGCGGGCGCGAGGGCTCCCGCCGCGCCATGCGCACGGCGCAGGGCCGCGCCGCCTGGTTCATGGGCTACTCGCCGCTCTACCTCACGCTGCGATCGCTGCACCACGCTCTCCGCGAGCCGGCCGCGCTCGCGATGGTCTGGGGCTACGCGGGATCCGCGCTGCGCCGCGAGCCGCGCAGCGACGACGAGGCGGCGCGGGCCTATCTCCGCAAGCAGCAGGCGGTGCGCAACCTGTGGGCCCGCCGCCGCGAGGCGACTCGCCCGCCGCAGACGCTCTAGGACGGCCCGCCGTTGCGGCCGATCACGGAGTCGATGTAGCTCCGCAGATCGTTCGCGAGCGGATCCGGCGGCGCCATGTACGTCACCTTCGTGTCGGCCGAGCCGAGCGCTGCGGGCAGGTCGGCCGGGATCCTCGACGTAGACGACATGGCCGTCCGCGCCGAACCGCCGCCCGAACTCCTGCTGGTGGTCGTCGACCGCCTCGCGGAAGCGGTGCAGGCGCGGCACGACGACCGGCCGCTTGCCGTTCATCAGCGCGACCATGATCGAGCCGACGCCGCCGTGCGTCACGACCGTGTCGGCCCGGCGGATGTGGTCGACCCACTCGTCGAACGGCAGGAAGTCCACGCACGTCGCGTTCGCCGGATGCACCTGCGACGAGCCGTGCTGGACGACGATCTCGTCCTGCGTGTCGAGCCGCTCGACCGCCTGCAGGAGACGGTCGAACGGGGCGCGATCCGTGCCGACGGTGACGAAGATCACGTCAGACCACCGTACCGGCGTACCGGGCGCCGTCATACGACTCGGCGAGCTCCGGCCACTGGACGTAGATACGGTCGGCCGCGGGGCGCAGCAGGCGGCACGACAGGGACGGCTTCTCGATCCGCGCGAGGCTCTCGATGTAGACGACGTGCGCGCCGCGGAGCCGCGCGACCCACGAGAACGGGACCGCGATCCCCGCGCCGGTGGACACGACGACCCGTGGGCGGAGCCTCGAGGTCACGCGCCACGCGAGCACGAGGTTCCGGAAGAGATTCGCGACGTTGCGCTCGGTCGGCCAGCGCGCGTAGACGGCTTCCTCGTCGCGCAGCAGCGACCGCGCGTCGCTCTTGTCGAAGGTCACCCAGGCGCGCGAGCGGCCGTCCCACGCGTCGCGCAGCGCGTAGAGCTCGAGCAAGTGGCCGCCGGACGAGCAGACGAGCAGGACATCCGTCCCGCCTTTCTTTGCCCAGCGTGATCTGCGTCTCGAAGACATTTCAGGCCCCGCTTCTCACCTTAGAACGCATGAGGCGCATCGACTATCTCAGCGCCCCAGGACGCCATCGAGGATCTCGGCCAGCCTGTGCGTGACGGCGGCGTACTCGTAGCGCTCGGGCGGCGCCGACGGAGGCGCGCTCGGGTGCTCCAGCTCGTCGCGGATGACCGCCGCCATGCCCGCCTCGTCGGTCGGCTCGACGACGTGCGCGCCCGCCTCACTCAGCAGGTCGCGAGCGTCGCCCTGGGGCACCGCGGCGAGGATCGGGCGGCGCGCGGCGAGGTACTCGTACGTCTTGCCCGGGACGAGCCCGGCCCGTCCTGGGACGTCCTGCATGGGCAGGAAGAGCAGGTCGCCCGAGCGCATGAGCGCGACCGCCTCCGCATGCGGGAGGTAGCCGTGGCGGTGGACGAGGGGCGAGCCGGCCAAGATCTCTTCATCGGCTGCGGACAGCTTTCCGGCGAGATGGAGCTCGATGCGGTCCGTGTCGAGGCGCTTCAGCGCGTTCATGAGGTGCAGCGGCGAACGGGTCAGGACGTCGGCCGTCGAGTCGCCGCCGAGCAGCGCGCCGGAGCCGGCGGTGCCGCTCCTGGCGGCGGCCGATCTCGGTGTGGAACTCGCCGACGTGGACGATGCGGAAGCGGTCGTCCGTGCGGGCGGGCGCTTCGCCGGCGAACGCCGCTGCGTCGTAGCCGAACGGCACCGACGTGACGCCGCGCAGCTCCGGGAACGCGCGTCGCACCCGGTCAGCGGCCTCCGGCGCGCTCATCACGACCGCGCCTGCGCCGCGCAGCGTCTCGCGCATGCGCCGCAGCTCGCGCCGCCGGTGCAGGCCGGTCGCGTAGAACCACATCTCGTCGAGCGCCCACGGGTCGCTGAGGTCGGCCACCCACGGCTTCCCGAGCCGCGCGGCCGCCTGGCAGGGTCGCGTACGGCTGCGCCCACGCGTACACCGCGTCGACCTCCCCCACGCCGCGCGGCGGTCTTCGCCAGGCTGCTCACCCACCAGCGCTCCCAGGCGGACGGCAGCAACAGCCGGTCCGCGAGGCGCGAGCCGTTCGGCGCGGTGCCTGGCACGCGGTGCACCTCCGCGTCGACCGGCTGCTCCGCGGTGAGCGACGGGTCGAGCACCGGCCCCTCCCCCGGCCCGGTCACGACGACGGGCTCCCAGCCGTGCTCCGGCAGGCGGCGCACGACGTTCAGCGGGTGCTGGACGCCCGAGCCGCCGAGCGGCGGCCAGTGGTACGTGAGGACGAGGACGCGCCGCATTCGACAGCTCAGGGACTGCCCGGCAGTTTGGGCTGTCCCCAGCCTTTGGCCAGGGCGAGCGCCGGTCCAACAGTCGCCTGGGACAGCCCCCGATGAAGCTGGGGACAGTCCCACCTCACTGCGAACTCCATCCGCTCAGAACATCGCGGATCCGCTCGGCGGCGTGGCCGTCCCACCCCGCCGGCACGCGGTGGGCGCCGTCCCGCGCGCGGAGCAGGGCCGGGACCTCCGCGATCCGCTCCGGCGCCAGGCCGAGCAGCACGTTGGTGCCGAGCTCGATCGTCACCGGCCGCTCGGTGTTGTCGCGCAGCGTGAAGCACGGGATGCCGAGGTACGTCGTCTCCTCCTGAATACCGCCTGAGTCGGTCACGACGGCGGCCGAGCCGGCCACGAGGCTCAGGAACTCCACGTAGCCGACCGGGTCGAGCAGCCGCACGCCCGGCGGCGCGGCGATCCCGGCGCGCTCCAGCGCGTGCGCCGTGCGCGGGTGCACCGGGAAGACGACCGGCAGCTCCTCCGCCAGCGCGCCCGAGCGCGGCGATCGCGTCCGCGAGCAGCGGCCCGTCGACGAGCGCCGGCCGGTGCAGCGTCACGACCACGTAGCCGGTCGAGCCCGAGCCGCTCCGGCGCGCCGAACGCGTCGATCCGCGGCCGCATCGCGACGAGCGTGTCGATCATCGTGTTGCCGACGTCGTGGATCGCCTCGGCCGGCCGTCCCTCGCGCCAGCAGGTGGTCGCGCGCCTCCGGCGAGTGGATGAACAGCAGGTCGGAGACGGCGTCGGCGACGATGCGGTTCAGCTCCTCGGGCATCGTCCGGTCGAAGCTGCGCAGCCCCGCCTCGACGTGGCCGACCGGGATGTCCAGCTTCGCGGCGGTCACGCGCGGCCGCCAGCGTCGAGTTCACGTCGCCCGGCACGAGCACGACGTCCGGACGCTCGTCGAGCGAGCACCGGCTCGAGCCGCTCCATGACGCGCGCCGTCTGCGCGGCGTGCGAGCCGGAGCCGACCTGCAGCAGGTGGTCGGGCTCGCCGAGCCCGAACTCCTCGAGGAAGATCGCCGACAGCTCGTGGTCGTAGTGCTGGCCCGTGTGGACGAGCACGTGCTCGAACGCGTCCGGCTGCGCGTCGAGGGCCCGGGCGATCGGGGCGACCTTCATCATGTTCGGCCGCGTCCCGACGACCGACAGCACCTTGAGCCGCGTCACGTCGTCGCGAGCCGTTCGCGGTGGACGACCACGCCCGCGAGCGCGCGCAGCTCGCCCCAGGCGCGCAGGTGGAGCACCGCCGCGAGGCCCGACGTAGACGACCGTCGCGACCGCCAGGTCGAGCAGCAGCCACACGAACGCCGGCGCCGAGTCGAAGAAGCTGTCCGCCAGGACGAGCACCGCACCCGTGACGGCGCACATGGCGACCGTCGGGGCGAGCGCGCGGCCGACCGGCCAGAGGCTCAGCCCGATCAGGCGGCCCGGGATCGCGAGCGCGGGCGGCGCGATGATGATCGTGCGGATCAGGAACGCCCACGCGACGCCGATCGCGCCCCAGTGGATGCCGATCGCGAAGGCGGCGATCGTGACCGGCCCGCTGACGAGGTTCCAGCGGAGCATCCAGTCGGTGCGGCCCTGCGCCAGGAAGATCCAGCTGCCGGTCGTGGCGACCGCCTGGAGCATCCCGCCGATCGCCAGGATGCGGAGGATCGGGACCGCGTCCGTCCAGTCGGGGCCGAGGAGCGTCAGCACGACCGGCTCGGCGGCGACCGCGACGACGACCGCGAGCGGGAACGCGACGAAGGCGATCAGCGAGATCGCGCGCAGGTAGACGCGCCGCATGCGCGCCACGTCGCCGTGCATCCGCGTCAGCGCCGGGAACATCACGCGCTGCGCCGCCCACGACACCTGCGCGAGCGGCGCCTGCATCAGCGTGAACGCCCGCGAGTAGATCCCGAGCGACCGGCCGCCGGAGAAGATGCCCACGAGCAGGTTGTCGGCGTTGTTGATCCAGTACGCGATCGACGTCGCGCCGGCGAGGTTGCCGCCGAAGTGCATGAGGCTGCGCACCGCCTGGCGGTCGTACTCGCGCGACGGCCGCCACGGGTCGACGATCCAGAAGGAGACGGTCTGGACGGCTGCCCGCGACAGGGCGAGCACGACCAGGCTCCACACGCCCGCGCCGAGCGCCGCCGCGACGATCGCCGCGACGTACGAGAGCCCGACGGCCAGGTTCTCGACGAACGCGAAGCGGCGGAACGCCATCGCGCGCTGCGCACGGCCCGCCTGCACGGCGGACAGGGCGCCGATCGGCAGCGCCAGCGCGAGCACCGGCGTGATCTTCAGCAGCTCCGACTGGTCGTAGAGCGCCGCGAGCAGCGGCGCCGCCGCCGCCAGGAGCACGGCGAGCCCGACGCCGATCGCGAGGCTCAGCCAGAACGCGGACGAGAGCTGGACGCGCGTGAGGTCGCGGCCGCTGGACGAGCGCGGCGGGCAGGCCGAAGTCGCTGATCACCGCGATGAAGCCGAGGAAGATCGCGGTCATCGCGACGAGGCCGAAATCGGCCGGCGACAGCATCCGCGCGAGCACGGCGGTGCCCACGACCAGGAACGCCTGCTGCCCGATCCGGTTGCCCGCGGTCCACGCGAGGCCCGTGACGGTCGCCTCGGTCAGATCGCGGTCGTCGGTCGTCTCCACCCTCCAATCGTCGCTGAGTGCCCGGAAAAGAGCCAGGCGCCATGGGTACGTGGGTCTGACCCGGGTGATCGGTGGCCGATGCACAGCCCTGACCCACCCGAGCCGCGGCTAGCCGCTCGCGCTTGGGACAGCCCCCTCCGGGCTACGCCCTCCGGGGACAGTCCCACGGTCACTCGTTCGCCGAGCGCACAGCCAGGCCCCAGCCAAGTAACAGTCTGTTACAAGGCTCCGGCGGGCTGGCAGTGCGGGCAGAACCAGGTTCCGCGGCCTGCGACGCGGATCTTCTCGATCGGCGTGCCGCAGCGGTCGCACGGCTCGCCGAGGCGGCCGTAGGCGTGGAACTCGCGCTGCATGCCGCCCTCGCTGCCGTCCGGGCGGCGGTAGTCGCGGAGCGTCGCGCCCTGCCGTGCGACGCCGTGGCGCAGCGCATCGCGGATGGCGCGCGGGAGGCGGCGCAGCTCCTCGGGCGTCGAGCTCGCCGGCCGGGCGCAGCGGGTGGATGCGCGCGCGCCAGAGCGCCTCGTCGGCGTAGATGTTCCCGAGCCCCGCGACCGTGCGCTGGTCGAGCAGCGCGCCCTTGATCGGCGCGCGGCGGCCCGCGAGCCGCTTCGCCAGCCACGCAGCGGTGAAGCGCGGCCCGAGCGGCTCCGACGCCGAGCCGGACGCCCAGGTACGGATCGAGCTCGCCCGGCTCGAGCAGCCGCCACGTGCCGAAGCGGCGCACGTCGCGGTAGGTGAACCGGCCGCCGTCGTCGAGCGCGACCGCGGCCCGCGTGTACGCGTCGTCGGCCGCGCCGTTGCGTGAGGAACGCGCCGGTCATGCGCAGATGCGCCAGCAGCGCGCGGCCGCTCTCGAAGCGGACGATCAGGTACTTGCCGCGCCGCTCGACGGCGGCGACGCGCTCGCCCTCGAGCTCGGCCGCGATCTCGCGCGGGTCGTCGGGCGCGGTCAGCCGGTAGTCGCGGATCTCGACCTGCTCGAGCCGTCGCCCCTCGAGGACGGGCGCAAGCCCGGTGCGAACCGTCTCGACCTCGGGCAGCTCCGGCATGCCGCCAGCGTAGTGACCGCCGCCTTTACAGGGACTGTCCCTGTTAGGAGCACGCCGGCGACTCGACCCTTACAGGGACTGTCCCTGTTAGGGACCTGCGCCAGCTAGGGGTTCACGCGCTTCGGCGCCGCCTGGTGCGCCGGGACACGGTCGATGCGCCCGGACGACCAGAACTGGCGCCGAATGACGATGTCCTGCGAGCGGACGAGCGTGGGCTTGTCGGCGACGAAGCGGCTGAGCTCGAAGAGCTGGTGCTTCTTGCGCTCCACGAGCCGGAAGCCCTTCGGCGCGCGGAACGGCCGGTGCTGCGGGTCGATCACGAGCGGCCGCTTGGTGAACTCGTAGATGAAGACCACCTCGCGCACCTTCGCTCCCTGCGCGGGCAGGTCGACGGTCGGCCGGTAGAGCTCCGAGGTCGACGTCGGGAACCACGGGAGGATGAAGAACGCGCGGTCGCGGTCGCGTGGCCCGATCAGGGCCATCGTGCCGCGCCAGTCCTCCCGTTGCACGCGCGGCTGCAGGAGGATGTCCGCCTCGGCCGCGGTCGAGATCGCGCAGGCGAGCACTGCGAGCGCGATGCCCGCGCGGCCGAGCCGCTTCGCGGCCGAGCACCGCCGCCGTCCCCACCGCTGCGGGAACCCACGCCTCGATCAGCGGCCGGTAGTGGAAGTAGTCGAAGTTCTCGCCGAGGAAGTGCAGCGCGAGCGCCGGCACGAGCACGCCGAGCGACAGCCCGAACGCGAGCAGCGCCCGCGGCCGCTCCTCCGCGGTCAGGACCCAGATCACGCCGGCGGCGAGCACCGCGACGAGCAGCAGCGACGGCCAGAAGAACACCGAGTGCTCGTACGAGGCGCGGCCGAACGCGAACTCGCTGGCGACTTCCTTGCCGCGATGGACGAGCGAGATCGCACGGTACTGCGTCCGGATCTGCGGATCCTGGATCAGCACGAGCGGCGACAGCGCCGCGCAGAGCAGTGCGAACCCGCCGGCGACCCAGTACGTCGCCCGCCGCCGAGCCGGGTCCCACCAGAGGACGACCGCCTCGGCCACGAACAGCAGCCCGGCGAGGTAGTGCGAGAGGAGCGCGAGCCCCGAGAGGATCCCGAACGCGACCCAGTTGCGCGCGCGTCGGGTTGTTCAGGACGCGGGCGAAGAACCAGAGCGACGCCGCGCCGAAGAGGACGAGCAGCGCGTAGGCCCGCGCCTCCTGCGAGTACCAGATCATCAGCGGGCTCGTCGCCGTCAGCGCCGCCGCGATCAGCCCCGCGCGGCGCGAGACGAGCTCCTTGCCGGCCGCGTACATCAGCGGAACGGTGGCCGTGCCGATCACGGCGGAGAAGGAGCGCAGGGCGATCTCGCCCGTGCCGAACACGTGCGCCCACGGCCAGGCGAGGACGTAGTAGAGCGGCGGCGTCGCCTCCGTCTCCGTCATGTACTTGAGCATGTGCGGGAAGTCCTCGCGGAGCAGGCCGACGGTGAACGCCTCGTCGAGCCAGTAGCTCTGCTGGTCGATCGTCGCGAAGCGGAGGACGGCCGCGAGGACGACGAGGCCGATGAGCAGCGGCTCGGCGCGAACGGCAGCCCAGGCCCGCTCGAGCCACGACGCTCGGCTCGCGGGCCGCGCCTCTAACTCGGCGGTCGCCATGCGTTCAGCGTACGGTCACTATCGCCCGAAAACGAGGGCACGCGGCCCAGCCGCCCGGAGTACAGCACGTTTCGGCGCCCGATCCGTCGGCCGCCAGACACCGGGTTATTGTGAGGTTGTGGGTTCATCCGAGCCTGAGCGCACCGCGCAGCCGCGCATCGCGCTCGCGATGATCACCCGGGACTCGATGGGCGTGATCGACCGCTGTCTTGATTCGGTGGAGGGTCACGTGGACGAGGTCTGTGTGTACGACACCGGTTCGGAGGACGGAACGGTCGAGCACCTGGAGGCCCGGGGAGTCACGGTTCGCCGGGGCGAGTGGCGAGACGACTTCGCCTGGGCGCGCACGCGGTCCTTCGAATTGGTCTCGCCGGAGACGGCGTGGGTCCTGTGGCTGGACGACGACGATGTCCTCATCGGCGGCGCGCACCTACGGGAGCTCGTCGCGACCGCCGAGCCGGGTCAGGAGGGCCTCGCGCTGCTCTACGACTACACGCGGAACGAGCACGGCCATACGGTCGTACAGCTCTGGCGCGAGCGGGTCGTGCGGCGAGACGGGCCGCTGCGCTGGCACGGCGCCGTGCACGAGGCGCTCCGCCGCGACGACGGGCAGCCTGCCCGACTGCGTCCAGTCCCGCCCGAAACGGCCCGTGTCCTCCACCTGCGGCCGTCCGGTCGCTACGAGAGCGGCCGCAACCTGGCGCTCCTCGAGCGGAGCAGGAGCGGGCGCGGCAGCAAGGCGTTCCCGTCGACAGCCACACGCTTGTGTATCTGGCCGCCGAGCACATGGCGCGCGAGCGCTACGACGCAGGCGATCCCGTACCTCGAGGAGTACCTCCTCCGGCCGGCCGACTGGCCCGACCAGCGGGCGCAGGTACACCATCGCCTGGCCTTGTGCCGGCTGCGGACCGGCGACCCCGCGGCGGCGGTCGCAACCGAGCTGGCGTCGCTGGCAGAGCTTGACGATTGGCCCGAGACGGCGGCGGGCCTCACGCAGGCCTACGCGGCACTCGGCCGCTGGGACGAGGTCGAGCGCTGGGCCAAGCGCACGCTCGAGCTCGGCCCCCCCGGTCGGAGCTGCCGGTGAACCCTGCCGAGTTCACGTTCCTGCCGCTGATCCACCTCGCCGAGGCGTGCTTCCGGCAGGGCCGGCCCGACGAGGGGCAGGAGTGGCTCGCGCGGGCCTGGGCAGACCCGCGGTGACGCACGTCCTAGAGCAGTATCCGCTCCCAGTCCTCGACCCGGCGGCTCCAGTCGAGCGTCTCGACCCCGCGGAGCGCGCGGGCATGCTGCGTGCGTCCACGCGTCCTCGTCGAGCGAGCAGCTCGGTGACCGCGTCGACGAAGGCGGCCCGGTACTCGTCCGTACGGTTCGGCGTCTCGACCATCGGCTGGTTCTCCTGAAAGCGGATCTGCGCCGCTCGTCGATCGGTATCAGCACTCCGTGGTCGTTGCCGACGGTCTCGGACAGGGCGGCGAGGTCGCTGGTCACGATCGCCAGACCGGCGGCGCGTGCCTCCATCGCGCTGATGCAGCTCGTCTCCGGAAAGGCGGTCGGATACGACCAGACGCGCGCTCGTGCCATCGCGGCATGCAGCTCGGGCTGGCTCACGCGGCCTCGCATGACGACGCCGCCTGCCTCGCCGCCTGCGCGCTCGAGCAAGTGGTACAGCAGGACCTTGTAGCCGCGCAGCCGGTGATCGTGCTCGGCGATCTGGTCGTAGACCTCCCAGCCGTAGTAGACGTCCAGCTCGGCGTCCGGAACCCGCCGCCGGATCTCGGGCCAGACCTCGAGGAGGACGTCGAGCCCGCGGTTGGGCAGCGAGGAGTAGATGCAGCGCGGAGCGCGGTCTGCGAACGCTCGCTCCGCTCCCTCGTAAAGGGCGCGCCCGTCGTCGTCGTACAGCCGGATTCCGTTGCGGACGATCCGGAGCTTGTCCTCGACCGACGGATAGCGGCGCGCGAAGAGGTCACGCTGCCAGTCGGAGAGAACGACAACCGACGTCATGCGGCCGGCGCGTTCGGGCGTCAGCCCGGTGTAGTACGCGTCGTGGCACCAGAGCACGCGGATCGGCGCTGCGATCTCGTGGTCGAACACTTCCGGCACCCGCGAGACGACGACCGCGTCGACCGGATCGCCCGGGTTCCAACGCTCGCAGGGACGGTAGGTGACCCCGTCGACGACTCCCTCGAACGTGGAGGCGTACACGGTCACGTCGTGCCCGCGGGCGGCAAGCGCAGCTGCGACGCGGACGAGAGCGGTCTCCGACCCGCCCAGGCCCCTGCCGTCGATCGCCGCCGGCGACCAGCTGCTCCCAGCCAGGCCCGTCGTAGAACACAATCCGCCGGCTCGCGGGCCGTGAGCTATCGCGCATCCGCTCTCAGCGTACTGAGGCGCCGGCGCTACCGCTCGGCCGACGGCCGGGCATGGGAGATCCGCGGCGCCGAGTCCTGAAGCAGTAGCTGCTCCCAGTCCTCCACGCGGCGGCTCCAGTCGAGGGCTCTCGACGCCGCGCAGCGCGCGGGCATGCTGGTGCGCCCACGCGTCCGCATCGACGAGCAGCTCGGCGACCGCGTCGACGAAGGCGGCCTGGTACTCGGCCGTGTGGTTCGGCAGCTCGAGCCTCGGCTGCGGCTCCTCGAAGCGGATCAGCCCCTCGTCGACCGGGATCAGCACGCCGTGGTCGTGACCGACGGTCTCGGAGAGGGCGGCGAAGTCGCTGGTCACGATCGCGAGACCGGCGGCGCGTGCCTCCATCGCGCTGATGCAGCTCGTCTCCGGGGCCGCGGTCGGATACGACCAGACGCGCGCTCGTGCCATCGCGGCATGCAGCTCGGGCTGGCTCAGCGCGGCCTCGCATGAAAACGCCGCCTGCCTCGCCGCCTGCGCGCTCGAGCAAGTGATCGAGGAGGACCTTGTAGCCGCGCAGCTGGTGACTTCGCTCGGCGATCTGGTCGTAGACCTCCCAGCCGTAGTAGACGTCCAGCTCGGCCTCCGGAACCCGCCGCCGGATCTCGGGCCAGACCTCGAGAAGGACATCGAGCCCGCGGCTGGGCAGCGAGGAGTAGATGCAGCGCGGAGCGCGCTCTCCGAAGCGCTCGCTCGCCCCTCGTAGAGGCCGCGCCCGTCGTCGTCGTAGAGCCGGATGCCGTTGCGAATGATCCGGAGCTTGTCCGCGACTGGCGGATAACGACGCGCGAAGACGTCACGCTGCCAGTCGGAGAGAACGACAACCGACGTCATCCGGCCGGCGCGTTCTGGCGTCAGCCCGTTGTAGAAGGCGTCGTGGCACCAGAGCACGCGGATCGGCGCTGCGATCTCGTGGTCGAACAGTTCCGGCAACCGCGAGACGACGACCGCATCGACCGGATCGCCCGGGTCCCAACGCTCGCAGGGACGGTAGGTGACCCCGTCGACGACTCCCTCGAACGTGTCGGCGTACACGGTGACGTCGTGCCCGCGGGCGGCAAGCGCAGCCGCGACGCGAACGAGAGCGGTCTCCGACCCGCCCAGGCCGGTGCGGTCGATCGCCGCAGGCGACAAGCGCTCCCAGCCAGGCCGGTCGTAGAAGACAATCCGCCGGCTCGCCGGGCGTGAACTATCGCGCATCCGCTCTCAGCGTACTTGGGCGCCGGCGAAAAGAAGGACAGCCGAACGGCGGCCGACCACTTCGAGCCGGCCGCCGAAAGGCGACGAATCAGTTACGGGATCGGGCCGCTGAAGACGAACGGAACCGGCGTGCCCGTCGCCGTGTCGGTGTGACGTGCCCGACTGGTTCCCGGCGGTCAGCTCCCGAAGGTCGCCGTACTCGCGAAGTTCGGGCTTCGTGTACTCCTCGTGGCCCTCAACCTTCTTCTCCATGTCTCCCCCTTTCGCGGAATCGACGTACGCCTAGACAGTACGGTCGGGCCGGCGTAGGGGCAAGATTGAGAAAAGTTGGAGGTCAGCGGCCGTCACGAGCGGATGACGGTCGACGACGGCTCCGTCAGCTCCCAGCCGAGGATGTCCGTGATTGCGCTCCGATCTTCTTCCCGGCGGAGCCATAGCTCGAGCGCCAGAATCGACCAGAGCGCAGTCGACCAGCTGGCGAAACCTCTGTCGCCGCGACGCGGCGGATCGGCGAGCATTCGCGCAAGCTCCGTGCGCTCGACGAACTCGAGCGCACGTGCGTCTGCGTCGCCGAACAACCGGCGGATGACGGCGAGATCGGCAACGATCGAGTCGTAGAAAAAGGGCGACTGGTCGCTCTTTTTCGTGTGCAGCCGGACAGAGTCCGGTACCAGGTGAAGCAATGCCTCGCGAATGAGCGGCCGGTCGACGAACGGGTCGAAGGTCGCCTCGGGTGGCTGCCGGAGAACGAATTCGGTCAGATCGACGTCGAGCAGCGGCGGTCGCGCCTCGAGACCTACCGAGGCGGCCCGTCGGCGAAGAAACTCAGCGAGGCCGGACCGCGCCTGACCTGCGAGCAGATCGGCCATCTCCGACCAGGCCCACGAAACGGGCTGTCTCTTCCATTGCCAGACATCGGCGACGCTCACATACCAGCGCGCGTGCTCGGCCCTGAGCCAGAAGGGCGGACGCGCAGCGACGCCCGCCCGCGGGAGTCGAGCGTGGACGGCATGCGGCAAGGCGCCCTGCCAGGACGACATGCCGCCACGTACGCCAGATGACGCGCCGCCGCCTGCCGTACCCTCCCGGAGCCCGCCCGATGGCGCGCCAGCTCTCGATCAGGCGACCGCGGCGTACGAGCTCCGACGGCCCGTATCGGAAGAACCCGAAGGTCTCGTCGCCACCCTGTCCGTCGAGGGCGACCGTCGCGCCTTCGGCAGCCGCCCGCCGCAAGGTCTCGTGCTCGAAGAGGTAGCCGGGGTAGGGAATGCTCGTACCCCACCGCTCGAAAAACTCGAGGCTCACTCGCAGCAAGCCGCGCGGCTCGATCTTGAGCTGCACGGCCGGGATGCCGGTGGCTCCGGCGAGCGCGGTGATCCGCTCCGACTCGTCGACGTCCGGATAGTCGGGGAACGCCACCGCGTAGCCGGTGACGTCGATCGCCCGGCGCACGGCTCGACGCGGCCGCTGCGGCCACCGTCGACGAATCGACGCCGCCGCTCATCATGATGGCCGTCTTGCCGCCCCGGACGAGGCGCCGCCCAACGGCGGACTCGACGTGATCCCACAGGCCGGAGACCAGCTCGGCGCGCGATGCCCGCTCGAAGCGGCGCGTACTCCGGTGTCCAGTACGGGATCTCCGCCAGACCGTCCGGCGTCGATCTGCAGCGACGCGCCGATCGCGACCTTCTGGACGCCTGCGTACCAGGTCGTGAACCCCGCCACACCACCGCCGCCGAGCGAGGCGACGATGGCCAGCGGGTCGGGACGCGGTCGCCTGGGGAGCGCGTGTCAGCAGCAGTTCGGGCTCCGACGCGAAGAAGACGTCGCCGCCCGCCCGCGCGTGGTAGACGGAGTAGCTCGCGAAATGATCGCCCGCTACAACGGCGCGCCGGCTCGCCGCGTCATAGAAGACGACGGCGTACGAGCCGCGAAGCGAACGGAGCAACTGCAGAGCCCCTCCTCGGCGTACGCCGAGGCCAGCAGGCGAGCGAATCCGCGCGCGCCGCGCTCCCCGACGAGCTCGACGGCGTTCCAGATCTTGCCGACGACCACGCAGTCGACGTCACCGGCACGTCCCGCGTGGCCTGCCGTATGCGCGACGGCAAATGGCCCGGCAGCGACGACCGATCGGGCGCTCCAGCCAAGCGCGGCGGCGGCAGTCTCGCGCGTGAACGACCGCTGTGGACTGAAGATCCCGACGACGGCCGGACTTCCGGCAGGCAGTCCCGGCGTCAAACCTCGACCACGCGACCGTACCGGCCGGGCGGCAGAACGGCGGCGCCGTCACTCTCCACCCACGCATGGGCCGCGAACTCGGGCTCCGGCCGGACGCCGATAACGACCGACGACGGGATGCCGCGCCGGGCGAGCATCGCCGTCAGCACGAGCGACCGCATCAGGCAACGCGAATCGAACGGCAAGCGGGTCGAGCGCCTTCGCCACGACGAATCCGAGCCGCACGGCGACGATCTGCTGTTCGCGCGTCACCGGCTCCGCTCCTCGCCGGCGCCCCGGCCCGCAGGCGGGCGACGGTCGGGCGGAGCCCATTACGTGCCAGCAGCCATCGCACTCGGACGTACGTGGACGTGATCTCCGCGAACAGGGCCGCCTTCTCTCGCAGGCTGCGCCGTTCGCCGGTCAGCTCGCTCTGGTGCCAACCAGTGGTCATGCGGCTCGTGCCGCGCCGAGCGCGCGAATATGCTCGGCGAGCTCGCGCGAGGTAGCGGCCGCGCCGAACGCGCGGGCACGCGCACGTTGAACAGGCGGACGACGCGAGACAGGCGAGCGGCCCCATCGAGCATCGTCGTCAGGTACTCCGGTGTGCGCAGGTACGTGATGAACGCGCTACCGAGCAGCATCCGCGGGTCGGCGCGCTCTCCTCGATCTCGAAGTGACCGCGTCCCTTCGCCGCGTTCCAGGAAGTAGACCGCCGCGAGTGGCAGCGGCTGTGTGATCGGCGCGATCCTCACCTGCGCCTTGCCGTCGATGGCTGCATCGACGGCGCCGACCAGCGCGCGCTCGTCGCGATCGAGCCCGGCCAGATCCTCGCTGTTGACGGCCACCACCGACGCGCCGGGATGCGCCAGAGGCGCGATCGGTCGCCGTCACGGCGAGGACGTCGTCGGTGACCAGCGTCGCGCCGTGGCCGAGCAGGTGCAGCGCCGTCGAGGTCTTTCCCGTTCCCGACTGAGCGGCGAAGGCGTACGCACACCCGTCGAAGGCGACCGCACTCGCGTGGAGGAGCAAGCGTGCCTCGCACCGCCGCCGCCAGCGGCAGCACCTGCGCGAAGAACAGCCGCTGCCACTTGGACAGAGCCGTACGGGAAACCGCGGCGCGGATCTCCAGCGCGTCGTCCGAGACGACGAATCGCCCGTAACCCGTCGACCAGATGCGGTAGCCGACGCCGTCGGTGTGGTCGACGCCCAGCATGAGCCGGCCGTCCGGCAGCCGGCGGTCGACGAGCACGTCGCCCCTGCGGGTAGCGCCAGCGCCTGGCCTCGTCGGGCGCCAGCTCGCGGACGACCGTCGGCCGTCCCTTGCGATGCTCATCGACGTCGACGAGCTGCGGAACCCTGAGGCTGCTCAGCAGCTCGAGGCCGAAGGCCGAATACCGCCGCCAGCCACCGAGTCCGCGGCGCGACCTCGGCCGGATCGTCACCCGAGCCACTCGGATGCAGCTCGAGAAGGCCGCGGCTCGTCAGATCGGCGCAGAACGTCTGGAGATCGCTGTCGATCTCCGAGCGCGGACGGCCGTAGTGCTCTGACAGACGCTGCGCCGCTTCCTCGACCGTCTGTGCGTTCACCAACTCCTCGAGCATCCGCCCGCCGCTGGGATTCACGCCGAAATACCGCCCGGTCTCGAGGTTCAGCAGGACCGTCTCGGAGACGAACGAGCGATAGACGACGTGCTCGGGAGTGCGTGCTGCGGCAGCAGCAACGCTTTGTCTGAAAGCTCGTCCGGTCACGCCCGCATCCCCCTTGGCAGCATTGACTGTGCGACTCGCGGTCGCTCCCTCGTCAAACAGTACATACGCCCCGCAGATTCAACGGCCGGCCGGTCAGTACAGGCCGAGCGTCCCGCGGCTCCGCTCGCGACGCACCCCTACTCGGAACGTGAGGTTGCCGATCACGAGCGAGATGATCGCGACGGGAACGAGGATCGCGAGATCGTGGGCCATGTGGCCCCAGCCCGCGCCGCCGATGAGCGCCTCGCGGATTCCGGTCATCGAAATCGCCATCGGATTGCCTTCGGCGGTGCTCGCCAGCGGGCCGGGCAGGACTCCGACCGGGAAGAACGCGCCTGACCCAAGCATGAGGAAGGCGACGCCGAGGCCGACGAACGCGGCGCCCTTGCGGATCGTCATCGTCAGCCCGCGGTGATGAGGCCGAGCCCCCAGACGAACGGGATGATCGCGAGCAGGTAGACGAAGGCCTGTGGGATGCCTCCCGCCGTGAGGTGAGGCCGAACAGCACCGCGAAGACCGCGACGAAAATGACCAGCCGGATCGGCAGGAAGATCAGGTCGTACATGACGGACCCGAACTGCACCGTGAACGACGCCGGTCGGCGTCATCAGGAGCGACTCGAGCGTTCCCGCGAACTGCTCCTGGCGCATCACCGCCGACGACCCGGTTGAGCGCGATCTGGATGAACGCGCCGAGCACCATCCCGATCGAGGACGAACTCGAAGTAGCTGCTCCTGTGGCCGTTGTAGGACGGCAGCTTGCCGGCGTCCACGAGGCGGCCGGTGAAGTAGAACATGAACGCCGTAACGGCAAGGCCAAACCACTCACCGAAGAAAGCCGACTTGTAGCGTCAACGCGGTGATGAAGTCGCGGCGCAGGAACGCGCCGAGCTTCCGCATCTCGCCGAGCGTCATTCGGGCGCGCGCCACGAGCGCACCTGCCTTCGCCCGCTCGACGGCGACGACGCTCATTCGGCCGCCTCCGCCGGCGGCCGGCCGTTTCCGGTCAGCGACATGAACGCCTGCTCGATCTCCGACTGCTCCTCGTGCAGCCGATGACGTGGAACCGCGCGGTGTTCAGGGCGGCGATCGCCTCGCCGAGGACGGTGTCCGGGATGGAGGACGAGCAGGAAGTGGTCGTCGTCGTCGTACGGCAGGTGCGTGACGCTCCGAGCCCGGCGACGGCGCGGTTCAGCGAGTCGAGCCCCGGCCTGGTCGTCGCGTCGGCGCAGGCCAGCTGGACGATGTAACGGCGCGGGTTCGAGTGCGCCATGAGCGCGGGGACGGTCCCGTGGAACGCCACGCGGCCGCCCTTCAGCAGCGTCACGTGATCGGCGAAGCCGCGGATCTCCTCGACGCGTTGCGTCGTCCACACAACCGCGACCCCGGTCGCGGCGAGACCGGCGATCAACTCACGCACGCGGGCCGCGCCTTCCGGATCGAGATCGTGAGTAGCCTCATCGACGAGGAGAACCGTGGGGTCGGACAGCAACGCTCGCGCGACGGAGAGACGCTTCTGCATGCCGTGCGAGTACACGCCGACGCGGACTTTGAACGCGTCCTCGAGCCCCACGTTGACCATCACGTCTTTCGCTCGCGCCACGGCTTCACGCCTGCGGAAGCCGTAGAGGCGGGCGAAGAAGGCGAGATTTTCGACACCGGACAACCGCAGGTAGAACGTGCGGTCGGCGGAGGGGAACGAGCCCGACCCGCTCCCGAAGGCCACGCGGATTGTCGACCGGGTCGAAGCCCGCGGTCGTCACCGAGCCGCTGTCGGCGTGCAGCAGTCCCGTGAGGATCCGGAGCAGCGTGGTCTTGCCCGCTCCGTTCGTGTCCGAGCAGCGCATGGATCTCACCCGCCCGGACGCGGAACGTGACGCCGTCGAGCGCCCGCTTCTCGCCAAATGCACGAGCGACGTCGACCGCATCGATGACCGTCGGCGCGCTCGACGCTCTTTCGGCGGTTCCGACGTACGCAGCGGCGCCCGGGTCGTGAACAGCTTCAGCCCCCACGTTCTTACCGTAGCGGGGGTGCGAGCGAGAGGCCACGGGCCGCCAAGCCGCGGATTGCGGGCCTGCCGATTATCGACAATGCTCAGACGATGGATACCGACGCCCAGCTCGACGTCTCCGCGCTGAGCCGATTCGTGCAGCCGCGCCACCTCGAGCCAGATGCGCTCGCGGCCCGGCGCGAAGCGTTCACGTCGCACCCGGCGCGTATGACCCTCATCGAGGACTTCCTGCACGAGCCGCTCGCGGAGCAGCTTGCGAGCTTCCTCGCGAACGACGCCGTCTTCGCCGGAAACTTCGGCCTGTACTCGCACCCGGGCGAGGGCGTCAAGGGAGACGTGTTCGAGGAGGCGGACGACCAGGACCGGTTCTTCAAGTTTCAAACGATGGTCGCCGTCGACCCGGCCCAGGGTCTCAGCGACACCACCTTCGCGTTCATGCAGTTCCGCCGCAGCATGCAGTCGGACGTCTTCGCGTCGTTCTTCGAGCAGATCACGGGCCTCGACCTCGCCGTGACCGACGACTTCGTGCTCCACCGGATGGAGGCCGGCGACTATCTCGGGCCGCACGACGATCGCGGCCGCGGACGGCGGGTGGCCACGGTGACGTACCTGACGCCGGGCTGGACTCCCGAGATGGGCGGCCAGCTCGTCGTGCGCGACCGGCAAGGCGGCGAGCACGTCGTCCAGCCCTCGTTCAACAGCATCGTCGTCTTCGAGGTGGCGGGCCACAAGGAGCACCACGTCGAGCGCATCTCTGAGGCTGCCGGCGAGCGAGCGCGCAATACGGTCGGCGGCTGGTACCACTACCCGCCGGGCACCGAGCCCGGTTAGAGCGCGGCCGCCTGGCACCGCGGGCAGAACCAGGTGCCCCGGCCCGCCCGCCCTCGTCTTCTCGATCGGCGCCCCGCAGCGGTCGTACGGCTCGCCGCCGCGGCCGTACACGTGAAACTCATGCTGTCTCGCTCCCGACGCGCCATTCGGACGGCGGGTAGTCGCTCAGGGTGGCGCCGTGCCATGCGAGCCCGTGGCGAAGCGCCGCGCATCGAACGGCCTATGCTGGCTGGGCAGGCGGGGCGTGTCCCGATCGACACACGGAGGTACATGCTGATAGCCCACCGGCTGACCCATGCCGCGCTGGTCTCGCCGGTGCTCCACCGCGCGCCGCTGGCCACGACGATGATGAGCGTCGGCGCGCTTGAGATCGTCCTCATGCAGCTCGCCGCGACGATCGACGACGGGGTCGAGGGCGACGTCGTGGAGATGGGCTGCTGGCAGGGCACGACCTCGATCCTGCTCCGCTCGTTCCTCGACGCGGCCGGCAGCGACAAGGTCCTGCACGTCTACGACTCGTTCGCCGGGCTGCCGCCGACCGGACCGAACGACCACGGCGTCGGGGCCCTCGAGCGCCCCGTCTTCGAGACCTCGGTCGACGTGCTCGTGGAGCGCTTCCGCGCCGCTGGATTGCGGCCACCCGTCATCCACGTGGGCTGGTTCGGCGAGATCCCGCAGGCCGAGATGCCCGAGCGGATCGCCTTCGCGTTCCTCGACGGCGATCTCTACGAGTCGATCCGCGACAGCCTGCGTCGCGTGCTGCCCGTGCTCGCGCCGGGCGGCCGCGTCGTCGTCGACGACTGGGGATGGCGGGCCACGCCCGGGGTCGAGCACGCCGGCCGCGAGGTGCTCGCCGAGATGCCCGGCTTCCGCCTGTCGATCCTCGACGGCTACAAAGCCGACGTCGTCCCCCCCGAGGAGTGCGTGAACGCCGAGGGTACGCACAGCTGCGGCGCCCTCATCGTCGCGCCAGACTGAGCGCCGCGATCCTCAACCGACCGCCGGCGGCAAGCCGGCCCTCGACCTTCGCCGCCGACCCGGCACACTGGAGCTGATGACGGCGCGGGTCAGGAAGCTCCTCGCGAGCGGGACGCGGATCGCCCGCTCGTGCCCGCACTCGAACGTGGAAGAGTGGGCAACGGGACGGCCGCGACTCAAGCATCTCGGTGCGCACGCGGCCATCCCAGTGGTCCGCGCAATCCTCCGCTACTCGCAATCTCGGCGACTTCGCGCCACGGTATATCGCCACGCGGCGGGACCGCTCTGGGGTCATGATCACCCGTTCGTCGTTCGAATCGCCGGCGGCAGCAAGTTCGCCGGCACGACGGCTGAGACGTTGGGCGCGTCCGTCTACTTCACCGGGACATGGGAGAAACCGCTCACCCGTTGGCTCGCGGCGCGACTGCGCCCTGGAGACACGTTCGTCGACGTTGGCGCTCACATCGGCTACTTCACGCTCGTGGCGGCGGAGCTCGTCGGCAAGTCAGGCCGCGTCGTCGCAATCGAGCCTCTCCACACGAACTTCGAGCGGTTGCGGCGGAACGTGGAGCTGAATCAGGCGCGCAACATCCGGCTGGTGAACGTGGCCGCGCTCGACCGCCGCACCGAGGTCGTGCTCTGGGCGCATCCTCGGAACCTGGGCGCCACTGTTGTCGAGCCTCCGAACCCCGAGTTCCGGCGCGCAGCGGCCGTCGATGCCCGCCCGCTTGACAGAGATTCTCAACGATGACGAGATTGCCAACGCTCGCGTGATCAAGATCGACGTCGAGGGAAGCGAAGGCGCCGTCGTAGCCGGCATGGCCGCACTGCTGAGCTCGACCCGGCACGACCTTGAGATTCTCATCGAGATTCATCGCGATCGTGTCCGGCATATCGGCGACGACTTCGAGAGACCTTGTCGAGACGCTCGAACGGTGCGGGCTTCCGCGGGGTCGAGCTGCCCGAGAGCGGCACGAGCACCACGGTGGGCGACGACGGCAGGGTCGTGACAACGGAGCAGGTCGTCTTTTCCCGTGTCTGAGCGAGCGGTTCCCCGTGATGTCCCCGGAACGCGCCGACCGGGCTAGCTGCGGCCCCCTGTCCCTGGCCTGTGAGTCAGCCGATCGTCTCGAGGATGATCTGGCGCCGCGGCGGCGCGGACTCCGCGACCTCGTACGCGGCGAGCACCTCGTCGACCGCGGTCGCGGCGCTCGCTTCGTCGCGGGCGTGGATCTCGGCCAGCGGATCGCCCGCCGCGACCTCGTCGCCGCGCTTGCGGAGGCACATCACGCCGACCGCGTGGTCGATCGTGTCCCCGGCCGCCGCGCGGCCGGCGCCGAGATGCAGCGCGGCGCGGCCGACCTGGATCGCCGCGATCCGGCTCGACGTAGCCGTCCGCGGGCGCGGGAACCGGCCGCACGACCGGCGCGGTCGGCAGGACGCTCTCGTCCGGGTCGCCGCCCTGCGCGCGGATCCAGCGCTCGTACGCCGCGACCGCAGAGCCGTCCGCGATCGCCTGCTCGGCGAGGGCGCGGCCCTCGGCCTGGTCGATGCCGAGATCCGAGAGGGACAGCAGCAGGCTGACGGCGCTCAGCACGAGCTCCGTGAAGTCGGGCGGCCCTGCGCCCGCGCAGCGTCGCCCTCGCCTCGCGGATCTCGAGCGCGTTGCCGACGGCGCTTCCGAGCGGCTGGTCCATGTCGGTGAGCAGGCAGACCGTCTCGCGGCCGGCACGCCGGCCCAGCTCGACCATCGTCTCGGCCAGGGCGCGCGCGTCGCCGACCGTCTTCATGAACGCGCCGTCGCCGACCTTCACGTCGAGGACGATCGCCTGCGCGCCGGCCGCGATCTTCTTGGACATGATCGAGGCGGCGATCAGCTGGATCGAGTCGACGGTGCCCGTCACGTCACGAAGCGCGTAGAGCTTCTTGTCGGCAGGGACGAGGTCGCCGGTCTGGCCGATGATCGCGACGCCGGCCTCCTTGACCTGGGCGATGAACTCGTCGCGCGTCAGCTCGACGCGGAAGCCCGGGATCGACTCGAGCTTGTCGAGCGTGCCGCCCGTGTGCGCGAGCCCGCGGCCGCTCATCTTGGCGAAGGGCACGCCGCAGGCCGCCACGAGCGGCGCGACCGCGATCGACGTCTTGTCCCCCACCCCGCCCGTCGAGTGCTTGTCGACCGCCTTGCGGCCGAGCTCGGCGGAGAGGTTGAGCGTCTCGCCGCTCTGCACCATCGCGTCGGTGAGCGCGTGCGTCTCGGCAGGGCGTGAGCCCGCGGAAGATCACGGCCATGCAGAACGCGCTCATCTGGTAGTCGGGCACCTCGCCGCGGGCGTAGCCGAGCAGCAGGTCGCGCAGCTCCTCGCGCGCGAGCTCCTCGCCGTCGCGCTTGCGCTCGATCAGCTCGGCCGCGCGGATCGTCATGCCTTGTCCGCCACGAAGACGCTGGTCAGCGAGCGCGCGACGAGCGGCTCGGTGAGCTCGGGAACGCGGTCGGCCAGGTGCTTGTGGGTGACCGACGACCCCACGTAGCGGCGAACGGCCGCGGCGTCCTCGAAGACGACGCGGCCCTCGAGATCGTGGCGCTCCACGCGGGCGAAATGCGGGCCGTAGCGAGGCCTCCGCGTTCTCGGCGAAGAACCGCTCGGACTCCGACCAGCGGTCGCGGCCGACGAGTCGCCAGAGCTCGCCGAGGTGGTCGAGGCTGTTCGGTGGCCGCCACGAGGCGGCCCTCCGGACGCAGCACGCGCGCGACCTCGGCGAGCCCGCGGTCGAGATCGGGCACGTGGTAGAGCATCCAGTTCGCGACGACGCAGTCGAACTCGCCGTCGCCGAACGGAAGCGCCTGGACGTCGGCGACGCGGGCGTCGATCCCGCGCGCGCGCGTGAGCTCGACCATGCGCTCGGACTGGTCGATCGCGACCACGTCGACGTCGAGCTCCGCGACAAGCCGCTCGGCGAACTCCCCGCGGCCGCAGCCGACCTCGAGCACGCGCCGCGGCGCGACCTCGGCGATCGCGTCGAGCGCCGTCCGGCGGGCATCGCCCTCGCCGAACTCCTCGCGGCCGTAGACCGACGCGCGCGCGGCTAGCCCGTCCTCGGTCGCGTACTCGCGGCGGACGACGTCCGGGTCGGTGAGGCTCACGCTGCCTTCTCCGCGACGAGGACGGCCGTGCGGACGGTCGCGTGGAACGGCTCGGGCAGCGTGTCGACGTCGATCGCGGCGGCCTCGTCGATGTCGCGCAGGAAGCCGCGCACGGCGTCGCGGGTCGGGAAGACGACGTCGCCGACGACGTCGCGGCGCTCGACGCGGGCGAAGTAGCGGCTCCAGCGCGGCGACGCCGTTCTCGGCCGAGAACGGGAACGTCGAGGGCGCGAGCAGCGGCTCGAGGTAGCGCTCGGACGCGGTCAGCGCGACGAGGCGGCCGCCCGGCCGCAGCACGCGGGCGAGGTCGGCCAGCACCATGTCGAGCTCCTGCACGCCCGGCAGCACCTCGTTCGCGGCGACGACGTCGAACTGCCGGCGTCCTCGCACGGCAGCCCGTCGGCGTCGGTGCTCCGCCAAGCCAGACGGACTGGTCGACGGCGACGACCTCGACGGTCAGCCGGCGTGCGCACCACTCCGCGAACTCGCCGTCGCCCGAGCCGACGTCGAGCACGCGGCGGGGCCGGTGCTCGGCGACCGCGAACAGCGCGTGCTCGCGCGGGTCGGCGCCGAGGCGACGGCCGACCAGCGCCGGCGGGCGCGCGCCGTGGCCGAGGCCCGTGATCGGCTGCGCTGCACCCTCACGGCTCGATGATCGGCGTGCCGGGGATCTGCGGCGACGGCGCCTTGCCGCCGAGCCAGCGGTTGACGGTCGCGCCGACGTCGGCGAACTCGCCCTCCTCGTGGATGCGGCCCGGCCGCGTTCTTCCCGTCGGCGTAGGCGAGCAGCATGCGCGTGCTCGCGCGAGTGGTCGGTCGACGGCGTCGTCGGGTCGCAGCCGTGGTCGGAGGTGATGATCAGCAGGTCGCCGGGCTGCAGCGCGTCGAGCAGGTCGGGCAGCCGGTGGTCGAAGTCCTGCAGGCAGCGGTGGAAGTTGACCGGGTCGTTGCGGTGGCCCCAGAGCTGGTCGGTCTCGACGAGGTTGACGAAGATGAAGCTGCCGTCGTCGGCCTCGCGGAGCAGCCGCTCGGTGACGGTCATGCCCTCCGCGTTCGACTTCGTCGGGTTCGACTCGTCGATGTCCTGGCCGGCGAAGATGTCGCCGATCTTCCCGACGCCGTAGACCGTGTTGCCGGCGTCGCGGATGAGCGACAGGTAGTTCGGGCGGCGCGGGCACGAGCGAGAAGTCGTGGCGGTTCGGCGTGCGCTCGTAGTGGCCCGGCGTCGCCGGTGAACGGCCGCGCGATCACGCGGCCGACCGCGTGCGGCCCGGTGAGGATCTCGCGGGCGACGCGGCAGCGCCTCGTACAGCTCCTCGAGCGGGATCGTCTCCTCGTGCGCCGCGATCTGGAAGACCGAGTCGGCGGACGTGTAGACGATCCACTTGCCCGTGCGCTGGTGCTCCTCGCCGAGCTCCTGGATGATCTCGGTGCCCGAGGCGGCGACGTTGCCGAGCACGCCGCGGCCGGTGCGGTGCGCTGAACGGGTCGAGCACGTCGTGCGGGAAGCCGTGCGGGTACGTCGGCATCGCCGTCGGCGTGACGATGCCCATCAGCTCCCAGTGGCCGCTCGTCGTGTCCTTGCCCTTCGAGCGCTCGAGCAGCCGGCCGGCGATCGCGGGCGCGCCCGGCTGCGGCGGGCAGCCCTCGAGCGGCTCGACGTTGCCGAGCCCGAGCGCCTCCATGTTCGGCAGGTCGAGGCCGCCGACGGCGCGCGCGACGTTGCCGAGGGTGTCGGAGCCCTCGTCCCCGTAGTCGGCAGCGTCAGGCAGCTCGCCAGCGCCGACCGCGTCCAGCACGATGACGCACGCGCGCGGCATGGCGCTACTCTAAACCGGTCGTGGGGACCGTTCCTTGGACTCATCGGGCTGGCGTTCTTCATCGTGCGGCGTGATCGCGCTGGCGGCCGGCGTCACGTATCTCGTGATCAGGATCAGCCCGAGCCAGCGCACGAAGAAGAAGACGGCCGAGACGCCGACCTAGACCGGCGAGAGCGGCAGCACGTCGTCGAGCGGCGTGTACTCGAGGTCGTGCGCCTCGGCGACGGCCTCGTACGTGATCTTGCCGTCGAGCACGTTGACGCCGCGGGCGAGCGCGCGGTCGCGCGCGATCGCCTCGCGCAGGCCGAGGTTCGCGATCGCCTCGACGTACGGCAGCGTCGCGTTCGTCAGCGCCTTCGTCGACGTGATCGGCACGGCGCCCGGCATGTTCGCGACGCAGTAGTGCGTGACGCCGTCGACCACGTAGACCGGGTCGGAGTGCGTCGTCGGCTTGCGACGTCTCGGCGCAGCCGCCCTGGTCGATCGCGACGTCGGCGAGCACGGAGCCCTGCTTCATGCCGGCGACCATCTCGCGGGTGACAGCTTCGGCGCCAGCGCGCCCGGGATCAGCACGGCGCCGATGACGACGTCGGCGTCCGCGACCGACTCCTGGATCTGGAGCGCCGACGACATGAGCAGCGAGACGCGCCCGGAGAGGATCTCCTCGAGGTGGCGCATGCGGTCGATCGAGCGCTCGAGGATCGTCACCTGGGCGCCGAGGCCGAGCGCGATGATCGCGGCGTTGTAGCCGACGATCCCGCCGCCGATGACGACGCAGCGGCCGGGCGCGACGCCGGCGACGCCGCCGAGCAGGAGGCCGCGGCCGCCGAGCGGCTTCTCGAGGAAGTAGGCGCCCGCCTGGGCGGCGAGCCGGCCGGCGACCTCGCTCATCGGCGCCAGCAGCGGGAGCCGGCGGTCGTCGGTCTCGACCGTCTCGTAGGCGACGGCCGGCGATGCCGCTCTCGACGAGCGCGCGCGTGAGCGGCTCGTCGGCCGCGATGTGGAGGTACGTGAAGAGCACGAGACCCTCGCGCAGGCGGCGCGTACTCGGGCTCGATCGGCTCCTTGACCTTGAGCAGCAGCTCGGACGCCTCCCAGACCTCGTCGACGCTCACGATCCGCGCGCCGACCGCCGCGTACTGGTCGTCCGCGAAGGCGCTGCCGACGCCGGCGCCGGTCTCGACGAGCACGTCGTGGCCCTGCTTGACGAGCTCGAGCGCGCCCGCGGGCGTCAGCGCGACGCGGTACTCGTCGGTCTTGATCTCCTTGGCGACGCCGACCTTCACGGCGCCGGAACCCTACCCTGCGAGCCGCTCGACGAGCCGCCGCTGCTCGGCGCCGAAGTGCGGCGGCTCGCCCGCGCGCGCGTTCTCGGCGGTGCGCTCGGGCCGCTTCGTCGCGGGGATGACGACGTCGACGCGCTCGTCGGAGAGCGCCCACTTGAGGAGCGCCTGGCGCCCAGGTCTCGACACCGAACGGGCGGAGCGGCTCGAGCGCGTCCGGCGGCGGCTCGCGCGCGGATCGCGCCGCCGCTGCCGCCGAGCGGCCGCATGACGATGACCGCGATGTCCAGTCCTCGGCGCGAGCGGGCAGGATCCGCTCCTCGGCCTCGCGCTCGTGCGGGTTGAGCGGGATCTGGACGGTCTCGAAGCGGCCGGTGCGGAGCGCCTGCTCGAGCTCGCCGAACGCGGACGGGTCGTAGTGCGTCACGCCGAGCCGGCCGATGCGGCCCGCGTCGCGCTCGGCCTCGAGCCACGGCAGGTGCTGGCGCCACGCGACGAGGTTGTGCACCTGCTCGATCTCGACGTGCCCGAACCAGTCGAGCTGGTCCGCGAGCTGGGCGCGCGCCTCGTCGACGGACGACGCCCAGATCTTGCGTGGCGACGGTTGTGTCGTCGCGCCGGCCCTCGAGCGCCGCGCCGAGCGACCGCTCGGCGCCGCCGTACATCGGCGAGCTGTCGAAGAGCGCGGGTGCCGGCGTCGAGCGCGGCGCCGACGACCGCGCGAGCCGTGTCGGCGTCGCCGCCGAACGTCTGCCACGTCCCGAGCCCGACGACCGGGCCGAGCTTCCGCTCCTCCATCAATGTCCAGGGGCACCCCGGATGCCCCTCCGTTCGCGCTCCGACGACGCCTGGGTCAGCCCCCGATACGACCCACCGAAGGTGGATCGAGAGCGACGCACCGATGGTCGACGGTCGCGCTCACGTCGCTCGCTCGCGGGCGAGGAGGCCGGCCGCGAAGGCGGCCTCGAAGAACCGCGGATCGTCGTCGGGGCCGCGGCCCATGTGGGCGAGGGGCAGCCCGGCGCAGGCCTCGCGCCAGCCGTCGGCGTCGACGTCCACTCGCGGCTCGAGCCAGGCCGGCGGCTCGACACCGGCCGGCCAGGCGACCGTGGGCGACGACAGCGCGAGCACGGCGCTCGTGTGGTGCGAGACGCCGCGGTGGCGCTCGCGCTGGTCGGCCTCGGACACGCGGACCGCGAGGACCGGCTGCGCCGCCGAGCGCCTCGCGCGGCGTTCGCGACCTCGGCGAGCCCGGCCGCGCCGTGGCCGAACGCGGAGCCGGTGCCGACGATCCCCGGGCCGACGGCCGCGATCGCCACGTCGTGCCCCGCGTGACGCGCGACAAGCAGCGCCGACGCGACGCTCGCGCACTGCAGATCCGCGTCGAAGCAGGGCGCGACGGCGATCGACTCCGCGACGAGCCCGCGCGACCGGAGCTCGCGCACGGTGTCCGAGAGCGACACCGGCAGCGCTCCACCGGCGACCTGGACGTAGGCGACGCGCGAGCCCGGCGAGCGCGGCCGCGACCGGCGCGACCTGGCTGTGCAGCGTGCAGCAGACGACCGGCATGCCGTCGAGCCGCTCCGCCTCCACCCCGTCCTCCTCCGCGAAGCGCGTCGCCGCCTGCAGCGGCGTGTACGGCAGCGTCATCACGTGCGCGCCGGGCTCCGCCGGGAGGCCGAGCCCGCGCGTCAGGTTCGCGTGCGAGCACGTCGAAGCCGCCCGAGCCGAGCCCGAGCTCGCGCGCCTGCATGTTGACGAGCACGTCGTCGCCGAGCGCGACCGGGCCGGTCAGGCGCGGGTACGCGACGCACGGCTCGCCGTCGACCTCGAGGCGCACGAGGCCCGGCAGCGCGCTCGACGGACGGCCGTGACCCGGCCGCGCCGCAGGCCGAGGGGCATCTACGCCGCGCGGCGGCGTCGACGAGCGCGAGCGTCACGTCGACCATCGCCTCGAGGTCGGCGACGGCGATGTGCTCGTCCGACGAGTGGATGTTCGCCATCCCGTTGCCGAGGTTCACGCACTGCAGGCCGCGCTCGTTGAAGACGTTCGCGTCGGCGCCGCCGCCGGTGAGGATGAAGTTCGGCTCATAGCCGCTGCGGCCGCAGCGCCTCGGCGGCGAGCCGCACCGGCTCGTCCGACTGGCGGAAGCGGTAGCCGCTGAAGT
Organism: uncultured Thermoleophilia bacterium; assembly: GCA_963734565.1. Classification (GTDB taxonomy): domain Bacteria; phylum Actinomycetota; class Thermoleophilia; order Gaiellales; family Gaiellaceae; genus JACVRM01. The sequence continues at coordinate 1,327,581 of CAVTHM010000007.1, read as the reverse complement.
GCTCCTCGACCTGCGTCTCGACGTCGCAGTCGGCCAGGCTCGCGGCGAAGGTGAAGGTCTCGAGCATCTCGCGGATGAGGTCGCCGAGCGCCGTCCGGTCGTGGGAGCGCACGTCGCAGGTGAACGAGCAGACCTCCGGGACGACGTTCCGCGCCGTGCCGCCCCTGATCAGCCCGACGCTCGCGGTCGTGACGTCGTCGAGGCGGCCGAGGCGCAGGTCGGCGATCGCGCGCGAGGCGGCGGCGATCGCGGAGCGCCCCTCCTCCGGGGCCATGCCGGCGTGGGCCGCCTTGCCGCGGAAGGTGACGTCGATCGAGGCCTGGTGCGGCGCGCCGAGGATGACGTCGCCGATCGGCGACGCCTGGTCGTACACGTACCCGACCTTCGCGACCAGCCGCTCGTGGTCGAACGCCTCCGCGCCCTCGAGGCCGACCTCCTCCATGGGCGTGAAGAGCAGCTCGACGCCGGCGTGCGGCCGCCCCTCGGCGAGGATCCGCCGCGCCGCCTCGAGCATCACCGCGACCGCCGACTTGTCGTCGGCGCCGAGGATCGTCTGCCGCGCGTTGCGGATCATGCCCTGCGTCGTCGACGACCGGCTCGATCGCGTCCTCGGGCGGGACGGTGTCGAGGTGCGCGCAGAGGAAGATCGGCGTGCCGCCGTTCTGCGCGGTCGGCTCGAGCCGTGCATACAGGTTGCCCATGGTCGCTCCGGATGCGCGTGCCCGCGTCGTCCTCGTCGACCGCGACGGCGAGGTCGCGCAGGTAGCGCGTCACCGCGTCGGCGACCGCGCGCTCCTGCCCGGACGGGCTGGGCAGCGCGGCGAGCTCGACGAACAGGCGCGCGACGTCCGGGAGGCCGTTCTCCGACACGCGGCGATCTTAGGCGCGCGGCGACGGCCCGCGCGTGTCCGCGCCGCTCCGCTTGCGCGTCGCGACGCTGCGAAATCGGCGCGGGAGCTGACCTCAGCGTCGGCGCGATGGGTCTGTCGCCAGGTTCATCGGGGGCTGACCCAAGCGTCGCCGGAGCGCGGCCGGCTACGCGCCTACGAGGCCTGGGTCAGCCCCGATACACCCGGGGACAGACCCACGCGCAGCCCTGTCCGGAAGAGACATGGCTCGCGCGGGACGCCGCCGTAGGATGGCCGCGATGCGCCTGCCGAGGCCCGGCCGCGCCGACTTGCCGCGGCCGCGAGAGATCGCCGTGCACGTCCGCGACGAGCTGCTGCTGCGCCGCCGCGGCGAGCCGGAGCTCCTGTCCGCCGTCGAGCCGCAGCGGCTGGCGCGCGACGTGCTCTCGCTCACCTTCGACGACGGCCCGACCCGGCCAACACGCCGGAGATCCTCGATCTGCTCGCCAGCCACGGCGCTCGGGCGACGTTCTTCGTCGTCGGCGTGGCGGTGCCGGGGCACGAGGACCTGCTGCAGCGCGCGGCGGCGGAGGGGCACGAGCTCGCGAATCACACCTTCAGCCATGCGCACACGGTCGACCTCACTCGCGACGAGCTGCGCGCCGACATCGAGCGCGCGAACGAGGTGATCGAGGCGCACGCCGGCCGGCGGCCCCGGCTCGTCCGGCCGCCTTGGGGCAAGGATCGCCGCCGGATCGCCCGCGAAGCGCGTGCGCTCGGCATGAGGGCGGCGATGTGGTCGGTCGACTCGCGCGACGCCCGGCACGCCTCGCGCGAGGAGATCGCTCAGATCGTCGAGCGCGGCATGCGGCGCGGCGCCGTCGTGCTCTTCCACGACGGCGGCGGCAGGCGCCCCGACACGCTCTGGGCGCTCGACCGGGCGCTCGCGACGCTCGCGGCGCGCGGGTTCGCCTCGATCCCGATGAGCGAGCTGCTCGACGAGGCGGGACGCGGCCTAGCCGGCGGCGACTGAAGCGGCGCTGCCGTCGCGCGTACGCGCGCGCTCGAGCCCTGCGCCGACGAAGTCGCGGAAGAGCGGCGCCGGCCGCGTCGGGCGGCTCTTGAACTCCGGGTGGAACTGGCTGGCCACGAACCACGGGTGGTCGGGCAGCTCGATGATCTCGACCAGGCGACCCTCCTGGTACGTGCCGGACACGACCAGGCCGGCTTCCTGGAGCCGGGCCGGTAGTGGTTGTTGACCTCGTAGCGGTGCCGGTGGCGCTCGTGCACGACCGCCTCGCCGTACGCCTCCTGCGCGCGCGTGCCGTCCGCGAGCTCGACCGCCTGCGCGCCGAGGCGCATGGTGCCGCCGAGGTCCTCGATCTCCTTCTGCTCGGGCAGCAGGTCGATCACCGGGAACGGCGTCTCGGGGTCCATCTCGGTCGAGTTGGCGCCCTCGAGCCCGGCCACGTGCCGCGCGAACTCCGACACGGCGACGTGCATGCCCAGGCAGATGCCGAGGTACGGGATGCCGTGCTCGCGGGCGACGCGGCAGGCGAGGATCTTGCCCTCCCACCCGCGCGAGCCGAACCCGCCGGGGACGAGCACGCCGTCGACGCCCTCGAGCGTCTCGACCGCCTCCTCGTAGGACATGTGCTCCGCGTCGACCCAGCGCACGCGCACGCGGCAGCCGTGGTGGACGCCCGCGTGCTTCAGCGCCTCGTGCACCGACAGGTACGCGTCGTGGAGCTTCACGTACTTGCCGACGAGCGCGATCTCGATCTCGTCGAGCCGGTCGCCGATGCGATCCGTGAGCTGCAGCCACTCGCCGAGGTCGGCCGGCGGCGTGTCGAGCCCGAGCTCCTCGCAGACGAGCTCGTCGAGGCCCTCCTCCTGCAGCAGCGAGGGGACGAGGTAGACGTCGGGGACGTCGCGGCACGAGATCACGGCGCGCGCGTCGACGTCGGCGAAGAGCGCGATCTTGTCGCGGATGTCGGTCGTGAGCTCGTCGGTCGAGCGGCAGACGACGATGTCGGGGTGGATACCGATGCGGCGCAGCTCGTTGACCGAGTGCTGCGTCGGCTTCGTCTTCAGCTCGCCCGCCGCGCCGATGAACGGCACGAGCGTGCAGTGCAGGTAGAGCACGTTCTCCGCGCCGACCTCGCGCCGGAACTGGCGGATCGCCTCGAGGAACGGCAGCGACTCGATGTCGCCGACCGTGCCGCCGATCTCGGTGATGACGACGTCGGCGGGCGACGCCTCGGCGGCCCGCTTGATGCGGTGCTTGATCTCGTTCGTGATGTGCGGGATGACCTGGACGGTCGCGCCCAGGTACTCGCCCTTGCGCTCGCGGCGCAGCACCGCGCTCCAGACCGCGCCGGCGGTGTGGCTCGCGTTGCGCGACAGGTTCTCGTCGACGAAGCGCTCGTAGTGGCCGATGTCGAGGTCGGTCTCGGCGCCGTCCTCGGTGACGAAGACCTCGCCGTGCTGGAACGGGCTCATCGTGCCCGGGTCGACGTTGAGGTACGGGTCGAACTTCTGCGCCTGCACGCGCAGGCCGCGCGCCTTCAGCAGCCGGCCGAGCGACGCGGCGACGATGCCCTTGCCGAGCGCCGAGACGACGCCGCCGGTGACGAAGACGTACTTGGTCTGGCGCTCGCTCACGCGGCGCTCCGGCCGAGTGCGTCGAGCTCGCGCAAGAGCGGCGTGCGCTCGATGAGCTCACCGAGGGAGCGACGTTCTCCGAGGAGGGTGAGGCCTGCGAGGGCGCCGATCGCGATCCACCGGCCTCTTGCCGTGAGAAGGCTCACGGAATTCAAGCCTAGCAGCGCCCCCAGCGCGTTCGCGCCCGCGTCCCCCAGCATCGCCATCTCGCGGAGATCGTAGGGAAGCAGGCAGACGGCCACGCCGCGCGGGGCCCGGACGACCGTGGCCGCCACGAGGTACGCCTTGAGCGCGCGGCCAGGGCGCGTGTCGAGCTGGTTGAGCGCGTTCGCAGAGAGCGAGACGAGCAGCGCGCCCGAGAGCGAACGGGTGGCGGCGAGCGCGACCGCGGGGATGCCGACGAGCTTCAGCACCCCGGTCGTGCGCCGCGTGCGCAGGTGGGCGAGGAAGCCGCGCTCCGGGCCGCTCCAGGCGTCGTCGGCCGCGCCGATCGCGGCGATCAGCGCGACGGTCGGGCCCGGCGGACGCCGGCGATCCACCCGACGAGCGGGAGGCGGAGGCCGCGGTGGTTGACGGCGGTCGGGCCGCAGCGCGAGCACCGCGTCCGCGAGCTGGCGCGCGCGGTGGGCGAAGCCGCGCAGCGTCCCGGCCGGTCGCCCGGTGCTCGAGCGGCAGCTCGACCTCCGTCGACGTCGCAGGCCCGGCGCGGGCCGCGTCGATCGTCCCGCGCACCTCGCAGCCGAAGCCGGCGGCGAGCGGGAAGACAGGCGCGGCGCGCGGCCGGCGACAGCGCGCGCTGGCCGGAGAGCGGCTCGCGCGCGTCGAAGCCCGAGAGCACCCGGACGAGCGCGCGGCCGGTCCGCTTGGCGATCCCGAAGCCGCCGCCCTGCCGCTCGGCGAACGCCGCGATCGCCAGGTCGGCGTCCGTCTCGGCGAGCGGCCGCAGGTCGCCGGCCAGGTCGGCGTCGGCAGAGCAGCAGCCGCCCCGGGCGGCGCCTCGCGCTCGGCGAGCGTGAGTGCCTGGCCCTTGCCGCGGCGCGGCAGCCGCAGCACGCGCGCGCCGGCCGCCTCGGCCCGCTCCGCGGTCCCGTCGCGCGAGCCGTCGTCTGCGACGAGGATCTCCGCGCCGGGGAACTGCTCGCGCAGCGCCTCGACGGTCGCGGCGATCCGCGGCGCCTCGTCGCGGGCGGCGACGAGGACGGTCAGGTCAGCCACTCGGCGGCAGCGGCTCGATCGGCGGCAGCAGGGAGTCGTCGCCCTCGCGGAGGCCGTAGCTGACCTCCCGAACCGCCCGCGAGCAGGAGGGCGAGGGCCAGGCGCCCGGTCGGCTGCTCGAGATCGTCCACCGTGGACAGCCCGCGCTCGCGGTACACGCCGACGGCGGTCGTCGCAGCGTCCGTGTTCTCGACGCCCACCGCCGGCACGTTCGCGTCGGCGAGACCGGCGTACAAACCCTTCAGGAATCGCCCCGTGGCGCCTTTCTGCGGCGAGGCGGTGCGCGCGACGACGATCCCGTCGACCGGGCGCAGGCGGCCGCTCTGCTCCTCGACGAGGTCGGCGCGCACGGCGTTCCAGAGCGGCGTGTCGCCGCCCGCCGCGAGCTCGGCCGCGAGGTCGCGCCCGAGCGCCCCCATGCCGTCGTCGCCGGCGTAGCTCGACGCGAGCTGACGGCGCGCGAGCGCTGCCTGCATCGTGCGGCGGTCGACGGGCAGCTTCAGCGCGCGGACCGACGGCAAGCCGGCCGTTCGCATCGGCGACGGCCTTGCCGACGCTCGAGCGGATGTCGTCGTCAACCGAGCCGACGAATACGAGCGCGATCCGCTTCCCGTCGAGCCTGCGGCTCATCAGGGCGGGGTAGCTCGCCTCGACGTAGTCCTGGGTTGCCTTCTGGCGTCGCTCGAGGAACGCGGCCTGACCCTGTGCCTTGTCCCGGTCCTGCTTGGCGCTCGCGAGGTCCTGTCGCAGGGCGTCCTCGCGCACGCCGCGGTCGGCGATGCCGACGCCGACGAGAATGCCGATCACGAGCGCGATGAAGACCGCCGCGAGCGACGCAACGTGGTAGCGCAGATCGAACATCAGAGCGCGACGGCAGTCTGGCAGAGGTCGTGCAGCCGGGTGAGCGCGGTCTCCGGGAGGTGGCGGAGGCCTTCGCTCCGCAGCCGCAGCCACGGGGCGTCGAGGGCGACGTACGCGGCGGTCAGGCCGTCGGGCGCATCCGTGAGCTCGATGCGCGCCTCGAAGCCCTGCTGGACGTCGTGCCAGGCGAGCGAGGCGCCCCGGCTCGACGGCCTGGATGACGATCAGGCCCTCGCTCTCCGGCTTGCGGAAGAGGCCGAGCCCCGCTTCGAGGCTGCGCACGACGGTCCAGCGCGCGCCCTCGGCCAGGCCGCGCCGGTCGGGGCGCACCGCGCGGTAGCCGGCCCACCAGTCGGCCATGTGGTGCGGCTCGGCGATCAGCGCCCAGACGTCCCAGGGCGGCGCGAGCAGCGTTCCGGACGCGTCTACCCGAGCCATGTCCCCTCGAGCCATGTCCGCCGTCCCCCCACCCGGGGTGGGGAAAGGACCCGCCTCCCTCGCCTTCGAGCGTACCGCCGAAATCCGCACGCGACTGTGCCGGATGGGTGCCGAATGTGTGCCATGGGCGCTCGCGCCGACGCTCGGCTCAGCCGAGGCCGACGACGTCCCGCAGGCGCGTCCCGACCAGCTGGAGCACGTCCTGCAGGGTCGGCGAGACGAGGATCGCGACCAGGATCGCGGCCAGCCCCGCGAGCGCCACGACGACGAGCGGCCACACCCCGACGCGCCGGCTGACGAGCCGCGACACGCCTTTCGCGTCGACGAGGATCTCCCCCACCCGCAGCCGCGTCAGGAACGTCGACGACATGCCGGAGCGGTTCCGCTCGAGGAACTCGACCAGGTTGAAGTGCGTGCCGACCGCGACGATCAGCTCGGCGCCCTTCTCGTACGCGAGCAGCATCGCCACGTCCTCGCTCACGCCGGGCGCCGGCACGACGTGGTGCCGCACGCCGAGCTCCTCGCAGCGCGGCGCGCCCGGCGCCGACCCGTCCTCGTACGCGTGCACGACCACCTCCGCGCCGGACGTGCAGCGCCCGGTCCGAGACCGAGTCCATGTCGCCGACGATCACGTGCGGCTTGTAGCCGGCCTCGAGCAGCGCGTCGGCGCCGCCGTCCACGCCGACGAGCACCGGCCGGAAGTCGCGGATGTACGGCTTGACCATCCGCAGGTCGCGCTTGTGGCCCGGGGCCGCGGGCGACGACCAGCGCGTGCCGGTCGCGGAAGCGCGTCTCGATCGCCGGGAAGTCGATGCCCTCCGCCAGCAGCCGGCTCTCGTCGCGCAGGAACCGCATCGTGTTGTCGGCGAACGCGCCGAGCGCGTCGGTCACGCGCGTCCGCTGCTCGGCCAGCGCCGCGCGCAGCTCGTCGGCGCGCAGCACGTGCCCGCTCGCGACCCGCTCGCTGCCGCGGTAGAGCCCGCCCGCGCGCACCGTGAGCACGTCGCCCTCGGCGACCGTGTCGAACAGGTCGGCTCCGGGCGCGTCGATCAGGCGCACGCCGCCCTGGACGAGCGTCAGCGGCCCGGGGTTCGGGAAGCGCCCCGTCTGCGACTCGGCGACGTTCACGACAACGCGGACGCCCGCGTCGATCAGCTCCTCGGCGGAGACGCGGTCGAGGTCGGTGTGGTCCACGATCGCGATGTCGCCGGGCACCACCCGCCGGACGAGCAGCTTCGTGCGCCGGTCGAGGCGGGCCGGGCCCGTGTACTCCACGAACTCGGCCGCCCGGCGCGGGCGGACTCCGGTCTCTTGGCGAACGCTGACCATTTGGCGACTTAGCCGGCGCTGCCGGTGGCGACGCTGGCGATGAACTCCCGGCCGCCGAGCATACGTTCCAGCTCCGCCTGCCGCTCGTCCTCTTCGAGCGGCTCGATCGTCGTGTGCGTCGGGTCGCCCGGCACCTTCTCGACGCGGAAGTGGCGCCCCGCTCGGCTCGCGATCTGCGGGAGGTGCGTGATCGTGACCACCTGGGCGGAGCGCGCGAGCTCCTCGAGCAGCGCCGCGACGGCGTGCGCGGTCTCGCCGCCGATGCCCGCGTCGATCTCGTCGAAGACCATCGTCTCGCCGCCCGCGACCGCCGCGATCGCGAGCGCGATGCGCGACAGCTCGCCGCCGGACGCCGTCTGCGCGGCCGGGGCGAGCGGCAGGCCAGGGTTCGGCCGGACGAGGAAGGAGACGGCGTCCGTGCCGGTCGCGCCCGGCTCGGCCTCGGTCAGCTCGGCCGCGAACTCGCCCGCGCCCAGGCCGAGCGAGGCGAGCCGCTCCGAGACCGCCTCCGCGAACGGGGCCGCTGCCGACTCCCGAACGCGCCGCAGCTCGGCCGCGGCGGCGTCGTAGGCGCGCTCGGCGTCGTCTGCGGCCCGCTGCGCCGCGGCCAGCGGGTCGGCGCCCGCCTCGCGCGCATCCAGCTCCTCACGGGCCGCCGCGACACGCTCGAGCAGCTCCTCGTAGGTCGTGCAGGCGAACCGCCGGCGCGCGGACGCCATCGCGTCGAGGCGTTCCTCGACGGCCTGGAGCCGTGCCGGGTCGGCATCCAGCGAGTCGAGGAACCCGCGCAGGTCCGCGCCTGCCTCGCGCAGGCGCACGTCGATGTCGCGCAGCTCCTCGGCGATCTGCCCGAGCTCCGGTGCGAGCGCCGTGAGCGGCAGGAGCGAGCGCTCCGCCTGCGCGACGAGGCCCGCGGCGCCCTCGCCCTCGTCCGGCGCGAGCGCCGACGCCGCGGCGGACACGCCCTCGCCGAGGTCGGCGACGTGGCGGACGCGCTCGCGCTCGCCGCGCAGCGCCTCCTCCTCGCCCGGCTCGAAGTCGCCCGCGTCCTCGACGAGGGCCTGCAGCTCGGCGAGCCGGTCGCCCGCGCTCTCCGCGTCGCGCTCCGCCGCCGCGAGCGCCTGGCGCGCGGCGCCGAGCGCGCGCCACGCGGCCCGCGCCGCGACGCGGGCCTCCGCGCGCCCCGGCGAAGCTGTCGAGCACGCCCAGCTGGAACGCGGGCCTCGCCAGCCGCCGCTGCTCGAACTGGCCGGACATCGCCACGAGCCGCTCGGCCGCGGCGGCCACGTCCTCGCGGGCCACGCTGCGCCCCCACGCGTAGGCGCGCGTGCGCCCGTCCGCGAACACGCGCCGGGCGAGGACGAGCGTGTCCTCGCCCTCCGGGCGCAGCTCGGCGAGCGACTCGAAGCCCTCCTCGTCGAGCAGGCCGTCGGGCAGGTCGAGCTCCGCCTCCACGTAGGCCTCGGCCGCGGCCGGCCCGATCGCCGCGTCGTCGGCCTTCGCGCCGAGCAGCATCCCGAGCGCCTGCGCGAGGATCGTCTTGCCCGCGCCCGTCTCGCCCGTGATCGCGTTGAGGCCGGGCGCGAGGTCGAGCTCCGCCTCGCGGATCAGGACGAGGTTCTCGATGCGGAGGCTACGAAGCAAAGGTCTCGCGGTAGCGGCGGAAGAACATCGACTCCGGCAGCGTGGCGAGGCGGCTGCGCTGCTCGCCGAGCCGCACACGCACGTCCTCGCCCGTTCCGATGTCGATGACGAGATGGCCGTCGACGAGCACCGACGCGGGCACATCCTCGGTGCGGTTGCGAATGACGACATCGGCGTTGCGCCCGATCGCCATCGGCCTGACGTGCAGGGAATGCGGCGCGATGAACGTGATCGTCATCGCGTCGAGCCCCCAGGCGAGCACCGGGCCGCCGTTCGACAGGTTGTACGCGGTCGATCCGGACGGCGTCGAGCACACGACGCCGTCGCACGCGCAGCATGCCGAAGTCCTCGCCGCCGACTTCCCAGTTGAGCTCGACCATGCGGCCGAGGACCTTGGAGTGCACGACCACGTCGTTCACCGCCGCACGGGTGCGTCCCGTCGAAGTCGCACGTCGAGCGTCGGCAGCTCGAAGACGCGCAGCTCGCCGGCGAATGCGCGCGCAAGGCCGCTCTCCAGCTCGCTCTCGGGAATCGAGGTCAGGAACCCGACGCGCCCGAAGTTCACGCCGATCACCGGAATACCGGTGCCGAGGTACTGCCGCGAGTGCGCGCAGCATCGTGCCGTCGCCGCCGAGCACCACCACGAGGTCCGGGTCGCGGGCGCCGTCCTCGAGCAGCTCGACGCCGTGCTCCTCCGCCAGCCGGCGGAGGCGCTCGTAGGCATCACCGAGCCGCTCGCGCTTGCCGTGCAGGATCACGGCCGCGCGGCGGACGGCGTCAGCGGATTTCGGCGTCGATCCGGTCGTCGAGGTCATCGGGGAGTTGCGGGTCGTCGGCTGGACGAGGTACAGGAACGTCTCGAGGTTGCCCTTCGGGCCCGGCAGGCCGGAGTCGGCGACGCCGCGTGGCTCGGCGCCCCAGCCGAGTGCGGCCTCGGCGACCTCGCGGACGACGCGGCGGCGCGTCTCGACGTCGCGGACGACACCGCCCTTGCCCACGTCCGCGCGACCGGCCTCGAACTGCGGCTTGACGAGCACGAGCGCCTGCCAGCCGGGCCGCGCGAGCGCAAGCACGGGCGGCAGTGCGAGCCGCACGCTGATGAAGGACACGTCGCAGGTGACGAGCGCCGGCGCGAACGGCAGCTCGGTCACGAGCCGCGCGTTCGTCCGCTCGAGCACGGTCACGCGCGAGTCGTCACGGAGGCGCTGGTCGAGCTGGCCGTGGCCGACGTCGAGCGCGATCACGCGCGCGGCGCCGCGCTGCAGGAGACAGTCGGTGAAGCCGCCGGTCGACGCGCCGACGTCGAGGCAGTCGAGCCCGCGCACGTCGATCTCGAGCTTGTCGAGCGCGTTGCGCGAGCTTCTCGCCGGCGCGCGAGACGTACGGCGGCGGTGCCTCGACCGCGAGCTCCGCGGTCTCGTCGAGCTGCTCGCCCGCCTTGGCGTGACCGGGCACGCGGCCGGCCATCACGAGCGCCTGCGCCTGCGCGCGCGAGGCGGCGAGCCCGCGCTCCACGAGCAGCACGTCGAGGCGCTTCTTCACGCGGTAGAGGGTAGGTGCGCGGGCGGCGCGGGCGCGCGAACCGGCACGGATTCGGCTCACGTCGGCGCGTGCGGCGAGGTCGTCGAGCAGGCCGGCGACCACGGTCGTGTCGGCGCCGGTCCGCGCGAGCGCGTCTCGGGCGCGTTCGAGCTGCTCGGACGCGAGCTGCGGCGGTTCGCACCTCGCCGAAGCGCGCCACGGCCCCGTCTCCGTCGTCGAGGTCGTCGACGAGCTGGAACAGGCGGCCGAACGCGTCGCCGAACGCCGTCCAGGCCTCGCGCCGCTCGCCGTCGACGCCCGGCCACGCCAGCGGGCATCTCGACTGCGGCGCCGAAGAGCGCGCCCGTCTTGAGCCGGTGCAGCTCGAGCACGTCGACGTCCGCGCCGGTGATGTCGAGGTACTGGCCCTCGATCATCGCCGTGCGTCGCGGACGGCGAGGACGGCCACGGGCGGCGGCTCGTCGTACGCGGCGGCGAGCGCGAACGCCTTCGTGAGCAGCGCGTCGCCGGCCAGGATCGCGACGCCCTCGCCGAACTCGACGTGCGCGCTCGGCCGGCCGCGCCGCTCGTCGTCGTCGTCGAGCGCGGGCAGGTCGTCGTGGACGAGCGAGAACGTGTGGATGAGCTCCAGCGCGGCCGCCGCCGGGAGCAGCCGCTCCGCGTCGACGCCCGACCGCCTCGCCGACCGCGAGGCACAGCACGGGCCGAAGCCGCTTGCCGCCGCCGTCGACCGGGTAGCGGATCGTCTCGCCGAGCCCGTTCGCGCCGCTCCGCCAGTGGCCGGGTTGCGCGAGGTAGTCCTCGACGAGCGCGCAGCAGCTCGTCAGCCGTCCGCATCGGCCGCCTGCTTGGCGCGCGTCAGCTCGGCCTCGACCTGCTTCGCGATCTCGCTCAGCTCGGCGAGCATCTCGATCGCGGCGTCCGGGTCCTCGGTCGCCTCGAGCCGCGCGCGCGCCGCCTCGAGGCGCTCGAGCAGCTCCTCGGCTTTCTGCAGTGACTGTTCCGCTTCGCTCATCTCCACACGCTCTGCCGGGCCCGCCTTTACAGGGACAGTCCCTGTAAAGGCCCGGCGCCCCGGTGCGTCCTAACAGGGACAGTCCCTGTAAAGGACCCGCGCCGCCGTATTTCTTAACAGGGACAGTCCCTGTTAGGAGAGCGCACGACGCGTCGCCGCGCTTCAGCGTCGCGCCCGACGATCGCTCCTCCGCTGCCCGGAACAGAACTCCCGCGCGGAGAGTTCCCTCTCGATGTAATTCCCATCATGCGGCCTCCAACTCTCGCGCGATTCTGCCCAGGATGCCGTTGACGAGCCGGGCGGCGTCGGGGCTGGCGTAGCGCTTGGCCAGCGCGACGGCCTCCGCGATGACCACCTCGCGCGGCGCCTCGCCGCGGTCGAGCTCGGAAATCGCGAGCCGCAGCACGTTCCGCTCGACCGCGCCGAGCCGGTCGGCCGTCCAGCCCTCGGCGGCCTCGGTGATGCGCGCGTCCAGCTCGGGAGCCGTCCTCGACGACGGGCCGCGCCAGCTCGAGCGCGAACGGGTCGACGTCCTCCAGGTAGAGCGAGCCCAGAGGCTGGCCGGTGAGATCCCACTGGTAGAGCAGGATCAGCGCCGTCCGGCGCGCGCCGCGGCGGCTACTCACCGGCCCCCGCGAGCGCCGGCAGCCGCGCGGCCGCCTCCTCGAGGAACGACGTCGAGTAGCGCCCCTCCGCGAACTCCTCGGTGCGGAGCACGTCGACGGCGACCGGCGCAGTCGTCGCCACGCCGCGCACGTCGAGCTCGCCGAGCGCGCGCAGGCAGCGCGCGATCGCCCGCGGCCGGTCCTCGTCCCAGACGATCACCTTCGCGATCAGCGAGTCGTAGTAGCGGCGGGATCGACGAGCCCTGCTCGACGTGCGTGTCGACGCGGACGCCGGGCCCCTGCGGGACGACGAAGCGCTCGAGGCGGCCCGGGGACGGCATGAAGTCGCGCGCAGGGTCCTCGGCGTTGATGCGCACCTCGATCGCGTGGCCGCGGCGCGGCGCCCGGCCGCTTCGCGAAAGTGGTTCGCCCGCCGCGACGCGCAGCTGCTCGTGGACGAGGTCGATGCCGGTGAGGAGCTCGGAGACCGGGTGCTCCACCTGGAGCCGCGCGTTCAGCTCGATGAAGTAGAACGAGCCGTCCGGCGCGAGCAGGAACTCGAACGTGCCCGCGTTGCGGTAGCCGAGCCGCTGGCAGGCCCGCTCGGCGGCGGACTCCATCTCCTCGCGGGTCTCGGGCGTGAGCGCCGCCGACGGCGACTCCTCGATCAGCTTCTGGTGGCGGCGCTGGATCGAGCACTCGCGCTCGCCGAGCGTGAGCACGCCGCCGTGCGCGTCGCCGAGCACCTGGATCTCCACGTGCCGCGCCGGCGCGATCACCTTCTCGACGTAGATCGAGCCGTCGCCGAACGCGGCCGCCGCCTCGCCCGAGGCGATCGCGTATGCCTCGGCGACGCCGTCCGGCGAGTCGACGCGCCGCATCCCGCGGCCGCCGCCGCCGGCGACGGCCTTCAGCAGCACCGGATACCCGACCTCGTCCGCGATCCGGCGCGCCTCCACCTCGTCGACCGGCCCCGCGCTGCCCGGCACGAGCGGGACGTTCGCCTCGCGCATCTCCGCCTTCGCCTGCGCCTTGTCGCCCATGCGCGCCATCGTGTCCGGGAGCGGCCCCACGAAGACCAGGTCGTTGTCGGCGCACGCCTCCGCGAAGGCGGGGTTCTCGCTGAGGAAGCCCCAGCCCGGGTGGACGGCCTCGCAGCCGGTCGTCACACCGGCCGCGATCACCGACGGGATGTTGAGGTAGCTCCCGGCCGCAGCGGGCGGGCCGATGCACACGGCGCGGTCGGCCATGCGCACGTGCAGCGAGTCGGTGTCCGCGGTCGAGTAGACGGCGACCGCCTCCGCGCCGACCTCGTGCAGCGCGCGGATCACGCGCACCGCGACCTCGCCGCGGTTCGCGATCAGGACGCGACTGAACACCTCAGCGCCCCTCTTGGCGGTGCGCCCTAACAGGGACAGTCCCTGTGACGGACCCTCCGCGACGCACCGAGCGTCGCAGCGCCCGCCGCGAGTGATGGGCTCACGGGCAACGAAGGGGCACTAGACCGCGTCGAGCGGGGCCGAGACGGGTGCCGGCTCGAGCTCGAAGAGCAGCTGGCCGTACTCGACGGGCTCGCCGTTGCCGACCGCGATGCGGCGCACGGTGCCCGCGACCTCCGCCTTCACGTGGTTCATGAGCTTCATCGCCTCGAGGATGCAGAGCGTCTGGCCGGGCCCGACGACGTCGCCCTCCTCCACGAACGGGGCCGCGCCGGGCTCGGAGGCGCGGTAGAAGGTGCCGACCATCGGCGACTCGACGCGGACGAAGCCGTTGGACGCCGCCATCTCGGCGGGGCTCGGCGCGTGCGGCACCGGCTCGGCGACACCGATGTGCGGCGGGGCCGCGATCGAGCTGCGGGCGGTCCTCGGTGCGCCGCACCGTGACGCGCATGTCGCCCTCCTCGACGGTGATCTCGGCCACACCGGACTCCTGGACGACGCGCACGAGGTCCTTGATCCGCTCCGCTCGCGTCTGGTCGACAGCACCGCCGACGAGCGTCTCCTCGCCGGACGCGCGGGCGCGGATGGCCTTCAGCAGCGGCTCGGCCTCCTCGCCGAAGAGGGCGAGCAGGATCAGCTCCTCCTCGCTCGACGCGACCCCGGCGGCCTCCTCGCGCAGCTTGTCCCAGTCGAGCTCCTCGTCGGGCTCGTCGTGGGCGGTCAGCGAGACGGCGCGCTGGACGTTGACGTCGAACGGTAGGGGCGGCGTGCCGAAGCGCCCCTCCATCAGCGCGCGGAACTCGTCCACGACGGTGCGCGTAGCGCTCGGCCGAGAGGACGTGCAGGAGCGCCTGCGAGGCGAGCACCTGGCCGATCGGGGCGGCGAGCGGCGGCGAGCCGGCCTCGTGGCGGATGCGCTGGAGCTCGTCGAGCACGTCGTCGAGCCGGTCTTCGGCGGCGTTCGCGCGCAGATGGGTGTCGAGCGCGGCGACGAGGCCCGCGGGCAGGCGGTGCTGCGCCGCCCGGACGGAGATGCGCGGCGTGAGCGGCGTGACCGGCTCGTCACCGATGTACTCGTCGACGAGGTCGCTGGCGCGCCAGAGCGCGTCGACGTCCACCCCGGTCTCGACGCCGAGGCCTCTGAGCGACTGTGCGAGCGCCTCGCCGGAGACGCGGTGGACGGTCAGCGCGATCGGGAAGACGGCGCAGGCGATCCGGTCGGCGCCGGCGCGGGCCGCCTCGAGCGCGGCGACGAGCGCGTTGCCCGCGGCGCCCTGGCAGTACAGGCCGACGGGCAGGCCGCTCGCCTCGCCGATCCGGCCGACGAGCTCGTGCACGAGATGGGGCTCGAGCGCGCCGGACGGGTCGTGAAGGAGCACGCGCGAGGCGCCGAGGTCGGGCAGCCGGCGCGCCTGCTCGACGAGCGTGTCCTCGGCCGTGCCCGGGCTGTAGATCAGCCCCGCGTCGAACTCGCGCTCGGCCGCGACGATCACCTCGCCGGCCTCGCGCAGGTTCGAGACGTCGTTCAGCGGGTCGTGGAGGCGGAAGATCTCGATGCCGCTCTCGGCCGCCGAGGCGACGAAGCGGCGCACGAAGTCGACGCCGAGCGGCCGCGAGCCGACGAGGAAGCGGCCGCGGAGCGCGAGCGCGAGCGGCGTCTGCGTGCGCGCCTCGAGCGCGCGGATGCGCTCCCAGGGGCTCTCCACGCCGCGCCGGACGGCGCTGTCGAAGACGCCCCCGCCGGAGACCTCCAGGTACGCGAACCCGGCGCCGTCGAGGATCTCGGCGAGGCTGAGGAGCTCCGCGGTCGGCATCCGCCCCGCGAGCGGCTCCTGGCTCAGGAGGCGGATGGATGTGTCGACGAGCGCGGGCAAGGGGGTAACTGTAATGCCGTACCGGTCAGGCCATGCGCCTTAGCGAATAGCAAACACGGTATGTTGTGGCTGTGAGGGCGTTCGCGCTCGTCGTCGGGACGGCATGTGCCTGTGCCGCAGGCTGCGGCGGCGGGGGCAGCGTGACCGTGCCCTTCGGCGAGGACGTCGCGACCGAGCTGCGCGATGCACGCGCGAATGTGCCGCACCGCGTCTACTTCGCCGGCAAGAGCGTCGAGGGCCGCCCGCTCACGAGCGTGCAGCAGCTGTCGCACCGGCCCGCGCAGGTCTCGTTCCTGTACGGCACGTGCACGATCGAGCTTCCCGCCGACGGCGGCTGCGGCGTGCCCGTGGAGATCCAGAACTTCCCGTTCCGGCGCGACCAGTGGGAGCGGTCAGTCGGCTGCACGGGCCGGACGACGGTCCGCGGCGTCCCGGCCGTGCGCCAGGACGGGCTGACGCTGTTCACGCGGGACACGGTCGTCAAGATCTACGCGCGCGACCGTGCCGCCGAGCGCCGTGTCGCGGAGGCGCTCCGGCCGATCGACGGGAGCGAACGCGCCGGCGAAGCCCTTCCCGCTCCGCCCGCCCACGAGATTCGCCTCGTCGAAGATGTGTGCCTCGCGACGACGCGAGGCGGGCTCCGCCGGCCCTAGCGGGGCGCGACGACGCGGAATCGGAACGTCGCAGCCGGGCCGTTCACGCCTCCGCTCGTCGCTCGGACGCGGAAGGCGTGGGCGCCGCCGCGGACGACATAGGCGGCCGGGGAGCGGCAGGGCTTGAAGGCAGCGGCGTCGAGAGCGCAGCCGAAACGCGCGCCCGCGGTGTCGGCGCGGAACGCGAACGTGACGCGGGCGCTCCGTGCGTGAAGG
Source organism: uncultured Thermoleophilia bacterium (assembly GCA_963734565.1). Lineage (GTDB taxonomy): Bacteria > Actinomycetota > Thermoleophilia > Gaiellales > Gaiellaceae > JACVRM01. The sequence continues at coordinate 1,311,238 of CAVTHM010000007.1, read as the reverse complement.
GTGCTCGCCGGGTGGCGGGTGATCTTCGCGGCCGGTGGGCGCACCGGAGCGTTCGCGGGGAGGCGCAGGACGGCCGCGTCCGTTCCCTCCGTGGCCGCGACGACGAGCTTGCCGTCGGCCTGCACGGCGAGCGCGGCAGGGGCGGCGGCGCCGAGGCCGGCTGTGCCGCCCGCGCCGAAGGTCGGGTCCGGTGCGAGTGCCGTCGTCAGGCGCGTGACAGCCCCGCCGGCGGCGACGACGATGCGGCCCTGGGCGTCGGTGGCAAGCGCCGTGATGCCGCCGGCGACTGCTTGTGTCCCGGCCGGCGCGCCGTCAGCGGTCAGCCGCACGACGGCGGTGCGGGTGGCGACGGAGAGGCGCCCGTCGGGCAGGACGGCGAGGGCCTGGGCGGCACCCTTGCCGAACGTGACGCCCGAGTTGATGCCGAAGCTCGTGTCGAAGGATCCGCCGGGGTGGAAGGCGCCGACGAAGGCGTCGGTGGAACCGCTCGTGGCGAGCGCGCCGGCGACGAGGATGCGGCCGCCCGGCGTGGTCGCGAGCGCGTGCGACTCGAAGACCAGGCCGGGACCGGCGAGCGACGAGCGCCATTCCGTCGACCCGTCGGGCGCCAGGCCGTAGAGCGCGGTCGCGAGCAGCACGATCGTCCGCCCGTCGGGCTGGGGCGCGATCGCCTGCGCGCCCGCAGGGCCGCCGCCCTGGAGGCCGGGCGCGCCGCCGGTGAAGAGCTCGTTGGTGCCGCCCGCCGCGAAGCTCGTGTCCGGAGAGCCGTCGGCGTTCAGGCGGAGCAGCCGAACGCGGTAGGTGACCGTCTCCCCCGTCGTGGTCAGCGTCTGCCAGGCAACGAGCAGCCGACCGTCGGGCTGCTGGGCGAGCGCGGGCACCTGGTCCACGCCGGTCGCGTCGAGCATCAGCCGTCCGTCGCCGTCGAAGGTCGGGTCGGGCGAGCCGTCGGCGTTCAGGCGCTCGAGAAAGGCGGCGCTGGTGCCGGCGCTCGACGAGCCGGCGACGAGGATCTTCCCGTCGGGCTGCAGCAGCAGCGCCTCGGCCCGCTCGGCGCCGCCGAGGTCGATCGTCACCTTGCCGGTGCCGGCGAAGGTCGGATCGAGGCGTGCGTCCGCGGCGAGCGCGATCGCGCCGGTGGCACCCGCGGCGAGCACGGCGGCGATCGCGGCCGCCGCGCGCACGATCAGGCGCGCGAGATGTAGCGCCCCTCGGCGGGGGCCACCTTGATGCGATCGCCGGTGTTGACGAAGAGCGGCACCTGGACGGTTGCGCCCGTCTCGAGCTTCGCCGGCTTCGTCACGTTCGAGACGGTGTCGCCCTTGATCCCGGGCTCCGTCTCGACGACCTCCAGCTCGACCGACGCGGGGAGCGACACGCCCGAGGGCTTTCCGTCGACCGTCAGCACCTGCACGTTCGACGACGGCTGCATGAAGTCGATCACGTCGGAGACCGAGTCGCGCGACAGGTTGAACTGCTCGTACGAGCCGGTGTCCATGAAGACCACGTCGTCGCCCGCGTCGTAGAGGTACTGCGCCTCCTTCACCTCCGTGTGGATGCGCGTGAACTTCTCGCCGGCGCGGAAGGTGCGGTCGACGACGGCGCCCGAGTCGAGGCTCTTCACCTTCGTGCGCACGAACGCGCCGCCCTTGCCCGGCTTCACGTGCTGGAACTCGACGATGCGCCAGACGCTCCCGTCGAGCTCGATGTGCATGCCGTTGCGGAACTGGTTCGTGTTGACGGTCTCGGCCACGGCGGCAGGTTAGCGGCGCGCCGTGACAATTCCGGCACACATCCGGCACACCTTCGTTGCGCTTGCCGTGGTACCCGGGTCAGGACCCCGGTGGTGGCCGTTAGGGTCAGGCGACCGATGATCCGCGAGCTCGCGCCGGGCGACGAGTCGCTGCTGCAGGAGGTCTGCCGGCGCTTCAAGGAGCGCGTGCCGTCGGACGACGAAGCGGCCCGCTTCCTCGCGCGGGACGACATCCATGCCTGGGTCGCCGAGGTCGACGGCGAGCCGGCCGGCTTCGCCTACGCCTACGTGCTGCTGCGCGTCGACGGGGACAGGAGCGTCTTCCTCTACGAGCTCGGCGTCGACGAGCTCTTCCGCCGCCGCGGCCTCGGCCGCGCGCTCGTCGACGAGGCGCGCAAGCTCGCCGAGCGCGAGGGCGTGCTGAAGATGTGGGTGGACACCTCGTACGACAACGAGGCGGCCAGGCGCACGTACGAGGCGGCCGGCGGCACGGCCGACGACGAGGCGACGCTCGTCTACGGCTGGCGCTTTCGCTGAGCGCGGACTGACCCTGCCGCAAACGCCGCGGGCCCCGCCGAAGCGGGGCCCGCAGTCACACTCGGTGTGCTGTTCGTCGTTAGTAGCTGACGATCAGCTTGCACGTGACGGAGGCGGTGCGCCCGTCCGTGTTCTTCACCGTGATCTTGATGTAGAAGGTCCCGGTCTTCGAGTACGTGTGGCTCCCGTTCACGTTGAACTTTCCGTTGGAGCCGCTGATCGTGCCGTTCGAGGTCGACGTTCCGTCGCCCCAGTCGATCGTCGCCGAGTAGCTCGACGACGGCTTGGACGTGTCCTGGTCGGTGATCTGCGCGACGGTGCCGCTGAACGCCTTCTTGGACGACGAGAAGCAGTTGCAGTCGACCTTGAGCTCCTTCGCCTTCGTGTTGGTGAAGTAGCAGAACACCCACTCGCCGGCCGAGACCTTGAAGGTGACCTTGCCGGTGCCGATGTCGCCCTTACTGTCGCTGTCGTCGCAGGAGATGCTCGTCAGCTTCCAGCCGTCCTTCGCCGCCTCGGTGGAGTAGTAGGTGCCCGGGTCGACGTACTTGTAGATGTACTCGCCGTCCTGATCTGCCCCGCCAGGTCGCCCGAGAACGTGAACTTGTCGTAGGCGCCCGCCGGCACCGTCTTCTTCCAGACCTTGATCTTGGCCTTCTTCTCGTTCGTGAACGTGCACTTGATGACGTCGTTCGGCTGCACGTTGAAGGTTGCGGTGGCCGTGCCGACGTTCCCCGTGCCGTGCGGGTCACAGACGATGCTCTTCAGCTTCCAGCCGTCCGGCACGAGCTCCGTCGACGTGTACGTCCCCGGCGCGACGACGGTCTCCGACTGCGACTCGCCGTTCTCGAGCGTGGCGCTCGGATGACCGGTGAACTTGAAGTCCGTCGTGTAGTCGGTGGACGGAATCGTGACCTTCTTGATGATGATCTTCGCCGTCTTCGCGTACTGGTCGCAGCCCGGGCTGTAACAGCCGCCGCCACCGCCGTAGCCGCCGCCGGTGGTTCCGGTGGTGCCGTTCGACGAGGCCCCCGTGAGCTTGGAGGTCGCCGACGACACCGTCGAGGACACCGCGTCCGCGGCGTAGCCGATCCCGCCGGCGGCCGCGAACATGCTCACGAGCACGGCCGCGAAGACGACCGCAAAGGCGAGGGACCGGCGCGTCGCCACAGTCCGCGGCGCAACGCGATCGGCAAGCGCGCGCACGAACTCTGGCCGCGCGTCGGGTCGCGCCGAGCGCAGGCGCCCCTCGATTTCGTCTCTATGCCTCCAAAACCTCATTGATGCTCCTCCCCATGGGTGCTTTCACCCATATCTACCGGGGCAGGAGCCGTTTCCTTACGGCGCGGTGGCGACGTCAGGCGAGCGTGACGAGCTCTTTGGTGAAGCTCGTCAGGATCTCCGGCCCGCCGTCGCGGACGACGACCAGGTCCTCGATGCGGATGCCGCCGCGGCCGGGCAGGTAGACGCCCGGCTCGACGCTCGTGACGTTGCCGGCCGCCAGCGTCTCCGTCGACTCGGTGGAGACGCGCGGAAGCTCGTGGACGTCCATTCCGAGCCCGTGGCCGAGGCCGTGGCCGAAGTGCGCGCCGTGGCCTGCGGCCTCGATCACGTCCCGCGCGGCAGCGTCCGCGTCGACGCCGCTCACTCCCGGCCGCACGGCCGCGAGGCCCGCGAGCTGCGCTCGCAGGCAGAGGTCGTACGCCTCCTGCAGGTCGTCGTCGAGCCGCCCCGCGGCGAACGTGCGCGTGCAGTCGGAGCAGTACCCGTCGAGCACCGCGCCCGCGTCCACCACGACCGACTGCCCCTCCTCGACCACCCGGTCGCCCGGCGTCGTGTGCGGGTTCGCGCCGTTGGCGCCCGCCGCGACGATCGTCGGGAACGCGTTGTCGTCGGCGCCCGCCTCGTGGAGGAACGTGTCCATCGCCCACGCGAGCTCGCGCTCCGTCCGCCCGAGCACGCGCTCGTCGGCGAACCGCGCGAACGCGGCGTTCGCCACCTCGGTCGCCGCACGAATGCGCGCAATCTCGTCCTCGTCCTTGACCGCGCGCAGGCCCTCGACGAGCCCGTGCGTCGGCACGAGGTCGAGCCCGCCCGCGGCGAGCACCTCGTACTGCGCGTACGCGAGCGTGCCCGCCTCGAACCCGATCCGGCCGCTCAGCCGCTCCGCGAGGTCGCGCGGGATGGCGCGCTTCGTGATCGTGAAGTCGACGCCCTGCACCTTTGCGCCTGCCTCCGCGTAGCGGAAGTCGGCGAACAGCTGCACGCGGTCCGGCTCGACGAGCACCGCCGCGTTCGAGCTCGTGAAGCCGGTCAGGTAGCGGACGTTGACCAGGTTCGTGACGAGCAGCGGCTCGTCGAGCAGCTCCCGCAGGCGGTCGACGCGCGCGTTCACGAGCGGTTCACGAGGAACTCGAGCGCCTCGCGGTAGCCCTCCGGCCCCTTGCCGACCACGCGGTGGTCGCGGACGCCCTCCAGCACGGAGAACCGCCGCCACTCCTCGCGCTCGTCCACGTTCGACAGGTGCACCTCCACGACCGGCTTGCCGGTCAGCTCGAGCGCGTCGCGGATCGCCCAGCTGTAGTGCGTCCACGCGGCCGGGTTGACGATGATGCCGTCGGTGACCTCGGCGGCGTCGTGGCACCACGCGACGAACAGGCCCTCGCTGTTCGTCTGCCGGCAGCGGACGGAGCAGCCGAGCTCGCGTCGCCCACTTGTAGATCTGCGACTCGAGCTCCTGGAGCGACAGGCCGCCGTACGTCTCGGGGTCGCGGCGGGCGAGCACGTTGAGGTTCACGCCGTTGAGGACGTCGATCCGCACCGCGCGATTATCCAGAGATCAGCTCGTCGAGCGCCGCGTCCACTGCGGGCTCGGGGAGCTCGTCGGTCACGACGGGGCTGCCCGGCGCCTCGAGCAGCACGAGCCGGACGCGGCCGCCCACGGCCTTCTTGTCGCGGCGCAGCGCGGCACGGGCCCGCTCGCGGTCGACCGGGACGGGCCGCGGCTCCAGCAGCCCGGCGACGCGTTCGGCCCAGCCGCGCTCCAGGCCGAGGTGCTCCTCGGAGAGCCGCAGCGCGGCGGTCAGGCCGAGCGCGACCGCATCGCCGTGGCGCAGCCGGTAGCCGCTCGCGGTCTCGAGCGCGTGCGCGAACGTATGACCGAGGTTGAGCACGGCGCGCTCGCCCTGCTCGGTGGGGTCGCGCAGGCAGACGGCGGTCTTGTAGGCGGCGGCGCGGCGCACGAGCTCCGCGTCCGGGAGCTCCCAGAGCTCGGCGCCCGCGAGCAGCCCCGTCTTCACGACCTCGGCCATGCCGGCGTGGCGCTCCTCCGCCGGCAGCGTGGCCAGCAGCGCCGGGTCGATGACCGTCCGCGTGGGCCAGTGGAACGCACCGACGCGGTTCTTGCCCATGGTGGTGTCGAGGCCCGTCTTGCCGCCGATCGCCGCGTCGACCTGGCCGACGAGCGTCGTCGGGACGGCGACCCACGGCACGCCGCGCAGGTGCGTCGCCGCCACGAATCCGGCCACATCGGTGACGCACCCGCCGCCGAGCGCGACGACCGTGCCGCCGCGGTCGATGGCGAGCTCATCCCAGAGGCGCCCGGCGACGGCGAGCGTCTTCGCGTCCTCGCCCGGCGGCAGCTCGTGCTCCGAGGCATGGCGCCCACCGAGCGCCAGCTGGGCGTCGGCCCCGTAGATCCCGGCGACGTGGCGGTCGGAGACGAGCGCCACCGGGCCGTCGCCGGGGACGAGCTCGCCGAGCCGCTCGAGCGCCCCGGATTGCACGTGAACACCACCGGCGCCGAGCACGACGTCGTCGGCGTCGGTCGCCCGGGCATCGGCGACCTCGTCGTAGAGCCGGCTGCGCGCCTCGAAGAGGATCCGAAACGACGGCTCGTCGCGCGCCAGCGGGCGGCCGGTCTCGCGCACGCGCTCCCAGGCGGTGTCGACGTCGACCTCGACGAGCACCGTGACGCAGCGGCGCGCGAGCTCCTCGCGAGTCGCCGCCGACAGCACGGCGCCGCCGCCGAGCGCGATCACGGCCGGGTCGGGACTGCCCAGCACCTCCGCGGCGAGCCGCTCCTCGACCGTGCGGAACGCCGGCTCGCCTTGCTCGAAGAGCTGCACGATCGTCGAGCCCGAGCGCTCCTCGATCGCGCGGTCGAGGTCGACGAACGGCCGCCCGAGCCGCCGCGCCACCTGCTCGCCGACCGTCGTCTTGCCCGCGCCCATGAAGCCGACGAGGGCGACGTGGCGGTCTAGCGCGACTGCCACGGGATGCGCTCGCGGTAGGCAGCGACCGCGGCGAGCATGTCGCCGATCGCGTCGCCGCCGAACTTCTCGCGCGCCGCGCGGGCGAGCTCCCACGCGACGACGGCCTCGGCCACGACGGCGAGCGCCTCGACGGCGGCCACGTCGCTGCGCTCGACGAGCGCCTCGGCCGGCTCGCCGGTCGCGAGGTCGACCGAGCGGAGCGGGCGCATGAGGGTCGGCAGCGGCTTCATCGCGGCGCGGACGACGAGCGGCTCGCCGTTCGTCACGCCGCCCTCGAGGCCGCCCGCGTGGTTCGACGTGCGCGTGAACCCGGGGAAGATCTCGTCGTGGGCCTGCGACCCGCGCAGGCCGGCCAGGGCGACGCCCTCGCCGATCTCGACCGATTTGACCGCCTGGATGGCCATCAGCGCGCCGGCCAGGCGGCCGTCGAGGCGCTCCTCGCGCGTCGCGTACGAGCCCAGGCCGGGCAGCACACCTGTCGCCTGCACCTCGACGACGCCGCCGAGCGTCTCGCGGTCGCCTCGTGCGGCGTCGATCGCCTCTCGCCTCGCGTCCTCGCTTGCCGCGCCGCCGAGCTCGAGCACCTCGCCGGCGACCGTCGTGCCGAGCTCGGCGAGCAGCGCTTTCGCCATCGCACCGGCAGCGACGAGCGCGGCCGTCGAGCGGGCGCTCGCGCGCTCGAGCACGTTGCGCACGTCCTCGTGGCCGTACTTCAGGACACCCGGCAGGTCGGCGTGGCCGGGCCGCGGCAGCGTGACCGGCTTCGTTCCCTTGCCTTCGGGCTCGCCTTCCGGCGGCCACGGGCTCATCCCCCACGTCCAGTTCGCGTGGTCGCGGTTGCGGACGAGGAAGGCGATCGGCGTCCCGAGCGTGCGGCCGTGGCGCAGGCCCGCGAGCACCTCGATCGTGTCGGTCTCGATCCGCTGGCGCGGGCTCCGTCCGTAGCCCTCCTGGCGGCGCGCGAGGTCGGCGTCGATCGCGGCGCGGTCGAGCTCGAGCCCGGCCGGGAAGCCGGTCGCGATGCCGGCGAGCGCCGGGCCGTGCGACTCGCCGGCCGTTGTCAGCGTCAAGGTCACGGCGCGAAGGCTACGGCCGGACGGCCGCGCGCATGACATCGAGCGGCGCGGGGATGCCGGTCCAGCGCTCGAACGACGCACGCGCCCTGGCGGACGAGCACCTCGAGGCCGTCGACGACCGGGTCGCAGCCGGCGGCGCGGGCCGCCTCGACGAGCGCGGTGGGCGCCGCGTCCCGGCGGTAGGCGAGGTCGACGACGGCCTGGCCGGCGCGCGGCGCCACCGGCACCTCGTCGACGAGCGGCGTCGCGTTGACGAGCAGCGTCGCGTCCGCGCCGTCCGGCGGCCAGTCGTCGTCGCGCCGGGTCGCGAGGCGCACCTCGGCGGCGCCCGCGTCGCGAAGCGCCGACGCGACCGCCTGCGCCGCGCCACCCGCGCCGAGCACGAGCACGCGCGCGCCGGCCGGGTCGACGGCGCCGACGACCGCCTCCCCGTCCGTGCTCGACCCCTCGATGCGCCCGTCACGGAAGACGAGCGTGTTGACCGACCCGCCCCGCTCGGCCGCCTCGTCGAGCACGTCGCAGACCCGCGCCGCTGCGGCCTTGTGCGGGATCGTCACGTTGGCCCCGGCGAACCCCAGCGCCGCGAGCCCGCGCACCGCGGCGTCGAACTCGGCCGCGTCCACACGACACGCGACGTAGGCCCAGTCGAGCCCGCGCGCGGCGAACGCGGCGTTCTGCATCAGCGGCGAGCGCGAGTGCGCCACCGGGTCGCCCAGCAGCGCGACGAGCCGCGTCTCAGCGCCGAGCATTCGTCACAGATCCGGCACAGACACGTGCGCTCTTCCCCGATACGCTCATAGCGGGGAGGAGGCCATGGGCACCTATGGGGTCGTCCCGAAGGGACGTGTCTCGCGCGGACATGTCCGTGCGGCGGTGCGGGCGCCCGCGGTCACGGCCCGTAGCCGTGCGCGTTCTTGTAGTTGTCGAAGTCGCGCTGGTTCGTGAAGAACGCGTGGTGCGGTCTTGTCCGGCTTGCGGACGAAGTAGAGGTAGCGGCGTCTTCAGCGGGTGCGCGGCCGCCTGCATCGACGGGAGGCCCGGGTTCGCGATCGGCGTCGGCACGAGCCCGACACGGTCGCGCGTGTTGTACGGGTTGTCCGAGTGGAGCTGCGACTGGCGCAGCGACTCGGTCGGCGGCACGTGCAGCCCGTAGCGGATCGTCGCGTCGATCCCGAGCGGCATCCGCGCCTTCAGCCGGTTGTAGATCACCGACGCGATCTTCGCCCGCTCCTCCGGCGCCGCCGCCTCCTTCTCGATCATCGACGCGATGATCAGCACGTCGTACGGCGTCAGGTTCTTCGACTTCGCGTACCTGAGGTCGACCTCCGACCAGTTCTTCCCGAACGCGTCGAGCTGGTCGGCGACGAGCTGTTTGCGTCGTCGTGAGCTTCGTGAAGTCGTACGTCGCCGGGAACAGGAAGCCCTCGAGCGGGCGCCGCTTGCCGTCGCGCGCGAACTTGCCGGGCAGCGCCGACGATCGCCGTGAGCGGCCAGGTAGCGATCCGGCGAGAGCCGCGGCGTCACGTGCCGCTTCTGCCTGGCGATCACGTTGACGTCCGCGATCCGCTGGGCCATGTCCTCGCGCGTGAAGCCCTCGGGGAAGACGATGCGGAGCACCTTGACGCGGCGCCGCCGCCTGTGTCGTCAGCGCCGGCGAGCCGCTCTGGTTCCGGGCGACCGAGACGACCGCCCACGCGCCGCCCGCGAACGCAGCCGACGAGCACGACAATCGCAAGGAAGCCGCCGGAAGAACGATCTCCGCGCGTCGGCGCGCTCCGCTCGCGCGTGCTCACCGCGCGGCTCCCGAGGCGAGGTACTCGAGGTAGCCCATCAGCAGGATCGCGGCCGCGTGCGCGTCGTCGCCGCGCCCGGCCAGCTTCGTCGTGAACCGCTCGTCGTAGCTGTCCACGGGCACGTCGATCCGCGTGCGCAGCTCGGCGAGGAACGCCTCCGTCTCGCGCGCCTGCTCGCCGACGTCGCCGGAGAGCGTCAGCGGCAGGCCGACGACGACGCGCTCGGCACCCTCCTCGCGGACGAGCTGGACGAGCCGTTCGAGCCCGGGGCCGCTGCCGGCGCGCTCCACGACCTCGAGCGGCCGGGCGACCGTGCCCGTCGGGTCGGAGACGGCGACGCCGGTGCGCGCCGGCCCGTAGTCGAGCGCGAGCACCTTCACGGACGGCGGATGCTAGCCGCGCCGTCGGCTACGCCCCGGACCTGGTCGCAGGACGTGGCCGCCGGGGCACGCTCGGGACCAGGTCGCGGGACATGGCCGGCGCGGCCAGGGCGCGCAGGTGCGTGCGTCAGGAGAGTGCTTCGACGATGAGCTCCTCGGCGCGCGCGAGTGCGTCGGCGAGGCGCTCGGGCTGCTTCCCGCCGGCACGCGCCATCGTCGGCCGCCCGCCGCCGCCGCCGCCGATCAGCGCGGCCGCCTCCTTGATCACCGCGCCGGCGTTCAGCCCGCGCGCCTCGAGCGAGTTGTCGAAGTTGAGGACGAGCGACGCGTTGCCGTCCTCGCGCGCGCCGAGCACGACCGCCGCCGGTGCGTGCTGCTGCTTCAGCCTGTCGGAGAGGTCGAGCAGCTCGTCCATCGAGACGCCCTCTGCCTCGCCGCGGACGAGGTTCACGCCGTTCACGACGCCGGATCTCCGGCGCGATCTCGACCTTCGCGGCCGTCGGCGCCTTCGCGGCCTTGCCCGCCTCCTTCTTGAGCCGCTCGCACCTCGGCGCGCAGCTCGCTCCGCCTCCTCGGCGCGCGCGTGCAGGAGCGCCCACGCCTCGCCCGCGGTGACCGCCTCGATGCGCCGCGTGCCGGCGCCCACCGAGCCCTCGGAGAGGATCACGAACGGCCCGATCTCCGCCGTCGTCGCGCACGTGGGTGCCGCCGCAGAGCTCCCGCGACACGCCGTCGACGTCGACGACGCGCACCTGGTCGCCGTACTTCTCGCCGAAGAGCATCATCGCGCCGAGCTTCCGCGCCTCCTCGATCGGCGTCACGTACGCGCGCACCGGGTGGTTCTCGAACACGCGGCTCGTTGACGATCCGCTCGACCTCGCGCCGCTGCTCGTTCGTCATCGCCTCCGGGTGCGTGAAGTCGAAGCGCAGCTTGTCCGGGCCGCACCGCCGACCCGGCCTGCCGCGCGTGGTCGCCGAGCACCTCGTGCAGCGCCGCGTGCAGCAGGTGCGTCGCCGTGTGGTTCGCCATCGTCGGGAAGCGCACCGACCACGGGACGACCGCGCGCACGCGGTCGCCCGACGAGAACCCCTCGCCGCGGAAGACGAGCACCTGGTCGTCGTCGAGCCGGTACGCCGCCTCGAGCTCCGCGCGCGGCGGGCTCTCCGGCGGGCCGTACGGCCCATCCAGGTCGATGAAGCCTGCGTCCGTGACCTGGCCGCCGCCGTCCGGGTAGAACGGCGACTCGCGGAGCTTCGCCAGGAAGCGCCCGTCCTCGAGCGGCTCCAGCGCGCCGATCTGGGTCAGCACCTCGGTCTTCTCGGCGCCGACGAACTCGCGTGCGGAAGCCTGCCGACGCCGCGAACTCCGCAGCCTGCTGCGCGCCGCGCCCGGACGCGCCGGCACGCGAGATCTCGCGGTGCTCCTCCATGAAGCGCGTGAGCTCGTCCTCGTCGACGGCGAGCCCGCGCTCGCGCCCAGCTCGCGGGTCAGCTCGACCGGGAAGCCGTACGTCGTCGCGAGCTCGAACGCGTCGCGCCCGGTGATCTCGCCCTTCGCAGCGATGTCCTCGAACAGCTTGAGCCCGCGCGCGAGCGTCTCCGAGAAGCGCTCCTCCTCCGCGCGCACCACCTGCTGGATGTGCTCGCGGTGCTCGACCAGCTCCGGGTACCACGGCCCCATCTGTTCGGAGACGACGTCGGTGATGCGCCACAGGTCGCCGAGCCCGATTGCCTGCGCCTGCTGGACCGCGCGCCGGATGATCCGCCGCAGCACGTAGCCGCGGCCCTCGTTCGACGGCACGACGCCGTCGCCGACGAGGAACGTCATCCCGCGGCCGTGGTCGGCGAGCACGCGATGCGCCTTGGTCGCTCGGTCGTCGGCGTCCCAGCGGACGCCGCTCTCGGCCTCGATCCAGCGCATGATCTGCTGGTAGCCGTCGGTCTCGTAGACCGAGCGGTTCGGCACGTCCTGGACGATCGCGGACGGGCGCTCGAGCCCCATCCCGGTGTCAACGTTCTGCTTCGGCAGCGGCGTCAGCGTCCCGTCGGCGTGCAGCTCGTACTCCATGAAGACGAGGTTCCAGAACTCGAGGAAGCGGTCGCAGCGCGGGCAGGCGGGCGCGCAGCCGGGCTCGCCGCAGCCGTGCTCGGAGCCCCAGTCCCAGTAGATCTCGGAGTCCGGGCCGCAGGGGCCTGGGCCGCCGACCGACCAGAAGTTCTCCGAGGTCGGGAGCGCGACGATCCGCTCGCGCGGCATCCCGATCTGCTCCCAGAGCCGGACGGACGTCTCGTCCTCGCCGAGCCCGAGCTCCGGGTCGCCCGCGTGCACGGTCGCCCAGACGCGCGACCAGTCGAGCCCGAGGCGGTTCTGGATGAAGTCGGTCGCGTACTCGATCGCGCCCTCCTTGAAGTACTGGCCGAACGAGAAGTTGCCGAGCATCTCGAAGAAGGTCAGGTGGTGGCCGTCGAGCCCGACCTCGTCGATGTCCGGCGTGCGGAAGCACTTCTGCGAGGTCGTGGTCAGCAGCGCGGGCGGCTGCTCGCGGCCGAGGAAGAACGGCATCTGCGGCTGCATCCCCGCCGTCGTGAGCAGCGTCGAGCGGTCGTCGGAGCGCGGCACGAGCGGCCACGACGGCAGGCGCTTGTGGCCCTTCTCCTCGAAGTAGGAGAGGAAACCGTCGCGCAGCTCGGCCGAGGTCTTCATGCGGGCGATTGTAGGTGCGCCCAGTCGGCGCGCTCGAGGACGCGGACCTCGAGATCGGCGCCGCCCTCCTCCCACCAGACCGTGTGCCACGGGCGGATGCCGAGCCGCGTCTGGACGGCGATCGACGCAGTGTTGCCGGGCAGCACGATGCTCACGAGCCGCGGGATCTCGAGCGTGGCGAACGCGTCCTCGATTGCGGCCGCGCCGGCCTCGGTCGCGTAGCCGCGGCCCCACAGCTCGGGGTCGATCCCCCACCCCACCTCCGGATCGTCCGGCCACAGCCGGTGGTACTGGACCCCGACCCGGCCGACGAAGCGGCCGGTCTCGCGCTCCTCGACCGCCCAGAGGCCGAACCCGTGCTCGTCCCAGTGGCGCCGCCAGCGGGCCACGGCGCCCGCGGACTCGGCCGGCGTGAACGGCGCGCCCGTCGGGTGTCAGGAACTGCGTGAACCGCGGATCGGTGTTGAGCCGCTCCATCGCGGCGACGTCGTCGTCGCGCCAGCGGCGCAGGAGCAGCCGCTCGGTCTCGAGCACGCTCAGAGCAGGCCGGCGGCCTCGACGTCGTCGTCGTCCGAGGCGATCTCGTCGCGGATCTTCTCGAGCGCGCGGCGGATCAGCCGCGAGACGTGCATCTGCGAGATCCCGATCTGCGCCGCGATCTGCGACTGCGTCAGGCCCTCGAAGAAGCGCAGCTGGATGATCCGCCGCTCGCGCTCGTCGAGCACCTTGAAGCCGGGCTCGAGCACGGCGCGGTCCTCGGAGACCTCGTACTCGTGCTCCTCGGTGCCGATCGTCTCCAGCGGGTCGAGCTCGCCGTCCTCGTCGCCGCCCATGCCGCCCGAGGAGAGCGAGACGGACGAGTAGGCGCGGCTCGACTCGAGTGCCTCGAGCACCTGCTCCTCCTCGACTCCGGCCGCCTCGGCGAGCTCGGCGATCGTCGGCGAGCGGCTGAGCTGGACGGTCAGCTGCTCGACGAGCTTCGAAAGCTGGACCGCGAGCTCCTGCAGGCCGCGCGGCACGCGCACCGCCCAGCCCTTGTCGCGGAAGTGCCGCTTGATCTCGCCGATGATGTTCGGCGTCGCGTAGGTCGTGAGCTCGACGCCGCGGTCGACGTCGAAGCGGTCGATCGCCTTGATCAGGCCGATGGCGCCGATCTGGACGAGATCGTCGAGCTGCTCGCCGCGGTAGGCGTAGCGGCGCGCCAGCGAGCGGACGAGCGACATGTACTGCTCGATCAGCTGGTCGCGCGCGGCCAGGTCGCCCTGCTCGTGGTACGCGCGCAGGAGCCGGGTGTCCTCGGGATTTGGCATCAGGTATGGACGGCCTTGGTGATCAGCACCCAGTCGCCGTCGTCGCGGGTCTCGACCTCGACGCCGTCGACGGTCGAGTCGAGCACGCGGCGCAAGCCGAGCTCCCGCTCGCCGGGCGGCTCGAGGTCGGCCCGCAGCGCGCTGCCGACGAACGGGCCGATGCGCGCCTCGAGCGAGCCCTCCGCGACCTGGAGCTCGAGCGTGACGGAGCCGTCACCGTGCTCCCGCCCGAGCAGCTCCTCGAGCGCGACCTGCAGGTCCTCGAGCGCCTCGAGCGTGAAGTTCTGGCGCATGGCGACACCGCCGAGCACGAGGTGCGCCACGCCGATGTACGTCCCGCGACCGAGGCACGGTCAGGCTGATGCGGTCATGCATGCGCGCGGGATCTTCCCGATTCGCTGCGGACGCCGTTCGAAACCGTGCGAATCGTGCCCGCGCCGACGACCGCGTCGCCGTCGTAGACGACCGCGGTCTGGCCGCGCGCGACGCCGTGCACCGGCTCGTCGAGCTCGAGCGTGAAGCCGCGGCCGGTGGCCTCGACCCGCGCGGGCGACGAGCGGCGAGCGCGCGCGCAACTTCGCCTGGACGACGTCGGCGGGCGCGTAGAGGCGACCCGAGACGGTGACGGCGGTTGTGGCGAGCGCATCGATGGGGCCGGCGACGACGGCGTTCCTGCGCGCGTCGGTGCGGATGACGTAGAGCGGCTGGGCGGCGGCGACGCCGAGCCCCTTGCGCTGCCCGGGCGTGAAGCGCCAGAACCCGTCGTGGCGGCCGAGCTCGCGGCCGGCCTCGTCGACGATCGCGCCGGGCTCCTCCGTCAGGCCGCTGCGGCGGAGGAAGTCGCGGTAGTCGGCGCCCGCGAGGAAGCACGCCTCCTGGCTGTCCGGCCGGCGGGCGACCTCGAGGCCGGCGTTCGCGGCGCCTCGGCGCGGGTCTCGTCCTTCGTCTGCTCGCCGAGCGGGAACCAGAGGCGGTCGAGGACGGCCGGGTCGACGGTCGCGAGCATGTACGACTGATCCTTGGCGAGGTCGGCGGCGCGAGCGACGAGGAGCTGCCCGTCCCGCTCGACGATGCGCGCGTAGTGGCCGGTCGCGAGCCTCGCGGCGCCGGCGCGGCGGGCGAAGCGCAGCAGCTCGGCGAAGCGGAAGCGGCCGTTGCACCGCGTGCACGGGTTCGGCGTCTCGCCTCGCGCGTAGCCGCGCACGAAGGGCGTCACGATCGCGCGGCGGAAGTCCTCGCGGGCGTCGAGCGTCACGTGCGGCAGGCCGCGCTCGTGGCAGGTCCGACGGGCGGCGAGCACGGCCTCGGGCGAGCAGCACGCGCGCGTCGCGTCGGGCCCGTCCGGGTCGAGCCACAGGCGGAGCGTCACGCCGACCGCCTTCGGCCCCGCGCGCAGGAGCGCCACCGCGCTGTCGACGCCGCCGCTCATCGCCACGGCGACGCGCTCCGGGTCGGGTCGGGGCGCGGAACACCCGGCCGAGCGCCGCCGCGAGCGCGTCGACGGCGAGCTCGTCTCCGCCTACGGCCGCGGCCTCGAGCAGCGTGAGCCCGTCGAGCGGCGCGGTCGATCCCCGGCGCGTCCGCGTGGACGATGCGGTCGCCGTCCACCACGAGGCGGACGAGCGCCCACTCGCTGTCGCGCGACGAGTCTCCGACGACCTCGATCACCGGTCCACCGTAGCCGCTCGCCGGGCCGCGCCAGGTTGGGGCAGGGGCTACAATGCGCCGGCTCGACCTCGTACGTGGCTCCGCGTTCCGATTGGACCTAATGAAGTACAAGGGAGCCTGCGTCCGGCGGTGACGTCGGCAGGGCACCCACCTGGCATGGCCAGGTTCTCAAAGGGGCGCGGAATACATCGGCGAGGTGGAGCGACTTTCGCCCGGAGGGGAGCCGCCCAAGGTCTCCTCTCCGGGCGCTTTCTCGTGCGAGGCTGCGCACCGTGGAGATCCGGCGGGGAACAGAGGCCGATCTCGAGGCCCTTGAGCGGCTGTGGGACGCCTTCACGGCCGAGGCGACCTTCACGCCGTATCCGGGCTACGCCTTCGACCCGTCGCTCCCGACGACGCACGCTGCCCTGCTGGCCGAGCGGGACGGCGTCGCGGTCGGCACCGCCTACGTGAACCTGGCCAACCCGCACTTCGGCTTCGTGTTCGGCGTGTACGTCGTCCCCGAGGCGCGCCGGGGCGGCGTCGCCCACGCCCTGATGCGCGAGGCGGCCCGGCTCGTGCGCGACGAGGGCAAGGGCTGGGTCGTCCTCGGCGTGGACACGGCGAACGAGCCCGCCCGCGCCCTGTACGCCGAGCTCGGCTTCGAGGAGACAGCGCGCACGCTGCGCGCCCCGGTCGAGCTGCTGCTCGACGGCGACTGAGCACAATGTCAGCGCGCTGCCGACGGCGCACTGTCTCAGACGGGTGAGGGACAGGATGAATCCTGTCCCTCGAGCTCACGTGTCTCCGAGCGCGACCGGTATCAGACGGGTAATGAACCAGCGCGCTGCCGACGGCGGCGCTCCCGGCGCGGCGGGCTTACTGGCCCGTGGCGGCGAAGCGCCAGCGCACGAGGTCGGTGCTCTGGAGGCCGAGCAGCTTCGCGACGCGCGGCGTGACGGCGAACTGCACGCCCGACGGGACGCGCCGCGACACCACCTGCGTCAGCACCTCGTGCGAGCCGAACGCCACGTACAGCTTCGTCCCGCACCCGAGCACCGGATGGGCGATGCCTGCCGTCCGCGCGCGTCACCACGAAGCCGCAGCCGGTTCGCGTGCCCGCCGACTCGTCGAGCTTCGGCGCCGCCGTGCCCTCGTACCAGCCGCCGCCCGGTGCCGGGACGGCCTCGGGCAGCACCGGTGCAGGCGTCGGCTCGCGCCGCTGATCGACGATCGCCAGCGCCAGCCACCGCGCCCAGGATCCCGACGGCGGCGAGCGCGAGGCCACGCTGCAGCAGCGCGAGCCCCATCAGGACTGGCCGGCGACGAGCAGCTCGCCGAACGACTCGCGCACGAGATCGTCGAAATCGATCGGGAGCATCCCGTCGGGCGTCGCGTACTCGCGCAGGTAGACGAACAGCGCCGCCCACTCCTCGTCGCGCAGCGGGTTGCGGCCCACCTGCTCGCGTGCGCGCCGCTCGAGATCCCACAGGTTCCACTCGCGCGGCCCGCCGCGGAACGGGAGCTCCGTCACGCGCGGGCGGCGGGCTCGGGCTCCGGCTCCGGCTCCGGCTCGGGCTCCGGCGGTGGCGGAACGACCCGCGGCGGGGGCAGCGGCTCGGGCTCCGGCTCGCGGCTCGGGCTCCGGCGCCTCGGCGAACGGCTTGGCGAAGACTGGCTCGGCCGGCTCAGGCTCCTCGTGCGCGGTGTCGGGCTCGTCGGCGATCGCCGCGTCGACGGCGCCCACGAAGACCGCCGGCTCCTCCGTGTCCTCCTCGGGCTCCTCGACCGGCTCGGCGGGCAGCGCCGAACCGTCGTCGACGCGCGCTCCTCCGGGACGAACCCCGCCTCGTGGAGCGGTAGCGGCTCCTCCTCGTCCGGCCCGCCCGGCCCGCCCGGCTTGAACGCGACGAGCTCGATGCCGACGAGGATCACGACGACGCGGCCATGACCAGCGCGTAGACCGCGGTGTCGACGTCGCTGGCGCCCAGAACGACGCCGAGCACGAGATGACGGCAAGCTCGAGCACGAGCCGCACCCAACGCTGTGTGCCCATCGCTACGCGCCCTTGGCCCGCTGGGCGGGCGGTGCATCGTGGTCACCGGCGGGGTCGTGCTCGTCGTCTCCGGCCGGCCGTTCGATCAGGCGGACGTGCCTGGGCGGCGCGGGCGTCTCGTCGGTGATCTCGCCCGCGCTCCTCCTCGCGCGCTGCCAGCCGAAGATCCCGCCGCGCTTCGGCTCGCCGGCCGCGCCCGCCGGCCTCCTCCTCGGCGCGCGCGGCGGCTTCCTCCGGCTCCACTGCGGCCTCGGGCTCCGGCTCGGCTCGGGCATCGGGCTCGGGCTCGGCCGCCGGAGCGCCTCGACGGCGCGCGCCCCCGGCGCGGGTACCGGAGCCGCCGCCTCCTGCTCGACCACCGGCTTACGCGACGAGAGTCGCCACGCCACCAGCTCGATCAGCACGGTCACGAGCCAGCCGAGCGCCATCACCTCGATGATCTCCTGGGTCGCAGAACTCGGCCAGCCCGCCGCCACGGCAAGGCCGACAAGGAAGATCCCCTCGAGGACGAGTCTGCGGCCCGCTCCCGCCATCTGCGGGACGGAGGCTAGCTCGTCGGGCCGCTACCGCTCGTCGTCGGAGGGCGCCGGCGCGGCGCGAAGACCGCTCGGCGTGCGCCGCTGGGGCGTCGCCGTTCTCGCCTCCCGCTCTGCCTGCGCGAGCAGTGCCTCGACGACGCGGCTGATCGCGGGCTCGCCGAGACCGGCCGCAGACGAGCAGCTGCTCGGCGCCCTGCTGGGCGCGCGACATGATCGTCCCCGCCTGCCCGCGTGCCCACTCGAGCGTCTGCTCGACCTCGGCGCGGGCCGCGTTCGTGAGCTCGGTCGCCTGGTGGCGCGACTGCTCGAGGAGCCGTGCCGACCGCGCCTCGGCCTCGCGCAGCTCCTGGCTCGCGTCGCGGTTCGCGTCGGCGAGCAGCTGGCGCGCCTCGTTGCGGGCCGCGTTGAGCGTCTCGGCGCGCAGCCGCTCGCTCTCCTGGCGGAAGCGCTCGACGTCGGCCTCGCCCTGCTGCATCTCCTGCTGGCGGCGGCGAATCTCGGCTTCGGTGCGCCGCAGCTGCGCGGCGGACGCGCGCTGCGCGTCGCGCTCGAGCACGTCGGCGAACTCGGCGGCCTCGCGGATGAGGTGGAGCGCGTCCATGCGCATGGCGTGGCCGGTCGGCTCGACGTCGGCCGTGCGGCCGGCGGCCTTGAGGACGCGGAGCTGGGCCTGCAGCTGCACGACGTGCCGGCGATACGCGTCGAACGCGTCCCGGACGGCGTCCGGCTCGTAGCCGTTGGCGACACTCTTGAGATCCTCGAGCCGCGGCAGCGACTGGATCGACGGTCCGGGCGTGCGTGCAGGTTCCTGGGTGGCCATCGTTGCTCCTCGTCAGGTCGGGCCCACGCCCGGCTCGCCCGCAGTATGACGGGCGTTGCGGTCTACGTCACGCGGGGCCGGGATCCTGCGGCAGAACGCTGATCCCGAGCTCCGTCGAGCTGGTCCTTCCGGTAGCTCTATCGGCGCGCCGGTCATCAAATCAAGACCTGCCTGATTCTTCGGGAACGCCTGCGTGTCGCGGATGCGCGGCTCGTTGAGCAGCGCCATCGTCGAGCCGGTCGATGCCCGAGGCGATGCCGCCGTGCGGTGGCGCGCCCATCGAGAGCGCCTCGAGCAGGAAGCCGAACTTCTCCTGCTGCTCCTCCGGGCCGATACCCAGGTACTCGAAGACCTGCTGCTGCAGCTCGGGCTCGTGGATCCGGAACGAGCCGCCGGCGAGCTCGATGCCGTTGCCGACCAGGTCGTAGGCGACCGCGCGCGCCGCGCCGGGGTCGGTCGCGAACAGGTCGAGCGTCTCGCGGTCGGGCCGCGTGAACGGGTGGTGCGCGGCCTGCCAGGTCGCCGGTCTCCTCGATGAACTCGGCGGCGGCCATGTCGACGATCCAGAGGAACTCCCACCGCGACTCGTCGATCAGCTCGAGCTCGCGCCCGAGCTGGAGGCGCAGGAGCCCGAGCACCTTGGCGACGATGCGCGGCTCGTCGGCGACGAAGAGCAGCGTGTGGCCGGGCTGGCGCCAGCGCTCGAGCAGGTCGTCCGACGAGGAACTTCGCGATCGGCGACGAGACCTCGCCGTCGGCGCGGAAGACGATGTAGGCGAGCCCCTTCGCGCCCCACGAGCGCGCGTGGTTCTCGAGCGCCTGCAGCTCGGAGCGCGAGTAGCTCCTTCGGGCACGGCGATGTAGCGGACCGCCTCCGCGTTCGCGAAGACGCCGAACTCGGAGCCGCGCGTGTCCGCGGTCGCCTCCTGGATCTCCATGCCGAAGCGCAGGTCGGGCCGGTCGATGCCGAAGCGGAGCATCGCCTCGTCGTACGGCATGCGCCGAAACGGCGGGCTTCGAGCTCGACGCCGATCGTCTCGCGCCAGATCCGCTCGACGATCCGCTCCATCAGCCCGAACAGGAAGTCCTGGTCGGGGAAGGCCATCTCGACGTCGAGCTGGGTCAGCTCCTGGAGGCGGTCGGCGCGGAGATCCTCGTCCCGGAAGCAGCGGGCGATCTGGTAGTAGCGCTCGAAGCCGGACATGACGAGCAGCTGCTTGGCGATCTGCGGCGACTGCGGCAGCGCGAAGAAATGTCCCGGCTGCAGGCGCGACGGCACGACGAAGTCGCGCGCGCCCTCCGGGGTCGGCTTCCAGAGGATCGGCGTCTCGATGTCGACGAAGCCCTCGCGCTCCATCTCGTCGCGGATGACCCGGACGACGTGCGCGCGCGTGCGGATGTTGCGCTGCATGTGCGGGCGGCGCAGGTCGAGCCAGCGGTAGCGCTGGCGCAGCGACTCGTCGACGTTCTCCTCGTCGAGCTGGAACGGCAGCGGCGTGCTCGTGCTCAGCACGTGCAGCTCGTCGACCTTGAGCTCGACCTCGCCGGTCGGCATCTTCGGGTTGACCGTCTCAGGTGAACGGCGGACGACGCTGCCCGTTGCCTGCAGCACGTACTCGTTGCGGACGTCGTGCGCGACCTCCGCCGCGCCGGTCGCGTGCTCGGGGTTGATGACGAGCTGGGTGATGCCGGTCTCGTCGCGCAGGTCGATGAAGACGAGGCCCGCCGTGGTCGCGGCGCGTGTTGACCCAGCCGGCGAGCGTCTGCCGCTGCGCCCTCGTGCTCGGGGCGCGGCTCACCGCAGCGCAATGTCCGCCAGTGACTCATCGTCGGGCGAGCGTAGCGGCGAGCTCGTCGAGGTCGACGCGCCTGTCGTCGGCGCCGCGCTCGCGGATCGTGGCGGCGTCCGCGGCCGACGAAGACGAGTGCGCGCCGGCGCCGAGCCGGCCGGCCTGCGTCAGCTGCCCCTTGCGCGAGCGGCCGGCGTAGTCGGTGTCGGCGGCGATGCCGGCGGGCGCAGCTCGGCCGAGCAGGCGGAGCAGGTCGGCGCGCGAGCCGCCCTCGTCGAGGACGAGGAACGCGTCGATGCCGGCGGCTGCCCGGGCGGCTCGTCCGGGCTGCGCGGAGAGCAGGAGCCGCTCGATGCCGGCGCCGAAGCCGATGCCCGGCGTCGGCGGCCCGCCGATCGCCTCGATCAGCCCGTCGTAGCGGCCGCCGCCGCAGATCGTGTCCTGCGCGCCGATCGACGCGTCCTTGAACTCGAAGGTCGTGCGCGTGTAGTAGTCGAGCCCGCGCACGAGCGTCGGCGCGAGCTCGTAGGCGACGCCCATCGCGTCGAGGTACTCGCGCACGGCGGCGAAGTGCTCGCGGCAGTCGTCGCAGAGCGACTCGCCGATCGTCGGCGCGCTGCGGAGGAGCTCCTGGACGCGCTCGTCCTTCACGTCGAAGACGCGCAGCGGCGAGGTCGTGCGCTTGGCGCGCGCGTCGGCGTTCGAGCTCGGCCTCGTGCTCGTCGAGCCAGGCGGAGAGCCGCTCGATGTACGCGGGCCGGCAGTTCGCGTCGCCGATCGAGTTCAGGTGCAGCATCCGGTTGCGGACGCCGAGCCGCTCGGCGAGCGCGTCGTACAGCTGGATGATCTCCGCGTCGACCGCCGGGATCGTCGGAGCCGATCGCCTCGACCGACAGCTGCCAGTGCTCGCGGTAGCGGCCCTTCTGCGGGCCGGTCGTACCGCCACATCGGGCCGACCGTGTAGAGCTTCTGCGGCTGCGGCTCGCGGTGCAGGCCGTGCTCGAGGTAGGCGCGGCAGATCGGCGCGGTCGCCTCCGGGCGCAGCGTCAGCGAGCGGCCGCCGCGGTCCTCGAACGTGTACGTCTCCTTCTGGACGACGTCCGAGCCCTCGCCCGACGTGCGGATGATCAGCTCGGTGTCCTCGAACGCGGGCGTGTCGATCCGGCGGTAGCCGTAGAGCGCGCAGACCGTCTCCAGCTCGCCGACCGCGCCCACTGCCAGAGCGGCTGCTCGGCCGGGAGGATGTCGTGCGTGCCGCGCGGCGCTTCGAACGTCACCGAGCGGCCCGCAGCTCGGCCAGGAACGGGTTGCGCTCGAGCTCCTCGCCGAGGCGTCGTCGGCGGCCCGTGGCCGGAGTACACGACGGTCTCGGGCGGGTAGCGCTCGGCGAGCATGCGGATCGAGTCGAGCAGCGTCTCCCAGTCGCCGCCGGGGAGGTCGACGCGGCCGACCGAGCCGGCGAAGAGCACGTCGCCGGAGAAGAGCGCGCCGTCGGCGGCGAAGGCGAGGTGGCCCGGCGAGTGGCCGGGCACGGAGATCGTCTGCCAGCTCGATCCCGGCCGAGCTCGAAGCGCCTCGTCGCCCGGCAGGCGGTGCTCGGCGCTGCCACGGGCGGATGTGCACGCCGTAGGCGGCGTAGACCTCGTCCGGCCGCTCGAGCACGAACGCCTCGGTCTCGGAGACGTAGACCGGCGCGCCGGTCGCCTCCGCGAGGTCGGCGATGCCGCCGAGGTGGTCGAAGTGCGTGTGCGTGACGAGGATCGCGGCGCAGCTGCGCGCCGTGGCGCGTCGAGCTCGAGCCGCAGGCCTCGGCGACGTCGTCGCCCGGATCGATGACGACCGCCTCCGGCGCACCTCCGAGGCGCGGACGACGTAGCAGTTGGTCCCGATCGGGCCGAGCTCGTAGCGGTCGACGGCGAGGGCTCACGGTCGGGCGAGTGTAACGGCGTGTTGCCGTCCGGCCCGGGGTAGAATCGCCGCGATGCAGGCGTGGGACCTGCTCGAGCCGACGCGCCCGGAGGGACGCGCGACCCGATCGTCCTGCACTCGACGGACGAGGCGCGCGCGGTGCTCGTCGTGCTCAATCCGGGGCAGGAGCTGGGCGACCACGAGGTCAAG
Organism: uncultured Thermoleophilia bacterium; assembly: GCA_963734565.1. Taxonomy (GTDB): domain Bacteria; phylum Actinomycetota; class Thermoleophilia; order Gaiellales; family Gaiellaceae; genus JACVRM01. Next base: position 1,288,441 of record CAVTHM010000007.1, on the reverse strand, counting down.
GAGCACGCGTGGCTGGCCGTCGTCGACGGGCGCGTCCAGGTCGACGCCGGCGGCGAGACCGCGCGAGGCCGGGCCGGGGACGCTCTTCCGGTTCGAGCCCGCCGAGCGGCACTCGGTGCGCGAGCCAGGACGGCGCCCGCATCCTGCTGCTGCTCGCGCCGTGGCCGGGCGACGGCCACTACCGCGGCCGCGCCTAGCGCTTCTTCGCTGCGCCTTCGGGGTCTGCGGCCGCGCCCGGCGCGTCACGTACGTGCGGTACGTGATGCGGTCCATCAGGTACCCGAACGGGATGAAGAACGCGAGCAGGACGAGCGACGTTCAGCACCACGCCGTAGAGCGGCAGGTTGCCGGGTTCAGGAAGTAGACGAAGAGCGCGATCGCCGGCGCGAAGAGCAGCCCGCGGCGGGCGGCGCGCTGCCAGGACGGCGGCTGGACGACGCGGCGGCCGGCCTGGATCGGCTTGTCCTTCGTCGCGGCTTGCCCTTCGCGGTCTTCGGGTCGGAGCCGTTCCGGCTCGGCTGCGCGACCTCGTCGACCTCGATCTCGTTGCCTTCCTCGTCGACCAGACGTACTCCAGTCGTGCCGGCGGTCCTTGGTGCGCCGGCGCCGCTGCTTGCGTGAAGGCATTTCGGCGCCAGCGTAGCGCCGTGGTAGGCGTCAGAGCTCGCGTTCGAGATAGCGCGTGCCCGCAACCGGGTTGAAGCGGTACGGCTCGATCTCGCGGAAGCCGAGCTCGCGGTAGAGCGCGTAGGCGGACGTCATCGTCGGCAGCGTGTCGAGGCGCACGCGGCGGTAGCCGAGCGCGCGGGCCTTGGCGAGCGCCGCGTTCGTGAGTGCGCGGCCGAGCGCGTGCGCCGCGCGCCGGCCGGGCGGACGTACAGGCGCTTCAGCTCGCACGTGTCGTCCGTCGAGCGCGCGGACGGCGGCGCAGCCGACCGGCGCGCCGTCGAGCGTCTGGCGAGCAGGAGCGCCCCGGTCGGCGGCTCGTAGCCGGCGGGCAGCGCGGCGAGCTCCTCGGCGAAGCCCTGGAACGCGAGGTCGACGTCCAGCGAGGCGGCGTACTCCTCGAAGAGCTCCCGCGCGGCCGAGACGTCCTCGGCGGACTGCGGGTCGAGCTCGCGGATGGCGACTGTCATCGTCGCCATGCGACCCGTCCCTCGCGGACGACGCCGGCGACGACGTCCCCGCCGAGGTGGTAGGCGAGGTAGCGCCAGTCGGGCGCGTCGAGCAGGACGAGGTCGGCGCGGTAGCCGGGCGCGATCCGGCCGACGGTGTCGGCGCGCCCGAGCACGTGGGCCGCGTTCACGCGTGCAGGCGGTGAGCGCCTCGGCCGGCGAGAGGTGGAGCTGGGTCGCCGCGAGCGAGCAGACGAGCGGCAGGCTCTCGCAGAACGCCGAGCCCGGATTGAAGTCGGTCGCGAGCGCGACAGCGGCGCCCGCATCGGCGAGTGCACGCGCCGGCGGCATCGGCCGATCGAGGAAGAGCGCGCTCGCCGGCAGGAGCACCGCCGCGACGTCGCTCGCCGCGATGCGCCGCCACGCCCTCGGGGCCGGTCGCCTCGAGGTGGTCGACCGAGCGCGCGCCGAGCTCGATCGCGAGCGGAATCGCGCCCGCCTCCGTGAACTGGTCGCCGTGGAGGCGGAGCGCGAGCCCGGCCGCGCGGCACGCCTCGAGGTAGCGGCGTGCCTGCGCGGCGTCGAAGGCGCCGCGCTCGAGGAAGACGTCGGCGGCCTCGGCCAGGCCGCCGGCCTCGGGCAGCACCTCGGCGAGCGCGAAGTCGAGGTAGGCGTCCGCGTCGTCGAACTCGGGCGGGACGGCGTGAGCGCCGAGCCAGGTCGGGATGCCGCCGGCGGCGCGGATGACGCGCAGCGAGGCGAGCTCGGTCTCGCGGTCGAGCCCGTAGCCCGACTTCGCCTCCCACGTCGTCGTGCCGGCGCGGAGCATCCAGTCGCGGTGGCGCTCGACCGCCTCGCGTAGGCCGTCCTCTCCCGCGGCGCGCGTCGCCGCGACCGTCGAGAGGATCCCGCCGCCCGCAGCGTGCAGCTCCTCGTAGGACGCGCCGGCCGCGCGCAGGGCGAACTCCTCGACGCGGTCGCCGCCGAAGCACGCGTGCGTGTGGCAGTCGACGAGCCCGGGAACCACGCACAGCCCGCGGCCGTCGAGCTCTTCCACGTCGTCCGGCAGCAGCCCGAGGTCGGCCATGCGCCCCACCTCCGCGATCACGGCCGTGCTCGTCGGTCAGGACGAAGGCCCGCTCGAGCACCTCGACCGCGCCGAGCCGCGGCGCCGCGCAGCGGCGCCTCGCCGACCGCCGGCGTCGCGAGCTGCTCGAGGTCGCGCACGAGCAGGCGGGTCACGACGCCACCCTACTCAGTGCCGCAGCAGCCTCAGGCGTCGCGCGCAGGAAGGCGCAGGCCGTACTCGCGTGCAGCCGCGACGGCGTCGTCGTAGCCCGCGTCGGCGTGCCGGAGGACGCCCATGCCGGGGTCGGTCGTCAGCACGCGCTCGAGACGCTCGGCGGCCTCGTCGGTGCCGTCGGCCACCACGACCATGCCGGCGTGGATCGAGTTGCCGATGCCAACGCCGCCGCCGTGATGCACGCTGACCCACGTCGCGCCCGCGGCCACGTTGACGAGCGCGTTGAGGATCGGCCAGTCGGCGATCGCGTCGGAGCCGTCCAGCATCGCCTCCGTCTCGCGGTACGGCGAGGCGACCGAGCCGGCGTCGAGATGGTCGCGACCGATGACGACGGGGGCCGAGACGGCACCGCTCCGGATGAGGTCGTTGATCGCGAGGCCGGCGCGCGCGCGGGCGCCGAGGCCGAGCCAGCAGATACGCGCGGGAAGCCCCTGGTAGGCGATGCGATCGGCGGCGAGCGAGAGCCAGCGGACGAGCAGCGGGTCGTCGGCGAAGAGCTCCAGCAAGGCCCGGTCGATGGCCTCGATGTCGCGCACCTCACCCGAGAGCGCTGCCCAGCGGAACGGCCCGATGCCGCGGCAGAAGAGCGGCCGGATATAGGCCGGGACGAAGCCCGGGTATGTGAAGGCCTCCGTTACGCCTCCCTCATACGCCTCCCCTCTGAGGTTGTTGCCATAGTCGAAAACGTAGCTGCCCTGGCGGACGAACTCGAGCATGCCCTCGACATGGCGCACAATCGACACACGTGCCCGGCGGAGGTACTCGTCCGGGTCGCGCTCCCGCAGCGACGCCGCCTCGTCGACGGACAGCCCGCTCGGCACGTAGCCCGTGAGCGGGTCGTGGGCGGCGGTCTGGTCGGTGACGAAGTCGAAGTGCTCGCCTCGCCGGGCGAGCTCGGGCACGACGTCGGCGGCGTTCGCCGAGCAGCCCGACCGAGAGCGGCTCTCGGCCGGCGGCCGCCGCGCGCACGCGCGCGAGTGCGTCGTCGAGCGAATCGGTCGACTCGTCGAGGTACCGCGTCTCGAGCCGCCGCTCGATCCGCGCCGGGTCGACCTCGACGCACAGGATCGCCGCGCCTGCCAGCGTCGCGGCCAGCGGCTGCGCTCCGCCCATGCCCCCGAGCCCCGCAGTCAGGATCGTCCGCCCGCGCAGGTCGGCCGAGCCGAAGTGCTCCTCGCCCGCCGCGGCGAACGTCTGGTACGTCCCCTGCAGGATCCCCTGCGTCCCGATGTAGATCCAGCTGCCGGCCGTCATCTGCCCGAACATCGTCAGCCCGAGCGCCTCCAGCCGCCGGAACTCGTCCCAGGTCGCCCAGCGCGGCACGAGCAGCGAGTTGGCGATCAGCACGCGCGGCGCCGCGCGCTGTGTCGTGAGCACGCCGACGGGCTTGCCGCTCTGCACGAGCAGCGTCTCGTCGTCGCCGAGGTCGAGCAGCGTGCGGACGATCGCGCGCAGCGAATCGTGGTTGCGTGCGGCCTTGCCCGAGCCCCCGTAGACCACAAGCTCCTCGGGGCGCTCGGCCACCTCGCGGTCGAGGTTGTTGAGCAGCATCCGCAGCGGCGCCTCGGTCGACCACGACCGCGCGTTGAGGCCGGTCCCGCGCGGCGCACGGATCGTCGCTAGGTCGCCGCAGAGCGCCTCGACCCGTGGTTCGAGCGCGGCGGCAGTCACTGCTCCTCCCGCGCCTCGCGGGCGCGAAGACGCCACCAGCTCCAGGCGGTGGCGGCGACGAAGCAGCCTGTGGCGATCAGCACGGCGCGCAGCAGGTTCCCACCCGTGACGGCGGCGATCACGACCACGAGCCCCGCGAGCAGTGCGTACGCGATCAGCGTGTCGCGGTAGGGCCGGCGTACCCGCGGCTCTCCACGCGGTCTCATCGCAGCGAGCCCGCTTCCTCTTCGACAGCCGCCAGCAGGCTGCCGTCGCGAATCGCAGCGGCGACCGCCTCGATGTCGCCGGCGAGCGGACGGTCGTCCCGCAGGCGCGGCGACAGCGTCCGGACGAACGCACGCGCGGCGCGCACGCCGTGGCCCGGCTCGAGCGGGGCGAGGAACTCGACCCCCTGGCAGGCCGCGAGCAGCTCGATCGCGAGCGTGCGCTCGACGTTGCCGAGCACCGTGAGCGACTTGAGCCCCGACGCGTTCCCCATCGACACGTGATCCTCCTGGCCGGCGCTGGTCGGGATCGAGTCGACGCTCGCCGGGTGGCAGAGCACCTTGTTCTCGCTCACGAGCGACGCGGCCACGTACTGCGGGATCATGAAGCCGGAGTTGAGGCCGCCGTCCGGAGTCAGGAACGCGGGCAGCCCGCCGGACAGGCTCGGGTTGACGAGCCGCTCGATGCGGCGCTCGGCGATGCTCGCCAGCTCCGCGACCGCCATCGCGAGCGCGTCGAGCGCGAACCCGAGCGGCTGGCCGTGGAAGTTCCCGTTCGAGACGAGCAGCTCGTCCTCGACGAGCACGAGCGGGTTGTCGGTTGCAGCGTTGAGCTCCACCTCGACCGTCGCGCGCACGTAGGCGAGCAGGTCGCGCGAGGCGCCGTGCACCTGCGGCGCGCACCGCAGCGAGTAGGCGTCCTGCACCTTGTCGCACCAGCGGTGCGCCTCGTTGATCGCCGACCCTTCGAGGAGCTGGAGCACGTTCGCCGCCGCAGCGACCTGCCCCGGGAATGGCCGCAGCGCCTGGATCTGCGGGAGGAAGCTCGTCCGCGACCCCTGGAGCGCCTCGAGCGAGATCGCGCACGCGACGTCGGCGGTGCGCGCCAGCCGCTCGGCGCGAACCAGCCCGAGCGCCGCCATCGCCGCCATGAACTGCGTCCCGTTGACGAGCGAGAGCCCTTCCTTCGCGCGCAGGCGGATCGGCTCGAGGCCGAGGCGCCCGAGCGCTTCCGCTCCCGGCAGCCGCTCGCCGTCGACCCAGGCTTCCCCCTCGCCGATCAGCGGGAGCGCGAGGTGCGCGAGCGGCGCGAGGTCGCCCGACGCGCCCACCGAGCCGCGACCCGGCACGTGCGGGAGCAGGCCGCGCGCGACGCAGTCCACGAGCAGGGCAGCCACCTCCGGGCGGGCGCCCGAGTAGCCCTTCGCCAGCGTGTTGGCACGGAGCAGCATCGCGGCGCGCACGACGTCGGGCGGGTAGGGCTCGCCGACGCCGCACGCGTGGCTGCGGAGCAGCCGCACCTGGAGCTCCTCGGTCAGCTCCTCCGGGATCGCCTGCGAGACGAAACGGCCGAAGCCGGTGTTGATCCCGTACGTGTGCTCGCTCGACCCGTGCGCGGCGTGCTCGACGAGCTCACGCGCGGCCGTCATCCGCTCGCGCGCGGAGTCGGCCAGCACGACCGGCGCGCCCTCGACCGCGACCGCCCAGACGTCGGCGACCGTGAGGTCGTCGCCCGTCAGGACGGCCGTCTCGATCACGCGGCGAGTCTAGCCCTGCGAGTCGGCACGCTCTCGGCACGGTCCGCGCGCCACGCGTGCGCTTTTCAGAGATAGCGTCGTCACCGGAGGGAGGCAAGCGGCCGGCCCCCGGGTCATGTCCGGGAGGGACATGAACGGAGGGGACATGTCCGTCAGCGGTCGAGGAGGCGGAGCTCGAGGACGCGCGAGGCGTCGAACCCGGACAGCTGGAGCGCGCCGCCGGCTGCTTCGGCGGCGGCGCCGGCCGGCATGAGGCCGACGAGCTCGGAGCCGGCGAGCTCGGCGCCGCGGGCGTGCGCCTCCCGCTCGATCGTGGCGACGATGTCCGCGAGCGCGGCGGCCTCCCAGTCCTCCACGTTCATGCTGACCTGGGCGTGACCCGCCTGGGCGAGCTCCAGGCCGAGCGCGCGCACGCCCGGGAAGCCGCCGCCCGTCTCGCGAACGAGCGCGGCGATCTCCCTGGCCGCGCCGGGCGACCCGCCGCGCAGGTTGACGTTGAACGCGATCAGCGGCTTGCGCGCGCCGACGAGCACCGCGCCCGCAGTCTCGTGCAGCCGCCCCGGGCCGAAGTCGGGCGCGAGCTCGCCCGCGTCCACGCGGCGCTGGAGCGCCTCGGGGCCGCCGCGGCGGAAGAACGCCGGCCCGCGGCCGGCCGGTGCCGAGGCGCCGTACAGGAACACGGGCAGGCCGAGCTCCTCCGCGATCCGCTCGGCGACGGTGAGGGCCGCCGCCTGCGCCCGGGGCATCGCATCCGGCCGGATCGGGACGAGCGGGACCACGTCGGCTGCGCCCACACGCGGGTGCACGCCCTCGTGCCACCGCAGGTCGATCCGCTCGACGGCCACGGCCACCGCGCGCAGCAGCGCCTCGACCAGCGCGGAGTCCTCGCCGACGGCGGTGTACACCGACCGGTTGTGATCGGCGTCCGCGTGCACGTCCAGCAGGTCGACGCCCGCGAACGCGCCGCGCAACGCGTCGAGCGTCCCCGCGTCGCGGCCCTCCGAGAAGTTCGGCACGGCCTCGAGCGGCAGCTCCACGCCGCCTACTCTACGAGGCCTGTGAAGGAGTACTACGACACCCGCGCGCCCGAGTACGACGAGTGGTACGAGGGCACCGGACGGTTCGCCGAGCGCGACCGGCCGGCCTGGCGCGAGCTGCTCGGAGAGCTCGCCGACACGATCCGCGCGCTGCCACCCGCGCGCACGCTCGACGTCGCGTGCGGCACCGGCTACGCGACCACCTGGCTCCCCGGCGAGATCACCGGCCTCGACCAGAGCGCGAACATGCTCGCCATCGCGCAGGAGCGGCTGCCGCAGGCGCGCTTCGTGCAGGGCGACGCGCTGGCGCTGCCCTTCCCGGACGACAGCTTCGACCGCGTCGTCACGATGAGCTTCTACGGCCACCTGGAGGGCTCGGACCGCGAGCGCTTCCTGGCCGAGGCGCGCCGCGTCGCGCCCGAGCTGGTCGTCGTCGACGCCGCGCTGCGCGAGGACACCGAGCCGGAGGAGCACCAGGAGCGGACCCTCAACGACGGCTCCAGCTGGACGGTCTACAAGCGCTACTTCACGGCGGCCGGGCTCACCGAGGAGCTTGGCGGCGGCGAGACCGTGTACGACGGCCGCTGGTTCGTGGTCGTCCGCTCGCCGCGGTGACGCGCCGCCGCACGGCGTACCGCTCGATCGTCTCCCTCCAGCGCGACAGCGGCGTGTGCCGCGCCTGCGCCGAGGAGGGCTACCCGCTCGAGTCGCTCCCGGTCGTCCAGCCGTACACCGGCCAGCGCGCCTACATGTTCGGGCAGGCGCCGGGCCACGAGGAAGGGGCCGCACGCCTGCCCTGGCAGGGGCGGGCCGGGAAGACGCTCCGCCAGTGGCTCGGCATGACCGAGGACGAGTTCTTCGGCACGTTCTACTGCGCCTCCGTCACGCGCTGCTACCCGGGGAGAAACGCCTCCGGGCGCGGCGACCGCGTGCCGACGCCGCGCGAGCAGGAGCTCTGCGCGTTCTGGCGCGACTGGGAGCTGCGCGCTGATCCGGCCCGGCGCTGATCGTCCCCGTGGGCAGCCTCGCGATCGCGGCGCTGCTCGGCCCGCAGCCGCTGCACGCGCTGCATCGGAACGCGGTTCGACGGCACGCACGGCGCCACTCGTCCCGCTGCCGCATCCGAGCGGAGCCAGCGCCTGGCCGTACCAGAACCGCGCGCTGGTCGACCGCGCCGTCGCCCTGATCCGCGACGAGCTGGCCGCTATCGCGTCGCCACCGCGATCATCCGCCGCCCCGCCGGCGGTGAGCGGCTCGCCGGCGCCGTCGTAGAAGCGCACCTCGTCGAAGCCGGCCTCGCGCAGCCAGTCGCCCAGCTCGGCGGCGACGAACATCCGCACCGAGAACGAGAAGCGCCGCATCCGCCCGTCGCGGACGACCGTGCGCTCCGTGTCGGCGCGCCCCGTGATCGGCTCGAAGACGTGGTGGTCGACGACGAGGTCGTCGCCCTTCTCGAGCACGATCGCCGGCAGCCAGCGCGGGAGCAGCTCGGCGAGGTTGTTGCACTCGATCAGCAGCGCACCGCCCGGCCGCAGCGCCGCATGGACGCCGCCGAGCACCGCGCGGTTCGCCTCGTCGTCGAAGTAGCCGAACGACGTGAACCACGAGACGACGCGGTCGAACGCGCTCCTCCCACGGCAGCTCGCGCATGTCGCCCTCGACGTACTCGACCTCGACGCCGCGCGCGGCCGCGTCGCGCCGCGCCCACGTCGAGGAAGAGCGGCGTCCGGTCGAGCCCGGTCACGCGCGCCCCGCGCTCCGCGAGCCGGTTCGCGATCCGCCCGTGCCCGCACGCCAGGTCGAGCACGTCCATGCCCGGCTCGATCCCGAGCAGCCGCCAGATCAGGTCGGCGTCCGCGTCCGAGTGCTCCTCGAGCCCTTCGGCGAAGAAGTAGAGGTAGTCGTCGTCGAAGATCGACTCGGTGTCGAAGCGCGGCTCGCTCACGCGCCGTCCACGGCGTACAGCCGCCACTCGCCGGGGACGCCCTTGAGCTCGGTGACGCCGCGGTCGGCGAAGTGGATGCCCGAGCCGGCGACGAGGTCCTTCACCGTCGACGAGACCAGCACCTCACCGGGCGCTGCGCGCGCGGCCACGCGCGCGCCGATGGAGACGGCGATTCCCGCCACCTTGTCGTCCAGCAGCTCGCACTCGCCGGTGTGCACGCCCGCACGCACCTCCAGGCCGAGCTCTCCGACCGCCTCGCCGACGGCGCACGCGCAGCGGATCGCACGCGCCGGCCCGTCGAACGTCGCGAAGAACCCGTCGCCGGCGGTGTCGACCTCGCGGCCGCGGAACCGCGCCAGCTGGCCGCGCACTGCCTGGTGGTGCCGCTCGAGCAGCTCGCGCCAGCGGCGGTCGCCCAGCTCCGCCGCCGTCGCCGTCGAGCCCACGATGTCCGTGAAGAGCACCGTGGCGAGCACCGTGTCCGGCTCGACCTCCGCGGTCGAGAGCGTCGCGACGAAGCGCTCGATCTCGCGGATGATGGCCTCAGGGTCCTCCGCGACGAAGATGTGGTCCTCGCCGGGCAGCTCCACGAGCCGCGCCCCGGGGATATGGGCGGCGAGGTATCGCCCCTCGCCGATGTCGACGGCATGGTCTGCCGGTCTTGTGCAGCACCAGTGTCGGCGTGCGCAGCGCGGGAAGCACGGCGCGGACGTCGATCTCGAGATTCATGCGCACGAGGTCGAGGCGCGCACCGGGACTGATGCTCATCCGCAGCATCGAGGCCCAGAAGCGGACGAACTCGTCGTCATCCGCCATCGAGGGCATCGAAACCTCGAGCGAGCGGCGAGCCGACTCCTCCGTCATCTGCCGCGGCGAGCGCTCCTGCTCCGCGAACCAGTTGCGGATCTCGTCGTCGGTGTCACCCCACGGGTAGTCGGGCGACCACCGGCTCGTCGCGTGAGCGCCGTAGAGGATGAGACCGAGCGTCCGGTCGGGGTGCGTGGCCGCAAACATCACGGCCATCGGCCCGCCCTCGGAGACGCCCATGATCACGGCACGTTGCGAGCCGGCGGCGTCCATGACGGCCCGGATGTCGTCGGCCCGCTCCTCGAGCGATGCGATCGACCGGACCCGGTCGGAGAGACCCGTGCCGCGCTTGTCGAAATGGATGACGCGCGCGAAGGAGCCGAGCAGCTCGCTGTACCGGGCGAACAGCGGGTGATCCCACAAGAGCTCGACGTTCGAGACGGCGCCGGGCGTGTGCACGAGGTCGACCGGGCCGTCGCCGCCGACGCGGTAGGCGATCGCCGTGTCGCCGCTCATGGCGTACCGGGTCTCCGAGAGTTCCACGGGCCTAGTCTTTCTCGTCGCTCTGGACGGCGTACAGTCGCCACTCGCCGGGCACGCCTTTGAGCTCCGCCATGCCGCGATCTTCGAAGGCGATCCCGGAGCCCGCAACCAGGTCCCGCACGGTCGACGAGACGAGCACCTCGCCCGGCCCGGCGCGCGCCGCGACGCGCGCGCCGATCGAGACTGCAAGCCCCGCCACCTTGCCGTCGAGCACCTCGCACTCGCCCGTGTGGACGCCGGCACGGACGTCGAGCCCGAGCTCGGCCAGCGAGGCACGGATCGCGCACGCACAGCGGATGGCCCTCGCCGGCCCGTCGAACCGCGCGAAGAAGCCGTCGCCGGCCGTGTCCAGTTCGACGCCACGGAAGCGGCCGAGCTCGCCGCGGATGCGCGCGTGGTGCTGCTCGAGCAGCTCGCGCCAGCGGCGGTCGCCGAGCTCGGCGGCCATCGCGGTCGAGCCGACGAGGTCCGTGAAGAGGACGGTCGCCAGACCGCCTCGTACGTGCCGCCCCCGCCGGCGAGCGCGCCGAGGAAGTCTCGGACGGCCGAGACCACGGATTGCCAGTCGCCCACGTACGCGAAGTGTGGGCCGCCCGGCAGTGCGACGAAGCGCGCGCCGGGAATCTGCTCGGCCATCCACCGCGCGCCCTCGATCGGGATGTGGTCGTCCTCCCGGTGCAGCACGAGCGTCGGGACGCGGATCGTCGACAGGATCGGGCGCACGTCGATCTCGGCGTTCATGCGCGCGAGCTGCATGACCGCCCCCGGGCTGGCGCTGAGCCTTTCCCGTTGCGCCCACCGGTGGACGGCCTCGTCCGTGACCTCCAGGCCGCTCTCCTCGAGCACCTCGCGCGCATTCCGCTCGCGTGCCCCAGGTCTGCGCGTCGCGCTCCGACATGGCCAGGTACTCGTGCTTCGGCTCGCGCCACGGGAAGCCGGGCCCGCGCACGAAGCGCGGGAGCGAGCCGTACAGGCGCAGGCCGAGCGTCCGCTCCGGGATAGGTCGCGGCGAACATGAGCGCCATCGGCCCGCCCTCCGAGACGCCCGACGATCGACGGCCCGCTCCGAGCCGGCGGCGTCCATGACGGCGCGGATGTCGTCCATACGCGTCTCGAGGTCGGGGATGCCGGCGACGCGGTCGGACAGGCCGGTGCCGCGCTTGTCGAAGATGATCACGCGCGCGAACTCCGCGAGCGCCGCGAAGAAGCGGGCGCCGAGCGGCTCGTCCCAGGTGAACTCGACGTTCGAGAACGACCCGGGCGTCCAGACGAGGTCGACCGGCCCCTCGCCGACCACCTGGTAGGCGATCGACACGTCGCCGCTCAGCGCGTAGCGCGTCTCGGGTGGCACGCGCCTAGTCTCGGGCGCGCGAGCCCGGCACGGCAAGGGGCCGACGGTACCCTCGGTAGGTGGCTGTTCCATACCGCCGGACGTTCGTGCGCCTGCTCGCGTTCCTGCGCCCGTACCGGTGGTCGCTGGTGGTGTCGGTCATCCTCGCGGTCGGCTCGCAGCTGGCGGCGATCGCGATGGCGTACCTCACCGGCGCCGCCGCTCCAGCACGCGCTGACCTCGAACGACGAGCAGCAGCTCTGGGAGCTGGTCGGCCGCCGTGCTCGTGGTCGGCCTCGTCCGCGCGGTCTTCATGTTCGGCCGGCGGATGATCTCCGGGCGCCAGGCGCTCGGCGTCGAGTTCGACATGCGCAACGCGCTCTACGCGAAGCTCGTCCGGCTCTCGTTCGGCTTCTACGACCGCCACCAGACGGGCCAGCTGATGTCGCGCGCGACGGTCGACCTCCAGACCGTCCGCTTCTTCCTCGGCTACGGGCTGATCTTCTTCTTCCAGCACGTCCTGACGATCGTGATCGTCACGGGCGTGATGTTCGTCGTGAACTGGAAGCTCGCGCTCGCCGCGACGGCGGTGACGCCGCTGATCGTCGTCATCGCCTACCGCTACAGCCACGTCGCCCATCCCGTGCTGCGCGACGTGCAGCAGCGGCTCGCCGACGTCGCGACGGTCGCCGAGGAGAACATCGTCGGCGTCCACGTCGTCAAGTCGTTCGCGCAGGAGCAGGCCGAGTCGGCCAAGTTCGAGGACCGCTCCGAGCGCGTGTTCGAGCAGAGCGTGCGGGCGAACCGCCAGCGGGCGGTCTACGTGCCGCTGCTCTCGTTCCTGCCGATCATCGCGCAGGCCGCCGTGCTGCTCGTCGGCGGGCGCATGGTCGCCGCCGGGACGCTCACCTACGGCGACTTCTTCTTCTTCAACGTGCTGACGCTGATGCTCGTCATGCCGCTGCGCATGCTCGGCATGTGGATCGGCCAGGCGCAGCGCGCGACCGCGTCGGGCGAGCGGATCTTCGAGATCATGGACGAGCCCGAGGAGATCGCGGACGCGCCGCACGCCGGCGCCGCTGCCCGCCGGAGCCGGGCTCGTCAGCTTCGAGCAGGTCTCGTTCGAGTACGCACCCGGCAGGCCGGTGCTCGACGGCATCGACCTCGAGGTCACCCCCGGCCGGACGATCGCGCTGATCGGCCACACCGGGTCGGGAAAGACGACGCTCGCGTCGCTCGTGCCGCGCTTCTACGACGTGACCGGCGGGCGGGTGGCGATCGACGGGGTCGACGTGCGCGACGTCACGCTCGACTCGCTGCGCAGCTCGATCGGCGTCGTGGCGCAGGATCCGTTCCTCTTCTCGGCGACCGTCCGCGAGAACATCGCCTTCGGCGCCATGGACGCAGCCGACGAGGCAGGTCGAGCGCGCCGCACGCCTGGCACAGGCGCACGACTTCATCGCCGCGCTGCCGGACGGCTACGACACCGTCATCGGCGAGCGCGGGATCACGCTGTCCGGCGGCCAGCGCCAGCGGCTGGCCATCGCGCGTGCCCTGCTGCTCGACCCGCGCATCCTGATCCTCGACGACGCGACGGCCTCGGTGGACGCGACGACCGAGGCGAAGATCCGCGCCGCCTTCCGCGAGGTGAAGCGCGACCGGACGACGATCATCATCGCCCACCGGCTCTCGACGATCGCGCTCGCCGACGAGCTCGTCGTGCTCGCCGACGGCCGCATCGCCGCGCGCGGGACGCACAACGAGCTGATCGAGACGAGCGCGGTCTACCGCGACATCTACGAGCACGGGCTGCTCGAGCGCGAGTTCGCCGAGCGGGTCGAGGCGCGCGCCGAGGCCGAGCCCGACCCGCTCGACCGCACCGGAGACGAGGTGGCCGCATGACTCCCCGCAGAAGTCCGGCTCGCTCCGCTCGCCATGACGACTTCTGCGGGGCAATGAGTCACACGCGCCGGGGCCGCGTTGTTGCTGCGGCGAGGCAAGCTCGCCTCCGCCGCATAACGGCGAACAACAGCGTCCCGGCCGGGCGCGACGCGCGCGCCCGATGAGGCGCCGCGAGGAGCATTCGTGAGGGTCTGGCAGCCGGGCAGCCACCTTTCCATGCAGCGCGGCGCCGAGGTGCGCGACTGGTCGTGGCGGCGCACGGTCCGGCGCGTCTCGACGCTCGCCCGCCTCGCGGCGCCGTACAAGCTGCGCACGTCGCTCGCGCTCGGCTCGCTGCTGGTGGCGGCGCTGATCGCGCTGGTGCCGCCGCTCCTCGCCCGGGCCGCGATCAACGACGGCATCGTCGGCGGGCGATCTGCAGCTGCTCACGCTGGCTCGTCGCAGCGTTCGTCGTCGTCGGGCGCCCTCGGCCTGCTCGCGAGCTCGGCGCAGACGTACTTCACCGGCTGGACCGGCGAGCGGATCCTCGCCGACCTGCGCAACACGCTCTTCCGCCACCTGCAGCGGCTCTCGCTCGGCTTCTACGAGCGGAACCGCGCCGGCGTGATCATCAGCCGGATCACGAACGACGTCGAGGCGCTCGACCAGCTCGTCACCGACGGCGTCACGACGCTCGTCCAGAACACCCTGATCCTCGTCGGCTCGGCCGTCATCCTCTTCTTCCTCGACTGGCGGCTCGCGCTCGCCGTGATGTCGGTGATCCCGTTCATGATCGTCGCGACCGCGTTCTTCCGCTCACGCTCGTCGCGCGCGTACAACCAGGTGCGCGAGCGGCTCGGGCTCGTCACCGCGACGCTCGCGGAGGACATCGGCGGCATGCGCGTCGTCCAGGCGTTCACGCGCGAGGACGCGAACCGCCGGCGCTTCGACGAGGTCAACGCGCACTACCGCGCCGCCAACCACCAGACCGTCGTGCTGAACGGCGTGTACTTCCCGTTCGTCGACTTCCTCTCGGCGATCGCGACCGCGATCGTGCTCGGCTACGGCGGCTACCTCGTCTTCGACGACGCGATCACGATCGGGACGCTCTTCGCGTTCATCCTCTACCTGTCGAACTTCTTCGACCCGGTGCAGCAGCTGTCGCAGCTCTACAACACGTTCCTCGCCGCGACGGCCGCGCTCGACAAGATCATGGACGTCACCGACGAGGAGCCCGAGGTGCTCGACCGGCCGGGCGCGCGCGACCTCGCGCAGATCCGCGGCGACGTCCGCTTCGACGACGTCCGCTTCGCCTACGGCCGCGGCGCCGAGGTGCTGCACGGGATCGACCTCGACGTCCCGGCCGGCACGACGGTCGCGCTCGTCGGCCACACCGGCGCGGGCAAGTCGACGATCGCGAAGCTGCTCGCGCGCTTCTACGACCCGGTCGAGGGGCGCGATCACGATCGACGGCGTCGACCTGCGCGACGTGACGCAGGCGTCGCTGCGCCGCCAGCTCGGCGTCGTGCCGCAGGAGGGCTTCCTGTTCGCCGGCACCGTGCACGACAACATCGCCTTCGGCCGGCCGGGCGCGAGCCGCGAGGAGGTCGTCGCCGCCGCGCAGACGGTCGGCGCGCACGAGTTCGTCGAGCGGCTCGAGGACGGCTACGACACGGAGCTCCAGGAGCGCGGCGACGCGCCTCTCGCTCGGCCAGCGCCAGCTCGTCGCGTTCGCGCGCGCGCTGCTCGCCGACCCGCGGATCCTGATCCTCGACGAGGCGACCTCGTCGGTCGACATCGGCACCGAGCGGAAGATCGAGCGGGCGCTCGAGCGTGCTGCTCGCCGAGCGCACCGCGTTCATCATCGCCCACCGCCTCTCGACGATCCGCGGCGCCGACCTGATCGTCGTGCTCGAGCACGGCCGCGTCGTCGAGCAGGGAACGCACGCCGAG
This sequence comes from uncultured Thermoleophilia bacterium, assembly GCA_963734565.1. Lineage (GTDB taxonomy): Bacteria > Actinomycetota > Thermoleophilia > Gaiellales > Gaiellaceae > JACVRM01. The sequence continues at coordinate 1,273,115 of CAVTHM010000007.1, read as the reverse complement.
CTGATGGCGCGCCGCGGCCTCTACACCGCGCTGTACGGCGACTGGGCCGACGCCGCCTAGCCGCACCCGTTAGGCTCCCGCGCCATGCAGCCCGGCGCAGATCTACGGCGAGGCGTGGGACCTCTACAAGCGCTTCTGGAAGCACTTCATGCCCGATCGCGCTGGTCATCTTCGTGATCGTCTCGGCCGCGTCCTGGTGCTCGTGCTGCTGCTCGGCTGGCTCGGCGCGCATCCTCGCGGTTCGCTGCCTCAGCCTCGCCGGCACGTTCTGGCTCCAGGGCGCGATCGCCGAGGCGGTGGCCGGACGTCCGCGACGGGCGCGTCGACCTCTCGATCGGCGACACGCTCAGGAAGGTGCGGCCGCTCGTCGCGCACGCTGGCTCGGCGCCGGCCTGCTCGCGGCGCTCGGCATCGTCGGCGGGCTGATCCTGCTGATCGTCCCGGGCCTCATCCTCGCTGACCTGGTGGGCGCTGATCGTCGCCGGTCATCGTGCTCGAGAACAGCGGCGCGTCGAGGCGTTCGGGCGCAGCCGCGAGCTCGTCCGCGGGCACGGCTGGAACGTCCTCGGCGTCGATCGTGATCGGCATCGCTGATCGCGATCGGCGCCTGCGATCGTCGCTCGCGATCGCTCCTCGTCTGGCTGCCCGCGCGACCTCGCAGCGCTTCGTGCGGCAACCTCGATCTCGAACACGATGATCGGGCCGTTCATCGCGGCGGCCTGGACGCTCATGTACTTCCAGCTGCGCGGCGAGCCCGAGCCGCAGGCGCGCCCGAGCCGGCGCTCGCCGGCCCGACGCCCGGACCTAGCCGCGGCGTAGGTGCCGCGCGTGGCACTCGACCGCGAGACCGAGGAGCGGATCGAGCAGCCGCTCTCGCCCGAGGCCGAGCGCGAGACGCGCCTGCCGCCCGTCGGCGGCCGTCGAGCAGATGCGGATCAACGTGCCGGTGCGCGGCAACCGCAAGCTGCGCACGCTGATCGGCCGCGTCAACGAGGACAAGCAGCTGAAGGCGTGGTGGCACGTCGCGAACGTGAACGCGGCCGTGCGCATGGAGATCAACGACCACTCCTGGGTGCACATCCAGATCGTCACGAACATCGCGCTCAAGCTCCTGCGCCAGCTGACGAAGCACGGCATCGAGCCGGCGCTCGTGCGCGACTACGGCTTCGAGAACGACGACGCCGAGATCGTCGTCACGCTCGGCGCGCTGCTGCACTGCATCGGCATGTCGGTGCACCGCGACGGGCCACGAGGACTTCAGCCTCTTCCTCGGCGAGCCGAAGGCGCGCGAGCTGCTCGACGGGGATCTACGAGGAGCCCGACCTGACCGTGATCGTCTCCGAGGTGCTCGGCGCGATCATCAGCCACCGCGAGTACGGCCAGCCGCTGACGATCGAGGGCGGCATCGTCCGCGTCGCCGACGCGCTCGACATGGCGAAGGGCCGCTCGCGCATCCCGTTCGAGCGCGGCCGCGTCTCGATGCACTCGCTCTCGGCGGCCGCGATCGAGGACGTGGAGATCCGCGACGGCGAGGAGCAGCCCGTGCTCGTCGAGATCCACATGAACAACTCGTCGGGCATCTACCAGGTCGACGGGCTGCTGAAGGCGAAGCTGCGCGGATCGGGCCTCGAGCCGTACGTCGAGGTGATCGCGCGCATCGACACGGAGGCCGAGAAGCGGCTCGTGCCCGTGTACCGGCTCGAGACGTAGCGGCGGGCGTTTACATCGAGTTACCGGTGTGGGTCAGTCCCGATACACCTGGGACAGACCCTGTCTTTGCGCGCCGCGGGCGGTTACGAGGTTCAGGCCAACGCTCAAGCGCGGCCCACCGACGCCGATCACTCAATCAGGTGAAGTGATGGGATCGCCGGACGCCAGCTTCGAGCTGCACGCCAAGCGCGTGCTCGCGTTCCTGCAGGGAGCGCCTGCCGTTCGCCATCTGGATGGTGACGCGGGCCGCCGGCAAGGACCAGATCGTCCTTCAGGCCGAGGGCAGCGCCTTCGGCATGGCGCCCGGCGACAGCTTCCGCTGGTCGGACAGCTTCTGCTCGCGGATGGTCGCCGACGAAGGCCCGCGCGTCGCGCCGCAGGCAGGCGACGTGCCCGCGTACGCGGAGACGCCGTTCTCGCGCGAACTCGGCGTCAACGCCTACGTCGGCGTCCCGATCCCCGACGAGGACGGGCTGTTCGGGACGCTCTGCGCGTTCGATCCGGAGGCCGCAGCCGCCGGAGATCGCCGCGAGCAGCCCGCTCGTCGAGCTGCCTCGGCGAGCTGCTCGGCGCCGTGATGGCCGCCGAGCGTGCGCTGGACGCCGAGCGGCGCCGCACGGAGCGTGCGGAGCGCAGCTCGCGAACCGACGCATTGACCGGGGTCGGCAACCGCCGCCTCTGGGACGAGGTCCTGGACGGCCGAGGACGCGCGCTGCGCGCGCTACGGCGACCCGGCCGGCGTGCTCGTGCTCGACCTCGACGGGCTCAAGAAATGCAACGACGCGCAGGGCCACGCGGCCGGCGACGAGCTGATCCGCCGCACGGCAGAGGTGCTCGTGGGCGCCGTCCGCGTCCACGACTTCGTGGCGCGGCTCGGCGGCGACGAGTTCGGCGTGCTCGCGATCCGCACGGACGGCGACGGCCTGGAGATCCTGCGGCGCCGTCTCGCCGCAAGCTCGAGGAGGCCGGCATCCACGCATCGGTCGGCGCCGCGGCGCGCAGCACCGGAGGTTTCGCTCGACGCAGGCGGTCACCGCGGCGGACGCCGAGATGTACGAGGCGAAACGGGCCCGGCTACAATCCGACCCGGCCTTGCGGGGTCGTCTAATGGCAGGACACCCGGCTCTGGACCGGGCAGTCTAGGTTCGAGTCCTAGCCCCGCAGCTCTCGACGGAGCCTCTCGAGGCTCCGTCTTCCTATTCGGTCATCCGCGACACGACGTCGTACTTCTTGACGGCCGTGCGGGTGCCCGGTGTGTCGCCCGCCGGCATCGCGTTGAGCGCCGCGTCGCCCTGCGCGTAGTCGGCCTCGTTGTCGAAGAACAGGACGACCATCGACTTCTCCGCCTCCGGGTCGTGGAGCACGAGGATCTCGGTCGCGGGCACGTCATCGGGGCGGCCGCCCTCGTCCATCTGCGCCTGCATCTCCTGCATGCGCTCGGTGCTGACTCCGTCGAACGACACGACGCGTGCGACTGCCATGTGAACCTCCTCGTCGGGGTTGACGAGACCCTATGCGGTCAGACGGCTTCGAGCTCGGACGCGCCGCGCATGACGCCGACCCGGCTCGCGACCATCGCGGCCGCGCGGTCGCTCGACTCGGAGTGACCGCTCACAGCCGTGAGGAAGTCGTCGCGCTCGAGCGCGAGCAGCTCGACGTCGGTGGTCGCGGTGACCGTCGCCGTGCGCGGTACGTCGCGGAGCAGGGCAATCTCGCCGAAGCCTTCGCCCGCCTCGAGGACGCGCGCCGGCTCCCCGTGGATGCTGACCTCCACCTGGCCCGCCGCAAGCACGTAGTAGCGGTCGCCGTGGTCGCCCTGCCGGAAGATCACGTCGCCCGCAGCGGCCCGGAGCGGCACCAGGTCCCCGGCCAGCCGCTCGAGCGTGACCAGCGGCAGCGGCGCGAAGATGTGGTTCCCGCGGAGGAGGTCAAGCACGCGCTCGTCGACGACCGCGCCCTGGTCGAGTCGAGCGATGTCGCGGTAGAGCACGACGGTGAGGGCAGGCAAGGCGATCCCCGTCACGATCAGTGCGGCGCGAATCCCGATCGTGTGCACCAGGAGCGGGGCGACGAGCGAGCCGAGCGCGAGGCCGACGATCGTCAGCGTGTTGATCGCGCCGAAGACACGGGCGAGCACCTCGTCGGGCACGGCACGCTGAAGCAGCGTGAGGTCGGTGACGTCGACGACCGTGTCGCCCATGCCGATCAGGACCATGAGGGCGATCGCGACGCCGGCGTTTGGCCAGACCCCGACCAATGCGATCGGGATGCCCCAGAGGAAAATTCCGGCGACGAGCTGCCTGGACACGCGACCGAGCCCGACGAGCAGTGCGGTGAAGACGGCACCCAGGAGACCACCGATGCCGACCGCCGCGTTGAGCGCGCCCAGCCCGCCGTTGCCCATGTCGAGCAGGTCGAGGGCGGCGACGACGACGAGCACCAGGAAGATGCCCGCAACGAACGTCTGCGCCGTCAGGAGCCCCTCGAGGACCCGTAGCGACCGGTTGGAAAGGATCGTCGAGAAGCCGGCGAAGGCCGTCTTCAGCTTCCCCTCCTCCGCCGGCGCGCCCGGCTCTCGGTCGGCCGCGCGGTGATGCGCGAGACGAAGAGCGCCGAGACAGAGGGCGGCGCAGGCCGTGGCGATGAAGACGATGCCCGCACTCCTGACGGCGAGCAGCACGCCGCCGACCGCGGGCCCGACGAACAGGCCGAGGCTCTCGATCGTCGTCGAGGTGACGTTGGCCGCGGTCAGCTCGGCGGGCGTGCGGGCGAGCGACGGCACGACCGCGGCCTGCGCGGGGCGGAACGCAGTCACGACCGTCGAGCTGATCGCCGCGAGCAGGTACACGAGCCAGCTGGGCCGTCGGCGAGGATCACGACCCCGGCCGCCCCGATGGCGGTGGACTGCGCCGATGTTCGCCCCGAACATGACCCACTTGCGCGGATACCGGTCTCCGAGGATGGAGGTGAACGGCGCCGCGATCGCCGCCGGCACGAGCCGGATGACGGTCACGACGCCGACGGCAGTGGCGCCCCCGGCGGTGTACGCGTAGACGTTGATCGCGACGAAGTACGCAAATCTGCCCAGCTGAGTCGCGACCCACGCAATCTCGAGGCGGCGAAGATCCGTGTTGCGAAAAACGTCCCCAAAGGCCGAGAACGACTGCCTCAGCTCACCCTTGACCTTTTCGAGCACGGGGGAACAATGGCAGGGGGCATAGAATCTTCCTAGTCCGAGGGAAGATTCTCAGTAGGCCATCGCGTCCTGATGGGCGTAGGCACCGCAGGCGAACGAAGGAGGAGCACCAAATGGCAGACGAGACCACCGGAACCGAGCACGAGAGCGACGACGTCGAGGCGCACTCGCTGCTGCTGGACCAGCGCGGCAAGGGAGACGACGGACGCGGCAAGGGCGACGATGGCCGCGGCAAGGGCGACGACGGTCGCGGCAAGGGCGACGACGGCCGCGGCAAGGGCGACGACGGCTAACTCCCCCGCGCACAGCATGCTTTGAAAGCCGGGGCTTCGAGGCCCCGGTTTTCGTTTGTCGTTACGACGAGATCAGCCGCTCGAAGCGATCGGCGTCGTCGAAGGGGCCGATGATCGAGAGATAGAGCCCACCGCCGAGGATGTCCTGCGCCACGCGCTGGACGTCCTCGGCAGTGACCGCGTCCATCAGCGCCAGCACCGCCTCGGGCTCGCGCGCCGCCGCCTTCGAGCACCTCGTCGTAGAGCGCGCGTCCGGATCAAGTCCTGGGGCGTCTCGATCGAGAAGACGAAGCGGCCCTTCATGTAGTTCCGCGCCTTCTCGAGCTCGTCGGCGCCGACCGGCTCCTCCGCGATGCGGCGGAACTCGGTGACGATCGCCCCGATCGCGTCGTCGACCTTGTCGACGTTGACGCCACTCTGCGCGAACATCGACCCGATGTCGGTGTGGCGGCGACCACGCTGAAGACGGAGTACGCAAGACCGCGGCTGCATGGTCAGCTCCTCGGTAGAGCCGCGACGACATGCCGCCGCCGAGAATGGTCGCAGCAGCTCGACGACGTATTCGTCGGGATGGCCGACTCGGGTACGTCACGCACCCGAGGCACAGGTGCGCCTGGTCGATCGGGCTTCGTGTCGAGCAGGACCGCCGGCTGCCGTTCGCCGCCGGGAGCGAAGTCGGGCCCGGCGCCCGCTCGCCTCGAGGTCGCCGAGCAGCTCCTCGACCCGGGCCAGGAGCGACTCGTCCTGACCCGCCCGGCGAGACCGACGACGAGCCGCGACGGTTCGTACATGCGGCCGGCGAAGTCGACGAGCGGTCTCGCGTCGTCGCCGCGTGACCGTCTCCTCGGTGCCGATCCGGATGCGGCCGAGGGGCGTGTCGCCGTAGACGAGCAGCTCGAAGTACTCGTCGACGTAGTCGCGCGGCGTGTCGAACTTCGAGCGCATCTCCTCGACGATCACGCCCTTCTCGCGCTCGATGTCCTCGGATGGTCGAAGAGCGAGTTCCGGAGCATGTCGGCGAGCACGTCGAGCGCCTGGCGCGCGTACTCGGACGCGCACCTTCACGTAGTAGCGGGTCGCCTCCTTGCCCGTCGAGGCGTTGAACAGCCCGCCGATCGCATCGACCTCGCCGGTGAGCGCCCGCACCGTCGGAGCGGCGCGGCGTCCCGCAGAACAGCATGTGCTCGACGAAGTGCGCGAGCCCCTGGTCCTGCTCGCGCTCGTAGCGCGACCCGGCCTCGAGCATCACGTAGCACGCGGTCGACTGGACGTTGTCCATCGGCGCGGTGATCGACCCGGACGCCGTTCGGAAAGCGTCGTGCGCTCGAAAACGTGTCACCGCAGGATCTTCTCGATCGACGGATCAGCTGCACGCCGGCGGTCCGCTGCTCGTCCTCGAGCTTGTCGACCGTCTCCGCGAGCTGCGCGACCGCGGCGACGTCGTCGCCGGTCTCGCCGTCCATGAGCGCGCGCACCCGGCGGGCGCGCCGGAGCAGCTGCAGCGCGATCGCGGCCTGGTTGCCGAACAGGCCGAGCAGGTCCATCTCGGCCAGCGTGAAGCGGGAGTTCGTCGGCCGGTCGAGCACGTACAGGACGCCGAGCGCCGCTCGTCGTGCAGGAGCGGCACGCACATCATCCCCTCGGGCACGTAGCCGGTGCTGCTCCGCCGTCGCGCGCGACGAAGCGCGGGTCCTGGCGCAGGTCCTCGATCACGAGCGGCTGCCGCGTGACCAGCACCCAGCCGCCGATGCCCGTGCTGGACGGGAAGCGCTGGCCGATGAGCGTGTCGCTGCCCTCGCCGGCGACGGCCTCGAAGACGAGCTCGTCCGCCTCCTCGTCGAGCAGCATCAGCGACGACGCCTTGGCGCCGAAGATCGACCGCGCGACCTCCACGATCGACTGGAGCAGGGCGCGGTAGTCGTCCTCCGAGCCGAGCACGCCGGCGCTGACCGCGTCGCGCAGCTCGCCGCTCGTTCACGGTCGCCCGCCACGTTCGAGGCCGTCAGGTAGAGCACGTTCTTGAGCTGGAAGGGCGTCAAATCGCGGTGCTTACTCAACACGAGCGCGCAGATTCCCGCCAGGTGGGGCGTCGCGAAGCTGTTGCCGGTCGCGCGGATCTGGCCGCCGCCGCGCCACGCCACGTCGAGGTTCACGCCGCGCGCGAAGAACTCCACCGGCGGGTCGGGGTTGTAGTAGAAGACGTGCGAGTCGTCCTCCTCGTGGCTCCCGACGGAGATCACCGAGGAGAAGCGCCACGGGTAGCTCTCCACCGGCATGTTGTGCGCCGACGCGACGAGCACGGTGCGCCGGAAGTAGGCGCTGTCGGCGAGCTCGTGCAGCACGCCGGCGAACTGGCTCTTCGTCGTCGAGAGGCTCATGTTGATGACGTCGTAGTCCTGGTCGATCGCCCAGCGCAGGCCCGGCGAGCAGGACCGGGCCGCTGCCGGTCGCGCCGGCGCCGAGGACGCGCACGCTCTAGAGCTCGGCCTTCGGCGCGAGCATGCGGATGATCCCCGCGCACGCGGTGCCGTGGCCGACGACGTCGCCCTCGGTGTCGTCCTCGACGTCTGGTCTCGCCCTCCTCGCGCGATCGAGACGACCTTCGCGCCGGCGATCGGCCGCCGACCAGCGGGTGGTCGGCCTCGACGCCGCTGTCGAGGATGCAGACGCGGACGCCCTCGCCCGTCCGCGCCGCCCCACGGCCCACTCGCGCGTGACCTCCTCGGGCCAGCGCATCTGGATGCGGATGCGTTCGGTGTCGCCGGCGGCAGGCTCCACGCGGGGAGCGGGCCCTTGTCCTTCTCGGGCTCGGCAGGCTTGTCGGGCTCGGCGGCCACCTGCCGATCCTACGGGCGCGTCGGCGGTGCGATCGAGCAGGGCGCGGGCCGCGTCCTCCGCCGACTCGGCGAGCGCAGCGCGACGGGATGACGCGGTCGTCGTCGGCCGGTCGTCGTCAGGTTCACCTCGACGAGGTGCGCCGCCGCCCGTGCCGCGCCGGCGGCGAGCAGCGCCGCGACGGTCGCGTCCGGCCGCAGCGCCGGCTCGCCGCAGTGCGCGGCCTCGGCGGCCAGGTAGCGCGACGTCGGCGGCAGCGGCCGCGATCCGGAGCGGCACGTCGGCGGCGTCGGTCGAGCGCCGTCACGATCGCGTGGTTGCGCGTCCTCCGGGTCGAGCGTGAATCGGGCAGCGAGAGCGAGGCGAGCGCGTCCTCGTAGGCCTGCGGCGTTCTCGCCGCCAGGGGCGCGAGGCGACGGCGGAGCGCGTCGGCCTGCGCGGCGACCGCGCGGCCCTCGCCCCAGCTCAGCGAGCGCACCGGCGACCATGCCGACGAGCGCGGCGGCCAGTCGCGGCCGTCAGCGCGGCGACGGCGCCGGCGCCCGGCGTCGGGCCCGCCGGGAAGCGGCTCGAGCAGGTGCGAGACGCGGAGCTCGAGGCAGATCGTTTGCGGCGGCGTCCACCGCGCCATCCTCCCAAGTGGCGGCTAGAGCTGCGCGACGTCGCGGCGGAGCGCTCACGAGCTGCGGTCGGGCTCGACGCCGGCCGCGGCGAGGCGCCTTCGAGGTCGGCGATGACCTGCTCGCGGTACTCCGCATCGGCGCGGGCGCGCTCGACGATGCCGTCCAGCGAGCGGCGCAGCGGCCGGCAGCTCCTTCGCCGCCTGCACCCACGCCGCGGGGGCCGGCGGGCAGCGCCGCGATCAGGTCGGCCAGGCGCTCCTCGTCGTAGTCGTCTCACTCACGATCTTCCAGACTGTGCGGCGACCGGTTTTCTTCCCTCGAACGTGTCGCGCAGCTTGACGAGGCAGCGTGAGATGCGGCTCGCGATCGTCCCGGCCGGCAGATCGAGCGCGTCGCCGATCGTGCGGTAGCTCTCGTCGCGGGCGAAGAAGCGGTCGAGGATCTCCCGGCAGTTCTCCGGCAGCTCGGCCAGCGCCTGCTGGACGGCGAGCGCCTCGTCGAGCTCGGCGATCCGCTCCTCGGCGGCCAGCCCTCGTCCAGTCCTCGGTGAGCTGCTCGCGCGAGTGGCCGCGCAGCGAGTCGATGCACAGGCGGCGCGTCAGCTGTGCCAGCCAGGGCCGCAGAGCCTCGTCGTCGCGCAGGCTGTCGAGCCGCTCGTACGCGCGGGCGAAGACCTCCTGGAAGACGTCCTCCGCCTCGTGCGACTGCAGCCGGAACCCCTGGACGGCGATGCCGTAGACGTAGCGCGAGAAGCGGTCGACGAGCAGTCGCCACGCCTCGTCGTCGCCCGCGCGGCAGCGTGCGGCCAGCTCGCCGTCGGAGGGCGGTTGCGCCGTCATGACGCAAATCCTCGCAGGGCGCATCCGCGGATGGAAGTGACGCTTCAACTCGACAGCGTCCGCCGGACCCCTTTATGCTCCCGCGCCGTGAGCGAGACGCCGCGCGAAGAGGAGGTCGTGATCGTCGAGGAGGCCGTCGTCGTGGACGACGCCGGCGACGACAACGGCGGCATGAGCGGGATGCTCTGGGACAAGCCGTTCGACGCCGTCCTGCGGACGATCGCCGAGTTCATCGGGACGTTCGTGTTCTTCTTCATCGGCATCGGGGCAGCCGTCTCGGTCACGATCGCCGGGCGAGCAGAGCCTGCTCGTCGTCGCGCTGGCCCACGGCCTCGCGCTGGCGATCGTGGTCTCGGCGCTCGGCCACATCTCGGGCGGGCACTTCAACCCGGCGGTGACGATCGGCTTCCTCGTCACGCGGCGGATCGCGCCACTGCTCGCGCTGATGTACATCGCGGCCCAGCTCGTGGCCTCGCATCGCGGCGTCCGGCGATGGTGCGCTGGCTCTGGCCCGGGACGACGGCGGCGGCGCAGGGCTACGGGACGCCGGCGCTCGACCCGAGGCTGTCGAGCGGCGAGGGCCTCGTGATGGAGGCGCTGCTGACGTCCTTCCTGGTCTTCGTCGTCTTCGCCACGGCTGCCGACGTACGCGGCGCGTTCAAGATGATCGCGGGGCTCGCGATCGGGCTGACGCTCACGTGCGACATCCTCGTCGGCGGCCCGCTCACCGGCGCGATGGTGAACCCGGCGCGCGCGTTCGGCCCGATGGTCATCGACAACAGCTGGGGAGACGCCTGGATCTGGTACGTCGGGCCGATCCTCGGCGGTGCGATCGCGGCACTGCTGTACGAGCTCCTGTACCTCCGGCCGCTACGTCCCGCGCCGCTCGCGGTCCCGGACAGCGGCATCGACGAGCCGGCAGCCGACGCCTAGGCCGCTCCTCAGTCCAGGCCCGCGCCGGGCAGCCCTCGATGTGGTCGTCCACGAGGCCTGCTGGCCTGCATGAACGCGTAGACGGTCGTCGGGCCGAGGAAGCGGAAGCCGCGGCGCTTCAGCTCGCGTCGACGAGCGCCACCGACTCGTCGGTCTGCGCCGGGATCTCGGCCGTCGCTCGCGGGCGCGCGGCCGCGGGCGGGCGCGAACGACCAGAGCAGCTCGGCGAGCGGGATGTCGAGCGCCTCGATGGCGCGGGCGTTCGCGATCGCGGACTCGATCTTGCCGCGGTGGCGGACGATCGCCGCGTCGCCGAGCAGGCGCTCGACGTCCGCGTCGCCGTAGCGCGCCACGCGGGCGGCATCGAAGCCGTCGAACGCGCGCACGAAGCCTTCGCGCTTGTTCAGGATCGTGCTCCACGAGAGGCCGGACTGGAACGACTCGAGCGTCAGCAGCTCGTAGAGCATGGCCGGATCGCGCTGGGGCCTCCCCCACTCGTCGTCGTGGTAGCCGCACATGAGCGGGTCCTCGCCGGCCCACCAGCAGCGCGTGACGCCGTCGGCGTCGGTGCGAAGCCCCTCCTGCACAGGGGCAGAGTCTCTCAGCTGCGGTTGCGCCCGCGCCGCCAAACCGCCGTATAGCCCCGATTCGGCCGCCGACGCTGCTACAGTCCGACCGGCAGGCCCCCGTCGTCTAGTGGCCCAGGATGCCTGGTTCTCAGCCAGGAGATCGCGGGTTCGAATCCCGCCGGGGGTGTGTGCGCGCGCGGGCGCCCTCCGGGGCGCCCGCGCCGTTCTCCGGTGTCCCCGGAGCCGCGGAAAGACAGGGCGGAGCCGCGGAAAGACAGGGTCTGTTCCCGGGGCCGTATCGGGGGCTGACCCACACAGGCTGACTCGATTTGGCTCAGGCGCCGTGGGTCTGTCCCCCGGATGTATCGGGCTGACCCAGCGTGGCGTCCTCGGCCGCGGCTCGGGTCACGCTTGGGTCAGCCCCCGATCGGCTGGGGACAGACCCAGCGTCAAGGACGCGACGCACCGGCGTTTAGATCGAATCAGCCTGTGTGGGTCAGCCCCGATACACCTGGGGACAGACCCTGTCTTGGGGACGAGCGTACGGACTTCGCCTGCTACGCGCCGCGAGCAGCTACGAGCGGCCCGGTGTCGAGCGGCTCGTAGCCGAGCCGGCCGGCCACCTCCTCGCTCGTCGGGCGCGTGCCCTCCGCCCACAGCTCGCGGAGGAAGTCGCCGGTGCGCGGGTCGCACCACCATTCAGGCCCGATCTCGCGGCTCAGGTACTCGCGCAGCTGCGACGAGCGGATCCACGCGCGCAGGTAGTCCGCCGAGTAGAAGCCCGCGTCCATGTCGGCCAGGTAGTTCTCGGGCGCGTAGCGGACGCCCGTCGCCTCGGTCAGGAGCTCCGAGTACCGCGCCGGCATGCCCTGGCCGTCCGAGCCGAACGCCGACCAGAACTCGAGCTCGAAGCGCAGCTTCGCCTCGTAGCGGCGGTACAGGAACGTCTCGACGAACACCGTCGCCTCCGCGTTCTCCGCCGCCTGCTCGGGCGAGAGCCCGAAGTAGCGCTCGTGCCAGCCCGGCTCCCGCGAGATCGCCTCGACGATGTACGAGTAGATCTCCGTCAGCGCGTGGTCGCGCGAGACGGCCCGGTACGTGTACGGCAGGGACTCGTCCGCGCCCGCGTAGTGCAGCGCGTGCCCCGCCTCGTGCAGGAACGCGGCGTAGTCGTGGATGCCGCCCTGCGCGCGCGTGATCAGGTGCACCACCGCGGGCGGGTCGGACGGGATCACGCACGCGCGCGGGCTCTTCTGCGGCCTGTCGTCGAGGTCGAGCCGGATGTTCGGCTGGCCCTCGAGGTCGAGGCCGATGCCGCGCAGCGTTTCGAGGCAAACCTGGACCGCGCGCTCCTTCGTGTACGTGGCCGCGAGCGGGGACAGGCGCCGCACGTAGCCGACGTGGTACGAGGCGGGCACGTCGTCGCGCGCCGGCCCGAGCAGCCGGTCGAGCCAGCGCTCGCGCAGCGCGCCGAACCCGGTCGCGAGCTTCCCGCTCGCCGCGTGGAGCGCTGCGGACAGCTCCCGCAGCGAGATGCCCTTCTCCTCGTCGGTGCGCGCGATCGGATCGGCGATCCCGGAGATCTCGGCGTCGAGCGCCTCGATCCGCCGCACGAGCTCGAGCCGGTCGTCGTTGAACCCCGCCGACACCTCGGACGACGCCGCGCCGAGCTCCTCGCGGTCGCCGTACTCGTCGATCACTGCCAGCCGCGCCTGCGCCGAGCGCAGCGGCAGCTCGTCGCCCTGGAACGGCACGCGCGCGGCCAGGATGCGGTTCTCGACCTCGTCGGCCTGCTCGGCCACCTCGAGCGCGATGAGCCCGCCCTCGCACGACTTGCGCAGCCGGTAGAGGCGCTCGCGCTGGTCGTCGCCGGAGCTACCGCGCTCCGCCGCGAGGAGCGCATCGCGCTGCTCCAGCGTGAAGAGGTCGGCGTAGGCAGCAACGATCGCGGCGCCCTCCGATGTCTCCTTCTCGCCCACGCGCACGGCGCGGCCCTCCTCCATGCGCTCGTAGCGATAGCGACGCAGGCGGTCCTCGAAGTCGACAGCGTTCACGACTGCAGGCACGCTCATCGGGCCGCCAGCTCCCGGACGACCGTGGCCAGCTCCTCGAGCGCGAAAGGCTTGGAGATGATCGCGTCGACCTCGACGGGGCGCTCGAAGGCGGTCAGGTCGACCGAGCCGGTCAGGAGTGCGACGCCCGGCCGCGGCTGCGGCAGCCGGTCGAGCAGCGACAACCCGTCCCCCACGCCTGAGCCCATTCGCACGTCGAGCAGGATGACGTCCACGTCGGCCGAGCCGGCGCTCTTCGCCGCGTCGTCGACGGTGCCGGCCTCGAGCACGGTGTAGCCGTCGAGCTCGAGGTTGACGCGGCACAGCATCCGCAGCGCCGGATCGTCGTCGACGACCAGCACCGTGTGACCGCTGCCCTCCTTCATGCGACGGCCGCGCGGATCCGCGCGAGCGAGCGCTCGCGGCCGAGCAGCTCGAGGCTCTCGAAGAGGCCGGGCGACACCGTGGAGCCGGTGACGGCGACGCGGATCGGCGCGAACGCCTTGCGCGGCGAGAGCTCGAGGCGCTCGGCGATGCCGCGCAGCGTCTCCTCGATGCGCTCCGCGGTGAACGGCTCGACGGTCGCCAGCTCCTCCGCGGCCGCGGCCAGCACCGGTGGTGCGCCGCCGTCGACATCCGTGGGCGGCTCGATGTCCTCGAACGCGAACCTGATGTAGTCCGGGTACTGGGCGAGGGTCGAGAGCTTCTCTTTCACCATGGGGACGGTCTGGCGCACGCGCGCCTCTGGCCAGTCGATGCCCTGCTCGGCCAGGAACGTAACGAGCCGGTCGCCGTAGTCCTGGTCGGCCAGCGCGCGGAGGTGCACGCCGTTCAGCCACTCGAGCTTCTCGTAGTCGAAGGTCGCCGGGCTCGAGCCGACGCGATCCAGCGAGAAGCGCTCGATCAGCTCCTGCGGCGTCATCTCGGTGGTCTTGTCGTCGTACGACCAGCCGAGCAGCGCGAGGAAGTTCATCAGCGCCTCGGGGATGTAGCCGGCGTTCCGGAACTCGTCGATCGACTGCGCGCCGTGGCGCTTGGAGAGCTTCTTGCCGTCGTCGCCGAGCACGTCCGGGACGTGCGCGTAGACCGGCAGCTCGTGGCCGAGCGCTCGCAGGATCTGGATCTGCTTCGGCGTGTTCGAGACGTGGTCGTTGCCGCGGATCACGTGCGTGATCGCGTCGTCCATGTCCTCGACGGGCGAGGCGAAGTTGTAGGTCGGGCGGCCGTCCGAGCGCACGAGCACGACGTCCTCGAGCTTCTCGTTCGGGAACTCGATCCAGCCCCGCACCGCGTCTTCCCAGCCCGTCACACCCTCGTCGGGCATGCGGAAGCGGATCGCGCCTTCGTCCTCGTAGGCCTTGCCCTCCGCGACGAGCTTGTCGGCGAGCTCTCGCGCCCGCGGCATCGCGTCGAGCTGGAACGTGACCGGGCCGTCCCAGTCGATCCCGAGCCACTGCAGCGAGCGCTGGATCTGGTCGACCGACTCGGCCACCTCGCGGCTCGTGTCGGTGTTCTCGATGCGGAGCAGGCACTCGCCGCCCTGGCGGCGCGCGAACAGCCAGTTGAAGAGGAACGTGCGCACCCCGCCGATGTGCAGGAAGCCGGTCGGCGAGGGCGCCATTCTGACCCGGACGGACACGCGGGTAGGTTACTGCCGTGCTCTTCGGGGCCCACTGCTCGGGCGGGATCAAAGCGTCGCTCGACCGGGCGGAGGCGATCGGCTGCGACGCCGTCCAGCTGTTCGCCCAGAGCCCGCGGGCGTGGCGCTTCCCCGACCACGACCCGGCCGACCTGAAGCGCTTCCGCGAGCGGCTCGAGGCCGGCCCGGTTCGCGCAGCGCTCGTGCACGCGCTCTACCTCGTGAACCTCGCGGCGCCGGACGACGACATCTACGAGAAGTCGGCGACGACGCTGTGCAAGACGGTCGGCGCCGCATCGGCGATCGGTGCGTCGGTCGTGTTCCACGTGGGCTCACACCTCGGCGCCGGCTTCGAGGCAGGCCTCGAGCGCGTCTTGCCGGCGATGAAGCTCGCGCTGGAGCAATGCGAGGGCGACACGTGGCTGCTGATGGAGAACTCGGCCGGCACGGGCAACACGATCGGCCGCTCGGTCGACGAGCTGGAGACGATCTTCGACCGGCTCGACGGCCACCCGCGGCTCGGCGTCTGCCTCGACTCGTGCCACCTGTTCGTCTCCGGCGTCGACGTGCGCGACCCGGACGCGTACGCGGCCGTGCTCGACGTCGCTCGACAGCGCGATCGGCCTCGACCGGCTGCGCTGCGCTGCACGTGAACGACTCGCAGGCGCCGCTCGGCTCGAACCGCGACCGCCACGCCAACGTCGGCGAGGGCGAGATCGGCGAGCAGCTCGGCGTGTTCCTCGCGCATCCGGCCGTGCAGGGCCTGCCGGCCGTGCTCGAGACGGCCGGCAGGGACGGCCACCACCCCGGCGCCGAGGACGTGCAGGACCTGCGCGACCTGCACGCGCGCTGGGCGAAGGCGAAGAAGCGCAGGGCTACTCGGGACGCATCGTCGCGAGCCCGATGACGCGGCCTCCCGCGTCGTAGGCGACGAGCCGCGCCGGCAGCTTCGCGCGCTGCACGCGGCCCACGAAGGCGTTGTCCCTCAGCGCCACGTGCTGGACGTCGCCGTTGCCGAGGAAGAGCTCGAGGCGGGCGACGTCGTCGGCGGCAATCCCGGCGAGCATCAGGAATTGCGTGCCCGCACCGGAGTACGTCGCTCCTTGGTTGAACGGCTGACGCCGGAACGCGGACCCGGCCGGAGGACATCCCATGCCGACGCCGCCATGCGTGACGAGGCCGTAGCAGAGCGCTCCGCTCTTCGTGCGGCCGACGAACACCCGCAGGAAGTCCTGCGGGTCGGGCTGGATGATGCGCGCGAAGTCGCCGCCGGCGACGTTGAGGGACGGGAACCGCGGAAACTGCGGAGGAAGGGCGGGCGGCGGGTGGTGGAACATCGCTGCGAGGTCTTTCGGGAAGGGCTCGCCGCGCCGCTCGCGGCGCTCGACCCAGCCGATGCGCGCCGGGGAGACCCTCCGTTCGACGTGCGTCGGGCCCAGCAGCGGGAGGCCGGTCCTGAACTGCCCGATCTCCCTCGTGAGCGCGGGAGCCAGCGGAATCGCGTGGCGCCGGCCTTCACGGTCGACGGCGAACCCGCGGAGGGTCGAATGCGCAGTCGCCGGCCCCGGGCCGAGTGAGAGGAACGCCCCGTTGGCGACCGTCGCGTCGCGCAATCCGTCGTCGCCGGCGAGCACGACGCGCCGCGTCTGCGCGGCGGCGAGGCCGTAGGTCGCTTGCGGGCCGGGCGCCCTCCCGGGGCGCGCGTCGACGAGCGGCTTGTCGACGGCGAGCGGCACGGCGAGGTCGTTCGAGCGCCGAAGCTGGTCGCCGGGTGCGCAGGCGATCCCGGGCCCCTGGCCGGTCGCTGCATTGACGACCTTGAGGCAGACCGCGCCGCCGGTGCGGAACCCGATCAGGCGGTAGGTCCGGCCCGCGTACGTCGCCGTGAGCAACTGCCGCACGTCGAGGTCGGGATCGAGCGGCGCGAAGCTCTTTCGCGTCAGCGCGGCCTTGTCGGCAGAGGGAGCGGACGTGCCCGGGCTTCCCTGGAGCCAGTCGCTGAATCCGTGACCAATCGTCTCCGCCACCGCCGCAGCTCCGATCACGAGAGCGGCCGCGACGATCGCTGCGACGATGAGCGGCCGACGAGAGCCCCGAACGTCGGCGCGGGCGACGACGTCGCCCCAATTGGAGTCGCGCTGCGGCGCCCACTGCTCGAGGGATGAGCGGATCACGGCATCGAGATCGGTCATGACTGCACCTCCGTCAGGCGTTCGCGCAGCGCCGAGCGCGCGGCCGTCAGCGTCGCGCCCACGGTGCCTGGGCTGATGTCCATCACCTCGGCGATCGTGTCGTAGTCGAGGTCGGCGTAGTAGTGGAGGAAGACGGCCAGACGTTGGCGCTCGGGCAACTCACGAATGAGTGGCGCAAGATCGTCCGACTCGGCCTGATCGGTGTCAGGCGCCGTCTGCGCGACGGGCGGCCGCCGTGGCGACGTCCGGGCTGTATTGACGACCGTCTTCCAGAGCCAGGCGGCGAGCGGGCCGCGGCGGCGGAAGCCGCGGCGGTACTTCAGCGCTCGTGCGAATGCCTCCTGGACGGCGTCATATGCCGTATCCGTGTTCCCGGTGATCGAGGCAGCGACGGCGAGAAAGCGTCCGAAGTCTCGCCGGTAGACCGCCTCGAGCTCGTCGGCGTTCACCGCCATTCCAATAGTACGACCGGCGGTGGCCGCGGATTCTTTAGTGGCGGCCGGCCGCTATTTGTTCGGCGCGAGCCGCGCGAAGACGCGGAAGCTCGGCCGGTCGAGCGGGAGCTCGAAGAACTCCGGGTTGACGCAGCCGAGCGCCTCGCCCTTCGCCTCGTAGCAGCTCGACACGTCCGCCTCGCACATCGGCAGCGGCGCCCGCACGGCCTTGACCGCACCGAACCCGGCTCCGCGCCGCTCGGCCCGCTGGAGCATGTCCAGGTCGATCTCGACCGAGTACACCTTCTGCATGCAGCCGACGTAGCGCCGGCCGAACTCCTCGTACGCGTAGACGAACGGACACGCGCGCTCCACGCACGCCGCCGGGTACACGACCTTGTCGCAGTGGACCTCGCAGCGCCGGCACTCGGTCTCCGCCTGCGGATGGAGCGGCAGAGTCCTCACGGGTGCCGGCGGCCGGGTGTCCATACGGCGGATTGTCGGCACCTCCGAGGGGCACCGCAAGACTTGACATCACCGGCCGAAAATGCTTGCTCAGCGGGCTTCATTGAGCCTCGCGACGACGTTCAGGACGTCCATCATCGTGTACGCCTCGTAGTCTGGCTCGGCGCCGTCGGGGTGCTCGTCCGCACGGCTCCAGAGCGCCTGCACGGTGACCATGCCGGCGTCGCGCGCGCCGCGCACGTCCTGCCGCACGCGGTCGCCGACGAACAGCGACCGCTCCGCCGGGACGCCGGTCGCCTCGACCGCCCGCTGGAAGATCAGCGGGTGCGGCTTGCGCTTGCCGACCTCCGACGAGAACACGGCTGCGTCGATGCGCGACGCGAGCCCCTGCTTGGAGAGCACCGGCTCGAGCAGCCAGCCGGGCACGGACGTGTTGGAGACGATCGCGGTCTTGAGCCCGCGGGCGCGGAGCGAGTCGAGCAGGGCGTGGGCGTGCGGGAAGAGCAGCATCTCGCCCTCCCAGAGGCTCGCCTCGGCGTAGGTGCGGACGTCGTCCTCGGACAGCTCGGCGCCGAGGTCGCGAAAGCAGCGCGCGAGCATCTCGAGGTGGTCGAAGTCCTCCTCGGCGTCGGACGCGAAGAGCTCGTCGAAGTGCTCGCGGAACCACCCCGCGATCGCCTCGGGCGACGACCTCCGCCCGCCCGTCGAGCGCGGCCAGCCCGGCCTCCGTGCGCGCCTGGACGAACGCGTCGTCCGCCTGCGCGTCGTAGGGCATCAGCGTGTCGCCCCAGTCGAAGAGCACCGCCTCGATCACGGCGGGTGTTCTACCGGCGGCCGGCGGAAGCGGCGTCGTTAGTGCCCCTTCAGGGAATACACGCCGGCCCCTGGCCCGCCATCACACGGCGCGATAGACCACTCTCGGCCTTGACAAGGTGAACAACCTTCCCTGCGGCCGAGTGCGGCCTCTCGCTTGGTGCTGACGACCCAGAAGCTCGACAGCATCCCCTGAAGGGGCACTAGGCTGGCGCGCGTGGCACGGAGGATCCTCTGGGCGTCGCTCGCGCTCGCCCCGGCCACACTCCTGATCCACTACCTGTTCCACCCCGGCGACACCGCCGACTTCGTGCTCGTCGGCGATCGCGCTCGTCCCGCTCGCGTGGCTGATCGGGGAGGCGACCGAGCACGCCGCGCACCACACGGGCACCGACGATCGGCGGCTTCCTCAACGCGACCTTCGGCAACGCGCCGGAGCTGATCATCGCGCTGTTCGCCATCAACGCCGCCAACTTCGAAGTCGTCCGCGGGTCGCTCACCGGCTCGGTGGTCGGCAACCTGCTGCTCGTGCTCGGCTTCTCGCTGGTCTTCGGCGGGCGCGGGCCGATCGACCGGTCGTCGAGCTTCATCTCGCTGGGTCTCGTCGCCGTGGCGGTGGTCGTCTTCCTCATCCCCGCGATCCCGGCGCTGCACGGCGACCCCGAGCGGAACTCGATCGCGTACCTCTCGATCGCGCCGGCGATCGTGCTGCTCGTGCTCTACGTGGGCGTGACGTGGTTCAACCTCCGCCGCCACCGGATGCCGCACGAGCAGCCCGACAGCTACGACGAGTTCGAGGGCTGGAGCCTCGCCAGGGCCCTGATGGTGCTCGGCGCAGCCACCGTCGTCACAGCGCTGATCGCCGAGATCCTCGTCGGCTCGATCGACACGTTCGCCGAAAGCGCGGGCCTGAGCGACTTCTTCGTCGCGGCCGTGATCGTGGCGATCGTCGGCAACGCCGCCGAGCACGGCGGCGCGGTGGTGGTCGCGCACCGCGGCAACATCAAGCTGGCGGCCGAGATCGCGCTCGCGTCGGCCGCGCAGGTGGCCGTCTTCCTGATCCCGCTGGTCGCGCTGCTCTCCTGGCCGATCGACCCGCTCTCGCTCTCGTTCCGGCCGGTCGAGCTCGCCACCATCGCCGGAGCCGTGATCCTGACGTCGGCTCTCCTAGCGAAGGGCCAGTCGACTCGCTGGCGAGGCGCCGTGCTGATCGGCGGCTACGTGGTCGCCGCGACCGCGTTCTACATCGCGGGCGACCGCTAGGTCATCGGCAGCGACGTGCGCGTCATCGGGTACGTCGCCCACAGGAGCTTCACCGGGCGGCCGTCGCCGTCGCGCACGATCTCGAGCGGCTCGCCGCGCTCGCGGCCCGAGACCCCCACGTAGCGGTCGGGGCCGACTCGCTCGAAGAGGGCCGGATCGGCCGTCGAGCCGACCGCGCGGGCCTGCAACGCCCCGTCGCGGAACGAGAGGACGAACTCCCAGCCCTCCGTCCACCAGTTGCCGAGCACGCCGTCGAGCTCCGCCGGCGGCGCGGAGCCCGGCCGCCACGGCTCGGGCGGCGGCGCGGAGCCCTCGGCCGCCTTCGCGGCGAGCTCGACGCCGAGCGCCTCGACCGGCAGGCTCGTGCTCGCGTTCGTGAGCAGAACGGCGCCCGTCGAGCCGCGTGTGTCGAACGCGAAGTTCGAGAGGAAGCCGTTCATCCCGCCGCTGTGCCCCGCGAAGAGCCGGTCGCCCTCCCGCCAGAGGCAGACCCCGAGCCCCCAGCCGCGCTTCCACGCAGCGTGGTCGGCCATCGTCTGCAGGCGGAACATCTCGGCGACGGTCTCCGGGCGCAGCACACCGGGATCGGGGTCGCGGAGGGAGCCTGCCCAGCGCGCGAGGTCGCCAGTCGTGCTCCACAGCTGGCCCGATGCACGGCCCTGCCCGAGGTCGGGCACCGCCTCGACGTGCGCGACGTCGGTCCAGGGCTCCATGTGGTAGCCGACCGCGGCCGTGGGAAGCGGATCCCAGGTCGTCGCGTCCAGCCCGACCGGGGCGAACAGGCGCTCCTCGATGTACGTCGTGTACGGCGTGCCCGACGTGCGGGCGACGATCTCGCCGAGCAGCATGTAGCCGAGGTTCGAGTAGTGCCACTCGTCGCGGGGCTCGAGCACGCGCTCCGCCTCGCCGAGGCGCGCGAACAGCTCGTCGTGCGACAGGTAGGCGATCGGGTCCCACTCGGCACCCGGCTCTTCGCGCTGCAGGCCCGACGCGTGCGAGAGCACGTCTTTCACGGTCACGCGGCGGTCGGCGAGCTCGGGCACGTACTCGGCGACGGGCGCGCCGAGCTCGACGGCGCCCGCGTCGCGGAGCTGCATGACGGCCGCCGCCGTGAACGTCTTCGTGATCGAGGCGACGCGGTACTGCGTGTCGGGCGTCGCCTCGCGGCCGGCGGCGACATCGGCGAGCCCGACTGCGAGCTGCCAGACGGGCTCGCCGCGCACGAAGATCGCGGCGCTCACGCTCGGCAGGCGGCGCTCCGCCTGGAGCGTTCTCAGCCAGCGCTCGTTGTCAGCCTGCGACGAGGACGCCAAGGGCACGCGGGATCGCCTCGATCGCCGTCTCGATGTCCTCGTCGCCGATGTCGAGGTGGGTGACAGCCCGCAGGACGTTCGGGTGGATCGTGACCGACATGCCGACGCCCGCCTCGCGCAGCCGCGCGATCGCCTCGGCGCTCGTCAGGTCGAGGCGGCCCACGTCGAGCTGGACGAAGTTCGTCTGCACCTGCTCGAGGTCGACGGGCAGCCCGGCGGCCACCAGCCCCTCGGCGAGCCGCCGCGCGTGCCGGTGGTCGTCGGCGAGCCGGTCGAGGTGGTGGTCGAAGGCGTAGACGCCTGCGGCGGCCACGATGCCGGCCTGGCGCATCGCGCCGCCGAACAGGAACTTGAAGCGGCGCGCTTTCTTCATCCGCTCCGCGGAGCCCGCCACGAGCGCCCCAAGCGGGCAGCCGAGCCCCTTGGACAGGCAGAGCGTGACCGTGTCGAAGTGGCGGCCGAACTCCGCCGCAGGGACGCCCGACGCGACCGCGGCGTTCATGAGCCGGGCGCCGTCGAGGTGGACGTTGAGCCCGATCTCCCGGCAGGTCTCGGTGACGGCAACGATCTCCTCGAGCGGCCAGACCCGCCCGCCGGACGCGTTGTGGGTGTTCTCGAGCGCGACCACCCGCGTCGCCGAGAAGTGCATGTCCTCGTCGTAGCGGACGGCGTCGCGGATCTGGTCGGGCGCGAGCCGGCCGCGATCGCCCCGCAGGCCGCGCATGACCAACCCGGAATGGACGGCCGGGCCGCCGGACTCGTAGAGCATGACGTGCGCGTTCTCCTCGGCGAGCAGCTCGTGGCCGGGCTCGGTGAGCACGCGCAGCGCGATCTGGTTCGCCATCGTGGCGGTCGGCAGAAACACGGCTTCGTCCTGGCCGAGGAGCGCCGCTGCCCGCTGCTCCAGCTCGAGGACGGTCGGGTCCTCGCGCTTCTGCTCGTCGCCGACGACGGCGTTCGCGATCGCCTGGCGCATGCCCGGCGTCGGCTGGCTGAGCGTGTCGGAGCGGAGGTCGATCACGAGTGCGGATTCCTACCAGAGCCCAACCTCTGGCCCGGCGCGGCGTCAGATCCGGTGTGCCGTTCTCGGTGAGGAAGGTCGCCGGGGTACGCCTCGCGGTTCGCGAATGGGGGCCGGCCGACGGCGTGCCCGTCGTGTTCTGGCACGCGCTCGGGCCGGTCACGACGGGCGAGTACGCGGCGGAGCTCGCGGGGCCGCTCGTCGCCCGCGGCGCTCACGTCGTCGCGCCGGACGGGCCGGGTCACGGCGCGTCGCCCAAGCTGCCGCGGTCGGGCTACCGGACGCGCGCGCTCGCGCAGGTGCTCGACGCGCTGCTGGACGATCTCGGCGCCGAGCGGGCCGTGCTGATCGGCCACTCGTGGGGCGCGATGGTGGCCGCCCACTACGCCGCGGCGCGCGCCGAGCGGGTCTCCGCGGTTGTCCTGCTGGACGCCGGCTACGGCGAACCACGCGACCAGCCGGGCGTCGAGCAGCTGTCGTACGCGGAGCGGCTCGAGCAGGCACGCGCCGCGAACGAGAGCTGGCGCTGGGCGGACTGGGACGCCTTCGACGCCGACGCGCGCGGAGGGCTCCGCCGCTGGACGCCGGAGCTCGGTGAGATCTTCCGCGCCGGCGTGCGCGAGAACGGCGACGCGGTGGTCGCCCGGGTCGCGCCCGAGGCGCGCGCGGCCATCCAGGACGAGCTGTACCGCGGGTCGATCTCGTCCACCTGGAGCGCGCTCGCCCAGCTGCCGGTGCTCATGCTGGTCGCGTCCGAGCCGCAAGAGCTCGAGCCGTTCCGCGCGGAGGCGGTGGCGCGATTCCGGGCCGCGCTGCCGGCCGCCGACGTGCGCCGGATGGAGGGCGCCGGCCACGACCTCGTCGCGGACCTCGGTCCCGAGCTGGGCGAGCTCGTCGCAGGAGTGGCTCGGCCCGCGTGGGCGTGCTCTAAGCCGGGGTCTGTCCCCGGTGGTGTATCGGGGGCTGACCCAAGCGTCTGAACCAAACGACGCGCCGGCTTCACCGCCCAGGCTTGGGACAGCCCGCGCCGGAAAATTCCCCCGGCGGGGACAGATCGGATCACCCTGTGTGGGACAGCCCCCGGGGACAGCAGATCGGATCACCCTGCCTGGGACAGCCCCCTCCGGGGACAGGCCCTGGGTGCCCACGGCTACGCTCGACCGATGGATCTCGCCCGCCTCGACGAGGTGCTCGCCGCCCGCGGCGAGCCCGCCTACCGCGCCCGCCAGGTGTGGCGCTGGGCCGCGACCGGCGCCGCGTCCTACGACGCGATGACCGACCTGCCCGCCGGGCTCCGCGAGGCGCTCGCCGGCGAGGTGCCGTTCTCGTCGCTCGCCGTCGAGGAGGTGGCGAAGTCGCGCGACGGCACCGAGAAGGTGCTCTTCCGCACCGCGGACGGCCACCCGGTCGAGGCGGTGCTGATGCGCTTCCGCGACGGCCGACGCTCGATCTGCGTGTCGTCGCAGTCCGGCTGCCCGCTCACGTGCACGTTCTGCGCGACCGGCTCGATGGCGTTCGGCCGCAACCTGACCGCGTCCGAGATCCTCGACCAGGCGCTCCATTTCCGCCGCATCGAGCGGATCGACCACGCGGTCTTCATGGGCATGGGCGAGCCGATGCTCAACCTCGACGAGGTCGTGGCCGCCGCGCGGCGCCTGCCGGACATCGGCGTGACGCACCGCCGCACGACGATCTCCACGGTTGGCTGGCTGCCCGGGCTGCGCCGCTTCGTCGACGAGGTCGAGGCGCCGATCCGCCTCGCCCTGTCACTGCACGCACCCGAGGACGCGCTGCGCAGCTCGCTGATGCCGGTCAACGACCGCTACCCGCTGACCGAGGTGCTCGCGGAGTGCCGCCGCTACGTCGAGCTGCGCCGCCGCAAGGTCTTCGTCGAGTACGTGATGCTCGCCGGCGTCAACGACCGCGTCGAGCAGGCGCGGCAGCTCGCCGCGCTGCTCAAGCCCAAGGGCACGTTCAAGGTGAACCTGATCCCGTACAACCCGACCGACGGCGGGTTCACAGGCTCGTCGCCGCGCGCGATCGACGCGTTCGCCGAGACGCTGCGCCGGGCGGGCGTGCCGGCGACGATCCGCCTCACCCGCGGCCGCGACATCGCCGCGGCGTGCGGCCAGCTCGCGACGGCGCCGCGTGCTCGGGCGGCAGCGGCTCCCGCGTACTAAGCCCCTAGCTCTCGGCGCCGCGCAGGTTCCCGTTGCGCCGTGCGAGCGCGGCGTGCTCCTGCACGAGCTCCAGCTGCGCCGACGCGTTGCGCAGGTGGCCGACGAGCTGTTCGAGCCGCTCGGGCTCCGACTGCGACTCCAGCAGCGACTGCTTGGCGCGGACGTCGATCTCGACCCGCCGCGCGATCGCGAACGACAGCTCCGGGTCGTCCAGCTCGGGCGACTCGACCTCGGCGCCGACCGCGTCCCGGAGCTCCTCGAAGAGCTTCAGCGCGGTCGCGCGAAGCGCCTCGCCGGCGATGTCCTCGCCGTCCTCGACCGTCTCCACCTCGCCCGTCCGGAACGCCCGCCCCTCGGTGTGCTTCACGACTCGGAACCGCTCGCCCCCCTCGACCATGACGACGAACCGCCCGTCCTCGAAGCGCTCGACCACCTCGGTGACGCGCACGGAGGTGCCGACCTCGCGCAGGCCCTCGTCGTCCGTGAGCAGGATCCCGAACGGCGTCTCGTTGTCGACGGCCTCGCCGACGAGCTCGCGGTAGCGCGGCTCGAAGATGTGCAGCGGCGTCAGCTCGCCCGGGAGGACGACGATGCCGAGCGGGAAGAGCCCGAGCTCGTCCATTCAGGCGCCCTTCGGCGCCTCGGCGGCCACCGGCTCTTTGACCGGCTCGTCGCTGAGGTCCGGGTGGTCCTCGAAGCCGTAGCGCACGACGACCCTTTTCGCCGCCTTCACCTCGTCGAGCCGGCCGACCACCGCGTTCGTCGGCGCGCGCTTCAGCGCCTCCGGGTCGTCGACCGCCTCGCGCGCGATGTCGAGCATCGCCTCGGCGAATGCGTCGAGCGTCTCGACCGTCTCGGTCTCGGTCGGCTCGATCATCAGCGCCTCGGCGACGACGAGCGGGAAGTAGATCGTCGGCGGGTGGAAGCCGTGGTCGATCAGCCGCTTGGCCACGTCGAGCGCCGTCACGTGGTGGTCGCGCTTCAGCGAGCGCGCCGAGACGACGAACTCGTGCATGCAGAGCCGGTCGTACGGCAGGTCGTACGCGTCGCGCAGCCGCGCCAGCAGGTAGTTCGCGTTCAGCACCGCAGCCTCGGACATCTCGCGGAGCTGCGGCCCGTACGCGCGGATGTAGGCGTAGGAGCGCACGAACACGCCGAACGGGCCGCCGAACGCGCGCACACGCCCGATCGACTGCGGCCGTTCCTCGTGCCACCGGAAGCGGTCGCCGTCGCGCGCCACGGTGGGCACGGGCAGGTACGGCTCGAGGATGTCGCGCACCGCGATCGGCCCGCCGCCCGGCCCGCCGCCGCCGTGCGGCTGCGAGAACGTCTTGTGCAGGTTGAAGTGAACGACGTCGAAGCCCATGTCGCCGGGCCGCGAGATCCCGCACACCGCGTTCAGGTTCGCCCCGTCGTAGTAGAGGAGCGCGCCGGCGCCGTGGAAGATCCGCTCGATCTCCTCGATGCCCTCGTCGAACAGGCCAAGCGTGCTCGGGTTCGTGAGCATCAGCCCGACCGTCTCGTCGTCCACCTGCTCGCGGAGCTCGGCGAGGTTCACGTTCCCGCGCGCGTCGGTCGAGACCTTCGCCATCTCGAAGCCGGACATCGTCACGCTCGCCGGGTTCGTCCCGTGCGCCGTGTCCGGGACGAAGACCTTGCGCCGCTGCGTCTCGCCGCGGTCCTCGAAGTAGGCGCGCATGAGCATCAGGCCCGTGAGCTCGCCCTGCGAGCCGGCCGCCGGCTGGAGCGAGACGGCGTCGAGGCCGGCGATCTCGCCGAGGATCTCCTGGAGCCGCCACATCAGCTCGAGCGCGCCCTGGGCGCCCTCCTCCTCCTGGTGCGGGTGCAGGTCGCGGAAGCCGGGGAGCAGCGCGACGCTTCTCGTTCACGCGCGGGTTGTGCTTCATCGTGCACGAGCCGAGCGGGTAGAAGCCCGTGTCGACGCCGTAGTTGCGCGCTCGACAGCTCGGTGAAGTGGCGGAGCAGCTCCGGCTCCGAGATCTCCGGCAGGCGCGGCGGGCGCCGGCGGCGGAGCTCTGCGGGCACCTCGGCGGCGGGGAGGTCGTGCTGCGGCAGCGAGTACGCGGTGCGGCCGGGCTTCGACTTCTCGTAGATCAGCTTCACGCCGCCACCTCGTGCAGCACCTCGGCGAGGCGGTCGATGTCGGCGGGTGAGCGCTTCTCGGTCACGCAGACCAGGAGCGCGTCGTCGAGCCCGTGGTAGTCGCGGCCGAGGGCGTAGCCGGGGTGGACGCCGCGCTCGCGGGCGGCGGCGATCACCTCGCGCGCGGGCCGTCCGACGCGCACGGCAAACTCCTTGAACGTTGTCCGATCCGGGAACACGAGCGGGAGCCCGAGGCGTTCCTTCGCGTACGCGGCGAGGCCCATGCACGTCTCGCCCACCTCCCTGAGCCCCTGCGGGCCCAGCCAGCTGAGATAGACGAGGCCGCCGAGCGCGAGCAGCGTCTGGTTCGTCGTGATGTTCGACGTCGCCTTCTCGCGGCGGATGTGCTGCTCGCGAGTCTGCAGCGTCAGGACGTAGCCGCGGCGTCCCTGGACGTCGGTCGTCTCGCCGACGATGCGTCCCGGCATGCGCCGGATCAGGTCCTGGCGGCCGGCCAGGAACCCGTAGTGCGGGCCGCCGAACGAGACGGCGTTGCCTGCGCCCTGGCCCTCGCCGATCGCCATCGCGGCGCCGTACGCGCCCGGCGCCTCGAGCACGCCGAGCGACATCGGGTCGACGTGCGCGATCGAGAGCGCGCCCGCCTCGTTGGCGGCGGCGGCCAGGTCCGGGGCCGGCTCGAGGACGCCGAAGAAGTTCGGCTGCTGGAAGAAGACGGCAGCGGCGTCCTGTGCGGCGGCAGCGAGCCGCTCCGGATCGGTGACGCCGCCCTCGTGCGGCACCTCGACGACCTCGAGCCCGAAGCCCGGCGCGTACGTCTTCACGACCTGGCGCACCTGCGGGTTGACCGTCTCGGCGACGACAATGCGCGAGCGGCCGGTGGCGTGCTTCGCGACGTAGCAGGCGTCGGCGGCGACGGTGGTCCCGTCGTAGCCGCTCGCGTTCGAGACGTCCATTCCCGTGAGCTCGCAGATCGCGGTCTGGTACTCGAAGATCGACTGCAGCACGCCCTGGCTGACCTCTGGCTGGTACGGCGTATAGGCCGTGAGCAGCTCGCCTCGCGCGAGCACGGCGTTGACGACCGCCGGCACGTAGTGGTCGTAGATGCCTGCGCCGAGGAACGACAGCTCCCTGCCGACGTGGGCGTTGCGCTCGGCCAGCTCGCTCATGTGCGCGACGAGCTCGAGCTCCGACAGCGGCGGCTCGAGGTCGAGCTCGCGGCCCAGCCGCACGCCCGGCGGAACCTGCTCGAAGAGCTCGTCCAGCGACGACACGCCGATCGCCCCGAGCATCTGCTCGCGGTCGGCGTCGGTCAGCGAGAGGTAGCGCGCCGGGCTCACTGCTCCGCGAGCACCGCCCGGTAGGCCTCGACGTCGAGCAGCGAGTCGACCTCGGAGGGGTCGTCCAGCCGGATGCGGATCAGCCAGCCCTCGCCGTACGGATCCTCGTTGACGGTCTCCGGCGCCGAGACGGCGGTCTCGTTCACCGCCACGATCTCGCCCGACAGCGGCGCGATCAGGTCCGATACCGCCTTTACGGACTCCACCTCACCGTACGACTGGTCCTTCGTGACCTTTGCACCCTCCTCGGGCGCTTCGAAGTGGACGAGGTCGCCGAGCGCGTCCGCCGCGAACCACGTGATGCCCAGGGTCGCCTCGTCGCCGTCGACGCGCGCCCAGTCGTGGTCGCGGTGGTAGCGCAGGTCCTCGGGGTAGCTCTCGGCTGCGGCCACTAGTGCCTCCTCAGGTGATGCTGTCGAGTTCCTGGGTCGCTAGCACCAAGCGAGAGGCCGCACTCGGCCGCAGGAAAGGTTGTCAACCTTTTCAAGGTCGAGGGTGGGCTCTCGCGCCGCGTGATAGCGGGCCAGGGGCCGGCGTGTATTGCCTGAGGTGGCACTAATCCTCCTTCTTGTAGATCGGCTTGCGCACGACTCGCGCGCTGCGCGGCTTGCCGCGCACGTCGATCGTGAGCTGCGTTCCCGGCTCGGCCTGCGCCGTCGGCACGTACCCCATGCCGATGCCGCGGTCGAGCATCGGCGAGTGCGTGCCGGACGTGACCGTACCGCCGCCCTCGATCGCCATCCCCGCGCGCGGGATCGCCTTCTCCTCCATCACGAACGGGACGAGCCGGCGCTCGGGCCCCTCGGCCCGGATCCGCCGGATGATCTCCGCCCCGGTGAAGTCCTTCTCGAGCGCGCACGTCCACGCGAGCCCGGCGGAGACCGGGTCGGTGTCGGGCCCGATGTCGTTGCCGTGCAGCGGGTAGCAGACCTCGAGCCGCAGCGTGTCGCGCGCGCCGAGCCCGCAGGGCACCGCGCCGCGCTCGACGACGGCGTCCCAGAGCGCCGGCGCGTCGTCCGCCTCGCACATCAGCTCGACGCCCTCCTCGCCCGTGTAGCCGGTGCGGTTGACCATGCACGGCACGCCGCCGATCTCGCCTTCCGCGAACGTGAACGCGTGGGCTTCCGGCAGGCCGAGCCGCTCGAGCGTCCGCGGCCCCTGCACCGCGAGCAGCGCGTAGCCGTCGGAGACGTCGCGCACGTCGGAGCCGGGGATCTCGCGCTCCTTCATCCACTCGAAGTCGGCCTCGCGGTTCGACGCGTTGGCGACGACGACGTAGCGGAACGGGTCGAGCCGGTAGACGATCAGGTCGTCGATGATCCCGCCGGCCTCGTTGGTCAGCAGCGTGTACTGCGCCTCGCCGTCGCCGATCCGCCCAAGGTCGTTCGACAGCAGCGACTGGAGCAGCTCGGTCGCCCGCGGGCCCTCGATCTCGAGCTCCCCCATGTGCGAGACGTCGAAGACGCCGCAGTCGGCGCGCACGCGCGCGGTGCTCGGCGACCACGCCCTCGTACTGGACGGGCATCTCCCAGCCGGCGAACGGCACCATGCGCGCGCCGGCCGCCACGTGGCGCGCGTAGAGGGGCGTGCGGCGCAGGGTCTGCAAGACGCGGCGGATGCTAGTGCCTGCGCGCCGGCCTGCCGTCCGTGGTCGGCCGCACCCCCGGCGGGGTCAGCTGCTCAGGCGTCGTCGCGGAGGAACGAGGGGATCTCGATCTCCTCCGGTGCGTCGAAGCGCTCGCGGGTCGACTCGCGGCGCGGCGACGGCTCGAGCGCCGGCGTCGTCGTCGAGATCGCCCGGCGGCGGCGCGTGCGCGGCGACCCGAAGCCCGTCGCGATCACGGTCACCCGCACCTCGTCGCCGTGCTTCTCGTCGATGACGGCGCCGAAGATGACGTTGGCGTTCTGGTCGGCGGCGCCCGTCACCACCTGTGCCGCCTCGTTGACCTCGAAGAGCCCGAGATCGGCCGGGCCGGTGATGTTCAGCAGGATCCCGGTCGCGCCCTCGATCGGAGGCCTCGAGCAGCGGCGACGAGACGGCGGCCCGCGCGGCCTCGCCGGCGCGGTTCTCGCCGGACGCGATGCCGATGCCCATCAGCGCCGAGCCGGCGTCGCGCATGATCGTGCGCACGTCGGCGAAGTCGAGGTTGACGAGCCCGGGCACCGTGATCAGGTCGGTGATGCCCTGGACGCCCTGGCGGAGGATGTCGTCGGCGATCCGGAAGGCCTCGAGGATCGACGTCTGCTTCTCGACCACCTGGAGCAGCCGGTCGTTCTCGATCACGATCAGCGTGTCGACGCGCTCGGAGAGCTCCTGGATGCCGCCCTCGGCCTGGTCGGCCCGGCGCTTCCCCTCGAACGAGAACGGCCGCGTGACGACGCCGACCGTGAGCGCGCCGAGCTCACGCGCGATCTCGGCGACGATCGGCGCGCCGCCCGTCCCGGTGCCGCCGCCCTCGCCGGCGGTGACGAAGACCATGTCCGCGCCCTTGAGCGCGTCCTTCAGCTCGTCGCGGCTCTCCTGTGCTGCCTCGCGGCCCGACGTTCGGGTCGGCACCGGCGCCGAGCCCACGCGTCGCGCCGGAGCCGATCTGCACCTTCAGGTCGGCGTCCAGCATGAGCAGCGCCTGCGCGTCGGTGTTCACGCCGATGAACTCGACGCCGGCCAGGCCCGCCTCCACCATCCGGTTGACGGCGTTCGTGCCGCCGCCGCCGACTCCGGCGACCTTGATGACGGCGAGGAAATCGCGGCTGTCTTCGTGCTGTCTCATGTGGGCTCTACCTCAGGCTCAAGTGGAAACTAGACGGTTATCGCAACGCGAAACCGGCAAGAGGGTACGCCGCTGTTTCCCGCATGTCAAACGCGGAAACCCGCTGCAAATCTCAAGCTCTACCTCAGAGTTGAGGGTTCTGGCCGGTCACCGGCCGGGAGGGAAGCGTGAGGTCGAGGTAGCGAATCTGCTTGCGCTCGTCGGCGCTGAGCGTCTGCAGAACGCGGTTCGCGACGGCCAGCTTGAGCGCCAGGTCGCGCGCGTCGCCGAGCGGAGCTCGATGTGCGAGCGCAGCACGAGCGTCAGGTCGCCCGGCAACCGCTTTCACCTTGCCGATCTGCGGGAGGAGCGCGCTCTGCGAGCGCCGCGCCTCCGCGAGCCCGCGTAGCGCGACCGTGATGCGCGCGGGGACCTCGTGGATGCGCGCGGTCGGCGCATCCTCCGGTGTGATCCAGATGCCGGGCAGGTTCTTCGGGAACGGGCGCGTGAGCTTCTGGAGCACGGCTCCGTACTCGGAGATCAGCCAGCCGTCGGGCCCGCTGCGGAGCACGGCCGCCGGGAGATCGGGCTCGACGACCACGCGGAGTGTGTTCGGGAACGCACGGTCGTAGCTCGCCCGGCGGATCTGCGGGAGGGCATCGAGGCGCTTCTGCACCTGGTCGCGGTCGAGCGCCACGAGGCTCGTCCCCACGAGCGGCTGGAGCGCGTCGCGCACCTGCTGCTCAAGCGCCGGCTTCGCTCCGACGACCTCGATCGAGCGGATCGCGAAGAGCGACGACTGGCGCGCCACGGCGAACGCGATCATCCCGCTGAGGAGCAGCGCGACGCCTGCGAGGACCGAGCGCGTCGACGGCACGAAGCGCGATACGTCGACGCGTCTCGGCGCCGCGACGACGCGTGCGGGAGCGGCCGCAGGGCGGCGGGCTGGGCGCGCGCGACGAGTCTCCACGGACGCTTGTTCGGCGTCCGCGGCCCCTACCCTGCCGGTGCGGCCGTCGCCACCGGCGGCAGCTCGAGCGCGCCGAGGAACTCCACCTCGTGCTCGAGCGTGACGCCGTACTGCTCGCAGCGCGCGCCGGCGCGCCTCGGCCATCAGCGCGATCGCATCGGCAGACGTCGCGCCGCCCGCGTTCTCGATGAAGTTCGCGTGGCGCGGCGAGATCTGCGCGCCGCCGATCGCGAAGCCGCGCAGGCCGCACGCCTCGAGCATCCGGCCCGCGGAGAGCTCGTGGTCCGGGTTCTTGAAGACGCTGCCGAACGTGCGCTTGTTGGTCGGCTGGGCCGCCTTGCGACGCGCCTGCATGTCCGAGACCGTGGCCTTGATCTCGTCGACCGGCCTCGGCGCAAGGCGGAGCTCCGCGCGCGCGACGACCTGGCCATGGTGCAGGCCGGAGTGGCGGTAGGAGAGGCCGAGCTCAGCGGGCGTGAGCCAGCCCGAGCCGTCGGCCGCGACGACCAGCGCCCGCTCGAGCACGCCGGCGAGGTCACCCCCGTAGGCGCCTGCGTTCATCCAGACGCCGCCGCCCGACCGTCCCGGGGATGGCGCAGGCGAACTCGAGCCCGCCGAGCCCGGCGGCGCGGGCGCGGTGCAGGCAGACGGCGAGCGGCGCGCCGCCGCCCGCCACGAGGCGCTCGCCCTCGGTCGCAGCGGCGGCGAGCTCGCCGGAGAGCTTCAGCACCAGCGCGTCGACGCCCTCGTCGGCGACGAGCAGGTTCGAGCCGAGCCCGACGACCGCCACGGCCGCGCCGCGCGCATGCGCCCAGCCGAGCGCCTCCTCCAGCTCGGCGACCGTCTCCGGGCGCGCGAACCAGCGGGCCGGGCCGCCCGTTCCGAGCGTGGTGAAGCGGCTCAGGGCGACGCCCTCCTCGATGTTCACGCGAGCTCCTCGAGCAGCAGCGGCACGCCTCGGTCGACGTCACCTGCGCCGACGGTCGCGACCACGTCCCCTGCGCGAGCGTGCCGTGCGAGGTAGTGGACGCCGTCGGCAAGGTCGGGCGTCCACGCGACGGCCATGCCCGGCCGCCGGTCGAGGATCGCCTCGACCACCGCACGCCCGGTGACGCCGTCCGGCATCGACTCGCGCGCCCTGTAGATCTCCGTGACCGCCACCGCGTCGGCACCGGCGAGCGCGGCGCCCAGCTCGCGCGCCACGTGCCGCGTGCGCGACGGCAGGTGCGGCTGGAAGAGGACCGAGCACACGTCCGCCGCCCGACTCGCGCAGCGCGTCGATCGCCGCCTCGACCTTCGGCGGGTTGTGCGCGTAGTCGTCGTAGACCGCGACCCCGCCGGCCTCGCCGCGCCGCTCGAGCCGGCGGCCGACCCCCGTGAACTCCGTGAGCGCCGAGACGGCGCGCTCGCGGTCGACACCCGCCGCCTCCAGCGCCGCGAGCGCCGCCGCCGCGTTCCGGCGGTTGTGCTCGCCGGGGACGGCGAGCGCGGCGTCGAGCGGCGGCAGCTCGTCTCCGCGCACCACCGTCGGCACGCCCCCGAGCCACTCGTCGAAGAGCGCGACCACCTCGGCGCGAGAGGCGAACTCGCTGTGGTGGTCCAGGTCGACGTTCGTGATGACGGCGATGCGCGGCCGGAGCGCCGCGATCGTGCGGTCCGACTCGTCGCCCTCCACCACGAGCCAGCCCTCCCCCGTGCCGGCGTTCCCGCCGAGCTGCGGCACGTCGCCGCCGATGACGTAGGCGGGATCGAGGCCGAGCCGGTCGAGGACGAAGGCGATCATCGCGGCGGTCGTCGTCTTGCCGTGCGCGCCCGCTACGACGATCGCGTCGCGCAGGCCGACGAGCTCCGCGAGCAGCTCCGCCCGCGTACGCCCATCGACACGGTCGCGGTATGCCGTCGAGACGACCGCCTCCCACTGATCCGGCACAGCCGGCTCCGGCGCCACCACGACCTCGATGCCCGCTGCGCGCACGTGCTCGAGGTACGGCGTGTCGACCGGGTCCCAGCCCGCCACCTCCGCGCCCCAGGCCTTCGCGAGCAGCGCGTACGCCGACAGGCCGGCACCGCCGATCCCGGCGAACCAGAGCCGGCGGCCGCTAAGCGGCGGCGATGGCAAGGACGTCCTCCGCGATCGTCGCCGCGGCATCGGGCCGCGCGGCCGCGAGCATCGCCTCCCGCATGCGCGCGAGCCGGTCGGGGTCGTCGATCAGCGAGCGCACCAGGGCGGGCACGGTCCCGAGCTCCGTCTCCGGGACGACGACGGCGCCGCCCAGCCGCTCGAAGTAGCGCGCGTTCTTCGTCTGGTGATCGGCCGTCGCGAACGGGTACGGCACCAGCACCGCGGGCAGGCCTGCGGCGGCCAGCTCCCAGACCGACCCGCCCGAGCGCGCCAGCACGAGGTCCGCAGCCGCGTACGCCGCGCCGACCTCGTTCGTGAACGGAATCAGCCGGTAGTCGTCCCGCGTCACCCGGGGAGCGAGCGAGTCGTAGTCGCGCTCGCCGGAGAGGTGCAGCACCGCGGGGCCGACCTCGCCGAAGCTCTCGAGCGTCAGCTCGTTGAGCGCCCGCGCGCCCTGGCTGCCTCCGAACACGAGCAGCACCGGCCCCTCGAGCGGGAGCCGGAACAGCGTGCGCGCCTCCGCCTGGGTCGGCGGCTTCGACCGCTTCGGGATCGGTCGCCCCGTGACGCGGTACTTCGCGCCGCCCAAGCCGTCGATCGGGAACGAGAGGAACACGCGCCGCGCGAGCGGCGCCGCCAGCCGGTTCGCGAGCCCCAGATGCGCGTCAGCCTCCATCACGGCCGCGGGGACGCGCCGCCACGCCGCCGCCGCCACGACCGGCCCGGCGACGTAGCCGCCACCGCCGAGCACGATGTCCGGCCGCTCGGAGTCGACGATCCGGCCCGCCGCGCGCAGGGCGCGCGCGTCGGTCATGAGCGCGCGGACGAGCTCCATCCCGGGGCGGCGAGGCAGTCCCGCGACGCGGTACGGGTGGAACACGAAGCCCGCCTCAGGGACGAGCCGAGCTTCGAGCCGATCCGGCGACCCGGCGAACGTCACCCGTGCGCCGCGTGCCCTCAGCTCCTCCGCGACTGCGAGCGCGGGCAGGACGTGGCCGGCGGTCCCGCCGGCCGCGATCAGTATCGACACGCCGTGCTGCGACTCCGTCATCAGCCGCGATGTTAAGGAGCATTCCGACCGCGGCGAGCGCCACGACGAGACTGGAGCCGCCCGCGGACACGAACGGGAGCGGAATCCCGGTCAGCGGAGCGAGCCCGAGCACGGCCGCGAGGTTCACGACAGCCTGGCCGCAGACGAGCGTCGTGAGCGCCACCGCGAGCCGCTTGCCGAACGGGTCCTTGCAGCGCAGCGCGATCCCGTAGCCGGCGAACGCGAAGACCGCGAACGCGCTCAGGATCATCGTCACGCCGACCAGCCCGAGCTCCTCGCCGATGATCGCGAAGATCATGTCCGTGTGCGCCTCGGGCAGGTAGTTGAGCTTCAGCAGGCTCTCGCCGAGACCCTTGCCGAACAACCCGCCCGAGCCGAGGCCGATCATCGCCTGCACGCTCTGGAAGCCGGTCCCGAGCTGGTCGTTCCACGGGTGCAGGAAGCTGAGGAAGCGCTCGCGCCGGTAGGGCTCGACCCAGATCGCTGCGAGCGCGAGCACCGAGACGGTGCCGGCGCTCAGTGCGAGCAGCCGCACCGGCGTGCCCGAGACGACGAGCACGCCGCAGAGCATCACGACGATCGTGATCGTGGTACCGAGATCCGGCTCGGCCATGATCAGCAGGCCGAAGACGCCCGTGACCAGCCCGAGCGGCCGCGCGAGCTCCTTGATCGTCTTCGGCGGCTTGCGCGTGGCGAGGTACGCGGCGGCCCAGATGGCGATCGCGAGCTTGGCGAGCTCGGACGGCTGGAAGACGGCCGGGCCGATCGTGAGCCAGCGCTTCGCGCCGTTCACGGTCTGGCCGATGCCGAGCACCGCGAGGCAGAGGAAGGCGGATACGCCGAGCAGGAGCGGCGAGACCTCCTTCAGCCGGCGGTAGTCGATGCGCGTGGCCCCGAACATGAGCCCGAGGCCGATGAGGGCGTAGATGGTCTGGCGCTTGAGGTAGAAGCCCGGGTCGCCGCCGCCGAGCGCCGCCGGCGCGGACGTGGCGCTGTAGACCATCACGAGGCCGAACGCGACCAGCCCGAGCGTCACGAGGACGAGCAGCGTCGCCTCGAGCTGACCCCGCTTCACTCGGCCTCGCTCCGCTCGCCTTCACGGGGGGAACGGCCGGTTCCCCCCGTGGGCCCCCCTCCCAACACGTCACACGCGCCGGGGCCGCGAGGTGACTGCGGCGGGGCAAGCCCGCCTCCGTCGAAAACAGCGACAGCACAGCGAAAGATCATCCGTCGAGCTTCTCCACGAGCCGCCGGAAGTCCTCGCCGCGTTCTTCGAAGTTCTTGTACTGGTCGTAGCTGGTCGCGGCCGGCGATAGCAGCACGACGTCGCCCGGCTCGGCGTCGTGCGCGGCCCGCGAGACGGCACCGGCGACCGTTTCCACACGCGCGTACGGCCGGCCGGCGGTGTCGAGCGCCTCGGCCAGCTCGTCCGTCACCTCGCCGACGAGGTAGACGGCGACGACGTTCTGCGGCAGGTCGCGCGCCAGGTCGCGGTAGTCCTCGCCCTTGGTGCGGCCGCCGAGGATCAGGCGGATCGGCGCAGCGAACGCCTCGACGGCGGCGCGCACGGCGAAGGTGTTGGTCGCGATCGAGTCGTTGACCCAGCGGACGCCGTCCAGCTCGCGGACGAGCTCGAGGCGGTGGCGGACTGCGGTGAAACTCTCGAGCGCGGCGCCGATGGCGTCGTCGCCGATCCCGGCGGCGCGGGCGGCCGCCGTCGCGGCTGCCGCGTTCGCGCGATTGTGCGCACCGGGGAGCCGCGGCTCGGCAGGCAGCGGGTCGTTCGCGCCGAACTCGATCCCGTCGAGCCCGAAGCCGCGCGGGACGACCCGGTGGCGGGCGCGCTCGAAGATGCGCAGCTTCGCGTCGCGGTAGGCCTCGAAGGTGCCGTGCCGGTCGAGGTGGTCGGGCGCGAGGTTGAGCAGCACCGCCACCTCGAGCGCCAGCTCGTGCACGTCCTCGAGCTGGAACGACGACAGCTCCGCCACGATCCACGCGTCCTCGGGCGCCTCGACCGACGTGAGCGGCCGCCCCACGTTGCCCGCGACCTCCACCGGCCGGCCGGCCGCGCGGAAGATCTCGCCGAGCAGCTCCGTGGTCGTGGTCTTCCCCTTCGTGCCGGTGACACCGACGAACGGGCGCGGCGCGAGCAGCCGCCAGCCGAGCTCAACCTCGCTCCAGACGGGGATGCCGAGCTCGCGCGCGTGCGCGACCGGCGGCGCCTCCGCCGGGACCCCCGGGCTCTTGATCACGACGTTCAAGTCCTTCCCCTCAAACTCCACCTCCTCCGTACCGAGGCGCACTTCGATGCCGGCCGCCGCAAGCCTCCCCGCGTCGATCGACGGGTCGCGGTCGTAGGCGACCACCGCCACGCCCCGCTCGGCCAGCGCCAGCGCCGCCGCCCGCCCCGAGCGCGCGAGCCCGACGACGAGCGCCCGCTCCGGCAGCGTCACGGCCGCGGGAACTCGAAGAAGTACTGGAAGTAGAGCGCGAACGCGCTGGCGCAGATGATCGCGCCGAGGATCCAGAAGCGCACCATGATCTTCGTGTCCGACCACGCCTTCATCTCGAAGTGGTGGTGGATCGGAGCCATCAGGAAGATCCGTCTGCCCCAGTACTTGAAGCTGATGACCTGAAGGATCACCGACAGCGCCTCGATCACGAAAATCCCGCCGATCAGGAGCAGCAGCACCTCGGTCTTGGTCATCACCGCGAACCCGGCCAGCGCGCCGCCGATTGCCATCGAGCCCGTGTCGCCCATGAACACGTCCGCGGGGAATGCGTTGAACCAGAGGAAGCCGATCGCGCCGCCCACGAGTGCCCCGCCGACGATGGCCATGTCGAGGTAGACCTGGTTGGGCTGGTCGACCTGCCGCAGGCGGATGAACGTGAAGATGCAGATCGCCGTGAAGGTGATCAGGCTGATGATCCCCGTGCCCGCGGCGAGCCCGTCGATGCCGTCGGTCAGGTTGACGCCGTTCGCGGCGCCCGCGACGACGAGGAAGATCAGCACGTACCAGAACCACCACAGGTCGACCGTGCCGAGCGCCGGAAGGTAGACCTTGGTGTTGAGGCCCTCGCGATGCGCCGCGTAGCCGAGGAAGATCGAGATCGCGACGAGCAGGAGCAGCTTCCAGCGACCGGAGAGCCCGAGCGAACGGCGGTGGCGGAGCTTGATGAAGTCGTCGAGGAAGCCGATCGCGCCGCACCCGAGCGTCACGCCCAGGATCGCAAGCCCCGGCAGCGTGTACCTGCTGAGGATCAGGAACGGGATGACGGCGCCGAGCAGCATCAGCAGCCCGCCCATGGTCGGCGTGCCCTGCTTGACGGAGTGGCCGGCGGGCATGTCCTCGCGGATCTGCTGGCCCAGCTCGCGCTCGCGCAGGAAGTCGATGAACTTCGGGCCGGCGAGGATCGAGATCACCATCGCGAGGATGGCTGCAGCGATGACTCGGTCCATCTAGGCGTGAATCTTCGTCAGGTGGTCGGCCAGCGCCTCGAGGCCCATGGCCCGTGACGCCTTGATCAGCACGCACTCGCCGGGCAGCACGAGACGCGCGAGCGCCTCGCGGGCGGCCTCGACGTCGGGGACGGCCTCGCCGAAGCCGGCGCCCGCGACGTAGTCGGCCGCGAGCGGGCCGACGGCGAGGAGCCCGTCCACGCCCGCGTCGCGCAGATGCTCGCCGATCTGGCGGTGGTATGCGGCCCCGTCGGGGCCGAGCTCGGCCATGTCGCCGAGCACGGCGACGGTGTTGCGGCCCTCTGCGACGTCGACGAGGTGGTCGATTGCGGCCCGCATCGACAGCGGGCTCGCGTTCCACGCGTCGTTGATCAGCAGCCCGCCGCCCGGCAGCGGCAGCTCCTCCCCGCGCCAGCGCGAGAGCTCGACGGCGCCCGCCCCGGCCTGCACGTCGTCCAGAGGCAGGCCGAGCGCGTCGTACGCGAGCAGCGCGGCCAGCGCGTTCTCCGCCTGGTGGCGCGCGGTCACGTTCAGCTCGAGCTCGAGCTCCCGGCCGCGCACGTCGACGCGCAGGTTCATGCCCTCGTCGGTGCGCTCGAGGCCGAGCAGCTCCGCGTCGCCGCCGTCACCGAAGCGGCGCACGTCCAGATGCTGGGCCACGTACGGGTCGAGCTCGGGCGCGGCGGCGGGGAGCACGGCTACGCCGCCGTCGGGCAGCGCGTCGAGCAGCTCGGCCTTGGCGCGCGCGACGCCGTCGACGGAGCCGACCAGCTCGAGATGGACGGGCGTGATCGTCGTGACGACACCCATGTGCGGCCGCGCGATCTCGCACAGCGCGGCGATCTGGCCGAAGCCGCGCATCGCGAGCTCCAGGACGCAGATCTCCGTGTCCTGGTCGAGACGACAGAGAGTCAGCGGCACGCCGAGCTCTGCGTTGTAGCTCGCCTCCGCGGCGACGGTGCGCGCGTGCGGGCGGCAGAGCGCGGCCAGGATGTCCTTGGTCGAGGTCTTGCCGACCGAGCCGGTGATGCCCACGACGCGGGCGCCGGAGAGGTCGCGGACGGCCCGGCCGAGCGCGGCGAGCGACGCGTGCGCATCCTCGGGCTCGAGCGCGGCCGCGGCGCCGCGCGCGAGCGCGTGGTCGCGGAAGTCGACGCCGCCCGCCACCGCGACGAACAGGTCGCCTTCCTCGATGCGCCGCGAGTCGATCTGGACACCCGTCACCTGATCTGCCCAGCCCGCGCGCACGAGCCTCCCCGGGCAGAGCGCCTCGACCTCGTCGAGCGGGAGCGGGATCATGCGGCCGCTCCGAGCTTGCGGAGCGCCTCGCGCGCCACCTGGCGGTCGTCGAACGGGTGCACCTCGCCGGCGATCTCCTGGCCCTGCTCGTGCCCCTTGCCCGCGATGACGACCACGTCGCCGGGCCGCGCGAGCTCGACGGCCGCCTCGATCGCGCGCCGCCGGTCGAGCTCGACGGTCAGGTCGCCCGGCGCACCGGCGGCAACCTCGTCGGCGATCGCCTGCGGGTCTTCGCTCCGCGGGTTGTCGGAGGTGAGGATCGCCACGTCGGCGAGTCGCGCGGCGATCTCGCCCATGACGGGCCGCTTGCTGCGGTCGCGGTCGCCGCCCGCGCCGAAGACGCAGATGACGCGGCCGGTAGCGAGCTCGCGTGCCGTCTCGAGCACGTTCGCGAGCGCCTCGGGCTTGTGCGAGTAGTCGACGACAACGGCGAACGGCTGGCCCTCGTCCACCGGCTCGAAACGGCCCGGGACGCCTGCAACGGAGGCGAGCCCCTCTGCGATCGCGTCGTCCTGGACGCCCACGAGCCGGGCGAGCGCGATCGCGCAGAGGGCGTTCTCGACGTTGAAGCGCCCGCGCAGCCGCGTGTGGACGTCGAGCCCGCCCGGCTGCAGGTCGGCGTCCTCGGCGAAGCCGTAGGTGAGGAGCTCGGTGCGCCCGCGCAGCTCGCCGGCGAGCCGCCGGCCCCACTCGTCGCCCACGTTGACGGCCGCCGGCGGCAGGTCGCGCACGAAGAGCCGGCGCTTTGCCTCGTAGTACCGCTCGGTCGTCCCATGGAAGTCGAGGTGGTCGCGGCCGAGGTTCGTGAAGCCGAGCGCCGCGAAGCGCACGCCGTCGAGGCGGCCGAGCTCCGAGCCGTGGGACGTCGCCTCGAGCGCGGCGGAGCGGTTCCCCGCGTCGAGCATCTCGCGCAGCGTCCGCTGGAGGTCGACCGACTCCGGCGTCGTGCGCACGGCCGGCCGTCGCTCGTCGCCGACGCGGCTTTCGATCGTGCCGAGCAGGCCGGGCCGCCGGCCGGCCGCCGCGAGGATCGCGTGGACGAGGAACGTCGTGGTCGTCTTGCCGCTGGTGCCGGTGACGCCGACCACATCGAGCTCCGCGCTCGGGTCGCCGAAGAACGCGCGCGCGAGCTGCGGCATCGCCGCGCGCGTGTCGCCCACCACGAGCTGAGGCACGGCGACGTCGAGCTCGTGATCCACGGCCAGTGCCGCGGCGCCGCGCGCGACCGCGTCCGCGGCGAAGTCGTGCCCGTCGGCGCTGGCGCCGCGCACGCAGATGAAGAGCGCACCGGCAGTCACGGCGTCCGCGCGGTACGCGAGGTCGCCGATCTCCACCGCGCCGTCGCCGGCGATGCGGCCCCCTGCGACCTGGCCGAGCGCCGCCAGCGGCATCCCGGTCACGCAACCACCACCCCTGTATCGAAGTACTCCCGCAGGGCGCGCACCGTAGCGATCGCGATCGGACGCGCTCTGAAGGAGGCTTCGACGGGATGCTGTCTGTGCCCGGCGCGGCACGCTGCTCGTCCCGATGCGGCGTCCTCAGTCGCGCCCGTACGCCTCCGGGTACGAACGCTCCCTGCGGCCTAGCCTCGGAACTTCGAGGAGCCTCGCACCACACCGGACGAGCAGCATCCCGTCGAAG
This sequence comes from uncultured Thermoleophilia bacterium, assembly GCA_963734565.1. Taxonomy (GTDB): domain Bacteria; phylum Actinomycetota; class Thermoleophilia; order Gaiellales; family Gaiellaceae; genus JACVRM01. Next base: position 1,231,992 of record CAVTHM010000007.1, on the reverse strand, counting down.
CCTCCTACGCGTCCGGCGGGACGCCGAGGTACTGCATGTCGAAGCGGGCGATCTGCGCGAACGCCGGCGCCGCGACGTTGCCGCCGTAGATGTCGCCGTGCGGCTCGTCGACCGCGACGAGGATCACCACGCGCGGCTTGCTCGCCGGGACGGTCCCGACGAACGACGCGACGTACTTCGTTTTCGAGTAGCCCTGGCCGTCAGGCTTCGCGGCGGTGCCTGTCTTACCGGCGACCTGGTAGCCCGGCACGGCGGCCTTGACGCCGCTGCCGACCTGGACGACGCGGCGCAGCATGGCCAGCATCTCGTTCGCGACCACCGGCCGCAGCACGCGGCGCGTCTTCGGGCGGAAGGCCGGCCGGCCGTCGACACGCGTGACGAGATGCGGCTGCGTCCAGACGCCCCCGTTGGCGACGGTGCCGTACGCCGCAGCCATCTGCAACGGCGTCACGCCGATGCCCTGGCCGATCGGCAGGTTGCCGATCGACGAGCCCGACCAGTCCTTCTCGGGCACGACGATGCCCCGCGTCTCCCCGGGGAAGTCGATGCCGGTCCGGTGGCCGAAGCCGAAGCGCGAGATCCAGCGCGCGAACCGTTTCTGGCCGACGATCTGGGCCAGCGTGATCGCGCCCACGTTCGAGGAGTAGGCCACGATGTCGGACACGCTCATGGTCCTCGACGTCGTGCGGTCGTCGTCGTGGATGACGCGGTCGGAGACCTGGATCTCCGGGCCGAGGTAGAACGTCTGCTCCGGCGTCACGAGCCCCTCGGAGAGGGCTGCCGTGACGGCCACGATCTTGAAGGTCGATCCCGGCTCGTAGGTGTCGGTGACGGCCCGGTTGCGCGTCACGTCGGGCGACGTCCCGCTGAAGTCGTTCGCGTCGAACGCCGGCGACGACGCCATACCGAGGACGCGGCCATTCTTCGGGTCGAGGACGATGCCGGTGACGCTGCGCGCACGCCACCGCGCCTGGGTCGAGGCGAGCACCTCCTGCAGGTTCTTCTGGACAAACCGGTCGAGCGCGAGGTGGATGTTGCGGCCTTCGCGCGGAGGGACGTCCTTGAGCGTGTCGACGGCGCGCCCGGTCGGGTCGCGCACGACCGTCTGTGAGCCAGGCTGCCCGGAGAGGGCGCGGTCGTAGCGGCGCTCGAGGCCCGCGAGGCCGTGGTTGTCGACGCCCGCGTAGCCGACGACGTGCGACGCGATCGTGTCCTGCGGATACTCGCGCCGCTCCTCGTCATAGAAGCCGAGCCCCGGGAGGTGCTTCGCCTCGAGCAGCGCGGCCTTGCCCGGGTCGGCCTGGCGCTCGACGTAGACGAAGCGCTTCGTCCGGTCGCCGATGTCGCGAGTGAGTTTGTCCGGATCGAGACCCAGCACGCTGCCGGCGGCGGACGCAGTCGCGAAGGGGCTGCGCAGGCGCAGCGGGTCGGCGTAGACCGTCGTCGCCTTGACGCCCATCGCGAGCGGGACGCCCTTGCTGTCGACGATCGCGCCGCGGCTTGCCGGCAGCGAGTACGTCACCGTGTTCTGCGAGGCGCCGAGGCGCTCGAGCGCGCCGGCCTGGATGCCCTGCAGCCAGACCGCGCGGCCGAAGAGCGCTGCGAACGCGAGTGCGACGACGAGCAGCAGGAGCCGGATGCGCCGGTTGGCGCCGCGAACGGTCACCGGGTGCCGGGCTCGAGGTCGAGGTAGCGGGTCTGCAGCGGGTTGACCGGGTGGTAGCCCTGCACCTGGGCGGTCTCGCGAATCGTGTCCGGCACCGCGTTCATCGCCGCCTTCTGCCGCAGCTCGTCGTTCTCCGTCCGCAGCCGCGCGCGCTCCTGGCCGAGCCGATCCAGCTGCAGGTTGAGCTGCAGCACAGCGACGTTCAGCGCGACGATCCCGGTCAGCAGCACGGCGAGCAGCCCGATCCAGACGACGCCGCTCGCGAGGCGACGGTGTGGGACGGCGCGAGCGCGAGGCCGCGGGCGCGCGGCCGCGCGGGTCGGGACCTCGGCCGCCGCGACGGTGCGTGCGCGTGCGGCGTCGACGGCCATCAGGCCTTGATCGCAGCGCGCAGGCGTGCGGACGCCGAGCGCGGGTTGACGTCGAGCTCTTCCACCGTCGGCCGCACGGCGCGCTTGGTCAACGGGCGTAGCTCCGGTTCCTGGCCACAACGACAGACTGGGAAGTCCGGCGGACAGACACAGCCGCGCGCGAGGTCGCGGATGAAGCGCTTGACCGTGCGGTCCTCGAGCGAGTGGAAGCTGATGACCGCCAGCCGGCCGCCGGGACGGAGCATGTCGACGGCGGCCGGGAGCGCCTCCTCGAGCTCGCCGAGCTCGTCGTTGACGGCGATCCGCAGCGCCTGGAACACACGCTTGGCCGGATGCCCTTCGCCGAACCGTGCCGGCGCCGGGATTGCGGCCTTGATCGTCTCCACCAGCTCGCCGGTTCGCTCGAACGGCTCCTGCTTGCGCCGCCGGCCGATCGCGCGGGCGATCTGGCGTGCGTAGCGCTCCTCGCCGTAGGCGCGGAAGATGCGGGTCAGCTCGCGCTCGCTCGCGTTGTTGACGATGTCCGCGGCGCTCTCCTCGCCGTTCGGGTCCATGCGCATGTCGAGCGGCGCGTCGTGCCGGTACGTGAACCCGCGCTCGGGCCGGTCGAGCTGCATGCTCGAGACGCCGAGGTCGAGCAGGATCGCGTCGGCCTTGAGGTCGTTGTCGGCCAGCTGGCCGAGCACGACCGACGCCTCGCCGCGCAGGAAGCGCGACTGGACACCGGCATGGCGCTTGAAACGCTCGAAGTACGGCCGCACGGTCGGGTCGCGGTCGATCGCGATGAACCGCCCGCGTCCCCGCAGCTCTGCGGCGAGCACGGCCGCGTGTCCGCCGGCGCCGAAGGTGGCGTCGACGACGGTCTCACCCGGCTGGACGTCGAGGAGGTCGCGCACCTCCTCGGCCAGGACGGGGACGTGATCAGCTCCGTTGTCGTGCAAGACGTTCGGCAACATGCTCCGCGCTCCCTTCGAACTCGTCGCGCTGCTTTCTCCAGGCTTCGCGATCCCAGATCTCGAGCCGGTTCCGGACGCCGGCGACCACGACGTCGCGCGCGAGCTTCGCGTACGACGTGAGCGCCGCCGGGATCATCACGCGCCCCTGCTTGTCGACGTCGGCCTCGACCGCTGCAGAGTAGAAGTAGCGCTCCATCTCGCGCGCCTCGCGGCTGAGCGGATCGAGCTCGGCGAGGCGCTGGTCGACCATCTGCGTCCACTCGTCGCGGGCGTACACGTTGAGGCACTCGTCGAGCCCACGCGTGACGACGACGCCCCCACCGAGCGCTTCTCTGAAGCGGGCCGGGAGGGTGAGCCGGTTTTTGTCATCGATGGTGTGCTCGTGCTCGCCAAGCAGCATGGAGGGGCCTTCGTTCTCGCCGCGTTCGCCCCACAATAAACCACAATCCCCCACATCGCAACACCTCTGTCCCACGCGGCTACGCGAGCAGCACCTCCTCGATGCGCGCGGTCACCTCGCGCGCGGCGGCGACGGTCGGACGGGCCGGCTCGACGCGGATCGGCGTACGGACGTGCGCCTCGACGCGGGGGAAGCCCGGCCGGAGGATGCCGCGCGTTCCGGTCATCAAGACCGGCACGATCGGGGCGCCGGTCTGCAGCGCGAGCCGGGCGGCGCCACGGTGGAAGCGCCGGGGCCGGTCGCGCTTCGTCGTCCCCTGCGGGAAGAAGCCCACGACCTCGTCGCGGCGGAGCGCCTCGACGACGCGGCGCATGGCGAGGAGGTCTCCGCCGCCCCGCTCGATCGGGATGCAGCCGAAGCCGTCCATCATGCTCCGGACGACCGGGTAGCGCCAGAGCTCGGCCTTGGCGACGTACCGGATCGGCCGCTGCGTGACGACGCCGAGCACCCAGGGGTCGTAGATGGACTCGTGGTTGGCGACGAGGATGACTGGACCCGTGCTCGGGACGTGCTCCGTGCCCGTGACCTCCATGCGCAGCAGGCCACGCAGGAACGGTCGGAAGCCGACCGAGTGGAGGACGCGATAGAGGATCACGTGGGCGGCGCCACGTGAACCCCCAACCCGGTGATGGCGTAGGCGCCGCACCGTGCGGCGAAGGCGACGGCGTCGGCCACGCCATCGCCGCGGCCGAGCGCGAAGGTCAGCCCGCCCGCGAAGCAATCGCCGGCGCCATACGAGTCGACGACGGGGCCGGGCGGCGTCCCGCCGGCGTACGTCCCGTGCGCGCCATCGGCCGCGGTCCACTCGCCGCCGTCGGCCCCGCGCGTCGCGATGACCACCCGCGGCGGCGGGTCGAGCGCGCCCGGGTGGTAGCGCTCGGCGGGATCGGCGGCGCTGCTGACGAGCGCATCGACGAGGACGCCCGCCTCACGGATCGTCGGCAGCTCGCGCGCGGTCGCCACGAGGACCTCTCCCCGCCGCGCCTCGCGCAGCGCCGCAGCCTCGCGGCCGGTGAAGTAGACGGCGTCGGCGCCGTCCAGCTCGTGCCAGGGCAACGCGTCGTCGCCGCGCGGGGTGAGCTTCGGGCCGAGCAGCGTGATCGTGCGCTCGCCCGAGTCGTCGACGAACGTGACGGCGCGGCGGTGCGGCGGCTCACGCCAGGCGGCGTGGACGTTCACGCCACGCTCCGAGAGCCGGCGCTCGGTGTGGCGGCCGAACTCGTCGGCGCCGAGCGCGGTGAAGAAGGTGGCGCCGCCTGCCAGGCTCGCGAGCTGGACCGCCGAGACTCCGCCTCCGCCCCCTGCGTCCTCCCAGGCCCGCGACGCCTGCGTGATGTCGCCGGCCGCAGGCACGTGCGGCACGCGTGCGAACTGGATCCACTCCGTGTGGCCGACGACCGCGACGCGCATGGCCGCCAGTGTCCCAGAGAGCCGCCGGGCTTCCGGCACAACCGCGTCACAGCGCCGTGCGCCGGGCGGCGATACGCTCGTCGCTGGGGAGGAGGAGCGGTGGCCCCCGGGGTTTGGCCGGGCGGACATGGCCGCATGGGACATGTCTCCTCGGCGCCGATCTCACGCGCGGCGCCGCCTGCCCGTTTCAGCGACTGATGGAATTGGCCGCAGTGAGCTCCGTCCCGCCCTTCGAGCGGTTCTACGCCGAGCACCGCGACGCGGTCTTCGCCTTCCTCCGCTCGCGGCTCGGACCTGTCGCAGAGGACGCGTTCCAGGAGACGTTCCTGCGCGCGCTCCGCGGCTACGGCGCGCTCCGCCACGGCGAGCACCTGCGCGCGTGGGTCTTCACGATCGCCACGCGCGTCGTGACCGACGAGCACCGGCGCAGCGGGCGACGCCCCGTCGTCGCCGAGATCCCCGACCTCGAGTCCGTGGACGAGGTGCCGAGCTACGAGGAGCTCGAGGAGCTGACCGCCGGCCTGCCGCCGACAGAGCGGGCGGCGGTGGTGCTGCGCTACGGCTACGACCTCGACTACCAGCAGATCGGCGCCGCGCTCGGCTCGAGCGCGGAGGCCGCGCGCCAGGCGACGTCGTCGGGCGTCCGCCGCATCCGCCGAAAGGAGCAGTCGTGACCGTCTCCCCCGCACTCGACCGCCGGTTCCGCGAGGCCGCGCTGGCTGAAGGCGTCCTCGACCTCGCCTACGACATCGCCGACACGCCGACCGGCCCGCTGCTCGTGGGCGTCACCGACCGCGGGCTCGCGCGCATCTCGTTCGACCCCGACCCGGAGGCGGTGCAGGACCAGATGGCGCGCGCCTTCGGCAGCCGCGTGCTCCGCGTCCCGCGCGCGGTCGACGGCGTGCGCCGCCAGCTCGACGCGTACTTCGAGGGCCGGCGGCACGACTTCGACCTCGAGATCGACCTCCGGCTGGCGACGAGCGACTTCAGCCGCGCGGTCCTCGCCGAGCTGGCGCACGTCCCCTACGGGCAGGTCACGACCTACGGCGCGCTGGCGGAGCAGGCCGGCCGCCGCGCGCCGCCCGCGCCGTCGGCACGATCATGAACCGCAACCCGATCCCGATCGTGCTGCCCTGCCACCGCGTCGTCGGTGCGAACGGCAGCCTCGTCGGCTACGGCGGCGGCCTCGAGCGCAAGCAGCAGCTGCTCGCGCTCGAGGGCGCAATCACCTAGCGGCCGTTCAGGCGCTCGACGCCGTCGAGCAGCTCCCAGTTCGCCCGCAGCGCACCTTCCGCTGCCGCGACGAGCCGGTCCTCGTCGGCGTCACCGGCCTGCTCGGCGAGGATCTCGCGAGCGCGGGCGGCGTGCTCGTGGTCGCGTGTCGCGTGGATGCGGAAGTACGACACGGCGGGCGAGTCGGGCCGGTAGCCGTAGTGCTCGACCAGGCCGCGCAGCTTCGTCTCGGCGATCGCCGGCTGTGCCGACTCGACTGCGAACAGCACCGACGTGGCTGCGAGCGCATCGGCGGGCGCCCATGCGTCGACGCAGGCGGTCGTCTCGGCGCTCGGCTCCGCGGGCTCGCCGCCGAGGCTCGTCGCCCACGCGTCCCAGAGCGTCACGTGCGCCGCCTCCTCGGCCGCGTGGCCGTCGTCCGCGAGCTCCGTCGCGTTCCGCGACGCCTGCGCGACCGCCGCGACCGCGTGCCGGTACTGGCCCGCGTACGTCTGCAGCTCCTCGCGCGTGAGCTCGCCCTCCTCCCACCTGACGTAGAACGGGTGCCGCAGGACGTTCCACCTGTCCTGCGCCTCCTGGATGCGCTCGAACAGCTCCACGCTTCTCTCCTCCTCCGGGGACTGGGGTCGCCCCGACCTTACCGGTGGTTGACCAGAGCAAAGCGTAAGCCTATGCTTACCGTAAGCGATGGCTTACGCACTCGCACTCGACGCGCTCTCCGACGGCACGCGCCGTGCGGTCTTCGAGCAGCTGCGAGACGGGCCGCTGTCGGTCGGCGACGTCGCCGCGCGGCTGCCGGTGAGCCGGCCCGCGGTCTCGCAGCACCTGCGCGTCCTCAAGAAGGCGGGGCTCGTCTCCGACCAGCGCGCGGGCACGCGGCGGCTGTACCGCGTCGAGCCCGACGGCATCGCGGAGCTCCGCGAGTACCTGGACGAGTTCTGGGACCGCGCGCTCGCAGCGTTCAAGCAAGCAGTCGAGCAGGAGGAGGACCGACATGAGCACCACCGCACTTCCCGCCGTCCGCAAGTCCGTGACGGTCAACGCGCCGGTCGAGCGCGCCTTCGACGTCTTCACCGACGGGCTCGCCACCTGGTGGCCGCTCGAGCAGCACTCGCTCGGCGGCGAGAACATCGAGCGCATGGTCTTCGAGCCGCGCGCCGGCGGCCGCGTCTACGAGATCCGCAAGGACGGCAGCGAAGGCGAGTGGGCAGACGTGCTCGCGTACGACCGCCCGTCGTCGTTCACGCTCGCGTGGCGCCCGTACGAGAGGCTGGGCGAGCGCCCGCCGACGGAGGTCGAGGTCCGCTTCATCGCGGACGGCGACCGGACGCGCGTCGAGCTCGAGCACCGCGGCTGGGAGCGTCTCGGCGACCAGGCGGGAGAGTCGCACCAGGCCTATGACAACGGCTGGCCCCTCGTCCTCGGGCGGTACGAGGCCGCGTTCGGGTAGGCGCTGGTCCGGCTCGACGAGCCGGTATCCCACGCCCCACTGGTTCACGACCCAGGGGCCGGTCGCTAACCGCGGCCAGTTTCCGCAGGAGCCGCGACGCATGGGTGTCGAGCGTTCTCGTGCGGCCCCGAAGACGTGCGGATGTACCCCACTCGCTCGATACGCCACTCGCTCGGAACGCAGGGCTTGTACGTTTGACCCGATGTCCGCCCACGGCGACAAGTACGTTCTGGACGCGGGCAAGTCCGGTCACGCGCGGCTCCAGGTCATCGGCGAGATCCATGACGATCGAACGCACGCATTGCTCCTCGATGCAGGGCTCGAGGCCGGCAATCGGTTCGTGGAGTTCGGCTGCGGCCTCGGCTACGTCACGCGCTGGGCCTCGTCCATCGGAGCCGACGCGCTCGGTATCGACCTCAGCGCGGATCACATCGCGGAGGCGAGTGATCTGGCCGACGCCAAGACCGAGTTCCGTGTCGGAAGCGTGTACGACCACGGCTTGCCTCCTGAGAGCGTCGACATCTCGTACTCGCGCTGGCTGCTCATTCACCTGAACCAGCCGGTCGAGGCCATGCGCAGTATCTCCGCAGCGCTCAAGCCCGGCGGCCTCATGGTCTGCGAGGAGGCCGACCTGAGCGCGATCTATTCGGAGCCGCCGTCCGGCTACGACGAGTTCCTGGAACACGCCTTCGCAAGCGGCGTCGAGCGCGGAGTCGACTACGCCGGCGGCCGCCGCTTGCACCGTTGGGCGATCGAGGCAGGGTTCGACGTTCTCCGTGCCGACGCCTATCAGCCGCACTACCTCACCGGCGAGCACAAGGGGTTCTGGGGCTGGACGTTCCGCGAGTCCGGGGCCAACCTCGTCAAGGAGGGCGCGCTGACAGAGGCCAGGTACAACGAGCTAACCGACGGTATGCGCATGGCCGACGACGATCCGTCGACCCTGGTCGCTCACGCGCGTATGCATCAACTCGTTGCACGCAAGCCGATGCCGCCGTTCTGAGCGAACCGGGCCCATGGGTCCGTCTGAGCCGCGCGCGACCTATTCGGGTTCGACCAGCCGGTACCCCACACCGCACTGGTTCACGACCCACGGCCGGGCGCTGACCGCCGCGAGCTTCCGGCGAAGGCGCGAAGCGTGACTATCTAAAGTCCTCGTCCGGCCCCGTAGACGTTCGCTTGTACCCCACTCGCCGACTGCCCGAGCCCCCACCTGGCAGCAGCCTGGTTCACCGCGGCAGCGGGTTCGGGCCGGTGGCGGTGACCAGCCGCTGCGGCACCCAGTCGTCCACGTGACTGAAGCCGTCGAAGCGATATCCATCGAGGACGACGCCGTCGTGTAAGGAGCGCCGGTAGAACTTCACATGGGTGAAGTCCTCGAACAGGACGTAGACGGGGTCGACGTTGGCACTCTGGAACTGCTGGCCGGTCAGCGCGGCTCGATGCACGCGCGAGAAGTCGTCGAACTCCTCACCGACGACGACGCCGAGGTGCTCGAGGCCCATCCGGTAGACGCGCTGGTGAACGGGCGGGATGAGCTCGATGAGCGAGACGGGAGTCCCATCGAGCACGTCGAGCGGCTCGGAAGGCACGATCAAGGAGATCGGACGCCCGTTCCAGTAGTTCTCGCGGTTCGCCACCGCATGGCGCTCGAGAAGCGTCCGCTGGTGAACGTACAGGTCCCAATCGGCCACGCGGACGGCGAGGTGGCTGAGTGCGTAGGGTGCGATGTCGATACCCCGGGCAACGAGACGGTCCCGCTGCATCGTGGCGAAGGCTCGATAGTCCCCGATGATCTCGGCGATCGGATCAGACGTCGCCACGTGGCACCTCCTCCGCCATCGTACGAGATGTAGGAGGCGCTCGACTCGGCATCGGAGCGAAGCCGATCGTCCTCGTCAAAGCAAATTCCCCGCACACTCGGCCACCACTCCGACTAGCTGGATGCGCTACTCAGGCTCGACGAGCCGGTACCCCACGCCCCACTGGTTCACGACCCACGGCCAGGCGCTGACCGCCGCGAGCTTCCGCCGGAGCCGTGATGCATGGCTGTCGAGCGTTCTCGTGCGGCCCCGCAGACGTTCGCTTGTACCCCGCTCGCCCACTGCCGAGCCCGCACCTGGCAGCAGCCTCGTTCAGGCGAGGTGTCGCCCCACTCGATGCTTCCCTTGCGAGGTACATTCACGCACACTCGGGCACGGCAGGGTTCGCCGTCGACCCGCGCGGAGCAGAAACACGGAGGCTGCGGTGACACGCTCCAGCCGAAGACCGGCAAGCGCAACCCTGTCTCGTGACGGGAGTGCTACGTGAAGACCACCACCGTCGAAACGGCGGAGCGCGAGCGCTCGCCCTTGGGGGCTTATGTTCGCTTCCTGATGGACGGCCCGCACGGCAACATGATCCACTCGACCGTGCCGCCGGGGATGGTGGGCCGCGCCTGCCGCTTCCGGACCATCGACGAATATTGGTTCGTCCTGTCGGGTGAGGGAGAAATCTGGCGCAGGGCGACGGACGGCCGTGAGAGCATCACCCGGCTCATCTCCGGTGTGTGCATCGACATCCCGCTCGGGACTGCCTTCCAGTATCGCTGCACCGGGGATGTGCCCCTTGTCTTCACATGCACGGCCTTGCCGCCCTGGCCGGGCGACGACGAGGCGGTGATCATTGACGGGCCGTGGGTACCAAGCGCGGACCTGGAGCTCGGGGCCAGCAGTTCGGATCAGCCTCCTCAGCCCGCCTGACCTTCCGCCCGTATCGTCCTCGTCAAGGCAAATTCGCCGCACACTCGGCCACCAGTCCGACTAACTGGATCCGCTACTCAGGTTCGACGAGCCGGTACCCGACGCCCCACTGGTTGACGACCCAGGGGCGCGCGCTCACCGCGGCCAGCTTTCGCCGCAGGCGTGACGCATGGCTGTCGAGCGTTCTAGTGCGGCCGAGCGAGCGGAAACCCCACACCTCCCTCAAGAGCTGTTCTTTCGTGAACACTCGCGTCGGCTCCGAGGCGAGCTTGAGGAGCAGCTCGTACTCCTTCGTGGCGAGCGCCACTCGCCGGCCGTCGATACGCACGTCTCGCGTGCGGCGGTCGACGACGAGCTCGCACGCATGGAGGCGGTCGCGCTCCGCCCCGCTCGCGCGGCGCAGGACGGCGCGGATGCGGCCGAGCAGCTCCTCGTACATCAGCGGCGCGGCGACGTAGTCGTCGGCGCCCCGGGCCAGCGCGCGGACGCAGTCGACCGGGTCGCGGCGATCGTCGCCGAGCATGATCACGGGGACGTTGCGGTTCCACCGCCGGCCCGGCTCGCCCTCGCGCAGGCGCGTGCAGACGTCGACCGGCGGCGCGTCGGGCAGCGCGCTGCCGAGCACGACGAGGTCGGGCTGCGCCCGCTCCGCCAGCTCGAGCGCCTCGTCGGCGGCCGTCGCCTCGAGCACCTCGAAGCCGTCGCGCTCCAGATGACGGCCGATGAACTCGCGGAACGCCGTCTCGGGCTCTGCGACGAGGACGGCGTCCATGACCATCGACGGTAGGTGCGGCACACCCGGTCCGCCAGATGTCCTTTCGCGCGAATGTGTGACAGACGATCGACGGCACCGCCCACATACGGCCGCTCAGGCCAGGACGGCGCCCAGCACGACCAGCAGCGCGCCGGTCAGGAAGAAAACGGCTGACGTGCTGATGGTCGTGTCACCGGGCTGCGACTGGAACGTCGCCGGCAACCCCGGCATCCGCCCGGCCGTCTCGAGCGTCCGCGAGGCGGTCGAATGGCCGACGGCGCCCAGCAGGATCGACAGGACGCCGACCGAGAGCGCCGCGATGCCGAGCGCGTGCTGGAAGCCGCCGCCGTGCACGAGCGCCAGCAGCAGCGCCAGCACCAGGGCGAGGAGGACGGCGGCGACAACCCGCGCGAGGAGCTGGATGAGCGCCCGGACGATCCACACGGGCTACAGCCGGTTGTGCCGCAGCACGCCGATCAGGAGCCAGACGGCCAGGATCCCCGAGAGGAAGAAGCCGACGAACGCCAGGACGTGCAGCCCAAGGTAGTGCGGCCCGTTGGTCGCGAAGACGCCGATGAGCGCCGACGAGAGCACGCCGGTCGCCACGATGAGCGCGACGACGAGGCGGTTCATCGAGCTGTCGAGCTTCACGAGGAAGTCGTCCACGCCCTTGTGCACGAAGCCGACCTCGACCTGGCCGTCGCGGACCTGCTCGAGCACGTCGTGCACCTGGTACGGCAGCTCGCGCGCGATGCGGACGAGGTCGGTCGACTCGCGCCGCGCCCGGCCGAGCATCCGCTGCGGGCTGTAGCGCCCGATCATCAGGTTGCGCGCGTATGGCTTCGCGACCTCGAAGACGTTGAACTCCGGGTAGAGCTCGACGCCGACCGATGCGAGCGTCGCGATCGCCTTGTCGAGGAGAAGCCAGCGCGTCGGCAGCTCGAGGCCCATCGAGTAGATGAGATCGAAGCCGTCGCGGATCACCTGCAGCGGGTCGATCTGCGAGAGCGGCGCGCCGTAGTAGCGGTAGAAGAGCTCGCGCAGCGCAGCCTGGAACTCGGCCTCGCGCTCGCGCGGATAGCGGACGCCGAGCTCCGCGAGCCGCTTCGGCAGCGCGTCGACGTTCTCGTTCACGGCGTCGATGAAGAGCCGCGTGAGCTTCGACAGGTCGGCGTCGGTCAGCTTGCCGGCGAGCCCGAAGTCGACGAGCCCGATCCCCTGCCCGCCCTCGAGCACGAGGATGTTCGCCGGGTGCGGGTCGCCGTGGAAGAAACCGTTCTTGAAGACCATGGTCATCCACGTCTCGGTCATCAGCTCGGCGATGCGGCGGCGGTCGAGCTCGGGTGTGGTCGAGCGGGTCGACGTCGGCCAGCTGCACGCCGTCGATGAACTCGAGTGTGAGCACGCGCGCGCGTGTGTAGCTCCAGTAGACGCGCGGGATGCGAACGCGCGGGTGGCCGGCGAAGTCGTGGCGGAAGCGGTCGGCGTTGCGCGCCTCGCCGCGGTAGTCGAGCTCCTGGCGGATGTTGCGCGCGAACTCGTCGACGATCCCGCGCGCGTCGATGAAGTCGAGCCGGCGCAGCCGGTCCTTGGCGAGGCGCGCGGCCTGGTACAGCAGCGCGATGTCGGCCTCGATCTGGGCGGGCGCGTTGGGGCGCTGCACCTTGACCGCGACGCGGCGGCCGTTCGGGAGGATCGCGCCGTGCACCTGGCCGATCGAAGCGGCCGCGATGGGCACCCGGTCGAACTCGAGGAAGAGCCGCTCGATCGGCAGCCCCAGCTCCTGCTGGATCACCGTCTCGGCCTCCTCGTACGTGAACGGCGTCACGTCGTCCTGCAGGCCGCGGAGCTCCGCGATGATGTCCGGCGGGAGGATGTCCGGGCGGGTGGAGAGCAGCTGCCCGAACTTCACGAACGTCGGCCCGAGCTCGTCGAACATCGCGCGCAGGTGGGCGCCGCGCTGCGACGGCGTCTCGTCGTCCGGGTGGCGGCGGCGCAGGCGCCGGTTCTCGAACAGGTACCCGAAGCCGTGGCGCGCGGCGACCTGAGCGATCTCCGAGAGTCGCCCGAGGTTGCGCGGCGGGGCCGTCGCCATGCCTCAGTGTTGCAAAGGCCTCAGCCGCCCCGGCCGCCGGTCGGGCCAAAAACGGCTGGACATGGCCGTTTCAGACGTGTCCGCCGTCCCGGGGCACCCCGAACCCACCACCCGGTTTCACGGTAGCCAGATCCGGCGCCCGGGTGTGTCACGGCGTGTGCCGGATGTGGAGAGGAAGCGCGACGAGCGTGTCGCGGCGGGTCAGACCTTGGGAGGCGAGCCGTTGGAGCCGGGCAGCGGCGGCTCGAGCAGCTTCAGCCGGTGCTCCAGCTGCGCGACACGCAGCTCGAGCTCCTCGAAGTCGTCGCGCGTGACGAGGCCCATGTTCGCGAAGAGGTCGTCGAGCGCGCCGCTCGTCCGCTCGCCGACACGTGATGCCTCGGCGCGCCAGCGCCCGGCCATGTCCTCGATGATCGAGCGCGCCTCCTCGCGGCGCATGCCGCCGCGGGACGAGAGCTCGTCGGCCAGCCGGTCGGCGCGCTCCGCGGTCAGCGAGACCGCCCCGACAGCAGCCAGCCCGAGCTGTCCAAGGAGCTCGCGCAGGGTGCCGGCGTCCACGCAGTCGCCCGCCCTAGCGCGCGCGGCCGTGCGGCCGAGAGCTTCGGCGCTGCCTGCGCCGCTCGCGCCGGCCGTCGACCCGCGACCCGCCGTCCGCCCCGTCGCCGCCGCTGATCGTCGGCGCGAGCTCCGGTGCGGGCTCGTCCGCCGCGGCCTGCTCGGCCGCGGCCAGCACCGCATCCGCCGCCGCGCCCTGCGGGGCGACCGGCGCGGCCGCCTTGCGCCGCGCGTACTCCGGCTCGCGCTCCTTGAGCATCGTGAGCAGCGGCGCAGCGATGAAGATGGTCGAGTAGGCGCCCGAGATGACGCCGACGAGCAGCGCGAACGCGAAGTCCTTGAGCGTCTCGCCGCCGAAGAAGAGCAGCGCGGCGATCGGGAGGCAGGTGATGAACGTCGTCGCGAGCGAGCGACGGATCGTCTCCCAGATCGAGACGTTCGCGATCGTCGCGAACGGCGCGCGCCGCATCAGCGGGATGTTCTCCCTGATGCGGTCGAAGATGATGATCGTGTCGTACATCGAGTACCCGATGACGGTCAGCACCGCCGCGACCGTCGACGTCGTCACCTCCCGGCCCGTCAGCGAGTACACGCCGACCGTGACGAGCACGTCGTGCGCCATCGCCACCAGCACGGGCAGCGCGAACTTCCACTGGAAGCGCAGCGTGATGTAGATGACGATCAGCAAGAACGACACGAAGATGGCGAGCAGAGCCGATCGCGCGATCTGCGAGCCGAAGCTCGCCGAGACGCTCTTCACGCCTAGCGAGACGTTCTCGCCGTAGCTGGTCGTTGAGGTCGTTCTCGCGAGCGTCGCCAGCTTCGCCGGCGACAGCGACTTCGTGCGCAGCTGGAACGAGCGGTACTTGCCGTCCGTCGAGGGGCCGCGGCCCTGGACGACGGCGCGCCGACTGGCCGATCTTGGCGAGTGATCGGGTCGAAGTCGCTAGTCGAGGCCGGCGCGGACGATCCTCGCGACGGTGACCTGCGTGCCGCCCTTGAAGTCGATGCCGAGGTTCAGGCCCTGGATCGCCGAGCGAGACGATGCAGATGGCGACGACCGTGCCCGACCAGGCGAACCAGAACTTCATCTTGCCCATGAAGTCGATCTGGAGCCACTTCGCGTGCGGGTCGCCGGAGGCGCCCATGAAGCGCGGGCTGTCGAACCAGCGGAAGCCGGCGAGCAGCCCGAGGAACGCGCGCGTCGCGGCGACCGCGGTGAGCATCGAGATCGCCGTACCGATCAGCAGCATGAGCGCGAAGCCCTTGACGCCCGCGGTGGCGACCGCGAACAGCACGAGCGCCGTGATCGCCGTGACCACGTTCGCGTCGACGATCGTGCTGAAGCCCTTCGGTAGCCGGCCGCGACGGCCGCGCGCACGGATTTGCCCGCGCGCGACTCCTCTTTGATGCGTTCGAAGATGACGATGTTCGCGTCTGCTGCGACGCCGATCGTCAGGATCAGCCCGGCGAAGCCCGGCAGCGTCAGCGTCACGTTGAAGAGCAGCAGCACCGCGTACATCAGCGCCGCGTAGACGCCGAGCCCCATGACCGCGACGACGCCGAGGAAGCGGTAGAAGACGAGCAGGAAGAGCGCGACGACGAGCAGCCCGGCGATCGCCGCGCGCTCCGCCTGGTGCAGCGAGTCCTTGCCGAGCGTGGCCGAGACGGTCGTCTGGTCGACGACGCGGAAGTTGACGGGCAGCGCGCCGGTCTGCAGCACGAGCGCGAGGTCCTTCGCTTCGGTGAGGCCGGCCATGCCGGTGATGCGCGCGCCGTTGTCGCCCGGGATGCCGTCCGGGTTGCTCGTTGAAGTCGATCGTACGGGAACGACTTGATCTCGTTGTCGAGGACGATCGCGAAGTGGCCGAACGCGATCGACTGGCCGAACCGCCGCGGCAGCGCAGGCGACCCTCCTGGGCGCAGGTCGCGCGTGATGTCGTGGAACTTGCCCTTCCCCTTGCCGGTGAAGGCCATGAGGACTTCGGCCTCGCCCGTCTGCGTGTCGAAGTCCGCCGCGTGCCGTCAAGCTTCAGGTCGCTCCCGCTCATCTCGGGACCGGGTCTTGACGTCGCACGTCCGGGTGGTACTTGAAGAGGTAGTAGTAGGTCGTCCCCGGGAGCGGGAGCGTCTTCAGGCCCGGGCAGACGGTCGCGCTGTCGTCGCAGGTGAGACTGTCGTCTTCGCCGGGCGGCCGAAGATCTTCCAGCCCTTGGGCAGGCCGTCCGTGCCGCTTCGCGTTCCTCGCCTTGCCGCCGGCGGCGAGGACCTTCGTGCAGCCGACCCGCGCGCTCGCCGGTGACGCACTTCGCCGTCTTCGTGCCGAGCAGGCCCGCCTTGGTCGGCGCCGGCCCGGCGACGAGCTTCTTCTTCGGGTCGAACAGGTAGTAGCCCGAGCCCTTGTCACCGGCCGACGACGACACCGGCGCGAGCAGGCCGTACAGGTTCGTGTGCGCGACCGGCTGCTGCGTGACCGGGTTGATCGACGGCGCGACGAGGTCGTCCTCGAGCTTGTAGAGCTCGAGCGCTGCGGTCGACCCGATGATCGAGACCGCGCGCTGCTGGTCGAAGACGCCCGCGAGCTGGACGACGATCTGGTTGTTGCCCTGCTTGCGCACCTCGGGCTCGGACACGCCGAGCTTGTCGATGCGGTTGCGGATGATCGTTCTCGGAGCGGTCGAGCGCGGCGCTGTCGAGCGTCTGGCCCGGGCGCGGCTGCGCCTGGAGCACGACCTCGATCCCGCCCTGCAGGTCGAGGCCGAGCGTCGCCTTCTTGTGGACCGGCGAGCCCGGGACGCGAGCAGCGCGACGCCGACGAGCGCAGCGAGCATCGCGAGGACGAGAATGATCTGCGTGCGACGATCTGACACCAGGAACGACCCTGCCTCAGCGTAGCCCGAGTGGGCTCAAATGAAAGGGGCGGGTCACTAGCTTCGCGCGGCGCGCTCGGGTTCCTCGTCCAGCGCGTGCTCGTCGTGGGCGGCGGTCTCGTGCACGGCGGCGGGTTCCAGCTCGCGCGGTCCCTCCTCGAGGCGGTCGTCGTCCTCGGCTTCGTCGGCCTCCTCAGGCGCCTCCTTGACGTTCACGGCGATCGCGCGGCGGTCCAGGCGCGCCTCGACCCCCGGCGCGATCTCGACGGTGAGGTCGTGCTCGCGGACCTCGCGGACCGTGGCGTAGATGCCGCCCGCGGTCAGGATCTGGTCGCCGGGGTTCACGATCTCGCGCGCCTTGCGCTGGGCCTGCTGGCGGCGGCGCTGCGGCATGATCAGCAGCACCCAGACGCAGCACCAGCATCAGGCCAAGGAAGATGATGGGGTTCACGCGGCTTCCTCCGAGCTCGCAGTAAGCCGGCCGAGGGTCTCGGCCTTGAAGGATGCTAGCTCCCCGTGTTCGATCGCCGTGCGCGCTGCCCTCCGTCAGTCGGAGCAGGAAGTGCAGGTTGTGGAGCGTGAGCAGCCGCAAGCCCAGGACCTCTTCTTGGTTCACAAGATGTCGGACGTAGGCCCGCGAGAAACGTTGGCAAGAATTGCATGAACATTTCTCGTCAGAAGCGGCCGCGGGTCGCGGGCGAACGCCGCGTTGCGGAGATTCAGCCGGCCCGTCGACGTGATCGCCGTGCCCGTGCGACCGAGCCGGGTCGGCAGCACGCAGTCGAACATGTCGATCCCGCGCTCGATCACCTCGAGGATGCCCTGCGGGTCGCCGATGCCCATGAAGTAGCGCGGCTGCGCGTCCGGGAGCAGCGGTGCGGCCTGGCCGACCGCCTCCCAGGTCAGCTCGCGCTCCTCGCCGACCGACAGCCCGCCGAGCGCGTAGCCGTCGAAGTCGAGCGCCGCGATCTCGCGAATCGAGCGCTCGCGGAGCTCCTGGTCGACCCCGCCCTGGCTGATCCCGAACACGAGCTGGCCCGTCGAGCGCGCTCCGCCTCGCGCTGGCGGCGCGCCCAGATCGTCGTGCGCGCCACGGCGGCCTCGACCTCCTCGTGCGGGGCGCCGGCCGGCGGGCAGACGTCCAGGCACATCGCGATGTCCGAGCCGAGCGCCCGCCTCGGCCGCCGCGACGCTCTCCGGCGTGAAGCGCGCCGCCGACGCCGTCGTAGACGTTGCGGAATGTGACGCCCTCGTCGTCGGCGCCCAGGATCGTGTGGCGCAGCGAGAAGACCTGGAAGCCGCCGGAGTCGGTGAGGATCGCGCGGTCCCAGCCCATGAAGCGCGTGCAGCCCGCCGAGCTCCTCGATCACGTCGGTTCCCGGACGGAACACCAGGTGGTACGTGTTGCCGAGCACGATCGGGGCGCCGATCGCGCGCAGCTCGTCCGGGTCGAGCGTCTTGACCGTCGCCTTCGTCCCGACGGGCATGAAGGCGGGCGTCGGCACGTCGCCGTGCGCCGTGTGCAGCACGCCGGCCCGCGCGGCGCCGTCCGTTGCCGTGACCTCGAAAATCGCCACGCGGCCACGCTATCGACGCACCGCGCCCGGCACCTCGTCGCCGGCAAGACCGTTACCCGTCTGAGACAGCCCGCTGTCGGAGCCGCGTAAGACCTTCACCCGTCTGAGACTGGCCGCTCTCGGCAGCCGAGCAAAGATCGAGGGACAGGATTCATCCTGTCCCTCACCCGTCTTAGAGCGCTCGCCCCCGGAGCCGAGCAAGACGGCATGCGGAGTGGAGACTGTCTTACCGCGTGTCGAGCCACCCGGCTCTGCCTGCGACCAGCGCGCTACCGACAGCGAGCTGCCTCAGACGGGTGAGGGACAGGATGAATCCTGTCCCGTCGAGCTCACAGGGCTCCGAGAGCGGCTGGTCTCAGACGGGTGAACGTCTAGCGGCAGGTCGGGCCGACTACCGGAGCAGCATGGCGTCGCCGAACGAGTAGAAGCGGTAGCGCTCCGCGATCGCGACACGGTAGAGCTCGCGCGTCTCCTCGACCCCGGCGAAGGCCATCACGAGCGCGAGCAGCGTCGACCGGGGCAGGTGGAAGTTCGTCAGGAGCGCGTCGACGCGCCGGAACTCGAAGCCGGGCGTGATGAAGAGATCCGGTGCGGCCCTCGAGCGGCGCGCCGCGCGCCAGCGACTCGAGCACGCGCGTCGTCGTCGTGCCGACGGCGAGGACGCGGCCGGCGGAGCGGATCCGCTCCCACGCCTCCGGCTCGACCGCGTAGCGCTCGCTGTGCAGCCGTGCTCCTCGAGCGTGTCGGCCGACGAGCGGCCGGAACGTGTCCAGGCCGACGTGCAGCGTCACGCGCTCGACGTCGAGTCGGCGCGAGCAGCTCGGGCGTGAAGTGCAGCCCGGCGGTCGGCGCGGCCGCGGAGCCTTCCTCGCGCGCGTAGACGGTCTGGTAGCGCTCGGGATCGCCCAGCGGCTCGTGGATGTACGGCGGCAGCGGCATCTCACCCGCCGGTGCGCCGTCGAGGCGGACGCGCCAGCGCCCCTCGCCGAGCGGCTCGACGAGCTCCGCCAGCGCCGATCCGGTCCCCGGGCCGCAGTCGCCGCGACGGCCGCGCGAGCGCCTCCCACTCGGCGCCTGCCGAGCCGCTCGAGCAGCAGCACCTCGGCCTCGCCCCCGCTCGCGCGGTGGCCCGTGATGCGCGCGGGCACGACGCGCGTGTCGTTCACGACGACGAGCTCACCGGCCGAGCTCGTCCGGCAGCTCGGCGAACGTGCGGTGCCGGATCTCGCCGGTCGCGCGGTCGTACACGAGCAGCCGCGACGAGTCGCGCCGGTCGGCCGGATGCTGCGCGATCAGCTCCGCCGGGAGGTCGTAGTCCAGGTCGTCCGATCTCATCCGATGGCCAAGCTAGCGTTGCCGTCCGTGAACGACGACGCGTTCTCGCGCGCGCAGGAGCGGCTCGCAGCCGCCGCGGAGGACCGCACGCAGGCGGCCGACGTCGACGCGGCGCTCGAGCGCGCGAGGGCGCAGGTCGAGCAGCTCGCCGAGCTGGCCGCCAACCTCGAGACTTCGCTTCCGGAGCGGGTCGGCAACGCGGTCCGCGACGGCGTTCGCGCGGAAGCGCTGCCCGTCGCGCGGCAGATGGCGGAGGTGCGCGGCCTGGCCGGCCAGACGATCCGGCGGCTCGAGCGGCTCGAGGGCCAGATCCTCGCCGAGCGGCGCGCCCGGCTCGACGACCTCTCACTGCTCGTCGACCTCGTGTCGTCCGGCTGGAAGGGCGTCGACCGGCGCCTGGAGCGCATCGAGCAGGGCTTCGAGCGCCGGCAGCGGCGCGATCGTCTACCGCATCGAAGAGCGCCGCGCGAGCAGCTAGACGCGGCCGGCCGGCCACCGCCACGCCCGCCGGCAGCACCAGCTCGAAGCGGCTGCCCCCGCCCCGCGTTCGCTCTCGAGCCTGATCCGGCCGCCGAGCGCCACGCGAGCTCGCGCGCGATCGCGAGCCCGAGGCCCGTCCCGCCGCCGTCGCGTGAGACGAACGGCCGGAAGATCCGCTCCTGTTCCTCGGCTGCGATACCCGGCCCCGTGTCCTCGACCGCGACCGAGACTGAGCCCGTTCGCCTGCGACAGGTCCAGGTCGACGCGCCCGCCGTCGGGCGTCCAGCGGAACGCGTTCGAGAGCAGGTTGGAGATGATCTGCAGCACGCGGTCGCCGTCGGAGACGATCACCGGGCTCGCGCGTCAGCTCTGACCGGTAGTCGATGCTCCGCCGCCGCGCCTCCTCGCCGAACGCCTCGTAGACCTGCTCGAGCAGCCGCGCATGTCGACCTCCTCGTGCAGGACGGTGAAGCGGTGCGCGTCGAGCTTCGCGAGGTCGAGCACGTCGCCGACGAGCCGCTCGAGCCGCGTCGACTCGTGCGCGATCACCTCGAGCGACCGCTCGCGCAGCTCCGGGTCCTCGACCAGGCCCTCGCGCAGCGCGCCCACGTGGCCGCGGATCGCCGTCAGGGGCGTGCGCAGCTCGTGCGAGACCGTCATCAGGAAGTTGCGCTCGAGCTCCTCGACCTCGCTGAGCCGCCTGGCCATCTCGCCGAACCGGCGCGATCGAGGTCGCCGATCTCGTCGTCGCCGGCGGCGGCAGCTCGACGTCGTAGTTGCCCGTCGGCGATCTCGTCCGCCGCGTCCGCGAGCGCGAGCACCGGCCGCGTGATCCGCCGCGAGAGCTACCAGCCGAGCGCCGCCCGCGACGACGCTGCCGATGAGAAACGCGAGGCCCGAGGCGCTGCATGAGCGTCAGCCAGGCATCGCGCAGCGTCGTCCTTCGGGCGTCGCGACGACGAGCGCGCCGCACACCTGGTTGTCGACGTGAACGGTGTCGCGACGGCGAAGTACGTCTTCCCCGCGGCGGCGGCACGAAATCGAAGCTGCTCGACTCGCCGTGCGCCAGTCGGGAACGTAGCGTCGGGCAGGTGGCGCAGGCCCGGATTGGCCTCGCAGGAAGGAGTTCCGCGCCGACGTAGTAGATGCGGTTGCCGCTCGCCTTCTCGAGGTCCGTCGCCGAGAGCGGCACGGGCCGCCGATCCTGATCGAGCGCGGCGATCGCCTGCTGCGTCGTACAGGTGGGCGAGGCCGACAGCGTTCTGCCGCAGCTCGCTCGCGCGTCCGGTCCTGGACGTAGTTCTGGAAGAAGACGAACGGCCGATCGCCGCCGCCACCACGCCCGAGAGGACAATCCCGATCAGGAAGAGGGCCGGAACGCGGAAGCGGAGTGAGCGCAGCACGCGCGCCCGGTGTGCCCCTAGCCGGAGGAGCCGTCGGTCACGCTGGCGCCCCCTTGGCGTGGGCGACCTTGTAGCCGACGCCCCAGACCGTGACGATCGGCGACGCGTCGCCGAGCTTGCGGCGGAGCTGGCGCACGTGCACGTCGACCGTGCGCGTGTCGCCCGCGAAGGTGTAGCCCCAGACGCGCTCGAGCAGCTGGTCGCGCGTCAGGACGATGCCGCGGTGGTCGAGCAGCTCCCAGAGCAGGTCGAACTCCTTGGGCGCGAGCTGGATCTCCTCCTCGCCGACGCGCACCTCGCGGCGGCCGGCGTCGATGTGCAGCTCGCCGTACGGCCAGCGTGCGCGGACTCGGCCGGGCGGCGGTCGGCGTTTGCGCGGCGCAGGATCGACTTCACGCGCGCGACGAGCTCGCGCGGGTTGAACGGCTTCGTCATGTAGTCGTCGGCGCCGACCTCGAGGCCGATGATCTTGTCCACGTCCTCGTCGCGCGCCGTCAGCATCAGGATCGGCACGTCCGAGCCCTTGCGCATCCGCCGGCAGACGTCGATGCCGTCGGCGTCGGGGAGCATCAGGTCGAGCACGACCAGCGACGGCCGTCGCCGCCTCGTGCTTCGCCAGCGCGTCGGCGCCGGTCGCTGCCGTCTCGACGCCGTAGCCCGCATTGCGCAGGTAGAGCGCGACGAACGACGCGATCGACTCCTCATCCTCGACCACGAGCACGGTCTGGGCGGTTCCGGTTCGTGCATCGCCGCGTCCAGCATGCCAGAGCGAGTGGTCAGGGCCGCTTGTGCGGCGGCGGCGGAATGCGCGGCGGGCGCCTTGATCGTCACCCAGGTGCGGATGCTCGGCACCGGTCACTACGGGCGAGTCGTTCAGCGAGTACGAGCCGTCGGAGAGGCCGAGCTCGTCGAACCCGGCCCCGTCGAGCATCGCGCGGCCGCGTCCCACGACGCTGAGCTCGGACGCCGGTCGCGCCGTCGATCCGCAGGTCGAAGCGGCCGCCGAGGATCCGGAAGCGGATCGGCTTCTTGCCGCAGTACTGCACGGTCGTCGGCGGCGTCGTGATCTTGATCCACTGGTAGCCGCGCACGATCGGTCGCCCGGTGATCGAGTCGGGTTCGGTGATCGTCAGCGTGCCGCTTGTCGATCCGGCCGAGGACGGAGCCGGTCACGGTCGAGCAGCGCGAACGAGCCGCGGCCGTCGCGCAGGCGACAGCGTCCCGTCGCGCCTGCCGGCGCAGTGGAGCGGCGTCGAGGTAGCACCGACCGACGCCGCCGTGGAAGCGAGGCGAGGACGACGGCAGGCAGGCAAGGAGAAGGCGCGGTCGCACTCACTGAGTATCGCCACACCGGGTGTGCCCCCGATGAGTGGGATGTAAGAAAGCCGTAAACGGCGCTGTGACCTTGGCGCGCCATAGGCTCACCGCGTGGACGAGATCGCCGCCTTCGGGACGATCGTGCTGATCGTCGCGGGCGGCTTCTCGCTGGCCGTCGTCGCCAGCAAGCTCACGTCGTACGTCCCGGTGCCGGCGCCGGCGATCTTCCTGCTCGCCGCCGCCGTCGCGTCGGACATGTTCCCGCGCCTCGGCGACGCGCTCTCGATCTAGACGGTCGAGCGGATCGGCGTCGTCGCGCTGATCGTGATCCTCTTCGACGGCGGCATGCACGTCGGCTGGCGGCGCTTCCGCGCCTCGCTCGTCCCGATCGCGCTGCTCGGCATGGTCGGCACGTTCGCGACGGCGCTGATCGTCGCGGTGGCCGCGCACGCGCTCTTCGACTTCGGCTGGACGACCTCGGGCATCGTCGGCGCCGCGCTCGCCCCGACCGACCCTGCGGTGATGTTCGCGGTGCTCGGCCGCAGCGAGATGCGCGGGCGCAGCGGGACGATCCTAGAGGGCGAGTCGGGCGCCAACGACCCGGTCGGGATCGCGCTGATGATCGGCATGCTCGACATCGCGACCCACGACAGCTGGTCGTCGTTCGGCGTTGGCGGCGAGTTCCGCTCGAGATGGGCGTCGGCGCGCTGGTCGGCGTCGCCGGCGCAGCGGCGCTGCTCCCCCTGATGCGCCGCTCGACCCTGCCCAACGAGGGCCTCTACCCGCTGCGCACGCTCGCCGCGGCCGGCGTCATCTACGGCGTGGCCACCGTCGCGCACGGGTCCGGCTTCCTGGCCGTCTTCGTCACCGGCCTGCTGATCGGCGACGCGCGCGCACCCTACAAGGCCGAGATCGAGCACTTCCACAAGGCGCTCGCGAACCTCGGCGAGATCGCCGTCTTCGTCGCGCTCGGCCTGACCATCGACCTGACCGACGTGTTCTCCGCGTACGACTGGCTCGCGCGCATCGCGTTCGGCCGTCAGTTCTCGCGCTTCGTTGCGCGGCCGCTGATCGCCGGTGCGCTCCTCGTGCCCGTGCGCCTGCGCTGGGGCGAGCGGATCTTCGTCATGTGGAGCGGGCTCAAGGGCGCGGTCCCGATCCTGCTCGCCGCGCTCGCGTTGATCGCCGAGGCTCCACACGCCGCAGCGGATCTACGAGATCGTGTTCGTGGTCGTCGCCTTCTCCGTGATCGTGCAGGGATCGCTCGTGCCGTCGATTGCACGCTGGCTGCCGCGTGCCGATGCGCGAGGTCGAGCCTCGAGCCGTGGCACATCTCGGTTCGGCTGCGCGAAGGAGCCCTCGGACATCCGCCACTTCACGGTTGCGCCCGGCGGCTCCCGCGCGGCCGACGAACGAATCGACGACCTGCCGCTCTCGGAGCGCGCGTGGATCGTCCTGATCGTCCGCGACGGCGAGCCGGAGCGTGCCGGCGGCTCGACGACGCTGCGCCCCGGCGACGAGGTGCTCGTCGTCACCGGCGGCCACGACGCCGACGTGATCCGCCGGCTCTTCGAGCGCGGCAGCCCCGCTCAGTCGTCGTAGTCGAAGAAGCCGCGGCCGCGTCTTGCGGCCGAGCAGGCCCGCCTGCGTCATGCGCACGAGCCGGGCCGGCGGAGCCATGCGCGGCTCGCGCAGCGCGTCGTACAGCGCCTCGGAGGCGTGCACGTGGATGTCGATCCCGATCAGGTCGACGAGCGCGCACGGCCCCATCGGCCAGCCGGCGCCGTGCTGCATGCCCGTGTCGAGATCCTCGGGCGTGACCCGCGCCTCGTCGAGCACGCGGATGCAGTCGTTCAACAGCGGGATGAGCACGCGGTTGACGACGAAGCCGGGCGTGTCGTTGCAGCGGATCGGTTCCTTGCCGAGCCGCTCGGCGAAGGCGAACGCGCGCTCGTAGACGTCGTCGTCGGTGAGCTCGGTGCGCACGACCTCGACGAGCTTCATGAGCGGCGCCGGGTTGAAGAAGTGCATGCCCGACCACGCGCTCCGGGTGCCCGCTCGCGGCCGCGAGCTCGGTGACCGAGCAGCGCCGACGTGTTGGTCGCCACGATCGCGTCGGGCGGCAGCGATCGCGGTCGAGCTCGGCGAAGACCTCGCGCTTGACCGCCGGCTCCTCGAGCACGGCCTCGACGACGATGTCACAGCCGGCGAGATCGGCGAGCTCGGTCGTGACGCTGAGACGGGCGGCCGTGGCGTCGCGGGTCGTCGCTGTCGAGCTGGCCCTTCTCGACCTTGCGCGTCGAGGAAGTGCTCGATCCGCCCGCGCGCGCGCTCGCCGAGGTCGGCGCTCACCTCGCAGCCCGACCACGTCGAAGCCCGCCTCGATCGCGACCTGCGCGATACCGGCGCCCATCGTCCCGAGCCCCACGACCCCGACCTTCACGGGCGGGATCCTAGAACCCACATGAAACGCGTCGGCCCGTGACCCGGCTCGACGAACGGGACGACGCGCGCGTCGTCGAGCCGAAGCCGGCGCGCTCGAGCTGGCTCGGTCCTCCTCCTCGCTCCACGAGGCGAAGAGCATCGGCTGCCCGAACCAGTCGGCGACCCGGTCGTCCTCGTCCACCGTGGCGAGCGCTGGTCACGAGCACGCCGCCCGGCCTCAGCCGCCGAAGATCGAGCGCAGGAGCGGCTCCTGCTCGCGCCGCGGGATATGACCGAACATGAAGAACGACGCGATGCCGTCGAAGTGCCGCTCCGGAAGATCGAGGCGGTAGCGTCCGCTGCACGAACGTCGCCTCGGGGAACGCACGTCGCGCGCGATCCGGCGGGCCCGCCGAGAGGTCAACCCCCGTGAGTCGTAGCGCCGACGAGCAGCGGGTCGCCGGGTTGTCGCCGCCGCACCGGGAGCTCGAGCACGCGTCCACCCGGCGCGACGTGCTCCGCGAACCGGCGCGCCCACGAGACGACCGGCGACTTGAACGACGCCGCCCACGCCGCGTACTGGTCGGCGATCGCGTCGTAGGCGCCCGCGACGACGTCCTTCGGGTCCTCGGCGTTCAAACCGCTCCGGTGTCGCCCGCCGAATTTCGCCGACCGACCCAATGGAAGGAGCGACGCGCAAGACGCGTCGGAAAGCACATGCACCGATCGTTCCGGCATCGCCCTCGCCGCCGTCGTCCTGCTGCTCGCCCTCGGGGCGCCGTGCTCGATCTCAGCGCACGGCCGACGGCCTGCGCTGCTCGCTGATCAGCTCCGGCGGCGGCTCGAACTGCTGCGGCGTAAGCCGGATGTGCGAATGACGCCAGATGCTCTGCGGGAAGATCCCGGCCGCCTCGACCGGCGGCGCGTCGTCGAGGTCGTCGACCACGACGAGCGGCCGGATCGGGAACCGCCAGGCCAGGCGCTCGCGCTCCGGGTCGTTCTCCGGCTCGCCGGTGATCTCGCGACGGCGTACACCGCCTGCCAGACCGCCGCGTAGAGGATCGCGCGCTCGCCCGGCTGCACGCTCGGCCGCTTCGACGAGCCGTGCGCACGGATCGCGTC
Source organism: uncultured Thermoleophilia bacterium (assembly GCA_963734565.1). Lineage (GTDB taxonomy): Bacteria > Actinomycetota > Thermoleophilia > Gaiellales > Gaiellaceae > JACVRM01. The sequence continues at coordinate 1,205,773 of CAVTHM010000007.1, read as the reverse complement.
GCGGTCGACGTGCGCGGGCAGCGGGTGCGAGCCGCGCCCGCGGACGAGCAGCCAGTCCTGGCTCAGGAAGCGCTCGACGACGCCGGCGATCGCCATGCCGAAGCCGACGCACATCGCGGCGATGCCGTAGCGCTCGCCGCGGCGGTCGAGCTCGTTCAGCAGCGTCGCGGTCATCCGCGCGCCGGTGGCGCCGAGCGGGTGGCCGAGCGAGATGCCGCCGCCGTTCGGGTTGATGTCGTCCCAGCGGTCCTCGAGCCCGGCGTCGTGCGCGAACTGGAGCACGACCGACGCGAACGCCTCGTTCACCTCGATCACCGCGATGTCGTCCCAGGTCAGGCCCGCCCGGCCGAGCGCCTTCGCGCACGCCTGCGGGTTGCCGTGCAGCATCCGGTGCGGGTCGACGCCGGCCAGCCCGAAGGAGACGAAGCGCCCGCGCGGCTCGAGGCCGAGCCGCGTCGCCGCCGTCTCACTCGTCAGCAGCACCGCGGCCGCGCCGTCGCAGATCTGGCTCGAGTTCCCGGCCGTGACGACGCCGTCCGGGATGAACGCCGGCGCCAGCGCGGCCAGCCTCTCCGCCGAGGTGTCGCGGCGCGGCGTCTCGTCCGCCCCGCACGAGCGCGCGCACCGGCTCCGCGCCGCTGCGCCGCCGCCAGGACTTCGGGAAGAAGCGGTTACTCGGCGGCGGTGCGCCGACCGGCCCGTCGGTCGAGCTCGATCGGGACGATCTCGTTCTCGAAGCGCCCCTCGTCGGTCGCCGCGACCGCGCGCCGGTGCGACTCGAGCGAGTAGGCGTCGAGCGCCTCGCGGCTAGAGCCCCCACTCGCGCGCGATCACCTCGGCCGAGATCCCCTGCATGACGATGTCGTGCCGCGGACGTGAGCTCGGGCGACAGGTCGCCGCCGTTCGAGCCCATCGGGACGCGCGACATCATCTCGACGCCCGCGGAGACGACGACGTCGAGCTCGCCCGCCGCGGATCGCCGTCGCGGCGTTGAAGTTCGTCTGCATCGACGAGCCGCACTGGCGATCGACCGACGTGCCGCAGACCGTGTCCGGCCAGCCGGCGATCAGCGGCACCATGCGGCCGATGTTCCAGCCCTGCTCGCCGATCTGCGTGACGCAGCCCATCTGCACGTCCTCGACCTCGCCCGGGTCGACGCCCGCGCGCTCAACGAGCGCGTTCAGGACGCGGCCCGCGAGCTCGTCGCCGCGGATCCCCGACAGCGAGCCGTTCCGCCGCCCGATCGGCGAGCGGACGGCGTCGATGATCAGCGCGTCGCCCACGCGTCGAGTCTACGCCGAGGCCACCGCGTAGAGGCGCCATTCTCCTGGCACGCCCTTCAGCTCGTGCATGCCGCGGTCGTCGAACTCGATGCCAGAGCCGGCAACGAGATCCTTGACCGTGCTCGACACGAGCACCTCGCCGGCGCCCGCCTTCGCCGCCACCCGGGCACCGGTGTGCACCGCGATCCCGCGCACGCCGCCGTTCACGAGCTCGCATTCCCCGGTATGCAGGCCCGCGCGGATCTCCAGGCCGAGGTCGCGCACGCCGTCCGTGATGGCGCGCGCACAGCGGATCCCGCGCGCGGGCCCGTCGAACGTCGCGAGGAAACCGTCGCCGGCTGTGTCGACCTCGTGCCCCTGAAACCGTGCGAGCTCGCGCTCGTACGACCTCGTGATGCCGGTCGAGCAACTCCCGCCAGCGGCGGTCGCCGAGCTCACGTGCGCGCGTCGGTCGACCCGACGACGTCCGTGAACAGCACCGTCGCGAGTACCCGATCGGGATCCGGCCCACGCCGGACCCCGGTCGAGGAACTCCTCGATCTCGTCGACGACCTGATCGGTGTCACCCGCCCACACGACGTGGGCGTCACCGGGCAGCTCGATGAAGCGGGCGCCGGGAATGCGGTCGGCGATCCATCGCCCTTCCTCCGGGGTCGTGTCCTGGTCGTTCACCCGGTGCATGACCAGCGTCGGCGCGTGGATCGCGGGCAGCACGCTGCGCACGTCGATCTGCGTGTTCATCCGCAGGAGCGCCACTGCGGCCCCCGGGCTCGCGCTTCGCCGGAAATAGGTCGCAAGCCGGCGCTTGAACGCCTCGTCCTCGCTCGGCGCGAGCTGGTCGACGTCCATGCCCGCCGCCCAGGTGCGCTCGAGCTCGGCGATCTCGCGCTCCCGCGCCTCCGGGGTGGGCGCCCACGGGTAGTCGGGGCTCCAGATGCGCTTCGCGAAGACGGCGTAGAGCGCCAGCGCCGTCGTCCGTTGCGGATACGTCGCGGCGAAGAGGACGCTGAGGTTACCGCCCTCCGAAAAGCCGAACAGCGCCGCACGCTCCGACCCGGCCGCATCGAGGACGGCGCGCACGTCGTCCATGCGCGTCCTCGAGCGTGGGCAGGCGGTCGAGCGGCACGGGGTCGGACATCCCGGTGCCGCGCTTGTCGAACAGGATCAGCCTCGAGAAGCTCGCGAGCCGGCCGAGCATGTGGGCCTGCGCCGGGTCGTCCCACATCAGCTCCACGTTCGAGATCCAGCCGGCACGTAGACGAGGTCCATTGGCCCGTCGCCCACGACCTGGTAGGCGATGTTGAGGTCGCCGCTCTTGGCATAGCGGGTCTCAGGCGTGGACGGCGTAGATCCTCCAGTCTCCCGGCACGCCCTTGAGCGTGTGCGTGCCGCGCTCGTCGAATTCGAGCCCGGACCCGGCTACCAGATCCTTGACCGTCTGCGACACGAGCACCTCGCCGGGCCCGGCCAGCGCCGCGACGCGGGCGCCGATCGACACGGCGATGCCCGCCACCTTGGCGTCGTGCAGCTCGCACTCGCCCGTGTGGACGCCCGCACGCAGCTTGAGGCCGAGCTCGCGGACGCCCACGACGACCGCCTGCGCACAGCGAATCGCCCGGGCAGGCCCGTCGAAGGTGGCGAAGAAGCCATCGCCCGCCGTGTCCCGCTCCTCACCGCGGAAGCGGCCGATCTCACGCCGCACGAGCGCGTGGTGGCGCTCGAGCAGCTCCCGCCACTCGCGGTCGCCGATCTCGGCCGCGTGCTCGGTCGACCCGACGATGTCCGTGAAGAGCAGCGTCGCCAGCACGGTGTCCGGGACGACCGACGCCTCCTCGCCCGCAACGAACCGCTCCACCTCCTCGGGAATCTCCGGCGACAGGAAGATCCCCCACTCGTCGCTGCCGGACACGCGGAGCGCCTGCGCGCCCGGGATGAGCGCGGCGGTATCGAGGCTGTACTGCTGGTAAGGGGACTGGCGGTACAGCACCAGCGTGGGCACGCGCACGGCCGGCGTCACGTCGCGGATGTCCGATTCCATCCACCCGCGGTTGAGCGCGTAGGCGACCTGCGGCGAGGCGCCGACCCGCAGCCAGTTGGCGAACCAGCGCCGGTCGGCCTCGTTCGCGAAGAGCGTCGGGGCGATCACGCTGAGCAGCCAGTCGCTGTACTCCTGCGTCCCCCAGTCGTCTCGAAGCCGCGGGAGGCTGGCCAGGGACTCCTCGCGGTCCTCGTCGGAGAGGCGCATGAACGGGTGGAACAGCACGAGCGCGCGGGTGCGCTCGGGGTACGTCGCCGCGTACAGGATCGCCATGGAGCAGCCGTCGTGAGAGCCGAGCAGCACGGCGTTCTCCGAGCCGACGGCGTCGAGCACAGTGCGCATGTCCTCCATGCGCGTCTCGAAGGTCGGAAGCTGGCCGCCGTAGTCGGAGAGCCCGACGCCCCGCTTGTCGAAGAGGATGAGCCGGAACGACCTGGCGAGCCGCTCGTAGAACGAGCGCATGTGCGGCGACTCCCAGCCGTAGACCAGGTTGGACACGAAGTCGTGCACCCACACGAGGTCGGTGTCTCCCTCGCCGACCACCTGGTAGGCGATCGCCGTGCCCCCGCTGCGGGCGTAGTGGATGTCCGGCTGCACGCTGCGAGTGTCCTACGCCGCGGTTACCGCGTACAGCCGCCACTCGCCGGGCACGCCCTTGAGCTCGTGGGCGCCGCGGCCCTCGAACTCGAGCCCGGAGCCGGCGACGAGGTCCTTCACCGTGCTCGAGACGAGCACCTCGCCCGGGCCCGCCTGCGCCGCGACGCGCGCGCCGATCGCCACCGCAATCCCCGCGACCTTCCCGTCGTGCAGCTCACACTCACCGGTGTGCACGCCCGCGCGCACCTCGAGTCCGAGCTCTCGAACACCGGCCGCCACCGCCTTCGCGCAGTGGATGGCGCGGGCCGGCCCGTCGAAGGTGGCGAAGAACCCGTCGCCGGCCGTGTCCTTCTCCTCGCCGCGGAAGCGGCCGAGCTCACGCCGCACGAGCGTGTGATGGCGGTCGAGCACAGCACGCCATTCGCGGTCGCCGAGCGTCGCCGCGCGCTCCGTCGAGCCCACGATGTCGGTGAACAGCAGCGTCGCGAGGACCGTGTCCGGCAGCGGCTCGGCCTCGAGACTCGCCGGAAAGTGCTCGACCTCGCGCGTGACCTCCTCAAAGGCCTTGAAGCCGGGAGCTCGCAGCTCGACGGTGCGCGCGCCAGACACCCGGCCGGCCAGGTCGACGACGACCTCACGATTCGCCGGCGAGTAGAACGCGAGCGTCGGCGCACGGACGGTCGGGAGCACGTCGCGCAAGTCGGTCTCGCCGTAAACCCGGTAGAGGTTGAGCGCCGCGCCCGGGCTGGCACAGAAGCGCTGGCAGGTGACGAACCACTCCACGAATTCCTCATCCGCCTGCGGGTCGATCTGTCGCGCGAGCCCTTCGAAGTAGTCCCGTGAGCCCCACCGCTCGCGCACAGTGCGCAGGTGCGCGCGCCACTCGTCCTCCGTGGCGCCGTACGGGTAGTCCTCGGCCTGAACGGCACGGGCAGGCGTGTTGACGAGGACGAGCGCCTCCGCCCGTTCGGGGTAGGTCGCGGCGAACAGCGCACAGCTCTGGCCGCCTTCGCCGGTGCCGAGCAGGGTCACGCGCTCCGCACCAACCGCGTCGATCACGGCACGGATGTCGTCCATCCGTGTCTCGAGCGGGCCGAGGTCGCGGGGGCGGTCGGAGAGCCCCACCCCGCGCTTGTCGAAGATGATCACACGCGCGAACGAGGACAGCCGCTCATACAGCCCCCGCCAGTCGGGGTTGTCCCACGGGAACACAAGGTTGCTGAACTGCGGCGAGAAGACGATATTCCGCGGGCCGTCGCCGAACGCCTGATAGGCGATCGACACGTCGCCACTCCGCGTGTACTCGATCTCGGGGATGCTCACGACGCGTCCCGCGGCTCGGCCTGGTGGGCGAGCCAGATCCGCCGCGGGCCGAGTGCCATGAGCATCTGCCCCGACTCGCTCCGGTCGAACTGGCCCCACGTGTAGCCGACGTCGCCGGCCACCACAACAAGCCCGTCGTCGGTGTCGACGAGGACGGACTGATGGCCGGGCGAGTGGCCCGGCGTGGGGACGACGCGCACGCCCGGCAGGATCTCCGCCTCGCCGTCGTGCTCGATGTAGTTCGCCCCCTCGAACTCGATCCACTCCACCAGGTAGCGGGGCGGCTTCGCGGCTTCGAGCTCGGCACGCTGCACGTGGATCGGTATTCCCGGGAACAGCCGGTTGCCTCCGCAGTGGTCGAAGTCCAGGTGCGTGTTGATGACGCACACGACGTCCCGCGGGATCACACCTGGGTCGAACCGGACGCCCCACTCCTCCTCCAGCTCGGGCGTCGAGTCGATCATCCCGGTGTCCACGAGGACGTGCCCCGTCGGGTGCTCGATCACGTGCAAGCAGTTCGGCCAGCGATCGCCCTCGTAGAGAACGTCGCCGTGCCGGATCGCACGAACGTCGGCCAGATGCACCGACGTAGACTCTCGCGCATGGCCGCCACCGCTGTCGAACGCGGCGTCCTCGTCGACGGGGAGTGGGTCGAGACGGGCGACTGGGTCGAGGTCCGCTCGCCGTACTCCGGCGATGTCGTGGGCCGCGTGGCGAAGGCGGGCGCCGCCGAGACCCAGCGTGCCGTGGACGCCGCCGCGCGTGCGATGGAGGAGCCGCTGCCTGCGCACAAGCGGGCCGAGATCCTCGTCCGCGTCGCCGGCTACCTCGGCCGCCGGCACGAGGAGGCGGCGCGGCTCATCTCCGACGAGGCGGGCAAGCCGATGAAGGCGGCGCGGATCGAGGCAAGCCGTGCGATGTCCACCTACACGATGGCCGCCGTCGAGGCGCGCAAGCTCGCCGGCGACGTCGTGCCGATGGACGCGAGCCAGGCCGGCGAGGGCAAGCTCGCGTTCACGCTGCGCATCCCTCGCGGCGTTGTCGGCGCGATCTCGCCCTTCAACTTCCCGCTGAACCTCGTCGCGCACAAGATCGCGCCCGCGCTCGCGGCCGGCTGCGCCGTCGTGCTGAAGCCGGCGAGCGCAACGCCGCTCTCGGCGCTGTTCCTGGCGGAGCTGGAGCAGGAGGCGGGGCTTCCGCCGGGCTGGCTGAACGTACTCGTCGGCCCGTCCGCGGAGATCGGCGACGTGCTCGTCGAGGACGACCGAGTGGCGGTGCTCACCTTCACCGGATCGGGCGAGGTCGGCTGGAAGCTCAGCGAGCGCGCGCCACGGAAAAAGGTGCTGCTCGAGCTCGGCAACGCGACGCCGGTGATCGTCGAGCCCGACGCCGACGTGGACGCTGCCGCGGCGCTGCTCTCCGGCCACGCGTTCTCCTTCGCCGGCCAGAGCTGCATCTCGGTGCAGCGGATCTACGTCCACCGCGACGTCCATGACCGCTTCGTGGAGCAGTTCGTCCCGAAGGTCGACGCGCTGGTCGTCGGCGATCCGGGCGACGACGACACCGACGTCGGCCCCGTCATCGACGCGGGCGCGAAGGAGCGGATCCTCGAATGGATCGAGGAGGCGCGCACTCGCGGCGCCGAGATCCTGGCTGGTGGGCGCGAGGAGGACGGCCTCATCCGGCCCACGGTGATCGCCAACCCGCCGGCCGATGCGCACGTCGCGTGCGACGAGGTCTTCGGCCCGGTCGTGACCGTCAGCCCGTACGACACGCTCGACGAGGCGATCGCGCTCGCCAACGGCACGCGCTACGGCCTGCAGGCCGGGATCTTCACCGCGAACGTGAAGACGGCGCTGCGCGCGGCCCGCGAGCTCGACTTCGGCGGCGTCACCGTCAACGAGGCGCCTACCTTCCGAGCCGACCAGATGCCCTACGGCGGCGTCAAGGATTCGGGCAACACGCGCGAGGGGCCGGCGTACGCAGTGCGCGAGCTCACAGAGGAACGCCTCGTCGTGCTCGCCCTCTGAGGGCGCGCGAGCCTGAGCCGCGCGCCTAGCGCGCTAGCCTTCCTGCCGCGATGGCGGGACGCTCGCTCTTCGGCCGCGGCGCGCAGGATCATCCGGTTCCGCCGGCTCACGACGCGCCGCCGCCGGCGGGAACGCCCGGCGCCTTGCGCCGCGAGCGGCGTGCGCTGAGCCGCGTCCGCGAGGACCGGATCCGCGACGTCGGCGGCCTCGCGCTCGAGATGGTGCGCCGCAGCCGCTTCCGCCAGGACCTGCTGTTCGAGCAATGCCGCGAGATCCTCGTGCTCGAGCAGCGCATCCACGAGCTCGACGACGCGCTCCGGCGCGCGAGCACCGCCCGGAAGCACCGCGGCGGCCTGCGCTGCGAGTGCGGCGCGCCGCTCGGCTGGGCGGCGCACTTCTGCGCCAACTGCGGGCGGGCCGCGGGCGAGACGGTCGTCAGCTGCTCACGCTGCGGCGCCCCGCTTCCGGCGGACGCGCGCTTCTGCGGCACCTGCGGGACCGTCGCCGACGACACGGCGCACTCCGACCACGTGGCCGCAAGCTACGAGCAGACCGCGCACGGCGACCAGCAATGGCACGCGCCGGCCGAAGCCGACCCGTGGGAGCGATAGCGCCCGAGCCGGACGCCTGCCCGCGCTGCGGCGCCGGCGTGGCGCGGGGCCAGGAGTACTGCGTCGAGTGCGGCACGCGGCTCCCCGCGCCGCACGGGGTCGTCCCTGCGCTGGCGGACGCCTGGCGCTCGCGCGTTCGCCGGTATCCGGGCGACTGGGTCTGGTTCGCGCTCGTCCTGCTCGTCGTAGCCGGCGCCAGCGCGGCGGTCGCGATCGCGGCCACCGGGAAGGAGACGCACGGCGTGAACGTCGTCGTCGCGACGTCGGACCGGCCCGTGCCGATGCAGCCCTCGCCGCGGCAGGCGACCTCCACCCCCACCCCGGCTGAGCGACGCCGCACGACCACGACCCCGGCCCGCAAGCCCGGCACGCTCGTCCAGTGGCCGTTCGGGCGGACCGCCTATACCGTCGTGCTCTCGTCGTTCCCCACTGCGGCAGGCGAGCGGACGGCCAGCCAGCTCGCGCGCAAGGCCAGCCGCGCCGGCCTGCTCGACGTCGGGTTCCTCGACTCGTCGAAGATCACGAGCCTGCATCCCGGCTACTTCGTCGTCTTCAGCGGCGTCTACGAGTCGGCCGACGACGCCCAGAGCGCGCTTCAGCAGGCCGCCAAGAAGGGCTTCAAGAAGGCCTACACGAGACAGATCGTCAGCTAGGGACTGTCCACGCCGGGTGTTTTGGCGGGGGCTGTCCCACACAGGGACTATCGATCTTGTGGACTATCGATCTTTTCGCGTGTGACGGGCCGAGCCGCTCGGTACAGCCCCCTTCGGGGACAGACGACATCGAGAGTGCCCTTGTGGGACAGCCCCCGATACCCCCGAGGACAGACGACATCGAGAGTGCCCTTGTGGGTCAGCCCCCGATACCCCCGGGGACAGACGACATCGAGAGTGCCCTTGTGGGTCAGCCCCCGATACCCCCGGGGACAGACCCTGGTTTACGCGGCCTGTGCGGCCTCGAGGTGCTGGTGCGACGGGCAGAAGTCGCGCTCGGGCAGCGGGGTGCGCTGGCATGGCTTCCCTTTGCGCGTCGTCGCGCGGCAGCGCGGGACGCCGCCGTCGAAGGCGCCGGCCTCGATCTGCTCCTCGACAAAAGAGACCGCGGCGTTGATCCCTTCCTGCACGATCCACGCAACCTGGGCCTGCGCCGTGATCGGGAAGTAGCGACGAATGTCCTGGAAAAGGGCCTTATCCGGCTTCGAGAAGTACTGAGGGTCTCGTGCCAGTCGTGACAACGTCTGCTCGCATTCCCAGAGCAGCGCGCGCCGGTACTCCATCTGGACTTCCGGCGCTGCATACGGGTCGATCAGATCGCGAAGCGAGCGATAAATTGCTCGCGAGTACTGATACATACACGCCTGGATCTGCTTGGCCCGTTCGTCCATCTCTTCCCTTTCGTCCGGGGCGTGTATTGGCGCAAACGTTGTAGTCATGCTGGATCTGGGTGGCAATGGGCCGCCGGAGACGTGAGTCTAACGGTTTTCACTTTGATGTCACAATGTCGGCCGCCCGATTGCCTCTTCTGACAACCGGCAGGCTCTGGATGCCGCTGTGGGGAACGCCGACGGGTGTGAATAACGGACCCACGGTCGGATTGCAAGCTCTCGGACGAAATCCGCTTGAATAGACCCCGCGTGTCCCACGACACCGACAAGCTCATCCGCCAGCTCTCGCTCGTCGCCTTCCTGATGGCCGAGCGCCGCCCGCTGACGGCGCGCGACGTCAAGCAGAACGTCGAGGGCTACTCGGAGATGTCCGACGAGGCGTTCGCGCGGCGCTTCTACTCCGACCGCGCCGAGCTGCTGCAGCTGGGCGTGCCGCTCGACTCGCAGCGCGACGAGTTCACGGGCGAGGAGCTCTACACGCTGCGCTCGGAGCGCTACTTCCTGCCGCCGCTCGAGCTCTCAGACGACGAGCTCGCGGCGCTGCAGACGTGCCTCTACCTGCTCGAGGGCCAGTTCGCCTACGCCGAGCCGCTGCGGCTCGCGCTGCAGAACCTCGCGCTCGGCCGGCCTGGCTTCCACGAACCGGTCGACCGAGAACGAGGTGCGCGTCGAGGTCTTCGACCCCGACTACTCGGCGGAGATGCCGGGCCGGCTCGCGAAGCTCGAGTCGGCGATCTCGAAGCAGCGCACGGTGCGCTTCGAGTACTGGTCGATCTCGCGCGACAAGCAGGCCGAGCGGCTGATCAACCCGTACGCGCTGCTGAACGACAACGGCGTCTGGTACCTGGTCGGCCACGACGTCGAGCGCGAGGCGATCCGCACCTTCCGCGTCTCGCGCATCCGCGGCGACATCCGGCTCGCGACACGGCGCGAGCGCGACTTCCGCCTGCCGGCCGAGTTCGAGGTCGAGGAGTACCGCGCGCGGCCGCCGTGGCAGATCGGCGAGACCGTCGGCGAGGCACGCATCGCGGTCGCGCCCGACACCGCCTGGTGGGTCGAGCGCGCGTTCGGCGACCGCGGCCAGGTCACAGGGCGGCGTCTTCGTGACGGACTACTCGTCGACTCCCGCTGCTCGCCTCGTGGATCCTGCGCCAGGACGGCCGCGCGGTGCCGCTCGAGCCGGCCGAGCTGGTCACCGAGGTGCACGAGTCGGTCGAGCGCGTCCGCGAGAGCCACGAGGGCGAGCCGCCCGAGATCGCGAAGGAGAAGCGCGCTGCGGCCGGCGACGTGCTCGACCGCCCCGCGGGCCCGGTCGCACCGGAGCGCTTCGGCGTGCTCCAGGCGCTGCTCGCGTACCTGCTCGACCGCTGCGGCGACGAGAACTCCGCATCGATCCCCGCGAGCGAGCTGGTCGAGCGCTTCCGGATCCCCGAGGAGGCGCTCGAGGAGCACCTGTCGCTGCTGAACCTCGTCAACTTCGGCGGCGGCTGCTACGCGGTCTACGCGCAGCTGAACGGCGACACCGTGCAGGTCGACAAGGAGCTCTTCGGCGACGCGTTCCGCTCGCCGCCGCGGCTGACGCCGCTCGAGGCGAGGGCGATCCGGCTCGCGCTCGAGTTCGTCGGGCCGATGATCGCCGCGGACGCGCACACGCCGCTCGAGCGCGTGCGGCACAAGCTCGAGGAGACGTTCGGCGCCTTCGAGCTCTCGCAGACGCCCGAGCCGGCAGTCAACGGGCTGAGGAGTCGCTCGTCTCGACGCTGACCACCGGGATCCGCGATCGCCGGCTGGTCGAGCTCGAGTACCTGAAGGAGGGCGAGGAGCACCCGTCCACGCGGACGGTGGAGCCGTACGCGATCGAGCGGCGGCTGCCGTTCTGGTACGTCCACACGTGGGATCGCACGAGCGACGGCGAGCGGAGCTTCCGGCTCGACCGGATGCGTAACGCGAAGCTCCAGAAGCGGGCGCTTCGAGCCGCGCGAGGGCTTCGAGCCGCAGCGGCTCCGCGACGCCCGGCGCGCGCGCATCTGGTACTCGCCGTCGATCGCGCGCTGGAAGGTCGAGCGGGGCGCACGTCCGCTCGCGCGACGGGGCCGCGCTGGCCGAGCCGGCCGTCGGGCTCGCCCGAGTGGCTCGTCGGCGAGATCCTCTCCGACCGCGGCGAGGCCGTCGTGCTCGAGCCGGACGATCTGCGCTCGCAGGTGGCCGCTCGCGCGGTTGCGCTTGCGGCCGAGTTGCGCGCCGGCGCGCCGGTCTAGCGCTTCGCGTTCTCGAGCGCGATCGACGCGTTGCGCTGCAGCAGGCGGCCGTCGTTGCGCGGCACGAAGAGCCGGTCGTAGCGGCGTCTGAGCTCGTCCGGGTCGCTCTCGAGCCAATCGACGAGCGAGACGACAGGCTCGGCTCCGTCGGGCAGCGAGCTCGCCGGCGCGGCGCTTCTCGATGCCGCGGTTCCAGGGGCAGACGTCCTGGCAGATGTCGCAGCCGTAGACCTGGCCGCCCAGATGCTCGCGATATCCGTCCGGGATCGGGTCGGCGCGACTGCGTCCAGTACGAGAGGCACCTGGTGGCGTCGAGCGTGCCCGGCTCGTCGAGCGCGCCGGTCGGGCACGCGTCGATGCAGAGCGTGCAGTCGCCGCAGTCGAGGTGCAGGCGCGGCGTGGCCTCGACAGCGACGTCCGTGACGAGTGTCCCGAGCACGACCCAGGATCCGTGCCGGCGCGTGATCAGCATCGTGTTCTTGCCGTAGAAGCCGACGCCCGCGCGCGCGGCGCCCTCGCGGTCGACGTGCTGGTTGGCGTCGACGAGCACGCGGTACGCGCCGCCGAGTCGACGGCCGAGCTCGTCGAGCCTGGTGCGCAGCTCGGCGTAGGCGTCGAACCACGTGTAGCGCGGGAGGCGGCCCTCCCCCGGTCCCGGCTCCGGGCCGGGCGCGTAGTAGCAGAGCGCAGCCGAGACGACCGTGCGTGCGTCCGGAAGAAGCGTCTCCGGATGGCAGGACGTCTCCGGCTGCGCCATCGTGAAGCGCATGTCGGCGAAGAGGCCACGAGCCTTGCGCTCCGCGATGTGCCGCTCCGTCTCGGCGTAGGGCTCGGCGGGCGCGGCGCCGATCACGTCGATGCCGAGCTCGTCGCCGAGGCGGCCCAGCTCGGCCGCGGTCACCACCGTGTCCTCCGTAGCCATGTCCTTTGCCCCGGGGCCGGCCGCTTGCCTCCCTCCGGTTCCACGGTAGCCGGGAAAGGCGCACGCGTGTGTGACGGGACCGTGCTAAGAGCGTGACGATCGCTCCCCCGCCTAGGATCCGCCGCGCGTGAAGGCGATTCGCATCCACGAGGACGGCGGGCCCGAGGTGCTCCGCTACGAGGACGCACCGGATCCCGAGCCGGGCGAGGGCGAGGTGCTCATCCGCCTGCGCGCCGCGTCGCTAAACCGGCTCGACCTCTGGGTTCGCCGGGGCCTGCCCTCCGTGCCGAAGCCCCGCATCCTGGGCGCAGACGGAGCGGGCGTCGTCGAGGCGCTCGGTGCCGGCGTCAGCGGCTTCGAGCCCGGCGAGCCGGTCGTGATCAACCCGGGCGTCGAGCACGGGTCGAAGATCACGGTCATCGGCGAGCACACGGACGGCACGCACGCCGAGCTGATCGCCGTCCCGGCCTCGAACGTCTATCCGCTTGCGGACGGGCTCAGCTTCGAGGAGGCCGCCGCGTTCCCGCTCGTCTTCGAGACCGTCTATCGGATGCTCGTCACGAAGGCTCGGCTCGCGGAGGGCGAGTGGGTGCTCGTGTGGGGCGCCGGCAGCGGCATCGGCAGCGCGTCGCTCGTGCTGGCGAAGGCGCTCGGCGCGCGGGTGATCGCGACCTCGTCGTCGCCGGACAAGCTGGTGCGGGCGACCGAGCTGGGCGCAGACGTCGTCGTCGACCACGCGGCCGGCGACGTTCCCGCCGCGGTCAAGGAGGCGACCGGCGCCGGCGTGGACGTCGTCGTCGAGCACGTCGGCGAGGCCACGTGGCAGCGCTCGCTGCAGTGCGCACGACAGGAAGGACGCATCGTCGTGTGCGGGGCGACCAGCGGCCCCAACCCGCCGGCCGCGCTGCACCGGATCTGGTGGAAGCAGCTGGCCGTGCTCGGCTCGACGATGGGGACGCGCGCCGACTTCGAGGGCGTCTACGAGCTGGTTCGCGCGGGACGCCTGAAGCCGGTGGTCGACTCGGTCTTCCCGCTCGAGGACGCGGCCGCCGCGCACGAGCGGATGGAGCGCGGCGAGCACTTCGGCAAGATCGTGCTGTCGATCCCGGGCTGATGGCGGACGACCTCGACCTATCGCTCCTCCCCGAGGACCTCCGTCACCTCGGCCCCCTGATCGAGCGCGAGCCGAGAGCGACGACGTCGAGCGGTCGACCCTTCTCGAGGCCGCGTCCGACGCGGAGCTCCGAGAGCTGAGCGATGGCCCGAAGGCGCACTGGGCCGCCATAAATGCCTTCCTGGACGAGCATGTCGCGGCCGATCCGGGCCCGTACCAGGACCTCGCGCTCGCACTGGACGGCTTCTCCCAGGCCGCCATGGAGGCCGAGCTGGAGCTGCAGGATCGCGAGACGAGCTAGGTGGGGCTAGGCCCAGGCGCGCCGCACGACGACGAAGACATCATCCGCATGAACCACCTCGCCCCCGTCCAGCTCGGCAAGTAGGGATTCGGCTGTGAAGAGCACCTTGTAGATCTCGTGCTCCGAGCCGTCGCGCAGCGGGCGGCGCTCCACACCCTCCCAGTGCTCCGGGCCGCCGGTCTGCTGGACGAGGACGAGCTCATCGGCCACGCGACGGGCCTCTGCGAGGAAGGCACGCCGTTCGGCGGGCCTCAGGTGGTCGTAGAAGAAGCTGCTAAAGACGCGCCCGAACGACGCGTCCGCGAACGGCAGGCTGAGCGCCTCGCCGACGACCAGGGTTGCGTCCGGCACGCGCTTCGCGGCCAGCTCGAGCATGTCCGCGCTGGCGTCGAGCGCGGTGAGGTCACCGCGCAGGTGCTGGGAGAGAAACCCCGTGCCGCAGGCGACGTCGAGCGTTCGTGCCGGAGGAAGCGCACGCACGACCTCCGTAAGAGCGACGACCCCCTCCGCGTGCTCATCGCTCGCGGCGTCCCACGCGCCCGCGTCGTACTCGGCTGCCCGCAGGTCGTAGTAGCGCTTCTGCCGCTCGTAGAGGTCGTCCACGCGCCGCGCGGTGGAGGGCTAGCCGAAGCCGAGGATGAACTTCGCGTCGTCCGACATGCGGTCGGGCGTCCACGGCGGATCCCAGACCAGCTCGACGTCGACGTGCTCGATGCCGGGAACCGAGGCGGCCGCGTCGCGGATGCCCTCCTCGATCATCTGGCCGGCCGGGCAGCCCATCGACGTGAGGCTGTGCGTGATCTTCGCGGTGGAGCCCTCGAGCTCGACGTCGTAGAAAAGCCCCAGCTCGACGATGTCCATGCCGAGCTCCGGGTCCTCGACCGTGCGGAGGGCCTCGATGACGTCGTCGCGGGTCGGGGCGATCACACCGCCAGTGTATGTCCGGCCCCGCAGGCCGCGTCGTGCTTTGATGCCGCCGCACCGCGAGCAGGAGGTGGGTCGATGAAGGGCATCCGGCACGCGCTTCGGGAGTTCACGGCCTCTGCCGTCAAAGAGCATTTGCGCTCGCAGCTCGAGGAGACCGGCGGCCGACCGCAGTTCACCAAGAACGAACTGGAGCTCGTTCGGTTCGTCCGTGAGCGGTCGTCTGACCTGGGACCGCCGCCGGCCGAGCCTCCATCCTGACGGCGATACTGACCACGTGCTGTTCGCTCCCCCTGCACGACACCTGCTGCGCGCCAGGGATCTCGCCGATTCCAGGTACTTCGAGCCGCTCGAGGTCGAGGACCTCGCCCGCGCCGCGGGGCTTTCGCGCTACCACTTCAGCCGCGAGTTCCGGCGCGCGTTCGGCGAGTCGCCGCACGCGTATCTGCTCACGCGGCGGCTCGAGCGCGCCGCCGCGCTGCTGCGCATCGACCGACCGACAGGTCGCGGAGATCTGCTTCGCCGTCGGCCTGCGCAGCGTCGGCTCGTTCACGTCAAGCTTCACGCGCACCTACGGCCAGTCGCCGACGGCATATCGCGCCTCCTTCCCGCCGGCCTCGGCCTACGCCCAGGTCCCGTGGTGCGTGACGCGTTTCTACGGCCGCCCGCAACGCCGCACGTTTCGAGAAGACACCGTGACCAACCACTCCTAGCATCGCCTCCGTAAGCGAACGACGGAGGGCAACGATGATCAAGATCTCGACCGCACAGGTGTGGGTCAACGACCAGGACGAGGCGCTCGACTTCTACACGCGCAAGCTCGGCATGGAGGTTCGGCAGGACGTAACGCTCCCGGAGATGGGCGACTTCCGCTGGCTGACGGTCAGCCCGCCAGGCCAGGAGGACGTCGCGATCGTGCTGATGGCGATCCCCGGCCCGCCAATCATGGACGCCGAGACGGCCGAGCAGGTGCGCACGCTCATGGCCAAGGGCTTCGCCGGCACCGTGTTCCTCACGACCGACGACGCCCAGTCGTCGTTCGATGAGCTGAAGAGGCGCGGCGTGCACTTCGTGGAGGAGCTCGAGGAGCGACCGTACGGCATCGACATGGGGTTCCGCGACCCGTCCGGGAACCACATTCGGCTCACGCAGGTGCGCGAGCTAGCGAACGTCTGAGACGCACGCGCAGAGGGCGTCCAGGGCCACGCCCGGGGCGCCCTCGGCGCATTTCCGGACGTCGTTCACCACCAACATCAACCGCTCGGGACAGCCCAAACTGCCGGGCAGTCCGACCGTCGCCGACGGTACCGAGGAAAGGCGCACGTGTCCGTGCCAGGAGTGGAACTTCTCTCTAGAAGCCGGGGAGGCGGACTTCCTCGCGGCGCTCGCGGGCGAAGAAGTGGATGCCGTCGGCGAAGCGCACCCAGTTGCAGCGCGTGCACATGACGAGCGACGTCGTGAGCGCGCTGTCGGCCAGGTAGCGCACGCCGCGCAGCAGGTCGCCGTTCGACACGCCGGTCGCCGCGAAGATCACGTCGCCCGGAGCCAGGTCGTCGCTGCCGAACACGCGCTCGATGTCCTCGATCCCCTGCTCGGCCGCCGCCTCGATCTCCCCGCGGGACGTCGGCCACAGCTGCGCCTGCAGCTCGCCGCCGAGGCAGCGGAGCGCAGCCGCGGACAACACCGCCTGGCGCGTGCCGCCGATGCCGATCGCCAGGTGGTCGTTCGTGCCGCGGATCGCGGCCGAGATCGACGCGGTGACGTCGCCGTCCTGGATCAGCTTGATACGCGCGCCTGCCTGGCGGATCTCCTCGATCAGGTCGTGGTGGCGCGGCCGGTCGAGGATGATCGTCGTGATGTCGCCGGGCCGCCGCCCGAAGGCGTCGGCAATCGCCTCGATCGTCTGAGCGATCGGTGCGCGTAGCTCGATTCGCCCTCGCGCCCGCGGCCCGACCGCCATCTTGCGCATGTACATGTCCGGCAGCGTCTGCAGCGACCCGCGCGGCGCGACGGCCAGCATCGACATGGCCCCACTTGCGCCGCGGGCGACGATGCCGCTGCCCTCGATCGGGTCGACCGCGAGATCGACGGCCTCGCCGCCGATGCCCACGTGCGTGCCCGGCGCGAGCTCGTCCGCGTCCTCTGCCCCGATGACGATGTGGCCGTCGATCGGCTGCTGGTCGAGCGCGTCGCGCATCGCCCGCGCCGCGCTCGAGGCCGCCGCCGCGTGGTCGGCCCGGCCGAGCCACCGCGCGCCCGCGAGCGCCGCCCGCTCGGTCACGCGCGTGTACGTCTCGCAGATGCACGCAGGCCGCTGAGCGGCCTCGGCCGCGGCCGGCTCGGGCGCAGTCTGCGTCACGAAGGCCTTTGTACTCGCTCGGCGGCGTCGAGCACAAGCCCGATCACGTCCGCGACCGCCTGCTCGGCGTTGCGGTTCTCGACGACCGGCACCGCGTTCCGCCGCGCGCGCTCGACGATGTAGTCCTGGAGCGCGCGGATGTCCGCGAAATGCGAGACGTACTTCTCGAGCGGTCGCACGCCCTCTGACGCGGCGTCGCGGATGTGGAAATGCGCGAGGTGCTCCTCCTCGTCCTCGATGGCGACGACGCACTGCACGACAAGCGGGCCGACGATCGGCGGCAGCATGCCCGGCACGAGGTGGACGCCCTCGATCACCATCGACCAGCCCTCGTGGAGCGCCCGCTCGAGCGAGGCCCGCACGCCGACGAGCACGTTCCGCGTCTGATCCATGAAGCCGGGCAGCATCCCCTCGGTCGTGTCGTCCGGCCCGACGCGCGCCTCGAAGCTCGACAGGTGCACCGAAGGCATGAAGTCGCGTGAGAAGAAGGCGCGCATCGTCTGGCGGATGAAGTCCGTCGAGGTGACGCGCGTGATGCCGAGCCGGTACGCGGCCTCGGTCGCGATCGTCGACTTGCCCGTGCCGGTGGCGCCGCCGACGAGCAGGACGATCGGCACGTCGACCTCCTGGAGGCGGCTGTAGCGGCGCAGGCGCTCGACCGCGTCGCGGCCCGCCTGGCCGAACAGCTCCTCGGCGACCTGCTCCGCGTGCTCGAGGGTGATCTCTCCGTTCCCAGCCGCCACCTCCCGCTCCAGGCGCCGCGCGAGCACGTACGCCGGCTCGGGCGCGAACCCCGTGGCCATCAGCGCGCGGGCCATCAAGCCCTTGGAGTACGGCGGCCCGCCCTCGCCGCCCAGCGGGACCGGATCGTGGCGCCGCGGCTCGCTCATGCGACCGCCTCCCGCCGCGGGACGAGCCCGAGGAGCGCCTCGTCGAGATCCGCACCGTCCACGGGACGCACGTCCGCGTCGGCCAGGACGACTCGCACGCCGCGCGCAACGGCCTCGGCGGCGACGACGTCCACGGCGGCGGCCTTCAACTCGACGAGGAAGACATCGGCGTCGGTCGCGTCGAGGTCGCGACGCAGCGCCGCGCGGTCGGCGAGGTTGCCTGAGACGCGCACCTCTGCGACCTGGTGCTCGTCTCGGAGGTGCGCAGCGAGCACCTCATGCGCCTCCGGCGGCGCAGTGGTGAAGAACGCGACCCGCATGCCCGCCACCGGCTCGACGGGACGCGGCCGCTGCACCGTCGCGACGACGGGGACGTCCTTCACGGCGGTGATCGCGTCACGCAGCGCGGGCACGCCGTCCTCGCAATGGGTCAGGACGACCAAGTCGGCAAGGAGAATCCGGTACGCGTTCAGGTAGCCGGTCGCGATCTCCGGCGCCTGCTGCGCGGGGATGACGAGGACGCGCGCGTCGGCCGCGACCGGCGGCAACGCCGCGCCGCTCCCGTCGAGCACCAGCAGCTCGGGATCGAGGCCGAGCGCGACCTGGATCCCCTCGAGCACGTTCGCCGTCGCTACGCGCCCGGCCAGCCCGCCGCCGCAGCGCCGGCACCCGACGGTCGGGACGCCGGCGAGCGCGGCCGTCTCGAGGTGATCGGACGCGGCGTGGCGGCCCTGGCGCGAACGAGCGAGCAGCTCGTCGATCGCGGGCGGCGTCTCGACGAGCTCCGGCTCGGGCGGGCCGCCGCGGCCCATCGCGACGACGACCACCCGGCGATCGCGCGCGAGCAGCCGCGCGACGTGACCCGTCACGGCGGTCTTCCCCACCCGCTTGCCGGTGCCGACGACGGCGAGCGAGGGCACGCCGACCGGGACGAACTCGGGCGGCTCGAGCCGGAAGTCGGGCCCCTCGTAGGGCACGCCGTGCGCGAGCACGCGGCTGGCCACGGCGAACCGCTCGCGCGGCCCGAGCACCGGCTCGTCCGAGAGGTCGTAGACGACGTCAGGCGCCCACTCCGCGATCGCCTCGTCGAGGTCGGCCGCCAGCGGGACGCCGTAGTCGTCCCCGCCGAGCAGCTTCTCGGTGCCGCCGGCGAGCCACGCGCCGACGACCTCGTAGGGCAGCTCCGCGAGCGCAGCGCGCACGACAGGCGCGTAGTGCTCGCCGTCGATCACGGCCAGGGCGCGCACTCACTTAGCTCCGGGTGGTGACCTCGTCCTCGATGCGGTCGGTGTACTTCTCGTACGCCCGCGTCTCGGTCGAGAATTGGATGATCCGCTCCGACCCGTGGAACGGGTACTTGCGCCACACGTCCACGTGCGTGCCGGTGATCTCGACGACGTTGTAACAGGGCCGCGTGTTGCCGCGCAGGCGCGTCGTCGAGACCGTCCCCGTGTTGACCACGAAGAGGTCCTCGAGCCGCCACGCGTACGGCACGTGCTTGTGGCCGGCGAGCACGAGGTCGACGCCCGCGCGCTGCAGGCACTCGATCGCGTCGCCCGCGTCGAAGACGATGTTGCGCTCGCGGCCCGTGCCGGGGATCGGCAGCAGGTGGTGGTGCATCACGAAGATGCGCAGCCCCTTCGAGCCGGCGAACTGCTCCTCGATCCAGCTGTAGCGGCCGCGGCCGATCTGGCCCTCGTCGAGGTCCGGCTGCGTCGAGTCGACGGCGACGACGGTGTGGCCGCCGACGCGCAGCACCGAGTTGCGGTCGCCGAACAGCTCCTCGAAGTGGACGTAGCCGACATTGCGCGAGTCGTGGTTGCCCGGGATCACCACGAAGGCCTCGCACTCGATCTTGTCCAGGTAGGTCTTCGCCTCGCGGTACTCCTGCTTGAAGCCAAAGGTCGTCAGGTCGCCGGAGCAGACGACGAGCTCGGGCTGCATCTCGTTGATCTCGGCGATCGCCCGGTCCATGAGGCTCGGCACGAAGTGCGCCCCGCCGCAGTGGATGTCGGAGATGTGAGCGATCCTGAACGGTTGCTCTCCAGTCACGCGCGGGAAGTCTAGAGGCCGTGCGGCGAGGCTCATCCGGCGCCCCTGCTACGCTCTTGCGGCGTGGATAAATGCCCGTTTTCCAGGCAAAAACCCCAACCGAGCAGCCTCGCTTCCAGAATGAAGTGGAACGCGAGTGTGCGAAGGTCCTCGACTACTACGGGGTGCGGTACGAGTACGAGCCGCACACGTTCGTGCTCGAGCGCGACGCCGACGGCCGGGTCGTCGAGGCGTTCACGCCGGACTTCTTCCTGCCGGAGCAGGGCCTCTACATCGAGCTGACCACCATGAAGCAGTCGCTCGTCACCCGGAAGAACCGGAAGCTGCGCCGCCTGCGCGAGCAGTACCCGGACGTGAAGGCGAAGCTCTTCTACAAGCGCGACATCGAGCGCCTGGCACAGCGATACGGGCTCGACATCACGACGTAGCGCCTCCGGGCATGCCCTCCACGTCTTCTCCTCAGTGGCCGCGCTCCCCCACGAGGCGTTAGTGCCGCCGCCGGTGGCCGCCGATCCGCGGATCGGCGAGGTGTACCTCAGCGCCGCGGAGATCCAAGCCCGGGTCGCCGAGCTCGGCGCCGAGATCGCCGCCGACTACGACGGCCGCGAACCACTGCTCGTCGCACCGCTGAAGGCGAGCATCGTCTTCCTGGCCGACCTGTCGCGCGCGATGCCGATCCTCCACCACATGGACTTCGTCGAGCTCGCCGCGTACAACGGCAGCGCCGACGGCGGCTCGATCAAGCTCCTGAAGGACCTGGACGGCGCGATCGCCGGCCGGGACGTCCTGATCGTCGAGGACGTCGTCGACACGGGGCTGACGCTCAACTACCTGCGCAAGACGCTCCAGCTGCGCAGTCCGGCCTCGCTCTATGCGGTGACGCTGCTCGACCGCCCGTACCGCCGCATCGTCGAGGACCTCCCCGTGCGCTACGTCGGCTTCACCGTCCCCGACGAGTTCTTCGTCGGCTACGGCTTCGACGTCGACGAGCAGTACCGCAACCTGCCGGACCTCCACGTCGCAACCACCTAAGGCCGCAAGTAACAGTCTGTTACTTGGCGCAGTAGGGAGTTCGCCGCCGGAGCCGGGCTTGCCCCGGCGGGAGGTACGTCGCGCGGAGTCGCGTGTGACCAGCCGTTGATCCTCTGAAAGTCGTCATGGCTACGCGAAGCGAGCCGGACTTTCAGAGGTAGACGGCGGAGGTACGTCGTGCGAAGTCGCGTGTGATCAGCCGTTCGTCCTCTGAAAGTCGTCATGCCAGCGCGCAGCGCGGCGGACTTTCAGAGGTAACCCAGGGGATCGACGGCGGCGCCGTTGACTCGCACCTCGAAATGGAGATGCGGGCCGAAGCAATGGCCCGTGCAGCCGACGTAGCCGATCGTCTGGCCCTGGTCGACGTGCTGCCCGTACCCGACCGCGAAGCTCGACTGGTGGCCGTACGCGGTCGCGAGGCCGCCGCCGTGGTCGATGACGATCAGGTTGCCGTAGCCGCCCTCCCAGCCCGCGGTGATGACGGTGCCGGACGCGGCGGCGTGGATCGGCGTGCCGTACCCGACGCCGATGTCGATGCCCTCGTGCATGCGGCCCCAGCGCCAGCCGAACGGGCTCACGACGGGGCCGCTCACCGGCCAGATGAAGCCCGACGAGGAGGGCGCCGACTGCGCGACCGAGGCGGTCGGCGAGAACGCCTGCTGCCGCGCGGCCGCGGCCTGCGCCGCCGGATCTGGGCCGCGAGCTGCCGGCTGACCTTCTCCAGCGCTGCGGCCTCGCCCGCGTCGTCGCGATGGTTGCTCTGAATCGTCGCGAGCGCCTGCTGCTGCGAGCGGCGCGCCGCGAGGAGCCCGCTTCTCCGGGCGAGCAGCTCGTTCTGAAGCGCGAGCTGCTGCGCCGTGCGGATTGCGATCACCCGCGTGGCGGCGGCGACGCTGCGCTGCGTGTCATGCGTCTGTGCGCGCAGGATCCGCATCGCGTCGCGCGCCACGGTGACCTGCGCCGACGCGTTCACGTCCTGGTCGCCCAGGCTCTTCATGTAGTCGATCTGGTCGAGTGCGTCGCCGAAGCTCTTCGACGACACGACGATGTCGAGCGTGGACGTCTTCTCCTGCTTGTACAGCTGGACGACGCGCCGGTCGAGCCGGTCCATCGCCTTCGCGTACTCCGCGCGCAGGAAGTCGAGCCGCTTCGTCTGGAGGTCGAGCAGCTCCGTGAGCCGCGCGAGCCGCGCCCGGTGCAGGTCCAGATCCGCCTGGAGGGACTTCAGGCGCGTCGCGACGTCGCCGGCGCGCCGCTCGAGCGTCCGGATGTCGCCCGTGACCGCTGTGATGTGGGACGAGAGCGCGTCCTCCTTGGCCGACGAGGCGGCCATCTGCGCCTTCAGCTGCGCCAGTTGCATGTCGACCGCCTGCTTGTGCGAAGCGTCGTCGCCGGCCGCCGGTGCAGCGAGCACGAGCGGGAGCGCGAGCAGGATGAGGAGGAGGCGACGGGCCATAACGGAGGGTTCGCGCAGGGTAGGTCCGCCCCTGCGCGATCGTGGCGCCTGTTCTTGGCGGGCGAGTCTAGCCCGTTAAGCGGTCAGAGTCACGCACAAGTGCCCCAACTGCAGGCGAAATGCGCTCGTCGTGTTGCCTGGGCGAGCGATCGGCAGGCGGCGACGCGGTGGGCTCGAGCGCCTTCAGCGCGGCCGCCGCGCGGGCCCTGAGCGGCCCCACCTGCGCGCGGTAGTCCTCGTCGGAGATCTTGCCCGTGCGGTGGTCGAGCTCCAGCTCCGAGAGCGCCCCGAGCGCCTGGTCGCGCTCCTCGAGCAGCGCCAGCCGCCGCCGCTCGAGCGGGTCGATGCCGGCGAGGCGGTCTTCCTCCGGCCGGACCTCCGGCTCGCGGAGGAACGGCAGCGCGACGACGACGATGGCGCCGATCCCGAGGAGAGCGGCGAGGACGAGCGCAGCGGTCACGCGCGCGCGAGACCCGGCTCGGTGGCGTAGCGGGTCGCGAGCCGCCGCTGCTCGCGGCCGTCCGGCCACATCGCGACCACGGAGCCGAGGATGAAGACGAGCCCCGCGAGCCAGATCAGGTTCACGAGCGGCTTGACCGACGCCTCGAGCCGGACGCTGCCGTCCTTGCGCAGGTCGTCGGCGTTCAGGAACAGGTCCTCGCCGGTCAGCAGGTCGCTCCGGATCGCGACCTCACGGGACGTCTGCTGCTCCGCCGAGTAGAAGTTCTTGCCCGGGTGCAGCGTGCCGACGTAGTCGCCGCCCTTCGTCACGCGGATCGCGGCGCGGCCCTCGAGGACGTTCGGAACTTGCGCGTAGCGCGTGCCCTCGTAGGCGAGCACGTAGTCGCCGATCCGCATCGACTGGCCCGGCTGGAGGATCGCCCCCCGTTTGGTGTCGTATGCGCTCGAGCCGACGATGCCGATCGCGAGCAGCACGATCGCCGCATGAACGACGTAGCCGCCGTAGCGCCGCCGGTTGCGCCCGACGAGCGAGGAGAACGCGCGCGGCCAGCTCTCGCTCGCCGTCGCATGGCGCGCGCTCGTCCCGCGCGAGAACTCGAGCACGATCGAGGCCAGCACGAACGCGGCGAACGTGTAGCCGACGAGGCCCGGGATCGACGAGCCGGCGCCGAGCACGAGCAGCACGAGCCCGGTGACGAGCGCGACGCCGGCGGGCCACACGAACGTCCGTCCGAGCGAGCGCAGCGACGCGCGCCGCCAGGCGACGAGCGGCCCGATCCCCATCAGCAAGAGCAGCGGCAGCCCGAAGGCGCGCAGGAAGAAGTTGTAGTAGGGCGCCCCGACGGTGACCGTCTCGCCGCGCACGGCCTCTGAGAGCAGCGGGAAGATCACGCCCCAGAGGATCGTCAGGCACAGGGCGACGAGCAGCAGGTTGTTGTAGAGGAACGTCGCCTCGCGCGAGATCACCGATTCGAGCCGCGTGCGCGAGCGCAGCAGGTCGAGCCGCCAGAAGACGAGCGCGAGCGATGCCGCGGTCACGAACCCGATGAAGCCGAGGAACCACGGCCCGATCGAGCTCTCCGTGAACGAGTGGATCGAGTTGAGCACGCCCGAGCGCGTCAGGAACGTGCCGAACAGCGACAGGCAGAACGCGCCGATCACGAGCAGCACGTTCCAGACCTTCAGCATCCCGCGTTTCTCCTGGATCATCACCGAGTGCAGGAACGCCGTGGCCGCCAGCCACGGCATCAGCGCAGCGTTCTCGACCGGGTCCCACGCGTAGTAGCCGCCCCAGCCGATCTCGACGTAGGCCCAGTGCGCGCCGAGCAGCTGGCCGACGCCGAGGAACGTCCAGGCGAGCAGCGTCCAGCGGCGCGTCGCGACGATCCAGAGCTCGTCCGTGCGCCGCGCGAGCAGGGCGCCCATCGCGAACGCGAACGGGATCGTCAGCCCGACGTAGCCGAGGTAGAGCATCGGCGGGTGCGCGAGCATGTACGGGTTCTGGAGGCTCGGGTTCATCCCGGCGCCGTCCGCCGGCGGCGGCTGCGTCGCGAACGGGCTCGCGACGAAGACGAGCAGGAACGAGAAGAACGTGCCGACGACGCCGAGCACCGGCACGACCCACGGCAGCAGCGTGCGCACGGGCCTGCGGGCCAGCAGCAGGGCAGCGGCCGAGAAGCCGCTCAGGATCAGCAGCCACAGGAGCAGCGAGCCCTCCTGGCCGCTCCAGAAGGCGGCGGCGGCGTAGCCGTCGCCGAGCTTGCGGCTCGTGTGCGCGGCGACGTAGCGTGAACGAGAAGTCGCGCCGCATGAACGCCGCCCCGAGCACGATCGATGCGACAGCGGTGGCGGCGAAGGCGGCGAGCAGCGCGTTCCGCGCCGACTCGGCGAGCCGGCGGCGGCCGTTGAACGCGGCGTAGCTGCCCGCGCCGACGGCCCACAGCTCCAGGCCGAGGCAGATCGCCAGGGCGCCGCGGCCGAGCTCAGGCATCTACGCGGGGTTCTTCGCGGCCTGGTACTTGGACGGGCACTTCGTCACCATCGTGCCCTTCTCGCCCACGAAGACGCCGTTGCGGACCGTGCCGTGGACCGAGATGTCGCGGCCGCCCTTGAACTGGTCGGGCGGGTTGTCGCCGTACACGACCGGGAACCGCGGAGCCGCCGTCGCGGTCGGCGAGCCGGAAACGAACGCCGTCACCGGCCGTTTGCCGGATCGTGCCGGACACGACTTTCCCCGTGAGCACGACCGCGCCCTTGTGCTTGGCGACGCTGGCTCGGCTGCACCTGCGGCGTGCCCCCGGCGATCGCGAAGTAGACGAGGAAGAGCGCGAGCACGCACGCGACCGAGAGCGCGAGGATCAGGCGGACCGGGCTCGTCCTGCGGGCCACGGCGGGAGTCTAGCCCTGGGATCGAGTCGCTGCGGCAGCGCTCGGTAGGAGCCGACGGCCCGGGATGCGGTACCCGTGCTCCTCGCAGAGCGATCCGGGCGTGTCCTCGGTGAGCGCGTCGCAGTAGCCCTTGCCGTACGCGGCGCGCATGAAGGCGCCGACGACCTCGACGTTCCACTCGGTGACCTCGCACGCCTCGCGCCAGAGGTCGGTCAGGCGGAGGTCGATGTCGAGCTCGAGGAGATCGATGCGACTTGGGCGCTGGGCCATGTCCCGCAGAGTAGGAACGGGGTCGGACGGCACTCGGCGGCCCCGCCGTCGGCTAGCGTGGCCGCGTGGGCGACATCCGTTTCGGGCCGGCGCGCGTGCCGTCCCAGGACAGCCCGGACGAGGCGATCGCGCTGCTCGTCGAGCGCGGCTACACGGCCTGCGAGATCGACTTCGAGGGCGGCTTCTGGATGGACTACGACTGGGCCGGCCGCTTCGGCGAGCTGGCCGGCGAGACGCGGGATCGCGCTCTCCGTCCACGCGCCGCTGGCGGCCTTCCTCGGCCACGTCGAGCGCGGCCAAGAAGTACAAGATGGCGCTCGGGATGCTCGATCACACCGCGGGCATCGCGAAGGCGTGCGGCGCCGAGGTGATCGTCTTCCATCCGGGCTTCCTGCTCGGCCGGGAGCGCGAGGCGGCGCTGGACGACGTCGTCTCGCAGCTCGGCGACCTGCACGAGCGGCTCGCCGCGAAGGATCGCCTCGTCCCGTTCGGCGTCGAGGTGATGGGCCGCGTGCGCGAGCTCGGCACCGCTGACGACGTGTTCGCGATCGCGAAGCGCACGGGCTGGATCCGCCCGGTGATCGACTTCGCGCACATGCACGCCACCAGCGACGGCGCATTCACAGACGTCGATGCGTTCGCGGTGGTACTCGAGCGCGCCGACGAGCTGCTCGAGCCCGGCGCGCCGTTCCACATCCACTTCTCGGACATCGCCTACGCGAACCGCAACGAGACGAAGCACCTGCCCTACGGCGAGGGCACGCTGCGCGCCGAGCCGCTGGGCGAGGCGCTCGCCCGCTTCGAGCGCCCGGCGACCGTGATCAGCGAATCGCCCGGTGAGGAGTCGCACCAGGCGGTGCGTGCGGCGCTCATGGCCGCTGCGGGCGCGGCGTAACTACGTCAGCCCGACAACGGGCGGGGCGGTGCATTCCGTCTCGGCTGCGCCGTTTGCGGCCAGGTCGAGCTCCGCGAGCCGCACCTCGTACGGGCGCGCCTCCGCGTCGCGGCCGCGCTCCTGGAGGAAGCGGACGTAGTTGCGCAGCGGCTTGCGCTGCATGCTCCGCCACTCGGTCTCGGCCGAGATCGTCGATCGCCTCGCGGAAGTAGCTCCTCGGCTTCCGCGTCGCGGCCCTGCGCCTCGCGCACGAGCGCGAGCGCGATGGCCGTCGTCACCCGCGACGTAACGTCGTGCGGCGTGAGCACCTCGCGCGCCTCGAGTGCGTACCGCTCCGCCTCCTCGATCTTCCCCTCGCGCAGCAGCAGCTCGGCCAGTGCCCGCAGCGACTCGACGAGCGTGCCGCGGCGGTCCATCTGGCGGAGCATGCGGATCGACTCGCGCAGCAGCTTCTCGGCACGGGCGGTCTCGCCCTGCTTCTCGAGGATCGATGCCAGGTGGCGCAGCACCCCGGCCAGCGCCGCCGTCGCGCCCGCCTCGGCCGCAAGCTCGCGCGCCTGCTCGTAGGCCGCCGCAGCCGCGTCCAGATCGCCGCGCCGGTCCGCGAGGTCGGCCTGCGAGCGGAACGCCTCGTGGCGCGCGTAGAGGCTGCCGCTCGCCTCGGCCAGCTCGACCGCCCGCGGGATCAGCTCCTCGGCACGCTCGTCCTCGAGCCGCGAGAGCGCGGCGCTGGCGAGCGTGGTCAGGGCCAGCGAGGCGAGGTCCTTCCGGCCGGAGCTCTCCGCGAGCGCGAGCATCTCTCCGCTGTAGCGCTCGACGTCGGAGATGTTCCCCGTCCACCAGCCGACGAGCGAAAGCACCTCGAGGGCGTCGTAGCGGGCCTCGTCGTCTTGGCCGTCGATCAGCTCCAGCGCGCGCTCTGCCAGCGCCCGGCCCGCGTCGACGTCGCCGTCGCGGTACAGCACGACCTCGGCGAGTGCGGTGTTCGCACGGGCCTCGAGCCGCGTGTCGCCGACCTCGCGCGCAGCCGCCTCGGACGGCGCGCATCTCCACCCACACGGTCGGGATGTCGCCCACCCGCCAGGCGGCCTGCGCCGCCTCGTAGCGGCGCTCGAGCGTCGGCTCCAGCTCCGCCGCCCGCGACAGCTGGCGGCGGGCGGCGCGGTTGGCCTCCTGCGCAAGCGCGCGCTTGCCCGCGCGCGTGAGCGTTGCCGCGGCGTCCGTGACGTCAGCTCGGCCGGCGCCTGTCCGTCGAGCTCGGTCAGCAGCGCCACCGCCTGGTCGAGGTGGTAGGCGCGGATCTCGAGCAGCTCCTCGCCCGCCTTCTCGCCGAGCCAGGCGGCGAAGCGCTGGTGGTAGGCCGCGCGCGAGGCCTTCGCGAGACCGGCGTAGGCGACCTCGCGGATCAGCACGTGCTTGAACCGGTACGCCGTCTCGTCCGTGATCGACGATCGAACTCTCGCGCGCGATGAAGTCGCGCAGCAGGAGGTCCTCGATCACGCCCTCGACGTCGTCCAGCTCGGGCGAAAGGTGCTGGATCGCGCCGTCCCAGAACAGCCGGCCGACGATCGACGCGCGCTGGAGCACGCGCTTCGTGTCCGGCTGCAGCCGGTCGATGCGCGCGGCGATCAGCGCCTGCAGCGTGTCGGGGATGCGCCGCGCGCGGCCGTTGCCGCCGTCCTCGACGAGCATGCGGACCATCTCCTCGACGAAGAGCGGGTTGCCATCGGTCTTCTCGAGCGCGGCCCGGCGCACGTCGAACGAGAGCGGCGTGTCGCCGCTCGCCTCGACCAGGGCACTCGCGAGCTGCTCGCTGAGCTCCGGGCTCAGCGACTCGAGCTCGATCGCGGTTGCGCGCACGCGCCCGCCGCCCCAGTCGGGGCGCAGGTCGAGCAGCTCGGGCCGCGCCAGTGCGACGAGCAGGAGCGGCGCCTCCTTCACCCAGGTGGCGAGGTGCTCGATCAGCTCGAGCAGCGGCTCCTCGGCCCAGTGGACGTCCTCGAAGACGAGCACGAGCGGCTGCGGCGTGGCCATGCGCTCGGCCCACTCGCGGGCGGCCCAGGCGATCTCCTGCTGGCTGCGGTCGCCGGAGACGGCCTCGAGCACGCCTGTTGCGAGCCCGAGCAGGTCGGCGACCGCCTCGGCCGGGCAGCAGTCGCGGAGCTTTTCGAGCGCGACGTCGAGCGGGTCGTCGTCTGCGATCCCCGCCGCGGTCTTGACCATCTCCGCGAGCGGCCAGTACGTCACGCCTTCGCCGTACGGGAGCGCACGCCCGCGCAGCACGGTCGCGTTGTCGAGCGTCTCGGCGAACTCCTCGACGAGCCGCGTCTTGCCGATGCCCGGGTCGCCGAACACGGTGAAGAGGTGCGCGCGGCGGTCGCGCAGCGTGCGCGCGTAGGTGTTCTCGAGCAGCTCCAGCTCGGCCTCACGGCCGATGAAGGGCGCCTCGAGGCGACCGTCGACGCTTCCGTGCTCGGCGACGGCGGTGACGGCCCAGGCCCACACGGGCTCGCGGCCGCGGACGTCGATCGGGCCGAGGTCCTCGAGGTCGAGCTTTCCGATCGTGAGCCGCTGCGCGCCCGGGCCGATCACGATCGTGTTCGGCTCGGCGTGCCTGCTGCAGCCGGGCGGCGATGTTGACCGCCTCGCCGGTCGCGAAGGTCGAGTCGGCGTCGTCGACGACGACCTCGCCCGACTCGATCCCGATGCGCGCCTCGAGCTGGAGCTCGTTGACGGCGTCGAGCACGCCGAAGGCCGAGCGTACGGCCCGCTCGGCGTCGTCCTCGTGCGCGACCGGGATGCCGAACGCCGCCATGACGGCGTCGCCGGCGAACTTCTCGACGATGCCGCCGTGCTGCGTCACGCACTGCGAGACGTGGTCGAAGTACTGCGCGATGCGGCGCCGGACTACCTCCGGGTCGGCCGTCGAGACCAGCGTCGTCGAGCCGACCAGGTCGACGAACATGACGGTCGCCAGCTTGCGCTCCACACCCACAAGTGTAGAAACGTCTCCAGGCACCGGAGATTCCTCGATTTGCAGCCGAATTCTGCTCAACCGCAGGCGAGCGGATCGAGCGGGCGCGTGAGCTGCCCGGGACGCCAGACGGGTTCCACCCACCACGAGGAGCCAGGCTTGGAGACGTCGGCGGTACCTGCGACCGTGACGGAGCAGGAGCCGTCGGCCGATATCGCGCGCAGCTCCTTGGCGAACGTCGAGGCGCCCTGCGCGTGGTAGTCGATGCGGGAGCCGTCGGGCGACCATGTAGGCGCCCCCTCGTCGAGCGACCCGGTGTGCGTCAGGCGGTCGATGTGGCCGCCGTCGGCGTCCATCGCGTAGAGCTCCATGGCGACCGCGTACTCGTTTTCGCCCTTTGTGACGGTGCCGTTGTCGTCGCGATCGCTGACGAACGCGATGCGCTTGCCGTCGGGCGAGAACGCCGGCTGACGCGCTTTGTCGGCCAGCTTCGCGAGCCCGGTCCCGTCGCGCTGGACGGCGTAGATCGCACAGTCGTTGGGGAGGCGCCCGTGCTCGTCGGGGGCGAGCGACGCGCACCGGGTGAACGCGACCGTCGAGCCGTCGGGCGACCACGAGCCGGCGACGTCCACCTGGCCCTCGACCTGGGGGACGAGCGGTCGCGGGTTCGTCCCGTTCGCGTCGGCGAGCCAGAGCGAGTACGTGAGCGGGCCGTGCGACGAGTGGGCCCAGCGCTGCAGCAGCAACGTCTTGCCGTCCGGCGACGGGACGCCCGCGATGACGTTGCGCAGCTTCGTCACCTGCGTGACGGAGCCGTCCAGGCCGGCCCGGAAGAGGTCGCTGTCGACCCGCCGGTACTCGTCATGGACGGGACGCTCGGTCGTCACGCCGCCGAAGAAGACGCTCGAGCCGTCAGCCGTCCAGGCCGGGAAGTCGAGCCGAAGGAGCTGCGGGGTGACCTGGGGCGTCTTGACGAGCACCCGGGAGTGCGACCCGTCCGGTCGGAGCGTCACGAGGTCGACGGTGACGTCTCTGCCGGTGTTCAGTCGGACCGCGGCGAGTAGTCCTGAGGCCTGTGCGGGCGCGATCGAGCTGCCGGCGGCCGCGGACGTGGTCGTGGTCCCACCGCTACCCGAGTCGCCGCAGCCGGCGAGCGTGACGACCGCCGCCAGGACGAGTACGCAGATGACGGCCCGAAGCACCGCGGGACGGTAGCCGCACGCCCCGTTCGCCGTGGGGCCTCTAGCATCGGGCCGTGCTCGATCCGAAGGTCTTCAAGGCATACGACGTGCGCGGGATCTACCCGACCGAGCTCGACGAAGAGGGCGCCCGCGCGATCGCGCGCGCGTACGTGGAGCAGTTCGAGCCGCGCAAGATCGCCGTGGGCCGCGACATGCGGACGATGTCCCCGTCGATGGCCGCGGCGGTCGTCGATGGCGCCACCGAGGCGGGCGCCGACGTGGTCGACATCGGCATGGTCGGCACCGAGATGACCTATTTCGCGGTCGACTCGCTCTCACTCGACGGCGGGATCATGGTCACCGCCTCGCACAACCCGAAGGAGTACACGGGCATGAAGATCGTGCGCCGGGGCGCGCTGCCGGTCGGCGGCGACTCCGGGCTCTTCGACGTCCGCGACCGCGCCTTAACAGGGACTGTCCCTGTAAAGGAGCGCGGCACGGTCACGAAGCAGGACGTCTACGCGGCGTTCGTGGAACGGGTGCTCTCGTTCGTCGACGTCGACGCGATCAAGCCGCTTCGCGTGGTGGTCGACGCGGCGAACGGGATGGCCGGCGCGATGCTCCCGCCGGTGCTCGAGCGGCTGCCGCTGGACGCGGTGCGCTGCTTCTTCGAGCCCGACGGCACCTTCCCAAACCACGAGCCGAACCCGCTGCTGCCCGAGAACCGCGAGTTCATCGTCCACAAGACGCTCGACGAGGGCGCCGATCTGGGCGTCGCGTACGACGGGGACGCCGACCGCTGCTTCTTCGTCGACGACACCGGCGAGTTCGTGCCCGGCGACTTCGTGACGGCGCTGCTGGCCGAGTCGATCCTCGGGAAGGAGCCCGGCGGCAAGGTCATCTACGACGTGCGCGCCAGCTGGGCGGTGCCCGAGACGATCAAGCGCGCGGGCGGCGTGCCGCTGCTGAACCGTGTCGGCCACGCGTACTTCAAGCACCGCATGCGCGCCGACGGCGCCGTCTTCGGCGGCGAAGTCTCGGCGCACTACTACTTCCGCGACTTCTCGCAGGCCGACTCAGGCGTCGTCCCGTTCCTGCTGATGGTCGAGCTGCTTTCGAAGCGCGGCCGCAAGCTCTCGGCGCTGCTCGAGCCGTACCGCTCCCGCTACTTCCTGACCGGCGAGCTGAACACGCCCGTCGCGGACGTGGCCGTGAAGCTGCAAGAGCTGAAGGAGCGCTTCGGCGGCGAGGGCACCGTCTCGCACCTGGACGGTGTGTCCGTCGACGCGCCCGACTGGCACATGAACGTGCGCCCGTCGAACACCGAGCCGCTGCTCCGCCTCAACCTGGAGGCCCGCTCCGAGGAGCTGATGGAGCGCAAGCGCGACGAGGTGCTCGACGTGATTCGAGGCTAGAGTCGCGAAGCGAGCGCCTCGACGAGCTCGCCCTGCAGCCACGTGAGCCAGCCGTAGAACGCGAGCTCCGGCGCGCGTGGGTCGTCGCGGCGTATCCCCGTGACATACAGCTCGTCCGTGACTTCGAGCCGCTCACCGAGGACGAGGCGCAGGTCGTTGAGCGCCCCACACCAGGCCGCCGCCTCCGCCTCGTCGAGCCGGTCGGCGTCGATTGTCCGCGCGACGGTGTCGAACGCTGCGAGCCGCTCGGCCTCGAGCCCGTCGCGGGTCAGCTCCTCGAACTCGGCGGCCGCCTCGTCGTCGTCGCGGAACGCGGGCGGGAAGAGCCGCGCCACGTCGGGCGCGTCCGCGGCGACCAGCGTGCGGAGCTCTGCGCACAGGTCGCGGACGGCGTCACGCTCGTTGCGGCCGAGCCTCACGCGGTAGCCGCCCCCGGCGATCGGGCGGAACGGGTGGCGGAGCATCAGTCCTGCTGCATGGTGGCCCAGAGCCCGTGGGCATGTAGCCGCGCCACGTCCGCCTCGGCTTTCTCGCGCGTCCCCGTCGAGACCGCCGCCTTGCCCTCCTCGTGCACCTGGAGCATCAGCTTCTCGGCCTTCGGCTTCGCATAACCAAAGAGTTTCTGGAACACGTAGGTCACGTAGGTCATGAGGTTGACCGGGTCGTTCCAGACGACGACGACCCAGGGGCGGTCCTCCTGCTGGACCTCGTCGGGCTCCGGCAGCCTGACTTCCGCCGGGGCCTCCATCGTCCTCGACATGGCCGCATTGTGCTGGACGCCTAGGCGGAGAGCGGCTCGGCCGCAACAGGCGCGGCCGGATCGGAGCGCGGGCGCCGTCCCTCGCGCAGGCCCACCAGTCCGAGCACCAGCATGCTCGCGAGCACGGCGAAGAGCATCCACGCGCCCGGGTGACCCCAGTCGGGCTCGCCCGTGTAGCGCAGCACGGCAACGGTGGCGAGCACGGCGAGCGTGACGTACGCGGCGAACGGCGCCTGCAGGCGTCGCCAGTCGTGCTCCCGCGCGCCGGCCACCGCGGCGACCCCGATCGCGAACGCCCAGGCGCCGGTTGCGCGCGCGGTGAGCGGGGTGAGGAGCCACGGCCAGATGTCCTTCGTCGAGCCCGGCGCGACGAGGAACGCGGCGCCGACGGCGAGTAGGAAGACCCCCTGCCCGAGCAGCAGGGCGCGCGCCCACGAGGGCAGCGGCGCGGTGCGCGGCGGGTCGCCGCCCGGTATGCGCAGCTGGCGCACGAAGAAGACCCAGAGCACCACCGAGAGCCAGACGTACGTAGCGATGAAGAGCCAGGTGCCGACGAGCGTCAGGTTGTCGTCGCTCGACGTGTGGAACTTGTCCAGGTGCACGAACGTGACCAGGCCGATCAGCGGGACCAGGACGACCGCGGCGACTACCGCCACGCGCGCGTTCGCCCAGATGCGCTCGCGGGCGGCGAGCGCCACGAGGACGAGCGCGGCCCAGTAGGCGGCTCCGAGGAAGGCGGCCGTGAGCGGCGACTTGATCGTCCAGGCGAAGTAGTGGTCGGTGTGCTCGCTCCCGATGAAGAGTTGGGCGCCTGCGATCGTCGTCATCGCCCCGCTGATCGCGAGCGTCACGCGCATCCCCTTCGTGTGCGGCCGGACCGTCATGTGCGCGGGACGAGCTCGACGGGCAGGCCGCCCTTGGGCTGGAGGAACGGCACGTACGTGAGGTCGACCGAGGTCTCGGTCGGCTGGAGGCGCCAGCTGCGCGCGAGGGCGGCCACGATGACCACCAGCATCAGCTCCGAGAACGGCCGTGCAGGGCACCGCCGCGCGCCGGCGCCGAAGCCGACGAATGACCCCGGGGCGATCTCGGAGGCCCGGGCGCCGAGCCAGCGGTCGGGGTCGAACGACCCAGCGGCGGGCCAGAAGCGCGGCTCGCGGTGCAGCACCCACGGGCTCACGAGCATCGGCATGCCCGGCGTGACGTCCTGGTTCCCGACGTGGTGGGTCGTCGCCGCCGGGTGGACGAGGGCCCAGCCGGGCGGGTAGAGGCGTACCGCCTCGCGGACGACGGCGCGCGTGAAGGGCAGCGTGTCCGGCCCGACGGCGTCACCAGCGCCGTCCACCTCCTCGTGCAGGCGCGCCTCGACCTCCTCGTGGCGGCCGAGCAGCCACCACGTCCACGTGAGCGCGTACGGCGGCGCTCCCTGGGCGTAGTACGACCACGCCTCGTCCCGTACCTCGGCGTCGGAGAGCCCGCCGTCCTCGTCGAGCAACCGCTCGAGGACGTCGGCGCCGGCACCGTTCGAGCGCCGCCTCGCGATCATCCGGGCGACGGCCTCGGCGAACCCGCGTTGGGCGCGCTCGAAGCGGCGCGTGAGCGGCAGCGGCGCCCGCCAGAGCAGCGGCGACAGCGGGTTGACGATGCGCATGACGACCTTGCGCGAGACTGCGTGGTACTCGGCGAGCGGCTCGTGCTCGCGCTCGTAGTCGGCTCCGAAGACGGCGGCCGCGACGGCGTCGGCCGCCAGCAGTTCCATCTCGGCGCGGACGTCGATGATCCCGGGCCGCCAGCGCTCGGCGGTCTGCCGGGCCGCCTCGGCGACGGGGACGGCCCAGTCCTCCGGCCGAGCGAACAGGCCTTCGACGACGGCGCGGCGCCGGCGGTGCTCCTCGCCTTCGAGGCCGGGCAGGCTCGCGCCGCCGAGCCGAACGGCGGTGGAGTCGGCCAGGCCCGTGAGCCGGCCGCGGGCGTCCGGGTCGGAGAAGACCTCCTCGACGAGCCGCGGGTGGTTGAGCGCGACCAGGCGCTTGCGCGCGAGCTGGAGGAACACGGCGTCCCGCCCGGTGAGGACGGCTTCAAGCGTCTCGAGCGGCCTGCGCACGAGGCGCGGGAGGAGCCTGCCCGCGGGACGGCGTTCGACCACGAGTTCGGCGGCTTCCCCTCCCATGCGCGAAGGTCGCCGAGTCTACGGGGCCGTCCGCGACGAGAGCGGCGGTAGGGTCGGCGCCGTGGAGCTCGAGCTCGGCCGCCCCTCGGCCCGCAAGCCGCCGTTCAAGTACTCGGCGCTCACGCGCGTCGGCTTCTCGGACACTGACGCGCAGGGTGTCGTCTACTACGGCCGCTACCTGCCCTACTTCGACACGGCGCGGGTCGAGTACCACCGCCACCTGGGGCTGCTGCGCTCCTCAGAGGAGCACGAGTTCGTCATGCGAGCCTCCGCCCTCGAGTACGAGGCGCCGGCCCGCTTCGACGACCTGCTGGAGGTCTTCGTCCGCGTGGCGAGGATCGGCCGGACGAGCTCGACGTACGACTTCGCGGCGTACCGCGTCGACGACGACCAGCTGATGGTCACCGCGAAGCAG
Organism: uncultured Thermoleophilia bacterium; assembly: GCA_963734565.1. Lineage (GTDB taxonomy): Bacteria > Actinomycetota > Thermoleophilia > Gaiellales > Gaiellaceae > JACVRM01. The sequence goes on along the minus strand of CAVTHM010000007.1, from coordinate 1,170,269 downwards.
ACGCTCGTCCTGGTCGATCTCGAAGAGCGCCGGTCAGCGCCGATCCCCGACGAGTACAAACGAGTCATCGCCGCCTTCGAAGCGGACGACTGCGAGATCGCCACAACCTGAACGGAGTGGGGCGTGGCCGCTCCGCGCGGCACGATAAGGCGGCGCGGGCCCACCTGCCGTCCCCGAGACAGGTGGGCGCCGCAGCCATGCCCCTCCCCCTCTCTCCTTGTAAGCGGTCTATGAGGATCTGCCTATCCCTCAAATGAGGTATGCGCCCGTTCGGGGGATCGATCCCTCGAACGGGGCGCCATGGCTTGCGCAAGCCGTTTCCGGCCCCGAAGATCCCTCGAATGGGGTACCCAAAAGGGGGCTTTGGCGAAACGCAGACTGTGTCCGTCGCGGCCCGCTGCTCGCCCCGATGCGTCGTCCTCAGTCGCCCCAATACCTAACTTCGGTATTGAGGCTCCCTGCGTCCTAGCCTCGGAACGAGCATCGCACCACGCCGAACGAGCGGCGTTCCACCAAAGCCCTCTAAGTCGGCGTGACGCGATTTGCGTCGAAGACCGCGTCCAGGTGGCGCAGCGCATTGAGCAGGCTGCGAAGCGAACGGACGTCGCCGATCTCGGCCGTGTACCAGTTCTTCGCGAGCTGGTCCTCCACGTGGCCGCCGTACTCGACGATGTTCGCGCCGTACTCCGCGAACGTGCGCGCAACGTCCTCGAGCAGGCGCGGGCGATCCCAGGCGTCGACGGCGATCTGGACGCGGAAGCTCTGCGTCGCGGCGCCGTCCCAGTCGACCGGGGTGAACCGCTCGGGGTTGCGCCGCAGCGCCTTGACGTTCGGACAGTCGTCGCGGTGGATCGTGATGCCCTTGCCGAGCGAGATATAGCCCACGATCTCGTCGCCCGGCACCGGCGTGCAGCACTTGGCGAGGCGGACGAGCACGTCGCCCGTGCCCTCCACGCGGATGCCGAGGTTGTTCGAGCCGACGGCGCGCTTGGCCTTCGGCGCCTTGAGCGGGACAGCCTCCTCCTCGACGACCTCGTGCGTCTTGAGCCGCTGGAGGAGCTTGTTGACGATCTGGCTCGGCGGCAGCTTTCCCGAGCCGAGGGCGAGGTAGAAGTCCTCGGCCTTCTTGAAGCCCGTCTCGCGGATCACCTGCGCCAGGACGGCCGAGCCGGCGAGCTTCTTGTAGGGCAGGTTCTGCTTCTTCAGCTCGCGCTCGAGCGTCTCGCGGCCGCGCTGCTCGGTGTCCTCGCGCGTCTCGCGCGAGAACCACTGGCGGATCTTGTTGCGGGCGCGCGACGACTGCGCGAGCGAGAGCCAGTCGCGTGACGGCCCGCGGCCCGACTTCGACGTCAGCACCTCGATCATGTCGCCGGAGTGCAGCTGGTAGTGGAGCGGCACGATCCGGCCGTTCACCTTGGCGCCCACCGTGCGGTGGCCGACGTCGGTGTGGACGGCGTAGGCGAAGTCGATCGGCGTCGCGCCGGCGGGCAGGCGCTTGACCTCCCACTTGGGCGTGAAGACGAAGACCTCCTCGTCGAACAGGTCCTTGGCAACCGTCTTCATGAACTCCTGCGGGTCGGCCTCGTCTTGCTCCCAGTCGATCAGCTGGCGCACCCAGCCGAGCCACTCCTCGGCGAGCTTCTGGCGGTGGTCGCCGGCCTTGTAGAGCCAGTGCGCGGCGATCCCGTACTCGGCGGTCTCGTGCATCTCGCGCGTCCGGATCTGGATCTCGAGCGGCCGGCCATGGGGCCCGATCACGGTGGTGTGCAGCGCGCGGTAGCCGTTCAGCTTCGGCATCGCGATGTAGTCCTTGAAGCGGTTCGGCATCGGCTTCCACAGCGAGTGGATGAGGCCGAGCGACCCGTAGCAGTCGCGCGTTCCCTCGTCGCCGTCGCGCTCGACGATGACGCGCATCGCGGTCAGGTCGTAGATCTCGTTGAACTCCTTGCCGCGCTTGGCCATCTTCTCGTAGATCGAGTAGAAGTGCTTCGGCCGGCCCGCGATGTCGGCCGGGATGTCGACCTTGTCGAGCTCGGCCTGGAGGACGTGGGCGGCCTCGCTGACGTGCTCGTCGCGGTCGGCGCGCCGCTCGCTGACCATCGCCTTGATCTCGTCGTACTTGCGCGGGTGGAGCGTCTGGAACGCGAGGTCCTCGAGCTCCCACTTGAGCGTGTGGATGCCGAGCCGGTGCGCGAGCGGCGCATAGACCTCGAGCGCCTCGCGCGACTTCTGGAGCTGCTTCTGGCGGCCCAGGTACTCGATCGTGCGCAGGTTGTGCAGCCGGTCGGCGAGCTTGATGAGGATGACGCGCGGGTCCTGCGCCATCGCCAGGATCAGCTTGCGGTAGTTCTCGGCCTCGGCCTGCTCGCGGCTCGCGAACTGGACGCGCGTCAGCTTCGTGACGCCCTCGACGAGCGTCGCGACCTCCTCGCCGAACTCGAGCCGGATCTCGTCGATCTCGACGTCGGTGTCCTCGACGACGTCGTGCAGCAGCGCGGCCGCGATCGTCGTCTCGTCGAGGTGCAGCTCGGCGCAGATCTTGGCGACGCCGAACGGGTGGTGGATGAAGTCCTCGCCCGAGCGCCGCTGCTGGCCGTCGTGGTGCAGCGCCGCGAAGGCGAACGCGGATGCGACGAGCTCGGTATCGGCGCCTGCCTTGTAGGCGGTGACGTCGGCCAGCAGCTCGTCGAGGAGGTTCTGATGCCGGCCAGCGGCCTCTACGACGGCCATGGATCCAGTGTACTGCGGGCTTCTCGGCCTACCTCCTCCGCGCGATTGGGCAGGAGAGCAGGTGGGCACCCCGAACCGGTGCGGGTGCTCAGACGACGACGTCGCAAGGCTGCGCAGCTTGCTCGGATGCTCGTTCAGCTCGAACGCAATGTCGCGCGGCCGCCTCGGCGGCGCACGCATCGCGTATCGATGCGCGGGATTTAGGCAGCCTCCGCCAGCGGCTCCACTTCCTCCCCCGCCAGGAGCGCGCGGAAGCGCTCCGATTCGAGCAGGCTGCGCCAGGCCGGGTCGCCCGGCTCGAGGCCGAGCTCGCCGAACACGGTGCGCGCGTCATCAGTCCACGTGGGTGCGCCTGCCTTCCATTCCCCGGCGAAGCGGGCGTGCAGTTCCTCGTAGCGGCGGTTGGTCTCCCACACGTCGCGGACGACCAGCTGCGGCGCGACGGTGCCGTTCCAGTGGTTCTCCTCGAAGCGGAACACGACGTCGAACGCGAGCGGCCGGCGGAGCGAGTCCGCTCGCGAGCCCATGCCGAACGCGATCGCGCTGCCCGCGGCCAGGCGGTCGTGGCGGACGCGGAAGCGCAGGTGGCGGCCGTCGCCGACAGACTCCGGCTCCAGCAGCTCGCAACCTGGCGCGAGCAGCGTGATCGACGGGTTGCCGAGCCCAAACGGCCGCAGCCGGCGCAGCTCCGAGCACAGGCCGGCGGTGAGGTCGCGGCCGCGGACGACGGCGTCGACGATGGTCTGCGGCTGGAGGTCGGCGTCGGTGAGCACCGCGTCCGCGTGTGCGGCGAACGCGGTGGCGAACGCTCCGATGCTCTCGCGGTCGAGCGAAAGGCCGGCGGCGGCGCGGTGCCCACCCCAGCGGCGCAGGTGACCGGCGCACGCGGCGAGGGCGCCGTGCAGGTCGAAGGCGGCGATCGAGCGGCCGGATCCCTTCCAGAGCGGCTCGGCGCCGGCGATCAGGACGACGGGCCGTCGGTAGCGCTCGACCAGGCGTGACGCAACGATCCCGACGACGCCTTCATGCCACTCCTCGCCGGCGATCACGTAGCCGCGCGCACGGCGGCGGCCTTCGGGCCACGACTCGACCTGGGCCATCGCCTCGCGGAGGATTCGGTCCTCGACGACCTGCCGCTCGCGGTTGAGCTCCTCGAGCCGCCGGGCGAGCGGGTCGGCGGTCGCGTCGTCGGGTGCGAGCAGGAGCTCGAGCGCGATCTGCGGCTCACAGAGCCGGCCGGCGGCGTTGATGCGCGGCGCGAGGCGGAATGCGATCCCGCCCTCGTCGAGTGTGGCCGGGTCGACGCGGCCGACACGCATGAGCGCGCGGAGCCCGGGCTTCGTCGTGCGCGCGAGCGAGCGCATGCCCGCGCGCGCGAGGCCGCGGTTCTCGTCGACGAGCGGGACGACGTCCGCCACGGTGGCGACGGCGACGAGGTCGAGATGCTCGGCGAGCGCCGGGTGGTCCTCGCCGAGCAGCGCCTGGCCGAGCTTGAGGACGACGCCGGTGCCGCAGAGCTCCGGGAACGGGTAGTCGGACGGCCGCGTGGCCACAATCGGGCAGTCGGGCAGCGTCTCGCCGGGGCGGTGGTGGTCCGTGATCACGACGTCGAGGCCGCGGGCGCGGGCGGCGGCGACCTCGTCGACGGCGGTGATCCCGCAGTCGACGGTGAGCACCAGGCCGCAACCTTCGTCGGCGAGCCGCTCGATCGTGCCGAGCGAGAGGCCGTAGCCCTCGTCGAAGCGGTTCGGCAGGTGCCAGTCGACGTCGGCGCCGAGCTCGCGCAGGATCAGGACGGCGAGCGCCGTCGCGCAGATGCCGTCTGCGTCGTAGTCGCCGTGGACGCAGATTCGCTTGCCGGCCGCGATCGCCGCGCGGATCGTCTCGCAGGCGGCCCGCATGTCGCCGAGCGCGAACGGATCGTGCTGCGGCGTCTCGCCGTCGAGGAAGGCGCGGGCGGTGTCGGCGTCGGCGAACCCGCGGCGGATGAGCACGCGCGCTGTCGTCTCGGTCACGCCCAACTCGGCCGCGAGTGTCGTCGCAGCGTGCGTGTCGAGCGGGCGAATCGTCCAGGACATCGGACAATTGACCGTACGACGAGGGTCGGACGGCGCGACCTGAACCTCCTGGCTGCCCGGGACATGTCCGCTGAGGACAGTCCCGCTGGGGGCCGCCACGCCTCCTCCCCGCGATCGAGCGTATCGGCGGGCGCCACAGGGATGTGTGCCGGGAGCGTGTCGAGATCTTCACGGGGCGCCGTGCGGGGCCGGTCCGGGCTCGGGGCTATCCTCGGGAACCGTGGAGCAGGAGAACTACTCGTCGGGCGACGACTACGTCGTTCGGTTCCTGGGCTACGAGTTCGCCTTCAACGCGGCCGACTTCGAGGAGCGCGTCGTCGCAGCCGCCGTGCGGCTGGGACTCATCCCCGACAACGCGCTGGACGACGACGAGACCGCCGACCTGGTCGAGCTCGCCGCCGACGGGCAGATCGACGAGCCGCGCAGCCGGCTCGGCGCCTACCTCGTGCGCAACTGGGAGCGCGTCGGCCTGATCGGCAGCGAGTCGCTCGTGTACTGGCTGCGCAAGCTCGTCTTCCGCGGCGCCTGGCTCGACCACCGCGTCAAGCAGGGGCTGCTCGAGGTCACCTGGGACGACGAGAACGCCGATTTCGGCTACCGGAACTCGAACGGCGACCGGGCGCTGCTCGACATCGCGCTCGTGCCGTCGTGGCACGAGCTTCAGTTCCGCCCGTAGACGCCTACTCGCAGACGGTCGCAGCGACGATGATCGTCGCGAAGGCGCGCCAGGAGGGCTCGAGGGGATGCGTCGTGTCTTCGACCCATGCCGCGAGGCTCTCCAAGTAATCGGCAGCCCGCTCACTGGCCCAATCCGCGCTGTCGCCGGCGCTCACGAACGCGACGAAGTCGTCGCGAGATGAGACCGAGCCCGGATCCGGCTGCGCACCCACGTGGTGCCTAGAACAGGCTGCGATCAGCCTCGGCCACGGCGCCCACGTGCGCCCGCCCGAGCGCCGTGATCACGCGTCCGCGCGGCGTGCGCTGGATGAAGCCGAGCTGGAGCAGGTACGGCTCGTACACGTCCTCGATCGTGTCCGGCTCCTCGCCCAGCGACACCGCCAGCGTCGACAACCCGACCGGCCCGCCCTCGAACTTGCCGGCGATCGCCTGCAGCAGCTCCCGGTCGGTCTTCTCCAGCCCCTGCTCGTCGACCTCGTGCAGCTCGAGCGCCTCCTCGGCCACCTCGACCGTGATCGCGCCGGTGTGCCGCACCTCGGCCACGTCGCGCACACGGCGCAGGATGCGGTTCGCGATCCGCGGCGTGCCCCGCGCCCGCCGCGCGATCTCGTCTGCGGCCTGGTCGTCGAGCTCCGTGCCGAGGATCCGCGCCGACCGCCGGACGATCGCCGCCAGATCCTCCGCGTCGTAGTAGCCGAGCCGGAACGTCATCCCGAACCGGTCGCGCAGCGGCGTCGTCAACAGCCCGGTTCGCGTCGTCGCACCCACCAGCGTGAACGGCGGCACGTCGAGCGTGAGCGTCCGAGCTGCGGGCCCCTGGCCCACGATGATGTCCAGCCGGAAGTCCTCGAGCGCCGGGTACAGCACCTCCTCGACCGCGCGGTTCAGCCGGTGGATCTCGTCCACGAACAGGACGTCCCGCGACTCGAGCGCGGTCAGGATCGCGGCCATGTCGCCCTTCCGCTCCAGGGCGGGCCCGGCGATCGTGCGGATGCCCACGCCGAGCTCCTCGCGGATGATGAACGCGAGCGACGTCTTGCCGAGCCCCGGCGGGCCGACGAGCAGGACGTGGTCGAGCGCCTCGCCGCGCGGACTGCGCCGCATCCAGCGCGACGCGGAGCTGCTCCTTCACGCGCTCCTGGCCGACGAAGTCCTCGAGGCGGCGCGGCCTGAGCGACCGCTCGATCTCGTCGTCCTGCGCCTGGAGCGCGGGCGCGAGGAACTGCTCGGTCATGCCGCCTTGAGCGCCTGCCGCACGCGCTCCTCCGCCGGGAGCTCGGGATCGACCTCGGCCAGCGCGCGCTCCGCCTCCACAACCGAGTAGCCGAGCTCGACGAGCGCGTCGCGGGCCACCAGAGCATCCGCGGGGCCGGCCGACGGAACGGCGATCGCCTCGGCCGACACCTTCTCGCGCAGCTCCAGCACCACCCGCTGCGCGGTCTTCTTGCCGATGCCCGGGATCGCCTCGAACCGCGCCGTGTCCTCGAGCACGATCGCGCGCCGCAGCTCGGCAGGCGTCGAGCCGGAGATGATCGAAAGCGCAACCTTTGGCCCGATCCCCGACACGCTGAGCAGCGCCTGGAAGAGCTCGCGCTCGTCCGCGTCGGCGAAGCCGTAGAGCTGCAGCGCGTCCTCGCGGACGTGCGTATGGATCTCGAGCGCGACCTCGTCCGCGTCCCGCGCCAGCCGCCGCGCCCGCGCGGTCGCAAGCACCAGGTACCCCACACCGTTGACATCGAGCACCAGCCCGTCGCCGGCCTCGCCCGCGAGCCGCCCCCGGAGCCGCGCGATCACCCGGCCACCGCCTTCAGGAGCGGCGGCGCCAGCGCGTGGCAGATCGCCACGGCGAGCGCGTCAGACGCGTGGTCGGGCGTGGGCCGCTTCTCCATCCGCAGGATCGACTGCACCATCCGCTGCACCTGCGCCTTCTCGGCGCGCCCGTAGCCGCACACCGCCTGCTTTACGCGCGCGGGCGCGTACTCGGTGCACGGCACGTCGACCGAGGCCGCGGCGACCAGCACGGCGCCGCGCGCCTGTCCGACGGAGAGCGCGGTGCGGGCGTCGACGCCGACGAAGGACTCCTCGATCGCGACGGCCGCCGGCTCGTGCTCCGCGATGAGCGCGCCCACCCCGTCGAAGATCGTCCTGAGCCGGATCGCGGGGGGATCTCCGGCGCGCGTCGTCCACGTGCCGTGAACCAGGGCGCGCAACCGGTTTCCGTCGAGCTGGACGATTCCGTACCCGCAAGCAGCCGTTCCTGGGTCGATTCCGAGGACCTCTCACGGAGAGACAGTAAGCCGCGCGGCGGACGACTCCTGCCGCCCGGGCGAGTGTGTTCAGGACGACTCGAAGGTGCCCCGGGCGATACCCACCCGTCGCGGCGGCGCGCCGGCCGCCCGCCATGACACGTGCGGCCAGCCGCTTGTGGGCGGCCTGCCGCGAGACTCCGAGCGCCGAGCCGATCGCGTCCCACGAGGCGCCGCGCGCAAGCGCGGCCGGACGTACTGCTCCTCGAGCGCGTTCAGTTGACGCCGCAGCTCGCGTACCGCCTCGAGCGCGTCCAGCGGGTCGCCGACGGCCCGGACACGATGTGCGAGATCGAGCACTCGTTGCGCCACGCCGTGACGGTCACCGCCGCGGCGAGCGGCCAAACCTGCTCGTGGCCGTCGATCGCACCGGCTACGCTCGCCCGCGTGCGCCTTTCGGTCGCCACCGCCTGCCTGCTCGCCGCCCTCGTCGGCGTCTCTGCTGCGACGGCCGGCGACGTGCAGTCGATCCGCGTCGTGGACGCCGGCCGGCCGGAAACGCAGGCGTTCTCGCCGGACGTGCGCGTGACGATCGAGTCGCCCGGGCCCTACGTCGCGGAGTCGCCCGGGGAGTGGACCGGGCCGCCGTTCGCCGTGGGCCAGCAGAACGCCCAGGCCGGCACCACGCGCATCGACTGGAGCGTGACGTTCCGCGACCGCACCGCCGACACGCCCGTGGCGGCAGCCGCTGCGAACGCCAACGGCTGGCCGGTCGACCAGAAGTTCTGGCTCTCGGTGCCGCTCTTCGTGGCCGGGCGGCTGGTCGGCACGCTGCCCGCCTACGCGGTCGTCACGCAGGCCGGCGGCGCGCAGAAGGCGCGCTTCGAGGCGACGGCGGCGGTGCCACTCGGCCCGGGGGCCCAGGCGCTCGTGCACTTCCTCACGCCGGCGCCCAACGCCGACGACTACTTCGTGCAGGGCGGCATCCTCGCGTCCACCTGGAATCGCGGCGAGGTGCTGCAGGCCCTCACGCTGATCCGCGTCGAGGGGAACCTCGCGCCGAAGACGGTCTCGATCCGCGTCGACCGCCCCGCCCGCGCGATCCGCGGCAAGGTCGTCGACGCGTTCTACAACCCGCTCGTCGGCGTGCCCGTGGTCGAGCAGCGCTGGAACGGCAAGGCATGGAAGGCGATGCGCGTCGGCCGGACGGCGAAGGACGGCACCTATCGCATCGCAGCCGGCACGGGCCGCTTCCGCACGGTCGTCAGCGTCAACGGCACGAGCCTGACGAGCGCAGAAGTCTCGATTCCCTGACACCTGGTCGGCCTGCCCTCGAGGCGCAGCAGCAACGTCAGCATCGAGTCACTCCTTGAGGGACAGTCCCTCGAAGGTGCTGGGCCAATCAACCACACCCTGGGTAGGAAGCATTCTTTCCAGGGACAGTCGCTGTACTAGCCGGCGACGATCTCGAGCACGCGCTCCGGGATGTCGAAGTTCGCGTAGACGTCCTGGACGTCGTCGTTCTCCTCGAGCGCGTCCATCAGGCGCACGATCTTCTTCGCGGCGCCCTCGTCGTCGACCTCGACCGTCGTCTTCGGCACCATCGTCACCTCGGCCGACTCGACCGTGAAGCCGGCCGCCTCGACGGCCTCCGCGCACGCCCGCGAGATCCTCGGGCGCGCACGTGATCCGGAAGCTCGACCCGTCGCGCTCGACGTCCTCCGCCCCGCCCTCGGCCGCGGCCAGCGTCAGCTCGTCCTCGTCGACGCCCGTCCCGTCCACCAGCACGACGCCCATGCGCTCGAACAGCCACGCGACGGCGCCGGTCGCGCCGAGGTTGCCGTCGTTCTTGGCGAACAGGTGCCGGACGTCGGCGGCGGTGCGGTTGCGATTGTCGGTCAGCGCCTCGACGAGCACGGCGACGCCGCTCGGCGCCGTAGCCCTCGTAGAGGACCGTCTCGTAGGTGTCCGCGTCGGCGTCGGTTCCCGCGCCCTTCGCGATCGCGCGGTCGATGTTGTCCTTCGGCATCGAGTAGGAGCGCGCCTTCTCGATCGCGTTCTGCAGCGCGAGGTTGGCGGCCGGGTCGCCGCCTCCCTCCCGCGCCGCGACGATGATCGCGCGCGAGAGCTTCGAGAAGAGCTTGCCGCGCTTGGCGTCCGCCGCGCCCTTCTTGTGCTTGATCGACGACCACTTGCTATGCCCGGACATGCGCCTCCTCCTCGACGAGCTGCAGGAACAGCTCGTGAATGCGCGTGTCGTCCGTCAGCTCCGGGTGGAACGACGCGACGAGGAAGCGGCCCGTCGCGCACCAGCACGGGCTCGCCGTGCGAGCTCGGCGAGCACCTCGACGCCCGGCGCCGATGTCGCGGACGCGCGGCGCGCGGATGAAGACGCCGCGCAGCGGCTTCGGATCGCCCTCGAGCTCGAGATCGGCCTCGAAGCTCGCGACCTGGCGCCCGTAGGCATTTCGGTCGACGTCGATGTCGACGAGCCCGAGATGCGAGCGGTCGAGCACGATCATCCCCGCGCACGTGCCGAAGACCGGGCGCGTGAACTCGCGGACCGCGTCCTCGAGCCCGTAGAGGCGCATGAGCCGCATGAACGTCGTCGACTCGCCGCCCGGGATGACGAGGCCGTCGAGCCCGTCGAGCTGCTCGGGCTTCCGCACCTCGACGACGTCGGCGCCGAGCCGGCGCAGCACGGCGACGTGCTCGCGCACGTTTCCCTGCAGGGCCAGGACGCCGATTCGCATGCCGTCGATTCTAGATTCGGCCGACGAGCCAGTCGGCGAGCGGCCCCTCCGCGACCTCCTCGTAGCGCGGCTCAAGCTCGGCGCCGTGCTCGAGCAGCAGCTCGACCACGGCGACGTAGTCGCTGCCGGGCAGCTGCCAGTGCTGCGACCCGAGCGCGGCCCAGGCGATCGGGAGGTCGAACCGCGTCCTGCTCGAGGCCGGCGCCGATCCGAACGCCGAGCCACGCCGCGGCGACGCGGCGCAAACCGAGCGGCCCGAACGTGGGCGAAAACGGCTCAGCCAGGCCGCAACGCGGTGCCAGGCACCATGACAATCGGCGCGCCGCGAACGCTCGCCGCGTCGCGCGGCGCGCTCAGGCGTTACCAGCCGCGGGTCTCGAGCAACTGCGCAGGGTCGAGCTCGGCAGTCGAGATGCCGACCATCGGCTCGCCGAGCCCCTGCGACACGCGCGCGAGCACTTCCGGATCCTCGAAGTGCGTCGTCGCCTCGACGATCGCCTTCGCGCGCAGGTCCGGGTCGCCCGACTTGAAGATTCCCGAGCCGACGAACACGCCGTCCGCGCCGAGCTGCATGCAAAGTGCCGCGTCGGCCGGCGTCGCGATGCCGCCCGCCGTGAACGTCACGACGGGCAGGCGCCCGTTCTCGGCGACCCACTTGACGAGCTCGTAGGGCGCACGCAGCTCCTTCGCCTCGGAGTACAGCTCCTCGTCGCGCATCGCGCCGAGCTTGCGCATCGTGCCGAACACCGAGCGCATGTGCGTGACCGCGTTGACGATGTCGCCCGTGCCCGCCTCGCCCTTCGTGCGGATCATCGCCGCGCCCTCCGCGATGCGCCGCAGCGCCTCGCCGAGGTTCGTGCAGCCGCAGACGAAAGGCACCGTGAAGTTCCACTTGTCGACGTGGTTCTGCAGATCGGCGGGCGTCAGCACCTCCGACTCGTCGATGTAGTCGACCTCGAGCGCCTCCAGGATCTGCGCCTCGGCGAAGTGGCCGATGCGGCACTTGGCCATGACCGGGATGCTCACGGCCTCCTGGATCTCCTTGATCTTCGTCGGGTCGGCCATGCGGGCGACCCCGCCGTCGCGCCGGATGTCGGCGGGCACGCGCTCGAGCGCCATGACGGCGACGGCACCCGCGTTCTCCGCGATGCTCGCCTGGTCGGCGTCGGTCACGTCCATGATCACGCCGCCCTTGAGCATCTCGGCGAGACCCGTCTTGACGCGCATCGTTCCGAGGTCGGCCATCGCTCCCGATACTACGCAAGCGCACGCGCGCCGGGCCATGAAGCCCGGCGCGCAAGAGACAGAGGAGGGAGTGCTGAGTGCTGCTAGAGGCTCAGGCGCTCACGAAGCGCCGGCCCACCGAAGTTGCGCAGCTTGCGTCGCAGAAGTACCGCAGACATGTGAAACCCCTTTTCAGGTCGCCAGTGTTTCGTACCTGATCGTCGTCGGCGGCATCCCCCACGGCATCCCCCTCCAGGGGGAACCGACCCATCCTTCGGTTGAGGGAGCCGGCCGGGGGAGGAAAACGCCGCGGCGGGAGCTACAACGTCAGAGGCCGGGCGGGCCGGGGAGCCGACGAGCCCCAGTCGGCTCGATTCTCCCCCACCGGTTCCGCCCGGCTGTAGTTCCTATCGGCACCGGTCGTGGGCGGTCTTAGCGCTTCGCGACGGTGAAGCGCCGTACGGCAGCCGGGCCGCGGTTCCCGGCCCGGTCGACGGCCCGCACAGACACGCGGTGGGCGCCCGCGCCCGGCATCGCGAAGGTGGCGTAGGGCGTCAGCGGGAACTGCACGGCGACGCGCGTCGGGCGCGCGCCGTCGAGCGACACGTCGTAGGCGGCCACGCCGCTCCCCGACTCGGCCGCCTCGTTCCAGCGCACGTCGAAGCTCGCCCGGCGCCCGAGCTTGGCGCCCGGCGAGACGATCTTCGGCGCAGCCGGCTTGGTGGTGTCCTCCCAGCGAAACCGCAGCCCGGCGACGCCGTCTACCTGCGACTCGACCGTGACCGAGAAAACCCCCGCGACGCTGAACGTCTGCCCCGGCTGGAGCGCGGGCTGGCCGGTGCCGCCCGCGTTCGGCAGGAGCAGGGTCTGAAGGGGCGGCGTCCTAAACTGCGGCGGTGTCGTCGGCGGGCCGGTCGTTCGGACGAGGACGCCCGTCGGTAGGACCGGCAGCTTCTCCTGGCGGTTCTCGAACCAGTACTCCGTCCGCGCGGTCGAGACGGAGAACCCCTGCGAGAGGGCGCTCGGCCGGTCGGGGCGGTCGATCGTGTAGAGGCCGGCGCCCGCGGCGGTCACCGTGTTGGTGATCCAGCCGAGCCGCAGCTTCTCCCACGCGTTGAAGTCGCCGTCGCCGCGGCCCATCGTGTCGTACGGGTCGCCGTACTCGTACGCGTCGCAGCTCCCGTGCAGGCACTCCCAGGTGTTCGCGTGGCTCAGGCCGTAGGTGTGGCCGAGCTCATGCACGACGAGCGTGCGGGTCAGCGCGCCGTTCAGGAAGATCGTCTCGCCGCTGCCGTAGCCGGTCCACCAGCAGCCGATGCGCGGGAAGAGGAAGGCGAAGCGGTTGTAGGCGGTCAGGTCGTAACCCGCCTGCTGTGCCGCCTGGCGCCCGAGCTGCTCGATCAGCTGCATGTCGCACGGCGCCTGCGCGGTGAACACGCGAAACCACGGCGTCCACGTGCCGGCGATCGACGCCTTGCCGAAGGACGACGCCTGCACGAACGCGGCCGTCTGGTCGAAGACGACGCTCTGGACCTGGGCGTCGGCGAACGGCTCGGGACCCCACGTCACGCGGACGACCAGCAGCCGCTGCTCGCCGAGGATTGCGTGCGACGCGGGCGCGACCGCGCTCGCCGCGGCGGCAACGACCAGCAGCGCGAGCAGACGCCTCATCGACGAATTACACCACCGCTCGCCCGGAGGTTCGCTACGCGACGGCTGTGACCACGGTGGCGGCATGCGCCAGCGGGAACCGCGCGGCGCCGAACGCGTGCGTGAGCGCGGCGACCACGTCGCGCACAACGGCGGCTGGATCGGCTCCGCGCTCGGCGAGCTCGTGGGAGAGCGGCGTCCCGCGAACGAACCCCTCGGCGACGTCCACGGCGGCGCACGGGACCTCGAGGCGCACGTCCTCCAGCTGGGCGTCCCAGCCGGCGGCCGCGATGTCCGCCGCGATGCGCTTGCGCGCGTAGCCGTACGGCGTGTGGAAGAAGCGCGGCGGGTCCTCCGGATGGAGAGCGGTGACGGTGCGGTTCATGACCGCCATGACCGGGTTCTCTTCGAGCACACCCCACACGCTCGCCAACAAGACGCCGCCCGGCGCGAGCACGCGACGCGCCTCGCGAAACGCCTGCGGCTTGTCCGGTGGGAACATGAGGCCGAACTGGCAGACGACGACGTCGAACGACCCGTCAGCGAACGGCAGCGCTTCCATGTCCGCTTCCCGCCAGTCGATGCCGGCCGCGGGCACCGCCGTGCGCGCGTAGCTCGTCATCGCCTCGTGGAGGTCGGTCGCGACCAAGGTCGCGGAGGCGGGGAGCGCCTCGCGAAGCCGCCGCGTCACGGCGCCGGTGCCGCAGGCGAGCTCGAGCACCCGCAACCCGTCGCGCGCAGGCACGCGGGCGACGAGGTCGTCCGCATAGGGCTCGAACAGGAGTGGCCCCAGCTTCCGGTCGTAGAAGCGCGGCACGGAGCCCGTGTACGCGGCCGCGGAGGCCATGCCGCAGTTTGGCATGGGCCCGCCTGGATTCGAACCAGGGACCAACCGGTTATGAGCCGGCTGCTCTAACCGCTGAGCTACGGGCCCGCGTTGTCGGGCGAGCGTACCGACGGTTGTACTCATCTTCGGTTCAGACGGCGTGGATAGACTCGTGCGGCGTGTCGGGGGTCCTGCATACGAGACCTCGCGCATGAAGGTCTTCCAGCGCGAGACGAACCTGCGGACGGCGGGAGGCCTGACCGTCACCGACATCACCGACGAGGTGAACGACGCGGTCGCCGAGAGCGGCATCCGCAACGGGATCGCCTGTGTCTACTCGCCGCACACGACCTGCTGCGTGCGGGTCAACGAGTGGGAGGCCGGGTTCCTCGACGACTTCGCGGGCATGCTGCAGGCGCTCGTGCCGCGCGACCGCTACTACGCGCACGACGACTGGGACCGGCGCACGGAGAACGTCTGCGCCGAGGACATGGAGACCGGCAACGGCCACTCGCACTGCATGGCGATGCTGCTCGGCCCCGCCGGCGAGTCGGTCCCCGTGCGCGACGGCGAGCTCGCCCTCGGCACCTGGCAGCGCGTGCTCTTCCTGGAGCTCGACCGCGAGCGGGATCGCCGCTGGGTCGTCCAGGTCGTTGGCAGCTAGAGGCTTGATGTGATTTAGCGGCCGTCGTAGGCGGCGAGGGCGCGTGCGGGTCGGCCGGCGAGGGTGTTGAGGAGGACGCCGATGGTGAGGGCGAGGATGCGTTGGGCGATGCGGACGGCGAGCCCGGCCGGTGTTTTGGCCAGGTGTCGCTCGAGCCGCATCTGTCCTTTCAGGTTGGCGAAGACGCTCTCGATCACGAGCCGTGAGGACGCGAGCGTGCGCTCGCGTCCGAGGTTGGCGGCCGTGCGGGTCCTGTCGGGGGTGAGCAAGAGGGTGCCGCTGGCGGCCAGCCGCTTGCGGTATGCGCGTCCCCAGAGGCCCTTGTCGGCGATCACGACCTCGGCTGGGGTGCCGCTGAGCAGATCGGCGAGCGGCTCGTACTCCTTCTCGTTGGCGGGCACGATCGTGTAGCCGAGCGGCAGCCCGCGCTCGTCGGTCAACAGGACGAGCCTGACGCCCCAGACGAAGCGGTGGTGCGACTTCGAGTAGCCGTAGCGGGCGAAACCGGCGAACTCGGATCGCTGCTGGCAGCCCGGGTAGCTGGCGACCGACCGCGACGACCGCCCCGCCCGCCGGCCCTGCGAGGATCGCGACGATCGCCGCGATCGTGGCGGCGGTCACGCCCGGGACGCCCGGGAAGAAGAGCGCGTCGACCGTGCCCGAGGGGACGAGCACCGCGATCTCGGCCGCGACACCCGCGGCCACGATCGCCGCGGTTCGACGACGCCTGGCCGACAGGGCGCTCAGGGCACTGGATGGTAATGCGGCCATTGGGCTCACCCGCATCACTCGTTCGGAGGTTGTGGCCCACGAGGAGCCGTTTCCCTCATTTGAGGGATTCACCTGCTCGGGCGGGCGTCGCATGCTGAGCGGGCGGACGCACCGGGGGAGGCGTCCAAGGAACGAGGGGGAGTTGTGGTTCAGGACAGTGATCAGGAGCGGGAGGACCTCGAGACGGCAGTGCGGACGTGGCGGTTCGAGCAGTTCATTCGTCTGGGCTTCACGACTGAGCTGTCGAGCACGCTCGCGCAGTCGCGCGTCGATCTCAGCCAGGTGCGCAGGCTGATTCAGTCCGGCTGCCCGCCGGAAACGGCTTCAAGAATCGTTCTCTGAGGGAGAGGGTCCGCGCCTTCAGTGGCGCGAAGCTGCGCGCTTCGGCGAGCAGCCTCGGCGGGGTTCGTTGCGGCGAGCCCCGCCAAGAGATCGTGAGGCCGTCACGCCTTCAGGCGTGGCGGCCTCGCTCTATTTGGCCGGCCTGTGGGCGCCTTGAACCCGTGCCTGGCACGGGGGTTCGGCCTCGCGCTGCGGATCGCGCGTCACGGGGACAGTCCCTGTAACTCTTCGTCCACAGCGGGGCGGCGCCGGGCCAGCCAGACCGTGAACAGCGCGGCCGCGACGGAGCCTGTGAGGCCGAGCGTCAGGTCGCCCAGCGTGTCGGTGTACGCGGTGCGGTACTCGTCCGGGTTCGAACGGATGAACGTGAAGTACTCGGCGAGCTCCCAGAGGATCGCCGTCACGGCGCCGAAGCCGACGGCCAGCCCGAACATCGCCCACGGTGCGACGGGCAGCCGCAGCAGCAGCTGGCCGAACGCGGCGACCAGGATCGCCCAGTTGACGAGGTGGTTGAGGTCGTCCCACCAGTCGATCGAGTCGTAGAGGTCGAGCGCGTTACCGACCGTGTCGATCAGGAAGGGCAGCACCACGAGGATGTCGAGCACGTACGGGTACGCGGGCCGGCGTCCACGCCGGCGCGCAACGAACCACCACCCAACCGGCACGATCACCGTCGAGACCGGATAGGCGAGCGCCCTCCCCGTCATCGCCTTGCCCTCGAACTGCGGCAGGTCGGGCTTCACGACGGCGAGCAGAAGCAGCGCCAGCAGCGCGGCCTTCACGCCGAGGTCGATCGCGAGGAGGAGTCGCCTGCTCAGGCCGGCGGCCGCTCGGCGATCCCGAGCCGGACCACGCTGTAGAAGGCGCCGTAGGCGAGCGCGAGGAACGCCGTGAACACGACCGTGACGCCGGCCGTCCGCGGGTCCGGGTGCGCGATGCGGCCGGCGACGTCTGAGAGCAGCGGCCCGGGCTGCGAGACGATGTCCCACGAGTTCCACCGCTCGAAGCGGCCCAGGTAGATCCCGAACGACGAGACGCCCAGCACGACGGCGATCCCGAGCCAGACCACCAGCGGCGACAGGTGCCGCCGCGCGACGACATGCATGAGGTAGAGCGAGGCGAAGCCGAGCGTGAGCCCCGTCCACGCGGTCGTCGAGAGGAGCACGACGTCGTACCAGACCGGCGCCGCCGTCCAGTCGCGCAGGAGCTGGAAGTCGGTCATCAGGTACGGGGCGTTCGGGAAGAAGAGGAGCCACGCGATCGCCCCCGCCCAGATCAGCCAGCGCGCGGTGCCGCGGCGGGCCGCGTCGTACACGAACATGGCGAGCACGAGCGGCACCCAGGCGAGCGTCAGGTTCCAGATCAGGTTCGCGTAGGTCGACTCGCCGGTGTAGACGTTGCGCGCGACGATCATCGCGATGGCGAACGCCGTCAGCAGCCCGAGCGACGCCACGACGGCGAGGCGGCGGCGGCTGGGCGCGATCTCCACCCGCTCAGGGTACCCCGGTCGAGGGAGCCTGATCCACCGCTTGGCCCTCCGCGGAACCCGCGATACCGTTTGTGGGTGACCCTTGTCAGCGCCAGGGCGTGCCCGCAATGCGGCGCGCAGATCCCGGTGCAGACCGGATTCGTCGACTGGTGCGACGCGTGCAGCTGGAACCTGTCGGCCCCCGAGGAGCCCGAGGCGACCGGGCGCCTGGAGCGCCTCTACGAGCGCGTCGGCGCGCGGATGGGCGACCGCCTGAGCCGCGAGCTGCTGGCCGCCGACTCGCTCGAGCCGCACCTGACACCGGCGAACGCCACCGCCTACGCCATCGCCGCGGTCGTCCACGTCCTGCCGCTCGTCTTCGTCGTGGTCGGCGTGGCGCTGCCGGTCCTCGCCTTCCCGAACCCGTTCGCGTTCGTGGCCGCCGCGATCCTGCTCGGCCTGGCGTGGCTCATGCGTCCGCGGTTCGGCGAGCAGCCGGATGAGGGGATCGTCAGCCGCGCCGAGGCGCCGGAGCTTCACCGCGTGATCGACGACGTCGCGGCCGCGCTCGGCACACGAACGATCGACACGCTCGTCGTCGACCACCGGTTCAACGCGAACTGGAACGTCGTCGGACTGCGGCGCAGGCGAGTCCTCACGCTCGGGCTGCCGCTCTTCGAGGCGCTCGCGCCCGAGCCGCGCGTGGCCCTGATCGGGCACGAGCTCGGGCACGGCCGGAACGGCGACGTGCGGCGCGGGCTGTTCGTCGGGACGGCCGTGAACTCGCTCGCAGAGATCTACAACGTCCTGGCGCCGTACGATGTGATGCCCGATTTCATGGGCGGCCTGGGCGGCTTCGAGCGCGTCATCAACGTCTTCTTCCGCATCCTGTCGCGGCCGTTCTGGTGGCTGCTACAGCTGGAGCTCCACCTGCTGCTGCGCGACGACCAGCGGGCCGAGTACTACGCGGACGCGCTCGCCGCCGACGTCGCCGGGACCGACGCGACCGTCGCCCTGAAGGAGACGCTGCTCCTGGCATCCACGGTCGACGCGGCCGTGCAGCGCACCGCGCACGCAGGCCGCGACGCCGACCTGTTCGCCGACCTCCACGCAGCGCTCGACGCAGTCCCGGAGCGCGAGCGAGAGCGCCGCCGGCGCGTCGCCCGCCTCATGCCCGCCCGCCTGAACGCGACGCATCCGCCGACGGCGAAGCGGCTCGAGCTGCTCGAGGGCCGGCGCCACCGCGAGCCGAAGGTGGTGCTCGACGGTGAGCGCGCCGCGGCCGTCGACGCCGAGCTCGCCCGGCACCACCGGCGGATCCAGGCGTGGCTCGTCGACGACCACCGCGACCGCCTCTACTACTAAGACGTCGTTAGCCGGGGCGCGGCGCGGCCGGCATGGAGCTCGTCACAGCCTGCGCGAGCTGATCGAGCAGCCGGCGCAGATCGGCGTGCTCCTCCGGGTTCCAGCCGCCGAGCAGCTCGGCGAGCCGCTCGCGGCGGGCGGCGACGATGCGATCGTGATCCGCCCGGCCGAGGGCGGTGAGCGCGACGTGCCCAGTGCCGTCCGCGACGAGCCCGCGCTCCTCCAGCACCGCCAGGCTGCCCGCCAGGCGCTCGTGCTCCACGGCGAGCTCGGCGTCCAGCTGCGTTCGCGACAACGGCTCGCGCTCGGCGATCCGCGAGAAGAGCCACAGCTCGGGCGGGTCGAGCGCGACGCCGGAGCGCTGCGCCAGCCGCTCGTAGATCCCCCAGTGCTCCTCGCGCCGGGCGAGCACGGTCAGCGCCCGCTCGAGCTCGCGGTACGAGTCGTCGTCGCGCGGCGACGCGAACGCCTCCCCCACGCCCTCGGACTGGGCCGTCTGGCGCAGTGGGATCTCGCGCAGCAGCCACGTGAGCCCGAACGCGACGAGCGACAGCACCGCGGCCACGACGAAGATCGGCGACAGCGCGTCGACGAACGCGTTGATGTACGGCACGTGGAGCTGGGGCGGCAGGCTCCGGATGATCGCCGGGCTCGCCTGCGCCGGCGGCCGCACGCCTGCGGGAAACCGCTGCGCCAGCTCGGTGTGCAGCCGGTTGACGAAGATCGTCCCGAACAGCGCGACGCCGATCGAGCCGCCGATCTGCCGTGACAGGGTCGATCCCGAGGTGGCGACGCCGAGCAGCTTGTAGTCGACGGCGTTCTGCGCCGCGAGCACGAGCACCTGCATCGTCATCCCGAGGCCGAGCCCGAGCACGACCATGGCGCCGAGCGTGAACGCGGCCGTGGTGCTCTGGTCGAGGCGCGAAAGGAGCAGCATCGCCAGCGCCATCAGGAACGTGCCGGCAATCGGGAACGGCTTGTACCGCCCGAACTTCGAGATCAGCTGGCCGCTCACGATCGACGAGACCAGCAGCCCGGCCATCATCGGCGTCAGCTCGAGCCCTGAGCGCGTCGCGCTCGAGCCCTTCACAACCTGCAGGAACAGCGGCAGGTACGTGACCGCGCCGAAGAGCGCCATTCCGACGATGAAGCCGATGGCCGCCGAGACGGCGAAGATCCGGTTGCGGAAGAGCGTGAGCGGCAGGATCGGCTCGGCCGCGCGGGACTCGATCCACAGGAACGCGGGCACGAGCACGAGCGCGAGCACGATCAGCGCCACGATCTGAGGCGAGCCCCAGTCGTACGTCGACCCGCCGAGCGACGTGAAGAGGACGATCGACGTGATCGCGCCGGCAAGCGTCGCGGCGCCCGCGTAGTCGATCGCGTGGCGCACGTGCGCCGTGTGCGGCCGGAACGTGGCGCCGATGACGACGAGCGCCAGCAGGCCGATCGGGATGTTCACGTAGAAGATCCAGCGCCACGAGAGGTTGTCGACGAAAAAGCCACCGAGCAGCGGGCCGATCACCGTCGAGACGCCGAAGACGGCGCCGAAGAAGCCCTGGTACCGGCCGCGCTCGCGCGGCGGGATGATGTCGCCGATCACGGCGATCGTCACCACGATCAGGCCGCCGCCGCCCAGCCCCTGCAGGCCGCGGAACGCGATCAGCTGGCCCATGTTCTGCGACAGCCCGCACAGCGCCGAGCCGACGAGGAAGATCACGATCGCCGTCTGCAGGACGATCTTGCGGCCGTAGAGGTCGCCCGAGCTTCCCGTAGAGCGGCCCGGACACCGTCGAGGCCAGCAGGTACGACGTGACGACCCAGGACAGGTGCTCGAGCCCGCCCAGGTCGCCGACGATCGTGGGCAGCGCCGTCGCGACGATGGTCTGGTCGAGCGAGGCGAGGAAGAGGACGAGCAGCAGCGCGCCGAAGATCACGCGGACGCGCGGGGCCTCTTCCATGGAGCTGTTCTAGCTACTTCGTGGCTAGCTGGGACGCTCAGTACACGCCGAGCTCGCGTAGCCGCTCGTCCGAGATGCCGAAGTGATGGGCGATCTCGTGCACGACGACGTGGCGGACGCCGTCGCGCAGCCGGTCGGGGTCGGTCCCGTAGGCCCGTTCGATCGGCCAGCGGAAGATGGTGATCTTGTCGGGGAGCGCGCCCGCGTAGGCGGTGTTGCGGCGGGTCAGCGGGATGCCCTGGTAGAGCCCGAGCACCGACTGCCACGGCGACGCCTGCTCGTCGACGATCACGCCGACGTTCGACATGAACCCGGCGAGCGGCTCGGGCACCGAGGCGATCGCCTCCTCGACGAGCGCCTCGAACTCGAGCGTGGTGAGCTCTGCCTCCATCCTCTGACTGTAGTTGCGCGCCTGAACGGAACCTGAGCGCGGCGGACGATTCGTCACGCGGCGCCCTACGCTCGGCCGCGCCGTGAACGCCCGCCATCCAGCCGTCATCGCCGTGGCCGCCATCCTCGGGATCGCTCTCATCGTGCTGGCGGTCGTCTACTGGGCGGTGCCGGCCGACTCGCTGCCGGGCTTCATCCCGGGCCACGAGGACGGCTCGGGGCACCACCACGTGAAGCACGGCATCGCCGCATTCCTCGTCGGGCTCGCGCTGCTCGCGTTCGTCTGGTTTCAGACGGGCAAGAAGGACAGCGCCCAGCCCGCCACGTGATCCTTCTCGACGCGCCGATCACCTACTTCCAGGCGATCGTCCTCGGGCTGCTCCAGGGCGTCACCGAGCTGTTCCCGATCTCGAGCCTCGGGCACAGCGTCATCCTGCCGCAGCTCTTCGGCTGGGACATCCACCAGAACGACGACTACTTCATCACCTTCCTCGTCGCCACCCACCTCGCGACGGCGATCGTGCTGCTGCTCTTCTTCCGGCGTGACTGGGCGCGGATCGTGCGCGGGCTGCTGTCGGAGCCTGCGCGAGCGCGAGATCCGCGAGAACGACACGGACGCCAAGCTCGCGTGGCTGCTGATCGTCGGGACGATCCCGGCCGGGATCCTCGGGCTGGCGCTCGAGCACGCGCTGCGGAGCCTGTTCGCGTCGGCGCAGTCGGCCGCGTTCTTCCTGATGGTGAACGGCCTGCTGCTGATCGGCGCCGAGGCGCTGCGGCGGCGCGCGCCGCAGACGGACGAGGACGACGACACGCGGATCGCGAAGCAGATGCGCTTCCCGAATGCGTTCTTCGTCGGCGCGGCGCAGGCGCTCGCCCTGATCCCGGGCATCTCACGGACGGGCGCGACGATGGGCGGCGGCCTGCTCGTCGGGCTCTCGCACAAGGACGCGGCGCGCTTCGCGTTCCTGCTGGCGACGCCGATCATCGGCGCGGCCGCGCTGCTGAAGCTGCCGGAGCTCTTCGGCTCGACCGGCGACGGCGTCCGCGGGCAGGCGCTGGTCGCGTCGCTCTGCTCGGGCGCGACCGCCTACCTTGCGGTGCGCTTCCTGATGCGCTACTTCGAGACGCGGACGCTGATCCCGTTCGCCGTCTGGTGCCTCGGCTTCGGCGC
This sequence comes from uncultured Thermoleophilia bacterium, assembly GCA_963734565.1. Taxonomy (GTDB): domain Bacteria; phylum Actinomycetota; class Thermoleophilia; order Gaiellales; family Gaiellaceae; genus JACVRM01. The sequence continues at coordinate 1,147,952 of CAVTHM010000007.1, read as the reverse complement.
CGTCTGCACGCTCGACTTCGCGCTCACGTAGCTACCTACATCAGGTAGATGCTGACGCCCACGTAGTGGCAGGCGACGGCGGCCACGACGAACGCGTGGAAAATCTCGTGGTAGCCGAAGACCCGCGGGCTCGGGTTCGGCCGCCGGAACGCGTACACCAGTGCGCCCAGGGTGTAGAGCACGCCGCCGACGAACAGCAGCGTCGTGGGCGCTGCACCGATGCGGGAGATGATCTGCGGCATGGCGGCAATCCCCGCCCAGCCGAGCAGCACGGCCGTGAGGACGGCCAGCACCTTCGGTGCTTCCACCCAGGCGAACTTGAGCGTGATCGCTGCCAGCGCACCGGCCCAGACGACCGCGAGGACGGTGATCCGCCAGGCGCCACTGAGGGCGAGGAGCGCGAACGGCGTGTAGGTGCCGGCGATCAGCAGGTAGATCGCCGCGTGGTCGGCGCGCGCCATCCAGCGGCGCGGACGGGGGCGCCAGGTGACGCGGTGGTACACGGCGCTCACGCCGAACATCAGTGCGACCGTGATCGCGAACGCAGCCGCCGCGACGCGTGCCAGGGCGCCGTCGGCCAGCACGACGAGCACGACGCCCGCGCCGACGGCAAGTGCGCACGCGTACTGGTGCGAGACGCCGCGCAGCGTCGGGCGGGCCGCGGGCTTGACGCGCGCCGTGCGCGTCACCTGGGCCACGGACGGCCGCCGAGCCACGGCGGCGTCCAGCCGGAGTCGGCCGGGTTGATCGTCGTACCGGGTGGGACGATCTCGTCGATTCGGTCCATCAGCTGGTCGTCCAGTGTGACATCAAGTGCGGCCAGCTGGCTCTCGAGCTGCTCCATCGTGCGCGGGCCGATGATCGGCGCCGTCACTGTCGGATGGCGCAGCACGAACGCGAGCGCGAGCTGGATCAGCGTCATGCCCGCCTTCTCGGCGAGCTGCGCGAGCGCGTCGGCCGCATCGAGCTTGCGCTGGTTCTCGGGCAGCGACATGTCGTAGCGCCACGGGATCCGCCCCGAGCGCGTGCTCTCGGGCGCGTCCTGCCCCTTGCGGTAGCGGCCGGAGAGCCAGCCGCCCGCGAGCGGGCTCCACGGGATCACGCCCATCCCGAACTGCGCGCACACCGGTAGCACGTCGCGCTCGATCCCGCGCACGAGCACCGAGTACGGCGGCTGCTCGCAGAGGTAGCGCTCGCGGCTGCGCCGCTCCGCAACCCACTGCGCCTCGACGATCACGTGCGCGGGGAACGTGGACGAGCCGAAGTAGCGGATCTTCCCCGCGCGCACGAGGTCGGTCAGCGCGCCGAGCGTCTCGTCGAGGTCGGTGTCGGGATCCCAGCGGTGCACCTGGTACACGTCGATCCAGTCGGTGCCCAGCCGCCGCAGGCTCGCGTCGACCTCCTGCATGACCCAGCGGCGCGAGTTGCCCGCGCGGTTCGGCCCGTCGCCCATCGAGCCGTGGAACTTGGTGGCGAGGACGACGTCGTCGCGGCGCCCGGCGAGCGCCTTGGCGACGATCTCCTCCGACTCGCCCGCCGAGTAGACGTCCGCGGTGTCGATGAAGTTGATGCCGGCGTCGAGCGCCCGGTGGATGATCCGGATCGACTCGTCGTGGTCGGGGTTGCCCCACGCCCCGAACATCATCGCGCCGAGGCACAGCGGGCTGACCTTCACTCCGGTGCGGCCGAGGTCGCGGTACTCCACCCGCCGAGGCTACCCGCGGGAGTAGCGTGTGGGTGGAGCCGAAAGGAGACGCATGAACCTGCTGGCGGTGAGCGTGGGCCTGGTGATCGTCATCGTGATCGTGGCCGTCGTCGTCGCGGGCCTCGTCCATATGGCCTGGGGGATCGCACGGGGCGACCGCGAGCTCGAGTCCGGCGGGTCGATGGGGCACCAGATGACCGACTCGACCGACGACGATCGCGACACTGGAGGCTGAACCGGCCGCCGACGAGCCGTTAAGTCGCCGCGGTCGCGGCGCGGCCTTGGGCCGCGACACCGAGCGCGCGCAGCGACCCCCGGCTCGGCAAGAATCCACAGGTGGAGCTGTCCGCCCACGACAGCCTGATCCTGCTCGGTGTCCTCGTCATCGCGGCGTTTCTGCTCGCCTCGGCGACGATCACGCGGATCCCGTACCCGATCCTGCTCGTCGTCGGCGGGCTCGGCATCGCGCTCGTGCCCGGGATGCCGGCGATCGAGCTCGACCCGGAGCTCGTCTTCGTCGCCTTCCTGCCGCCGCTCCTCTACGGCACCGCATTCTTCACCTCGCTGCGCGAGCTGCGCTCGAACATCGGCGCGATCTCGCTGCTCGCGGTCGGGCTGGTGCTCGTCACGACGGTCGTGGTCGCCTGGGTCGCGCACGCCCTGATCCCGGGGATCGACTGGCCGACCGCCTTCGTGCTCGGCGCGATCGTCTCCCCCACCGACCCGACCGCCGCCACCGCGATCGCCCAGCGGGTCGGCCTGCCGCGCCGGCTCGTCGGGCTGATCGACGGCGAGAGCCTGCTGAACGACGGCACCGCGCTCGTCGCCTACCGCGTCGCCGTCATCGCCGTCGTGAGCGGGAGCTTCTCGCTGGCCACGTCGGCGGGACGCTTCTTCCTCGCCGTGATGGGCGGGATCGCGATCGGGCTCGCCGCCGGCTACGTCGTCCGCCAGGTTCGCCTCCGCCTCGACGACCCGCCGCTCGAGCTCACGATCTCGCTGCTCACCGGCTACATCGCCTTCCTGCCGGCGCAGGCGCTGGGCGCCTCCGGCGTGCTGGCCGCAGTGACGGTGGGCATCTACATGGGCTGGCACACCCCCGAGCTGACGAACTCGCAGACCCGCCTCCAGGGACAGGCGCTGTGGGAGATCGTCTTCTTCGTCCTCAACGCAGTGCTGTTCATGCTGGTCGGGCTCCAGCTACCGGCGATCGTGGACGCGCTCTCCGGCTATTCGACCGGCGAGCTGGTGGGCTGGGCGGCGCTCATCACGGTCACGGTGACGGGCGTGCGCTTCGCGTGGATCTTCGCGACGGCCCGCCTGCCGGGTCGGCTGCGGCCGATGGGCGCGGAGTCGTGGCGCCCGCTGGTGATCCTCGGCTGGTCGGGCATGCGCGGTGCCGTATCGCTCGCCGCCGCGCTCGCGCTGCCGCTGACCACCGACGCCGGCGACGCCTTCCCGAACCGCGACCTGATCGTCTTCCTCACCTTCGGCGTCATCCTCGGCACGCTCGTCTGCCAGGGCCTCACGCTGCCGGCGCTCATCAAGCTGCTTGACCTCGAGGACGACGGCCTCGCCGAGAAGGAGGAGGCGAAGGCGCGCATCAAAGCCGCCGAGGCAGCGCTCGCCCGGCTCGAGGAGCTCGTCGACGAGGAGTGGGCGAACCCGGCCACGGTCGAGCGCATGCGCGGGCTGTACGGCTTCCGCATCAACCGGTTCCAGTCGCGGTTCGACCCCGACGGCGACGGCTCGATCGAGGAGCAGTCTCAGTCCTACCAGCGGCTACGGCGCGAGCTGCTCGAGGCCGAGCGGCAGGCGGTGGCCGACCTCAGGCGCCGTCAGCTGATCGACGACGAGATCGCACGCCAGGTCACGCGCGACCTCGATCTCGAGGACCTGCGCCTGGACATCATGTAGCGGATCACTCGGACTAGGGCTTGCACACCCGGAGGGAGGAGCGCCGATCTGGCCATCAACTCCCGTCCGACCCGGCGCGCGGCACGCCGAACCCGCGAAAGGATCGCCCGTGCGACAACCGCCAGGCCGAGCCTGCGTCCGCGCTAACGTGCGGGCACGGTTGCCGAGTCGGACCTGAGCGCCGCGCCCGACGCTGCGGACTCCGCGCTGACGCGTGCACTCGCACGCGCCGGCGGGACGCGGCGGCTCCTGCTCCTGGCCGGCATCGCGGGGCTCTACCTGGCGGCGGCCAAGTTCGGGATCGAGCTCTCCGTTGCGGAGGGCGTGATCACGCCCGTGTGGGCGCCGGCGGGCATCGCGCTCGCCGCCGTCGTCCTGTTCGGCCCCCGCATGTGGCCGGCGATCGCGCTCGGCGCGTTCCTCGCGAACGCGACGAGCGACGCGTCGATCCCGGTCGCGGCCGCGATCGCCACCGGCAACACGCTGGAGGCGGTCGCCGGCGGCTACCTGCTGCGGCGCGTCGATTTCCGGCCCGCCCTTGCGCGCGTGCGAGACGTCTTCGCGCTCGTCTTCCTCGCCGCGGCCGCCGCGACGACGATCGCCGCCACCAACGGCGTCACGACGCTCTGGTTGGCGGATGATCTCAGCCACTCGTACGGCTCGTCGTGGCTGCTGTGGTGGATCGGCGACGCCATGGGCGTCCTCGTCGTCGCGCCCTTGCTGCTCGTCTGGATTCCCACGCCGCCTCGGCTCTCTCGGACGCGCCTCGTCGAGGGCGGCGTCCTTCTCGCGCTCCTCGGGACGCTGGCGTCGGTCGTCTTCCTCGCCGGCGCCTGGCGATACCGCAGCCTGCTCTTTCCGCTGCTGGTCTGGGCGCCGCTCCGCTTCCGCCAGGCGGGCGCGACCGCAGCATCTTTCGTCGTCGTGGCGTTCGCCGTCGCCGGCTCGGTGCACGGCAGCGTCCCCCTGGGCCAGGAGAGCGCGACCCACACGGTTCAGGTGATGGAGGCGCTGTTCGCGGTGGTCACTGTGACGATGCTCCTGCTCGGCGCCATCCTGGCCGAGCGCGAGGCCGCCGAGGAAGGCCTGGTGGCGGCGCGCAACGCCCTTGCCGAGGCGCAGGACGTGGCGCACATCGGCAGCTGGGAGTGGAGCATCTCGGACGACCGGATCACCTGGTCGGACGAGCTCTACCGACTCTTCGGGGTCGATCCGGGCGACAAGCTGACCTACGAGCAGTACCTCACGCGCCTGCACCCCGACGACGCGCCGCGCGTGCGCGCGACCGTCGACGCCGCCTTCGCCGAAGGCGGGTCGTTCGCCTTCGACCACCGCGCTGTGCATCCCGACGGCACCGTCCGGTGGCTGCACGGCCGCGGGCGGGCGGTCCGCGACGCCTCAGGCGCGGTCGTGCGCATGCTCGGCACCGCGCAGGACATCACCGAGCGGCGCCGCATCGACGAGCTCCGCGACACGATCCTCGCCACCGTCTCGCACGAGCTGCGCACGCCGCTGACCGCCATCACCGGCTTCGCCATTACGCTCAAGGAGCGTGGCGACCAGCTTCCGGCCGAGCTACGCGCCGACATCGTCGAGCACCTTACGGCCGAGGCGCGGCGCCTCGAGGCGCTGCTCGCTGACCTGCTCGACCTCGACCGGCTCCGCCACGGGCTGCTCGAGCCGAGCTTCCGCGAGACGGATCTGGGCGAGCTGGTGTCGCACGTCGCGGCGGGCTACACGCACGACGGCGACCTCGACGTGCGAACCGCGCGCGTGGTGGCGGCCGTCGACGCGCCCAAGGTCGAGCGCATGGTCGAGAACCTGCTCGTGAACGCCTTCAAGCACACGCCGCCGGGCACCGCCGTCCACCTGCGCGTCGAGGCGGCGGGCGACGACGTGCTCCTCGCAGTCGACGACTGCGGGCCCGGTGTGCCGCCCGACCAGCGCGAGGCCGTGTTCGAGATCTTCAGCCGCGGCGACGGCACGACCGCGCCGGGCACGGGCGTGGGCCTGTCACTGGTCGCGCGCTTCGCCGAGCTGCACGGCGGCCGCGCGTGGGTCGAGGACAACCCGGGCGGCGGCGCGTCGTTCCGCGTCAGCCTGCCGCGGACGCATTAGAGCGCTACGGCCGCTTGACGTCGACGACCAGCCGCGGCGGGTTCACGTCGGTGCTGACCGCAAACGGCAGCTGCTCGGGCAGCCCGGCGGCCCAGGTCAGGACGGCCTCGAAGTCGCCGGTGCGGACGAGCTCGGTGATCGCCTTCGTCCCCGTCTCGGCCGCGCTGATCCGCTTCGGCCCCTTGTAGACCATCACGCCCTCGCCGGTGTTCAGGTCGAACCCCGACGCCGGCTCCATGCGGATCGAGAGGACCGCGTCGCCCGTGATGTTGACCTTCGCGCCGGAGCCGTCCTCCGTGATCGGCTTCTGGACGTACCCGACCTTGTAGCCGGGCACAGCGTTCTTGAACGTGAAGACGATGCGGTCGTAGGTCGGGTGACCCGACATGCCGGCGGCCTCGAGGAGGGCGGTCTCCCCGGACTCCGACGCCCGCTCGACCGTCGCCGTGGACGCGTTCGCGACCGTGTCCGCCGACGTGGTCGCGGGCCGCGCGGTCGTGGTGGAGCCGCCGCCGCCGTCGCCGTAGCCGCCGCAACCGACGGCGAGAAATCCGAGCGCAGCGAGCAGTCCGACGAGCGCGAGGCGCGGCACGGCGAAACCGTACCGCCCTCGGCGGCTGGCTAGCGCTCCGCTTCCGCGAGCTCGAGCAGCTCACGCACCATGCGGTTCACGTCGGCGCCGCGGTCGAACCGCAGATGGCCCTCCGCGTCGAGCGGCCACTCGGACGGGTCGCGGTCCCAGGCGAGCTCGAGGCCGTTTCCGTCCGGGTCGCGCAGGTACAGCGCCTCGTGCGTGCCGTGGTCGTTGACGCCGTCGAGCGGCCACTGCGCATCCCTAAGCCGGCGCGAGCGCGTCGGCGAGCGCCTCGCGCGTCGGGTAGCGGATCGCGACGTGGTAGAGGCCGGTCGTCCCGGCCGGCGGCGGCGAGCCGCCCTGCGACTCCCACGTGTTGAAGCCCAGGTGGTGGTGGTAGCCGCCGGCGGAGAGGAACAGCGCCTGGTCGCCGATCCGCGTGACGACGTCGAAGCCGAGCACCCCGACGTAGAAGTCGTGGATGCGCTGGATGTCCGCGGTCTTCAGGTGGACGTGGCCGATGTCGACGCCCGGGTCGATGGGGCACGGCCCGCGCTCGATCGGCGTGACGCGCTGTGTCGTGGTCTCAGTCATGCCGTCACTGTACTTGAGCGCGCAACCATCAGTGCACCGTCTCGCCGCGCTCGAGCATGCCGACGTACTTGGCGATGCGCCGCGCCCGCGTGTCGGGCCGCTTCGCGTCGGCGATCTGGTACAGGATCGCGTAGCGGTTCGCGCTGCTGAGCGTCGCGAAGAACGCCGCCGCCTGCGGGCTTGCGTCGAGCTCGGCCTGCAGGTCGTCGGGCACGGTCGCCGTGCTCGGCGAGTCGTAGGCGGCGTCCCAGCGGCCGTCCGTCTTGGCGGCCTCGACCGCGGCCAGCCCCGCGGGCCGCATCCGCCCTTCCCTCGTGAGCCGCGCAATGTGCTCGCGGTTGATCTTCGACCACTTGCTGCGCTTCGTCCGCGGCGTGAAGCGCTGCAGGTAGTAGGTCTCGTCGAAGCGGGAGACCTGCCCGTCGATCCAGCCGAAGCAGAGCGCGACGTCCAGCGCCTGGGCGTAGTCGACCGTCTCCACGCCGGTGCCCTTCTTGGCGAACTTGAGCCAGACGCCGTGGGCGCTGGCATGGTGCTGCTCGAGCCAGGCCTCCCACGCGGCCGGCGTCGCCAGCTCCTCGATCGGCAGGTCGTCGGCGATGCGGCCGACTGTATTCGTCAGGCGGCGACGGGCACCGTCAGGTGCCCGTCCTGCATGCGCAGGACGCGCTGCGCGCGCGTCGACACCTCGGGGTTGTGCGTGACGATCACGATCGTCTGGCCGTGCTCCTGCGCGACGCGCGTGAGCAGTTCGACGATCTCAGCGCCGGTGGCGGAGTCGAGGTTCCCGGTCGGCTCGTCGGCGAGCACGACACGCGGCTCGATCACGAGCGCGCGGGCGATCGCCACCCGCTGCTGCTCGCCGCCGGACAGCTGCCCGGGCAGGTGCTCCGCCCGATCGGCGAGGCCGACTTCCTCGAGCAGCGAAATGCTCCGTTCGCGCAGGTCGCGCTCCGTGAGCTTCGCGGGTGCCAGCTTGGCCTCGACGTTCTCGAGCGCGGTCAGCGTCGGCAGCAGGTTGAACGTCTGGAAGACGAAGCCCAGCGCGCGCAGGCGGAACTCGGCTAGCTCGGCGTCGCCGAGCAGGTTCAGGTCGCGTCCCTCGAACAGCACCTCGCCCGCGTCGGCGCGGTCGAGCGCCCCGAGGAGCTGCAGGAGCGTCGTCTTGCCCGACCCGCTCGGCCCCTCGATCGCGACCAGCTCGCCCGTGGCGATGGTCAGGTCGACGCCGTCGACGGCCTTGATGACTGCGTCGCCGCGCCGGAACGTCCGGGTGACCCCGCGGAGCTCGTACAGCGGCGCGTCCACTACTCCACCTGCCTCAGCGCGTCGGCCGGACGGAGGCGGGCCGCCCTCAGCGCCCCTGCGGTGCCGGCGACGAGCCCACCCGCGACGGCGAGGCCGAAGCCGAGGAGCGAGGAGTGGGAGCGTCAGCGGCGCGTCGAGCGAGACCGCGGTCGAGGTTGTACGGGTGAGCGCCTGGCCGAGACCGAACAGGCCGTCGCCCGCTCCCGTGGTCGTGCTCGCATCGAGCGTCGGCCCGAAGGCGTCGACCGCCAGTGCGGCCAGTACGCCGAGCCCGACGCCGAGGAGGCCGCCCAGGGCGGCGATGACGACGGACTCGCCCACCACCTGGCGCACGACCAGCCGTTGCGACCAGCCGAGCGCCTTCAGCGTCCCGATCTCCCGCACGCGCTTGCCGATCGACGAAAGGGTGAGGAGCGCGGCGAGCAGGAACGCGGCGCCGGCGGCGAGCACGGCCAGCAGCACGCCAAGGTTGTGCGCCAGATCCGAGGCGTCGACGAGCGACCCGTTGATGGAGTCGGCCACCTGCTTCGCGCTGGATACCTGTGCGCCCTCACCGAGCGCCTGCTCGATCTCCGCCTGGACGGAGGCGACGTTGCTTGACGAGTCGGCCCGGACGAGCACCACGTTCGCGAGGCCCTTCTGCTTCGCGAGCGTCTGCAACTGCTTCTGCGCGATGTAGACGTCGGCGCTCTGCCCACCGAGCGGCGGCTTGACGAGCCCGACCACCTTCACCGTGGTTCCGTTCAGGTCGATCGTCGACCCGATCTTGAGCCCCTGGCGCTTCGCGTAGCTCGTGCCCACGAGTGCCTCGTTCGCGCTGCGCAGAAAGCGGCCCTTGGTGACCAGCGAGGGCGTGACGAGACCGATCTCGCGCTGCAACGGGTCGACGCCGCCGATCGTGTAGGTCGTGCTCGTGATGTTGGTCTGCGGCGGGTCGAGCACCTGGCGCAGGGTCTGCTGCGGCGTCGTGATCCGCGCCTGGAATTCGCGGAGGCGCTTCGGCAGGCACTTGCGTGCCGCGGCCGAGTTGAAGAACGCGCCCGGGCCTCCGCCGCCGCCACCGCGGAACCCTCCGCCGCCCTGCTGCTGCTGCGGCTGCTGCGGCTGGCCGACGCCGGCCTTCTGGAAGCACGCCTGCATCTGCTGGAACTCGGCCGCCGAGGGCGGGGTGATCTGGCGGCGGATGTTGAGCGTCTGCCCGCCCGCCTTGAGCTTGGCGACGATCTTGGGGACGACGCCTTCCTGGTGGACGGCGGAGAGGACGAGCCCGGTCGTCACGGTAGAGACGCCCGGCAGCGACGCGATGCGGCTCACCTGGCTCTGCGGGAAGGTCAGCTGCGTGCCGGGCAGGAAGAAGTCGTGGACGAAGTGGTCGCCGGGCTTTCCGAGCTTGGAGAGGTCGGTGACGACCGACTGGTTCGCCTCGACGAGCTCGCGGCCCCCACCGCCCCCGCCGCCCGGCCCGGCCCCGAAGCTCTGCTGCTGCTGCTGGGCGGCGAGCGTGACGGTGATGTCCGTGCCGATGCTCGACAGCGGGTTGAGCGCCGTCTTCTGCGCGTCGTCGAGCCCGCGCGACACGCCCGCGATGACGACGACGAGCCCGACTCCGACCGCGAAGCCACCGGCGGTCAGGATCGTCCGCGTACGGCGGCGCGTGAGCTCGCTGCGGAGATAGCGGACGAAGAACATCCGCGCTGAGCAAACCACACGCGGCTAAGCCGTCTTTAAGAATCTCCTGGCGGTTTCCTGTGAGCCTGGCGCTGGCGCCAGCGGTGCAGCTCCTTCGACTTGAAGCGGCTCTTCGACTCCGGCGGGGGCGGCTTCGGATCGTGCTCCTCGAGCCACTTCGCCGCGTCATCCTCGGGGTCGAGGCCCGTCTGGCGCTCGCGCTCGGCACGCTTCTTCGCGCCCTCCCGTGTCGGCCGGCCCCGCACCGGCCCAGCGTAGCCCCGCGGCTACCCTCGGTCGGTGCCGCTCAGGGACGACATCCGCAACGTCGCGATCGTCGCGCACGTCGACCACGGCAAGACGACGCTCGTCGACGCGCTGCTCTTCCAGTCGGGCGCCTTCAGGGAGAACCAGGAGGTGGCCGAGCGCATCCTCGACACCGGCGACCTCGAGCGCGAGAAGGGCATCACGATCCTCGCCAAGAACACGGCCGTCCGCTACGGCGCCACCAAGATCAACATCATCGACACGCCGGGCCATGCCGACTTCGGCGGCGAGGTCGAGCGCGGGCTGACGATGGTCGACGGCGTGCTGCTGCTCGTCGACGCGAGCGAAGGGCCGCTGCCGCAGACGCGCTTCGTCCTGCGCAAGGCGCTCGAGGCGCGGCTGCCCGTGATCCTGGTCGTGAACAAGGTCGACCGCCCGGACGCGCGGGTGAGCGAGGTCGTGAACGAGGTCTACGAGCTCTTCCTCGACCTTGACGCCGACGAGTCACAGATCGAGTTCCCGATCGTCTACTGCAATGCGCGCGCGGGCATCGCCTCGATCGAGGAGGAGCTCGGCGACTCGACCAACCTCCAGCCGCTGCTCGACCTGATCCTCGCGCGCATCCCGGCGCCCTCCTTCGAGGAGGGCCACCCGCTGCAGGCGCTCGTCACGAACCTCGACGCCTCGCCCTACGTGGGCCGGCTGGCGCTCTGCCGCGTGTACCAGGGGACGATCCGCCGCGGGCAACAGGTCGCGTGGTGCCGCGCGGACGGCGAGATCGAGCGCGCCAAGATCACGGAGCTGTACGTGACGGATGCGCTCGACCGAGTCGAGACCGACGAGGCGGGGCCGGGCGAGATCATCGCCGTCGCCGGCTTCGCCGAGATCCGCATCGGCGAGACGCTCGCCGACCCCGACGACCCGCGCCCGCTGCCGCCGATCACGATCGACGAGCCGTCGCTCTCCATGACCGTCGGCCTGAACACGTCGCCGCTCTCGGGGCGCGAGGGCGACAAGGTGACCGCGAGCCTGATCGAGGCACGCCTCCGCTCCGAGCTCGTCGGCAACGTCTCGCTGCGCGTGCTCCCCACCGAACGGCCCGACACGTGGGAGGTGCAGGGCCGCGGCGAGCTGCAGCTCGAGGTGCTCGTCGAGGAGATGCGCCGCGAGGGCTTCGAGGTCACCGTCGGCAAGCCGCGCGTCGTCACGCGCCGCATCGACGGCGCAGTCCACGAGCCGATGGAACGCGTCTCGATCGACGCGCCCGAGGAGTACGTCGGCATCGTCACGCAGCTCTTCGCTCTGCGAAAGGGACGCACGGAATCGCTCGTCAACCACGGCACGGGCTGGGTGCGCATGGAAGTGGTCGTCCCGGCCCGCGGGCTGATCGGGTTCCGCACGGAGTTCCTCACCGAGACACGCGGCACGGGGATCCTCCACCACGTCTTCGAGGGCTTCGAGCCGTGGCACGGCGAGCTGCGAACGCGACCGACGGGGGTGTTGATCGCAGACCGCACCGGCCGCACGACCGCGTTTGCGCTGTTCAACCTGCAGGAGCGCGGCTCGCTCTTCGTCGGGCCCGGCGCCGACGTCTACGAGGGCATGATCGTCGGCGAGAACGCACGCGCCGAGGACCTCGATGTCAACGCCACCAAGGAGAAGAAGCTCACCAACATGCGCTCGTCGACGTCCGACGAGCTGGTGCGCCTGATCCCGCCGCGTGCCCTGCCGCTCGACCTGGCGCTCGAGTTCATCCGCGAGGACGAGTGCGTCGAGGTGACGCCGCAGAGCGTGCGGCTGCGCAAGGTCGAGCTGTCGGCCCAGAAGCGCGCGACCGCTGCGAGCCGCAAGGCGCGCGGGCTGGCCGCGGTCTAGGCGAAGCACGGCTACCCTCCGCCGCGATGACCGAGCACATGACGCAGAAGCAGTACGACAAGCTCGCCGCCGACCTCGCCGAGATGGAGGGGCCGAAGCGCGCCGAGATCGTCGACGCGATCCGCGTCGCCCGCGGCTTCGGCGACCTCTCCGAGAACTTCGAGTACCACTCGGCCAAGAACGAGCAGGGCCTGCTGGAGCGGCGGATCACGATCCTGCGCGCCCGGCTCGAGGCTGCAGAGATCGTCGAGGGCTCAGGCGCGGATGTCGTCACGGTCGGGCACACGATCGTCGTCGAGCGGGACGGCGGCGACCGCATCGAGGTTGAGCTCTCGCCGCTCGGCGGCGCGGGCACGGCCTCCCCCACGTCGCCGCTCGGCGCGGCCGTGCTCGGCAAGAACATCGGCGATACCGTCGAGGTCCGGGCACCGCGCGGGGCATGGCAGGCGAAGATCGTCGAGATCAGGCCGTAGAGCCCGACGTCGACGGGCCGCCGATGGAGCTCGGCTACCCGCGCACGGAGCTGCGCCGGCAGCTGGTCGACGCTGTCCTGCGCGGCGAGAAGACCGCGACCGCCGGCCTCCGCGAGGAGCAGGACGACCTCGCCTGGCCAGGCCAGCGCTCGTTGCTGCTCGGGTTCGACGACGACCCGGTCGGCGTCGTCGAGATCACCGAGGTCCAGGTCGTCCGCGCCGGCGACGTCGACCTCCAGTTCGCGCGCGACGAGGGCGAGGGCTTCGAGTCGGTCGCCGACTGGCGGGAGGCGCACGAGCGCTTCTGGGCCGAGCACGAGATCTCCGACGACACGCTGATCGTCGCCGAGCGGTTCCGCCTGCTGCGCCGCCTTTAGCATCGGCGTCGTGCCGCTCGACCACGTCAAGCTCCCGATGACCGATATCGACGCGAGCCGGGCGTTCTACTCGGCCGCGCTCACACCGTTCGGCTGGAAGGTCGTCTACGACGACGGCGCTGAGGCGCTCGGATTCGGCACCGGCGGCGCGGGCGAGGACAACGAGCCGTTCGACCTGCTGCTCGGCCCGCCGCCCGCGGCGCGCACCCATGTCGCGATCACGGCGAACGGCACCGAGCAGGTCGACGCGTTCTGGGGCGCTGCGACCGCGGCCGGCGGCCGGGACAACGGGCCGCCGGGCTACCGCCCCTACGGCGGCACGTACTACGCCGCCTTCGTCCTCGACCCGGACGGGCACAACATCGAGGCCGTCTGGCACGGCCCGCGGTAGTGGACGTCGAGCGCGACCGACTACCACACCGCCGGCGAGCCGTTCCGGATCGTCACCGGCCGGCGTCCCGCCGATCGACGGCGCGACCGTGCGGAGCGGCGCGAGCAGCGCGGCCGCGTCGCACGGAGGTCGACGCGGTGCGCCGGCTGCTCTGCCACGAGCCGCGCGGCCACGCCGACATGTACGGCTGCTTCCTCGTCCCGCCCGACGACGACGGCGCCGACCTCGGCGTCCTCTTCTGGCACAAGGACGGCTACTCGACCGCGTGCGGCCACGGCACGATCGCGCTCGGCGCCTGGGCGGTCGAGTCGGGCGCGTCGAGGCGCCCGGCCGACGGCGACGCCGAGATCGCGATCGACGTGCCGTCGGGCCGCGTCGTCGCGGCCGTGCGCATGCGCGGCGGCGCGGTCGAGGCGGTCGCGTTCCGCAACGTGCCCTCGTACGTCGTCGCGCGCGACGTGCCCGGCGGCCGGCGTCGACCGTCGACGTCGCCTACGGCGGCGCGATCTACGCGTCGCGTCCCTGCCGGGCGCCTCGGGCCTGCGGGTCGACGGCCGCGCAGCTGCCCGCAGCTGATCGACGCGGGCCGCGCGGTGAAGCACGCGCTGGAGCGGCACGGCCGGTCGCGCAGACACGCCGACCCGCGCCTGGGCGGCATCTACGGGACGATCCTCTACGAGGAGCTCGGCCCGCTGCACCAGCGCAACGTGACCGTCTTCGCCGACGGCGAGGTCGACCGCTCGCCGTGCGGCTCGGGCACCTCGGCGCGCCTCGCGCTGCTCGCCGCGACGGCGCGCTCGACGAGGGCGACGACCTGCGCCACGACTCGATCGTCGGCACGACGTTCCTCGCGCCGCATCGTCGGCGAGACGCCGGAGGGCGTCCTCACCGAGGTCGAGGGCACCGCGTACCGCACGGGCGAGCACCGCTTCGTGCTCGACCCGCGCGACGAGCTCGGCACCGGATTCGTGCTGCGCTGACCGCGCTCGAGCACCAAAAGCAGGTGAAGATCTTGTCACCGTGGAGCACTCGAAGCCCGATCCTCCAACGAAAGGCCTGCTAATGCGGGCCTTTCGTGCATGAGGCGGCGCCGTTCGTAGAATCGCCCGGTGCCCGAGGTTCACCCGAATCCGGTCGTCCGCGGCGAGCGCGTCTACCTGCGCCCGCTCGAGCGCGAGGACGCCGTCGCCTCGAACGCCGCGATCAACGACCGCGAGATCGCGGACCTCACGGGGTTCCCGTTTCCGGTCAACCAGGCGATGTCCGAGCGCTGGTACGACGAGGAGGTCACGAAGAAGCAGGGCGAGACCGCGTTCTTCTTCGCGATCTGCAAGCTCGGCTCCGCGGAGATGATCGGTGGCTGCAACTACCACCACATCCACGAGGGGGTCCACTCGGACGTCGGCATCTTCATGTTCCCCGGCTACGAGGGGAAGGGCTTCGGCACGGACGCGATGAACGCCCTCGTCGATTTCGGGTTCGGCGAGCTCGGCCTGCAGCGGGTCGGGCTGACCGTCGCCCCCGACAACGACCGCGCGATCGCCTCGTACGAGAAGTGCGGGTTCGTCCGGGAGGGCGTGCGCAGGCACTCGCGGCGGCACCGCGGCCAGGCGATGGACGAGCTTGTGATGTCGATCATCCGGCCGGAGTGGGAAGCGCTCGACCGCAAGCGCAGCTGGGACTACCCGGCGCCCAAGCAGCCGGCGGCCAAACGCCGGCAACCGGCCGCTCGGAAGCGTTCCACCCCAAAGGGGTGACGACTCGCGTCGTGACGGTCGTACCCTGATCTTTCTGTAAGCACTTCTAACGGCCGCCGTCCAACCCACGTCTCATCCTTTCGAGGGATGCCGGAAGGGGTCCGGCACGACGAGTGCTGATTAGCGTGACTTGCGACATCACCCACTACGGGCGCGCCCGGATGCGCGCGTGATCGCCGCGCCGACCATGGCGGCCGCCGGCGTGAGCCGGCGCGTGATCGTCGGCGCCGGCTTCTGCGCGCTCTCGGTCGTGGCCTGCTTCCTGCTCGCGCGGCGACTGACCGGCGCCAGCTGGCCGCTCGAGAAGGCCAACCTCGGCTTCGTCGGGCTGGCCATGGTCGGCTACATGGCGAGCTTCGTCTTCCGGGCGCTCGGCTGGCAGCGGGTGTTCCCAAGCGCCGACCGGCCGCATGGGTCGCGGTGCCTCGCTGCCTGCGGCGCGTCGGCCGCAAGCGGCACGGTGCTCCCGTTCCGGCTCGACTACGTCGTGAAGATCGCGACGCTGCGCCGGCTGCACGGGGTGATCGGCCTTGAGACGATCGCGGTCTCGATCATCACGCTCGGCCTGATCGACGCGGTTGCGATGCTCCCGCTCTCGGTGGCCGCCCTCTCCACGGCCGGCGGCATCTTCCTGCTGCCGCTCTCGCTCGTCGTGCTGGTCTGCCTGGGCGCGACGGCAGTTCTGCTCGGCGGTCCGCGCCTGCTCCAGCGGCTGCCCGTCGCCCGCTGGCACCGCACTCGCGGCGTCGTCGCAGCCGTCGGCGAGAGCGCGTCTGACCGGCGGACGAACATGGTCGCCGGCGCCTGGCTGTTCGCCTGTTGGGTGTCCCGTGCGATCGGCAGCACGTGCCTGCTGATGGCACTCGGCTCGGGCTTCTCGCCCGAGATCGCGATCGTGGTTCTGTGCCTCGCCGCCTCGGCGGCGGTCATCCCGGTCACGGCGGGCGGCGCCGTTGCGGGCATGGGCGCCACTGCGGCGATCCTGCTCGCGCTCGGCGCGTCGAAGGACGTCGCGATCAACTTCTCGCTCGCCTCGGCGACGCTGCTCACGCTGGCGGCTCTGACCGCGGCGGGCGTTGGTCTCGCGAGCTCGCTCGTCGTCGCGTTCCGCGGGCGGCGCGTCGCCTCGCTCAGCGTCGCCTAGCTCGAACGAGCACGTCCAGCGCGACGGCCGTCTCGACCGGCCGCTCGACTACCTCGCCGCGCTCGATCTCCAGCCCGCTGCCCTCGATATCTGCGGCCACATCCGCGGCCGTGTACAGAACGGACGGGTCCTGCGGGCCGCCGTGGCCGTGCTCGAGGTTGCTCGCGTCGTGGCCGACGAGCAGGAGCGTGCCGCCCGGCGCGACGGCGCTCGCCGCGGAGCGCAGGATCGCCTGCCGGTCGGCCTCCCGCACCTGGAGGTAGAAGAGGATCACGAGGTCCGCCTGGCCCGCCGGCGGGCGGTAGTCGAGCAGGTCGGCCTCGATCCACTCGGCGTCGACGCCGGCCTCGTCGGCGAGCCGCCGCGCCTTCTCGAGCCCGACGCCGGCGAAGTCGACGCCGGTCACCGTCCAGCCGCGCCGCGCGAGCCAGACCGCGTTGCGCCCCTCGCCGCAGGCAAGGTCGAGCGCGCGGCCGGGCGGCAGGTCCTCCGTCTCGGCGACGAGGAACCGGTTCGGCTGCGCCGTCCAGATGAGCTCGGTGCCGGAGTAGCGCCGATTCCACGCGTCGCGCTTCACGACGCGCCTTGTATCAGCCGGCGAGCACCTGCAGCGCGGGCCGGCTGATCGTCCGCAGCACCCGCGCCGCCGCCGGGTCGAGCACGGCGATGTGGCCGGTCCGATTCGGAAGCGAGACGTACGCCAGTCCGCCCTGGGCACGCACGTCGCGCACCGGGGTCGTGCCGAAGAAGTGCGCCCGCGGCGTCCCGTCGATCCCGTAGACCGTGACACCGGAGCCTGTCGCCTTGTCGGCGCCGGAGCCGGAGCCGTAGCCGACGCCGAACGCCACCAGTGAGCGGCCGACGAGCTTCACGGCCGCCGCGTCGCGCTGCAGGAGGCGCGCCGCGCCCGTCGCAGCGTTCACGAGGTAGAGCCCGGCCGGCGTCGAGGAGAACTGCCCCATGCCGTCGTCGACCGTCGCGACGCTCGAATCAAGGCCCGTCACCGCGAGCATGCCGTTTCCGAGCCAGACCGCCTGCCGCGCACGGTCGGCCGGCACCTTGGCGGGCGTCCGCGACCCGCGGTACGCCACGGTCATTGCGTCGAGGTCGACCTGGGCGAACGAGGCATCGGCGTCGACCACGTACGCTCGGTTCGCGGCCGGATCGACGGCCAATCCCGGTGTGCGCAGTTCCTCGGCAGGCGCCTCCGTGCTCGCAACGACGATCCGATCGAGCCCGATCGAGCGGACGGCACCATTCGCGCGGATCACGAGCAGCTGGGCCGGACCGCTTCGAACCATCCGCCCGACGACGAGGACGACGCGGTCAGCGGTGTGCGCCGCGGCCACGATCGACGTGCTGCTCTCGAGCGAGCGCCGCCAGAGGACCCTGCGCGTAACCGCGTCGATCCCGGCGACCTCCTGACCGAGGGAACCGTAGAACCTTGCGACGAGCAGCCGCTTCGACAGCCAGGCGAGGGGGTGCAAGTCCACGAAGCGCCCGTACCCGAGTTGCACGCTCCCTGCCGATCGCATCGTCGAGAGCCGGATGAAGCGAAGCGTGCTGCCGTCGGTGCCGACCGCAGCGAGCCAGGTGCCGTCGGGCGACCGCGAGACGTCCGTGAAGCCAGCGGACGACCACGAGCGACCGCCGGCGACGGGCCGGAGCGAGATCGGGTCGGCGCGGAAGACGTGATACGTGAGGCCGCTCGCGGTTGCTGCGAGGACCGGCTTCCTCCCGGCAGTGTCACGCGCAGTCGCCTGGGCCGCGCCCGTGAGCGCGACCAGCACAGCCACGCTGATCAGCAGGCGCCTCATCGGAGCACCTGCATTACAGCGCCTGCGGCCGCGAATAGCCAGCACGCTGTAACACTCGGGCATCGCCGCGCCATCTACGAACGTGAGGACCGACGCCCAGCTCCTGTCTGCCGCCCGCACCGAAGCGGGTGCGTTCCGCGAGCTGTACGACCGCCACGCGGACCGCGATCCACCGCTTCCACACCGGTCGCACCCGCGACCCGGAGGCGGCGCTCGACCTGACGGCCGAGACGTTCGCCCAGGCGTGGCTGTCGCGCGGGCGCTTCCGCGACCTGGCCGGTGGATCCGCCGGCCCGTGGCTCTACGGCATCGCACGCCACGTGCTGGTCGCGTCGGTGCGCCGCCACGAGCTGGAGCGGAGCGCGTCGGAACGCCTCGGCCTGCTGGCCCGCTCGGAGCACGCCGAGCCGGAGCAGCAATGGCTCGACGGCCTCGACGAGGCGCTCGCCGAGCTCTCGCCCGAGCTGGAGGAGGCGGTCCGCCTGCGCATCGTGGAGGACCTCTCCTACGAGGACGTGGCCCGACGCGGCCGGCACGACGCCGGGCGCAGCGCGGGTGCGCGTCCACCGCGGCCTCACGTTCCTGCGCCGACGACTCCTGAAGGAGGCACCGAATGAGCACTGACGAGCTGAACGACCTGGGCGACGCGCTCGAGCGCGCCACCGCCGTCGACCTCCGCCCCGCGCGCCGCCGCGTGCCGCGGAAGCTGCTGCTCGCCGCGGCGGCGATCGCCGTCGCCGTGCCGGGCATCGCGTTCGCCGCGCACGCGCTGACGACGAACGAGGAGGTCGCCGCGAGCCTGCCCGCCGGTACGAAGATGCTGATCGGCACCGACCCGACGTGCACCGTCGTGAAGGCGAACGTCGAGTACCACTGCGTGCTCGGCAAGGCGATCCCGAACCCGGAGGTCAGCGACCTGAAGGGCACGGTCGAGCCGACCGTCGACGCGACGAAGCACGTGAACGGCGGCTGCCGCTCGCTCACGACAGACGGCCGCGAGTGGCAGTGCTACCTCGGCCAGGCGGCGGTCGACCAGCAGATCGTCTGCGGCCGGCTTCCTCGGCGAGTACGCGCCGAGCCCCGGCGTCGGCTAGGAGCACGGCAACAGAAACTGGTCCCCGGCCGTGGCCCGAACGGCCACGGCCGGGGACGTGGTCCGAGGACTATCTGAAGGCCGAGGGCGCGCGCCCGAACTCGCGCCGGAACGCCTCGGTGAAGTGGCTGTGGCTCGAGAAACCGAGCTCGAGCGCCAGCGTTGTCAGGCCGTCCGCGTACGTCGGCAAGCGCTCGAGCGCGGCTCGGAGCCGCAGGGAGCGCACGTAGCCGTCGACGCTGAAGCCGGTCTGCGAGCGGAAGACGCGCGCCAGATGAAACGGGGAGGTGCGGAGCCGGTGCCCGAGGCCGGCGAGCGAAAGCCGCTCCCTGAACGATCGCGCGATCAGGGCCTTTGCCCGCTCGGCAAGCTCGCGATGGGCCGCCACCGTCTGCGAGCGACGTGCCGGCGCCACGCCCGCCGACGACCCGAGCGCCGCCCGGACGAGCGCCAGCGCGTCGGCCTCGGCACCCCGCAAACCGATCGTCCCCGCGCGCAGGCGCTGCACGAGGAGGTGCCGCTCGAGGAACGTGCGCCCGTCACTCGGGCCGTGCGTCGCGCCCCAGGTGCCAGGCAGCCGCCGAAGCGTCGCCGGCTCGACCCGTATGAAGATGCAGTGGTCGCCGGCCTCGCTCTCGATCCGGCGACGATAGAGCTGGCCCGCCTCGTAGAACACGGTGTGATTCGGCGTCGTCAGGACGGCTTCCCGCCCGAGCTGATCGATGGCCACGGCGGTCAGGGGGAATACGACATGCGGCTCGTCCCCGATCCAGTTCGTCTCGGCCCAGGCCGGGTCGCCGGCCGGGCACCAGAACTCGCCCACCGCCAGCCTCGGCGTCTCGAGCAGGTACGTGGACGTCGCCACTGCTCGCTCAGACGCCTGTACGGCGTGACGGTTAGCCGCGGGCGCCCTGGGACGGCGCCCGCGGCTCCCGCTGGGGCTACTTCTTCTGCTTCGAGCCCGCCACGATGTAGACGTGGTCACCGGTTGCGGCCGCGAGCAGCGCGTCCGGAACGTGGTCGTGGTTCACATCGCCGATGCCGACGGCGTCGAAGCCGAGGTTCTCGCCGGCGGTCGTGCTGGTGAACGTGCGCAGGACCGAGCCGTCGGCGCCCGAGAAGATCTGCACTTTCCCTGCCAGCGGCGCGCCGTCGCTCGCCGTGTACGAGCCGACGATGACGTCCGGCCGACCGTCGTGGTTCACGTCGCCCGCGCCTCGGCCCGGGCCGAGGCCGTCGTTCTCGTGGCCGAGCCACGAGAGCAGCTCCGAGCCGTCACGCCCGGAGTAGACGGCAGCACGCCCGGCCTCGACGCCGTTCGTCCGATCGGAGTAGTCGGCGGCGTAGATGTCCGGCACGCGGTCGCGGTTGACGTCGCCGACGCCTGCGACGAAGAACGATCCGAACTGCACGCCCTTCGGCGATGGGTCGATCGTGAAGAGCCTCGCGCCCGTGCGGCCCGAGTAGACGTACACCTTGCCGCGCGGCTTGCCGTCCGCAGCGGGCGCTTCGCGTGCGCCGACGATCTGGTCGGGCACGTGGTCGCCGTTGACGTCCTCGGTCATCCCCACGCCCGAGCCGAACTCGTCGCCGGGCGCATCGCCGGTCAACGTTCGAATCGGCGCGTACGTCTTGCCGGAGTAGATGTAGGCGTGGCCAGGACTCGCGTGCGTGTGGTAATCGGGCGCGCCGACGAGGATGTCCGCGTGGTGGTCGCCGTTGACGTCGCCGGCGCTCGAGACGGCCCAGCCGAACGCGTCGCCGGCGGCCGCGCCCGTGAACCGGCGCAGCAGGGCGTCCGTGCGGCCCGAACGGAGGTCGACATAGCCCGGCCCGTGGTCGGCGTCTGCGCGGGGCGCGCCCAGCAGGATGTCGCTGGCCTCGTCGTGATTCACATCGCCTGCGTCGGCGACGGCGAACGCGAACCAGTCTCCGGCCTGCCCCTGCCAGCTCCGCAGGAGCGCCCCGGTTCGGCTCGAGTACAGCCAGGCTGAGCCGCGGTCGAAGTTCGGCCCGTCGAACGCCTCGCTGACGAGCGCGTTCAGGCGGTGCTTGTGCTTCGGGTCGGCGACCGTACTGACGGCCCAGCCGAAGCTCTGGCTGCCCGTGCCGTCGAACTGGCGCACGACCTGCACGTCGGGCTCCAGGAACGTGCCTCCCACCGCGAACGCCCCGGCCGCCGCGGCGAGCGCCGCTCCCGCCGCGAGCAGCCCGATTCCCGCCCTCCGTCGTTTGCCCATCTCGTCACCCTCCTCGTCGCTTGCAGAGCGACTTCACGGTGGACCGGCAGCGTCGGCGCCGCTATCAGGATCGTGCTCGGTTGGCAGAGTGGCCTGCCATGGATCGAACGGCAGCCGAGCAATGGGTTCGAGCGCACGCCAACCCGTCGGGCCCGATCGAGGTGACGCACGAGCGCCCGTGGGGCACCGTTGCGCGCGTCCCGCTTGCGGACGGCACGTGCGTGGTTCAAGGAGTGCGGCCGCGGCTGGGAGTTCGAGGCCCCGCTGACGGTCGCGCTCGCCGAGCGCTGGCCCGACCTGGTCGCCGGGGTGCTCGCGTCCGACCCGGAGCGCGCCTGGCTGCTGCTCGCGGATGCCGGCACGCCGATCGGCGTCCACGGGAACCCGCCCGAGGCATGGCTCGAGGCGCTGCCGCCGTACGCCGAGCTGCAGCGTGGCGAAACCGCGCATGTCGAGGAGCACCTGGCCGGCGGCGTGCCCGACCTCCGTGTCGAGACGATCCCGGCCGGCTACGAGCGGCTGCTCGCTCAGCAGCTCCCGGTCGACGACGACGAGGTCGAGCGGCTCCGGGCCTTCGCCCCGCGCCTGGCGGAGCTCGCCGCCGAGCTCGACGCGCGCGGCATCCCGGCGAGCGTGCAGCACGACGACCTGCACATGAACAACGTCTACGAGCTGGACGGACGGCTGCGCGTCCTCGACTGGGGCGACTCCTCGATCGGCCACCCGTTCTGGTCGCTGGTCGTGACGTTCCGCTTCCTCGAGGAGACCACGAGGCTCGAGCCCGGCGACCCATGGTTCACGCGCATCCGCGACGCGTACCTCGAGCCGTGGGGCGCCGGGCACACCGACACCTTCGAGCTGGCCCAGCGCGTCGGGATCTTCGCCCACGCGATCGCGTGGACGCGCCAGCGTGAGCGCTTGCCCGAGTCGTTCCGGCCGCGGTTCGACAGCGCGTTCGCGATCATCCTGAGGCGCGCGCTGGCCGTGGCCGATGAGTTCGGGCGCGCCGCCGAGTCGTAGTCTCCGACCAGTCGAAAGGAGGCAGACTGGAGGCGAGCGGCCACGTTGACCGTGTCGCCGAGGGCGTTGTAGAGCTCGTGCGCCGGCGCTTCGCCGGCCGGGAGGACGACCGGCCCCGTGTTCACGGCCACCCGCGCGCCGAGCTCGACGCCGTAGGCCGGGCCGATCTCGGCGCCATACGCCGCCAGCGCCTCGCGAATCGCCACGGCGGCTCGCACGGCCCGTTCGGAGTCGTCCTCGTGCGCGACCGGCGCACCGAACAGCGCCAGCACGCCGTCGCCGGTCAGCTGCGCGACGGTGCCGCCGTGAAGCTCGACCTCCTCGCGCATGAACCCGATGAGCTCGTCCAGCAGGAACTTGTAGCGCTCCGGCCCGAGCGTCTCGGCGATCGACGTCGAGCCCGCGAGGTCGGCGACGAGCACTGAGACGATCCGCCGCTCTCCGGCGGCCGCTGGCATGCGGCAGTTATACGCCTACGGCGCCGTATAGACCCAGACGCCCTGGATGATGCAGTTGCCGGCGCCCTCGTTGTCGACCGAGAACACGAAGCCGTAGCGGCCGAGGTCGGGGAGCGAGTACCCCTGCTCGTTCTGGCAGTCGGGCGCGTTGTACTGGGTGTAGTAGAGGCAGACCTTGCCGGCGGGCGCCGTTGGGGCCGCGGCCGTTCCGTTGCACGCAGCGTCGGCGTCGAAGCCCACCGCGGTGTTCACGTGCGTCGCGTCGAGCGGCGTCGGTGCCGGTGCGGGGAGCGAGATCCACGACGCCGAGTTCGTGAAGCTCGTGTACGTCTTGGCGCCGAAGACGCCGTAGACGACCTCGCCGCTCTGCAGCGGCTGGGAGGCGTTGCGGCCGGGCGTTCCTGCAACACCGGCTACGCCCGCCGGGCCGGTCGCACCTGTCGCTCCGGCGGGGCCGGTGGCGCCGGCCGGCCCTGTCGGCCCGGCGGGACCGGTTCCGCCGGTGGCGCCGGTCGGACCTGCCGGTCCACGCAGGAGCGTGCCGCGCCGGAAGTCGTCCGCGCGCAGCGTCCCGTTGTGGACGTCGCTGCTCAGCAGCGAGTTGTCGCGCACCTCCCTCGTACCGACGCTCCCGGGTGGAAGCACGCCGGCTGCCCAAGCGGTGCCGGACGCCGCGAGCAGGAGCGCCACAGTCGAGCAGACGTTGGCGTAGCTCGGACGAGGGACGAAGCGCACGCGCACGGTTTCGACATCCGCCAGCCGGGGCCTCCACTGTGAAGATGAGGCCGTGATCGACGGACACCAGCCCCGCTCCGTTGTGCTCGTCGAGGGCCTGAGCGACCAGGCCGCCGTCGAGGCCCTGGCCCGCCGCCGCGCGCGGGACCTCGACGCCGAGCGCGTCGCCGTCGTGCCGATCGGCGGCGCGCAGGCGATCGGCCGGTTCCTCGACGAGTACGGACCGCGCGGCCTTGGCCTGCGCGTCGCCGGCCTCTGCGACGCAGCCGAGGAGCGCGAGTTCCGCCGCGCGCTCACGCGGGCCGGCCTCGGCGACGAGCTCACCCGCGCCCAAATGGAGGAGCGCGGCTTCTACGTCTGCGACGCCGACCTGGAAGACGAGCTGATCCGAGCGCTCGGCACGGACGCGGTCGAGGCGGTCGTCGACGCGCAGGGCGAGCTGGGATCGTTCCGAACGCTGCAGAAGCAGCCGGCGTGGCTCGGCCGGCCGACGCACGAGCAGCTCCGGCGCTTCATGGGCAGCGGCGGCAGCCGCAAGATCCGGTACGCGCGGCTGCTGGTCGAGGCGCTCGACCCAGGCGCGGTACCGCGTCCCCTCGCCGGCGTGCTCGGCCACGTCTGAAGGGCACAATCCGGGCATGCAGAGGAATCTCGACCGCGCGTTCGAGGAGCGGCCCGGCGTTCTCGCCGCGTGGGTGCAGCTGAACACCTCGATCAAGGCGAACATGGATCTCCGCCGCTATGAGCTGGCCACGCTTGCGGCGGCGCGGCGGCTGCGGTCGAGCTACTGCTGCCTCGCGCACGGGACCGTGCTGATCGAGCAGTTCGGCGAGCCGGTGCGAGAGATCGTGCTCGACCACCGCTCGGCCGGTCTCGATCCGGTCGACGTGGCCGTGATGGATCTCGCCGAGCGGGTCGTCGACGACGCGACGGCGATCGGCGATGCCGACCTGCAGCCGCTCCGCGACCTGGGCCTCTCGGAGACGGACATCATGGACGTGGTGCTCGCCGCGGCCGCGCGCTGCTTCTTCTCGAAGACGCTGGACGCGATGAACGTGCTGCCGGACGCGCATGTACGCCGAGCTCGACCCTGCGCTCCGCGAGGCGCTCGTCGTCGGCCGGCCGATCGCCGAGAGCTAGGCCGCCGGCGCCAGCTCGAGCACGGGCAGCTCGAGCCGCTCGCGCATCACTGCGACCGCATCGGCGCTCTCGTCGCAGAGCACGACCTTCCGCCCCAGCTCCAGCGCTGCAGCGCCGAGCGTCCCGCTGCCCGCGAAGAAGTCCAGGCACCAGTCGCCGGGCGCCGACGACGCCTGCACGATCCGCCGCAGGACGCCGAGCGGCTTCTGGGTCGGGTAGCCCGTCTTCTCCTTGCCGGTCGGCGAGACGATCGTGTGCCACCAGACGTCGGTCGGCAGCTTCCCGCGCGCGGCCTTCTCGGCGGTCACCAGGCCGGGCGCCATGTACGGCTCGCGGTCGACCGCCTCGGCGTCGAAGTAGTAGCGCGCCGGGTCCTTGACGTAGACGAGGATCGTGTCGTGCTTGGCCGGCCAGCGGCGCTTCGAGCGGGCGCCGTAGTCGTAGGCCCAGATGATCTCGTTGAGGAAGCAGTCTCGGCCGAAGATCTCGTCGAGCAGCACCTTGCAGTAGTGCGCCTCGCGGTAGTCGATGTGGAAGTAGAAGGTGCCACGCGCGTTCAGCAGGCGGCGCGCCTCGCGGAGCCGCGGCTCGAGGAAGACCAGGTAGTCGTCGGTCCGGTCGGCGTAGCCCGCCGAGCCGACGACCTCTGTCCGGTAGCGGCGCCCGCCGAAGCCCATGCGGTCGCCCTTCCCGTCGCGACGGGTCGCGAGCGTGAGCCGCCGCTGCTCCTTGCCCGTGTTGAACGGCGGGTCGACGTAGATCAGCGTGAACGACTCGTCGGGCAGGCGCCGCAGCAGGTCGAGGTTGTCGCCGTGGTAGATCCCCTGCTCGAGCACCCGGCCGAGTATAGGTCCGGCGCCTGCCGCCGCCTGTGAAGCTCGTGCCGTCGCGGCAGGAGGGCCGCGACCGCACGGTCTAGCTCAGTTCGCCCACCAGTCCTGCACCGTCTCGGCGTCTTGTGGGTCATCGCCCGCGCTGAACGCCAGGTACTCGATGCCGTCGGGCCCGGCCTCGACGTCGCGCATCGTGTCCTTGCCGAACCGGATTGCGTCCCACTGCTGCAGCTCGACGACCTCGTCGTCGACTTTGACGCGCCCGGAGCCGCGGACGACGACGTAGACCTCTTCCTGCTCCTCGTGCTTGTGGCCGAACGGGATGCGGAAGTTCGGCTCGAGCTTGAAGAGGGTCAGGCCCAGCGTCTCGCCGTCGAGCGCGCCGCGCGCGAAGCGGGCGTTGATCTCGGACGGCATGTCGAACTTCGGCGCGACGTTCTCGACCTCGCGCAGGTTCTGCTTCGTGTAATCGCTCATGCGTCGTTGTCACCCGATCAGCAGCGGCCCGAAACAGGCGACACTCGCCGCACATTGCACACGGCGCCGCCTCGGTGGCTTGCACGCAGGCGCACCGCCTTGTACGGCACGCGTCCTTAGCTTGCGTCGAGGTGCTCCAGGATCCGCTCGGTGGCCTCCGCGGCGGAGAGCGCACCGACGTCCAGCACGAGCGCGTCACGACGCGGGATCGGCGCAGCGACGTCGTGGCGGTCGAAGAGGCCTCGGAGCGTCTCGACGTCCGTGATCTTGCCGTGCGCCCGCCGGCTGAGCTCCAGCACCCGCCGCTCGAGCTCCTCGCGTGACGCGACGAGCCGGACGAACGTGACCGACCCGCCGCGGTCCTCGTAGGCGCCCGCGATCGCGTCGACGTGCGGCTCGTCGCCGGGCGCGAAGACGAACGTGTAGACGAGGTCGACGCCCTCGCGTGCCGCCGCGCTCACGAGCTCGCGCCGGATCCTGCCGACCGTCTCCCAGAACGCCTCGGTCCCGAACGGCAGTACCTCGGTGACCGCGTCGATCGTCACGTGGTTGTGGAGAACGCGAAAGCCGCGGCGGGCGGCGAGCTCGTTCGCGACGGTCAGCTTTCCGACCGCGGGCGGCCCGTAGAGGAAGACGAGCTGGGGCATGGGCGACCTCCATAATCGCGCGAGTGACCTCGATCCTCGAAGCGATCGGCAACACGCCGCTCGTACGGCTGCAGCGGTGCGGGCCGGCGAACGGCGCCGAGCTCTGGGTAAAGCTCGAGTACCGCAACCCGACCGGATCGATGAAGGACCGGATGGCGCTCGCGATGATCGAGGGCGCCGAGCGCGACGGGCTGCTGTCGCCCGGCGACACCGTAGTGGAGTACACGGGCGGGAGCACGGGGCCTGCGCTCGCCCTGGTCTGCGGAGTGAAGGGCTACCGGCCGCTGATCGTGATGGCCGACTGCTACTCGGAGGAGCGGTTCAGGCTCCTGCGAGCGCTCGGCGCCGAGGTCGACGAGATCCCGTCAGTCGAGGGTCGCCCCAAGGTGACCGCGCAGGACATCCGCAACATGATGGCCCGGGCCGCCGAGCTGAGCGAACGGCCGGGGCACTACGGCACCGACCAGTTCAGCAACCCGTACATCGTCCCGGCGCACCGCGCGGGGCTCGGGCGCGAGATCTGGGAGCAGACGAAGGGGCGCGTGACGGCGTTCTGCCAGGGCGTGGGGACGGCGACGTCCCTCCTCGGCGTCTCTCAGGCGCTCCGGCCGCAGGGCGTCTTCATCCAGGGCCACGAGCCCGCCTCGTCGGCCGCGATCACGGGCGGCGGCTCGAGCGGCGCCGTTCGCGATGCAGGGCTGGGCCGGGTTCGTCCCGCCGCTGTGGGACCCGGACGCGGTCGACCACGTGGAGCCGATCGGCAACGAGGAGGCGATCGCGATGACGGTGCGACTCGCCCGCGAGGAGGGCATCTTCGCCGGCGTATCGAGCGGCGCGAACGTCGTCGGTGCGCACCGGCTGGCCGAGCGGCTCGGGCCGGAGGCCGTGATTGTCACGCTCGCGGTCGACTCGGGTTTCAAGTACCTGAGCGTGGCGCCATACCTCGATCTGTGAGACGGCTTGCGGTCGCGATCGTGCTCGGGGCGGCGGTGTGGGCGGCGACCCCGGCCCGCCCTGCGACCAGTGTGCAGACGCTGTCGTTCTCGTACACCGCGCATGACGGGTCGGCGCGCACGGCGTACGTCCTGCTCCCGGCCTGGTACGGGCCGGCGCGCCATCCCCCGCTCCCGCTCGTCATCTCGCCGCATGGCCGGGGCGTCGACGGCGCCTACAACCTGCGCTTCTGGGGGACGACGCCTGCGGAGGGGCCGTTCGCGCTCGTCTCGCCCGACGGGCAGGGACGCCGGCTCCCGCTCTACTCCTGGGGCTACGCCGGGCAGGTCGACGACCTCGCGCGCATGCCGACGCTCGTGCGCCAGGCGTTCCCGTGGCTCGACGTCGGCCGCGTCTACGCGATCGGCAGCAGCATGGGCGCGCAGGAGTCGCTGCTGCTGATGGCGCGCCGCGACGTCGAGCTCGCGGGCGTCGCCGCACTCGACCCGGTCAGCGACATGGCCGCGCGCTACCGGGTGTGGCCGCTGACGCCCGGCGAGCAGCAACTCCCCGCTCTCGCTCGAACCGAGCTCGGCGGCACGCCGCGCCAGGCGCCGCAGGCATACGCGGCACGCAGCCCGGGCTCGCGCGTACGTGCGATCGCGACGAGCGAGGTGCCGCTCCAGCTCTGGTGGAGCCGCCGCGACGGTGTCGTCACCGACCAGCTGCACCAGACCAGGGCCTTCTACCGGCGGCTCCTGGCGGTTGCGCCGCATGCGCCGGCACAGGAGGTGGTCGGCTACTGGGAGCACGCGCACGAGTTCCACCCGCAGACCCAGCTGCGCGCCGTGCTGGCCTGCTTCCGGCTCGTTCCGGCGACAGGCATCCGCGTGCCGGCGTACGTCCTGCAGCCGGCGAGCACGACCGCTGAGCTCCCGCCCGAGCGCTCGCGCGGGAAGAAGGTGGCGTTCACGCACAGGTTCTGCGGGCGCGCCGGATGAGGCGCGTCGCCGTTCTCTCCGACGTGCACGGCAACGCCGTCGCGCTCGGGGCCGTGCTCGCGGAGATCGCTGCCGACCCGCCCGACCTGATCGTCTCCGGCGGCGACCTCACCTGGGGTCCGCTGCCACGCGAGACGGTCGCACTGATGCGCGACCTTCCTGCTCCGTTCGTGTTCGTCCGCGGCAATGCGGAGCGCGCGCTGTTCGAGTTCCTCGACGACGCGGCGCGGGCCGACCGACCGCGCGAGCGGTGGATGCTCGAGGCGCACTCGGAGGACGACATCGCGTTCCTGCGCCAGGCCGTCGAGGGGACGACGGTGGACATCGACGGGCTCGGCCCGGTCAGGTTCTGCCACGGCTCGCCGCGGAGCGACGAGGAGCTCATCACGTACGCGACGCCCGAGGAGCGGCTGCTCGAAGCCATGGCCGAGCGGCCGGAGCGCGTCCTCGTCAGCGCGCACACGCACATCCAGTTCAACCGCGAGGTCGCCGGCATCCGAAGCATCAACCCGGGCAGCATCGGCATGCCGTACATGGGCGAGCCGGGCGCGTTCTGGGCGGTGCTCGGCCCCGGCGTCGAGCTACGCCGCACCGACTACGACGTCGACGAGGCGGTGCGCCGCTACCGCGAGACGGACGATCCGCTCGCCGAGCAGATGGTCGACATCCTGCTCTCGCCGCCCGCGCCCGAAGAGGTCATCGCGTCGGAGAAGGAGCGTCCGTTCGCGGGCTGAGGCCCGCCGGGCATCACCCGGCGGGCCACTGTGACTCAGTCCGCGCGCGTGCGCCCGAAGGCGTGCTTCGCGACGACCCAGGTTCCGAGGAACGCGAATAGCGCAATCGCAACCCCGGACGGGATCGTCGTGCTGTTCCCGCCGGAACTTGTGCTGACGAAGTCCGGCCCCCAGATCGTCGCCACGAGCACGGCGACCCACATCACAGCAATCGCCAGGAACGCCCACAGCTCGGGGACGAGCAGGTTCTTCCACGAGCGTGGCTCCGTCTGCACGACACCCGAGGGCTGGTGTGAAAGCGTCGACATCTCACACCTCCTTCCGCCTCGACTGTTGCGCGCTCCGGGCGCCGCGGCATCAGGGATGGACCGGATACCCGCGGTCAGTGGTCGAGGGCGTTCCGCCACTCGCTGCGCTGCAGCACCGAGAACACCTCGCCGGCCTCCGGCTCCCGCCCGAGCACGTCCCGCACCGCCTGTGCCCGCGACTTGCGCGCCGGCAGGCCCGGCCGGCGATCGATCTCGCCGATGACGCGCCAGTCGTTCTCGCCTACCTGCTGGAAGACGACGTAGCCGCCGTGCCGTGGCGTGCTCATAGCTCGGGCAACCCTCGCAGACGCGCGGCCCGCTTCGCCAGGTAGCGCTGCTCGGGCAGGCTCGTCGTGTGCGCGGCCGCGCTGCGGTAGTGCGCCAGCGCGCCGTCCCGGTCGCCGGCCTGCTCGAGCAGATGGGCGCGGACCGCGTCGAGCCGGTAGTGGCCGTTCAGGCGGTCGCCGACCTCGTCGAGGACGGCAAGCCCGGCCTGCGGCCCGTCGGCCATCGCCGCCGCGACGGCCCGGTTGAGCGTGACGACCGGGTTGCCGGTGACCTGCTCGAGCAGGCCGTAGAGGGCGAGGATCTGCGGCCAGTCGGTGTCCTCGGCCCGCGGCGCCTCGTCGTGCACCGCGGCGATCGCCGCCTGGATGCGGTACTCCCCCACGCCCTTGCCCTGCGCCTCCTCGAGCAGCGCGCGCCCCTCGGCGATCTGCGCCCGGTCCCACAGCGACCGGTCCTGTTCCTCAAGCGTGACCAGCTCGCCGCGCGCGTCGATACGCGCGGGGCGCCGGGCGTCGACGAGCAGCATCAGCGCGAGCAGTCCGTCGACCTCGCCGTCCGCCGCGACCTGGCGGCGCAGCGTCCGCGCGAGCCGGATCGCCTCGTCCGACAGCTCGGCTCGGTGCACCTCCGCCCCGCTCGTGCTGGCGTAGCCCTCGTTGAAGATCAGGTACAGGACGTGCAGCACCGACCGCGTGCGGTCCGCGCGCTCGGCGGGCGCGGGGAGCGCGAACGGCTCGCCCGACGCCTCGATGCGCCGCTTGGCGCGGCTGATCCGCTGCGCCATCGTCGCCTCGTCCACGAGGAACGCCTTCGCGATCTCCGCGGTGGTCAGCCCGCCGAACGCGCGGAGCGTCAGCGGGATCGCCGACGCGGGCGTCAGCGCCGGATGGCAGCACATGAAGAGCACCGTCAGCGAGTCGTCCTCGGCCGGACCGGCGGTCGCGGGCTGCTGCTCCGCCGCCCGCAGCTCTCGCTCCGCCCGCGACCGGTCGCTGCGCCACTGGTCGATCAGCCGCCGTTCGGCGGTCTGGATCAACCAGCCGCGGGGCTCGTCCGGCACGCCGTCGCGCGACCAGGCGACCGCGGCGGCGAGGAGCGCCTCCTGGGAGGCATCCTCGGCCGCCGCGAAGTCGCCGTAGCGCCGCGCGAGCACGCCCGTGACCTGCGGCGCCAGCTCACGCAGGAGCCGCTCGACGGCGGGATCAACGTGCAGTTGTGCCGCCACCCGCCGTCTCGAGGTACTCCTCCATCGCTTCCGTGTCTCTCGGCGCGCTGTCCATGACCCGCCGCACCTGAATCGGCTGCTGCGTCGCGATGCCGTTCGGCCCGGGCACGGCCGAGATCCGCGCGGCGATCTCGAGCGCGCGCTCCTCCGACTCCACATCGACGATCTGGTAGCCCGCGAGCCACTCTTTGAACTCCTGGAACGGCCCGTCGACCACCACGGGCGCACCGGTGCCGTCCGAGGTGACGACCTTCGCCAGGTCGGGGCCGGTCAGCACCTCCGACCCGACCAGCTCACCACTGTCGACGAGCTCGTCGTGCAGCGCGGCGTAGTAGTCGAGGTGGGCCGTGATCTCGTCGGGCTTCCACTCCAGCATCGGCGTGTCCACGATGCCACCCTCGAAGTTGACTGCCAGCAGGTATCTCGCCATGTCGCTCCTCCGTTTGGGTTGCTGTCGCCATTAGAACGGAGCGGCGCCCGGATTCTCGACATGCGCTACGAGTGCAGGCCGTTCCAGCTCCAGCGCGGCATCGCGGCCCCGGCGGGCACGACGGTGCCGACCGGCGAGTACGCCAACACATTGTCGACGGCCCAGCGCATGTACGCGGCCATGGCCGCGCGGAACTCGGGGTCGGCGGGCAGCTGCGCATCGTCGAGCGCGAGCACGAAGCAGTCGAGGAAGCGCTCGCCGAGATCGCCCATGTCGCCGTTGCCCGCGTGCATCTGGAGCACGCCCGACTCGTCGCCGCACGTCTCCGAGTAGACGGGCGGCCCACCCATCACCTCGGCCCAGTATGCGGCGAGCCGCTCGACGTGCTGCGGATGCTGGTCATCGTGCGAGAACGGGTGGTTGAGCTCGGGATCGCCGAGGCAGCGCGCGTGGTGGGCGGCCGCCAGCTCGAGGAACGCACCATCGCCGCCGGCGAACTCGTAGAGCGTCGGCCGCACTCACTCGTCTCGCTGGCGCCGCAGCTCGGCGAAGAGGGTAAGCCCGAGATCGCCGCCCGCGAGGCGCTCGATGGCGTCGATGCGCTCCGCGTTCGACGCCCCGGCGAAGGCCGCGTCGATGCGAGCCCAGCCGTCCTCCTCCGACAGGTTCGGGAACAGGATCTGCCGCACCTGATCCAGCTCGTGTGAGCGCTGCTCGCTCATCGCCTTCACGGTACTCCGCGCAGCGCCCGCGACAAAGTGTCGATCTCCGGCGCGTGCGTTCGTCGGCATCGGGAAGGCTGTACCGACGACGAAGGGAGCGACGATGAAGTACCTGCTGCTGGTGTGCTGGGACGCGGAGAACATGAACGGCCAGACGGAGCCCGAGCCGGGCGAGCCGCAGCCCGAAAAGGGGTTCTGGTGGGTCGACGAGCTCCGGGCGAAGGGCATCTGGCAGATCGGCGACCAGCTCGCGCCCCCGCGCCGGGCGCAGACCGTGCGGGTCCGCGGCGGCAAGACTCTCGTCACCGACGGCCCGTTCGCCGAGACGAAGGAGGCGGTCGGAGGCTTCGACCTGCTCGAGTGCGGCAGCCTCGAGGAGGCGGTCGAGATCGCGGCGACTCATCCGCTCGCGGCCATGGGCGCGATCGAGGTGCGGCCCCTCTGGGGGAACTAGGCCGCGGCCTCCTCAGTCGTAGTGCTCGATCCCGGGCGGCAGCTGCACCCAGGGATGGCGCCGCGACTCCCAGACCGAGACGGTGGGCTGCGGGAAGGTGGGATCCGCGAACGCGCCGAGCGGAACCGCGATCAGATCTGGCAGGCCCATCGACGTGTAGTAGACGATCGCGGCGCAGTCGGGGCAGAACGAGAAGGTGTGGCCGAGGTCCTCCTCGTCGGAGGCGCGCGTGTAGTCGGAGTGCCTCCCTTCGATCCGCACGCGCTCTGCCGGGAAGCGCGCCTGTGCGCCGAAGACGCTCCCGGTGCGCCGCTGGCAGGCGAGGCAATGGCAGATCGAGACGCGCACCGGATCGCCCTCGGCCCAGAGGCGGAGCTGTCCGCAGCTGCAGGCCGCTTCGCGGGTGGCCATCGCGCGGATCCTACGGATGCCTACACTCGGCCCTGTGCGCGGATCGGAGGAGCTCGTCAATCGCAGCACGGTGAGTGGCTACGCCGTCGCGCGGCTCGAGGAGCTCGACGAGATCGCCTACGAGGAGTGCACGCTCCGCCCGGTGCGGCACCACTTCGGCATCCGGGCCTTCGGGGTCAACGCGTGGACGCCGCCCAGGGCGGGCGACCGGCTGATCCCGGAGCACGACGAGGACGACGACGGGAACGAGGAGCTGTACGTCGTGGTCCGCGGCCGGGCCGTCTTCGAGCTGGACGGCGAGCGCCGCGACGCGCCTGCCGGCACGCTCGTCTTCGTTCGGCCCGGCGTGAAGCGAACGGCGTTCGCCGAGGAGGACGGCACGGAGATCCTCGCGGTCGGCGCCACGCCGGGGAAGGCGTACGTCGGCGGCGGCTGGGAGCTGTGGGCGAAGCTCCGCCCGCGGTACGAGGCCGGCGAGTACGAGGCCATCGTCGACCCCGCCCGCGAGCTCGCGGAGGATTACCCCGAGGATCCGACGCTGACGTACAACGTCGCCTGCCTGGAGGCGCTCACCGGCCGCACGACCGACGCGCTCGAGCACCTGCGGCGGGCGATCGAGCGGTCGGACCAGTTCCGCGACTACGCGAAGGGCGACCCCGATCTCGACTCGATCCGCGACGAGCCCGCTTTCAAGGAGCTCGTCGGCGCCTGACGGTCAGGCCGTGACCGTCTCCTGCGGGCGCACCGCGTCGATCCGCTCGAGCCAGCGCTTTGCGCCCATGCGCTCGAACAATGCGCGCGCCTCGTCGAGCAGCGTCTCGGCCTCGGCGGCGCGGCCGCACTCGACGAGCCACATGCCGTACTCGGCCAGCACCTGTGCGAGATGGCCGTTGCGCCCGAAGCTGCGCCCCGCCGCGAGCGCCTCGGCGTACGCGTCCGCCGCGACGTCCTCCTCCCCGGCTACGCCGGCCCGGAGGGCGCGCACGCGGCCTCCCTCGATTCGCAGGTAGCGGGTCAGCGCCGAGGCCGGAACGGTGTCGTAGAGGTCAGCGAGCGGTGCCGCTGCCGCAGGCTCGCCGAGGAGAACGGCCCCGTCCGCAGCCCATTCGAGCAAGAGCGCCGCGTTCATCCATTGCTCTCGCGAGGCGACGCGCTTGCCAGGCGTCCTCGCAGCGTTCCCCATTGATCCCGCGGGCGACCTGTCCGCGCGCGCTCGAGCTCGCTCACCCCGTCCGCGGCGCGTCGGCCAGGAACGCGCACCGCATCCGCGAACACCGCCCCGATCGCGTTCTGGAGATCGGTCGATTCGGCGAGATCCGGCGGTATCCGGGCAAGCCACGCGCGCGCGCCTTCGTCGTCCCCGCGCTCGAAGCACGCCTTCGCGGCGAAGCACACGGCTGCGATCGCATTCCCGGTGTGCACCGTTCCCTCGGGGAGCGTCTCGTCTCGCCAGTGCGAACGCCTCGTCCCAGTCACCGTTCTCGAAGTGCTCGGTGACGAGCCCGGCGCCGAACCACGTCAAGTAGGCGCGATGCCCCCGGGCGCGCGCGATGTCGATGGCCTGCTCCAGAAGCACGCCGCCTCGGCGGGACGGTCGTATGATCTCCGCATGGACGATCGAGGTTGTTGATCGCCCGGATCAGCTGCTCCGTGAGATCGTGCTCCTCGGCGATTCGCAGGGCCTCGCGTAGCAGTGCGTGCTGCTCGGCCGGCCGCGACGCGGGCACGATCAGGCTCTTGGTGTTCAGCGCCTCGGACAGGAGCGCCATGTCCCGGTGCTCCTCGGCCACGTCCAGTGCGACCTCGACGTACTCAGAGGCACGCGTTTGCTCCCCTGCGAAATGCTCGATCCGGGCGAGCGTGGCCGCGAGCCTCCCCACGTCGACGTCGTGCTCGTCGTCGTGAGAGCGCCTCGAAGGCGGGTCGCAAGGTCGCGAGTGCCTCGTCCGAACGATTGAGCCTCCAGAGCGTGAGCCCGAGTGACGATGCGGCACGAGCCGCGGCATGCGTTTCTCCGATCGCGGTGAAGATCTCGACGGACGTCCGCAGCCGTTCCTCGCCCTCGGCGAACCGGTTCGCCTGCTCAGCCAGCTTGCCGGCTCGCTCCAGCAGGCGCGCCCGCTCGGCCGGCTCCTCGGCGATCGCCGCGGCGTCGTCGAAGGCGCGTTGCCCGTCCTCGGGTGCGCCGAGCGACGCCGCCCGCTCGCCGGCGCGCTCCAGCCACGAGCCCGCTGCAAGCCGGCTCGCGGCCGCGTCCGGTCCGTTCGAGTCGGCCTCGAACGCATCGCGGTGGTGCGCGGCGATCACCTCGGCGATCTCGTCCGGATCGATTCCCGCGTCGTGCTCGAGGTACGAGGCTGCCGCACGGTGCAATCGCCCGCGCTCACGCTTGGCCAGCGTCTCGTACGCAACGCGCTGGACGAGGGCCTGGAGAAAGCCGTACTGACCGCGCTCGGGAGAACGCGGGTCGGCGTCGATCGTCAGGAGCTCCTTGCGGACGAGACGTTCGAGCACGGGAGCGACGGATTCCTCGCCGGCGTCGCTCAGCCCCGCGAGGCCGCGAGCGCCGAAGGTCTTCCCGAGCACCGCGGCGTGCTGGATCAGCTGCCGCTCCTCCGGCTCGAGGCCGTCGAGGCGCGCGGCGATGAGGGCATGCAGCGTCTCCGGGACATCGAGATCCTCGAGCGAGCCGGCGACGCGCAGCGTGTCCCCGTCGCGAGTGAGCGCGCCGCGGTCGAGCAGCATGCGCACCGTCTCGACCGCGTAGAGCGGGATGCCGTCCGCACGGTCGCGGATCTGCGCGCGCACGTCGTCCGGCAGGCCCGGGACGAGGCCGTCGAGCAGCGTGTCCATCGCGTCGTCGTCCAGCGGCTCGAGCGCGAGCCGCGTCGCGCTGCGTCCGTGGACGCCGAAGTCGGGGCGGCTGCTCGAGCAGCTCGGGACGCGTCAGGGCGAGCACGAAGATCGGCTTCGCCCGCGACCACTCGAGCAGATGCTCGATGAAGTCGAGGAGCGCCGTGTCGGCCCAGTGCAGGTCCTCGAAGACGAGCGCCACCGGCGCGGTGTCGCTCATCCGTTCGAAGAAGAGCCGCCACGCGGAGAAGAGATCGGCCCGGTCGACCTGCGGGCGCTCGCCGAGACCGAGCAGGTGGCGCAGGAGCGGCTCGACCCATTCGCGCTCGCCGTGATCCGTGATCTGCTCCTCGACGGCG
The DNA here is from genome assembly GCA_963734565.1 of uncultured Thermoleophilia bacterium. GTDB lineage: Bacteria > Actinomycetota > Thermoleophilia > Gaiellales > Gaiellaceae > JACVRM01. The sequence goes on along the minus strand of CAVTHM010000007.1, from coordinate 1,111,606 downwards.
GCGGCGAGCTTGGCGGTCGCGCTGTCCTCGGGCTCGTCCTCCGTGATCCGCGCCCGCATGCGCACCATCTCGGCCAGCGCCCAGAAGGCGACGCCCTCGCCGTAGGCGAGACACCGGCCGCGGTGCCACCAGACGACGTCGGCCAGCCCGTCGATGTGCTTCTCGAGCTCCCAGGCGAGCCGCGACTTGCCGATGCCGGCGACGCCGACGACGGTGGCGAGCGTCGCACGGCCGTCGTCGCCCGACGGCGTGGAAGAGGTCCTTGACGAGCCGGAACTCGCGGTCGCGTCCGACGAACGGCGCCTCGAGCGCGCTTGCCCGCCCTTCGCCGCCGCGATTCGCGACCACGCGGAGCGCGCGCCAGAGATGCGCGGCTCTCGGCCTTGCCCTTGAGCTCGTGCTCGCCGCGCGTCCTCGTAGGCGACGGCCGCCTCGGAGGCGCGCTTCGTGGCCTCGCCCACGAGCACTGTGCCCGGCCCGGCCGCCGACTGGATGCGCGACGCGGTGTTGACGAGGTCGCCCGCGACCATGCCCTGGCCCTCGGCGCCGAGCGTGACGGCGGCCTCGCCCGTCAGGACGCCCGCCCGGGCGCGCAGCGCTTCGTCGAGACCTGGCACCGCGGCAACGAGATCGAGCGCAGCGCGCACGGCGCGCTCGGCGTCGTCCTCCTGCGCGACCGGTGTCCCCCACACCGCCATCACGGCGTCGCCGATGAACTTCTCGACGGTGCCGCCGTAGCGCTCGACGAGCGTCCGCGCCGTCTCGAAGTAGCGCGGACAGGAGCTCGCGCGTCTCCTCGGCGTCGCGGCCTTCGGAGGCGGTCGTGAAGCCGACGAGATCGGCAAAGAGAACCGAGACGAGCCGCCGCTCTGCCGCGGGGGCCGCCGGCTCTCGAGTCGCCGGCGCCACGGCGACAGCGCCGTCCCGCACTCGCCACAGAACCGCTGCCCGGGCGGGTTGGCCGCCCCGCAGGACGAGCAGACCGCGGCGAGCGCGTTCCCGCACTCCCCGCAGAACTTCTGCCCGGCCGGGTTCTCGGCGCCGCAGCTCGTGCAGGTCACGTCGGGCACGACAAGAGCCTAGGGCGCCCGAATCGCTCCAACAAGCGCCGCCAGTCCGAGGGAAGCGCGCGGCCCGGCGTGAGCCGGGCCGCAAATGGATCGCTCAGCCCGCGAGGGCCTTCTGCTTGATCGCGTCGTACTCGGCCTGCGTGATCGCGCCCGAGTCGAGCAGACCCTTGGCCTTCTCGATCTCGCCGGCCGCGCCCCCGCCACCACCAGCCGTCTCTTGCACGTACTTGTCGAACTGCGCCTTCTGAGCCTGTGCACGCTCGATGTTGCGCTCGTTGATGCCCTGGTTCTGCGTGAGGAGGTAGATGAACACTCCTAGGAAGGGCAAGATGATCACGAAGATCATCCACAGCACCTTCCCGCCGCCGCCGATGTCGTGCCGGCGGAAGATGTCCGCGAACACGGTGATCAAGAGCCAGAACCAGATCACCCACGCGAAGAAGATGAGCATCGTCCAGAGGACGTCGAGGAATGGATAGTCAGCTGCGAGCAAATGAAGCCTCCTGTTGGGTGGTGGGCGCTACTGTCGCACGCCCAGACGCGAGTGTGTCATCCGGTTGGGACGACCTCCCGCCCAGCGCATGACAAAGTTCGTGGTCGATAGTGGCGCCGCCCTGCGGCTCGCCGGGCAGGAGATCGAGATCGCGGCCGGGCACGAGCTGCTCGCGCCGACGCTGCTCCGCTCGCAGACGCTGGCGGTCATGCGCGAGGCGGTGGCGCGCGGCGAGCTGCCCGCCGAAGAGGCGCTCGCGCGCCTCGAACGCCTCTGGAACGTCAAGATCCGCTACCTCGGCGACGCGGTGCTCCGGCGCAACGCGTGGCGGTTTGCCGAGCAGCTCGGGTGGGCCGACACCTACGACGCCGAGTACGTCGCGCTGACGAAGCTCCAGGGCGACGTGCTCGTCACGCTGGACGAGAAGCTCGCGCGCGCAGTCGAGGGGATCGTCCCGACCGCGCCGTTCGAGGCGCTGGTAGCTTCGGCCGGCCGATGAAGCGCTTCTAGATCTCCGACGTCGTCCGTTTCCCTGCGTCCCTGGAGGTCGAAGTGCAGCCTGGCACCATCTACCAGCACCCGCTCGCGTACCTGCTCGGCCTGGAGGGCATCGCGCTTCTGCGCGCGTTTGCCGGCGAGTACGACCGCGAGTTCACGCACGCGCGTTTCCGCGAGATCCGCGCGCTGCTCGAGACGCCCGATGCCTTCGGCGCGGGCACCGAGGCGAGGCCCGTCTCGACGCGCGAGCTGTACGACGACTGGGCGCCGTTCTACGACAAGCCCGGGAACCAGCTGCTCGAGCTCAGGAGCCGATCGTGCGCGAGATCCTCGCCGGACTGCCGGTCGGCCACGCGCTGGACGCGGCCTGCGGCACCGGGCGGCACGCCGCGTACCTCGCGTCGCTCGGACACACCGTCGTCGGCGTCGACTCGTCGCCTGGGATGCTCGCCGTCGCGCGCGAGAAGATCCCGCAGGGCGAGTTCCACGAGGCGGAGCTCGACGACCTGCCGCTGGAGAACGAGTCGGTCGACCTCGTGGTCTGCGCCATCGCGCTCGTCCATCTGCCCGACATCGAGCAGCCGTTCCGCGAGTTCGCCCGCGTCCTGCGCCCCGGCGGCCACCTGGTCGTCTCCGACCAGCGCGGCCTGTTCGCCGACATCGGCCTGCCCCTGGTCGCGGAGGGCCCGAACGGCGCGCTGGGCTACATCCCGACCTACCCGCGCCGCGCGAGCGACTACCTGGCGGCGGCCCTGCCGCTCGGCTTCCGCGTGCTTCGCTGCGACGAGCCGCGCGTGCCGTCCCCGCTCCTGGACGACGACGGCCGGACGATCGGCGACGGCGAACGGTTCCCCGCGCAGGATCCCGACGACCCGCCGTACATCTGGGCGCTCCACGCCGAGGCGATCGCCGCGACGAACGCGGCGTGGCGCGGGAAACCGTCGTCGATCATCTGGCACTTCCAGTTGGACAGGAACCGCGAAAGCTAGGAGATCGCCTGAACGAGACCGCCGCCCGACGCGCGAGCAACGAACGCAGCACCCTCGCGCGGGACCCGAATGACCCACGTGTATTTCCCGTCTCTGCCGAAGTCCTGCGTGAACTTCACGGTGGACGTCGTGCTCCCGCGGTGGATGTGTATCGAGCAAACACCCGAGAAGGTGTAGCCGGCCGGGCCCGCATGAATCGCGCACCGCTTCCAGCCGGCGTGCTCCGGGAAGATCGGGGCGTACCGCGCGAACTTCTTCGCTTGCCGGGCCTTCGCGATCAGGGCGCTCGCCGAGCTGTCCTGACTCCCGCCGCCTGCGCACCCGCACAGGGCAAGCACGAGGATCAGCGCGATCGTCGGTGTGGTTGGTCTCACCGCTCTGCAGAGTAGGACGCCGCCGGGCCGCGCCGGTGGGTCCGTAGGATCGAACGGTGGACGACCTGCGCGCCGCGCTGCACCACGCCTCCGACCTCGTCGCCGACTACCGCGCTGGGGTCGGGGACGCGCGTGTCACACCAGAACGCGATCGTGGCGCCGTTGCAGGCGCTCTGCGCGCGCCGCTGCCCGCCGGCCCCGCCGAGCTCGGCGAGATCGTCGACGAGCTGGTTGCCGGCGCAGAGCCGGGCCTGATGGCCACCGCCGGGCCGCGGTACTTCGGCTTCGTGATCGGCGGCTCTCTGGACGCTGCGCTCGTCGCCGACGTGCTGACGGCCGGCTGGGACCAGAACGGTTTCAACGCGGCGCTTTCGCCGGCCGCGCTCGCGTTCGAGGACGTCGCGGGCGCGTGGCTGAAGGAGCTCCTGCGGATCCCCGCATCGGCGTCGGTCGGGTTCGCCACGGGCGGCCAGGGCGCCAACACGGTCGGACTCGCGGCCGGGCGCTGGTGGGTGCTGCACCAGCACGGCTGGGACGTCGGCCGCGACGGCCTGCACGGAGCGCCGCCGGTGCGTGTGCTCGCCGGCGCCGAGCGCCACGGGACGATCGACCGGTCGCTCCGCCTGCTCGGCCTCGGCGAGGCGGCGATCCACGAGATCCCCGCCGACGCCAACGGCGCGATGGACGCGACGGCCCTCGTCGCGACGATCACGGCGCTCGAGCCCGGCCCGACGATCGTCTGCGCGCAGGCGGGCAACGTCAACACCGGCGCGTGCGACGACTTGCTCGCGATCGGCGGCGCGGCGAAGGCGAACGAAGCGTGGCTGCACGTCGACGGCGCGTTCGGCCTGTGGGCGGCGGCGAGCCCGCGAACGACCGCACTCGTGGATGGGATCGAGCTCGCTGACTCGTGGGCGTGCGACGGCCACAAGTGGCTGAACGTGCCGTACGACTCGGGGTACGCGTTCTGCGCGCACCCCGACGTGCACGCGACGGCGCTCGCCTACACGGCGGCGTACCTGACCGGCCAGGAGCCGGGCCGCGAGTACGGCGGCGGCGACTTCGTGCTCGAGTCGTCGCGCCGCGCACGCGGCTTCACGACGTGGGCCGCGATCCGAGCGCTGGGCCGCTCGGGCGTCGCGGAGCTGGTCGACCGCTGCTGCGCCCACGCGCGCGACCTCGCGGCGCGCCTCGCCGCCGTGGACGGCATCGAGATCGCCAACGAGGTCGTCCTGAACCAGGTGCTGATCCGTGTCGGCGACGCCGAGGTCACGCAGCGGATCGAGCAGCGGATCCAGGACGAGGGAACGGCCTGGCTCGGCGGCACGACGTGGCGAGGCGAGCGCTTGCTCCGCGTCTCGATCTCGAACTGGTCGACGACCACGGGCGACATCGCCGCGACCGCAGACGCGATCGTGCGCGCGCGCACGGCGCTCATGGCGCCCGCGTAAAGCGATCAAGCGCCGCGGCGCGCGCCCATCTCCTGCACGAGCGTCCACGACGCACCGCCGTCCTGCGACTCGACCGCACGCCAGTGGAACGACTCGGGCCGGACGTCGGAGAAGATCCAGCGCGTCAGGCCGCGGTCGGCGAAGTCGCCTTCGAGCACGATCTCGTCTCTGACCGGCCGCGCGACGAACGGGAGCACCAGGCCCTTCACCGGGCCGATCCAGGTCGAGCGCCACGCCTCGATCCGCCGGTCGTAGAAGCGGAGCGTCGTGCCCCAGTCCTCGCCGGGCGCGATCCAGACGTCCTGGACAGCGCGGCCGCCGAGCGCCCAGGCGAAGTGCCACTCGCCGGCGAGCCGCCGCTCGCCCGCGGGCTCGTGGTAGACGATGTCCAGCTCCCAGCTGCCTATGAACTGGCCGAACAGCCGCAGCTCGTCCGCGAGCTCCGGGTCCGGCCCGTCGGCCAGAAACGGGTTCACGCCGGCACCGGCAGCGGCTCGCCGAGCTTCGCCTCGTCGGCCGAGTGCAGGCGGCCGATCGGCGAGAGGACGATGAACACGGGCGCAACCGCGATGCCGATCGCGCCGATCAGGATCGTCGGCCGCAGCCCGATGCCGCTGCCGAGGACCCCGCCGAGTAGCGCGCCGGCCGCGATCGTGCCGTAGACGAGGAATCGGTAGCTCGCAGTCATCCGGCCCATCAGCTCCGGTGGCGTCACGTGCTGGCGCAAGGTCATCACGAGCACGACGACGATCCCGATGCCGACGCCCGCGGAGAAGAACCCGGTCGCCATCAGAACGAGCCCGGGCGTGCCGGGTTGGGCCCCGAGCGGCACGAGCAGGTAGGGCCACGTGCCGAGGAACATGGTCACGACGATCCCGCGGCCGAGCGGCATCTGCCGCCCGAACCAGTCGGCGACGAGCGACCCGAGGAAGATCCCGGTCGCGCTGGAGGCGATCAGAGCGCCGATCGTCCCGGCCGACAGCCCGAGGTCGCGCACGGCGTAGACGAGAAACGCGGTCAGCAGCATGTTCACGAAGAGGTTGAACATGGCCGCCTCGCCCGCGAACGCACGCAGGTACGGGTTGCGGAGCACGAAGGCGAGCCCCTCCCCCACCTCGGCGCGGAGGCTGCGCGCGGGCGGGCGCTCGACTGCGGCCTCCGGCTTCCGGATCCACGCGAGGCTGGCGGCCGCGACCACGAACGAGAGCGCGTCGAGCACGAGCGCTCCCGCCGCGCTCAAGAACTGGACGAGCAGGCCGCCCAGGCCGGGCCCGCCGATCGAGGCCGCGGATGTGCTGGCGAGGAGCTTGCTGTTCGCGTCGAGGAGCCCGTCGGGCTCGACCAGCGTCGGCACGTACGTCCAGAACGCGACGTGGTTGAGGACGGTCAGCGCACCGGCGACGAGCGCAACCGCGACGAGGTACCGGACGCTGAGCGCCCCAAAGGCAGCGAGAACCGGCACCGACCCGATGACGGCCGCGCTCGCGAGGTTGGTGACGAGCATGACCGGCTTGCGGCGCGTGCGGTCGGCCCAGACGCCCGCGGGCAGCGAGAGCAGCAGAAACGGCGCGAACTTCGCCGCGTTCAGCACCCCGATCTCGGTCGACGACGCGTCCAGGGTGAGCACGGCGGTCAGCGGCAGCGCCAGCGTCGTCACCTCCGAGCCGAACAGCGACACGGTCTCCCCCGCCCACAGCTTCAGGTAGTCCGTGCTCTGGCGCTGTAACCAGCGTCGCATTGAATGGACGTTACCGGTCAACGCTGTAACCTGTCAACTAGCGAATGGAAGTTTCACGCCTGTTCATCGACTTTGCGAACAGCGAGCTGTACGACGGCAAGGGAAACCTCGACGACCGGCTCTTCGATCCCGCATGGCGCCGCCACTTCCGGGAGGCGTGGGAGCTCGATGACCTCGGCGACCCGGCCGGGCTCACCGGGCTGCGCGCGGCGCTGCGCTCCGCCATCGAGGCGATCGACGCCGGCCGCCGCCCGCCTGCGAGCGCCCTCGCCGAGATCGACGAAGCGCTCGCGGCCGCCCCGGTCCGCTACCGGATCACGGCGCAGGGCGTCGAGATCGTCCCGCTGGGTGAGGGCCCGAAGGCGGCGGCCGGCGCGATCGCCTTCTCGTTCGCCCGCTTCGTCGACGAGGGCGAGCTCGATCGCCTGAAGACGTGCGACAACCCTGGCTGCCGGTGGGTCTTCCACGACGACACCAGGAACCGCACCCGCCGCTGGTGCGGCCCGTGCGGCAACGTGGACAAGGTCCGCCGCTTCCGCGAGCGCCGCCGAGCTCAGCGCGAGTAGAGCTCAACCCGCGTCGCGCCGGAGCCGCGCGCGCACCGCATCGAAGCCGTGCCATGCGAGATCGGGCCGGCGCGAGCGGAGCTCGCGCTCGGCGACGTCGAGCAAGGCGAGGGCCGCGTCGTCGGGCGCGAGCCGCACGATTGCGGCCAGCTCGGCGCCGAGCTCCGGGTACGCGCGCTCGAACCGGCGCAGGGGGTCGAGCTCGTCGAGGATCGACGCCTCGGCGGCCGGGACTGCGCGCACGAGCAGCGCCGTCAGGTGCTTCAGCGTCCAGGTCACGAAGAACGCCGCCGACAGGAGCTCGCCGCGCCGCGCGCGCCCGCCGGCGACGAGTGCGGACGCCACGGTCATCCCGAGCAGGAACTCGTCGCTCGGCTGAGGGCGCGGGCTCGCCTTGACCGCGGCCGTTCGCTCCTCGATGCCGCCGCGGTCGAGCAGCACGCGGTAGCGGTTCACGCCGGCGAGCGCGATCTCCTCGAGGTCGAACACCGCGAACTCGAGCAGGTGGCCGTCGTCGTAGACCACCTTCAGCCCGTGCTCGGTCTCGCGGAACGCCAGCGCCACGCGCTCGCGGCTGGGCAGCCAGCCGAGATCCACGCGAAGTGCCTCCTGCTCGCCGGGTCGCGTGATCACGAAGAAGTCGTGGTCGGACCACTCGTCGGGCGCGTAGTCGCGGTCTGCCATGGACCCGACCGCGACGAGCCCGATCACGCGCGCATCGTCGGCCAGGCCGGCCCGGAGCTCCTCCGTGAAGGCGCGGTAGGCGTCCGCGTCCATGCCGGCGACTCTAGAGCGGCGAACTGCCCTCAGAGTCGTGCGACTATCGCCCGATTACTCCCGCCTACCGGTTCGTCGATTGCTGGGGCCGGCGAGCAGCAGATCCGCGAGCACCTCGACGCGACCGAGCCTGGGTTACTCCGACTGCTCGCGCTTCACCCACTCGCCGAAGAACGGCTCGGCGATGAAGTAGGTGCCGTTCTCGTCGCGGCCGACGACCTCTTCCTTGACGAGCGCGCCGGCTGCGCGCTGGATGTGGCTTGGAGAGGGCAGGTCGTGCCGGGCGCGGTACTCCTCGCCGTACGCGCGGGACGGCTCGTCCGCCAGCGCGAGCAGGAGCAGCCGCTCGTTCTGGGTGGCGTCGTCCCAGATCCTCGAGAAGTGGTTGTGCTCCGATCGGAGCACCTGGCCGAGCGCCCACTCGACGTCCGCGAGGTGGGCGTAGTGCCCGGTCGGGACGCGCCCCCAGACGAAGTAGGCCAGCTCCTGCGTGCCGTACGGATGGCCGCGGGTGGCGTCCAGCAGGCGATTGAGCGCGTCGTCATGGAGCCCTTTGTCCGTGTCGTCGAAGCGCTTGCGGATGAAGGCGGCGAACTTGTCGAGCGGGATCGTGCCGATCTCGATCCGTTTCGCGCTGCGCCAGAACGGCTCGTTCTTGTCGTTGAAGATCCGTTCCAGGACGTGCCGCTTGCTTCCGAGGTAGACGTGCGCGACCTCGGGTTGCGTCTGGAAGACGGCACGCATCAGGTTCGGGAACTGCGCGTCGAGCGCGACGATCTCCTGAAACTCGTCGAACACGAGCGCGACCCGCCGCTTGCGATCGGCGCCGATCTTGCCGGGCAGCTCGAGCAGGCCCTCGATCGTCTCGTCGATCCCGGCCGCGCGGCGCGGGCTCGCGTCGAACGTAAACCGAAGGCTGGCGTCGTCAGGGTCGATCTCGATCGTGGGCGTCACCCGAAGGCCGCGGAAGAGCGCGGCCGCCTTCTCGGCCACCTGGCCGACCGGCGACACGAGGTCCTCGTAGATCGTCTTCGCGAGTGCGGCGGCGAAGCGCTCCTTGGTCGGCGTCTTCATGACGTCGCAGTAGGCGACCAGAACCTTCTTCGCGATCGCCTGCTGCGCGGCTCGCAGGACGAGCGAGGACTTGCCGTAGCGCCTGGGCGCGAAGACGAGCACGTCCTGGCCGTTGCGGATGTCCTCGAGGAGCTCCTTGAGCTCGGGCTCCCGATCCGTGAACGCGTCGTCGAGCGCAAGAGCTCCATACGTGAACGGATTGACGGCTTCCTTATACATGACAGTATTATACGTTTCTGTATCGGACGGCTCGGCGGAGCCGCTAGCGCCCCCGTATACAAACCTGTGCTATACGGCGCCGTATAACGGGGCCCAACGACGGACCTGGGACCAGCGCTGCTCCCCGAAGCGGGTTCCGATCAGAGCGCGACGCCGACGCGCGCCAGCCCGGTCCGCAAGAGATCCCAGGCGCGCTGATCGAGCTCGAGCGGGAGACGGAGGTGCTCGGGCAGCGCGAGAGCTTCCGCGGCCTCGGTTGAGAGCTCGATCTCGAACTCGTCCGCCGCCAGGGCACACCGGCGCACGCCCCCGTACGTGGTCGCTCCGTCTGGAAGCGAGAGCGAGTACGTGTCTTGCCCCAGCAGTACGTCCTGCTCGTCGTGGCTCTCGGCCGCCGAGAAGATCAGGCTCCATCCAGAACCATCGGCGTTCTCGGCAACGCCGACCGAGTACACGGCGTTCTCGTACGCGTCGCCCGCAAAGCGGATGCGCGGCCTCATCTCAATGCTCATCGTGAGTGGCGACGCGCAGGTTCAGAACGCGCCCGCGTAGGCATTCAATGCCGGCTGGCCACCAAGGTGCGCGTACAACACGCGCGAGCCCGGCTCGATCCGCCCGTCTCGGACGAGGTCGATCAAGGCCGCCATCGACTTCCCCTCGTACACGGGGTCCGTGAGCATCCCTTCGAGCCGGGCGCAGAGGCGGATCGCCTCGATCGTCTTCTCGTCGGGAATGCCGTACGTGCCCGCGTGCCACTCGTCGAGGAGAACGATCTCGTCGTCGCGTAGCTCTCGGCCCAGCCCGATCGCCTCGGCGGTGCCCCGGGCGATGCGTGCGATCTGATCCCACGTCTGCGGCACGGTCGCCGAGCCGTCGATCCCGAGCACCGCGCGCCGTGTCTCCTGCGCGGCGAAGCCGGCGATCATCCCCGCCTGCGTCGAGCCGGTCACCGAGCAGACGACGATCGTGTCGAAGAAGACGCCGAGCTCGCGCTCCTGCAGCGCCACCTCGTCGGCCCAGCGTGCGAAGCCGAGCCCGCCGAGCGGATGGTCGGACGCGCCGGCGGGAATCGCGTAGGGCTTTCCGCCGCTCTCCTCCACGGATGCGAGCGCGTCCTCCCAGCTCTGGCGGATCCCGATGTCGAACCCGGCCGGATCGAGCCGGACGTCCGCTCCCATGATCCGCGAGAGCAGGATGTTCCCGACCTTGTCGTAGACGACGTCCGGCCACTCGACCCAGTGCTCCTGGACGAGCACACAGCGCAGGCCAAGGTGTGCGGCGACCGCCGCGACCTGGCGCGTGTGGTTCGACTGGACGCCGCCGATCGAGACGAGCGTGTCGCACCCCTGGGCGAGGGCATCCGCGGCCAGGTACTCGAGCTTTCGCACCTTGTTGCCGCCGTACGCGAGCCCCGAGTTGCAGTCCTCGCGCTTCGCCCAGATCTCGACCCCGCTGCCGAGATGCTCGGAGAGGCGCTCGAGGCGATGGACTGGCGACGGGCCGAACAGGAGCGGCACCCGCTCGAAGTTGGCGAGGCTCATCGCGGCGATCGTAGTCAGGTGGTTCTCTGCGAGCGTGTGGACCGCTGCAAAGTGTCCGACCCCACCCGTGCAGAGCGGGAAGTTCTGCCCGTTCCCGACCGCGCGTACGACGGACCTGTCTACGAGGACGCCAAGGACCCGGCCGCCAGGTTCCCGCCGATCGAGCCGCTGCGTCCTCCTGCCGGTGCACCGAGCGTCCTGATCGTCCTGCTCGACGATGCGGGCTTCGACTGCGCTGCAGCTATCGGACACGCAAGGCGGAGCGGAGTTCACCGAGGAAGACGTCGACTGCGTGCGCGAGCTCGCCGCGCTCGTCGGTGAGACGCTCGACGCTCTGCGCGCCGCGAACGAAGCTGTCTCACCACGGCACGCGCGCCAGGCGTAGGCACCTCCAGGGGATTGCCGGCGTCCTCGTTGGTCATCTGGAAAGGTAGGACGCATGCCGCGCGTCTCTCGCCCGAATCTGATCGAGCGGCGCATGTCGCGCTTCCTGCGCGAGCCTCCCTCCGTTCGGACTGCCGCCGGCGTCATCGTCACGGCGACGGCGATCGTGGTCGTGGCCGGCGGTGTCGCGATGCGAGTCCTCGACCACGATGAGTACTCCAACGTCTGGGTGGGCATGTGGTGGGCCCTGCAGACCGTGACCACAGTGGGCTACGGAGACGTGACCCCCAACCACACGTCCGGGCGGATCGTCGCCACGTTCGTGATGCTCGAGGGCATCGCCTTCCTCACGATCATCATCGCTGCGATCACCTCGACGTTCGTCGCGCGAGCGCAAGCGGAGCGCGAGGCCGCGGAGGCCGCGGATGAGGACAGTGCGGATGAGCGGATCGAGGCCGCTCTCAATGATCTGGGAGCACGTCTTGACCGCGTCGAGGCGATGCTCTCTCGTCTCGCCCAGCCGTGACGCACAGGTGAGCGCTGCGACGGCCGAGGCGAACCACGCGAGTCTGACCAGGTTTCCGCGCGACCGTTCGCCGCAATCCGGCGAGCGCTACGGGCGTATCGCCCCGACGGGGTGATGCCGGGCTCTCAGCGGCCCCCGACACTCTTCGCCAGATCGCCGTTACTCGGCCGAACGAGAGGAGCGTGATGGAGGAAAGATCGCTGGATGAACTAGGCCCGGTGGACTACGTGATCGTCGAGTTTCCAGCGGGCAAGAGCAACTTCACGGGCGAGATGGCAAAGGAGCTGCTGGCGTTGGTCGACGCGGGAACGATCCGCGTGATCGACATGCTGATCCTCACCAAGGACGAGGACGGCACCATCGACGCTATGGAGCTGTCGGATCTCGACGAGCTCGGCGAGCTCCAGGTACTCGAGGCCCAGCTGGCAGAGCTGCTGGCCGAGGACGACGTCGTGCACCTCGCTGCCGCGATGGATCCCGGCAGCACAGCCGGTGTGATCATCTGGGAGAACCTTTGGGCTGCGCCGTTCGCGTCGGCCGCGCGCCGCTCGGGCGGCCAGCTGATCGCAAACGGACGGATCCCCATTCAGGCGATCATCGCGTCGATCGAGGCCGATGAGACCGCCGTCACCGTAGGAGGTTGACGATGCCCGTCAGAGCAGCACGCGTAGGCAGGGTGGGGGTAGTCGGCGCGCCCGTGGCGAAGACCGCGGTCGTGGCCGCAGCCGTCACACCCGGCCCCTCGCCGGTGGCGAAGACCGCGGTCGTGGCCGCGGCCGTCACACCCGGGCGGGGCGTCGGCCGCCGCCGCATCTAGCCAGCTCCGGTGGGCGCGTCGCGGCGGTGTGACGCCGCTGCGAGCGCCCGTCGCTGCGTCGGTCGGTGCGTCGTTTCTACTTGACGTCGCCGATGACGCCCACGCGGAAGCCCATCCAGGGATACCGCGGCTCCGACTCAACGCCCGCCTTGGCGAGCGAGCGGAGCATTGCGCCTGGTGGCCGGCGACCGGATGGGGCAGTGATGACAAGCTCCGTTCGCACACGTGTCTGATCTGCTGGCCAAGCTGATACCGACGGCCCTTGTCGGGGCGATCAATGTGGTGCCGATCACCGTTGTCGTGACGCTGCTCATGGCCAGGGGCGGCCTCGGCAGGGCGATTGCCTTCGCGATCGGCCAGACCGGCGCGCTCGCCGCCTTTGGCGTGTTCGTGCTCGCGACCGCGAGCACGAACGCGGGGTCGAGCGATACCGGGTCGGCGGTGACCGGAACGATCATCGCCGTCGTCGGCGCGCTGCTGCTGCTGCTCGCGGTGAAGCAGCTGCTCGGCAGCCCCGACCCCGACGCGCCGCCGCCTGCCTACATGGCGAAGCTCGAGACGATGTCCGTGCCCGGCGCGCTCGTGACGGGCGTCGTACTCGCGCTGATCAACGTCAAGCAGCTCGGCATCTACGCGGCCGGGCTGGCGGAGATCGTCGAGGCCGATGTCTCCTCCGCCGAGGGCTGGGTCGCACTCGTCATCCTGCTCGTGCTGATCCAGCTCGGCGTGATCCTGCCGATCCTCGCCTACGTGCTCGCGCGGGACTGGGCGACGAAGGCGCTCCAGACGCTACGCGGCTGGTTGATCGGCCACAACCGCGTGATCTCGATCGTGCTCGGCCTGGTGGTCGGAGCGTTGTTCCTCGTTGCGGGCATCGCGCAAGTCACCGGCTGAGGCTCGGACGTCGCCACGCCACCTCAGGTACGGCGCGATGATCCGTCGCGGGATTGAAGGGGACTAGTGCTCAAAAAGCGTTCGCGGCCGACTTCCACTCCGCGAGACGCTGCGCGATGAGCTCGGCCCGCTCCTGCTCGCTCCCCCCGTCCAGCACCTCGAGGTCCGAGGGGTCGGCGCGAAGGTAGATGCCGGCAGTGCGGGCATTCAGCCCGGGGTCGCGTTCCGACCGTGTCGTCCAGTACCCGGTGGCGCGGTCGGTGGCCTCCAGCCTGATCTCGCCCGTGCCCTCGAGCTGCGGGGCATTCGGGTGTCGAGGGCGCTCACCCTTCCAGAAGTAGAAGAGGCCGGCCGGATCCCTGTGCTCCTTCGCAGCCTCGCTCCAGTAGCGGGACGACAGCGTTCCGTCCTCCTGCCAGGCGCGGCCGGTCACGTTCAGGCCGCCGTCGCGGTCCCGCGAGATCTGCAGGAGGCTCACCGCCGACGGCTCCTCCTCGGTCCGCATGGTGAGCGAGAGCTGCCACCACAGCCCCTCGACGGGGCCGCGGCGGCCCTCGGTCTCGATCGCCTTGCGGAGCTGCTGGTTGATCGCGCGAACCTCCGCCGGGCCGGCGGCCGGGTCGTAGCGGACGGCGGTCAGCCCGAGCAGGTCGCTCGGCAGCTTCGAGCCGTTCGCGTGGAGGATGAACGTGCGCCGGATGCCGAGTGCGCCGCCGAACAGGCCGGCCTCGAACACCACGTTGTCGCGCGGCGACGCCTCGCCGGCCGGGGACGCAACCGTCGTCGTCCAGTCGTCCTGGGCGAACACGAATGCGGCGAAATCGACCTCCTGGGCGAGCTCGACGAGCCGGTCAAGGGTGTTCCGCCCCGGGTTGAACGTGGTCGTCCAGGGCTCAACGTCGGCGACGTCCTCGAGGCCGCGCGTGATCGCCTGGAGCAGCTTTGCCTGCTTGCCCGACGACCCGAGGAAGATGCGCGGCTTGCTCATGCGCGGATCCATGATGACGAACACCGCGCACCGACACGCCGAACTCTCGTGACTACCTGAGGGCGTTCGAGGCGCATCCCGCCTGGCGGGCGTTCGCGCAGCTCGCGGACGCCCATCCGCCGATGCGCGGCTGGCTCGCCACCAGTGTGTGCGGCGAGGATGGCCGCCGCTCCGGGCTGGTGCAGCTGTCGGACATGCAGGGCGGAGCGGAGCTCACCAGCCCGTGATCGGCAGCGTGAGATGGCGCTCACCACACGAACGGGATGAGCCTGTGCGGGGTACGCGACCGGTAGTCGGCGTACTCCGCATGGCTCTGCTCGAGCCAGAGCTCCTCGCGCCGTGACTTGAGGTCCGCGAAGACGGCGAGTACCACCGTCAAGGCGACTCCAAGGACTGTGGCGAACACGATGGACCATCCCGCTCCGATGAGGATCCCTCCGCCGTACATCGGGTGCCGCACGAGGCTGTAGACGCCGGTCCTGCGAAGGCCGCTGCCGGCGCGTGGCGCGGGGAACGGTGTCAACGCCGACCCAAGGCCCATCCCGCCGGCTATAAGGAGGCCCGCGCCGAGCGCAAGCAACAGCGCGCCGACCACGTACGCAATCGGAGCGAGCGCAGCAGGCCAGCCCACCCCGACGAATGCCGAAAGCAGGATGCCGGCGAGCAAGACGACCTGCGCGGCGACCCACCCGCCACCGCGGCGGCCCAGCTGCGGCAGCGTCGTAGAGCGCCTGCGGCGTGCCGTCGGGACTCCATGCGCGTTCCTCATCGGCTCAGACGGTTCGAGGGACGTTGCCCGTGAGCGTGAAGACGCGGCGCATCACCTTGTGACCGAAATCGGCGGTGGGGCCGAACATGCACGGGCAGCCGCCGTCGATGACCTGGATCCCCTGCTCGCGCCCGTAGGCAGCGGCCTGGGGCGACACGCTCCCGCCGCCGGGACCCCGATGCATCCAGACCTGCGCGATGCCGAGCTCGGCGCACTCTTGCACCGTCGCCAATGCGTGCTCCGGCCGTGTGCCGATCACCACCGCGTCGACGCCTCCTGGGATCGAGTGCAAGTCGTCGTAGCAGCGGTCGCCCTCGACCTCATCGGCGTTCGGGTTGACGGCGAAGACGTCGTAGCCGCGCCCGCGCAGACGCCGGTAGACGACGTTGCTGCCGTGACCGCCCGGGTCGCGCGAGACGCCGGTCACAGCCACTCGCTTCTTCGCCAGAAACGCCGACGCCGCCTCCTGCATCGTCGCCATCTCGCAGCCTCCTATCCTCGATGCCCCTGCACGCTGCCACCCCCTGCGCGCCGCCTACATCAGTGCGTCCCCTGATCGCGCGCCGGGGTCTGGTCTTGCGTTTCGACAAAGCTGGTCGAACCTCACACCGCCGGCGCGGATTCACTCCGCCGTGGCTGTTGCGGCTACGTTGCGCCGATGCCGCTGAGCCTCGCACAGGCGCATGTCCTGATCGCGGCCGCGAATGACCATGCACTCGCACATGGCTGGAAGATCGCCGTCGCGGTCGTCGACGAGGGCGGCCACCTCGTCGCGCTCGGCCGGATGGACGGCGCGTTCCCGCTCTCGGCGCAGATCGCCGAAGCGAAGGCAGCCGGAACGGCGCTCTGGCACCGCGACGGCGAGCGGCTCGCCGCCAGCCGCGAGAACCACGAGGGATTCTTCGACGCGGTCAGCAGGCTCGTGCGGCTGCCACTCATCCCGGGCCCGGGCTCAGTGCTGATCCGAAGCGGCGAGACCGTGCTGGGCGCAACCGGAGCGAGTGGCGCAAGCGGTGACGACGACCGCGCCTGCGTCGAGGCAGGCCTGCGGGCTGTATTCCCCGGCTGGACACGGACGGAGGCGTCCGCACCGTGACCTCACGGCGAATCGCCCGGGGATGCAGCGACAGCGCATCTCCGAACAGCTCCTCGAGGCGCCGCTGCATCGACAGCGCGGCGTGCAGGGCGCGCTCTGCGTGATCCTCCTGCGCAGCAGGTGCACCAAATGCCGCCATGACGGCGTCGCCGACGAACTTCTCCACCGTCCCGCCCGCGCCGGCGATCTCGGCCGCCATCGCATCGTAGAAACGGTTCAGCAAGGCTCGCGTTCGCTCCGGATCCTGCAGGCCGCCGAGCTCAGTCGAGCCCACCAGGTCCGCAAACAGCACGGTGGCGAGCTTCCGCTCCTCGCTCGACCCTTCCGGCTGGGTGACCGCGACCGGACTGGCGCAACTCGGACAGAAACGAGCGTCGGCCGGCACAGGGCGGCCGCAACTCGGGCAGAACGCCACGTCACGAGTGTCGCTCGTTTCCAGAGGCGTGGCAAACGGAAGAGCCGGCCGACGAGCTGTTCGATCGACCGGCTCCCGAGAACGGCTTGCCGAATGGAGGCGGCGGGAATCGAACCCGCGCAAGATTTCAATCGGTTGGCTCTCGGCGCGATGCTGACCATTGACAGCGCGTAGGACGGACCTGATACTCGATGCGTGTTCCGTGCGGGCGGAGCGGTCGTCATCGTCGTCATTCTCCTGCTGGCGGCGGCCGCAACGGCCGCCACGCCGAAGCAGGTCGGTTATCCGAGCTCGATCGCGGCGATCGGCGACTCCGAGGAGACCGGCTACGGCACGAACGTGACCGGTGAGGCCCGGGACGTCAAGGCGAACAACTGGGTCACGGGGACGAATCCCGTCGTTCACAGCCTCTACGCGCGGATCCTCGCCGTGAATCCGAAGATCAAGGGCCATGCGTACAACGTCGCCGGAGACGGTGCCGATGCATTCTCGATCGCCTTCCAGGCGAGCGAGCTGGCTCGTATCCACGTGGACCTCCTTGTCGAGGCGCTCGGTTGGAACAGCCTCTGCGAGGCGGAGCCGCTGAAGCAGTTCCGCGCCGAAATTGGGGCCGGAATGCACGAGCTCTCTCTCGAACACCCGGACGCCCGGATCCTGATGGTGGGCATCGGCGCAATCCAGGCGACGTGGCGCGCAGCCGGAGCCGGGAGCGTCCAGACTCGCTCCGACGCGACCGACTCGCGGGGCATCGGAGCGTGCGACCCCAAGTACGACGCCAACGGAAATCCGGCGCCCAACCAACTTGCGCTCCTCCAACGGCAGGAGGCGAGGTACAACGGCGTGCTGAGCTCCATCTGCGCGCGGTACGTCCACTGCCGATGGGATGGTGCGCTCGACAAGGTCAGCTTCCAACCCTCCGACCTCGCTGCACACCACGCAGGGCACCCAGGGCCGTCCGGTGCGGCGAAAATCGCAGCGGAGGTTTGGGGCGCCGGCTTCGACTTCGCCGACACGAGCGCACCCGTCTCGCACGCACGCCGGTCGCACGGACCGGTGACGCTTACCGCCACCGATCCGCAGGGAGTGTCGGGGATCGAGTATCGCCTGACGCACCGCGGAGCCTGGACGCACTACACGCGCCCACTGACGCTCCTCGGCGGTCAGACGCTCACATGGCGCGCGGTCGACGTCAATGGCAACGTCGAGGCGAGCCACGCGCTCACCGGATAGCGCCGTCGACGGCGCCACGAGCCCGAACCGGGTAGTTCAAAGAAGGTCGGCACTCGCCGGCTGCGAAGTTGCGTCGGCCGCGAGCGCCGCGGAAGGCGGCGCCGCTGCTGCCGCAGAGCGCTGACGCACGGCTCCTAAACGCTGCATCGACTGCGCGCGATCGGGTGGCGCTGCTCTTCCTCCTCGACCTAGGCGTTCGGCGAAGCGAGCTCGCGGGAGTGCGTCCAGCCGACATCGATCTCGGTCGCCGGCAGGTGACCGTTTTCGGCAAGGGGCAGAAGAACCGGGTCATCCCGCTGCGTGGCCGGCTCGTGCTCGAAATCGAGCGGTACCTCCTGGAGCCCCTCCCCCTACTCGACAGGACTCCTGAGCCCGACGACTACCTGCTGTACCCGGAAAAGCGCACGGCCGGCGGTCGGCTCCTCGCCGCATACCCGAAGAAGCGCATGAGCGGCCCCACGATCCACCGCTGGTGGTATCGACACGCTGCTGCGGCGGGCCTTGTCGGGGCCGGGATGACAAGCGGGCTGAACATGCACCGCGCGCGCCATACGTTCGCCACGGAGCTGCGTCGCATTGCTGACCTCGG
The DNA here is from genome assembly GCA_963734565.1 of uncultured Thermoleophilia bacterium. Taxonomy (GTDB): domain Bacteria; phylum Actinomycetota; class Thermoleophilia; order Gaiellales; family Gaiellaceae; genus JACVRM01. The sequence goes on along the minus strand of CAVTHM010000007.1, from coordinate 1,093,108 downwards.
AGCGGCGTCTCAGGCCCTCGGTCACTCCGACCTCTCAACCACGGCGTCGATCTACGGCCACTACGACCTGAGCGATCTGGAGCGCGCGATGGAGGCCTACGCCCGCGCTCAGCGGGAACGAGAAGAGCCGGCCGACTAAGTGTTTCAATCGACCGGCTCCGAAAACCGCTTGGACAAGCGAAAGATGGAGGCGGCGGGAATCGAACCCGCGTCCGCGGTCGCACCGTACTGAGCGTCTACAGGCTTAGGCTTCCATTGATCTCACTCGCCGGCCGGTGGGAGCCGACCTACCGTCGAGCCAGCCGATCCTGTTGTCTCGCACCTCCGGCGATCAGCGCTCCTTCGGTGCCAGCCCGTTTTCTGACGCCACTACCCGGGCCACGGGCCCAGCTCGGAGTGACGCGCTCAGCTACTGGTTAGGCAGCGTAAGCGAGTGCGTTGTCTTCATTCGCACTTGCGTTGTTTCCCGGTGGATTAACGAGGCCGACCGGGGACCTCGACCTGCAGCTCAGCCGGAGAACCGACCACGTCGAAACCAGGTCGCCCCCGTATGTTCGTTACCGGCACATCGTAGCCGCCGAGCCGTTTTTCCAGGCGTTGCTCACAACTGTCAAGGGGGCGAGCCGCGCAGCCGATGATGTTCCGGATGCGGACCGGACGGATTGTCCTGCTGTTGGTCATCGGGCTCGTACTCATCTCCTGGGGCGGGCACGAGGAGACGCAGGCGCCGGCCGTGCCGCCGGCGATCCTCCAAAGCGACCGGCTGCTCGGCCGGGCCATGGCCGCCATGGACAGGCACCCGGCGGCGCCCGAGTCGGCGCTCGCGATGCCCGCGGACGTGCAGGCCGCGCTCCTGCAAACGGGGTTCCTCGAAGGGCGCGTGCGCGTGTACGCGAAGCAGGAGGCGGCCGAGCAGCGCGCATTCGATGCGAAGTGGAAGCCGCTCCTGGCGAGAGCGCACACGTCCGCGGCGCGTGCGCGCATGATCCTGACGCACGCGATGGCCGACACCGACGTCTCTGCGCAGTTCCTCCTCCGGTACGGGGAACTCGCCAAGGCAACGGACGCCTGGATCACGGCCGCGAGCCAGACGGCGAACGACGCGACCCGGATGGCCGAGACCTTTGGCCGCGCCGCCGACGGGTTCCGTGACAGCAACCTGCAGCAAGCGTTCTACAAGGCCGCCGCACGAGCCCGCGAGTCGCGCGGCCGCGCGCAGGCCGCGGTCGACCGGGCCGATCGCGCCAGCGCGGCGCTGTCGGCGCTGCTCAACGTCGACGGCGACGCGGCGCAGGTGGCGTCGGCCCTGATCGACGCCGACGCGAGCGGGCTCCTCGCCCGCAAGTGGCACCGCGTTTAGGGCGTCTTGAAGGCGCCGGCGGCGTCGATCTCGACCGTGCCGCTGCCCGAGACGTACACCTGCAGCGTCCCGCTCTGCACCGAGGCGAGCGTGAAGCTCACGAGCTGCTTCGGCTGGCGCGACGCCGCGCTCAGGCTCTGCGTCACCTTTGTGCCGCCGTTCCAGCGGAGCTGGATCGTGCCGCCGCCCGACTGCTTCGTGACCAGCACGCCGAACTGCTTGCCGACCATCGTCGGCGACGTCAGCGTCGACCCCACGCTCGTCGTGCGCGACGCGCTGCCGCCGTACAGGTCGGCTGCGCTCGTCGTCGACCAGCTGCCGGAGCGCGTCAGCGCCGTGTCGTCGAGCGGCGTCGCCGTACACGACTCGGCGCCGTAGACCCCCAGCCAGCTGGCGTTGTCGCGTGCGCGGCCCGAGAAGCACGTCGTCGAGCCGGCCGTGCCGTTGAACACGGCGGTGAGGGCCGGCGTCGCGGACTGCCACGCCGTGTAGCCGCTGAAGCTCGACGAGTTGCTCGCGGCCTGGCGGTAGCGGATGTCGAAGTTCTTGATGCCCGAGCCGACGTCCGTCGCCGACCACGTCGGGCTGAAGCCCTGCGAGGTCTGGAACGGGGCCAGCGCCCCGATCGTCGCGGCTGCCGGCGGCGTCCTGTCGATCTGGAACGTGTCCGAGACGACCACGCCGGCGTTCCCTGCGCCGTCGATGGCCGCGGCGTACACCTTGTGGACACCGTCGGCCATGATGTTGCCGCCGCCCGAGACCGCGTACGGACAGCTCGCGGGCAGCTGCGAGAAGAGCGTCGGCGCCGGCCCCGGCGGGTCGAGCACGCAGCGGATCTGGGCCACGTCGGAGCCACCCGGGTCGAGCGCGGAGACCTGCTCGTTGACGTTGAAGACGTACCAGCCGTTCGTGTCCGGCGTGCCGGGCGTGCGCGTGATCGTCGTTACCGGCCCGCTCGCGTCGATGCCGAAGCCGATGTCGTCGGTCGCGCCCAGCGGCGTGTGCGCGTGGATGAAGTGGACGCCGTCGCCCGTCACGTTGAACGGCCCGGTGTAGTCGGCCTCCACGCCGTCGACGTCGTAGCGGATCGACTCGGCCGAGCTGAGCGTCACCTGAACCGCGCTCGCGTACCAGCCGCTCGCGGTCGGGCTCACGGGGACGAGCGTGTGCGTGATCGCCGACGCGCCAGGCGGCGTCTCGGGCGCCGGTACGGTCAGCGGCTCGAGCTGCACCTTCTTGCTCGAGACGGCCACGTTGCCCACGCCGTCGGCGGCCTCGAGGTAGTAGTCGATGCTCTGGCAGCCCGCCGGAAGGACGGTGCCTGCGCCCGCCCAGCGGTTTCCACTCGCCGGCAGCAGCGTCGCCGTCCGCCACGTGCCGTTGCAGTCGCGGTACAGGACCTTGACCGTCTTGACGATGCTCCCCGGCCCCGCGGGCGTCGGGTCGGTGACCACGGTCGCGAAGCCGACGTTGCCGCCCGTGCCGACGCGGAGCGACTGGAGCTCGCCGAGCTCCGGCTCGAGCCAGTCGTCGGACATCGAGTAGAGCGTGTCGCCGGCGACACGCGTGTAGCGGCGGTTCGTGCCGATGCCCGCGAGCGTCGGCCCGTCGCTGCGGAAGAGGCCGACCACCAGGTTCAGGCGCTGCTTGCGGCCCGTCAGGCCGCTGAAGGTCGCGACGCTCTGAATCTTGCTCGGGAACGCGTTGACGCCGGCCAGCGCCGGGTCATCGGCGGCCTGGTCGGTCGTCACCTGGCTGAAGACCGCGTCGAAGCTCGTCTCGTCGGCGGTCGGCGAGTTGAGCAGGTTGATCAGCGCGCCGTGGGCGACCAGGGTGCCCGGCTGCGTCACGTCGAGCGAGACGAGCGGCTCGAGCGGCCGGCGCGGGGTCGACTGGATGCCGCTGTCCGCCTTGTCGTACTTGCCGGCCGCGGTCGTGACGCGGGTGAACGTCGGGGTCACGTCGAACGAGGCGGCCTGCAGCCCCGTCGCCGGATCGGTGTGGAGCGGCGGCGGCGGCGGCGGGGTCGGCGGGATGCCCGGGCCGAGCCGCAGCATCGGCAGGCCGTACAGCGTGGCCTCCATCATCACCTTCGCGTCGTAGCCGGTCAGGACGGCGGACGTGCCGAGGTAGTCCTGCTTCGCCTGCTCGAGCGCCTGGCCGAGCGTCAGCGTGCCGTCGAGCTTGCGCGCGAAGAGTGCGTGCAGCCGCTCCGAGTAGGCGACGTCGGTCGTATCGCCGAGCCCGTAGCCGGTGTTGCCGATCCAGCCGGCCGCGCCCTGGCCGAGCATCGCCTGCGCCCAGTCGGAGCCGAGCAAATTGCCCGCCCCGAAGACCGCGTCGGAGACGACGAGCCCCGAGTGACAGCCGAGCGAGAAGCCGAGCCGGCCCGCCATCGCCGCGGTGATGTCCGCCGTGGTCACGAGGTTCGACTGCCGGTTGGCGGCGTTCTCGGCCGCAGGCAGCAGCCGCTGGTGGTCGAAGTGCGCGTTCAGCGAGTTGAGCTTCGGCCCACCGCCGCCGGCCGGGAAGAGCTGCGCGAGCAGCGCGTTGCGATCCCAGGTCTCGCTGATGAGCGTCTTCGCGTTCGCCCCGAGGCCGGCAGCGAACGGCACGTTGATCTGCTGCGCGCCGTCGGTCAGGAAGTCGTAGCCGGTGACGAGCGAGCTGGACGGCGTGAGCAGCCCGTTCGCCGCCGTGAAGCCGTCGATCGTCTTGCCCATGTCCGTCGGTGATTCGACGAGACGGCCGACCGCCAGCTCGGGCACGAACAGCTCGCTGCCGAGGAAGCTTGGTGCCGCCTGCTCGCCCCAGACGTCGTCGGTGAGCAGGAAGCCCGCACCGATCGAGGCGAGGTACTCGTTGTCGGCCTGGCCGAGCGACTCGCGGTAGGTGCGCTCGTTCGCGATCTCCGTGTTGTCGGGCACGCGCGCGAACGGGACGATGTCGTCGCCGCCGACCACGACGATGTACTTCAGGTTCGGCGCGGACGCCTGCAGCGTGTCGAGGTACGAGCCGATCGCGCGAACGACGTTGTTCGCGAGCTCCGGCGAGCACGGGCTCGCGTCCCAGGCGTTGTAGGCGGCAGGGACACCCGGGCCGGTCTCGACGCGGACGACCGAGCCGGCCACGTCGCTGCGCGCAGCGAGCGTCGTCAGCTTGCTCATCAGCGTCGACGTGCCGGTGGGGCCGGTGTTGCCGAAGGTCGCGATCAGCCGCTTCTCGTCGACGAGGAAGAGCGTCTGCGTGGCGGCGTTGACCGTCGGCCCCGCTGCCACGGTCGAGTTGGCGATCGAGCGCGGTGCGCACGGCCCGAAATTGGGCGCCGGGATGCTCTTGACCTCGAGCACGTATGGGTCGGGCGAGTCGCCCTGGTAGTCGGAGATCTGGATCGTCCAGGAGCCCGACTCGCCCTGCGACAGGAGCGACAGGTGCTCGGGAGCGCTGCCGCGGTTGTCGGCCACGCCGCGCACCACGCGGCCGCTCGGTCGCCAGCTCGCCGGTCGGGACGTCTTGGAGCGCCTCGGGCAGCAGCGGCTGGTCGCGGTGGTTCAGCTCGACCTTCGTGTCGGGCAGCTCCTGGTTGCCGAGCGGGATCGCGTTGGCGGGCGCCGTTCGCAGGCGCGGCGCAGGCGGTCCGGCGAGCGCGAGGTCGTAGTCGGAGCCGGCCGGGATGTGGCTGAGCGTCACCTCGACGCGCGAGCCGTACGGGCCGATCGGGATCTTGTAGTAGTCGACGTCGCCCTTCGTCAGGTGCGAGACGTAGAGGCTGTTGCCGGCGAGTGACGGCGCCGTGTCCGGATCGTCGTTCGTGTCGCCGTGCAGTGAGTTCGTGTTGTTGAACGTCTGGATGACGTTCGTCGCGACCGGCGTCGCGAGCGTCGTGCCGTTGCTCAGCTGGATGTTCGCGCCGACGGCCGAGCTGCCAAGGTCGAGGCCCGGCTTGACGTCCCAGCTCAGCGTGTACGGCTGGCCCCGTAGCGCGTTGAAGCTCCACGACAGCTGTCCGCCGGCGCCGAGCGTGGGATCGGCGATCGCGCCGCCGGGGCTCCGCACCGACGAATGGGGGACGTAGCGGCCGCCCGCCGGCAGCGTCGCGTGGATCGTCACCGGCTGGATCAGGAGCGCGCCGCCTGTCACCTCGAAGTCGGCGTGGTAGTGAGCGACGCCGCCGTCCGACGAGAAGTCGGCGATCGGGAACGTGTTCAGGTTCAGCGCCGACCAGTCGTAGGCCGACGAGCCGAGCAGCGCGGCGAGCAGGTCGTGGAGCGTGTGGCCGGGTGGCAGGCCCTTCGCGAGGTCGGCAAGCGAGAGGCCGCTGCCGTCCTTCAGCGCGTCGACGAGGTTGTCGAGCGTGACGTCGCCGTACCCGCCGTCGAGCATCCCGAGCGTCGCGCCCGGCTTGACGCGGTTCTGGTTCACGGCGTCGCCGAGCGTGTGGTTCGCCGACGGGAGGCAGAAGCCGCCGGTGCAGACGATCGACTGGGCAAGCCCAGCCGCCGGGATGCCCTCCAGCGGGATGCCCTCGAGCGGCGACCCGATGATGTTGATGCCCTCGAGCGGGATGCCCTCGAGCGGCGACACGGACATGTTGATGCCCTCGAGCGGGATCCCTTCGAGCGGCGTGCCGGTCAGGTCGATGCCCTCGAGCGGGATGCCTTCCAGCGGCGTACCGGCGAGGTCGATCCCCTCGAGCGGGATGCCGTCCAGCGGGATGCCCTCGAGCGGGACGCCCTTCACGACCTGGCTGATGACCGTCTCGTTGGCGAGCGTCGTGGTCGGGTTCGAGCACGAGTAGCCGGGAGTCGCGTTGATCGCGTCGCACCAGTCCTGCAGGTTCTGGGCAGGCGTCGTCGTTGCGATGCCCTCGAGCGGCACGGCGCTCAGCAGCTTCGGCCCCAGCGCGATCCCGCCGAGCGAGATGCCCTCGAGCGGCGAGCTGGCCAGGTCGATCGTGCCCAGCGTGATGCTGTGGAAGCCGGCCGGCAAGGTCGGCAGCGAGAGCACGTCGGCGAGCGTCAGCGTGGAGAGCGGCACGTTCGCGAGCCGCGTGCCGGCGAGCAGCGTCGGCCAGCTGGCGGGCGGCGTGAGCGGGATATCGGACAGGTGCACGCCGCCGAGCGCCTGGTTGAGGATCTGCGGCGTCAGCCCGATGCCCTCGAGCGGGATGCCCTCGAGCGGCGAGCCCGCGAGCTTGATGCCCTCCAGCGGGATCCCGTCGAGCGGTGCGCTCGCGGTGTTCGGACCGGCGCCGCGCGTGAGGGCACCGAGGTCGATGCCTGCGATCGGCACGGACTGGGCACCGGCGCGAACGTTCGCGCTGTCCTGCGTGAGGTTGATCGTCGCGGCAAGCGGGCCGACGGCGTTCGTGACCGTGAAGCACTGCGAGAACTCCGACGTGTTGCCGTCCTCGTCCGTCGCCGTAGCGGTGACGACCTCGCCCGGCGTCACCGTGGTGCCGATGTCCGTGACCGTCCAGGTGTCATGACCGGTGCCGTCGACGACGGCAGTCGTGTCGCCCAGGAACCTGCGACCTTCGCCGTGGCCGGACCCGTCGCACACCGGCGAGGTGAACACCTCGATCGTGTACTCCGCCGGGTTGCCGCCGAAGAGCGCCTTCGAGTCGATGGTGCCGTCGACCGTCAGGTCGCCGATGTCGATGCTCGCACCCGTCAGGTCGGGGTAGTTCTGGCCTTCGTTGCCGATGCCCGTATCGCTGTCGCCCGGGTCGTTCGCGAGGACGCCCGGCGGGGCGAGGTCGATGCCCAGGTCGCCGTTGTCGTCGATCGAGTTCTCGCTCACGATGTTGCCGACCGCCGCGACGGCGACGCCGGCCAGGGCGTTGCCGATCACCGAGTTCTGGGAGACGGTGTTGTTGTCGGAGAAGTTGAGGATCCGGATGCCGTCGTCCGAGCCGTCCTTGACCGTGTTCCCTTCGATCGTGTTCCCGACCGCACCGCCGATGACGAGCACGTTGGCGTCGGCGCTGTTCGCGATCAGGTTCCCGCCCATGGGGATGTCGGCCACGCCGACGACGGTGTGCTCCGCGCCGTTCGCGAGCTGGACGCCGACGTCGTTCGGCAGCGGCGTCGCCAGGTCCGCCGCAACGCCGATCGAGTTGCCCTTGACCGCGTTCAGGGCTGTGCCGGGTGCGCCGCCGCCGTCGACGATGACGCCGGCGTAGTTGTTGCCGGAGATCAGGTTGCCGGCCCCGGCCACGCTGCCGCCGACGAGATTGTCGTGCGCCTCCCCCTCGATGCGCACGCCGTCGCCGTTCTCGAGAGCGGCCGTGCCGTCGAGCGTGGTCCCGATCCGGTTGCCCCGGACGAAGTTCGAGGCGGTGTCGGTGCCGGTGATGAGCACGCCCGTGCCGTTCCCCGAGATCAGATTCCCGAGCGCCGGGAGGTCGCCGCCCACGGTGTTGTTCTCGGCGGCGCCGCTGATGACCACGCCCTCGCTGTTGGGCGCCGTCGTGATCCCGTCGGGGTACGTGCCGATCCGGTTGCCGACGACCTTGTTGCCGTCGGTCAGGACACCGTCGATGACGATGCCCGGCTCGGACTCGTCGCCGCTGTAGCCGATCACGTTGTAGTCCGAGCCCGATCCGGTGTCGTTGCCGACGACGTTGTTCTGGGCGCCGTTGATCGATCTCGATCGCGGGGCCGCCGCCGGTCAACCGGTCGGCGAAGCCCGCCTCGAAGCCGAACGAGTTCCCGCGGACGACGTTGCCGTTCGTGCCGTCGATGCGGATCTCGGCCTCGTTGTCCGACCCGAACAGGTTCCCGGGCGGGTCGGCCGCGACGGCCGCGGTACCGCCGATCGCGGTCGCCGAGCTGCCGTCCTCGACGAGGACGCCGACGTCGTTGCCCCAGTTCTCCGCGGTGCCGGCCGGGTTGGTGCTGATGTAGTTGCCCTGGATCATCGTCCCGACCGAGCGTTCGTGACCGTGATGCTCGCACCGGTCGGGCAGGCGCCGCCCGGGCCGGCGATAACGTTGCGCGCCGCCACGGTCGAGCCGCCGATCAGCGTCCCGTCCGTGTCCCAGACCTCGATGCCGTTGCTGAGGTTCGCCGGCGCGCGTCGTCGAGGCGCGTCGACGCCGATCCAGTTGCCCTGGATCGTCGTGCCCGCCTGTCGCCTGGTCGAGCTCGATGCCGTCGGAGTTGTAGCGCGATGTAGTTCCGCGCCCCAGCAACCGTCCCGCCGATAAGGGTCGGGTTCGCGCCCGGACGACCAGGCCTTGGTCGATCGTGATCCCGCCGGTGTTCGCGGGATCGACGTTGCCGACGTTCGACTGACCGTCTGCGCCGATGCCGATGTAGTTGCCCTGGACGACCGCGCCGTCGTCGACCTCGATGTAGATCCCCGAGAGGTTGCCGCCGATGACGTTCCGGGCGGCGGCCGCGGTTCCGCCGATCAGCGAGCTGCTCGATCCGCGGAGGTTGATCCCGTAGACGTTGCCGAGCGAGGCGTTGCCGTTCTTGTCGACGCCGACGTAGTTGCCCTGGACGACGAGGTGATCCGTCGCCGTCGAAGTACATGCCCATCCCGCTGTTGCCCGGAGACGACGTTGCCCTCGCCCGCGGCCGTGCCGCCGATGTGATTGCCGGTGCCTCCGGTCGCGACGATCCCGTGCGATCCGTTCGGCACCGCCGCTGTCCCGTTCGCGTTCGTGCCGATGTAGTTGCCGATCACGATGTCGTTGTCGGACGCGTCTCGCGCCGAGCCGCTCCGGAGCTCGACGCCGTACTGGGTGTTGCCGGAGATCACGTTGCGGTCGAGCGCGGCGGCGCCGCCGATCGTGTTCGCGTCGCTCTGCGGCTGTGCGGAGATGCCGTTGCCGTTCGGGAGCGCCGACGTGCCGTTTGCGTCGACGCCGATGTAGTTGCCGGCGATCGTGTTCCCGTCGCTGGTCGAGCAGGATGCCGCTGTCCGTGAAGCCGCCGACGACGAGCCCGCGGATCGTCGAGCCGTCGGCGCCGGCGCCGAGCGTGGAGGCCGGTGGTGGCGCCGGACGGGTAGCTGCCGTCGAGCACGACCAGCGGCGTGCCGGCAAAGCCGGTCTGGGTCGTGCCGTCGATCGTCACCGGGTCGGTGATCGCCGGCAGGTCGGTGTTCGGGATGATCGGCTGCACGCCCGGAGTCGGAGGACGAAGTCGATCGTGTCGTCGCGCCGGCGTTCGCGTTCGAAAGCTGGATCGCGCTGCGCAGGTCGCAGTCGTTCGCGGCGGCCGTGCAGGCGAGCCCGCCGACGTCGTCCGTGCGGTCGACGGTGTAGGTCTTCGGGCTCGCCGGCGATCAGGAAGCAGGTCGAGAACTCCGACGTGTCGCCGCTCGTGGTTCCCGCGCCGGCGCTCGTGGCGGTCGCAGTGACGTAGTTCCCCGGAGTCGAGCGGGCCGACGGGCGTCGAGAAGACCTGGTTCCCGGCCGGCGACGTGTGGTGCGTGAGCCGGCTCAGGAAGAAGTCGTCTCCCTCGCCGTGGCCCGACGGATCGCAGCTCGGCGACTCGAAGAAGTCGACCATGTAGTCGCCCTGCGCCGAGTCGAGCGAGAAGTCGATGTTGCCGTTCGAGACGGCGTTCGTGATCACCGGGTAGTTCTGGCCGTTGTTCGGCCCGCCGTCGGCGTCCGTCGGCGTCGTTCGTGTCCACACCGTTCGGCGGATCGAGGTCGATGCCGAGCCCGCCGTTCGAGTAGATGTCGTTCATCCGGATCGTCGCCTGCCCGGTCGTCGTCGTGACCACGACACCGCGTGCCGGTGTTGAAGGCGATCGTGTTCGAGTAGCTGTTGTCGACGGTGGCGGTGCCGGTGTCGTTCACTTCGATGCCGATGCTGTTGCCGATCCCGGTGTTGCCGAGCGCATCGGGCCCGATCTCGTTGTCGTCGATGATGTTGCCCGTCGACCCGCTGGCGACGTAGACACCGGTGCCGTTGCCCGAGATGAGATTGCCCTGCGCGGGGCCGGCACCGACCTGCGTCGTGGTGCTCTGCGTGGCGAGCTCGACGCCGAAGCTGTTGCCGAGGTCGACGCTGCCCGTCTTGTCGGTGCCGATGTAGTTGTTGCGGATCTGGGTTCCGTCGGCGCCCGTCCCCATGACGAGGACGCCGACGGACTGCCCGGAGATGACGTTGCGGTCGGCCGACGTCGGACCGCCGATGTCGACGCCCGTGGCCTGGTCGACCCAGATGCCGTACCGGTCGCCGACGGCGGCCGTGCCGGACACGTCGGTGCCGATGTAGTTGTTCCGGATGACGGCGTTGTCGCCCGACGCGCGGACGATGATCGCCTCGCGCTGGCCGGAGATGACGTTGCGGGCCGCAACCGTCGCGCCGCCGATCGTCGCGCCGGCGCCGTCCACCTCGACCCCGGTCGGCAGACGTTCCCGGAACGAGAGCCGCCGTTGCCCGCGGCGTTCAGGCCGATGACGTTGCCGGCGACGGTCTCCGTGAAGTTGGTCTGCACCTGGTCGAACGTGTTGCCGGAGATCAGGTTGCCCTCGCCGATGTTCGACACCGCCGATGGTGATCCCGTCGTAGGCGATCACGCCGTTGCCGTTCGGGATTGCGGCGCTGCCCGCGGCGTCCGTCCCGATGTAGTTGCCCTGGATCTTCGTGCCGGCCGCGCCGCCCTGGCTGGTGACGCCGGCGCTGTTGCTCCCGAGATGACGTTGCGGAGCCCGGCGGTGTTCCCGCCGATCGTGTTGTTCGTCGCGGCCACGCCGGTCACCTCGACGCCGTAGATCGTGTTCCCGATGCCCGCCGTGCCCGCGGCGTTCGTCCCGATGTAGTTGCCCGTGACCGTGTTGTTGGGCCGCTGAAGGCGGACGCCGTCGTTGCCGTTCCCCGAGATCACGTTGCGCTCCGCAGCCGTGCTGCCGCCGATCGTCGCGCCGGAGCCGGATCCGCTGACATCGACGCCGATCGCGTTCGCGATCGGAGCCGTTCCCGCAGCGTTCGTGCCGATCAGGTTGCCCTGGACGACCGCCCCGGCTGACTGGATCCCGATCCCGAAGACGTTGCCCGAGATGACGTTCCCGAGCCCGGCCGTCGAGCCGCCGATCAGTGCGTTCGCCGCGCCCGGAGAACACGAGCACGCCCTGCGAGCCGTTGCCCCTGCGCCAGCGTGCCGGTGGTGTCCGTCCCGATGTAGTTCCCCTGGACGTCGGTCGTATTCGAGGTGGAGTCGAGGACGACGCCCCATGTGTCGTTCCCGGAGATGACGTTCCGGGCGCCCGCGGTCGAGCCGCCGATCGTCGTGTGATCGCTCCTGACGAGGACGCCGCCGATGTCGTTGCCGAGCGCGGCCGATGTGTTCGTGCCGGTGACGTTGAGGCCGAGGATATTGCCCTCGACGGTCGTCCCGCTCGACAGGTTCGAGCCGTTGTCCTCGACGAGGATCGCGTACTTGCCCGAGCCGACGATGACGTTGCACTCGCCGGTGCACGCCCCGCCCGGCGTCGTCGACGCCGTGCCGCCGATGAGCGTGTTGGTCGCGCCGATGACGTGGACGCCGTAGTTGGCGTTGCCGAGGGAAGTCCCCCCGGTCGCATCGGTGCCGATCCGGTTCCCCTGAATGGCATTAACGTCGCCCGCCCCGGTTACCTGAATTGCGTCCTGAGACGGGACCAGCCCCGTGACGGTGCCGTTCCCGGAGACCAGGTTGCCCTTGGCGGCGCTGTCGCCACCGATCATCGCCTGCGTCGTGCCGTTGAGCAGGATCCCGTGGCGGCCGTTCTTCACGGTCGCATTCCCGGCAGCGTTCGTGCCGACGTAGTTCCCCCGTACGGTGTACGCGCCGACGGCGCCGCCGTTCAGGTCGATCCCGTCCTCGGTGTTGCCCGAGACGACGTTCCGGAAGTTGGCGCTCGCGCCACCGACGCTCGCGAAGCTGTCGGTGATCACGACGCCCGAGGCATTCGCCCGCGCGGCCGCGCCCGTCGAGTCGACGCCGATCCAGTTGCCTTCGACGAGGACGCCGTCGGAACTGGTGGCGGAGATCCCCGCACCCCCATTTCCGGAGATGAGGTTGCAGGCGCCGGTGCAGGCACCGCCGCCGCCGGGGTTCGAGCCGCCGACCTGGACGTCGAAGCTCGACTCGACCCTGACGCCCACGCCGTCGTTGCCGGCATTCCCGCCGGTGGCGTTCTGGCCGATCCAGTTGCCTCGCACCGCCGTCCCGTCCGCCTGTTGCGTGATCCAGATGCCGTCGCCGCCGTTGCCGATCAGGTTGCGGGCGGCTGAAGTCGTGCCGCCGATCAGCGGGGCCACTGGGCTTGGAACCTCGGCCAGGTCCATCACCTTGATGCCGGCGGCGACGCACGCACAGCCGGAGTCGACCCCGACGTCCGACGATCCGTCGGCGCCGATCCCGATCGAGTTCCCCTCGACGATTGCGCCGTCGGTGCTGTCGAGCAGCACCTCGATCGCGCTGCCGCCGATGACGTTCCCCGCGCCGGCCGCGGTACCACCGATCTGCGTGTCCGTCGTTGCGGAGCTGTTGATCGCGTTGCCGCCGTTGCCAAGCCGCGTATTGCCGCCGGCGGTCACGCCGATGTAGTTGCCCTGGATCCAGGTCCCGACGCCGGTGTCCTCGACGCCGTCGCCGCCGTTGTCAGCGATAACGTTGCGAGCCGAAGCCGACGCGCCGCCGATCGTGTTGTCGTCCCCGCCGACGGAGACGCCGTCCCCGGAGTTCCCCCGGGCGCTCGTTCCGTCCGCCTGTGTGCCGATGAGGTTGCCCTCGACGAAGGCGTCGTCGCCGTTCAGGAGGATGCCCGCCGACTGATTGCCCGAGATGAGGTTCCCGGCGGCCGCGGCCGTGCCGCCGATCTGCGCGTTCAGCGCTCCGACGCCGACGACGATGCCGAAGCCGCCATTGCCGAGGTCGACCGTCCCGCCCGGGTCGGTGCCGATGTAGTTCCCCTGGATCGTGGCGTCGTCGGCGTTGCCGTTCACGACGACGCCGTGGCTGGTGGAGCCCGCGATGACGTTCCGCGCGTTCGCCGTCGTGCCGCCGATCGTCGTGCCCTGGCTGTCGGTGAAGACGCCCTGGTTGTTCGTGAACGGGCCCGATCCCGCCGGGCTCAGACCGATGTAGTTGCCCTGCACGGTCACACCCGTCGAGAAAAAGCCGTTGAAGTCGTCGATGCGGACCCCGGCACCCGTGCTGTTCGTGATCACGTTGCAGGCGCCGGTGCACGGCCCGCCCGGCGTCGTCCCGGTCGTGCCGCCGATGACCGTGTTCGGCGAGCCACGCACGTAGACGCCCTGGCCGGTGTTGCCGAAGCCGGCCGTGCCGGCCGCGTCCATCCCGATGATGTTCCCCTGGATCTGCGTCCCGTCCGAGCCGTTGTAGAGCAGGATCCCCGCGTCGCCCACCACGAAGCCGTCGCCGAGGTTCTGCGAGATGACGTTGCCCTCGCCGGCATTCGTGCCGCCGATCTGCACGCCGTTCGTCCCGTTGATGGTGATGCCCGACCCCTGATTCGGCATGGCGGCAGCACCGTCGGGGCGCATGCCCATGTAGTTGCCCTGGATCGTGACCGAGCCGGCCGGCGCACCCGCGATCGAGATCGCGCCCTCGTTGAGCCCCGAGATGACGTTGCGCTTGGCCGCAGTAGCTCCGCCGATCGTCGCGCCGCCGCCCAAGACAATGCCGCCGCCGAACGGCCCGTTGGCCAGTGCGGTGGTCCCGTTCGCGCTCACGCCGATCCAGTTGCCCTCAACGGTGACGTTGCCGTAGCTCTCGATGCCACCGCTGTTGTTGCCGCTGATCAGGTTGCAGGCAGCCTCGCAGGCCGGTGTACCCGCGCCGGTGTTGTTGCCGCCGATCGTGGCCGAGACCCCCGGGTCGACCTCGATCCCCTTGTTCGCGTTCTGGAGCACGGACAGGCCATCGGGAGACGTGCCCACGTAGTTGCCCAGCACGCCATGGTCGGTGCCGCCGCTCAGCCAGATGCCGTAGCCGATGAAGCCGCCGTTGCCCGAGATGACGTTGCGGTCTGCAGCAGTCGTCCCGCCGATGGTCACGCCCGAGCCGTCCACCTGGACGCCCAGACCGTTGGAGAGGCTGACGGTGCCTGCCGAGTCGGTGCCGATGTCGTTCCCGACGATCTGGACGTTGTCGCCGTGGACGTAAATGCCCGTCTGGCCGAAGCGGGTGATCGTCAGGCCGCGGATCGTGGTGCCGGCGCCGCCGGTGTCGATGTCGAAGCCGTCGAAGGAGCCCGTGCCGCCGTCGACGCGGATGATCGGAGGCCCGAGCCAGCCGGGCTGTGTCGTCCCGTCGATCGCGACCGAGTCGGTGATCGTCGGGAGCGCGCTGCCGATGTCGATCTGGTGCTGGCCCGACGGCGGGATGTTGAAGGTGATGACGTCGGCGCCGGAGTTGGCGTTCGCGTTTTCGATGGCGCTGCGCAGGCTGCAGTCGTTCAGCGGGAGGTTGCAGGCCTCGCCGCTCGCGTCGCCCGTCTTGTCGACGACGAAGGTGGCGCTCAAGGCAGCTGGCGCGAACGCGAGGCCCACCGCGCACGCGGCGAGAACCGCCAGTCCCAGCCTCATCTTCGCCACAGGCAACCTACCCCGTCCTCGATCGGAGACGTGAGATTCGCACACCAGACGCCCGAACTCAACGAAAGCTTCCGCAGCATGCGCAATCCGCTCAGACACCTTGACCGAAAACCCCCTCGGAGAGACCCCGAACGAGAGTCGCACAGCTTTCCCCCGACCGCTATGGGCCGGTCGGCCCACTGGCTAGGCACCGAGGTCCTACCCGGCCCGAAATACCGCGTTTTTCGTGTCGGCGGCGGCCCCGCGTAGATTCCTGTCGCGATGACCGAACCCGTGTCCGCGACGACGCTCGAGCCGTACCTGCCCCGCCTGACCGCCGCCTGGGCGCGCGAGCGGCCGGACGAGCGCGTCCGGGAGCTCGACGCGACGCTCGTCTCGGTCGATCTCTCGGGCTTCACCGCGCTTTCGGAGCGGCTGGCCGCGAAGGGTCGCGCCGGCTCCGAGGAGCTGATCCTTGTGATCAGCGGCGTCTTCGAGGGGCTGATCGGGATCACGCTGCGCCACGGCGGCGACGTGCTCAAGTTCCGCGGCGACGCGCTGCTGATCCTGTTCGAGGGCGCGGGCCACGCGGAACGCGCCTGCCGCGCCTCGGTCGACATGCAGTGGTTCATCGAGCACGCCGGGTCGACGATGAGCTCGGTCGGGCCGGTGTCGCTGCGCATGTCGACCGGCGTCCACACCGGCACGGTGCACGCCTTCCTCCTCGACGCCACGCACCGCGAGCTGATGGTGACGGGGCCTGCCACGACCGCCACGTTCCGGCTGGAAGACGCCTCGCAGGCCGGCGAGGTGCTCGTCAGCGAGGCGACCGCCGCCGCGGTCGACCCGGCCTGGCTCGGCGAGCGCCGCGAGGAGGGCATCCTCCTGACGCTCGAGGCGGCGAAGGACGACGACGCCGCCGGCGAGACCCCGGCGGCCGCGGAGGTCGACCTCGAGCCCTACGTCCCCAAGGCGCTACGGGCCCAGCTCGCCTTTGCCCGGGGCGAGGCCGAGCACCGCCAGGCCACGGTCGCGTTCCTCAAGTACGCCGGCATCGACGACGTCATCGACGCCGAGGGAGCCGAGGGCGCGCTCGAGCAGCTGCAGCAGATCGCCACCGTCGTCAGCCGCGTCTGCGACGAGCTCGACATCACGTGGCTCGAGTCGGACATCGACGTGAACGCGGGCAAGATCTACCTCACGGCCGGCGCGCCCGGCGAGCTCGGGCGCCGACGAGGAGCGCATGCTCCGCGCACTTCGGGCGATCCTCGACGAAAAGCTCCCGCTGAGCCTGCGCGCGGGCGTCAACCGCGGCCCGATCTTCGCCGGCGACATCGGCGCGACCGCGCGCCGCACCTACGCGGTCATGGGCGACGCCGTCAACCTCGCCGCCCGGCTCGTCGCCCGCGCGCAGCCGGGCGGCCTGCTCGCGACCGGCGAGGTGCTCGACCGCTCGGCCACGCAGTTCGAGACCGAGGGCCAGCCGATCCTCGTGAAGGGCAAGGAGCGCGCGGTCACGGCGTACAGCGTCGGCCGGGTCACCGGCGTGCGCGAGGAGCAGGCCGCGCAGGTGCTGCCCGGTCGTGGGTCGCGAGCCGGAGCTGACGCAGCTCCAGGAGGCGGTCAACGCGGCGCGCATGCGGCAGGGCCGCCTGGTCGAGATCGTCGGCGAGACCGGGATCGGCAAGACGCGCCTCGTGGAGGAGCTGAAGCTGCTCGCCGTCGGCTTCAACCAGCTCACCGGCGACGTGCGAGCGCTACGCGACGCAGGTGCCCTTCTATCCCTTCCGCGAGAACCTGCGGCCGCTCGCCGGGATCATGCCGGGCCTCTCGTCGGAGGAGGCCGGCGCCCACCTCCAGGGCTTCATCCCGGCGGTCATGCCCGACCTGGCGCCGTGGCTGCCGCTGCTCGCGATCCCGTTCGACGCCAAGGTCGAGATGACGCCCGAGACGGAGGCGATCGACGAGAAGTTCCGCCGCGACAAGCTGCACGAGACACTCGAGCAGTTCTTCCTGCGCATGTTCCTGATGCCGACGCTGATGGTGTTCGAGGACGCGCAGTGGATGGACGACTGCGTCCCGCTTCGCGCTCCAGCACCTGATGGCCAACCCGCTCGGCCGGCCCTGGCTCGTCGTCGTGACGCGGCGGGCCGACGGCGAGCCGGTCGCGGTCGACGAGGCCGGGCGTGCTGCAACTTGGTCCGCTCGACGAGGAGGCGGCGGCGCAGCTCGCGCTCTCGGCGGCAGGCGACCTGCCGCTTCAGCCGGACACAGTCACGGCGTTCGCGGCCCGGTCCGGCGGCAACCCGCTCTTCGTGCGCGCGCTCGTTGCGGCCGCGCGCGCCGGAGCGGACACCGACACGCTGCCGGAGTCGATCGAAACGCTCCTCACCGAGCGGATCGACGCGCTCGACGTCGGCGACCGCATGCTGCTGCGCTACGCATCGGTCATCGGGCCGAGCTTCGACCTGGAGCTCCTGCGCGAGATCCTGGGCGACGAGCTCGAGGACGCGGGCGCGCTCGACCGCTGGCAGCGGCTCGGCGAGTTCGTCGGCTGGGAGGGCGACGACGTGCTGCGCTTCCGCCAGGACCTGTTCCGCGCGACCGCCTACGAGGGGCTCTCGTTCCGCCGCCGGCGCGACATCCACCTCCGCGTCGGCGAGGCGCTCGAGCGGCGCGCCGGCGACCGCGCCGACGAGGAGGCGGGGATCCTCTCGCTGCACTTCCTCGAGGCTCAGGAGTACGAGCGGGCGTGGCGCTACGCGGTCGTGGCGGGCGACCACGCGCGGGCGACGTTCGCGAACGCCGTTGCGGCGGAGCTGTACGACCGCGCGCTCGCGGCGGCCGATCAGCTCGAGCTCGACCCGGCCGAAGTGGCAACTGTGGCCGAAGCCCTCGGTGACGTGTCCGAGCTCTTCGCGGCGTACGAGCGGGCCGACACGGCCTACGGGCGGGCCGAGGCGCTCGCCGCGGACGCGGCCGAGATCGCACGCTTGCTCCGGAAGCGCGGCGTCCTCCGCGAGCGGCAGGGCCAGTACGACGAGGCGCTCGGCTGGTACGAGCGGGCGCTCGAGCAGCTCGGCCCCGACGGCGACCCCGCACGCCGCGCGGACGTTGAGCTGGCTACCGCCGGCGTCCGCTTCCGGCAGGGCGAGTTCGCGTTGGCGATCGACCATGCGAAGACGGCGATCGGGCTGGCGGAGGCGGGCGCCGACCCGCGTGCAGTCGGCCACGGCCACTACCTCGTCGACATCGCGCTGACGAGACTCGGCACGCCCGATCCGACCCGCCGCGAGCGTGCCCTGCCGCTGCTCGAGGAGGCCGGCGACCTGGTCGGGCAGTCCAGCCTCCATAACAACGCGGGCGTCGCCGCCTACTACCTCGGCGACTGGGACGATGCAGTCCAGCACTATCGACGAAGCGGCGAGCTGAGCGCGCGCGCCGGCGATGTCGTCAACGCGGCGCGGGCGTCCAACAACGAGGCGGAGATCCTCTCCGACCAGGGCCGGCTCGACGAGGCGCGCGTCCTGCTCGAGGAGGCGCAGCGCGTGTGGCGCGCGGCGCGCTATCCGATCGGCGCAGCGCTCGCGACCGCCAACCTCGGCCGCGTTGCCGCGCGCGCCCGGCGCTTCGAGGACGCCCATCAGCTGTTCGAGGAGGCGGCGGCCGGCTTCCTCGAGATCGGCGCCTCGAGCTTCGTGCACGAGAACGCGGCGCGCATGCTCGAGTGCCTCGTCCTCGAGGGCCGCTACGCGGACGCGCGGGAGCTGCTCGACGCGACGCGGACCGAGGCGGAGGCGGTCGGCGAGCGGGGCGTCCTGGCGTCGCTCGAGCGCTCGGCCGGCTACGCCGTGGTGCAGGCGCGGCAACCCGGCGGGACGGCGCGGCTGCATTTCGACCGCAGCCTGGAGCTGGCCCGCGAGCTCGAGGCCCGGTACGAGATCGCGCTGACGCTGCGCGCGCTGGCCGACACGAAGCTCGCCGACGACGTCGACGCGGCCCGCCGCGAGAGCGAGGACCTGCTCGAGCAGCTCGGCGTCCTCTCGCTGACGACGCCGCCGCTCCCCTGATCAGCGGCTCTTGAGCGCGCGCTCGATCTGCCGCTTCGATTCGCGGTCCGCGATGTCGCGACGCTTGTCGCGCACCTCCTTGCCGCGCGCGACCGCCAGCTCGACCTTCACGCGGCCGTCCTTGAAGTAGAGCCGCGTCGGCACGAGCGTCAGCCCCTTCTGGCGCACCGTGCCGTAGAGCTTGTCGATCTCCCTGCGATGCGCGAGCAGCTTGCGAGCGCGGTCCGGGTCGTGCGCGCCGACGCTGCCCTGCTCGTACGGCGAGATGTGCAGGCCGACGAGCCAGAGCTCGCCGTCGCGCACCTCGGCGTACGCCTGCGCCAGTGTGGCGCGTCCCTCGCGGAGCGACTTCACCTCGGTCCCGGTGAGCACGACGCCGGCCTCCACGCGCTCGAGCAGGTGGTAGTCGTGCCGCGCACGCCGGTTGTCCGCGATCAGCTTCTCGCCGCGAGCCATGCGGCGATCGTAGGGAACGCGGCTACCGGTCGGCCGGCGAGAGCTCCACCTGGCCGTTCGTCCGGTCGATCGACTCGACCGTGACGCGGATCCGGTCGCCGAGGCGGAACCGGCGTCCCGAGCGGCGGCCGACCAGGCCCGTGCCGAGCTCGTTCAGCTCGAAGTAGTCGCCGGCGAGGCGGCGGGCCGGGCACGTAGCCCTCGTAGACGCCGCCGAAGCGCACGAAGACGCCCGAGCCGATCACGCCGGTGATCTCGCCGTCGAACGGCTCCTCCCAGCCGCGCTCGAACAGCTCGCGCTCGAGCAGCCAGGCGAGGCAGATGTCGTCGGCGTGGTGCTCGATCTTGGCGGCGGCGCGCTCGGTCTCCGAGATGCGCTCGGCGACCTCGAAGAGATCGTCCGGCGCGACCGGCTCGTCCGAGACGCCGAGCTCGCGCAGCAGCGCGCGGTGGCAGACGAGGTCCGAGTAGCGGCGGATCGGCGACGTGAAGTGGCAGTACGCGCGGCTTGCGAGCCCCATGTGGCCGAGGTTGCGTGGGTCGTAGCGCGCCTGCTTCAGCGCACGCAGGACGAGCGATCCGGAACGCCTCGCGGCCGCGCCCCGACTGCTCGACGTACGCGGTCACGCGCTCGCTGATCGCCCCGGCGAGCGCGGCCGCCTCGCGGCGCGTCATGTGCTCGTCGCCGGGCGCCGGCGGAGTCGGCACGTCGAGATCGGCGAGCTTGGCGAGCAGGAGCCCGATCGCCTGCGGGTCGGGCGGCTCGTGCACGCGGAAGAGCGCGTCGCGGCGGCGATCGGCGAGCAGTGCGCCGACCGCCTCGTTGGCGAGGATCATCAGCTCCTCCACGAGCGCGTGCGCCGGCCGGCTCCGTCTCGAGCCAGGCGCGCTCGATCTCGCCCTGCTCGTCGAACGCGAACGTCACCTCGCGCGACTCGATCCGCAGCGCGCCGCGCGCAAAGCGCCGCCGCCGGAGCTCGGCCGCCAGCCGGTCCGCGACCGGCGAGCGCTTCGCCGACCGCGCGCGACTCCGCCTGCGCGCGTCCGCCGAGGATCTCCTCGGCACGCCCGTACGTCAGGCGCTCGTCGCTGCGGATCACGGAGCGGTAGAAGACCGGCTCGCCCGGCTCGAGCCGCTCGTCGAAGAGCACCTCGACCGTCAGGCAGAGCCGCTCGACGTGCGGCCGCAGGCTGCAGAGATCGTCCGCGAGCTGCGGCGGCAGCATCGGAGCGACGCGGCCCGGGACGTAGACCGAGTTGCCGCGGTGCGAGGCCCCGACGTCGAGCGACGTTGCCGGCCGGGACGAAGGCGGACACGTCCGCGATGTGCACCCACACGCGAACCCCGCCGTCCTCCCCACGCGCGGAGATCGCGTCGTCGAAGTCCTTCGCCGTGTCCGGGTCGATCGTGAAGGTGACGAGCTCGCGCAGATCGGTCCGGCCCTCGAGCGACGGCGCCGGCGGGTCGTAGGGCTCGAACGGGCGGCGCAGTCCCTCCTGCTCCATGAGCCCCTCGAGCACGGCGGCGAGCGACGAGGCGGGCCCGATGATTTTCTCGAGGCGCGCGCGCCCGCGCCCCGTGCGCACGACTGCGAGGTCGCCCGGGCTGCGCGCCGTCGAGCCCCTTGCGGTCGAGCACGAGCGGCGTCCCCGGCGTGAAGTAGGGCTCCCCGACAACGAGCTTCCCGCGCCGGCCGACTTCTACGACGATTCGATCATCCATCCGTAGCGAGAACTGTTCCTGTTCTGGACATCACACACCTTTCACCGGCGGAGCCCGGCTTGCCCGGGCGGGAGCCACGTCGCGCGAAGTCGCGTCTGACGTCCCCGGGGGAAGGGGTAGCTCGAAGGGGAAAACCCGCGCAGCAGGGGGTGCCCCTTCGAATAGAGCGCGCGAACGCCGCCGCAGGCGGCCTTAGCGCGCGGTCACACCCGCGGTCACACCTTGAGGAAGCGGCGCACGGTCAGCCCGGAGCCGACCGCGCCGATGAGCAGCCCGAGCCCGCAGAGGATGAGCGCGTTGAGCCCGAACGCGATCGCGTGGGCGCCCTCGGCGGCGTCCAGGTTGTCGAGGATCGGCGCCGCCACCGCCTCGCGCGCGACCAGCAGCAGGACGACGGCGAGCACGGAGCCGATGAGCCCGCATAAGAGCCCCTCGAGCATGAAGGGCCCGCGCACGAACCAGTTGGACGCGCCGACGAGCTTCATCACCTCGATCTCTCTTCGGCGCGAGAAGATCGAGAGCCGGATCGTGTTGGCGATCAGGATCATCGCCGCCGCGAGCAGGATCGCCACCGCGAACAGGAACACCGACTCGATCACGTGCGCGAGCTGCAGGACGCGGCTCGTGGTCTTCTGGCCGTACTTCACCTCGTCCACGCCAGGCGGGCGCGGCTTGAGGCTCGCAGCGATCTTCGCCGTGTCCTCGCCGTGCCTCGGGATCACCTCGAGCGAGTTCGGGAGCGGGTTGGTCGTCAGCGCCTGGACCATCTCCGGCTGCTCCTTGCGCATCTTCGCGAGGGCCTCTTCCTTGGAGACGAACCTGACGCCGCCAGGCTTGACGAGCGGGTTGTCGAGCAGCTGGTCGCGGACCTGCGCCATCTGGGACTGCGTGGCCTCCTTGCCGCACTCGAGGTCGGTGCAGAAGTAGACCTTCACGATCAGCTCGTCCTTCTTCGAGTCCGACCACGATCGGGCCCACGTGCCGAACGCGAGCAGCACGCCGACGAGGAACATCCCGATCAGCACCGTCAGCGTCGCCGCCAGCGGTGGTCGAGATGTTCGACGTCATCGACCGCACCGATTCCGAGAAGAGCAGCCGCAGCCTCATTCGGTCGTGTACCCCCCGCGGCGTTCGTCGCGCATGAGCACGCCGTCCTCGAGCGCGATCACGCGGCGGCGCATCTTGTCGACCATCTCGCGGTCGTGCGTCGCCATCAGCACGGTCGTCCCGGCGCGGTTGATGCGGTAGAGCAGCTGCATGATCCCGACCGACGTGTCGGGGTCGAGGTTCCCGGTCGGCTCGTCGCAGATGAGGAGCGGCGGCCGGTTGACGACGGCGCGCGCGATCGAGACGCGCTGCTGCTCGCCGCCGGACAGCTCGTCGGGCAGCGAGCTCATCTTGTCGGCGAGGCCGACGAGCGAGAGCACCTCCGGCACCTTCTTGCGGATCGGCGTTGCGGTTGTCGCCCTGTACCTTGAGCGCGTAGGCGACGTTCTCGTACGCCGAGCGGTTCGGCAGGAGCTTGAAGTCCTGGAAGACGCAGCCGAGGTTGCGGCGGAGCAGCGGCACCTTCGAGCCGCGCAGGCGGCCGAGGTCGCGGCCCGAGACGATCACGCGGCCGGAGCTCGGCTCGACCTCCTTCAGCAGCATGCGGATCGCCGTCGACTTGCCCGACCCTGACGGCCCGACGAGGAACACGAACTCTCCCTTGTCGATGACGAACGAGACGTCGCGCAACGCGGTGACGTTCGGCTCGTAGATCTTCGCTGACTAGCCGTCGAACACGATCATCGACCGCGCCGATCGAACCGCAGGCGCTCGGCCTCGCGGCTCGGCCAGGGCCGTGGCGTGTCTCGGAGATGTCGAAAGCTCGTCCTGCACCGGATCGGGGCGGGCGGCCGACGTACGGCCACGCCGCGGTCTCGGAAGTTCGGGAGTCTAGCGAAACCTCCTGCTAGCCCGGCTTTTCCGTGGCCTGGGCGAGCAGGTATGAGCGGATGAAATCGTCGAGATCACCGTCGAGCACGGCCTGGGTGTTGCCGGTCTCGTGCTGGGTGCGGAGATCCTTGACGAGCTGGTACGGATGGAGCACGTAGCTGCGGATCTGGCTGCCGAAGCCGGTGTTCTGCGCCGCCCCGCGCTCGCGGGCCAGCTCCTCCTCGCGCTGCTCCTCGGCAAGCTCGGCGAGGCGTGAGCGGAGCAGCCGCATGGCCGCCTGCTTGTTGGACGACTGCGAGCGCTCGTTCTGGTTCTGCACGACGATCCCGGTCGGGAGGTGCGTGATCCGCACGGCCGAATCGGTCTTGTTGACGTGCTGTCCGCCGGCACCACTTGCACGGTAGGTGTCGATCCGGAGATCGCCTTCGTCGATCTCCACCTCGGCTTCGTCGCCGACAAGCGGAGCGACGATGACCTGAGCGAAGGAGGTCTGCCGGCGGTGGGCGGAGTCGAACGGGGACAGGCGGACGAGCCGGTGGACACCGCGCTCGGCCTTGAGCGTGCCGTACGCGTTCTCGCCCTGGACGGTCATCGCGATCGACTTGAGGCCTGCCTCCTCCCCCGGGCTCGCCTCGACGACCTCGGCCTTGAGCCCGCGCCGTTCGGCCCAGCGCAGGTACATGCGCGCGAGCATCTCGGCCCAGTCCTGTGCGTCCGTGCCGCCCTCGCCGGCGTGAATCGAGAGCAGCGCGTCGCCCGCGTCGTACTCGCCGTTGAAGAGCGCGTCCTCCTGGAGCCGGTTCAGCTCGCGCTCGAGCGGCGCGACGAGCCCGGCGAGATCCCCGTCGTCGTCACCCTCGCCGGCCAGCGCGCTGATCGCCTCGAAGTCGTCGGAGAGGCGGCGGTACGTCTCGATCTTGCGCGACGCGCGCGCGTGCTCGGCGGAGATCCGCGCCGCTTCCTGCTGGTCGTCCCAGAAGCCGGGCGCGCCCATGCGCGCCTCGAGCTCGGCCGCGCGGGCCGCTAGCGCATCCGGGTCAAAGGTAATCACGGACCCAGGCAAGCTGGGCCCCGATCCCTTCGAGCTGCTCGGCGAGCGATTGCTGCGTCTGCGTCTCGGCCACGCGGCCGATCCTACCCGCGCGCTGGGGCCGTGCTAGACGGCAGCGCGCGCGGCCATGACCCGCGCAAGCGTCTCGCCGTCCGTGATCGGCGCGGGCACGCCCGTCGCCATGAGCAGCGCGATCGTCCGGCCCTTCTGGAACACGATGGCGTCGACGTGCAGCGGCACGGATCCCGACGGCCCGGTGCACGCGCACGACGATCTTGTAGCGGGCGGAGCCCTGATCGCCGATCCGCGGGGCGGCGACCGCCTTCGCGCTCACGGCCTTGACGGTGCACCGTGGGGCTGCCGGTCGGCTCCTGCTCGAACGTGCTGGGCCGAGGCAGGACGGCACCTGCGGCTTCGTGCCGAGCCGGTAGTCCGCCATCGCCTGGGTCGCGCTCGTGTAGATCTCGCCGGAGGAGATGACCGTCGAGCCCGAGGTACTCCGGGCACCTGTCAGGCTGCCGTGGGTGCCCGGCTCGTACACGACCGCTTCCGGGTGCGCCGGATCGAGCTTCGTGTCGAGCAGCGCCCCGGCTTGACGTAGTGGATGCCCATCGTGCCCAGCCCATGTGCTCGATGCACGCGATGCCCTGGCGTCACGGAACTCGCCGTAGCCCGCGGCCTTGGCCACATTCACGTCGTGGAACGGGTCGGTCCCGCGTACGCCTGCGTTCCGCTGGTCGGGCGCGCCGGATTCCAGCGCGCCGCGCCGCTGTCGGCGCGAAGGCGAGCGCGCGGAGGCAACGACGAGCAGGACGCGACAGGGACGAGGCCGTGGCGCATGGCTGCCTTCCTTCCTCAGCGTCGGCCGCGTCAGAACGTCTGCCGACACCGCGATCGGAGATGTGGAACAGCTCGCTGAGCCCCCTCAGTTGCCTATCGGCCCGTAAGGACGCTACCCGAGGGCGCCTTCTCCGTTCGTTGGCGAGGCCCGGCTTGCCGCCCGCAGCTACAACGCGGCGCCGGCGCGTCTGACTTCTACCGGGACCCGCGGAAATCGTCATGGCGAACCCGCGAAGCAGCGGGCTTCCCCGCGAATGGAGCGAGCGCGAACGCCGCCGCAGGCGGATTTCCGCGCGGTCTAAGCGCCGTGGCACTTCTTGTACTTCTTGCCCGAGCCGCACCAGCAGGGGTCGTTGCGCCCCAGCTTCTGCTCCTCGGAGACCACGCGCTGCTGCGGGATCGTGGCGACCGAGCCGCCGCCGTTGCCGCCGATGTTCCCGGCCATCGTCGCGGTCGCCACCGCCTCGCCGCCGAGCCCGGCCGCGGCGATCGCGTCGGAGCCGGCGAGCGACTGGTGCTCGTACGACATCGGGCCGGCGGCCGCCGTTTCGCGCCTCCAGGCCCAGATCGCCGTCGGTCGGCTCGATCTGCGCGTGGAACAGGAGGCTCACGACCTCCTCGTGGATGGCGAAGCCGAGCTCCTCGAACATCGTGTGGCCCTCGCCCCGGTACTCGACGAGCGGATCCTTCTGGGCCATGGCGCGGAGGTGCACGCCCTCGCGCAGGTAGTCCATGTTCTCGAGGTGCTCGCGCCAGCGAGTGTCGACGACCTGGAGGATCACGTAGCGCTCGAGCTCGCGCATGAGCGGCTGGCCCTCGGCGTCCGAGCCGAACTCCTCCTCCTTGGCGGCGTAGACGTCCCTGGCGTCCTCGGCGAACTCCTCGACGAGCGCCTCGGGCGAGCGCAGGTCGACGCCCTCCTCGCGCAGCTCGTCCAGCGTGATGTCGGAGCCGTACAGGTCGGCCATGGCGGCGACGAGCCCGTCGAGATCCCAGTCGTCGAGCGACCTCGGACTCGGTGTACTGGGCGACGACGCGCTCGATGACCTCGTCGATCCAGCCGCGCACGTCCTCGGAGAGGTCGAGCCCCTCGAGCACCTGGCGGCGCTGCTCGTAGATCACCTGCCGCTGCACGTTGAGGACGTCGTCGTACTTGAGCACGTTCTTGCGCATGACGAAGTTCTGCTCCTCGACCTTCTTCTGGGCGTTCTCGATCTGGTTCGAGAGGATCTTCGCCTCCATGGGCTGGTCGTCCGGGAGCTTGAAGCGGTTCATGATGTTGAAGATCCGGTCGCCGGCGAACAGGCGCACGACCTGGTCCTGGCCGGACAGGTAGAAGCGCGACTCGCCGGGGTCGCCCTGGCGGCCCGAACGGCCGCGCAGCTGGTTGTCGATGCGGCGCGCCTCGTGGCGCTCGGTGCCGAGCACGTAGAGGCCGCCGAGCTCGCGCACCTCGTCGTCGATCTTGATGTCGACGCCGCGGCCGGCCATGTTGGTCGCGATCGTGACCGAGCCCGTCTGGCCGGCGTCCTGGATGATCTCGGCCTCGCGCGCGTGCTCCTTCGCGTTCAGGACGTTGTGCGGGACGCCGCGGCGCTGCAGCAGCTGCGACAGGTACTCGGAGGTCTCGACGTCGATGGTGCCGACCAGCACCGGCTGCCCTATCTCGTGGCGCTCGGCGAGGTCCTCGATGACGGCGGCGAACTTGGCGTCCTTCGTCTTGAAGATCAGGTCGTTGTTGTCGGCGCGCGCGACGTCCTGATTGGTCGGGATCTCGACGACGTTCAGGCCGTAGATCTCGACGAACTCCTTCTCCTCGGTCTTGGCCGTACCGGTCATGCCGCCGAGCTTCTCGTAGAGGCGGAAGTAGTTCTGGAGCGTGATCGTCGCGAGCGTGACGTGCTCCTCCTGGATGCGCATGCCCTCCTTCGCCTCGACCGCCTGGTGCAGGCCCTCCGACCAGCGGCGCCCTTCCATGATGCGGCCGGTGAACTCGTCCACGATCTTCACCTCGCCGTCCTGGACGACGTAGTCGACGTCGCGCTGGAAGAGCGCCTGCGCGCGCAGCGCCTGGTTCAGGTGGTTGACGAGCTGGACGTTGCGCGGGTCGTAGAGGTTGTCGATCCCGAGCGCGCGCTCGACGCTTCTCGATCGCCGGCTGGCCCGGCGAGACGGTCTTGTGCTTCTCGTCGTAGAGGTAGTCCGCGCCCGTCTCGGCGAGCTCGTCCATGCCCTTGCCGATGCCGCCCGGCGTGGCCGGCCGTCCCTCGAGCGCTTCACGATGCGCGCGAAGTCGTAGTACACCTCGGCCGCGACCTCGGGCTCGCCGGAGATGATCAGCGGCGTGCGCGCCTCGTCGATGAGGATCGAGTCGACCTCGTCCACGATCGCGTAGTTGTGGCCGCGCTGGACGGTGTCCTCGAGCCGGACGGCCATGTTGTCGCGCAGGTAGTCGAACCCGAACTCCGAGTTCGTGCCGTACGTGATCTCGGCGGCGTACGCCTCGTGGCGCGCGGCCTGCGGCATCATGTTCTCGATGAACGCGGCGCGGATGCCGAGCGTCTCGTAGACCGGGCCGACCCAGCCCGCGTCGCGCTTGGCCAGGTAGTCGTTGACCGTGACGAGGTGGACGTTGTTGCCCGGCAGCGAGTTCAGGTACAGCGGCTGCGCCGCGACGAACGTCTTCCCCTCGCCGGTCTTCATCTCGGCGATGTCGCCCTCGTGGAGGACGATGCCGCCCATCACCTGGACGTCGAAGAGGCGGATGCCCTCGACGCGCTTGAACGCCTCGCGCACGGCGGCGTAGGCCTCGAAGAGCACGTCCTCGAGGTCCTCCCCGTTCTCGATCCGCTGCTTGAACTCGACCGTCTTGGCGGCGAGCTCGTCGTCGGAGAGCTTCTCGAAGTCAGGCTCGAGCGTCGCGACGTAGGCGGCCTGCTGCGGCCAGCTTCTTGCGGCGCCGGCCCTCGCCGACGCGCAGGATCTTCTCGAAGCCGCCGAGATTTGACATTGCGTCAAGGGTAGCCGCTAGAGAGCGGTCACCCTGACCTCCCAGAGGTCCCCGTCGATGCGGTCGGCGCGCGCCACGTAGTCGCGGTACGGGCGTCGCCGTAGCTCTCGAGCGACGGCACCGCAGCGTCGCGACGGCGCGTCGTCGACGGTCAGGTGGCGCTCGCCGTCGCGCGTGCGCAGCTCGAGTCGTGTCGCCGGCGATCGTCCTCCGCCGAGCTCCGCACCTCGATCGTGTTCGCGGTGACCGCCCAGAGCTGTCGCGTCGGCACGCCCTCGGCGCGGTACGGCGGCGGCAGCTGGCTGCTCGAGCGCGTCCGCGAGCGGGTCGAGCGAGCCGTTCGCGATGGTCTCGTCGACGATCAGGCTCCCGTCCGCAGCGCCACGAAATGGACGGCGTCGCCGGTGAGCAGCGGCGCGGCCGCGATGACGACCGCGTCCCAGCGCTTCGGCCGCCCGCCGTGGAGGACGTCGAGCGTCCCGGAGAACATCGCTCCTGGAGTGTCATGCTTCGCCTCCCACGCGAGCAGGTCGGTGCCCTCGGCGAGCTGCTGGTGCAACGGCTTCTGCCGCCGCCAGAATGGCAACGACTAGTCGCTGGCTCGATGAGGCCGTAGTCGCCTGCGTCGCGCCGGTAGACCACGTTGACCTCGCCCGTCTCGATGTTGCGGAAGACGTAGAAGTCGTGGCCGAGCAGCTCGAGCTGGAGCACGGCCTCCTCGGCCGGCATCGGCTTGAGCGCGAAGTGCTTCGTCCGCACGATCGAGCCACGCCGTCCTCGTCCGGCGAGCTCGGAGGCGATCGGCCGCCTTCGCGTTGCGCGAGCGTCCGCGGGTCTTCTCGCGCGCCTGCTTGATCTGGCGCTCGAGCTTCCCGACCAGATGGTCGATCGAGGCCTTCATGTCCGGCGAGGCCTCGCGTGCGCGCACGACGTGGCGGCGTGTCCAGACCGTGGCCTCGGCGACGTGGCTGTCGGCGATCGCCGGGTTGGTCTCCTCGGCGAGCTCCAGCTCGACCTCAGGCCTCGTCGTCGAGGATGCGCTCCAGCTTGCCGCATCTTCCGCTCGCCGTAGTCGCGGATCGACTCCGCGACCTCGGTGTTCTTGCCCTTGACGCGGAGTTGCATCGGCCCCTCCCAGCTCGACGACGGCGACCTCCCGAATCTAGCGGACAGCCCGCGCGAACGTGACGACTTGCACGTGCGTCGCACCCGCCTTGCGCAGCACGGACGCGGCGGCGGCCACCGTGGCGCCGGTCGTATAGACGTCGTCGACGAGAACGGCCCGGCCGGGAGCCGCGGTGACCGGCCGGAACACGCCGGCGACGTTGCGCCGCCGCTCGACGAGCGCGAGCCCGCGCTGGCGGCGGCGGCCCTCCAGGCGAACGAGCCCGTCGCGGACAGGCAGATCCCAGCGTTTGGCGAGCTCGGCCGCGAGCCGCGCCGCGGTGCTGTGCCCGCGGCGAATCCGCCGGCCCGGATCGGCGGGCACCGGCACGAGCGCGTCGGCGTCCGGTCTTCTGCATCGTCTCGTGCGATCAGCTCCGCCGCGATCGCCGCGACGCCGCGCTGCCCCCGCTCCTTCCAGGCGCTGACAAGCGCGCGCACCGGCGCGTCGTAGATCACCGCGGCGCGAGCGGTTGCGAACGCGAGCCGGCGCCCCGCGCACTCGCCGCAGCGCCGCACGGGCCAGCCGGTCGGCGCCCCGCAACGCTCGCACCAGGGCGGCGGCAACCGCGGCAGCGCCCGCCGGCACGGCGCGCAGAGCTCCTCGCCCGGCTCCCCGCAGACAAGACACCGCCGCGGCAACACGAGGTCGAGCAACGCCATGCCCCGACGCTACGAGCGCGCGCGTCACGGCTTCGTGCCGACTCGGTGCCGCCTACCGCCCCAAGTAACAGACTGTTACTTGCGTTCGAAAGGCACCGTCCCGCCACACACGCGTGACAGGCGGGCAGGCAGATTCGGACCGTGGTGCAGATCGCGCCGCGGATCGACGACCGCCTGCTGGCGGCGGCCGCGCGTTTCGACAAGCCGGGGAGGCCGATCGCCGAGATCAACCGGCTCGTCGGCGGCGTCGCTCAGGCGCTCGACCTGCCGCGACCGAGCTACGAGCAGATCCGCCACGCCGTCCACGAAGTGCGCGCGGGGAAGCGCCCTCCACGACTCGCGCTGTACCTATACGCGACGAGCCTGAGGCGCCTGCCTGCGGACGTCGTCATCGAGCTCATGGCCGAGCCGGAACGATGCGACGAGATCCTGCGGCCCTTTGGCGGCGTCTAGCCCATCTGGCCAAGTAACAGACTGTTACAAGGCGTAGTCGGCGCGCGGCTCGAGGCCGGCGCGGGCCCGCATGCGGTTGTCGGCCTCGAGCAGCTGCCCGCGGTCGCCGATATCGAGCCACGCGCCGTCGAAGCGATAGCCGTACACCGCGCGCGACTGTGGAGCCAGGCCGGGAAGAGCCCGATCGGGTCGGGCGGCTCGCCGTCGGCCAGGTACTCGCGGATGAGCGCGGCGTGATCGGCGTGAATCACGTAGGTCGCCGTCGCCGCGAGCGTGCTCTCGGGTTCCGCGGGCTTCTCGACGAACGAGAGCACGCGGTCATCGTCGCCGAGCGCCACCACCGCGTACTGGCTGGCGAGGGCCGGGTCGCCGACGTCGTGCACGGCGATCGCGCTCGCTTCACTCTTCGTCCGCCAGAAGCCCACGAGGTCGGAGAGCTCGTAGTCGAAGAGATTGTCGCCCGCGACGACCAGCAGATGCTCAGCGTCGATGCCCGCTTCGTCGAGCACGAAGCGGATGTCGCCGATCGCGCCGAGGCGCGTCTCGTTCGTCGTCGTGCCGTCGTCGTGCACGCGGACCCGCGCGCGGCCGGCCCGGCTCGCGGCCCACTCCTCGAAGTGACCGGCGAAGCGCCCGTTCGTGACGACGTGGATCGCGTCGATCTCCCCCACCCCGTCGAGCTTGTCGCAGAGGTAGTCGAGCATCGGCCGCCCGGCCAGGGGCAGCAACGGCTTGGGCACGTGCTCCGTCAACGGCCGCAGCCGGGTGGCGTACCCGGCTGCGAGGACAACTGCTTTCATCGGCGCCCTTTTACCGGAGCGCCCTGTCGTGGGGCCGGGCCTACGTGCCCTCGTCCCACGAGGCGAGGTACCTGGCCTGCTCCTCGGTGAGCGTGTCGATCTCGACGCCCATCGTCGCGAGCTTGAGCCGCGCGATCTCGCGGTCGATCTCCTCGGGCACGACGTAGACCTTCTTCTCGAGCTCGCCGGCGTGCTCGATGGCGAACTCGACCGAGAGCGCCTGGTTCGCGAACGACATGTCCATCACCTGGGCGGGATGGCCCTCGGCGGCGGACAGGTTCACGAGCCGGCCGTCGGCGAGCAGGTAGATGCGGCGGCCGTCGGCGAGCGTGAACTCCTCGACGAACTGCCGCGCCTCGCGGGTCTCCGTCGCCAGCTGGCGCAGCGCCGGGATGTCGATCTCGACGTTGAAGTGGCCGGTGTTGGCGACGATCGCGCCGTCCTTCATCTCCTCGAGGTGGTGACGAGCGATGACGGACTTGTCCCCGGTCGCCGTGACGAAGATGTCGCCGATCTTGGCGGCCCGCTCCATCGTCATGACCTGGAAGCCGTCCATCGTCGCCTCGAGCGCCTTGAGCGGGTCGACCTCGGTGACGACGACGTGCGCGCCGATGCCCCTTGGCCCGCGTGGCGACGCCGCGGCCGCACCAGCCGTAGCCGGCGACGACGAACGTGCTGCCCGCGAGCAGGACGTTGGTCGCGCGGATGATCCCGTCGATCGTCGACTGGCCCGTGCCGTAGCGGTTGTCGAACAGGTGCTTCGTATTCGCCTCGTTCACGGCGATGATCGGGAAGCCGAGCGCCCCGTCGCGCTCGAGCGCGCGCAGGCGGATGACGCCGGTGGTCGTCTCCTCCGTGCCGGCGATCACGTCGACGAGCTGCTCGCGCCGGTGCGCATGCAGGACGCCGATCACGTCGGCGCCGTCGTCCATCGTGATCTGCGGCTTGTGGTCGACCGCGGCCTCGATGTGCTGGTAGTAGGTGTCGTTGTCCTCGCCCTTGATGGCGAAGACGGAGATGTCGTACTCGTCGACGAGCGCCGCGGCGACGTCGTCCTGCGTGGACAGCGGGTTCGACGCGCAGAGCACGACGTCCGCGCCGCCGGCCTTCAGCGTGCGCGCCAGGTTGGCGGTCTCGGTGGTGACGTGCAGGCAGGCCGCGATGCGGTGGCCCGCCAGCGGCTGCTCGGACTCGAAGCGCTCCCGGATCGCGGCGAGCACCGGCATCTGCCGGTCGGCCCACGCGATCCGCCGCACTCCCTCGGCGGCGAGCGCCAGATCCTTCACGTCGTAACGCTTGGTGGTTGCCAAGTGAACCTCTTCTCGTTGGGGGTCAGGCGGCCAGGAGCCGTTCGTGCTTGCGCTGCTCCCACTCCACCCAGGCGGGCGACGGGGTGCCGGCCGAAGCCGGCTGGCCCGCGAGCCACGTCTCGACGGCGCCCCGTAGTGCAGGGTCGTCGTGGAGACGGGCCGCGAACGCGACGTCGCTGATCTCGACGCCGAAGCTCTTCCGCAGCGCTGCGAGCGACCGGAGCTGGTTGACCTCGCGCAGCGAGTACAGGCGGTAGCCGCACTCGCTGCGCTCGGGCACGACGAGCCCGGCGCGCTCGATGTAGCGGAGCATGCGCGGCGACCAACCAGTCTGGTCGGCGGCCTCGCTGACAGTCATCCGCTGCATCGAGCCTAACCCTAACACAACCGTGCCAAGGTTAGTAACAGACTGTTACAAGGCTTCGTCGGCTCGGCCGTAGCGGTCTTCGAGCCGGACGATGTCGTCCAGGTGCGGCGTGGAGACCTCGAGGATGGTCGTGTCCTCGATCGCGCGGATCCGGTGCACCGTCCCGGGCGGGAAATGGAACGCGGCGCCCGGGCCGACGACCTCCTTCGCCAGCATGGCCTCCCCCACGGCCCCGACCTCGATCTCCGCGCGGCCCGCCTGGAAGAACCACGCCTCGTCCTTCACGCGGTGGAACTGGAGCGACAGCGACTCGCCGGCGCGGACGAACAGCGTCTTGCCGCAGTACTGGCCGGCGAGCGCCCAGAGCACCTCGTGGCCCCACGGCTTGTCGAAGCGCTGCGTCTCGAAAGCGAACCGCTCGAGCGTGTCGAGGTTCGGCGTGATGTTGTCGCCCGTCACCGGACGAGTCTATGCAGGTGCGTGATAGAGAGGGCCGGCTATGGAAGCGATCCTGCTGGCCGGCGGCCAGGCCAAACGCCTCGGTGGCGCGGCCGAGGGGCTGCCGAAGGCGCTGGTGCCCGTCGCGGGCGCGCCGCTCGCCTCGTACACCCTGCGGCTCCTCGCCGCCGCCGGTGTCGACCGGCTGATTGTCAGCTGCGCCGCGGGACAGGGCGCAGCGTTCGAGCAGGCGCTCGGCGACGTCGGCCCGGAGCTCGTGCTCGCGGAGGAGCCGGAGCGGCTGGGCCGGGGCGGCGGGCTGCGCTTCGCCGCCGCGTTGCGGCGCGAGAGCGGGCCGCTCTTCGCGCTGAACGGCGACGAGCTGCTCGCTCCGGACTTCGGCGTACTGCTGGCGGAACACCGCGAGCACGGGCCGGCGGCGACGATTGTCGTGACGGCGCTCACGTCGCCGTTCGGCATCGTCGACGTCGCCGCGAACGGCACCGTGAGCGGCTTCCGCGAGGCGCCGAAGCTCCCCCACTGGGTCAACGTGGGCGTGTACGTGCTGGACGAGGAGGCGCTCGAGCGGCTCCCCGAGCGCGGCGACCACGAGACGAGCACGTTCCCGGAGCTCGCGGCCGAGGGCCGTCTGCGCGCGTTCAGCTACGACGGCGAGTGGCTCACCGTCAACACACCGAAGGATCTCGAGCGCGCGGAGGAGCACCTGCGCGCCCACCCGGGCCTTTTCGGCGGCTGACCCCGTCGCGCGCAGAAGGAGGCGGCGGCGCGTCACACCTTTGTTGCAGTGCCTGGCACCGACCGTGGACCCGGCGCGACGCCCGTGTGAATGCGGTTTTGACACGTTGCCGCAGCGGCGCGGCGCACGGCGGGTGCCAGGCACGATCGCACCGGCGCTATCGCCACCAAAGGGTGGTCGTGGCACTTCCGTGACGGGGGCGAGACTCTGTGACGAGGGTGCTACGCGTCGGCCGACGGCTCGCGCAGCTGCGGCTCGTCCGTCTCCGGAAGGCCCGCCAGGGCTGACGTCGACGCGCGGCCGATGCCCTCGTAGGTGAACCCGGCTGCGCGGGCGGTCTCCGGGTCGACGACGTTGCGGCCGTCGACGATCAGCGGGTTCCGCATCGCGTCGCGGATCTCCGCGCGCGGCAGGTCGCGCAGCTCGTCCCAGCCCGTGACGACCACCGCGGCGTCCGCGCCGCGAACCGCCTCGAGCACCGTGTCGGCGAAGGTGACGCCGCGCAGGATCTCACTCGCGTCCGCGACGGGATCCCAGGCGCGCACGTCGGCACCCTCGGCCAGCAGCCGCGAAGCGAGCACGATCGACGGCGCCTCGCGCATGTCGTCCGTGTTCGGCTTGAACGCGAGCCCGAGCAGCGCGATCGTCCTCCCGCGCAGCGAGCCGAGGTGCTTCTGCAGCTTCGAGACGATGCGCCGCTTCTGCAGCTCGTTCACCTCGATGACCGCGTTCAGGAGCTGGAAGTGGTAGCCCGAATTGCCCGCGAGCAGCTTCAGGAACGAGATGTCCTTCGGGAAGCAGGAGCCGCCGAAGCCGATCCCCGCCTGCAGGTAGCGCGTGCCGATCCGCTCGTCGAGGCCCATCCCCCACGCCACCTTCTCCACGTCTGCGCCGACGAGCTCGCAGACGTTCGCGATCTCGTTGATGAACGAGATCCGCGTGCCCAGGTAGGCGTTCGCGGCCAGCTTGACCATCTCCGCTGACGGGACATCCGTGCGCACGACGGGCGCGTCGAGGCCCTCGTGCAGCGCCTCGACCGCATCGCCGTCGGCGTCCTCGAACGACCCGATGACGATGCGGTCGGGCTCGAGGAAGTCCTTGACGGCGGTGCCCTCGGCGAGGAACTCCGGGTTCGACACGTAGCCGACGCGGTCCAGCCCGCGCGCCGCCAGCGCGGCACGAACCTTCTCACCCGTGCCCACCGGCACGGTGCTCTTCATGACCACGACGGAGCCCTCCCCGAGCGACTGCAGCTCGTCGAGAACGGTCCACACGGCGGAAAGATCGGCGTCGCCGGAGTAGGTCGCCGGCGTCCCCACGCAGACGAAGACGAAGCGCGCGCCCTGCACTGCCTCGTGCGGATCGAGGGTGAACGTCAGGCGTTCGCCCGCGCGCGCAATGACCTCTTCGAGCCCCGGCTCGTGGAACGGCACGCGGCCGGCGCGCAGCGCCTCGACCTTCGCCGGGACGACATCCCGGACCACCACGTCGTGGCCGAGATCGGCGAAGCCGGCGCCGGTGACGAGTCCCGCGTACCCGGCCCCGAAAACCGCGATCCGTTCTCCCATGCGTCGAACCTTAGTAGCGGCGGAGCGGCTTGAGGCCGCGCGCAATGGCGAGCATCGTCTCGTTCGAGAGGTCGTCGTTGAGCGTGTTCACGACCCAGTACGACCGGTCGCCCTTGCGCAGCACCACCATGTGCAGGTGCGAGCCCGAGAAGTACAGCTGGTAGGCCCGCTTCTTCATCTTCCGGGTCTCGTTGCTCGCGGAGAAGATCGGCGCGTCCGTCCAGTCGGTCTCCTCCACGCCCCAGTAGCCGAGCCCCCCGGTGCGGAAGGTGAGGCGAACCGCCTTGTGGGCGCCGCTGATGTTGTAGACGCGCACCGGCCGCTCGTAGTCGAGGACGGTCGAGCGGTCGACCACCGTCGGCAGCATCAGCGGGAAGGGCACCTTGCGCGCCTGGCGCAGCGCCGACAGCGCGAGGGCCGGGTTCGTCACCACGTTCGGGAGCACCTTCGGCGGCGTCCGGTCCTTCGGTGCGGGCGCCAGGTTGCCCTTGAAGGTCGTGCCGACGACGACGTCCAGCATCGCGCCGTTCGAAAGGCGGCGGAGCATCTTCGAGGCCGGCTGCTCGTCGAGCGGCATCTTCACCACGTCGGCCGGCGCGAACAGGTTCGCGACCTGCTGTGCCGCGGCCTTCGCGCCCTTGATGCTCGTGCGGTAGTAGATCGTCGTGTTGAAGTAGTCCTGCGGCGGCGGCGCGTTCGCCTCGAGACCGTCCGGCGGGAGCAGCGTGTGGTAGTTGCGCGACGCCATCTGCGCGCTCGCGTTCGTCGCCGCGCCCTCGACCCCGTTGCCGTTCAGCACGACAAGGCTCACGTCGGCCGGCGCCGGCCCCGTCTTCGTCTTCGCCTTCTGACCGAGCGCGGCCGCCGCTGCCTTCACCGGCGCCTCCGTGTCCGGGTTGACGAACTGGTCCACCGCGTCGTCGATGCTCGACTGCGGCGCGACCAGTGGATTGCCCGGGACGCCGGCGCCGCTCACGTTGTCCAGCTTCACGCGGACGACGTTGCCCGACGGCAGCTCGTAGGCGGCCAGCGCGTAGTTGATGACCGTCTTGAGGTCGAGCGCCTTGCCGCCGCCGGCCGCGACCTCGATGTTCTTGCGCAGTGCGCCGATGACCTTCGGGATCGTGTCCGCGTGGAAGTCGTGGGTGATCTTGTCCTTCACCGCGCGCACGAAGAGCTGCTGGCGCGCGTTGCGGATGAGGTCGTTGTCCGTGTGCCGGTAGCGGACGAACTGGAGGGCGTTCCGCCCGTAGACCTTCTGGTAGCCCGGCTCGAGGTTGATCGCGGCGTACTGGTCGTACCCGCCCGTGTTCTCGTGGAAGTAGCGGCGGTCGACGTCGATCCAGATGCCGCCGAGCTTGTCCACGACTTGCGTGAACCCGACGAAGTTCACCGTCACGAGGTAGTTGATCCGCAGCCCGGTGAGCGCCTTGACGGTCTCGATCGTGCATTTCGGGCCGCCAAGCGCGTACGCGGAGTTGATCCGGTCGGGCAGGTACTGGTGGCCGCGACACATGATCGGCACCTCGAGATCGCGCGGGAAGGAGAGAAGCGTCATCGCCTTGCGCTCCGGGTCCATGCGGACGAGCATGATCGTGTCGGAGCGCGACGGGGTGGCTGCGCTCTCGGTGGACACGCGCCGGTCGTAGCC
This sequence comes from uncultured Thermoleophilia bacterium, assembly GCA_963734565.1. GTDB lineage: Bacteria > Actinomycetota > Thermoleophilia > Gaiellales > Gaiellaceae > JACVRM01. Next base: position 1,055,939 of record CAVTHM010000007.1, on the reverse strand, counting down.
GATCACGAGCGCGATCGCCGGCTTGCTCGGCGCCTCGGGGAGGGCGAGCGCCGTCCGAGCCTCCTTGACCTCTTTCGTGCGCGGCGCAATCTGGGCCACCGTGTCCTCGCCGTAGAACCACGTGCCCGCGAAGGCCGCGGTCGCGAGCATCACGAGCAGGGCGATGAGCGCGAAGAAGAAGCGGCCGACCCAGCGCAGGAAGCCGCGCCGCGGAGGCGGCGGCTGCATGTATCGCGCCATCGGCGAGAGCGGCGCGGGCGGCAGGATCGCGTGGCCGTTGCCGTTCCCGTTCGCGGCAATCGATCTTCCTACTCCACGTTTGAGCGTCGTACGCATCGCCAGAGGGGGCCGCGCGGCGCGCGGCGGCCGGACGAGGATATCCGAGCCCGCCGCCCGTCGGCTAAGGGAATTCTGAACCGTTCAGCCGCCTGCGCGGCTTTCCTCCCCGCCGGCCCACCAAGTAACAGTCTGTTACTTGGTGACGGAGGGCCAGGCGATCACGCCGGGGCGAGCGTCTCCGGCGTGTAGGCGAGGTTCGGCCCGAGCCAGCGCTCCGCTTCGGCCAGGTCCCAGCCCTTGCGGGCGGCGTAGTCGGAGACCTGGTCGCGGCCGACGCGGCCGACCGAGAAGTAGCGCGCAGCCGGATGCGCGAAGTAGACGCCGGAGACGGCCGCAGCGGGGCTCATGGCGCAGCTCTCGGTGAGCGCCAACCCAACGCGCTCGGCGCCGAGCAGGTCGAAGAGCTTGCGCTTCTCGGTGTGGTCGGGACAGGCGGGGTAGCCGAACGCGGGCCGGATGCCCCGGTAGCGCTCCGCGATCAGATCGTCGCCCGAAAGCCGGTCGCCCGTCTCGTACCACGCTCGCCGCGACTGCTCGTGGAGCCACTCGGCGAACGCCTCGGCGAGCCGGTCGGCGAGCGCCTTCGCCATGATCGCGTGGTAGTCGTCGTGCTCGGACTCGAAGGCGGCGGCGAGCTCGTCGGCCCCGTGGATCGCCACCGCAAACGCGCCCAGGTGGTCGCCGGCCGGGGCCACGTAGTCCGCGAGGCAGCGGTTCGGGCGCGAGTCGCCGTAGGCCGACTGCTGGCGCAGGAACGAGAACCGCGTGCCCTCGTCGAGCACCACATCGTCGCCGTCGGTGCGCGCCGGCCAGAAGCCGTGCACGCCTCGTGCCTGCAGCGAGCCGTTGCGCAGGATCCGTTCGAGCAGTGCGGTCGCGTCGTCGTAGAGCTCGCGCGCCTCGGGCCGCTCCAGGATCGCCGGGAACTTGCCCTTGAGCTCCCACGCGTGGAAGAGGAACTGCCAGTCGATGTAGTCGCGCAGCGTCGCCAGGTCGGGCTCGACGACGCGTGCGCCCGTGAACTCGGGCACGTGCAGGTCGGTGAACGAGACGCGCTCCTTGTTCGCCCGCGCCTCGGCGAGCGGGAGCAGCGGCTTGCGGCTGCGCTCCTCGTGCTGCTCGCGCAGGCGCTCCTGCTCCTCGCGGTTGTCGGCGTCGAGCGCGGTGCGGCGCTCGGCATCGAGCAGCCCCGAGACGACGCCGACGACCCGCGACGCGTCGAGCACGTGGATCGTCTCGCGACCGTACTCCGGCGCGATCCGCACGGCGGTGTGCTGACGTGAGGTCGTCGCGCCGCCGATCAGGAGCGGCAGGTCGAGCCCGCGCCGCTCCATCTCGCGCGCGACGTTGACCATCTCGTCGAGCGAAGGCGTGATCAGCCCCGACAGACCGACGACGCTCGCGCCCTGCTCGACGGCCGTGTCGAGGATGCGGTCGGCCGGCACCATCACGCCGAGGTCGACGACGTCGTAGCTGTTCGAGGCGAGCACGACGCCCACGATGTTCTTGCCGATGTCGTGCACGTCGCCCTTGACGGTGGCGAGCACGATGCGCCCGCGGCCGGTACCCGAGCCGGCCTTCTCCGCCTCCATGAAGGGCTCGAGGTACGCGACCGCGCGCTTCATCGCGCGCGCGCTCTTCACCACCTGCGGCAGGAACATGCGGCCGGATCCGAACAGGTCGCCGACGACGGCCATCCCGGCCATGAGCGGCCCCTCGATCACGTCGAGCGGCCGTGCGAGCTCTTGCCGCGCCTCCTCGGTGTCCTCCTCGATGAAGTCGACGATCCCGTGCACGAGCGCGTGCTCGAGCCGCTTGGAGACCGGCGCCTCGCGCCACGAGAGGTCGCGCTCGCGTTTCGTGCCCTCGCCGCGCACCCCGTCGGCGTAGGAGACCAGCCGGTCGGTCGCGTCGGGCCGGCGGTCGAAGAGCACGTCCTCGACGCGCTCGAGCAGCTCCGGCTCGATGTCCTCGTAGACCACGAGCTGGCCGGCGTTGACGATCCCCATGTCGAGCCCGGCTGCGATCGCGTGGTAGAGGAAGGCCGAGTGCATCGCCTCGCGGACGACGTCGTTGCCCCGGAACGAGAACGAGAGGTTGGAGATGCCGCCGCTGATCGAGACCCCCGGGCAGCGCTCCTTGATCAGCGGGATCGCCTGGATGAACGCCTTCGCGTACTCGGCGTGCTCCTCGATGCCCGTAGCGACCGCGAGGATGTTCGGGTCGAAGACGATGTCCTCCGGCGGAAAACCCCCCTGCTCGGTCAGCAGCCGGTAGGCGCGCTCGCAGATCGCCACCTTGCGCTCGACGGTGTCGGCCTGGCCCTGCTCGTCGAACGCCATGACGATCGCGGCGGCTCCGTGGCGGCGGATCGCGCGCGCCTGCGCGAGGAACTCCTCCTCGCCCTCCTTGAGGCTGATCGAGTTCGCGACGCCCTTGCCCTGGATGCACCGCAGGCCCGCCTCGATCACGGAGAAGCGCGAGCTGTCGACCATGATCGGGAGCCGCGCGACCTCCGGCTCGGTGGCGAGGACGTTCAGGAAGGTCGTCATCGCCTGCTCGGACTCGAGCAGGTCGGCATCCATGTTCACGTCGAGCAGGTTGGCGCCACCGCGCACCTGCTCCAGCGCGACCTCGGTGGCGGCCGCGAAGTCGTCCGCCTCGATCAGGCGGCGGAAGCGCGCCGAGCCGGTGACGTTCGTGCGCTCGCCGATCATCACGAAGCCGGTGTCCTCGCCGATCTCGAACGGCTCGAGGCCGCTGAAGAGCGGGCGCCGCTGCCTCGCGGATACACGTCTCGGCGCCTGGTCGCGGACGATGGCCGCGATGCGGCGCACGTGCTCGGGCGTCGTGCCGCAGCAGCCGCCGACCACGTTCACGAGGCCCGCCTCCGCGAACTCGCCCAGGAAGCGGCTTGTGTCGGCCGGCTGCTCGTCGTGCTCGCCGAACGCGTTCGGCAGGCCGGCGTTCGGATGGCAGGACGTGTAGGTCGTCGCGACGCGGGCGAGGTCCTCCACGAAGGGCCGCATCTGCGCGGCGCCGAGCGAGCAGTTGACGCCCACGATCAGCGGGTCGGCGTGCTCCACCGACGCCCAGAACGCCTCCACGGTCTGGCCGGAGAGGTTGCGCCCGCTCCTGTCGATTGCCGTGAACGAGAGCCACAAGGGGACTCCCGGCGGAGCCTCCTGCGCGGCGACGATCGCCGCCTTCGCGTTGAGCGTGTCAAAGACCGTCTCGATCATGAGCAGGTCGACGCCGCCCTCCACCAGCCCGCGGATCTGCTCCGCGTACGCCTCGCAGACGGCGTCGAACGTGTGTGTGCGGTAGGCGGGGTCGTCCACGCGCGGCGACAGCGAGAGCGTGACGTTCAGCGGCCCGACCGAGCCCGCGACGAAGCGCGGCCTCTCGGGCGTGCTCCAGGCATCGGCCGCCTCCCGGGCAAGGCGAGCGCCCTCCACGTTCAACTCGTGGACGTGCGCCTCGAGCCCGTAGTCGGCCTGGCCGATCGACGTCGCCGTGAAGGTGTTGGTGGTCGCGACGTCCGCGCCGGCCTCGAAGTAGGCGTTGTGGATCTCGCTGACGAGCTCCGGTCGCGTGATGTTCAGAAGGTCGGGATCGCCGGCCACATCGCGCGGGTGGTCGGCGAAGCGCTCGCCTCGGTACGCCTCCTCGCCGCGCACCTGCCGCTGGATGAGGACGCCCCACGACCCGTCGAGCACGGCGATCCGCCGCTCGAGGATCTCGCTGAGTCTGTCGCGCACCGTCTCGCTCACATCGTCCTCCTGCCTGCAGAGTGCGTGAGCGACTCGCTCGCGGGCTCTTTAGGCGTTTGGTGAACCGGTCGCCAAGCTGCCGTCAAAGCTCTCCGGTACCCCAAAGGCTAGATGAAGGCCTCCGAACTGGCGCGGGGCCGGATGACGTCCCAGCCACGCCACCTGATGGGGGCCACGCTCGCCCACAACACGTAGCCCTGCTATGCGCTGTGGGCGACCGTGACGCATCGCTTGGTCATGGACGCCCCCGACCGGCACGCCACTTCGGAAGCCTTCATCTAACGCCGCGATTGAATCGTGCCGCGCGCTCCGGTACAGATCGCACATGGAAGGGCAGTCCTGGCTGCGGCAGACGCTGCGGAGCTACCGGGTCGTCGCGACCAACCAGCGGCTGCGGACCGTCGAGCTCGCCTGGGGCGCGGCGATCTCGGCCGAGTGGGCGCACTTCGTCGCGCTCGGCGTGTTCGCCTTCGAGACCAACGGGGCGCTCGGCGTCGGGCTCGTCGGGTTCATCCGGCTCGTGCCGGCCGCGATCCTCGCGCCGTTCGCCTCGTCGCTCGCCGACCGCATGCCGCGCGAGCGCTTCCTCGGCTGCGTCTGCCTGCTCGGGACGCTCGCGTTCTGCGCGTCCGCGGCGGCCTACTCGCTCGGGCCGTACGCGACGGCGATCTACGCGGCCGCGGCAGTCGCCGCGATCGCCTCGACGCTGATCCGGCCGGGCTTGCAGGCGCTGCTCCCGTCGCTCGCATCCACGCCGGACGAGCTCGTCGCCGCGAACGCCTGCTCGTCCACGCTCGAGAGCCTCGGCACGTTCATCGGGCCGGCCGTGGGCGGCATCGTGGTCGCCGCCGCCGACGCGGGCTGGGTGTTCGCCGGCGCGAGCGTGCTCTACGCCGTCGCCACGACGCTCATCGCCTCCGTCACCGTCGAGGGGCGCCGGCTCACGAAGCCCGAGGGTGACGCGGGCCGGCGGGTGCTCGCCGGCTTCCGCGTGCTGGCGACCGAGCCGGGGCCGCGCGTCGTGATCGCCCTGATGGTCGCCCAGACGTTCGTCCGAGGCGCGTTGAACGTGCTGATCGTCGTCGTCGCGTTCGACATCCTCGACGCCGGCGCGGGCTGGGTCGGCCTGCTGAACGCGGCAGTCGGCGTCGGCGGCCTCGTCGGCGCGTTCCTCGCCGTGGGCGTCGCGGGGCGGCGGCTCGCCCAGCCGTTCGCGCTCGCGCTCGTCCTGTGGGGCATCCCGATCGCACTGCTCGCCGGCGCCCCGTCAGGCGTGCTCGCGTTCGCGCTCGTCGCGCTGATCGGCGTCGCGAACAGCATCGAGGACGTCGCCGGGTTCACGCTCCTGCAGCGCATCGTCGACGACGACGTGCTCGCCCGCGTGCTGGGCGCGCTGTGGGGGCTCGCCATGGCCGGGCTCGCGGTCGGATCGATCGCGACGTCGCTGCTGCTCCAGGTCGCGGGCAACGAGGTTGCACTGGTGGCGGTCGGCGCGATCCTGCCGGTCGCGACGCTCTTCGCATGGGCACGGCTGGCCGCGCTCGACCGGACCGCAGTGGCGCCGGAGGAGCTGGCGCGGATCGTGGCAGTGCCGATGTTCGAGCCGCTGCCGGTTGCGACCAAGGAACAGCTCGCGCGCCGGCTCGAGCGCCGCGACGTGCCCGCCGGGACGGTCGTCGTGCGGGCCGGGGACTACGGCGACAGCTTCTACCTGGTCGGCGACGGCGAGCTCGAGGTGCTCGTCCCGGGGGAGAAGCCGCGGTACTCCAGGACCGGCGACTACTTCGGGGAGATCGCCCTCCTCCGCGACGTCCCGCGAACGGCGACCGTGCGCGCCGTCACCGACTCCACGCTGTTCGTGCTCGGCCGCGACCACTTCCTCACCGCCGTGACCGGCCACGAGGCGGGCCACGCGGCGGGCGAGCGCGTCGTGGCGACCAGGCTCGGCGAAGCGGCCAGTTAGTACCCGGAGAACTTGCCGACGACGACGTGCTCCTCAGGCACGCCGGCCGCACGCACCTTCTCCCCCACGTCCTCGGCCATCCCGGGCGGGCCGGCCACGAGGTACGAGTAGGCGTCGAGGGGCTCGGAGAGGTGCTCGCGCAGGACGTCCGCGTCGATGTGGCGCGACTCGCCCTCCCAGCCCGGCTCATCGGTGAAGACGTAGACGATCTCGAGGCCGGGGATCCGGCCGCCGAGCTCCTCCAACTCGTCGAGGAACGCGGCCGAGGCGCGGTTGCGGTTCGAGTAGACGAGCGTGACGCGGTACGGCTGCCCGGTGTCGGCGATGTAGCGGAGCATCGAGCGGAACACGGTGATGCCGATCCCGCCGGCGATGAAGACGTACCGGCGAGTCGTGTCCTCCGGGAGCAGGAAGCTGCCCTTCGGCTCCTCGACCTCGACCTCGTCGCCGACCTGGAGCTCCGCGAGCGTGCGCTTGAACGCGCTGTCGCGGATGCGCGTCGCGAGGCCGAGCACGCCGCGCTCGGTCGGCGACGTGACGATCGAGATGTGGCGGCGCAGCCCCTTCTCGTCGTCGTAACCGCGGTTCGGCAGCTCGACCCAGAAGTACTGGCCGGGCCGGTAGTCGACCTCCTCCCCGCCCAGGTCGAAGATCGCAAGCACCGTCCCCTCCGCGACCTCGCGCTTGTCCTTGATCGTCGCGCGCACGCGCGCAGTCTGGCGAATCGGCGCCTGCGCGGACGGCCGAACCAACAAACCGGGCCGTACGGACGTCCGTAGTACCAGCGGAGTCTTCCTCGTTCTCTTTGCAGACCCTGAATGTCATCCGCCTGGTCACGGCCGCGCTCGCACTCGCGGCCGCGCTTGCGCTGCCCGCAGGTGCGGTGAGCAAGACGGCACCGGCCACGACGACCACGTACCGCGTGACGTTCACGGGGTCGGGTGGCGGGCGCTACCTCGACGTCACGCGCTGGCTCGAGGACAGCACGCGCGAGTGCTATGCCAAGAAGGTCGCCGACGAGACGCTCGACGTGTCGTGGACGCTCGGCTGGACGGTCACGCTCGTCCAGCGCGGCTCGAAGACCGAGCTGCGCTCCGCGACGCCGACGCAGCGGGTGATCCAGGGCAGCGTCCGCGGTGACGCCGTACGCGACTTCTGCGACGAGCCGGACGAGGGCCTCGCCGAGGTCGGGCCCGACTGGCCCGGCACGACCCAGTGCGACGGACCGATGCAACTTGCATCGCGCGGATGGGTCGCGGTCACACGCGGCTCGAAGCCGCACCTCTTCCTGCGCGGGCCGAAGTTCGGCAGCCCCCCGAGGCCGTGCGAGCTCGACGTGCGCAACGACCAGCTCGAAGCGGCCGTCCCGCTCCAGCCGCACACGGCCGGACGCCTCGCGCGACAGGGTGCGAGCGTCACGCTGGCGGTCGGCACGCGCCACCCGAGCGCGCGCAAGTCCTACGTGCCCACGCGGCTCTGCTCCCACTTCCCGCACGTCTACGACGGGATCGTCTACCTCTACGACTGCGAGGACACGCTCACCTGGGACGGCAGCGTGACCCTCACGCGCATCCGCTAGACCAGGGTCATGACTCGCGTCGGAATCGCCGGCATGGCCGCCGGCCTCGTGCTGCTCGCCGCGGCGTGCGGCGGCGGGAGCGGCTCGCAGCAGCGCACGAACCTAGCCGCCGTCTGCGACGAGCACCAGGCGGCACTGGCGCGCATCGGCACGCCCGTCGGGCTCGACGGCGCCGCGAAGGCGCTCCGCGCAGTGATCGCGGCCGACCAGGACTTGCTCGCTGCACTCGACGGCCACGACGCCCTCGCGGCGAAGGTGCACGCATCGGAGCAGAGCGCGAAGCGCGGCCTGGCGTCGATCGAGCGCACCGACCCGGACCGCTCGATGTCCCCGCTCCGCACCGGCCAGGCGAGCGGCAGGCGCGCCGTCGACGGCGCCCGCGCGCTCCTGAGACAGGCGTGCGCGTCGAGCGCGTCTACTTACTGAGCAGGATCGTGTCCAGGTAGGCGAGGACGTCGGCCTCGTCGGAGCCCTTCACGAGGCCCGGCGGCATGACCGAGTTGCCGCCGTCGATGGTCGCCTTGGCCACGCCGAGCGAGATGCCGCTCCCGTCGAGGCGCGGCCCGATCCCGCCGCCGGTCCCGTTCGGCCCGTGACAACCGGCGCAGGTGTTCGCGAAGAGCACGGCGCCGTGCTTGGCGTCGCCGAGGGCGATGTCCTTCGACGCCGCCGCCTTGAGCTCCGGCTTCGCCGGGTGCAGCTGCGCGAGCACGAAGACGGTCAGGGCGACGACGGCGAACAGCGCGGCCGGGATGTAGACGAGGCGCCGTCGGCGCCGCTCCGGCGTCTCCGGCACGGCCGTCATGCGCGGAATGTAACGAGTAGGGTCACGTGCCGTGCTCGCGAGCGTCGCCTCCACGTGGACGGACCTGATGACCACGGTGTTCTCGACCGGCATCGCCGGCAAGGCGTGGTTCGCGAGCGCGGCGCTCTTCTTCGCCGTGATCCAGGTCCTGACCGGCGCGCGCATCTTCGGGAAGCTGCAGCGCGTCGTCCGCATCGAGCGGCCCTACGTCAACCGGGTCCACCGCTGGTCGGGGCGCCTGGCGATCCTGTGCACGCTGCCGGTCGCCTTCCACTGCATCTTCATCCTCGGGTTCAGGACCGACAACCCACGCGTCTTCCTGCACTCGCTCCTCGGCACGTTCGTCTACGGCGTGCTCGCCATGAAGCTGTTGTTCGTGCACGACAGCAACCACCCGCGCTGGACGCTGCCGCTCGTCGGCGGCACGCTCTTCACCGTGCTGGTGCTCCTCTGGAGCACATCCAGCCTCTGGTACTTCACGAACGTGCGCTTCGGCTTCTGAAACCTCGGAAGTCCGGCTGCGCCATGACGACTTCCGAGGTGCTCAACGACAGATAGACGCGACTTCGCGCGACGTGACTCCCGGCCGGACAAGCCGGCCTCCGTCGGTTCGAGCCCCTTAACGGCCGATTACGGAGAGCTGGTTCTCGGCGTGGCGGATCCGCTGCTCGACCTGCCAGCGGTCGGCCTCGGACTCGCCAGACTCGACACGCGCCAGCTCGGCCTTCGCCTCGTCAAGCTGGTTCTGCGCCCGCTCCGGGTCGATCTGCGTCGCGTCGACGGCGTCGTCCACGAGCGCCAGCGCGCGGTCCTGCTCGACCTTGAAGAACCCCGGCCCTGTTGCGAACTCGCGCACCTCCCCGCCGCGGCGCACGTGCACGCGCGTGGAGCCCGCCTTGAGCATCGCAACGAGCGGCGCGTGGCGGGCGAGCACGCCGATCTCACCGGCGGCGCCGGGCACCACGACCATCTCCGCCTCGCCCTCGAACGCGGCGCCTTCCGGCGTCACGAGCGAGATGGAGAGCGTCCGTCCCTCGTCCGCCACTACGCGGCGACCGGCGCGGGTTCAGGCTCGGGCTCGGCCTCCGCGGCGGGCGCGGGCTCCTCCTCGCCGCGCATCCCCCGGCCCTTCTCGACGGCGTCCTCGATCGTGCCGACCATGTAGAAGGCCTGCTCGGGGAGGTCGTCGTGCTTGCCTTCGAGGATCTCCTGGAAGCCCTTGATCGTGTCCTCGAGGCGCACGTACTTGCCTGGAGTGCCCGTGAACTGCTCGGCGACGAAGTTCGGCTGCGACAGGAAGCGCTGGATCTTGCGCGCGCGCTGGACGATCACCTTGTCCTCGTCAGAGAGCTCGTCCATGCCGAGGATGGCGATGATGTCCTGCAGGTCGCGGTAGCGCTGGAGCACCTCCTGCACGCGCGTCGCCGTCCGGTAGTGCTCCTCGGAGACGATGCCTGGCTGGAGCGCGCGGGAGGTCGACTCGAGCGGGTGCACCGCCGGGTAGATCCCCTGCTCCACGATCCCGCGGTCGAGCACGGTCGTCGCGTCGAGGTGGGCGAACGTGTTCGCCGGCGCCGGGTCGGTGAGGTCGTCCGCGGGCACGTAGATCGCCTGCACGGACGTGACCGAGCCGGTGCGCGTCGAGGTGATCCGCTCCTGGAGCTGGCCCATCTCGGTCGCGAGCGTGGGCTGGTAGCCCACGGCGCTCGGCATGCGGCCGAGCAGCGCCGACACCTCGGAGCCCGCCTGGACGAAGCGGAAGATGTTGTCGATGAAGAGCAGCACGTCCTGGCCCTGGTCGCGGAAGTACTCCGCCATCGTCAGGCCGGACAGCCCCACGCGCAGGCGCGCGCCCGGCGGCTCGTTCATCTGGCCGAAGACGAGCGCGACCTTGTCGAGCACGCCGGACTCCTCCATCTCGAGCCAGAGGTCGTTGCCCTCGCGCGTGCGCTCGCCCACGCCGGAGAAGACCGACACGCCGCCGTGCTCGCGCGCGACGTTGTGGATCAGCTCCTGGATGAGCACGGTCTTGCCGACGCCGGCGCCGCCGAAGAGGCCGATCTTGCCGCCCTTCACGTACGGCGCGATCAGGTCGATGACCTTGATCCCCGTCTCGAAGATCTCGATCTCCGGTGACAGGTCACGGAACGCGGGCGGATCGCGATGGATCGGCCAGCGCTCGCCCGCGGGGGGCTCGCCCTTGTCGTCGATCGCCTCGCCGAGCACGTTCCAGAGCCGGCCGAGCGTCTGCTCGCCGACGGGGACGGAGATCGGCGCGCCGGTGTCGAAGATGTCGACGCCGCGCGCCAGGCCGTCCGTGGAGTCCATGGCGACCGCGCGCACGCGATCGTCGCCCAGATGCTGCTGCACCTCGGCCACGAGCTCGATCGCCGCGTCGCCGTTCTGCCCAGGCTGGCTGATGCGCAGCGCCGTGTAGATCTCGGGCAGCCGGTCAGGGAAGACGGCGTCGATGACGACGCCCTTGATCTCGATCACCTTGCCGACGTTCTGACCGCTCTGCTCGCTAGGCATTCGACTCCTCGAAAGACGGAATTGGGGATTGCGGTCGTCGCCGGAAGAGGCGACCCGCTGCACGGCGGACTCTACCCGCTGACTCCGGCAGTCGGCCGCCCTCGCCGTCGAAGGCGGGCAGCGCGCGGCGCTCCTGCTCGATCACCGCCACACGGGCGGCGTGATCGATGCTTCAGCAGTAGGACGAGAGAAGTGACGGGATCATGGCGACAGGCTAGCGGCCTGCCGACACGTCACTCTGTCCGGGAAGAACGTTACGGACCGGGCCGCCCGCCGGACGCGAGGGCGCGCCCTTCGGATGCACGACCGGGATCTCCTTCTCCTGGAAGACGGCGGTCAGCTTGTGCCGCTGAACCATCCGCAGGAGGCGCATTTCCTCATTGCTGTTGAGACGTGACGAGTGGCTGGCGAGCGGCTGCGGCCCCGAGTGGCCGAGCACGGCGAACGCCCCGCCGATCGTGACGAGCACCGCAGCGGCGGCGGAGGCGGCCCGCGTCGACAGCGCCACGTGCCGGCGGCGCCGGCTGGGCACGACGAGCGGCCGACTGAGCTGCTCGAGCGGCTCGGTGCGAAGCGCGAACGTCATCGAACCGACGTCCTCGGCGAAATCGGCGCAGTCGTCGCAGCGCGCGAGGTGCGCGTCGAGCAGCGCGCACTCGAACTCGGAGAGCTCGTCGTCGACGCGCAGCGAGATCCACGAGCGCGCGCGCTCGCAGATGGCGGATTGCAGGTGGTGCGCCTCCATCGTCTATTCAGACGGTACTCCTCGCCGCTTGTTAGGCGGCGAAATGCGATCAAAACAATCGGTTACGGTCATCGACGATCGCGCCGATGAGGATTAGCGCGAAGCCGATCGACACGAAGATGGCTGAGTCGTTGAGCGCTTCCTCGCGCTCGCTCGGAGTCGCCCAGCGGACGAAGCGCTGCCCGAACATGGGCACGGCCCCTGCACCCTTGAGCCGCGCAGGCCCGCGGTTGCCGAGGAAGAAGCCGCTGACGAGGAGGAAGCAGCCGACCAGGTAGAAGCCGAGCGAGAGCGCGCGGTTGAGGCCCGAGCCGAACAGCAGGCCCAGGAGCAACGAGCCGATCACGGTCACGCCGACGATGGCGCCGAGCAGCGCTGCGAACCGCCTGAGCGCCGCGCCCACGTATCGGAGCATCGTTAGTCCTATACGGCTGCGCCGGCAGTGCTCCGAAGCTCGTCTTCGGTGAGCGGCCAGCGCTCGAGCGGGTAATGGCACGACGCCACGTGGCCGTCCCCGAACGGGTACAGCGGCGGCGGCTCGACATCGCAGTGGCCCTCGTGGAAGCGCGGGCAGCGCGGGTGGAAGCGGCACGCGGACGGCGGGTTGAGCGGGCTCGGGACGTCGCCCTCGAGGATGATCTGCTTGCGGGCGCGCCCGCGCTCCGGGTTCGGGATCGGCACAGCCGAGAGCAGCGCACCCGTGTACGGGTGCTTCGGCTCGCGGTAGAGCTGGTCGCGCGAGGCGATCTCCGAGACCGTGCCGAGGTACATGACCATGACGCGGTCCGAGATGTGGCGGACGACGTTCAGGTCGTGCGCGATGAAGATGTAGGTGAGCCCGAAGTCGCGCTGCAGGTCCTTGAGCAGGTTCAGGATCTGCGCCTGCACCGACACGTCGAGCGCCGAGACCGGCTCGTCGCAGACGATCAGCTTCGGATTGACGGCGAGCGCCCGCGCGACGCCGATGCGCTGCCGCTGGCCACCGGAGAACTCATGCGGGAAGCGGTTGTAGTGCTCGGGGTTGAGGCCGACGACCTCGAGCAGCTCCTGGACGCGGCGCTTGATCTCGGCGTCGGTGCCGAGCTTGTGCACCTCGAGCGCCTCGGCGACGATGAAGCCGACGCGCTTGCGCGGGTTCAGCGACGCGTACGGATCCTGGAAGACCATCATCATCTCGCGCCGGTACGGACGCATCTCCGCCCGCGAGAGGTTCGTGATGTCGCGCCCGTCGAAGATCACCTTGCCGCCGGTCGGGTCGAGCAGGCGCATGATGCAGCGCGCCATGGTCGACTTGCCACAGCCGGACTCGCCCACGACGCCGAGCGTCTCGCCCTCCTTGACGGCGAACGAGACACCGTCCACGGCGCGGACGGCGCCGACCTGCTTCTGGAAGATGATCCCGCGGGTGACGGGGAAGTGCTTCTTCAGCCCCTCGACGATGACGAGCTCGTCGCCCCTGGCGCCGGACTCGGAAACGACCGACGGGACGTCTTCGCTCCGGAGCTCGGTGCTCGTAGCCGCCGACTCGTCGTTCGTCGAGCTCACCTAGCTGGCCTCCGCCATCGTCTCGGCGAGGATCTTCGCCGCCTCGCGGTCCTTCGTCTCCTGGTCGAGGTGGCACGCGTTGAGGTGGCTGTCGGGGCCGCCGGCGGACGGGCGAAGCGGCGGCTCCTCCGTCTTGCAGACGCTCATCACGTACGGGCAGCGCGGGTGGAAGCGGCACCCGCGCGGCGGGTTGAGCAGCGACGGCGGCTGGCCGGAGATCTGCACGAGCCGCTCAACGTCGGCGTCGAGGCGCGGCAGCGAGCCGAGCAGCCCCCAGGTGTACGGATGCTGCGGCCCGGTGAAGAGCTCGTTGACCGTGCCCTGCTCGGCCACCCGGGCCGCGTACATGACGATGACGTCGTCGGCGATCTCGGCGACGACGCCGAGGTCGTGGGTGATCATGATGATGGCGCTCCCGAAGTCCTCCTGGAGCCGGTGCATCAGCGCGAGGATCTGGGCCTGCGTGGTCACGTCGAGCGCGGTCGTCGGCTCGTCCGCGATCAGCAGGTCGGGGTTGTTCACGAGGGCCATGGCGATCATCACGCGCTGGCGCATCCCGCCCGAGAACTGATGCGGGTAGTCGTCGATGCGCCGCTCGGCGCGCGGGATCCCGACCGCCTTGAGCAGCTCGAGCGAACGCGCCCGAGCCTGCTTCTTCGTGATGTCCTGGTGGAGCAGGACTGCCTCGCCCAGCTGCCGGCCGATGCTGTGCACCGGGTTCAGCGACGTCATCGGGTCCTGGAAGATCATCGCCATGTCGTTGCCGCGGATCTCCCGCAGCTGGCGCTTGCCCATGGTGAGCAGCTCCTGGTCGCGGAACTTCGCCGACCCGGTCGTGATCGTCGATTGCCGGTTGTTCAGGCCCATGATCGTGAGACACGTGACGCTCTTGCCGGAGCCGGACTCGCCGACGATGCCGAGCGTCTTGCCCTTCTCGACGCTGAAGCTCACGCCGTCGACGGCCTTGACGATGCCGTCGTCGGTGCGGAAGTAGGTCTTGAGGTCCTTGACTTCGAGGAGCGCCATCGATCAGTCGGTCAGGTGAGTCGGATTCTCGGGTCGACCCAGGCGTACAGCAGGTCGACGATGAGGTTGAACACGATGATGCAGACGGTGGCGAAGACGATGATCCCCTGCACCGTCGGGGTGTCGTAGTTGTTGAGCGCCTGGATCGCAGTCCTGCCGAGGCCGGGCAGCGAGTAGATCGTCTCGGTGAAGACCGCGCCGCCGAGCGCCAGCCCGATGTCCATACCGAGCATCGTGATGATCGGGAGGAGGGCGTTGCGCAGAATGTGCGACCTGAGGACGACCCGCTCGGGCGCGCCTTTCGCGCGCGCGGTACGCACGTAGTCCTCGTTCATCGTGTCCAAGACGTTCGCTCTGATCATCCGCACGTATAGCGCGGCGAAGAGGATTGCAAACGTCATCCACGGGAGGATCATGTGGTACGCCCACTGCACGGGCCCTCCCGGTTGCCCGGGTGGCGGGTTGACCATGTCGGCGTAGCCGGTGATGGGCGTGATGCCCCACTTGTAGCCGATGAAGTAGGCGAAGATCAGGCCGATCCAGAGCGGGTGCGCGGAGATGCCGATCAGGACGAAGGTCATGGACGCGCGGTCGAGGACCGAGCGCGGCTTGAGCGCGGAGAGCACGCCGACCGGAATCGCGATCAGCATCCAGAGCACGGCGCCGCCGAACACCAGCGACGCGGTGACGGGCGCTGCGTCGCCGACCAGCGAGTTGACGCTCTCGCGGTTGAAGTAGGAGCGGCCGAGATCGAAGTGCACGACCAGGTTCCAGAGGAAGTAGCCGTACTGCTCGTAGATCGGCCGGTCGAGGTGGAGGAAGTGCTTGACGCGCTCCACGTCGACCTGTGTGCACGCCTGGCCGCAGGCCTGCTTGGCCGGGTCCGCGGGGATGATGAAAAACAGGACGTAGCTGACGACCGTGACTGCAAGGAAGAGCACGACCGCCCACAACAGTCGACGAATCATGTAGCGCAGCATGCTGTGCCTTCCCTCATAGCCTGCCTCTTTTCCTGCGGGGGTCGGATCGTACCTCTGTGGTAGGAGCGAGGGGGCGCCGGTAACCGGCGCCCCCTCGGTGATTCAGACGAACGAGCCTTCTACTTGATGAAGAAGGTGTTCAGGTCGGCGCTCGCGTTGGCGGGCTGGAAGAGATAGCCACCGACGCGCGCGGAGGTGAACTCACGCTCGTTGCGGTTGTCGTAGGCAGCCCACGGCGCGTAGTTGTTCGTGATCTTCACGTCGAGGTTGCCGTACGTCTCGTACCGCTTGTCCCCGGAGAGCTTGTTGGCAGCTGCCATCTCGCTTGTTGATCGCTCGGGACGTTGAAGTACGCGAGGTTGTTGTTGTTCGTGTCGTGGATGTTGTCGCCGTTCAGGAGAACGTCGATGAAGTCGTACGGATCCGGGTAGTCCTGGTTCCAACCGACGAGCGCGGCGTCGAAGTCGGCGCCCTTCTGGCCGGCAGCGACGTAGATCTGGAAGCCCTGGAAGAGCTTCACGTTCACGTCGCAGCCGATCTGGGACAGGTTGAACTTGAAGACCTGGGCCAGGTTCTGGCCGACGGCCGAGTTACCCGTCCAGAGGTTCACCGACTTGCAGTTCGAGCCGGCGAGCTCCTTGGCCTTCGCGTAGTTCGAGCCCACGAGCGGATACGCCTTCGTGCGCTTGAAGCCACCCATGTTCGGGGGCAGGATCTGCCCGGTGCGCTTGCCGGCGTAGGCGCCGCGGACGCGGAGCATGCCGGGGCGGTCGATCGCGTAGTTCGCGGCCTTCCGCATCGCCGGGGTGCCGAAGGTCGACCGCGCGGTGTTCAGCGCGACGTAGTCGGTCTCGACGAGCTGGTTGACGAAGTAGCGGCTCTTGTTGATGCCGAACTGCTGAGCGAGGTCGGCGTGCGCCGTCGCCGGCAGGCCGCCCATGTCGTAGTCGATCTGACCCGACTTCGTCTGCAGCAGGCTCTGATCGAGGTTCGTGTTGACGGTGATCGTCGAACGTGTCGATGTTCGCCGGGCGCGTGCCCTTGTAGTTCGGGTTGCGCTTGACCGTGATGTGACGGCCGAGTGGTGCGCTCCGAGATGTAGTACGGGCCTGCGGACGGGTAGACGTTGACGCCGTTCTTGTCGAGCGCCAGGTTCGTCGGCAGCGCCTGGAAGAACGGCATGCCGAGCTTCGCCAGGAGACCGCCGTCAGGCTGCGTCAGCTTGATGACGATCTTGCTGCCCTTCGCCGTGATGCCCGACGCCGTCTGGGACTTGCCGTCGATGACGGCCTGAGCGCCAGCGATCGACGTCATGAACGGCGCGGCCGGGGACTGCATCGTCGGGCTGAGCGCGCGGTTCATCGCGAACACGTAGTTCGCAGCGGTGACAGCCGAGCCGTTGCTGAACTTGTACCCCGGCTTGACGGTGATGGTGTACGTCTTGCCGTCCTTCGAGATCACCGGGAAACCAGCCGCGCCCTCAGGCTGGATCCGGCTACCACCGGCGGTCGGCAGTCTTGTCCGGATAGTTGTAGAGCTTGAGCGCGGTGGCGTACTCGATCTGCCACGAGATCGTGCCGTATGCCAGCGACGGGTCCGTGAAGTCCACGTCCGTCGCAGACATGTTCATGCGCATGGTGCCGCCCTTCTTGGCGGCGACCTGGCCAGTCGACGCACCGGCAAGGCCGGAGGCGACGAGCAGCCCCGCACCGAGCACGAAGGCCGTGACCGAGAGCCAGAGGCTTCTCTTCATGGGACTCCCTCTCTTCGAACGTTGAGCCGGCTACCGGCCGACCCAGGTCGCCACTTTGCGACCCACCACTAAGACGAGTGGTGAATCCGGATAGTTAGCGGCTGGTGACGAATGCTCGATCAGCGCGTGGAGCGCGGATCGAACGCGTCGCGCAGCCCGTCGCCGAGGAGGTTGAAGGCGAGGGTCGCGAGCAGCACCGCGACGCCCGGGCCAGACCATCAGCCACGGCTGGGTCAGGTAGTAGTCAGGCGCGGTCGCGAGCAGGTTGCCCCACGCGGCGTCGGGTGCCTGGATGCCGATGCCGAGGAACGAGAGCCCGGCCTCGGCGAGGATGAACTGGGCGACCGTGATCGTCGAGAGCACGATGATCGGCGCAACCAGGTGCGGCAGGAGGTGCGAGCGGACGATCCGCCAGTCGTTGGCGCCGACCATGCGCGCCGCCTCGATGAACTCCTTCTCGCGCAGCGACAGCACCTGCGCGCGCACGATGCGCGCCGGGTAGAACCAGCCGAAGAACCCGAGCACGAGGACGAGCGTCACCACCCCGTTGCCGAAGACGCCGCCGAGCGTGATCTTGTTCAGCCGGTCGCCGGCCGTGCTCGCGAGCGCGATGATGAAGAGCAGGATCGGGAACGCCATCGCGATCTCGGTGATGCGCGAGACGAGCGTGTCCGTCCAGCCGCCGTAGTAGCCGGCGATCGAGCCCATCAGCACGCCGACGATCATGCTCAGCACCGTCGCGCCGATGGCGACCTCGAGCGACGTCTGCGCGCCGTACAGCATGCGCAGGAACTCGTCGCGGCCGAGCTGCCCGTCGCCGCCGAGCACGAAGAGCGTCGAGCCGTAGTGCCCGGGCGCGCCGAGGTACGGGATCGTGGAGACGTACGTCCAGGGACCGACCGGCAGCAGCTTCTCGTCGAGCCCGCCGGCGAACTGGTCGTTCGGCCCGTGGCCGAGGATGCTTCTCGGCGATCGGCGAGCCGACCCACGCGACGATGAACAGGAAGATGACGAAGACCCCGCCGCCGACCGCGACCTTGTCGCGCCTGAACCGGCGCCAGACCTGCTCCCAGTACCCGCGCGCGCGTACCTGTTGGACTTCGCCGAGCTCGGTGCCCGTCTCCGCGACGACCGCCGCAGCGAGGCCTGCTCCCGAGGAGATGACGTCTTTGCCGGGATCGGTCGTCGACATGGAGTGATCGAAGTCTTACAGACGGCGCAACAACCCGCCGATGCCTGTTAGACGCGCGACCTCGCGAGTTGTTAGGAACTTTGTGTTAAGCGGCGGCGGCCAGCTGTCCGCCGCCCGCGCCGCCGCTGAAGTCGGCCGGCGGAGGGCAGCTTGCCTGCCCGCAGCCACGTCGCGCGAAGTCGCGTCCGACTGCTGTTCATCCTTTGAAAGTCGTCATGCCGGGAGGGGTTTCCCCGGCGGACTTTCAAAGGGCGTCGGCGCCGGCGACCACTTCCAGGATCTCCTGGGTGATCTCGGCCTGGCGGGCGCGGTTCATCGCGAGCGTGAGCGTGTCGATCAGCTCGCCGGCGTTCTTCGACGCGTTGCGCATGGCGGTCATGCGCGCGCCCTGCTCGACGCGGCCGACTCGAGCAGCGCGCGGTACACCTGCGTCTCGACGTAAGCGGGCAGCAACCGTTCGAGGATCTGCTCGGGCTCGGGCTCGTAGATGAAGTCGCCGCGGACGGCGTCGGCCTCCTCGTCCTCGCCCTGGAGCGCCTCCTCGGGAACCGGCAGCAGCTCCTGCTCGATCACCCGTTGCACGAGCGGCGAGACGAACTGGTTGTAGACGACGACGACACGGTCGACCTCGTCGTCGATGTAGAGCTTGGCGACCCGGTTGGCGATCGCCTGGGCGTCCGCGTACTCGGGCCGGTCGGCGAACCCCGTCCAGGCGGCGTCGACCTGGTAGCGGCGGAAGCCGCAGCGTCGAGCGGCCCTTCTTTCCGGAGACCAGCCAGTGCACCTCGACGCCCTCGCCGCGCAGCTCGCGCTCGAGCGCGAAGGCGCGCCGCAGGATCTGCGCGTTGAACGCGCCCGCGAGCCCGCGGTCGCCGGTGAGCGGCAGGATCGCGACCCGGCGGCACCTCGCGGCGCTGAAGGAGCGGCAGCCCGCGCAGCGACGTGCTCGCGCGGGCGGTGCCAATCATCAGTTCCTGCATGCGGTCCGCGTACGGGCGCATCGCCTCGATCCGCGCCTGCGCGCGGCGGAGCTTGGCGCCGGCCACGAGCTCCATCGCGCGCGTAATCTTGCGCGTGTTGGAGACGGAGCGGACGCGCCGCTTGATGTCCTGGACGGACGACACGGGCTAAACGGCGACCGGCGCCCGCTCGGTCCGCTGGAACGCCTCCTTGAAGCGGTGGAGCTCGGCGTTCAGCTTCTCGGTCGTCTCGTCGGAGAGGTCGCCCGTGTCGCGGATCGTGTCGTAGACGCCTCCCTCGCTGCGCAGCCGCTCACGCAGCTCGTCCTGGAAGCGCGGGACGTCCTCGACCGGGATGTCGTCGAGGTGGCCGTTGATCCCGGAGTAGATGGCGACGACCTGCTCCTCCATCGGCCAGGGCGCATACTGCGGCTGGTTCAGCGTGGCGACCATGCGCTCACCGCGGGCCAGCGTCTGCTGCGTGGCGGCGTCGAGTTCGGAGCCGAACTGCGCGAACGCCTCGAGCTCGCGGTACTGCGCGAGGTCGAGGCGGAGGCGGCCGGCCACCTTCTTCATCGCCTTCGTCTGCGCCGACGAGCCCACGCGCGACACCGAGGTGCCGACGTTCACGGCCGGGCGTACGCCCGAGAAGAAGAGGTCGGACTGCAGGAAGATCTGCCCGTCCGTGATCGAGATCACGTTGGTCGGGATATAGGCGGAGATGTCGCCCGCCTGCGTCTCGATCACCGGCAGCGCCGTGAGCGAGCCGCCGCCGAGCTCGTCGTTCAGCTTCACGGCGCGCTCGAGCAGGCGCGAGTGGAGGTAGAAGACATCGCCCGGGAACGCCTCGCGGCCCGGCGGGCGGCGGAGCAGCAGCGACATCTGCCGGTACGCGTCCGCGTGCTTCGACAGGTCGTCGTACATGCAGAGCGCGTGGCGGCCGTTGTAGAGGAAGTACTCGCCCATCGCGCAACCGGCGAACGGCGCCATCCACTTGATCGGGGCGGCCTCGGAAGCGGGCGCCGTGACGACGATCGTGTACTCCATGGCGCCGGCGTCGCGCAGGCGCTCGACGACCTGGGCCACCGTCGAGGCCTTCTGGCCGATCGCGACGTAGATGCAGACCATGTCCTGGCCGCGCTGGTTGAGGATCGTGTCGACGAGGATCGCGGTCTTGCCGGTCGAGCGGTCGCCGATGATCAGCTCGCGCTGGCCGCGGCCGACGTTCGTCATCGAGTCGATCGCCTTGATGCCGGTCTGGAGCGGTTCCTTCACCGGCTGGCGTGCGATGACGCCCGGGGCCTTGAACTCGAGCGGACGCCTCTCCGTCGTCTCGATCGGGCCCTGGCCGTCGAGCGGGTTGCCGAGCGGGTCGACGATGCGGCCGATCAGCGCCTCGCCGACGGGCACGCTGATGACGCTGCCCGTGCGGCGCACGGGCTCGCCCTCCTTGACGTGCTCCCACTTGCCGAACAGCGCGGCCCCGACGTTGTCCTCCTCGAGGTTGAACGCGAGCCCGGTGACGCCGTGCTCGAGCTCGAGCATCTCCAGGGAGACCGCGTTCTCGAGGCCGTACACGCGGGCGATGCCGTCGCCGACCTGGAGCACGGTGCCGACCTCGGCCAGCTCGGTCTCGACGTCGTACTGCTCGATCCGGTTGCGGAGGATCGAGGCGATCTCGTCTGGTCTCAGTTGCACGGGTCGCGTTCTCCTTCTGTTAGTCGCGTGCTGCGGAAGAGGTCAGTTCGTGGCGCAGGCGCTCGAGGCGGCCGCGGACGCTCGCGTCGACGCGCATCGAGCCCGCCTGGAGACGAGCCCGCCGATCAGGTCGGGGTCGACGCTCGACGACGCCTCGACCTCGCGGCCGGACGCGCTGCGGATCTGCTCGACGATCGAGCTTCGCTCCTCGGGCGACAGCTCGAAGGCGGTCGTCAGCTCGACGTTGAGGATGCGCTGCTCGCGGCGCCACAGCTGCTCGAACTCGCGCTGCATCGCGGCGATCTCGGAGGCGCGGCCCTTCTCGACGACGACCAGCAGGAAGTTGCGCACGAGCTTGTTCGTGCCGCCGAGCAGGTCGTCCAGCACGCCGACCTTGGCGCGCGGGTCGAGCTGCGGGTTTCGCAGGACGGCGTCGAGCTCCGGGACGATCGTGAGCGTCTGCAGCAAAGTCCTCGAGCTCGTCGCGGACGACCTTGAGCTGACCCTGCGCCGTGGCGGCGTCGAAGAGCGCCTGGGCGTAGATGCGCTGCGCAACCGCCACTAGTTGCGCTCAGCCTCCAGGACCGAGAAGTCGAGGTCGGACACGGCGTCCTCGATCAGCCGGCGGTGGTCGTCGCGGTCGAGGACCTTGCCGGTCACGCGGCTGGTTGCGATGAGCGTGAGCGTCGGCGACTTCCGCGCGGATCTGCTCGAGCGCGCGGCGCGTCTCGGCCTCGATCTGGCGGCTCGTCTCCTCGAGGCGCCGCTGGCGGTCGGTCCTCGATCTCCTCGCGCACGCGCTCGCGCTGCGAGTCGGCCACCTTGCGGGCGTCGGCGAGGATCTGCTCGGCCTCGCCGCGCGCCTGGCCGATCAGGCGCGGTGCTCCTCGAGGAGCTTGCGCGCCTCGTCGCGGGCGTTCTCGGCCTCCACGATCGCCGAGCGGATGCGGTCGCGGCGGTCGTCGATCGCCTTCTGCACGGGGCCGAAGACGAAGTGCTTGAGCCCCCAGAACGTCAGCCCGAACGCGACGAGCGTCCAGACCATCAGACCTGGGATGACCTTGATCAGGCCGGAGTCGGCGATGAGGCGCATCGACTAGACGAGGACGTAGGCGAGCAGGCGCCGAGCAGGCCGTAGAACACGACCGCCTCGGTGAGCGCGAACCCGAGCCACTGGATGCCCTGCAGCTCGCCGCGCAGCTCCGGCTGGCGGGCGACGGCCTGGATCATCGACCCGAAGATGTTGCCGATGCCGACGCCGGCGCCGAGGGCGCCGAGGCCGACGCCGAGCGCGAGGGCGATCGCCTTGCCGGCGTCCGCTCCGTCGTCGACGGCGCCGAGCAGGGGCGTGAACAGTGCGAGCATATGGGGCTCCTCCTTAGTGCTCCGGCTCGATGGCCGAGCCGATGTAGATGGCGGACAGGGCGGCGAAGATGAACGCCTGGATCGAGACGACGATGACGACTTCGAAGACGTAGAAGACGGTCGCGACGGCCACGACCGGGATGATCACGAAGTAGCTCTCGAGCACGAAGATCAGCCCGATGAACGTGAGGATCAGGATGTGGCCCGCCAGCATGTTGGCGAAGAGACGCACGGAGAGCGAGATCAGCCTCATGAACTGGCCGAGGATCTCGAGCGGAGAGCGATCAGCGGCACGCCCACTGATCGGACTTCGGCACCTCCGGGATCCAGCTCTTGAAGTAGCGCCCCGCCCCGTTGAAGCGGACGCCCTCCACGTGCGTGAAGATGAAGGTCAGCAGTGCAAGTGCCAGCGTCACCGAGATCTGCGACGTGGCCGCGTAGATGCCCCAGACCGGGATGCCGTGCCACGTCTCACCGGTCAGCGGCAGCGGGATGAAGCCGAGCATGTTCACGACCCAGATGAAGAGCATCAGCGTGGCGACGTAGGGGAACCAGAGCTTGATGCCCTTCGACGGCAGGCCCTGCTCGGCGACCTGCTCCTGCGCGATCTCGTAGACCCACTCGCCGACGGTCTGGCGCCGGGTCGGGTCGGTGCGAGAGCTTGTAGCGGAACAGGAAGATCCCGAGCAGGAAGGTCACGAGCGCGGCGAGGAGCAGGTAGACGACCGCCTTGTTGATCGACAGGTCCAGCGGCCCGATCTCGATCGAGATCCACGGGTGCAGCTCGAACTCGTCCTCCGGGTGGAACTCGCCCTTCGCCAGCGCCGGCGACGGCAGCGCGAGCGCCAGCAGCGACAGCGCGACGACGAGGCTCCTCATGCGGTGCCTCATGCTTCGCTCCCGAAGTAGGCCGTCGACCGAGAGCACCAGCTCGAGCGTGTAGGCGACGGCGTACAGCAGCGCGGCCGACACGCCGACCGAGGTGTCGCCGGTCGCCACGACGAGCAGCAGCACCGCCATCACGACGATGCCGCGGAACATCATCCCCACGCCCATCACGCCCGATCCCGCGACGCTAGCCGACCCGGCCTTCACGCGCGCCAGCAGCAGCCCGAGCAGCTCGCCGCCGACCCAGAGGACGGCGCCGAGCGCCCAGCCGGCCACGGGCCAGCCGGCGATGAGGAACACGGGCAGCGCGAGTGCGATCACGGTGCCTGCGGCCGCGAGCGGAAGCGCGCGGCTCGGGACGGGCCGCGGCGTCGAGACGACGCGGTCGATCACTGCGAAGGCTCCGCGGTAGCGGCGGTAGACGGTGTAGGTCCCGACCGGGATGCCGACGGCTGCGCCCACGAGCGCGCCTAGCCCGGCCGACCCGGCCGCCGCGCCGATGCCGGCGCCCACCGCCGGTGCAGCCGAGAGTGGCCGCAAGCAGCAAAGCGCCCGCTCCTGCGGGCTGGAAGGACTGCCGGGGAGAGGGCTCCATCCGGCGCGAGCATACCAGAGCTTGTGCGGCGCTTGTGACACGCCAAACCCGCTTGTTCGTGCGAAAAACGGCGATCCTTGTACGCTCCCGCAGATGGCGTTCCACGTGCGGCACGTCGGCTCCGGACCGCCCGTCGTGCTCGTGCACGGCAGCGTCCAGTCGAGCGCCACGTGGCGGCGCCAGCTGCCGCTCGCGGAGGAGTTCACGCTCGTGCTCCCCGACCGGCCGGGGTACCCGCCGAACCCGCCGCTCGAGGCGATCGACTTCGACGTGCAGGCCGTCGAGATGGCGGAGCTGCTCGGCGACGGCGCGCACCTTGCGGGCTTCTCGTACGGCGGCGTCATCGCGCTGCTCGCGGCGGCCGCGCGGCCGGCGGCGGTGCGCTCGCTCACGGTGATCGAGCCACCGTGCTTCGGCGTGGCGCGCGGCTTCCCGGCCGTGGAGGATGCAGTTGCGCGCTACACCGAGGTCATCGAGCGGACGGCCGACGACCCGGCGGGCTACCTCGCCGGCTTCTCGGCGGTCTTCGGGCCAGAGGGGCGCGTCCCGGCAACGATCGGCGAGGGCGAGGAGCAGGGCGTGCGCGCCGCCATGGCCGAGCGGCCGCCGTCGGAGGCGGACGTCCCGCTGGCGCGGATCGCGGATGCGGGGTTCCCGGTGCTCGTGTGCTCGGGCGGCTATCACCCCGCCTACGACGCGGTCTGCGACGTGCTCGAGCGGCGGCTGAATGCCGAGCGGGCGGTGCTCCCCGGCGCGGGCCACGGCGTGCAGTTCGCGCCCGGCTTCAACGAGGCGTTCGTGGCCTTTCTCCGCCGCGCGGAGGCCCGGTGACCGTCGACATCCCGCTGCCGATCGAGACCGAGCGGTTCTCGATCCGGCCGCTGTCCTCCGACGACGCTCGGGCGGTGCACGAGATCTGGAGCGATCCGGAGGTGATGCGCTACATCCCGTCGGCGCCGTCGGCGACGCTCGAGGAGTCCGAGGCCCGCCTGGCCCGCCATCTCGCCCGCTCGCCGGGGCTGTCGGCGGTGACGGAGCGGGAGACCGGCGAGGTCGTCGCGGTCTGCGGGCTCGTCGCGGTCGAGGGCACCGGCCCGGAGATCGAGGTCGCCTACCACGTGAAGCGGCGCCACTGGAACCGCGGCGTGGCGACCGAGGCGGCGCGCGCGTGTGTCGAGGCGGGCCTCGCCGCCGGGCTGACGCAGGTGGTCGCGTTCGTCGTGCCCGAGAACCTCGCGTCGGTCCGCGTGCTGGAGAAGATCGGCATGCGCCGCGACGGCATGGCCCGTGCCTACGGGCTCGACCTCGCCCGCTTCGTGACGCACTAGGGGGCTCTGGCGAAACGCAGACTGTGTCCGTCGCGGCACGCACGCCGAACGAGCGGCGTCCGGCCAGAGCCCCCTAGCCGACGACGCCGAGCGGCACCGTGGCGGTGTTGCTCGACGAGTCGGCCGCCAGCAGGGTCACGCCCCAGGTGCCCTTCGGGATGGAGACGGTCGTGCTGCCCTTCAGCGAGCGCTTGGCGAGGTCGATCTCCTTCTGGCCCGCGCCGTTCGCGAAGCGAAGCCGAAGCCGCAGCCACGGCGTTCCCTCGTCGACCGCCTCCCACGAGAGGCGGCGGCCGGCCAGCGCGGCGGTGATCTCCGGCGGCTCGACGTCTCGGCGCACCTCGACCGGGCCCACGGGCACCTCGGCGGTGTTCCCGTTCGTCGTCGCGATCAGCTTCGCGGCATACGACTGCGGGCGGCGCGTGCCGGGGTCCCAGCTGAGCGTGTGCCGGCCGCGCGAGAGGTACGTCGGCCTGCCCTCGCCGGCGATCGCCAGGCGGACGCTCGCCGCCTTCGAGAGGTCGAAGGTCACGCTCGCGCGGTCGCGAAAGCCGTCCTTCGGCAGCGGGTAGACGACCTTGACGGTCGACACGGGCGTCACCTCCGGCGGCTCGTAGACGTACGCGTCGAAGAGGGTGGCGTAGTCGGCCCACTGGGCACGCGTCTCGTCCAGCTGGGCGAGCCGCTGGAGCAGCGAGACGACGTAGGTGTGGTAGTGCAGGCTCGCCTCCGCGCCGCCGAGCGCATACAGCGACCAGGCGCCGGTGTCGAACGAGGGCAGCATCGCGGCGGCCGCCGTCTTCAGCTGGTCCGCGAAGAGAACCGCGGCCGGGTCCCCGGAGACGGTCGCGTACTCGTTCACCGACAGCGCCGTCTGCAGCTGGGCATTGAGGACGGCCATCGACGAGAAGCTGTAGAGGCGCACCCACGGGCCGGCCGGAAGCTGGCGGGACAGAGCCTGGGCCGCGCGGAACGCCTGCGCGGCGGTGTCGACGTAGGTCTGGTCGCCGAGCTCGGTTGCGACGCGCGAGAACGCCTGCGCGCCGGCCGCCTGCGCCATCCCCGAGGTCCACGGCGCTCGGCCGCCGCCGAACGGGAACAGGTACTCCCACGTCAGGCCGGTCTTCGTCGGCACGGCGCGCGCGATCAGCGCCTGGGCGAGCGTGGCCGTCGCCTCCACATCGTGACGAACGGCGTCGGCGTTCAGGCGGCTGAAGTTGGCGAGCGGGTGGAACTGGAAGCCGTGGCCCGGGAAGTAGCGGTAGACCACGCCGTCGGCGTCCTCGATGTCGATGGTCGCCGCCGGCGTCGTCTTCGTCCCGAAGTAGTCGGTGTTCGCGTCGAGCGTTGTGAACGCCGTGAGCGCGCGCGGCGCGTCGTAACGGCCGGTCAGCTCGGCCACGTCGTGGAGCGCGCCCGCGAGGTTCGTCGCCCGCGAGCCGGGCAGCTTCCGCCAGAGCGCGATCGCGCGATTCACGGAGCCGCGGTAGCGCGCGGCCGACGGCGCGTCGAGCTGGCCGCGCTTGAAGGCGTCGGTCACACCGTTACGGGCGGTCGCGGCGTCACGCTCGGCCTGGCTCTTGGTCGCTGCGGCGGCCGGCGACACCAGGGCGAGCGCGAGGAATCCGATGACCGCAAGGCGGAACCCCATCAACCCGGCCGAAAGGGTAGTTGGGTCGAGCCCGAACGACCACCCAGCCGAACAGGATCTTTACAGCCCCGGCTGTGTGCGAATCGTCACACCCGCGTGGTGCCTGGCACCGGTGTTCGGCCCGCCGCAGCGGCTCCGTCGACCGCTGTGCACGGTTCGTTGCGTCTCGGTCACCGTGCCTGGCACCGGACCAACAGGGCGGCCGCGCCTACGATCGCGCGGTGCGGATCTGGGTCGACTTCACGAACACGGCGCACGTCCAGGTGCTCCGGCCGCTCGTCGAGCTGCTCGAGGAGGAGGGCCACGAGGTCGAGATGACCGCCCGCCCCCTGTCGCAGACGGTCGCCATGCTCGACCGCTGGGGGCGCCAGGCAGAGGTGATCGGCCACCACGGCGGCGCCGGCCGCCTCAGCAAGGCGCGGGCTGCCGTCTCACGCGTGCGGGAGCTCCGCCACTGGGCGAGCGGGCGGCGAATCGACATGGGCCTGGCCCACGGGTCGACCGACCTTCCGGCGGTGTGCCGGCTGCTCCGCCTGCCGAACACGACGATGTTCGACTACGAGTGGGCCTCCGCCCAGCACCACGTGAACTGCCGCCTCGCGACCCGTGTGCTCGTGCCCGACGCGATCCCGGCGGAGCGCCTGCGCCGCTACGGCGCCCGCCCGCCGAAGCTCGTCCAGTACCCGGGCCTGAAGGAGGAGTACTTCCTCGCCGACTTCGAGCCCGACCCGTCGGTGCTCGAGCAGGTCGGCGCCGACCCGGCGAAGGTCGTCTGCGTCGTCCGCACCGCGCCCTCGTACGCTCTCTACCTCGGCGGTTCTGAGAACCCACTCCTGCCTCGTCTCCTCGAGCGCATCTCGGGGGCCGAGGGCGCACAGGCCGTCGTCATCGCCCGCACGCCCGAACAGGCCGACGCAATCGACGCCCTCCGCGACCCAGGCGTGCTCGTCCCGCGCGAGACCGTCGACGGCCGCAGCCTGGTCGCGCTCGCCGACCTGCTCGTCTCCGCCGGCGGGACGATGAACCGCGAGGCGGCCGTGCTCGGCACGCCCGTCTGGTCGATCTTCGAGGGCAAGCCGGGTGCCGTCGACGAGCAGCTGATCGCCGAAGGCCGCCTGCGGATGCTCGCCGATCCCACCGACCTCGTGATCGCCAAGAAGCCCGACCCGGAGGCGTGGCGCAGCCGCGTCCGCCGGAACCCGGCCGACCTGCTGCGGCTGGCCGTCCCGGTCTAGCGGCCCGTGCCCGTGAGGGCGCGCTCGACCGCTTCCTCGTGGTCGGCTTCGGGCTCCGGCTTCTTCAGCCGCAGCGCCACGAGGTGCCGCTGCTTGAGGATCTCGAGCGTGTAGACCATCCAGACCGAGGCGGCGAGCACGAACAGCCCGACCACGAGCGCGATGATCGTGTTCCGCAGGTCCCACGTCCCGTGCGGCCGCGGCGGCGCGAAGCGGAGGAGGATCGCGTAGGCGGAGAGCAGCGCCGCCCACACGTGCAGGTAGGCGGCGGTGCGCCGCTGCGACAGGCCGATCCGCATGAACCGGTGGTAGAAGTGGTTCTGGTCGGCGCTCCACGGCGCCCGCCGGTACTTGAGCCGCTTCAGCACGACGAAGGACGTGTCGAGGATCGGCACGGCCAGCACGAGGAGCGGCCCGACCAGCGCGATCGACGCCGCCGTCTTCATGACGCCCTGCACCGCGATCGCGGCGAGCAGGAATCCGAGCGCGAGCGACCCAGTGTCGCCCATGAAGATCCGCGCCGGGTGGTAGTTGAAGACGAGGAACGCAAGCGTTGCGCCGCAGACGATCGCCGAGAGCACGGCCGCGTTCTCACGCAGGAACGACATGCCGAGGATCGCGTACGAGCACGCGGCGATGGCGACGATGCCCGCGGCGAGCCCGTCCATCCCGTCGATCAGGTTCACGAGGTTCGCGACCGCGGCGATCCAGATGATCGTGACGGGGTACGCGACCCAGCCGAGGTCGTGGTCGCCGACGATGGGCAACGTGACGTGACCGAAGGTGACGTCGTAGCCGATCACCGGGATGGCGGCGACGGCGACGATCCCCGCCATCTTCACGCTCGGCGGGATGCCGCGGATGTCGTCGACGAGACCGATCACGGCGGCCAGGAACGTGCCGAGCAGGATTCCGCGCCACGGGCCATCCAGGTCGACGAAGAGCAGCGCGCAGACCAGGATCGCCGTGACGATGGCCAGCCCGCCGATCCGCGGGACGGGCCGCTTGTGCACGCGCGGCCGGTCGTCGCGGTCGTCGACGCCGCCCACATGCGGCGCCAGGCGCGCGACCAGGGGCGTCAGCGCGAGGACGATGACAGCAGCCACAGCGAAGCCGATGGCCGCGTCGGTGTCCACCACCAGGGCGCGAAGCGACTCCTGGAAGGACATGCGCGGTATATAGCAGAGTGGCTGGCGGTCCCCCTGGCCCGGGGGCCCCGTGGCACAGTCTGAGGAGCGGGCTACCATCCGCGCCTTATGACTGAAGCCCTTCAATCCACGTCCGCCTTCGACGACCGCATCGCCACGCGCGAGGCGAAGATCGGGATCGTCGGCCTCGGCTACGCCGGCCTGCCGCTTGCGATGGCGTTCGGCGAAGCCGGGTTCGAGGTCACCGGCGTCGACCTGAACCAGGAGCGCGTGCGCGCCATCCAGGAGCGACGCTCGTACCTGGTCGACGTCCCCGCCGAGCGCTACGGCCCGCTCGAGGGCCGCCTCCACGCGACCACCGACTACTCGGCGATCGCCGAGCTCGACGCGCTCACGATCTGCGTGCCGACGCCGCTCTCGAAGACGCGCTCGCCCGACCTCTCCTACATCGTCTCCGCTGCCGAGTCCGTGGCCGCGAACCTGCGCCCGGGCCAGCTGGTCGTGCTGCAGTCGACGACCTACCCGGGCACAACCGAGGAGATCGTGCTGCCAATCCTCGAGAAGTCGGGCGGCGAGGTCGGGTCGGACTTCTTCCTCGGCTACGCGCCCGAGCGCGTGGACCCCGGCAACCAAGACTGGAACATCCACAACACGCCGAAGCTCGTCGCGGGCGTCACCCCGGAGTGCCGCCGCCGGACCGAGCTCCTCTACCGGCAGATCGTCGACACGATCGTGCAGTGCTCGTCGCCGATGGTCGCCGAGACGGCGAAGATCCACGAGAACACGTTCCGCGCGGTCAATATCGCGCTCGCCAACGAGCTGGCGCTGATGTGCGACCGGCTCGGGATCTCGGCGTGGGAGGTCATCGAGGCCGCGGCGACCAAGCCGTTCGCCTTCCTCCCGCACTACCCGGGCCCCGGGCTCGGCGGCGACTGCATCCCGATCGTGCCGCACTACCTGGCCTGGCGCTTGCGCGAGTACGGCTACTCGGCGCAGATGATCGAGGCGGCACACGAGGTCAACGCGCGGATGCCGATCTATGTCGTCCAGAAGATCTCGGACGCGCTGAACGACGCGGGCCTGCCGATCAAGGGCTCGCGGATCCTGCTGCTCGGCATGGCGTACAAGCCGGACGTGCACGACATGCGCGAGTCGCCCAGCCTCGAGGTCATGCGGCAGCTGCTCCAGCGCGACGGCGATGTCGTCTTCTGCGACGACTGGGTGCCGGACGTCGACCTCGACGGGGCCGAGCACCACACGCTGCCGTGGTCGGCCGAGACGGTTCGCGAGGCGGATTGCGTGGTCGTGCTCACGCCGCACACTGAGTTCCTCGAGCAGCCGCTCTGGGACGAGGCAAAGCTGATCGTGGACACGCGCAACGTGGTCCCGCTTGCGACGACCGCTGCCGTTACGCGAATCTAGTGTGACTTCAGGCGATACAAGCCGGCCCCTGGCCCGCCATCACGCGGCGCGAAGGCACACTAGACAGATGCGCATCCTGGTCCTCGGGGCCGGCTACCTCGGCGCGCGAGCCGCGGAGCTGGCGCTCGACCGCGGCGACGAGGTCACGCTTGCGGACAACTGGTACGCGACCGACCGCGGCCAGCTGGGGCCGCTCGAGCTCCGCGGCGCGCGGGTCACGACCGTGGACATCCGCGATCGCGGCCAGTTGCACATGGTGCTGCGGGAGCGGCCCGACCGCGTGCTGGTGCTGGCGGCGCAGGCGTCCCGGCCGCTGGCGGAGGTCGAGCCCGACTACACGGAGGCGACGAACCTGACGGGCGTGCGGCGCGTGGCCGAGGCGGTCGCGCAGGTCGGCGGCCTGCCCGTGGCCTACGCGAGCTCGCTCCACGTCTACGGCCCGTCGCTGACGGGCGAGGTCGGGCCGGATCACCCCTACGGGGCGCAGGGCGACCTGGCGCACCTCTCGAAGGTCTACGCAGAGCTCTGCCTCGACCTCTACGCGCGGCGGCACGAGTTCGCGCTCGGCCTCTTCCGGCTCGGGATCCTGTACGGGCCGAGCCCGGTCGAGCACGCAAGGGCGGAGTCGCAGACCGTGGTCGACAAGTTCAGGCGGCTGGCCCAGTCAGGCGAGCGCCTCGTCGTCGACCCGAGCGCCGGGACGATCGGTGTGGCGCACGTGGAGGACGCGGCGCGGATCCTGCTCGACGCGCCGCTGGAGGGGCCTGTGAACGTCGCGGCGGAGGCCGTGACCGTCGCCGACCTGGCCGCGCTGGCGGAGGCACGCGAGCCGGCGGGCAACCCGAGCTGCACCTTCGTCACGCCGTTCGAGTACCGCCACCGCGTCGCCGAGTACCTGCGCGACTGCGTCGCGGCGTGAAGCTCCTCGTCACCGGCGCGTCCGGTTTCCTCGGCTCGCGCTCCGTGGAGGTGCTGCGCGAGCGTGGTCACGACGTGGCGGCGCTCGTCCGGCCGGGCGGCCGCGAGCGTGCCGGCGTGCCCGGGGACGCGATCGCGCTGGACGCGGGCGACCCGCGGGTGCGCGAGGTGGCCGCCGGCTGCGACGCGGTGCTCCACTTCGCAGGCGTCCCCGATCCGGCGAGCTCCGCCCGCGACCCAGCACGGGCCGTGCGCGAGAACGTGGGCACGACCCTGAACCTGCTCGAGGCGTGCGCCGCCCACGGCGCGGGCCTCGTCTACCCGTCCACGATCCGCGCCGCGCTCACACCGCCGCCCGACGAGTACGCGCTCTCGAAGCGGCTCGGTGAGCTCGTCTGCGAGCTGCACCGCGCCCGCGCGACCGTGCTACGGCTGCCGTCCGTGTTCGGGCCCGGGCAGGTCGCGTGGGAAGGCGCCACCGGCGCGATCGCGGCGTTCGCCGCCCGCGCGCTCGACGGCGACGCGCTCACGATCCCGGGCGACCCGGACCGCACGCGTGACTTCGTGTACGTCGACGACGTGGTCGGTGCCTTCGAGACGGTCGCCGCGCAGGGGCCTTGGAACGAGACGCTCACGGTCGCCAGCGGCGTCGCGACGTCGCTGCGGCACGCGGCCGAGCTGGTCGTGGCCGCCGCGGGCTCGCCCTCTTCGATCGAGACGCCGGGAGGGATGCTCCCGCCAGGCGAGAACGAGAGCTACCGGGCGGACGGAGCGCCGTCGTTACCGTTCAGGGCGCGTCCGCTCGAGGAAGGAATCGCCGCGTATGTCGATTGGCTCCGCCGCCATCCCGCTGCTCAAAGCCGCGCCCGAGCCTGACCAGCTCGCCGAGCGCCTCGAGGGCGGCCCGTGGCGCGGCATGGAGATTGCGCTCTTCGCCCGGCACGTCGCGGACGAGGACGCGCTCGCCCGCACGATCGAGGCGGTGCGCGACGCAGGAGCGCCGCGCGAGTTCATCTGGACGGCCGAGGCGCCCGTGTCGTGGCCGAGCGGCGCGTTCGTGCGCGTCGACCGGCTCGACGACGAGGCACGCGCCGGGATCGAGCGCTCGGCCGAGTTCGCCCAGGCGATCGGCTCACCGGTCCTCACGGTCCACCTCTTCATCCCGATGAGCCCGGAGGAGTTCGCGCGCGGCGCCGCCGTGGACAAGGGCGCCGTCGGCGAGTTCCTGCGCTTCTACGCCGACGCGTGCAGCTCACGCGGCGTCGCACCGTGCATCGAGAACGTCCCGCCGGTCCTGCGGATGCGGACGGGCGGCGTCTTCCTCTCCCCCATCGGCGGCCACTGGCGTGACCTGCTCGACTGGCGCGAGCGGATCCCGGAGCTCCGCGTCACGATCGACACGTCCCACGCGGCGCTCTTCCGCAACTTCGCCGCCGCCTACGGCTCGCTGTTCGAGGTGTCGGCCGACGAGCTCGGGCTCGAGCGCTACGTCGAGGAGCTCGGGCCGGCGGCCGAGGTCGCGCACGTGTCCGACGCGCACGGGCTGCTCGGCGAGGGCCTGCCGTACGGCTCGGGAGAGCTCGACCTCGACCCGGTCGTCGCGCGGCTCGGCGAGCTCGTGCCGTACCTCGTCGCGGAGATCAACGAGCCCGACCCGGCCCGGTCGCCTGACATGAAGGCGGCCTACCGCGCGATCGAGCGCGCCGCCCCTTTACAGGGACAGTCCCTGTTAGGAACGGCGCGCCGCATCCCGCCCGATGGCTTCGCGTGGCAGCGCGTGCTGCACCGCCGCGATCCGGTGCCGGCGGTGCTCGAGCTGCAGGAGCTCTTCGGCGGGCGGCGCGTACTGCTGACCGGCGGGGCAGGCTCGATCGGCACCGCGCTCTCGACCTTCCTGCTTGGCTTCCGGCCCGAGCGCGTGACCGTGGTCGACACCAACGAGGCGGCGCTGACCGCCGACCGCCGCTCGCGCGACGCAGCGACGCTCGAGGCAATGCACCACGTGCTCTGCGACGTCCGCGACGCGGGCCGCGTGGAGCGCGAGGTGGCCGCCGCCCGGCCTGACGTGGTCTTCCACCTCGCCGCCTACAAGCACGTCGACTGGGCCGAGAGCTACCCGGAGGAGTTCGTCGACACGAACCTCGTCGGCAGCTGGAACGTCCTGCGCGCCGCGGACGCGGCCGGCGTGGACACCGTCGTCGTCGCGTCCACCGACAAGGCGGCCCTCGCCGCGAGCTTCTACGGGCGGACGAAGCGCTTCATGGAGCAGCTCGCCGCCTACTCCGCACGTGCTGCGGGCGCGAACCGCACTGCCGTCCGCTTCGTGAACGTGCTCGGCTCGGCGGGCAGCGCCTCCGAGCTCTTCCTGCGCCAGACGCGCGCGAGCGTCCCCCTCACCGTCACCGACACGGGGATGCTCCGCTACTGGATCACGATGGCCCATGCGGCGTGCCTTGCCGCGCAGGGCGCGCTGCTCGCGCGTGACGGCGTGCGCCTGGCGGCCCCGTCGGACGCGGTCGTGCTCACCGTCGGCGAGCTGGCGCAGCGGATCTGGCGCGAGGGCGGCGGCGAGGGCGAGGCCGAGATCGACCTGCTCGGCATCCGCCCCGGCGAGACGCTCAGCGAGGTTCTGATCGGCCCCGGCGAGGAGCTCGCCGAGCCGCGCTTCCAGGGCATCGCGCCGATCGTCGGCGAGATCCCGGCGGCCGCGCCGGCGTGGGTGGTGGAGCGGCTACCCGCCCGCGGCACGCGCGAGGACGTGCGCGCCGTGTGGCTCGAGGCGATGCGCAGGCCGGGGCTACTGGCGCCGACGGGCGCTCAACGCGTCCCGTAGAGCCGGTCGCCGGCGTCCCCAAGACCCGGGACGATGTAGCCCTTCTCGTTCAGGCCACGGTCGACCGCCGCCGTGACGATGTGCACGTCCGGGTGCTCGGAATGCACGTGCTCGATGCCTTCCGGCGCCGCGACGAGACAGACCAGCGTCACCGACCGAGCGCCCGCGTCCTTCACCTGTTGAATCGCCGCGGCACTGGATCGGCCGGTCGCGAGCATCGGGTCGAGCACGATCGCGTCGCGCTGGTCGAGGTCGGCAGGCAGCTTCACGTAGTACTCGACCGGCTGGAGCGTCTCCTCGTCGCGGTAGAGGCCGATGAACCCGACCCGCGCGCTCGAGACCAGCGAGAGCACGCCGTCGAGCATCCCGAGTCCCGCCCGCAGCACCGGACACACCGCGACCTTCTTGCCGGCGATCCGCTGCGTGGTCATCGGCTCGAGCGGCGTCTCGATCTCGTGGTCTTCGGTCTCGAAGTCCTTCGTCGCCTCGTAGGTGAGGAGCAGCGTCACCTCGTTGGCGAGTTTGCGGAAGTGGACGGTGGGCGTGTCCTTGTCACGCAGGTACGACAGCTTGTGCTGCACGAGCGGATGCGTCACGACCGTCAGCCGCGCGGTGGCCACGGCGCTCACGAGACGTACGTCGTGTAGCCGCGGAAGCCCGGGTACAGCGGGTGCGCGTCGCAGAGCGCGGTCGCCGCGCCTGCGAGCGCGCCGATGTCGGCGCCGTCGCGGAGCGCCTCGACGATGATCCGTCCCACCTCGCGGAAGTCGTCCTCCTCGAAGCCGCGCATCGTCGCGGCCGGCGTGCCGATCCGGACACCGGACGCGACCGTCGGCGGCCGCTCGTCGAACGGCACCGTGTTGCGGTTGACCGTGAGATTCACCTCGGCGAGCCGCTCCTCCGCGTCCTTGCCCGTCCACTCGGTGCGGCGCAGGTCGAGCTGGAGCACGTGCGTGTCCGTGCCGCCGGTGAGCACGTCGAGCCCGCCCTGCTGCAGCCGGTCCGAGAGCGCGTCGGCGTTCGCGCGGATCTGGCACTGGTAGTCGCGGAACGGCTCGGTCATCGCGATCTTGAAGCAGCCCGCCTTCGCGGCGATCGCGTGCATGAGCGGCCCGCCCTGCAGGCCGGGGAAGATCGCGCGATCAACGGCCTTCGCGTGCTCCTCCTTGCAGAGGATGAAGCCGGAACGCGGCCCCGAGAGCGTCTTGTGCGTCGTCGAGGTGACGAAGTCGCAATGCGGCACGGGGCTCGGGTGGAGACCGGCCGCAACGAGGCCGGCGAAGTGCGCCATGTCGCAGAGCAGGTACGCGCCCACCTCGTCGGCGATCTCGCGGAAGCGGTCCGCCTCGACGGTGCGCGGGTAGGCGGAGCCGCCACAGACGATCAGCTTCGGGCGGCGCTCCCTGGCGATCCGCAGGACGTCGTCGTAGTCGACGACGTTCGTCTCGCGCGACACGCCGTAGTGGGCGATGTCGTAGAGCCGGCCGGAGAAGTTGACCTTCAGCCCATGAGTGAGGTGGCCGCCGTGCGACAGCTCGAGCGAGAGGATCGTGTCGCCCGGCTTCAGCACCGCCAGATAGACGGCCATGTTCGTGGCCGCGCCCGCGTTGGGCTGGACGTTCGCGTGCTCGGCGCCGAAGAGCTCCTTCGCCCGGTCGATCGCGATCGTCTCGATCTCGTCCACAACCTCGCAGCCGCCGTAGTAGCGCTTGCCCGGATAGCCCTCCGCGTACTTGTTGGTCGGGACGCTGCCGATCGCCTCGAGCATGCTCGGCCACGTGAAGTTCTCGGAGGCGATCAGCTCGATCTGGTTCCGCTGCCGCTCGAGCTCGCGGCCGAGCAGATCGGCGATCTCCGGATCGATCTCTGCAAGCCCTGCCGTGCGGAGCTGATCGAGCGTCAGGTTGGCCACCGCCATGCGCAGCTGAGGATACTCGCGCGGCCGGGTAGCCTCGGGGCGTGGGCTTCTTCGAGCCACCGCCCCCGCCGCCCAGCCCTCCAGAGCCGTCTCCGCAGCCGGTCTGGGCGGGGCCGGGCGACAACGTCGTCGGCGGGGCGGTCGCGCTCGAGCTTGTGCTCGCGCGAACCGACAATGTCGCGATCCTGCTCCGCAACTTCGTCGCATACCCGACGGGCATCACGTTCGTGCTCGACACGCGGCGCCGCAGCTTCGATCCCGATACCGTTGGCGACCCGCTCGGCCACCACATGATGCGGCCGGGACGCGGCGACCCCGACACAGTCCTGCGCTTCGGCGTGCAGTTCTCCGACGGCGCCAAGGCGACACTTATCGGCCACCGCCACTGGCCGGGGCCGGACGAGCCGCTCGAGCAGCCGGTTCTGATGCCGCGCGGCGGCGGTGGGCACAGCGGGCGCTGGACGCAGGACATGTGGCTGTGGCCGCTCCCGCCGGCCGGCCCGTTCGCCTTTGTCGTGGAGTGGCCGCTCGAGTCGATCCCGGAGACGCGCCTCGAGATCGACGCCGGGCTGCTGCTCAAAGCAGCGAGCCGTTCAGAGGTGCTCTGGGACGATGTACCGCCGGCAGGCCCCGAGAGCTCCTCGGAGTTCTTCTTCGGAACCGGCTACGGAGGCTGATCAGCCACGCAGCGCAGTCAACCGGGCGAGCACGTCCTCCGCCGGCACGGCGCCCTCCCGCAGGACACGCGGCTCCTTGCCGGTTACGTCGACGACCGTCGAGGGCACGCCGGGCAGCTCACCGCCGTCGAGCACCAGGCACGCGGCGACCAGAGAGGGCTCGAGGTCACCGGGCCGGCGCGGGTCGGGACCACCCGGCAGATTCGCGCTCGTCGCGGCGAGCGCCGGCACGCGGTCGAACACCGCAGCGAGCGGAGCGGGCGACTGCGGAACGCGCACGCCGATCGCCTCCGGGTTGCCGCCCGCAAGCCACGGCAGCCGCCGGGCCGGGTTCGGCACGACGACCGTGTAGGGACCTGGAAACAGCGCGCGGAGCAGAGCCTCGGTCTCGCCCCCCAGCTCGGGGACGAGCTCGACGAGCGCGTCCACGTCGCGGCCCAGGAGGGCCGTCGGATGCTCCTCGCGGCGCCCCTTTACTGCGTAGAGGCGGCGTACGGGCTCCTCATCGGGCCGCGCGTAGAGGCCGTAGACGGTGTCCGTCGGGAGGATCGCGGGCCGGCCCGCGCGCAGCGCGGCGACGACCGCTTCGACGTCGGCAGGACGCCGCCCCTCGACGACGCGCGCGCGGCCGGTCAGATCCGGGCCCGTCGCGACCGCCTCGTAGCCGAGCGCTTCCAGCTCCGCCGAGACGGCGTCCGCCTGCCCGTCCCCCACTTCCAGCACGAGCCGGCCGCCCGGCCTCACGCCGCGGAGCGCCGCCTTGGCGACGAGCTCCGTCGTGCCGAGCCCGACGAGCGCGGCGCGCGGCTCCCAGTCACGCACCTCCGGCTCGAGCTCCTCGATCTCGGCCGGGTCGACGTACGGCGGGTTGGCGACCACGAGGTCCCACTCGCCCTCGCCGAGGTCGGCGGCGTCACGCTCCTCGAGCTCGACGGCCAGGCCCAAAGCCTCCGCGTTCTCGCGCGCTACGGCCAGCGCGTCGGCCGACGTGTCGATCCCGGTCACGCGCGCGCCCGGGTGCTCGTCGGCGATCGCCAGCGCAATCGCGCCCGAGCCGACCCCCACATCGAGCACCGCCGGTGCCTCCAGGTCGCGCAGGAGCTCCAGGCAGCGCTCGACGACGGCCTCCGTCTCCGGGCGTGGGACGAGGACGCGCCGGTCGACCTTCAGCGTCAGGCGCCGGAACCCCCACTCGCCGAGTACGTAGGCGAGCGGCTCGCGAGCGGCCCGCCGCTCGAGCAGCGCTTCGAACGCGGCCGCCGCTTCCGTGCCGAGCTCATCGACGAGCGGCAGCGCCGACCGCGTGATGCCGAGCACGTGCGCGAGCAGGAACTCCGCGTCCACGCGCGGAGACGGGACGCCGGCCGCCTCCAGCCGCGCCGCGCCCTCGCGCAGCGCCTCGCGGGCGGTCACGCCGCGGCGACTTCGAGCGCGCGCCGCCGCTCCTCGGCTGCGAGCGCCTCGGTGAACTCGCCCAGATCGCCGCCGAGGATCTTCTCGAGCGCGTGCACGGTCAGGTGGACGCGGTGGTCGGTGACGCGGTTCTCGGCGAAGTTGTAGGTGCGGATCTTCTCGGCCCGCTCGCCGCTGCCGACCTGCGAGCGGCGCTGCGCGTCTTGCACGGCCCGCTGCTTCGCCTGCTCGGCCTCGAGCAGCCGGGCGCGCAGCACGCGCATGGCCTTCTGGCGGTTCTGGAGCTGCGACTTCTCGTCCTGCATCGAGACCACCGTGCCGGTCGGCAGGTGCGTGATCCTCACGGCCGAGTCGGTCGTGTTGACGCTCTGCCCGCCGGGCCCCGTCGAGCGGTAGACGTCGATCTTGAGGTCGTTCTCGTCGATCTGGACGTCGATCTCCTCGGCCTCGGGCATCACCGCGACCGTCGCCGTCGACGTGTGGATGCGCCCCTGCGACTCGGTCTCGGGCACGCGCTGCACGCGGTGCGTGCCGCCCTCCCACTTGAAGATCGAGAACGCGCCGTCGCCCTTGATGGCGAACGTCGCCTCCTTCACGCCGCCCGAGTCGTTCTCGCTCAGGCCGAGCTCCTCGACCTTGAAGCCGCGCCGCTCGGCGTAGCGGGTCAGCATCCGGTGGATCTCACGCGCCCAGAGGGCCGCCTCGTCACCGCCCGCGCCCTGGCGCACCTCGACGATCACGTCCTTGCGGTCGGCCGGATCGTTTTCGACGAGCGCGAGCTTGAGGTCCTCCTCGAGCTGCTCGAGCTGCTCCTCGAGGCCCGGCACGAAGTCGCGCAGGTCGCTGTCGGCGCGGGCGGCATCGAGGTCGTCGCGCACGGTTCGCCACTCGGTCGCGAGCTTGTGCGGCCCCTCGAGCTCCTTCAGGCGCCGGCCGACCTCGGCCGCCTCGCGGTGGTCGTTGTAGACGGCAGGGTCGGACATCCGCTCCTGCACCTCGCGGTACGAGCGGTCGAGCTCCTCGATCAGCTGATCCATCGCGGCCATGCCGCGAAGCGTAGATCAGCTGCGCTCCTAACATGGGGTTTACAAGATCGCGATCGTGCTATATACATAGCCGAAGTGCGATAAAGAGGAAACGGATGACGACCGACCTGCACCGCCGGCTTGACGCCTTCGAATCCGAGCTCGCCGCCATGCACCGCGAGCTCGGCCGGCTCCGCGCCATGGCCGAGGGATTCGACCCGGTCGAGCCCGAGCCGCTCCCGGCGACCGCGCCGGCGTTCCATGGTCTTTGCGTTCTCGGCCGCGGCGGCTGCCATCGCGGGCATCGGCTGGTTGGCGGGCGAGCGGCGGCTCACCGTTGCCGC
Source organism: uncultured Thermoleophilia bacterium (assembly GCA_963734565.1). Taxonomy (GTDB): domain Bacteria; phylum Actinomycetota; class Thermoleophilia; order Gaiellales; family Gaiellaceae; genus JACVRM01. Next base: position 1,016,290 of record CAVTHM010000007.1, on the reverse strand, counting down.
GGGCGGCCTGCTCGGCCTCGGACTGCTGTACGTCGCTGTGCTCAACGCGCCGCCCGCCGACTTCTTCTCGGCGAGCGACTCGCCCGCCACCGGGGTCCCTGCGATCGCGAGCCTCGTGGGCGGCGCCCTCGTGCTCGCGCTGACGCTCGAGGGCTCGCTGCGCCGCTGGGTCGCCGGCGCGGCCGCAGTCCTCGGCGTGTACGGCGTGTCGCTCTCGATCCTCGGCGCGTTCGAGGAGTTCGACGGCGCGTCGGTGGCGACGAGCTTCCAGCGAGGCCACACGGCCGTCAGCGCCTTCTGGGGCGTGCTCGGGCTCGTCACGCTGTTCGTCGCGCTCCGGCGCCGCTCGCCGGTTCTGCGCGCGGCGGGCTTCGCGCTCTTCGGGATCAGCCTGGCGAAGCTCTTCCTCTACGACCTGGGCGAGCTGAGCTCGATCACCCGCGCGCTCTCGTTCCTCGCCGTCGGCGGCGTGCTGCTGGTGGCCGGGTTCGTCTACCAGCGGCTGGCCGCCGAGGGCAACGGCGAGCGGCCGCTAGCGGCCGGCTGAGACGGCGAGGCGCGCGTTGATCGTGAGCTCCACGTTGTTCTTCAGTGCCTGGGAGACGGGACAGTTCTCCTTGGCGTTCTCGGCCGCCTCCTGGAAGCCGACCTCGTCGAGCCCGGGGACGACGCCCTCGACCTCGAGAACCGAGGTGGTGATCCCGGTGCCGGGAACGAACGTGACCGTCGCCGACGTCTTCAGCTGCTCGGGCGGCGTTCCGGCCTTGGCCAGGACGTTGGAGAACGCCATCGAGAAGCAGGACGCGTGGGCGGCCGCGATCAGCTCCTCGGGGCTCGTCTTGCCGCCCGAGTCCTCGGTGCGCGAGACCCAGGTCACGTCGAGCGGCCCGAACGCCCCGCTGCCAACCTTGTCGATCGTGCCGCTCCCGTTGAACAGGTCGCCGTTCCAGGTCACTTCCGCACGCCGCTCGGCAGCCATACCGTCTCCTCTCGTCGATGTGGATCCACGCTAGCCGCGTATGGTCGCTTGCCGCGTGCGCGATGCTCGCGATGCTCGCGGCTTCGGGCTGTGGTGGGACCGCGCAGGAGCAGGCCGGTGAGGACGGCGACCCTGCCGGGCTGACCGTCCAGCGCGACGACCTGCCGCGCGTCTACCGGGTCGGAGACGACAGCGGCTGCGGGCCGATGGGGGTCGAGGACGCCCCGCCTCGGCTTGCGGCACTCGTCCGGGCCGAACGTCCGCGGGCGTGCGTAATACAGCTCGAGCGGACTTACGGCAGTGAGCCGGCCCTCGTCGAGTCGGCGGCCGTGGTCTTCGAGGACGAGCAAGCGGCCAAGCGCGGCCTGGGCATCGCCGGCGAGTTCGTCCACTACCTCATGGGTGAGGCTCCGGAGCGCCTCCAGCGCGTCGAGGCGCCGCACGCGCCCGGCGACGAGGGGTTCTTCCTCGCCTCGAATAGCTTCACGGTCGAGGGGCTAAACGGACGGCCGGGGCGAGTGCTCGCCTGGCGCTCGGGGCCGGTGCTCGCGGCCGTCCTGGTCGGGGGCGTTCCCGAGGCCGCGGCAGCGCGGCGCGCCGTTGCCCTCGCGCACCGCCAGCAGATGCGCATCGAGCATCCGGAGCCGGTGACGACGACCAGCGACGCCGAGGTCGCCCTCGACGATCCCCGGCTCGAAGTCCCGGTCGTCTGGCTGGGACCGACGTTCGCGGCGGACGGGTTCCCTCGCGTCGACCTCTTCGATGCCTCGCGCGTCGGGCCGGGAAGCGGCCCGGGCAACCAGCTCAAGCTCGATTACGACTCATCCGATTTCAGGGCCGGTCTCCACCTCGACATCTGGACACCCACGGCGTGGGCCAGGTTCCGACAAACGGAGCTCGGCCGCGAGCTCTGGTCGTCACCGTGCACGACCACGAGGCAACTACAGTTGCCGGACCGTTCAGCGATCCTGTTCGCGGGCTACGAGCGCGTCACCACCGCAGCCTGCCCGACCAGGCCACCCGACGCACACCTCGCTGCCGTAAGGATGGCCGGCGTCGTCGTGACCGTGAACATGCCGTACTGCCTCTCCTGCACGCAGCTGCCGCCGGGCTACAACTCTCGGGACGGCGTGGAGAGGGTCGTGGGCGCGCTGCGCGTCAGGCCATGACTTCGACGCGGCGCTCGTCGGGCGTCATGCGCCCTTCGAGTGCCAGCACCTCACGCAGCGCCCGGATCGACACCTCGATCTGGTCGAGCGTCGGCTCGCGCGTCGTGAGCCGCTGCAGCCAGAGGCCGGGCGCGAGCAGCGTCATGACGACGCGGTTGCCCGAGTGCTTGCCCGCGAAGCGGATGACCTCGTAGGCGATCCCGGCGATCAGCGGCAGCAGCAGGATGCGGCTCAGGATCAGCCAGTACCAGACCGGCCGCCCGAGCAGCGCATAGACGAACACGCTGATCACCATCACCCACAGCAGGAACGCCGTGCCGCAACGCGGGTGGATCAGCGAGTAGCGCTGCGTCACCTCCGGCGTCAGCTCCTCACCGGCCTCGTAGGCGTTGATCGCCTTGTGCTCGGCCGCGTGGTACTGGAAGACGCGCCGGAGCGACGGGAGCTTGCTCAGCAGCGTCAGGTACAGGATGAAGACCGTCACGCGAATTACTCCCTCGACGAGCACGAACCACGTGCCGGTGTGGACCGGGAGCAGGTCGGCGAGGAGCGCGGGGCCGACCTTGAAGATCGCGAGGGCGAAGCCGATCGCGACGAGAAATGCGAACGCGAGCGTCCAGCGGCCGATCTCGGCCGGCTCGCCTTCGCCCTCGGCCTCCTCCTGCGCGGCGTAGTTCGCGGACACGCTCAGCGCACGGAACCCGATGGCGAGCGACTCGCCGAGGGCAATGACACCGCGGATGACCGGCAGCCGGAAGATCCGGTGACGCTGCATCAGCGACTCGACCGGGCGCGAGACCTGCTCGATCGAGCCCCACGGGGTGCGCACGGCGACCGCCCAGTGCTGCGGGCCGCGCATCATCACGCCTTCGAGGACGGCCTGGCCGCCGATCGGTGCCGACAAGTTAGTGCCCGTTCGGGGTATGTGGCCACGTTCCTCGCGTGCGAGGAGCAAGCCAGGCTAGGACGCAGGGAGCCTCAATATCGAAGTTAGATATTGGGGCGACTGAGGACGACGCATGGCGCCGCTCATCGCGCGCGAGGGACATGGAGGGCATACCTCGAAGGGGCACTTAGCCCTTGCGCGCGCCGCCGGCCTTTTCGAGCCGGCGCTGGAAGCGCTCCACGCGGCCGCCGGAATCCATCAGCTTCTGCTTGCCCGTGTAGAACGGGTGGCAGTTCGAGCAGATCTCGACGTGCAGCTCGGGCTTGGTCGAGCGCGTCTCGAACGTGGCCCCGCAGGAGCACGTCACCGTCGTCAGCACGTATTCCGGGTGGATTCCCGCCTTCATCGCCCGGCCAGGATACCAGCGGCTATCCGGGCTTCCACATTGCCGCCCGAGACGATCGCCACCACGCGGTCGTCCGCGTCGAGCGCGACTTTCCCCGCGAGCAGGGCCGCCGTCGCCGCCGCGCCCGCCGGCTCGCACGCCAGCTTGGCGCGCTCGTAGAGGAAGCGGAACCCCGTCTCGATCTCCTCCTCGGTCAGGAGCACGACCTCGTCCACGTGCTGGCGGGCGACCGCGAGGCACGTCGTCCCGGCGAAGGGCGCGTTGAGCCCGTCGGCGATCGAGCGGGGCTCGACGGGCACGACCTCGCCGGCCTCGAGCGCCGCGTGCATCGCCCGGGAGATCTCCGGCTCGACGCCGATCACCCGCGCCGCGGGCAGCATCGCCTTCACCGCAGTCGAGACACCGGAGATGAGCCCGCCGCCGCCGATCGGCACCACGACGACAGTCGCATCGGGCACGTCCTCCGCGATCTCGACACCGACCGTTCCCTGGCCGGCGATCGTGCGCGGCCCGTCGAACGGATGGACCAGCGTGCGCCCGCTCGCCGCCTGGAGCTCCTCGAGGCGCGCGAACGCCTCAGTCGGCCCGGGCGCCTCGAGATCGACGCTCGCGCCGTACCCGCGCGTCGCCGCGACCTTGGTCTCGCTCGCGCCCTGCCACATCACGACGAGGCAGTCGATCCCCTCCTGCGCCGAGCCGTAGGCGAGCGCGGCCGCGTGGTTGCCGGCCGAGATCGAGATCACGCCGGCCGCCCGCTCCTCCGGCGACAGCGCCGCGAGGTTCGTCAGCACGCCGCGAGGCTTGAACGACCCGGTCCGCTGGAGCAGCTCCGCCTTGAGCGACGTCTCGGCGCCGACACGCCGCGAGAGCGTCCCCGAGCTGAGGACCGGCGTGCGGTGCAGTCGGCCGCCGATCGCCTCGCGCGCGCGCATGACGTCGTCGAGCGTCACCGGGACGGTCACGGCCATGGCCCGATCGTACGAGAGGAATCCGGCCCTGCGGCGCCTAACGTTGCGAAGTGAGCGCCGGCGCACACCCGGTCCGGCTTGTCGTGGCCGACGATCTGCGGCGTTCGCGGCTCACCGTCTTCTTCCGGCTGCTGCTCGTCCTGCCCCACCTGGTGTGGCTGGTGCTGTGGGGGATCGCGGCCGAGCTGGCCGCCTTCGTGAACTGGCTGGCGGTGCTCATCAACGCGGAGAGCCCGCCCGCCTTCCACAACTTCCTGGCCGGCTACGTGCGCTACGCGACGCACGTGAACGCGTACCTCTTCGTCGGACGCCAACCCGTTCCCGGACTTCCGCGGCCGGCCCGGCTACCCCATCGACGTCGAGATCGACCCGCCGGCGCGCCAGAGCCGGTGGTCGGCGCTCTTCCGGCTCGTGCTCCTCCTGCCGCCCCTGGCGCTCGCCGCGGTGCTCGGCCTGGCTCGGCGCGTCGAACGGCTTCCCGGGTGCTCGCTCGGCATTGCCGCCATCGGTGTCTGGTTCGCAGCGCTCGCGCTCGGCCGCTCGCCGCGCGGGCTGCGCGACGTCAGCGCCTACGCGCTCGGCTACTCGGCGCAGACCGCTCGCCTATGTCTTCCTGCTGACCGGCCGCTATCCGGACAGCCATCCCGGCCGGATGCTCGGCGACCCGGCCGTTCCGCACCACCCGGTGCGGCTGCGCGTCGAGGACGACCTGCGGCGCTCGCGCTTCACGGTGCTCTTCCGCCTGCTGCTTGCGCTGCCGCACCTCGTCTGGCTGACCGGCTGGAGCCTGCTCGCCTACCTGGCCGCGATCGTGAACTGGTTCGTCGCGCTCATCGGCGGGCGCTCGTGGCAGCCGCTGCACCGCTTCCTGGCCGCGTTCGTGCGCTACCAGGCGCACGTCTACGCGTTCCTCTACCTGGTCGCCAACCCGTTCCCAGGCTTCACAGGCAAGGAGAGCGCGTACCCGCTCGCGATCGTGCTCGAGGGGCCCGAGCGGCAGCGCCGCCTGGTGACGGCGTTCCGCCTCGTGCTGGTGCTGCCTGCGCTCCTCATGTACAGCGCGCTCTCGTACGCGCTCTTGTGCGTTGCGATCGGCGGCTGGTTCGCCTCGCTGGTCACGGGCCGCATGCCGTCGGGGCTGCGCGCGCTCGGCGCCGTGATCATCCGCTACTCGGCGCAGGTGAGCGCCTACCTGCTCGTCGTCACCGACCGCTACCCGAACTCGAGCCTGGCGCTCCGCACCGAGCGGCCGGGTGAGTCGGAGCGGGAGCTCCTGCCCGCGCACGGGCCGCCTTCCGTCCTCGAGCCGTTCTCCGATCTGCCCCGCCCGCCCACGCCGCCCCAGGACGACCCCTGGCAGCCGCGTCCCGGATCGCAAGCCGATCTCGAATGAGACGCTGGGCCAAGGCGGCGCTCGTCGCGCTGCTCGCGGTTGCCTGGCTCGCCTGCGCCGCGGCGCTCTGGCAGTCGTCGGAAGTGCCCGACGACCTGCGCCTGCCGCCGATCGACGTGCAAGCGCTCTTCACGCCGCACGACCTCGCGCGTGCCGAGCACTTCGAGCGCTTCCTGCGCATCGAGTTCCTGCTCTCGCAGCTCGTGCTGGTCGGCGCGCTCGCCGTGTGGGCGTGGCGCGGGCCGGCCTGGATGCGCGAGTCGGCGGCGGGCCGGATCGGCACCGGGATGCTGCTCGGGATGCTGGGCCTCGCCGTAGCCTGGATCTCGCAGCTGCCGTTCAGCGTCGCCGAGGTGTGGTGGGAGCGCCGGTACGGAATCCTGAAGACGAGCTACTTCGACGCGCTCTTCGGCGGCTGGCTCGGGCTCGGCGGCGAGTTCCTGGCCATCAGCCTGACGCTGCTGATCGTGATGGGCCTCGCCGGTCGCTTCCCGCGGAACTGGTGGATCCCCGCCGCGCCCGTCTTCGTCGCCATTGCGGCGCTGTTCATCTTCACCTACCCGTACCTCACCGACACGCACAGGCTCCACGACCAGGCGATCGCAGCCGACGCACACCGGATCGCCGAACAGGAAGGCGTGGGCGACGTGCCGGTGCGCGTCGAGGACGTGAGCGCCGACACGTCCCTGCCGAACGCGGAGGCGACGGGCTTCGGGCCGAGCCGGCGCGTGATCCTCTGGGACACGCTCGTCGACGACTTCCCGCGCGACGAGGTGCGGGTCGTGCTCGCGCACGAGTTCGGGCACCTGGCGCGCCATCACCTGCCGAAGGGCCTCGCCTGGTACGCACTGTTCGCGCTCCCGGGCGCCTACCTGATCGCCCGCTTCACACGGAGGCGCGGCGGCATGGCCGCGCCCGAGGCGGTGCCGCTCTCGCTGCTGGTCGTCACGGTGCTCGGACTGCTTGCGCTCCCGTTCGACAGCGCGATCTCGCGGCACACGGAGGCCGAGGCGGACTGGGCGGCGCTCCAGACGACGCGCGATCCGGCGGCGGCCGAGCGGCTCTTCCGGCGCTTCACACGACGCGCGCTCGAGCAGCCCGACCCGCCGGGCTGGTACGCCTTCTTCACCGGCAACCACCCGACCGTCGAGGACCGCATCCGCATGGCCCGGGCGTGGCGCGAGCGCAACGGCGGCTAGCGCGTTAGCGTGGCCCTTCGCCCCATCGACGAGGAGGACAGATGCGCTCGATACTCCAGGAGTTCAAGACCTTCCTGCTGCGCGGCAACCTGATCGAGCTCGCGGTCGCGTTCGTGATCGGCCTCGCGTTCGCGGCGCTCGTCACGGCGTTCGTCGCCGACCTGATCACGCCGATCGTGGCCGCCATCTTCGGCAAGCCCGACTTCTCGAGCCTGGACTTCACGATCAACGGGAGCCGCTTCGCCTACGGCGACTTCCTGAACGCGCTGATCACGTTCGTCTCGATCGCAGCCGCGATCTTCTTCTTCGTCGTCAAGCCGATGGACGCGATCATGGCCCGCCGCGCGCCTGCAGAGGCGACGACGCGCGAGTGCCCGGAGTGCCTGAGCGAGATCCCGGTCGGCGCGCGGCGTTGCGCGCACTGCACGTCGGAGGTGCGGCCCGCAACCGCCATGTGACGGAACCCGGAGACGCCGCGGGACGTATACGCAGCGATGCGCGTCGCGCTTGCCGTGATCGCCGGGACCGCCGTCGTCGCGGCTGCGGGCGCGTCGCCGCGCGTGGTCACGCGGATCTCGACAGGGAGCGGGCCCTGCGGCGTCGTCGCGGGCTTCGGCTCTGTGTGGGTCGCTGCCTACGGAACGGGCAAGCTCGTCCGGATCGATCCGGCGACGAATCGCGTCACGAAGCGGATCACCGTCGCGCGCGGAATCTGCCCGCTGACCGTCGCGGCCGGTGCGATCTGGGTGGCGAGCGACCGCGCGAACGTCCTCTACCGCGTCGACCCGGCGCGCTCGCGTGTCGTCGCGCGCATCCCGGTCGCCCGGTGGCCGGCGCACGTCGTCAGCGCGCTGGGCAGCCTGTGGGTCTCGGGGTACGAGAGCGGCGTCGTGGCGCGGATCGACCCGGACACGAACAGCACCGCTCGTGTCTACGAGGTCGGCGGCAACCCGTCGGGCGTCGCGTCGCTCGGCGGGTCGCTGTACGTCGCCTTCGCGCGGGCGGGCACGTCGCTCGGGCGGCTCGACCTCACGAGCGGCGCGGTCGCGGAGATCCCGCTCGGTCACACGGCGGCCGGCTTCCTGACCGCGGCGGCAGGCTCCCTCTGGACGACGACGCAGGACGGCTACGCGCTGCGCGTCGACCCGGCCACGTCGAAGGTCACGGCTTTCCCGGTGCCAGGCACGCCGGCCGAGGCGCGACTCGGCCGCGACGGGAGGATCTGGGTGGCCGAGAAGGAGCACAACACGCTGACGCGGATCGACCCGAGCACGAACCGGATCGTCGACGTGACGGCAGCAGGCCCCGGCGCGCTCGGAGTCGCCGCCGCGGCCGGCGACATGTGGGTCACCAGCTACGCCGGCGCTGACGTCTGGCGGTTCCGGGCTAGGTGAGCGTGTACTCGGGCCCCGAGCCGCCCTCGGGCGGGGTGAGCCGTCCGCCCTTGGCGGTGATCGCCCCGCACTGGACGCAGTTCGACGGCGTGATCTGCACGTCGACGAGGCCATCCGCGTCCGGGGCGTGGATGCCGACCTCGTAGACCTGCGCAGGGCACATGCGCGACCACATCTGCGCGACCTCGACCGGGACGCGAGGCTGGATGCGGATGTGGTTCGGCTGGTCGTCGCGCGTCCGGTTGCCGGAGGCGTAGACCGAGGAGAGCTTGTCGAATGTGAGCGTGCCGTCGGGGGCCGGGTAATTCTCCGCGCGCCGGGTGCGGACGAGCGTCGCGTCGGCGTCGGGCTCGAGCTCCTTGTCGCCGCGCGGCATGTGCCCGAACGACACCTGCTGCATGCCCGCCTTCATGCCGCCGAGCCAGAAGCCGCTCGCGAAGGCGGGCCGCATGTTGCGCACCGCGCGGAGGTCCTTCCAGATGAAGCTGTCGCGGACGGCCTCGTCGTAGCGCCCGAGCGCGCCCGGCCGCCACGGCGTCTCGCCGGGCTGCAGCGCCGCGAACACCGCCTCGGCCGCGAGCCGGCCGGACTCGATCGCGTAGTGGATGCCCTTGAGCGCCGGCACGTTGACCAAGCCCGCGCTGTCGCCGCAGAGGAGCATCCCGGGCGCATGCAGCTGCCGGGGCAGCGAGAGATACCCACCTTCGGGGATCGTCTTCGCGCCCCAGGCGAGTCGCTCGCCGCCGTCCAGGATCTTCCGCACGAGCTTGTGCGTCTTCAGCTGCTGGAGCAGGTCATGCACCGACAGCTCGACGTCGCGGTAGTCCAGGCCGACGACGAGGCCGACCGTGACCATGTCGTCGCCCATCGGGTAGATGAACGAGCCGCCGAACTCGCGGTACTTGCGGCCGCCTCGGAGCGGCCAGCCCATCGTGTGGATCACGCGCTTGAGCGGTTTCACAACCCGCCAGACCTCCTTCACGCCGAGCGCCCACACCTGCGCGCTGGAGCCTTCGAGCCCGAAGTGCTGGATGCCCACGCCGGCGAGGTGCCCCTGGGTGCCCTCGGCCAGCACGGTCGCGCGCGCCTTGATGTCGGAGCCGGGCTCGAAGTTGCCGAGCGGCTCGCCGCCCCGCCCCTGCCCCTTGTCGCCCGTGCGCACGCCGACGACCCGGCCGCCCGTGACGAGCAGCTGCTCGCCGACCGTCTCGGGCAGGATCGCGGCACCGGCCTCCTCGGCCTGCTCGGCGAGAAAGCGCCCGAGCTCGGAGACCGAGGCTACGTAGTTGCCGTGGTTGTGCATCGTCGGCGGCGCCGGGATGCGCGTCGAGCCGCGTGAGCGCAGGTAGTAGACGGCCTCGCCGTGCACCGGCCCGAGGAACGGGAAGTCGCTCGTGCCCAGCCTGCCGGCGAACAGCGTCCGGAGGGACGTCGGGTTCACCACGGCGCCGGAGAGCAGGTGCGAGCCCGGCTGCTTGCCCTTCTCGAGCACGGCCACCGGCACCTCGCCGAGCCGCTCGGCGGTCTCGGGCGATTCCTCGAGCAGCTGGCCGAGCCGGATCGCGCAGGCGAGACCGGCCGGCCCCGCGCCGACGATCAGGACGCCGACGTCGATCCGCTCGTCGTCCGGATCGGTCGGATCGGCGACGAACTCGCGCGCCGAGAACGGCGGCGGGTAGTCGCTGGGCCTGGCGCTCATCCGCCCTTGCGCGCGCGGACGAGCTCGGTCAGCTTCGGGACGATCTCGTGGATGTCGCCCACGACCGCGAGGTCCGAGTACTCGAAGATCGGCGCGTTCGGATCCTTGTTGATCGCGACGATCACGTTGGACGACTGCATGCCGACCTTGTGCTGGATCGCGCCGGAGATGCCGCAGGCAACGTAGAGCTTCGGCGAGACCGTCTTGCCCGTCTGGCCGACCTGCGTCGAGTACGGGTACCAGCCGGCGTCGACCACCGCCCGGGTCGCGGCGACGGCGCCGCCGAGCGCCTTCGCGAGCTCCTCGACGAGCTTGAAGTTCTCCGGGCCCCCAAGCCCGCGGCCGCCGGCGACGATCACGTCGGCGTCCTCGATCGACGGGCCTTCCGACTCCTCGTGCGCCTGCTCGAGCATCTCGGCGGCGAGCGAGAAGTCCTGGAGCTGCGGCTCGACCTTCTCGACCTGCGCCGTCCCGCCCGACTCCTGCGGGTCGAGCGCGCCGGGGCGGAAGAGCGCGATGCGCGGGGTCGAGGTCCACCCCACCTCGCACACGACCGAGTCGGCGAGCGCAGGCTGCGTGCCGACGAGGCCGCCGTCGCCGGCCGCCACGTCGGTCAGCTGCCAGTTGAGCCCTGCGTCGAGGCGCGCGGCGAGACCGGCGGCGACATCGCCGCCGAGGATCGACTGGGCGAAGAAGACGTTCTCGAAGCCGCCCTGCTCGACGACCTGCGCGACCACGTCCACGCGCGGCTGCGGCAGCGGCTTGTCGAGGCGCGCGTCGTCGGCCACGTAGACCGTCTTCGCCCCGCACGCGCCTGCCCCGGCCGCGAGGCCTTCGACGCCGCTGCCGACGACCAGGCCGGCGACGTCGCCGCCCAGCGAGGCCGCCTTCGACAGCACGCCGAGCGAGGACTTGAGCAGCTCGCCTTCGTGGTGCTCGAGGAAGACGAGCGTCTTCACCGGGCCGCCTTTCCGGCCTTGTAACAGTCTGTTACTTGGCTCATAGGAGGCGCTTCTCCGCGAGGAACTCGACGATCTGCCCTGCGACCTGTTCGCCCTCGATGCGGCGCTGGTCGCCGCGCGGCGGCGGGTCCTTCAGCGCGAGCACGCAGGTCTTCGAGCCGGCCTCGCCCGCCTGGCCTGCGTCCACGCCCAGGTCGCCGAGCGAGACGCTGTCCTGCTGCTTCTTCTTCGCGCCCATGATCCCCTTGAGCGACGGGTAGCGCGGCTCGTTGATCGCGTCCGAGACGGCGACCACCGCGGGCAGCGGCGCGCGGATCACGTCGTAGCCGAACTCGGTCTGGCGGCGGCCGCGGACGGCGCCGTCCTCGACGTTCAGCTCGGCGACCTGCGAGATCATCGGCCGGCGCAGCCGCTCGGCCACAGCGGCCCAGAGCACGGCGCCTTCGGAGTCGCCCGCGTACTGGCCGAAGAGGATCAGCTCGGGCGACTCGCGCTCGAGCGCGGCGGCCAGCGCGCGGCTCGTGGCGAGCAGATCGGAGCCGGCGGCCCCATCATCCGTGACGAGCAGCGCGCGGTCGGCGCCCATCGCAAGCGCCTTCCGCAGCGCGTCCGCCGCGGACGCAGGCCCCATCGAGACGAGCACGATCTCACCGTCGCCGCCCGCCTCCTTGAGGCGCAGCGCCTCCTCGACGGCATTGGCGTCGAAGGCGTTCAGCGTGCCCTCGCCCGAGCGGTCGAGCCGCTTCGTGGCCGGGTCGATCCGCTTCGTCGGGGCGTCCGGAACCTGCTTCACGCAGACGGCGATCTTCATGGCGCGACGACTCTATCGAGCGGCCCGCAGCCGTCCGCGCGCTTACCCGTTCAAGCCACGGCGTCCGGAAACCGATGCTAGGGTGCCCCGCTTCCGCGGCGAACCGGAGCCAGTATGAAGAGCCACCGGACGACAGCTGGAGGTTTTCTCCTCGCCCTCGCACTCGGCTTCGCCGGGCTGGCTGGTGCTGCGCCGGCCGGCAAGGTGCCGAATCACATCGTCTTCCCGCTGGTCGGGCCGGCCCAGTACTTCGCCGGCGACTTCGGCGCTCCGCGGCCGCAGGGGCCGCACGAGGGGAACGACATCATGTCGGTGCGCCACGCCCCCGCCGTCGCCGCCGAGGCGGGCAAGGTCGCGTTCGAGACGGGCAGCGGCCGCGCCGGCTGCATGCTCCGCCTGTACGGCAAGAGCGGCACCGAGTACGTCTACATCCACCTGAACAACGACCTCGGCCCGACGAACGACAACAAGGGCAACTGCGTGCAGGGCGTCTCGTTCGCGAAGGGGCTGAAGGACGGCCAGAAGGTCGCCGCCGGGCAGCTCGTCGGCTACGTGGGCGACTCGGGCGACGCGGACGGGCTCCAGCCGCACCTGCACTTCGAGATCCACCCGAACGGCGGCGCGGCCGTCGATCCGTACGACACGCTCCAGGCGGCGCAGCGGCTGCTCTTCTACGCCGTCCCGGGCGCCACATTCACGCTGCAGCTGAACGGCACGGTCGTCGGCAACGACAAGGACCCGTCGAAGCTCAAGCTGAAGACCGACTCGGTCCGCTGGTGGCCGAACGGCCTCAAGGTGGACGGCGTCAACCGCACGCTGACGGTCGACGGCCGGATGGCGTCGGTCGAGTCCGATTCGACGCGCGTCCCCAAGGGCGCGACGACGCCGGCCGTTGGTGCGAAGAAGGGCCAGCGGGTCGCGATCTACACGCTGCCCGCGCGCACCACCCGCGACGCGCAGCTCGGCAAGCCCGGGCAGCTCGTGGCGTCGCGGATCGTCCTGCTCTCGGACTAACCGAAGTTCGGCTCGCGCTTCTCGACGAACGCGGCCATGCCCTCCTTCGCGTCGGCGCCGCCGAACAGGTCGCCGAACTCCTCTGCCTCGCCGCGCAGATTCGAGCCGTGGTCGCCCTGGAGCGACCGGTTGATCGCGGCCTTCGCGGCGGCGAGCGCCCCGGCGCTCCGCGCGGCGAGCCGGCGCGCGGTCTCGAGCGTCCGCTCCATCAGCTCGCCCGGCTCGTAGACCGCGTTGACGAGGCCGAGGCGGAGCGCCTCCTCGGCACCGACCGTGCGGCCGGTGAGGATCAGGTCCTTCGCGACGCCCAGGCCGGCCACGCGCGCGAGGCGCTGCGTGCCGCCCCAGCCGGGGATGATCGCCAGATTGATCTCGGGTTGGCCGAGCTTCGCGGCCGAGGATGCGTAGCGCAGGTCGCAGGCGAGCGCCATCTCGCAGCCGCCGCCGAGCGCGAAGCCGTTGATCGCCGCGATCGTCGGCTTCGGCATCGTTTCGAGCAGCCGCCCGGCCTCGTGGCCGAGCTCGCCCCAGCCCTTCGCCCGGTCCGGGTCGAGCCCGCCCATGTACTTGATGTCCGCGCCCGCGGCGAACGCCCGGTCCCCCGCGCCGGTGAGCACGACGACGCGCGCGCCAGGATCCTCCGCGAGCTGCCGCAGCTCATCCCGCAGCGCGGTCAGCGTGTCCACGTCGAACGCGTTCAGCGCCTCGGGGCGGTCGATCGTCAGCGTGACGACCCCGCCGTCGCGTGCGACGGAGATCACGCGGCGACGCGCTCTTTGAGGAAGTCGACGATCTCGCCGGTCGGCGCGCCCGGCGTGAAGATCTCGGCCACGCCGAGCGACTTCAGCTCCTCGGCGTCCTCGCGCGGGATCGTCCCGCCGACGACGACCAGCACGTCCTCGGCGCCGTGCTCGCGCAGGCCGTCGAGGATCCGCGGCACGAGCGTCATGTGCGCGCCCGAGAGGATCGAGATGCCGACCGCGTCCGCGTCCTCCTGGATGGCGGTCTCGACGATCTGCTCAGGCGTCTGGTGGAGGCCCGTATAGATGACCTCCATGCCGGCGTCGCGCAGCGCGCGGGCGATGATCTTCGCGCCCCGGTCGTGACCGTCGAGGCCAGGCTTGGCGATGACAACGCGGATCTTCCCGGCCATTTCCGCGAGTATAGGAGGGTGCAGGTCACGGTCGTCGGCTGCTCTCCCGCCTGGCCCAACCCGGGCGGGGCCCAGTCCGGGTACCTCGTCGACGGCCGCGTGCTGCTCGACTGCGGGCCCGGCGTGCTGGGCCGTCTGCGCACGCAGAACGGCAGCTGGCCGGAGGTCGACGCCATCGTCATCACGCACTTCCACCTCGACCACTGGGGCGACGTCGTGCCCTGGGTCTGGGGCCGCATGTTCGGGCTCGGCAAGGATCTGCGCACCCCGGAGCTCTGGGTGCCGCCCGACGGGACGAAGGAGCTCGAGCTCTTCGGCGGGACGTTCGGGACGCCGTGGATGTTCGACCGGACGTTCACGGTTCACGAGTACCCGGAGGACGACCCGTTCACGGTCTCGGGCCTCGAGCTGCGGGCCGTGCGCGTCCCTCACTACACGCTCCGCACGTACGCGCTGCGCGTGACCGACGGCGACCGCGTGCTCGCGTACTCCGGCGACTCGGGGCCGAGCGACCGGCTCGCTGAGGTTGCCCGCGACGCCGACCTCTTCATCTGCGAGGCGACGCTCGAGCGCGGCGAGCTCGACGGCGAGCTGCGCGGCCATCTGTCGGCGGACGAGGCGCTGGATGCCTACCGCAGCTCAGGCGCGCGCCGCCTGCTGCTCACGCACCGCCCGAAGGAGCTGCCGCTCGACAACGGGCTCGAGCAGGTCTACGACGGCCTCGTCGTCGAGGTCTAGCGCTCAGAGGATGCCGGCGCGGTACGCGCGCTCGGCGCGCCGGTGGCGGATGCGGCCGCGCACGGTCAGTGCGATCGGGAGCGCCAGCAGCGTGCCGAACACCAGGACAACCGGGACGGCGAGCCACGCGGCGCTGATCGTGTTCGACCCGCTGGTCGAGAGCTGCTGCTGGACGCGCTTGGCCGGACTGTCCGTCCCGGGGCCGAGCGGTGCCCAGTAGTCGACGAGCCAGCGCTTGTTCGCGGCCGGGCCCGACCGGACGAGCTCCATCTCGAACGTCAGCGCCTTCGCGGTGCTGTCGGAGCGCGGCAGCATCGACACCTGCAGGGCCACGTGGTCCTCGATCGAGTAGTCGAACCGCCAGCGCACCTGGTCGAGCTGGTCGGCCGGGAAGGGGACGACCGGGATCTGGCCCGTCTTCCACTTCGCGCGCGTGAAGCCGGCCTTCATCACCGGAGCGGTCAGCTCCCACGAGTCGTCGACGTGGTGCCGCAGGACCGCCGTCGCGACGAACTTGGCGGCCGCGTCGCGCGCTGCCTGCACGTCCGCTTTGCGCAGCTTCACGAGCTTCGGCGCTGGAGCCACGAGGGTCGGATGCCCTGGGCGCGCCTGCGGCAGGTTGTCGCCGTTGTCGTCCGGCATGAGGACGACGGCCGCGGTGATCGCGCCTGCGACGGCCACCAGGACGGCCAGGTAGCCGAGACGGCGACGGCGGCGCGGCGAGGAGAGCAATCCGCTCCGCCCCCGCTCGGAGACCGGCTCCGACACGGTGCTAGTTGTTCAGGTTCGCCGGGATCGGGATGCCGACACGCTGCGTGACCTCGTTCACGACCCAGCGGTGCGTCTTGCCCTGCTTGATCTTGTTGAGCTTGACGTAGAAGACCGCCGGCTTGAACGCCTTGCCGGTCTTCTTCGGCACCAGCAGGACCTCGAGCAGAGCCTCGTTCTTGGTCGCGTAGTCCACGCTCATCGGCGCCTTCTTGATGCCGCCGAAGAAAGTCGCGACGGCGATGTTGCCCGTCAGCCACTCCTTGCGACTCATCCCCTGCCGCACCTCGGGGCCGGCGAGCGGCCAGGCCTGGTCGAGGTTCTTGCGGACGACGGCGGTCAGGAGGAACTTCCCTGCTGCCTGGCGCGCCGCGGGCGACAGCTTCTTCAGCAGCTTCGCCTGCTCGACCTTCTGGGCGGGCGGCGAGTTCGGCGCCGGGAGGGTGTCCTTGCTAGAGGTCCCGCTCGTGTTCGGCACGAGGATCACGAGCGCCACGACGACGCCGGCGACGAGCACCAGGCCGGCGATCCAGGGGAACAGGCGCTGGAACTTGCGCGAGTTCATGACGGCGTCAAACGTGGACACGTTGTGAGTGTAGACGGGTTTTTTTGCACTGGAGTTAGGCGGATTTGTTAGGCGCGTGTTGACCGCTAGCTGCGGGTCGGATCGGTCGGGATCGCGACGCTGGCCCACTGCTGGAACTCGTTCACGACCCAGTGCTTCGCCTTGCCGTTGCCGATGCGGTCGAGCCGCATGCTGTAGATCGCCGGCTTCGCGGAATGGTCGGCCGGCTTCACGATGATCTGCAGCGTGGCGGAGTCGCCGGTCGCCGTGTTGACGCTCATCGGCGCGCTCTCGATGCCGCCGAAAATCGGTGCCACCGCGATATTCCCGGTGAGCCACTCCTTGTAGGTCATTCCCTGGCGAATCTCCGGGCCGGCCAGCCGCCATGCCTCGTCGAGGTTCCTCCGCATCGCGGCGGTGAGGACGAACTTGCCGGCGACGCGGCGCGCCTGGGGCGGAATCGTCGGCCGGTTCTTCGCCTTCGCGACCAGGTCGGCTGCGGGCGCGTTCGGGTCCGGCGCGACGTTCGTGTTGCCGCCCGTGTTCGGGACGACCAGGACGAGCACCGCGACGACGGCCGCGACGAACGCCAGTCCGACCGCCCACGGCAGCCAGGGCTTGAGGCTTGAGGATCGCAGGGGAGCTATACGTCTGTAGACGCTGGGCGAGCCGGTCTGGTTAGAAGACCGGCGTCTCGCGCCACGTCCCCCAAACCTCGCGGAGCGCGTCGCACATCTCGCCCATCGTCACGTACGCGCGCGAGGCGTCGACGATCAGCGGCATCAGGTTGGCGTCGCCGGCGGCGCCCTGCTTGAGATCCGCGAGCGCCTGCTCGACGGCCGCCGAGTCACGCTTTGCCCTTGTCGCCTGGACGCGCTCGGTCTGCTTGGCCTCGAGCGCCGGGTCGATGCGGAGGATGTCGAGCGGCGGCTCGTCGTCGAGCTGGTAGCGGTTGACGCCCACGATCACCCGCTGGTGCGCCTCGACCTCCGACTGGTAGCGGAACGACGCGTCGGCGATCTCGCGCTGCGGGAAGTTCTCCTTGATCGCCGCGACCATGCCGCCGAGCTCGCGCAGCCGGTCGAAGTACTCGTACGCGCCGGCCTCGAGCCGGTTGGTCAGCTCCTCGACGTGGTACGAGCCGCCGAGCGGGTCGATCGCGCCCACGACGCCGATCTCGTGTGCGATCACCTGCTGCGTGCGCAGCGCGAGCCGCACTGCGTTCTCGGTCGGCAGCGCCAGCGCCTCGTCGAACGAGTTCGTGTGGAGCGACTGCGTCCCGCCGAGCACCGCCGCGAGCGCCTCGAGCGCTGTGCGGACGATGTTCACCTCGGGTTGCTGCGCCGTCAGCGACACGCCGGCCGTCTGCGTGTGGAACCGCATGAGCCACGAGCGCGGGCTCTTCGCGCCATAGGTGTCGCGCAGCTCGCGCGCCCAGATGCGGCGCGCGGCGCGGTACTTGGCGATCTCCTCGAAGAAGTCGAGGTGCGCGTTGAAGAAGAACGAGAGCCGCGGCGCGAAGTCGTCGACGTCGAGGCCGCGCTCGATGCACGCCTCCACGTACGCGAACCCGTCGGCGAGCGTGAACGCGAGCTCCTGCACCGCGTTCGAGCCGGCCTCGCGGATGTGGTACCCGGAGATCGAGACGGGATGCCACTTCGGCATCTCCTGCGAGCAAAACTCGATCATGTCCACGACGAGCCGCATGGACGGCTCGGGCGGGAAGATCCACTCCTTCTGCGCGATGTACTCCTTGAGGATGTCCGTCTGGATCGTCCCGCGGAGCTCCGAGCGCGGGACGCCCTGCTCCTCGCCGACGCAGAGGTAGAACGCGAGCAGCATCGCCGCCGGCGCGTTGATCGTCATCGACGTCGAGACGTCGCCGAGCGGGATGCCGCTGAAGAGCGTCTCCATGTCGGCGAGCGAGTCGATCGCCACGCCCTCGCGGCCGACCTCGCCGAGCGAGCGCGCGTGGTCGGAGTCGTAGCCCATCAGCGTGGGCATGTCGAAGGCGGTCGAGAGGCCTGTCTGCCCGTGGTCGAGCAGGTAGCGGAAGCGCTCGTTCGTCTCCTCGGCGGTGCCGAAGCCGGCGAACTGGCGCATCGTCCAGAGGCGGCCGCGATACATCGACGGGTACACGCCCCTCGTGAACGGATAGGCGCCCGGGTAGCCGAGGTCGCGCTCGTAGTCGACGTCGACCGTGTCGGGCGTCGCGAGCGGGTCGTTCTCTAGGCCGGAGATCGTCGAGAAGAGCTCGCCCTGGCGCTCGGGGACGGCCTCGTAGAGCTCCTTGCGCCACGCGTCGGTCGGCGTCGTGGCGCGGCGATCCTCGGTCGTCGCCATCGGGGCATTGTACGGCGGCCGGGCGTGGATCAGCGATCGCCGCCGGGCCGCCAGAGCGGCTCGTCGCGGCCCGCATGTGCGTTGGCGGCACGCGCGAGGATGAAGAGCAGGTCGGAGAGCCTGTTCAGGTAGACGAGAACGAGCGGGTTGAGCTCGACCTCCTCGGCGGCTGCGATCACTTCGCGCTCGGCACGGCGACAGACGGTGCGGGCGACGTGCAGGCGCGCGGCCGTCTCGCTACCGCCCGGAAGGATGAAGCTGCGCAGCTCGGGCAGCTCCGCGTTGAAGCGGTCGCACTCGCGCTCGAGGTCGTCGACGGACGGCTGGCCGATGCGGAGGCGGTCGGCGATCCCCCACGGCACGCTCAGGTCGGCGCCGACGTCGAACAGCTCATTCTGGACGCGGGCGAGAACGGGCCGGAACGCGTCGGGCGCGTCACCGGCGAGCACCACGCCGATGAGCGAGTTCAGCTCGTCGACCGTGCCGAACGATGCGATGCGGCAGTCGAGCTTCGAGACGCGCGAGCCGTCACCGAGGCTCGTCTCGCCCTGGTCGCCGGCGCGCGTGTAGATCTTCGTCAGGCGAACCGGCTCGTTCTTGTCGCGCGGCACGGTCGTAGGGTACGGCGGTGATCCGACGCGCGACGCCGGCGGACGCGGGCGAGGTCGGCCGCGTGTTCGTGGCGGCCCGTGACGAGATGGCGTACCTGCCCCGGATCCCGGACGAGGACCGGCCCAAGCTAGGCGGCTGGTTCGTGGAGCGGCACACGCTGTGGATGTTCGAGCGCGACGACCGGGTGGCCGGGTTCGCCGGGCTCGACGACGGCGAGCTGACGCACCTGTACGTCGAGCCGGGAGCGCAGGGAGGCGGGGTCGGGACGGCGCTGCTCGACCACGTGAAGGCGGAGTCGTCGGGCGAGCTGCGGCTCTGGGTCTTCCAGCGCAACGACAGCGCACGCCGGTTCTACGAGCGGCACGGCTTCCGGCTCGTCCAGCTCACCGACGGCAGCGGGAACATGGAGCGGGAGCCGGACGCGCTCTACGAGTGGCGCGCAGGCGAAAGCTGACCGTCGCACGCACCTCGGCACCATTTCGGCACAGACACGGCACCAGTTCCGGGGTAGCGTCGACCGCGAGGGAGGTGGGTCGAGACCCCCCACCCAAAGGGCGGGGCGCGCGCGTGAATTCAAGAAGCGGCCGCGGGCTCGGCGCGGGGCCAGGTCAACGGCGCCGTGCATCGGCCGGATTCGCGCCGGCCCGCGCGGCGGTTTCGTCAGCGAACGAGCGAGCGCTCAGCGAGCCCGAGAATCGCGCGCGCGATGACAAGCCGCTGGATCTCGCTCGTGCCCTCGTAGATCTCGGTGATCTTCGCGTCCCGGTAGTAGCGCTCGACCGGGAACTCCTTCGTGTAGCCGTAGCCGCCGAAGACCTGGATCGCCTCGGCGGTCTGGCGCCGCGCGGTCTCGGACGCGAACAGCTTCGCCTTCGCACCCTCTTCCGCATGCGGGCGGTCGTTGTCCTTCAGCCACGCGGCGCGGTACACGAGCAGCCGGGCCGCGTCGATCTCGGTCGACATGTTCGCGAGCTTGTGCTGGATCGCCTGGAACTCGCCGATCCGGTGGCCGAACTGGCGCCGCTCCAGCGCGTACTCGCGCGCGGCGTCGTACGCCGCCTGCGCGATGCCGAGCGCCTGCGCAGCGATCCCGATCCTGCCGCCGTCCAGCGTCGCCATCGCGACGCGGAAGCCGCGGCCCTCCTCGTACAGCAGGCGGTCGCGGTCGACGTGGACGCCCTCGACGACGATGTCGTTCGTGACCGAGGAGTTGAGGCCCAGCTTCTCCTCGGTGCGCGTCACGCGGATCTGGCCGCCGTCCAGGACGAAGGCCGAGATCCCGCGCGCCGTTTGCGTCTCCGGGTCGGTGCGCGCGAACAGGAGCACCGCGCCGGCGGCGGACGCGTTCGTGATCCACTGCTTAGCGGCGGTGATCGTCCAGCCCTCGCCGTCGGGCTCCGCGCGCGACCGCAGCGAGCCCGCGTCGGAGCCCGAGTCCGGCTCGGTCAGCGCGAACGCCCCCAGGTGCTCGCCGCGCGCGAGCGGCGGCACCCAGCGGGCGCGCTGCTCGTCAGTGCCGAAGCGCAGGATGGGCAGCGTCACCGCGCTCGTGTGGACAGCGACGGTCACCCCCACGCCCGCGTCGGCGCGCGACAGCTCCTCGAGAACGAGGATGTACGAGAGGAAGTCTGCGCCTGCACCGCCGTATTCCTCGGGCACGCAGGCTCCCATCAGCCCCAGCTCGGCGAGCTTGCCGAACAACTCGCGCGGGAAGCGGTGCTCACGGTCCCACTCGGCCGCGTTGGGCTGGATCTCGGCGTCCGCGAAGTCGCGCGTCAGCTGCTGGATCTCGCGCTGCTCCGCGCTGAGCTCGAAGTCCATGGCGCCCTTATACCGACCGAGCAGAAGGACAGCCCTCTCTCGCTAGAGCCCTCTTGACCTTTGCGGCGGAGGCGAGCTTGCTCGCCGCAGCAACGACGCGCGAAGTCGCGTGTGACGAGGATCCGCCTGACGGCGTCACGGCGAAGCGCAGCGAGCCGGACTTCAGGCGGCAGAGAACCGGCGGTGGATCGCGCGGAGACGCGGCTCGGCGTCGCGGAATGCGGCGACCACGTACGGGTCGAACTGCTGCTTCGCCTGGCCGATGATCTCGGCGCCCGCCGCGTACCAGTCGATCGCGCCCCGGTACGGCCGATCGCTCGTCATGGCGTCGAGCGCGTCGGCGACCGCGAATACCCTGGCCCCGATCGGGATGTCCGTCCCGCACAGGCCGTCCGGGTAGCCGGCGCCGTCCCAACGCTCGTGGTGATGGCGCACGACCTTGAGCCCTTCGCCCTGCAGCACCGCCACGCCGCCGAGCATCTGCTCGCCGAGCACCGTGTGCGTCTCCATCTGGCGGCGCTCGCCCTCGGTGAGCGGCCCGGGCTTCTGGAGGATCCCGTCGGGGACGCCGATCTTGCCGACGTCGTGCAGCAGGAACCCGTACTCCGTGCCCGCGTCGTCGATCAGCTCCGGCCGCACCTCGCGCGCCAGCTCCATCGCGTAGCGCTGCACGCGATGCGAGTGCTCGCGCGTGCCCGTGTCCTTCGACTCGAGCGCCGTCGCAAGTGCACTGACCGTCTCCTGGTAGGCGCTCTCGAGCAGCAGCCGCTGGCCGCGCTCGATCTCCAGCAGGCGGCGGAGATCCTGGGCGTAGAGTGTGAGTTGCTCGACGTCCTCGTGGGTGCGCTCCAGGTGGAGCGGCCCGACGAGCCGGCCGCCCGCGAGGCGCTCGACCACGCCGAGCAGCTCGAGCGGGCTGAAGGGCTTCTTGAGCAGCGCGTCGGCGCCGGCATCCTTCGCGGCCGGCCCGTTGCCCTCGTCGACGCCCGTGAGCAGGACGATCCCGATGCCGCGCGTGGCCGTGTTCGCCTTCAGCGCGCGGCAGAGCGAGAGCCCGTCCTCGCCGGGCATCCGCACGTCCAGCACGACGACATCGGGCCTGAAACGCGGCAGCAGCGCGCGGGCAGCGGCAGCACTCTTCGGCCTCCGCGACGTCGACCGCGACGACCTCGAACGTCGTCCGCAGCAGCGCGCGCAGGCCCGGATCGTCGTCGACGAGCAGGATGCGCATGGTCCTCCCTGGCGTGATGGCGGAACCTCTGTTTCTCGCCGGAGGCCGCAGAGTCCTCTCCCGAGGACAGCTCCCGCGTCAGACCCTGTCCGAAAGGATAGCTACGGCGTGGGGTACTCGTAGAAGCCGCGGCCGCTCTTCCGCCCCAGCCGCCCGGCCTGGACGTACTGGCGGAGCAGCGGGCAGGGCGCGTACTTGTCGCTCCCGAGCCCCGCGTGCAGCACCTCCATGATCGCGACGCACGTGTCGAGCCCGATCAGGTCGGCGAGCGCGAGCGGCCCCATCGGATGCGCGAACCCCAGCTTCGCGATCGTGTCGATCGCCTCCGGCTCGGCGACACCCTCCATCAGGGCGTAGGCCGCCTCGTTGATGAACGGCATCAGGATCCGGTTCGAGACGAAGCCGGGGAAGTCGCGTGCCTCGGCCGGTGTCTTGCCGAGCTCCTCGGCGAGCGCGACGATCGCCGCGGCCGTCTCGTCGGAGGTCTCGAGCCCGCGGATCACCTCGACGAGCGCCAGCACGGGCACCGGGTTGAAGAAGTGCATGCCGATGACGCGGTCGGGCCGGCCGGTCGCCGCTGCAAGCGACGTGATCGGGATCGACGACGTGTTCGAGGCGAGCACGCCGTCGGCCGGGAAGAGCTCGTCCGCGTGGCGGAACACGTCCTCCTTCGCGGTTGCGTCCTCGATCACCGCCTCGATCATCAGGTCGGCCGGGACGAGCTCCGCGACCGCCGTGACCCGCCCGAGCACCTCGTCCGGGTCGGCGCCGCCCTTCTCCGCCAGCCGCGTCAGGCTCTTGCGCATCGCCGCGAGACCGCGGTCGGTCGCGCCCGGGTAGGGGTCGTGAAGCGACACGCGACGGCCCGAGGCCGCGACGACCTGGGCGATCCCGCCGCCCATCTGCCCGGCTCCGACGATCAGCACGTGCTCAAAACGCATGGCGGCGGAGGCTATCGTCGCGCCGGTGCCATACGCAGACGTCAACGGAACACAACTCTGGTACGACGAGCGCGGCTCGGGCGACGCCGTCGTCTTCCTCCACGCGGGGCTGCTGGACTCGCGCCAGTGGGAGCGGCAGCTCGAGACGTTCGGCGAGCGCCACCGCACGATCGCCTACGACGTGCGCGGCTACGGCCGCTCGCCAGCACCCACCGAGCCGTACCGCCTGCACGAGGACCTGCTCGCGTTGCTCGACGCACTCGGGATCGAGCGCGCCGTCCTCGTCGGCAACTCGATGGGCGGGAAGACCGCCATCGACGCGACGCTCGCCGCGCCGGAGCGCATAACGACGCTGGTCGCCGTGGGCGCTGCCGTCAGCGGCCTGTCCTTCCGCGCCTACTCCGACGACCAGGGCGCGCGGGCCGAGGCCGCCTGGATGGCAGGAGACTACGAGGGCGCCGCGGACGTCTGGCTCGAGGTCTGGGCGCCGCTCTGCACCGACGACCGGCTGCGCGAGATCGCCTACACGAACGCGGCGATCGACTTCGACGAGCTCGAGCTGGCAGGCGACCCGCCCGCGGCCGGGCGGCTCGGCGAGCTTCGCGTCCCGACGCTCGTCCTCGTGGGCGACACGGAGGTGCAGGGGATCGTCGACTCGTGCCGGAAGATCGCGGCGGACGTCGACGGCGCGCGCCTCGAGCTGATGGAGGGCGCCGACCACCTGCCGAACCAGTGCCGGCCCGACGAGTTCGACCGGCTCGTGCTCGAGTTCCTCGCCGGCTAGCCGTGCCGTACCCGACCGGCACCGTCACTCTTCTCTTCACGGACATCGAAGGCTCTACCCGGCTCGTGCGCGAGCGCGGCCGGGCGTGGCCCGCGCTGCTTGCCGAGCACCACCGTCTGGTCCGCGAGGCGGTCGACGCGCACGGCGGAGTGGTCGTCGACATCCAGGGGGACGGGTTCTTCGTCGCATTCGCCGAGGCGCCCGAGGCGGTCGCCGCAGCCGTCGACGCGCAGCGGGCACTGACGACCCTCGAGGGCGTGCACGTGCGCATGGGCCTGCACACTGGCCGGCCGCAGCTCGTGCCCGAGGTCGGCTATGTCGGCGAGGACGTGCACCGCGCCCAGCGGGTCGCCGACGCCGGTCACGGCGGCCAGGTGCTCCTCTCGGAGGCGACGCGAGAGCTCGTCCCGCGCCTCGAGGCGCGCGACCTCGGCGAGCACCGCCTGCGCGACCTGACACAGCCGCAGCGGCTCTTCCAGCTCGATCTGCCCGATCTGCCCGACTCCTTCCCGCCCCTCCGCACGCTCGAGAACCGCCCGACGAACCTGCCGGTCCAGTCGACAGCGCTGATCGGCCGCGAGCGCGAGCTCAACGCCGTCGTCGGCCTGATTCGGCGGCCCGAGGTGCGCCTGGTCACGCTCCACGGGCCGGGCGGATGCGGCAAGACGCGCCTCGCGATCCAGGCCGCGGCCGAGCTCGTCGACGACTTCGCAGACGGCGTCTACCTCGTCGCGCTCGAGGCGGTCGAGGACCCGGCGCTCGTCGTGCCCACGATCGCGCAGACACTCGGAGTGAACGAGACGGGCGCGCAGAGCCTCGACGACGCGCTCTTCCAGTCGCTCACCGAGCGCGCCGTGCTGCTCGTGCTCGACAACTTCGAGCACCTCCTCCCCGCCGCCCCGCGGCTCAGCGACCTGCTCGCGACGACCGACGTGCACCTCGTCGTGACGAGCCGCGCCGCGCTCCGGCTCTCGGGCGAGTACGAGTGGCCGGTGCCGCCGCTTGCGCTGCCGCCCCGGTCGGTGCGCGATGCTGAGGTGCTGTCGCAGTACGACGCGGTCGCGCTGTTCGTCGACCGGGCGAGGGCGGTCGACGGCGACTTCGCCCTCAGGAACGAGAACGCGCCGGCCGTCGCGGAGATCTGCGTGCGCCTCGACGGGCTGCCGCTCGCGATCGAGCTGGCCGCGGCCCGCATCCGGCTGCTGCCGCCCGAGGCGATCCTCGACCGCCTCGAGCAGCGCTTCTCGCTGCTGACGTCCGGCCCGCGCGACCTGCCGTCGCGCCAGCAGACCCTGCGCGGCGCGATGGACTGGAGCTACGACCTGCTCGCGCCGAGCGAGCAGCGGCTGTTCGCCCGGCTCGCGGTCTTCGCAGGCGGCTGCCTGCTCGAAGCGGCCGAGGAGGTCTGCGACGCGGGGCTCGACGACCTCGAGGCGCTGCTGCAGAACAACCTGCTGCGCCAGGAGGACCGCCCGACCGGCGACCGCCGCTTCCGCATGCTCGAGACGATCCGCGAGTACGCGGCCGACCGGCTCGACGAGCTCGGCGAGCGCGACACGTTGCGCATGCGCCTCGCCGAGTGGGTGCTCGCCTCGGCGGAGGAGCGCCGGATCGCGCGCCGCGAGGCGAGGCTCGTCGGCGAGTGGGAGCGCGAGGGTGACGAGTACGAGAACATCCGCGCCGCGCTCGCCTGGGCACGCGACGCGGGCGAGGTCGAGCTGGAGCTACGCCTCTGCACGGCCGTTGCCGCCTACTGGGGCATCAGCGGCTACCTCAGCGAGGGCCGAGCCTGGCTCGAGGACGCGCTCGCGCGCGGCGACTCGGCGCCGGCGCTCGTCCGCGCCCGCGCGCTGCTCGCCTGCTCCGGACTTCCGTGGCGCCAGGACGACGCGGTGGCGAGCGACCGCTACGCGACGGCGGCGTACGAGATCTTTGTCGCGGAGGGCGAGCACCGCGGCGCGGCCGAGGCGCTGATGGCGAGGGCGATCGCGGCCGAGCAGGCGGGCGACGTCGAGACGGAGTCGCGCCTCCACGACGAGGCCGAGGAGATCTTCCGCAACATGGGCCTCGAGCGCCCGCTGGCGTCGATCCTCAACAACCGTGCGTACGCGGCGCTCGTGCAGCGCCAGTGGGACCGCGCGCAGCAGCTGCTCGACGAGAGCGCCGACATCTTCAGGCGCCTCGGCGGCCCGTGGTGGCTGCCGCTGCTGAACCTGGGGCTCCTGGCGCTGCTGACGGACCGGATCGACGACGCGGAGCGGGAGTTCCGCAACGCCGCCCGGGCAGGCGTGGAGAGCTCGGAGCGCGAGACCATCTACTACGCGCTCGAAGGGCTCGCGTGTGTGCGGGCGATGCGCGGCGAGGACGTCGAGGCAGCGCGCTTCTGGGGCGCGTCCGAGGCGCTCCGCGAGGCCGCCGGCGCGAAGCTCCAGACGGTCGAGCGGGAGCTGCACGAACGGCTGGCAGCGGAGGCGCGCGACCGCGCCGGGAACACGTTCGAGCGCTGGTGGGCAGAGGGCCGCTCGCTGTCCGTCGAGCGCGCGATCGCGCTCGCCGTGGGCTAACAGAAAGCCGCGTTCGTGAGCGAGCTCCCGACCGGCACGCTGACGCTCTTCTTCACCGACGTCGAGGGATCGACGCGGTTCCAGCAAGAGGTGGGCGAGCAGTACGCCGACCACCTCGCGGATCACCACCGGATCATCCGCACCGCCCTCGAGCGCCACGGGGGGCACGAGGTCGACACGCAGGGCGAGGCGTTCTTCGCCGTGTTCACGCAGGCGACCGGTGCGGCAGCGGCAGCGGCCGATGTGCAACGAGCTTTCGCCGAGCACCCGTTCGCCGTCCGGATCGGCCTGCACACCGGCCAGCCGCGCATCGCCGAGACCGGCTACGTCGGCCTGGACGTCCCGCGCGCAGCCCGGATCTGCGCGGCGGCGTGGGGCGGCCAGGTGCTCCTCTCGCAGACCACGCATGACCTCGTCGACGACACCTGGGCGACACGCGACCTCGGCGATCACCGGCTCAAGGACCTGATCCAGCCGGTCCGGCTCTACCAGCTCGTAGGCGCCGGCCTCACAGATGCGTTCCCGCCGCCCCGCACGCTCGAGAGCCGCCCGACGAACCTCCCCGTGCAGCCCACCGCACTGGTGGGGCGCGGCGTCGAGGTCGAGGCGGTCTCGGCGCTGATCCTCGGCGACGACGTCCGCCTCGTCACGCTGACCGGCGCGGGCGGCACGGGGAAGACGCGGATCGCCCTGCAGGTCGCCGCGGAGATCGTCGACGACCTTGCTGACGGCGCCTTCTTCGTCGGGCTCGAGACCGTCACCGACCCCTCGCTCGTCCTCCCCGCGATCGCGCAGGCAACGGGCGCAGCCCGGGCGGGAGCCGCAGGCTTGGAGAACGCCATGCACGACTTCCTGCGCACCCGCGAGCTACTCCTGGTGCTCGACAACTTCGAGCAGCTCACTCCCTCCGCCGCGCTTCTGGCCGAGCTGCTGGCCAAGGCGCCGCGGCTGCGGCTGCTCGTAACGAGCCGGGAGCCGCTACGGCTGAGCGCCGAGCGCGAATACCCCGTCCCGCCGCTCTCGCTTCCCGAGCTCGACCGCCTCCCGACGCCTGCCGCGCTCGCCCGGTACGAGTCGGTCGCGCTTTTCGTGGAGCGCGCACGGGCGGCCCGGCCGACCTTCGCCATAACGGAGCAGAACGCGGGGGCGATCGCCGAGATCTGCGTGCGCCTCGACGGGTTGCCGCTCGCCCTCGAGCTCGCCGCGGCGCGTATTCGAAGCCTCACGCCCGAGGCAATGCTCACCCGGCTGGAACGGCGGCTCGACCTGCTGACAGGCGGGGCCCGAGACCTGCCCGCTCGCCAGCGCACGCTGCGCGCCGCGATCGACTGGAGCTACGACCTGCTCGAAGAGCCTGAGCGCGTGCTGCTCGCCCGGCTCGCTGTCTTCGCGGGAGGGTGCAGCCTCGAGGCGGCCGAGGCCGTCTGCGATGCCACCCTCGACAAGCTCGAGTCGCTGATCGAGAAGAGCCTGGTCCGCCAGCAGGGCGGAGCGGACGGTGGGCCGCGGTTCATGCTGCTGGAGACGATCCGCGAGTACGCCGCCGAGCGGCTCGCCTTGCTTCCGGACCACACGGAGACGCGGGATAGGCACCTCGCGTTCGTGCGGGAGTGGTTCGAGACGCGCGCGCTAGACCGCCTGGAGGACGCGAACCTCACGGAGGACTACGACCGGGACGAGGATGAACACGAGAACGCGCAGGCAGCGCTTGCTTATGCGCGCGAGTGCGGAGACAGCGAGGCCGAGCTGCAGCTGGCGAGCGCAGTGCGATTCCTCTGGCTCGCGCACGGCTATTACGACTACGGCAGCAGGCAGCTGCGCGATGCGCTCGATCGCGCGCGCGACGCACCGGCCGGCCGTCGCGCCTGGGCCCTCGTCGGCCTCTGCCCAATGCTCTGGCCGCAAGGCAAGTGGAACGAGGCGCACCGCTCTGCCGAGCAGGCGCGCGATCTCTTTGGCGAGCTCGCCGACGACCGCGGCCGCGCGTACGCGGCGAACGCGCTCGCCGTCGCGTATGCGGGCATCGGCGAGGGAGAGAAGAGCCGGGGCCTGTACGACGAGGCCGAGGCGCTGTTCCGCCGCCTGGGGGAGAGATCCGGCCTCGGGCGCGTGCTGAACAACCGCGGGTACGGGCTGCTCGTCGAAGGGGACCTCCCTGCCGCCGAGCGTGCTCTCCGCGAGGCCCGCGAGGTCAATCCGGCCGAGCGCTGGACGGTGCTGAACCTCGCCCTCATCGCCCTCAAGCGAGGCGCGCCCGACGAGGCCGTCCAGCTCTATGCCGAGACGCTGCGAGCCAGTCGCAACGCCGGCCGGCCTCAATTCGTCTCGTACGCTCTCGAGGGGGTCGCCCGCGTCGCTGCGCTCCGCGGCCAGGACGAGCTCGCCGCGCGCCTGTGGGGCGCGTCCGAGGCCATGCGCGAGCGCCTCAACGCGCCGCTCCAGCACGTGGAGCGCGAGACCCACGACGCGGCGGTCGCGGCAAGCCGCAAGCGCGCGGGCGAACAAGCGCACGCCTCCGCGTGGGCCGCTGGCCGTGCGATGCCCATCGACGAGTTGGTCGACCAGGCGCTCGAGCTGGCCGGCTAGACCTCGAGGAGCAGCGCGTCGCCCTGGCCCCCGCCGGAGCAGATGGCGGCGAGGCCGAGCCCGCCGCCGTTGCGGCGGAGCTCGTGGATCATCGTCGTGACGATCCGTGACCCGGAGGCGCCGATCGGGTGGCCGAGCGCCACCGCGCCGCCGTTCACGTTCACCTTGTCGAGGTCGGCGCCGAGCATCTCGGCCGAGTTGAGCACGACGGACGAGAACGCCTCGTTGAGCTCGACGCGCTCGACGTCGTCGATCGTCTTGCCCGCCTTCTCGAGCGCGATCGCGCCGGCCTTCGCGGGCGTCCGTGCCAGGTAGGCGAACTCGTCGGCGACGTAGCCCTGCGACAGGATCGTGGCGAGCACTTCCAGGCCACGCTCCCGGGCGAACGCCTCGCTCGTGACGATCACGCAGCCGGCGCCGTCGTTCACGCCCGGCGCGTTGCCCGCGGTCGTCGTGCCTTCCGGGTCGAAGACCGGCTTGAGCGCGGCGAGCGCGTCGTAGGACGTGTCGCGGCGGGGGCCCTCGTCGGCCGACAGGCCGTTGACCGAGACGAGCTCGTCGGCGAAGCGGCCCGCGTCCTGCGCGGCCACCGCGCGCTCGTGCGACCGGAGCGCCCAGCGGTCCTGATCCTCGCGCGGGATGCCCAGCTCGCGCGACACGAACGACGCCTGCTCCACCATGTGCTTCTTGTCGAACGACGAAGTCAGCCCGTCGTGCACCATCGAGTCGATCAGCGAGCCGTCGCCGAGCCGGTAGCCGAACCGTGCCTTCTTCAGCAGGTAGGGAGCGTTGGACATCGACTCCATCCCGCCGGTGACGATCACGTTGTGGTCGCCGGCGCGGATCATCAGGTCGGCGATCTCGATCGCGCGGATCGACGACGCGCAGACCTTGTTGATCGTGTCGGCCGGGACCTCGATCGGCAGACCGGCGCCGATGGCCGCCTGACGGGCAGGCGCCTGGCCCACCCCCGCCTGCAGCACCTCGCCCATGAGCACGTACTCGACCTCGTCTGGCGCGACGTCCACGCGCTCGAGCGCGGCCTTGATCGCGATCGCGCCGAGCTGCGGCGCCTCGAGGTCCTTGAGTGCGCCGCCGAGCTTGCCGAACGGCGTGCGTACGGCCGAGACGATCACCGAACGGGTCACGAGCGGAGCGTAGCGAGCGGGTCGCAGGCCGCCGATCGGCATTGTTCCGCCCATGAGGATCGCCATCCTGCGCGCGCTCCCCCTCGGCGACCTCCTGTGCGCCGTGCCCGCGCTGCGCTCGTTCAGGCGCGCATTCGGAGAGGCCGAGATCACGCTTGTCGGGCTCCCCGCGGCGCGGGAGTTCGTCGACCGGTTCAGCGCCTACCTCGACGGGCTCCTCGAGCTGCCGGGCTATCCGGGCCTGCGCGAGCCCGCGGTGGACATCGCAGCGGTGCCCGACTTTCTGCGGGACGCCCAGGCTCGAGGCTTCGACCTCGTCGTGCAGCTGCACGACGACGGCGACGTCACGAACCCGCTTGCAGTGCTGCTCGGCGGGTCGCGCACCGCCGGCTTCTTCGCAGATGGCTCGTGGTGCCCCGACCCGGAGGCGTTCGTGCCGTGGCCCGACCGCGGGCCGGAGCCGATGCGGCTGCTGCGACTGCCCGAACGCATCGGCCTGCCGGTCGACGGGCCTGCCCTCGAGCTCCCGCTCACCGACGAGGAGCGTGCCGAGCGGCCGGACGGCGAGTACGCCTGCATCGCGCCGGGCGCGCGGGCAACCGCACGGCGCTGGTCCGCCGAAGGCTTCGCCGCGGTGGGCGACGCGCTCGCCGAACGGGGCCTGAGGGTCGTGCTCACCGGCTCGGAGGACGATGCGCCCGTCACCGCCGCGGTGGCCGCCGCCATGCGCGCGCCGGTGACCGACCTGGGCGGGAAGACGAGCCTCGGCGTGTTCGGCGGGGTCGTCGAGGCCGCCCGCATCCTCGTCACGAACGACAGCGGCGCATCACACGTCGCTGCGGCCCTCCGCACACCGAGCGTCGTCGTCTTCACCGCCTCCGACCCACGCCGCTGGGCGCCGCTGGACGGGGCGCTTCACCGCTCCGTGACCGCTCCCGTCATCAGGCCGGAGCTGGTGTTGGTCGAGGTCGAGCGCCTGCTCGAGTAGTTTCGAGCCGTGTCCTTCGACGAGATCGTCGAGACCGCTCGCGAGGCTGCTGCGGCCGCCGACGTTCCCGGCGCTGCGCTTGGAGTGCTCGGCGCACGGAAGGAGGAGCTCGCCGCGTTCGGCGTGACCAGCGTCGAGCACCCGCTCCCGGTCACACCCGAGACGTACTTCCAGGTCGGCTCGATCACGAAGACCTTCACCGGCACGGTCGCCGTCGCGCTCGCCGCGGAAGGCCTGCTCGACCTCGACGAGCCGGTGCGGGCGTACATCCCCGAGCTCCGGCTCGGCGACGAGGCGGCCGCTGCGGGGGCGACCATGCGCCACCTGCTGACCCACATGGGCGGCTGGGAAGGAGACTTCTTCGACGACCCCGGCCGCGGCGACGACGCGCTCGCTCTCATGGTCGCGCGGCTCACGGTTCTTCCGCAAGTCGTGCCGCTGGGGACGCTGTGGTCGTACAACAACGCCGGCTTCTACATCGCCGGGCGCGTACTGGAGGTCCTCGCGCGCGCCCCGTTCGAGCGGGTCGTTCAGGATCGCCTCCTCGGACCGCTCGCCCTCGAGCACTCGCACTTCTTCCCGGAAGACGTCATGACCTACCGGTTCGCCGTCGGGCACCATACGACCGAGACGGGAACGACCGTCGCGCGGCCCTGGCCGTTGGCGCGCGCCGCGAACGCCGCGGGCGGCCTGATCTCGACGGTGGGCGACCTGCTGCGCTGGGCGCGCTTTCACCTCGCGGGAGACCCGCCATGGCTCGCGTCGATGCGTGAGCCGCAGGTCGAGATCCGCGCCGGCGAGTCGATGGGCCTCACCTGGCACCTGTCCGAGGTCCAGGGGCTGCAGCTGTTCGGCCACGACGGCGGCACGCTCGGGCAGATCTCGCGCCTGCTTGTCGCGCCCGAGGCCGGTCGGGCGCTGGCGGTCCTAACGAACTCGAATCGCGGCGGCGAGGTGACCGCGGCCGCCGAGCGCGCCTTCCTCTCCCAACTTGGCGTCGAACGGCCCGAGCCGGTGGCGCTGGCGCTCGCACCCGATGCGCTGGCTGCGTATGCGGGCCGCTACGTGAGCCGTCTGTTCGAGGTCGACGTCGTCGCCGAAGAAGGCCGCTTGATGCTGCACTACGTCATGAAGGGCGGCTTCCCGCTGCCTGACTCGCCGCCCCCACCCGCGCCACCGCCCATCCCGATCGCCCTCGAGGCGGAGGACCGCTGCTTCGTGCCTGAGGGGCCATTCCGCGGCGAACGGGTGGACTTCCTGCGCGAGAACGGCGCAATCACCTGGCTGCGAGAGAGCCGCCTGCTTCGTCGCGAGCCGCGATGACGCGGCCCACCGTCCTCGTCGACGCCCGCAACGTGCTGCGCTCACGGTGGCCGAACCTCACCGAGGAGGACGTCGTGCGCGGCACCGAGGCCTGGGCCGTGGGCGAGGACGTCGACGCGGTGGTGATCTTCGACGGCCGCGCGCCGGAGGACGGGACGCGGTTGCGCGTCGTCGGCAGCGGCCCGGAGAGCGCGGACGACTGGATCACGCGAGAGGCCGGGCGCCTGGCGGCGGCCGACGCGCCCTACTGGCTCGTCACGTCCGACCGCGAGCTGCGCGAGCGCGCCGGCGGCGAGGCCGAGCGCGTGATCGGCGGCGGCGCATTCGTCAGCCTGATCGCTTAGCGGGCGGCGGAGCCGTCGCCGCGGCGGACTTCTTGTCGCGTTCCTTCTTCTTGCGCTGGCGGTCCTTCTTCCAGCGCCTGATCGCCCGGTCGCCGCGGCCCACTACGAGACCGCCGGGTCGTCGGACATGTCCGCGAGACGGCGCGCCAGCGTGCGCAGCACCTTGTTCTCGACCTCCGGCAGCGCCTCGACGACGCTGCGGAAGCTCTGCGCGGTGAGGACGAAGAGGCGGACGGACGTCACGGCCGTGACGGTAGCGGTGCGCGGGATGTCCTCGAGCAACGAGATCTCGCCGATGAAGTCGCCGGCCCCGCGGCGCCCGAGCGAATGGCCGTCGCGCTCGACCTCGACCTCGCCGTCCATCAGCACGAAGAACTCGCGGCCCGTGTCGCCCTGCCGCGTCAGCACCTTGCCCTCGGATACCTCGAGGTCGTCGGCGAGCTTCGCGAGCTCCTCCAGCTCCTTGCGCGACAGCCCCTCAAACAGGGGCGCCTTGCGTAGGGCCTCGACCTTGGCATCCGCGGCGAACAGGCGCACGCGCCTACCCTAAAGCTCTCGCGGCGTCGCGCGCTAGGAAGCGACGCCGGCAGGCTCCGCGGCGCCGTTCCACGCGGCGATCGCGGCGGTCACCTCACCGGCCGGGACAGGCTTGGCGATGTGGTAGCCCTGCACGAAGTCGCAGCCGAGCCGCCGCAGCGCCTCGTAGGTCGCCGCGTCCTCCACGCCCTCGGCGACCACGCCGAGCCCGAGGCTGTGCGCAAGCTCGACGGCCGAGTGGACGACCGCCGCGTCACGAGTCTCCTCCGTCAGGTTGCTGACGAACGAGCGGTCGATCTTGAGCATGTCGACGGGAAGCTCCTTGAGGTAGGCGAGCGAGGAGTACCCCGTCCCGAAGTCGTCGATCGCGAGCTTCACACCGACCTCGCGAAGCTGCTCGAGCACCTCGCCCACCCGCACCGGGTCGGCCATGATCACGCCTTCTGTGATCTCGAGCTCGAGCCGGCGCGCATCCACGCCGGCCTCGGTGAGCAGCCGTTCCACCTCGCCGGGGAGTGAGAGGTCGAGCAGGTCGACCATGCTCAGGTTCACGGCCACGCGCGGCGGCGCATCGGAGTCGTCGCGCCAGCAGGCGAGCTGGAGCACCGCCGATTCGAGGACGAAGCGGCTGAGCCGACGCCCGAGCCCCGTGCGCTCGGCGAACGGGACGAACGCGCCCGGCGGGACGAGCCCGCGGGTCGGGTGGTTCCAGCGGACGAGCGCCTCGGCGCCGACGATCGCGCCGTCCTGGAGGCGCGCCTGCGGCTGGTACCAGAGCTCGAGCTGGTCCTCGTCGAGCGCCGTGCCGAGCTCCGCCATCAGGGCGATCCGCTCGGCGCTCGTCGTGTCGAAGCCTGCCTCGTAGCGCGCCGCGCCGAGCCGCCGCTCCTTGGCGGCATACATCGCGATGTCTGCTCGGCGCATCAGCGTGTCGACGTCCTCGCCATCCGCGGGGCAGAGCACGATGCCGACGCTGGCCTCGACGGCGACCGGCAGGTCGCCCACGTAGACGGGCTCTGCTAGCGACGTGCGCACGCGCTCGGCAGCCCACAGCGCATCGGCCTCTTCCGCATCGGGAAGCACGATCCCGAACTCGTCGCCGCCGAGCCGCGCGAGCAGTGCGTTCTGCGGCAGCGCGTGCTCGAGGCGATCGCCGATGTCGACGAGCAGCTCGTCGCCGACGTCGTGGCCGAGCGCGTCGTTGACCTCCTTGAAGCGGTCGAGGTCCAGGAGCAGCACGGCGAAGTTGAGCCGCTCGTGGCTCACCTCCTCGACTGCTTCCGCCACGCCGGCGGTGAAACGCAGCCGGTTCGGAAGGCCTGTGAGCTCGTCGTGGAGCGCCTGGTGGCGGATGCGCTCGAGCTGGCGGCCGATGCGCCGCGAGACGCGCGCCAGCAGCGGCACCAGCAGGATGAAGAGCGCGAAGAGGATCAGCTCGAGGACGCCCGCGACCGGGAGGAACGCCTCGCGCGCCGCCTTCTCGATCGGGCCGTAGTCCTGGTAGACGGCGACCGCGACCTCTGCACCGTGCAGGTCGAGCGGCACGACCGAGCGCAGGACGCGCCGGCCGCCGGCCGGCGTCGTCAGCGTGGTCACCTGCGAGGTGAGCGTCCGCTCGCGCGCCGCCTGGGTCACCGTCTGCTGCTCGAGGCGCCCGACCCGCCGTGCGTCGGTGGCCCAGAAAACGCGGCCGCGGTGGCTCGCCGTGATCAGGACCAGGTCGTCCGAGAGGAGCGGCTCGATCGAGCGGTCGAGCTCGGAGCGCCGCGCCGGGGAGAGCCCGCGCAGGTCGCCAGGCTCGAGCGCATTGGCGAGCACGCCCTCGACAGCGAGCTGCGCGCGGGTCGCGGCGGCCCGCTCGGCCTGGCGCGTGTCCGTGTGGCGGACGAAACCGAGGATCGCGGCGGCGCCGACGCCGAGGCAGGCCGCGGTGATGAGAGCAAAGCGGAGGACGAGCCGAGGCGGCCGCTCGTGCATCGTGGCGGCGGCTTCGGCGAACCGGCTGGGTGACGAGGAGGGGGGCACCTCTCGAGTGGCGGTCAGTGGCCGGTCGGAGCGGATCCGGAGTTGGAGGAGCCGGAGCTCGAGTTCGCCGCAGCCTTCTGCGCAGCTGCTGCGTCCCGCTTCGCCTGCTCGGCTGCAGCCTTCGCTGCCTTGTCAGCGGCTTCCTGCGCCTGCTTCGCCTGCTGGGCTGCCGCCTGAGCGGCCTTGTCGGCGGCCTCCTGCGCCGCTTTCGCGTCGCGCGCAGCCTGGTCGGCTGCTGCCTTCGCGGCCTTGTCCGCTGCCTCCTGCGCGGCCTTGGCGTCTCTGGCCGCCTGCGTCGGGTCGGTCGCCGTCGAAGGCGGGGCCGTGGACGATCCGGTGGTCGGTGTCGACGTCACGGGGCGCGTCGTCGTCCCGGTGGTCGCGGTGGTCGGGGTGGTCGGGGTGGTCGCGGTGCTCGCGGTGGCCGCCGCGGTCGCCGCGGTCGCCGCGGTCACGGCGTCCTGGGTGGCCTCCGACTCCCGAGCGGCCGTCGCCGGCGTCGACTGCGTCGTCCCGGTGCGCGTCTCGACAGGGGTGTGCGTCGTCTTGCCCGTCAAGGTGTCGCGCGCGGCGAACGTGCTGCGCGTGATCGCGGCGCGGCGGAGGGTGCGCTTGGCGGTCGGGGCGGGAGCACCATGCGATGCCCTCGTCCTCTCCGCCGCCGGAGCCGCGTGGAAGGCGACAACCGTGCCGGCCGCCCGGTGAGAAACCTTCGCAAGGCGCGGCGACACGGCACGCGCCGCCACCGTCGTCTGCTCGGGCTCAGGCGCGCTCTGGTGAATCGCCGGCAGCGCCTTCGCGATCGTCGCGGTGCGCTCGACGGCGGCCATGCCGAGGCGGTAGACGCCGCTGGGAAGCGGCAACGAGAGTCCCGCGGCCGCAAGGAGCGGAACCGGCAGGGCGAGCGCCAGCGCCATCATCCCGCGCTCGTACACGGCGGCGGCCACGGAGCGGCCGGACGCCTGCATCTCCCATGTCAGTTCATGCCGCATAGAGCTCCCCGTCGAAGTGTTCGAGCCGCAGTGCCGCGACGTGTCCCCAGAAAAGGGGACATCGGCGCAAGCCTCAAGGCTTGACAGCCACCTTGCCGTCCAGCGAGACGGACGAGATCGCGCCGCCGACCAACGGCGGCGACGGGACCTTCGGAATGGTCAGGGTCACCGTGCTGATCGGCTCGACAGTGGTGACCGAGACCGAGAGCGCCGGCGGCGGTGTGGTGGCCGGCGGCGGTGTGGTGGCCGGCGGCGGTGTGGTGGCCGGCGGGTCCTTCGGGGCCGGCGACGGGTCCTTCGGCGTCGCCGGCTCGGGCGCCGGCTCCGCGGTCGTGGCCGAGCTCGATGTCGCAGGCGGCGACGAGGGCGCGGGCGTCGACGACGTGATGCCCGTCGCGGGCAGCTGTGTCGTGTTGGTCGACGACGTCGTCCCGCCGGTGGCCGGCGGCGCCGTCGAGGAGGTCGAGCCGGACGACTTCGACGGCGTCTTCGCAGCGGACGCGGGTGCGGCTGCCGTGCTGCCGTGCGACGTGCGGACCGGGCTTGCGGGCACGACGGCGGCCGTCTTGCGCGCAGCAGCGTCTGCCCGGTGGCGCTGCGTCTTCGCGGGCGCCGGTGCGGTCGCGGACGACCGGACTGACGCAACAGGCTGCGCCTTCGTCGTCTCGACGGCCGGAGCCTCGCGCTTCTGCTCGTGGCCGACGGCGGGCAGCTCCCTCGCGATTGCGACGGTCCGCTCGACGGCGGCCGACGCGATCCGGTAAACGCTGTCCGGCAGCGGAAGCGTCAGCCCGGTAGCAGCAAGCAGCGGCACCGGGAGAGCGAACGCGAGCGCGAGCATCGCCTTCTGCCGCAGGCGGGCAGGCGCTGCAAATGCGGGTGTGGGGACTTCCCAGGTGAGCGCCTGGCGCATGGACTCAGTGTTCGGACGGGCGGGGCCTGCAGGCTCCCCCTGAAGGGTGATTCCGCGGCGATTTCCCCACTCGAGGGATCGAGCCACGGTGCGCCTCTTCCCGTCGCAGCGGTTGCTCCCTACAATCCGCAGCCACGCGGCCGCGACCCCAATGCCAAAGACATCGACCGTCACGCGCCGCCCCACCCGCCCGGCTGCTCTCGCAAGCAGGCTTTCGCGTGCCCGCCATCCGGCCGGGGACTGGCGCTTCCGCAGCCGGTCGCAGCCCGCCGAGCATGACGGCTTCGGCGCCGACCAGGGCACCGCGACCCGGCGCCGGGTCCTGGTCGTCGACGATGAACCTGCGATCCGCGCACTCTGTCGCGTCAACCTGAGCCTCTCCGGGATGGACGTCATCGAGGCGGCAGACGGTGAGTCCGCGCTCGACCTCGCGCGGGCCGAGCACCCGGATCTGATCCTGCTCGACGTCATGCTTCCCGGTGCCACCGGGTGGGAAGTGGCGGCCGAACTCGGCGGCGAGGACACCACCCGCGACATCCCCGTGATCTTCCTCAGCGCCATGGCGGACAGCAGCGATCTCGAGCGCGGCCGCCAGCACGGTGCGGTCGGCTACGTGACGAAGCCGTTCGACCCCGTGGGCATCGCCGACGTCATCGAGGACACGCTTCGACGGATCGCCCACGGGGAACGAGAGCAGCTGCGAGACGAGATCACGGACAACCGGTGACCGAGGCGACCGGCCCAGCGGCCGGGCCCACTGCCGCGCGACTCGACGCCGCGTGGCGGCACCACCTCCCAGCGGCCGCGCTCGTCGTCGCGGGACCGGTCGCCGTGGCGTTGGCGGACCTCGCAACCGACCTGCGCGTCTTCCCCTCGCTCCTCTGCCTGCTCGCGATCGGCGGGGCGGCGGCCGTCGGCGGGCGCTGGTACGGGCTCGCGGCCGCGCTCACCTCGTTCGTCGCCTTCAACTTCTTCTTCACGCAGACGCACCGCAGCTTCGACGGCGCCGACTGGGAGAGCGTGGCGGCCGGCGTGCTCTTCGGCGTGACCGCCATCTCGATCAGCTGGCTGATCTCGCGCGAGAGCCGGGCGCGCGCGGCCGGCGAACAGGCGCGGCGGGCGGCGGAGGCGTCGAGCGCGCGAGCGCAGCGCCTGCAGCTGCTCGCGGGCGCGCTCGCCGAGGCCTACACGCCGCAGGAGGTGCTCGACGCGACGCTCAGCGAAGGCGTCACGGCAGCCGACGCGCGCGCAGGCCTGCTCGCTGCCGTCTCGGCCGACGGCACGCACCTCGAGGTGATCGCGCAGCGCGGCTACGAGGAGGAGCTCGTGGGGCCCGACGGCCGCTGGGCCCGCTTCCCGCTCGACGCCGACCTGCCGCTGTCGGAGACGGTGCGCACCGTCGAGCCCGTCTTCGTCAACTCCCGGCAGGAGCGCGACGAGCGCTACCCGCTGCTCAGAGACACGGCCCGGGAATCGCATGCGCTCGCCTGCCTGCCGCTCGTCCTGGAGGGCGAGGCGTTCGGCGGCATCGTCTTCTCGTTCGCGCGGGACGACGTCCTGGACGACGAGCGCCGGCGGCTCAAGATCGCGATCGCGAGCCAGGTCGCGCAGGCGCTCGCGCGGGCGCGCCTGCTCGAGGTTGCGAACGCCGCGCACGCGCGCGCGGCCTTCCTGGCCGAGGCGAGCGCCCTGCTCGCGTCCTCGCTCGACTTCGAGCAGACGCTCGCACGGCTGGCGCAGCTCGCCGTGCCCGGCCTGGCCGACTGGTGCTCGATCGACATGGCCGGCCCGCAGGGCTCGATCGAGCGGCTCGCCGTTGCGCACCAGGATCCGGAGAAGGTCGCGTGGGCGCGGGAGCTCCAGCAGCGCTTCCCGCCGAACCCGGACGAGCCGCGCGGCGCCGCGAACGTGCTGCGCACGGGCGAGCCCGAGTTCATGCCGCACATCCCGCAAGAGCTGCTCGACGGGGTCGCCGCGGAGCGGCCCGAGCTGGCCGAGGTGATCGAACAGCTCGGGCTGCGCTCGTGGATCTGCGTGCCGCTGCGGGCGCGCGGGACAACGCTCGGCGTCCTGTCCCTCGTCGCGGCGGAGTCGGGCCGCACGTTCACGGAGGCCGACCTGGAGCTCGCCATGGAGCTCGCGAACCGCGCCGCAGTGGCCGTCGACAACGCGCGTCTCTTTCGCGAGAGCGAGCGGCGCGGCGACGCAGCGCGAGCACTCGAGTACACGGCCGACGGGATCGCGCTCGTCGATACGGGCGGCCGCGTCCGCTACTGGAATCCAGCCGCCGCGACGGTGACGGGCGTAGCGACCGAGGACGCGGTGGGCCGGATCCTGACCGACGTGGTGCCGGCCTGGGCCGACATCGACCGGCACGTCGTCGCCTCGCCTGCCGGGTCGATCGCCCGCCCCGCGACGCTCCCGCTGGCC
This sequence comes from uncultured Thermoleophilia bacterium, assembly GCA_963734565.1. Lineage (GTDB taxonomy): Bacteria > Actinomycetota > Thermoleophilia > Gaiellales > Gaiellaceae > JACVRM01. The sequence goes on along the minus strand of CAVTHM010000007.1, from coordinate 976,604 downwards.
CGTGCCGACGGCGAGCGCTGGGTCTCCGTGACGGCGGTCCAGTTCGACGAGGGCTCCGTGTACGCGATCCGCGACGTGACCGCCGAGCGCGCGCTCGAGCAAGCGCGGAGCGACTTCGTCGCGACCGCATCGCACGAGTTGCGCACGCCGATCGCCGCGGTGTACGGCGCGGTGCGTACGCTCCGCCGCCCGGACGTCGAGTTCTCGGACGAGGACAAGGAGATCTTCCTCCAGATCATCGAGACGGAGGGCGAGCGGCTCGGCAACCTCGTCGAGCAGATCCTGGTCGCCGGCCAGATCGACGCGGGCACGGTGCGGGTCAGTGAGCGACCCGTCGACATCGTCGCGCTCGCCGACGCCGTCGTGGCGTCCGCGCGGGTGCGCGCGCCCGAGAACGTGGAGCTCGTGCTCGACGCCAACGGCAGCGTGCCGCCGCTCTCGTGCGACGAGGACAAGCTCCGCCAGGTGCTCGTCAACCTCGTCGAGAACGCGGTCAAGTACTCGCCCGACGGCGGGACGGTGCGCGTCGAGGTCCGCGCCGAGAACGGCCACGGCCGGATCGCCGTGCACGACGAGGGGCTCGGTATTCCCGCGGACGAGCAGCGCCGCATCTTCGAGAAGTTCTTCCGGCTCGACCCGTCGCTGACCCGCGGCGTCGGCGGCAGCGGGCTCGGCCTCTACATCTCGCGCGAGCTCGTGGAACGCATGGACGGCCGCCTGACGGTCGCGTCAGAGCCGGGCCGCGGCTCGACCTTCACGGTCGAGCTTCCGGTCGCCTGAGGACTGCGCGTCACACTCTCGTCACCGTGCCTGGCACCGGCGCAAACGGCGTGGCGCTGCGGCTCAGCGGCGTTTCCGTGTCACTCTCGTGACGATGCCTGGCACCGGTTTTCAGCCGGGGCTGGGGACGATGTAGACCCAGCCGGGCTGCCACTCGAAGACGGCGTCGACCTCGTCCTCGGCCGCCGTGCCGTGGAGGAGGTTCTCGAGTGCCCACCGGTTGGCCGAGTGCGCGACGACGAGGACGCGCTCACCGTCGTGTCGCGCGACCAGATCGGTAAGGAACGAGCGCGTGCGCCCGACGACGTCGCGGTAGCTCTCGCCACCCGGAAACGGGACGTCGAGGTAGTTGCGCTTGACGGCCCCGACCGCCTCGGCCGGCCCACCGTTCAGCTCGCCGTAGTTCCACTCGCGCAGGCGCGGGTCGCTGTGGATTGGGATGCGCGTGCCCGCGAAGGCGATCGCGGCCGTATCCTGCGCGCGGGCGAGGTCGGACGTGTACACGGCGGCGAGCCCGTCGTCGCGGCGCCGCTCGCCGAGCTGCCGCGCCTGCTCGCGCCCGGCGTCCGAGAGCTCGCCCTGGAGCCAGCCGGTGGCGATCCCGCGCTCGTTGTCGAGGGTCGTCGAGTGCGTCTCGTAGACGAGCTCGAGGCTCAACCGAAGAGCACGAGGTCCGGCTCGCGCTCGCCGCGCAGCACCTCGAGGTCGACCTCGGCCCAGCGCAGCCCGCGCGCCTCGGCGAGCGTCCGCGCCTGCGGGCGCACCTTCTGCGCGGCGAGGATCCCACGGCACTCGCTGAGCTCCGGGTCGAGGCAGATCCGCTCCAGGTAGCGCGTCAGCTGCTCGACCGCTTCGATGCCGGCGACGCGCTTGATCTCGACCGCGACCCAGCCGTCGTCCGCGTCGCGGCACACGAGATCTACCGGCCCGATGTCGGTCGGCCACTCGCGCCGCACGAGCCGCAGCCCCGGCTCGAGCACGTCCGGCTGTGCCGCGAGCTCCTCCTGCAGCTGCTTCTCGACGCCGTCCTTCTCGAGCCCGGCCGGCTCGCCCATGTCGTGCGACACGTCGCTCAGCACCTCGAGCAGCCGGATCTCGAGCAGGTCCTCGGTCTTGCCCGCCCGCTTGCGGACGACGATCGCCTCGCCGTCCTCCTCGACCACCGTCGGCGGCGTCATCCAGTTCAGTGGCTTTACTTGATGGCCGCCGCCGTCCGCCCAGACCATGAACGTCCCGTCCTCCTTGACCATCAAGAGGCGCACGCCTTCGGGGAGCTCCGTCGTGAGACGGCCGCTGTAGCGGACGGAGCAGCGGGCGACGATCAGACGCATCGCCGCGGCACCGTACTGTCCCTTTCGGACATGTCCGCCGACCGACGGTCATTACTGCACGCAAGCGGCGGACCTCTTCGGCAGTCGGCGGTGTACTAAGTTGGACTGGTCATGAAACGGATGCTGGCGCTCGCTGCAGTGTCCTTGGCGCTCCTAGGCGTGTCGTCGGCCAATGCCAAGGTTGGCGACCTCTACTCACTTCGCTACGGCGCCAAGATGAACTTGCTCGTTCCCTACGACCCGGTGCGACTCGTCCCGTCAGGGCCTGCTATTCGCATGGGTCACTTCGCGCATGCCTGGAGCATCAGCCCCGATCGCACGCGATTCGTCGCCGCCGCAGGCTGGAGTCCCACGAAGGGGCAACCAACAGCGCTCCGGTTCGTCGATCTCGAGACCGGACACCTCGAAGGAACCCTGAGTCTGCCAGGCGAGTTCGGCCGGGTAACCGCGACCGCGTGGGTGCGCGGCCGCGTACTCGCGGTGATCTCGGGATCGCCGACCGCTGTCTACTCCATCGACCCCGACCGGCGGTTGCCGATCTCGCGCGTCGAGCTCCCCGGCGTAGTCGTTGTCGGGGAGCGGGGGCTAAATCGCCTCGTCCTGCTGCTCGCGCCACCCGATCGGATCGGCCCCGCAACCATCGCTGTCATCGATCAGACGCCCCGCGTGCGCTCCGCGGTGCTCGACAGGATCACCGCCGGAACGACCACGACCGGCGAAGGCTCCGACCGTCGCATGACGGTGCGCCGACCTGGGCTCGCGCTCGCCCAGTCGGGGCTACGTGCCTTCGTACTCGGAGGAGGCGAGCCGGCTGCTTCGATCGACCTCCGCACCCTGGCCGTGCGGTACGCGCCCCTGCGCATTGTGGCCGCGGCCACCAAGGACGCCGAAGGGTCGGTACGGACGGCGGCCACCCTGCCCGACGGCCGCATCGTCGTCAGCGGCTTCGACTACGGAGACAGGACAGCCGTCGGCTTGTCGCTCATCAACCCAAAGGACTGGTCACGCCGCGTGCTCGATCCGACTGCGAACTGGTTCACCGTGGGCGGTGGGCTCGTATTCGCCCGCGGCAAAGGAGATGTCGGTCTGCGGATGTTCCAGCCGTCGGGCTCCGCTTACGAACTCTTCCGCACTGGCTCGGTCAACCGGGTCGTCGTAGTCGGGCCGCGAGCCTTTGTCACGTTCTTCGGCAAGCACCAGAAGGCAGCCGTGATCGAGCTCGGCAGCCGCCGCGTCGTCAGACGAACGATTCCGGCCAACCCACTCGTCGGGCACGGCCAACCTATCGTCGGCTGAACCTAGTCCAACAGCGCAATCGCGCTCTTCAACGGTTTGTATCCGCCCGCGTCTGCGTGGACGAGCACCGAGCCGTCCTCCTTGAGGAGCAGCAGCCGCGTCGCCTGGGGCAGGTACGCCGACAGGCGGCCGGTATAGCGGACTTCGCAGCGAGCAACCAGTAGTCGCATGGAGCGGCAACCTACTGTCCCTTTCGGACAGGTCTCGCACAGGCTCACAGCGGCGCCGCGTACAAGAAGCGGATCGGCCCGCTCAGCTTGGATCGATGTTCTGGTTGTGGTGGAAGACGTTCTCCGGGTCGTAGCGCCGCTTGACCTCGACGAGCCGGTCCCAGTTCGGCCCGTACGCGTCCCGGACGGCGTCCGCGCCCTGGTCGTCGCCGAGGTAGTTCACCCAGCGCCTGCTGTCGAGGTGCGGGCCGAGCGCCCCGTACGTCTCGCGCGTCCAGGCGACGTTCGCGTCCGTGGCGGCCGTGTCTGTCCACTGGGACATGATCGGGAGGTTCCAGCCCTCGGCCCGATGGGGCACGGCCGTGTCGGACACGCCGACGCGCGTCACGGCCCCGTGGAAGCGCTCGAGGAGCATGGCGGTCATCGGCGAGGGGACCGAGGCGAAGCGCTCGATCATCAGGTCGATCAGCTCGTCGGGCAGGCCGCGGGTGAAGCTCGACATCCAGTAGTTGAGCGCGCCGGCCGGGTATGCCTCGTCGAGGATGCTGTTCATGGCCGGGTACGGCATGCGCCCGACCTGGACGACTGCCGGCGGGCCCCACTCCTTGAAGGGCGCGAGGTCGCGCTCAGCCTGCTCCTCGTCGCCCGTGTGGCAGACGACCATCGCCGCCAGCTTGGCGCCCGAGCCGTCCGGCGCGTGCACGAGCCCGGCGAACACGGCGAGCTCGTCCGGCAACCCGGCGACCGCGTCCCGGTAGAAGCGGAGCATCTCCCCGGCCGCGTCGAACGGGTGCGCGATCAGGCCGCCCGTGACCGTGGACAGCGGGTGCAGCCGGTACGTCAGGGCGGTCGCGACTCCGAAGTTGCCGCCACCGCCACGCAGAGCCCAGAAGAGATCAGGATGCGAGCTCTCCGTCACCTCGAGCACCTCGCCGTTCGCGTCGACGAGCTCGACCGCGACGAGGTTGTCGGCGGCCAGTCCGAAGCTGCCCATCGTCCAGCCGAGGCCCCCGCCGAGCGTCAGCCCCGCGATCCCGGTCGTCGAGATCGCCCCGCCGGTGACGGCGAGCCCGTGCTCGCCCGTCGCCGCGTTCAGCTCGCGCCAGATGACGCCGCCCTCGGCGCGCGCCGTGCGCGCGTCCGGGTCGACCTGGATTCCCTTCATCTCGGCCAGGTCGATCATGACCGCGTCGTCGGCGACGGCACGGCCCGCGACGTTGTGGCCGCCGCCGCGGATCGAGACCTCCAGGCCGTTCGCGCGCGCGAACCGCACGCCCGCCGCCGTGTCGGCCGCCGTGCGGCAGCGCAAGATGAGCGCCGGCCGTCGGTCGATGAGACCGTTGTGCACGCGGCGCGCCTCCTCGTACCGGTCGTCGCCCGGCCGGAGCACGCTGCCCGACACGCCGGCGGCGAGCGCGTCGAGGACTGCTTCGTCTGGGACCACGGTCATGAGAACCTCCGTCGGGTGGGGAGCGCCGTTCGGCCGCCCATTCTGGAGCGCGGGCGGAACAACGTCCAGCCGCTCGCCTCTACGTGTGTGCTTCGACGAACGCGAGCATGCGCCGCCACGCGTCGTCGGACGCGTCCGCGAACTCCCCCTGCTTGCGGTCGAAGAAGCTGTGCGGCGCCCCGTCGTACGTGATCAGCTCGTGCTCCACGCCCGCCGCGGACAGCGCCTGCTCGAACGCCTCGACGTCCTCCGGCGGGATCGCCTGGTCGGCGCCGCCCATGAGACCGAGGATCGGCGCCGCGATCTCGCCCGCGCGCTGCTCCGGGCCCGGGTCGCCGTCCCTCCCCACGCCCGGCCGCCCGTAGAACCCGACCGCGCCCGCGAGCCCGTGACCGCTCGCGGCGGCGAGCCACGAATGCCGCCCGCCGAGGCAGAAGCCGACCGTGACGAGCGAGCCCGCGCCTCGCCGGCGCAGCTCGGCGGCCGCAGCGGCGACGTCCAGCTGGACCTGCTCGCCGGTCAGCGGGCCGAGGTGCTCCTGCCAGACGAAGTCCTCGCCGCGCTTCTCGGCGCCGGCCGAGCGACCGTAGAAGTCGAACGCGATCGCCGGGTGGCCGCGCTCCGCGAGCCGCAGCGCCAGCTCCTCGTAGAAGCGGTAGAGCCCGCGGACGTCCGGGAGGATGACGACGCCCGCACCGCCCGGCTCATCAGGCTCCGCGACGAACGCGGCGAACCGGTTGCCGTCCGCTGCCTCGAGCACGAGGTCGTGGTGCGAGACGGCCGCGCCGCGAATGACCGGGACCGGCGGCGACGAGTCGTGGTCGAAGCACACGGCGCGACCCTAACCGGGCGGGTCAGGAGTTCGCCGAAGGCAGCGCGCGGGGAAGGCCCGTGGCGACATCGGCGCGCCCCAGGCACAATCGCCGGAGGCCGTCCCCACCTGGGCGCCCGCGAGTCGCGTGCGCCCCGAAAGGAGTGCGATGAACACAATCGAGATCCCGTCCGGGCTGCTCGACCGCATCGGCATCCCGTCCACGAACCAGGCGTCGTTCGTCGAGCGAATCGCGAGCCAGGCCTTCGTGAACCATGCAGGCGAGATCGTCGAGCGCGCGATCGACCAGGCGATGGACCGCCTCGAGCGCGCCACCGGCCGCACGCCGAAGCGCTCGGTGCATCCCGCGCTCGTATTCGGCGCAGGCTTCGCCGTCGGCGTTGCCACCGTCGCCGTCGTCGCGCGGCGCTCGGGGCTCTGGCGGCGCGTGTCCTCGCGGCTGCGCGACGACGCAGTGCTCCACGCCGAGCGCATCGCCGACCTCGACGACACCGAGCTCGTGCACAAGGTCGAGAGCATCGTCTACCGCGATCCCTCGCTGCCGAAGGGCAAGGTCAGCATCAATGCCGAAAACGGGAGGATCTTCCTGCGCGGCCAGGTCGACGGGCCGGACACGATCGTCCGCGTCGAGAAGGCGGTGCGCGACGTCGAGGGCGTCGAGGCCGTCGAGAATCTCCTTCATCTGCCCGGCACGCCGGCCCCGCACCCGAAGGGCGGCGCGCTCCTGGAGGCCGACCGCCGCTAACGCGCACCTGGGACCAGGTCCAGAGCCCTGTCCGCACAGGCCAGGACTCGGGACCTGGTGCCGGGAGGACGGGCCGTGAAGCTCATCGTCATCTCACGGCACGCCCACTCGACACTGAACGAGGCGCATCGCGTCAATGGCGACCCGTCCGTCCACGCGCCGCTGACGGAGACCGGGCGGCTCGAGGCAAGCCGTCTCGGCGACCAGCTCGCGAACATCCAGCTCGACCTCGTGATCCACACGCGCTTCGGCCGCACGCGCGAGACGGCCGAGATCGCGCTCGACGGCCGCGCTGTACCGGCTGCCGTCGAGCCGCTCCTCGACGACATCAAGATCGGCAAGCTTGAGGGCCGGGAGATCACGGACTACCGCGCCTGGAAGCGCGAGCACACGCGAGCCGACCGCTTCCCGGGCGGCGAGAGCCTCGACGAGGCCACACGCCGGTACGCGCAGGCCTGGGCCGCGGTGGCCGCCCGCCCGGAGGAGTCGATCCTCGTGGTCTGCCACGAGATCCCGGTCCGCTACGCGCTGAACGGCGCGTCCGGCTCCGATCAGCTGGACACGCCCGTGCACGACATCGCAAACGCGACGCCGTACCTCTTCACGGCCGAGCGGCTCGTGCGCGCGGCCGTGCGGCTCGCCGAGCTCGCACAGCCCGGCTGACGTGCGGAGGGGCCCGCGGGGAGTGCGAGCCCCTCCGCCCGAGTTCAGCCCGCGAGCACCGACGGCGCGGGGGCCGACTCGACGAGACGGTTCAGCCCGCGCTTCGGCCTCGTGGTGATAGGCGTGCCGTGAGCGGTGCACAGCACCGTGAAGGGCAGGTCGAGCAGCCGCTCCACGCTGCGGTGCGCCTCGACGGGGTCGTCCTGGGGGACGGGTTCGGAGCCGCGCTGGTTGCCGGCGCCGCCGCCCTGCTCCTCGGAGCGGTCTTCGTCGCGCTTCGGGCGCCCGGCCGCGCCGAGTCGCGCAAGAACGCCGGGATCGATGCACCACTCGCGGCCGAAGCTGCCTAGAGCCGCACGGGCGCGACCGTCGCGCGGGTGCCGCTGACCGCCAGAGCGGCACCCGCACCCGCCGCAGCGACGCCGCAACCGAGGAACAGCACCTCTGGCCCGCCGACGTCGTAGACGACGCCGCCGACGAGCGAGCCGAGGATAGGAGCGAGGCCGAAGCAGACCGCGCGTGCGAGCCCCTGGCCGGTGCCGCGGAGCGCCTCGGGGACGAGGTCGTCGACGATCAGCACGGACCCGACGTAGGCGAGCGCGAAGCCAACGCCCGTGATCAGCTTCACGAGCGCGATTGCCACCGGCTGATCCAGGAAGGCCCAGGCTGCGAAGGAGACGCCGAGCACGAGCGCGCCGACGATGTACCAGGCGCGGTCGCTCCCGAAGCGCGCGAGCCACGGCGACGCGCGCATCACGGGCGTCTCGGCGACCGCCTGCAGCCCCGCGGCGACGCCGATCACGAACAAGCCGCCGCCGAGCTCGTCGATGCGGATGGCGACGAACGAGAACGTCGCCGAGTAGGCCGCGAAGAGGACGAGCAGCGAGAGCAGGAAGACGGCGAGCGCCCGCGCCATCGCCCGTCGCGAGCCGTGCGGCGGGGGCGCGTGCAGCACGCGAGGGCCGGCCAGGCGAAGCGCGACCAGGCCCAGGACGAGCGCGCTGGTCCCGTAGATCCAGGGCATCAGGTCGATCGAGCCCAGCTGGAGCAGGAGCCCCCAGACGCAGACGGCGACCGCCCAGCCGACGCTCGTCCAGAGGCGCACGCGGCCGTAGGCGGCGCGGTTGTCGCCCAGATGGTCGAGCGCGATCGCGTCACAGAGCGAGGCCGTGGCGCAGCGCGCCGCGTACACGAGCACGACCGCCGCCGTGAGCGCCACCAGCCCGTCCGCGAAGGCGAGCGGCACGGCGAGCGCAGCCGCGGCGAGCGACGAGAGGCCGAGCGCACGCTCTGCTCCGAGCCGGCGGTCGGCGAGGTACCCCCACGCCGGCGTTCCGAGGAACGCGACGGCCGCCGCGATCGCGAGCACGGCGCCGACCTCGGCCGCCGACAGGCCGCGCTCGTGGAGCACGATCGGGAGGAAGGGCAGGATCGCGCCCTCGGCAATGCCGGCCAGGGCGAAGAGCACCTGGACGCGGCGCAGCTCCACGGGCTGGTGTCTAGCAGGAGGAGGGCCGGCGCAAGGCCGGCCCTCCGACCCGGCTAGGCGTACTCGTGGGCGGGGACGGCGTCTTCCATCCCGGCCGGCGCGGTGCGCGGCCGCAGGAGGAGCCCGCCCATCGCAGCAGCAGCGGCAGCGAAGACCGCACCCAGCAGGAACGCGGCGTGGTAGCCGCCGACGAGCGCCGACGCGGTGCTCTCGCCGGACGCCTCGAGCGTGTCCGTCCGCGACGCGGCCAGGCTGGCCAGCACGGCCAGGCCGAGCGCGCCGCCCATCATGAACGACGTGTTCACGACGCCCGAGGCGAGACCCGCCTCGCTCGGCTCGACATCGCCCATCGCGGCGAGCAGCACCGGGTTGAAGGCGATGCCCGCGCCCACGGCGAGGAGGAGCATCGCCGGCAGGACGTCGACGATGAAGTTGCCGTCGGCGGGCACGCGGGCGAAGAGCAGCAGCCCGAGGGCGGCGACGCCGAGGCCGGCGGCAAGCGGCAGCCGGATGCCGTAGCGCATGACGAGCTTCGCCGAGACTCCGATCGACAGCGCGCCCATCACGAGGTTCGCGGGCAGGAAGGCAAGACCGACCTGGAGCGGGCTGTAGCCGAGCACCTTCTGCAGGTAGAGCGCCGACAGGAAGAACCACGCGAACATCGCGGCCGCCCACAGGATGCCGACGCCGTTGGCGGTGGTCAGGTTGCGGAGCTTGAAGAGCCGCAGCGGCACGAGCGGCGCCTCCACGCGCGACTCGAGCAGCACGAAGCCGGCGAGCAGCACGGCCGAGACCCCCAGGAGGCCAAGCGTCTGCAGCGACGTCCAGCCCTGGTCGTTGCCGTTCACGATCGCGTAGACGGCGAGCAGCAGCGCCACGGTCACGGTCACCGCACCGGCGACATCTAGGCGGCGCGAGGCCGCCGCCACGTGCGCGGACGGGATGATCCGCAACGACAGCAGCACGACGGCGATGCCGATCGGGATGTTGACGAGGAAGATCCAGTGCCAGCTCAGCACGTCGGTCAGCACGCCGCCGAGCAGCACGCCGATCGAGCCGCCGCCGGACATGACGAAGCCGAAGATGCCCATCGCCTTGGCGCGCTCGCCGGCTTCGGTGAAGAGCGTCATCATCAGCGAGAGCGCGACGGCGGACACGACCGCGCCGCCGATGCCCTGCACGGCGCGGGCGGTGACGAGGACGCCCTGCGTGGTCGCGAGACCGCAGACGAGCGAGGCGGCGGTGAAGAGCCCGACGCCGGCGATGAAGAGCTTGCGGTGCCCGAAGAGGTCGCCGAGACGGCCGCCCAGGAGCAGGAAGCCGCCGAAGGTCAGCAGGTAGGCGTTCACCACCCACGCGAGCGACGAGTCGGAGAAACCGAGATCATCCTGGATGGACGGGAGGGCGACGTTCACGATCGTGGTGTCGAGCACGATCATCAGGTCGCCCATGCAGAGGACAAGCAGCGCGATCCAGCGCGTCCGCTCGGCAGTTGTGGCCTGGTTTTCGGAAATGTCTGGGGTCGTAGTCATGTCACGTTGGACTGCTCTGCCGGAAAGAACTCATCGGTGCCGCCACGCGAGACCGCTACGAGCACGGCCGGGTCGGCACCGGGGTTCACGAGTGCGCTTACGGGGAGTCCGGCGAGCCACAGGATATCGCCCGCAAGGAAGCTCGCGCAGACCCCGCATGGAGATGCGAGATCGATCGCGCCCGCGATGATCGTGACGATCGAGTCAAGCCAGTCGGACTCGACGTAGGCGAGGTTCTCGCCGGCCTCGACGACGACCTCGCGCACAGCGAAGCCGGGCGGAACCGGCCGCCCCAGGAACGCATGTGCGGTCACGCAAGCTCAGACCGCTTCGCGACGCGGAATTCATCGGCGGAGCGCCATGGCCGGTGCCAGGCACGCGACGTGCCCCGCCGGCCACGCCCGCTCGGCAACATGACCGGTGCCAGACGTGGTGACGAGAGTGTGACCGGGGAGCGCGGAAGTAGCTTGGCGCGGTGCGTTACGGCGGTGCCAGGCACGCGCGCGAATGTGTGACGCGCTGCGTGCGAGCGTTGCGCGCCGCAGCTCAGGCCGGCTGGCCGGCGTACTCGAGCGGGAGCCCGAACAGCGGGAAGACCTTCTCCGTGTCGAGGAAGAAGGTCATCTCCTCGACCTTGCCGTCGCGGGTCTCGATCACCTGGAGCGCCCACGGCTCGTAGCCCTCGCCGTCCTCGCTCGGCTTGTACTGTCCGAACGCAGGCGAGCCGTTCGCCGCGCCCGCGGGCGCCGGGACGACCTTCGACCCGCGGCAGCCGCCACCCGGGCCGTACCACCACGCGAAGATGTCGTCGCGGCCGCGCAGCCACAGGTCGAATGGCGGCATCGACTGCTGCGCGTCCTCGTGAATGAGCGACGTCAGCGCGTCAATGTCATACGCCTCGAAGGCGGCGACGTAGCGGGCGAGCAGATCCGGATCGGCCTCCTCCGCGCTGTCCGACACGGGGCCGAGATCGGCCGCGTCCAGCGTCGCCCGCGCGCGCTGCAGCGCGCTGTTCACCGACGCGACGCTCGTATCCAGGAGCTCGGCCGCCTCTGACGCTTTCCAGCGGAGGACCTCGCACAGGATCAGCGCCGCACGCTGCCGCGGCGGCAGGTGCTGCAGCGCCGCGACGAACGCCAGCCGCACGGTCTCGCGCACGATCGCCGCGTCAGCCGGGTCGGCGCCCGGGAGACCCGCCGTCGGGAGCGGCTCGACCCACGTCACTTCCGGAAGCACGTGGAGGTTCTCGATCACCGGCTCGCCGGCCGGCCCGAGATCCATCGGCCGTGCGCGCCGCTCGCGGCTGGAGAGCATGTCGAGGCAGACGTTCGTCGCGATCCGGTACAGCCACGAGCGCAGCGCCGCGCGGCCCTCGAACCGCTCATGAGCGCGCCAGGCGCGGATGAGCGTCTCCTGCACCGCGTCCTCCGCTTCGAAGGGAGACGCCAGCATGCGGTAGCAGTACGCCGTCAGCTCGCGGCGGTACTGCTCGAGCTGCTCGTCCAGGCGCTCGGGCGCTGCCGTTTCGGTCCCCCTCGGCACGCGCTTCATCCTACGCAGCGCGGGCCGCCGCGCGTCGAGCGGAATCTGAAGACGAAAAGGCCCCGGGAATCCCGGGGCCTTTCCGACCAGTTCTAGGCGACGGCCTTCGGACGGCGGCCGCGACGCGCCTGCTTGGTGCCTTTCCGGCCAAGCTCCTCGGCCTCGGCTTCGGTCACGTCGAGCACGTACGTTCCCTTGCGCGCGTCCTGGAAGGAAATCGAGATTCTCGCTGCCTTGCCGTCCTGAATCTCGTTCCCTGAAAGATCACTCACGAACACTGTCTTCCTCGCCAACGGATCCTCCTTGCGATTTAGCTGCGCGCAAGACTAAACGCTGGCACTTTGGAATGCGAGTCGCTCGTGCAAATTCAGCCGTGCGCCATTGACGACGGCAAACAGTCGATGAATTCGCGCTAGGCGACAGCCGCCTGCGCCCCGTGGTTCGCGACCAGGTCGTCCAGGAACTTCCCGACCGTGGCGGCCGGATACGCGCCGAGGAAACCCGTCACGGCCTCGCCGTTCCGGAAGACGGCGACCGTCGGGATGCTCTGGATGCCAAAGCGCACCGCGAGCTCCTGCTCCGACTCCGTGTCGACCTTCGCGAGCTCGACGCTGCCCCCGCGCTTGTCGACCTCGGCCTCGATGACCGGGCCGAGCATCCGGCACGGACCGCACCACGCGGCCCAGAAGTCGACGACGACGGGAAGCTCGTGCGATCGCTCGATGACGTCGCGTTCCCAGGTTGCTGCAGTCACGTCCTTGTACATGTCACTCCTTCGATTCGGTTCGGTCAGCGACCCGCACCGCCGGCGAGCGCCGCGAGGCCCGAGAGGTGGATCTGCAGCGAGCCGCAGACCTGCTCACAGAGTCCCAGCACGCCCTCGTCCGCGATCCGATACAGCACCCGGTTGCCGTCCTTCCGGCGACCGAGGATCCCGACATCGGCGAGCACGGCGAGGTGCTTCGACACGTTCTGCTGAGAGGCGCCGAGCTCGAACGCGAGCTCGTTCACGCTCGCCTCGCCGTCACGCAGCCGGTCGAGCAGGCGCACGCGCATGGGCTCGCCGATGGCGCGAAACCGCCGCGCGATCAGCTCGGCCAGGTCTTCGGGGATCGGATGCGGAAGCATGCGGGTAAGTACTCCTTTACAACAATGTAGTTGTATAGTACTCCTAGTGGGGCTCCACCGCAAGTCGTTGTCCGAGGAGGCCCGCTGACCGTTCTCTCGACACCCGCCCGTAGCTCGCACGCTCCTGCCCCCGCCTCCGTCGGCCCCATCGGCCGGCTGGGCGGCTGGGCGGCTGATCACGTCCGCTTTGTCACGGTCGCCTGGCTCGTCGTCGCCGCTGCACTTGCAGTCTTCGCGCCGCGCGTGGAGACGGCGCTCTCCGGCGCCGGCTGGCAGGCGAACGGGTCGGAGTCCGTTCAGGCGCGCACGCTCGTCGAGCGCAACTTCCACGGCCTGTCGAGCTCCGCGCCGCTCGTCGTGCTGCATTCGCCGACGCTCACGGCGGACGCCCCGGCCTTCCGGGCGGTCACCGCGCGTGTCCAGGAGATCCTGCGGAGCGACAGCCGCATCTCGACCGTGGTCGCCCCCACGCCCGTCTCGAGCATCTCGGCCGACGGGCACACCGCCCTCGTCACGGCGGGTGCGAACGGCGACCCGACCGCGATGGTCGCCGCCGCCGACCATCTGAAGGGCCCGCTCGCCGACGCCGGCACGTTGCAGGTGTCGGTCAGCCTGACGGGCGCCTCGGGCATGTGGTCGGACTTCAACGCGGCCAACCGCTCGGCGATGATGCGCTCCGAGCTCTTCTCCTGGCCGCTGACGCTGGCGATCCTCGTGCTCGCGTTCGGGACGCTCGTCGCCGCCGGGCTGCCGCTGCTGCTGACGATCCTCGGCCTGCTCGCGTCCGCCGGCCTGCTCGCGCTGCTCACCAACGGCTTCGAGATCTCGATCTGGGCCATGAACTTCGCGCTGATGTTCGCGCTCGCGCTCGGCATCGACTACGCGCTCTTCGTCGTGCACCGCTTCCGCGGCGCGCTCTTCGGCTCGCACCTGTCCGTACGCGACGCCGTCGCGGCGACCATGGACACCGCCGGCAAGGCCGTGCTCTTCTCCGGGCTGACCGTCTTCGTGTCCCTGAGCGCGGTCATGCTCGTGCCGAGCCCGGCGTTCCGCTCGATGGCGCTCGGGATCATGCTCAGCGTCGCCTTCGTGCTCGCGGCCACGCTGACGCTGCTGCCGGCCGTGCTCGCGAAGCTCGGCCCGCGCATCGACGCGCTCGCGCTGCGGTGGGTGCACTCGGGCGAGCACCGCTCGGCGGCGTTCGCCCGCTGGGGCGAGCGCCTGTGGCGCCACCCGCACCTCTACGGCCCGGCCGCAACGCTCGTCCTCCTCCTGCTGGCGCTGCCGGTGCTGGGCCTGCGGACCGGCATGCCGTCGATCAAGGTCGTGCCCTCCAGCGATGGCTCGCGCGTGGGGTACACGCAGGTGCAGCAAGCGTTCGGCCCCGGCGCACCCGGAACGCTGCAGATCGTCGCGCCCCGCACGGACGGCACCCGGGCGGCGGCGGTGGCGCGCACCGACCCCGGCATCGCACGCGTGGCCGCGCCCCAGCCGGGGGGCAGCGGTCTTGTGCTCATCCAGGCGACGCCGAAGGACGACCCGTCCAGCACACTGACCGCGCGCACCATCGATCGCCTGCGCGCCGCGCTCCCGGCCGGCGCGCTCGTCGGCGGTGCCGCCGCGGAGAACCACGACCTCGAGAGCGCCCTGGAGGCGAAGACGCCGCTCGTGATCGGCATCGTGCTCATCCTGGGCTTCCTGCTCCTGCTCGTGGCGCTCCAGGCGCCGCTCATCGCCGCGCTCGGCGTGGCCACCAACCTGCTCGCCACCGGCGCCGCCTTCGGCGTCGGCCGGCTCATCTTCCAGAACGGCCACGGCGCCGGGCTGCTCGGGTTCGAGTCGCAGGGCTTCATGGACGCGTGGGCGCCCGTCTTCTTCTTCGCGATGATCTTCGCGATCTCGATGGACTACACGGTGTTCCTGCTCTCGTCGGCGAAGGAGCACTTCGACCGCTCCGGCGACCCGCACGAGGCGACCGTCGGCGGCCTCGCCCACTCCGGCCGCGTGATCTTCGCCGCGGCCGCGGTGATGGTCGTGGTGTTCTTCACCTTCGCGCTCTCCGGCCCGCTGCCGCCGAAGGAGATGGGCGTGATCCTCGGCGTCGCCGTACTGCTCGACGCGATGCTCGTGCGGCTCGTCCTCGATCCCCACGCTGCTGCGCGTGTTCGGCCGCCACGCCTGGGCGCTCCCGCGCTGGCTCGACCGCGTGCTGCCCAACGTCCGCTTCGGCCACTCGTGATGCTCGAGCTGTGGCAGACCGAGTGGTGCCCCGCCTCACGGCGCGTGCGCCAGCGGTTCACCGAGCTCGGCGTCGACTACATCGCCCGCCAGGTGCCGGTCGAGCGCGGCGAGCGCGCCGCGCTGCAGGCGTTTGCGGGCACCGACACGATCCCCGTACTGGTCGCCGGCGGCCGCGTGCTGTGCGGCGAGGAGCGCATTTGCGCCTGGCTCGACACCATCACCGAGCCGGCCGGCGCGGAGGCTCACCGAACGAAGGCGGCGAAGGCACGCCGCCGCTACCTCGAGGAGGAATGCGAATGCTCGGAACCGGCACCTACACGATCAGCGCCACGACGGAGCTTCCGTTCGCGGAGGCCGTCGAGCGCGTCCGCACGGAGCTGAAGGCGGAGGGCTTCGGCGTCCTCTGCGAGATCGACGTGCAGGCGACGCTGCGCGAGAAGCTCGGAGTCGAGGAGGAGCCGTACCTGATCCTCGGCGCCTGCAACCCGCCGCTCGCGCACCGCGCGCTCGGCGCGGAGCCCGACCTGGGAGTGCTGCTCCCGTGCAACGTGGTCGTCTACGTGCGCGACGACGGGACCCACGTCTCGGCGGTCGACGCGGAGCGGATGCTCTCGATCGTCGGGTCGTGACGAGCTCGCGCCGATCGCGAACGAGGTCCGCCGGCGGCTGGCAGCAGTCGTCGAGCGCGCCGCAGCGTGACGGCTACTGATCGGAGTCCGCACGCTCCCGGATGCCCGCCGGACGGGCCGGGCGCAAGGTGAAGGCGTGAGACCGGACACGCTCGCGGTGCACGCCGGACGAGAGGACTTCGCCCGGCTCTGTGTGCACGCGCCACCGCTCGATCTCTCCAGCACGTACCCGCTTGGCGACCTCGCCGGCGCGGCCGAGGCGTTCGACGCGCTGTCGCGCGGCGAGGCGTCCGACGGTGGCACCCCGGTCTACCAGCGGCTGCAGAACCCCACCGTGCGCCGGTACGAGCGCGCGCTCGCGGCGCTCGAGCACACGGAGGACGCCGTGGCATTCGCCTCCGGGATGGCCGGACTGACCGCCGTCCTGCTGGCCGCGTGCGGCGAGCGGCGCCACGTGGTCGCGATCCGGCCGCTGTACGGCGGCAGCGACCACCTGCTTGCCTGCGGGCTGCTCGGCCTCGACGTCACGTGGGCGGCTCCCGGCGAGATCGGGTCAGCGGTCCGGCCCGACACCGGCCTCGTCGTGCTCGAGACGCCGCAGAACCCCACGCTCGGGACGGTCGACATCCGCTCGGTGGTGGCGGCCGCGGCCGGCGCGCCGGTGCTCGTGGACAACACCTTTGCCACGCCGATCCTGCAGAACCCTGCAGACGCCGGCGCCGCACTCGTGCTCCACAGCGCCACGAAGTACCTCGGCGGCCACGGCGATGTCGTCGGCGGCATCGTCGCGACGACCGCGGACTGGGCGGGGCGTCTGCGGCAGGTGCGCATCCTGACCGGAGCGCTACTGCACCCGCTGAGCGCGTACCTGCTGCACAGGAGCCTCCCTACGCTGCCGTTCCGCGTCCGCGAGGCCCAGGCGCGCGCCATGGCTCTCGCCGCGCGACTCACCCAGCACCCGGCCGTGGTCCGCGTCCTGTATCCCGAGGCCGACGGCATCCAGCTCCGTGGGCCCGGCTCGATCGTCTCGTTCGAGGTCGCCGGTGGGCTCGCCGCTGCGAGCACCGTCATGCAAACAGTGCGCCTGATCACGCCGGCGGTTAGCCTCGGCTCCACCGACTCGCTCATCCAGCACCCCGCGTCCCTCACGCACCGCCTGGTCGATCCGGCGGCCCGCCAGACGCTCGGCATCACCGACGGCCTGCTCCGCCTCTCGGTCGGCCTGGAAGACGTCGAGGATCTCTGGTCGGACCTCGGCGGCGCGCTCGACGCGGCGGTCCCGCGCCGTCAGCGCCTCGTGTCCCGGCCGCGCCGGACAGGTAACAGCAGGCTGCAGCGCCGCAGGCCCGCTACGACGCGCTGATCCAGCCCGTACCGATCTAGGATCGGCGGCGGTGACGGTCGCCGGCGACGAGCCCTCGCCCGCGGAAGCGGCACCGCGCCCCGGCCTGGCAGGTGTCGTGCGCGAGTGGGGCCGCATCGGCTGCATCGGCTTCGGCGGGCCGCCCACGCACATCGCGCTCCTGCGCGACCTCTGCGTGCGACGTCGCCGCTGGCTTGCGGACGACGACTTCGAAGAGGCGCTTGCCGCCTGCAACCTCCTCCCCGGCCCTGCCTCGACACAGCTCTCGATCTACTGCGCCTGGCGCGTGCGCGGCTCGCTCGGAGCGCTCGTCGGCGGGCTCGCGTTCATCGTCCCGGGCCTCGTCGCGATCCTCGCGCTCTCGGCCCTCTTCCTCGCGGAGGCGCCGCCCGACTGGGTGCTCGGCGCGGGGGCAGGTGCCGGAGCGGCCGTGGCCGCGGTCGCCGTGCACGCAGGCTGGAGCCTCCTGACGCCGAGCCGGGCCGCGAGCCCGAGCGATGGCCCGCTGGCTCGTGTACCTCCTGGCCGGCGGGATCGCCGCCGCGACGGTCGGCCCGTGGCTCGTCCTGCTCCTGCTGGGCTGCGGACTGCTTCGAGCTCGGGCTCCAGCCGCGCGCAGCGCGTCGCCGCGCTGCTGCCGCTCGCGGCCACGTCGTCCGGCGGGCTGCTCGCGCTCTCATGGGTCGCGCTCAAGGTCGGCGCCCTGTCGTACGGCGGCGGGTTCGTGATCGTCCCGCTCATGCAGGCGGACGCCGTCGACCGCTACCACTGGCTGACCGACGCGCAGTTCGTGAACGCCGTCGCGCTCGGCCAGATCACGCCCGGGCCGGTCGTGCACACGGTCGCGGCGGTCGGGTACGGCGCGCACGGGCTCGGCGGCGGCCTGCTCGCGGCGGCGGTCGCCTTCGCGCCCTCGTTCGCCTTCGTGCTCGCCGGCGGGCGGCGCTTCGAGACGATCCGCACCGACGAGCGCGCGCGGGCGTTCCTCGACGGCGCCGGGCCGGCGGCGGTCGGCGCGATCCTCGGCTCGGCGATCCCGCTCGCGCGCGCGCTCGACGAGACGTGGCAGTACGCCGTCCTGGCCGGTGCGGCGGTGCTCCTGCTGCTCCTGCGGCGCGGCCCGGTCCTGACGCTGCTGCTCGCGGGCGCGGTGGGCGTGGTCGTTGCGCTCTTGGGCGGCCCGCTGCCCTGAGGCGATACTTCTCTCGTGTCCGAGCAGGTCGCGGCGGCATGGGAGGCACTCTCACGCGGCGCGTGGGAGGAGGCGCTCACGCTCGTCGGCAGCGTCGACGACGATCCGGAGGCGCTCGAGGCCGCCGGCCACGCGCACTGGTGGCTCGACCACGCCGACGCGACGCTCCAGGCACGGGAGCGCGCCTACCGCCTGTATCGCGCGAGAAATGACCCGTCCGGCGCGGCACGCGTCGCCGGCGCGCTCGCCTGGGACTCGCTGCTCTTCGGCGGCCGCCCCGCGGTGGCGCGCGGCTGGCTCGACCGCGCCGCGCGCCTGGTCGCAGGGGAGGAGCCCGGCCCGGAGCACGCCTGGATCGCCGTGCGCGAGGCAGAGGTCGCGCTCGCGACCGGCGATCCCGAGGAGGCGCGGCTCGCCTCCGGGCGCGCGGTCGCGCTCGCGCACGCGCTCGGGCGCGACGACATCGAGGTGGTCGGCCGATCGCTCGAGGGGATGGCGCTCGTCCACGAGGGCCGCATCGAGGAGGGCATGCGGCAGCTCGACGAGTCGGCGGTCGCCGCCCGGGCCGGCGACCTCGACGACCTCACGTGGCAGAGCAAGGTCTGCTGCAACCTGATCGCGGCGTGCGAGCGGGTGGGCGACGTCGACCGGGCGCTGCAGTGGTGCGACGAGGTGCGGGAGTTCGCGCGGCGCTGGGAGTTCCGGACGCTGTTCAACGTCTGCCGCACGCAGTACGCCGCCGTGCTGCTGCAGACCGGCGCCTGGAAGGAGGCCGAGGCGGAGCTCCAGCGCGCGATCGAGGTGCTCAGCGAGGGCAGGCGGTCCGCGCTGCTCGACGGCACCGGGCGCCTGGGCGAGCTGCGGCGGCGCCAGGGCCGGCTCGACGAGGCACGCAAGCTCTTCGCGCAGTCGGACAAGACGTGGGTCGCGAAGGTCGGCGCCGTCGAGCTCGCGCTCGACGAGGACGATCCGGCGACCGCCCTCGCCCTCGCCGAGCGGCTCGAGCGCGCGACCGACGGCAGCCGGATGCTCGACCGGCTCGGCGCGCTGGCCCTGGTCACGCGGTCGGCCGTCGCCGCCGGGCGGCTCGACACGGCCGCCGAGGCCTCGAGCGACCTGGACGAGCTCGCGGCCGCGATCGGCACGAACGGCGCACGGGGAACCGCTGCCCACGCAGCCGGCGCGTACGCGCTGGCACGCGGCGACCTCGAGCTCGCGCGCCGGCGGCTCGAGGACGCAGTCGATGCGTTCGGCGCCCACGAGGCGCCGTACGAGCGCGCCCGCGCGCGGTTCGTCCTCGCCCAGGCGCTGGCCAGGCTCGGGCCGGCAAGCCGTGCCGAGGCCGAGGCGCGGGCGGCCCGCGACGAGTTCCACGGTCTCGACGCGCGGCTCGACGAGGAGCGGGCGGCGCAGCTCCTCGACGGCCGCGCGCCCGCCCACGACGGCGGCGGGTCGCTCACGCGCCGCGAGCGTGAGGTGCTGGCCTTCGTCGCGGCGGGTCGGACGAACCGTGAGATCGCCGGCGAGCTGGTCGTGAGCCAGCACACCGTGCACCGCCACGTGGCGAACATCCTGCGCAAGCTCGGCGAGCCGACCCGCGCCGCCGCAGCCGCCCGCGCCACGCGCGACGGACTGGTCTAGGAGGGCGAGCCCTCCTAGACCAGTAGCCCGATCGGGCCATCTTCGCGAGATGGCCCAGACGGCCGAAGTCACGCGCGCCCGCGCCCGGGACACTCCTTCCGCTGGCACCGAGACGGAAGGAGTCACATGCCACTCATCCAGGTCAAGGTCGTCGAGAACGTGTTCTCGAAGGCCCAGAAGCAGGAGTTGATCGAGCGCCTGACCGACGCGATGGTCGAGGTGGAGGGCGAGAACATGCGCCCCATCACCTGGGTCACGATCGAGGAGGTCTCCAGCGGCGACTGGGGCATCGCGGGCAACGCGATGACCACGGCAGACCTGCACGCGCTCCAGGCGGGGGTGACGGTCTGATGCCCACGGTCGTCGAAATCCCCACTCCGCCGGTCGATCTCGCGGCGATCAAGCAGAAGCAGCAGAACACGTGGTCGAGCGGCGACTTTTCGGTCATCGCCGGCCTCATCGAGCGGATCGCCGACGACCTCGTCGATGCCGCCGACCTGCACGCCGGCTGGCGCGTCCTCGACGTCGCGACCGGCAGCGGCAACGCGGCCATCGCCGCCGCACGGCTCGGCACGCGCGTCACCGGTCTCGACTACGTGCCCCAGCTCCTCGAGCGCGCGCAACAGCGCTCGGTGGCCGAGGGCTTCGAGATCGAGTTCGTGGAGGGCGACGCAGAGGCGCTGCCGTTCCGCGACGACGAGTTCGACGCCGTCACCACGATGTTCGGCTCCATGTTCGCCCCGAACCACCCGCAGGCGGCGGCGGAGCTCGTGCGCGTCACGAAGCCGGGCGGCACGATCGCGATCGCCGCGTGGACGCCCGACGGGTTCATCGGCGAGCTGTTCAAGACGACGGGCAAGCACGTCCCACCACCGAGTGGCGTGCAATCCCCGCTGCTCTGGGGCATGGAATCCCACCTGCGAGAGCTGTTCGGAGGCTCGATCGCCTCGCTGCGGTCGCAGGAGCGCGTCTTCACCTACCGGTTCAAGGCGGCGGAGGACTTCGCCGACGTGTTCCGGCGCTGGTACGGCCCGACGCTGAAGGCGTTCGAGGCGCTCGAGACCGACGAGGCCCGCGCGGCCCTGAAGGCCGACATCGACGACCTCGCGCGCCGCTGGGACCGCCTCGAGTCAGACGACGCGGTCGCGATCCCGGCGGCCTACCTCGAGACGGTCGTCGTCACCCGCTGATCCGCTGGAGAGGGGCCGTCCGTCCGGGCGGCCCCTCTCAGGTTCATCCCCGGAGGGTGACGTCGCCATGAGAGCAGGCGGTTAGGGTCTCGGCATGCGGATCGTCCTGGGCATCATCATCGTCCTGTTCCTCGTCCTGTACGTGCGGGCGGTGATCGACGTCTTCCGGCGGCACGACCTGTCCACAGCCGGCAGGGCCGCCTGGGTGATCATCCTGCTGGTGTTTCCGTTCGTCGGGCTGCTCGTCTACACGCTGCTCCGCCCGGCGGACGCGATCGCGCGCGGCTAGCGCTCGGCCGGCGGAACGTCCCGCAGCGGCGCGGTGAACGCGTCGATGTCCGTGCGCGAATGGGGCGTGTGGCGGCGGTGCGTGCCCGGTGGGTCGTGCACGAGCCCGGTGCCGTCGCGCCACGCGCCGGCCGGACGAATCGGCCGCGGCTGGAACCCGCCGCCGCAGTTCGGGCAGACGTCGTGTAGCACCTCCTCGACACAGGGGGCGCAGAAGGTGCAC
This sequence comes from uncultured Thermoleophilia bacterium, assembly GCA_963734565.1. Classification (GTDB taxonomy): domain Bacteria; phylum Actinomycetota; class Thermoleophilia; order Gaiellales; family Gaiellaceae; genus JACVRM01. The sequence continues at coordinate 954,879 of CAVTHM010000007.1, read as the reverse complement.
TCGTAGGAGCAGATGCGCGCGTCCGCCGCATCCGGCGGCAGGTCTCGGTCGCACAGCTCGCAGTTCGGTCGGATTTCGAGCATCAGGTGTCCTCTCGCCACTCGCTGGTTCGTCTCACAGGCGACGATGCACCAAGACGAAGGAGGAGCGATGAAGTACATGCTGCTGATCCAGCAGGGCGATACGCCCACGCCCGACGACCCCGACGCCTGGGGCCGCCTCTCCGAGGAGGAGCAGAACGGGGTCTACGCCGACTACCAGGCGATCAACCAGACCCCCGGCGTCACGCCCGGGCTCTGGATGGAGCCGCCGGAGACGTCGACGACCGTCCGCGTCCAGGACGGCCAGACGCTGACCACGGACGGCCCGTTCGTCGCCGTCAAGGAGGCGCTCGGCGGCTACCTCGTCTACGAGGCCGACGACCTGGACGCAGCGATCGAGCTGGCGGCGCGCATCCCAGCGGCGCGGCTCGGCGGCGCCGTCGAGGTGCGGCCGCTCGTGGAGTACTGACGATCCTCGAGCAGGTCTTCCGCGACGAATGGGGCCGCGTCGTCGCCATCGCTGATCGGCTTCCTCGGCGACTTCGACCTCGCCGAGGAAGCCGCGCAGGAGGCGTTCGCGATCGCGGCCGAGCGCTGGCCGCGCGACGGGCACGCCGGAGAACCCGTTCGCCTGGCTCATGACGACCGCGCGCAACCGCGCGCTCGACCGCATCCGCCGCGACCGCACGCTCGCGACCAAAGTGCGCCTGCTCGACCGGCCGGAAGCAGTGGAGGACGAGGTGGACGAGACGACCTTCCCCGACGAGCGGCTGGAGCTCATCTTCACGTGCTGCCACCCGGCGCTCGCGCTCGACGCGCAGGTCGCGCTCACGCTGCGAACGCTCGGCGGCCTCACCACCGACGAGATCGCGCGCGCCTTCCTCGTCCCCGAGCCGACGATGGCCAAGCGGCTCGTGCGCGCCCGGCGGAAGATCAAGGCGGCCGGCATCCCGTTCCGCGTGCCGCCGCCGCACCTGCTCCCGGACCGGCTCGCCGCAGTGCTCGCCGTCGTCTACCTGATCTTCAACGAGGGCTACGGCGGGCGCGGCGACCTGGCGGCGGAGGCGATCCGGCTCGGGCGCGCGCTCGCCGAGCTGATGCCGGACGAGCCCGAGGTGCACGGCCTGCTCGCGCTCATGCTCGTCAACGACGCGCGGCGCGACGCGCGCTTCGCCGACGGCGACGGTCGTGCTGCTCCGCGACCAGGACCGCTCGCGCTGGGACGTCGCCCAGATCGCGGCGGGCCAGGCCGTGCTCGACCGTGCCGTCGCGCTCGGCGGCCGCGGCGACTACGTCGCTGCAGGCCGCGATCGCGGCGCTCCACGTCGACGACCGGAGCCGGACTGGCCGCAGCTCGCGGCCCTCTACGGCGAGCTCGCCCGCCGCACCGGCTCGCCCGTCGTCGAGCTCAACCGGGCGGCCGCGATCGCCGAGGCCGGCGACGTCGAGGGGGCGCTGGAGGTCGCAGACCGGCTCGAGCTCGACGGCTACCACTACCTGCACGCGACCCGGGCCGAGCTGCTGCGCCGGCTCGGCCGCGCGGACGAGGCGCGCGCACGCGTACGAGCCGCGCGCTCGAGCTCGTCCACTCCGACGCCGAGCGGCGCTTCCTCGCCGCCCGGCATGCGGAGCTGGACTAGGCAGCACGCCGAATGGGTTACTGCAGGGCGGCGCGGAGCGTCGCCACCGCGCGCTCGAGGCCCTCGTCGGGCGGGAGCAGCGGATCCTCGTGCTCGATCGAGAGCGCGCCGTCGTAGCCCGCGTCGTGCAGCGCGCCGACGAGGCCGCGCCACCAGTGCGCGTCGTGCCCCTCCCCCACCGTCCGGAAGATCCACGTCCGCTGGCCCGGGTCGAGCCGTGTCTCCAGCACGCCGTCGACCGCGAGCCGCGCCGGGTCGAAGCCCGTGTCCTTCGCGTGCACGTGGAAGACGGCGCCGGACAGCGCCCGCGCCGCCGCGAGCGGGTCGATCTGCTGCCAGAAGAAGTGCGACGGGTCGAAGTTGACGCCCACGACCGGGCCGGCCGCCGCGCGCAGCCGCAGCATCGACGCGGGGTTGTAGACGACGAAGCCCGGATGCGGCTCGATCGCGACCCGCACGCCGTGCTCGCGCGCGAACTCGCCGGCCTCGACCCAGTACGGCAGCACGCGCTTGTTCCACTGCCAGTCGAGCGTCTCCGGGAAGTCGTCCGGCCACGAGCAGGTCACCCAGCTCGGCCGCTGCGACGTCTCCGACTCGCCGGGGCAGCCCGAGAACGTGATGACGGTCGAGATGCCCGCGCTCGCGGCGCGGCGCACCGTGTCGCGGAAGTCGCGGTCGGCCCGCTCGGCGATCTCACGGTTCGGATGCAGCGGGTTCGCGTGGCAGGAGAGCGCCGAGATCTCGAGCCCGTAGGCAGCGGCTGCGGCCGCAACATCCTCCCCGCCGTGCGGCCCTGTCGTCGAGATCTCGACCGCCTCGCAGCCCGCATCCCGCGCCGCCGCGAGCGCGGCGCCGAGCGGCCGGTCGTGGAAGAGCGCGAGGAAGAGGCCGAGCTTCACGGCTTGACCGGCTTGCGCTCGTCGATCGAGCGCGCGATGGCGAGCACGGCCGCGAACGTCCGCAGGTTGTCGGCGGCGCTGACCTCCGGCGTGCGGCCCTCGACCACCGCGAGCCGCAGCTCATCCAGAACCCCCAGGCGGTCGAGCGCAGGAAGCACAGGCAGCACGACCCGCGCGGGCGGCTTCCCGTAGCGCTGCAAGGTCACGGTTCCGCGCAGCGGGTTCACGACCCCGCCGGTCCAGGTCGCGCGCGCCTTGCTGCCGATGAGCTCCCAGTCGCCGTTCCAGGACGTCTGGGTGCCGGCGGCCGCGAATGTCCCCTCGTACGCGACCGGCGTGCCGTCCGCAACGGTCATGAGCGCCTCGACGGTTGGCTCGGCCTCGAACGGGTGGTCCGGCACGTGCCAGCCGCGCGCGTCGACCTCTGCGAGCTCGAGGCCGGTGATCATCCTGAGCATGTCGACATGGTGGATCGCCATGTCGATCAGGTAGGGGTGCGCCATCCGCGCGCGCCAGTCGCCCGGCGCGATGAACGAGTTGAACGTGTCGCGGCGGCAGGCGATCCGGACGCCGAGCAGCTGCCCGAGCGTCCCCTCCGCAACCAGCTGCTGCAGCGCCCGGGACTGCCGGCGGAAGCGGTAGTTCTGCGCCACGAGCACGTGGAGGCCGGCCCGCTCGCCCGCCCTCGCCATTGCCTTCGCGTCGGCGAGGTCGAGGGCGATCGGCTTCTCGGTGACGACGTGCAGGCCTCGCGCGACCGCCGCCTCGGTCAGGGCGCGGTGGGACGACGGCGGCGAGACGAGGAGCACCGCGTCGGCCTCGACCCGGTCGAGGGCCTTGTCGAACGTGTCGAACGCGGGCACGCCGAGCTCGGCATTGGCCCACTTGCGGGCCGCCGCGGCAGCGTCCACGACCGCCGCGAGCCGGAACCCGCGCGCCCGCGCGACGACCTCGGCCCAGCTTCGTCCCCACATGCCGGCGCCGACCTGGATGACCGAGAGGCGCGGCACGGACGGCGAGCTTAACGACGGCGAGCCCTGCGAGGCCCTGAGGCTCGCGGGGCTCGCCGCTGCGAACTGTCAGCCGATGACCGGCGGCGCCTCCGGCGCGCGCTCCCGGCTCTCGGCCGCGACGTGGCGAACCTGCCGTTCCCGCGCGATGTCGAAGCCGATCAGCGCCAGGTTCCCGCCGGCGATCGCGCCGGCGATGGTCGTGACGAGCGCCAGCAGCCCCTCGTTCACGTGGAAGCCGAACCACCCGCCGACCAGCGCTCCGGCCAGCGCGGCGACGAAGCCGAGCGCCTTCACCCGGGACGCCCACTCGCGGTTCATCCAGGCGAAGTAGAGGCCGAGGCCGATCGGCACGCTCATCGAGAGCGCCGCCAGGCGCCAATCGTCGAGCGCCGTGCCGGGCATCGTCGTGACGACGACGAGCACGCCGAGGAACCAGCCGCCGAGGCCGAGCACGACCGGGTAGACCGACCGCAGCGTCGCGCTGGACTTGCGCCCGTAGCGGCCGAAGAAGTGCACCCGGCCGGCCATCCAGAGCAGCGAGAGCACCGCCAGCGCCGCGAGCCCGACCAGCCCCGCCGCGATCCCCTTGCCGAGGGCGGTCTGCGTGACCTCGGGCGTGAAGTCGACCCTCTGCGGCTTGTAGCGCGAGCGGTCGACCTTGCCGGTGTCGAGGTAGGTGTTGATCAGGTGCGTGCCCGCCTCGGCCTGGTCGGCCCAGACGGAGCCCGAGTGGCCGAAGCCCTTCAGGACGACCTGGTGGCCGTTCGGCAGGTACGGGAGCAGCTCCTTCGTCGCCACCTGCGGCGGTGTCGCGAAGTCGAGGTCGCCGCTGATGACGAGCGTCTCGACGTTGGAGCGCCGCATGCGGCTGTACTCGCTCTCGTCCGGCGCGGCCGGCCACGCGTCGACCAGCTTGCCGCCGGCCCACAGGAAGTCGGCGCCCGGGTTGCCGAGGATCCCGCCGTCGTTCCGCTCGTGCGAGAAGTACTGCTTCACGGCGGCGGCGTCCGCGCGCCCCATGGCGGCCATCTGGCCCCAGACGAACACCTTGGGGAAGGCCAGGTCTGCGAGCACCGACTGGAGCCAGAAGCCGCTCGCGTCGCCGTCGTCCGCCGCGAGCCACGAGCCCAGCGTCATCGGCCCGTTCAGGGGCGCGTTCTCGGACGAGGTCTCGACCATCCCGTAGAACGAGGCGACCCGGACGTTGCCTTCCTTGATCGGCAAGCCGAAGTAGCTGTCCGGAATGTCCGCGTTCGTCCGCTGGATCGTCGCGACGAGGTCGTCGGCGCGGCGGCTGCAGCTGTCGTCCTGCGCGCACAGACGTGCGTACTTGCGGATCTGCTCGTCGGTCGTCCTCCCGCTCCAGAGGAAGTTGCCGGGCGGGTTCGCACCGATCATCACGGAGCGGTGGATCGCTTTCGGGTAGCGCCACGCGTAGATCAGCGCCGTGCGCGTGCCGGCGCTCTCGCTCACCAGGTCGACGGGGCCGTACCCGAGCGCCTTGCGCGCGGCCTCGAGGTCGTCGACCTCGGCCTGGATCGTGTAGCCGCGGAGGTCGACGCCGTCGCCGGTGAGCCTGGCCGCGCAGTCGCGGAAGCCGTCGGCATAGGACGTGAAGAAGCGATCGCCGAGCAGATCCTTCGAATGCGAGACCGCCAACTCGACCTCGGGGCAGTCGAGGCGCGAGGAGCCGTCGACGCCGCGGTAGCCGACGAGGACGACGTCGCGGTTCTCGGCGAACCGGCTCGCCTTCGGGAAGGACATGTTGGTGATGCCGGGGCCGCCTTCGAGGCGGAAGACCGGCTCGCGCGACTGCGCCGAGCGGGCCTTGATGCGGGTCACCGGGAGCGCGATCAGCCGTGCGGATGGGTCCGCCCGGTTCTCGGGGACGACCAACGTGCCGCAGTCGGCGTCGTAGCTGCCCCTCTCGGTGTCGTAGGTACACGCGTGCATGGTGAGCTGGCCCGCCCGGGCGCCCTTCGGAACGCTCACAGAGCTGTCGCCGGTCCCGAAGCGCAGGTACGCCAGGCCGATCACCGTGAGCCCGATCAGCGCGAGGGCGACGATGCGCGCGGGAATGAAGGTTCGTGTCGTTGAGGGTTGCATCGGAAAAGCTCCTTCCGGATCGAGTGCCACACGCCGAGCGTGTCAGCGGCCCGACCGGCCGGGAATACGGCGGCCCCGAGAGTCGCGGTGCGGGTATCCACACATCCGGCCCGCCGAGAAGCGGGCCGGTGCGGCGCCGGCGCCCCGCACCCGCGCGTGGCTGCCTGAGGGCGACAGCGCCTTCGGGTCGCGAAGAGCGCTGCCGGCTTCGTGTCCGAACGTCGCGACGCACTACCTAGCGCCGCACGCCGCCGTCGCCGGGGAGTTGTCCCGGCGCGAGCGCGACCGGCGTGGCGTCGAACTCGAAGCGGAGGCCGGCTTTCTGGTTGGTCCCGCTGACCGTGGTCTGCGTGAGTTTCCACCCGTCGGCGCGCCGAAGCACGACCGACGCCTCGACCAGCTCCGTCGGGGACGGGTTCTGTCCGAGGTAGACGCTCCCGCTCCTGTCGACCGCGACTCTCGAGTTGGCCCAGATCGCGATCGAGTTGCTGTATGTGTCGACGTCGAACTCGAGCGACGGGTTGAAGACGACCGTCTGCCCGAGCTGCACGCTCGTCCCGGTCTCGCCGCGGCGGACGACGCCCGAACCGGTGACGGCGCGTTCCCACGTGTTCGGTACGACGAGGCGTACTCGCTGGCAGAGCGCGACCCACCGGTCCTCCCCGATCAAGGGGCTTTCGCGGTCCTCCTGGCAGAGGTCCCGAAACGACGCCGTGTTCGTGTTGTCGAGCCGAACGGACTTCAGGCGGATGTGGACTCGCTGCGGTGTCGGCGGTGTGCCGCCGTCGACCGAGACGAACTTGCTTGCCACTTTGGCGATCATCCGGTGCCCTTCGGGGTTCGGATGGGCCGTGCCTCGGTCGTTCCCCTGGAGCTTCTTCGACCCCGTGTAGCTGCGGAACCACGTGTCGTCGTCGTCCGCGCAGTACCCGTGACCGCGGAACGTGTCCCGAACACCGTTCGCACCGCCGATGTACGTCCAAGCGTTGCGATGTGCCGCCGCCCGCATGACGGCGTTGAGCTCGTCGCCCCGGTCGGAGATCCAGTGCGCCTCGTACGACCTCATCCCGACCGCGAATGCGCCGCAGCCCGTGTGCCGGTCATCACTGTCCGTGAAGAGTCTCGCCGGCAGCTCGAGGAGATAGGTGCGGGCCGCACGCACGCTCGTGCCGATCGCGCTATCGAGTCGGTCGTACCTCGCCGGAAGCGCCTTCAGGTTCTCCTGGGTTCGATTTGCAGCCTGTGATCTCGTGCAGTCGGTGTCCTTGGGGGGCACCCCGCTGAAGCTGTGCGCGCACGCGTCCAGGAGGGAGCTGAATCCGAGATCGTTGATGCCCGCAGTGACGAGCAGCGCATCGACGCCTCGAGTCGTCTGGGCCGTGGGATCGCCGATCGTGTTGCGGACCGATTCGAGCTGGGGCAGGAGGAGATTGCCCTTCTCGATGCCGTAGTAGCCGTCCGCGTACAGGTGCCGTAGCTCGGCACCCGAGCAGGCGTAGTTCAGGAACGTCACGGCCGTGAGCCGGTCCTCGAGCCCGCGGGCGATGTGTGCCGACCAGGACTTCGCCGAGCGGTGGCACTGCTGGTTCTTCCAGACAGCCGGCGAGACATACGGCTTCACGAACTCGTCCGGATTCCCCTCTCCGGAGCTCAGCGAATCGCCGATCGAGACGACCAGAAGATCACGGAACGTCCCGCTCTTGCGCGCCGTGTTGCTCGTTCCGCCGGCGCTCTTGACGGTCAGCCAGAGCCGGTAGGAGCCGAGCTGGCGAAGCGTGACGCGTTGCGAGCAGGACTGCCCGCTCACCGTGGAGGGCAGGGTCAACTGGCCCGGCACGATCCGCTGGTACTGCCACTGGTAGCTCGTGATCTTCGCGGGACCGGTCGATTGGCAGCCGTCGAGGGTCAACGTCCACGACGTCGGCTTCGCGTAGCCGGCGGCGTACTGCTCGTCGGCCACGCTCCACGCGCCCCACGCCTTGTCAACGCGCGATTCGATCTGGTACGAGAACCTCGCAGTCAGGGTGGCCGAGGTGGCCTTCGTGGGCGGCGGCGCCGGCTCGCCCGTGACGCCACCGGAGGCGCGGGCGCCGCTCTGGTCGATGAGCGCCAGCGCCAGCGCCAGCGTCGCTGCAACCGTTGCGAGTACGGGTCGAGCCTTCATGTCGTCCTCTCCTCGAGACTCCGCGTGCCTGTCGGACGCCATGGTCGGCCCCGTCCGTTTCAGACCGGTTTCAGGTGTGCAACGCAACGCTCTCGCGTCGCGCCGTCGAGGTCCTCCGTCTCGCGGAGAGCTAGCGGCCGAGCGCGGCGCGCGCCCGCTCGAGGCTGGCAGTGGGCCAGAGGGCCTTTGTGTCGTAGTACTCATCGAAGGCGGGCGCCGAGTCGGGCAGCACGACCCACGGCACCTTGGAGCGCGTGTAGATGTGCACGTCCGGCGTGATCGCGTCGGGGTCGTCAAGCGTCCCCGCCCGCACGAACAGCACCTGCGGCCGGCCGTACTCGCTGAAGAGGGCCACCTCGCAGTCCGGACAGCGGTGGATCGTCTGCGTGCTGCCGTCGTCGCGCGGCACGCCAACCGCCCGCGGCTCGCCGGCGAGCACCTCGACGCGGTCGGCCTCGATCAGCAGGTTGATGACGAACGCGCTGCCCGTCTGGCGCTGGCAGTTGCGGCAGTGGCAGCAGTGGACGAACAGCGGTTCCGACGTCAGCCGGTAGCGAACCGCGCCACAGGAGCACCCTCCCGTCACGGGCGTGACGCTACCGCTCCCGTTGCCCACGCACGCTGTAATCCGTAAAGTCGTGGTGCTGCGGTGGCCCAAAGCTCTTACGAGATGACGAGCAAACCGCACATCCAGCTCGAAGCACTCCATTCCTTGGCGCGGGCGCTCGCGGAGGGCGAGTTCCGGGCGCGCACCGTCCTCGAGAGCGCGTGCTCGGCCGTGGCCGGCGGTTTCGGCTTCGAGCGCGTCGGCATCGTGCGCTTCGTGCCCGAGACCGGGACGCTGATCCCGTTCGCAGCCCACGGGCTGACCGACGAGGACATGGAGGCGCTGCCTGCGGCGCTGCCAATCGCGCTGGTGAGCGCCTTCCAGGAGGCGTACATGACGGGGTCGCCGGTCTTCGTCGCCGACCCGAGCAACGGCGAGGCGCTCCCGGCGGCCGAGGCCGCACGCTTCGGCATCGGCTCGTTCGTGATCGTCCCGCTCATCAGCGAGGGACGGTGCCTGGGGTTCCTGACCTGCGATCAGCGCGCCGAGTCGTTCTGGCTCGACTCCGCCGAGATCGACCTGCTCGGCACGTGCGGCGCGCTGATCGCCGCCTTCCTCGCCCGGGCGATCCAGCACGCCGAGCTGCGCCGCCTCAACGAGCTGAAGAGCCAGTTCGCGGCGCTCGCGTCGCACGAGCTCCGTACGCCGGTCGCGTCGATCTACGGCGCAGTCGAGACGCTCGACGCCCGCGAGGAGACCCTCACACCGGAGCAGCGCGCAGACGTGCGGCGCGTCCTCACGCAGCAGGCGAAGCGGCTGTACGAGCTCGTGGACAACCTGCTCGACGTCTCGCGCCTGGAGGCGGACTCGCTGCGGGTCGAGCCCGTCGAGATCGAGGTGCGGGCGCGGCTCGAGGACATCGTCGCGATCCTGGTCGTGGACGGCGGAGCGGTCTCCGTCGAGGCCGCGGACGATCTGCGCGCGGTCGTCGACCCGCGCGCGTTCGACCGGATCGTCTCCAACCTGCTGGTAAACGCCGTGCGCCACGGCGAGCCGCCGATCGTGGTCTCCGCGGAGCGCGCCGGGGGCGAGCTCACAATCACCGTCGAGGACCGCGGCCCGGGCATCGCGCCGGATCTCAGGGAGAGCGTGTTCGAGCGCTTCACGCGCGGCGAGACGCCGTCTACCGAGGGCGCGGGGCTCGGCCTGGCGATCGCGCAGTCGTACGCGCGCGCGCAGGGCGGGACGCTGGCCTACGAGCCGGCCGAGCCGAACGGCGCCCGCTTCCGGGTGACGTTCCCCGTCTAGCTCAGTCAGCAGGACAGGACGCCGGCAATGCGTGCCACGTCCGCGCGCGACGACGCCGGGACTGCACGCTTCAGGTCCGCAACGGCCTTGCAGGCCTTCGCGCGGCTGCCGAGCACCTTGAGCACGGCATCCACGCGCTTGCCGAGCGCCTTGCCGCTGCGCCCCTTGACCAGCTTCGCCCGCAGCGCCTTCAGCTGGTCGGCAGCGCCCAACACGACGACGGTGAAGCTCGCCGAAGTCGCGTTCGCAGCGTCGTCCGTCGCGCTGCAGCGCACGACCGTCCGGCCGATCTTGAACAGCGTCCCGGAGGCCGGCTTGCACGAGACGAGCGGGCTCGTGTCCACGGTGTCGCTCGCCGTCGCCCGGAAGGTGACCCTCACGCCCTTCGCGGACGTCGCGTTCGTCGTGAGCGAGCGGGGAGCGCTCAGCGTCGGCGCCGTCTTGTCGGTCACCGCGACGGCGAACGAGCCGCTCGCCGTGTTGCCGGCCGCATCGCGCGCCGTGCAGGTCACGGTCGTCGTCCCGAGCGCGAAGGTCGAGCCGGAGGCGGCCGAGCAGGTCACCGCCGGCGACGCGTCGACGACGTCAGCGGCACTCGCGGCGGCGTACGTGACGACGGCGCCGGACGGGCCGGTCGCCTCGACGCTGACCGGCGCGGGCAGCGTGAGCTTCGGCGCAGTGGTGTCGACGACGGTGACGGAGAAGGAGCCCGTCTTCGTGTTGCCACTCAGGTCGGTTGCCGTGCAGCTCACGGTAGTCGCGCCGACGGGGAAGGCGGCGCCGGAGCTTGGCGCGCACGAAACGGACGGCGAGTCATCGAGGTTGTCGGAGGCGCTCGCGGCGAAGCTGACGCCCGTAAGCGCCCCGGTCGCCTCGACCGTCGGCGGGCTCGGCAGCGTGAGCATCGGCGCGATCGTGTCGAGGAAGAGCACGGACGAGCGCGCCGCGGGTGCCCCGCCGACGATCGGCAGGTCGATCTTGCTCAGGTGCGTGTCGACCGTGACCGTCGGCGTGTCGGGCGCCGCGAACGTGCTGAAGACGCCGTAGTCCTTGTAGGTCGCGACGACGACCACGCCGACCCGGTGGCCGGCCGGGAACACGTAGTCGTTGCCGATCAGCGGGAAGCCGAACGTGTACGACATCGCCGGAATCAGCGGCGCCGGCACCGTGAGCGAGTCGCGGTTCTGCGCATCGAGGACGCCGTTCGAGACGAGCCACTGCGACACGGCTGCCGTGGGCTTGATCTTCACCGGGTAGCAGGCGCTGTCGAGCGGGGTGACGCCGTCAGCCTTGAAGGTCGAGTCGCCGAACCGGCAGTCCTGCTCGATCGGCGTCTTGCTCACGCTGCCGTCGTTCGAGCGCGTCGGTCGCGTGAAGGGCATGACCGAGTAGTCCATGAGCACCACGCCGAGGTTTCCGGTCGCGGTCGAGAGCGAGCCGTGCAGCTCGATCTGCGGCACGCCCGAGATGTGGAGGTCCTTCTTCAGCGCCGGTGAGAGGAACACGAGCCGGTTCGCCTGGGAGCCCTCCGGCGTATTGATCGCGGCCGCCTCCGTCTGCGTGTGTAGGTCGGTGAACGAGAGCGTGGCTGTGCCCCCACCACCTGCGAGCACGCCGAACGTACCGGCCGAGCCCGGCGCCGTGCCGTTCAGGAAGACACCCACGTTCGACGTGCCCGGAAGCGGCCAGTCGGCGTCGTCCTCCCAGACGTCCGTGGAGCGCTCGATGGTCGCGCGCGGCTGGCTCATGATCCCGTTGGGCACGTCGAGCAGCCAGTAGTCAAACCAGCGGTGGAGCGTGTCGACCCAGGCGTCGCGGCGGCAGTCGAAGGGGTCGATGTGGCCTTCCTGCGAGAGCCAGAGCTTCCGCGGCACGTTGTTCGCGGCGAGCCCGGACCACCAGGTGCTCAGGTGGTCGAACTTGACGTTGTCGTCGTTCAGCCCGAACGAGGCGAACACCGAAGCCTTCACGTTCGCGACGTTCGCGTTGTAGTTCCGCGCCTGCCAGAACGGCGTGACGTCGCCGGTCGCATCCCCGTCGCCGTTGGTGGCATCGGCGCTCGACATCGTCGTGCGCGTGCCCGCGCAGAGCGCGTTGCGGCTGGGTGGCGCGACGCCGAGGGCCCCGGCCGACGCGTTCGTGGTGATCAGGTTCGACAGGAACGTCGGGTAGTGGGCCGTGGCGCCGGTGCCGAAGCGCACGCCGTTCGATCGCGAGTAGCGGTACCAGTCCGAGATCGCCGAGATCGGGACAATCGTCGTGAGCCCCTGGACGCCGGTCGAGGCGACACCGTTGGCGAGGGTGCCGTCGTACGACTTCCCGATCATCGCGGCCTTGCCGTTGTCCCAGCCCGCCACCACGGCGTTGCCGCCGGTGACCGCGTCGAACCCCGGAGCCGCGGCACGCCCCTGGAGCCAGTCGATGACCGCCTTCATGCTCGCGATGTCGCCGGGCCCGCCGTGCAGCGGGCAGCCGGTCGACCAGGCGGTTCCGTTGGCCTGCGCGAGGATGACCGCGTAGCCGCGCGGCACGAAGTAGTTGTCGTACCAGAGCGGGAAGGAGTCGGGCGCGGTCCCGGTCGTGTGGATCACCTGGCCCAGGCTGCTCACGCCGGTCGAGGTCAGGTACGGGCTCGTGACAACGATCGCCGGCACCTTGAGCCCCGTCGCCGTCTCCGCGGGACGGATGATGTCCAGTGCCACGCGATCCGGGACGCCGTCACCATCCTGGTCGACGTGGACGCCGGGCGAGAGGTCCGGCACCTGCACCCAGACGCGCTCGCGAATCGCGTTCGCGTAGCTGTACACCGGCGCGGTCGTTCCGTCGGGGCCGATCGCGACCGAGGGGCCGGCCGCCGACGCGCCGGCGAGCACGGTGAGCCCGCAGGCGACAGCGGCCGCAAGCGCGGCGAGACCCCGGCCCCCCATCTAAGGATTGTTCGAGCCTGCGGGGGCAGGTGTCAATGCGCCTCGCCCGGCGCTGCGGTGTACTCCTCGTCCGTGACGTGCTCGCCCCAGGTTGCGGGGCTGCCGTCGTCGCCGACCTCGAGCATCGCGATGTGCGTCATGAAGCGGTTCGGAGCGGCACCGTGCCAGTGCTCCTCGCCGGGCTCGAAGAAGACGCGGTCTCCGGGCCCGATCACCTCGAGCGGCCCGCCGCGCCGCTGGCAGCGGCCCTCACCCTCGAGGACGAAGATCGTCTGGCCGTGCGGATGCGTGTGCCACGCGGTGCGCGCGCCCGGCGTGAAGTGGACGCTGCTCGCGTGCACCCGCGAGCCCTCCGCGGGCGCGGCGACCGCGTCGATGAAGACCGCCCCGGTGAACCAGTCGGCCGGCCCGCGCGCGGTGTCGGGCCCGTTCCTCGTGATCTGCATGCGTGCCTCCTCGCCCAGGTTTCGTCTCGACCCTGCCTGCGTATCCTGCTCAGATGCGGGCAACCGTCATGTACGCCGCGCACGACGTCCGGGTCGAGACGGTCCCCGACGCGCATCTCGTCGAGCCGACGGATGCCCTCGTCCACGTCACCCGCGCCGCCGTCTGCGGGAGCGACCTGTGGCCGTACAACTCCATGGAGCCGAGCGAGACCGGCCGGCGCATGGGCCACGAGTTCGTCGGCGTCGTCGAGGCCGTCGGCGACCAGGTCGGCTCGCTGAAGGCGGGCGACCTCGTCGCGGCGCCGTTCCTCTGGTCGGACGGCACGTGCGTCTTCTGCCGCGAGGGGCTGCACACGTCGTGCCTCCACGGCGGCCGCTACGGCGCCGACGGCGTCGACGGCGGGCAGGGCGAGGCCGTTCGTGTCCCAGAGGCGGACGGCACGCTCGTCCGGTTGCCGGTCGGGCCGGACGACGCGCTCATGCCGTCGCTCTTGACGCTCACGGACGTGATGTCGACCGGTCACCACGCGGCGGTCTCCGCACGCGTCGGGCCCGGCAAGATCGCGGCGGTCGTCGGCGACGGCGCCGTCGGCCTGTGCGGGGTGATCGCGGCGCGCCGGCTCGGCGCCGAGCAGGTCATCCTCCTCGGCCGGCACTCCGATCGGGTCGCGCTCGGTCGGGAGTTTGGCGCGACCGACGTCGTCGGCGAACGCGGCGAAGAGGCTGTCGAGCGCGTGCGCGAGCTCACCGGGGGTCATGGCGCACACGCCGTTCTCGAATGCGTCGGGCACGGGGAGTCCGTGGTCACGGCGCTGGAGATTGCGCGCCCCGGCGGCGCCGTCGGCCGCGTGGGCGTGCCCCAGGAGGACACCGTCCCCGGCAGCATTCCATTCTGGAAGAACGTCAGCGTCGGCGGCGGTCCCGCGCCGGCGCGCGCGTACATCGAGGAACTCCTGCCGGACGTTCTCGAGGGCAGGATCGAGCCCGGCCGCGTGTTCGACCGCGTCGGGGGACTCGACGACGTGCCGGACGGCTACCGCGCGATGAACGACCGCGAGGCGATCAAGGTCATGATCCGGCCCTGAGGGCCGCGATTCGCGCCAGCGCGGCCTCGGCAACACTTGGCATCGCGTGCTCCGGGAAGGCGAAGGTCGAGCTCGCGTTGATCTCGCAGAGGACGTACGTGTCGTGGCCGTCGGCGTTCTTCGGCCCGTAGAGGAAGTCGGCGTCCCAGATCACGGGCAGCGAGCTCGTCTCCAGGCTCAGGAGCTGCTGGAGCTGCGGCACCCACATCGCCTCCATCAGGACGCGCAGCCGGGCGAACCTATCCGCCTCCGGGAGGTGGAAGTCCTTCCCGGGCGGCGGCTTACCGGCTGCGCTCGGCCGAAGCCCGCGCGGGTACTGGTGCGCGAAGCCGACGACCCGGTCGTGAGTCAGGTAGACGCGGATCATCCCGTCGCCGATCCGCTCCTGGTACGGCTGGTCGACCATCACGCCGCCGCCGGCGAAGAAAGGCTCGCAGGCGTCGGCGAACTCGCGCAGCGTCTGCGTCACCTGCCGGCCGTCGCCCGCATGCTCGACGCGCACGTCGTCGCCGTCGAGCTCGAGCTTCCACACGCCGTCGCCGCCCATCCCGCGCTCGCGCTTGAGCACGCGCGGCCCCGCGGCAAGCCGGCCGGGAAGCTCCTCGACGAGCTCCGCCGACGAGCTGTAGAGGCGGGCGTCGCTGCCCCAGCTCAGCGAGGCCGTGTCGACGATCACGCGCTTCGTGGCCAGCCGCTGGATCACGTCCGGTTGCGCGCTCACCCACACGCCCGCGGCCGCGACCTCGCGCAGCAGCGGGTCGAGGAGCGACCGGTCGCGGCCCTGCTCGACCGGGTTGACCCAGACGAGAACGCCGTCGAGCCCGAGTAGCTGCTCGCGCACCGCGTTGACGCGGTCGTCGGCGTAGACGACCGGCTCCGCCTCGATCACGAGCGCGGCGAAGGCGGCGAACACGCCGTGGAGCCGGCACGTCTCGCGGACATCCGCCTTCGGCGGGTCCCATTCCGCCCGCCAGAGAAGCCCCACACGCACGCCGAAAGGCTACGGCCCGCCTCGAATGACCAGACACGTGCCACCCTATTCCGGACGAGCTCCCCTGGCCTCGCGGCGCCGGCGCGAGCGCCGTAGCCTTCGTAGCCGTGCGGGAAATCGAGACCGATTACCTCGTCGTCGGAGCGGGTGCGTCGGGGATGGCGTTCGCCGACACGCTGGTCGCGAACACGGACGCCGAGGTCGTGCTCGTCGACCGGCGTCACCGGCCGGGCGGCCACTGGCTCGACGCCTATCCGTTCGTGCGCCTCCACCAGCCCTCCGCGTACTACGGCGTCGAGTCGCGCCCGCTCGGGCACGACCTGATCGACGAGCACGGGCCGAACGCCGGCTTCTACGAGCGTGCGAGTGCCGGCGAGATCTGCGACTACTACGCGCGCGTGCTGGACGAGCACCTGCTTCCGACCGGCAGGGTGCAGTTCTTCGGCATGAGCGACCATCGCAGCGGGAACGGTGACGGGCAGCGCGTCGTCTCGCTGCTCGACGGCTCCGAAACGCTCGTCAAGGCGCGGCGCAAGATCGTCGACGCGACCTACGTCCAGTCCGAGATCCCGTCGCGTCACGTCCCCGGCTTCACCGTCGAGCCCGGCGTCACGCTCATCCCGCCCAACGGGCTGGTCGACCTCGGCGAGCCTGTCGACCGCTTCACCGTGATCGGAGCGGGAAAGACGGCGATCGACACCTCCGTCTGGCTGCTGGAGGCGGGCATCGACCCCGACCGCATCCGCTGGATCCGGGGCCGCGATCCGTGGCAGTTCGACCGCACATTCACGCAGCCGCTCGACCTCGTCGGGGGGTACATGCGGCTCCAGGCGTGCTGGGTCGAGGCGGCGGCAGCAGCCGAGGACGGCCGCGACTTCGCGCTCAGACTCGAGGACGCCGGGATGTTGGTGCGGATCGACCCCTCGACCGAGCCGCTCGCGTTCCGCGGCCCCACCGTCAGCCGGCGGGAGATCGACGCGCTTCGCACAATCGAGCACGTCGTACGGGCGCGACGGGTTCGCCACATCGCCCGGACGTCGGTCGCCACGGATGCGGGCGACATCCCCGGCGATCCCCGCGAGGTCTACGTGGACTGCACGGCCGCAGGCGTTCCGGCGACGGCCCCGCGACCGGTGTTCGAGCGTGGCCTCATCACGATCCAATACCTGGCGGTGGGCTTCCTGCCCTCCTCCGCCGCCACGATCGGATTCGTGGAGTCGAGAGACGTCGACGACGAGGAGAAGAACCGGCTCTGCCCACCGGTCGCCTTCTCCGGAGACGTGGCGGATCTGCCGCGAATGGCCTACGCCGGGATGCAGGGCCAGGTCGCTCGAGTCCGCCACGAAGCAGTCGGCCCCTGGTTCGCCGAGTCGAGGCTGAACCCCGCCCGGGCCGCGCCCGAGCACATCGACGAAGCGGACGTCGCCGAATCGCTGGCGTACATGATCGAACACACGCGGGATGCGCTCGAGAACCTCGGGCGCGTAGCGACCGTCGCCGCGCACGCCCACTGAACGCTCGACGAAAAAAAGACCCGCAAACGCGGGCCTTTTCATAGCGGGGGCAGGATTGAACCTGCGACCTCCGGGTTATGACCCGCCTCGACGATGTATACGCGTTCCGCCGTATTCCGCCTAAACGCGGGCTCCAAGCCAGAATCTCCCGCACACACTGCATGTAGGCGGAACACGGTGACATCCCTGCGGAAGCCCGATGCTTGCACAACGCTTGCAGTCCTTAGCTGACGCAGGAGTTCGTAAAGACAGAGAGCGCCAAGCCGCGACCGAGTCGCGCGGAGGAATACGGCCGGGCTCCCCTATAGCCCGGACCCGGGCGAGACAACATCCGGGCCCGTGGGCGCTTCCTGCAGCGCGAGCGCTACAGCGTCGTCGAACGGGAGCTCGAGCCCTCGAGTGTGTGCCGCCTCGGCGTCCGGCCCCAGCGCAGTCCGCGCGTGGCCGAGGTAGCGCTCCAGCAGTCTCTCCCAGAAGGCGACGTGGAGATCGGTGCCGAGCGAGTGCCAGAGCGCCTCGACCGAGGCCGCTAGCTCGAGCGCACGAGCCGAATCGCCCTGGCCCGCCTTCGCCATCGCAACACCTTGCACCTCGGCGCTCGCCTCGATGACGTCGCCGAGCTCGAGCGCGGCGCGAAGACTTTCCCGGTAGCGCTCCTCCGCTTCGGCGCACTCGCCGCGAAGCAGCGAGCAGTCGGCGAGGAAGTGAATTGCGAAGTGCCTCGTCCTCACGTCATCCTCCCCGCGCTCGAGGAGCTCGTGCGCGAGGGCTTCAGCGCGCACTTCGTCGAGTGCGACTAGCACCTGGCACACGCCGACGAGCGCCCGCGTCTCGCCGACGCGGTCGCCGAGTGCCTGCCGGATCGAACGCGCCTCCTCGAAGGCCGCGAGCGACGCCTCGTCCTCGCCGGCGTCGTAGAAGAAGAGCCAGCCGAGCGCTTCCAGCGCCGCCGCGGTCTCCTCCTGATCGCCGAGCTCGGTCCAGCGGGTGACCGCCTCCTCCAGCCGCTGCCGCCCCTCGTCGACCATCCCGATTCGCGCAGCGAGAGCCCCGGACGCCGCGAGCGCCCTCGCCCGGACTCGGCCGTTCGCAGCCGACGCGTCGAGTGTCGCCCTCAACCGTGCGTCGCCCTCTGCGAGATAGCCGCGCGTGAACCAGAACCAGCCGAGCGCGCCGGCCAGCCCGAGCGACGCGTCCGGATCCGTCCTCGAGAGCCAGTCGAGTGCGGCCCGCAGGTCGTCGTGATCGCGGTCGAGCCGGGACGACCATTCCGCCTCGGCCTGATCGCGGAGCTCGTAGGCGGCCTCGGCGAGCCGGGCGAACTCCTCCGCATGGCGCGTGCGGAACCTCTCTTCCTCGCCGGACTCGGCGAGACGTTCCAGTCCGTACTCGCGGATCGTCTCGAGCATGAGCAGGCGCTCGTCGCCGATTGGCTTGAGAAGGCTGAGGTCGACGAGCGCCGCGAGTTCGCTCACGTTCGCTTCGCAGACCGACTCGGCCGCCTCGATGGGAAAGCTTCCCGCGAACACCGCCAGCCGCGCGAGCAGACGCCGGCTCTCGTCGTCGAGGAGGTCGTAACTCCATTCGATCGTCGCGCGGAGAGTGCGCTGGCGCTCGGGCGCGTCGCGGGAGCCGTCGGTCAGGAGGGGCAACGCCCGTTCGAGCCGTGCGAGCAGCGCCCCGGGAGCGAGGAGCCGCACACGAGCGGCCGCGAGCTCGATCGCCAGCGGCAGGCTGTCGAGCCTCGTGCAGATCGCTTCGACCGTGGCGTCCGGCTCGATGTCCCGGCCGACTGCCCGTGCACGCTCGACGAAGAGCGCGACCGCGTCGGTCGGATCGAGCGGGTCGAGTGGATACTCGACCTCGCCCGAGATGCGCAGCGGCGCCCGGCTCGTCGCGAGCACGCGAAGGCCCGAGGCTGTGGCCAGGAGCTCGGCGACCGTCGGAGCAGCGTCGAGGAGGTGTTCGAAGTTGTCGAGTAGCAGCACGAGCTCGCGGCCACGCAGAAAGCCGCCCAGATCGTCGGGTGCGCCGATCGCCTGCGCGATCTCGCTCGACACGAGACCCGGATCGGTGAGCGGGCCGAGGGCAACCCAGAAGACACCATCGGAGACCGTGCCGACGAGCTCCGCCGCGACCTGAAGCGCGAGCCGCGTCTTGCCGGTGCCGCCCGGCCCGGTGACCGTGACGAGCCGTCGACCGCCGAGCAACTCGACGAGTTCGGCCACTTCTCGCTCGCGTCCGAGGAGCGGGCTCGCAACGACAGGGAGATTCGTGGCGTCGAGCGTCCGGAGCGGCGGGAACTCGCCGTCGCCGAACTGGAAGAGGCGTTCCGCCTCGATCAGGTCCTTCAGCCGGTGCTCGCCGAGGTCGCGCAGCCCCAGGAAGCGGCCGAGGAGGTCGCGCGTCGTACGCGAGAGAACCACCTGGCCGCCGTGTGCCGCTGCGGCGATGCGCGCTGCCCGGTGCACGTCGAGGCCGACGTAGCCCTCCTGCGTGACGAGCGGCTCACCCGTGTGAATTCCGATGCGAACGCGAACGGGGCCGTCGCCCAAGCTGTCACGGATCTCGGCGGCAGCCGCAACGGCGTCCGAGGCTCGCGCGAACGCTGCGAAGAACGCGTCACCCTGCGTGTCCACCTCGACTCCCGAGTGCCGGGAGAGAGCGGTGCGAACAACATCGCGGTGGGCGGCAAGAAGGTCCGCGTAGCCCTCGCCGTGCTCGTGAAGCAGCTTCGTCGAGCCCGCGACGTCGGTGAAGAGGAACGTGACGGTGCCGCTAGGGAGATCCTCTCGCACGCCGACTTGATCATCTCGCCGAGATGGTCTCCAGTCCACTCCGCGCTGGTGGCTTCTTCGTGCAGGAACGGCAGAACCGTCTCCTTGGGCATCGCCCCGTGAGCGGCGTTCGGAACCAGGCAGAGCTGCGCACGAGGATCGTCCTGAACATCTCGACGGCGTACTCCAGAGTGACGATGCCGCGGTCGCCGATGATGAGCAGTGTGGGGGCCTCGATGCTCTCCAGTTCTTCGTTCGTGAAGCTCGGCTCAGCGGCCCACATGGGTCTCAGACGTCCGAGAACGACGGTCCAGTGTTCTGGACCGTCGGGAGAGAGACGCGCGTAGTGGTCTGAAACGGGCTGGCTCAAGGGATCGAAGCTGCGTGCCCACTCCTGATTCTCCGCCCGTCCATCACCCCGAGCGCGTGAGCAAGCTGGCGGTCACCGGGGTGAAGAGCGGGATCCACTTCTCGGGAATCGAGCTGCCGCCACCGTGGAGCAGCAGCAGCGGCGAGCCTGCAGAAGCGCTTGCAGTCGCGATTCCCATGACGGCAGCTTCCTATGAGCTCCCACCAGAAAAGGCCCTGTTTCCAGGACCTTTCCGAGTAGCGGGGGCAGGATTTGAACCTGCGACCTCCGGGTTATGAGCCCGGCGAGCTACCTGACTGCTCCACCCCGCGTCGCGACGGCCAGTATAGCGCGCTCAGGCCGGATTCAGGCAAACCGTGCAGGGTGCTCCGGCGAAGAGGAAAACTGGCGCGAGCCGGCCACCCCGGACGGCTCCGAGACTAGGAGGGGTAGATGGCCAAGGTCATGATGACGGCTCAGGTCGCGGGCGGGACCGAGGAGCAATACCGGCAGCTCAACGAGGCGCTCGGCATCACGCCCGAGTCGCCGCCGGACGGGCTGATCGTGCACATGGCGGCGAACACGGGCGACGGCATCCGGATCGTCGACGTCTGGGAGTCGCGGGAGGCGTTCGACACCTTCATCCAGGGCGCCATGCCGGCGATGCAGCAGGCCGGCATCCCGCCGTTCGAGCCCCAGATGTACCCGGTGCACAGCATGTTCCAGGGCGCCGGCACGCAGCCAAACGTGATGCTCATCGCCGACCTCCCGGCCTGGGGCCCCGAGGGCTACGACTCGATGACCTCCGGGATGGACGCGCACGCGGACGGCGGTGCGCGGCACCCGTCGGCACTCCACGTCGCGGCCGTCAAGGGCGGCGGGCTGTTCGTCGTCGACCTCTGGGACGCGCCCGAGTCGTTCGGCCGCTTCACGGAGGAGCAGCTCCCGGACGGTGCGGCCGAGCAGCTCGGCGACTTCGAGCCGCAGTTCTTCCCGGTCGTGAACGTGCTGCGCGGCAAAACGCGCGCGTCGGTCTAGCCGCAAGGTCTCGCCCGGCCGCGGCGCGTGCGGCCCCTCCGGTGCCCGGCACCGTTGCGGCTCCCGCCGGTGCCTGGCACCGCCGGTACGGTGCGCGCGTGCGCGTCGCGGCGATCGACCAGGGCACGAACACCACGCGTCTCCTCGTTGCGGACGTCGACGGCGGCCGCGTCGAGGAGGTGCACCGCGAGTCGCGCATCACGCGCCTCGGCGAGGACGTCGACGCGCGGCGGCGACTGCTCCCGCTTCCCATCGCCCGCGTGCGCAATGCCCTGACCGACTACCGGCGGACGGCCGAACGACTCGGAGCCGAGCGCACGCTCCTGGTCGCGACCAGCGCCGTACGCGACGCGGACAACGGCGACGCGTTCCTCGGCGAGGTCGAATGGAGCTACGGCTTCGAAACACAGCTCGCCACGGGCGAGGAGGAGGCCGCGCTCAGCTTCGGCGGCGCAACGCTCGGCCGCACGCTCGACGGGCCGACGCTCGTCGTGGACATCGGCGGCGGCTCGACCGAGCTCGTCGTCGGCGACGCCGGCGGCATCCGAACCGCGCAGAGCGTCGACGTTGGGTCGGTGCGCATGACGGAGCGGTTCCTCCACGACGACCCGCCGACCACGCTCGACGCGTGCGCCGAGGCCGTCCGCGCCGCGCTGCCCGACCCGGTGGGCGTGCAAGCCGCGATCGGCGTGTCGGCCACGATCCTCACCTTCGCCGCGCTCGACCTCGGGCTGGAGGAGTTCGACCGCGAGCGCGTCGAGGGCCACCGCCTTTCGCGGGCAGCCCTCGTGGAGCAGCTCGCCCGCCTGGCCGCCCTGCCGCTCGAGGAGCGCCGCCGCGTGCCCGCGCTCGACCCGAACCGTGCGCCCGTCATCGTCGCCGGCGGCGTGATCCTCCATGAGGTGCTCGCCCGGTACGGGCTCGACGAGCTCGAGGTGACCGAGCATGACATCCTCGACGGCATCGCGCTCGAGGCGGCGGAGCTCCCCGCCCCGGTCGAGGGCGCGGCGCCGCCGGGCGCGTACACCTGCTGCTAGCCCGATGGCCGAGCCTGCGGCGATCGAGACGGTCGGGCTCTCCAAGACGTACGGCAGCGGCGTCCAGGCGCTCGTCGACCTGAACCTGCGCGTGGAGCGCGGCGAGGTGCTCGGCTACCTCGGCCCGAACGGCGCCGGGAAGAGCACGACCATCCGCCTACTCGTCGATCTGATCCGGCCCACGGCAGGGCGCGCGAGCGTCCTCGGGCTCGACTCACGGGCGCAGAGCCTCGCGGCGCGCGGCCGCGTCGGCTACCTCCCCGGCGACCTGCGGTTGCCGGACCGCCTCACGGCCAGGACGCAGCTGGATTCGCTCGCACGCCTGCGGGGCTCCGTCGACCCGGCCTTCCGCGACGCGCTCTGCGAGCGGTTCGACGTCGTCCTCGACCGCCCGATCCGCGAGCTCTCGCGCGGGAACCGGCAGAAGCTCGGGATCGTCCAGGCGTTCATGCACCGCCCCGACCTGCTCATCCTGGACGAGCCGACGAGCGGGCTCGACCCGCTCCTGCAGGGCGAGTTCCGGACGCTCGTGCGGGAGACCGCCGCCAGCGGCGCGACGGTGTTCCTCTCGTCCCACCTGCTCGACGAGGTGCAGCACGCCGCCGACCGGGTCGCGGTCGTCAACCGCGGCCGGCTCGTCGACGTCGACGCGGTCGGCAGCCTGCGCGAGCGGGCACTCCGGCACGTCACGATCGTGTTCGCCGAGCCGGTCGACCCGGGCCCGTTCACGGCGATCGCGGGCGTACGCGTCGAGCACGTCGACAGCACGGTGCTGCGGCTTGCCGCGCCGGAGCAGGCGATGGACGCCGTCGTCAAGGCCGCCGCCGCGCACCGCGTCGTCGACCTCACGTCGCAGCCCGCCGACCTCGAGGAGATCTTCCTCGAGCTGTACCGGGAGCCCGTCGATGCCGGCTGAGCTCGTCCGGCGCGGGATCGCCGACCACCGCCGCGCACTGCTCGGGTGGTGCCTCGGCATCGCCGCGTACGCGGCGATGCTCGGGTCGATCTTCCCCTCCATCCACAAGTCGCCCGGGCTCGACAAGCTCGTCCAGAACTACCCGGCGGCGCTCAAGGACCTCTTCGGCGTCGCAGGGCCGGCGAGCCTCCAGACGGGGCGCGGCTACTTCGACGTCGAGTTCTTCAACCTGATCCTGCCCCTGTTCCTGCTGGTGCTCGCGATCGGCTCGGGGGCACGCCAGCTCGCGGGCGAGGAGGACGCCGGGCGGCTCGAGCTCCTGCTTGCCTATCCGCTGCGCCGCCGCGACACCGTGCTCGCGAAGGCCACGGTCGTCGCCGCGGACACCGCCGTCGTGGCCGCGGCCGCGTTCGTCGCGCTCCTCGTGCTGGACCCGATCTCCGGGCTGAACCTCGACCTCGGACGCCTCGCCCTGGGCGTGCTCGGCGTCGCCCTCGTCGCGCTGCTGTACGGCTGGCTCGCGCTCACCGTCGGCGCGGCCGGCGGCGGCCGCGGGCTCGCGATCGGCGTCCCGGCCGCACTGGCCGCCGCGGCGTACCTCGTCAACGGCCTGCACGGGCTGGCAGGCTGGCTCGACCCGTTCCGGTTCCTGTCGACGTTCTGGCTGGTCGGCACGTCGCCGCTCGAGAACGGGCTGCGCTCGTGGGGCGTGCTCGTCGTCGTCCTGGTGGCCGCGGCCGTGCTTGCGGCGGGCATGGGGCTCTTCGAACGGCGCGACCTGCGCGTCCCGTGAGAGCGCTGGTAGCGTCGCGCCCGTGCCGCTCGCGGACACGAGCGAGATCAGCCTCGAGGAGCTGCAGCTCGCGGCGCGCAACCACGGCATGCCGCTCGAGGCGCTGCGCTACCCGATCACGCCGGCCGGGCCTGCACTACCTGCTGATCCACTACGACGTCCCGGTCGTCGACCCGGCGGCATGGCGGCTCGAGGTCGGCGGGCTCGTGGCGCAGCCGGTGAGCCTCTCGCTCGACGAGCTGCGTGCGCTGCCGCGCGCGGAGCACGCGGTCACGATGGAGTGCGCCGGAAACGGCCGGGCGCGCCTCAGCCCCCGCCCGGTCTCCCAGCCGTGGCTCACCGAGGCGGTCGGCACCGCGCGCTGGGGCGGCGTCCCGCTCGCCGCCGTCCTGGAACGCGCCGAGCTGAGCGAGGATGCCGTCGAGATCGTCTTCACCGGGCTCGACCGCGGCATCGAGGGCGGCGAGGAGCAGCTCTACCAGCGCAGCCTCGGCCTGCACGACGCGCTCATGCCCGATGTGCTGCTCGCCTACGAGATGAACGGCGGTCCGCTCCTGCCGCAGCACGGCTTCCCGCTCCGCCTGGTCGTCCCCGGCTGGTACGGCATGACGAGCGTGAAGTGGCTCGCCGCGATCGACGTCGTCGCCGAGCCGTTCCAGGGCTACCAGATGCGCACCGGCTACCGGTACCGCGCGACCGAGGAGGAGGAGGGCGAGCCGGTCACGCGCATGCAGCCGCGCGCGCTCATGGTGCCGCCCGGGATCCCGGACTTCTTCACGCGCACGCGCACCGTCGACGCCGGACCGGTCGAGCTCGAGGGCCGCGCCTGGTCGGGTTGCGCGCCCGTCGCAGGCGTCGAGGTCTCCGTCGACGGCGAGACGTGGCACGAGGCCGAGCTGGAGCACGACGTCGAGGGCCGCTGGGCCTGGTGCCGCTGGCGCTGGACCTGGCACGCCGGGCCGGGCGAGCACGAGCTGATGTGCCGCGCACGGGACGAGGCGGGCAACGTCCAGCCGGACGACCCGCCGTGGAACGTGGGCGGCTACGGCAACAACGGTGCGCAGCGCGTCCGCGTGACCGTGCGCTAGCGCCTCTTCCGGTCGCGGAAAGCGTAGTCGAGGATCGCCGTCGTCAGCCCGAGGATGATCGCGGCGAAGATGGCGTCCCAGAAGAAGTCGTTGATCGTCAGATCGCTCGTGAGCCAGTTGGTGAGCTCGAGCAGGAACGCGTTGATGACGATCAGGAACAGCCCGAACGTCAGGATCGTGAGGGGCAGCGTGATCAGCCGCAGGATCGTCCCGATGAAGACGTTGATGATCCCGAAGAGCAGCGACACCCAGACGTACGACCAGAAGCCGCCGTTGATCGACACCCCGTCGAGCAGCTTCGCCGTGACCGCGAACGCGGCCGCGATGATCGCCCACTTGATGAGGATGGCCCGGAGCACCGCGGATCCTAAACGCCGGCGGGCAGCTCGTCCGGCTCGGTCTCGTCCTCCGCAAGCCGCCGTTGCAGCACGCTGCGGGAGAGCACGCCGACGAGCCGGCCGCCCTCGACCACCGGCACGCGCTCGGCGTCGTGCTCCTCGAGGAACCGGAACGCGTCCTCGACGGGCATGTCGCCGTCGATCGTCCAGTGTGGCTCCTCGGCGATGTCCGCCAGGCGCGTCTCGCCGGGAACGAGCCCGCGCGCGACGACCTCGCGGACGAGTGTCTTGCGCGTGACGACGCCGACCAGCCGCTCGTCGTCGCAGACGAAGATCGCGCGCACCTCGGGGCGGGCCAGCAGCTCGCCCGCCTCCTGCGCGGTTGCGTCCACGCCGAGCGAGCGAGGCTCGGTGACCATCGCGTCGCGCGCTCTCACGGGTAGAACCCTCGCGATTCCATGGCGGCGGCGACCTCGCGGATGCCCGCGACCAGGGCCGCCGCGCGCAGCGTCATGCCCTGGTCCGTCGAGAGCGCCCACACGCGGTCGAACGCATCGATGAGCTTGTCGGCCAGGCGGGCACGGATCTCGTTGCGCGTCCAGAAGAGCCGGCCGAGGTCCTGCACCCACTCGAAGTAGGAGACGGTCACGCCGCCCGAGTTCGCCAGCACGTCCGGAAGCACGGGGATGCCGCGCGCCGCCAGGATCTCGTCCCCTTCGATGGACGTCGGACCGTTGGCGCCTTCCGCGACCAGTTTCGTGTCGATGCGCCCCGCGTTCTCGCCGGTCACCTGGTCCTCGCGGGCGGCCAGCACGAGCACGTCGCAGGGCAGCTCCAGCAGCTCGGCATTCGTGATGTGCTCGGCCTCGGCGTAGTCGGCGAGCGTTCCGTGCTCCGCGACCCAGGCGTGCAGCGCGGGGACGTCGAGCCCCATCGGGTCGTGGACGCCGCCGGACACGTCCGACACACCGATCACGCGGGCGCCGCGCTCGTGCAGCTCGCTCGCTGCGATCCCGCCCACGTTGCCGAAGCCCTGGACGACGCAGCGCTGCTCTCCGAGAGGCATGCCGAGCAGGTCGCACGCGCGCTCGGTGACCATCACGACGCCTGCGCCGGTCGCCTCGTGGCGGAACACGGAGCCGCCGAGCGCGATCGGCTTGCCCGTCACGATCTCCGGCACCGCGTGGCCGACGAGCATCGAGTAGGTGTCCATCATCCAGGCCATCGTCTGCTCGTTCGTCGCCATGTCCGGTGCAGGGATGTCCTCCTGCGGCCCGATGAACGGCAGCAGCGCGGACGTGAACCGGCGCGTGAGACGCATCAGCTCGGCGGTCGACATCGAGCGGGCGTCGCAGCGGACGCCGCCCTTTGCGCCGCCGTAGGGCAGGCGCAGAAGCGCGCACTTCCACGTCATCCACATCGCGAGCGCGGCGCACTCGCCGAGATTCACTTCCGCGTCGTAGCGGATCCCGCCCTTCGTCGGCCCGAGCGCCGTCGAGTGGCGCACGCGATACGCGGGGAACACCGCGGCGCTGCCGTCGTCGAGCTTGACGGGGATGCTGAGCATGACCGCCTGCTCCGGGTAGCGGAGCCGAAGGCCGATCGTCTCGTCGACGCCCGCGAGCGGCAGCGCCTGCTCGAGCTGGGCGATCGCCTGGCGAAAGAGCGGGGCGTCCCACTCGAGCGCGTTTGCGGCGCCCTCCTCGACGCTGGCCATCGCGCGGAGTGTAATCAGGTGCCGGACGCCATAGGCCGCACGCTGAGGACGAGATCCGCGCCGACGGCCTCCACCCGCACGTCGTCGCCGGTGTCCGCGCCGCCGTCGGCCCGCGCCTGCCAGAGCTCGCCGTCGACCCGCACCTGGCCGAGCGGGTCACAGCGCACGACCACGCGGGCGATCGAGCCGATCAGCGCCTCGGCGCCGGTCTGCGGCCGCCGCCGCTTGGCGTACCAGAGCCCGAAGCCGATCTCGGCGAGGTCGACGACGAGCGCGACCAGCACGGCAACGAGCCCCCAGGGCGACGGCAGGAGGAAGATCGCCGCGAGGATCGCGATGAGAACGAGCACGACGCCACAACGCTACCCCGCGTGCGCGGCGGCGAGCGTCTCGCGCAGCCGCGAGATGAGCGCCTCGACGAGCTCCTGCTTCAGCAGGACGTCGTCGGCACCCGCCTCCTTGGCGGCCCGGCGAAGCGCAGGCGCCTCGTCGCCGGTGATCGCGATCAGGCAGAGGTTCGGCCGGTCGCGGCGCAGGCGCGCAACCGTGCTCACGCCGTCGAGGAGCGGCATGTGCAGGTCAATGACAACGGCGTCGGGCTCCTCCTCCTCGACCCGCTCGAGCGCCGCGATCCCGTCCGACACCGCGCCGGCGACATGCAGCTCGGGCTGGCTGTCCACGAGCTCGGCGAGCGAGGCGAGGAAGGGCACGTCGTCGTCCACGAGCAGCACACGAATCTGCCCTGCCCCGTCGCCGGCCACGGCGCGCATTGTCCTCCACCCCGCAAGTGGCGTCCATCGAGGTTTGCTCACTCGAGCGGATGTGTCAGCCGGAAATGAAGGCGCCGACGTACACGACGAGCGTCACCCACCAAAACAGCGTGCTGCAGGCCCGTCGAAGTAGGCCGCCCGAACCGGCGAGAGCGTCGTGCCGTCCCGTCGGACGGGCACGTGACGGCGCGACGAGGTCGCAGGCCGCGCGGGCTACTCCTATTGCGGCCTATTTCGGATCACAGCGAGCCGGACCGGGCAGTAGCCTGGGCCGCGATGGCCGAGCGGGCGTCCGGCGGGCGACTGGTCGCCAGGGCACTGGCGGGCGAGCGCGTCGACACGATCTTCACGCTCTCCGGCGGGCACGTGATGCCGATCTACGAGGGGTGCCGCCTCGAGGGCGTGCGCGTGCTCGACACCCGCCACGAGCAGGCCGCTGCGCATGCCGCCGAGGCGTGGGGCCGCATCAAACGCGCGTGCGGCGTGGTGCTCGCCACCGCCGGGCCCGGCGTGACCGGCACCGTGACGGCCGTCGCGAACTGCCACGTCTCGAGGACGCCGCTCGTCGTGCTGGGCGGCGCGCGGCCGCTCGCGCAGGCCGAGCAGGCGGCGTTGCAGGAGCTCGACCAGCTCTCGCTCTTCCGGCCGATCACGAAGTGGGCGGCGGCCTGCACCGACGTCGAGCAGATCCCGGCGTTCGTCGCGACGGCGTTCCGGCACGCACTGGCACCGCCGCGCGGCCCCGTCTACCTCGAGCTCCCGATGGACGTCCTCTTCGCCGAAACGGCCCACGAGGACGGCGTCGGCCCGTCGCGCGCAGCCGCGCGCTCGTTCGGCGACCCGGCGGAGATCGAGCAGGCGACCGGGCTCCTCGCGGGCGCCGAACGGCCCGCAGTCGTGGCCGGGAGCGGGATCTGGTGGGACGGCGCCTGGCGCGAGCTTGCCGCATTCGCCGAGGCCGGCCGCCTGCCCGTCTACCTGAACGGCTCGGGCCGCGGGGCCCTCCCGCCGGACCATGAGCTCTTCTTCCAGCACTCGCGCCGGGCCGCGCTCGAGGAGGCGGACGTCGTCTGCATTCTCGGGACGCCGCTCGACTTCCGGCTCGGGTTCGGCCGCTTCCCCGCCGAGACGAAGCTCGTCCACGTGCACTCCGACGCGACCGAGCTCGGCCACAACCGCGCCCCGGACGCCGGAATCGCCGGTGACTGCGCGGCGATCCTGGCGGCACTCGCCGAGGCGACGAGGCCGCGTACGAGAGACCGCTGGCTCGCTCGGCTACGTGAGGCGGAGGCCGCCTGGTGGCAGGAGCACCGCGCCGAGATCGAGTCGGACGCAGCGCCGATCCACCACTACCGGCTCGCCAAGGCGCTCGACGACGTGCTCGACCCGGGGACCATCGTGATCGGCGACGGCGGCGACGTCGTCGCGGCCGTGTCGCGCGTGCTGCGGGTGCACCGCCCCGGCCACTGGCTCGACCCGGGGCCGTTCGGCTGCCTCGGCGTCGGCCCGCCCTACGCGCTGGGCGTGAAGGCGGCGCGGCCCGACGCGCAGGTCGTCGTCGTCGCCGGCGACGGCGCCTTCGGGCTGAACGGATTCGAGTTCGACACGCTGATGCGCTTCGGGCTGCCCGCGGTGTTCGTGATCGGCAACGACGCCGGCTGGGGCGAGATCCGGAATCCGCAGCACGCCGTGTACGGCGAGGGCGCAGAGGTGGCGGTCAACCTCGCGCCGACGCGCTACGACCGGCTCACCGAGGCGTTCGGCGGCCACGGCGAGCACGTGGAGCGACCCGCTGAGCTCGCGCCGGCGCTCGAGCGCGCGCTCGCCGCCGGAGAGCCGGCGATCGTGAACGTCACCCTCGATCCGGCCGCGATGGCCGGGCACGCGTACCGGGGCATGTGATGCGGGTCACAGCGCGCCAGCGCCGCGCGCTCGCGGCCATCTGCGACACGTTCGCGCCGGGGCTGGACGGCCTGCCGAGCGCCTCGTCGCTCGGCGTCGCCGACGAGTTCCTCGCAGCGCTCGAGCGGCACGGCACCCCGGCACAGCGCCGGGAGCTCCTGCTCCTGCTCACGCTCTGGGACACCGTCTCGCCGCGCTTCTCGTCCCGCCCGCACGACCGGCGCGAGCGCGTCCTGCGCGCGTGGCGCGACAGCCGGAGCGGGCGGCGGCGGACCGCGTACAAGGTCTTCCGCAAGGGCGCGCTGACGCACTACTTCGGCCTGCCCGGCGCGCCGCGGGCGGCGCTCGGCTATCCGGGGCCGCTGGACGCCGGGCCGCGCGCGTTTCCGTTCGAGCCGGAGCGGCCGGCCCGAGACACGCAGCTGGACTGCGATGTGTGCGTGATCGGCTCCGGCGCCGGCGGCGGGACGGCGGCCGGAGTGCTCGCCGCGGCGGGGCTCGACGTGGTCGTCCTCGAGGCGGGCGGAGCGGCCGCCGTGTATCCCGAGGAGCTCGACGCGCTGCGGGAGCTCTACCTCGACGGCGCGACGTCTGCGACCGCCGACCAGTCCGTCGACTTCCTCGCCGGAAGCTGCCTCGGCGGCGGCACCTGGGTGAACTGGACGACGTCGCTGCGCCCGCCCGAGTATGTGCGCGAGGAATGGGCCGCGCTGGGCGTGCCCACCGATGAGCTCGAGCGCAGCCTCGACGCGGTCTCCGTTCGGCTCGACGTGAACGACGACCCGCAGGAACCGTCGCTCCGCGACGTCGTGCTCGAGCGCGGCCTGCGCGCGCTCGGCTGGCACGTGGCGGCGCAACCGCGGAACGCGCGCGGCTGCGACACCGGCGGCGTGTGCGGGTACTGCGGCTTCGGCTGCGCGCTCGGCGCCAAGCGCTCGACGGTCGAGACGTGGCTGGCCGACGCGGACGCCGCCGGCGCACGGATCCTGGTCGGCACGCGGGCGGAGCGCGTGGTCATCGAGCGCGGCGCGGCGACGGCCGTGGAGGCGCGTGCCGGCGAAACCCGGGTGCGCGTCCGCGCACGCGCGGTCGTCGCCGCATGCGGCGCCGTGCACACGCCGGCGCTGCTCGTCCGCTCGGGGCTGAAGAACGAGAGCATCGGGCGCAACCTGCGCATGCACCCGGTGACGCTCGTCGCCGGCGAGTTCGCCGAGGAGGTGCGGCCGTGGGAGGGATCGCTGCAGGCGCGCTACTCGGACGAGCACGCCGACCTCGACGGCGGCTACGGCGTCCGGTACGAGACGCCGCCTGTCCACCCGGGCCTGTTCGGCGCCGCCCTCCCGTGGGACGGAGCGCGCGCGAGTCTCGACCTGGTCCGGCGGTATGCGCACACCGTGCCGGTCTTCCCGCTGACACGCGACCGCGACGGCGGCCGCGTGGCAGTCGACCGCTCCGGGCAGCCGGTCGTGCACTACCGGCTCACGCCGTACGACCTCGGGCATCTGCGGGCGGGCTTCGCCGGGGCGGCCCGCATCCTGGAGGCGGCCGGCGCGCGCCGGATCGTCTCGACACATGCGCGACCGGTGACCTGGGAGCCGGGACGGGGCACCGCCGATGACTTCCTGGCGGCGGCAGATGCCCGGGGCTGGGAGCCGAACCGCGTCTTGCTCGCGTCCGCGCACCTCATGGGCACTGCACGCATGGGCGCGTCGCCGGCCGCCTCGGCCTGCAACCCCGTGGGCGAGTGCTGGGAGGCCGCGAACGTCGTCGTCTGCGACGGCTCGCTGTTCCCGACCGCCTCGGGTGTCAACCCGATGCTGGCGATCTCCGCGCTGGCGCACGCGAACGCCCGCGCCCTCTCGGCGCGGCTCGCGTAGCGCGGTTCCGGGTTCACGGCTCGGCCGGCGTCGGCCGCAGCGGACGTTCCGAAAGGAGTGCCGGGGGAGGGAGTCGAACCCTCACGCCCCTCGCGGGACACCTGACTTTAAGTCAGGCGCGTATGACCAATTTCGCCACCCCGGCGCGCGGCCAGCGTACCGCGGGCTGCGGCCAGGAACTTAGGTGCCCGGCTGGTTCGAGCTCTCCGGGATGCCCTCCGGGCCCTTGCCGCGGTAGGCATCGCGGAACTTCGTGAACGCCTTCGCGTTGAAGCTCGGGCAGACAGCCGCGTGGCCGACGCCGAAGTAGGTCGCCTCGGAGCCGTAGCGCGCCGGGTCGCCGGTCCAGGCCGTGATCGCGACTTTCTTGCCGAGGCTCGCCAGCGGCGTGCCGACCATCGACACGGGCGACTCGTCGTAGAAGGCGCGGAGCTTCTGCACCGTCGAGGCGGGCACGTCCGTCCCCCACCAGAGGACGACGCCGCCGTGCTCCTGGTTGTGGACGACGAGCCGCGGCTCGACGGGCTGGTTGTAGAAGTCCCAGATCGCCGGCGTCCCGTAGTGCGGGCCGGCCGCCGGCGGGTACGTGTTGTAGGTCACCTTCGTCCCCTCGGGCACGTGGATCTGATTGCCCTTGTAGGAGTGCGCCGGCGTGCTCTTGAAGGTGCAGCCCGCGGCCTTCATCGCGCTCTCCACGCCCGAGTCGGTCGACGCGTTGCCGTTCCCGAGCGTGACGAACGCGACCGCGCCGAGCACGATGAGCGCGCCGACGCCGACGAGGATCGCGAACAGCGGGAGCTTGCGCTCGCCGCCGCCCTTGGTCGACGAGCGCCGCTGCGGCGCCTGGACCTTGCGCGGAGGTGCAGGGGTTTTTGGCTTCTTGGCCAAAGCGCGGCCCAGGGTAGCAAGGGCCTCTGAGGACACCTGCGCGGCGGCCGGTGCCGTCCGACGCCCTTCCTATCGTTCATAGACCAATGGTCGCGATCCTCGCTCTGCTCGTCGGTGCCGCCCTCGGCGGAGGCGCTGCCTGGCTGCTCGCGCGAGCCCGCGCGGACGCCGCGCTGACGACGCTCCGCGTGCAGCTCGAGCACGAGCGCGCGCGCTTCGAGGAGAAGGTTGTGCTGCTGAACCACGCCCAGGACGAGCTCACCGACAGCTTCAAGGCGATGTCCGCCGAGGCGCTGCAGCTGAACAACACCGCGTTCCTCGACCTCGCGCGCACGCAGCTCGAGAAGTTCCAGGAGACGGCGCAGGGCGACCTCGCGCAGCGGCAGAAGGCGGTCGAGGCGATCGTGAGCCCGATCCGCGAGTCGCTCGAGAAGGTCGACGGCCAGATCCGCACCCTCGAGCAGGCGCGCACGCACGCCTACAGCACGCTCTCGGAGCAGGTGCGCGCGCTCGCCGAGGGCCAGCGCGAGCTCCGTACCGAGACCGGCAACCTCGTCAGCGCACTTCGCTCGCCCACGGTGCGCGGCCGCTGGGGCGAGATGCAGCTCAAGCGGGTCGTCGAGATGGCCGGGATGGTCGCCTACTGCGACTTCGTCGAGCAGTCGACGGCGCACACCGACGAGGGGCGGCTTCGGCCCGACATGATCGTCAAGCTGCCGGGCGGACGGAATGTCGTCGTCGACGCCAAGGCGCCGCTGATGGCGTACCTCGAGGCGCACGACGCGAAGGACGAGGAGGTGCGGCGCGCGAAGCTCGCCGACCACGCGCGCCAGATCCGCGACCACGTCACGAAGCTGAGCGCCAAGAGCTACTGGGGGCAGTTCGACCCGGCGCCGGACTTCGTCGTCCTGTTCCTGCCGGGCGAGACGTTCTTCAGCGCCGCGCTCGAGCAGGACCCGAGCCTGATCGAGCAGGGCGTCGCGCAGCAGGTGATCCTGGCCACGCCGACGACCCTGATCGCGCTCCTGCGGGCGGTCGCCTACGGCTGGCGGCAGGAGCAGGTCGCCGAGAGCGCGCGCGAGATCAGCAACCTCGGCCGCGAGCTCCACAACCGCCTCTCGACGATGAGCGAGCACTTCGCCAAGCTCGGCCGCAGCCTCGACGGTGCGGTGCGCTCCTACAACGAGACGATGGGCTCTTTCGAGCGGCGCGTGCTCGTCACCGCACGGCGTTTCAAGGAACACGGCGCCGTGCCGAGCGGCGAGCTCGCCGAGCTCACGCCGATCGAGCGGACGCCGCAGCAGCCGCAGGCGCCCGAGCTGACCGAGCCGGCCGCCGAGCTTCCCGAGACGAACGCGGCCTAGCCGCCGACCGCGCTAGAAGCGGAGCAGCGCGCCGATCCCCTCGACGGGATCCAGGTCCTGGCGCGTGCGCAAGGCGCGTACCGCGCCGCCGTGGACGAGCGTCTGGTGGACGGCGAGGTCGAGTCCGTTGCTGCGGCGGTCCATCTCGGTGCCGTCGAGCGGGCACGGCCCGCCCTCGACGCCGACGCGCCCGCAGGACGGGCACTGCCACGCCTCGTGCGACACGCCGTTGCTGAAGAGCAGGACGTCGACCCGCGCGTCCGAGGCAGCTTCGAGCGAGCCGGCCCACCCGGACGCCGCGCGGCCGTTGCGGCCTGCCTCCTCGCACCACCGGTCGACCAGCTCGGTCTCCTCCTCGGCGTGGGCGCGCTCGAGTGCCGGAAGCGCGACGTCGAGCAGCTCGGCGGGGCCGGCGTGTGCCTCGGCCTGCGCCCAGCCGACCACGGCGTCGCGGACGTCGCCTGGCAGAGCGCTCTCGAACTCGCCGCGGATCTCCTGCGGGCAGACGATCACGAGCCGCGCGGCACGCTGCCGCCGCGCCTGCTGGCCGACCTCGCCGGCGACGGACTTCACGTGCTCCAGCACGAGCTTCTCGATGTGCCGCTCGAAGCGCGCCTGCGACCAGCCGCCCTGGTCGTGCTGGCCGGGCGTGTTCTCGCTGAGGTCGGCGACCTCCTCGAGCCGGCCGCCCTGGAGCCGGTAGAGGCGGCCCTGCTCGCGCGACACGACGGCGACGATCGCGCCGTCGCTGCGGCCCACGAGCGGCACGAGCGGCGTCAGGAGCAGCTCGCGGCCGAGATGGACTGCGTCGTCCACCGCGCCCGGGAGCGCGAGCGTCCGCCAGAGGTTGTCGAGGCCGGAGCAGAAGACGCCGACCGCCCGTGCGCCGTCGCGGTCGAAGTCCGTGTCGAACCAGCGGCGGATCCGGTCGGAGTCGCCGCGCAGCGCCTCGCGCTGGTCGTGCGTGAGGCTGTTCTGCTCCGCGTAGTGCGCACGGAGCCCGTCGACGAGCGAGTTGACGCGCGTCTTGGCGTCGCCGGCCGTCGGCGCGAGGCTTGGATCCAGGTTCACGTACACGCTGATCGCGCAGCCCTGGCCGGCGCGGAACTCCGCCAGTTGTCGCAACGTCTCCCAGCTGATCGTCGTCGCCACCGCTCTCCTCAAACCGTCTCCGCTCGGCGGCGCGATTCTAATTGCGCGGCGCTCCGGCCGGTTTCCGCTGGTCGCCGTGCGCGTCGTCCCGTGCGGCGAGCCGGTCGCCCGGCGGCACCCCTTGCGCCGCGAGCGAACCGCCCATGCCCCGCTGTCTCCGCCGGCCATGGCCCGCGCGGGCACCGCACCCGGGGCCGGCCGCTTGCCTCCCTCCAGTTCCAGCCTATTGACGAAAAGCGCACGGCACCGTGCCGGATCTGCATCGACATCCTGACCACGCGAGACTGACGCCCCACCGCGCCGGGAACGCCGGTGCCATCGGCCGCGTTCAGTACCGTAGAGGCCCGCCCGGGGGCAGGGCCACAACCTGAAGGAGCTCCGTGAACGACGTCCGTGAAGTCATCATCATCGGCGGCGGCCCCGCCGGTTACACCGCCGCTCTCTACAGCGCGCGCGCCAACCTCCGTCCGCTCGTCATCGAAGGGTTCGCCTGGGGCGGCCAGCTGATGATCACGAGCGACGTCGAGAACTACCCCGGGTACCCGGAGGGCGTCCTCGGCCCCGAGATGATGCGCGACTTCCGCAAGCAGGCCGAGCGCTTCGGCGCCGACTTCGTCACGGACGACGTCACGAAGGTCGACTTCTCCGAGCGCCCCTTCCGCGTCTGGGTCGGCGACGACGAGTACCGCGCCCAGTCGGTCATCGTCTCCACCGGAGCGAGCGCACGCCAGCTCGGTCTCGAGTCCGAGCGCACCCTCCAGGGCCGCGGCGTGTCGTACTGCGCGGTGTGCGACGCGGCGTTCTTCGGCGAGAAGCGCGTGATCGTCGTCGGCGGCGGCGACTCGGCGATGGAGGAGGCGGTCTTCCTCGCGAAGTTCGCGACGAGTGTCACGGTCGTCCACCGCCGAGACGAGTTCCGCGCCTCGCCGATCATGATCGACCGGGCGCGCTCGAACGACAAGATCACCTTCGTGACCAACGCGGTCGTGGACGAGGTGATCGGCGACGGCAAGGTGACGGCCGTGCGGCTGCGCGATACGCGCACGGACGAGGTGAGCGAGGTCGAGGCCGACGGCCTCTTCGTCGCCGTCGGGCACGACCCGAACACCGCCCTGTTCCTCGACCAGCTCGACCACGACGAGGCGGGCTACCTCGTGACGCGCCCGGGCTCGACGGCCACGAACGTGGCGGGCGTGTTCGCGGTCGGCGACGTCGTCGACCACGTCTACCGGCAGGCGATCACCGCCGCCGGATCGGGGTGCATGGGCGCCCTCGACGCGGAGCGCTGGCTCGCGGCCCAGGAGGGTCACGAGGGCTCGACGCTGCACCCTGAAACCGCGGGCGTATAGCCCGCACCCGCGACGCTACGATCGCCGGCCGATGCCCTTCTTCATCTGCCCGAACTGCAAGGAGCGGTCGATCGACCACGACGGCCGCGAAGGCCTCAGCCGCCAGGCCGTCTCCTGTGCCCGGTGCGGCTTCGGGTTCCTGTTCGAGCTGATGGACGACTACTACCCGGCGCCGACGACCGGGTTCGTCGTCTGCGACGCCGAGGGCCGCATCCTCGCGACCGGGCGCGGCACGTTCGAGCTCTCGGGCTACTCGGAGGGCGACCTGCTCGGCCGCCATGTCATGGACGCGTTCGGGCTCACGGGGTTCGAGGATGGCAAGGACCCCGCCGCGCTGTCGCTCGAGTGGGGCGTGCGCCGAATGGGCGAGCAGCTCGAGATGCGCACGCGGGCGGGAACGCACAAGAAGGTCGTCGCGGATTTCTTCCCCGCGTACGACGAGGACGGCGGGCTGCTCGTCGGCCTCACGCCCGCGTAGCGGGTGCAGGCGCCAGAACGACCTGGCCCGAGCGGACAGGTCCCCATCAGCCGAGGTCTTGGCTCGTGCCCCACGCCTTTCCCCGCCTTCCGCCCCTCGACTGGGTGGAGGTAGAGCGTCCGACGCAAACCGTCACGCGTCCGTCCCGGATGTGTGCCGAAAGACCGGCACGACGTCCACGCGGCTCGACGGGCAGAGGTCGTTCAGCACGCACTCGGGACAGCGCGGCGCCCTCGCGTCGCAGACCCGGCGGCCGTGCCAGATCAGCAGGTGCGGGAAGCGGCCCCAGTCCTCGCGCGGGACGAGCCGCTGGAGGTCGCGCTCGATCTTCACCGGATCCTCCTGGCGCGTCAGCCCCAGGCGTTGCGACAGCCGGCGAACGTGGGTGTCGACCACGATCCCCTGGGCGCTCCCGAGCTCCGCGGCCACGACGTTCGCCGTCTTGCGCGCGACGCCTGGCAGGCGCATCAGCTCCTCGATCCGCGTCGGCACCTCGCCGCCGAAGTCCTCGAGCAGCAGCCGCATCGTCCCGCGCAGCGACTTCGCCTTCTGCCGGAAGAAGCCGGTCGCGAAGATGTCGCGCTCGAGCTCCTCCTGCGGCACGGCCAGGTAGTCCTCGGGCCGCCGGTACTTCACGAACAGCGTCCCGGTCACGCGATTGACGTTCACGTCGGTGGTCTGCGCCGAGAGCATCACCGACACGAGCAGCTCGAGCGGGCTCCGGAATCGCAGCGCGATCATCGCGTCCGGATGCTCCGCCGCGAGGCGCTCGATGACCGGGCTGATGCGCTCGCGCCTGCGCCCGACCGGTCGCCGGGCCTCGCGGACGTAGCTACGCGCCACGCTGGCGCGCGGCGTACATGTCGAAGAAGTCGAGCGCCTCGGAGCGCGTCGGCGGCTCGAGCAGGTTCTCGACGAGGAAGTTGCCGCGATCGCTGGCGTACCAGGCTGTGCGCTTGAACTCGTCGTAGGCCGCGCGCCTGTCGTAGTCGACCTGCCGCAGCTCGACGTCCGGGCCAAGGATCGCCCAGTGCGCGCCGACCGCGTCGTTCGGGAAGCCGACGCTCCCGGCGTTGACGATGCGCCAGCGCCCGACCCGCCGGTCGACCTGGAGGTGCGTGTGGCCGCAGACGACGGTCGCCTCGGCGGTGCCGGCGAGCATCTCGGCGACGAGCTCGTCCGGGTCCCGCTCGCTGAAGACCTCCTCGTCGCTCCGCGGCGTCGCGTGGCAGAAGAGCGTCGGGCCGAGCCCGGCGACGTCGAGCGTCACCGTCAGCGGCAGGCCGGTGAGGAGCTCGATCTGCTCCTCCGACAGCGAGGCCGCCTCTGTCGCCTCGCGCGTCAGGCGGTCGCCGTTCCCGCGGATGACATGGGCGCGGTCGCCGAGCGCCAGCACCCGCTCGAGCGTCTCGGCCGGCAGCGGGCCGGCGGTCGTGTCGCCGCCGATGACGTACGCGTCGATCCGCTCGTGCTCGAGCCGGGCGAGCACCGCATCGAGCGCGGGCAGGTTGCCGTGGATGTCGTAGAGCGCCGCGACGCGCACGCGGCGACCGTAGCTACGCGGCGACGGCGGCCGCGGGCGGTGCCGCCGAGCGCAGGCGCGGCCCGGCGCACACCACGTCCAGCGCCGGACAACCGGCACAGGTGCGCTCGCCCGGCGTCGGGCGGAAGTCCCCGGCCGCGATCGCGGCGACCGCATCCGCGAGCTCCGCCTCGAGCGGGGCGACGTCGTCGCGCGAGTAGCTCGCGATCACCGGCTCGTCGGGCCGCTCGAGGAACTGGTACGCCACCTCGACCTCTCCCGCACCGGCCCGGAGGCACGCGAGCGCGTACACCAGCCGCTGCAGCCGGTAGTCGGCATCGACGATCGCCGCCGGATCCTCCTCGCCGAGCGCGTTCGTCTTGTAGTCGACGACGAGCGCACGGCCGTCACCGCGCGCGACCACATCGAGGTAGCCGTGGAACAGGACGCCTGCATGCTCGAACGTGAAGTGCGCCTCGCGCCGTGCGTCCGGGAGCGCCGCGAGCCGCGCGGCCAGCGGCGACGCGCAGTACGCGCCCAGCAGCTCGCGGATCCGCGCCAGGTCCTCGCCGGTCGCGCCCGGAAAGCCGGCGTGCACGCGCGCATCGAGATCCTCCGGCACGGCGGGCGCTGCAAGGTCGAGCTCCTCGAGCAGCAGGTGGACGGCGCTGCCGATCTCCGTCGCGCCGAGCCCGTCGCGGCCCGGCACGTCACCGCCCCCGTCGGCCGGCCGCATCCCCGCGACACGCTCGGCGTAGTAGCGGTACGAGCAGCGGTCGAACGTCGCGAGCGCCGTGAACGAGAGCTTGCGCGGCACGTGCAGCGGCGGCGCGGGCACCGGCTCGAGCTCGGGCAGCACCGGCGCCTCGAAAGGCGGCGCCTCCGGGATCGCGGAGAAGAGCTCGAGCTGCCCTTCGGCGGCCTGCTCCTCCTCCACCGCGGCCGCCTCCTCGCCTCGGTTCACGCGGACGAGCAGCGTCGCCTCGCCGCGGTGCAGCTCGACCGGCGACGCCTCGTCTGCGAGCTCGTCCGCCGCGTCGAGCCGCTGCAGCACCCAGCCCATCGGCGTCCGGTCGTCCGGCTTCTCGAAGTCCACCGAGCCCGCGACGATCAGCCGGTCGACCGCGCGCGTCATGGCGACGTAGTAGAGGCGCAGCCGCTCCGCCTGCTGCTCCAGCTCGCGGCGCTGCTTCACCTCCTCGTAGTCGAACGCAGCGCGCCGCGCGCTCGTCGCCGGGTCGACGATGCGGAAGCCGAACCGCCCGTCGGAGAGCGCCAGGATCTCGTCGGGCGACGGCGCCGCCTTCTCCCGGCCCGCGTCCGCGACGACGACCACCTTGAACTCGAGGCCCTTGGCCGAGTGGATCGTCAGCAGCCGGATCGCGTCCGCCCCCTCCTCCTCCGCGACCGCCTCCAGCTCGCGCGCGCCGACCGCCTCCTGGTCGCGGACGAAGCGCACAAAGCCCTCGATGTCGCGGCCGCGCAGCTCCTCGTACGAGCGCGCGAGCCGCGCCAGCTTGCGCATGTTCGCGTAGCGGCGGCGGCCGTCCCACTTCGCCAGCACGGCGAGGTCGTAGTCGTGCGCGGAGACGATCTCCTCGCACAGGCGCTCCAGCGGCAGGCGCGGCGCGGCCGTCGACAGCCGCTCGTAGCGCTGCTTGAAGGCTGCGAGCAGCCGCGCGTCGTCCGCGTCGAGGTCCGGGACGCCGCGCTCGACGCCCACGAAGAGCGGCCGCTTCGGCGCCGCCCGCCGCAGCAGGACGAGCGCGTCGTTCGACAGGCCGACGAACGGCGACGCAAGCACCGTGACGAGCGCCTGGTCGTCGTAGCGGTTGTGGATCAGCCGCAGGTACGCGAGCAGGTCGACGACCTGCTGCTGGCCGAAGTAGCCGCGGCCGGTCGCGCGATACGTCGGCAGCCCGAGTGCGCGCAGCTCCTGCTCGTACCACTCGGCGTCGGTGCCGGCCGCGAAAAGCAGGACGATCTCGCCCGGCCGCGCGTGTCCTGCCTGCACAAGCTCGTTGACGCGGCGCGCGACCTGCTGCGCCTCGGCGCGGCGCCAGTGCGTCCCCGAGCCCGAGTACGCGGCCTTGTCCGTGACGAGCAGCTCGACCGGGTGGCCGAAGACGGGGTCGGGGAACTCGCCCGACGCGGCGAGCGGCTGGAACTCGTCGCCGAACTCCTCGCGGAACAGGTGGTTGACGGCCGCGAGCACATCCGCCCGCGAGCGGTAGTTGCGGGTCAGCGCGAGCCCGCCGCCCTCCTCGGCGCGCCGCTCGCGGAACACGGCGACGTCCGCGTGGCGGAAGCCGTAGATCGACTGGAACTCGTCGCCGACGAAGAAAACCTCCTTGTCGGCCGGGCCGTCGGCG
This sequence comes from uncultured Thermoleophilia bacterium, assembly GCA_963734565.1. Lineage (GTDB taxonomy): Bacteria > Actinomycetota > Thermoleophilia > Gaiellales > Gaiellaceae > JACVRM01. The sequence goes on along the minus strand of CAVTHM010000007.1, from coordinate 914,471 downwards.
ATCAGGTCGACCAGCTCGCACTGCAGGCGGTTCGTGTCCTGGAACTCGTCGACCGAGATTCGCCGGAAGCGCAGCTGCTCGCGCTCGAGGATCTCCGGGCGCGCGCGCAGCAGGTCGCGCGCCGCGAGCTGGAGATCCTCGAAGTCGAGTGCCGACTCGCGCCGCTTGGCGGCCGCGTACTGGGAGGCGAAGCCGTCGAGGAGCGCCTGCAGCAGGTCGCGGTCGCGCGTCGCCACCTCGTCGAGCGCCGCCTGCTCGAGTTGCTTCCGCGCCTCCTCGTAGGTGCCCGCGCGCGGCCCCTTGCAGCGGTGCGGCGACAGGTCGAGCAACTGCTCGGCCGACGGGCTGCGGCCGAGGATCTCGAGCACGCGTGCGGCGTTCGCGCGGTGGAGGTCGGTGGCGTCGGCGTCGTCGGCCAGGCACTGCGCCGCGTCGCGCAGCGCCTCCAGGCGCTCGTCGAGCGGGTGCCGTTCGCCCAGCTCGAGCACGAGCGGCCGCCCGGCCGAGCGCAGCGTCTCGTGGATGCCGGTCAGCATGCGGCGGAGCCCGGGCGCCGTGTAGGTCGCGAGCAGCCGCAGCCGGTGCGGGTCGTCCTCAGCGCAGAACTCCGTGAGCGCCGCGTCGAAGGCCTCGCCGCGCAGCACCGCCGCCTGCGCCTCGTCGAGCTCGCGGAAGCGCGGGTCGAGGCCGGCCGCGAACGGATACGCCTTCAGCAGCCGGTTGCAGAAGCCGTGGATGGTCGAGATCCATGCTCCGTCCAGCGCGCGCGCCAGGTCGTGGCGGCCGCGCGCCCGCAACTCGTGGCGGATGCGCGAGCGGAGCTCGCCGGCGGCGCGCTTCGTGTAGGTGATGACGAGCAGCGAGTCGACGTCGAGGCCCTCGTCGCAGACGGCGCGGACGAAGCGCTCCACGAGCACGGCCGTCTTGCCGGTGCCCGCGCCCGCGGAGACGAAGACGCGCCCGCGGGCCTCGACGGCGGCGGTCTGCTCGGGATTCACGCGCGCCCCACCCGGCACATCGACCACAGGTCGCACCATGCGGGGCACTCGTTGCCCTTCGGGTCGTGCTTCACGTCGCCGGTCCTGATCCGGCCGGCGAGTACCCGCGCCGTTTCGCGTGCTCCCTCGACCTGCGCCCAGAAGGCGTCGTCCTCGAGGTAGTCGTGCTTGACGAAGCCCGGCAGGTCGTCGCCGGCATCGGAGCGGAGCAGCCCGCGCGCGCGCCGGTCGCCGGAGAGCGGCCGGTAGACGCCGCCGAGCGGCTCGAGCCCGATCAGGTCGCGCAGCACGAGCATGTAGAGCGGGATCTGGAGCCGCAGCTCCTTCTCGATGTCGCGTGCGGAGTGGGCGGTCTTGCCGGCCTTGTAGTCCTGCACGATCGCGCGTGCCGAAAGCGGCTCGACGTCGACGCGGTCGATCTTCCCGGAGAGCGTGAGCCCGTCGCCGAGCTCGAGCCCAGGGGTCGTCGAGCGCTCGCCGCCGAACGAGACCTCGAAGCGGTCCGGCACGAGGCGAGCGTCTCCGGCCGCCTCGTCGCGGACGAGCGCTTCCAGGTCGCGCGCGAGCCCGGCGCGCAGCTGCCGCCGCTCGAGGTCGCTCATCTCCATGCGAACGCCGGCGATCGCTTCGTCGAGGCACGCGTGGATGAACACGACCGCCGCGTCTGCGTTCCGCTCGTCGAGGTGCGGCGTGCCGAGCTCCTTCTGCAGCCCGCTGAAGAAGCGGTAGAGCGCCGAGTGCGCGACGGAGCCGCGCAGCTTCGCGTCGACCTCGGCGTCGATCGAGCGCGGGTCGACGACCCGCTCCATCAGCCACGCCGACGAGCAGTCGGCGAAGCGCTCGAGCTCCGTGACGTTGAACGTGGAGCGCGCGCGCCACAGCTCCAGAACGACCGGGTGGCGGATGAGCGTGCGCCGCTTCTCGGCGCGGAGCGCGCGCTCGAGGCGGCGGTCCCAGCCGTTCGCGCGGGCGAGCGCCTGCGCCTCGCGGCGGGTCTCCTCGGCGCTCGCAAGCGAGGCGACAGCGCGGAGCCGCTCGCGGTCGGTCGGCGCGGACTCGAGCGCCCAGGTGAGCGCCGAGAGCGGCCGACGGCGCGTCCAGCGGACGACGTCGTCCGCGTCGAAGAGCGCGGCGACCTCTTCCCAGAACGGGCTCGCCTCGCGCGGCGCGCCTTCGTCTGTGGCTGCCTCGCGCACGAGGTAGAGCCGCCGCGCCGCGCGCGCGCACGCCGTGTAGAAGAGGTAGCGGTCGCGGGCGACCGGGTCCGGGCGCTGGAGGCGCGAGCCGAGCTCGCGGCGCACGTCGTCGTCGAGGAACGGCGACGACGGCGGGCGGCGCGGGAGGCTCCCCTCCTCCAGGCCGAGCACGAAGACGGCGTCGAAGCGGCGCGTGCGCGCGCGCAGGAGATCGACGACCGCGACGCGGCCCGGCCCGGCGGCGTTGCGCGGCCACACGGTGAGCCGCTCGAGTGCGGCGACGACGTCTTCGCGCGTGAGCCGTCCTTCGAGCCGCTGCCAGCCGTCGAGCTCGTCGAGCAGGCGCGCGACCGCCTCGTACGCGCGCAGGTCGTCACGCGAGGTCTCGCCGACCGGCGGCCGCTCGGTGCCGTGGGCACCGCGAATGAGCGTGGTTGCGGCATCGCGGGCCGCGGCGACCGCGTCCTGCTCGGCGCGGAGCGCGTCGACGACGGGCAGCCGCGCGCCTCGGAGCACCTCGACCTCGGCGTCAACGCGCTCCGGCGCTGCGATCCCGCGGCCGCGCAGGCGTCCCTCGACGTAGTCGGCGTGCGAGCGGGCGAGCCCGGAGTACGGCGAGCGGACGTAGCCGAAGAGCTCGCGCCGGCCGCCGCCGAGCCAGGCGAAGCGGAGCACCGACAGCAGCGCGCGCCCGTACGGCGCGGCCTCTAGGCGGGTCGGCGCCTCGACGGCATACGGGATCCCGAGCGAGCCGAAGGCGGTCTCGAACGGCGCCTGGAGGCGGTCGACCGACGGGCAGACGACGCCGATCCGCTCGGGCGCCGTGCCGCCGCGGATCAGCTCGAGGATCTCGTGGCCGACGAGCTCGAGCGACCCGCGCGGGCCGGCCCCCTCGAAGAAGCGGATCGCGCCCTCGATCGGCGGCGCAGGCGGCGGCGTGTCGGCGAAGAGCGCCCGCTCGACGTGCGCGATCGCGGGATGAGCGACGTCGTCGAAGGCAGGCGGCAGCTCCTCGACGCGCGGCCCGGCGAGCGCGGCCAGCTCCTCGGCGGTGGTTCGGAGCGCCGCGAAGGCGGGGCGGCCGGGCTCGTACGGGAGCGACACGGTCACGGCGGCGCGGCCGGCGAGCGCCTGGACGAGGCGCCACTCGGCCTCGGTCAGGTCCTCGAAGCCGTACGCGAAGACGGGCTGGCCCTGCCAGGCGTCGAGGTCGCCCTCGAGGAGCTGCACGGCGTGCGCGCGGAGGAGATCGCGATCCCAGAGCCCGCAGCGGTCGAGTTCCTCACGGTAGGCGGCGTACAGGCGGCCGAGGTCGCCGTCGACGTCGCCCGGCTCGACCAGCGCGGCGCCGAGCTCGCGCACCGCGTCGCGCAGCGCCTCGACGAAGCCGGTCGAGCGCGCGGAGGCAGCGAGGCCGTTCAGCGAGGCCTGCGCGGTGGCGCGGCGGAGCAGGAGCGTCTGCTGGACGTCGGTGGCGAGCGGCCGCGCACCGCGGCGGCCGATCCGTCGGAACAGGTCGTCGAAGGTGCCGATCGAGCCGCCGACGAGCCCGCCCCACCGGGCCACCAGCTCCCGCTCGACCCGCTCGACGTCCGACCCGATCGGCACGATGAGGTACGGGTCGCGATCCAGAGCGGCCACATAGCGCTCCAGGAGCAGCGCGACCTTGCCGGCATTCGCCGGCCCGGCGACCAGCGAGAGGGTCACCTGCCCATCGTACGGACGCCTTCGGACGGCGCCCGAGCGGCGCCTTTTGTGAGTTCCCAAAGAGCGGGAAAAGCGTTCTGGCTCGGAGCGACCCAGCTTCGACGACGTGCACGCGGCGAGTGACCGAGAGACATGTTCGCGCGGGACATGTCCCCCAGACCTCGCTCTCCCCACCCGGGTGGGGGGTCGATCCACCCTCGTTACCCGTTTCGAGCCTATCCACGAAGTTCGCACGCGTCCGTGCCAGAACGGTGGGTCGTCCTCGTGGTACAGGTACTGCGTCCGCCCGGCCGCATCGACGCCCGTCGCCTGGAGCTTCGCGCCCGGCCGCGGCGAGATCCAGACATCGCGCCACGCGGGCGGGATCACGAGCTCCTCGATCCGGGCGAGCTGCTCGGGATCGGTGATGCGCCGTCCGCGCCCGTCCACGTAGCGGAACCGCCGCCGCGAGCCCTCCCGCCGCCATCCGCCCCGGCTCGTCATCGCGACGTTCTAGCCGGACGGACCGCGCGTGTAACCGCCCGTAGAATCGCGCCCCATGGCCGACACGACCATCGTCGTCCTCGAAGGGGACGAGACCGGGCAGGAGCTGCTCGAGGAGGCGCTGCGGGCGCTCGACCCCGACGTCACGGGCGTGCCGGTCGAGTTCGAGCGCTACGACCTGTCGCTCGGCCACCGGCGCGCCACGGGCAACGAGGTGGTCTACGACGCCGCCGCGCGCATCCGCGAGACCGGGCTCGGGCTGAAGGCCGCCACGGTCACGCCCGAGGGCAAGGACGACATCGGCTCGCCCAACCGGATCCTGCGCGAGGAGATCGGCGGCCGCGTGATCATCCGCACCGGCCGGCGCATCCCCGGCGTGGTGCCGCTCGGCGGCGTGCACGAGCCGATCTCGATCGTGCGCATGGCCGTCGGCGACGCGTACGGCGCGCGCGAGTGGCGCGAGGGCGAGGGCGACGACGAGGTGGCGCTGCGCACCGAGCGCATCGAGCGCCGCATCTGCCGCGCGGTCGCCGAGTTCGCCTTCCGTGAGGCGGAGCGCATCGGCGCGAAGGTCTTCGGCGGGCCCAAGTACACCGTCAGCCCCGTCTACGAGGGGCTGCTCAAGGAGGAGATGGACGAGGCGGCGGCCCGCCACCCCGACGTGCGGTACGAGCCCCAGCTGATCGACGCGACGTTCGCGCTGCTGCTGCAGAGCTCCGGCGCGCCGCTCGTCATCCCGGCGCTCAACCGCGACGGCGACATCCTCTCCGATCTCGTGCTGCCGCTCTTCGGCTCGATCGCCGGCGCCGAGTCGCGCCTCGTCGCGTTCGACGACGACTTCGTGCTCCAGGCCGTCGTGGCCGAGGCGGCGCACGGCACGGCGCCCTCGCTGCAGGGGAAGGACGTCGCCAACCCGCTGGCGATGATCCTGGCCGGCGCGGCGCTGCTCGCCTACGGCGACGACGCCTCGCAACGCACGTCGCGCGCGATCCGCGAGTCGGCGCTCGAGTCGGTCGCGGAGGGCGTGCGCACGGCCGACCTCGGCGGCCACGTCGGCACGATCGCGTTCACCGACGAGGTCATCCGGCGCACGCGGTCGAAGCTGGACGTCTGGGCAACCCTCTGACCGCGGGCTGACCCGCATCGGCGCTGCGGGGATACCGGCATCCCACCCGCCGCTCCGGACCGTAGAGTTGCGCGACCCATGGTCGTCGGCGTGCCCAAGGAAACCGCTGCCGGCGAGCGCCGCGTGGCGCTCGTGCCGGACATCGCCGGACGGCTCGCGAAGGCCGGCTTCGACGTCCTCGTCGAGCGCGGCGCGGGCACGGCGGCCGGCTACCCGGACGAGGAGTACACGGAGGCACGCGCGCGCCTGGTCGACGCCAACGAGCTGTACGCGCAGGCCGAGGCGATCGTCCGCGTCGCCAGGCCGTCGGCCGAGGAGGCGGCGCGGATGCGCGAAGGTCAGGTGCTGATCGCCTTCCTCCAGCCGCTGACCGACGCGGAGGGCATCCAGCGGCTGGCGGGCCGCGGCGTCGTCGCGTTCGCGATGGAGTCGATCCCGCGCATCACGCGCGCGCAGCCGATGGACGCGCTCTCCTCGCAGAGCACCGTCGCCGGCTACAAGGCGGCGCTGATCGCAGCCGACCGGCTGCCGCGCTTCTTCCCCATGCTGATGACGGCGGCGGGCACCGTCCCGCCCGCGAAGGTGCTCGTGCTCGGCGCCGGCGTCGCCGGCCTGCAGGCGATCGCGACGGCCAACCGGCTCGGCGCGGTCGTGTCCGGCTTCGACGTGCGGCCGGTCGTGAAGGAGCAGGTCGAGAGCCTCGGCGCAACGTTCCTCGACCTGGGCGTGCACGGCGAGGAGACCGAGGGCGGCTACGCGCGCGAGCTGACGCCGGAGCAGCAGGCGCAGCAGCAGCAGGCGCTCGCGGAGCGCATCCCCGGCTTCGACGCGGTGATCACGACCGCGCTCATCCCGGGCCGCCCGGCCCCGCGGCTGATCCCGGCCGCGGCGGTGCGGGGCATGCGCCCCGGCTCGGTGATCGTCGACCTGGCGGCCGAGGCGGGCGGCAACTGCGAGCTGACGCAGCCGGGCGAGGAGGCGGACGTCGACGGCGTGCTCGTCGTCGGGACGCTGAACCTGCCGAGCGAGATGCCCGCCCACGCGAGCCAGCTCTACGCGCGCAACGTGATGGCACTGCTGCAGCACCTTGCCCCGGACGGCGCGCTCAACCTCGACTGGGACGACGAGATCACCGCGGGGGCATGCGTGACGAGAGAGAAGGTGACCGCGTGAGCCAGAGCCAGTTCCTGATCGAGCTGACCGTCCTGATCCTCGCGATCTTCCTCGGCGTCGAGGTGATCTCGAAGGTGCCGACGCTGCTGCACACGCCGCTGATGTCGGGCACGAACGCGATCCACGGCATCGTGATCGTCGGTGCGATCATCGTGGCCGGCCTGCCCGACCAGGTCTGGTGGGTGCGGATCGTGTCGCTGGCGGCGGTGGCGCTCGGGACGATGAACGTCGTCGGCGGCTTCGTCGTCACCGACCGCATGCTCGAGATGTTCAAGAAACGCGAGCCCGTGAAGGAGAAGGAGGGCTCGTGAGCCGCACGGACGCGATCACCCTCGCGTACCTCGTCACGATCGTCTGCTTCATCCTCGCGCTCCGCTTCCTGTCCTCGCCCGCCCGGGCGCGGCAGGGCAACTGGGTCGGCGCGTTCGGGATGGCGGTCGCGATCGTCGCGACGTTCTTCCGGCCCGGCCTCGAGAACATCGGCTGGATCCTGCTCGTGATGGCCGTCTTCGCACCGGTCGGCTGGTACGCCGCGCGCGCCGTGAAGATGACGGCGATGCCGCAGATGGTGGCGCTCTTCAACGGCGTCGGCGGCGGCGCGGCGGCGCTGATCGCGCTCGCGGAGTTCCACGACGCGACGCCTGCGCCGGGCAATCTCGACCTCAACGTCTCCGTCTCGATCGTGCTGAGCGCGCTGATCGGCAGCATCTCGTTCGCCGGCAGCGGGGTCGCGTTCGCGAAGCTGCAGGAGCTGATCGGCGGGCGGCCGATCGTCTACCCCGGCCAGAAGATCATCAACGGGCTCGTGATCGCGGCGGTGGCGGCGCTCGGCATCGCGATCATCGCGGGCGCCGAGTCGGAGGCGGTGCTGGTGCTGCTCGTCGTCGGCGCACTCGCGTTCGGCGTGCTGTTCGTCCTCCCGATCGGCGGCGCGGACATGCCGGTCGTGATCGCGCTGCTGAACGCGTTCACGGGCATCGCCGCCGCGGCGACCGGCTTCGTGCTCCACGAGAACGTGCTGATCGTGAGCGGCATGCTCGTCGGCGCGTCGGGGACGCTGCTGACGCTGATGATGGCCCGCGCGATGGGCCGCTCGGTCACGAACGTGCTCTTCGGCGCATTCGGCCAGCTGCAGGCGTCGGGGGCTGCGGCCGCGGCGGCGGGCACGGACGGCTCGGTGCGCGCCACGACGGCGGACGATGTCGCCGTCATGCTCGCCTACGCCAAGCGCGTGATCGTTGTGCCCGGCTACGGCCTGGCGGTCGCGCAGGCGCAGCACGACGTGCGGAAGCTCGCGGACGAGCTCGACAAACGCAACGTCGACGTGCGCTACGCGATCCACCCCGTCGCGGGCCGCATGCCCGGGCACATGAACGTGCTGCTCGCCGAGGCGAACGTCCCGTACGACGAGCTGTTCGAGATGGACGAGATCAACGACGACTTCGACGAGACGGATGTGGCGCTCGTCATCGGCGCGAACGACGTGACCAACCCGTCCGCGCGGAACGACACGTCGAGCCCGATCTACGGCATGCCGATCTTGAACGTCGACCACGCGAAGAACATCGTGGTGCTGAAGCGGTCGATGAACCCGGGCTTCGCCGGCATCGACAACCCGCTCTACGTCGACCCCAAGACGGCGATGCTGTTCGGCGACGCAAAGGACTCGGTCGCGAAGCTCGTCGACGCGGTCAAGAACGTCTGACGGACATGTCCGCACCGGCCGCGCCCGCGCGGGACATAGCCCTGGGGCCGGCCGCTTGCCTCCCTCCGGTCTCGACGATAACGCGGTAAAACGCACCCGTGTGTGACGCGACCGGAGAGGAACCGTGCCGAACGTTCCACTGCTGACGGCCCGCGACATCGAGGCGGCGGTGTCGCCTGCAGAGGCGGTCGAGGCCGTGCGCGACGCGTTCGTTGCGTTCGCGCGGGGCGAGTGGACGATGCCGCCGAAGGTCTACGTCACCAATTACCCGGCCGGCGATTTCCGGGCGATGCCGGCGCTCGGCGGCGGGCATGCGCTGCTGAAGTGGGTCACGTCGTTCCCTGGCAACCCGGCGCGCGGGCTCCCGACGGTGACCGGGCTCGTGCTGCTCTCGGATGCCGAGAACGGATCGCTGAGTGCCGTGCTCGACGCGGGCGCCGTCACGGCGCTGCGCACGGGTGCGGCGGCCGTCCTGGCGGCGGAGGTGCTCGGGCGCCCCGACGGCCCGGCGGCGGTGATCGGCGCGGGCGTCAACGGCCGCCAGGCCGCGAAGACGTTCGCGGCCCGTGGGCGCGACGTGATCGTCTGGGACGTCGACGCGGCGCGCGCCGCGCAGGTCGCGGACGAGCTCGGTGGGCGCGTCGCCTCGAGCCGCGACGAGGCACTTTCGTCAAACGTGGTCGTGACCGTCACTCCCGGCCATGAGCTCCTCTTCGGCCCCGGCGCTCTCCGGCCGGGACAGCATGTGAGCCTCATGGGCGCCGACGGGCCCGGCAAGGCCGAGATCGCGCCCGAGGAGCTCGCGCGGGTGCGCGTCTTCTGCGACGACTGGGAGCAGGCGTCGCACGGCGGTGAGGTGGTCTACGCGTACGAGGCGGGACTGCTGGCGCGCGAAGACGTGACCGAGCTCGGCGCCGTCCTCACCGGCGCCGCCGAAGGCCGCCGGTCGGACGACGAAGTGACCGCGTTCGACTCGACCGGCCTGGCCATCCAGGATCTCGGGGTCGCCGTCGCGGCCGTTCGCGCGTACGAGTCCGGCGAGCTGGCGGGCGTGCACACGCTTCAGCTCTGACGAATCTCGCGCTGCCACCGCGGCTCCGTACATCGGGGAAGCGCGGGTCAGCGGGCACCCTGATGACTGCCGCGCGAAGCTGAGCGATCCTGTCTGCGTCCGCTGGGAGGTGGACAGTGGCGCATAGCTTCCCTCGGGCGGGGTCGCCCGAATCCGCGCCGGTCACGGCCCACATCACACGTCGGCACCGCCGCGCCTGGTTCATCGCAGCCGCGATCGCAGCGGCGCTTGTAGTGGCAGCGGTGGCCGCGATCATCGCGGGCCGGGCCAACCGGATCAGCACCGAAGCGAAGTGGCAATCGTTGCCACCGACTCCGATCGCCGGACGCATCGCCGAGGTCAGCGTGTGGACCGGCAAGGAGATGCTCGTCTGGGGCGGCGTGACCAAGCGCGCCGTCTCGGCCGGTCCCTGTGACAGGTGTGCGTCCGATGGGGCCACGTACGACCCGGGCACGCGCACGTGGCACGCGATCGCGTCCGCTCCGTCCGGGGTGCAGGGCGGGGCCGCCGCCGGCTGGACGGGCGACGAGCTGGTGGTGTGGGCGTCGAACTCGCCCGACGGCCCCGTGGGCGCTGCGGCCTACGACTCCTCGACCGACAGCTGGCGTCGTTTGCCGGCCGGGCCCCTCGGTAAGCGGGAGGGCTACGCCTCGGCCTGGACCGGCAAGGAACTGGTCGTCGTCGGCGGCAATCTGGGAGACACGCTCGCCAGGCCCGTCGCCGCCGCCCTTGACCCGCGGACAGGCACGTGGCGGCTCCTGCCGGCGCTCAACCACGTCAGCGGGCTCATGCCCGGCGCCGGCGCCGTCTGGAACAGGCGCGAGCTCTTCGTGATGGGCTCGGTGTGTGCCGCGCGCCTGACGTCCTGCTCGCCCACGCTCCTCGCCTACGACCCGGCGACGGACGCGCTGCGCAGGGTCGATCTCACGAAAGCGCCGGTCGTCCCGGGACAGCAGCTAACACTGGCCGCCCCAAGCGGCAGGGAGCTGGTGTTCACGACGGTCGGTGTGGCGAGCAACGTGAACAGCGGGAAGGTCGCTGTCGTCCGGTACGACCCGACGACCGGGACCTGGCGCAAGGGAGCCTTCGCTCCGTACCCGGGCCCGAGCGGCGCGTACCAGCAGTCGGCCTGGCTCGGCGATCGCTATGTGGCGCCCGACGGGTCGAGTGGCCTTCAGATCTATCGGCTCGACACCGACAGCTGGCAGACGATCACGCCGGGACCGTCGCCGCTGAACTCCCGTGCCGGGAGCGCGATCGTGTGGACCGGGGACGACCTCATCGCCTGGAGTGGCTCGCTCTACGCACGCTTCAACCCCACGCCGAATGACGGCGCCTCGTTGAACCTGGGCGGGTGATCCACGGCTCGACGGGCGCGCGTCTCTACCCTGCCGGCATGGAGACGCTGGCCGGGTCGACTTGCGTCGCCTGCCGCCGCGACGCGCCACAGGTCGCCGGGGCGGAGATCGCCGAGCTCTTGCCCGAGATCCCCGGCTGGGAGCTCGTCGAGCTCGACGGCATCAAGCGGCTGCAGCGCGTCTTCGGCTTCGACGACTTCGCGCAGGCGCTTGCGTTCACCGACCGCGTCGGCGCGGTCGCGGAGGAGCAAGGTCACCATCCGGCGCTCCTGACCGAGTGGGGACGGACGACCGTCACGTGGTGGACGCACAAGATCAAGGGCCTGCACCGCAACGACTTCGTCATGGCGGCGAAGACCGACCGGCTGTACGGCTAGCCCAGGCGCGCCGGGTCGAACAGCGCCAACTCGGGCAGCTCCTGGCCGAGGATCGCCCGGGCGACCAGGTCGCCGCATGCCAGGCCGAGGACGTTGCCGTGGCCCGAGTAGCCGGCGGCGACCCAGACGTTGTCGGTGCCAGGCACGCGGCCCGCGAGCGGCCGCCCGTCGGGGGAGCTGCCGAAGATCCCGGCCCAGCGGTGCGTGATCGGCGGCACGCGTCCCACAAGGCCCTCGAGCAGGCGCTCGACGCGCCCCTGGATCAGCGGCGTGGTCTCCTCGACCGCGGTGAACTCCGTCTCGGGGCTCGTGTCGCGCTGGCCGCCGAGCACGAGCCGTCCGTCCGGCAACTGCTGCCAGTAGTCGTAGCCGTAGCGCGCGTAGTGCGGCCGCCCGTACTCCACCTCGGCGAGCGGCTCCGTGACGAGCACCTGCCCGCGCGTCGCCCGGATCGACTCGTCCAGGAACGGCACGAGCCCGTCCGTGTAGCCGTCGGTCGCGACGACCACCGCCACGTCTCCGAGCGCGTCGAGCGACTCGACGCGGTCGTGCTCGCGCAGCTCGGCGCCCGCCTCGGCGGCGTGCCGCGCGAGCCGCCGCACCCAGCGGGCAGGCCGCAACGACCCGTCGCCCGGGTGCTCGAGCGCACCGGCAAACAACCCGCCGAGCCGACCCGGCAGGTCGTCGTGCCAGACCGCGGCGAAGCCGTCCGCGACCAGCGCGTCGTACTCGGCCCGCAGCAGCGCAAGCTCCGTCTCGTCGGCCAGCCGCACGCTCCCGGTCGGGACGAACGCGTCGCCCGCGAGCGTCGCCATCCGCTCGAGCGTCCGCTCGGTCAGCTCCCAGAATTGACGGGCGAGCTCGAGGCCGAGCTCGCTGCGCGCCACGTCGTAGTACGCGAGGCCTCCGCGAAGCGCGAAGCCGCCGTTGCGGCCGCTCGCGCCCGACGCGATCGCGCGTGCCTCATGGAGGCGGACGCGCACGCCGGCTTGCGCGAGCGTGAGCGCGCACGAGCAGCCGGTCACCCCGCCGCCCACGACCACGACCTCCGGCTCGCCCCGCAGCCGCGTCGCCGGAAGCGGTGCCGCCTCCTCCTCGAGCCAGAACGAGCCCACGCGCGGCGATCGTACTCACCGCCCCGCCGCCCGCCGGTAGCGGCCGTCGCCCTCCGCAGCCAAGCCCGCGAGCTCGAGCTCGCTCAGTGCCGCCGCGACCGCTCCTGCGCCGAGTCCCGTCGCGGCGACGAGCTCGTCGATCGACGCAGGCCCGTCGCCGAGCGCTTCGAGCGCCGTCGCCGCGAGCTCGCTCAGGCCGGCGGCCGGCGGACGCTCCGCCGGATCGATCCCGAAGGAGCGCAGCACGTCGGCCGTCTCGAGCAGCGGCGACGCGCCGAGCGCGAGCAGCCTGTTCGTGCCGGCCGACAGCGCGCTGGTTATCTCGCCCGGGACGGCGAACACCTCGCGCCCCTCCTCGAGTGCCAGGTCCGCGGTGATCAGCGCGCCGCTCCGCTCCCGCGCTTCGACGACCACGGTTGCCTGGGAGAGCCCCGCGACGATCCGGTTGCGCGCCGGGAACCGCCACGGCGCCGGCTCGACGCCCGGCCCGTACTCCGACACGACGAGCCCGGACGCGCGGATGCGGCCGGCGAGCTCGGCATGCGACGCCGGGTAGTCGCGGTCGATCCCGCAGCCGAGCACGGCGACGGTGCGCCCACCCGCCTCGAGTGCACCGCGGTGCGCCTCGGCGTCGATCCCGCGCGCGAGCCCGCTCACGACGACGAGCCCGGCGGCCGCGAGCTCGCGCCCGAGCATGCGCGCCACCTGGGCGCCGTACGGCGAGCACGCCCGCGCGCCGACGACCGCGACCGACGGCGCGTCGAGCAGCTCGAGCGGGGCGCAGCCCCTGGTGAACACGCCCGCCGGCGGATCGAAGATCGTCGACACGCTTCGCGGAAGCCCGCGCGACCGGGCCAGCCAGGTGACGCCCAGCGCCGCGAGCCGCTCGCGGTATGCCCGCTCGTCGAAGCGGCGGACGAACGCTCGGAAGCGCTCGTGTCGCGGCGCGGCGAGGACGTGCTCGCCGCTCTCAGCCGCGAACGCGGCGATCGCCAGCTCACTCACGCGGCGAGCTCCTTCGGCGGCCGATAGGCGAGCGCCTCGGCGACGTGCTCGTCCTCGACCGCGTCCGCAGCGGCGAGCGCAGCGATCGTCCCCGCGACCCGGCCCACACGCGCCCGTCCACGCCCCGAGAGCGGCAGCCGCTCCACGGCGCGGTCGAGCAGGGCATCGGCCGCAGCGGTCCGCTCCGCCACACGCCGCTCGCGCGCGGCGACGACCCGGGCGCGCATCGCCGCGGACGGCTCGCCGGGCGCCGCGGCGAGCTCGTCGGCGCGCGCCCGCGGCACGGTGACGATCAGGTCGAACCGGTCGAGGAGCGCGCGCGACAGCTTGTCGCGAAAGGTCGCGAGCCGCTGTGCCGAGCAGGTGCACTCCGCCCGCGGGTCGCCGCGCGCGCCGCAGGGACAGAGGTTCATCGTCCCGATGAGCTGGAAGCGCGCCGGGAAGACCGCCTTCCCCTCCACCCGCGCGACCGCGATCGAGCCGTCCTCCAGCGGCTGGCGGAGCGCCTCGAGCGCCGGCCGCGCGAACTCGGGCAGCTCGTCGAGCAGCAGCACGCCGTTGTGCGCGAGCGTGGCCTCGCCGGGCCGCAGGCCGCGCCCGCCGCCCCCGACGATCGCAGGCATCGATGCGCTGTGATGCGGCGCGCGAAACGGCCGCCGTTCGACCAGCCCCTGCCCAGCCCGGAGCAGACCGGCGACCGACCAGATGCGCGTCACGTCGAGCGCCTCGTCGAAGGTGAGCGGCGGTAGCACGCCCGGCAACCGGCGCGCGAGCATGGTCTTGCCCGTGCCCGGCGGCCCCGCGAGCAGCAGGTTGTGGCTGCCGGCCGCGGCGATCTCGAGCGCCCGGCGCGCCCGCTCCTGCCCGCGCACGTCTGCGAGATCGGGATACGCGGGCGGAGCTCGCTCGCCGGTCGGAGGCTCGCACGGCGCGATGTCCACCTCGCCGCGCAGGTACGCGGCCGCCTCGGCGAGGTGATGAACCGGGATCGCCTCGACCCCGCCCAGCGCCGCTTCCGGTCCCGACTCCGCCGCGCAGAGGATCCGTTCCGCGCCAGCCCGCCGCGCCGCCTCGGCGACGACCACCGCACCGTCGACTGGCCGGATCCGACCGTCGAGCGCGATCTCGCCGACGGCGGCGTGCGCGTGAACGCGCTCCGGCGGCAGCTGATGCGACGCGGCCAGAATCGCCAGCGCGATCGGGAGGTCGTAGCCGGAGCCCTCCTTGCGCAGCGCGGCGGGCGCGAGGTTCACGGTGAGGCGTTTGCCCGGCCACTGGAGCGCCGCCGAGAGCACGCCGCTCTTCACGCGCTGCTTGGCCTCCTGGCAGGCGCGATCTCCCATGCCGACCAGAGCGAATCCCTCGAGCCCACCCTGGATGTGCGCTTCCACCTCGACGCGTCTCGCCTCGAGCCCGACAAGCGCGTGCGTGAGAACCCGTGCCAGCACCGTCCGACGCTACGAACGATCTACGCAAGCGTCTGGACCGGAACTGCGACATCTGCTCGGCATGCGCCCATGGGAGAAGCTGAGCAAGCGCCTGTCCTACGACGGCTTGCGCAAGATCCTCACCCGCCGCTTCGGGCTCCCGACAGGCGCGAGCCGACGTCGACCTCTTCCAGCACCGACAGGCCGTGGGCGGCGCGCACCGTTGCGCGCCGCCCACGAGCACCGATCAACGCAGTGACTTGAACGCGGCTCGCAGCTCGGTGGCAAAGAGCTCTGGCTCTTCCCACGCCGCGAAGTGGCCGCCCTTGTCGACCTCGTTGAAGTAGGTGACGTTGGGGTAGGAGTGCTCGACCCAGCTGCGCGGGGTCCGCCAGATCTCGCCGGGGAACGTCGTGAAGCCGACCGGGAGCGAGACCGGCGGAGGAGCCTGGCCGGCCGCCTGAGCTGCGGCCAGAGCCTGTCCGTCCTCCCAGTACGACCGTGCGGCCGAGGCCCCGGTGCGGGTGAGCCAGTACAGCGTGATGTTGTCGACGATCTGGTCCCGAGTGAGGTTGCCCGAGGGCCGGCCGTCGACGAAAGCGCTCGAGATCTTGTAGTAGCTGTCCGTGTCGTGGTCGAGCAGCCACGCGGCCAGAGCTACGGGTGAATCGAGCAGGGCGTACCCGATCGTCTGCGGCCGCGTGGCCTGCTCCAGGAAGTAGCCGAAGCCGCTCGCCCTGAAGGTCGCGAGCGCGTCGGCAGCGGCGCGTTCCTGCTCGGTTTCCGCCGGCATGGGGCCAGCCAGCACCGTCACGAGTAGGTTCGTGTGGATGCCCAGCAGCCCCTCGGGTGCCTGGCGGCCCATTGTGTCGGTGACAGCGGCGCCCACGTCGCCGCCCTGCGCGACGTAGCGCGTGTAGCCGAGGCGGTTCATCAGTTCCGCCCACGCCTGCCCGGTGCGACCGACGTTCCAGCCGAGCTCGGTCGGCTCGGCGGAGAAGCCATAGCCGGGCAGGGACGGCAGCACGAGGTGGAACGCGTCCTCGGCGCGGCCGCCGTGCGCGGTCGGGTCGGTCAGCGGGCCGACGGCATCGAGCAGCTCGATGACCGAGCCTGGCCAGCCGTGGGTCATGATCAGCGGCAACGCGTCCGCGTGCGGTGACTTCGCGTGGATGAAGTGGATGTCCACGCCGTCGATCTCGGTCATGAACTGCGGGAGCGCGTTGAGCCTCGCCTCGAGCCGTCCGAAGTCGTACTCGGTCGTCCAGTAGCGGGCGAGCTCCTTCAGGGTCGCAAGCTGCACACCCTGCGAGCGGTCTGCGACGAGCTCCTTGCTGGGCCAGCGAGTCGCGGCGATACGCCGACGCAACTCGTCTAGCTCCGCGTCTGGGATCTCGGCCTGGAACGCACGGATGTCGATGGCGGTCTCGACGGTCGTACTCATGGGGACCTCCGTACTTGATGCGGACGGGACGCGATGACCTCCTCTCGGGTTGCTGACCTCTCCGAGGCTACCTCCTGCCTTCTGACCTGAACGGGCGTGAGAACCCGTGCCGTCACCGTCCGTCGCTACGGGTCAATTCCGGACGCGTCTGTGCCGGAAGTTCGACATCTTCTGCGCATGCGCCCGTGGGAGAAGCTGAGCGAACGCCTGTCGTACGACGGCTTCCGCAAGATCCTGACGCGCCGCTTCCGGCTCCCCGACGGGCGCGAGGCGGACTTCGACGTCTTCCGGAGCGCGGACACGGTCGCCGTGCTCGCGCTCACCGAGGAGGACGAGGTGCTCCTGGTGCGCGAGTACCGCCCCGGCCCCGAGGAGCTGCTCTACGAGCTACCCGGGGGCATCGTCGACGAGGGCGAGACGCCCGAGCAGGCGGCGCGGCGCGAGCTGCTCGAGGAGACGGGCTACGAGGGCGACCTCCGCGCCGCCGGCACGTCCTGGGCGGGCGCGTACTCGACGCACCGCCGCCACGCCTTCGTCGCCACGGGCTGCTACCGCGTCGCCGAGCCGTGGCTGGAGGACAACGAGGCGGTCGAGCTCGCACTCATGCCGTTCGGCGACTTCCGCGAGCACGTGCGCCGCGGCGCCCTCAGCGACGTCGCCGCCGCCTACCTCGGCCTGGACGAGCTCAACCGGCTCTAGGAGGCTTGAGGAAGCACAGTCTGAGTCCGTCGCGGCACGCTGCTCGTCCCGATGCGTTGTCCTCGGTCGCCCCGATAGGGCACTGCTATCGAGGCTCCCTGCGTCAAAGCCTCGGCACGAGCATCGCACCACGCCGAACGAGCGGTGCTTCCTCAAGCCCTCCTAGCGACCAGCACGTCCTCGAAGTACTCGCCGGACCGGAGCCCCGTGCGCCGGTTCACGTGCCGGCTCGAGCGCCCGTCGAGGCGCAGGCCCGCCCGTTCGAGAATGCCGTCGTAGAGCTCGCGCCGGTCGTTCACCACGATCAGCACCGGCGCCCCCGGCTCCAGCGACTCGCGCACCCGCACGAGCACGGCCGCGATGCCCTCGCAGTACGCCTCGACCGCGGCCCGCCCGGTCCCCGCAGCCGCCGCGCCCAGCTCGAGCTCGCGCCGGTCGTCCAGCCCGAGCAGCTCGTAGGCGTAGCGGTGCTGCTCGTGGTAGTCGATCAGGCCCGGATAGGGAGGCGACGTGACGACCCCCGCGTAGGGGCCGCCGAGCGAGAGCTCGCGCGCGTCGCCGTGCAGGACCGCCGCCTCCGCGCTCGGCCGCCGCACGCGCGCGAACGCCTTGATCCGCTCGACCGTGTCGAGCGCGTAGCGGCGCAGGAAGTGCTCGGCGCGCTCGACCGGCCTGCACTCGCGCCGGTGCTTGCGGCACCAGTAGGGCCCGCGCTGCGGCTCCTTCGGGAAGTCGAGGTCGAAGTGGGTCGTGAGACGCGCCGACCGGGCGGCGCGCGCGAGCACGACGCGCAAGACGTCACCGTGCTCAGCGTCCGCGATCAGCGACCGGAACGCGAGCAGGTCGCGCTGCGCCTGCGGCGCGAACCAGCGGCGCACGTACGGGGACGGCCGCGCGCCGGGCTCCGCCTCGCCGAGCCGCGCCAGCACGTCGCGCACCTCGTGCTCGAGCGAGAAGAGGTTGTAGCGCGCCGTCTTGACGCGCATCAGCAGGCAGTTGAAGCCGGCCACGTCGACCCCGGCAGCCGGATGCCCGCTCTCGAGCGACTGCACGAGCGTCGTCCCCGACCCGGCGAACGGGTCGAGCACGGCGCCGCCCGCCCGCATGTGGCGCGCCAGCAGCGTCTCGACGAGCTGCGGCACGAACTTGCCGAGATACGGGTGCAGCCGGTGGACGTGCCTGGTGCGCTCGCGCTCGGGGAGCTCCCGCTCCGACCACGAGAGCTCGAGGTCGATCTCGCGGTAGAGCGCCTCCTGCGTGCGAGCCATGCGTCTCTGGGTTCCACGAGGCGGTCCCGGCTCCTGCGCAAGAGGGCGGGAATCCACCGACTGCAGGTCGGTTGAAGCACCGACGGCCCGGCGCGGCCCCGTTCCTAGGCTCGGAATGCGATCCCTGGGAGGACGCTGGTGCTCACGGAGCCTGCCGCAACACGCAACGTCGACCCCGCCGCGCTCGAGCGCACGGCTGGCCATTTGCGCGAGCGCAGGGTCGCGCTCCCGCGCTTCGCCGAGCTCGCCGACCCTGCGCTCGTCCCCGCCCGCATCCGCGAGCGGCTCGCGGCAATCGGCCCGGACGAACCGGACCCGCTCAACCTCTTCCGCGTCCACTGGTTCAACGGGCAGCACCGCACCGAGCTCGCCGCCGTCCCCGAGCACGTCGTGCTCCCGCGCGAGCTGACCGGCGTCGAGGCGCCGATCGTCGTCGCGCTCGGCGATCGCTTCCCGCTGATCCGCGCGCACAAGGTGCTCGCCGCCTACGCGTGCCTGGCACCGCGCCTGGTCGGCGGCGAGTTCGACCCCACCCGCCACCGGGCGGTCTGGCCGTCGACCGGGAACTACTGCCGCGGCGGGGTCGCGATCTCGCGCCTGCTCGGCTGCCACGGCGTCGCCGTGCTCCCGGAGGGAATGAGCCGCGAGCGCTTTGCCTGGCTGGAGGAGTGGGTGAGCGACCCGGGCGACATCGTCCGCACGCCGGGCGTCGAGAGCAACGTCAAGGAGATCTACGACCGCTGCCACGAGCTCGCGGCCGACCCGGAGAACGTGATCCTCAACCAGTTCGCCGAGTTCGGGAACTACGTCGTCCACTACCACGCGACCGGCGCCGCGCTGGGGCGCGTGTTCGAATCGCTCCAGGCCCGCGCGCCCGAGTTGCGGCTGCGCGCCTTCGTGTCCGCGACCGGCTCCGCGGGGACGATCGCGGCCGGCGACTTCCTCAAGGAGCGCTTGGGCTCGCTCACGGTCGCCTGCGAGGCCCTCGAGTGCCCGACGCTGCTCGAAAACGGCTTCGGCGAGCACAACATCCAGGGGATCGGCGACAAGCACGTGCCGCTGATCCACAACGTGCTCGCCACCGACGTCGCGCTGGCGGTCTCGGACCGCGCCACCGACCGGCTCGGCGTGCTCTTCGGCAC
Source organism: uncultured Thermoleophilia bacterium (assembly GCA_963734565.1). GTDB lineage: Bacteria > Actinomycetota > Thermoleophilia > Gaiellales > Gaiellaceae > JACVRM01. Next base: position 895,176 of record CAVTHM010000007.1, on the reverse strand, counting down.
CCACGTGGGCCTCGAGCATCTGGCGCGCCGGCGCCGCGTCCCCGAGGCCGTCCTCGCCGAGTTGCCGTCGCTCGGGCTCTCGAGCATCTGCAATGTCCTCGGCGCGATCAAGACGGCGAAGCACTTCGGCCTCGGGCCCGAGGACGTGATCGTCACGGTCGCGACCGACGGCGCCTCGATGTACGCGAGCGAGCGCGAGCACGCGATCCACCGCTGGTTCCCGCACGGCTTCGACGAGCTCGACGCCGCCGAGGTCTACGGGGAGCACCTGCTCGGCGCGGCGACCGACCACCTCCGCGAGCTGACCCACGAGGAGCGCACGCGGATCTTCAACCTCGGCTACTTCACCTGGGTCGAGCAGCAGGGCGTCTCACTCGAGGACTTCGAGGCGCGCCGCGATCCGGCCTTCTGGGAGGCGACCCGCGCGCAGGCGGCGGTCTGGGACGACCAGATCGCCGAGCTGAACGCCCGCGCAGGCGTGCTGGAGACGCTGTGACCAGCACGCTCGTCTGCGCCGGCTGCGGCTCGGAGGCCTCCGAGCCGTACCCGTTCGCCTGCCCGCACGCCGGCGACGACGACGTCGACCACGTCCTGCGCCGCCGGCTCGATCTCACGGCGCTGACGTTCCCCGGCGGCCTTTTCGAGGCGAACCCGTTCGTCCGCTACCGGACGCTGCTCCACGCCCACCACGTGGCACTCGCCGGCGGGATGAGCGACGTCGAGTTCTGCGCCCTCGTGCTGGGCCTCGACCGGCAAGTCGGCGCCGTCGACGGCAAGCGCTTCGCGGCGACGCCCTTCACGCGCAGCGAGGAGCTGAGCGAGGCGCTCGGCTTCGAGCCGGCCGGCGGCGTCTGGGTCAAGGACGAGACGGGCAACGTCTCGGGCTCACACAAGGCGCGCCACCTGTTCGGCGTGCTCGTGTACCTCGACGTGCTCGAGCGCCTCGGCCGCGCCGAGCGGCGCGACCTGGCGATCGCGAGCTGCGGCAACGCGGCGCTGGCGGCGGCCGTGGTCGCGGCGGCGGGCGGCAGGCGCCTGCGGGTCTTCGTCCCCGTCGACGCCGACCCGCTCGTCCTGGCGCGACTCGAAGAGCTCGGCGCGCTCGTCACCACATGCCCCCGCACGGGGGAGCCGGGGGACCCGACCGTCCAGGCGCTGCGCGCGGCGCTGGAGCAGGGCGCGGTGCCCTTCACCTGCCAGGGCAACCTGAACGGCCTGGCCGTCGAGGGCGGCCAGACGCTCGGGTGGGAGATCGTCTCGACAGGTGTCCCGGTCGACCGCCTCGTCGTCCAGGTCGGTGGCGGGGCGCTCGCGAGCGCCTGCGTCCACGCCTTCAGCGAGGCGCGCGCACTCGGCGCCGTCCACTCGCTGCCGCGGGTCGACACCGTCCAGACCGAGTCTGCCTGGCCGCTCAAGCGCGCGTACGACGCCGTCGTCGCGCGCGGGGGCCAGGCCGCCATCCCCTACGCCGCGCACCACCGACACGAGTTCATGCGGCCCTGGGAGCAGGAGCCGCACAGCGTCGCGCACGGGATCCTCGACGACGAGACCTACGACTGGCTGGCCGTCGTCGAGGGGATGCTGGCGACCGGCGGGACACCCGTCGTCGCCGGCGAGAGCCTCCTCGAGGAGGCGAACGCGCTCGCGCGCCGCACGACCGGGATCGCCGTCGACGCGACCGGGTCGGCCGGGCTCGCGGGCCTCGTCGCGCTGCGCGAGACGGGCGCCGTCCGCGACGACGAGTGCGTGGCGCTGCTGTTCACCGGGGTCGACCGATCAGCCTCGACCGAGACGAAAGGAGCACGACATGAGGAGCTTCCTCGGACGCGACATCCTGTCGCTGAAGGACTTCGAGCGGTCTGACTTCGACCGCGTGTTCGAGGTCTGCGACGAGCTCGCGCCCATCGCGAAGAACCGCCGCAACACCGACCTGCTGACCAACAAGACCCTGCTGACGGCCTTCTACCAGCCGTCTACGCGCACCCGGATGGCGACCGAGGCCGCGATGCACCGCCTCGGCGGCCACGTCCTCGGCTTCTCGGACGTGAAGAACACGCGGGCCGGCGACTTCTACCAGGAGTCCATGAAGGACACGATCCACATGCTCGAGTTCTACGGCGACGTCATCGCGATGCGCCACTTCGAGCAGGGCGCGCCCGCCGAGGCGGCTCACTGGGCGTCCGTCCCGGTCATTAACTGCGGCGACGGCTGGGGCGAGCACCCGACGCAGGTGCTCACCGACCTCTACACGATCAAGCAGGAGAAGGGCACGCTCGACGGCCTCACCTACCTGCTCGTCGGCGACATGCGCATGCGGACGATGCACTCGATCCTCTACGCGCTCTCGCAGTTCGACGCCAAGGCGTACGTCGTCGGGCCGCCCGAGATGTCGCTGCGCGACGACTTCAAGCTCGAGCTCGACGCCCGCAACGTCATGTACGAGGAGGCGGAGTCGACCGACGAGGTCATCGCCGACTGCGACGTGATCTACATGGAGCCGGTCGTCCAGGCCGACTACGAGAAGTCGCGCGAGGAGCGCGACACCGGCGGCGGCGTGGCGACGACGCCGCGCATCTACCAGGTGACCCGCGAGCTGCTGCGCGCGAGGGCGAAGCCGAGCTCGATCATCCTGCACAGCCTCCCGCGCATGGACGAGCTGCCCTCGGACGTCGACGTGACGCGGCACGCCCGCTACTGGCAGGAGGCCTTCAACGGCGTCGTCCTGCGCATGTCGCTCCTCGCCCTCGTCCTGGGGGCCGCGGAGTAGCCGTGGACTTCACCCTCAACGGCGAGCGCGTCTCGGCCGAGCCGCGCGAGGACGAGAGCCTGCTCGAGCTCCTCCGCGAGGAGCTCGGGCAGCGCTCGGTCAAGGACGGCTGCTCGCCGGAGGGGTCGTGCGGCGCGTGCACGGTGATCGTCGACGGCCACGCGGTCGTCTCGTGCGCGCAGAAGGCGTCGCGGGTCGACGGCAAGGCGGTCGTCACGCATCAGGGCCTCCCCGCTGAGACACGCCAGCTGTGGGCCGACTGCTTCGTCGCGGCCGGCGCGTCGCAGTGCGGCTTCTGCTCGCCGGGCATCGTCATGAAGGGCGAGGCGTTCCTGGCGAAGCACCCGGAGCCGACACGCGACGAGATCGCGCGGGCCCTGCTCGGCAACCTCTGCCGCTGCACGGGCTACGTGAAGATCGTGGACGCGGTGCTGCTCGTGGCGGCAGCGCGGCGCGGCGAGCCGGTGCCCGAGGCTGATCCAAGCGGGCGCGTCGGCACGCGCAGTGCGCGCTACCAGGGCGAGGAGCTTGCGCTCGGCGACAAGCCGTTCGTCGGCGACCTCGGGGCGCCCGGGCTCCTGCACGGCGCACTGCGCTTCTCCGACCATCCGCGCGCCCGCGTGCTGCGGATCGACACGTCGAAGGCGGACGCGTACCCCGGCGTGGTCGCCGTCGTGACCGCAGCGGACGTCCCCGGCGAGCGGGCGCAGGGCACGCTCACCAAGGACTGGCGCCAGCTCGTCGCCGAGGGCGAGACGACCGCGTACGTCGGCGACGTGCTCGCCGCGGTGGCGGCCGACACGCGCCGCGCCGCGCAGGCGGCCGCGGCGCTCGTGGACGTGGAGTACGAGGTGCTCGAGCCGGTCACCGATCCGTTCGAGAGCGACGACGTCCTCTCCGTGTCCCGCGTCGCGCGCGGCGACGTCGACGCGGCGCTCGCAACGTCGGCTCACGTCGTGCGGGAGCGCTACCGGACGCAGTTCATCGAGCATGCGTTCCTGGAGCCCGAGGCAGCGCTCGCCGTCCCCGAGGGCGGCGTGCTGCACGTCTACTCGCAGGGACAGGGTGTCTGGGAGGACCGGCGCCAGATCGCGAGCTTCCTGGGCGTCCCCGAGGAGCGCGTGCGCGTGACGCAGGTGGCGACGGGCGGAGCATTCGGGGCGAAGGAGGATCTCGACGTCCAGGCCCACGCTGCGCTGCTCGCCGTGCGCAGCCGGCGGCCCGTACGCGTCGTGCTCTCGCGCGCCGAGAGCCTCAACTTCCACGCGAAGCGCCACGCGATGTGGCTCGACTACACCGCCGGCTGCGACGCCGACGGCCGCCTCACGGCGATCCGCGCGCGCATCGTCGGCGACACCGGCGCGTACGCGAGCGTCGGCGACAAGGTGCTGGAACGCGCGGCCGGCCACGCGTGCGGCGCGTACCGCGTCCCGAACGTGGACGTCGAGGCGACCGCCGTCTACACCAACAACCCGCCCTGCGGGGCGATGCGCGGCTTCGGCGTCAACCAGGCGAACTTCGCGCTCGAGGGCGTGCTGGACCTGCTCGCCGCCGAGGTCGGGATCGACGGCTGGGAGCTGCGCTGGCGCAACGCGCTCGAGGAGGGCGACCGCTTCGGCACCGGCCAGAAGCTCGGGCCGGGCGTCGGGATCAAGCAAACCCTGCTCGCCGTGCGCGACGCCTACCGCGACGCGCGCTACGCGGGCATCGCCTGCGGCGTCAAGAACACCGGCATCGGCAACGGCGTCCCCGAGGCCGGCCGCGTCATCCTCCGCCCCGAGCGTGACGGGACGCTGACGCTTCTGCACTCGTGGACGGAGATGGGCCAGGGCGTCCATACCGTCCTGCGCCAGATCGCGTGCGAGGAGCTCGGCCTCGCGCCGGAGCGGATCACGGTCGCGGTCGACACCGAGCGAGAGCTCGACACCGGCCAGACGACCGCGTCGCGCTCCACCGTGCTCGGCGGCAACGCGGTCATCGACGCCGCGCAGAACCTGAAGACGGCCCTGAACGGCCGGCGGCTCGAAGAGCTGGCCGGACGCGAGTTCCGCGGCGAGTTCCGCGTCGACTGGACGCGGCCGAACGAGGACCCGGAGCCCGTGACGCACATGGCGTACGGCTGGGCGACACAGGTCGTCGTCCTCGACGACGACGGCCGCATCGAGAAGGTCGTCGCAGCCCACGACGTGGGCCGGGCGATCAACCCCACGCTCGCCGAGGGCCAGATCGAGGGCGGCGTGCACATGGGTCTCGGCCAGGCGCTCTCCGAGGAGTTCGTGGTCGAGGGCGGCGTGCCGGTGACGACGACGCTGAAGTCGCTGCACATCATCCCGCCGACCGGCATGCCCGAGGTCGAGGTGATCCTCGTCGAGGAGCCGCAGCCCGAGGGCCCGTACGGCGCGAAGGGCGTCGGCGAGGCACCGCTCGTCCCGACCGCGGCGGCCGTGCGCGGCGCGCTGGAGGCGTTCGACGGCATCCACCGCACGCGCCTGCCGATGAAGGACTCGCCTGCCGCGCTCGCGGCGGTGCCGAAGCTCGCGAAGGCGCATGCGTGATCGTCGCGTCGCTCGACCCCGTGCGCCTGGCCGACGAGGTGTCGATCGACGGCGCTCGCATAGCGGCGCCGGGAACGGGAACGCGCCTCGATTGCTCCGGGCTCGTCGTGCCGGGAAACGTCTGCGCGCACACCCACCTCTACTCGGCGCTCGCGCGCGGGATGCCGTACGCGCTCGCGCCGCCGGAGAACTTCGTCCAGATCCTGCAGCGCATCTGGTGGCGACTCGACCGCGCGCTCGACGAGGACTCGGGGCGCGCCTCGGCGCTCGTCGGCGGCATGGAGGCGCTGCTCTCCGGCACGACGACGCTTATCGACCACCACGCGTCGCCGAACGCAATCGCCGGCTCGCTCGACGTGGTCGCGGACGCGCTCGGCTCACTCGGCGTGCGGTCGGTGCTCTGCTACGAGACGACTGACCGCGACGGGCCGGAGCGCGCACGCGCCGGGCTCGCGGAGAACCGCCGGTTCCTCGAGCGTGTCGCGCGCGACCGGCCGCCGCTCGTGCGCGGACTGGTGGGCGCGCACGCGTCGTTCACGCTCTCCGACGAGACGCTCGCGGCGTGCGCCGGCCTGGCGCAGGACCTCGCGGCCGGGCTGCACGTGCACGCAGCCGAGGACGCGGCGGACGAGCGGGACGCCGAGGCACGCTGCGATGAGACCGTGCTCGCACGCCTGTGGGAGGCGGGCGCGCTCGACGAGCGCACGCTGCTCGCCCACGGCGTCCACCTCGACGACGCGGAGCTCGAGCTCGTCGGCGCGTCGCGGGCGACTGTGGCGCACAACGCGCGCTCGAACATGAACAACTCGATCGGCCGCGCCCGCGTCAGCGCGCTGGGCGGGCGGCTCGCCCTCGGCACCGACGGGATCGGCTCCGACATGTTCGAGGAGTCGCGCACCGCGTATTTCCGGCTTCGGGAGGACGACGCGGGTGCGGGCGCCGGCTGGCCGCTCACACGCCTCGCAGAATCCGCACACCTGGCGGGCCGCATCTTCGGCGAGCCGCTGCTCGGCACGCTCGAGCCGGGCGCCCCCGCCGACCTGGTCGTCCTCGACTACACGCCGCCGGCCCCGCTCGGCGAGGCGAGCCTCGCCGGCCACTGGGTCTTCGCGCTGTCGTCGCGCCACGTGCGCGACGTGATGGTCGCCGGCGAGTGGGTGGTCCGCGACCGCCGGCTCGTCCGGGTCGACCAGGAAGAGCTCGCCGCCCGGGCGCTCGTGCAGGCCGAGCGCCTGTGGCGGCGGCTGGACGACATCCCGCCGCACACCTTCGAGCCGAAGGGGGGCTCCTGATGGACCGCGTCGCCCTCTACCTCCAGGACAAGCACCCGATCCGCGACGGCATGCGCTACGCGCAGCTGGCCGAGGAGGCGGGCTTCGAGACCGTGTGGCAGGCGGAGAGCCGGCTCGTGCGCGAGGCGACCGTACCGATGGCCGCGTACGCCGCCGTGACCGACCGCATCGGTATCGGCAGCGGCGTCGTCAACACGTGGACACGGAACGTCGGACTGCTCGCCGCGACCTTCTCGACGCTCGACGACCTCGCGCCCGGGCGGGTCAAGCTCGGCCTCGGCGCCTGGTGGGACCCGCTGGCCGCGAAGGTCGGCATCCACCGCCGCCGCACGCTCACGTGCATGCGCGAGACCGTCGAGGCGACGCGGCGGCTGCTCGCGATGGAGCGCGTCACCTACCACGGCGAGTTCGTCCAGCTCGACGACGTCGAGATCGACATCGTCCACGGCGACCGCTCGCCGAAGCACGTCCCGATCTACATCGGGGCGACCGCGATGAAGATGATGGAGCTCGCCGGCGAGATCGGCGACGGCGTGCTGCTCAACTACCTCGTCGGCCCGGCCTACAACGCCGAGGCGATGGAGCATCTGGCCGTGGGAGCCGAGCGGGCCGGCCGCTCGCTCGACGACGTCGACCGGCCGCAGCTCGTCGTGTGCTCGCTCGACGCCGACCGCTCGCTCGCGCTCGACCGCGCCCGCGAGCTCGTGGCGCAGTACCTCGGCCAGCAGCCGCACATCATGAAGGCGAGCGGCGTCGACGAGTCGCTGCTCGAGGAGATCGGCCGCGTCCTCACCTGGCCCGCGACGCCCGAGCAGATCGAGCGCGCCATGACGCTCGTCCCGGACGAGGTCGTGCAGCTGATCACGGCGTCCGGGACCGCCGACGACTGCCGTGCCAAGGTCGACGAGTACGTGGAGGCCGGCTGTACGTGCCCGGTGCTGTACCCGCTCGGCGACGACGTGCCCGCGATGATCGACGCGTTCGCGGCGGTGGCCGTCTGATGGAGGCGCTCGTCCCGCGGTCGCTCGACGAGGCGCTCGAGCTGCGAGCCGAGCGGCCGGACGCCGTTCCGGTCGCGGGCGGGACCGACCTGATGGTCGACGTCAACTTGGGCCGGGTGCGACCGGCGGCACTCCTCGACCTTTCGCACGTCGAGGAGCTGCGCGGCTGGCACCGCGAGAACGGGACGGTCTTCGTCGGCGCAGGCATGACGTTCACACGGATCGCCGACGAGCTCGGCGAGTTCCGCCCGCTCGCCCAGGCGGCGCGCTCGGTCGGCTCACCGCAGATCCGCAACCGCGCCACGATCGGCGGCAACCTCGCCACCGCCTCGCCGGCCGGGGACAGCATCCCTGTGCTCGCCGCCTACGACGCCGACATCGTGCTGCGCTCGCGCACGCGCCAGCAGCGCCTGGACTGGGACGAATTCCTCGAGGGCCCGAAGCGCGCCGCACTGGCGCCGGACGAGCTGATCGTTGGCGTCGAGTGGCACGCACCGGTCGGTCCCGGCTCGTTCGCGAAGGTGGGGACGCGGAACGCCATGGTGATCGCGATCGCCGGACTCTGTCTGCAGCTCGATTCGGTCTCGCGCTCGGTCCGCCTCGCGCTCGGATCGGTCGCGCCGACGGTGATCCGGCCGCCTGACGCGGAGGCCTACGCCTCGGACGTGATCGACTGGGACGATCCCGAGCGCCCGCTCGCGGCCGCCCACGCCGCGGTGTTCGGACGGCTCGCCGCCCGTGCCGCGAGCCCGATCGACGACGTGCGCGGCTCGTCGGCGTACCGGCGCCACGCCGTCGACGTGCTCGCCCGGCGCGCGCTCGGCTGGGCGCTCGCCGACCGGAGGGCGGCCGCATGCTGATCCGGCTGACCGTGAACGGCACGTCTCGCGAGGCCGACGTCCCGCCGGCGGCCAGCCTGCTCACGCTGCTGCGCGACGGGCTCGGACTCGGCGGATCGAAGAACGCCTGCGAGCAGGGCGAGTGCGGCGCGTGCACGGTCTGGCTCGACGGCGTCCTCGTGTGCGCCTGCCTGGTGCCGGCCGCCCAGGCCGACCGCACCGACGTGCGCACGGTCGAGTCGCTCGCCGAGAACGGCAGGCTGCACGCCGTGCAGGAGGCCTTCCTCCGCGCCGGCGCCGTGCAGTGCGGCTTCTGCACGCCCGGAATGGTCGTCACCGCCGCCGACCTGCTCGACCGCGAGCCCGATCCGAGCGACACCCAGATCCGCGAGGCGCTCGCCGGCAACCTCTGCCGCTGCACCGGCTACGCGAAGATCGTCGACGCCGTGCACCTCGCCGCAGGAGCGCGGACATGAGGGCGACCGCTGTGCGCGAGGGCATCGGCACGCGCGCCCGCCGCGTCGACGGCGAGCCGAAGGTGACCGGCGCTTTCTCCTACGGCAGCGACCTCGCGACCGACGGGATGCTCTGGGGCGTCACCGTCCGCAGCCCACACGCGTCGGCGCGGATCCGCACCGTCGACACGGAACGGGCGCGGCACAGCCCGGGTGTCGCGGCGGTGCTCACGGCGGCCGACCTGCCCGCCCGCAAGACCTTCGGGCTCGAGTTCTGCGACCAGCCGGTGCTCGCCGCCAGCGTAGTGCGCTATGCGGGCGAGCCGGTCGCGATCGTCGCCGCCGCGACGCTCGACGAGGCGCGCGAGGCGGCGGCGCTGGTCGCAGTCGACTACGAGCCGCTGTCGCCGGTGACGGACATGGAAGAGGCGCTGCGTGACGACGCGCCGCGCGTGCACGAGCACGGCAACGTCCTGCGCCACGTCCACATCGTCCGCGGCGACCCCCGGGCCGAGGCGGAGGTATGGGTCGAGGGCTACTACGAGACGGCGATGCAGGATCACGCCGCGCTCGGGCCCGAGGCCGGGCTCGCCGTGCCGCGCGAGGACGGCGGCGTCGACGTCTTCGCGATCTCGCAGTGGCTCCACGTCGACCGGCAGCAGATCGCACCGTGCCTCGGCGTGCCCGAGGACCAGGTGCATCTCACGCTGGCAGGCGTCGGCGGGGCGTTCGGCTCGCGCGAGGACCTCCACGTGCAGATCCACGCGGCGCTGCTGGCGCTCCGCACGCGCAAGGCGGTGAAGATGACGTACGCGCGCGAGGAGTCGTTCCACGCGCACGTCCACCGCCATCCGTCGCGCACCTGGATCCGCTACGGCGCAACGCGCGACGGCCGCCTGGTCGCCGCGGACGTCCGGCTGCTGCTCGACGGCGGCGCGTACGCGTCCTCCTCGCCGGCGGTGCTCGCGAACGCGTCGACCTTCGCGGCCGGTCCCTACGAGGTGCCGAACGTGCGGATCGAGGGCACGGTCGTTTACACGAACAACCCGCCGTGCGGCGCCATGCGCGGCTTCGGCGCGCCACAGGTCTGCTTCGCCTACGAGTCGGCGATGGACGAGCTCGCGGACAGGCTCGGCATCGACCCCGTCGAGCTGCGCCTGCGCAACGCCCTCCACACCGGCTCGGTGCTTCCGACCGGCCAGGTCGTGGCGGGCAGCGCCCCGGCCCGCGAGGTGCTGGAGCGCTGTGCGGCGATCCCGCTGCCGCCCGAGGAGCCGGCCGCGGGCCGCGACCCGCTCGCGTACCCGGGCGGGGCCGGCAGCGTGAGCCGCGGCGAGTCGCTGCGCCGCGGGGTCGGGTTCGCCCTCGGCTACAAGAACGTGGCGTACAGCGAGGGCTTCGACGACGCGGCCGAGGCGACCGTCACGCTGTCGCCCGGCCCCGTCGCCACCGTGCGTACCGCAGCCGTCGACTACGGCCAGGGCCTCTACACCGTGCTCGCGCAGATCGTGCGCACCGTGCTCGACGTCGACGAGGTCGTCTTCGAGCCCGCGTCCACCGTGAGCGGCTCGGCCGGCTCGACCTCGGCGTCTCGGCAGACGACGATGTCCGGCGGCGCCGTCCTCGGTGCCTGCCGTGAGCTGCGTCGTGCGCTCGACGAGGGCGCCGAGCTGCCGCTCAGCCGCACGTTCACGTACCACCACCGCCCCACGACCGGCTTCGACGAGGACGGCCAGGGCGACATCCACGTGACCCTGTCGTTCGCGGCCGAGCGCGCCGTCGTCGACGTGGACGAGGCACTCGGGCTGGTGCGCGTCGTGCAGATCGCGGCCGTCCAGGACGCGGGCCGCGTGATCAACCCGGACGGTGCCGAGGGGCAGGTCGAGGGCGGCACGGCGATCGGGCTCGGCTTGGCGCTGATGGAGAACGTGCAGCTCGACGACGGCGTGATCCGGAACGCGTCCTTCACCGACTACCTGATCCCGACCGCCCTCGACGTGCCCCCGATCGTGACCGAGTTCGTCGAGGAGCCGGAGCCCGGAGCGCCCTACGGCGTGAAGGGCATCGGCGAGGTGGCGACGGTGGTCGCGACGCCGGCGATCGTGGCGGCGCTCCGCGCGGCGACCGGCCGCACGCTGAACGCCGTCCCCGTCGCGCCCGACGACCTGGTCGGACTGCGGCCGCCGCGAGCCACCGGAGGCCGGCCGCCTGTTCCGAAGGTACCCGGCCAGCAAGCGATCCCCGAGTACCTCGGTCTCGGGCTCGGACAGCAGGAACTGATGAAAGCGAGGGAACCATGACCACAGCAGCCGTCGGAATCGACCGGGCCCGGCTCACCGGGAAGGACTACATCGAGACGCTCGACTGGTCGGTCGAGGAGATCGACGAGGCGCTCGCCGTGGCGGCCGAGCTCAAGGAGGCGCGCAGCCGCGGCGAGCCCCACCTGCTGCTCGCCGCGAAGACGATCTACCTGCTCTTCCTGGACCGCTCAACCCGCACGCGGAACGCCTTCGAGACCGGGATGACGCAGCTCGGCGGGCACGCCGTCTTCCTCGACGCGGACAAGACGCAGGTCTCGCACGGCGAAACCGCGCAGGACACCGCGCTGACGCTCGCGGCCTACGGCGAGGGCATCGCCATCCGCCACGATCTCGTCCCGTACGAGGGCAACGCGTGGATGCGCGAGATCGCACGCTGGGCGGACATCCCCGTGATCAACATGCAGTGCGACATCGACCACCCGACGCAGACGCTCGCCGACCTGATGACGCTGCGCGAGCAGCGCGGCGAGGACCTCCACGGTCTCCGCGTCGCCGTCTCGTGGGCCTACACGCCGTCCTACGCGAAGCCGCTCTCGGTGCCACAGGGCCTCGCGATGCTGCTGCCGCGGTTCGGCATCGACGTCGTGCTCGCCCACCCACCCGGCTACGAGCTGATGGCGGAGACCGTGCAGCGGGCCGAGGCGGCCGCGCGCGAGGGCGGCGGCAGCCTGACCTTCGTCGACTCGATGGAGGAGGCGTTCGCCGGCGCCGACGTCGTGTACCCGAAGTCGTGGGGCTCGCTGCAAGCGTTCACCGAGGGCTCGACCGCGCTCGCCGACTCGAAGCAGTTCGAACACTGGATCTGCGACGAGCGGCGGCTGTCGCTTGCAAAGTCGGACGTCCTCTACATGCACTGCCTGCCGGCCGACCGCGGCCGCGAGGTCACCGACGCGGTGATCGACGGGCCGCACTCGGTCGTCTGGGACGAGGCGGAGAACCGCATGCACACGGCCAAGGCGCTGATGGCGCTGACGATGGGCGGCTACGCGTGAGCGACCGCCGGCGCGCAGTCGTCGCGATCGGCGGCAACTCGCTGATCCGCGACAGGGAGCACCAGACCGTCCGCGACCAGTACATCGCCGCGGGCGAGACGTGCTGGCACATCGCGTCGATGATCACCGACGGGTGGGACGTGGCGATCGGCCACGGCAACGGTCCGCAGGTCGGGTTCATCCTGCGCCGGTCGGAGCTCGCCGCGCACGAGCTGCACGAGGTGCCGCTCGAGGTGTGCGGCGCCGACAGCCAGGGCGCGATCGGCTACGCGCTCGTCCAGAACCTCGAGAACGACTTCCAGCGGCTCGGCATCGACCGCCACGCCGTCGCAGTGGTGACGCAGATGGAGGTGGCCGCCGACGACCCGGCGTTCGCGAACCCGACGAAACCGATCGGGTCGTTCATGGACGAGGCGACGGCGCTGCGCCGTCGCGACGAGGACGGCTGGGACGTCGTCGAGGACGCGGGCCGGGGCTGGAGGCGGGTCGTCCCGTCTCCGGCCCCGCTCCGCATCGTCGAGGAGGACGCGATCCGGTCGCTGCTCGACGACGGGTTCGTGACCGTCTGCGTCGGCGGCGGGGGCATCCCCGTGGTCGCCGACGCCGACGGGAACCTGAGCGGCGTGGCGGCCGTCATCGACAAGGACCTCGCGAGCGCGCTGCTCGCAACGTGCATCGGCGCCGAGCTGCTCCTGATCACGACGGCGGTCGAGAAGGTCGCACTCGACTTCGGCACGCCGCAGCAGCGCTGGGTCGACCGGCTGACGCTCGCGGAGGCGAAGGAGCGCCTGGCGGAGGGCCGGCACTTCGCAGCGGGGAGCATGGGGCCCAAGATCGAGGCGGTCGTGCAGTTCCTCGAGCGCGGCGGCTCCACGGCCATCATCACCGACCCCGACAACGTCGAGCGCGCCCTCGCCGGCGAGACCGGCACCTGGATCGTGTCGGCGTAGCGCCTATCCGCTCATCTGCATCGACATCGGGTCGCCACCCGGGATCGTGAGCCCCGGGACGGCGTCCGGTGCCGCCAGCAACAGCACGCCCAGCACGAGGAGGATGGCCGCGGTGCCGTAGGTCGCGGCGCCGCGCCACGGAATCAACTTCTCGAAAGCGATGAGCCCGGCGATGAACGCCATCCAGGCGATGCTCATCACGCCGAGCGCGAACAGCGAGGCCATGAGCGCCCAGCAGCAGCCGATGCACCAGGCGCCGTGCGTCGCGCCCATGCGGAGCGCGCCCCGGCTTCCGTCGCGCCAGGCGCCGAGCAGGAAGCCGAGCGGGCTGCGGCACTTCCCGAGGCAGGCGTCCTTCAGCGGCGTGAGCTCGTAGGCCGCGGCAACCAGCAGCGTGAAGCCGGCAACCCAGCGGCCGGCGCGGTCCCATGCGAGGACGTCTCCCGTCGCGCGCCCACCGAGCACCGCGAGCCCGAAGGCACCGAGGCCGACGGCGCCCCACGCGACGAGGTAGCCGGCCGTGAACAGCGCCGGCGCTGCCCGCGAGCGCTCGCGCGTCATGCGGGCGTAGAGCGCGACCGTCGGCGAGACCGACGGGAACATCATGGCGGCCATCATCACGACCCAGACGCCGAGGAACCAGCCGACGGCCCCGAGCGCCGACCATGGGCCCTCGTCCATGCCGTCCATCTCGCCCGCGACCCACCACCAGCCGAGCGCGGCCAGCCCGAAGAGGACGGCGACGAGGCCCAGCCGGGCACGCGCGGCGGCGAACGCGGGCTCGAGCCCCGCATCGCCCGCAGTGCCTTCCCGAACGGCGATCACGAGCTCAGGCGGCCCAGGAGAACTCGGGCGTCGTCAGCCCCGACTTGCCCTCGTACTCGATCCCGTACGCGCTGATCCGCGAGCGCTTCGCCTCGGCCATCGTCAGGTTCGGTGCGACCGGGTGGAACATGCCGTCGAACTTCACGGGCTCGCCGTTCTCCTTGCCGAACGGGACGATGTCGTCCACCTGGAAGTCGATGACGTCGCCGATGCGGACGTTGTGGTGCACGCCGTCCACATTGAGCTCGATCGGCACGCGCTCGACGCCGAGCACCTCGCCGATGAGCGGCGCGAGGCCGGCCATCGGCCCGCCGAGCTGACCCGAGAACACGGCGACGAGCTTGTCGGCCTGCTCGTCGTTGGCGTTCTCGTCGACGAACAGCCCGACGCGCCAGTTCCCTTCCGTCATGACCTTCGGCGTGTCGGCGATCAGCCCGAGCTTCAAGCCGCTGACGTCCGTCCCGTCGATCTCGCCCTCGCGCACGTTGAAGACGAGCGTGACCCGGCAGTAGTCGTAGGTGGCGCCGTGGTCGAACGTCATGTTGCACGGGCACATGAGCTCGCACGAGCAGGTCTCGGCGTAGTTTCCCTTGAGCCTCCAGGACATGCCGACCTCCGTTCGTCGGGACGGTGGGGACGCCGCGGATTCTCTGTGCACCCACCGAAGGCGTCAAGTGGACGGCTCAGAACGCGTCCGCGATCCGCCGCACCCCGCTCGGTGAGACGGCGATCACGTCGAAGCGGATGTCGAGCTCCTCGAGCCGCGGGTTGCGTGCGAGCCAGGCCGTCGCGGCGCGGTGCAGGCGGCGCTGCTTCTCCTCGGTGACCATCTCTTCCGGGTCGCCGAAGCCGGGGCCGCTCTTCTGCTTCACCTCGCAGAAGACGAGCCGGCGGCCGCGGCGGGCGACCAGGTCGAGCTCGTTCCCGCCCGCCCACACGTTGGTGGCGAGGATCCGGTAGCCGCGGAGCCGGTAGTGGAGTCGCGCGCGGCGCTCGGCTTCAGCCCCGCGCTGCCGCGTGTTCAAGCTGCTCCTCGCCCTGGTAGCAGAGTGCCTGGAACGAGAGTCTGTGCACGTCGGAGGGACCGCGTCGCCGGACGACCGCCGAGTGCTCCGGCGTGATGTAGCCGACGTGCGAGCGGAACCCGTAGTGCGGGTACAGCGCGTCCAACCGACGCATGGCGCGGTCCCGCGTCACCTTCGCGATGATCGACGCGGCCGCGATGGCCGCCGACCGCTCGTCTCCGTCGACGACCGCTTGGTGCGGCGGCGCCGTCGGGCCGAGCCGGAAGCCGTCGACGAGGCACACCTCGGCCGGCGGCGAGAGCGCGTGCAGTGCGGCGCGCAAGCCGGCGAGGTTGGAGCGATGCAGCCCCTCGTTGTCGATCCGCCACGGCGAGAACACGTGCACCGACACACGCGTGGCGCACTGGAGCACGCCGTGAAACAGGCGTTCGCGGTCGTCGTGCGAAAGCTGCTTCGAGTCGTTCAGGTCGGCCAGCGGCCGGACGGCGTGGTCTCGCAAGCAGCCGTAGTCGAGCAGCACGCCCGCCACGACGAGCGGTCCCGCGAGCGAACCGCGCCCCGCCTCGTCGGCACCCGCGACGAAGCGCGCGCCGAGCCGGCGGTCGAACCGGAGGAGCCGTTGGCCGGAGCGCGCCACGGGGGTCGAGACTAGCGGCCGCCCCAGCCGCCGCCGAGAATCGTCACAGAGTCGTTGCTACTGGCCCATGACGTGGGTGACGAGCGAGTCGGCAGCGCTCCAGATGCCGGAGATCGCGAGCAGCACGACGCCGACGACGAACAGCAGCAGGGCCCAGCCGAACAACCGGAAGGCGTTCCAGCGGGTGGCGATGCGTGGGGGATGGGCGAGGAACTCCGGCAGAGCGACGAGGCCGGCCAGCAGCACCGACCCGCCCAGTGCCGCAGTGCTCAGGATGAAGAACCAGATTTGCCGGTCGAGGTGCTGCGGGCCCCGAACGAGAAGAAGCCGAAGGCGCCTCCGCGCACCACCATGACGAGCGCTGCCGCGACGGCCAGCCAGACGGCGCGCCGTTCGATATCGGCTGGAGACGCGGACGAGGGCGCGTCGTCCAAGGACTACGCGGGCTGCTCGACCTCGGCGCGATCGGCCTCGGCTTCGGCGTCGTTCTCGGCGGCGTCCTCGGCCGGCGGCTCCGCGGAAGCCTCTGCCTCCGGCTCGGCGGACGCCTCCATCTCGGGCTCGGCAGTTGCCTGCGGCTCGGGCTCGCCCGCGGCGACCGTCTCCGGCTCCTCGAGCGACTCCGCCTCGGCCGCCTCTGCGGCCGCGATCTCCTCCGCTGCGGCGGCAGCCGCGGCCTCTTGCTGCAGCGCCATCGCATGGCGCGCGCCGCGGATCTCGCGGACGCGGGCCTTCTTGCCGACCTTGCCGCGCAGGTAGTAGAGCTTCGCGCGGTTCACATCGCCGATCGCCTGCACCTCGATCTTCTCGATCTTCGGCGAGTGCACCGGGAACGTCCGCTCGACGCCGACGCCGAACGACTGCTTGCGGACGGTGAACGTCTCGCGCACGCCGGGGCCCTGGCGCTTGATGACGATGCCCTCGAAGACCTGCACGCGGCGGCGCTGGCCCTCGATCACCTGGAAGTGAACGCGAACCGTGTCACCGGCCTTGAACTGGGGCAGGTCCGTGCGCAGCTGCCGCTGCTCGAGGCTGTCAATCACGTTCGGCATAGAAAAGAGGCCCGGCGGGCCCGGCTCGCCATGGTAGCGCGCCTGGGCCGGTTACGGGAAGCCGATGCGCTTGGGCGGCCAGTAGATGGCGAACACCTTGCCGATCAGATCGCTCTTCGGCAGCGGCCCCCACACCCTGGAGTCGCACGACTGGCGGCGGTTGTCGCCCATGACGAAGATGTCGTCCTTCGGCACCTTCCAGGTGCCGCTCTCGCCGCCGAGCCGGTCCCTGGCGATGTAGCCCGACTCGTCGAGGTTCTTGCCGTTGATCCGCACCTGGCCGTTGCCGAGCACGGTGACGGTGTCGCCCGGCAGGCCGATGATGCGCTTCACGAACGTGCCGCCGGCGCCGCACTGCTCCTGGGCGCGCCTGGGCGTGTGGAAGACGACGATGTCCTTCCGGGCCGGATCGGTGAAGTGGTAGATGAACCGGTTGGCGAGCACGCGGTCCGAGTAGTCCGCCTCGCAGTCGAGGCCCGGCTTCGCGCAGTGGAGCGTCGGCTCCATCGACGACGACGGGATGCGGTACGGGTTGACGACGAACGCCTTGATCAGCAGCACGATCGCGACCGCGCCGACGATCGTGACGATCCAGTCGATAGCGATCCGCCACGGGCGCGGCAGGTTCTCGGTCAGCCGGTCGACGGGGCCTCTCACGCGGCGCTCCTGAGCCGGCTCTGCTCCCGCCGCCAGGTGGCCACGCGGCCGTGGTCGCCGGAGAGCAGCACGTCAGGGACGCTCCAGCCGCGGAACTCGGCCGGCCGAGTGTAATGCGGGTACTCGAGCCCGCCCTCGAGCTCCGGGGAGAAGCTCTCCTCCGTCCCGGACTCCTCGTTGCCGAGCGCGCCCGGCAGGCGCCGCGCCACCGCGTCGACGATCACCATCGCCGGCAGCTCGCCGCCCGAGAGCACGTACGGGCCGATCGAGATCGCATCGTTCGCGAGGTGGTCGACCACGCGCTCGTCGAAGCCCTCGAAGCGAGCCGACAGGAGCGTCACGTGCTCCTCGCCGGCGAGCTCGTCCACGACCGCCTGCGTCAGCGAGCGGCCGCGCGGCGTCAATGCGATCACGCGGTGCGTGGGCAGGCCGCCGTAGGCAGCCTCCAGCGCCGCCGCGACGACGTCGACGCGCAGCACCATCCCGGCGCCGCCGCCGTACGGCTCGTCGTCGACCTGGCCGGCCTTGAGCGGCGTCGTGTCGCGGTAGTTGAACAGGCGCACCTCCAGCTCCGAGCCGAGCACGGACGCGAGCGGGCGTTGCTCGAACGCGCTTGCAAAGGCATGCGGGACCAGGGTGAAGATGTCGAGCTTCAAGGGCGGCCGCCGAGGTTACCCGTCGCCGCCGAAGCCGGGCAGCACGCGGACGGTGCCCGCGTCGAGGTCGACATCGCGCACGCAGGCGTCGACGAGCGGCAGGCGGAGGCCGGAGTCGAGCACGAGCACATCGTTCGCGACGCCGGGCTCCACGTCCTGCACGCGGCCCAGCTGCCGGCCGCCGTCTTCCTCCACCTGCAGGCCGACGAGCTGGAAGACGTAGTACGAGTCCTCGTCCGGCGGCGGCAGCTCCGAACGGGGCACCTGGAGCTGCGTCCCGCGCCCCACCGGGCGGTCGAGGCGGATCACCGGCCGCCCGCCGGCGACCTTCGACTCGACGATGCGGGCAGGCTCGCCGCCGACGTGGACGACCGCGCCTTCCGCGAGCCGCTCCGGCGACTCGCTCGCGTGCTCCACCACGAACGCGCCCGCAAGCCCGTGCGGCCGGCCGACGCGGCCGACCGTCACCCAGTCCGGCTCGGTCACTCGACGATCTCGAGCAGTACACGCCGCCGCCCCGTCCCGCCCGCGCGGATCACGGTGCGGAGCGCACGTGCCATGCGGCCGTGGCGGCCGATCACCTTGCCGACGTCCTCCGGGGCGACATGGAGCTGGAGCACCACAGCGTCGTCGCGCTCGACGCGCTCCACCCGCACGGCGTCCGGTTCGTCGACGAGCTGCCTGGCGAGGTACTCGAGCAGCTGCTCGCTCAAGTCAGGCGAGGTTCTGCGTCTTCAGCAGGCGGCGCACCGACTCGGTCGGCGTCGCCCCCTTGCCGAGCCAATCGCGGACCTTGTCCTCGTCGAACTCGATCAGCGAGGGATCGGGCTGCGGGTTGTAGCGCCCGACGATCTCGATGAACTTGCCGTCGCGCGGCGCGCGCGAGTCGGCGACGACGACGCGGTAGATCGGGTTCTTCTTCGAGCCCACTCGCGTGAGCCGCATCTTTACTGCCATGTCACCTCCGGAAGCTTGTGCACGGGCGCTACAAGCTAGCGGCTGAAGAGGCCCACCGGGCGCCTGCGGACGAGCCGCAGGCGCTTTCGGACAACCCCGCTCGACCCGCGCGGCGCGGAGTGGGATCGTCGCAGCAGTGAACACTGTCACCATGCCGCCGGGAACGCCTGGTCTCGCCGACACCGCCGGGTTCACGGTCAGCGACACGGACGGCCGGTCGGTCGGACGCGTCGAGTGCCCGATGTACGGGCGGACGCCGGATCACCCGGACGCGCTGGCCGTGCGCACGGAGGGCATCGTGCGCCGTCACCGCTACGTCGTCCCGGCGACGACCATCAGCCGGATCGACGGCACACGGTCGCGGATCGAGCTCTCCGTCTCGATCGCCGGGCTCGTTCGCTTCCTGTAGCGCTAGCGCTTGGAGCGCTTCTTCTTGCGCCCGCGGCTTCCCGGCCGGCCCGGGCCCGCGCTGCCCAGCTGCGGCATGCCGAGCTGAGCGCCGTTTCCGCCCGGCACCATCCCCGGCGGCAGCGTCGGCATCTTCCCTTTCGAGACGCCCTTCATCAGCTTCTGCATCTGCTTGCGGGCCGACATGAGCTGGTTCACCTGCTCGAGCGTCGTGCCGCTTCCCGCCGCGATGCGCCTGCGTCGCGAGAGGTCGATCAGGTGCGGCATGCGCCGCTCGCGCGGCGTCATCGAGAGCACGATCGCCTCCACGCGCCCCATGTCCTTCTCGTTGATGTCCAGCCCCTGAAGCTGCTTGCCGATCCCCGGCATCATCCCGAGCACCGACTTGAACGAGCCCATCCGCTTGAGCATCCGGTAGCTCGTCAGCAGGTCGTCGAACGAGAACTCGCCGGCCATCATCTGCTGCTCGAGGCGGGCCTGCTCCTCCTCGTCGGCGGCGGCCTCGGCCTTCTCGATCAGCGTGAGCACGTCCCCCATGCCGAGGATCCGCGAGGCCATGCGGTCGGGGTGGAAGTACTCGAGCTGGTCGAGCTTCTCGCCGAGCGAGATGAGCTTGATCGGCCGGCCGGTGACCGCCTTGACGGAGAGCGCCGCGCCGCCGCGCGCGTCGCCGTCGAGCTTCGTGAGGATCACGCCGTCGAACGCGACCCGCTCCTGGAACGCCTGCGCGACCGCGACCGCCTCCTGGCCCGTCATCGAGTCGAGCACGAGCAGGACGTTGGTCGGCTTCGTCGCGTCGCGGACGGCGACGAGCTCGTCCATCAGCGCCTCGTCGACATGTAGGCGTCCGGCGGTGTCGACGATCACGACGTCGCGGCCCTCCGCGCGGGCACGCTCGACGCCGGCGGCCGCAACGGCGACCGGGTCGGCGCCCTCGCCGCGGTAGACCGGGATCTGGATCTGCTTGCCGAGCTGCTCGAGCTGGTCGACGGCGGCCGGGCGCTGGAGATCCGCGGGGACCAGGGCGGGCTTCTTGCCCTCCTTGCGCAGGAGCAGCGAGAGCTTCGCGGAGGCGGTCGTCTTGCCCGAGCCCTGGAGCCCGGCCATGAGGATCACCGTGGGCGGCCGGCCCGCGAACGCGAGCCGCGAGTCGCCCGAGCCCATCAGCTCGGTGAGCTCCTCGTGGACGACCTTGATGACCTGCTGGCCCGGGTTGAGGTCCTTCAGCACCTCCTGGCCGAGCGCCCGCTCGCGCACGCGCGCGACGAACTCCTTGACCACGCCGAAGTTGACGTCCGCCTCGAGCAGCGCCAGCCTGATCTCGCGCATCGCGCGTGAGATCGCCTCCTCGTCGAGGCGCTTCTTGCCCTCGAGGCCTGCGAGCGCCGCGCCGAGCTTGTCCGAAAGGGTGTCGAACACGTCCGAAACAGTGTAGGGCGCCGTCTCTGGGCGTCTATTCCGCGGAGCGGAAACGGTGTATGAACGCACCACAGGTGGCGCGATACCTGGTCTTCGGAGCGGCCCTTGCCGCCGCCGCGAGCCTCGCAGCCGTCGCAGCGGGCGGCCCGGAACGCGAGGGCGGAGTCTTTCGCGTCGCCGGCGTTCCCGATTCGATCGACCCGGCGATCACGCTGGACGCGGGCGACGTCCTGGATGCCACCTGCACGCGGCTCATGCGCAACCCGGACAAGCCGCCCCCGGAGGGGACGCGCCTCGTGCCCGAGGCCGCAGCCGCGTACCCCGACGTCTCGCGGGACGGCAAGACCTACACGTTCAGGGTGAGGACGGGCATCAGGTTCAGCACGGGCACAGAGGTCACCGCGCAGAGCTTCGCCCACGCGATCGAGCGCGTTCTCGCCCCTGCCACGAGGTCACCGTGGGTTCAATCCGTGCAGGACATCGTGGGCGCCGATGCCGTGCTGAAGGGCAAGGCGAAGACCGCAGCCGGCGTCGCCGTCCACGGAAACCGGCTCGTCGTGCGGCTGACGCACGCAGCCCGGGACTTCGCCGCACGTACCACCGCGTTCCCGTTCTGTGCCGTTCCCACGGATCTCCCGATCAGCGCGGAGGGAGTGACCGTGCTGCCCGGGTCAGGTCCGTACTACATCGCCGAGTTCGTCCCGACCCAGAAGCTCATCCTCAGGCGCAACCCGGCGTATCGAGGCACGCGCCCGCACCACGTCGACGAGCTCGACTTCGTGCCGGCGAGCGACACCGTCGCGGCGGTCGAGCGCGGTTCCGCCGACTACGCGGAGGCCGACCCCGGCGCGCTCGCGGCCGTGCCGGCGAGGTACCGACGCCAGGTGCACGCGGCGGCCGGTGCGTCGATCCGGCTCGTCGTCCTCAACTCCGCGCGCCCGCTCTTCAAGGACAACGTGCCACTGCGCCAGGCGGTCAACTTCGCGATCGACCGCGCAGCGCTTATCCGCGCGCGCGGCGGATCGGTGACCGGGAGGCCGACCGACCAGTACCTCCCTGCGAGCATGCCCGGCTTCCGCGATGCGAAGGTGTATCCGCTGGCCCACCCGAACGTGGCGAGAGCCAGGGCACTCGCCCGCGGGCACACCCGCAGCGGCACGGCGGCCCTGTGGATCAAGGACACGCCCGAGGACGTCGCGCAGGGCCAGATCATCCAGCGCGACCTGAAGCCGCTGGGGATCAGCGTCGTCGTCACGAAGTTCGCGGGCCCGGCGCTCTTCCAGCGGCTCTTCACGCCGGGGAACGCGTGGGACATGACGCTCCTGGGGTACGGCCCCGACTACTTCGACCCGTACGCGATGCTCGACGCGCTCTTCGACGGGCGGCTGATCGGCACGCCGTACAGCGTCAACATCGGCTCCTACGACTCGCCCGCCTACAACGCCCGCTTCGCCGCGGCCTCGAGGCTGGGAGGAGGGCCGCGCTACCGGGCGTACGGCAAGCTCGACGTGGACCTCGCCCGGAACCAGGCGCCGGCGATCGCCTATGAGAACGAGAGCGTGCTGAATCTCGTATCGACGCGGGCGGGCTGCCTGGTCTTCAATCCCTCCCTCGATCTCGCCGCCGTCTGCCTGAAGTAGCGCTTCCTACGGCGCCTGCACGGTGACCCAGACCAGGTGCTCGCCGACGGCGATGCCCATGGGTCTCGGGCCGACCTCGACGGTGCTGACGACCTTCGCGGTGTCGGGGTCGATGCGGGAGACGGTTCCGTCGCCGCTGTTCGCGACCCAGACGCCGCTTGCCCCGAACGCGATGCCGATCGGGCGATGCCCGACCGGAATCGCCGTCACCGCACCGGACTGCGGATCGATGCGCGAGACGGCGTCGTCGCCGCTGTCGGTTACCCACACCGCTCCGTCCCCCACCGTGACACCGCTCGGGCCGTGGCCCACGGCGAACTCGCCGATCTTGCGGTTCGTGGCCAGGTTGAAACGGGAGACGGAGTTGTGCACCTGGTTCGCGACCCAGAGCCCGTCCGCGCCGACGGCGACCGCCGCTGCCGCGAACTCCGCCGGCTGATTCGAGACCACCTCGTTGGTCGTCGAGTCGATGCGCGCGACGGCCGTGCTCCCGTACGCCGCCCAGACGGAATGGCCGGCAACCGCAACGCTTCCTCGCGGACCTCCCGAGACTCGGATCGGGCCGGCGAGGCCCCGAAACGTGTTGGTGACTGTGCTCAACGACGGGCTGATGCGCTCGAGGTCCCCGAGGGCCCCTTCGGCGACCCAGACCGAGTTCGCACCCGTGGCGACTCCGGTCGGGGTCGACCCGAGGGGAAACGTGGACGACACGGCCCGCTTGCCGGCGTCGATCCGCGTGAGTGTCCTGTCCTGCTCGTTGCCGACCCAGACCGATCCCGAGCCGACAGCGAGGCTGCCGGGCCGGATCCCGACCGGGATCTGCCCCACGACCTCGTTCGACTTCGGGTCGATGATCCCGACGGCGTTCGCCGTCACGCGGATCGGCCCGGACCCACCGAAGACGAGCACGCCGGCGACGACCGCTGCAACCGCAACGCCTGCCACCGGGCCGACCACGCGCAGCCGCAGCAGGCGTGTCCGCAAAGTCGGGGTCGGCCGTCCGCAGCCGCGGGAACTTCGACGGCAGGTCCGGCGCCGCCACCTGGTACAGGTGGACGCGGCTGTCGATGTCCTTGAGGCGCTTCTCGCCGAGGTCGCGGAGCACGGTCTCGGCAGGCAGCTCGTCCGAGACGAGGTCCTTCGTCGTGCGGGACAGCAGGATCTGGCCTCCGTGGGCGGCGGCCATGATGCGCGCGGTCCGATGGACGCCGAGCCCGACGTAGCGGCCCTCGCCGGCGACCGGCTCTCCCGTGTCGATCCCTATTCGCACCATGACCCGCACGCCGTCGGGCCACGCGTGGCGAGCCAGCGCCCGCTGGACAGCGACGGCGGCGGCGACGGCGTCACGCGCGTTCGGAAAGGCCACGAAGAAGGCGTCGCCCTGCGTGTCGACCTCGCGCCCGCCCCACTCTGCGAACGCCGCCCGCAGCAGCTGCTGGTGCTCGACGAGCACGTCGTGATACCGCTCACCGCCGAGCGCCTTGAGCAGCGCCGTCGAGCCCTCGATGTCGGTGAAGAGGAACGTGACCGTCCCGCGGTGAAGCTCCTCGGTCACGGCGAGAGGTGATTACGCCGCGCAAACCGGAATGTCAAGCGCGCACGCGGCCAGGACGCCCCGCCCTCAGGGTCGGGCGCGACTGACGCTGCGGAGACCCGCGTGCCGGCCCCAGACTCCCTCGGATGGGCGGTTTCGCAATGGCCCTGTAGAGGCCTACACTCGCTCAATGCAGGCTCGAAAGACGGTGTCGATCCTCTTCTGTGACGTCGTCGATTCCACGCCGCTCGGCGAGCAGCTCGACCCGGAGTCGCTGCAGCGCGTCATGTCGCGCTGGTTCGCGGAGGCGCGCACGATCGTCGAGCGCCACGGCGGCACCGTCGAGAAGTTCATCGGCGACGAGGTCATGGCGGTCTTCGGCGTCCCCGTCGTGCACGAGGACGATGCGCTGCGGGCCGTGCGCTCGGCCGCCGCGCTGCGCGACCGGCTCGAGACGCTGAATGACGAACTGGAGGCGCTCTTCGGCGTCCGTCTCGCCGTCCGGATCGGCGTGAACACGGGCGAGGTCGTCGTCGGCGACCCGTCCAGCGGCAGCACGTTCGTCACCGGCGAGCCCGTCAACATGGCGAAGCGCCTCGAGCAGGCGGCCGCGCCCGGCCAGATCCTGATCGGCAAGGCCACCTACCCGCTCGTCGCGAACGCCGTGCAGGCCGGGCCGCTCGAGTCGTTCCGCGTCAAGGGCAAGCAGGAGGTCGTCTCCCCGTGGGAGATCGAGGAGGTCGACCACGACGCGGCGGGCGTTGCACGGCGGCTCGACGCACCGCTCGTCGGCCGCGAGCTCGAGCTCGGCCGGCTGGCCGCCGCCTTCGCGGTGGCGTCCGGCGAGCCTTCGTGCCGGCTCGTCACGCTGCTCGGCCCGGCCGGGATCGGCAAGACGCGCCTGGCGGAGGAGCTGTGCGGCATGCTCGGCAACCGGGCGCGCGTGCTGACAGGTCGCTGCCTCCCGTACGGCGACGGGATCACGTTCTGGCCGCTCGTCGAGCTGCTCCGCTCGCTCGGCCCCGAGGGCCTCGAGACGGCATTCGCCAACGTCGAGGACCGCGACGCCGTGCTGGAGCGCCTCGCAGATGTGACCGGTGCGCCCGAACGCCGCGCCGTCGACGAGCTGTTCTGGGGGGCACGGCGGCTCGTGGAGGTGCTGGCGGCGGAGCGCCCTCTGCTGCTCGTCTTCGAGGACGTCGACCGCGGCGAGCCGACCTTCCTCGACCTGCTCGACTACCTGCACAGCCGCATCGAGGGCGCACCGGTGCTCGTGCTCTGCCTCGCGCGGCCGGAGCTGCTCGACCGGCGGCCGGCGTGGTCGGCGCCTCGCGCTCGGACCGAGATCGTGCTCCTCGAGCCGCTGTCGGAGGAGCACGCCGAGCGGCTGCTCACCGGGCTCGGAGCCGAGCTCGACGACCCGGCCCGCGAGCGAGTCCTGCGCTCGGCCGAGGGCAACCCGCTCTACGTCGAGCAGCTTGCGGCGCTGGCGGAGACGGGCGAGCTCGTGGTGCCGCCGACGATCCAGGCGCTGCTGGCCGAGCGGCTCGACCGGCTGGAGGCCGGCGAGCGCGCGATCCTCGAGCGGGCGGCGATCGTCGGCCAGGAGTTCTCGCGCCGCGCGGTCACCGACCTGTGCCCGCCGGAGCTGCGCGCCGAGGTCGGCCGGCACCTGCTCGCGCTCGTCCGCAAGGAGCTCATCCGCCCGCACGCGTCGGCCTCTTCGGCGGAGGACGGCTACCGCTTCCGGCACGGTCTGATCCGCGACGTCGCTTACGAGGCGATGCCGAAGGAGGCCCGGGCGCTCTTCCACGAGTGGTTCGCCGACTGGATGGAGCGCAACGCCGGCGAGCGCCTGACAGAGATCGAGGAGATCGTCGGCTACCACCTCGAGCAGGCCGTGCGCCTGCGGCTGGAGCTCGGCCCTCCGGACGCCCGCACGCGCCGCCTGGCCGCCCGCGCGGTGGGGCGGCTCGGCGCCTCGGGCCGACGGGCGTTCGGCCGCGACGACCTACCGGCGGCGGTGAACCTGCTGGACCGCGCGCACGGCGTCGCCATGGACGAGACGGCCGAGCGCGCGGAGCTCGAGATCGACCTGGCGAGCGCCTGCATGCGCAGCGGCGACTTCTCGGCCGACACGGAGGCCCTGCTCAAGGCGGCGGCGGGACGCGCCCAACGGCTCGGCGACCGGCGCCTCGCGCTGCGCGCGGAGATCGAGCACGAGTTCTTCACGGCGCTCACCGACCCCGATGAGACGACCGACCGCATGACGAGCATCGCGGAGCGCGCGATCCCGGAGCTGGAGGAGCTCCGCGACGAGCTCGGCCTCGCGAAGGCATGGTGGCTGCTCAGCGAGCCGCACCTCGTCGCTTGCCGCTGGGGCGCTCGCGCGGGGGCACTGGAGTGCGCCCTCGAGCACGCCCGCCGTGCCGGCGACGCGCGCGAGGTCGCGACGCTCGTCGGTCTGCTCGCCACGGCGCTCCAGTACGGGCCCACGCCCGTCCAGGAGGGGATCCGCCGCTGCGAAGGCTTCCTTGCGGACGCCGCCGGCAGCCGCGCCACGGAGGCCGGAGTGCGAGGTGCGCTCGCCGCGCTGCACGCGATGGACGGCGACGACGCCCAGGCGCGGACGCTCTGGGCCGACACCCGCGGTCTCTACGAGGAGCTCGGAATGACGTTCAGGCTCGCCACGCGCTCGCTCGTGCCGGGCACCATCGAGATGCTTGCCGGCGACCCGGGGGCCGCTGAGCGCGAGCTGCGCGAGGGCTACGCCACGCTCGAGGCAATGGGCGAGGTCGGGACGCGGGCGACCATCGCGGCGTTCCTCGCCGAGGCGGTCAGGGCGCAGGGCCGCCTTGGTGACGCCGAAGAGCTGACCCGCCTTGCAGAGGCGACGTCGTCACGCGAGGACGTGATCACGGAGGTCACGTGGCGCACCGTCCGTGCGCGCGCGCTCGCCGGCCGGAACCAGGCCGAGGCGGGCGTCCTCGCCGGCGAGGCCTGGGTTGCCGCGAAGGCGACCGATGCGCCCGAGCTCCAGGCGGCCGCCCTCAGCGCACAGGCCGATGTCTTCGCGGCGGCCGGGCGCGAGCGGGAATCGGCCGAAGCCGTCGAGCGCGCCCGGGCGATCCTGGAACGGAAGGGCAATCGCGCCGCACTACGGCTGCTGCTGCCTGCGCTTGCCGGTTGACGTGACATCGTTGCGTTTGTCGCATAGGGTCGCCCGGTCACACCGAGTGGGAGGTGGAGCATGGGCGAGTTCCGCATCGCAGACGTCGAGTCGAAGGGCGGCAGGTGGCGGCGGACGCTGGCGGAAGCGATCGAGGCGGACTGGCAGCAGGAACACAAAGGCTCCGGCCGTCAGTACTTCAGGGTTGAGATTTACGTGTGGGCCGAGAACCCGGTTCGTGAGTACAGGGTGAAGCTCATACCGACCGACGACCCCGGCCCGTAAATCAGCCCGTCACGAGCGCCCGCGCGAAGTCGTGCGGGTCGAACGGGCGTAGGTCGTCGAGCTGCTCGCCGACGCCCACGAGCTTGACGGGGAGGCCGAGCTCGTGGGCGATGGCGACCGCGACGCCGCCCTTGGCCGAGCCGTCGAGCTTCGTCAGCGCCACGCCCGTGACCCCGACGGTGTCGCGGAAGAGCCGCGCCTGCTGGAGGCCGTTCTGGCCGGTGGTCGCGTCCACGACCAGCAGCGTCTCGTGCGGCGCGCCCGGGAGGCGCTGCTCGATCACGCGGCGCACCTTGGCGAGCTCCTCCATCAGGTTCGTCTGCGTATGCAGCCGGCCGGCGGTGTCGACGATCACGATGTCGCGGCCGCGGGCGCGGGCCGCCTCGATCGCGTCGTAGGCGACCGCCGCCGGGTCGCCGCCGTGCGACGAGCCGACGAAGTCCGCGCCGGAGCGCTGCGCCCAGATCTCGAGCTGCTCCTCGGCCGCTGCCCGGAACGTGTCCGCGGCGGCCAGGACGACGCTGTGGCCGTGCTCGCGCAGCCGCTCGGCGAGCTTGCCGATCGTGGTCGTCTTCCCCGTGCCGTTCACGCCGACGACGAGCACGACGGCCGGCCTGTCGGAGACCGCAAGCGTGCCCGGCTCGCCGAGCAGTGTCTCCAGCTCGTCGGCCAGCGCCGGACCGAGGTCGCCGTCGGCGCCGCGAGCCTCGAGGCGCCGCACGAGCTCGGCGGTCGCCGGGACGCCGACGTCGGCCATGATCAGCGACTCCTCGAGCCGCTCCCACGCCTCATCGTCCGCGGAATCGAAGGCGGCGAGCGAGATCTCGGCCGTCAGCGCCTGGCGGCTCTTCGAGAGCGAGTCGCGTAACCGCCCGAAGAACCCGCTCCGCGCCTCCTCCGGCTCGGGCGCGCCATCGGCATCGCCCAGCAGCTCGCCCCATGAACGGCTCATCGCGGCCGCACCCTAGCCGCGTGCCAGGCCAGCTAGTGGCTCTGAGCCACTAACTCCTGTCGGTGCGCCCGGGGGCTACGAGACAGCGGCGAGCGCGGGCTCGCGCGGTGTGCGGCGCGACACGACCTGCGACACGCCGTCTGGGCCCATCGTGACGCCGTACAGCACGTCCGCGGCCTCCATCGTCCGCTTCTGGTGCGTGACGACGATGAACTGCGCCTCGTCCGCGTAGCGGCGGAGCAGCTCGACGAAGCGGCCGATGTTGGTGTCGTCGAGCGCCGCCTCGACCTCGTCGAGGAGGTAGAACGGCGACGGGCGCGCCAGGAACAGCGCGAACAGGAACGAGATCGCGCCGAGCGACTTCTCGCCGCCGGACAGCAGCGACAGCCGCGTGACGCGCTTGCCGGCCGGGCGCAGGTGGATCTCGACGCCCGCCTCGGCCTCCTCCCCGTCCTCGTCGGACGGCTCGGTCAGCCTCAGACGACCCTCGCCGCCGGGGAACAGTGTCGCCGCGACCTCGGCGAATCCGCGCTCGACGGCCGCGAACGTCTCGGCGAACCGTGAGTCCACCGCCTCGGTCAGCTGCGCGCGCAGGTCCTCGAGCTCCTCCAGGCTGCGTTCCAGGTCCTCGCGCTGCTCGGCGAGCTCGGCGAGCCGCTCCTTCTCGCTCTCGTACTCCTCCTTCGCCAGCGGGTTGACCTGGCCGAGCGCCTCGAGGCGCCGTTCCGAGCGGGCCAGCTTCTCGACCAGCTCGTCGCGCGGCTCGTCGCCGGGCTCGATCGGCTCGTCGCCGACACGGCGTCCGAGCTCGTCGGCCTCGGCCCGCAGGCGTGCGAGCTCGACGTCGAGTGCGGACAGCGCTGCCGCGTGCTCGCCGGCGGCCCGGCGCGCCTCGGCCTCGTCGGAGCCGAGCCGGCGCAGGGTCTCGGCGAGCTCCGCGTCCGCTCGCCGCCCGCGTCCGCGCGGGCCCGCAGCGGCGCTTCGAGGCGCGCGGCCGTTCGCTCACCCGCGGCAAGCGCTTCGACGAGACGGGTCGCCAGCGCGTGAGCACGTCGAGCGAGCGCCGGGTCGAGCACCGCGACCGCCGGCCCGAAGGCGGCGAGCGCCTCCGTCACGGCGTCGGCCTCCACGCGTGCGGCCTCCTCCCGTGTCCGGGCGTCCACGAGCTCGCCGTCGTCGGCAGCGATCTCAGCGGCGAGCGCGCGGCGGCGCGCCTCGAGCTCCAGCAGCACCGACTCGGCCGTCTCGCCCGCGTAGAAGATCGCGCCCCTCGTCGGCTCGTAGCCGTAGCCCTCGCGGGTGACCGCGTGGCCCGAGCGAACCTTCCGGAGCTGCTCGAGGTCGACGAGCCAGACGTCCGCCAGCAGCTCGGCGACGGCCTCACCGCCCGTGCGCGCCCTGACGTGGCGTGCCAGCGGCTCGGCGCCCTCCAGGGGCGGCTCGTGGATCTTCACCTTCGTGGGCGGCACGACCACGCCCAGCGGCCCGAGCCCTCCGGCCCGCGCACGCTCGACCAGGGCGAGCGCCGCCTTGCGGCCCTCTGCGACGAGCGAGCCGCCCCGCCTTCCGAGCGCTGCAGCAACGGCCCGCTCGTAGCCCGGCTCCACGTCGAGCAACGAGAGCGCGAGCTGCTCGCCCTCCTCCGCGAGCGCCCGGGCGGCGGGCGACAAGCCTTCGCGTTCGGCGAGCGAGCGCTCGAGCACGGCGAGCCGCTCGCGGGCGACACCGATGCGGTCCTCGAGCGACTCGCGGGCGTGCGTCGCCTCGCGGGCCGTTCGCTGCGCGGCGGCCGCCTCTGCTGCGAGCTGGCCGCGCGACGGCCCCTTCTGCTCGCCGTCGCCCGCGAGCTCGAGCTGCACGGCGAGGCCCGCCCGGGCGGTCTCGGCCGACTCGCGGCGCAGCGCAAGCCGGTCCGCCGCCCCGCGCAGCCGGTACAGCGCGCCGGTGGCGGCCTCTCGCTTGCCGGCCGCGTCGGCGAGCTCCTCCTCCGCGCCGTTGCGCTCGAGCAGAAGCGCCTCGAGGCGCTCGTCGTGGCGTCTGCGCTCGAGCGCCGCGGCGGCGCGGCGCTCGTCGACGCCGGCTGCGCGGCCTTCGACCTCCGCGAGCGCGAGCGCGTCGATCCGGCGGCGCAGCAGCTCCACGTCGCCGCGGAGCTTCTCGGCGCGCTCGGCAGCACTGGCCTGCAGCGCAAGCGGGCGGAGCCGCTTCTGCACCTCCGCCTCGACGTCGCGCGCCCGCTCGACCTCGACGGCGACGCGGGCGAGCTTCAGCTCGGCGCGGTGCCGGCGGCGCTTGAACTTGCCGACGCCCGCAGCCTCCTCGATCATCGAGCGCCGCTGTGCCGGGCTCGAGCCGAGGATCTCCTCGACCTTGCCCTGGCCGATGACGGTGACACCGCTCGCCAGGCCGACGTCTGCGAGCAGCTCGACGAGGTCGGTGCGGCGAACGGTCGAGCCGTTGACGACGTACTGCCCCTCGCCGCCGCGATGGAGACGCCGCATGATCGAGACCTCCGCGTATGGCAGGTCGGCCCACGCGCCGTCCTCGTTGTCGAAGTTCAGCTCGACCTCGCACCAGCGCGCCGGCTGGCGGGCCGCATTTCCGGCGAACAGGACGTCGTCGGGCTTCTCCGCGCGCAGCTCGGACGGGCTGAGCGAGCCGGTCGCCCACAGGAGCCCGTCCGCCACGTTCGACTTGCCCGATCCGTTCGGGCCGACGATGACCGCGACCCCGCGCTCGAGGCGCACCTCCACCTCGTCGGGGAAGCTCTTGAAGCCGCGCAGGCGAATCGTGCGAAGGTGCATAGGAGCGGGACGCTAGCGCCCCGGCAGGATGGAGACCGCTGCGTGGAGACCGCTTCGCTCTATTCGAATGGGGAACCCCCGCTTCGCGGGTTCCCCCCTCGAGCTCCCCCCTCCCAGCTGGACGTCACACGCGACTTCGCGCGACGTGGCTCACGCCCGGCAAGCCGGGCTCCGCCGGTCGGAAACCCTAGGCGCCGGGACGCCGATCGTCTCGAGCGCCATGCTCGCGGCTTCCTGCTCGGCGGCCTTCTTGGACACCGCTTCGCTCTATTCGAATGGGGAACCCCCGCTTCGCGGGTTCCCCCCTCGAGCTCCCCCCTCCCAGCTGGACGTCACACGCGACTTCGCGCGACGTGGCTCACGCCCGGCAAGCCGGGCTCCGCCGGTCGGAAACCGCTAGGGCGCCGGGACGCCGATCGTCTCGAGCGCCATGCTCGCGGCTTCCTGCTCGGCGGCCTTCTTGGACACCGCTTCGCTCCATTCGAATGGGGAACCCCCGCTTCGCGGGTTCCCCCTCGAGCTCCCCCTCCCAGATAGACGTCACACGCGACTTCGCGCGACGTGGCTCCCGCCCGGGCAAGCCGGGCTCCGCCGGTCGGAAACGCTAGGCGCCGGGACGCCGATCGTCTCGAGCGCCATGCTCGCGGCTTCCTGCTCGGCGGCCTTCTTGGACACCGCTTCGCTCCATTCGAATGGGGAACCCCCGCTTCGCGGGTTCCCCCCTCGAGCTCCCCCCTCCCAGCTGGACGTCACACGCGACTTCGCGCGACGTGGCTCACGCCCGGCAAGCCGGGCTCCGCCGGTCGGAAACGCTAGGGCGCCGGGACGCCGATCGTCTCGAGCGCCATGCTCGCGGCTTCCTGCTCGGCGGCCTTCTTGGAGCGGCCGACACCGACTCCGGCCTGTTCGCCGTCGATGACCGCGGCACACGTGAAACGGCGGTCGTGCGGCGGGCCGTCGACCTCGAGCACCGTGTAGGTGACCGACTTACCGAGCCGCGCGAGCGCCTCCTGCAGCTCCGTCTTGTGGTCGACGTGAGTCGTGAGCGCGTACTCGATGCGCGGCGTGAAGGCGTCGACGATCGGCGCCTCGACCACCTCGAAGCCGTGCTCCAGGTAGATCGCCGCGAGCGCCGCCTCCAGCAGCGCCGCGAGGACGTTGCGGTTCAGCTTGAGCCGATCGAGCTCCTCGGCCGGGATGTCCTGCGCGTACTCGCCGAGCCGATCTCCCAGCTCGAGCTCGCGGGCGACGACGGCGCAGCTCGCGCGCGAGACGACGTGCGAGCGCACCTTCGCGAGGCGGCCCTCGCTGAAGTCCGGGTAGCGGTCGAAGAGCGAGCGGGCGATCGCAAGCTCGAGCACGCTGTCGCCGAGGAACTCCAGGCGCTCGTACGACGACGCGCGGTCAGGCGCCCACGACGAGTGCGTGAAGACGTTTTCGAGGCGCTCCGCGGGCAGCGTCGCGATCAGGCGCCCGAGCTCGGCGCTCCCCGCTGCGGCGCCGCTACTGGCGCGACGAGACGTAGTCGACAGCCTGCCCGACCGTCTGGATCTTCTGTGCGTCCTCGTCCGAGATCTTGATCCCGAACTGGTCCTCGAGCTCCATGATCAGCTCGACGAGATCCAGCGAGTCGGCGTCGAGATCGTCCTGGAACGATGCCTCCTCGGTGATCTCGCTCTCCTCGACACCGAGCTGCTCGCTCAGCACCTCTCTGACCCGCTCGTAGATTTCCTCGCGCGACGCTGCCATCTGACCTCGCTTAGCCGTGGGGTTTTCGGGGACGCGCGATGGTAACAGGGCCTGCGGCGCGCGACGAGGGTCTAGGGGGCTTTGGCGGGACGCAGATTGTGTCCGTCGCGGCACGCTGCTCGTCCCGATGCGTCGTCCTCGGTCACCCCGATAGGGCTCAGCTATCGAGGCTCCCTGCGTCCTAGCCTCAAAACGAGCATCGCACCACGCCGAACGAACGGCGTCCCGCCAAAGCCCCCTAAGGCGCCGCGGTCGGCAGCGGCTCGACGTCGCGGCCGCGATACGTCTTGCAATTCGGGCAGACGTGGTGAGGCCGCTTCGGCTGGTGGCACACGGGGCACTCGTTGACGCGCGGCGCCTCGAGACGGTGCGTCGCGCGGCGCCGGTCGCGCCTGGTGCTGGTCTGTCGTTGCTTCGGAACGGCCATCAGAGCGGGCCAGTATAGCCACCGTGCGCTGGCTTTCCGCTGCGGCGCGCCGCGCAGAGGGGTTCCACGCTCTTGCCACGGTCCGGGCACTGACACGGCACACCTTCCCGGGTACCGTTGCCACTGGAGGGAGGCAAGCGGCCGGCCCCAAGTGGGACATGTCCGTTCAGGGCATGGCCGCGGGGGGTTCGAGCGGCAGCGCGAGCTCGCGGTCGGGAGCGATGGCCTCGAGGAAGCGCCGATCGTGGGAGACCACGACGACGCTGCCCGCGAAGGCGGCGAGAGCGTGTTCGAGCTGCTCGACGGCCTCGAGGTCGAGGTGGTTTGTCGGCTCGTCGAGAACGAGCATGTTCACGCGGCGCGCCTGGAGCTCCGCAAGCTGCGCGCGCGTCCGCTCGCCGGGGGAAAGCGACGCGGCCGGTCGGCCGACGTGGTCGGCGCCGAGGCCAAACTTCGCGAGGAGCGTGCGCGCGTCTTCGGGCGGCAGCCCGGCACGCGTCCGGAATGCATCGAGCAGCGTCTCCGTACTGCGGTACGCGTCACGCCTCTGGTCGATCGTGCCGATCACGGTCTGCCGGCCGATCACGCGGTCGCCGGCCGCGAGCGGCAGCTCGCCGAGCAGCGCGGCGAGGAGTGTCGTCTTGCCGCTGCCGTTCGGGCCGGTCACGACGACGCGCTCGCCCCAGGCGAGGTCGAGCTCGACCGGGCCGAGCCTGAAGTCCGCGTCGAGCCGCTCGACGACGGCGCCCCGAAGCGCCGCGACCACGTCGCCGGCCCGCTGCCCAGCCTCCAGCGCGAGGTGCAGCTCCCACGGCTCGAACGGCTTGCCCGGCGCGTCGACCCGCTCGAACGCCCGCTCGGCCTGGCGCACCTTCGTCATGAGCGCGTGCGTGCCGCGCCGGTCGGCCTGCGCGCCGCCCGCGCGTGCTTCGGTGCGCCGGCGCGAGAGCAGCGCCGCGACCTCCCGCTGCCGCTCCTGACCGCGCTCGAACGCGTCGTAGGCACGCGCGCGGGCAGCGTCGCGGGCCGCCGCGTACTCGGACCAGCCGCCGGCCCACTCGCGCAGCCGGTGCGTGCCGGGCTGCAGCTCGGCCACGCGCGTCACCGTTGCGTCGAGGAAGGCACGGTCGTGAGAGATCACGATCACGCCGCCTTCGAGCTCGCCCAGGAACGCCTCCAGGCGGGCCAGGCCCGCCAGGTCGAGGTCGTTGGTCGGCTCGTCGAGGAGAAACACGTCGAAGCGGGCGAGCAGGATCGCTGCGAGCGCAGCGCGACCCGCCTCGCCACCCGAGAGCTCCGTGACCGGTCGTTCGAGATGCGCACCCAGCCCGAGCTCGGCGCAGACCGCGCGCGCACGCGCGTCGAGATCGCCACCGCCGAGCGCGAGGAACAGGTCGAGCGCGTCGGAATAGCGGCCGACCTCGTCCGGGTCTTCTGCCAGGCGTGCGGTCAGCCGGTCGAGCTCGGCCTCGGCTGCCGCAACGCCGGTGCGTCGCGCGAGGTAGCGGATGAGCGCCTCGCCCGGGACGACATCGCGTTCCTGCGCGATATAGCCCACGAGGATGCTCTGCGGCGCGCGCCCGACCCGGCCTGCATTCGGCTCCTCCGCCCCGGCCAGGATGCGGAGCAGCGTCGACTTGCCGACCCCGTTCGGGCCGACCAGGCCGATCCGGCTGCGCGGTCCGACCGCGAGCGAGACGTCGTCGAGAACCAGTTGGGCGCCGTAGGACTTCGTGACGCCGTCGAGCGAAAGACGCATGAGACGGACCCTCCTGAGCGAGCGAATGCGCCTCCGGAGCGGCGGCGCGGGATCGAATGGCTCTGCTCAGTCCGTCATAAGACGCGCCGCGGAGGCGCCCACCGATGGTAGCGCGCGATTCACGCTTTCGACACACCCGCGTGACACACGCGTGCGCCTTTCCTCGTTAGCGTCGGGGACGGAGGGAGGCAAGCGGCCGGCCCCGGGTGACGGGGCCGGAGCGGACATGCCCGCCCGGGACAGGGTCGTTCAGAGCTCGCCGCGCAGGTCGGCGAGGGCGCCCCAGCGCGGGTCGCTCGTCTCCTGCTCGTGCTCGTGCGGCTCGTCGTTCAGGTTGCGGCCGCACTCGGGGCACAGACCCGCGCAGTCCTCGCGGCACAGGATCTGCGCCGGGAGCAGGTCGGCGACCGCATCCCGCGCCCACTC
Source organism: uncultured Thermoleophilia bacterium (assembly GCA_963734565.1). Taxonomy (GTDB): domain Bacteria; phylum Actinomycetota; class Thermoleophilia; order Gaiellales; family Gaiellaceae; genus JACVRM01. The sequence continues at coordinate 859,623 of CAVTHM010000007.1, read as the reverse complement.
GTCCAGGTCGAGACGGTCCTCGTGGACGTACGCGGTCGTGAGCTCCTCGGCGCCTTCCGGATCGTTCGCGTGGTACTCGCGCGCCCGCACCGTCAGGTCGAGCGACGCATCCTCGAGGCACCGGAAGCACGGCCCCTCCAGCCGCGCCGAGAACGCGAGCTCGAAGACGGTGCCCGTGGTCGCGCGGGTCACCACGACGTCCGCCTCGGCCTCGGCCGGCGCCGGGACGTAGCGCTGCCCACCAAGGTCGTACGGCTCGAGCGTGAGCATCTCGCGAGTGCGGTACTGCTCGCCGGGCCGCAGCCGCAGCGTGCGGAGGTTCAGCTGTGCGGTCACCGGGCCAGCGTAGCGCCGGCCCTAGGGGACTCTGGCGGGACGCCGCTCGTCCGGCGTGGTGCGATGCTCGTTCCGAGGCTAGGACGCAGGGAGCCTCGATAGCAGTGCCCTATCGGGGAGACCGAGGACAACGCCTCGGGACGAGCAGCGTGCCGCGACGGACACAGACTGCGTCCCGCCAGCGTCCCCTCTGCGCTACCTAGGCGAGCTCGTCGTCGTCGCCGACCGAGGCGGTGACGGCGGCCGGGACGGTTTCCTGCGAGCGCTCCTGGAGCCGCTCGCGGCCGCGGCGCACGGCGCCGAGGAACTTGTCCAGATTGACCTCGAGCGTCGACAGGATGCTGTCGGCCCAGTCCTCCATCTCGAGCCGCGTCTCGCGGGCCGTGCGGCGGGCCTCCTCGATGATCTCCTGCGCCTGGCGCTCGGCCAGCTTCACGATCTCGGTCTGCGACGCCTCGCGCAGCGCCTGCTCGCGCGCCTCGCCGAGCATGCGGTCGGTCTCGCGCTTCGCCTCGGCGAGCATCTCCTGGCGCTCCTTCACGATCCACCGCGCCTGCTTGATCTCCTCGGGGATCGTCGCGCGCATCTGGTCGAGGATCTCGTAGATCTCCTCGCGGTCGATGCGGACCTGGTCGGTCAATGGAACGGCCTTCGCGTTGTGCACGAGGTCGTCGAGCCGGTCGATGAGAACGAGTACGTCCATGTGGCCGTGAGTGTAGACGCCGGGCCGGAAAACGCCTACGGCGGGCTATTCGGAGGGGTTTTCGGGCGTTCCCGGGCGGCCGGCCGGGAAGATCTCGCGGAAGCGCCGCGCAACCGGCTCCGGCACGAGCTCGTCCACGCGCCCGCCGAACGCCGCGACCTCCTTCACGCCGCTCGACGAGACGAAGCTGTACTGCGGGCTCGCCATCACGTACACCGTCTCGACCTCCGGCGCGAGCGTGCGGTTCAGGTGGTTCATCTGGAACTCCCACTCGAAGTCGGAGATGACCCGGAGCCCCTTCACCATCGTCTTCGCGCCCCAGCGCCGCGCGAAGTCGACGACGAGCTCCGCGAAGACGTCGACCTCCACGTTCGATGTGTCGGCGAGCGCCTCGCGCAGGAAGCCGACCCGCTCGTCGATCGTGAACAGCGCCTTCTTGTGGCGCGGCTCGTTGACGACGCCGACCACAACGCGGTCGAACACCGACGCGGCGCGCCTGATGACGTCGAGGTGGCCGAACGTGACCGGGTCGTACGTGCCCGGGCAGATCGCGGTGACGGGGTGGCTCTCGCTCATGCGTGCTCGAAGACCGTGATGCGCGCCGCGCCGTAGCGGCGGCTCGTCCGCTTGGCCAGCGGTAAGTCCGGCTCCTCCCGCTCGGAGGTCTCGACCACGACGATCCCGTCCTCGGCCAGCACGGCGGGAACGTACCGCGACAGCACCGGCTCGACGTCGGAGAACAGGCGGTACGGCGGGTCGACGAGCACTAGGTCGTACTGCCGGCCGGCGGCCGCATCGGCCGCCAGCGCCTGCGCGGCGTCGCTGCACACGATCACGGCGCCCGTCAGCCGCAGCTTGTCGAGGTTGCGCTCGATCGCGCGGCACGCCTCGCGGTCCGAGTCGACGAAGACCGCCTGCGCGGCGCCGCGAGAGAGCGCCTCGAGCCCCAGCGCGCCGGAGCCGGCGTACAGGTCGAGCACGCGCGCATCGTCGACGGGCCCGATCAGGTTGAAGGCCGCCTCGCGGGCGCGATCCGAGGTGGGCCGGGTATCGAGCCCCTTGGGCGCGACGATCGTGTGGCCCTTCCGGCTGCCGGCGATGATCCGCATGCGGCAGAGAATGCCGCGTGGCGCGCTACTGGATCTGCTCGAGGAGCTTGTCGGCCGGCGCCCAGAACGCTGCCTGCGCCGCCGCGGACGTGGCCATTGGTGCGAAGTGGTCGGAGGTGAACCCGATCTTGGAGCGCACCACGTCGAGATCGATGTTGCCCGCCGGGAACTTGGCCTGCTGCAGCCGCTCGAGGAGCCTGCGCGCCCCGGCCCCGTCCACGACCCTGTCGTCCGTCCCGATCTGCACGAGCAGCCGGGTCTTGGCGTTCAGCGTGGAGAGGTCGATGATCCGCCGCTCGTTGCCAAACGCGGCGGGGAAGACGCTCATGATCCGGTCCGGTACCGGCACGTCGTTCCCGGGGGCGACCGCGCCGTACTCGACCGCCATCGGGCCGCCGCGTGAGTAGCCGATCGCCAGCACCGGCAGACTCGTCACGTCGACGCCCTTCAGCGCACGCTGGACCCCGTGCAGCGCGTAGAGCATCGGGTCGACCTCGTAGTTCGTCTCGTACCGCGGGTAGACCACGATGCTCCCGCGGTCGACCAGGTGCTTGATCCACGGCCGATGGTTCCTGGGCGTCGCCTCGATCGGCCCGCCCTGGCCGTGGAAGTAGACGACGACGTTCTTCGGCTTGCCTGCCGGGCGGAAGAGCCACGCGCCGTTCGCGCCCTTGACGAACGGGCCCGCCTCGGTCGCCTTGTCCGGGTAGTCGGTTCCGGTCCCGCCCCCGCCGCAGCCGGTCACCAGGAAGGCAACGACGAGGGCCAGGAGACCGAAGGAGCGGCTCACGCACTGCATGCGACGAACGAGGCGAGGCGCTGGTTAGGCGAGCCGGTCGGCGTCCGCGCCGGCGAAGAAGCGCTCGACCTCGTCGTTCAGCGGCCCCTCGTAGTCCAGGAGCGTCTCGGCGTCGCGCCGCGCCTGCTCGAGCAGCGCCCGGTCGCTGCCGATCTTCGTGAACCGCAGCTCCGACAGGCCCGACTGGCGCGTGCCGAGCAGCTGGCCCTCGCCGCGGAGCTCGAGGTCGACCTCGGCGAGCGCGAACCCGTCTGTCGTGTCGACCAGCGCCTCGAGCCGCGCGCGGGCCGTGTCGGTCAGCAGCTCCTTGGCGCGCGAGACGAGCAGGCAGTACGACTGCTCCGCCCCGCGCCCGACGCGTCCGCGCAGCTGGTGGAGCTGGGCGAGGCCGAACCGGTCGGCCTCCTGGACGATCATGATCGTCGCGTTCGGGACGTCGACGCCGACCTCGATCACCGTCGTGGCGACGAGCACGTCGAGCTCCCGCGCCTTGAAGCGCGCCATCAGCTCACGCCGCTCGACCGGCCGCAGCCGGCCGTGGAGCAGCCCGACGCGGTAGCCGCGCAGCTCGCCCCGTTGCAGCCGCTCGGCCTCCTGCTCGGCGGCGCGCGCCACGCTGGTCTCGGATTCCTCGATCAGCGGGCACACGACGTAGGCCTGGCGCCCGTCGTCGAGGTGCTTCCGCAGCCGCGTGTAGGCCTCGGCCGAGCGCTCCTCGGAGACCCAGGCGGTCACGACCGGCTTGCGGTCTGCGGGCGGCTTCGCGATCTCGCTCACGGAGAGGTCGCCGTACACGGTGAGCGCCAGCGTGCGCGGGATCGGGGTCGCGGTCATGTGGAGCAGATGCGGTGCCCGGCCCTCCGTCAGCGCGCGGCGCTGCTCGACGCCGAAGCGGTGCTGCTCGTCGACGACGGCCACGGCCAGGTCGGCGAAGTCGACCTGCTGCTGGATCAGCGCGTGCGTGCCGACGGCGATCTGCGCGTCGCCGGCGGCCATCGCCTCCCGCGCAGCGGCGTGATCGGCCGCGGACAGGGAGCTCGTCAGCAGCACCACGCGGACGCCGAGGCCGGCGCACAGCTCATCGAGCGTGAGGAAGTGCTGCTCCGCAAGCGTCTCGGTCGGCGCCATCAGCGCGCCCTGGCGCCCGTCCTCGACCGCCCGCAGCAATGCGTAGAGCGCGACCACCGTCTTGCCCGAGCCGACGTCGCCCTGGAGCAGGCGGTCCATCGGCCGCGTCCGCTCCAGGTCGTGGTCGATCTCGGCGATCGCGGACTCCTGCCCCGGCGTCAGCGAGAACGGCAGCGATTCGCGGTAACGCGTAACGAGCCCGCCGGGCGGCGGCAGTGCCCGCGCCTCCGCAACGGCGCGGTCACGGCCGCGCCGCAGCAGACCCAGCTGCAGCACGAGCAGCTCGTCGAAGGCGAGCCGCCGGCGGCCCTGCTCCGCCTCGGCTGGCGCGTCGGGCCGGTGCAGCGCCCAGATCGCGTCGGCCCGCCCGGGCAGCCCGTGCGCGTCCTTGACCGCGGCCGGCAGCGCGTCCCATTCGTCGCCCGCATGCACGAGCGCCGCCCCGACGAGCTCCCGCAGCTTCTTGACGGTGATCTCCTCGCTCGCCGAGTAGACCGGCGCGTAGTCGGCCGTCTGAGCCTCGCCGCCGATGTCGTACGAGCGGACGGAGAACTCCGGCCGGCCACGGCCGCCCAGCGCCCCACGCAGGCGGACGCGCGTCCCCGGCTTCAGCCGCTCGGCGAGCCAGACCTGGTTGAACCAGACCGCGTCGACCTCCCCGCTTCCGTCGGCCACCCGGGCCCGGACGATCGAGAGCCGCGGCCGCGGGCGCCGCACGGACGTGCCGCGCACCTCGCCCGTAATGACGACCTCGTCCTCGCCGAAGAGATCCGCGATCCGCCGCTCGGGCGCGGCCGCCTCGTACCGGCGTGGCCGGTACTCGACCAGGTCGCGGATCGAGCGCAGCCCGAGACCTGCCAGCTTCTTGGCCAGGGCGGGCCCGACCCCGTCGAGCGCCGTCACAGGCCGGTCGAGCCGCGCGGGCCGCGGCGTCCCCGGCGTCGGCGCCCAGGACGCCTCACCGCCGGCGAATCCAGGCGGCGAGCCGGTCACGGGTCCTGCGGAGACGGCGATCGCCCGAGGATAGAGAGACGCCCCGACGTGGCCGGTCGCGCTAGCTGACCTGCTTCGCGGGCTCCTCGACGCCGTGCCCGTTGCCGTCCATGAACTCCACCTCGAGCCGCTCGATCCGCGGCCCCTCGGTCTCGACGACGTTGAACTTCAGGCCGTCCCAGACGACCTCGTCCCCCGGCTCCGCGGCGCGCCCGAGCTCTCCGAAGACGAAGCCGGCGACCGTGTGGTAGTCCTCCTGCGGGAGCTCCTGGTGGAACTCCTCGTTGAAGTCGTCGATCGGGAACGTCCCGTCGATGCGGATGCGGTGGTCGTCGACCCGCTCGAAGTCCTCGTCCGGCAGGTCGTACTCGTCCTCGATCTCGCCGACGATCTCCTCGAGCACGTTCTCGAGCGTGACGATGCCCTCCATGGAGCCGTATTCGTCGACGACGATCGCCATGTGCTGGTTCGTCTTGCGGAACTCGGCGAGCAGCGCAGCCAGGTCCTTCGTCTCCGGGACCATGTAGGCCGGGCGCAGCAGCTCCTCGATGACGACGTTCTCGATGCCGTCCTGGTAGAGCGCCTTGAACAGGTCGCGCACGTGGAGGATGCCCACGATGTCGTCGAGCGAGGAGCGGTAGGCCGGATAGCGCGTGAACGGCGAGTCGACGACGGCGGCGAGGGTCTCCTCGGCCGACTGCTCGACCGAGATGGCGACGACCTCGGGCCGGGGGACCATGATCTCGTTGACTTCCTTGTCGGCGAAGTCGAAGGCCTTGTAGATCAGCTCCTGCTCGGCCTCCTCGATCTCCGGGGCCTGCGCGACCAGCATGCGGATCTCGTGCTCGGTATGGCTCGACGCGGCCGGGTCGCGGGGGTCGACGCCGAAGAGGCTGACGATGAAGTTGGCGGACTCCTGCATCACCCAGATCAGCGGCTTGGTGAGGATGTAGAAGCCCTCGAGCGGGACGACGAGCCAGAGCACGAGCTGCTCGCGCGTCGCGAGCGCCAGCGCCTTCGGCACGAGCTCGCCGATCACGACGTGGAGGTACGTCACGATGAGCAGGGCGATGATGAAGGCGGCAGTCGCCGCGAGCCACGGGTCGAACAGCTCAGCGAGGATCGGCTCGCCGACGGCGCCGATGAGGATCGAGAACGCCGTGACGCCGAGCTGCGAGGTGGCGATGAAGCGAACGGGATCGTCGAGGAGCCTGACCGCCAGGCGCGCGCGGCGGCTGCCCGCGTCCGCGAGATCGGCCAGGCGTGAGCGCCGCGCGGTCACGAGCGAGTACTCGGCCGCGACGAAGTAGGCGTTCCCCAGCACGAGCAGGAGAACCGCGATGACGCTGTAGAGAGTTGTCATGCCCCGGCGCGCGGAGCGCGCGTACTAGGCGGGTGGTCTTCGTCCAACTTCTTCCGAGTATAGCCCTGGGTTTCGGCGGTCAATCTCCGCCGGCCACACGAACGTGTGTTCTATACTCCGGCGGGCAGGTGGGTACTGAATACCGAGAAGAGCCCTGCCGCTCGGCGCTCAACCGGGTCAAGGGCATGCCGTTCGACTGGTCGCTGAACCCGTACATGGGCTGCGTCCACCGCTGCACCTTCTGTTACGTCCGTGCCTTCGAGCGGCGAGCCGACCGGCCTTCCGACGACCGCTACGGGCGCTCGATCCGGGTCAAGACGAACGTCGCCGAGGTGCTCCGCCGCGAGCTCGGCCGGGCCTCGTGGAAGGGCGAGACGATCGCGATCGGAGCAGCGACCGACCCGTATCAGCCGGCCGAGGGCCGCTACAGGCTGACCCGCAGCTGCCTGGAGGTGCTGGCGGAGGCCGCCAACCCGTTCGCGATCATCACCCGCGGGCCGATGATCGTCCGCGACGTCGACGTCCTCGTGGAGGCGTCGCGCCGGGCGAAGGTCGGCGTCACGTTCTCGGTGCCGACGCTCGACGACCGCGTGTGGCGCACCACCGAGCCCGGCACCGCACCGCCGCGGCAGCGGCTGCGTGCGCTGAAGACGCTCGTCGACGCGGGCGTGCGGGCGAACGTCGGCATGGCGCCGATCCTCCCCGGCCTCTCCGACAAGCCGGAGCTGATGGCCGACGTCGTGCGCGCGGCGCGCGAGGCCGGCGCGTGCGGCATCTGGGCGAACCTCCTCTACCTCAGGCCGGGGACGCGTGAGCACTTCCTCGAGGCGCTGGAGCGCGACTGGCCGGAGGAGTTCCCGCGCTACGAGCGCCTGTACGCGGGCGGCCGTGCGTACCTCCCGGCGGCCGAGGTCAAGCCGGTGCGCGAACGCGCCGCGGCGCTCGCGCGCGAGCACGGCGTCCGCGACCGGCGACGCCGCCTCGAGCTGGAGCCGCCGGTGATCGCGGAGCAACTCGCGCTCGCCGTGTAGCCCGCGGGACGTAGGGTGGGTCGCGCCATGGCGGCGGAGGCCCCGAGGCCAGAACAGCCGGTTCGCGCGGCAGAGCTTGTCGCGGCACTGTCGCTCGCCACCGACCTCGGCACCGGGCAGCCGCTCGAGCACGCGCTGCGAAGCGCGGTGCTGGCAGTCCGGCTCGGAGAGCTCGCCGGCGCTTCGCCCGACGACCTGTCCGACACGTACTACGTGGCGCTCCTTCACGCCGCAGGCTGCACCTCGAACGGACACGAGGCGACGCAGGTCTTCGGCGAGGACATCGAGCACCGCGCCGACTTCTTCCTCGTCGACACCGCCGACCGGGACGCGATCCTCGCCTTCTACCGCGAGCACGTCGGGGCCGGGCGGCCGCCCGAGGAACGCGCGGCGCTGCTCGAGCTCGTGCTCGCGAACCCGGGCAGGGCACGCGAGTCGTTTGCGCAGATGTGCGAGGTCGCGCAGCGCTTCGCCGGGTGGCTCGGCTTCGGGACCGGGATCCAGGACGCGCTCGAGTTTGTGTTCGCGCGCTGGGACGGAAAGGGGCTGCCCGGAGCAGCCGGCGAGGCGATCCCGCTACCCGCGCGGCTGCTTCACGTGGGGCGGGACATCTCCCTCTTCCTCACGGCGCGCGACGCCGAGGAGGCACGGGCCGTCGTCGAGCAGCGCGCTGGCACGGCGTACGACCCGCGCCTCGCCGAGCTCGCCACGACGGGCTTCGACGCCCTTGTCGCAGGGCTCGACGACGCGCGCATGTGGGAGCAGGCAGTCGAGAGCGAGCCGCCGCCGCGGAAGTGGGTCGCAGGCGAGCGGATCGACGCTGCGTTCGGCGCGATCGCCGCGCTCACGGGCCTCAAGTCGCCGTGGCTGCGGGAGCACTCGACCTCCGTGGCGGAGCTCGCCGAGGCGGCGGCCTGGAGAGTGGGTCTGCCGGGCGACGCCGTCACGATGGTGCGGCGTGCCGGACTCGCGCACGATCTCGGCCGCGTAGGCGTCTCGAACGCGATCTGGGAGAAGCCGGGGCCGCTGGGCTTCGGCGAGTGGGAGCGTGTTCGCCTCCACGCGCATTACACGGAGCGCGCGTTCGCGCAGTCGGAGACGCTCGCGCCGATCGGAGTGCTGGCCGGCTCGCATCACGAGCGGCTCGACGGCTCGGGCTACCACCGCGGCATGGGCGCGTCTGCACTCGACCAGGCGGCCAGGATCCTCGCCGCCGCCGACTGCTACGTGGCCATGCGCGAGGCCCGCCCGTACCGGCCTGCTCTCGACGCGGCCGACGCGGAGGCCGAGCTGCTGCGCGAAGCGGAGAGCGGCTGCCTCGCCGGCGACGCGGTCGACGCGGTTCTCGCAGCGGCGGGACACCGTGTCGCGAAGCGGCCGCAGGAGCTTCCGGGCGGCCTCACGAAGCGCGAGCTGGAGGTGCTCCTCGCCCTCGTGCGCGGCCAGTCGAACCAGGAGATCGCGGAGGGCCTCGGCATCACCGCCAAGACCGTCGGCCACCACGTCGAGCACGTGTACCGCAAGGCCGGCGTCCGCAGCCGGGCGGCGGCCACGGTTTGGGCGTACGAGAGCCAGCTCGTCTAGCTCCGTCAATGGGGCGTTCGCCCGATGCGGCGCGGCTCCGCTGCGCCGACACTCGTCGAGTCCTGTACGGCGAGCAGAGAGGAGCAGCACATGATCCTGGCAACCACATGCGTCGAAGACCTGGAGCGCTTCGTCGACGTCTTCTCGACGGCGGGCGCCGAGAAGCGCCAGCAGCACGGATCCAAGGGCGCGGTCGTCTTCCGCGACCCGAACGAGGAGGACCGCGTCTGGGCGCTCTTCGACTGGGACGCGGACGGCTGGCAAAGCTTCGTGTCCGACCCTGACGTGCCGCCGATCATGCAGCAGGCCGGGCACAAGGGCCGGCCGCAGGCCGCCGAGCTTGTCGGGCGCTACAGCGCCTGACCAATCGTCGCGCGGGGCGGGGCGACCCGGCCCCGCCACTGCCAGAAAGGAGCCCAGATGGCGATCGCCGCCACCGATACCGGGCGCGCGCACGTGGAGCTCGTCCGCCGCGGCTACGCCGCCTTCAACGCGGGCGACACCGTGACGCTCGCCGAGCTGTTCGACGAGGACAGCTCCTGGCACACCCCAGGGCAGAGCCCGATCGCCGGCGACTACCTGGGGCGCGACGCCGTCCTCGGCCAGTTCGGCCGTTACGGCGGCGACACGGCCGGAACGTTCAGCGCCGAGCTGCTGTCCGTCGCCGCCACCGCGGACGGCCGAGTGGTGGGCATCCACCGCAACACCGGCGAGCGCAACGGCAAGCGGCTCGACGCCGGCTGCTGCGTGGTCTTCGAGATCAGGAACGGCAAGATCGTCGACGGGCGGGAGCACTTCTTCGATCTCCACACCTGGGACGAGTTCTGGTCGTAACGGGCCGTCGCGCTGACCGCCGTCTAGCCGCGTCCCTACACTTTCCGCCGTGGACGAGCCGGCTGACGACGGTCAGCGCGAGATCACCTGCCTGATCGTCGACGACCACGAGGTCGTGCGCGAGGGCATTCGCATCTCGCTGTCGAACGCGAACCACATCCGCATCGTGGGTGAGGCCTCCGACGGCGAGGCGGCCGTCGCACTCGCGGAACGGCGCCACCCGAACGTCGTGATCATGGACGTGCGCATGCCCGGCATGGACGGGCTCGAGGCGACCAAGCTCGTGACCGAGAAGGCGCCGGATTCGCACGTGCTGATCTTCACCGCCTACAGCGAGCGCAGCCTGCTGAGCCGCGGGCTGGAGTCGGGCGCGAAGGGCTACATCCTCAAGGAGGCGCCCCGCGAGACGCTCGTGCGGGCGATCGAGAAGGTGTCGAAGGGCGAGACCTTCGTCGACCCGGCCCTGATGACGGCGTTCCTGCCCGGCCGCGAGGGCACCGAGATGCTCACGCAGCGCGAGCGCGAGATACTCCAGCTGCTCGCCGACGGCATGTCCAACGCCGACGTGGCCGAGCGGCTCTTCATCAGCCAGGAGACCGTGAAGAGCCACGTGCGCCACATCCTCACGAAGCTCGAGGCCGACACGCGCACGCACGCGGTCGCGATCGCGCTCCGCGACGCGATGATCGATTGAGCGAGCCCGACGCCGCGCTGCTCGCGGACCAGCTCATCGCGGCGGAGCAGGAGGAGCGGCGCCGGCTTGCCCTGGAGCTGCACGACGGCCCCGTCCAGGCGCTGTCCGGGATCGCGCTGATGCTCGACGCGGCGCGATCGTCACTGGCGGCCGGCGACGTCGAGTCGGCGAGCGAGCTGCTCGCGAGCATCGCGAAGCGCCAGCGCGACGCAATCCGCTCGCTGCGCGACCTCTCGTCGGAGCTCGAGCCGATCATCCTCCGCGACCAGGGCTTCTCTCCCGCTGTGCAGGCGCTGGCCGAGCAGCTCGGCATGGCCAACCGGATCCGCATCGACCTCGACATCGAGGAAGGCGAGTCGCTCGCCGAGCGCGGGAAGGTCGTGCTCTACCAGATCATCCGCGACTCGCTGCACCAGGCGCTCCGGCGCGGCCCGCTCACGCGCGTCTCGGTGACGATCGCAGCACTCGAGGACGGCGGCGTCGAGACGGTGATCGTGGACGACGGCGCGGGCGAGCGGCGGCGGCGCGTGTGGGAGGCGATCGAGGAGCGCGCGAAGGCGCTTCAGGCCACGGTCAGCATCGCGAGCGGCGAGGACGGCGGCACGACAGTGCGGGTCGTCGTCCCCTCGTACACCGCACGCTAAGATCGCGCCCGCCATGGCGGAGGACGGTCACGTGCTGTTCGTCTGGAAGACGACGGGCTACGAGCTTCGCGACGCCGACGGCGACGCGCCCGAGCCGGGCGCGACCATCGAGCTGGACGGCGACGGCAGCTACTTCGTCTCGAAGGTCGGCCCTTCGCCGCGCCCCGGCGACCAGCGCCGCTGCGCGTACCTCCAGCCGACGGGCTAGCCGCCGCGGCGAAGGCCGCCGCGTTGCCGACCTCGCGGGCGCGCTGCTCCTGGCGCTCGGTGATCTGCGAGACGACCCGCATGGCGAGGAACGCGGCGACGATCGTCAGCGCGTTGACGAGAATCCAGCACGCGAGGTCAAATGCTCGTAGTCGTGCGGGACGTAGTCGGCCACGCCGAGATTTTCGGCACGTGACAGCTACCACTTGGGTCAACGGGCGGCGTGCTCGGCAGCCGCGAGGCCGAGGACGAGCGCCTGCGCGAGCCCGCTCGAGTAGCCGCCTGTCGAGATGCCGCCGGCGTCGACGCCGGCGGCGTACAGGCCGTCGACCGGTGAGCCGTCCTCGCGCAGGACGCGAGCGTGGCTGTCGACGCGGAGGCCTCCCATCGTGTGCGTGATCGCGGCGCGCACGTGGACGCCGAGGACGGTTCCGGGTGGCGCCTCGAACGGCAGGTCGGCGGCGTCCACGACCTGCCCGCCCGCGGCGCGTGCTCGCTCGACGCGCGTCCGCACGTTGTCATCCGCGAGCGCTTCGGCGTCGAGCAGGTACCAGGCGCGGGCGCCCGGCTGCCGCGCCGTGGCCTGGACGACGTCGGTCTCGGACCAGGTCGGCGGCCCGCCGAGGAACGGCTCGCCGCGCTCGTCGACCACGGTCGCCTGCGCGGCGTAGAGCTGTGCGAGCGGGACGAAATCCGCCTCGCCGAACGGCGCGTCCGGCATGTTGCGCCCGTAGAACTCGTCCATGCCGGTACTGAGCGCGCCGCCTTCTGCCTCGCCGGCCACCAGGCCGTCGCCGGCGCTCCACGGATTCGCGCGCAACGGGAGCTCCTCGGGCGTCACGTAGCGCGACACGAGCTCCGCACTTCCCGCGAAGCCACCGGTGGCGAGCACAAGGGGCCCATCCGGCCTTGTAACAGTCTGTTGCAAGCCTTCGGAAAGGCGGACCGTCCCCGCCGCCCGCACGAGCGCGTCGGTCAGCCCGCGCGGGTCGAAGCGCATGCCGATCGTCCGCGGGTTGCCAGTCTCCCGCTGGGTCACGGGGCCGCCGAGCGACACGAGCCACGTAAGCGCGTCGTCCAGCCGCTCGACGATCAGCCGCTGCAGCGCCGGATCGCCGCCCGGACACTCCTGGTGGAACGCCTCGGCCGAGCGGTAGCGCCAGATGACGCAGCTCGAAAGGAGCATCGAGCCGCCCGGACGATTGCCCTTCTCGAACACGACGGGCCGCGCACCGAGCTCGTGCGCCCGGGCGGCGCACACGAGGCCGGCCATGCCGGCGCCGGCGACGACGAGATCGGCTACTTGAGGGCGAACGTCGGCTTGTGCTCGACGTACTCGATGCGGACGCCGTCGGGGCCCGTCATGAACGCGGCGTAGGTGTTCGGCGCGTCGACGACGTTCTCGACGTTGATCCCGCGCTCGTTGGCCTCCTCGACGTGCCGGTCGGCAGAGTCGACGAGCACGGCGAGGTGGTTGAGCAGCGGGCGCTCGCCGCCGTCCGCGTCCCCGTGCCAGAGCTCGAGGTAGGCGCCGGAAAGCTCGACGCGCGGCGCACCGTGCGCGGGCGGGGCCGGCGCGAACCCGTACGCGCGCCAGGTCTCCGCGGTCGTCTCGGGTAGCGGCGAGAAGAGCGCGACGTGGTCGAAGTCGTAGTCCGACTCCGTCTCGCCCTCGACCAGCCCGAGCCGCAGGCCCTCGTAGACGTCGAAGTAGACGCCGCCGTGCTCCCGCTCGGCCGGCCAGTCCTCGGGCAACTCGCGGAGCGCCGCGGCCAGGTCGTTGACGCGAAACGCGATGTGGCGCAGGGCGCCCCGCTCGCGTGGGCCTTCCGCGTCGAAGAGGGTCAGCTTGCTGCGACGGGCGTCCGCGCCGACGAGCGTGAACGTGTCGGTGCGCTCGATGACGTGCATGCCGAGGTGCTGCGTGACGAAGTCGGCGATGCGGTCGCGCTCGCCCACCCAGAGGGCGACGTGATCGAGGATCTTCGGCTCCAAGACGAGACCATAGCCAGGGCCGCCGGGTCTACCGAGCGGCCCTGGCATGTGTCTACTTCCGCCGGTCCACGGCGCGCTGCAGCTGCGCCTTGTTCATGCGCGAGCGGCCCTCGATGCCCATGCGCTTGGCCTCGTTGTAGAGCTGCTCCTTCGTGCGGCCCTTCGTGCGGCCCTTCGTCCGGTTCGTGCCGGACCGCTGGCCGCCGCGGCGCGAGGAGGACATGTCCTCGCGGGACGTGCGCGAAGAGGTGCGCGCCTCGCCGCTACGCGCCCGCTCCTTGTTGACGGTGCGCGCCGCGATCTCCTTGGCGCGCCTGGTCGACCGGCCCTGCTCCTTCTCGCTCTCGGCGATGTGCTCGTACTGGCGCTCACGCTGCGCACTCCAGGCTTGCTGCGGCATGTCGCTCCTTTCGTCGCTCTTGGGCTGCGGACTACCCATCCGAGCGCGCTTCAATCCGCGCGAAGCAGGTGTTACGCTCGCGCCGTGGCGACGATCCTGCTGGTTGGGGTCGACCTCTTCGTGCGTGGCAAGCTCGAGGCTGCGGCACCGAGGCACCACTTCGTGACGACCGACAGCGTCGACGCGCCGGATCTGGTGGTCGCGGACATCGCGCGCATCGACCCGGACGAGGTCGCGGACACCTACGTGGACGTCCCGATCCTGGGCTTCACGAACCACACGGACACGCAGGGACTGCGCGCCGCACACGCCGCGGGGTTCGATCAGGTGGTCGCCAAGTCGGCGCTGTCCGAGCGCGCCGCAGAGCTGATTGAGGAGCTGACCGCCTCAGTAGGATAGGCCGCGATGACGTACATCATCGCCGAGCCCTGCATCGACATCCTGGACAAGTCCTGCGTCGACGTCTGCCCCGTCGACTGCATCCACGAGGCCAACCGGATCCTCGTCATCGACCCGGAGGAGTGCATCGATTGCGGTGCATGCGAACCGGAGTGCCCGGTCGAGGCGATCTTCCCCGAGGACGCCCTCCCCGATAAGTGGCAGCCGTTCGTCGAGATCAACTACGCGTACGGCAAGGGCATGGACGTCGTCAACCAGCTGACCGACGCGTACGCGACCGAGCACAACGTCCAGAACCCCCCTCTCGAGTAGCTTCGAGGCCGGGCTCGCCCTTGCGCGGGCCGGCCGGTGGTTCGACGCACACGAGGAGTTCGAGCTGGCGTGGCGCGCCTCCGAGCCCGCCGAGAAGGACTTCTTCCAGGGGCTCGTGCACGTGGTCGTCGCCTGGTACCAGGCCGGCCGCGGCAACCAGGTCGGGTGCGAGCGGCAGCTCGAGAAGGCTGCGCGCCGGCTCGAGCCGTTCGCGCCGTCGCACCGGGGAGTCCCGGTGAGCACGCTCCTCGAGGACGTGGCCCGCGCCCAGGCGCGCGTCGCGGCCGGCTCGCTCGATCTAGTTGAACCCGAGGGCTTCCAGCAGCCGCTCGACGGCGACGCGGAGCCACCAGTCGCGGTTGAAGAAGAGCAGCAGCCCTAGAGCGACGAGCAGCGCACCGCTCGCGAACTGGATCACGCGATAGTGGTCGCGCAGCCAGCGGAACGCGCCCATCGCCCGCGTGAACGCGATCCCGGCGGCGAGAAACGCGATCCCGAGCCCGAGCGAGTACGCGAAGAGCACGACCCCACCGCGCACGACCGAGTCCGCGTCGCCCGCGAGCACGACGACCGACGCGAGCACGGTGCCGATGCACGGCGCCGCGCATACCGCGAACGCGCCGCCGAGCAGGAGGCCGGAGCCCGTGCGCCGCGCGCCCTCGAGCAGCCCGGGAGCCGCCATCCGCGTGGGCGTCGGCAACAGGCCCATGAACGCCAGCCCGAGCACGACCAGTACGAAGCCCGCGATCGCCTCGCGCGTGTCCGAGTCGACGACGCCGCCGAGCGCGGCCGCACCGGCTCCGATCAGGACGAAGATCACGCTGAAGCCGGCGATGAACGGCACCGACGACAGGGCGACCCGCCGGGCCATACCGCGCTCGCCGAGGTGCGTCGCCTCCACGGCCGACACCGCGGAGAGGTAGCCCGGCAGGAGCGGGAGCACGCAGGGCGTCAGCACGGAGATGAAGCCCGCGATGAACGCGACCGGAATCTTGCCGGCCACTAGTGCCCCTTCAGGTAATGCTGGTGAGTCTCTGGGTCGTCAGCACCAAGCGAGAGGCCGCACTCGGCCGCAGGGAAGGTTGTCAACCTTTTCAAGGCCGAGGGTGGGCTCTCGCGCCGCGTGATGGCGGGCCAGAGGCCGGCGTGTATTGCCTGAAGGGGCACTGCTAGGACGCGTCGAAGCGCGCGAGCTCGCTGTCGACGAGCCGGTCGAGCTCGGGATCGAGCTGCCCACCGCCGGCGGGCGGCGGCTCGCGGCCCTGCGACCATCGCCACGCCAGCCACCCCACGATCGGGATCGCGACGGCCAGCCCGATCAGCGGGAGCAGCCAGGCGAGCAGGTTGAAGCCGTGCTTCGGCGGCGAGGCGAGCACCTGTTCACCGAACTTCGCGACGAGCGCGTCCTCGATCTGCCCTTTCGTCTTGCCGGCCGCGATCTGGTGCGCGATGAACATCTTCATGTTCTGGGCGATCGCGGCGTCCGACTGGTCCAGCGTCGTCCCGCAGACCGGGCACATGATCTCGCCCTCGAGCTCGTTCTGGGTCGGATGACTGCCGCTCGCGAGCGCGGGTCCGGCAGCCGCGAGCGCCAGCGCGGCGACACACAGGAGCGCCCTCACGCCGGCCTCAGCGCCGTGTTCAGCATGCGCGTGATGTCGGCGCCGTCGAGCTCGCCGAGCTGGTAGCTCACGATCTTTCCGCGCCGGTTGATCACAAACGTCCGCGGCAGCGGCAGGCCGCCGTAGCGGCCGAGCGCCTTGCCGGTGCCGTCGTAGACCACCGGGTACGTGATCCCGTACTTCTGGATGGCGCGCCGCGCGCTCGAGTCGAAGTCCTGCGCGTCGACGCCGACGAAGACGACGTTCTTGCCCTGGTAGCGCTGCCACGCCTCCTGGAGGCGCGGGATCTCGCGCTTGCACGGGTCGCACCACGTCGCCCAGAAGTTGACGAGCACGACCTTGTTCCGCAGCGACGCGAGCTCCAGGTGCCCGTTGCCGTTCAGCCGCGCCAGCCGGAACGCAGGCGCCACGGGCTTCTTGCCCTCTTGCGCCTTGCTCACGAGCTCGCCCCCGCCGCTCTGGTGCGTGACCTTCCAGCCCAGCAGGGCGAAAAGTCCCGCAACGAGCAGGAGCGCCAGCCCCTGAGCGGCCAGCTTCAGCCGCCGACCCATCGCGCGGAAGTCTACGTTTCGAGCCGCCCGTGTCCTCGATGGACGACTACCTCGCCGCGTTGCCCGCCGACGCGCGCGCCGCGCTCCAGCGCGTACGCGGCCAGGTCACGAGACTCGCGCCCGGCGCCGAGGAGGGACGGAGCTACGGCGTCCCTGCATTCATCCAGGGCGGCAAGCCCTTGCTCGGCTTCGCCGCCGCGAAGAAGCACCTGAGCATCTTCCCGTTCAGCGCCGCCGCGGTCGACGCCGTCCGCGGCCGACTGGACGGCTACGACCTGGCCAAGGGCACAATCCGCTTCACGCCCGACCGGCCGGTGCCCGACGGCGTCGTTGCAGAGCTCGTCCGCATCCGCCTGGCGGAGATCGCTACGCGGGGATGATGTAGACCGGCGTCCCGACGCGGACGTGCTGGAACAGCCACTCCGCCTGCGGGATCAGCATGCGGATGCAGCCGTGCGACGCCGAGTACCCGATCGACCCCGGGTCTGGCGTCCCGTGGATGCCGACGCCCGGGCTCGAGAGCCCCATCCAGCGCGTCCCGAGCGGGTTGCCCGCGCCTGGCGGCACGGGGCTCTCGCCCGCCGCCCACGGCGAGTTCGGCGGGAACCACCACGGGTTCCGCCACATGACGACGATCTCGAACTTCCCGAGCGGCGTCGGGTACGCGGACTGGCCCACGGCGACGCCGAACGTCTTCCACGGCCGCATGCCGCGGTAGAGGTGGAGCTGATGCGAGCCGCGGTGGATGACGATCACCGGGCCGAAGTTGTTGCGGTTGACCTCCGGCGCGACCCCCTTTACCGGGAGCGTGACCGTGCCGCGCGAGTCCGCCGAGAGCACGCGCGTGAGCAGGTCGACGGCGCGCTGTTGGTCGATCGACCGCCCCGGCTTGCCCTCGGTCACGAACGGCTCGCCGCCGCGCAGCCGGATCGTCGCGTCCTCGCCTGCCCGGTCGAACTGTTTCGCGGTCTGGCGTACCCAGGCCTGCGTGCGCGCACGGTTCACGGACACGTCGAGCGTCAGCGCGGTGCCCGGATCGGCCAGCAGCGCCTGCTGCACCGCGGCGCCCACCTTCGCGGACGCGCCGAGTGCGCCCGGCGGGACGAGCGTGGGGCGCTTGCCGACCAGGATGCGGCGCGATTCCTCGAACCTGGAAAGGACGGCCTGCTGCGCGTCGGTAGCCGAGAAGCCGCCGACATCGACGCCGCCGATCGACACGCCCTCCGCGACGAGCAGGGCAGGGGTGGTCGTCTCCGCACCCGCGGGCAGCGCGACAGCGGCACTCAACGCACCGATCGCGAGCAGGCAGAGGAGAAGACCCCGCTTCCGCACCTTCTGATCTTACGGGGACCGGCCGGGCGTCGTGGGCAGCCTGTCGTCCTCCAGACGGCCGCCCTGCGCGGCCCACTCGACGATCATGCGGTCGGTCACCCACTCGACCGGCGAGCGATCGTCAGTCCACGGGTCGGCGCTCGGCGCCACCGGCCGCATGTGGGCGGCCAGGAGCTCGGCGAGGACGCGGATGCGCTGCGGCGCCCGCTCGGCGCGCCTGGCGGCGACCGCCCGGCCGACCGGGCGCGTCAGGCCGACCACGAGCTGGTTGAAGCGCAGGGGCTGCCAGGCGACGACCTGCGGGAGCTCGTGCGCCATCGTGCCGGCGACGCCCTCGGCCAAACGGTGGTCGGAGGGGACCGTCGCGACATTCACGGCGAGCGCACCGCCGGGCCGCAGCCGCTCCCGCGCGAGCCGGAAGAACTCGCGGGTGGCGAGGTAGAACGGGACGTACGGCGGGCGGTACGCGTCCACGAAGATCAGGTCGTAGCGGTCCTTCGTGCGCCGCAGGAAGGGCCGGGCGTCGGCCGAGTGGACGGTCAGGCGCGGGTTGTCGCCGAGCCCCAGCCAGCGGCGCCCGGCGGCCGTGACCGCCGGGTCGAGCTCTACCCCGTCGACGGCCGCGTCGGGGTAGAAGCGCCCGAGCGCCCGCGCCGTCGTCCCGCCCGCGTTGCCGAGGATCGCGATCCGCTCCGGCGGGTGGCCGAGCAGCGCCGGGACGGCGAGGAACATGTCCCACTCGTTGCCGGTGAGCACGGTGTCCGGCCGCCAGACCGAGTGCGTGACGAGCCCTTCGTCGAGGTAGAGCCGCCGCTCCTGGCCGCGCTGCACGACCTGGATGAACCCGTAGCGCGACTCGTGCTCGTAGAGCACGCCCGCCCGCGCCCTGACGGCGCCCGGCGGGACGAGCAGCAGCACCGTGACGCCGGCGGGCACGAGCGCCCAGCGCGGCCTGAGCATCAGCGTCCCGCCGGCCCCGATCAGTGCCGCCGTCGCGAGCAGCGTCCGCTGCGTCCCGATCGCAGGAATTGCGACAAGCGCCGTGCCGAACGTGCCGAGCAGGCTCCCCACGGTCGAGAGCGCGTACAGTCGGCCCGCCACGGCGCCGGCCGTCGCGATGTCCGTCACCGCCAGCCGGACGGCGAAGGGCGCGACCGCCCCGAGCAGCGTCACCGGTGGCACGAACAGCACCAGCACGGCGAAGAACGAACCGATTGCGGCACCGGTCGAGACCTCGTCAAGCCCGTTCACGGAGACGTCGAGGAACGGCCGCGCGACGAACGGGATCACCGCCACGCCGAGCGCCGCGGCCAGCACGATCGCCCCGAGCAGGCTCGGTTCGGGCCGCCGGTCGGCGACGCGCCCGCCCAGCCAGTACCCGAGCGACAGCGAGGCCAGCACCAGCCCGATGACGTTCGCCCAGACGATCGTCGAGCTCCCGTAGTACGGCGCGAGCAGCCGCGACGCGCAGATCTCGGTCGCGAGCGACCCGACGCCCGCCACGAAGACGAGCAGCTCGAGCCGTCGCGTCACACGCGGCGGACGACGACGACCGCGCAGTCGTCCTGGAGCTCGCCCCGCCCGAACGCGCGGCAGTCGGCGAGCACCGCGTCCGCCAGCTCCTCGGCGGACGCGCCCGCCTGGGCGGCGAGCACCCGGTCGAGCCGCTCCACGCCGTACAGCTCCGAGCCGCAGCGCGCCTCAATCACGCCGTCCGTGTAGAGCACGACAGCGTCCCCGGGTGCGAGGTTCGTGGACACCTCCTCGTAGCGCTCATCGGGTGAGATCCCGAGCGCGACGCCGCCCGCGTCAAGCCCTTCCACGCGGTCGGCGCGCACGAGCCGCGGCGGCGGGTGGCCGGCGACCGCGCACTGCAGCCGCCCGGTCGCGCCGTCCACGAGTAGGACGGCCATCGTGATGAACTTGCCGAGCGCGATCTCGCTTCCGACCACGCCGTTGGCCGCCGCGAGCAGGTCGCCGGGCTGCGGGTGCTCGCGCACGAGCGACCGGAACACGTACTTCGCCATCGCCATATCGGCCGCCGCGTCCACGCCGTGGCCGGTCACGTCGCCGAGCACCACCGCGAGCCGCCCCTCGTCGAGGGCGAGGAAGTCGTAGACGTCGCCCCCGACCTCGAGGCGGGCCGAGGACTCGTACGCGCGCGCGAGCTGGAGGCCCGCCACCTCGGGCAGCGACTGCGGGAGAAGCGCCTGCTGCATCGACTCCAGGAAGTGCTGCTGCTGCTGGTAGAGGCGTGCGTTGTCGATCGCGAGGGCCGCGTGCGCCGCGAGGCCTGCGGCGGCGTCGAGCGACGCGTGGTCGAGCGGCCGCTCGGGGTCCAGCGAGACGATCGTCACAGCCGCGATCAGCTCGCCCGCGCTCGCGACCGGGACGACAGCCACCGTCCCGCCGCGTTCGAGGAACGGGACGAAGAGCTCGTAGGCCCCGCCCAGGTCGCGCGCCTGCGCGGCCGTCAGCAGCGTCGCGCGCCGCGCGTCGACGAAGGCGCGGCCGGCGTCGGTCTCGACCTCGTACGGGCGGTCGAGCATCGTGTCGACCACCGCCGCGAGCCGCTCGTCGGCGACGTGGACGGCCTGCGGGACGAACGTCTCACGGCGCGCCTCGTACGTGCGGACGACGGCCGCGTCGGCGTCGAGCAGCTCGACAGCCGTCCGCGTGACCGCACCGAGCGTCTCCGGCAGCGACATGCTCTCGGTGAACGACTGCGAGACCTCGTAGAAGGCACGCAGCCGCCGCGCCGACTGCCGCTCCGCCTGGAGCGCGCGCTCGCGCTCTGCGCCGAGCCGCTTCGCGTCCTCGTGCAGGCGCGCGTTCTGGACGGCGACGCCGAGCTGTGCGGCGAGCGCGACCAGGAGCGCCGTCTCCTCTTCGCTCGGCACGCGGCCGCGCGGAAGCGCTGCGACGAGCAGGCCGATCGCCTCGTCTCCGACGACGAGCGGCGCGGCCACCACGGCCTCGATGCCGGCGGCGCCCGCCGCGTCGCGCACGCCCGCGAGGCCGGGATCGGTCTCCGCGTCCTCCACGACGAGCGCGCCGCGGGCCCGCAGGGGCCCGAGCGCCAGCTCGAGCAGCGACGTCGCGACCTCGTCGTGGCGGGCGCCGAGACCGCGCGCGGCCGCGGTGCGCAGGTCCGGTCCCACGCGCAGGTAGACGGCCACGCGCTCGGTGCCGAGCAGCTCGCCCACGCGGGCGACGGCCGTCTCGAGCGTGTGGGCGAGCGAAAGCTCCGCGATCGCCTGGCCGACGACGGCAAGAAGCGCGCGCGAACGCTCGAGCTCCGTCCGCGTCCGGTCGGCGCGCCGGCCCGCTCGCAACGCCCTGCGCGCACGGCCGGTGAACACCTCGAGTGACCTGAGCGCCTCGGGAGGCGGCTCGGCGTCGAAGACGAGCTGCAGCAGCGTCGCGGGCGCCTCGTCGAGGCGAAGCACGACGACCCGGCCGCCGCCCTCGACGACGACCAGCCGCCGGTCGCCCGACTGCGGCCGCTCTGGCGCGCGCCACTCGATCGCATCGCGGCCGCTCCCTGCGGTCGCCACTGGTACCGGCACCGCGCCGTTGTCACCCAGCTCCCAGAGCGCGCCGGCCCGTGCTCCGGCGGCGCGGGTCGCGAGCCGCGCGATCGCGTGCTCGACATGCGCCCCCTCGGCGCCGCCGGCGAGCGCGTCGCCGACCACATCGAGCGCGTCGCCCCCGCGGCGCTCGTCCGGCTCGGCAGCCGCGCGCCAGCCGGCGAGCACCGCCATCTGACTCGCCGCCAGCTTCGCCAGCGTGCGCTCGGCCTGGGAGAACGCGCCGGCCGTGCGCAGCAGCTCCACGACCCCGAGCCGCTCGCCGCCCGCCTCGACCGGCACCGCGAGCACGCTCCCGGCGCCGGAGCGCTGGGCCACGCCGCGCAGGCCTGCCGCCGCCGAGTGGAGCGAGGCAAGCTCGCCGCCGCTCTCGTCGACCGCGATCCAGGTGCCCTCGAGCTCAGCCGCGAGCGCCGGAGACGCCGAGGCCACGGCGCGCGCCACGAGCCGCCCCGAGGCGCGGTCGGCGAGCCGCAGCACGACGGTGTCGGCGCCCGTGCCGGCGGCGAGCGCATCGGCGAGCGCAGCCAGCCTTTCGTCCAGGCCGGCGGGCCCGGCGAGGCGCCCTTCGCCCCGTTCTGGATCGACCACTGCCCCTGAGTATGGCCGCTCACCGAGGCGTCCCGCCGCCCACCGTCCTAGACTTCCGTCGTGGCCGAGCCAGCACGGCAAACGCCCGCCCCCGATGAGCCGCCGGTCTTCGACCCGAGGGTCATCGAGCGGGCCTACCGGCGACAGCGCGCGAAGCGCCACGCGCGCGTCGAGCGCACCCGCGAGCGCAAGCACGCGCGGCTGCGTTTCTGGCTCGTGCTGATCATCCTCGTCTCGCTGAGCGTCTACCTCGCGCTCACCGTCTGGCAGAACCTCCAGTCGATGTTCGGCCTCTGATCGTGGAGCCCGAGCCCTACACGGAGATCGAGCAGACGCCCGCGCCGCGCCCGCGACCCGGCGTCTGGGGCGCCGGCAGCTGGCTGACGTGGGCCTCCGGCCTCGTGCTGATGCTCTCGCCGTTCATGGGCTGGTACACGGGCTCGGAGGCCGGCCCGACGATCGCGGTGACCGGCTGGCACACCGGGGTCCTGGGCAAGCTCGTCTTCGTGCTCGGCGCGGCCGTCGTGTTGCTGGAGGTGCTGCGCGAGTTCGGCATCGAGCTGCCCGACACGGTGCCGGAGAGCCTGGTGATCATCGTGATCGGCTCGATCGCGACCGTCTTCATCCTCATCCGGATCATCTCGATCCCCGAGGAGTTCGTCCCGAACGACGGCCGCGGCATCGGCATCTGGATCGCGCTGATCGCCGCGATCGGCGTGATCGTGGCCGGGCTGCTGCGCGCGAACGAAGAGCTTTAACGCGGGGGAACCCCTGGTTCCCCCACGAGCCCCCTCCTTGCGCGCGTCAGCTCGAGGAGGAGCGTTCCAGGAGCCGGCGGATCGCCCGAAGCTCCCACTGTTGCCTCTCGGCTCTACGCCTCCCGCCGAGGCAAGCTCGGCTCCGGCGGCAGCGGTTCGTGGTCTCCGAGAGCCGCTTCCTGGGAACCTGCGGTTCCCTCGCCCCTCCGCCGGGCTTCTAGACGGGGAGCAGCTGCTTCGTCGACTCGATCAGCTGCTGCGGGTTGAACGGCTTGCCGATGAAGGCCTGGGCGCCGCGCGACTCCGCATCGGCGAGCGTCTCGTCGTCGACCTTGCCGCTGAACATCACCACCGGGATCGCACCGATGCCGTGGCGCTCCTGGACGCGGCGGAGCATCTCCCAGCCGTCCACCTGCGGCATCATCACGTCGAGCAGGATGAGGTCGGGCGACTCCTCCTCGAGCGCCGCGAGCCCCTGCTCCACGCTCGACGCCTCGCGCACGGTGTAGCCCTCCATCTCCAGGTTCACGCGGACGAACTCGCGCAGGCGGTCGTCGTCGTCGACGATCAGGATCGACGGCTTCGTCGTCTCTCCGCGGCCGGGTGACGCCGACCGCTTCAGGAAATCGTCGAGGTCGCCGCGGCGGTATCGCCGGTGCCCGCCGGGCGTGTAGAAGGCCGGCAGGCGGCCGACGTCCGACCACTTGCGGATCGTGCTCTGCGCGACGCCGAGGTACTTCGCCGCCTGGCCGAGGGTCAGCCAGTCGGGCTCGGCGCCCGTGGGTCGGCGCTGTCTGTTGTCGGGGTCGTAGCTCACGCGGCGAATCTATCCAAAGATGCCCTTTCCTGGAACGCGTGCGAGGAAACATCCACAAACGCAAAGAGCGCTCACGGGCGCGTCACCGTCACGGTCACCGTGGGCGGGGCGCTCAGCGGGAGCGGGCCGAGCGTCCGGACGTTCGTCGTGGTCGGGCTGTTCGACGGGTCCGGGTTGTCGTCGAGTGCCTGACCGAGCGCGACGCCGAGCCCGAAGACGACCGCAGTCGCGACGATTCCGACGCCCCAGCGGATCAGCCCGCGGCGGCGCCGGCGCCGCCGGATGCGGGCGCTCGGCGGCCAGGACGAGGCGGTGCTCACGGCCGGTAGTCGCTCGCGCCGCGTGCGTAGAGGTAGAAGGCGGCGTCGCCGACCAGGACGGCGTCCCGGTGGGAGCGGGGCGGCCCGTGCTCCTCGAGCGCCTCGCGACTCCAGCGATCGGCCTCCTCGTACGCGCCCGCGAGCTCCGCGAGCGTGAACGTCTCCCCCACGCGCCGCCGCAGCTCGTCGATCACGACCGCCACCTGCGCCAGCAGTCGCTGGTAGAGCCCCTCGTCGTCCGCGAGCTGCTCGAGGCGGCGGTGGCCGTTCTCCCACTCCCGACGGATCGTCTCGACCACTGCGTCCGCCGGCACGGCGGGGAACGCTAGCGACTGGGGTCGGCGGTACAGCATTCGTGTTCCGGCCACGGGTCGGGGAGCTCGTCCAGGATCGCGCGGCCGAGTGCGTACTCCGGGTCGACCAGCGCCCACGCCACGTGGGCGTGCAGGCACTTCAGCCGCTCGGGGCGCGCTGCGCCGCCAATGCCGGTATGTAGGGACGCCCCGTCGTCCGAGCGGTGGTCGCCCGCGGCGAGGCGCTCCCGCAGCGCGCGCTGGCGCTCCGTGGCCTCCTCGAGGCTCGCACGCAGCTCGGGCTCGGCCTCCGCGCGCGCGCTCCAACGCTCGACGCCGCCGGCCGCCTCGAGACGCGAGACCGCCGCGACGAGGTGCGGGCACGTGAGCCAGTAGGTCGTCGGGAACGGGCTGCCGTCCGCGTCATAGGGCGCCTGCTCGCTCACGGCCGGCCGGCCGTACGGGCAGCGTGCGGCGACGCCGCGAAACGAGCGGGGCGCACGGCCGATCTGCAGCGCGACGACGTCGCGGTCATCCACGGCGGCGATCGTAGGCTGTCTACTTGTTGTGCCGGGCGAAATCGCGGCGCCACCGCTCGAGACCGGTGACGATGTAGAGCCGCTCCCCCTTGCGCACGAGGCTCAGCTGCCTCGCCTCGCGCGCCAGCGTGAGCGCGCTCGAGGTGGGCGCGAACGTGCCCCGCAGCGCCTGGTGGCGGGCCCGGAGCGCCTGCACCTCGGCCGTCCGCGCGCGAACCTCCGCACGCGTCTGGAAGTAGCTCGTCAGCGGCCGGTAGTACAGGAACGCCACGAGCACGAGCACGGCGGCGGCGAGGCGGCGCGCCGTGACGCGCGGCAACCGGCGGCGCGGCGGGCGGGAGCGCTTGCGGGGGCGGCGTTCGGGCACGCCGCACCGTTCGCGGCCGGCCGCACCCGTCCTCCTAGGAGGGTTTGGTGAGGCAGGCCTCGTCGCAGCGGTGCGCTGGTCGTTCCGAGGCTAGGACGCAGGGAGCGTTCGTATCGGTGTCATACGGGCGCGACCGAGGACAACGCCTCGGGACGTCCAGCGCGGCGCGGCGACTCAGAGTCTGCCTCGCCAAGCCCTCCTCACGCGATCTCGACCTTGATGACGTTCGTGGTGCCCGGCATGTTCACGGCGGTCCCGGCCGTGATGACCACGAGGTCGCCGGGCTCGACGATCCCCGTGCTGCGCGCACCGTCGAGCGAGCGCGACCACAGGTCGACGACGTCGCGCCCCTCCGGGATGACGACCGGCGTGACGCCCCACTCGATCGCCAGGTGGCGGGCGACGCCCGGCCGGTGCGTGAGCGCGATGATCGCGCGGCGGGGCCGCAGGCGGGCGACGGCCGACGCCGTTCGGCCGCTGAACGTCGGCACGAGGAGAGCCTTGGCGCCGAGGGCCTCGGCCAGGTCGCAGGCGGCGTTCGACATCGCCTCGGCCACCGACGGGTTGTCCTCCGGGTTCGGCAGCTCGTGGCGATAGCCGAGTGCGGGCTCGATCACACGTGCGATGCGATCCATGTAGGCGACGCTCTCGAGTGGATACTCGCCCGCCGCCGTCTCGGCAGAGAGCATGAGGGCCGAGCTGCCGTCGAGCACTGCATTCGCGACGTCGCTCGCCTCGGCGCGAGTCGGCTCGGGCGAGTGGATCATCGACTCGAGCATCTGGGTCGCCGTGATGACCGGCTTCCCGCGCTCGAGCGACCTCGCGATGATCCGCTTCTGGATCAGCGGCACCTCGGCGACGCCGATCTCCACGCCGAGATCGCCGCGCGCGACCATGACGGCGTCGGTCTCGCCGAGCAGCTCCTGCAGGCAGTCGACCGCCTCCGCCTTCTCGATCTTGGCAATCACGCGCGCGCGCGACCCGGCGTGCTCGATCAGGTCCTGGAGGTCGCGCACGTCGGCAGCGGAGCGCACGAACGACAGCGCGACGTAGTCCACCTCGAGGTGCTCGAGCGCGAACTCGAGGTCGTCAAGGTCCTTGCGCGTGAGCGACGGGATCGGGATCGGCACGCCCGGGACGTTCACGCCCTTGTGCGACGTGACGATCCCGCCGGCGACGACGGCGCACGTCGCGCGTCCGCGCTCGACGCGTTCGACGCGGAGCCGCAAGCGGCCGTCGTCGATCAGCACCTCATGGCCAGGCTGGAGCACCTCGCCGAGCACGGTCGGGCTGACCGGCAGCTCGTCCTTGTGGCCGTTCATGGCGTCCTCGCCGACGACGGTGATGGTGCTGCCCGAGTCGAGGCGCATCGGCTCGGGCAGGTTGCCAACGCGGATCTTCGGCCCCTGGAGGTCGGCGATCAGTGCGAGCGGCCGGCCGACGGCCGCCTGCGCCGCGCGGACGTACTCGGCGCGCTCCGCATGCTCGTCACGCGTGCCGTGCGAGAAGTTGAACCGCGCGGCGTCCATGCCCGCGCGCGCAAGAGCCGTCACCGCCTCGGCCGACGAGGTCGCCGGGCCGAGCGTGGCGACGATCTTCGTGCGCCGCGGTGTCTGCCGCTCCACGAGGTCACCGTACCCGCTCGGCCGCACGCCGCTCAGGCCCCACGTGCCCCCAGGGGGCCCCCGCGACCCCTGGTGTCAAGCTGGCGAGGAAGTCCGCGACCGTGTTGCCGGACGCGTGACGACTCTGTGGCGGCCGAGGCGGCTAGCGGCGCGCTCGCGGGAACGCGTCCCAGCCCGGATAGTGCGCCTGCGGGCCGAGCTCCTCCTCGATGCGGAGCAGCTGGTTGTACTTCGCGACCCGGTCGGTCCGGGACGGCGCGCCCGTCTTGATCTGGCCGACGCCGGTGGCGACCGCGAGGTCGGCGATCGTGGTGTCCTCGGTCTCGCCCGAGCGGTGGGACATGACGGCCGCGAAGCCGTGCCGGCGCGCCAGGTCGATCGTGTCGAGCGTCTCGCTGAGCGTCCCGATCTGGTTGACCTTGATCAGGATGGCGTTGCCGGCACCCGCGTCGATGCCGCGCTGGAGCCGCTCGACGTTCGTGACGAACAGGTCGTCGCCGACGAGCTGGAGGCGGTCGCCCAGCCGGTCCGTGAGCGCACGCCACGCGTCCCAGTCGTCCTCGGCGAGGCCGTCCTCCACGGAGACGAGCGGATAGCTCTTCGCCAGCCCTGCATAGAAGTCGGCCATGCCGGCGCCGTCGGCCTGCCGGCCCTCGAAGCGGTACGCGCCGTCCTTGTAGAACTCGGACGAGGCGGGATCGAGCGCGATCGCGACCGAGTCGCGGTGGCCGGCCCGCTCCGCCGCCTCGAGGATCAGGTCGATCGCCTCCTCCGTCGACCCGAGGTCGGGCGCGAAGCCGCCCTCGTCGCCGACGGCGGTGGAGAGCCCCCGCTCGTGGAGCAGGGCGCGCAGCGCATGGAAGACCTCGGCGCCTTTGCGCAGCCCCTCCGCGAACGTCGGCGCCCCTGCGGGCACGACCATGAACTCCTGGAGGTCGATCGAGTTGTCCGCGTGCGCGCCGCCGTTGATCACGTTCATCATCGGCACGGGCAGCGTCGCCGCCGTCGGCCCGCCCAGGTGCCGGAACAACGACTGCCCGGCGTCCGCCGCGGCGGCCTTCGCGGTCGCGAGCGAGACGCCCAGGACCGCGTTCGCCCCGAGCCGACCCTTGTTGGGCGTCCCGTCGACGTCGATCAGCCGCTCGTCGACGGCCCGCTGGTCGGCTGCGTCCATGCCTCGCACAGCCGCGGCGAGCTCCCCGCGCACGTTCTCGACCGCCCGCATGACGCCCTTGCCGCCCCAGTCCTGGCCGCCGTCGCGCAGCTCGACGGCCTCGTAGGCGCCGGTCGACGCGCCGGACGGAACGGCGGCGCGGCCGACGGCGCCCGACTCGAGCTCGACATCGACCTCCACGGTCGGGTTGCCGCGCGAGTCGAGGATCTGGCGGGCGTGGACGCTGCGAATCGGGGTCATCGAAGGGCCTCCTTGGCAAGCTCGTAGTAGCGCTCCTGGTCGTCGAGCGGCAGGTCCGCCCAGCGCTCGCCTCGCTCCTCCGCGATCTGGGTGGCCCGCTCCACGCGCGCGCGAAACTTCTGGCTCGTGCCGCGCAAGGCTAACTCGGGATCCACGTTCAGGCGGCGGGCGACGTTCACGACGGTGAAGAGCACATCGCCGACCTCGTCCGCGAGCCGCGGGTCGGGCTCGGTTTGCGGCTCGGGCGCGCCGCTGCGCTCGACCTCGTCCTCGAGCTCGCGCAGCTCCTCGTGCACCTTGGCGAGCGGCCCGGCGATGTCCGGCCAGTCGTAGCCGACCGTCTCGACGCGGCGCTGCACCTTGCGCGCGTACAGCAGCGCGGGCAGCGATTCGGGCACGTCGTGGAAGACGCCGGTCCGCCCTCGTCCTCCGTCTTGATCTGCTCCCAGCGCTCCTTCACCCGTCCGGCGGTCCGCGCCTCGGCGTCGCCGAACACGTGGGGGTGCCGGCGGACGAGCTTCTCGTGGACGGCCCGGGCTACCCGCTCCAGGTCGCCCTCGCCGTGCTCCTGGAGCAGGAGCGCGAGGAAGTACACCTGGAAGAGCAGGTCGCCGAGCTCGTCGACCATCTTCGCCGCATCGCCGCCCACGGCCGCGTCGGCAACCTCGTAGGCCTCCTCGACGGTGTGCGGGACGATCGTCCGCGCCGTCTGCTCGCGGTCCCAGGGGCAGTCGCGGCGCAGGCGCGCGGTTAGCTGCTGAAGCTCGAGGAGTGCCTCGGCGAGCCCGGCATCGCCCGGCAAAGAACTAGCCGGAGGTGCTCGTGGCCGACGTCGTCGTCGGCGGCGGCTTGTAGCCGGCCTGGTACTTGACTGCGCTGGCCTTCTGCAGGTTCTTGCGGAACTCCTCCGCCCACTTCTGGCCGAGCTCGGTCTTCTTCGACTGCGCGACGATCTGCTGGATCTGCGTCTTGACGTCGTCGAACTTCGTGACGCTCTTGGGCTTCACCGGCGTCAGCGCCTGGATGATGTGCCAGCCGAACTGCGTGTGAACCGGCGTCGAGATCTGGTTCGTCTTCAGCTTGAACGCGACCTTGTCGAACGGCGGAACGGTCTGGCCCTGAGCCAGGTTGGCCAGCTTGCCGCCGCTCTTCTTCGAGCCGGGATCCTTCGAGTACTTCGAGACCAGCGATGCGAAGCTCGCGCCGTTTCGGAGCTGCTGCTCGAGCTGGTCAGCGAGCGCCTTCTGCTTCACCAGGATGTGGCGGACGGTGCGCGTCGCGGGCGTCTCGTACTGCGACTTGTTCTTGGTGTAGTAGTCGCGGAGCTCCTTGTCGGTGACCTTCGAGGGGGCACCGGTGGTGACCTTGTCGAAGATGCCCTTCTGGTAGAGCTGCATCGCGACTTCCTGGCGTAGCTGGTCCTGCGCGACGCCCTGGTCCTTGAGCGCAGCCTGGAATTTCGTCTTGTCGCCCTTGTAGTACTGCTTGACGAGGTCGTCGATCTTCTTGTCGATGTCGGAGTCGGACACCTTGACGTTCATGTCCTTGCCCTCGCAGATGTACGCCTCGCGAAGGACGAGGTAGCTGACGATCTGGTTCTGCACCTGCCGGTACTCCTGCGTGCCGGCGGCCGGGAACTTCTGATTGTTCTTCTTGTAGTTGACCTGGGCCTGGTTCAGCACCTGGTTGTAGTCGTTCTTCGTGATCGACTGGTCGCACTTCGTGACGACGGCGACCGCGTTCGACGGGACGCTGCCGGAGCCGCCGCCACAGGCGGCCGCCACCAGGACGAGCGCCACCAGGGGCGTCAGTGTGAGCAGAGTGCGACGTTTCATCGTGTCGAAAAGTGGTTCGCCGGGCGTGTGGTCCGTTTCACGCCGCGTGGCGGAGGGCGACTATAGCATCGAGTATTCGCACCGCCTGGCCGAATTCATCCTGCCTTAACGAAACCTCCTGGCGGGCAACCGTGTACACCGCGGTCTCGACTTCGGCCCGCAGCTCGCGCAGCTCACCGGAGCCCAGCACGAGCGGGCCGACGGTGAGCTTCCCGTCGCGGTAGACGAGGTAGTCGGCCCCGATGCGCGCGATCTTCAGGCGCGCCTCGCCGATCGCGAAGAGGTTCTCGACCGGTTCGGGCACGGGGCCGTAGCGGTCCTCGAGCGCCGCGTGGAGCTCGCGGAGCTCGTCCTCGGTCTCGGCGAGCGCCAGCCGGCGGTGCAGGTCGATCTTCTGCGCCTCCGACGGGATGTAGTCGGCCGGCACGTAGGCGCTGATCCGGGCGTCCACGCGGACGGGGCGCCCGATCGGCCGGCGCTGCCCGCTCAGCTCCGCGACCGCCTCGCCGAGCAGCTCCACGTAGAGCTCGAACCCGACCGCGGCGACGTGCCCTGACTGCTCGCCGCCCAGCAGCTCGCCCGCGCCGCGGATCTCGAGGTCGCGCATCGCGATCGCAAAGCCGGCGCCGAGCTCGGTGTGGTCGGCGAGCGTCGCGAGCCGGGCCCGCGCCTCCGGCGTCAGCTCCTGCGAGTCGGGGTAGAAGAGATAGGCGTGCGCGGGGACGTCGGAGCGGCCGACGCGCCCGCGGATCTGGTACAGCTGGGCGAGGCCGAGCATGTCCGCCCGCTCGACGACGAGCGTGTTCGCCTGCGGGATGTCGAGGCCCGACTCGATGATCGTGGTCGAGACGAGCACGTCGGCGTCGCCGCGCAGGAAGCCGAGCATCCGTTGTTCCAGGTCGCGCTCCGCCATCTGCCCGTGCGCGACGAGGAACCGCAGCCCCGGGCACAGCTCCTGCAGCTTGGCCGCCGCCTCCTCGATCGTCTCGACGCGGTTGTGTAGGTAGAAGCACTGGCCGCCACGCGCGTGCTCGCGCTCGAGCGCCGTGCGGATCAGTTCTTCGTCGTACTCGCCGACGTAGGTGCGGATCGGGCGCCGGCCCTCCGGCGGCGTCTCGATGATCGAGATGTCGCGCAGGCCGGAGAGCGACATGTGCAGCGTGCGCGGGATCGGCGTCGCAGTCAGCGCGAGCACGTCCACCTCGAGCCTCAGCGAGCGGAGGAGCTCCTTCTGGGCGACGCCGAAGCGCTGCTCCTCGTCCACGATCACGAGCCCGAGGCTCTTCGGGATGACGTCGCGCGAGAGCACTCGGTGCGTGCCGATCAGGACGTCGACCTTGCCCTCTGCGAAATCGCGCAGCACGGCCTTCACATCGGCCGGCTTGCGGAAGCGCGACACCATCTCGACGCGCAGCGGGAAGTCGCGATAGCGGTCGCGGAAGGTGTTCCAGTGCTGCTGCGCGAGGATCGTCGTCGGCACGAGCATCAGCGTCTGCTTGCCGTTGACGGCGACCGCGAACGCGGCGCGCACCGCGACCTCCGTCTTGCCGAAGCCGACGTCGCCGCAGACGAGGCGGTCCATGGGCCGCGGCGCCTCGAGGTCCTCCTTGACGGCCTCGATCGCGCGCGCCTGGTCCTCGGTCTCGCGGTACGGGAACTCGGATTCGAGGCGGCGGAGCCACTCGTTCTCGAGGTCGTACGGGACGCCCTCGGCGCTCTGGCGCTGTGCGTAGAGCTTCAGCAGGTCGCCGGCGAGCTCCCGGACGCCGGCCCGGGCGCGGTTCTTGACGAGCTCCCACGCCTTGCCGCCGAGCTTCGAGAGCGCCGGCGCAGTCGCATCGGCGCCGATGTAGCGGGAGACCTTGCCGACCTGCTCGTGCGGGACGTACAGGCGGTCCTCGCCGCGGAACGCCAGCAGCAGGTAGTCGCGCGTGACGTTCGCCACGGTGCGCGTCTCGAACGAGAGCAGCCGGCCGACGCCGTGGTCCTCGTGGACGACGTAGTCGCCCGTGCGCAGATCGGCGAACGACTGGAGCGCGCGGCCGAGGCGCGCGTCGGCGCGCGGCGGACGCTTGCGGAAGACCTGCGTGTCCGGCAGGAGCGCGAGGCCGAGCTCGCGCCAGACGAAGCCGCGCCGCGCGGGCTCGACGATGAACGCGAGGCCGGCCTCCTTCGGCAGGCGGCGCGGGTCGTCCACGACCTCCGCCTGGACGCGGCGCAGCATCGCCTGCGTACGGAGCGCCTCGCCGCGGTGCGGGAAGGCGACGATCACGCGCAGGCCGGCGCGCACGAGGCCGGCGAGCTCGTGCTCCGCCTCGGACAGCCCGCGCGCAGCGATCGCCGGCCGCTGGGCCTCGAAGGAGAACGGCTGGTTCTGCGGGAGCGGGTCGAGCCGTGCGGCGGTGCCGAGCTCGAGCTCAGCACCGAGCTCCTCGCGTGCGACCTCGAGCACCTCGTCCGCCTGCCAGACGAGGTCCGGCGGCCCATCGAGCAGCGGCACGAGGTCGCCCGGCGCACGCTGAGCCCGCCCGTCCTCGTCGTCCGCCAGCCGCGGCTCGTCGAGGTCGGGCCGCCGCTCCGCGGCCGGGTAGACAACCGCCTCGCGGACGGAGTGGAGCGCGCGCTGCGTGAACGGCGAGAAGGCGCGCACGGACTCGATCTCGTCGCCGAAGAGCTCTACGCGGAGCGGCTCGCGGCCGGTCGACGGGAAGACGTCGACGATGCCGCCGCGAACCGCGAACTGGCCGCGCTCCTCGGCCTGCTCGACACGCTCGTAGCCGGCGAGCGCGAGCGATTCCGCAAGGCCGTCGACGCCAGGCTCGTCGCCGATCCGGATGGACACGGGCGCGGGGCGCGCGTCCGCCGGCGGCGCGCCCTCGGCGAGCGCGAGCGCGGACGCGAACACGAGGCCGCCGCGTGCGAGCACGTCGAGCGCCCGCGCCCGCTCGCCGACGAGGTGCGGCGGTGGCTCGAGGCCCGACTCCCAGCGAACGCCGCGGCTCGGCAGCAGCCCGACGCGCTCGGCACCCAGGTACCAGCCGGCTGCCTCGGCCGCGTCGCGCGCGTCGGCGTCGTCGGGCAGGGCGACGACGAGCCGGCGGTCAAGGTGCTCGTGCAGCGCAGCGGTGAGGAGCGGAAGCGCAGCCTCCGAGACTCGGGCGCGGGTCTCGGGGAGCGCCTCGGCGAAGCGCGTCAGCCGTTCGTGGCCGGCGAGCTCCTCGGCGAGTGCGTGCAGGATCGGCGCCTGCCGGCGCTCGGTCTCCGGTGCGGTGGTCGTCGTCTGGTCCACGGCGAAGGCCCGGATCTCCCGGGCACCGCCATGCTAGTTAGACGGCGCTGTCGAAGAATTCGACGTCGCCGCGCTCAGGCGGCGCGCCGTAGATGAACACGAGCAGCTCTTCGGTGCCCTCGTTGACGAGCTGGCGGGCGACGCCGCTCTCGACGTGGACGAGGCCGCCGGGCCCGACCTGCTCGCGTACGGCCGGGTCGCCGATGTACATGGTCAGCGTGCCGCGGATCGGGAGGTAGGTCTCCTCCTGCACCTTGTCGTCGTGGCGGCGGCCTTTTGCGCCGGGCTCGTAGCGGAAGAAGCTCGCGCGTGTGTGACGCAGGGCCGCGTCCCCGGTGACGTTGGCCGCGTGCCGCGGCGCCTCGCCCGGCTCGTGCGGCCGCGTCTCGAACTCGAGCTCCTCTTCGTGGATGACGCGGTACCCGGCCACGGCCGGCGACTGTACCCGACCGACCCGTCCCCGCAGGACGTGTCCCGAACAGCCAGTCCGGCGCGCCTGGACCCCGGGGGCCACCGCTCCTCCTCCCCGCGATCGAGCGTATCGGCGGGCGGTGCACCGGTAGGTGACGAACGTGTGACGAGGCTGCGTCGCTCGGTCAGTGGAAGCGGCGCTGGGTCGCGTCGAGCCCCTCGGCGGCAAGCGACTCGACCGTGTCGGCGGCGCGCGCGACGATCGTGCTCGCGTCGTCCTCCGGCTCGAAGTCGGCCAGCACGTAGTCGGCCAGGTCGCGTGGGTCGCCGCGGCCTGGGCGGCCCACGCCGATGCGCAGGCGCAGGAACTCCTGCGACCCGAGCTGGTGGGCGATCGAGCGCAGGCCGTTGTGCCCGGCCAGCCCGCCACCGAGCCGCGCCTGTAGCCGGCCCAGGTCGAAGTCGCCCTCGTCGTGGACGACCAGCAACGAGTCGAGCGGCACCTTGTAGAAGCGCGCGGCTGCGGCAACCGAGCGGCCGGACTCGTTCATGTACGTCTCGGGCGCAAGCAGGGCGACGCGGTGGTCGCCTAGCCGGATGTCGGCAAGCCGTGCCGAGAACTTGGAGCGAAACGCGGCGCCGTGCCGGCGCGCGAGCTCGTCGACGACCATGCGCCCCGCGTTGTGGCGGTTGCGCTCGTACTGGCGGCCCGGGTTCCCCAGCCCGACGACGAGCAGATCGAGCGACGACTCCAGCGGCTCGTCGCGCTTGCGGCGCCCGGGCAGGCGCACCCGGAAGTCCTAGCCTTCGGGCTCTTCGGCTTCGCCGGAGGCTTCGGCTTCCGGCTCCGCCCCAGCCTCTGCCTCGGCTTCGCCCTCGGCCACCGCGCCCTCTTCGCCCTCTTCGCCTTCCTCGGCCTCGACCTCGGGCTCCTCGACGCGAGTCGGCACCGTGACGGTGGCGATGACGGTCTCGGGGTCGTCCACGAAGCGGACACCCTCGAGCTCGGTCAGCTCGCCGAGACGGAGCGAGTCGCCGATCGCCAGGGTGCTGATGTCGGCCTCGATGCGGTCCGGCACCTCCATCGGCAGGGCCTCGACGAGCACCTCGCGCGCGACCTGCTGGAGCACGCCGCCCTCCTTGGCGCCGGGCGAGTCGCCGACGATCTCGATGCTGACCGCCGTCTGGATCGCGCGGTCGAGGCGGACGACGACGAGGTCGACGTGGGAGACCCGGCTACTGATCGGGTCGCGCTGGAACTCCTTCAGGATCACGGGCCGCGTCTCGCCGTTGACCTTCACGTCGAGGATCGCGTTGAGCCCGTGGTCGGTCGTCAGCGCCTTGCGCAGCTCGCGTTCGGCCACGGTGATCGCGGTCGGCGCGCCGCCGCCGCCGTAGACGACGCCGGGGATGAGCCCTTCCTTGCGCATGCGGCGCGCCGCGGCAGAGCCGCGGTCCTCGCGCTCGCGCACGTCGAGACTTACCCGTTCGGCGGCCATTCCGGCGGAAGAGTCTAGCCGCGCCTAGAAGAGTTGGTTCTCGCCGCCGAAGATCGCGGAGACCGAATCGTCGGCGAACACGTTCATGATCGTGTCGGCGAGGAGCCCGGAGACCGTCAGGACGGTGACGTTGTCGGGCTTCCGCGTCGGGTCGATCGGCACGGTGTCGGTCATGACGAGCCCGGTGATGTCTGCCTCCGCCACCTTCCGGAGCAGGTCGGGGTCGAGCAGCGCGTGGGTGACGAACATCCACACCTGCGTGGCGCCGTGCTCGCGGAGGACCTTCGCCCCGGCCATTTGCGTGCCGCCCGTCGTGGTGACGTCGTCGCCGACGATCGCGATCTTGTCGCGCACCCGGCCGGTGACCTCGACGATCTCGACCTGGTCGTGCGCGGGGCGCGTCTTGTGCATGACGGCGAAGTCGGCGCCGATCATCTCGGCGAACTTGAGCGCGTGCTTCGCGCGGCCGGCGTCGGGGGCGACCGAGACGACGCCCTCGCCGGTGAGCCCGAGGTCGCGGAAGTGCTGGGCGAACAGGGGCAGCGCGGTCATGTGGTCGACGGGGATCGAGAAGAACCCCTGGATCTGTCCGGCGTGCAGGTCCATCGTGAGCACCCGGTCTGCACCCGCGAGCTGGAGCATGTCCGCCACGAGACGCCCGGAGATCGGCTCGCGCGGCTTCGCCTTCCGGTCCTGCCGCGAGTAGGGGAACCAGGGGATGACCGCCGTGATGCGCTTGGCGGACGCGAGCTTCGCGGCCTGGATCATCAGGAGCAGCTCCATGATGTTGCGGTCGACCGGCTCGCAGCCGGTCTGCACGATGAAGACGTCCATCCCGCGGATCGACTCGAGGTAGCGGCAGTAGGCCTCGCCGTTGGCAAAGGTCTTCAGCTCGACCTCGCCGAGCTCCAGCCCGAGCTTCGCTGCGATCGCACCCGCGAGCGCGGGATGCGAGCGCCCCGAGAAGAGCATCAGGCGCCGTTGCGGCCCGCGCTCGATGAAGTGCTCTGGTCGCACGTCGGCTCGCTCGCGCGCCTCGGCCGGCTCCATCCCCGGCAGCTGGGTCAGCTCAATCGTCCCGCTGGTCGTAGACATACCCCTCCCTTGTGACCTGTCGCGGCGGAAAGCCGGCTAGCGAGCCAGGGGGAACGTCCTCGGTTATGACCGTTCCGGCCGCCAACCATGCGTCGTCGCCGATCTCGACGGGAGCCACGAACACATTGTGGATCGCCGTCCTGACGTTCTTGCCGATCGTGGTACGAACTTTCGGCCCCTGACGGTGCGGATAGTTGGCCGTTACGCCGCCTGCGCCGATGTTCGTCCCTGCGCCGATGTCCGCATCCCCGATGTAGGACAGGTGGGGGATCTTCGCGCCTTCGCCCACCCGCGTGTTCTTGATCTCGACGAACGTGCCCGCTTTGGCGCCCGCCTCGAGCACCGTGCCGGGGCGAAGGTAACAGAACGGTCCCACGATCGTCCGCGGACCGATCGAGGCGTCGATCGCGACGACCTGCGGGCCGACTTCGGCCCCTTCGGCGACCCGCGTCGAGCCCCGCAGAACCGTGAAGGGATGGATCGCGCAGTCGGCTTCGAGCTCCACCTCGGCGTCGATCCAGGTGGTCGCCGGGTCGACGATGCCGACACCCGCGGCCATGTGCGCGGCGTTGACGCGGTCGCGAAGGGTGGCCGCAGCGGCGGCCAGCTCGGCCCGCGTGTTGACGCCGTCGGGCGAGCGTCCGTCCTCGGTGCGGTGGACGACGGCGCGGCGGCCGTCGCTGACCAGGTGGCCGATCGTGTCGGTCAGGTACAGCTCGCCCTGGTCGTTGTCCGCGTCGAGCCGGTCGAGCGCCCAGACCAGGTCCCGCGCGTTGAAGACGTACATGGAGGAATTGAGCTCCCGGATCGCGAGCTGCTCGGGGGTCGCGTCGCGGGCCTCGACGATCTCCTGCAGCTCGCCGTCGGGGCCGCGGACGACGCGTCCGTACGGCGGCTCGCCGGGCGGTTCGTACGCGAGGACGGTCACGGCCGGCAGCTCCTGTCGGTGCGTCGCGAGCATCTCCTCGAGGAGGGCGGTCGTGATGAGCGGCGTGTCACCCGAGAGGACGAGGACGTCGCCGTCGAAGCCGGCGAGCGCGTCGCGCGCGGCCGCCACGGCGTCGCCGGTTCCGCGCGGCTCGCGCTGCACCGCGGTGGTCTCGCCGGGGAACGCCTCGCGCGTCTCCTCCGAGACGACGACCACGAGCGGCTCGAGGCCGAGCGGCCGGGCGGCGGCGAGCACCCAGTCGACCATGCGGCGGCCGAGCAGCGGGTGCAGGTGCTTGGGCGTCGCGGAACGCATCCGCGTGCCGAGACCGGCGGCCATGACGACGGCGGCGAGTGGAGTCATCGAGTCGTGAAAGATGGCTGGGGCGCCAGGATTCGAACCTGGGATCGCGGGACCAAAACCCGCTGCCTTACCACTTGGCTACGCCCCAGTGTCAGCGTCATCAGTCTGCCAGCGGGTCAGCCGCGGTCGGTGAAGAGCAGGATCAGGGCGATGACGGCGATGAAGGCGACGGCGATCAGCGCGAGCGTGCCGACCACGATCGCGAGCACGGGCACGAGCGCCACGAGCGCCTGTGAGGCGCCGGCGATCCAGAAGGCCTGGCGAGGCGTGTCGCTCTTGATGTTGCGCCCCTGCCAGAAGTAGAGGGCGACCACCGCGAGCGCGATGACGATCGCCGGGATCTTCGGGATCGCGCCCAGCAGGACGAGGAGCCCCTCGACGACGGCGATCCAGATCGCGACGCGGACGCGGTGGACGCGGAGCCACCGCCCGGTCGGGCTCGTTCCGTGCTCGAGAACGGGCCCCCGCTCCAGCTCGGGCGTGGCCACGGATCAACCGTACCACGCTGGAACGGTGAGCCAGGTGCGCCCGGCGGCCCCGAGCGCCTGTTTCGCGGCGACGGCCTCGGCGCGGTCGACGAAGAGCCCGTAGACGGTGGGGCCGGCGCCGCTGACGTCCGCCCGGAAGGAGCCGAGCGCGCGCAGCTGGCGCGTGAGTGGAGAGCTCGCGAGGTCGTTCGCCGGGAGACCGGCCAGGTCGGCCGCTGTCGTGACCGCGTCCAGCCCTTCGAACAGGGCGGCCCGGCGCTCGTTCGCGCCCGCGGCGCCCGAGCGGCGGTCGAACTCGTCGTAGACCGCGGCCGTCGAGGCCTTTTCGGCGTCACGCGGGAGCACGAGGACGATCCAGTAGTCGGACGGCAGGTCCAGCGGACGGAGCGCCGCTCCCGTCCCCTCCCCGAGCTGCGGGCCGCTCGTCAGGAAGAACGGCACGTCAGAGCCCAAAGCAGCCGCGACGTCGGCGAGCTCCTCGGGCGCGAGCGGATCGGCAAACGTCTCGTTCGCGAGGCGAAGTGCCGTGGCCGCATCGGAGCTCCCGCCGCCGAGACCCGCTGCCACCGGGATGTGCTTCGAGAGGTGGGCGTGCCAGCCGTCGGCTCCGGTGCGCTCGCCGAGCGCCTCGAGCGCGCGGCGGACGAGCGTGTCGGCGGCGAAGCCCGTGACCCGCACGTCGCGGGCCGGCGTGACGCTGACGCGATCGGTCAGGTCGACGCGCTGGAGGACGGTCGTGACCTCGTGGAGGCCGTCGGGCCGCCGCTCGCCGACGACGAGCGCGAGGTTGATCTTCGCCGTGGCGGGCGCGCGCCTGACCTCGGCCGGCATCGCGCGGACTCTACGGGCGCCACGCTCGCCGCTCGCGGCCGAGCCGCCGTGCTCCGCTGTCACGAAACCGGCGCACTCCCGCGACCCACGCGTGCGCATTTCCCGGATAGGGTCGGACCGGAGGGAGGCAAGCGGCCGGCCCCGGTGGGCTCGGCCGGAAGGGACATGGCCGACGGGGTCAGGGGCGGCGGTCGAGCGCGGCCCGCAGGCGGACGAACTCGGGCGGGGTGAGGCGTTCGGCTCGCGTCGACGGGTCGAGCTCGAGTGACGCCAGCGCCTCGGCAGCGTGCTCGCGCGACGTGAGGCCGGCGAGTGCGAGCGAGTTCGGGAGCGTCTTGCGGCGATGGGCGAACGACGCCTCGACCAGACGCTTCAGCTCGGGCCAGCCGTCGGGCCGCTCGATGCGTTCGAAGGCCACGAGCGCCGAGTCGACGTTCGGCTGGGGCCGGAAGACCGTGCGCGAGACCGGATGGAAGCCCGTCCGCCGCGTGGCGAGCTGCATCAGCACGGAGACGGCGCCGTAGTCGCCGGTGCCCGGCAGGGCGAAGAACCGCCGCGCGACCTCGAGCTGCACCATCACGCACCAGGAACGGACGCCCGGCAGGCCGTCGAGGCTCTCGACGACGATCGGGGTCGCGACGTTGTAGGGCAGGTTCGCAACGAGCTTCGTGGGCGCCGGACCGAGGGCGGCCAGATCGAGGCGGACGGCGTCGCCGTACGTGACCTGCACGTTCGCGAGGCCGCGCAGCGCCTCGTCGAGGCGCGCCTCGAGCGTGCGGTCGAGCTCGACCGCGTGCACGAACGACACGCGCTCGGCGAGAAAACGGGTCAGGACGCCGGCACCGGGGCCGATCTCGAGAACGACGTCGTCGGGGCCAAGGCCGGCCAGCCGCTCGATCACGCCGAGCAGGTTCTGGTCGACGAGGAAGTGCTGGCCGAGGCGGCGCTTCGCGGCCGGGAGCCGGCTCACCGCAGGCCGAAGGCCGCGCGCGCATTCGCGGCCGTGCGGGCACCGAGCTCGCCGGCGTCCTCGCCACGCGCGGCGGCCAGCGCGGCGACGGTATGCACCACGTTCGCGGGCTCGTTCCGGCTCTTGCGCACGGGTTGCGGCGAGAGGTATGGGCTGTCGGTCTCGACGAGCAGGCGATCTCCAGGAACGGCGCGCGCCGCCTCGCGGAGATCGTCGGAGCGCCCGTAGGTCACGTTGCCGGCGAAGGAGCAGTAGTAGCCGCGGTCGATCGCCGGCCGCAGCAGTTCCGGCTCCGAGAAGCAGTGGAGGACGACGGTGCCCTGGAAGCCCGCCAGCACGTCGGCGGTGTCGGCGGCCGCCTCGCGGCAATGGATCACGATGGGCAGGCGCGCGTCTGCCGCGATTGCGAGCTGCGCCTCGAAGAGCGCGCGCTGCTGGTCCTTCACATCGGCGCCGTAGTGGTAGTCGAGGCCCGTCTCCCCGACGGCGACGACCTTGGGCTCGCGTGTCAGGGCCGCGAGCTCCGCGGGATCGTCGGCGTCGGGGCGGCCGGCCTTGTGCGTGTCGATCCCGACCGCCGCCCAGACCGGGTCGAGCGCGGCTGCGATCTCCAGCACGGCGCGGCACGACGCGATCCCGGTTCCGATCGAGACGATCGCCTCGACGCCCGCTTCGCCGGCACGTGCGACGAGCTCCGCGGGGGCGCCCTCACAGTGGTCGAGGTGCGCGTGTGTATCGATCACGCGTCGTCGCCGAGCTCGTCGCGCAGCACCTGCTCGAGATCGAGCTTGCGGAAGAGCGGCCGCGGCTCCTGGAGCTTCTGGCCGGGCTCCAGGCGACTCGGCTCCCAGCTGCCCACCCAGGACGCGTAGTCGCCGGTGAGCACCTCATGCGACTCTCCCTCCTCCTCGGTCACCGTCTGAAAGTCGAGCGGGCCGGCGATCCAGCCCTCGTAGCCGAGCAGCTCGTGCAGCACCTGCGAGCTGAACGGGAGGAACGGCGTGAAGATCACCTTCAGGTTGTCCACGGCGCGCAGGAGCACGTAGAGGACGGTCGCCGCACGGTCGCGGTCGGTCTTGATCGTCGCCCACGGTGCCTGATCGCTCGCGTACTGGTTGACGAGCCCGGCGAGCCGCATCGCCTCGGTGATCGCCGCCTTGAAGCGGGCCGCACCGATCAGCGAGCCGACCGACTCGAAGCCGCCCTCCACCTCCGCGAGCACGCGCTCGTCGTCGGCGCTCAGCTGGCCCGGCGCCGGCACCTCGCCGAAGTTGCGGTACGAGAGCGCGAGCGCCCGGTTTACGAGGTTGCCCCACTTCGCGACCAGCTCGTCGTTGTTGCGGCGCACGAACTCGCTCCAGGTGAAGTCGGTGTCCTGGGTCTCCGGGCCTGCGACTGAGAGGAAGTAGCGCAGGGAGTCGGCGTCGTAGTGCTCGAGAAAGTCCCGGACGAGGATGCCGACGCCGCGGCTTGCGCTCGTCTTCCGCCCTTCCATGGTCAGGTACTCGGACGCGGCGACGTCGTACGGCAGCTGCAGGGGCTGCCCCGCTCCCAGCTCGCCGCCCTCGCCGTAGCCGAGCAGCTCGCTCGGCCAGATCACCGTGTGGAACGGGATGTTGTCCTTGCCCATGAAGTAGTAGTGGCGCGCGTCGGGGTTCTGCCACCAGTCGCGCCAGGCATCGGGCTCACCACGGACAGCCGCCCACTCGACCGCCGCCGAGAGGTAGCCGACGACGGCGTCGATCCAGACGTAGATCCGCTTGCTCTCGTCCTCCTCGTAGCCGGGGACCGGGATGCGGACGCCCCAGTCGAGGTCGCGCGTCACCGCGCGAGGCCGGAGCTCGTCGACGTAGTTGAGCGAGAAGTTGCGGACGTTCGACCGCCAGTGTGTTTGCGCCGAGATCCACTCGCGCAGCCGATCCTTGAATTGCGGCAGGTCGAGGAACAGATGCTTCGTCTCCCGGAAGACCGGCGGCTCGCCGTCGATGCGCGAGCGCGGGTTGATCAGGTCGGCCGCGTCGAGGAGGTTGCCGCAGTTGTCGCACTGGTCGCCCCGCGCGTCCTCGTACCCGCAGATCGGGCACGTGCCCTCGACGTAGCGGTCGGGCAGCGTGTTGCCGGTCTTCGCCGAGAACGCGCCCAGGGTCGTCTCCTCGATCAGGCAGCCGTGCTCCCAGAGAGCCCGGAAGACGTCGCGCGTGACGCGTGCGTGGTTCTGCGTCGTCGTGCGCGTGAACAGGTCATAGCTGAGGCCGAGGTTCCGCAGGTCCTCGCGGATGTGCGCGCTGTAGAAGTCGGCGACCTCGCGGTAGCTCTGTCCCGACTGCCCGGCGGCGACCATGATCGGCGTGCCGTGCTCGTCGGTGCCGCTGACCATGAGCACGTCGTCGCCGCGCAGCCGGTGGTAGCGGGCGAAGATGTCGGAGGGCACGCCGAAGCCGGCCACATGGCCGATGTGCCGCGGGCCGCTCGCGTACGGCCACGCGACGGCGACGAGGATCCGCTCTGCCATTCGCTCCCTTCCTGCGCTGCCGGAGCGGCCATCTTAGGGGCCGTCCGGCTCCCGCCCCGCGGGCGTGCGGGGCGGGAGCCGGGTGGCATTCAGGCCGCCACGCGTGCGCGCCTGCGCGGCCCGGCGCGTGGCCGGCTGCGCGGCCGCACAACGGGACTGCAGCCCGACGCGCGGCGCGCGATCCCGAGCGGGCACGGCCGTGCAACCGCGGCTCGCCGGCCCAGCGGGCACGGTGCTCGCGTCGCGCAGGCCGCCGGTTTCCGTCGCCGCGGCCGGGCGAGGACCAGCAGCGCTGCGAGCGCCGCCAAGCCGACGCCTACGGGTCGCCGGCCGCCGCTTCTCGGCGGCTTGCCGCGGGTCGTCCACACGGCCGGGGCGTCAGCGTGCGCAACACGCAATCCCAGACCTGTGCGGACGACGCTGGCAAGCGCCTCCGCGCGACGCCGGTGCGGTGTCCGCAGGGCGTGCTCGGGCTCGTCGGTCGGGCCGACCCGGGCCGGCTGCGGCCGGACCGCGGCGGGCATCGCCGCGGCGCCGCGAGCGGGCGGGCGGCGCGCCGCTGCCGTCGTCCGGCCCGCCCTGCTCTGCCCAGACCGCTGAGCGGCCGGGTCCGCCGACGCGACCACTGCGCGAGCCGCCGGACGGACCGGTCCCGGCGCGGTGACGGCCGTCGCCGTGACCTGCTCGGATGGAGCGGGAGTCACCGGCTCTGCGACCGCCGGCGGAGACGGCTCGACGGGCACGGCCACCGGCGGCTCGGGCTCGGCGGCAGGCGCCACCGGCTCGACCGCGAGAGCCGGCTGCGGTTCGGCAGCGGCCGGTGGCGGCTCGGGCACGGCCGCCGTAGAGCGGGCAGGCAGCAGCGTCAGGGGATCGACGTAGCCCTTGTCGTCGTCGGCGTTCCTCACGCCGAGATGGACATACGGGGCCGCATGCTCGAGCTCTCCCGTCGGCCCGACGCGGGCGACGGGCTGCCCTTCGATCACCTCCGCATCGCGCGCGACGGCGAGGTCGCCGACGTGGAGCAACGTGACCGCGTAGCCGCCGGCGCGGATCGTGACGACGTGCCCGTAGTGCGGGAGCGTCCCCGCGAAGGACACGTGCCCCGCGACAGGCGCTCGCACGATGTCCCCTAGGTCCGCGCCGACGTCCACGCCGCGGTGCTGGCCGCCCGCGTACGGGTCGGCTCCGACCGTGAATGGGCGCAGCACCGGACCATCGACCGGCCAGGTCCACGCCCCCGCGGCAGGAACGACCGCCAGCCCGACCACAACAGCCATGACCAGAGAGGCCAACCTCATGAATCACCTCCTTTCGTTGTCAGATATGCGAACGACGCCACCGTAGCGGGCGGCGCGGACGTTGTCAAAAATGCCTACAGCGAGCGGCGGTAAAGCTCGCGGGCCGAGCGGCCGGTCAGCCCGGCGACGACCTCCGCGGCGCGTCGCCGCGGCAAGCCGTCTGCGACGAGCGACCTGACGGCCTCGACGGCCTCGCCGCCGTCTTCGGCCCGCACCTCGGCGGGGCCGAGCACGAGCACGATCTCGCCCTTCGGGGCCTCCGCGAAGCGCTGCGCGACCTCGGCGGACGTCCCGCGCACGACCTCTTCGAACCGCTTCGTCAACTCGCGGCAGACGGCAACGGGCCGCTCGGGCAACGCGCCCGCGAGCGACGCGAGTGACGCGGGCAGCCGTCGAGGCGACTCGAACGCGACTGCGGCGTGGGGCCACCGCGACAGCTCATCCCACAGCGCGGCGAGCGCCCCGCCGCCGCGCGGGAGGAAGCCGAGGAACTGGTAGCGCTCCGCCTGAAAGCCGCTCGCGACCAGCGCGGTCGTCACCGCGGAGGCGCCCGGCAGCACCGTCACCTCCAGCCCGGCCTCGCGAGCCGCTCCGACAAGCCGCACGCCCGGGTCGTTGATCCCCGGCAGGCCCGCGTCGCTGACGAGCGCCACCCGCTCGCCCGCCCGCAGCCGCTCGAGCATCTCGGCTGTACGGGACGCCTCGTTGTGGCGGTGGTAGCTCAGCAGCCGCTTGGCGTGGATGCCATGGCGGTCGAGCAGGCGCGCCGTGTGCCGCGTGTCCTCGCAGAGGACGACGTCCGCCTCGGCGAGCTCGTTGAGCACGCGCAGCGTGACGTCGTCGAGATTGCCGATCGGCGTCGCACAGACGGCGAGCGTCACGCC
The DNA here is from genome assembly GCA_963734565.1 of uncultured Thermoleophilia bacterium. Lineage (GTDB taxonomy): Bacteria > Actinomycetota > Thermoleophilia > Gaiellales > Gaiellaceae > JACVRM01. The sequence goes on along the minus strand of CAVTHM010000007.1, from coordinate 814,867 downwards.
GCGACGTCGAGCGGCTCGAACGCGATCAGGCCGGCGCCGATCACACCCGCCTCCGGGCCGAGCTCTGCGCCGACGATGCGAACCGCGTCGCGCCCGGGCTCGAGCGCCTCGGCCCTGACGAGCTCGCGCGCTGGGCCGAGGATGAGCTCGCCGGCGGCGCCGCCGAAGCCGCCGCCGACCACGATCAGCTCCGGGTTGAAGATGTTCACGATCGACACCATCCCGGCGCCCACGACCCGGCCGATCCGCGTCAGGGCGGCGACGGCCGCTTCGTCGCCCGCGCGCCCGCGCTCGACGAGCTCGCCGCCGTGCGCAAGGCCGAGCTCGTGCGCCGCCGCATCGGCGACGCGTCCGGACGCGAGCGCCTCGTAGTGGCCGTGGCCGTCGCACCCGGCTCCACAGGGCGGCCCGTCGACCTGGACGACCATGTGCCCGAGCTCGGCGCCGGCACCGCGACCGCCGCGGTACGGCTTCCCGTCGAGGATCAGGCCGCCGCCGATGCCCGTCCCGAGCGTCAGCATCACGAGATCGGTGACGCCACGGCCCGCGCCGCAGCGCCACTCGGCGACCGCCGCCGCGTTGCCGTCGTTGTCCACGACGGCGGGCACTCCGAGGCGCCTGGTCATCTCGCCCGCGAGGTCCACCCCGCTCAGCGGCACGTGCACCGACCCGACCACGCGGTGCGCGACCTGGTCGATCCGGGACGGCACGCCGAAGCCGACGCCGGCCACGTCGCCCTCCGCCATCAGCGTGCGCGCGACCTGCTCGAGGGCCTCGAGCAGCTCCTCCTGGGACGTCGTCGGCGTGGGCTGCCAGCGGTCCGACGACAGCGTCCCGTCGGCCGTCACCCGCCCCGAGGCGATCTTCGTTCCACCGACGTCGATCCCGATTGCGGGCAGGGAGTCCAAGGGCGGCGGCTAATCTAACCCGCCGGATGGCGTTGGAAGACAAGCCGTACCGCGTCTACCGCGGCGGCCGCGTCAAGGGGAAGGTTCCGACGCTGCCACGGCCCGAGCGCAAGCCCGCGGATCGGCAGCGCACGGGCGGCGGTGCTCCGCCGCGCTACACCGGCCCAGGCCCGGTGCGCAAGCCGAAGCGCAAGATCCGCTGGGGCCGCTGGGTCGCCGTCGCCCTGCTCGTGCTCGTGACGATCTTCAGCGTCTGGGCGGTCGCGAGCTACCTCGCCGTCCAGAACGGCGTCGAGACCGCGAACAAGCGCCTGGGCAAGGCGGCCCGGAAGGCCCTCGTGCCGCAGGACGGCTCGCTGCTCTCGAACGAGACGCACGTGCTGCTCTTGGGCACGGATTCGGATGGCACGAGCGCGCGGCGCGGTTTTCGCCGCACGGACTCGATCATGCTCGTGCGCACCGATCCGGGCCGCAACCGAATCGCGTACCTCTCGATCCCGCGCGACCTGCGCGTCGAGATCCCCGGGCACGGGTTCGACAAGGTGAACGTGGCGTACCAGATCGGCGGCGCGCCGCTCGCGATCCGGACGATTCGCAAGCTCGGCGTCCCGGTCAATCACGTGGCGGTCATCGACTTGCGGCGCTTTCCCGACCTGATCGACGCGGTCGGCGGCGTCGACGTCAAGGTGCCGCGCCCGATCCTCTCGAAGTTCGGCTGCCCGCTGAAGACCGACGCACAGTGCGCCGACTGGCCCGGCTGGCACTTCGACAAGGGCGTGCAGCACATGAACGGACGGCGCGCCCGCATCTATTCACGCGTGCGCAAGAACCTGCTGAACCCGGCCGACACGGACATCTCGCGCGGCGCACGGCAGCAGGACGTGACCGAGGCGCTCGCCAAGAAGATGACCGGCTTCCACACGCTGCTTCGTCTGCCCTGGATGGGGGACGAGCTCGCGAAGCCGCTCGCCACCGACCTCTCGACCTCGGACTTCATCGAGCTGGGCTGGCGCCGGCTCAGGGCGGGCGCGGGGAACACGCTGCACTGCCGCCTCGGCGGCTCGCCTTCCAGCTTCGGCTACCTCCTGCCGGAGGGCGACGACATCCGCCGGGTGCTGCGCGAGTTCGAGGGCATCGATGCCCCTCAGCCGCCGCCGCCCGGCAACCTGTTCGGCTCCGGGTGCGTGAAGGGCCACACGCTGCTGGCCGCGGGCTAGCTGGTCTCGGCGGCGGGCTTCTTCTCTTCCTTCGGCTTCGACTCGGAGCCGCCGGAGTCGCCGTCCTTGCCGCCGCCGTCGCGCCGCTTCGAGCCGCGGCCGTAGTCGGTCGTGTAGAACCCTGAGCCCTTGAAGTGGACGGCGACCGGGAACAGAACGCGCTCGAGCGGCCCCTTGCCGCAGGTCGGACAGACCTCCGGTGACGGGTCGTTCATGCCGTGAAAGTCCTCGAAAACGTGCCCCTCAGGACACTTGTACTCGTAGATCGGCACCCTTCACACCGTAGCAACGTGCCCGGCGCCGAACAGGCTGCAGCGCGCCCGGACGACCGCCGTTTTTGGCTTGGTGTGGCCGGTTGTACCCTCGCCGTGGCCGCGTTTCTGTTGGCCCGGCTGACCGCCTGGCCGCCGCACGAGGACGAGACGCTCGCGCTCTTCGTCGGCCGGGGCTCGCTGCCGCACGTGCTCGAGACGGTGCACGGCAAGCGTGGCGGCGCTCCGCTCCACTTCCTGATCGCGTGGGCTGTCGGCGAGGCCGGCGGCGGCCTCCGCGCGCTGCGCCTCTTCTCGGCCCTCTTCGCCGTCGGGAGCATCCCTGTCGTGGCGCTGCTGTCGCGGAGGCTCGCGGGGCGCACCGCGGCGCTCGTCGCCTGCGTCGTGATGGCGGCGAGCTGGATGCTGCTGTTCCACGGGATCTACGCGCGCATGTACAGCCTCTTCCTCTTCACGAGCGCGCTCTCGTACCTGGCGCTGCTGAGCGCGGCCGAGCACGGCGGGTGGCCCCGGTGGCTGCTCTGGGGGCTCGCGACCGTGGTCTGCGTGGCGTCTCATCCGTACGGCGCGCTCGTCGTCGCGTCGCAGGGGCTGTGGGTGCTCGCGGCGCGCGTGCGCCTGCGCGAGTCGGTGCCGGCGTTCGCGGCCGTCGGGCTCGTCTGCGCGCCGTTCTGGTACACCGACCTCGTTCTCGCGAAGCGGTTCGACGTGGGCGTCGGCGGGAGCGGCGGCAAGCTGAACGGGCCGCTCGACGTGCTCGACTACCTCGTCCGCTCGAGCGGCGACTTCATCGCAGGCTGGAGCGTCGCGATCGTGGTCGTGCTGGCGCTCGCAGCGGTCGGGCTCGCCGCGCTGGCCCGGCGGAGCTCGTCGGCGGCCCTGCTCGCCGCCTGCGTGTTCGCGGCGCCGGCGATCGCCTTCCTGACGGCGCGGATCGGCTCGTCGGCGGCGCCCGAGTCGCGCCACCTCATCTTCACGTTCCCGTTCTTCGCGCTGCTCGTGGCGCTCGGGCTGCTGCGGTTCGGGCGGGTCGCGCCGGTCGCGCTCGTCGTCCTGGTCGCGGCCGAGCTCGTCTGGGCCCACGACCGCACGCCGCTGCTCTTCGACGGCGAGCCTGGGTCGCGCCAGGCCGCACGGGCCGACGCGTCGGCGTGGCTTGCCCGGACGAGCCGGCCGAACGACATCCTCTTCGGCTACGACCCGCTCTTTCTGGGCGCCTGGGAGCGGAACCACGGCTTCTCGTCGACCGTGATCCCGCGCGCCGACCCGGTGCTCGCGCTCGATGCGCTCGGCGACGCGCCGCGCCCGCTCGGCCGCGGCGTCTGGGTACTGGACGCGAGCGACACCAACAACTTCGACCCGCAGCCGACGATCGCGCTGCGCGTCCCGCGGCCCGCCTCGGAGTTCGAGGCGCGGCGCTTCGGCCCGTTCCTCGTCGTGCGGACGCGCCGGCCGGTGGGCACGGAGGCGCGGTTCCTGCAGGACTCGTCGAGCGTGATGATCACCGGCAAGTCGCTCTTCCTCGGCGACGCGGACGTGAACTTCGTGACGGTGCGGCGGGCGGCGGATCAGCTGTCGCGCGCCGGCGACGCGGGCTCGCGCTCGACCGCTTCGCGGTAGCACGGCGCCTGCTCGAAGGCGGCCAGGCCCGCGGGTGCCGTGCGGCGCGCGGCGATGCGGCGGCGACGGCGTGCGGTCGCGATCACCGCGGAGGCGCCGAGCAGCCCGCCGAGCAGGAACGACGGCAGTCGGCGGAAGTCACGATCGCGCTCTTCCATGCGGCCAGTGTAAGACTCGCCGCGTGCTGGTCTGCACGCTCGGCGACCTTCTCCTCGACGTCGTGGTCCGACCCGAGGAGGCGGCAGCGACGCCGGCGCTCGAGCGACGGGCCGAGACGGCGGTCGGCGCGGGCGGCCAGGCGGCGAACGTGGCGGCCTGGGCGGCGGCTCTCGGGGCGGAGGCGCGCTTCGTCGGCAAGCGCGGCGCCGATCCCGGCGGCGAGGTGGCGTTGCACGAGGTCGAGGCGCGTGGCGTCGAGGTGGTCGGTCCGGTGGCGGAGGGCCGCAACGGCGTCGTCGTGTCGCTCATCGGCGTCGACGGCGGCCGCACGATGATCTCCGACCGCGGCGTGGCGCCGGGCTTGCGTGCCGAGGAGCTCGAGATCGCGTGGTTCCAGGGCTGCGACTGGCTGCACCTCTCCGGCTACAGCCTCTTCGCGTCGCCGATCGACGAGGCGGCCGCGAAGGCGGCGGGCGCGGTGAACGCGCAGGGCGGGCGGCTGAGCGTCGACCTGTCGTCGGCGTCCGCCATCGAGGCGTTCGGGGCCGAGCGGCTGCGCGCGCGGCTGGAGCTGCTCCACCCGGACGTCGTGTTCGCGAACGAGGACGAGGAGCGCGCGCTCGGCGGCCCGGCACCGGCGGCGGTGACCGTGCTGAAGCGCGGCGCCGACGGGATCCTGCTGCGCGACGGCGACGAGCGGCCGCTCGCGGCGCATCCGGCCGACGTGGTCGACACGACCGGCGCGGGCGACGCACTGGCCGCGGGCTACCTCGTCGGCGGGCCGGAGCTCGCGCTCGAGACGGCGGCGCGGTGCGTCAGCCAGCTCGGCGCCATGCCGCCCCGCGCCAAGTAACAGTCTGTTACAAGGCAGCGGTGCTGGTCGTCGCGGAGGAGCTCGAGCAGGCGCTCGCCGGTGACGGTGCCCTCGTCGCGCTCGAGACCACGCTCATCGCGCATGGGTTCCCGGCCGGCGAGGGACTGGCGGTCGGCCGAGCGAGCGAGGCGGCGGTGCGCTCGGAAGGCGCGCTGCCGGCAACGGTCGGCGTGCTCGACGGCGCGCTGCGCGTCGGCCTCACCGAGAGTGAGCTCGAGCGGTTCGACTCGCGCGCCCGCAAGGCGGGGCCCAACGCGATCGCCGCCTGCATCGCGAGCGGTGAGGTCGGCGCCACCACGGTCGGCGGCACGCTCGTCGCCTGCCGCGCCGCCGCGATCCGTGTGCTGGCGACCGGCGGCATCGGCGGCGTGCACCGCGGCTGGACAGGCCGCCCCGACGTGTCCGCGGACCTTGGGCAACTGGCGCGCACGCGGGCCCTCGTCGTCTGCTCCGGCGTGAAGTCACTGCTCGATGTGCCGGCGACGCTCGAGGTGCTCGAGACGCTCGGCGTGCCCGTGGCCGGCTGGCGGACGGACACGCTGCCGCTCTTCTACTCGGCCGAGGGCGGCCCGCCGCTCGCGAGCCGCGTGGACACGTCGGCGGAGGCGGCCGCACTTGCAAGAGCGCACTGGGCGCTCGGCGGAGCAGGCGTGGTCGTCGCGCAGCCGCCGCCGACGAGCTACGACGCCGAGCCGCTGGTCGCGGAGGCACTCGAGGCCGCCGAGCGCGAAGGCGTGACCGGCGCCGCGGTGACGCCCTTCGTCCTCGGCCGCCTGCACGAGAAAAGCGGCGGGCGGACGCTCGCGGTGAACAGGGACCTGATCGTCGCGAACGCCCGCCTCGCCGGCGAGCTTGCAGTCGCGCTCGCGACCTAGGCCGTCGCGCCCGCCATCTCCGGGATCACGCCGATCTGCTGCAGCATCAGGCCGCTGTCGAACACGCCCCAGTGCTCGATGCAGAGGCCGTCGCTGTTGAAGCGGACGAAGTCCGCGCTCGGCACGTCGAAGCGCTTGCCGGTCGCGGGGATGCCCATGAACTCACCCTGGTGCGTGGCGCCCCAGCTGCCGTACACGGCCACGAGGTCGCCGTCCTCGACGAGCAGCTCGATCTTGGCGTTCGTGTCCGGGAACGCCTCGCGCCACATGGCGAAGAACTGCTTGACGCCCTCACGGGTCTGTGGGAGCCCCGGGAACTCCTGGCGCTCAACGAAGTCCGGCGTGAGGAGCTCGTCGACCGTCTCGAGCCGCCCTCCGTTGATGACCTCGTCGTAGAAGCGGCGCACGGTCTTTCCGTTGTCCGCCATTCACTCCTCCCTTCAGGTCGGGTCACCTGCGCGGGCGACTCTACGCCTCCTCATGTTGCGCAACTCTTAACGCTGCGCCGACTACGAGATCGCGCCGAGGAACTCGTCGATCGAGAGCGCCATGAGCGTCTCGAAGCTGGCGCTTCCGCGAGCGCCGAGCGCGACGGAGACGCGCGCGATCGTCGCCGCGTCGGGTGCATCGACGATGTTCACGAAGTCGTAGGGCCCGAGCGTCGCCCACTGGTGGAGGACGCGCGCGCCGAGCTCCTCGACGTCGCGGTTGACCTCGCGCAGCCGGTCGGGGTTGGAGCGGAGCGTCTGCACGCCCTGGGGCGTCAACTTCGACAGCAGGATGTAGGTGGGCATCAGGCCTCCTGGGCTCGCTGGACGGCCAACTCTAGAGGGTCGAGGCGGCAGCCGACCGCGACGGATGGCGTGCCAGACCAAGCAGGGCACCGCGGTCGGTCGCGGCGCGTACCAGCGCTACTCGTCGTGTTCGCGCGCGCCCTTGATCAGGTGGCGCGGCTGGTGCGTCATACGTCCCGGGCGGATGCTGTCTCGACCCTCTGATCTAGGCGAGCCCTCTGATCCACGTAGAGCAGGGAGCCGCCGACGAAGAGCAGCGGCGAGATCGCCAGGTCGCCGAGGAACAGCGCGATCCGCTCGGTCTGGTCGCCCTGGCCCTGCAGGAGCAGCACGAGCACCGTGCGCGTGAGGAAGTAGACGATTACGAGCGTCGCGAGCGAGCCGAGCGCGTGGATGTAGTCGGCCTTCGCGAGCGCCACGGCGCGGCGGAAGCTGTCCTTGTACGGGGCGTCCTCGACGAGGATCACCGGCACGCACAACCCGACGAGGGCGAGCCAGGCGATGCCTGGGAGGATGAAGCCGAGCATCAGGAACGGGAACGGCAGGAACGCGACCGCGCCGGCGGCGAACGCGCGCGCGAGCTGCCGCCGCGGCGGGTGGACACCGAGCACGATGATCCCGGCTCGGACGTAGGCAGCCGTCAGCAGCGCGGTGCCGAGCGTGAGCATCGCCGGCAGCCAGACGGTCGTGTCGTGACCGCTCAGCAGCTGGTCGAGGATCGCGGTCGCGAGACCGAGCGGGAGGATCGCCCAGAAGCGCGCGCCGTAGAGGCGCAGCGACTCGGCGACGACCTGGCCGACCGTGCGCTCGGCCGGCGGGAGCGGCGGCGGCAGCGGCTCGTTCCGCCGCGCCGCGCGTGCAGCGCTATCAGGAGGGCTTGGCGGAACGAGCTCTGAGTCGCCGCGACGCACCGCTCGCCCCGATGCGTCGTCCTCGGTCGCGCCCGTATGACGAGCATACGAACGCTCCCTGCGTCCTAGCCTCGGAACGAGCGGAGCGCCGCTGCGACGAGGCACGTCCCGCCAATCCCTCCTACTCAGCGATCTCGGCGGCGAGCTGCTCCGCCTCGTCGACGAGCACGGACAGCGCGTCCAGGCCCGCCGACCAGAAGCCGGGGTCCTCGATGTCGAACCCGACTCGCTGCGCCAGCTCGCCCGGCGGCGCCGAGCCGCCGGCGCGCAGCAAATCGAAGATCGGCTCGACGAGCGCGTCGCCCTCCTCGACGTAGCGGCCGTAGATCGCGAGCGAGAAGAGGTAGCCGAAGGCGTACGCGTAGACGTAGCCCGGGACGCCGATGAAATGCGGGATGTAGCTCCACCACGCCCGGTAGCCGTCGCTCACCACGACCGCGTCGCCGAGCATCTGGCGCTGCGTCTCCGCCCAGATGTCGTTCACGCGCTCGACGCCCAGCTCGCCGTCCTCGCGGCGCGCGGTGTGGGCCGCGTCCTCGAAGCGGTTGATCGCGATCTGCCGGAAGGTCGTGGCGAGCGCGTCCTCGATCTGGCCGGTGAGGAGCGAGAGCCGGCCGCGCGGGTCGTCCTCGCGCTCGAGCAGGAGGTCGAAGGTGATCGCCTCGCCGAGGACCGACGCGGTCTCGGCGAGCGTCAGCGGCGTGCGCGCGTTCAGCAGGCCGAGCGGCTGCGCGAGCACTCCGTGCAGGCCGTGCCCGAGCTCGTGCGCGAGCGTGAGGACGCTGCGCCGCTCGCCGGCGTAGTTCATGAGCATGTACGGGTGGAGGTCGGGGATGGTCGTCGCGCAGAAGGCGCCCGGCGCCTTGCCCGGGCGCTGCGCCGCATCGATCCACTGCCCGTCGAAGAACCGCGCGACGATCTCGCCGGCACGCGAGTCGAAGCTGCCGAACGCATCGAGCACCGTGTCGCGCGCCTCGTCCCAGGAGACCGTCGGCGGCTCGGCCCCGAGCGGCGCGTAGCGGTCGTAGTCGTAGAGCGTGTCGAGGCCGAGGAGCCGCGCCTTGAGCTTGTAGTAGCGCTGCGGGATGTCGTAGCGCGAGGTGAGCGCCTCGACCAGGCTGTCGACGGCCCCGTCGGAGATCTCGTTGGAGAGGTTGCGCGACGAGATCCAGCGCGGGTAGTCGCGTAGCCGGTCCTCGATCTGGCGCTCGTTGAGGACGGTGTTGAGGATGTAGGCGCGCGTGCGCAGGCCCGGCGAGAGGGTGGCGGTGACGGCTTCCGCGACGGCGCGGCGCTCGTCCTGGCCGGGCAGCTGCGACAGCCGCGCGAGCGCCTCGTCGAGCGGGACGCGGCCGCCGTCGAGCTCGACGCTCAGGTCGGCGACTTGCTCCTCGAAGAGGCGCACCCACGCGCTCGCGCCGGTGACGCTCTTCTCGGTGTCGATGCGCTCCTCGGGCTCCGAGAGGACATGCGGGCGGTAGCGGCGCTCCGCGCGCAGCACGTTCGCGTAGCGGGAGAGCACCTCGTCCGCGAGCAGCTGCTCGGCGCGCGCGTCGTCGACGGCGACCCACTCGAGGTCGAAGAAGAGGAGCTGTGTGTCGATCGCGGTCGACCGCTCGCGGGCCTGCTGGGCGAGCGCGCCACGCGACTCGTCGGAGGTGTCTGCGGCGAAGCGAAGCTCCGCGAAGACCTCTGCGCGCGCGGCAGTCGAGCGGATGCGCTCCATCTCGGCGGTCGCCTCGGCAAGTCCGGCCGCGTCGAGCCCGGCCACGTTGCCGCGGTAACGCTCGCGGAACGCCTTCGCGTCGGCGAGCGCGGCGTCGAGGTCGGCCGAGAAACGCGGGTCGTCGGGCCCGGTGTAGAGATCGTCGAGGTTCCACTCGACGGCTTCGGCGCCGGTCACGGTCGCGGCCACGGGCGGTGAGACTAGCTGGCGCCGACGGACAAGCAGCCAGGTGGCGGGAACGCTCCAGCTGCGCTCGAACGGCTCCACGATGCTCATCGCCAGCCTGAGCGCCGCCGCTCGCCAGAAGCAGCAGCTGCTGACCGCTGCCGGCCGGACTTTTCGGCACCGCCGTTGACACGGACGGGCCGGAAGGTATACGGCTGACCCCAGCCGGCATGGTGCCGGCCGACAGGAGGGGAGCTATGGAGCGGTTTGCGGCATCTGTACGCGTGGGCCTCGGCGTGGTCCTCGCAGCAATCCTGATCTCGGTCGTCGGCCCGACGCCGGCGACCGGCAACTCGGCTGGAACGGGGCTCGTGATCAGCCAGGTGTACGGCGGGGGCGGCAACTCGGGTGCTCCCTACACGAACGACTACGTCGAGCTCTTCAACCCGACCGCAGTGCCGATCTCGCTCGCCGGCTACTCCGTCCAGTACGCAAGCGCGACCGGCACAGGCAGCTTCAGCGCCAACGCGGTGACCGCACTCTCCGGCGCGCTCGCCCCCGGCCAGTACTACCTCGTCCAACAGGCCTCCGGCGGGGCGAACGGCGTGCCGCTGCCAACACCCGACGCGACCGGCAGCGTGAACATGTCCGCGACCGGCGGCAAGGTCATCCTCGCCAGCACCACCACCGGCCTCGCCTGCAACGGCGGCTCCACGCCCTGCTCCGTGGCCCAGCTCGCCCAGATCGTCGACCTGGTCGGCTACGACGGCGCGAACTTCTACGAAGGAACAGCCCCGGCGCCCACACTCTCCAACACCACCGCCGCCTTCAGAGCCGGAGCCGGCTGCACCGACACCGACGACAACGGCGCCGACTTCAACGCCGCAGCACCCAACCCCCGCAACATCGCCTCACCGCTCCATCCCTGCGCGGACTCGCTCGTGGTCAGCCAGGTGTACGGCGGCGGCGGCAATACGGGTGCGCCCTACACGAACGACTACGTCGAGCTCTTCAACCCGACGCTGACGCCGATCTCGCTCGCCGGTTACAGCGTCCAGTACGCCAGCGCCACCGGAACAGGCAACTTCGCCGCCAACCCGGTCACCGCGCTCTCCGGCACGCTCGCCCCCGGACAGTACTACCTCGTCCAGCAGGCCTCCGGCGGGGCGAACGGCGTGGCGCTGCCCACCCCCGACGCCACCGGCACCGCCAACTTGGCCGCCGGCGGCGGCAAGGTCATCCTCGTCAACACCACCACCGGCCTCGCCTGCAACGGCGGCTCCACGCCCTGCTCCGCCGCCCAGCTCGCACAGATCATCGACCTGGTCGGCTACGACGGCGCCAACTTCTACGAAGGAGCGGCCCCGGCGCCCACACTCTCCAACACCACCGCCGCCTTCAGAGCCGGAGCCGGCTGCACCGACACCGACGACAACGGCGCCGACTTCACCGCCGCAGCACCCAACCCCCGCAACACCGCCTCACCGCTCCATTTCTGCACGACCGCGATCCACGCCATCCAAGGCGCCGGACACATCTCGCCGTTCGCCGGACAGACGGTCGTGACGACCGGAATCGTGACCGCGAAGACCACGAACAGCTTCTGGATGCAGGATCCGAGCCCGGATGCGGACGACGCGACCTCCGAGGGCATCTTCGTCTTCACGTCGGTCGCTCCGGCCGTCGCCGTCGGGGATGCGGTGCAGGTCGCCGGAACCGCGCAGGAGTTCCGGCCCGGCGGCACGTCGAGCGCGAATCTCACGACCACCGAGCTCACCTCACCGACGATCGCGGTGCTCTCGTCCGGGAACGCGCTTCCGGCGACGACGCTCGTGGGCACCGGCGGGCGGATCCCACCCGACACGGTGATCGAGGACGACGCCACCGGCGACGTCGAGACGAGCGGCGTCTTCGACCCGGCGAGCGACGGGCTCGACTTCTGGGAAAGCCTCGAGGGGATGCGCGTCGAGCTGAACAACCCGGTCGCCGTCGGCCCGACGAACCTGTTCGGTCAGACGGCGGTCGTCGGCGACGACGGGGCAAACGCCTCGGTGCGCACTGCACGCGGCGGCCTCGTGATCCGGCCGACCGACTTCAACCCGGAGCGCGTCCTGCTCGACGACCTGCTCACCCCCGGCCTGCCCGCCGTCAACGTGGGCGACCACTACACGAGCGCGGTCACCGGCGTTCTGGACTACAGCTTCGGCAGCTTCGTCCTCGAGGTGGGCTCGATGCCGACGGTGGTGCACGACGGGGTGACCCCGGAGACGACCACCATGCCGGCCGCCGACCAGCTCGCCGTCGCGACCTTCGACGCAGCGAACCTCGCACCGAGCGACCCGCAGCCGACGCTCGACCGGCTCGCGGACCTGATCGTCAACAACATGCGCGCTCCCGACGTGATCTCGGTGACGAACGTGCAGGACAACAGCGGCGCGACGGACAACGGCGTCGTCGCGGCGAGCACCACGATGGCCAACCTGATCAGCGCGATCCAGGCGGCCGGTGGCCCGACCTACGACTGGCGCGGGATCGACCCGGTAAACGACCAGGACGGCGGCCTGCCCGGCGGCAACAGCCGCCAGGTCTTCCTGTTCCGCACCGACCGCGGCCTGTCGTTCGTCGACCGGCCTGGCGGCACGTCCACGGCCGCAACGGGCGTCACCGGAAGCGGCCTCTCGACGCAGCTGACGTTCAGCCCGGGCCGGATTGACCCGACGAACACGGCGTGGAACACGAGCCGCAAGCCGCTCGCCGGTGAGTTCATGTTCAACGGCCGGCATCTGTTCGTGATCGCGAACCACTTCAACTCGAAGGGCGGCGACGACCCGCTGATGGGCCACTTCCAGCCGCCCACGCGCATCTCAGAGGTGCAGCGGCACGCGCAGGCGCAGATCGTGCACGACTTCGTCGCCGACATCCTCGCGGCCGAGCCGAACGCGAACGTGATCGTCGACGGCGACCTCAACGACTTCGAGTTCTCGCAGACGGTGACGATCCTCAAGTCCGGCGTGCTGAGCGACCTGATCGACGCGCTGCCACAGAACGAGCGCTACAGCTACGTCTTCGAGGGCAACTCGCAGACGCTCGACCACATCCTGATGAGCGGCGCGCTCACCGGAGGGCCGTTCGCCTTCGACGTCGTGCACGTGAACGCGGAGTTCTTCGACCAGGCGTCCGACCACGACCCCTCGGTCGTGCGGATCCCGATCGCCCCGCCCGTCACGGCGATCTCCCTCGACCCGCCCAACCCGGACGTGAACGGCTGGTACGTCTTCGCGGTGAAGCCAACCGTGATTGCGGCCGCCGCCAACGGCGGGAGCATCGTGGAGACCCGGTGCGTGCTCGATCCCCTGGTTCCGCCGGGCTCCTTCTCCGACCTCCCGGCCGGGCCGTGCCCGTACCTGGCGCCGAGCCAGTACGTGCTCTCCGAGGGGATCCACACGCTCTACGCAGGCAGTCGCGACAGCGCTGACGCCACCGACCTGGTCAGCAGGTCGTTCAAGATCGACAAGACGCCGCCGGTCGCATCGGTGGGCGCGCTGTCGATGTTCCAGGGCGCGGCGACCTTCCCGGTCTCCTGGTCGGCGACGGACACGCTCTCGGGCGTGAAGAACTACGACGTGCGCTACCGGCAGGCCGCCTCCAACGGCTCGTTCGGCAGCTACACGACCTGGTTCTCGCACACCACATCCACCTCGGCCATGTTCACCGCGCCGGCCGGCTCGACCACCTGCTTCTCGGTCAAGGCGACCGACAACGCCGGCTGGACGCCCGGCGCCTGGTCGGCCGAGCAGTGCACCACGGTGCCGCTCGACGACCCAGCGCTCACCAGGACCGGGTTCTGGTCGACGGTGACCGGCAGCGGCTACTACGGGCCGGGCGTCAGCCGCTCGACCTCGTATGGCAACAAGCTCTCGGTGAGCATGCGCGGCCAGACGATCGGCGTGCTCGTCACCAAGCAGCCCGGCGGCGCGACCATCGAGCTGCGCTGGAACGGCTCCACCAAGATGACCACCAGCCTCTCAGCGGGCTCGGTGCAGAAGCAGCAGCTGCTCACCTTCACGAACCCGAGCGTCCAGACCGGCACGCTCGAGATCATCCAGACCGGCTACAACACCGCCGACATCGACGCCGCCGGCGCCTACAAGACCAGCTAGCACCGAGGGAGGGTCGGCCTGGTCACCGGTCCGACCCTCCCCTCGCCTAGACGGGCAACGCTGAAGGTTGTATAGATCCGCACAGGCTTCTCGCGATTACGCGACAGCGGCGGCCGGTGGCCCGGGAGAGCGTCGGTCGCCGACCAGCGGCGAAAGGACACCCCGTGGCCCGGATCAGGCAGTTCCGCAAGGCGCGCCGGGGGCGGCGCGCGACAGCGCAGCCACTTCGACAGGGGGAGCTCATGAAGCGGCTTCAAGGCCGCAGCCTTCTGTCGAAGTGGCCCAGCGCTTGGCACTGCGGGGGCCGAGCTTGTATAGATCGTGGCAGGTCGCGCAAGCGGGCGCGCCTGCCGTCGGGGGGCGGCATCGCTCGGAAAGGACACTCCTGTGGCAAGAATCAACGGGCTACGCAACACGCGCCGAGGGCGGCGCACCTTCCTCCTGTTCGCCGCGGCGCTGCTCGCGGTCGCGGCCCTCCAGGTCGGCACGTCATCCGCGATCGTGCCCGCAGACCTGGTCGACACGTACGCCGATGCCGGGCACGTGACACCTACGGACTGGTTCGCCCGCGGCGACACCGTCTACATGCGCGGAGGCACGGCAGGCTCGACGCGCTCGTGGCAGTTCACCGTCACCGACCCGACCGGGGCGCTCGTTCATGACAGCGGCTGTCAGGTCAGTGACGGGTCGGGCAACGGCTTCGACACGTACGTGATCGCGGCGAACGCTGTGCTCGGGGCGGCAGCTGGGTACACGGAGACCTTCACCGAGTGGCAACCAGCCACTGACTGCACCGGCGGGCTCGCGCGCCCCGCGCGCAGCCACAGCTTCCGCGTCGCCCAGCTCTACGCCTTCAACAACACGACCGACCAGGGCAACTGCGGCGGCGCAACGCCGGGAGCGTCCTGGTCCGCGGTGCCGTGTGCGAACGCGCTGACGTCGTTCACGACCGGGTCGCAGATCTACGTTCGCGTGCTCGGCCTCGAGCCGGGCGTCGTGGACGTGAGCACCCTCTGGGACAAGCCGTCTGGTGTGGACTGCCCCAACACGGGGGGAAGCGACCGGCCGGACACGAACGCCACCGACGGAAGGCTCGATACGGCGTACCCGCCGGTGCTGCCCGAAACGGGGGACAACCCGGCGTTCTGCCTCACGCCCACCGAGCTCGGTGCCTGGCGGCTCAATCTCACCGGCCCGGCCACCGCCGCCGGCGGGCCTACGCCTCGCCCCGGCGTGCAGAGCGTGAGCCTCGCCGCCTTCACCATCACCGCCCAGCAAACCCCGACCGTCTCGACGACGATCCACACCAGCGGCGAGACCGCCGTGACGGCCGTCCCGGTCGGCACCAGCGTTCACGACTTCGTCAAGGTCGACGGCGGCTCGGGCAACCCGGTGCCGACCGGCAACGTGACCATCGACTGGTTCACGAACGGCGGCTGCACCGGCTCGCCCGTATTTACCAGCGTCCCGTTCGCGCTCAACGCGAGCGGCGAGGTCGACGCGAGCGGCTTCGCCTTCACCGTGAACACAGCCGGGGACCGGGCGTTCAAGGCGCACTACGCCGGGGGCGGCAGCTACACGGCTGCGGACGGCCCGTGCGAGACGCTCCACGTCGTCGACGCCTCCGTCTCGATCGCGCCGGCGACCGATACGAACCCGGTGAACACTGGCCATGTGCTGACGATCACCGTCACCGCGCTCAACAGCACGCTGAACCCCGGGCCGCACGCCGCCAACGCGATTCTCCGGTCCGGGCCCGGCACCTTCCCCGCCAACGACCCGAGCTGCACGTATACCCCCAACGCCGGCGATATGACCGCGAGCTGCACGGTCACGCTCACATCGACCACCACGGGCACCTCCGTCATCGGCGCCACGTCCATCGTCAGGGTCGACACAGCCACCCAAACGAACATCGCGATCGCGCGGGAGACCAACACGGCCGCAAACACAGGTGCCGGGGGGAGCGGCGACGCGGCCAAGTACTGGGCCGACGGCGCCGTCACGACGGTCGTGCGCGATGCGTTGGGCAACGACATCACCAATACGACGGTCGGCGGCGGGGCCGTGGTGCACGACGAGGCCACGGTCGCGAAGACCGCAGGCACGCCGGCCGAGGCACCCAACCCGACCGGGACGGTCACCTTCACGCTCTACGACAACGGCACCTGCAACGGCAACGTGGTCGCCACCGATCCAAACGAACCGCTGGACGCCAGTGGCACCGCGTCGTCAGCACCCTTCCCGATCCCTGTGGCGGTCGGGCCGTACTCGTATCTCGCGCACTACAACGGCGATTCGAACTACCCGCCCCACGACGGGCCATGCGAGCCGTTCAACTTCGACGGCGTCGCGCCGGTGACGACGATCGTGCTCGACCCGGCCACTCCGGACACGTGCTGCTGGTACGTGTTCGCGGTCAAGCCGACCGTCAGCGCGACCGACGTCGGGACCGGCGTGGCCGAGACGCGCTGCGTCCTCGATCCGGCGACTCCGCCCACGAGCTTCGCCGACCTGCCGCCCGGCATGTGCCCGTACCTGGCGCCGAGCTCGTGGGTCGTCACGGAAGGCGTCCACACCCTCTACGCCGGCAGCATCGACAAGGCCGTCCCCGGAAACACCGATCTCGTGCACGTGACGTTCAAGATCGACAAGACCCCGCCGACCTCGCAGGTGGACCCCTTGCCGCAGTTCCAGCCCAACGCGGGCGCGTTCAACGTCTCCTGGTCGGGCACGGACAACCTGTCGGGGATCAAGGACTTCGACGTCCGCTACCGCACGGCACCCGCCGGCGGCTCGTTCGGCCCGTACACGCAATGGTTCACCGACACAACGCTGACCAGCGCGCTCTTCACGCCAACCCCGGGGAGCACGACCTGCTTCTCGGTCAAGGCACGCGACCGGGCCTGCTGGGAGCAGCCGACCTACAGCCCCGAGGTGTGCACGACCGCGCCGTACGACGACCCGCAACTGACCCGCACGGGCACCTGGTCGACGGTCAGCGGCTCGGGCTACTTCGGGCCGGGCGTCAGCCGCTCGACCACCTACAACAACAAGCTCACGCTCACCAACCTGCGCGCCAGCGTCGTCGGCGTGCTCGCCACCAAGCAGCCCGGCGGCGGCACGATCGAGCTGCGCTGGAACGGCTCGACCAAGGCGACCGTCAACCTGACCGCCGCCACCGTGCAGAAGAAGCAGCTGCTCACCTTCACGCTCCCGAGCGTCCAGACCGGCACCCTCGAGATCGTCCAGACCGGCTACGGCACCGTGGAGGTCGACGCCGCCGGCGCCTGGAAGGCGAGCTGACGGATCACACGGCGGGCCGGTCCTCGATGCGGACCGGCTCGCCATAGTCCTCGAGCAGTGCGAGGAACGGCGCGGCGTCGAAGGCCTCCGGGCCGAGCACGCCCGCGCCGCTCCACGCGCCCGTCGCGAGCAGCTCGAGCGCCACCACAGGGTTCAGCGCGGTCTGGAGCACGACCGCCTGGTGGCCGTACTCGCGCATGCAGCGCTCGTTGTCGGCGACGTGGAAGAGGTAGGTCGCGCGCGGCACGCCGTCCTTGCCGCGGCCGGTGACGTAGGTGCCGGCACACGTCTTGCCGGTCATGCGGTCGCCGAGCGTGGCCGGATCGGGGAGCGCCGCGGCCACGACGTCGCGCGGCGCCACCTCCACCCCACGTACCCGCACCGGCTCGGTCGAGTCGAGCCCCGTCTTGTGCAGCACCTCGAGCACGTTGATGAACTCCGCGCCGAGCCCGTACTTGAACGTCACGCGCCGGCAGTCGACCCAGCGCGGGATGAGCAGCACCTCCTCGTGCTCGACGTTCACGCACTCGACCGGCCCGATCCCGTCGGGGAAGTCGAATATCTCCGGCTCCGAGAACGGCGCCGTCGTGAACCAGCCGCGGTCGCGCTCCCAGATCACCGGCGGGTTGAGGCACTCCTCGATCGTCGTCCAGATCGAGAAGGTCGGCGCGAACGCGTAGCCCTCGACCTCGAGGTTCGCGCCGTCGTGAACCCCGACCTCGTCGATCTCGGAGAACAGCTCGTCGGCTGCGTAGCGGGCGAGCACATCGGAGAGGCCGGGCTCGACGCCTACGCCGACGAGCGCGAGCCGACCCGTCCCCTCCCAGCGATCGGCCTCGGCGAACTGCTCGTCGCCGAGCTTCACTCCGGGCAACTGATGGGGACGCTCCGGGTGCGGCCGCGAGAGCGACATCGCCATGTCGAGGTAGGTCGCGCCCGCCTCGAACGCGCCGTGGAAGACGGGCATCGTGAAGCGCGGGTCGACCGCGTTCAGAACGGCGTCGGCGCGCACCTCACGGGCGAGCGCGGCGACCGACGCCGCATCGGAAGCGTCGACAGAAGCCGCTCCGAAGCGCGCGTCGTCCGCCGCGGCGACCGCGCGCTGCGCTCGCTCGAGCTCGCGGTCGGCGAACGTGACGCGCTCGAGGAACGAGCGCCGCCGCGCAACCGCTGCGACCGCAGCCCCCACTCCGCCCGATCCGACCACGAGGACGCGCACCGGACGCAGTATCCGCGACGCGCTCGAGAGAACCTTCAACCACCTGATCCTCAGGAGAACAGGCTGGGTTCTCGATACTCGCGCGGAAACAGGCGGTTTGGTACTCGGGCGCGCGAGGTTGTATAGATCAACGCAGCGTTTCGCGGATCGGAAAGGTTCGGCCGATTTCTCCGGGAAGTTGGTCGATTCTGAACGTAGCTGGCCCGCATGGCCTCGCTAGGTTGACGGCCTTGGACGAGAGGTTCTCCCACCGCCGCTTCGATCGCGCCGCTGAGCCTTGGAACTAGCCGCTTGAGGTCACGTCTCGGTGCAGCGCTGTTGCTCGCCGTGGCGGTCACGCTCGCCGGCTGCGGCAGCGGCGACAAGCCCAAATCGGCGGCGACGCCCGCACCGTCGCTCGAGACCGAGTGCGGCGACCTGCCCGCCGGGCTTCACGCGCGCGCCGTCTGGCTGCGCACCTCGGACGACGTCCGGCTCTACGCGGCGACGACGGGCAAGGGGTCGAAGGCGGTCGTCCTGCTGCACGAGTCGCCGGCCAACCTTTGCGGCTGGCTGCCGACGATGCAGCTGCTCGCAGACCACGGCATCCGTGCGATCGCCATCGACTTCCGTGGCTTCGGGCGCTCGACGGTCGACCGAACGAAGGGTCTCAGCGTCCAGCCTGACATCCAGACCGCCGTCGACGAAGCGAAGGCGGAGGGATCCAAGAAGGTGTTCCTGCTGGGCGCCTCCTACGGCGGCGCGGCCGAGTTGACGTACGGGCCGGACCTCAAGAGCGTCGACGGGATCGTGAGCCTCTCGGGCGAGCTCAAGCTTCCGTACCTGAACGCGATCGGCGCGGTCCCGCGTCTGAAAGCGCCGCTGCTCGTCGTGGCGGGACGCGACGACGGCCAGGCGAACGCGGCGGACGCCCACACGCTCGTGCGCGCCGCAGGATCGAGCGACAAGCGCGCCGAGGTCTATCCGGGCGAGTACCACGGGTGGGCCCTGCTCGACGACGCGCCCTACGGCCCGCGGGCGCAGCGACTCGTGCTCGACTGGCTCCGCGCGCACTAGCGCGCCGGGAATGCCTTGAGCGCGCCCGCCGCGGTGAGCCTGCCGACGAACGGCGCGTAGAACGACGTCGCGTACAGCGTCCCGTTGCGCGCGACGGCCACCCCGCTCAGCCCCCTGATCTTGCCGCTCGAAACGGTGTCGATCGTCCCGTCCGCGTGCAGGCGGAGGATCGTCCCGCGCGTGAGGTGGCTGACGTGGTCGGCCACGTAGACGCTCCCGTCCGGCGAGGCGGCGAGCCCCACCGGAAGGCCGAGCCCGTCGAGCACGCTCTCGAGCGTGCCGTCGGCGCCGATCCGGACGATGCGACCGTGATGCGAGTCGGCGACGAGCACCGTGCCGTCGTTCGTCAGCGTGAGCCCGAGCGGCTGGTCGAGGCCCGCCGCGGCGATCACGGTTGGCGCACGCGTAACGGGGTCGAAGCGGACGACGCGGTTGCCCGTCTCCTCGGCGGCGAAGATCGTCCCGTTCGTGGCGACGGCAAGGCCCGCGACGTCGCGAAGTCCCTTCACGACGGTCACCGGCCTGCCGCGGACGAAGCGGACGACCTTCGTCGCCGTTCCCGCGTACAGCCCGTCGGGGCCGTAGGCGAGCGAGTACACGCGGCCGAGCCCTTTCGCGAAGACCGTCCGGCGCCCCGTCTTCGGGTCGACCCGGACGATTCGGCCCGACGCGCCGTCGGGAACGAGCAGCGTCCCTTTCGGCTCGACCAGGGCGCCGAACGGCCCGGCGAGCTGCACCTGCTTTCCAGGAGTGACCAGTGCGGTGGCGGCGATGAGGACGGAGACGAGCAGATTCACCGCCGCCGATATTTAGGGCGAAACCGCCGCATGTCAAGGTGCGGCGAGATCGCCCTAACGTGATCTCAACGTTCAGAGACGTTTGACAGATCGCCGGGTGCGTGGGGGAATGGTCTGACTCGTGGCCTCGACCGCTGTCCAAGAACTGCGACGAGCAGCAGCGGGCGCCGCGGAAGAGGTTCGCGTGCTGTTCGAGCGGGCGGAGGCCTTCATCGCCGCCCACCCCGCCCTCCGCGACGTCGAGCTGCGGGAGGTCAGGTCCGCGGAGCGGCTGGCCACGCGCGGCGAACCGGATGACACGGCGTTCTTCCTGGTTCGCGGCGACGTGGTGGCCACCCTGCGCGCAGCTGACGGCAACGCGTTCGAGCATCGCGTTGCGGCTCCGAGCCTGGTCGGCGAGCTGTCGGCTCTGACCGGAAGCCGCACCGCCGACCTCGACGCCGGCCGCGATGGCGCCACGCTCGTGGCCGTCGGAGGCTCGACGTTCAGGCAGATCGGGGAGGATCCGATCTTCGCCCGTGAGTACTCGCGATTCGCGAACCGGCGACTGCTCGGAGACGAGCGCCGTTCGGTGACGCATGGCGAGGCGGGTCTGCGTGCACTCCTCGAAGCGCTCCGGCTGTCCGAGGAGGGCGACCGAGCCGAGATGCTGCGCCTGCTGGTGGAGCGGCTCGAACTCTCCGGCGGGGCGGAGCTTGGCCGGCGAACGTTCGACCGCCGGGGCGAGTGCGTGATCAGCGAGGGCGATGACCTCGACGAGGTCTTCGTGATCGTCTCCGGAACGGCCCGGGTCCCCCTGCCCAGCGGAGAAACAGCCACGGCCGGTCCCGGGAGCCCGCTCGGCGAGATCGCCGCCCTCTCCGCAGTTCCGCGGGCGACCGCGTCGGTCTACGTCGACGGAGCGCCGCTCGAGGTGGTCTCGGTCCCGCGCGAGGTGTTCGCGACGACTGTCGGCGACGCGATCCGCCGGCTTGCAATCGAGCGCCTGAACCGAACGTACGAGCGGAGCCTGCCGCCGGGCGCGCGGGAGAACCTGCGGACGATCCGAGACCAGAACACGGATGCGCTCATGCTGCGGTCGGCGCTCGACACCGTGCACTCGAACAGCGGCATCTTCGGAGTGCTCAACCCGATGAACGAAGCGTGGCAGGACGAGTCTCGGCACGTCGGGACGATCGCCCAGAAGTATCGCCTGATCGACGCGGTGGATCGCTTGCTCAAGGCGGGCATGGAGCGCGACGAGGTCGAGGAGCGGGCGCGCCACATGGCCCAGGAGCACGAGGGAAACACGTCCGCCCTTCTGGCGGAATTCGTCGACTGGGCCGTTGGCCACGTGCGCACGTGGGAGGAGGCCGCCTCAAGCCTCTACGACCCGAACGTCGCCGCGGGGTCAATGGATCCGGTCGAGTTCACGCGGTTCATCCGTCGCTTCGAACGCCTCCGCTGGCTCGAGCGGCTCGTGTTCGGCGACGGCGCGGTCCGAGACGACCACCGACTCGCGAGCGGCGCGGCCTCGATCCTCGACGACCTGGAAGGAGTCCTCGATCCGAACAAGCCCCCCGCCGAGCACTTCGAACTGCTCGACGCGCACTTCGAGCGCCTGATGCGGCTCGGGCTGACGCACGGCTCGCCCAAGCTGCTGACCCAGCTCGAGACGATCCGCTTCGACGCGCTCGAGGCCCAGATCCTCGAGTCGGTCGACATCGGCCGGCCGCTGCCCCCGGAGCACCCGAATCATCACGCCCTCAAGGAGGCGCGCGCCCGGTTGGAGCGGGGCGAGCTGTCCGCGATCGGAGGCGCCGACTACGCGACGCAGCGCCTTCCCCGGCACCTGCTCGACGGCGTCGTGGACGGCGAGATCCCGGTCGTGGTCTTCGACGGCACCCGTCAATCGGCGATCGAGTACGTGCGCCACCGGTTCGCGCCGACCCGGACCGGCGTGGTGGGGCAGTGCCTGACCACCGAGGTACAGGGGCTCGACGGGTCGGGCGGCCGAACCCTCGTGACTTTCAAGGACGGCGGCCAGGTTCTGGTCCTCTCGGGGTTGGGCATCTCGCGTCAGCTTCACAACGCGGGATCGGTGCTCGTCTACGTCGACAAACACGGGCGGCGGGTTCCCGAGGAGAACCTGGACCTCGTCCTTGCCACTGAGGGCCGCGACTACGTGGCGGAGATCCGGGCCGACCTCCAGCGCGAGCTGGCCCCGGACGAGCCCGGCATCCCGACCCAGCTCCTGATCCTGCAGAACCCGAACGAGTTCGTGGACTCGCAGCCCGAGAGGGCGGTCGAGATGCGGTTCGCGGCCGACGCCGTGTTCATGTTCTACGTCGCGGTCGAGACTCGCGCCGATCGGGAGCGATGGCGCTACGTGATCCCGAAGGTCGGCGGACAGGGGCTGTACGGGGACACGGCCGGCTGCTTCGTCAAGGCGTTCTTCACCGCCGGCGTCGACAACGCGTCCACCGACATCCTCTTCAACGGCACCGCCGGCGGGTTCAGCCGCACGGCCGGAACCGCGGCCTTCGTGCGCCAACACGCCCGCGGGCTCGCGGACATCAAGCCCGGCGGCTACCTGATGCCGCTGAGGAGCATCGAGCTCTACGGCGAGGAGGAGCCGATCTGGCTGACGACGGTCGTCGGTGACGGCTCCAACGGCGCTCTTCGGGACGAGCTGGTCGCGATGGGGCTGAACTTCACCGACGACCACGTCGCGGTTCCCGCTCCCGCGATCGAGACGTTCGACCTGATCCGCTCGTTCCTGACACGGGCCAAGGCGAGCATCGACGTCGAAGGCGGCGCGATAGCGCGCGTGGCGGCCGACCTGCGCGCCGACGGGCTACCGGTCACGTTCACCCCCTGCTATACGCACTCGGACGACCCGCTGGGCGCGGAGCATGACCCGGACGAGAGCCTCGCGCGCATGGGTCCGTTCTTCGAAGGTGCCCGGCTGAACGAGGAGATGTGGGCGGTGTTGCATCGGCTGCTGGGCGAGATTCGCGAGCGTCCGCGCCCGAGGGCCGGACGTACCAGCTAGACGGTGACGACCACGGGGGCCGCCTGCTCGAAGACGAGCTCACCGTCGCGTGCGTCGATACGGACGGTGTCCCCCTCCTCGAACTCGTGCTCGAGGAGCCGCAGCGCGAGCGGGTTCTCCACGAGCCGCTGCAGCGCCCGCTTGAGCGGCCGCGCCCCGTAGGCCGGGTCCCAGCCCGCCTCGGCGATGAGCCCCTTCGCCTCGTCGGTGATCTCGAGCTGGAGCCCCCGCGCCGCGAGCCGGTCGCGCAGCCGGCGGAGCTGCAGCTCAACGATCTCGCCGAGCTGCTCGCGCGAGAGCGGGTGGAGCTCGACGATCTCATCGATCCGGTTCAGGAACTCGGGCCGGAACACCTCGCGCATCTGATCGGCCGACCGCAGGTTCGAGGTCATGATGATCACCGTGTTGCGGAAGTCGACCGTACGGCCCTGACCGTCGGTCAGCCGGCCGTCGTCGAGGATCTGCAGCAGCACGTCGAAGACCTCCATGTGGGCCTTCTCGATCTCGTCCAGCAGGACGACCGAGTAGGGCCGCCGGCGAACGGCCTCGGTGAGCTGGCCGCCCTCCTCGTAGCCGACGTAGCCGGGCGGGGCGCCGACGAGCCGCGCAACCGTGTGCCGCTCCTGGTATTCGGACATGTCGAGCCGCACCATCGCCCGCTCGTCGTCGAACATGAACTCGGCGAGCGCACGGGCGAGCTCGGTCTTGCCCACGCCGGTCGGGCCGAGGAACACGAACGAGCCGATCGGCCGGTTCGGATCCTGGAGGCCCGAGCGCGCGCGCCGGAGCGCGTTCGCGACCGCCTCGACCGCCTCGTCCTGGCCGACGACGCGCTCGTGCAGCCGCTCCTCCATGTGGATGAGCTTCTCGGTCTCGCCCTCGAGCAGCCGTGACACCGGCACGCCCGTCCAGCGGGCGACGACCTCGGCGATGTCGTCCTCGTCGACCTCTTCCTTGACCATCGGGCTCTCGATCGCCTCCTGGCCGTCGCGCTCGGTGAGCTCCTGCTCGAGCGCGGGCAGCTCGCCGTAGCGGATCTCGGCGACGCGCTGGAGCTCGCCGGCGCGCTCGGCGCGCTCGGCCTCCATGCGCAGCTCGTCGATCGAGCGCTTGATCTCGGCGACGCGCTGCAGGGCGTCCTTCTCGCGCGACCAGCGGGCGGCCAGCTCGTCGCGGGCCGCCTTCGCCTCGGCGAGCGCGCGCTCGACCGGCTCGCGCACCTCCTTCGACTCCTTGGCCATCGCGGCCAGCTCGATCTCGAGCTGGCGCACCCGCCGCTCGGCCTCGTCGAGCTCGAGCGGCTGCGACTCGATCTCCATGCGCAGCCGGGACCCGGCCTCGTCGACGAGGTCGATCGCCTTGTCGGGCAGCTGGCGGTCCGAGATGTAGCGGTCGCTGAGCACGGCCGCGGCGACGAGCGCCGCGTCGCGGATGCGCACGCCGTGGTGCGCCTCGTAGCGTTCCTTCAGCCCGCGCAGGATCGCGATCGTGTCGGCGACGGACGGCTCGCCGACGAACACCGGCTGGAAGCGCCGCTCGAGCGCCGCGTCCTTCTCGATGTGCTTGCGGTACTCGTCGAGCGTCGTCGCGCCGATGGCGCGCAGCTCGCCGCGGGCAAGCATCGGCTTGAGCATGTTGGCCGCGTCGACGGCGCCCTCGGCCGCGCCGGCGCCGACGATCGTGTGCAGCTCGTCGATGAACAGGACGATCTCGCCGGCGGCGTTGGTGATCTCGGCGAGCACGGCCTTGAGCCGCTCCTCGAACTCGCCGCGGTACTTGGCGCCGGCGAGCAGCGCGCCGAGGTCGAGCGCCCAGACGCGCTTGCCCTTCAGCGTCTCGGGCACGTCGCCGTCGACGATCCGCTGGGCGAGCCCCTCGACGATCGCCGTCTTGCCGACGCCCGGGTCACCGATCAGCACCGGGTTGTTCTTGGTGCGCCGCGACAGCACCTGGATGACGCGGCGGATCTCGTCGTCGCGGCCGATGACCGGGTCGAGCTTGCCCTGCTCGGCGAGCTCCGTCAGGTCGCGGCCGAACTTCTCGAGCGCCTGGTACGAGCCCTCGGGATCCTGCGACGTGACGCGCTGGCCGCCGCGCACCTGCTGGAGCGCAGCGAGCACCTGCTCGCGCGGGAGCACGTCGAGCGCGAGCAGCAGATGCTCGGTCGAGACGTACTCGTCCTCGAGCTTGCGCGCCTCGTCGAAGGCGCCGTCGAGCACCTTGCGGAACGCATTCGAGATCTGCGGCTGGAGGTTCTCGGCGCCCTGCATCGAGGGCTTGCCGCGCAGCCGCTCCTCGGCCTGAGCGCGCAGCGCCTCCAGCGAGGCCCCCGCGCGCTCGACGAGCGTGCGCGGCAGCTCCTGGTCGAGCAGCGCCAGCAGCAGGTGCTCGGGGTGGATCTCCGGGTTGCCGGCGCGGCGCGCGAGCTCCTGCGCGGCGGCGACGGCCTCCTGAGACTTGATGGTCAGCTTCTGGAAGTCCATGTGCTCCTCTGCGGTTCCGGGTGTGCGGGTCGATAGAGGACGAGGTCGCGCCGGTACTGCTTGTGGACGGCGGCGATCTCGTCGTGCAGGCGGCGCTCGAGGCGCTCGACCTGCGCGCGGGTGCGGGCGAGCTCGTCCTCCATGCGGAGCACGAGCTCGACGCCGGCGAGGTTCAGGCCCAGCTCGCCCGTGAGGCGCTGGATCAGCCGCAGCCGCTCCAAGTCGGATTCGGAGTAGAGCCGCGTGTTGCCGGCGGTCCGCTTGGGCCGCACGAGGCCCTTCTGCTCGTAGACGCGCAGCGTCTGCGGGTGCATGCCGACGAGCTCGGCGGCGATCGAGATCATGTAGCGCGGGCGCTCGTGCTCGGTCACCGCGCCCTCCGCTTCAGCCACATGCGGTAGGCGGCGAGCCCGACGAGGAAGACCGCGAGCAGCGCGATCGCCTGCCAGCTCTGCCCGTCGAGGCCCATCGCCCAGAAGACGACGACGAACGCGACGACGAACGCGAGGAAGCCGAGCAGCTCGGCGGTGGTCAGGTTCGTCTTCACCGCTCCTGCCTCTTCCCCCACCACCAGTAGCCGCCGATGAGGGCGATCGCGATCACGCCCTCGATGGCGAAGATCAGCGCGGCGCCGTAGCGGTCCATCAGCGGCAGCGCGATGAACGCGATGAACGCGCCGATGAAGACCGGGATCGCGTAGCGGCGAGCTCCGGTCACGTGACCAGCCCCTCGCGCGGGTTCTCGCGGGACGCTTTCTGCAGCTCCTCGAGCAGCTCGCGCTCCTTCTTCGACAGCTTCTTGGGAACGGTTACGCGCACGCGCGCGAGGACGTCGCCGTGGCCCGAGCCCTTCAGCTTCGGCGCGCCGCGGCCGCGGATGCGGAGCAGCTTCCCGTCCTCGGAGCCGGCGGGCACCTTCAGCGAGACCGCGCCCTCGGGCGTCGGCACCTCGACGGAGGCGCCGAGTGCAGCCTCCGCGTAGGTCACCGGCACGTTCACGACCAGGTCGTCGCCGCGCCGCTCGTACAGCGGCGACGGCTCGACGCGCGTGCTCGACGTACAGGTCGCCAGGCGGGCCACCGCTCTGCCCGGGCTCGCCCTTGCCCTTCAGGCGGATGCGCGTACCGTCCTTGACGCCGGCCGGGATCTTGACCGTGTAGCGCTTCGTGCGCCGCTCGCGGCCCGAGCCATGGCAGCGCGGGCACGGATCCTCGATCACGGTGCCGTTGCCGCGGCAGCGTGGGCACGGCTGCGAGAGTGCGAACAGGCCCTGGCTCTCGGCCAGGACGCCGCGCCCGTTGCACTCGGGGCAGATCTTCGGCGACGTGCCGGGCTTCGCGCCGGTGCCGCCGCACTCGGAGCAGGCCGTCTCGACCTCGACCGGGATGCGGGTCTCGACGCCCTTCAGCGAGTCGTCGAACGAGAGGCGAACCTCGGCCTCGATGTCCGCGCCGCGCATGCCGCGCGGCCGCTGCTGCTGGCCGGCGCCGCGGCCGCGGGCACCACTGCCGAATATTCCTCCGAGAAAGTCGCCCAGGTCGCCGAAGTCGAAGTTGGCGTTCGTCGGCCCGCCGCCGCCCGGACCGCGCCCGTTCGCCGACCCGAAGGTGTCGTACTGCTTTCGCTTCTTCGGATCGGAGAGCGTGTCGTACGCGTTCTGCACCTCCTTGAACCGCTCCTCGGCAGCCTTGTCGCCGGGATTGCGGTCGGGGTGGTGCTCGCGCGCGAGCTTGCGGTACGCCTTCTTGATCTCGTCGGCGGACGCCTTCTTCGGGACGCCGAGCGTCTCGTACAGCGTGCTAGCCACTCGCCTCCTCTGAGCCTGCTGACACGATCACGCGCGCGGGCCGCAGGACGAGCTCGCCCAGCCGGTAGCCCTTCTGCGTGACCTGGATGACGCTGCCCTCCTCGGCCTCCGAGGGCTGCGCGAGCAGCGCCTCGTGGACGTGCGGGTCGAAGCGGCCGTCCGTCTCGATCTCCTGGAGCCCCTGGCGGCGGAGCAGGTCTGCCAGCGACCGGTGCACGAGCGCGACGCCCTCCTCGAGCTTCGCCTCCTCGTGCTGCTCGGCCGCCTCGAGCGCCCGCTCGAGGTCGTCCAGGACCGGGAGCAGATGCTTCACGAGCCCGCTCGGTGGCGCGGGCGGCCGTCAGCGCCTGGTCGCGTGCGACGCGCTTGCGGTAGTTGTCGAACTCCGCCGCGAGCCGGCGCAGGTCGTCCAGGTGCTCGTCCGCCTTCGCCTCGGCGGCCGCGACGCTGGGCGCGGAGGTCGGCGCTGCTCGGGCGTCTTCACCCTGCGGCGGGCGTCGGGGCCGTTCGATGCGTCGCTCGGTGAGCCCGGGACAGTCCCCTGTGGGGACCGCCCCTCCGGCTCGTCGTGAGTGGTCGGGACAGTCCCGCGCACTCGCTCGCCCTCGTCAGCTTGATCCGGGACAGTCCCGCGCACTCGCTGCCCCTTGTCGGTCTGATCCTGGCTCACGAGGACGTCTTCGCCTCCTCGTCGATCACCTCGTAGTCGGCGTCCTCGACGACCTCGTCGTCGGAGCCGCCGCCGTTGCCGCCGCCAGACGACTGCGCCTGGGCGGTCGCCTGCGCGTAGACGGCCTCGGCCAGCTTCTGGGAGGCCTGCTGAAGCGCCTCGGTCTTCGCGCGGATCTCGCCGACGTCGGAGCCCTCGAGCGTGGAGCGCAGCTCCATGATCCGCCCGTCGATCGTCGACGCGTCGGCCGGGTCGAGCTTCTCGCGATGCTCCTTCAGCGAGCGCTCGGTCTGGTAGGCGAGCGTCTCGGCCTGGTTCTTGGTGTCGGCCAGCTCGCGCAGGCGATGCGCCTCGTCGGAGTGCGCCTCGGCGTCCTTGATCATGCGCTCGACCTCGTCGGATGCCAGGCCCGAGCCGCCCTCGATCTTGATGCGCTGCTCGTTGCCGGTGCCGAGATCCTTCGCCGACACGTGGATGATCCCGTCCGCGTCGATGTCGAAGGAGACCTCGATCTGCGGCATGCCGCGCGGCGCCGGCGGGATGCCGACGAGCTGGAACTTGCCGAGCGTCTTGTTGAAGCCGGCCATCTCCGACTCGCCCTGGAGGACGTGCACCTCGACCGACGGCTGGTTGTCCTCCGCGGTCGTGAACGTCTCCGACTTCTTGGTCGGGATGGTCGTGTTGCGCTCGATCAGCTTCGTCATCACGCCGCCCTTGGTCTCGATGCCGAGCGAGAGCGGGGTGACGTCGAGCAGGAGCACGTCCTTGACCTCGCCGCGCAGGACGCCCGCCTGGATGGCGGCGCCGACGGCGACGACCTCGTCCGGGTTCACGCCCCGGTGCGGCTCCTTGCCGATCAGCTCCTTGACCTTGTCCTGCACGGCCGGCATGCGGGTCATGCCGCCGACGAGCACGACGTGCTCGATGTCCTTCGCCTCGAGGCCCGCGTCGGCGAGCGCCTGCTTGGTCGGGCCGACTGTCCGCTCCAGCAGGTCGGCGACGAGCTCCTCGAGCTTCGCGCGCGTGAGCTGCAGGTCGAGGTGCTTCGGGCCCTCCGGTGTCGCGGTGATGAACGGCAGGTTGATCTGTGTCGTCATGGTCGACGACAGCTCGATCTTCGCCTTCTCGCCCGGCCTCGTAGAGGCGCTGCAGGGCCATACGGTCCTGCGCCAGGTCGATGCCCTGGTCGCTTCTTGAACTCGGCGACCATCCAGTCGACGATCGCCTTGTCGAAGTTGTCGCCGCCGAGGTGGTTGTCGCCGTTCGTGGCCTTCACCTCGTAGACGCCCTCCGCGAGCTCGAGGATCGACACGTCGAACGTGCCGCCGCCGAGGTCGAACACGAGGATGACCTGGTCGTTCTCCTTCTCGAGCCCGTACGCGAGCGAGGCCGCGGTCGGCTCGTTGATGATCCTGCACCACGTTGAGGCCGGCGATCTTGCCGGCGTCCTTGGTCGCCTCGCGCTGCGCGTTGTTGAAGTACGCCGGCACGGTGATGACGGCGTCCGTGACGGGCTCGCCGAGGTAGGCCTCAGCGTCCGTCTTCAGCTTCTGGAGGATCATCGCGGTGATCTCCGGCGGGGCGTACTCCGTGCCCTCAGCCTTCACGCGCACGTCGCCGTTCTGGCCCTGCATGACCTCGTACGGGACGATCTTCATCTCCTCGCGACCTCGCCGAACTTGCGGCCCATGAAGCGCTTGATCGAGAAGATCGTGTTGGTCGGGTTCGTGACCTGCTGGCGCTTCGCGGGTGCGCCGACGAGCCGCTGGCCGTCCTTCGTGAACGCGACGACGGACGGCGTCGTGCGGCCGCCCTCGGCGTTCGGGATGACGGTCGGCTCGCCGCCCTCGAGGACGGCCATCGCGGAGTTGGTCGTCCCGAGGTCGATACCGATGGTCTTCGCCATGTGGCTTGACTCCTTGTCTCTCGTGTGGTTGCCTGAGAAAATCTAAGTGACGTTATAGCAGATGTCTGTACTCATTGACCTGCCGCCGTCGATCGCGTACAACGGTCTCCAAATGGCCGAGGAGCAAGTCGTCCCCCGCGAAGACGTGCGCGCCACGCTGACCGCGCGGCGCGAGCTCGGCAGCGACTTCGACGACGCCCTCGTGGAGTCGTTCGCGCAGCGGGTCGAGGAGCGGCTGAAGACCCGCCGCCCCGACCGACGCACCACGGACGAGCGCGGCATGGTGCTCGCGCTCGCGATCGTCTCGCTCGGCTGCGGCATCCCGATCACGGCGATCGCCGTCTCGCAGGCGGGCCTACCGGGGCTCATCGTCGCGTGGGCGGGCATCGTGCTCGTCAACGTGCTGTTCGCGCGGTCACGCTGACCGTCGCACTCGCCACCTGCGCGGAGGTTCCCGAGCTCGACGAGGACGGGCCGGCGCTCGTCGCAGCGCTGCGGGCGCGCGGGCTCGAGCCGGTCGCGGCGGTCTGGGACGACCCTGACGTCGACTGGGCGCGGTTCGAGCTCGTCGTCCTGCGCTCGACGTGGGACTACGCCGAGCGGCGCGACGAGTTCCTCGCCTGGATCGACGCGCCTGCCGGCGCGTGCGTCAACGCGCCGGAGGTCGTGCGCTGGAACACGGACAAGCACTACCTGGCAGAGCTCGCCGCCGCCGGCGTCCCCGTCGTGCCGACCGCGTTCGTCGAGCCGGGCGCCGAGCTGGAGCCGCCCGGCGGGCGCTTCGTCGTCAAGCCGCGCATCTCGGCCGGCGGCCGCCAGGCGGCGAGCTACGAGGCGCATGAGCTAGAGCTGGCGAGGCGGCACCTCGAGGCGCTCCACGCGCCGGACGCTCCGCGATGGTGCAGCCCTACCTCGAAGGCATCGACGCCGCCGGCGAGGCGGCGCTCATCTGGCTGGGCGGCGCCTTCTCGCACGCCGTGACGAAGAGCGCCCTGCTGCGGCCGGGCCAGGAGCCTGGCAGCACCCTCTACCTGGAGGAGACGATCGCGGCGCGCGACCCGTCCGCGGCCGAGCTCACCGTCGGCGAGCAGGCGCTCGCGGCGCTGCCGTTCGACGCGGCCGCCCTCGCGTACGCGCGCGTCGACCTCCTCCCCGCCGCCGACGGCCCGGTGGTGCTCGAGGTCGAGCTCACCGAGCCGTCGCTCTTCCTGGGCTACGAGCCGGCCGCCCCGGGCCGGCTCGCGGCCGCGATCGCGATCGCGCGCTAGAGCCGCTCCTTGATCTCGTCCTTCTTCTCCTCGACCTTGCCCTGTGCGTTGCCCCATTCCTTCTGGGCCTCACCCTGCTTCTCGCGCAGCTCGTCGCCGGTCAGTTCGCCTTCCTTCTCCTTGAGGGTGCCCTCGACCTTGTCCTTCAGTTCGTCCATGTCGTCCTCCTGATCGCCTTGGCCGCGAGGTGTTCCGCCGCTCCATGCGGGCGAAACCTCGCGGCCGGCGTCAGGCGGTCGCTCGGAGCGCGTGCGGCTGCGGCGGCGCGGTCGAGTCGCGGACTACGAGCCGTGTGGCGAGCTGGAACTGGAGCGTCTCGAAGCTCTGGTGCTCGAGCAGGCGGACGAGCAGGCTCACCGCGGTGCGCCCCATCTCGGCGAGCGGCTGCCGGACGGTCGTGAGCTGGGGCGTCACGATCGTCGCGTGCTCGACGTCGTCGAAGCCCACGACTGACAGGTCGTCCGGGATCCGCAGGCCGCGGGCCTGCGCCGCGCGCATCGTCCCGATCGCGATGTTGTCGTTGAACGCGAACACGGCCGTCGGCGGGTTGCGGATGTCGAGCAACGCCCCCGCGGCCTCCTCGCCGTCCGTGATCTCGAAGTCGGCCTCGACCTCGAGCGCCGGATCGAGCTCGATGCCCGCGGCGCGCGAGCGCTGCGCGATAGCCGCGCCGCCGGTCTTCGGTCGCGACCCAGCCCGGCGGCCCGGTGATCGCGCCGATGCGGCGGTGCCCGAGCGAGAGCAGATGCCGCATCGCCTGGTCGGCGCCCGACATGTGCGCTGCGAAGACCGAAGGAATGCGCTCGTCGAGCGGCAGGAGCGGGTCGACGACGACGAACGGGTACCCGGCGTCGAGGGCGCGCTCGAGCTCCTCGCTCGACTCCCCGGGCAGGACGATCAGCGCGCCGTCGGTGGCGCCGCCGTGCATCAGCCGGTCGAGCAGCGACACCTCGCGTGCGTGCTCGTGCTGGGTCGGGGAGAGGACGGCGCGCATGTCGTGCTCGTACAGCGCCTCCGTCGCGCCGGCCAGGATCGCCGAGAAGTACGCCGGGAAGACGAGCGGCACCAGCACGCCGACCAGGCCCGTGCGGCCGGCGGAGAGCCCGCGCGCGTTGCGGTTCGCGGTGTAGCCCTGCTCCTGGATCACCCGCCGGACGGCGTCACGCGTCTCGTCGGATACGTCGGCGCGCCCGTTGAGCACGCGCGAGACCGTCGCGATGGACACGCCGGCCAGGTCCGCGATCTCGCGGATGGTCATTTTCTTGCCGCTGGGGACAGCCATCCCTGCATTGAAGCATTTCCGGAACGTTTCGGGACGGGCTGCTTCACAAGCCTCCGCAGATTGCACTGACTGACTTTTCATCCTCTTGACTAGGCCGTAACAACCTGGTAACAGTTCCGGAACCGTTTACGGCATTCGCAAGAACCGCCCGCGAAGACGGGCAAGAAAGGACAGCCGATGCGACGCTCCTCCACCCGCTCGCTCGCCGTGGCTCTCGCCGGTCTCGTGGTGATCCTCGCGTGCGCAGCTGCAGGGCCCGCAGTCACCGCGGGGGTCGGCTCCACGAACGCCAGCCATCCGTGCCTCGTGATGACCGGCGCGGGCGATCCCGCCTTCGTCAAGAACTTCAACCCCTACGCGGGCGGCGGCCTGCCGAGCAACGCGTTCGCCCAGGGTGCCATGTACGAGCCGCTGATCGCCACCTCTGCGGGCGGCGTCCATACGGTCCCCTGGCTCGCTCGCAGCTGGAAGTGGACGAACGGCAACAAGACGCTAACCCTCCAGATCGCCCCCAACGCGAAGTGGTCCGACGGCAAGCCGCTCACCGTCGCCGACGTCGTGTACAGCCTCACGGCCGGCCGTCAGGACAAGACGATGGACCGCATCGGGCTGGTCGGCGGAGGCAGCGGGATCACGTCGATCAAGGCGCAGGGCGCGCACGCGGTCGTGATCAAGCTGAAGACGGCCGACTCGCAGTTCATCGGCGCGACCCTCAACCGGGCGTTCGTCGTCCCCAAGCACGTCTGGGCGAAGGTGAAGGATCCCGCGACGTTCACGAACGCGAGCCCCGTCAGCTCCGGGCCGTTCAACGTCATCAAGCGCTTCACCACGCAGGACTACGTCCTGAGCAAGAACCCGAACTACTGGCAGAAGGGCCTGCCGAAGATCGGGTGCCTCGAGTACCAGCAGGCGGCCTCGAACGACGCCGCGCTCGCGCTGATCCAGAGCGGCCAGGTCGACTGGACGCACAACTTCGTCCCGAACGTCGAGAAGGCGTACGAGGCGAAGGACCCGGCGCACTACCACTCCTTCTACTCGAACCGTGACTACCCGATCTCGCTCGTCTTCGACGACACGGTCTACCCGTACAGCCTCGTCGCCTTCCGCAAGGCCGTCAGCCTCGCGATCGACCGCAACTCGGTCTGGAAGCTGGGCGAGTACGGCTACGAGCCGCCGGCCGACGGCGTCGGCCTCGCCGGGCTCTTCCCGGACTGGGTGACCGACAAGTCGGTGAAGGCCCTCGCGAAGTCGATGACCAGGTACGACCCGGCCGCCGCGAAGAAGACGCTCACGGACGCCGGCTTCACCTACAAGGGCAGCTCGCTGATCGACCCCAAGGGCAACTCTGTGAAGCTCGACATCCACGTGATCTCGGGCTGGTCGGACTGGGTCGCCTCGAACCAGATCATCACGAAGAACCTGCAGGCGATCGGCATCGACTCGAACGTCCGGCTCGAGGCGTCGTGGGGCGACTGGTTCCCGAACGCGTTCTCAACGAAGAACCCGACGCTGCTCTGGCAGGTCGGCTCACGCGGGTCGCCGTACGGCTACTTCTACTCGAACCTCTCGAAGAACGCGTTCATCCCGTCTGGCGAGGACGGGACGCCGACCGGCAACTGGGAGCACTTCTCGCACGCGGGTGCGACGACGCTGCTCAACCAGTGGAAGGCGACGCTCGACGTCAAGAAGCAGAAGGCGATCGCGACGAAGCTCGAGAAGATCTTCCTCGAGCAGCTGCCGATCATCCCGGTAATGATCGGAGCGCGGTGGTCGACGTACAGCACGAAGTACTTCCACTGCTTCCCGACCGAGAAGAACTTCTACGCCGACCCGATCTTCACGACCAACCCCGACAACATCCTGCTCTTCACCACGATCTGCCCGGGCGGGAAGACCGGGAAATAAGGACCGCACGCAGCACCTCCAAAGGCGGGCGGGGCTTGACCCCGCCCCGCCCGCCACGCTTACGTTGAGGAGCCGCCCATGCGCTGGTTCGCCCGCCGACTCGCCTTCTACGCCTTCGCGCTCTGGGTCGCGCTGACGATCAACTTCCTGCTGCCGCGGCTGATGCCCGGCAGCCCGCTCGCCGGCCTGCTGCAGCACATGAGCCCGTCGCAGCTGTCGGCGAACCCGGGCGTGCTCAAGACCTACGAGTCGCTCCTCGGGGGCGGAAACAACTCGATCTGGCAGGACTACGTGACCTACCTCGGGCGGATCGTCCACTTCGACTTCGGGATCTCGACCTCGAACTACCCGACGCCGGTCTCCGAGGTCGTCGGCCGCACGCTCCCGTACTCGATCTTCCTCGTCGGCGTCGCGTTCATATTCGCGTTCGTCGTCGGCACGGGCATCGGGATGCTCGCGGCCTGGCGCCGCGGCGGCGCGGTCGACAACGTCCTCGTGCCGACGTTCATGGCGCTCGGCGCCTTCCCGGCCTTCTTCACCGCACTGCTCGCCCTCTACTTCCTCGGCCTCAAGGGCGGCTGGTTCCCGATCCAGCACGCGTACGACGCGAGCCTGACGCCGGGCCTCAACTACACGTTCCTCTCGAGCGCCTTCCGGCACGCGCAGCTGCCGATGCTCGTGATCGTCGTCGCCTACGCCGGCGGCTGGGTCCTGAACATGCGGACGGTCATGATCAACACGCTCGGCGAGGACTACGTGACGATGGCCCACGCCAAGGGCCTGCCCGACCGGCGCGTGATGACGCTCTACGCCGGGCGGAACGCGATCCTGCCGCCGCTGAACGGGTTCGCCGCGCTGTTCGGGAGCGCCGTCGGCGGGCTCGTCTTCATCGAGTACGTCTTCAGCTACCCCGGCGCCGGCCTGACGCTCCAGCAGGCGGTGCTCGGTCGCGACTACGCGCTCGCCCAGGCGCTGCTGGTGGTGCTGTCGGTCTGCGTGATCGTCGCCAACCTCGTGATGGACGTGCTCAACCTCGTGCTCGACCCGAGGCTCCGCGCCGGCTGATGTCGCAGCTCGACCCCGCACTGAACGTCACGATCACCGCGCCGCCGCGGCGCGTCTTCGGCCGGCTGCGCGTCCCGGGCTGGTTCGTGCTGCTGCTCCGGAACCCGAAGTCGTGCATCGGGCTGGCCATGGTCGGCTTCGTCGTCCTCATCGCGCTGATCGCGCCGCTGATCTCGGTCGACCACCCGAACGACTTCAACCTGCTCGCCGCCCGGCAGGCGCCGTCATGGGATCACCTCTTCGGCACGACCGACCAGGGGAGCGACATCTTCTCCCAGGTCGCGCTCGGTGCCCGCCGCTCGCTGCTGCTCGGCTTCGCCGCGGGCGCGCTCGCGACCGCGATCGCGGCCGATCCTCGGCATCAGCGCCGCCTACGTCGGCGGCCTGTGGGACGAGGGCGTCAACTTCCTGATCAACGTCTTCCTCGTCATCCCGGCGATTCCGCTCTTGATCGTTCTCTCCGGCTACCTGCACACGCGCGGGATGGGAACGATGATCATCGTCCTCGCCGTCGTGCTCTGGGCGTTCGAGGCGCGCATCCTGCGCAGCCAGGCGCTGTCGCTGAAGAACCGCGACTTCGTGACGGCCGCGAGGGCCGCGGGCGAATCGCGGTCGAAGATCGTCTTCTCCGAGCTGATGCCGAACATGATCAGCCGGATCGCGGCGGGGTTCGTCCTCGTCTTCTACGTGGCGCTGCTGATCGACGCCGGGCTCGAGTTCCTCGGCCTCGGCGACGCGGCGTCGACGAGCTGGGGCACGACGCTCTACTGGGCCCAGACGAACTCCACGGTCCTGCAGGGCGAGTGGTGGCCGTTCTTCTTCCCGGGCGCCGCGCTCGCCTTCACGGTCCTCGGGCTCGTGCTCATTCTCGCCGGCATCGACGAGGTCAGCAACCCGCGCCTGCGGGCGGAGCGGACGGGAAGGCGGCGCCGCCGCCGCTTCGGCCGGAGCAAGGACGCGGCATGATCGCCGAGGAGACGCTTGTGACGGCGGCGGTGCACGAGGAGGTCGAGACGCTGCTCGAGCTGCGCGGCCTGTGCGTCGACTATGGGAGTGCCCGGGCGGTCGACGGCGTCGACCTGAAGATCCGCCAGGGCGAGATCCTCGGGCTCGCCGGCGAGTCCGGTTGCGGCAAGACGACCATCGCGAGCTCGGTGCTGCGGATCCTGCGCCCGCCCGGCCACGTCGTGGGCGGCCAGGTTCTCTTCCGCGGCCAGGACATCCTCGGCCTGAGCACGGAGGAGCTGCGCCGCTTCCGCTGGCGGAACGTCTCGATCGTCTTCCAGGGCGCCATGAACTCGCTCAACCCGCTGATGCGCGTCGGCGACCAGTTCGTCGACACGCTCCGCGCGCACGAGCGCATCGACAAGCGGCGCGCACTCGTCCGCGCCGGCGAGCTCCTCGACCTCGTCGGCATCGACCCGCGCCGCCTGCGCGCCTACCCGCACGAGCTCTCGGGCGGGATGCGCCAGCGCGTGATCATCGCGATCGCCCTCTCGCTCACGCCCGAGCTGATCGTCATGGACGAGCCGACGACGGCGCTCGACGTCGTCGTGCAGCGCGAGATCCTCCAGCAGGTCGACGCGCTCAAGCGCGACTTCGGCTTCGCCGTGCTGTTCATCACGCACGACGTCTCGCTCCTGCTCGAGTTCGCGGACCGCATCTCGATCATGTACGCGGGCGAGATCGTCGAGTCGACGACCGCCGAGCGCCTCGCCACGGCAGCCGCAGCACCCGTACACACAGGGCCTGCTCGCCTCGTTCCCGCCGCTGACCGGGCCGCGTGTGCGCCTGACCGGGATCCCCGGTGCGCCGCCGGACCTGCGCGATCCGCCGGACGGCTGCCGGTTCCATCCTCGCTGCCCGCACTGCCTCCCGGAGCGGCTCGGGCTGTACACCCGGCAGACCACCGAACGGCCGGTCCTGCGCGAGATCGCGCCCGGGCATCACGTGGCCTGCCACCTCGTCGAGGAAGGCGACGCATGAGCGCGGCCGAGCTCGAGGTCCGCGGCCTGACGAAGCACTTCTCCGTCGGCGGCGCGATCCGCCGCTCGCGCTTGCACGCCGTCGACGACGTCTCATTCGAGCTCCGCGCCGGCACGGTCACCGCGCTGGTAGGCGAGAGCGGAAGCGGCAAGAGCACCGTCGCCCGCGTGCTAGCAAGGCTCGTCGAGCCGACCGCGGGCACGGTGCTCTTCCGGGGAGACGACACCTCACGCACGCGGGGGCGCAGCAACGAGCTGCGCTACCGGTCACAGGTGCAGATCATCTTCCAGGACCCGTTCGACTCGCTCAATCCCGGTCAAGACGGTCCGCCACCACATCGAGCGGCCGCTGCGCATCCACAACTCGTGCCGTCCGACCAGGTCGAGGAGCGCGTGCACGAGCTGCTGGCGCGCGTCGGCCTCAACCCGCCGGTGGAGATCGCCGCGAAGTACCCGCACGAGCTCTCCGGCGGCCAGCGCCAGCGCGTCGCGATCGCGCGGGTCCTCGGCGTCGAGCCGAAGGTCATCCTCGCGGACGAGCCGACGAGCATGCTCGACGTCTCGATCCGCATCGGGATCCTGAACCTGATGCGACGGCTGGCGGAGGAGCGCGGGATCGCGTTCCTCTACGTCACGCACGACCTCGCGGCAGCGCGCTACGTCGCCGACGACATCCTCGTGATGTACGCCGGCCAGATCGTCGAGCAGGGCCCCGTCGAGGAGGTGCTCGCCGCACCGCTTCACCCGTACACGCGGCTGCTGCTCGCGGCTGCGCCCGATCCCGCCAACACCGTGCGCGCGAGGCACATCGAGCGCCGGCCCGGCCGCGCGTCGGCGGCGATCGAGCCGGCCGAAGGCTGCCGCTTCCTCACGCGCTGCCCGCTCGCCGTCGCCGTGTGCTCGGAGATCACGCCGCAGCTCGTCGAGCCGCAGCCCGGGCACGCGGCGCGCTGCCACGTCACCGCCCCGTCACCCGACTGAGAGGACCCGACATGCCCGTCGACCCGACCATCTTCCCCGCCGACTTCATCTGGGGCGCGGCCACGGCCTCGTACCAGATCGAGGGCGCCGCGCACGAGGACGGCCGCGGCGAGAGCGTCTGGGACCGCTTCTCGGCGACGCCGGGCAAGGTGCGGAACGGCGACACCGGCGAGGTCGCGTGCGACTTCTACCACCGCTACCGCGACGACGTTGCGCTGATGGCAGAGCTCGGGCTGGACGCATTCCGGTTCTCCGTCGCATGGCCGCGCATCCTGCCGGAGGGCCGTGGCCGGGTGAACCAGGCCGGCCTCGACTTCTACGACCGGCTCGTGGACGAGCTGCTCGCGCGCGACATCGAGCCGTTCGCGACGCTGTTCCACTGGGACACGCCCCAGGCACTCGAGGACGCGGGCGGCTGGCCGGCGCGCGCGACTGCCGAGGCGTTCGTGGAGTACGCCGAGATCGTGGCCGCACGGCTCGGCGACCGCGTGCGCCACTGGATGACCCACAACGAGCCGTGGGTCTACGCCTGGATCGGCCACTCGTGGGGCGAGCACGCGCCCGGGCGGACGAGCGAGCGCGACGCGGTGGCGGCGGCGCACCACCTGCTGCTCTCCCACGGGTGGGCGGTCGACGCGATCCGGCGCGCCGCGCCCGGCGCCCAGGTCGGGATCACGCTCAATCTCTCGCACGCGTACGCGGCGTCCGACACTCCCGAGGACGAGGCGGCCGCGTGGGAGGTCGACGGCGGTGGGAACCGCTGGTTCCTCGACCCGATCTTCCGCGGCGCGTACCCCGCCGACCTGCTCGAGCGCAACGAGCTCGTGGCGCCGCTCGTGCACGACGGCGACCTCGACGCGATCGCGGCGCCGATCGACTTCCTCGGCGTGAACAACTACTTCCGCCTCGTCGTCGGCGCCGGCGCGGAAGGGCCGCGCATCGTGCGCGACCCCGAGGCGCAGCACACCGACATGGGCTGGGAGGTCTACCCGGACGGCCTGCACGCGGTGCTCGCACGCGTCGCAGAGGAGTACGAGCCGGCCGCCATCTACGTCACCGAGAACGGCGCTGCATTCGGCGACGTCCGCGTGCACGACGGCCGCGTGCACGATCCCGAGCGGACGGCTTACCTGGAATCGCACATCAGCGCGGTCGGCCGCGCGGTCGCGGCCGGCGTGCCGGTCAAGGGCTACTTCGTCTGGAGCCTGCTCGACAACTTCGAGTGGGCGTACGGGTACGGGAAGCGGTTCGGCATCGTCTACATCGACTACCCGACGCTCGAGCGAATCCCCAAGGACAGCTTCTACTGGTACCGGGACCTCATCGGGAGCCGCCCGCGCCAGCCGACGCCGTCTCCCGTCGCCGCGCGCTGAGGGGCCGCCTCGGGGTACCCTCGGCACATGGAGCCGCTGCGCGATTCGTGGGGACGCGAGATCAAGAGCGTGCGCGTGTCGGTCACCGACAAGTGCAACTTCCGCTGCCGCTACTGCATGCCGGCGGAGGGACTCGAGTGGCTGCAGCGCGACGAGCTCCTGACGCTTCGAGGAGATGACTCGGCTCGTCTCGATCCTCGCCGCGATGGGCGTCGAGGAGGTGCGGCTGACCGGCGGCGAGCCGCTCGCGCGGCGCGACCTGCCCACGCTCGTCGCGATGCTCGCGCCGATCCCGGGCGTCGAGGACCTGTCGCTGACGACCAACGGCGTGCTGCTCGACCGCTACGCCGGCCCGCTCGTCGAGGCCGGGCTGCGGCGCGTCAACGTGTCGCTCGACTCGCTCTCGCACGTCCGCTTCGCCGAGATCACGCGCCGCGACGCGCTCGACCGCGTGCTCGCCGGCCTGGCGGCCGCGGAGGCCTACCCCGAGCTGAGCCCGATCAAGGTCAACTGCGTCGCGATCCGAGGCTTCACCGAGGAGGAGGTGCCCGCGTTCGCCGAGCTGGCGCGCCGCAAGCCGTACGTCGTGCGCTTCATCGAGTTCATGCCGCTGGACGCCGACCAGGCCTGGCGCGGAGACGACGTGCTCACCGGCGGCGAGATCCGCACGCTGATCGAGGAGCACTGGCCGCTCGAGGAGATCCCGGCGAAGGCGTCGTCCACCGCGCGGCGCTTCCGCTTCGCCGACGGCGCCGGCGAGATCGGCTTCGTCAACCCGGTCTCCGAGCCGTTCTGCTCGACCTGCGACCGCATCCGGCTGACCGCCGACGGCCAGCTCCGCACGTGCCTGTTCTCGCGGCGCGAATGGGACATTAAGAGCCCATTACGCGAGGGCGCGTCCGACGACGAGCTCGCGGCGCTGATCCGCTGGGCCGTGCAGCACAAGGAGCTGAAGCACCGCATCAACGAGCCGGGCTTCGTGCGCGCGAGCCGCTCGATGTCCCAGATCGGCGGGTAGTTCGGACAAAATGCGTCCGGCGGCGCGCGGTAGAATTGACCCGGATCCCCGCTAGCTTCCTTCTCTGATGTCTGCAATCACAGCCACGGTCGACAGGCGCGGCGTTCTCCCGCGGGGCTGGCGCGACTTCCTGTTCCAGCTCTCGCTCTGGTTCGGGTTCCTCGCCATGTACGAGGTCGCGCGCGGGATTGCCGACCGGAATGCCGCCGAGGCGTTCCGGAACGGCCGGTGGATCATCAACTTCGAGGCGCCGCACACGCTCTGGGAGCTGACCTTCCAGCGGATCCTGCACTCGTCCGACCTGCTGATCACCGCCGCCTCGTGGACGTACTGGGGCTCGCAGTTCACCGTGCTCGGGCTCGCCCTCCTCTGGGCGTACCTGCGGCGCAACGACGCCTTCTACAAGTTCCGCAACGCGATCATGCTCGCGAACCTGATCGGGCTGATCGGCTACGTGCTCGTGCCGACCGCACCGCCGCGGATGTTCCCGAGCTTCGGCTTCGCTGACGCGCTCCAGGACTTCGGCGGCATCTCGCACGGAAGCATGGTCGTCACGCTCGCGGCCAACCCGTACGCCGCGATGCCGAGCCTGCACGCCGCCGACGCGCTCATCGTCGGGTGCGTGATGGCGTCGCTCGTCAAGTGGCGGTTCGCGAAGGTGCTCTGGCTCGCGTGGCCGCCGTGGGTGTGGATCGTGGTCATGGGCACCGGCAACCACTACTGGCTCGACATCGCGGCCGGCGTCGTGGTCGCCGTGATCGCGTCGGCGATTATCTACCGGCAGCCGCTGCGCGACCGGCTCGCAGCTCGCGCGGCCACCTAGGCGTGGC
This sequence comes from uncultured Thermoleophilia bacterium, assembly GCA_963734565.1. Lineage (GTDB taxonomy): Bacteria > Actinomycetota > Thermoleophilia > Gaiellales > Gaiellaceae > JACVRM01. Next base: position 773,202 of record CAVTHM010000007.1, on the reverse strand, counting down.
TCGCGGACAGGCGGCGCAGCTCCAGAAGCGCTACATCGACGGAGTTCGCCGCGCAGCGGCCAACAGCGTCACCGGGCTCGCCCGCACGCGGGTCTCGCCGAACGCGCTCACGGCCATGGGCGTCACGCTGTGCTTCCTCGCCGCCGTCGCCGTCTACTTCGAGTACCGAAACGAGATCCTGTGGTTCTGGGTCGGCGCCGCGCTCTTCATCGTCGGCTCGATCCTCGACATCCTCGACGGCGCGCTCGCGCGGCAGAGCAACAAGGCGACGCCGTTCGGCGCGTTCGTCGACTCGACCACCGACCGGCTCAGCGAGTCGTTCGTGCTCGCGTCGGTCGCGATCGTGTTCATGCGCGACGGGATGGAGTTCGCGCTGCTGGCGACGTTCGCCGCCGTGGTCGGCTCGCTGCTCGTCAGTTACACGCGTGCGCGCGCGGAGGCGCTCGGGCTGAAGGGCGACGTCGGGCTCGGCAGCCGGGCAGAGCGGGTCGTCGTCATCTCCGCGGGCCTGATCCTGGCGCCGTGGGGCGCGCTGCAGTGGGCGATCTACCTGCTCAACGTGACTGCCTGGATCACCGTCGGGCAGCGCGCGTGGAGCGTGCGCCGGCAGCTGCAAGAGCGCGAGGGCTGACGGAGCTCTTCGACCCCGGCTCGCACGAGCCGCTCACGGACACGCCGTGGGACGAGGGGCGCGTGCGCACCGCGATCGCGGCGATCGTCGCCGACACGGAGGCCGCCTTCTCACCCGAGACCCTGTGGCCCGTGCACCCACTCGACGACGAGGAGCCGCCGCTCGGGCGCATGTCGTGCCTCTACCTCGGAGCCGCAGGCGTCATCTGGGCGCTGAAGGCGCTCGAGCGGGCACGTGCGGCGGAGCTGAAGCGGGATTGGCGTGACGCGGCCGCAGGCCTGCTCGAGCAGTACCGCGCCGAGCCGGACTGGGACGAGGGGATCACGCCGGGGCTGTGGTTCGGCGAGGCCGGGATCCTCCTGGTGGCTCACGGGCTGGCGCCGGCGCCGCAGCTGGAGGAGTCGCTCGTCGCGTGCGTCCGGGCGAACGCCCGGAACTCGAGCCTCGAGCTCGCCTGGGGCTCGACGGGGACGATGCTCGCCGCGCATGTCATGTACGAGCGCACCGGCGACCCGATGTGGGCGGACGTGTGGCGCGACTCCGCGGACTGGCTGTGGGAGCAGTGGACGGGCGAGCTCTGGCTCCAGCAGATGCCCAGCAGGAAGACACACGTGCTCGGGCCGGCGCACGGCTTCGTCGGCAACGTCCTCGTGCTCGCGCGCGGCGACCTGCTCGACGACGCGCGACGGGCCGAGCTCGAGCGCCGTACCGTGGACGCGATCGGGCACCACGCGCAACGGGCCGACGGCTGTGCGCAATGGCCGCCGGCCCTCGAGCCGCCGAGCACGCCGCAGGCCATCCGGACGCAGTGGTGCCACGGCGCGCCCGGGATCGTCGCGTCGCTCGGCTCCTTCGCGCCCGGCAACGAGCACCTCACCGAGCTGCTCGTCGAGGGCGGCGAGCTCACCTGGCGCGCAGGGCCGCTGGCGAAGGGGGCGAACCTCTGTCACGGCACAGCAGGCAACGGCTATGCCTTCCTCAAGTTGTTCGAGCGCACAGGTGACGAGCTCTGGCTCGAGCGGGCGCGCGCGTTCGCGATGCACGCGCTCGAGCAGGCCGAGCGCGCCGAGCGAGGTCGCTACTCGCTCTGGAGCGGCGACCTGGGCACAGCGCTGTACCTGCACGGCTGCGTCGGTGCCGACGCGGTCGTGCCGACACTCGACACCTTCTGATAGCACTCAGCTGCTAGCGCATAGCAAATTTGTGTTAGCCTGAACGCATGGCCACGGAACGGAGCAGCGTCCTCGTGCGCTTGCCGTCGAACCTGAAGGAGCGCCTCGCGCGCGAGGTCGACGCGACCGGCCAGAGCCTCAACGACGTCGCGGTGGGCATCCTCGCCGCGCGTTTCGCCGTCCCCTACCAGCCGACGCGCCGGCGGGCCGCTGCCCCGAGCGCCACCGGCGACGTGCTCCTGCGGATGCCGCCGGAGCTGAAGGAGAAGCTGAACCGCCGCGCCTCGGAGCGCCGGCGGTCGACCAACGACCTGATCGTCGAGGCGCTCGCAGAGCGGCTCGGCGTCTCGACCGAAAGGACAACCCGCATGGCACAGACCAACGGCAGCCGCAACGGCCACCGCCGCGGCGACGACAAGGTTCGCGTCGCCATCATCGGCGTCGGCAACTGCGCGAACTCGCTGCTGCAGGGCGTCGAGTTCTACAAGGACGCGCCGGACGACAAGTTCGTCCCCGGCCTGATGCACGTCAACCTCGGCGGCTACCACGTCCGCGACGTCGAGTTCACCGCCGCGTTCGACGTGGTCAAGGGCAAGGTCGGCGCCGACCTCGCCGACGCGATGTGGGCTCACCCGAACGACACGATCAAGTTCGCCGATGTCCCGAAGACGGGCGTGAAGGTCTCGCGCGGCATGACGCACGACGGGCTCGGCAAGTACCTCTCCGAGATCGTCGAGAAGGCGCCCGGCGACACCGACGACGTGGTCGGGATCCTCAAGGAGACCGGCACCGACGTGGTCGTCAACTACCTCCCGGTCGGCTCCGAGGAGGCGACCAAGTGGTACACGGAGCAGATCCTCCAGGCCGGCTGCGCGATGGTGAACTGCATGCCCGTCTTCATCGCGAAGGGCGGCCACTTCGCCCGCCGCTTCGAGGACGCGGGCCTGCCGATCATCGGCGACGACATCAAGTCTCAGGTCGGCGCGACGATCACGCACCGCGTGCTCACGAGCCTCTTCCGCGAGCGCGGCGTGCACCTCGACAAGACGATGCAGCTGAACGTCGGCGGCAACTCCGACTTCCTCAACATGCTGGAGCGCAGCCGCCTCGAGTCGAAGAAGATCTCGAAGACGAACGCTGTCACGTCGATGCTCGACTACGACCTCGGCGAGGGCAACGTGCACGTCGGCCCGTCCGACTACGTGCCGTTCCTCACGGACCGCAAGTGGGCGTACATCCGCATGGAGGGCACGACCTTCGGCGACGTACCGCTCAACCTGGAGCTGAAGCTCGAGGTGTGGGACTCGCCGAACTCGGCCGGGATCGTCATCGACGCCGTCCGCATGGCGAAGCTGGCGCTGAACAAGGGCCTCGGCGGCGCGCTCGAGGGCCCGAGCTCGTACCTGATGAAGTCGCCGCCGAAGCAGATCGCGGACGACGACGCGTACGAGGCCGTCGAGCAGTTCATCAAGGAGAACGCGCGCAAGCCGGGCAAGGTGGCTGCAAAGGCATAGCGATGCAGCTCCGGCGCATCTTCCTGCTGGGCGCGGCGGCCATTGCATCGGTCGCCGCGCTCCTCGCGATCGCGGCCGTCCTGATGGGCGACTTCGGCGAGACCGAGGGGAAGCTGTTCGCCACGCTGGCCGCGACGTTCGTGGCCCTCTCGACCGCGGTCGCCGGCGTCGCCCTGCTCGGCCGCGGCGTGTCGCGGCCGCTCGGGTACGCAGGCGTCTTCCTCGCCGTCGGCGGCTACGCGCTCTGGCTGGAGCAGATCTGGGCGCAGCACGACAGCGACGGCTACTGGCGATTTCTCTGGACGGTCCTCGTCGTGAGCCTCGCGGTCCTGCTGACGACGACGAATCGCCTGATGCTCAGCGCGCCGGCCCTCGTACGGATCCTCTACCCGACAACGGCGGCGGCCGCGTTCCTCGCTGCACTGACGCTGACGGTGATGATCCAGCGCGACAACGGCGACGGCTGGCAGCTCTTCGCGATCCTCCTGATCCTCGCGGTGCTCGGCGAGATCCTCGCGCCGATCCTGGATCGCTACCTGGCGACGGAGGAGCGCGAGGAACGTCTGCTCGGGACGGTCGGCGGCGCTGCCGTCTTCGCAGTCCGCGGCCGGCCGCGACACGTCTCCGTCGCAGGCTCGGAGGTCACGCTCCGCGAGGACGAGGGGATCGTCGTCCGCCCCGCCACGTGATCGAGCTCCGTCCGGCGAGCAGCCTCGAGCTCGGCCGCCTCGCGACGCTCTTCACCGCGGCGTACGAGGGCTACGCCATCCCGTTCGCGATCGACGAGCGAACGCTCGCGTTCATGGTCCAGGCGTACGACCTCGATCTGGAGGCCTCGCAGGTCGCGCTGCTCGACGACGTGCCCGTCGCGCTCGTGAACCTGGGCGTCCGCGGCGAGCGGGGCTGGATCGGCGGGATCGGCGTTACGCCGTTCGCGCGGCGGCAGGGGATCGCCGAGCGGCTCATGCGCGCGGTGCTGGACGAGGCGCGCATCCGCGGCGTCCGCGAGGTCTGGCTCGAGGTGCTCGTCCAGAACGAGCCCGGCCCTGCAGCTCTACGAGAAGCTCGGCTTCGAGGACGTGCGCGGCATCGACGTGTGGATCCTCGACCGGGCTCCGGCAGGCGAGGAGGTGCCCGAGATGAGCGTCGACGAGGCGCACGAGCGGATCCGCACGCTTCGGCTCGCGCGGGAGCCGTGGCAGCGCGACGACGAGACGCTGGCGCGTCTGCGCGAGATCGACCCTCCGCCACACGGCTTCGCGGCCGGCGACGGGGCGGCGATCGTGCGGCGGACGCCCCAGGCCGTTTCGGTGATCCAGATCGCCGGCGACGCGGCCTCCACCGGCGAACTGCTCGCGGCACAGCGCGCGCTCGGCACGCTCAACGTGCTCAACCTTCCCGGCGACGAGCCGGCGGCCGACGCGCTTCGCTCCCTCGGGGGCCGGACCGCCGTCCGGCAGCGCGAGCTCGTGCTCAGGTTCTGAGGGAGCCCGCGGCGCGGCACTAGGATCGCGGCGTGGGGCTCCGCATCTGCCTCGTCACACCATTCGCCTGGTCGCAGCCACACGACGTCAACGAGCACGTCGCCGGGATTGCCGCCGGGCTGCGCGCGCTCGGCCACGACGTCACCGTGCTGGCGCCGTCGAACCGGGCGCGCGACCTCGTCGCGGGCCGCAAGGCGCTCCACGACGGGCTTGCGGCAGACGTGATCGCGCTCGGCCCGGCGGTGCCGGTGTCACGGCGCAGCCAGCTCGGCATCCCGGTCGGCGTGCGCGCGAACCTCCAGCTCGCGCTCGAGCGGGGCAGCTACGACGTCGTCCACGGCTTCGAGCCCGGCCTGCCGAGCCTGTCCTACCTGGCGCTGCGCGACGCGCGAACCCTGACCGTCGCCACGTTCCTCTCTGCCGACCGGCTCGGCTATCCGCCCGCGAAGACGCAGCGCACACGGCTGCTGGGACGCGTCGACGCGCTCGTCGCGACGTCGCCGTTCACCGCGGCGGCCGCGGCCGAGCGGTTCCCCGGCGACTACCGCGTCGTCCCGATCGGCGTCGACACCGAGCTGTTCCGGCCCGGCCGCAAGCGGCGAGCTCGTCGTCGCCGAGTGGCGCCCCGGCGAGCGCCTGCAGGCGCGCTCGGTCGCCCGCGCGGTGGCCGAGCTCGACGGCTGGGAGCTCGTCTACCTGCGCACGAAGCCGCTCAGCGGGCGGCCGCCGATGCCGCGCCGGCTCGCCGGCCGCGTGCACGTGCGCACGCTGCGCGACGGCGCCGCCCGCGCGCCCCTGCTCGCGCGAGGCCGCGATCTTCGTCCCGTCGCCGTCCGGGCTGCCGCGCGTTGCGCTCGAGGCGCGGGCCGCCGGCGCGGCCGTCGCGGCGCCGCCCGGTGTCGTCCAGCAGCCCGAGCTCGCCGGCGCAGCCGTCGCCCGGCTCGCCGAGGACGCCGACTTCCGCGACCGCGAAGTGAAGGCAAACCGCGCCGCGCGCCGAGCGCGAGAGCTTCGCCGCCGCGGCGCGCGAGCTCGACGGGATCTACCGCGAGCTCGCCTCGCGCCGGCGCGCGCCGCAGCGGCGCAGGCGCGCCCGACCGCGACTGGATCGTCTGCGACCTGCACATGCACACCTCCTGGTCGCACGACTGCATGATCGACCCCGAGGAGCTGCTCGACCACGCCGAGGCGATCGGCCTGGGGGCCATCGCCGTCACCGACCACAACGTCTTCGGCGGCGCGCTGGAAGCGGTCGAGCTCGCCCGCGGCCGCGACCTGATCGTCATCCCCGGCGAGGAGGTCAAGACCGACGGCCAGGGCGAGGTGATCGGCCTCTTCCTGCGCGAGGAGATCCCGCGCGGCATGTCCTTCGCGGCCACGGTCGCGGCGATCCGCGCGCAGGACGGGGTCGTCTACGTCCCCCACCCGTTCGACCGGCTCCACGCCATCCCGGACCCGGCGACGCTTCACCGCCACCTTGCCGAGATCGACGTCTTCGAGGTCTACAACGCGCGGCTCCTCTTCGAGGGCTTCAACGACGAGGCGCTCCGCTTCGCGCGCAAGTACGGGCTGACGATGGGCGCCGGCTCCGACGCGCACGTCCTCCAGGGCGTCGGCACGGGCGCGCTGCGCATGCAGCGGTTCGACGGGCCGGAGGAGTTCCTCACGAGCCTGCAGACGGCCGAGGTGCTGCGCCGGCCGAAGTCGCTCGCCTACCTGCAGAGCCTGAAGTGGATGGCGCAGGTCAAGGACCGGCTCTAGGTAAACCGGCTCAGAGAGCGAACCTAGAGACCGTGGAGGCCACCCCCGCAGACGGACCCGGCAGGAGCCAGCGCCCCCGCGCGACAACTAGACAACCCGGTGGGCAGCAGCGGCTCCTCCGACGACGAGATCTACGACCGCTACCTGCAGAAGGCGATCAAGGAGATCAACGAGCTCGGCGACGAGATCAGTCGCGCCGCCGGCGAGCGCACGCCCGTGCTCGGCTCCGGCCACCCGCTCGCCGACGTCTTCATGCTCAAGTGGTCGCCGCAGCGGAGCGAGGAGCAGGAGGGCGTCGCGTACTTCGGCCGCGCCGGGCAGGCGATCCTGAAGTCGCTGCAGCGGCTGCGCGTCGACCCGATGGCCGTCTACGGCACCAACTGCCTCAAGTTCGCGGACAGCGAGGAGGACGACCAGGCCGCGCGCGTGGGTGCGCCGCGAGCTGCACATCGTCCAGCCGAAGCTCGTGATCGTCATGGGCGAGCCGGCGCTCGCGCTCGTGAACGCGCTCGACTTCCCGCTGGCGACCGAGCTCGAGCAGCGCGACGGCGAGATCCAGCGCTTCACCGCCACGATCGGCGCGCTCACGACGCCCGACGTGGACGACTCGCTCGACGAGGCGCCGCGCAAGACCGCGTTCTGGAACGCCTTCAAGGCGCTCGGCCCGTGGTGGGCCGACCTGCCGCCGTACTGATTGCCCGCGAAGTCCGCCGCGCTCCGCGCTGGCATGACGACTTTCGCGGGACGAAGGCAGTCAGACGCGACTTCGCGCGACGTGGCTACGGCGGGGCAAGCCCGCCTTCGCCGGCAAACGCTGTAATGCGACCGTGACCGCCACCGAGCGTAATCGCCTCATCGTCTTCGGACTGATCTCCCTCGCGCTGGCGATCTACTACGCGTTCTCGGAGTCGTTCTTCGGGCTGTCCCTCTGGGGCGACACAGCCTTCATCGCGCTCGTGCTCTTCCCGGCCGTGTTCGCGCTCGTGCTGCTCGCGCTGCCGTTGCGGGAGCGGCGCGGGCTGGTGCTGGCGGCGGTTGCGTGCGGCCTGCTGTCCGTGCTGCTCGAGGTGGTCGGGCTCGACGCGATCGCGAACTTCTCGAAGCTCGCGACGATGACGCTGCTCGCGTTCTGGTTCCTGACCTTCTTCGAGCGGCTGTCGTGGGTCGCGCATGATCGCGCTGCTGATCCCGTTCATCGACGCGTTCTCGGTGTGGCGCGGGCCGACGCACCACATCGTCACCCAGCGGCGCGAGATCTTCACGACGCTGTCGTTCGCGTTCCCGGTGCCGGGCGAGAACGCGTCCGCGAACCTGGGGCTCCCCGACCTGCTGTTCTTCGCTCTCTTCCTGGCCGCCGCCGTGCGCTGGCGCCTGCGCGTCGTCTGGACGTGGATCGCGATGCTGGCCGGGCTCGGCGCGACGATCGCGCTCGCCACGTCGTGGGACGTGGGCGGGCTGCCCGCGCTGCCCGGGATCGCGATCGGCTTCCTCGTTGCGAACGCGGACCTGATCTGGCGCGACCTGCGGAGCCCGCGCGTCGAAGCGCCGCGCGAGGCCGCCGAACCGGCCAAGTAACAGACTGTTACAAGGCGTGGTAAAGGCGGCGCCGCGATGAGACGCTTGCCGTGATGACCGATCTGCCGCGTGGCGCCGTCACGTTCCTCTTCACCGACATCGAGGGCTCGACGCGCCTCGTCAAGCAGCTGCGCGGCGACTACGGCGAGGTGCTCGCCGCGCACCAGCGGCTGCTGCGCGAGGCCTTCGCCCAGCACGGCGGGCACGAGATCGACACACAGGGCGACGCCTTCTTCATCGCGTTCTCGAGCGCGCGTGAGGCCGTGCTCGCGGCCGTCGAGGGCCAGCGCGCGCTCACGGGTTACCCCTGGCCGAACGGGACGCAGGTCAAGGTGCGCATGGGCATCCACACCGGCCAGGCCGCGCCGGTGGACGGCCGCTACACGGGACTCGCCGTGCACCGCGCCGCCCGCATCTGCGCCGCGGGCCACGGCGGGCAGGTGCTCGTCTCGCAGGCGACGCAGACGCTGCTGGAGGACGAGGAGGAGGATCTCGCGGTCTCGCTCGACGACCTCGGCACGCAGCGGCTCAAGGACCTCGACCGGCCGGTGCAGCTCTACCAGGTGGCCGGGCCCGGGCTCGAGTCGGACTTCCCCCCCGTGCGGGGCGTCGAGGACGAGGAGGTAGCCGCCGCGCCGGCAGCGCCCGCCCACCGCCGCCCCGCCGTGCTGATCGGGACCGCCGCCGTCGTCGTTGCGGCCGCTGCCGTCCTCGCATTCGTGCTCCTGCGCGGCGGCGGAGGCGGCCTCTCGGCCGTCCAGCCGAACAACGTCGCCGTCATCGACCCGAAGAGCAACGAGATCGTGGGCGAGGAGCCCGTCGGCCTGCGGCCTGGCCCGGTCACGACCGGCGGCGGCGTGGTCTGGGTCGGGAATCTCGGCGACCGCAACCTCACGCGGATCACGGCCGCAACACGCGCGCTGGCCGGCACCGTGTCGCTGGACAACGCAACCCCGACGGGCATCGTGTACGGCGCAGACGCGATCTGGGTTGCCCACGGCATACAGGGCACGCTGTCGCGCGTCGATTCCCAGGTCGGACAGCGCACTGACACCGTCGACATCGCCGGGTCCGGCCATTTGCTCGGCTCGGTTACGGTCGGCGGCGATCCGGAGTACGTCTGGGCGGTGTACGGCGACTCGACGCTCGCCAGGGTCTCGCCCGCCGACGTGCGGCGGCGCAGGACGGGGTTCGCCGGCGGCAACCCCACCGGCATCGCCTACGCGAACGGATTCGTGTGGGTCGCGAACAGCGCGGAGTCGACGGTGAGCCGGTTCAACCCGGACACCTTCGAGGAGGGCTCGCTGCGGGACGTCACAGTCGGCAACCGTCCGATCGGCATCGCCGCCGGCGAGGGCGCGCTCTGGACGGCTAACGCAGGCGACGGGACCGTGACCCGGATCGACCTGGACTCGCCGTCGACGTCGACGATCACCGTCGGAGGGGAGCCTGTCGGCATTGCGGTTGGCGAGGGCGCCGTATGGGTCGCCGCGTCCGACGGAACCGTGACGCGCATCGACCCGAAGACGCGAACGGTGGTCAAGACGATCCAGCTGAACAACCCCGCCGGCGGCATCGCCGCGGGCGAAGGCTTCGTGTGGGTGACAGTGCAGGCCCCGTAGGCGGGGCTACTTGAGGCACGCGGCCGCGAGATCGAGCTGCGGCCGCAGGACGATGCACCCGACGCGCGAGGAGACGAAGGTCGCAACGCCCTCCCAGGCGATCTGGATCCTGGGCGCCGCGTCGCGGGCGAGCTGCACGTCGAGGTCGCCGTACGCCCGGTAGCGGGCCTCACCGGAGAGCGTCGCGGTCCGCCGCAAAAGCCGGTCGTACTTCGCCGACCGGAATCGGCCGATGTTTGCCGCGCCGATGGAACGGCTGTCGAACAGGGAGTTCATGAACTCGTAGGGATCCGGGAAGGCGCCGATCCACGTGACGGCGGCGAGGTCGAACGGCGCTCCCGGCTTGCCTATGCGATCGTAGAACGCGGGACCGGGGATCGGCTTCACCTGGACGTCCAGGCCGATCTTGCGCAGGTCCTGCTTGACGACCTGGCCCAAGGCAACGAATTCGGGAAGGTCCGGGATCCAGAGGACAGCCTTTCCGCTCCTTGTATTGCCTGTCGCGAGCGCCCTCGCCGTTCCCAGGTCCGGGCCGTTTAGCGGATAGAGCTGCGCGTTCCTGTAGCCGGGCATGTCCGCCGGCAGATAGTGATCGGCCGGGCGGCCGTGGAAGAACGCCGTCAGCCTCGGCCGGTCGATGGCGTAGTTGAGGGCGCGGCGCAAGGCGAGGTTGTCGCGGAACAACGGCCGCGAGACGTTGACCGCGAGCCCGGTCGACACGGCCGGGTAGACCAGGAACCGGCGGGACTTGCCGGTCCCGTACTTTCGCTGTAGGCCGAGCGCCGTGTCCCAGTACAGGAAGGGCGGCCCGAGAGCCCAGTCGGCCTCCCCGCGCTCGACCAGCTTGAACCCTTCGCGCGGGTCGCCGAAGAGGTCGACGACGATGCTGTCCAGACGGTGCGGTCTGGTGCCGCGGTAGTGCGGGTTCCGCTTCAGCACCGCACGCTTGCCGCGGACGTACTCCGAGAAGTAGTAGGGCCCCGAGCCCGCAAAGGCCGTGACGCCCTCCGGGTCTGTGATCAGGTCGGGCGGCACCGCGCAGAACGGCGTCGTCGTCAGGCGGGGAAGGAAGCTCGGTGCGGGCGCGGTCAGCCGCACGACGAGCTTCGTCCCGCTCGCCGTGACGCCCGAGGCGTGGTCGGCCGTGCCCTTCATGACCGCCTTCGCTCCGACGATGTCGTCGAAATAGAACCCCGCGCCCGGGTCCGCCCGCGCCAGGATGAGTGCGCGGTCGATGGCATGGGCGAACGCGTCCGCGCGCACCGGTTTCCCATCGCTGAACCGGAAGGTCTTCCGCAGCGTGAAGGTGAACGTCCTGCCGCCGTTGGACACCTTCGGCAAGGCGGTCGCGACCTCCGGCGTGATCCGGTAGCCCGCCGGGGGCGGCTTGTCGGGATAGTTCAGGAGGCGCGCGCAGGTCACGTCGACGATCGGGTCGGTCAGAGCGAACGCCGGGTCGATGGAGCCGAAGCCGGCCTGCCCGATGGTCACCCTGAGCGTGCCGCCGCCGGCCGCCGCTTCGGAGCCGCGCGCTGCGGCGTGGCTCACGGCCAGCGCGACGAGCCCTGCCCCGGCGACCAGGAACGCGGCCTGGAGAAAGCGTCGTCTCACTTCAGGCACGCCGCCGTGAGGTCGAAGCTCGGACGGAGAACGACGCAGCCGACGCGGTTCGAGACGAACGTTGTCTCGTAGTCGTTCGCGACCTCGACCCGAGGCGCGACATCACGCGAAAGACGTGCATCGAGCTGAGCGTACGCGCTGTAGCGCGCCTGCCCCTCGAGCCGCGCGGCACGGCGCATGAGCGCGTCGTACGTGGCCGACGAGAAGCGTCCGAGGTTCGGGGCGGGCCGGAACCGGCTGTCCAGCAGCACGTTGACGTACTGATAGGGGTCGGCGTAGTCGGCGACCCACGGGCTGAAGGTGATGTCGAACGCAGCGTCGGGAGCCGTGACGCGCTGGCCAAAGGCGCTCCCGGGGATCGCGACGATCTCGACGTCGAGCCCGATTGCGCGAAGATCCCGCTTGAGGATCTGGGCGGCGGCCTGCGCCGGCGGCACGTCAAACGTCCACAGGACGGCCTTGCCGCCGCGCGTGTGGCCACGCGCAAGCGCCTTAGCCCGCTTCAGATCCGGCCCCTTGAGCGGGTAGATGGCCGCGTTCTTGTAGCCGGGCATCCCGAGCGGGAGGTACTGATCGGTCGCCACGCCGCGCGGCGTTCCCGGCGCGTTGATCAGCTCGGTGCGGTCGACGGCGAAGTTGACCGCTTGGCGCAGCGCGGTGTTGTTGCGAAACAGCGGCCGCGTCATGTTGAACGCGTACCCGCGCATGGTGTACCCGGGCCGGACGAACAGCCGCTGCTTGTTGATCTTGTACTTCTCCACCAGCCGGAGCGTCGGGTCGTAGTAGAAGGGCGCGGCGACCCAGCCCCAGTCGGCCTCGTTCCCCTCGATCTTGCGCAGCAGCTCCTGCTGTGTGAGCGGCTCGACGTCCACGACGAAGCGGTCCACGTGGTGAGGGCGCATACCGCCGTAGAACGGGTTCCGTTCCAGCAGGACCTGTTTCCCCGGCACGTAGCCGGAGACGCGGTATGGGCCCGAGCCCGGGACTGTGATGCCCTCGGGATCAACGGGCAGCTTCGGCGGAACCGGGCAGAAGAAGGGCATCGCCGTGCGGACGGGAAAGTCGGGCGCCGTCTCCTTGAGCCGGATCACGAGGCGGTAGCCGTTCGCAGTCACGCCGGCGGCGCTCGTGGTCTGGCCGCTGCTAACGGCGTCGGCTCCCACGATGTCGCTCACGAACTGGTACCCCTGCGTTCGGCGCGGCCCAAGCGCCAGCACGCGGTTGATCGCACGCGCGTACGCACTGGCCTGCACGGGCGACCCATCGCTGAATCGGAAGCCGCGGCGCAACGTGAAGGTGAACGTCTTGGCGTGGTCCGACGAGCGCGGCATGCTCGCAGCCACCTCGGGCACGGGCTGGAAGAGCGCAGGCCGATCCGGGTAGTTGAGAAGCAGCGCGCACGTCGCGTCCATCACGGCCCAGGAGGTCGACGCGTACGCCAGCGCGGGATCAACGGAATCCAGGTCGTCGGCCCCTGAGATCACCCGGAAGGTGCCGCCGGAAGCTGACGGCGGCGCTCCCGCACGCTCCGGGATCGCGAGCGCGGCAACCATGCAGCCGGCCGCGAGCACGGCCGCCGCCACTTTCAGAGATCGACTCTTCCCGTCCGTGCCTGCGGGCTATACCGCATAGCGGCCGGAAAGTGAAGGCCTACGTTGTCTCTCGCCTCAGCAGCGAGACCGTCTCGACGTGCGGTGTGTGCGGGAACATGTCCACCGGCCGCGATCGAACCAGCCGGTAGCCCCACTGCGACGCGAGCTGCTTCACGTCGCCCGCCAGCGTCGTCGGGTTGCACGAGACGTAGACCAGCCTCGGCGCGGCGACCTCCCCCACGCGCTTCAGCGCCTTGCCGGCCAGGCCGGCGCGCGGCGGGTCGACGACGACCACGTCCGGCTCGCCCGCGCGGTCGAGCAGCTCCTGCAGCACCTGCCCGACGTTCCCCGCGAAGAAGGCAGCGTTCGTGATCCCGTTCAGGTCGGCGTTCTCGAGCGCGCAGGCGACCGACTCCTCCGAGACCTCCACGCCCCACACGGTCAGCGCCGAGGAGGCCATCGAGAGCCCGATCGTGCCGATGCCGCAGTAGAGGTCCCACACCGTCTCGCCGCCGGTCAGCCCGGCGAACTCGCGGGCGAGCTCGTACAGCCGCTCGGCCATCGCGGTGTTCGTCTGCAGGAACGCGTTCGGCCGCACGCGGAAGCGCAGGCCGCCGAGCTCCTCCTCGATCGCATCCTCGCCCCAGAGCAGCTCCGTCGGCAGGTTCGTGATCTCAGCGGGCGTCTCGTTGACCGCCCAGTGGATCGAGCGCACCTCCGGGAAGCGGCGCAGCGTCTCGACGAGGTGGTCGCGCTCGAAGCGCTCGCCCTTCGCGGTCACGAGCTGGACGAGCGCCTGGCCGGTGTTGCGGCCCTCGCGGATGACGAGGTGGCGCAGGTAGCCGGTGCCGTCCTCCTGGCTGTACGCCTCGAGCCGCTCCTCGCGCGCCCACACGTCGACCGTCTCGCGGATCGCGTTGCCGAGCTCGGTCGTGAGCCAGCATTTCTCGATGTCGAGCACCTCGTCCCAGCGGCCGGCGCGGTGCAGTCCGAGCGCACGGGCCCTCGTCGGTGCGGGTGAACGAGTACTCCATCTTGTTGCGGTAGAAGAACGGCGACTCGGCCGGGACGATCGGCTCGAGCGGCGGCTCGGCGATCGCCGGCGATGCGGGTGAGCGCGTCGCGCACCTGCGCCTCCTTCGCGTCGAGCTGGGCCGCGTACGCGAGATCCTGGAAGCGGCAGCCGCCGCAGGCCGGGAAGTGCGCGCACGGCGCGTCGACCCGCGCCGGCCCCGCCTCGAGCACGTCGACGGTCGTCGCCTCGGCGTGGTTGCGCTTCACCTTCGTCACACGCGCGCGCACGAGGTCGCCGGGCAGGCCGCGCCGCACGAACACGACGAAGCCGCCCGCGCGCGCGACGCCGTTCCCGCCGTAGGCGAGCGAGTCGATGCGGAGATCGACCTCGTCGTCGAGCTTGACCGGCGCTGCCATTACGCCAGCCTAGGTGACGTCTCGGCGCAGTGTGAGGAACGCGCCGACGCCGACGATTGCAAGCGCGTACGCGATCGAGAGGCCGACGGCGGGCCACACCGCGATGTGGACCTCGCCCCCGCTCGCGCCCGCAAGCTCGCTCGAGCACCCGGCCGGGGAGGTACCTGCCGAGCTGGTCGTAGAGCCCGTTGACGAGCGGCTCGACGATCAGGAACCACACGAAGCCGAGGACGATCGCGAGCGCCTGGCCGCGGACGATCGCGCCGAGCCCGACGCCGAGCGCGCCGTACAGCGCGGAGCTCGGGACCTGCCGGAGGGCGCGTTCCCACACGCTCGAGTCGAACGAGACGCCGGGGTCGCCGCCGATCCAGACATAGGCGAGCGCGAGCGCGAGCGCGGCCGCCGCAGCGGCGAGCAGCGCGCCCGTGAGCATCGCAGCCGCCGTCTTCGCCCCGATCACGCGCTCCCGCCGTGGCGCGACGAGGAAGGTCCCAGTGATCGTCTCGTGCCGGTACTCCCACGTGACCACGAGCACGCCGAGGATCATCGCGATCACGTCCGCAAAGCCGACCACCTCGAGGATGTCGTGGAGCGTCTGGCCGGGGTTCGAGTCGTGACGGCTCGTGATGTTCCCGATCACGCCGAGGATGACGATGCCGAGCAGCGGCAGCAGGAGGCCCCCAACGGTGCGCGGCGTCGTGCGCAGCTTCAGCAGCTCGGACCCGAGCAGCCTCATTCCTGCGGCGCCTCGGTGAGCTCGAAGAAGGCCTGCTCCAGCGTCGCCCGCTCGGGTGCGAGCTCGTGGAGGACGACGCCGTTCGCGGCGGCGAGCTCGCCGATCGCCTCGGCGGTCGTGCCGGTCACGATCAGCGCGCCTTCGTGGTCGGCGACCGCGGCGCCCTGCGCCTCCAGCAGCATGCGCAGGCGCGGGGCGTCCGGGCTGCGCACGCGTACGCCGCCCGACGCGCGGGCGACAAGCTCGGCAATGGTGCCGCTGGCGACGAACTTGCCGCGGTGGATGATCACGACCTCGTCCGCGATCACCTCGATCTCGGAGAGGATGTGGCTCGAGACGAGGATCGTCCGCCCGCGGCTGGCAAGCTCGCGGAGCAGGTCGCGCAGCCAGCGCACGCCCGCCGGGTCGAGCCCGTTGGCCGGCTCGTCGAGCACGAGGACCTCCGGGTCGCCGAGGAGCGCGGTCGCGAGCGAAAGGCGCTGGCGCATCCCGAGCGAGTAGCCGCCCGCGCGCCGGCCGGCGGCGTCCTTCAGGTCGACGAGCTCGAGCACCTCCTCGACACGGCTGCGCGGGATCCCGGCGGCCTGCGCGACCACGCGCAGGTGGTTGCGGCCCGAGCGGCCCGGATGGAACGCCGTCGCCTCCAGCACCGCTCCGACCCGGTGCGCCGGCTCGTCGAGGTTCCGGTACGGCCGGCCGAGCACCGTCGCGGTTCCCGACGTTGCCCGAACCAGGCCGAGCACGGCGCGCATGGTCGTGGTCTTGCCGGCCCCGTTCGGCCCGAGGAAGCCGGTCACGCGGGCCGGCTCGACCCTGAACGAGAGGTTGTCGACCGCGAGCGTGGCGCCGAAGCGCTTGCTCAGCGAGGTGACCTCGATCACTGCAGCGGCGCCACCAGGACGGTCCGTGTCCGCGGCCCGTCGAACTCGCAGAAGAAGATGCCCTGCCATGTGCCGAGCGCCAGCTGGCCGTCGCGGAGCGGGATCAGCACCTGCGGCCCGGCGAGCACCGCGCGCACATGCGACGGCGCGTTCTCCTCGCCGGCCTCGATGTGCTCCCAGCCCCAGTCGTCGCCGACGAGCCGCTCCATGGCGCGCTCCAGGTCGCGCGCGACGGCCGGGTCGGCGTGCTCGTTGATCGTCACGCCGGCCGTCGTGTGCGGCACGTAGACGAGCACCGCCTCGCCGCGCACGTCGTCCAGGACCGCCCTCACCTGGTCGGTGATGTCGAGCACCTGCGTCCGCCTCGACGTCTTGATGGTGACCTCGCGCACCGGGCTATCCTAGGGCGCCTTTGGCCGCCGCCCCGCCGCTCACCGATCGCGAGCTCGACTCTTTCCGTCAGGAGGCGGATCAGCTCGAAGGCGAGCTGATGGAAGAGTGGTACCTCCACTACGCCGGCCACAAGCAGGCGCTCGAGCTCGAGCCGATCTACGCGCGGCACGCCGAGCTCGTCACGCTCGAGCGCGTGCAGGCGGTCGGCGCCGCGGCGAGCGACGAGCGTGGCCGCTGGCTCTACCGCTGGGCGAGCGAGAACTACCTCGCCAACCTGACGAAGAAGCAGCTCGAGCGGGCCGCGGGCCTCGAAGCCGAGCTCGAGGTCGAGGTCGACGGCGAGCGCATCCCGTTCCGGATGATCTCGCCCGCAATCTCGCAGTCGCCGGACCCCGCCCGGCGCCGGCGGCTGTACGAGGCGGCCGCCGAGGTGCGCGAGGAGCACCTCAACCCCGTACTGCTCGAAGCCGCGCGAACACATCACGCCGCCGTGCCCGAGCTCGGCGCGAGCAACTACGTCGAGCACTACGGGCGCGTGGGGTTCGACCTCGAGCCGCTCGCCGACTCCTGTCGTGAGCTGCTCGACTCGACCGAGCGCGCGTGGATCGACGGCGTCGACCACCTGCTCCGCTCGCGTGCAGGCGTTGGGCTCGACCAGGCCGGCTACTGGGACTTCAGCCGGCTGCTGCGTGCGGAGAACTGGGACGCCCAGTTCCCGGCCGCGGCCATGCTCCCGGCGCTCACCGCCACGCTCGCCGATCTCGGCATCAACCTCAGCGCGCAGGCGAACGTGCAGCTCGACGTCGAGCAGCGCGAGCACAAGTCCCCGCGCGCCTTCTGCGCGCCGATCGAGGTGCCGGACCGCGTGATGCTCGTGATCCAGCCGATCGGCGGCGCCGACGACTGGCGCGCGCTCTTCCACGAGGCCGGCCACACGGAGCACTACGCGAACACGTCCGCGAGTCAAACGGTCGAGGCGAAGCGGATGGGCGACATGGCGGTGACCGAAGGCTGGGCCGCGCTGTTCGAGGGGCTGCTGAGCGAGCCGGCGTGGATCGAGCGGCGGCTGGACTTCGCGCGGCCGCGCGAGTTCGCCGCGGAGAGCGGCGTGATCGATCTGTTCTTCGCGCGCCGCTACTCGGCGAAGCTGCTGTACGAGCTCGAGTTCTACCGCGCTGCCGACCCGACCGAGATGCGCGGCCGCTACGTCGAGCTGCTCGGAGACGCCCTGAAGGTCGAGCCGGCCGCCGCGAGCTACCTGGCCGACATCGACCCGGGCTTCTACGTGACGGAGTACCTGCGCTCGTGGGGCTTCGAGGCGCAGCTGCGCGACTTCCTGCGCACGGAGTTCGGCAACGCGTGGTTCACGCGCCGCGAAGCGGGCGACCTCCTTCGCGAGCTGTGGTCGGAAGGCCAGGCGCGGACGGCCGATGCGATGCTGCGAGGACCTGACCGGCTCGCGCATCGAGATGGCCGCGGTCGAAGAGCGCATTCGCGAGTCGCTGGCGTTGGCATAGGGACTAAAGAAACCGCGCCCGGGTGGGATCCTGGGTGTGTGGCCCGCAGACGAGGCGTCGAGCAGGCGGAGCTGGAAGCACTGTACCGGGCGCGCTTCCACACGTTCCTGCGCGTTGCCGAGGCGGTGTGCGGCGACGCCGACCTCGCTCGCGACGCCGTCCAGGAGGCCTTCGCCAGCGCACTCCGTTCGCGTGGCTCGTTCCGCGGCGACGGGTCGCTCGAGGCGTGGGTCTGGCGAATGGTCGTGAACGCGGCCCGGAAGGCCGGCCGCCGGCGCCGCGACGAGACGCCGTCGCCGGTCGTCGACATCGGCGCCGCGGCGTCGGGCAACGGACACCACCCGTTCGCCGGGCTGCTGGCTGCGCTCCCCGAGCGTCAACGGGAGGTCATCTTCCTCCGCTACTACGCCGATCTCGACTATGCGGCGATCGGCGATGTGCTGGGGATCGCATCCGGGACCGTCGGGGCAACGCTGACTGCGGCCCGCGAGTCGCTCAGACGCGCGCTCGAGGAGGTGGCAGGGTGAGCGCCGACGCCTTCGAGCAACTGGTGCTCAGCCAGGTTCCCGTGCGCGCAGACGTGCCGCCCGACTGGGCCGAGGTCGTCGAGCGCGCCGGTCTGACGCGGCGAACGCGTCGCCGGCTCGTCCTCGCACTCGCGGCGGCGGTCGTGGCGCTCTCGGCAGCGGCCGCGGTGGCGGCCGGCCTGCACGGCTTCGACAGCTGGCTTCGCGGCAGCCCGGGCAAGCCGGCGCCGGCGGAGCAGCAGCGCGCCTTCGACACGGAGAACCGTTCGTGGACGGCGTTCCCGCGCGGGACGCAGCTGCGCGAGCTCGTCCGCACGAAGGCGGGCGGCCGCGAGTACGTCCTGTACGGCTGGCGCAGCGGCGACACCGCCTGCCTGCGGCTCGACGCCTTCCGAGAGACGCGCGACACCTGCATTCCAGTCGCGACGCTCGCGTACTCGAACAGCCCGCTCGTCGTCGGGAACCCCGACGCGGGACTCGGCGCCGTCGGCGCGTTCGACAGCGCGGAGGTGTCCTACGGGATCGTCGCCGACGGCATTCGCCGCATGGACGTCGAGTCCGTCGACGGTACGCACCGCGCCGCGCTCGGAGGGAACGCTTACCTCGCCGTCGACAGCGAGCCGAGCACCGGCAACCACTTCCTGCGCCTCGTGGCAGCGGGCGCCGGCGGCAAGCAGACGGTGATGGAGATGCCGCATGGCGACTTCTGGAACACCACGCGCCGCCCGCGTGGCCCGACGCGCATCGAGGCGAGGATCCGCCATCCGCGCGTCGGCTGGTACGAGCGCGGCGAACGCCGCGGCGTGTCGCTCGACGAGGTGAAGCTCCCCGCCGAGCAGCGAAAGCGCCTCACCAACGCCGGCCCGCACAGCCTGCGGCTCATCAAGCCGGATCCGGCCAGCGGCCTCGTGGTCGGCATCGCCGGAAACCTCTGCGTTGTGAGCGCGGACGGCGCCATGAACTGCGGCACTCCGAAGGAATTCTTCGGGCAGGGGCCGGTCAACTGGATGATCAGCGGGGGATACAGCGGGACCGTCCTCCAGGGAGTCGCCGCGGACGGCGTCGCGCGCGTGCGGGTCTTCCTGCCGGACGGCTTGATCCTGACGCCGCCGCTTCGCAACAACGTCTTCGGGACGCGCCTCGACCCGCATCAGTTCCCGATCCGGATCGTGAGCTACGACCGCCGCGGGCGGATCGTCGGCGTCGTGACCCTCCCGCCCACGCGGGCCAGCGACGAGGCACCGAAAGCGGCGCGCCGCCTGCACGTCACCGGCAAGGTGCGCGGTCCGAACGGTGCCGTCGCCACCATGCGGCGCGGCCCGCTCGCCGGCGCGTGGCGCTGCTGGCGCGTGACCTTCGCCCCAGGCCCGTCACGCGGCGAGTGCCGGCGGGTCGACGGCATGCGGCTGGTCGACCTCGTCCAACAGGCCGGCGACGACCTCTTCCTCGTCGGGACGACCTTCCCGGCGACGACTCGGGTCGAGCTCCACTTCCGCGACGGCACCACGGCGTTCACGCGGCCGACGGCAGGCCAGCTCGTGTACCCGCTTCCGCGTGACCGCCTGAGCACTGCACGCCACGCCGCGACCGTGATCGGCCGAACCAAGGACGGCCGCGTGATTCAACGACAGGAGGTCGCGTTCCGCCTGAACTGAGCCGCTAGCGCGGCTGCGGCCGCGGCGGCCGGACCGCCAGCACGCGGGCGAAGTCCGTGATCGACACGAGCCCGCGCAGGTGGCCGTTCTCCACCACCAGGCCCCGGTGGACGTCGCCGCCGCTCAGCTCCTCGAGCGCCTCGATCGCCGGCTCGTCCTCGGTCAGTACCGGCACCTCCGCCAGCGGCAGGGCGCACTCGCCGACGAGCCGGGAGTCCCACTCGGCCCGCGGCGTCTGCGCGACGCAGCGAAACGGCAGCAGCCCGACGACGCGATCGCCGTCGAGCACCGGGTAGGTCGTGTAGTGGGCGCGGCCGGCCGTCTCGTCCATGAACTGCCCGAGCGTCTCGTCGGCCCGCGCGGTCACCGGCGCGACGATCATGAAGTCGCCCACGCGCATGCCGTGCAGCGCGTCCCGCGTGACGGCATAGCGCGCTTCCGCGCCCGCCGCGCCGAGCAGGAACCAGCCGAGGAAGGCGAGCCAGGCGCCCGAGAACGAGCCCTCCGCGATGAACATGAACACGCCCAGCGCGATGAGCAGGTAGCCGAATCCACGCCCGATGTTCGCGGCCACCGCCGTCGCCCAGCGGAAGTCGCCCTTCGCCGCCCACAGAGCGGAGCGGAGCACGCGCCCACCGTCGAGCGGCAGCGCCGGAAGCAGGTTGAAGACGAGCAGCACGAGGTTGATGTAGCCGAGCCAGGCCGCAACCCCGTCGACCTCGTCGGGCGGGCTCGTACCGGCCGCGATGCCCACGAACAGCAGCCCGAGCACGAGCGAGACAGCGGGGCCGGCGATTGCGATCCGAAACTCGGCGCCGGCGCTCGGGAACGCGCCTCTGAAGCTCGCGACCCCGCCGAAGAGCCAGAGCGTGATGCCGTCGATCTCCATCCCCTCGCGGCGGGCCTGGATCGCGTGGCCCAGCTCGTGTGCGAGGAGCGACGAGAAGAACAGCACTGCGGCGGCGACGGCCATGGCGATGTACGTGCCGTCCGAGAGCCCCGGGTTCTGATCCGGGAAGACCGCCGCCGCGAGCGACCAGGTGATGAGCGCGAAGACGACCAGCCAGCTCCAGTTGATGCTGATCCGGATGCCGGCGATCCGGCCGAGAGTGAGGGTCGCGTTCAACTCAGCCGGAGCGTATCGCTGAACGAAACACGGGCTATCTGCAGGCGCGCGTTCGTGAGACGATGACGCCACGTGAGGCGCCATGGAGCTCTCGCCCGATCTGGAGGAAGGTCGCCGGTGAAGCGGCTCAGCGGCAGATCGCTGTTGGTGGGTGCGGTTTTGGTGGCGGCGGGCGTCGCGACCGCCGGTTCTGCGCTGGGCCGAACCGCGGCGAACCACCCCACGCTCGCAACGGCAGTCGCCTCCGGAGCCGAGGGGAGCTGCGCGCTCACAAACGCCGGCGGCGTCAAATGCTGGGGCTACAACGGCGAGGACCAGCTCGGCACCGGGCAGGAAGGCCTCGTCGCCAGCTCCGTCCCGGTCGACGTGGCGGGTCTGCGGACGGGAGTGGTCGCGATAGCCGCCGGCGACCGGCACAGCTGCGCGCTCACGACCGCCGGCGGGGTCAAGTGCTGGGGCATGGCGGATTCGGGGCAACTGGGCGACGGGACAGCCACGCGGCGGCTTGCGCCGGTCGACGTCGTTGGTCTGAGCAGCGGCGTAAAGGCGGTCGCGGGCAGCGTCGACAGCAGTTGCGCCCTGACGACCGCCGGCGGGGTCAAGTGCTGGGGCTCGAACCGCTTCGGCGGGCTCGGCGACGGGACGACGACGAATCGTTCGGCGCCTGTCGACGTCGTCGGTCTGAGCAGCGGTGTGACCGCCATCACAGTCGGCTGCGCGCTCACATCAGCCGGCGGAGTGAAGTGCTGGGGCGGTTCTTACGGGCTGACGCCGGTCGACGTGTTCGCTCCGGGCAGCGGCGTCGTCGCCATCACGCACACCTGTGCGCTCACGAGCGCCGGCGGTGTGAAGTGCTGGGGGCGGAACGACCTCGGACAGGTCGGCGACGGGACGACCGTCGATCGCGCGGCGCCGGTCGACGTCGTCGGCTTGACCAGCGGCGTCACGGCTGTCTCGGCCTGGGGCGGGCACGCCTGTGCGCTCATGTCCACCGGCGGGGTGAAGTGCTGGGGCGAGAACGATTTCGGACAGGTGGGAGACGGGACGATCGTCGATCGTCCTGTGCCGGTCGGCGTGGCCGGGCTGAGCAGCGGCGTGACCGCGATCTCGGCCGGCGTCTTCCACACCTGCGCCCTGCTGCGGGGCGGCGGGGTGAAGTGCTGGGGCGTGTCCGGCGTGGGCCAGCTCGGCGACGGGTCGAAGATCACGACGACAACAGACCTCCCGCACAGTTCGACACCTGTTGCGGTCGTCGGCTTCGGCCCGCAGGCGACGGCCGCAATCGTCTCGCAGTCGGTCAGGGTCACGCCATCCCGGGTGGCGACCCTCACCCTGCGCTGTGGCGCCGCCGCGCGCTGCCGCGGAACACTGACGCTGACCGCACGCGGCCCCGGAAAGCTCGGAGCCCAGAGGTTCTCCATCCCAGCGGGCAGCACACGGGCCGTCGCAGTCGTCCTGTCCGCGCGCGGATTCCGGGCCCTCATCCGCGCCAGGCGTCTCTCTGTGCGGGCGCGAGCGAGCTACGAGCAGGTGCCGGGAGTGAGCGTCACCGCGACGCGCACGGTTGTGCTCGCCGCACTGGCGACGAGGTAGTCGCCGAGGCCTAGAGCGCGCCGCCGGCGGCGGGCGGAGCCGACACATCAACGGCGCCCGCGTCGCCGACCTGGTTTCGCGACAGGAAGTCCTCGACGAGCAGCAGGTTGTCGCCCGCGCGGCGGACGACCGATAGCAGGTCGCTCATGCTCGAGACCTCCTCGCGCTGCTCCTGCAGGAACCAGTGCAGGAGTCGCCACCCCTCAGCGAGGCGCGTCGAACAGGTACCGCAGCGACCGTGACAGGTTTACGGGAACCACCGTCTCGTGGTGCTCGCCGGGGAGGATCTCGCACTCGAGCTCGAGGCTGGGGTAGCCGCGAGCCCGGAGCGCGCCGACCAGTCGCTCGATGTCGCCGACGTAGTCCTCGCCCCAATCGCCCGGATCGGCCTCCATCCTCGCCCGCTGTGCAGGCGGGAGCTGATCGAGCCTGCGTCTGAAGCCCTCGGGGCTTTCGTGGCCTCCCACCGAGAAGAAGACCTTCGCCGGAAGATCGTTGTGCGCCCGGGCGTAGTCGGCCTCGAGCTCGAACACCGACTTCACTCCCTCGTCTGCGTAGAGCGACGGGCTCCCGATCCCGTAGCGCTGGAACGTCCCGGGCTCCGTGAGTAGGACGGCCGAGGCGAAGAGGCCGCCGCGCGAGTCGCCAAAGAATGTCGCGTCATCCGGATCGACGTTGTACCGCTCACCCACCCACGGCTTGAGCTCGTTACGAAGGAAGGCGAGGAACCGGTCAGCACCGCCGCCGTCGACCATCGGCGTGAAGTCACGGTGCCGGAGCCGGAAGATCTCGCCCAGGTCCGTGGTGCGGTAGCCGATCCCCACGACGAGGAGCGGCGGAACGACTTCCGTCAGGCGCAGGAGCCGGACGACCTCCACCGCGATCCCGAAGTGCATCCAGGTGTCGCCGAGAAAGACGGGAGACGGGGAGTCGCCGCAGTGGCCGATCAGGATCTTGAACTCGTCACCGACGTGCTCGGACTCGAGGTAATGGACCTCGGTGCCGGGCAGAACATCGTTGGTCTGCGTCGGTCTGCTCTCTCGCGGCGCCTACAGCGCCCCGCCGGCGGCGGGCGGAGCTGTTGCGTCTTCGCCGGCGTCGCCCACCTGGTTCCGTGCGAGGAAGTCCTCGACGAGCAAGAGGTTGTCGCCGGCGCGGCGCACCACACTCAGAAGGTCGCTCATCGACGACACCTCTTCTCGCTGTTCTGCCAAGAACCAGTGCATGAACTGCTCGCCGACGAGGTCGCTCTCCTCGCGCGCGAGGGCTGTTAGTGCGCTGATCTGCTCGGTGACGCGCTTCTCCTGCGCCAGCGCCAGCTCGACCGGCTGCGGTCGGATTCGCGAACGACGTCTGCGGCGCCTCGACGCCCGGGATCGCGGCCTCGTGGTCCGAGTCGAGCAGGTACTGAACGAGCATCATCGCGTGATTCCGCTCCTCGAGCGCCTGGCGGTAGAAGTGCGCCGCCAGCAGCGGCAGCGTCTCCGCGTCGTAGTAGACAGCGATCGCGACGTACTGCTGCGACGCCGCGAACTCGTGCCCGACCTGCTCGTTCATCGCCTCCGGGAACCTGGCCACGGCGCGACTCTAACCGGCGCGGCACATACCCTCCCGCCGAGGTGAGACGGACCCGCGTCCTGATCGCAGGCGCCGCAGGGCGCGACTTCCACAACTTCAACGTCGCCTTCCGCGAGCGCGCCGACGTCGACGTGGTCGGCTTCACGGCGACGCAGATCCCGAACATCGACGGCCGCGCCTACCCACCGGGGCTCGCCGGCGATCTGTACCCCGACGGCATCCCGATCTTCCCGGAGCGCGAGCTGGAGGAGCTCGTCAACGCCTACGCCGTGGACGAGGTCGTCTTCTCCTACTCCGACGTCACGCACGAGCACGTCATGCACATGGCGTCCCGGGTCAACGCCGCGGGCGCCGGCTTCCGGCTGCTCGCCCCGCGCGAGACCGCGATCACCTCGCAGCGGCCGGTCGTCGCCGTCTGCGCCGTCCGCACCGGTGCCGGCAAGAGCCAGACGACGCGCTACATCGCCGCGCTCCTTCGCGAGGCGGGAAGACGCGTCGCCGTGCTCCGCCACCCGATGCCGTACGGCGACCTCGAGCGGCAGGCCGTGCAGCGGTTCGCCGAGTACGCCGACCTCGAGGCCGCGGACTGCACGATCGAAGAGCGCGAGGAGTACGAGCCGCACCTCGCCGAGGGCAACCTCGTCTTCGCCGGCGTCGACTACGAGGCGATCACGCGGCAGGCCGAGCAGGAAGCCGACGTGCTGCTCTGGGACGGCGGCAACAACGACACGTCGTTCCTGACGCCCAACCTGCTCGTCGTCGTCGTCGACCCGCACCGGGCCGGGCACGAGCTGCGCTACCACCCGGGCGAGACCAACCTGCGCATGGCGGACGTGTGCGTCGTGAACAAGGTCGACACCGCACCGCCCGGCAGCGTCGAGCAGGTCGAGGCGGCGATCCGCGCGGTCAACCCGGGCGCGACGATCATCCGGGCCGAGTCGCCGATCACGGTCGAGGAGAACGGCGAGACGATCGCCGGCAAGCGCGTGCTCGCTGTCGAGGACGGCCCCACGCTGACGCACGGCGAGATGCCCTACGGCGCCGCCGCGCTCGCCGCCCGCGAGCACGGCGCCGAGCTCGTCGACCCGCGCCCGTTCGCGGTCGGCTCGATCGCCGAGACGTTCGCGAGGTTCCCGCACATCGGACCGGTGCTGCCGGCGATGGGCTACGGCGACGACCAGGTGGAGGAGCTGCGCGAGACGATCGAGCGCTCCGACGCCGACGTCGTCCTCATCGGGACGCCGATCGACCTGCGCCGCCTCATCGCGCTCGACAAGCCGGCGCTGCGCGTGACCTACGGCCTGCGCGAGGTCGGGACGCCGACGCTTGGCGACCTGCTGCGCGGCGAAGGGCTCATCGGGCAACCGATCCCGGCTTAACCGAACCGCCGGAGCCGCCCCGACGAACCTGTCTCGCTACGCTCGCTCGCAGCTATTCCCATGTCTTCCGAGGACACCGAAATCCACGACCTGGTCGCCGCGTACGCTCTCGACGCGGTCGACGACGACGAGCGGATGGCGTTCGAGCGCCATCTGGAGACGTGCGAGCGCTGCCGGAACGAGCTCGGGGGCCTGCGCGACACCGCCGCCTCGCTCGCCTATGCGGCCGACCCGGTGGCGCCGCCGCCGGAGCTGCGCGAGCGGATCCTCGACACCGCCCGTGAGGAGCGGCCGAACGTCGTCCCGCTCAAGCCGCGGCGCTCGCGCACGACCTGGGCGCTCGGCGCGGCCACGGCGATCGCGGCCGGCATCGCGATCGCGCTCGGCGTCTGGAACATCTCGCTCTCGAACTCGCTGGACGACGAGAAGGCCGCGCGCAAGGCGACCGAGGAGGCGCTCGTGGTCGTCGGCGACGCAGCCGCCGCGCGCCACGGTCTCTCGGGCGCGTCCGGACAGCTGGTCGTCGCGGGATCAGGAAAGGCCGCGCTCGTCATCTGCCACCTGCCGAAGGCGCCCGCCGGCAAGACGTACCAGGCCTGGGTGCTCACCGACAGCAACAACCCGACCTCCGCCGGCCTGTTCGAATCCGACTCAGGATGCCTCGCCGTTCCGCTCGACGCGAACGTCCCGGCCGACACGGGCGTGGCGGTGACGGTCGAGCCCGACGGCGGCAGCTTGAAGCCGACGACAGGCCCCGTCCTCCACTCGATGCCCGCATGAGCGGTGCGCTCCTCGCCTATCCAGCCGTCGAGGAAAGCGAACGCAAGGTGGTAGGTTCGGGCCGGGTGGGCACGGGAGCGCGAGGGGAGCGTCCGCTCGAGCACGCCACCGATGAGGAGCTGCTCGCCCTCGTCGCACGCTCTGACGACCTCGCCCTGGCCGAGCTGTACGACCGCTTCGGGGGCATCGCGTACGGGCTCGCGCTGCGGATCCTGCGCGACGACGCGCTTGCGCAGGACGCCGTGCAGGACGCATTCCTCGCCGTGTGGCGGTCCGCGGCCGGCTTCCTGCCGGAGCGCGCGCGCCCTTCGACCTGGATCCTGACGCTCGTCCACCGGCGCGCCGTCGACCTCGTGCGCCGCGAGCAGCGCCGCCGCACCGAGCCGCTCGAGCCCGAGCAGTTCCCCGCCTCCGAGGCGAGCGACGAGGAGGCCTCGATCCGCTTCCACCGCCGCGTCGTCCAGGACGCGCTCGGGCAGCTGCCCGCGGACCAGCGCCAGGCGCTCGAGCTCGCCTACTACGGCGGGCTGTCCCAGTCGGAGGTGGCGGAGAAGCTCGGGCAGCCGCTCGGGACGATCAAGAGCCGCACCTTCGCCGGCCTCGCGCGCCTGCGCGAGCTGCTGCAGGAAGCCGGCGTCGAAGAGCCGGCGAGCACCTAGCCGGCACGCGTAGCATCCCGCGGCGCCATGCGCGAGCTGCCGCAGCACCTCAAAGGCCGTCACTTCACCCGCGTCGGCGGCTGGGCTGCCTCCGACCTGGCGACGATCCTCGACCTCGCCGACGAGCTCAAGCGGTCGCAGAAGGTCGGCCAGCAGGAGCACCTCCTGCCCGGGCGGTCGCTGGCGATGATCTTCCAGAAGCCGTCCACGCGCACGCGCGTCTCGTTCGAGGTCGCGATCTCGCAGCTCGGCGGCTACGCGCTGAACCTCGCGCCGGGCGACATGCAGCTCGGCCGCGGCGAGACGATCCGCGACACGGCCATGGTGCTCTCGCGCTTCGTCGACGCGATCCTGATCCGCACGTTCGACCAGGCGGACGTGGAGGAGTTCGCCGCGCACTCGACCGTGCCGGTCATCAACGGGCTCACCGACTGGTCGCATCCGTGCCAGGCGCTCGCCGACCTGATGACGATCCGCGAGCGGCTCGGCCGGCTCTCCGGCGTCCGGCTCGCGTACCTGGGCGACGGCAACAACGTATGCGCCTCGCTGATGGTCGCCGCGGCCAAGTTCGGGATGCGGTTCGTCGCCGCGACGCCGAAGGGCTACGAGCCGCCGGAACAGGTGCTCGTCGCCGCCCGCCGCGCCGCGGTGCAGGCCGGCGGCACCGTCGAGCTCGTGCACGACCCGCACGGGGCCGCCAAGGGCGCCGACGTCCTCTACACGGACGTCTGGACGAGCATGGGCCAGGAGGACGACGCGAAGCGGCGGCGCAAGGACCTGGACGCCTTCCGCATCGACGCGGACCTGGTCGCGCTCGCACGACCGGACGCGATCGTCATGCACTGCCTCCCCGCCCACTACGGCGAGGAGGTCACCGAGGACGTCCTGCACGGGCCGCAGTCGGCGGCCTGGGACGAGGCCGAGAACCGGCTGCATTCCGAGAAGGCGCTGCTCGCCTGCATCGTGCGGTAGCGCCGGCACGTGACGCGCGCCGAGTTCGAGGAGCACGTGCGCGCGGCGCTCGACTCGCTGCCGCCCCACATCGCCGCAGCCCTCGAGAACGTCGCCGTCGTCGTCGAGGACGAGAACGCGGAGGACCCCGATCTCTTCGGCCTCTACCACGGCGTGCCGCTGACCGAGCGGGGCGTCGAGGCGCCGCTCGAGCCGGACACGATCTCGGTCTACTACCTGCCGCTCTCGGAGGACTTTCCCGAGCCGGAGGAGCTCCGCGAGGAGATCCGCATCACCGTCCTCCACGAGCTCGGCCACTACTTCGGGATGGACGAGGACCGCCTGGACGAACTGGGCTACGCGTGACGTTCTTGCTCCAGGCGCTCGCGGTCGCCGCCGGCGTGGTCGCGCTGCTGGTGCTCGTCGCGTTCGCCGTGCGCGTCGTCCGCGGCGACGACTGAAGACCGTCAGAAAACTCTTATGTTGATGTCTCGATCCGGAGGGAATACGGAGCCCCATGTCCCACGTTTTTCCAGACGTGAGCACACTCCAGAACATCCGAGACGAGATCGAGCAGCTGAGCGAACGCCGCGTCGACCTCTGGCACAAGCTCTCGGAAGGACGCGACCCGAGTGTTGCCGCCGAGCTCAAGGAGCTCGACGACCGGATCGCAGCCCTTTGGGACGAGCAGCGCCAGCTTCGCGCGACGCTTCGGTTCGGCGACCGTTCGAGAATCGTCGCCCGCGCGCGCATGGAGGAGCGCCTCGAGCGCGCCGCCTGACGCGAAGAACTCCCCTCTCGAATCGCCTGCAGGGACGGCGGCTCTACCGGAGCCGCCGTCCGCGTTTAAGGCCCTCTTAGGAGTCCACAAACTCCTTGCGAAGGGTTTACGAAGGTGCGCAGATATGGCCGCGCGCCCGGCGTCTAATGCAAGTGAGATGCCTTCCGTCTCCCGCGACCACTCACTCCCCCCAGGCGCTTCGGTCGAGTCGATTCATCGCTCGATCGAAGCGCTGGTCGCGGTCAGGCAGCGTCTCCGCGCCGCCGGCGCAGGCCCGGTGGCGCTCGAGACGAACCGCCGGGCGATCGTGCGCAGCCAGTGGGAGCTCTCCCGTGCGCTCATCGCCACGCGCGCCGCGTAACACCTAGATCTCCTCCCAGAGAGACGGACGGGGCCCCCGCAGGCCCCGTTCGCGCGTTCGGCGTAAATCACCTGCTGCGAGTGAGTAAGGAATCCGCCGCCCCCGCGTCGTAACCATGAAGCCCTTCGGGCTCTGCGGAAATCCACTCTCCTCTCGTGGCAGGCGCGCCCCGGTCGAGCCCTCTCAGGTCCCGCCGGGGCGCACCCCTCCTCCGAAACTGGCTCTACACTCCGCCGGACGGGGCGTTAGCTCAGTTGGGAGAGCGTCGGCTTTGCAAGCCGAAGGTCACCGGTTCGAGCCCGGTACGCTCCACTCCCCCGCGACCGCGAAGTGCGAGCCGCGCTACCCGGGGAACCTGACTGTCTTGAGAATCCGGTCTGCCTTGGTGAGAAACGCGGGGAACTGCTCCGCTGGGAGCCCGCCGCTTTCGACGAACACCACGACGGTCTTGCCCCGGACGTTCAGGACGTCGACCCGGAAAACCTCTCCCTGGCCCAGGAAATGGGCATCCTGAAAGTGGTTCACCGGGCGGGGCGAGAACGGGACGAAGACGTGGTTTCGCCCGACGACTTGGCCATCGAACTGCGTGCCGGAGAAACCGGCGACCTTGACAGGCGAGGTCGCCTCGTAGGTGGCCCCGTGCCCGCGCGTTCGCAGGCTGGCGACTGTGGCGGCTACGGACGGGGTTCGAGCGTAGGCAGTCATGATCACGATCAGGCCGGGCGGGCCGCCCGAATACGCGTTCCCCGTGCCAATGGCGACCCAGCCGAAGTACGGGCGCCCGCCACCGCGAAACCCGAGTAGTTCTGACTTCCATTGCGCCCCGGCCCACGCGCTATCGGGAGGCGTTACGCGCAACGCGAGCGGAAAGGTGCTCGCCTGATACGTGACGCCGGCCCGAAGCGCGGTCAACGTCCCGATCACGCGGGACGCCGGCGGCGGGAGCCCGCCGAGCAGGTAGCTCCCGGGAATCTCTCGAGCCTTGGGCGTCGTTGCTGTGGCCGACACGGCCGGCACGCCGAGGCATGCGACGAGGACGACCAGGATGGCGATCCGTAGGAGGGATCTCATGTCACTTCTCCTTGTGCTCGTGACGATCCAGGCGGGTCGCGTCACCGCGACTTCGTCCCTCGCCGTCGGTGGACTGGCGGTCGTGAACGAAGATCAAGCCGAAGTGGTTCTCCGTCACCTCGCCCGTGTCGCTGAGGAAGAAGTTCGAGGTGATGAGACCCTCGCACCCGGCGAACTGACCCTCGCCTCCGTCGACCTGGCAGATCACGGCGCCGTGCCGCAGGTGCGGATCGGCGCAGCGGGTGAGGCGTCCGGCGACGCTGCGAAAGCGCAGCGTGTTGCCACGCCCGAACTCGATCGTGCCGCGGTCGGCGACGGATGACCCTTCGTCGAACTCGAGCTCCGAGTGAAGGAAGGCTTCGCCTCCCGCAACGTCGCTGAACATCCCGTGGACGCCCACCGTGCCGACGGTGGTGACGAGAGCCGAACTGGGAGCGGTCAGCGTGAGGCGCACGACGTTGGATCGCAGCGACCTCGCCTGGCCGCGGAACTGCAACGAGTAGGTGATCGGCTTCATCTCCGGCCGATCGTCGCGTCCGGACGAGCAACGTCGCGCCGGGGGAAACCCCCGGTTCTTCCCCCTGAAGAGGGGGTTACGCTACTTCGGAGATGCTCTTCGGCCGCGACGTGGAGTGCGCGCGCATCGACGCGCTGCTCCACACGGCCCGCGAGCGCCGGAGTGACGCACTCGTTCTCCGCGGGGAAGCGGGAATCGGCAAGAGCGCACTGCTCGAGTATGCGGCCGAGAGCGCGGAGGGCTTTCGCGTCCTCCGCGCGCTAGGCATCGAGTCGGAGGCCGAGATCGCCTTCGCGGGCGCACACGAATTGCTGCGTCCAGTCATGCACGCACTCACCGAACTGCCGGCGCCGCAGTCGAGCGCAATACGAAGAGCCCTTGCGCTCGATGAAGGCCCACCGCCCGAGCAGCTGACTATCTCCGTGGCGACCTTGAGCCTGCTCGCTGCGGCGGCCGATGACCAGCCCGTCGTCTGCATCGTCGACGACGCCCACTGGCTCGACCAGGCCTCCGCCAACGTGCTGACGTTCGCCGCCCGGCGCCTGCATGCGGAGGGGGTGGTGATGCTGTTCGCCGCACGGGAGCCCGAGACCGTGCTCTTCCCCGCGCCGGGCGTACCCGACCTACGCGTTCACGCGCTCACCGCAGAGGCCGCACGAGCGTTGCTCGCAGCGCGAGTGCCGGACCTCGCCGCGCTCACGGCCGAACGACTGATTGCAGGGACGAGGGGCAACCCGCTCGCCCTGGTCGAGATCTCGCACGCGCTGAGCGAGCAGCAACGCTTGGGTCGTGCGCCGGTCGATCAGCCCCTCCCTGTCGGTGCGGAGATCGAGCGGGCGTTTCTGGACCGGGTCAAGGCGCTCACCAGCGAGGCACAGCAGGCACTCCTCCTGGTTGCCGCGGGCGACCCGGGCGACGCCGACACACTCTGGCTGGCACTTGCGGCCGCAGATCTCGACGGCGACGCGATCGTCGAGTCGGAGGCGGCCGGCCTGCTCCTGCCGGGACGGCTCGTCTTCTGTCACCCGCTCGCTCGCTCGGCCGTCTATCAGAGCGTGCGGCCCGCCGAGCGGCGGACGGCACACCATGCGCTAGCGGCTGTGACAGCCGAGCCGGACCGCCACGCCTGGCACCTGGCTGCGGCTGCAGATGGGCCGGATGAGAACGTGGCGGCCGCCCTCGAGGATGCCGGAGCCGTTGCCCGTCGCCGCGGTGGAGTGGCGGCCGAAGCAATGGCACTCGACCGCGCAGCGCGCCTCACTCCGGGCGCGGAGCCTCGCGCCAGGCGGTTGTTGAAGGCGTCGCTCGCCGCCGAGGAGGCGGGATGGCTCGAGCAGGCCGAGACGATGCTCGCCGATACAGCCGAGCTCACCGAGGATCCAGAGCTGCGCGCCCAGGCGGTCGCGCGGCGCTCGTACCTGCTCTTCGACCGTGGCGAGTTCGATCGTGCCTATGCACTCGCGGTCACAGAGGCCGAGAGTGCCGCCGCCGGAGAGGGCGCATCGGCGGCGACCAGCGGCGCGCTGCGGATTCTCTGGCGCCGCATGGACATGCCGAACGCCATTGCGATGGCGGATCGAGTCGGGCTTGCCGGACAGTCGGCCGAGGCAAATCTCGACCTGGCTACCGTGGTCGCCTGGACGTGGAGCCTGGCCGGACGCGTAGAGGAGGGGCGCACACTGGCCCGCGCGTCGCTCGAACAGACAGATCCGGGGACGTGGCTGGCCATCGACTTCGGGACCGTACTGCTCTACGTCGAGGATTATCCGGGCGCGAGCGATGCGCTCGGGCAGGTGGTCGAGCACTGCGAGAGGCGGCGGCGCCCGGCCTGCTCAGCTACGCGCTCGACCAGCTCGCGAAGCTCGAGACTCGCGTCGCCGACTTGACCCGCGCGTACGCGCTCGAGCTGGAGAGCCTGCAGCTCACAGAGCCGCTCGGCAACGACGTCGCGCTCGCGTCGAGCTTGATCTGGCTCGCGCTGATCGAGTCGATGCTCGGACGGCCGGAGAGTCGAGGGCATGTCGAGCACGGCCTCGCGATCGCGGAACGTCTGCATGATCCGTGGAACGTCGTGCGGGCGCGCGGAGTCCTGGGCCTGGACGCGCTCATGCGTGCCGATGCAGCGGCCGCGGTCGAATGGCTCGAGCCGGCCGTGGCCGTGGTCACAGACGGCGGCGTGGGACACCCGAACTACCACCGGCTCGACGCCGACCTGATCGAGGCTCTCGCCCGCGTTGGCAGGCCTGAAGCCTCCGAACGCCACCTTGGTCGGCTCGAGGAGCAGGCACAGTCCACCGGAAGCCCATGGGCGCTCGCTGCAGCGGCCCGTTGCCGCGCGTTCCTCTCGACCGACAGTGCACTCCAGGAGGCCTTCGAGACGGCACTCGAGCTGCACGACCATGAGCCAAGCGCGTTCGAGCGTGCCCGGACGGAGCTCTGCTACGGCGAGCGATTGCGACGGGCCGGCCAGAGGCGCGGCGCGCGCGACCAGCTCCGGTCGGCCTTCGCAACGTTTGCAGGGCTCGGAGCGCGACCCTGGGCAGAGCGCGCGCGGATCGAGCTCCGGGCCACAGGTGAGCACCTCAAGCCGCGCGACCCAACGGCCGCCGAGCAGCTAACACCGCAGGAACTGCAGATCGCACTGCTCGTCGCCGAAGGGCTGACCAACCGCGACGTTGCCGCCCGCCTCTTCCTCAGTCCCAAGACCGTCGAGTTCCACCTGACTCGGATCTACCGGAAGCTCGAGATCCATTCACGTTCAGAACTTGTCCGGCGACGCGTGGCCGAAACGGACGTGGAAACCGACTGGAAACCACAGACGGCGACTGGTCGCGAGATCCGACACGGCGGAGCCGTCTGATTCAGCGCCGCTTGGCGGCTGTCAAGAGCCGTCGTCAGGCGGCGGGACGGACGTCCCGCCGCCTTTGCAAGCCGAAGGTCGCCGGTTCGAGCCCGGCACGCTCCATGGCTTCCGGCGGTTACTTCACGAGATCCAGCGCCGGGAACGTCTGCGGGTACACGCCGAACTCGGCGAACGCGTCGACCCAAGGCTGGGCGAGCGCCGGCCGGAGCCGCACCGCGAAGTTGGTGCGCGCGATCCGGCTCACGAGCTTGGAGTCGAGCGACGCCTGGCCCGCCAGGATGTTGCCGCTGGCTGCCTTGTTCTTCTTCAGGTCGGCCCACACGGACGCGGCCTGGATCGCGTTGCGGAACCGTGCTGCGAGCCCCGGATCGACGTCCTTGCGCGCGATCCAGGCGGTGATCAGGCATTGGGACCGGCAGGTCGCGTCGAAGATCATCGCGATGCGGTGTGAGCCACGCCCCTGCGCCTGCGTGACGAAGGGCTCGGGCATCACCGCGGCGTCGACCTGGCCCCGCTTGAGCGGGCCGAGGATCGGCGCGAACCCGTGGAACTCGATCAGCGTGACGTCGCTGTCCGAGACTCCGCCCTGCTTCAGCCACTTGAGCAGGCCGATGTGCGCGATCGTGTTCTTGGCGTCGATCCCGATCTTCTTGCCGACCAGCTGACTTGGCCGCGTGAACGTCTTGCCCGGCGCGGCCATGAGCGCGGTCGTCGCGGTGTGCGGCTGGTACAGCGCTCCGGCGGCGACGATCTTCACGGGTTGGCCCTTCGCCTTGAGGTTCGCGATCCCACCGACGTTGAACGCGGAGAACGTCACAGCGCCAGAGATCACCGCGACGGGGACGAGCGACGGATCGGTGAAGGGCTTCAACTCGGCGTCGATTCCCTGGGCGGCGAAGAAGCCGCGCGCCTGCGCGTATGCCGCTTGCATGGCGGGCTCGACGTTGAGGAAGCCGATCGTCACGGTTGCCTGGTTGCGGCTCCGGGCGGCCGGCCGCGCCGCGGCGGTACTCGCCGCGACGAGCGCCGCGAGGAGGACCAGGACGGCCCCGAGGCGTTTGTAGTCAATAGCGGTCATGATCGAGCCTCCTTGGCTTCGATGATCTGGTGGATGTGGTTGCGGATGGAGAGAAAGTCGTCGGAGCTCCGCGTCGCGGTCTGAGCGCGCGGCCGCGGGAGCGGTACGTCGATCGCCGCCACGACGCGACCGGGTGCGCTGCCCATGACGAGCACGCGATCGGCGAGGTACACGGCCTCGTCGATGTCGTGCGTGACGTGGACGATCGTCGTGGCGCCGTGCTCGACGCCGGTGTGGATGCGCAGGAGCAGGTCCTGGAGCTCCGTGCGCGTCAGCGCATCGACCGAGGCGAACGGCTCGTCGAGCAGCAGCACCTGCGGCTGCGAGACGAGCGCGCGGGCAATCGCCACACGCTGCTGCATCCCGCCGGAGAGCTTCCAGGGGTACTTCCCCGCGACGCCTTCCAGCCCGACCTCCGCGAGAGCAGCTTCGGCGCGCGCAGTGCGCTCGGCCCGGGGCAGGCCCATCGTCCGCAGTGGGAACGCGACGTTGCCCATGACGTCGAGCCACGGGAAGAGCGAACGCGTGTAGTCCTGGAACACGACGGCGAACTCGCGCGGAGGGCGCCGGACCGGCCGCCCGTCGTACAGCACTTCGCCCTCGCTTGCCTCGCTCAGGCCGCACAGGATTCGGAGCAGCGTCGTCTTGCCGCACCCGGACGGGCCGACGATCGCGAGCAGCTCGCCGGCACTGACGTCGAAGGTGATCCCGGAGAAGACGAGCGGCCCGTCCTCGGCGTAGCGCTTTCCGAGCCCCAGCACGCGCAGCGCGGGGCCGCGGGCGGAAACGCCGTCGAGCACGGGCATCATGGGCTCAGCGAGCCGAGTCACCGATGGCCCCGTAGTGCCAGGCGAGGGCACGGCGCTCGCCGGCGACGAACAGGCGGTTGAGAACGATTCCGAGCACGCCGAGGAAGAGCAGGCCTGCGTACAGCGCCTTCACGTCGAAATTGCTCCCGGCCTGTAGCCAGATGTAGCTGCCGAGGCCGTCCCCCTCCCCGACGAACTCGGAGAGGACCACGGCGACCAGCCCGAGCGAGACGCCGATCCGGAGGCCGGCGGCGATCGACGGGAGCGCGGCGGGGACCTCGATGCGAAGCATCCGCTCGATCGGCCCCACGTGCAGCATCGACGCCGTGTCGCGCAGCTCGGGCGGGAGCGCGCGGACACCGTCCATGGTGTTGATCAGCACGGGGAAGCAGACGGCGAACGCGATCACGCTGATCCGCATCGCGGCGCCGGGGCCGAGGACGATGATCGCCGCTGGAACGATCGCGATGACCGGCGTGGCCCGTCCGAGCTCGACAAGCGGCTCGAACAGGCGCCTGGCGCCGGTCGACGAGCCCATCAGCAGGCCCAGCGCGATGCCGGTGCCCGCTCCGATGACGAAGCCGACAGCGAGCCGGCTCAGACTGGCGGCGACTGCGCCGAGGAAATAGCCGGTCGGCCAGACGTCGGCCGCGGTGCGGAGCACCGCGCTCGGCGCGGGAATCACGAACGATCCGGCCGAGCGCGCCCACAGCTCCCACGCGCCGAACGCGAGGACGAGCACGGCGATGCCGAGCAGCGACCGGCCGGCCCGCGCCATCATCGGCCGGCCCTCCGCTCTTCGCCGCCCCAGAAGATCGCCCGCCGTTCGGCGGCGTGCAGCCCCGCGTTGACGAGGTACCCGAGCAGCGCGGCCGCGAGGATGGCGCCGTAGAGCTCGGGGATGTGGACGGCGTTCTGCTGCACCGCCATGTAGGAGCCGATCCCGCCGCCGGTTTGGACGACGAACTCGGCCGTCACGCAGACGAGCAGCGCGATCGAGGCGCTGATGCGGATGCCGGTGGCGATGCTCGGGAGCGCCGCCGGGAGCGTCACGCGCACGAGGCGCCCGGCGGGCCCGACGCCCGACGTTCGCGCGACGTCGTGCAGGAAGCGGTCGGTGCCGCGAACGCCGTAGATCGTGTTGATGAGAATCGGCCAGAGGGCGGCGAAGGCCACGACGTTGCGGTGCATCGAGGTGCCCAGGCCGAACAGCACGAGCGAGAGCGGGATCAGCGCAACGGCCGGGATCGGCCGCAGGAGCTCGATGATCACCGACGTTGCGTCGCGAAGCGTGCGGGACGTGCCGATGAGCACACCCGCCGGGACGCCGATCGCGATCCCCAGGAGCAGGCCCTCGGCGTAGGTCTCGAGCGTCGTGCCGAGCTCGCTTGACAGCGAGCCCGACCAGAGGCCCTCGCCGAGTGCGGCGACCGCCGACGACGGCGCGGCGACCGAGTCCCCGAGGTCGAACGCCCGAATCGCGACGTCGGCGGCGAGCGCCAAGAGCAGGACGAACGACCAGCCTGCGAGGTTGACCCGCTTCACAAGACTCCGACTATGCCGCGTTGTCACGATTGCGACAACCACGCCGAAGGTCTTTCGCTCGCGATGCGCGTGCGCCGACACGGCGGTCACGGGGACGCCCACCCGTTGGTTCCCTCGGGAATGACCGCCGAGAGCCGCTCGAAGGGGACGCCGGCCCGCGCGTACGTCTCGCGCACCAGCGCCTCGGTGGCCGCCTCGATCACGCAGAGGAGCGCCTCGTCCGTCGGGACGATCGCCGAGCTGACGTAACGCACGTCCTTGCCCTCGCCTTGCAGCTCGGCCGCGCTCGCGCGGATCCGGCAGGCCCACTGCCACAGCTCGTCGGCCGTCTGTCCGGGGCGGTAGTGCTCGACGAGGTACGTCTGCCGTTGCGTTTTGCTTGCTTGTGCCATGGCTCAACCGTACGAGCACGCGGCTCCACGCGAAATCGGGCGTTTCCCTACGTTTGTTCGCGGACTACGAGCGCGGCCTGGCGGCGAAGAGGTGTCGCGCGCCCTCGATGCCCTTGAGCTCGTGCTCGCCGCGATCGTCGAACTCGAGCCCCGAGCCGGCGACCAGCTCTCGCGTGGTGGCACTCACCAGCACCTCGCCGGCGGCCGCCAGGGCCATGATGCGCGCACAGGTCGCGACCGCGATGCCACGCGGCTTGTCGGCGGTCCGCTCGACCTCGCCGGTATGGACGCCCGAACGCACTTCGAGCCCGAGCGGCTTCATCGCGTCCGCGATCGCGAGCGCGCACTGGACCGCTCGCGCCGGGCCGTCGAAGACCGCGAACACACCGTCGCCGGCCGTGTCGATCTCCTCGCCGGAGAACCGCGTGAGCTCGGCGCGCAGCGCTTTGTTGTGCTCGTCGAGGAGCGCCGACCAGGCCGCGTCGCCGAGCGCTCGCGCCTTCTCCGTCGAGGCCACCAGGTCGGTGAAAAGGAGGGTGGTCAGCCCGCGGGTGTGGGCATGTTGCCGCGGAGCCGCCTCTGCGGCCTGACCGCCAATACGCGCACCGAGCTCCGCGCGTGAATGGATGCCGAGCTTGCGGTAGACGCGCGCCAGGTTCGCCTCGACGGTCTTGGGGCTCATGAACGCCTGCGCCGCGACCTCCTTGTTCGTCAATCCAGCGGCGGCGAGCTCTGCGACGCGCAGCTCCGTGCTCGTCAGCTCCTTCGGCGCGCGGCGCAGCCCCACGCGCTCGAGCTCGGATCGCGCCTGCTCGACCCAGGCCGGCGCCCCGAGGCGCTCGAAAACCTGGAGCGCCTGCTCGAGGTCGTCCGCCGCGGCGCGGCGCTGCCGCGCCCGGCGGTTCAGCCGCCCCCGCGTGAGCAGCGTCAGGCCGAGATCGAAGGGGAGCTTCGCCGCCTCCGCCTCGTCGAGCTCGTCGAACGCAGCCAGCGCGCCCGCGACATCGCCGTCGGCCGCCAGCACGAGCGCACGCGCGCGTGGCAGCGTGACGTCGATCCACAGACGCGGGAAGCGGCGCCCGCGCTCCTCCAGACGCTCGAGCACACGCCGCGCGCCGTCGACGTCGTCGAGCGCGATGAGCGACTCGATGCGGAGCGGCTCGCTCCGGTCCGGGAAGCACTCGCGCGCACCGATCTCGGCGACGAGCTCGTCCATGCGGACGAGCGCATTCTCGACTTCCCGGTGCCGCCCGGCCGAGAACTCGACGAACGCGAGGCTGGACAGGAGCAGCGCCTCCCACCAGCGGGCGACGGCCACACGTTCTGCGTCCTCTATGAGCGGTTCCAGCGTCTCGCGCGCCCGCTCGATCCGTCCGCGGCCCGCATCCACGATCGACCGGAAACGGAAGACCATCGCCCACGGCCCCGGCCGCTCGACCTGCGCGATCGCAGCACTGCTCTCCTCGAGCAACTCCTCCGCCAGCTCCCACTCCCCTGCCCGAAACTCCGTGTAGGCCCGGTGCGCGCGCCGCTCGGCCCGCCAGTCATCCTCGCCGCGCAGGCCGTACCACTCGTCCTCCACCGCGTGGCGCGCCCTCGCGGCCTCGAAGTCGTCGATGGAGTGGAAGTAGATGAGCGGGATCACGCTCTTCGGCGCCTCCGGGCCTGCACGCTCCTCGAGGTCTCGCCATTGCTCGAGCAGCTCAGGCTGTGGAGCGGCGCCGAGCATCAGGCTTGCCCACATGCGCGAGATGACGACGGTGGCCAGGGCGCCGGGAGCCCGTTCCGGATCCACAATCTCCATCGCCGACTTCGCGAGCTCGACCGCCCGCGCCGGGTCGGCCGCGGCGTTGAAGTACACGAGCTTCGGGTAGAGGCGCGCGGCGAGAGCCTGGTCGCCGGGCGCAGCCTCGATGGCGCGCTCGAGATGCTCGCTCGCTCCGGCGAAGGTGCCCGCGACCCACAGGATCTCGCCCATCACCTCCTCGGCTGCGGCGCGAAGATCGGGCGTCGGCGCGTCGGTGGTCGCCTCCTCTGCCAGCATGCGGGCGGCCTCGACGTCGCCAGCCGCGAGCTGCGCGGACGCCTCGGCGAGGCGGCGACGTGCGCGATCCTCCGCCTGGTCGCCCGGCGTCAGCCGGATCGATGCGGCGAACAACTCGGCGGCGCCGCGTTGCGCGCCCCTGCGGGCTGCCTGCCGGGCGGCTTCCTCTAGCTCGGCCGCGATCGACGGATCCGGCTCCGTCGTACTGAGCGCCAGGTGGCGCGCCCGCTGCTCGGTGTCCGTGACGACCGTTGCGAGACGGCGGTGGAGCTGCCGGCGGCGCTCGTGAGACGCGGAGCGGTAGATGACCGACGCCAGCAGCGGATGCGAGAAGCGGAGCCGGTTGTCCTCGACCGTCAGCACGCCCGCCTCCTCGGCTTCGATCAGACCGGCGCTCATCATCTCCTCTCCGAGCGCGCCCGCGAGGAGCGCCGGGGTCGGGTGAGAGGTGCTCGCCGCG
This sequence comes from uncultured Thermoleophilia bacterium, assembly GCA_963734565.1. Classification (GTDB taxonomy): domain Bacteria; phylum Actinomycetota; class Thermoleophilia; order Gaiellales; family Gaiellaceae; genus JACVRM01. Next base: position 733,104 of record CAVTHM010000007.1, on the reverse strand, counting down.
GCGAGCGCCACTACGCGCGCTGCCTCGGACATCGTGCCGGCATGGGCGGCGACGACCTCTTCGACGCTGGGCGGGACCGGCAGCGGCTGGCCGAGATCGTGCTCGTCAGGCCGGCTCGCGTATGCACGTGCCAGCTCGATCGCGAAGAACGGGTTGCCGTCCGTCGCCTCGGCGAGCCGGATCAGCACCGGCCGCGGCAGCGCCAGGTCGAGGCGGCTCTTCACGAGCTGGTACAGGGCGGCGAGTGAGAGGGGCTGGGGCGCGATGCGCTCGAGGCTTTCGTCGGGGAACGCCCGCGACAGCCCGAGGGGAAGCTCTCCACCGGGCTCCGCACGTCTGGCGAGGAGCAGGCCGAGCAGCGGCGGAAGCCGGCGAAACGCGAATGTCAGCGCCTGCTCGCTGGCGGGATCGAGCCACTGCACGTCGTCGATGGCCACCAGCACCGGCTCCCGTTCGGCGAGCGTTGCGAGCAGGCTGACGAGGGCCGTGCCCGTGAGCCGGGGGTCGGCGCCGGCGCCTGGCTCGGCGCGCAGGAGCGCCGAGGCGAGTGCCCGCTCCTGGACGGCCGGGAGTGAGCTTCTTGTCTCGTCGAATGCGGCGCCGACGAGGTCGGCGAGCGCGGCGTACGAGAGGTCGGCCTCGCTCTCGGCCGGGCGGGCCCGGAGGACGCGGAGGTCACGCTTCTCGGCGAGCCGCACCGCCTCGAGCCAGACCGTCGTCTTCCCGATTCCCGCCTGGCCCTCGATGACGACCGCGGACAGCCCGTGCGGAAACCGCTCGAGGAAGGCCTCGAGCAACGCGAGCTCCTGCTCGCGGCCGACGAACGTCGCGACTGTCACGTGCCTCGCTGTCGATCCTACGGCGACAGCGCTCGTCCTCAAACCCGCCGCCACGGGCACGCGCGCGACTTGCGGCCCGCTGGCACCCTGTTGGCCGGGTGACGGTGACGAGGACATCGGCTTCTTGCGCGGTCCTGTGCGCGCTCGTCGCGGCAGCCGCGGCCGGCGCCGCGGGCAAACCGGCGCCGACGAGAACGCTCGACGGGAGCGGCAACAACGTGCGCCACCCCACGTGGGGAAAGGCGCGCGCCGTCTACCCGCGCGTCGCCAGGGCCTCCTACGCCGACGGCGTCGCGCGCATGGCGGACGGGCCGCCGGCTCGCTACGTCTCGAACCGGATCTTCAACGACGTCGGCCAGAACCTCTTCTCGGAGAACGACGTCACGCAATGGGGTTGGGTCTGGGGCCAGTTCCTCGACCACGACTTCGACCTGCGTGACGAGACGCACGGCGACCCCACCCCGATCGCCTACGACCGTGCCGACCCGCTCGAGGCGTTCGCGAACGACCTCGGCGGGATGAGCTTCTGGCGCACGCCTCCCGCGCCCGGGACCGGCCGCTCGACCACGCGGCAGCAGCTCAACGTGCTCTCGAGCTACATCGACGGGTCGGCCCTGTACGGCGTCACGCGCGCGCGGCTCGCGTGGCTGCGCGACGGGCCGAGGCTCATGCTCACGTACGCCGGCTACCTCCCGCGCGTCGGCGCCCGCGGCGCGCCGCGCAAGGCGCCGGCCATGGATCTCTTCGGCGCGCTTGCCGGCGATCCGGCCAAGGCGGTCGTCGCCGGCGACGTGCGGGCGAACGAGAACATCGGGCTGACCGCCGTCCACACGCTGCTCGCCCGCGAGCACAACCGCATCGTCGCCCGGCTGCCCGCGCGGCTACCGGCCGAGCAGCGTTTCCAGATCGCGCGGCGCGTCGTCGGCGCGGAGATCCAGTACATCACCTACACGCAGTTCCTCCCCGCGCTCGGTGTGCGGCTGGCGCCGTACCGTGGCTACAACCCCGGCGTCGACGCGGGCATCTCGAACGAGTTCGCCTCGGCCGGCTACCGCGCCCACAGCATGGTGCACGGCGAGTTCGACCTCACCGAGCCGGCCGGCTACTGGTCCGACGCGCGGCTGGCCGGCTTCCGGTCGGCCGGCATCCGCGTCGAGGGCGGTGGCGGCGGTGGCGACGATGCTCCGCCGCCCGGAGCGACCCGCCTCGAGATCCCGCTCACCGTCGGCTTCGGCAACCCGGACCTGGTGGAGAGCGTCGGCCTCGGACCGCTCCTCAAGGGCCTGGCGTCCGAGCGGCAGTACCGCAACGACGAGCAGATCGACGACGCGCTGCGCAGCGTGCTCTTCCAGGTGCCGAAGCCGGGCACCGCAGATCCCGCCGCCTGCGGCGTGCCCGTGATCAGCGCCTCCTGCTACGCGGGCGTCGAGGATCTCGGAGCGATCGACATCGAGCGCGCCCGCGACCACGGCATCCCGTCCTACAACGCGCTGCGGCAGGCGTACGGGCTGCCGGCGAAGCCGTCGTTCGCGGCGGTGACCGGCGAGGGCGACCAGACCGAGGCGGTGCCGTTCGCGAACGACCCGGCGAGCCTCGCGTTCGTCGGCCTACGCGATCGCAACGGGAACCCGATCCCGCTCGGGACCCCGGCGGCACAGGAGCAGGCGGTCTCCGGCACGCGCCGCACGAGCCTCGCGTCGCGGCTCGCCGCGGTGTACAGCGACGTGGGCAAGCTCGACGCCTTCGTCGGGATGCTGAGCGAGCCGCATGTGCCCGGCACAGAGTTCGGCGAACTCCAGCTCGCGATGTGGAAGCGCCAGTTCCAGGCGCTGCGCGACGGCGACCGGTTCTTCTACGCGAACGACCCGGTGCTGAAGGACATCCAGCGCCGCTACGGGATCACGTACCGGCGCACGCTGGCGCAGCTGATCGTCGCGAACACCGGCGCCCGCGTGCAGGCGAACGCTTTCAAGCTGCCGCGCTAGAGGTGGCCGCCGACGTTCGCCTCGCTGGTCGCGTCGCGGTCGGAGTTGTCGGCCGGGTGCGTCAGGAGGCGGTCACGGGTGGGGCGCATGTCGATCTCGCCCGGCTCGCGGCGGCGGAAGATCCTCCTGAAGAGGTCTCTGAACATGCGTCGAGTATGCCCCTGATCCGCAGCGCCGACACCCTCACGTCAAGGCGCTCAGTCCGAACGCGACGGCGAAGCCGAACGTCGTCACGACGCCGACGAGCTTGCCGGCGTGCTCGTACGCCTCCGGGATCATCGTGTCGGCCAGCATCGTCAGCACGCCGCCCGCTGCGAACGCCAGCACGAAGGCGTTGGCGCTCGCCGACGCGGTGTCGAACACCGCGAAGCCGAGCAGGGCAAAGAGCCCGGACACGAACGCGACGAGCACCCACAGGCCCATCACGCGGCCTTTCGCCCAGCCCGCCTGGGCAAGCCCGCTCGACGACGAGAACGCCTCCGGCACGTTCGAGATGAACACAGCGACGAGGTAGGCGACGCTGACGCTCCCCTGGCCGACGAGCGTCAGCCCGAGGACGATCGACTCCGGGATGCCGTCCAGCACCGTCCCGAGCAGGATCGCGAGCGGCTGTCCCTCGGCCTGCTTGCCACCGGAGTGCTTGCGGTGCTCGCCGCCCATCCGGTCGATCAGCGTGTCGCCCGCGTAGAAGACCAGCGAGCCGGCGAAGAGCCCGACCGCGACGCTGCCGTGTCCGCCGTCGGTGTCCCACGCCTCCTGGACGAGTTCGAACGCCACCGCGCTGATGAGGACGCCGCTGCCGAACGCCATCACGATGCCGAGCAGGCGTGGGCCGACCGGCCACAGGAGCGCGACCGCGCCGCCGGCGATCAGAGACGACGCGGCGAGGAAGCCCCAGCCGAACGCCTCGAGCATCAGCCGGCGAGCGCGCGAAGAGCCTTGGGCGGCAGCACCCAACGCAGCGTGGCCCGCATCACCTCGGCCTGCACCTCGACGTCGAGCAGCAGCACGCTGCCTTTCTTGACGTCGATCCGCAGCGCGTCGTCGCTGCCGGTGCACAAGAGCGATGCGAGCCGCGAGAACGTGGGCTCGTGCCCGACCAGCGCGACCGAGCCGTCGTGCCGGCACAGCTCGTCCACAACCGCTGCGAGCGAGTGGCCCGGCTCGAGCGGCTCGCACGGCTCGGGCTCCGGCCAGCCGGCCTCCTCGTGGAGGAGCTCGGCGGTCTGCCAGGCGCGGACGAGCCTGCTCGCGAGCACGGCGTCGACCTCCGGGACGAGGGCGCGCAGGCCCCGCGCCGCCTGGCGGAAGCGCCGGATACCGTCCGGCGTCAGCGGCCGGTCGCGGTCGTCGGGCCAGCGCGTGGGGTCGTAGTGGCCGGCCGGGCCGTGGCGCACCAGGTAGACGGAGCGCACCACGGCAGGTGGGCGCTAGCCCGTCTCGGCGGGGGTCCCCGCGGGCGGCGGAGCGCCGCCGTCCAGGTGCTTCGCGAAGAACTCCAGGGCGATGCGCGTCTTCGTCTCCTGCTTGCCGCCGAGCTCGACCCCTTTCGAGCTGAGAAACGCACGCGCCTGCATGGCTACGTCGAACGCCTCGCCCGGCAAGCACTTCGTCGACAGCTCGAGCACGCGCGCGCCGCTCGGGTACATCCACACCTCGGCGACCATCTTCCGCTGGATCTCGGGCGGCGTGAAGCGGAGCTTCAGCGTGAAGATCGGCCCCAGAACGGCGAGGTCGTTGAGGAGGAGGCCGTCCGGAGCATGCTGGAGGTAGAAGGCCGCCTGCTCCTTCGAGAACAGCTTGCGCAGCGGCCGCTTCCCCGCCACGACCGCCTGCACCGTCGCCGACTCCGGCACGCCCTTGAACGAGCCGGAGCAGACGAAGCCGGTCGGCGATGCGTCCACCTCGACGACGAAATCACGCGACTTACGGAGCGCCTTCGGCAGGTCCGACGGGCACGACCGGACGCAGCTTCACGACCGTGTCGTCGCCCTTGCGCTGCGTCCGCCGCCCGCGAACGACGACACCGTGCTCCTGGAGCGTGAGCTCCGGCGTGTCGAAGAAGAACACCTGGCGGATCTCGGCCTGCGAGCGGATCCATGCCGAGCGCCTCGACAGCCGAGCGCTGCGCGCGCTCGGGAATCGTCAGCTTGAGCTCGAGCGAGTCGGCGCCCTTGAGCAGCCCGAGCAGCTCCTGGAGCTCCTCGTCCGTGCGGACCATCGCCGGACGAGCCGTGGGTGGGGCCGCAGCCATCGATGAACCTTACGACGCCGAGGGCTCTATGGCCAGGGTCCCGGCCTCCGGCGCCTGCTCATGGCGGCGCAGCCAGAACTTGCGGGCCTCGGAGACGACGAGGATCGTCGAGGCGCCGAGGATGCAGACGACCCACTGCTGGCCGGTCAGGCTGACGGTGCCGAGGATCCGCTGGAAGATGCGGAGCTCGGTGCCGAACAGGATCGCGACCGCCGAGAGGCCGGTCGCGAGGAGCAGCTTCCGGTCGGCGAAGGTCTCCTCGCTGAAGATCGAGCGCAGCCGGTCCTTGACGGTGTAGGCGAGGAACACGTTGGCAATGGCGAAGCTGGTGAGCCCCATCGTCCGCGCGACCGCGACGCCGTGCTCGTCGGCGGCCCACCAGATGATCCCGAGCGACGTCCCGCCGAGGACGAGGCCGCAGATCACCAGGTAGACGAGCAGGTCGCGCGGCAGGATCGGCTCGTTCTCGGGGCGCGGCTTGCGCTTCATCAGGTCGCTCGCCGGCTCGCCGTAGCCGAGCCCGATCGCCATGAAGACCTGCGTCGTGAAGTTGACCCACAGCGTCTGCAGCGGAACGAGCGGCACGCCGCTCGCGATGTCGAAGATGCTCGCGCCCAGGAACATCGTGATGAAGCCCATCAGCGCGGCCATCTGGAACTGGATGTACTTCTTGAGGTTGTCGTAGAGGCCGCGGCCGATGCGGACTGCGCGCACGATCGTCGAGAAGTCGTCGTCCGTGAGGATCATCACGGCGGCCTCCTTGGAGACCTCCGTGCCGGTGATGCCCATCGCGATGCCGATGTCCGCGCGCTTGAGCGCCGGCGCGTCGTTCACGCCGTCGCCGGTCATCGCGACGATGTGGCCCTTGCGCTTGAGGATGTCGACCAGGCGCACCTTGTCCTCGGGCGTCACCCGCGCGATCACGCCGATGCCGCCGATCGCCTCGAGCGCCTCGTCGTCGCTCATCGCAGCCCACTCGGCTCCGGTGATGGCGCGTCCCCTGATCCCGAGCTTGCGCGCGATCGCCTCGGCGGTGACCGCGTGGTCGCCCGTGATCATCCGCACCTCGATCCCCGCGCTGTGGGCCTCGGCGATCGCCGCCTTCGCCTGCGGGCGCGGCGGGTCGACGATGCCGACGAGCGCGATCAGCGTCAGCCCGTCGATCAGCGGGAGCAGGTCGGCGTTCGGGTCGAAGGTCGCCGGCGTCGAAGTCCTTGCGCGCAACCGCGAGCACGCGCAGGCCCTGCTGCGCCGAGCCGCTCGTTCTCGGCGTTGTAGCGCTGCCGGCCGTCGTCGTCGACCGGGACGAGCTCGAGGTCGGCGCCGAGGCCTTGCGTGCCCCGCGAGAGCAGCTGGTCGGGCGCACCCTTGACGAACGCCCGCACGACGTCGCGGCCCGACTCGTCCTTCATGCGATGGAAGGTCGCCATCAGCTTGTACTCCGCGTCGAACGGGAGCTCGGCGATGCGAGGGAACGCCTCGCGCGTCATCGCCGCATCGACGCCGCCCTTTTCGGCGAGCACGACGAGGGCGCCTTCCGTCGGGTCGCCGATCAGCTCGCCCGCCACGACCTGCGCGTCGGAGGCGAGCACCATCGGCGTCAGGATCGGGTCGAGCGGGAGGTCGGTCTCGCCGGCGACGCGCTTGATCTCGCCCTCGATCGAGTAGCCGTTACCCGAGATCGCGTAGCGGCGGCCGACGAGCGCCAGCTCCACCGCCGTCATCTGGTTGAGCGTAAGCGTGCCGGTCTTGTCGGAGTTGATCGCGGACGTGGAGCCGAGCGTCTCGGTCGAGCGGAGCCGCTTCACGATCGCGTTTGCCTTCGCGAGGATCTGGGTGCCGAGCGAGAGAATCGTCGTCACGACCGCGGGCAGCCCGGTCGGGATGGCGGAGACGGCGAAGGCGATCGCCGCCGTGAAGACGGTGTCGAAGCTGTCGCCGCGCGACAGGTTCAGCGCCATCGAGATGGCGACCGCGACGCCGGCGATGATCAGGATCTGGCTCGTCAGCACGGTCAGCTGGCGCGTGAGCGGCGTCTCGTTCGTCGTCCTCCTGCTGGAGCATCCCGGAGATGTGCCCGACCTCGGTCTCCATGCCCGTAGCCGTCACGACGAACGTGCCGGTGCCGCGCGTCGTGTTCGTGTTCATGAAGACCATCCCGCTGCGGTCGCCGAGCGGCACGTCGTCGCCCTCGACGGGATCGGTGCCCTTGGAGACCGGCACGCTCTCGCCGGTGAGCGCCGACTCGGCGACTTCCATCGTCGCCGCCTGCAGCAGCCGACCGTCGGCCGGGATGATGTCGCCCGCCTCGACCGACACGACGTCGCCGGGGACGAGCTGATCCGCCGGCAGCTCCTCCAGCCGCCCGTCGCGGCGCACCTTCGCCTTGATGATCATCATCTTCTGGAGGGCGGCGACGGCCGCCGCGGCCTTGCCCTCCTGGCTCACGCCGAGCACGGCGTTCAGGACGGTGAGCAGGATCAGCACGACGCCGGTGCCGTACTCCTTGACGGGGTAGATGCTCCCGATGCCGGCGACCAGCAGCACGATCTGCATCGGGTCGCGGTACTGGCGCACGAACGCGTGCCAGCGCGGCTCTGACGCCGCTTCGGCGAACTTGTTCGGCCCGTACTGCGCGCGCCGGGTCTCGACCTCGGAGGCGCCGAGGCCCGTCGCCGGGTCGACGCCGAAGGCCGCGGCGACCTCGTCGCCGGGACGCGAGTGCCAGGCCCCGGCTGGGGCCTCGGGTGTCTGGAGCGCGGCGCTCACCTGCGACATCGTCTCATGCGCCGCCGGGCCGCCGAAAGCGGCCGGCCCAGGCGCCTAGGCAGTCTGGCGTAGGCGGGCCCCGCCGTAGACGACGAGCGCGAAGATGACCAGCAGGTCGACGGCGAACATCGCGAGCGCCCAGAGCGGGTAGGCGGGGAGGAACATCAGCTGCCCGATCGCGTTCAGGCTCGCGACGCCGACGCCGAACCACTGCGCCCAGGAGCTGCCGCTCAGGATGGCGAACGCCGCCAGCAGCTGGATCGTCCCGAGCGCCATCACGATCCAGCCCCAGGTGTTCAGGTCGCTGAAGACGTACGTGGCGTCCTCCACGAAGAACCTCGACTTGGACACGGCGAGGATGCCGTCGAACACGTTGAAGGCCCCGGCGATCCCGAGCAGCACGGCGGCGAACGTGACCCACCCCGCCCCCTCGGCGCGCGACGCCGCCGGTCGGGGCGTACCCAGTCGTGCTCATCGCTTCATCCTGTGCTCGTAGCGCATCCTGCCCAGGCAAGCGAATCCCACGCTGTGGACCGGTTCATCGTCCCGATCGGATGATCGAGCGGCTTCCGACCATCCCCGGAGCCTGGGCGCGCGTGCGATCATTTCCGGCGGACGAGTCCGAAGGAAGGGAGAACAGTCGAATGATGAGAAGAAGGAGGCCGCTGGCACGTGCGGCCATCGTCGGCGGCGGCGCCTACTACGCAGGCAAGAAGCACGCCGAGCGACAGCAGTACGCCGCCGAGCAGGACGCGCGGATCTCAGACCTCGAGCAGCAGCAGTACGCGCAGCAGCAGCCGCAATACGCGCCCGCCCCGCCGCCGCAGCAGTACGCCCCGGCGCCCCCGCCGGCCGCGCCCGCAGCAGGCGGCATGAGCCAGGACGCGATCAATCAGCTCCAGCAGCTGGGCCAGCTGAAGGAGCAGGGCATCCTCACGGACGAGGAGTTCACCGCCCAGAAGGCCAAGATTCTGGGGATGTCATGAGCACGCCCGACGAGACAGGGAAGGGCTTCCCCCTCGGTCCGGTGCAGATGCTCGTGGTCGGCTTCACCCAGCTCGAGCCCGACGGGCAGATCCTCGATGAGCTGCAGCGTCTCAAGGAGGCCGACATCGTCCGGCTCGATCGACCTGATGGTCGTGCGCAAGGACTCCAACGGCGACGTGATGGCCGTCCAGACGACCGACCTCACCCAGGAGGAGTCGATGCAGTTCGGCGCCATCGTCGGAGCCCTCGTCGGCTTCGGCACCGGCGACGAGGACGAGGTCGTGGACACGGCAGTCGCGGGCGCCGAAGCGATGGCCGACGGCCATCTCTTCGAGGACGAGGACGTCTGGTACTTCGCCGACGCGATCCCGAACGACACCGCCGCCGCGGTGGCGCTGATCGAGCATCGCTGGGCGATCCCGCTGCGGGACAAGATCCTCGACAAGGGCGGCTTCGTGCTGGCCGACGAGTGGATCCACCCGAAGGACCTGATCGCGATCGGCGCGCACGCGACCGCCGCAGCGACCTCCTGAGGGCGAAAACCGGAACGTGGAGGGCAGTCCGGCGCCGGGCTGCCCTCCGTTCGCCGTGACCGAGAGCAGCTGGCGTCCGGGGGTGCGGGTCGCGCGGCTCCGCGCGAGCCACAGCTATGGCTTCGTCCTGGCGCTCGTCTTCGCGACCTTTCTGTTCGCAGCGGCGGCGCCGGACGAGAGCTGGGGGCAGTCGGTCGTGGTGCTGCTCCAGACGGCGACGCTCTGCGTGGCGCTCTGGACCTCCGGTCTCGGACGCCTGGCGTTCGTCGCCTCCGCCGGCCTCGGGGTGGTCGCAATCGTGGCCGTGATCGCGTCACTCGGGGGCGGCGACTCCTGGGACGGCGCGGTCGGGCTGCTCCAGGCGCTGATCCTCATCTCCACCTGCGGCGTGATCGCGGTGGGCGTCTTCGACCAGAGCTCCGTCAATGCGCAGTCCGTCCTCGGCGCCGTCTCCGATCTACCTGCTCCTCGGGATGTTCTTCACGATGGTGTACGGCGCCGTCGCCGCTGCTCGGCTCCGGCGACCTGTTCGTGCAGGGCACCGACGGCACGCTGGCCGTGCGCATGTACTTCAGCTACGTGACGATGACCACGGTCGGCTACGGCGACTACACGACCTCGGGCAACCTTGCGCACACCATCTCGATCACAGAGGCCCTGATCGGGCAGCTGTACCTGGTCATCGTGCTCGCGGTGCTCGTCAGCCGGCTCGCTCCGCGACGCGGCGCCGACTGACAAGCGGGCTACCGGCGCGGTATCCGCCTGGCCCGCCGGCTGTTCGCGGCGTCCGGCGCCGAGGGACCGGTTCACGCACCACCTTTCATCCGGTCGGGGTGAGGATCTGCGCGGGCACTGGTGGCAGGGTGTCCCTGAGCGGTATACCGCCGCGCCTCCATCCCCAGAAGGAGCGTTCCTATGGCAGCAACAACCGAGACGCCCGTCCTCGACCTGCTCACGAGCATGACCGCGGACTCGATCGAAGCGTCGAACCTCGACACCGAGACCCTGATGCTCGTGCGGATCGCCGCGCTCGTCGCGGTCGATGCGCCGCCGGTGTCGTATCTCCTGAACCTCGGCATTGCGAAGGACCTCGAGATCGACGCCGAGCAGGTGCAGGGTGTCCTCGCCGCCGTCGCCCCGATCGTCGGCACCGCGCGCGTCGCGGCCGCGACGGGCAACATCGTGCGGGCGCTCGCCCTCGAGCTCGACGTCGCCGAGCTCGACAAGAAGGCCTGAGCCGATCCATGGCGCTATCTCCCTCCCACCGCGGGGGGAGACGGCGCCACGGCCGGCGCGGATCGTCAAGGCCGCGATCGACAAGACCCTCGCCAGCGCGCTGCTCGCGGTCGGGGTCGGCGCCGACCTGCTCGCGATCGCCATGTAACCAGGCGCTTCATCCCGAGCGGACGACGCCTAGACGCTCCGGCCGCGTAGGGTCGCTCGACCCATGAAGAAGTGGCTCCCGCTGATCATCCTCGCCTCGGCCCAGTTCGTGATGGTGCTCGACTCGGCCGTCATGAACGTGTCGATCTCGCAGATCGTCGAGGACCTCGACACGACGATCTCCGGCGTGCAGCTCGCGATCACGATGTACACGCTCGTGATGGCGGCGTTCATGCTCGTCGGCGCGAAGCTCGGCGACATCTACGGGCGCGACACGATCTTCGCGATCGGGCTCGCCGTTTACGGCTGCGGCTCGTTCATCACGGCGATCAGCCCGAATCTCGACGTGCTCCTCTTCGGCTGGTCGCTCATCGAGGGCCTCGGTGCGGTGATGGTGATCCCGGCGATCGCGGCGCTCATCGCCGTCAACTACGAAGGGCAAGGAGCGCGCGTTCGCCTACGCGATGATCGGCGGCGTCGCGGGGGCGGCGATCGCGGCCGGGCCGCTGATCGGCGGCTACGTGACGACGACGTGGAGCTGGCGCCTCGTCTTCCTCGCCGAGGACGTGATCGTGATCGCCATCCTGCTGTTCCGCCGGCGCATGAAGCAGGCGCCGGCGGTCGAGAACCCGCCGAAGCTCGACTACGTCGGCGCGGCGCTCTCGGCGGCCGGGCTCGGCCTGGTGGTCTTCGGCATCCTGAAGAGCAGCGATTGGGGCTGGGTGCAGCCGCAGAACCCGCCCTCGGTCAACGGGCATGAGATCACGCCGTTCGGCTTCTCTCCCGTGCCGTTCTTGATCATGGGCGGCCTCGCCCTGCTCGGCGCGTTCTGGCTGTGGCTCGAGCACCGCGACAAGCTGGGCCAGGACGCGCTGCTCGACCGCGCGCTCCTGAAGATCGTGACGCTCCGCGCCGGCCTGACGACGCTGCTGATGCAGCAGCTGATCCTGCTCGGCGTCTTCTTCGTGCTCCCCGTGTACCTCCAGGTGGTGCTCGGCCTGGACGCGTTCGAGACGGGCAAGCGGCTCTTCCCGATGTCGATCTCGATGCTCCTCGCGGCGCTGCTCGGCCCGCGCATGGCCGCGCGGCGGTCGCCGAGGCGGACCGCGCAGGTCGGGCTCGGAGGGCTCGTGCTCGGGTCGTTCGTCCTGCTCGGGACGATCGACGTGACGCTGAACACACGGCAGTTCTCGGTCGGCCTCGCGATCTTCGGCATCGGAGCCGGGCTGCTCATCTCGCAGCTCGGGAACGTGATCATGTCCTCGGTCTCGGCCGACCGGACGAACGAGGCAGGCGGGCTCCAGGGCACGGCGCAGAACCTCGGTGCGTCGCTCGGCACTGCGCTCATCGGCGCCGTTCTGCTCACCGGGCTGACCAACGGGTTCATCGAGCGCGTGCAGGACAACCCGGCGCTGCCGCAGCGCACGGAGGCCGCGCTCACGGAGGAGGCGAGCCAGGGCCTCGACGCGGTGCCGGTCGAGCAGGTCGAGGCTGCGGCGCGTGACGCCGGGCTGCCGCCCGGCCAGGCGGCCGCGGTGGCCGACGCCTATGGCGAGGCCGAGCTCGACGGGCTGCGGAACGCGCTGGGCGCGGTCGCGGTGTTCGGCCTGCTCGCGTTCTGGCCCGTCCGTAGGCTGCCGGGCCGCCCCCTCGTGCCCGAGGGCGCGGCCGAGCCGCCGGCTGCGATCGCACCCACGAGCTAGCCGCGTGGAATACCCGCGGACACCCGCCGGCTGGACGCGGCTCGAGCACACGCGGCTCGGCCCGTTCGTCACGCACGTCCGCTTCCGGCGCGCCGACGGCGGCGTCGAGGTGTGGTCGTCGCGCGCTCACCGGAAGCGCGGCGAGCACAGCGACGAGGGCATCTGGTGGGCGCCGCACCGGCTCTCGTGGTGGATCGGCGTCCTCTTCGCGATCGGCGCGCTCTGCTTCACGATCGGCCCCTTCCCCGGTTTCGTCGAGCTCGTCGGCTCGGCCGTCGACGGCCTCGTGTTCTTCGTCGGGTCGATCTTCTTCACCACGGCCGCCGCGCTCCAGTGCGTGCAGACGTTCAACGCGGACCGGGATCCGTCGCGGCCAGGCGGGCAGCGGTTTCGTCTCCTCGCGTTCGAGCCGCACCGGATCGACTGGTGGAGCAGCGTCGTCCAGTTCGCCGGAACCCTCCTCTTCAACGTGGACACGTTCCGCGCGATGACGACGGGGTTCGACAACGTCGAGTACGACCGGCTCGTGTGGACGCCCGACGCCCTCGGCTCGGCGTTCTTCCTCATCTCGGGATATCTGGCGTACGTCGAGGTGTGCGGCGGCTGGTCGTGGCGGCCGCGACGCGACCTCGAGTGGAAGATCGCGGCGGTCAACCTGCTCGGCTGCGTCGCCTTCGGCATCTCGGCGATCGCGGGCTACGTCGTGCCCTCGACGGGCAGCGCCCTCGACCTCGCCGCTGCGAACGCCTTCACCGCCCTCGGCGGCCTCTGCTTCCTCATCGGCGCCGTACTGCTGCTGCCCGAGGACGCCCGCGCACGGGACACCGACTAGCGCTACGCATCCACCGCCGTCAGCCGCCCGGAGTCGACGGCCTCCTTGAGTGCCGCGTAGTCGCGCTCGTTCTGGTCGGCGTAGGTCTCCGCGAAATCGGCGAGCGCCTGGTCGAAGACGTCGCCCGCGCCCAGGTAGCTCGCGATCGCGACCCGGTCGCCCGAGCGTGCGTGGGCGCGCGCGAGCGTCCAGCCGCACAGCCGTCCGTAGAGCGCCATGCCGCTCGGCACCATCTGCTCGATGACGGCAGAGCCCTTCCAGTCGCGGAGCTGGCGGAAGTAGAAGTCGCGGTCACGGCCGTCGAGCGTCTTGTCACCGGCGGCACGCTCCCAGCCCAGGAAGATGTCGCTGGCCGCCTGCATCAGCCGCTGGCCGCGCACGACGCGCTCGCCCTCGTTGCGCGTACTGGCCCTTGCCGAGGAAGCGCGACAGCACCGACGGCTGGGCCTCCTTCGCCTGGAGGAACAGCGGATCGCCGTCGTCGACGCCGAGCATGAGCATGATCCAGGCGCGCGTCCCGACGCTGCCGACGCCGACGACCTTGCGGGCGATGTCGACGAAGCGGAACTGCTCGAGCAGAATGCGGCGGTCGTTCTGGAGTGAGCTTCCGATACACGCGGATGAGGCTCGCGCATCTGGTCGCACGAGCCGATCGCGCGTCCTCGGCTCGCGGAGCAAGTTCCTCGAGCGGGCACGATGAGCGGCGGATCGCTGATGATCCTGCGCTCGCCGTCGACGATCCGCGTCAGCTTCGCGAACGCCTGCAGGCTGTCGCGCGTCCGCGCCTTCGCGATGCGTCGCCTGCGCGCCGTTTGACCTGCTTCGCCTTGGCCTGCTTCGAAAGCTCGGCGATGCCGCAGTCGACGTCGAGGTGCGCGTACCAGACGTCGAGATTCCGCATCGCCGCGAACCCGCGCATCGCCTCGCGGTAGGACGCGAACGGTCGGCAGGATCGACCGTGCGGCGGTCTGCTCGGCGAAGCCGATCTCGCGCCCGGCGACGGCGAAGCTGGCGGCGAGGCGCTTGACGTCCCACTCCCACGGGCCGGGGAGCGTCTCGTCGAAGTCGTTGATGTCGAAGAGCAGCCGGCGCTCCGGCGACCCGAAGCGCGCCGAAGTTCGCGAGGTGCGCGTCGCCGCAGAGCTGCGCCTTCAGCCCGGACCGCGGCGAGTCCCGCAAGGTCCGACGCCATGATCAGCGCTGCGCCGCGGTAGAAGGCGAACGGCGACACCAGCATGCGCCCGTAGCGGATCGGGACGAGATCCGGCACGCGTGAAACGGCCTGCTCCTCGAGGAGCGCGATCGGGTCTGGCCGGGACGAGGCAGGCTCGTACACGCCGTGCGAGCGCCGCGGCACCTCGCTCCGCGCCGCCTTCCCCCGCGCCTCGCGCTCGGCCCGCGTGAGATGCACGACCGTCCGACCGCCCGGCCTCGCCGGCCCGTTCTGGGCCTTCGGTCGCCGCTCAGTCTTCTCCTCGCTGCTCATGACGCCCTCCGTTCCTGTACGAACGCGTGCCCGGCGGCCGGCGCTCCGGATCCATCTTCTGCAGTGTGCGCCGCGGCTCATCACCCCGTGGGGGCGAAATGGCCCGGCTAGATCGAGAGGCGGATGGGTGAGAGCAGGACCCAAACCAGGGTGCCCAGGAAGATGACCCAGCCGAGCGCGAGCAGCGCCTCGCGCTGGCGCAGCGGGCGGATCTTCGTCGAGATCCCCGCAAAGAACAGCGAGGCGGCGAAGAGCACCACCGCCAGCACGTAGTTGTCGGCGCGCTTGTTGTCCGTCTCGACCTTGCCGCTGTACACGCCGGCCGCGGCGTTCAGCCGCCGGCTCTCCTCCTGCGCGGCGACTTTGTACTGCGGCATGGCAAACGGGGTCAGCGGCGCCTTCGGGTTCGTCCGCGGATTGGTCGCCAGCCACGCGGCGAAGGCGGGCTGGAACTCGGGGCGGAAGCGCTTGCGGTAGAAGCGCGCGAGCTTCTGGTCTCCGGCCACGTCCGCGTCGACCCACTGCACGAACGTCGCGATGTCGACCTGGGTGAGCTGGCCGGCCCGTGTCGCGGCCTCCGACGACTGGATGCGGTTCTTCGTCGCGCTCGCGGTGTCGATCGCCTGCTGACCGCGCCACTGCGTCGACTGGTAGGTGCTCCACGCGGTCGCGACGGCCGCGACCGCGAGCAGGACGGTCGCCGCGATCTCGACGCGGTGCTGGCGTGCCTCGTCGGTGGCCACGTCAGCTGAACACGTTCACGGCGCGGGCGATGACGAGCCCGACGACCGTCAGGGCGATGAGCGACTGGACCGCCATCATCAGCTTCGCCCAACGCGACATGGGCATGACGTCGGTCGGGCTGAAGGCGGTGTTCGTCGTCAGGCCGAGGACGAGGTAGTCGACGTAGTGCGGCCGCCAGCCGGGCGGGGCCAGCTCGGGAGCCTGGTGCTGCGTGAACGCGAAGTCGAGGAACTCGTGCTCGCCGTAGAAGCGCGCGAGCGGGCCGCCCGAGTCGAGCAGCCAGTAGAGCAGGCTGAAGACGAGCGCGTTGCCGAGCCAGATGAGCGCGCCCGATGCGAGCAGCGAGCTCGCCTCGTTGGTCACCTTGCCGCCCTGGATCAGATCCTTGATCAGCACGATCGTCGAGGTGAGGGCGACGACGGCCAGCGCGGCGACGAGCGTGATCGAGACGCGCCTGAGCCAGCGCCGCCTCCCGGCGATGTTGGCCGGATCGGCAAGCGCAAGGAGGACGAGCAGCCCGATCTCGATCGCCGGGACGAGCCACGTCGGGCCGAGCGACTGGCGATTTGGCACAGCCACGCGCAGCGCGATCGAGATGGCGATGAACGTGCTGAGCGTCAGCGCGACGGGCCAGCGCGGCTCGTGCGCGGCGGGCTCGGGGGCGGGAGGCTGCTCGGCCACGGTGCGTCACCCTATTCCGGGGCGCCGGCCGCTCGTCGCACCAACGGGATGCGTCGCAGACCTGCTCAGAGGGCGCCGACCGGCGCCTGCTCGGGAGGAAGGTCCTCGGGCGGCGTCTCCTCGCCCGGCGGCGCTCGCCCGGCCTGCTGCGCCCTCGCCTGCGCGAGCTCGCCGCTGATGTGGAGCCCCGCGGACGTCAGCGGCGCGGCCAGAATCATGCCGATCATCCCGAACAGGCTCCCGGCGCCGATCGTCACGATCAGGACGACCAGCGGGTTGAGCCCGAGCGTCGCGCCGAAGGCGATCGGCTGCACGATGTTCTGGAGCAGCCCGTTCGCGAGGATGACCATGACGAGCATGATCAGCGCGGACGTCGTGCCCTCGGTCGCGAGCGTGAGCAGCACGGCGAACGCACCCGAGACGAACGCGCCGATGAACGGCACGTACGCCGTGACGAAGACGACGACGGCGATCGTGCCGGCGAGCGGCACGCCGAGCAGGTACGCGGTGGCCCCGATGATGATCGCGTTGAACGCCGCGACGTACGTGACGCCCAGGAAGTAGCGGCGCAGCGACCTGATCACGTTGCTCGTGATCACGACCGCCACGTCGCGCGGCACGCCCAGGTGCGCTTCCACGAAGCGGCGCACGATCGGCCCGTCCTTGAGCAGGAAGAACGTCGCGAAGACGCTGAAGGTGATGAAGAAGACGAGCGAGGTCAGGCCTGCGATGCCGTTCGTGACGCCCTGCAACAGCGTCTTGCCCGTCTCGGCCGTGCCGCTCTTGGCGCTTGCGGTCGCGTCCGAGGTCCCGCCCGCGCCGGCGTCGTTCGCCCAGCCCTCGATCTTGTCGACGGCCGCCGACAGCGAGGACTTGATCTCGGCCGACTGCTCGTAGATGCCGCCGAACACGAGCAGCGCGATGACGACGGCGACCGCGAGCAGCCCGAGCAGCACGATCCCCGCGCCGGCCGCGCGCGGCATGTGGCGCTGGAGCTTCGACACGAGCGGGCCGAAGACCGTCGCGAGGATCGCACCGAGCGTGACGGGGATGAGGATCGTCGACATGATCCCGAGCAGCACGACGACGCCGACGAGCAGGACGCCGACCCCGACCAGGAACCACGCGAGGAGGCCCAGGTCCCGCACCCAGGTCGGTGCGGAGAACACGCGCGAGAGCGAGGCGGTGTCGATCTGGACGACCGCCGGGCCGGCGACTGTCGCCTCGGGCTTCGCGTGCCCCTTCGAGAAGCGGTCGAAGAGACCCTTCACGCGGGTTGCGCCTCGGCCGACGCCTCGAGCCGCTCATGCCCCTTCGCGAAGTGATCGAAGAACCGGCGTTTCATGCCGGCCGCTTGTCCGCTGCCTGGGGCTCGGGGTTCGCCGTGCCGATGTCGCGCTAGAACCTATCCAGAGGCTCGGTCGGCGCCCTGGTGGGCGGAAGCGGCCCCGTGGCAGTGCTTCCACTTGCGCCCGCTGCCGCACGTGCACGGGTCGTTGCGGCCGCGCGCGCGCGTCCTCGGCCGCGTAGAGCGCCATGATCTCGGCCGGCGCGCCGCCCGCGCCGCAGCTGCTCGGCCATGAAGCGCATCGGCCGGTCGACGTGGTGGAAGAAGTCCTTGTAGCCGGCGCAGAGGTAGTTGAGCCCCGGCTCGCCGTCGGGCGTGGAGATGAAGCGGTCCTTCGGGCAGCCGCCGTGGCAGGCGAAGCGCACGTCGCACTCGCGGCAGTAGCGCGGCAGCGTGTCGCGCTTGTCGAGCCCGAACTGCTGCTGCCGCTGCGAGGCGACGAGCTCGAGCATGTGCGTCTCGCGGATGTTCCCGAGCTTGTACGCGGGCTCGACGAAGTGGTCGCAGGAGTAGAGGTCGCCCGTGTGCTCGAGCGCGAGCGCGAGCCCGCACGTCTCCGAGTGGATGCAGAGGCTCGGCGGCTCGCCCACCCAGTTCGCGAGCGCGACGTCGAACATCTGCACGTAGACCTCGCCGACGTCGCGGCGCACCCACTCCTCGAAGACGTCGATCAGGAAGCGGCCGTACTGCTCGGCCGTCACCGAGCGGCCGGTGACCCGCTCGCCCTGCTGCGTGTAGAGCGGCCGGTCGCGCCACGACGTCCACGGCACGGTGCCGTCCTCGGCCGCCTCGGCGACGCGCTCGATGATCGGGATGAACTGGACGAAGCGGGCGCCGCACTCGTCGCGCAGGAAGCGGTAGACCTCGCGGCCGTGCGTCGGCGTTGGCGGCGTGGATCGTCGTGAGCGCGTTCCACTCGACGCCGGCCGTCCCGCAGGTGGTCGAGGCCGCGCATGACCTGGTCGAACGAGCCCTTGCCGCCCTTGTTGACGCGGTAGGCGTCGTGCAGCTCGCGCGGGCCGTCGATCGAGAGGCCGACCAGGAAGTCGTGCTCGGCGAAGAACGCCGCCCACTCCTCGTCGAGCAGCGTGCCGTTCGTCTGGATCGTGTGCAGCGCGCGCTGGCCGGGCTGCAGGTAGCCGTTCGCGCAGCTCGACCGAGCGGCGGAAGAAGTCGAGCGCCCATCAGCGTCGGCTCGCCGCCCTGCCAGGCGATCGTCACCTCGGGCACCCGCGCGTGCGCCTCGATCAGCTGGCGCGAGGTACGTCTCGAGCAGGTCGTCCGCCATGCGGAAGCGCGAGCCCGGGTAGAGCATCTCCTTCGAGAGGAAGAAGCAGTAGCGAGCAGTCGAGGTTGCAGACGGCGCCCGTCGGCTTCGCGAGCAGGTGGAACGCGGCGGAGCGTGGACACGTGCAGCGTCGGTCGCCTCGCTCAGCGCGGTGCGATCGTGGGCCGAGGAGCCTCCGCGGCTCGTGCCCCGGGGATGAAGCGCTCGGCCTTGCATGACGCGGCACGCTCCACGTAGGCCGCTACGGCCGCACGCACCGTCGGGAAGAAGCGCTCCGCGCCGATCGCGTCGACCACCCCCGCGGCCGGAGCCGCTCCTCGCACCTGCGGCCGCATGCGAGCGACCACGAGCTCGACGTCGTCGCGCCGGAGCTCGAGCGTGAGCTCGCGGAGCGCCTCGGCTCCGCGTCGCATCGACGTGCGCGACGGTCTCGGCGTCGAACACGAGCCAGCGGGCCGGGTCGGGCGCTCCGCGAAGCGCCTCGCGCACGCGCCCCTTCACGTAGCGCGCGTTCGCGAAGAACAGGCGGTCGTCGAGCCGGTAGACCACGACGCCGGGCGTGACCCGCGCCGACGGGTGCAGCTCGCACGTTCCCGTAGCGGCCCAGGCGGTCGACCCAGCCGAGCACGGCGTCGTGCGGCTGCGCGCTGCGCCGGACGACGTCGACGATCGAGAGCGCGACCGCGATCACGAGCGCCTGCAGCACGCCGAGCGCGGCGACGCCGACGAACGTGGCGGCGGCGATGCCGAACTCGAACCGGCTGACGAGCCGCAGCGCGCGCCACGCGTCCGAGGTCGACGAGCCCGACCGCCGCCGACACGATCACCGCTCCGAGCACCGCGCTCGGCAGGTACGACATCGGCTCGGTGAGGAAGAGCAGCACGAGCGCGATCGCGCCCGCGGCGCACAGGCCCGGCGATCTGCGTCCGTCGCGCCCATCTGGTCGTTCACCGTCGTGCGCGAGCCGCTCGCTCCGAGCGGGAAGCCCTGCGTGACGCCGGCGGCGGCGCTCAACCCCGCGAACGCGAGCAGCTCCTGGTTCGCCCGCACGTGCTGGTTCCGCTTCCCGGCGAACGTCCTCGCCGTGAGGATCCCGTCGGCGAAGCTGACGAGGAAGATCCCGATCGCCGCCGGCACGAGCTCGGCGACGTCGCCGAGCGGCGGCGTCGGGATCTCGAAGCTCGGCAGCCCGGCGGGGATCGCGCCGACGACGGCGACGCCGTGGCTCTGCGAGGTCGAGCGCCCAGGACGACGGCGATCGAGCCGACGACGACGACCAGCGCGGCGGGCAGCCGAGGGCAGAAAGACTCGCGGCGGAGAAGAGGGCGCCGAGCGCAAGGGCGCTGACGAGGACGGTCGTCGCCGCTCGCCTCGCCGAGCTCGCGGAACGCGTCGACGACCTGGCCCAGCGGCCTGTCGCGCGTCGATGTAGACGCCGAGCAGCTTGCCGAGCTGCCCGCAGACGAGCACGACCGCGACGCCGTGGATGTACCCGATCAGCACCGGGCCGCGAGAAGTAGTCGGCGAGCCAGCCGAGGCGCACGACCCAGGCGAGCAGGAAGCAGGCGCCGACGAGCAGCGCGAGCGTCGCGGCGAGCTCCGCGGCCTCGTTGCTGCCGGCGACGGCGAGCGGGAGGATCGCGGCCCCGACGAGCGCCGAGATCGACCCCTCCGGTCCGACGATCAGCTGGCGGGACGAGCCGAGAAACGTGTAGAGCACCGCCGGCAGGAGGAGCGCGTAGAGCCCGTTCACGGGCGGGACGCCCGCGACCTCGGCGTAGGCCATCGCCGAGGGAATCGCGAGGGCGGCGACGGTCAGCCCGGCGATCAGGTCGCCCCGCGCCGTGCCGGGGCGGTACCCGGGGAGCTGGGCGCTGACCGGGACGACCCGCTCGTGCAGTGGGTCCTGCGCGGCGGACCGAAACGGCGAGCGCCCCGGCCGGTACGCGTTCGGCGGCGGCTCTTCGGCGGCCGGCGTCGGGGCGCTGACGTCGTCCATCGCGTGGGCGCTAGACGAGGACGGCCAGTCCCTTGGCGAGGAAGTACACGCCGAAGCCGAGGCCGACGACGACCTCGATCATGCGGCTGTTGGCCATGATCCACTCCGTCATCCGGGCGAGCAGCGGCACTGCACGCGCCCGGTTGATCATGTAGATCAGCACCGGCACGTAGTAGACGCTCAGCATGATCGCGAGGCCGAACGCCGTCGCGAAGACCTCCTGGCCGGTCGTGATGTCCGCCTCGCCGATGTCCTTCAGCGCGCCGCCGAACACGGCGATCGCGTCGAAGTTGATCACCTGCACGAGAATCCCGGCGACGAACAGGCTCGCGAGCTTCGCGGTCGCGATCTGGTCGGCCCGCGCCCGCCGCGCCGCGTCCTTCTCGGGAGACTCGTTCTGGAAGACGGCGAGCAGGCCCATCGCGACGAAGAGCACGCCGAGGCCGACGTCGACGATCGCGCCCGCGTCGCCGCCCTCCTCGAACAGGTCGGCCGCGAGGATCACGACGGCGAACACGATGTCGAGGAACGCCGCCCCGGCGACGAACATCCAGGCCGCGGGCACGGGGCGCGCCGACTTCCCGAGGATCAGGGCGCTCACGACGATCGCGACCGGCGCCGCGAGCGCCGCGGCGAGCCCGTAGATCGCGACCTGGACGAGCAGGCTACCCGTGACGTCCTCGCTGTCTCACGTGGCCAGCGTCCCGGGCGTCTACCGGCCCCACATCATCCGATCGAGACGATTCGGGCCGTTCTCGGAGCACGGATGGTCTCAATGCCGGTGGCCGCCTCAGGTCCCCGCACAGGCGGACGCGCTCTGGGAACGACACTACGAATACTGCTGATGGCCTTGCTCGCGGCGGCCAGCCCGCTGGCGCTCACGCTGACGATCGCCGTCCTGAAGACGCGGCTCGCGCGCCTGAACGGCGTGATCTTCGCCCTGGCGTTCCTGCTCGGCGAGACGATCGGCTGGATCCTCGCGCTGGCATTGGGGGCGGCGGCGGACATCGGCGACGGCGACAACGTGGTCGCAGGCATCCTCGAGCTGGCGCTCGGCGTGCTCCTCCTGGCCGCGGCCTGGCGCCTGCACAGCGGCGCGGTGCCCCAGCCGCGCGGCGGGACGGGCCGGACGCGCGCGCTCCTCGCCCGCTTCGAGCACCTCACACCCGTGACGGCGGCGGTGATGGGCACGCTCTTCGGGCTGGGCATCCCCAAGCGGCTGACGATCACCCTCGTCGCGGCGGCGACGCTGACGGCGGCGGGCCTCTCCAGGCCGGAGGAGCTCTCGCTCGTCGTGCTCTACATCGCGGTCGCCGGCGTGCTCGTGTGGGCTCCCGTCGCGGTCTACGTGGTGGCGGGGCACCACGCGAACGCGTTGCTGGCCGCCGGGCAGCGCTGGCTGACGGAGAACCAGCAGCGGGTCGGCGACCGTGACGCTGCTCGTCTTCGGCGGCATCCTCGCGACCGACGGCCTCGTGGCGATTCTGAGCTAGGTGGCGGGCGCGGTGCCTGGCTCAGGCTCCGTTGCCACCGCGTCGTCACCCTCGCGCGCGAGCGAGATCGCGATGGCGCCCCAGAGCGCCAGGCCGAGCCCGATCCACGCGACGACCTTGTGCCAGGTCGGCTGGGCGAGCGTCTCGTCGAGCAGGAGGATGCCGATGGTGACGCCGACGAGCGGGTTCACCACCGAGGTCGTCGCGACCGACGGAGCGAGCCGACCGGTGCCGAGCGACACCTGCTGGACGACGAAGGCGAGGATGCCGGCGACCGCGAACACGTAGACCTCCCAGCTCGACAGCATCGCGCTCATGCCGCCGCTGTCGAGCAGGTCGGCGGAGGGCTTCCACAGCGACGCCGAGAGCCCGTAGAGCAGGCCGGCGGCGGCCCCGTACGAGCCCGCCTTGCGCTCCAGCGTGCCGCGTCCGCCGGAGAGGATCAGGAGGACGGTGAGCGCGGTGACCACGGCGATCGCGATCGCCCACTGGTCGTTCGGCGCGTTGTCGTTGCCGCCCGCCGGATCGCCGACGACGGTGAAGAGCGCGAGCCCCAGCACGACCACCGCCGCGCCGATGATCTCGCGCCGGCCGACCTGCTGGCCGGTCAGGAAGTAGCCGAGCGGCAGCGCGAAGACGATCGTCGTCACCAGCAGCGGCTGGATGACGGACAGGCGGCCGTGGTCGAGGGCAACCGCCTGGAAGACGTAGCCCACCAGCAGGAACAGCGTCCCGAGCAGCCATGTCCGCTGCCGCGCGAGGCCGATCAGGGACTTCGGATGGGCGAGCGAGACCTCGGCCCCGCCCAGGGCGCCCTTCTGCTGCAGCGTCGCGGCGAGCGCGAAGCAGAAGGCGGCGATGATCGCGAGCACACCGGGCGCCATCGGGAAAGCCTAGGTCGGGGCTCTGACGGCGCTTGCGTCGCAAACGGGGCGGCCGGCCCGAAGGCCGCCGCCCCGCCACGCTCCGCTCAGCAGTCGACCTCGGCGGACGTCGACGCAGCCGCGGACTTCAGATCCTCTGCGGACTGGCTCACATCGTCCACCGCGTCGGAGACCGAAGCATCGTTCGGCACGTCCTTGACGGCGGCCGTGAAGTCGTCCCAGGCGCTGTCGAGGTCGCCCATGGGCGCGTCCTGCACGTCCTGCGCGTCGCTCTTCACCTGGTCCCAGTCGTCCTGCACAGCCTGCACGTTGGCCTCGTAGTCGCTCTTCGTCGCCGTGCTCGTATCCATGTTGACGAGGTTGTCGATCGACGTCCCGAGGCTCTTCAGGCTCGTGCACAGGCTCGACGTCGCCTCCGTCTTGGAGGGCTCGTTGCGCGTGCCGAGCACGCCGAGCAGCACCGCGAGCCCGACGCCGACTGCCACCACGCCGAGCACGATCCACCAGGTCCTGCTCATGACAGCGCGCCCTTCGGGGTCACGGCGAGCCCGTAGACGACCAGCACGCCGATCGTGATCGCGAGGGCCGCATACCAGGGGGCAAAGCCGATGACGAGGAAGCCCTGCACGATGACGAGGACGCCGAAGGCGTAGCCGATGAAGCGTCCGAAGCCGCGGCCCGCGAGCAGCGACATCCCGGCCACGATCGCGACCGTGGCAATGATCGCGTCCCAGAGGCCCCAGCCCCAGGTGTGGCTGCTGAACAGCGCGTCCTGGAGGTCGGTCACCTTCCTGCTGTCGGCGAAGTACGTGATCGCCGAGATGATCCGGAAGAACGCGACCGCGAACAGCAGGACGGCCGTGAACTCGAGCCAGCCGCTGCCACGTTCCTCCATCGGTTGAGTTGACATGCCTGTTCCCTCCCGGCCCGCTTGCGGACCTGGTCCCGTGCCGCTCCACATCCGCGGAGCGAATGATTTGGAAGAAGCGCCTCCCGCGGGCGCCGGGCCCGCGGGAGACGCGGTGCGTGCCTAGCGGCGGCGGCCGGTCCGGCGCGCCGTCCTACGGGCAACTCTGCGGCATCCCACCATCTCGTTCTCCTTTCGCCTGTCGCTGGTCTAGACGGTCGCCTTCGCGGCGCCCCTTTTCTCCATCGCGTGCATCTGCTCGGCCTCCTCGCGCTCCATCAGGCCGATCGAGACGAGGTCGAGCGGGCTGATGAACCCGTCCGAGATGCGGAACCCGCCCGCGCGCGCGATCGCATCGCGCAGCGGCACGGCCCAGTGATGCTCGATCAGGAGCAGCGCCGCGGCCGAGTCGTTCGGGATCTCCTCGAGCACGTCCCACTCCTCGTCCCCGAAGAAGTCGATCCCGCCCTGCTCGGCCACCTTCTCGGCACCCAGCTCGGCGCCGGCCACGAAGCCGTCCTCGCCGTCGATGCCGAGCCCGATCAGCGCGGCCACCTTGCTGCCGAGCTCGATCGCCTCGTCCTTGGTGAGGTTGCTCAGGTGCATGACCTCGATCTCGCCCTCCGCGTCCTTGTAAACGGCGAGCGAGTCGATCACGCGCACGGTGTCGCTCTCGCGGAGCTTCTCGAGCTCGGCGATGACCTCACCGTGGAAATCCGGGTGCTCGAAGCCGAGCACGATCAGCTGGACAGGTCCGATTGCCATCTGCCCTTACCTCCTTCTGTTGTCGTGATTCACGGTCATGCGGCAACACCTGCGGCGGCCGGCTCGCGGAGGATGCCGTCGACGAGCCCGTCGACGAACTCGCTCGCCTGGTCGCTGTAGTCGGGCTTCAAATTCGGCGGCGGCATCTTCAGCCCCATGACGCGCGCCTGAGCCTCGCCGTGCTTCATGTAGCCGAGCCACGAGAGCATCGACTTGACCTGGCCGCCGGCGACGACGAAGTGCGTCTTGTCGACGAACCGGCCGCCGTCCTGCTCGGCGAGCTTCTTCTGCTGGCGGAGGTTGATGCTGTAGTAGCGGCGCGAGATCGACACGGTTGCGAAGGGCGTGCCGTCGAGGATCGCCTTCGCCTCGGGCGACTAGAGGTACGAGCGGATCGGCATGCTCGTCTGGAACCACCACGTGGGGGACGCGAGCACGACGAGGTCGTAGTCGCCCGCCTGCGCTTCCGGTGGAATGCGGATCTCGCCGGTCTTGTGGCGCAGCTGCGCCCACAGAATGCTGGCGATCTGGCGGGAACGGGCGCTTCATCGGAAACTGCGAGAGCTTCGGCACCCACCGCTCGTCCGTGAACTCGAGCGGCGCCTTCGTGACGTCGCAGCCTCGCGCCTCGAACGCCTCCGCCATCGCGTCTGCGACTCGCCCCGACTGCTTCGTGAGCGTGTAGTAGACGACCAGCACCCTCGGCTTCGTCTCGCCGTTCACTGTTGCTCCTTTCCGCTTGACGCGGCCGCGAGCGGCTCCGGGTCGGGAAGGCCGAGCTCGTGCACGAGTGCCTTGTCCCTCGCCCCGTCCGGGAGCGCCGCCGCGACGGCGACCGCCTTCCCGCCGTGGCCGGCGAGGTACCTCGCCTTGGGCTTGTCCGACGTCAGCGCGTCTTCGATGGCTTCCGCGATCACGAGCGGCGGATCCGCAGTCTGCAGCAGCCTTCTCCGTCGCCGTGCGGACGGCGGCCGCCTGCTGTTCGTACAGCCGGTAGGCGGTCTCGCCGAGCCGCTCCTCGAGCGCGTCCAGCTCGGCGTACGTCTTGCCGAAGATCGCGGTCTTGCACCGGGGCGACCTCGATCAGGGACACGTGGATGCCCCACTGCCGCAGCTCGAGCCGCAGTGCGTCGCTGATCGCCCTGATGCCGAACTTCGACGCGCTGTAGGCGCCGTTCAGGGGCAAGACGAGCAGGCCGCCGATCGAGCCTACGTTCACGATCCGTCCGCCGCCCTGCCGGATCAGGGGCAGGAACGCCTGCACCATCGCGACCGGGCCGAACAGGTTGACCTCGAGCTGCTCACGGAAGTCACCGAGCGGCTGGAACTCGATCGGCGCGGGCTTGGCGATCCCCGCGTTGTTGACGAGGCCCGCGAGGCCGCGATCCCCCACCGCGTCCGCGACGGTCGCCGCGGCCGCCGAGATCGCCGACTCGTCCGTGACGTCGAGGATCACGGGCGTTATCGCATCGGGAGCCCGAGCTCGCACCGCCTCCCCGTCCTCCGGCCGCCGCACCCCGGCGAAGACGCGGAACCCCTTCTCCGCGAGGTGAACGGCGGTGGCCGCGCCGACGCCGGTGGACGTGCCGGTGACGACGACGTAGCCGCGGTCGTTGGCGCTCGCCATGTCAGTCCCCCTTGGTACGAGTCGGAGCCGTCTCCCGCCGGCCGACCGGCCGGCGGGAGACGTTCTCGTTCAGCGCTGTGCCCTGCCTCATGCGCCCACTCCGTGCGCGACGGCATGGAGGCTCTCGTGCTCATGCAGCGCCTGCTCGTCGTCGTGCGTCGTCGGCTTCGGCTTTAGGTCGAAGACGACCTTCTTGACCGTCCCGGTGAACGGATACGGCGCCTTGTCCTCGTAGTCGAGATCGACGACGAGACCGTTGTCGCGGCTCACGTCCATGCCGGCGTACGACGTGAGCATCATCGGCGCGGTCTTGTCGAGCCGGCCCTCGCCGATCTGCTCGCCGTTGGCCCAGAGCGTGACCTTGCCCCCGGAGCCCGGCTTGGGCTCGTCCGCCTCGAACAGCATCTTGACGCTGACGTCGCCGGTCGGGAGCGGCTTGATAGACGTCTGCTTGTAGGTCTCGACGCCCAGGAACGAGTAGGTGTGGTTGAGCTTGCCATCGCCGTCCACCCAGAGCCCGAAGCCGCCGATGAAGTCGGCGTTCGCGAGGATCACGCCCTCTGCGCCGCCAGCGGGGATCTCGAGCTCGGCCTCGAGGGCGTACGACCGCCCCGCGACCCGCGGGACGAGGCCCTTCTGGATGTTCTGCACGTCGCCCGCGAACGTGTAGCGGGTGACCGTCGGCAGCGGCGGGAGGATGCCGAAGAAGACGCAGATGGAGCCGAGCAGCGGCAGCACGTTGTTGCGCTCCGCCTCCTGCCAGAACAGCTCCTTCAGCTCGGCGAGCTTCTCGGGCTTCTCCGCCGCGAGGTCGTGCGCCTGAGAGAAGTCGTCCGGCAGGTAGTACAGCTCCCACCTGTCCTGCTCGGGGTCCCACTTGCCCGGCGCGAAGGGCGCGAGCGCCGCCGGCGAGAACTCCCACGGCTTCTTGTCGAGACGGGCGCACGCCCACCAGCCGTCCTTGTAGATCGCCCGGGAGCCGATCACCTCGAAGTACTGCACGGTGTGCCGCTCCTCAGCGTTCGGGTCGTCGAACGTGTACAGGAAGCTGGTGCCGTCCATCGGCTGCTGCTCGATCCCGTCCACGACCTTCGGCTCCGGGATGCCGGCCGCTTCGAGGATGGTCGGGCCGATGTCGATGACGTGCGTGAACTGCGAGCGCAGGTCGCCGCCCGCGTTGATCCGGTCCGGCCACGCGACGACCATCGGGTTGCGCGTGCCGCCCAGGTGGCTCGCCATCTGCTTGCCCCACTGGAACGGCGTGTTGCCGGCCCAGGCCCAGGCCGCCGCGATGTGCGGCGCGGTGTGGTCGCTCCCCCAACCTTCGATGCCGCCGTATTTCTCGATCAGCGCGAGCTGTTGCTCGGGCGGGATGTCGACGCCGTTCAGGAACGTCATCTCGTTGAACGAGCCGGTCGTCGTCCCCTCCAGGCTCGCGCCGTTGTCGCCCCAGATGTAGAAGATCAGCGTGTCGTCGAGGTCGCCCATCTCCTCGACGGCGTCGAGGAGGCGGCCGACGTTCCAGTCGGCGTTGTCCATGAACCCCGCGTAGACCTCCATCTGCCGCGTGTAGAGCTTCTTCGAGGCGTCGTCGAGCGAGTCCCACGCGTCGAAGAGGTCGGGCCTCGGCGTCAGCTCCGCATCTTGGGGAATGACCCCGAGCTTCTTCTGCCGCTCGAAGACCTCCTCGCGGAGCTTGTCCCAGCCCTGGTCGAACTTGCCCTTGTACTTGTCGGCCCACTCCTTCGCCACGTGGTGCGGCGCGTGGGCGCAGCCGGTCGAGTAGTACAAAAACCACGGCTTCTCGGCGTCCTGCGCGCGGACGGCGTGCAGCCACTCGACGGACTTGTCGGTCAGGTCGTCCGGGAAGTAGTACGGCTTGCCGTCCGAGCCCTCCGGCACGCCGATGTTCGTGTTGTCCAGCGTGAGAAGCGGATCCCACTGACCCGCGGCGCCGCTGAGAAAGCCCCAGAAGTGGTTGAAGCCCCAGTTCTGCGGCCAGTGCTCGAACGGGCCCGCGGCGCCCTGCTCGCGATCGGGCGTCATGTGCCACTTGCCGAACCCGCCGGTCACGTAGCCGTTCTCCTTGAGGATGCGCGGAACCGCGGCACAGCTCTTCGGCACGGCGCCTGTGTAGCCGGGGAACGGCCCCGGGAACTCGGCGACCGAGCCCATGCCCACGCGGTGCTGGTTTCGCCCGGTGAGCGTTGCGGCCCTGGTCGGGGAGCAGAGCGCGACGACGTGGAAGCGGTTGTAGTAGAGGCCCATCTGCCCGACGCGCGTCAGATTGGGAGTCGCGACGGGCCCGCCGAAGGTGTCCGGCTGGCCGAACCCCGCGTCGTCGATGAGGATGAGGAGGACGTTCGGGGCGTTCTCGGGCGCCTTCGGCCCCGGAATGATCGTCCAGTCCGGGACCGACTTGTCGATCGTCCTGCCGATCGTGCCGCCGAAGTTCCGGTCGGGGATCGGCAGGACGGTGCGGTCGGGCACGAACTTGCCCATCGCCTCCGCGAGCCCGTCCTTGAGCGCCTTCAGGCCCTTCTTGTCCGTCTGAACGATCGACTTGGCGAGCGCGCCCGGTAGCGCCTGCTCGACGGCGAGCCGCTGCGACTCGTCGTAGGTCGCAATGATCCCGGCCGTGCCGGGCGGCAGGTTCTCGCCGATCGAGTCGTGCATCTGCGTGTCGACCCGCTTGTCGACGAATCTGCCGATCAGGCCGCCCGCGGCCGCGCCTGCGGCCGTGGCCGCAAGCAGCGGAGGCGCGGCCAGGCCCACCAGGACCCCTACGCTGCCGCCCCACTTGACGCCCTTGCGGCCGCGGTGATCAGCCGTCTGCTGCACGGTGACCGTCCCATCCTCGGCGTGCGTGATGAGGATTGCGGCCTCCATCTTGATCTTCTTGTCCTCGACGAGCTTTGCGAGCCCGTCGAAGTCCTTCGTCGCTGCGTCGATGTCCTGGTAGCCGCCGACGAAGACATCGGTCACCGTCTCTGCCATGACGCATCTCCTCTCGCTGGTCGTAGCCTTTCGAAGTCAGTTGATGAGCTGGCCTGCATTGACGTTCCGCTCTAGTCCTCCCCCCGGCGTCGGTCAGCGGCGAACCCGGCCGGCGCTGCCGTCTCCAGCCCCTCGCTCACCCAGGCCTCGGCGGCCGCCCGCTCGGCGTTCGCGAAAAGCCGCATCTCCCCGGGAACCGACCAGGCCGCGGCCTTCACGAGCGCCCGAATGCGCTCGAGATCGCTCACGACCGCGATCCGCTCGAACGAGCGGACGTGGAACAGGCCGAGCTTCGTGTCGTCCCAGATCGCGCCGGGGGTGTGGCGCTCGAGCCGCTCCCCGAGCACGTGGATAAGGCGGATCTGCTCGTGCGTCGTGAGCGCGCGCTCCACCGCGGGAACGGCGACACGCTCGTAGTCCTCCGACGTCACCTCGCCGCTCGCCTCGAGGCCGATCACGCCGTCGGGGAGCCCTTCGATCAGCTCGACCACGTCACGCTCCGGACCCCGTCGGTACGGGTTCTCTGATCGAGCCGTCGTCGTCCACGAGGAGGCCGAGGTCGCGCAGCTCGCGCTGCGACTTGCCCTTGAGCTTGCGGCCGAGCATCGGCCGGCCGTCCGAGTGCTGGTAGACGCCGGTCGGCTCGCTCGCCAGCGGCTCCTCCCACGCATACCAGAGACACGCCACGCGCACCGAGTAGCCGATGAGGAATGCGACGCCGAGGGCGATCCACGTGTTGTCGGTCGCCCAGAAGGTCAGGATCCACACGAGCCCCGTGAGCGCCGCGATCGAGACGAACCACTCGCCGCGGATGAACTGCTTCGGCGTGACGCCGCTCGACAGGTCGATGTACCACCTGCCCGCCGTCGGCCCCACGACGGCGAGGAAGAGGCAGCCGAGGATCGGGATCCCGGCCCCGACGCCTTTCTGCGCAGCCACGATCGCGTAGAAGGGCAGCGAGAACGAGGTCATGAACTGGAACAGCCCCTCGCGGAACAACTGGCCCTTCGCGTAGGCGAGCTGGTACCCGATCGCGCCGGAGAGCAGCGCGAACGTGATGTAGGCGGGGTTCGTCAGCGCCGAGGGAACGTCGCCCAGCAGGACGTCGCGCGTGATGCCGCCACCGAGGCCGCCGAGGAGCGCCATCAGGAGGATCCCGACAATGGTGAAGTTCTTGTAGTGATCCGGCCGTCGTGCGAGCAGGGCGCCGTTGAGCGCGTTGGTGGACGCCGCGATCAGGTCGACGGTCGTGTAGTTCCCCGTCAGGTCCCAGCCCTTCAGGAACGTGACCGAGCCGGTGTCGAACAGCAGGTGCTGAGCGAGCGCCATCAGAGATCCTCCGGTGGAGAGACGTGGCCCGCGACGATGGCCGGGCCGTCGCCGGGTGCCGGGACGTGCAGCGGAGCGGTCGGGACGCCGGCGGCTCCGGCTCCCGTGTCCTCGGCGTGATACGCAGCCCGTAGCGCCGTCTCCTCGGCCTTCTTCGGGAAGAAGAACCAGACGAGCGCCATGCCCAGCGCCACCGCGGCCAGGGCGGCCGTGTACGCCCACTTGTCGCCGTCCAGGAAGGACTGCTGCGCCGCGGCGAGGATGTTGTCCGCGTTGGCCGGGTGCTTCGCCGCGAGGTTCTCGGCGCTCGCGTACGACAGCTGGAGCTGGGCCTGCGTGCTTTGCGAGATGTCCTTCCCGGACTCGGCGATCGCGTTGCTCATCGCGGACGCGTAGCCGGCCGTGAGCAGCGCGCCGAAGATCGATGTCATGAGCGCGCCGCCGAGGTCTCGCTGCAGGTCGGCCGTCCCGGAGGCCATGCCGACGCGCGTAACGGGCACCGAGCCGGTCAGCGAGTTCGAGGACGGCGTGCCGGCGAGGCCGATCCCGATGCCGAAGAACGCGTAGGGGATCGCCACCTGCCAGTACGGGGTGTCCTCGCCCCAGAACAGGAGCATCCCGAGGAAGGCCAGGAAGAGCATGGCCTGCCCGAGCAGGAGCGTGGCGCGCGACCCGTGCGAGCCGACGAGCTTCGCCGAGCGGGGCGCGACGAGCACCATGAGCACGCCCGCCGGCAGGATCGCCGCTCCCGCCTGGACCGTCGAGTAGCCGAGCACGTTCTGCAGGTACTGCTGGCTGATGAACGCGGCGCCCATCAGCGAGCCGAACACGATGATCCCGGCGATCGCGGCGACCCAGAAGGTCCGGCGGGAGGCGATCTTCAGGTCGTAGAGCGCGGGGCGCGCGCGTCGCTCGCGGAGGAAGAAGAGGATCGCAACGACCAGCGCAATGACCAGCAGCCCGATCGCCAGCCGCTGCTCGCCGGAGACCGGCAGGAAGTTGATCGAGACGATCAAGGCCCCGATCATCACCGCGGACAGCAGCCCGCCCAGGTTGTCGACGCGCTCCGTCGTCTCGTTGACGTGGGCCGGCACGTACTTGAGCGCCATCGGCAGGGCGATCGCGACCAGCGGCAGCGTGACGAGGAAGACCGCGCCCCAGTCGAACCACTCGAGCAGCGCCCCCGAGATGAGCGGCCCGAGCAGGGCGATACCGCCGCCGAGCGCAGACCAGAGGGCGATCGCCTTCGTGCGTCCAGGCCCGGCCCAAAGCGCCGTGATCAGGGCGAGCGTCGTCGGGTACGCCATGCCCGCCGACAGGCCGCCGACGAGGCGCGCGACGAAGAGCACGTCGGCCGACCACGCGAAGCCCGCGAGCAGGCACGCGGGGATCGAGAGCGACATCCCCAGGATGATCATCAGCTTGCGCCCGTAGCGGTCGCCGAGTGCCCCGAACCAGAGAACGGACGCGGCAAGGCCGAGCGAGTAGCCGACCGCGATCAGGTCGAGCTCCGTCTGCGACGCGTCGAACGAGTCGCCGATGTCCGGCAGCGCGACGTTCGCGACCGAGAGGTTCAGATTGGCGACGGCCGCGACGAGGATCAGCGAGATGAGGACGAGCTTCGCGTTCTGCGGAGCCGTCGACTCCTCAGCGGCCGTAGGCCCGGGCATCCCGGGCGTGTTCTGCGCCTCGCTCATCGTCTCGTGCCTCTTTGGGCAGGAGACATCTGCGAAGGGCCGCCATCATCATCCAAAGCGGATGAACGGTCGGCCGGATGCGGGCTTCATCCTGCCGGGACGACGTCCCGCGGGGGCTCCGCCCGGTGCTGCTCACCACGGTCCTGTTCCTGATCGCCATCAGCCGGCGCTTCGACGTCCGGCGCGTGCGCACCGCTCCTGGGACTCGCGATGGTGCTGATCGTGGTCGCGCACGGGATCATCCTCACGCTGCCCCGTGTCTGAGCCGCCCGTCCTCGAGCCGGACGACGCGGTCGACGAGGTCGAGGCCCTCGGGCCGATGCGTGACGAGGAGCACGGTGCGGCCCTCGGCTGCCGAAAGCACGTCGCTCACGAGCTCCTCTGCGGTGGCCGCATCGAGGTGCGCCGTCGGCTCGTCCAGTACGAGGACGGGGGCGTCGTAGAGCAGCGCGCGGGCGACCGTGAGCCGCTGGCGCTGGCCACCCGAGAGCTCGCGGCCCTCCTCGCCGACGAGCGTGTCGAGCCCGTCGGGGAGGCTGCGCACCCAGTCGAGCAGCCGCGCGCGATCCAGGGCGCGCTCGAGCTCCTCGTCCGAAGCGCCCGGGCGCGCCACGCACAGGTTCGCACGAATGCTCGCCGAGAACAGGTGCGAGTCCTGGCCGGCGACGGCGACCGCGGCGCGCACGTCATGCTGGCGGTAGTCGCGCAGGTCGCGGCCGGCGAGCGTGACGCGCCCCTGCTCGGGGTCGAGGAACCGCAGCAGCGTGTTGACGAGGGTGGTCTTGCCGGCGCCGCTGGGGCCGACGAGCGCAACGCGGCTGCCAGGGTCGAGCCGCAGGCCGGCGTGATCGAGCGCAGGCGCGGGGGCTCCCGGATAGCGGACGGTGACGTCCTCCAGCTCGACGGCGAAGGGCCACGCAGGCGGCGCGGCGGGATCGTCCGGGTCACGGACGACGGAGAGACGGTCGGTCAGCTCGAGCACGCGTTCACCGGCCGCGAGCGTGGTGGCAAGCGCGCGGGCGCTCTCGGCAAGCGGCTGGACAGCCTCGAACGAGGCGAGCGCGAGCAGTGCCAGCAGCGCGATGAGCACTCCGTCGAGGTGCCCGGCCGCGTGCGCCGAGACCGACACGGCGAGCACGCCCGCGACGGTCGCTCCGGTGACGAGCAGGTTGAGCCCGTCGGCGACCCCGGTCGCGAGCGCATCGCGGCGCCCGACCCGCACCAGCGCGTCATCGGCGGCGCGGACGCGCGCGAGCCGCTCCTGCTCCTGCCCGTAGACGGCCAGCTCGGGCGCCGCCGCGAGCAGCTCGACGAGCTCGGCGGACAGGGCGCCGCGGAGCGCCGCCTGCCGCTGTCCCGCCCGCCGGTTGGCTGCGCCTGTGAGCGCAGGCACGGCAACAGGCGCCGATGACGAGGCCGATCGCGAGGACGAGGCCGGCCGCCGGCAGGAACTACCGCGGCGACAGCGACCGACACCGCGCCGGCAGCGACCGCGACGAGTGGTGGGCCGAGCACGCGCAGGTGCAGGTCCTGGAGCGCGTCGACGTCTGCAACGAGCCGCGACAGCAGGTCGCCGCGGCGGTCGCCGGCGAGCTCCGCGGGAGCGAGCGGCTCGATGCGCTCGTACACGCGGACGCGCACCCGCCCGAGCACGCGCAGCGCGAGATCGTGGGACGCCAGCCGCTCGGCGTAGCGCGCGAGCGGCCGCGTCAGCGCGAAGGCGCGAACCAGCACGATCGCGACCGTCAGCGACAGGATCGGCGGCTGCTCCGCCGCGCGCGAGATCAGGTAGCCGGCGGTCGCCATCAGCCCGACGCCGCAGAGCACGGTCGCCGCTCCGAGGGCGACCGCGAGCGCGACGCGCGGCCTGGGCGCATCCGCGAGCGCGAGCAGGCGACGAAGCGTCACGCCGACTCCCGGGCTCGAAGCTCCACGAGCCCGCCCTGCCCGAGCGCGACGACACGGTCGGCGGCCGCGACAAGCTCGGGCCGGTGCGTGATCAGCAAGGTCGTGCGGCCGCTTGCAAGGCGGACGACGGCCTCGGCGACGACGTCCGCGGCGTCGGGGTCGAGGTCGGCCGTCGGTTCGTCCAGCACCACGAGCGGCGCATCGCGCAGGAACGCTCGGGCCAGCGCGATGCGCCGCCGCTCGCCCGCGGAGAGCGGCCGGCCGCCGTCGCCCACGACCGTTGCATACCCCTGCGGCAGCGCGCGCACGAAGCGGTCGGCGCCCGCGAGCACGGCGGCCTCGACCACGCGTGCGTCAGCGGCGACCGCGTCGCCGAGGCGGATGTTCTCGGCGACGGTGCCGCGCAGGATCACCGGCCGCTGTGGCACCCAGGCGAGCTGCGTGCGCCAGGCCGCCGCGTCGCAGTCGGCCAGGTCGACGCCGCTGACGGCGATGCGACCCCCCGTCGGCTCGGCGAGCCGCAGCAGCAGGGCCGCGAGCGTGCTCTTGCCCGCTCCGCTCGGCCCGACGAGTGCGACCGTCTCGCGCGGCGCGAGCTCCAGATCGACGCCGTCGAGCACCGGGCCGGGCCGGGCCGGGTATGCGAACGAGACACGCTCGAACCGGATCGGCGAGAGGCTCGGAGCCACCAGGCGGCCCGAAGACACGGCGGGCGGCGCGTCGAGCAGGTCGAGGATCCGCCCCGCCACCGCCACCCCGTCGGCGCTCGCGTGGTACTGGGCGCCGAGGCGGCGGATCGGCAGGTAGAGCTCCGGCGCGAGCACGAGCACGACGAGCGCCGCCTCGAACCCGATGCCGCCCCGATCCAGCCGTACCCCGACCGTGACCGCCACGAGCGCGACGCCGAGCGTGGCCGCGAGCTCGAGCACCGAGCCCGACAGGAAGCTCACGCGCAGCGTGCCCATCGTCGCGCGCCGGTAGCGCTCGGAGACGTCCGCGATCGTCGCCGCCTGCGCCTCGCCGCGGTTGAACGCTCGCAGCGTGGGCAGGCCGCGCACGACGTCGAGGAAGTGCGAGGACAGCAGCCGCAACGCCTGCCAGCGCTCGCGTGTGCGCACCTCGGTGTAGCGGCCGATCAGCCACATGAAGAGCGGCACGAGCGGCAGCGTCAGCAGCATGATGAGCGCCGACTCGAGGTCGACTGCCGCGACCCAGACGAGGACGGCGACCGGGACGATGCAGCCGAGCACGAGCTGCGGCAGGTAGCGGGCGAAGTACGCCTCGAGCGCGTCGACGCCCTGCACCGTGGCCGCCGTCAGCTCGCCTGCCTCCGCGCGGTCGAGCGCGGCCGGCTGGTCGCGCAGCCGCCGCTCGACGAGCGCCAGCCGGAGCTCCGAGAGCGTCGTCGCCGCGGCCCTCCGGCCCGCGACCTCGAACACCCACGCGAACGCTCCTCGGAGCGCGAACACGACCGCGAGCGCGACAAGCTCGCTCCGAGACGTCCGCGAGCGAATCGCCGCCGGCGGCGCCGGCGATGACCCGCGCCAGCAGCGTCGCGCCGACGAGCACGAGCAGCGCGGTCGCGAGCCCGGCGGCCACGTCGACCGCGAGCAGCGCCCGCACCGGCCGCGCGCGGCGAACGAGGCGCGGATCGAGTGCGGGCATGCTCTGCCGGCTAGGCCCGGGCGGACGCCGCGCCCACAGCCGCGCCTGCGCCGAGCCGGTCGAGCAGGTGATCGCCGACTCGCAGCGAGTTGGCCATCGCCGTCAGGGCCGGGTTGACCGCGCCGATCGACGGGAAGACGCTCGTGTCGACGATGTAGAGGTTGTCGACCTCGTGCGCACGGCAGTCGGGGTTCACGACCGACGTCGCGGGGTCGGAGCCCATGCGCGCCGTGCCGGCCTGGTGCGCGACCCCGGCCACCGGGATGTCGTTCTTCATGTAGGCGAACCGGTGGAAGAGGTGGCCCTCCTCCATGTGGAGCTTCCCGAGCATCGAGTGCAGCTGCTTCGCGAGCTCCTGCTTCGGCACGTCGTTCGTGGCCTTGTAGACGAGCGTGACCTTGCCGTCCCGGTCGACCGTGACGCGGTTGTCGGGCCGCGGCAGGTCCTCGGTCGAGAGCCAGAAGTCGATCGCGTGCTTCGCGACCTTCTCCAGCGTCCAGCTCGGAGCGAGCTTCGTCTCGCCCGGCTTCTCGCCGCGGTACATCGGCGCCTGCGACTTGCCGACCATCTGGATGTTCCCGAGCGGGTAGTCGTGCCCACGGCCGGCGAAGTAGAAGTCGTTCAGGCCGAGCGTCTTCTGGAAGATCGTCGGGTTCTCGTCCTTCGACAGTGCGAGCACGGCCGCGCTGTTGTGGAACATGTAGTTGCGGCCGACCTGGTCCGAGCCGTTCGCGAGCCCGTTCGGGTGCTCGTCCGTCGCGGAGACGAGCAGGAGCTTGGCCGTGTTCGCCGCGCCGCAGGCGAGCACGACGACGTCGGCCCGGTACGTCTCCGTATGGCCGTCCTGCTCGACGACGACGCCGTCCACCGTGGAGCCGGCGACGGTCTCGAGCCTCACCGCGTGCGCATTCGTGAGCAGCGTGACGTTCGCGTGCTCGAGCGCCGGGCGGACGCCGAAGACCTCGGCGTCGGACTTGCCGTGCACGGCGCACGGGAAGCCGTCGCAGTTCACGCAGCGGACGCAGGCGGAGTAGGGCATGTTCGCCTCGTTCAGCCGGATCCCGCACGGCGCGTGGAACGGCTGGAGGCCCGCCGCCTCGAGGTCCTCGTGGAGCTGCTGGATGCGCGGCTCGTGCGACACGGCCGGGAACGGGTACGGCCCGCTCGACGGCGGCTCGGTCGGGTCCTCCCCGCGCGCGCCGTGCACCTCGTAGAGCTGCTCGGCCAGCGTGTAGTACGGCTCGAGCTCGTCGTAGGTGATCGGCCACGCGGGCGAGACGCCGTCGTGGTGGGCGAGCTCGCCGAAGTCCTCGGCGCGCAGCCGGTAGAGCGCCGCGCCGTAGAGCTTGGTCGCGCCGCCGACGAAGTAGTGGATCTGCGGCTGGAACGGCTTGCCCTGCTCGTCGTACCAGGTGTCCGCGGACACGTAGCGGTTGTCGACGAAGACGTCGTGGGCGAGCCAGTTCGACGGCTCGCGCGGCAGCCAGTCGCCGCGCTCGAGCAGCAGGATCCGCTTGCCCGACGGCGCCAGGTGCCGCGCCAGCGTGCCGCCGCCGGCGCCGGTGCCGACGATGATCACGTCGTAGCTCTCCATCTCAGACCTCCTCGAGTCGCTCGGGGACGATGATCCGCGCGGCCGCCTCGATCAGCGCGAGGTGCGAGAACGCCTGCGGGAAGTTGCCGAGGTGGCGGCCGGTGTCGGCGTCGAACTCCTCGGCGTAGAGCCCGAGCGGCGACGCGATCCGCAGCAGCCGCTCCATCAGGTCGCGCGCCTGCTGGAGCTCGCCGACGATCGCGAGCGCCGAGACGAGCCAGAACGAGCAGATCAGGAACGTGCCCTCCTTGCCCGAGAGGCCGTCGTCGGTCTCGTCGGTGCGGTAGCGCAGCACGAAGCCGTCCTCGGTCAGCTCGTCCGCGATCGCGAGCACGCTCGCGCGCAGCCGCTCGTCGTCGCCGGGCAGGAAGCCGAAGATCGCGGCGAGCAGCGTCGACGCGTCGAGCGCGTCGGTCTCGTAGTGCTGGCGCAGCACGCCGTCGGCGCGCAGCCCGTGCGCGAGGATGTCCGCCTTGATCTCCTCCGCGGTCGCCCGCCAGGTGGCGTTCAGCTCGGGGTCGCCGCGGATCTCGGCGAGCTTCGCGGCGCGGTCGAGCGCGACCCAGCACATCAGCTTCGACGAGACGTAGTGCTGCGGCGCGCCGCGCGCCTCCCAGATGCCCTGGTCGGGCTCGCGCCAGACCTTCGTCGCGCACTCGGCCTGCGACTGCACGATCGGCCACAGCCGCCGCGGCAGCCGCTCGCTCTCGCGCGTGTGCAGGAGGATCGAGTCGAGCACGGCGCCGAAGACGTCGTTCTGGCGCTGGTCGAACGCGCCGTTGCCGATCCGCACCGGGCGCGCGCCGGCGTAGCCGGACAGGTCGTCGCGCGTCGACTCGGTCAGGTCGCGCCGGCCGTCGATGCCGTACATGATCTGCAGCGAGCCGTCCTCGGTGGGCTCGACGTCGGCGACGAACTGCATGAACTCGTCGGCCTCCCAGTCGAGGTTGAGCAAGTGCAGCGCCTGCAGCGTGAACGTCGTGTCGCGCATCCACGTGTAGCGGTAGTCCCAGTTGCGCTCGCCGCCGGGGGTCTCCGGCAGCGACGTCGTGAGCGCCGCGACGGTCGCGCCCGTCGGCATGTAGGTGAGGCCCTTGATCGCGAGCGCCGAGCGCTGGATCGGGTCGCGGAAGCGGTGGTCGGGGATGCGGGCGCGGCCAGCCACGCCGCGCCAGAAGCGCGATGGTCGCCTCGAGGCGGGCGGTCGCCTCCTCGACGGTCGTCGGCGCCGCGAAGCCCTTCCGCCCACGACAGCGCGCAGAAGGCGCTGCTCGCCGGCCTCGAGCACGTGGCGGCCGCGGACGCGGTTCGCCCTCGATCCCGAGCGCCAGGTCGGAGACGAGCCGGATCGTCTGCCCGGCGCCGGTCGCGTCGGCGGCGTGCGCGCCGTCGTCGACGAGCGTCCACTGCGGCGGCCTCGCGGCCGTAGTCGAAGGCCGGCTCGCAGACGAGCTCGACCTCGACGCTCGCCCTCGATGCACTCGACCGTGCGCACGAGCATGTGGTCGCCGTCGTCGTCGGCCGGCGGCCGCGTGTGCGGCGTGATCGTGTCGGTCTCGCCGGCCGGGCCCATCGTCAGCGCGTCGCGGACGACCACCCAGCCGGTGGGCGTCTTCCAGGTCGTGACGAGCACGTTCGTGCCCGGCTCGTAGTGACGCGGCGGTCGGGTGGTTGATGCCGAACGGCCCGAAGCGGAAGAAGCCCGCCTCGCGGTCGAGCAGGCTGCCGAACACGCTCGGCGAGTCGAAGCTCGGCACGCACAGCCAGTCGATCGCGCCGTCGGGCGCGACGAGCGCGCCCGGTGTGGCAGTTCGGACAGGAACGCGTACTCGGCGATCGGCGGGAACGGCGACGGCGCCGCCGCGCTCTGGGCCGGCGCCTCGGCCTGCTTGTCCTCGATCGGCCGTCATGACGCGAGCCACGGCGCGTGCCAGCCGTACCCGGCGACCAGCTTCTCGGCCTCCTTCGGGCCCCACGAGCCGGGCTTGTACGAGTGGACCGGCGGCGGCGAGTCGAGCAGCGGCTGCATCACGCGCCACGTCTCCTCGACGCCGTCCTGCCGCGTGAAGCGGGTGCTGTCGCCGACCATCGCCGCGTGCAGCAGCACCTCGTAGGGCGTCGCCCCCTCCCCGCCCTGCTCGCTGAACTCCATGTCGAGCTCGATCGGCGCCGACCCGTGCCTTGTCGGCGCGGTGCGCGTCGACGATCAGCCGGACGCCGGTCGTCGGGTCGAGCTTGACCACGAGCTGGTTGGCTCGGGCGCGTTGCCGCAGCGCCTTGAAGCCGAGCCGCGGCGGGTGCTTGAACACGAGGCGCAGCTCGGTCTGCGTGGCCGGCAGGCGCTTGCCGGTGCGGATGAAGAACGGCACGCCGGCCCAGCGCCAGTTGTCGATCTCGAGCCGCAGCGCCGCGTAGGTCTCGGTCGTCGAGTCCGGCGCGACGCCGTCGATGTCGAGGTAGCCGTCGTACTGGCCGCGCACGTAGTGCGCCGGGTCGGCCTCGGCCACCGCCCGGAAGAGCGCGACCTGCGCGTCCTTGATCGTGCGCGGGTCGCCGCGCGACGGGCGCCTCCATCGCGCAGGCCGCGACGACCTGCATCAGGTGGTTGACGACCACGTCGCGCAGCGCGCCGACCGGGTCGTAGAAGTGGCCGCGGTCCTCGACGCCGAAGTCCTCCGCCATCGTGATCTGCACGCACGAGACGTGGTTGCGGCTCCAGACCGGCTCGAGCATCGAGTTCGCGAAGCGGAGGTAGAGGATCTCGTCGAGGCCCATCTTCCCGAGGTAGTGGTCGATCCGGAAGAGCTGCGACTCGTCGATGTACTGGTGCAGCTCCTCGGCGAGCGCGGTGGCCGACTCGCGGTCGTGGCCGAACGGCTTCTCGACGACGACGCGCGCGTTCTGCGTCAGGCCCGCGTCGTGGAGTCCCTGGACGACGCGGCCGAAGAGAAACGGCGGGATCTCGAGGTAGAAGACCGGCCGCTCGTAGTCCTTGATCGCCTCGGCGACCTTCTCGTACGTGGCGGCGTCGCCGAAGTCGCCGTCGACGTAGGAGAGCCGCGCGGCGAAGCGGTCGAACACCTTCTCGTCGAGCTCCTCGCCGGTGCCCGACGATCGACGTGCGCGCGCGCTCCTTGAGCTGGTCGACGTTCCAGTCGTCGACCGCGACGCCGACGATCGGGCAGTCGAGCAGCCCGCGCCGCTCGAGCCGGTAGAGCGACCGGAAGGTCATCACCTTCGCGAGGTCGCCGGTGATCCCGAAGACGACGAGGACGTCGGCGGGGCCTTCGTCGCTGCCTGTCTTCGCCCGCGCCGGGGCTGGTGCCGTGCTCGTCATCGCTTCCTCCCATTGCTTGCGTGTGCGGTGCCGACCTGGACGAGGCCGCGCCCGAAGGCGTCGACCCGCCCCCAGCGGCCGGGGATGTCCAGCAGCTCGAGGTGGCCGATCGTGTCCGGCACGGCCGGGTCGACAACCAGCTGCTCGCCGAGCGGCTCCAGCCCGAGCATCGTGCGCAGGAGCAGGAGCGGCGTCCCGGTCGACCAGGCCTGCGGGCTGCAGGCCGTCGGGTACTGCACCGGGTACATCGTCTGTGCCCGGGGGTAGCCGCCGAACGCCTCCGGCAGCCGGCCGTCGAAGAAGTCGGCCGCGTCGAGGATCCCGGCGGCGATCTGCGCCGCCTCCGCCTTGAAGCCGTACCGGCGCAGGCCCCAGGCGACGAACGAGTTGTCGAACGGCCAGACGGTGCCGACGTGGTAGCCGATCGGGTTGTACCGGCCCTCGCCCTCGGCCATCGTGCGCACGCCCCAGCCGGAGAAGAGCCGCGGGCCGAGCAGGTTCGCCGCCACGGCCTTGGCCTTGGACTTGTCGACGATGCCGCTCCACAGCAGGTGGCCGTTGTTCGACGTGAGCGAGTCGACCTGCTTGCCCTCGGTGTCGAGCGCGAGCGCGAAGTACTCGCCCTTGTCGACCCAGAAGTCGCGGTTGAAGCGGCGCTTGAGGTCGGCGGCCTCGCGCTCGAGCTCCTCGGCGAACGGCACGTCCTTCCAGACGAGCCGCGCGAGCCGGGCGCCGCGCACCTTGGCGTCGTACGCGTAGCCCTGCAGCTCGCAGGTCGCGCGCGGGAACCCGGGCAGGCGGCCGTCGCGGTATGAGATCGAATCCCATGAGTCCTTCCAGCACTGGTTCTCGAGGCCCGTCTTCTCGTTGCGGCGCTGGTACCAGACGTAGCCGTTGCCCTGGAGGTCCGCGTAGTCGTCGATCCAGGCGAGCGCGGCGCGCGCCTCGTGCTCGAGGTCGCGCACGAGCTTGCGGTCGCCGGTCCAGCGCTCGTACTCGTCGAGCAGCACCACGTAGAGCGGCGTCGCGTCCGCGCAGCCGTAGTACGGCGAGTGCGGGCGCTCCTCGAACGCCGTCATCTCGCCGTAGCGCATCTCGTGCAGGATCCGGCCCGGGTCCTCGTCGCGGAAGTCGTCGACGTGGTTGCCCTGCCATTCGCCGAGCGCGCGCAGCGTGGTGGCGGCCAGCTCCGGCGCGAAGGGCAGGGCCTGGAGGCTCGTGAAGATGCTGTCGCGGCCGAACATCGTCATGAACCACGGCAGGCCCGCGGCCGGCAGGCTGCGCCCGCCCGCGACCGGCGGCGAGAAGCGCAGCGCCGCGAGGTCGACGAGGCTGCGCCGGTACGTGGCGGTCAGCGAGTCGGAGTCGCTCTGGAGCGTCGGCGCATCCGCGACCCAGCGGTCGAGGTCGCGGCGCATGTTCGTGCGCGTGCGGCGGACGGCACCGTACGCCTGGACGGCCTCGACGTTCAGCACGGTCGACCACGAGCCATGCGGCGCGATGCGCGCCGTGAAGGTCAGGCCCTCCTTGTCGTACTTTGCCGCCGTCGATGCGGAGATCGTCGTCGCCCGCCGGAACGTCTCGCGCGTGTAGACCAGCTCGAGCTTGTCGCGCCGTGAGACCTGCGAGTAGGCGCCCTTCTTCTGCAGTGCGTCCTTGACCTCGAACAGGTCGGCGAAGTCGCTCGCTGCGTCGACCCGGATGCGGAGGTTGACCGGCTTGTCGTCGTGGTTCAGCACGGTCACCCGCTCCTCGAAGCCGTTCGCGACCGAGCGCTGGCGGATCACCGACAGCTTCGCGTCGATGTAGACGGTGCCCGTGCCCGGGACGAGGAAGAAGCGCGTCTCGAAGTACTGGAGGTCGTCGACAGAGAGCGCGTTCAGCCGCTGTCCGTCGATCGTCAGCACCCACTTCGACAGGAAGCGCGTGTCGTACGAGAAGAGGCCGGTCGGATCGGTGAGCGAGGCCTCCATGTCGCCCGCGCCGTCACTGACCACGAAGGTGTTGCCGTCAAGGATCTTGACGAGCCCGTCGCTCATGACTTCCTCCTGCGCCGCTTGACAGGTGGGCCGGGCAGCAGCCGGCGGAAGCAGGATCAGCATGCGGGGATTGCCGTCGAGCTCGACGGCGCCGCGCAGGAGCGCCGCCGTCGGGTTGATGCGCCCCGTGAAGATGCCGGCCGTGGTCGCCTCGTCGGCGCGGACGGTGCAGTCCGCGGCAGCCCGTTTCTGCGAGACGGTGATGTCGCCCTTGCTCAGCTCGACATTCCAGCCGCGGGCTCGCGCGCCTTTGCCGGCCTCGATCCGGATCGTTCCGGTCGCCCCTCTTACGCGTTCGTCGTGCCCCCGGCCTGCCAGCTCATCGAAGAACATCGCTGTGGCGTCGCTCACCGTGCCCCCTTTTCCGTGTTGACGCTGATCCGACCCGAGCGCTGGTGCGTGAGCGCTGCGCCGCTCCAGTCGACGACCGCCTTCGCGCGGTCCGAGTTCGTCGGTAGCAGCGCAAGATGCACCATGCCCCAGGCGAGCTGCGCCTTCTTGCCCTGCATCGTCTTGCCGCCGAGCATCTGGACGACCGCCGCGCCCCGTCCGATCGCCGCCATCGTGCCCTTGTCGGTGTACTTGAACGGCTCGGGCTCCTTGCCGGCGGCGAGGCGCGCGATCGTCTTGCCGGCGTGCTCGCCGGACTGGAGCGCGACGGAGCCGAGCTGCGGCAGCACCTGCTCCGTCTTCGGGTCGATGATCGCCGCGAGGTCGCCGACGGCGTAGACCTCGGGGTGCGCCGGGATGCGGAGCTGCTCGTCGACGGCGATGCGGCTGCCGCGCTCGAGCTCCAGGCCGAGCCCGTTGACGAGCGCGTTGCCCTGGAGCCCCGCGCCCCAGACGAGCGTGTGCGCCGGGATCACGGTCCCGGACTTCAGGGTGACACGCCGCTCGCCGACCGACTGCACGACCTCGCCGGTCATGATCTCGACCTGGAGCTTCGTGAGCGCCTTGCGCGTGTACTCGCGCAGGTTCTCCTTGAACATCGTGAAGAGGTCGGTGCCTGCCTCGACGAGCGTGATCCTGGCGGAGCCGGCAGGAACGTCGCGGTAGTCGTTGACGAAGACGCCGTTGTAGAGCTCGGCGAGCGCGCCCGCCGTCTCGACGCCGGTCGGGCCGCCGCCGACGACGACGACGTTGAGCGCGCCGTCCTCGATCAGGCTCGGATCGCGGTCGGCGGCCTCCCAGCGCTCGAGCACGTGCTCCTTGAGGCGGACAGCATCGGGCAGCGTGTAGAGCGGGAACGCGTGCTCGACCGCCCCCTCGACCCCGAAGAAGTTGACCTCGGCGCCGAGCGCGAGCA
Organism: uncultured Thermoleophilia bacterium; assembly: GCA_963734565.1. Classification (GTDB taxonomy): domain Bacteria; phylum Actinomycetota; class Thermoleophilia; order Gaiellales; family Gaiellaceae; genus JACVRM01. The sequence goes on along the minus strand of CAVTHM010000007.1, from coordinate 688,724 downwards.
CGAGGTAGTCGTAGGCCAGCGGCTTGAGCTCGGCGAAGCGCACCTCGCGCTTCTCGACGTCGATCGACTCGACGGCGTCGATGTGAACTCGCGCGTTCTCCTGCTTGTGCACGAGGTCGCGGATCGGGTGGCCGACGGCCGGCTGCTCGAGCAGCCCGGTCGCGACCTGGTAGAGCAGCGGCTTGAACGTGTGGTAGTCGTGCTCGTCGACGATCACCACGTCGACGTCGCTCTTGCGGAGCTCCTGCGCGGCGCCGACGCCGGCGAAGCCGCCGCCGAGGACGAGCACGCATGGGCGCCCGGCTTCCCCCTTCACCATGGCTACTTTGCCGGTCCCGCCTGAGGCAGCGTCGGCGCAGGCGTCGGAGCCGGCTCCGGAGGCGCCTCGTCGCCGCCCACGCGCTGGCGGAAGACGTGGTATGTCCAGCCCTGGTAGAGGAGGATCAGCGGGAGGCAGATCAGCGCCACGACGCTCATCACCGCCAGGGTGTAGTGGGCCGACGCCGCGCCGTCGACGGTGAGGCTGTTCGAGAAGTCGGTGCTGGAGACCATCACGCGCGGGTAGAGGCCCGTGAAGACCGTGGCCACCCAGCACACGGTCGCAACGGCCGTCGCGGTGAACGCCAGGCCGCTGCGGCGGCGGTAGACGAAGAGGACGCTGAGCCCGAGGGCGGCGATCCCGACGAGCGCTGGGAGGATCGGCGGGAAGACGTCCTTGTCGTTCCGGTCGACAGCCACGGCCACCGTCCAGGCCAGGAAGACCGAGCCGACGACCCCGGCGGCGATCGCGAGCTTGCGCGCCGTTCCTGCCGCGCGCTCGCAGAGGTCGCCCACGGTGCGAATCGTCAGGTAGGTCGCGCCGTGGTAGGCGAAGAGCAGCACGACCGTCACGCCGCCAAGCAGGGAGTAGACGCTGAAGAGGTCCCAGAAGCTCCCGTCGAAGTCGCCGCTCGAGTTGATCGGCACGCCGTAGAGCAGGTCGGACAGGCCGACCCCCCAGATCAGCGGCGCGCCGAAGCTGCCGACCGTGTTCGCCCAGGTCCAGATCGTCCGCCAGCGCGCCGTCTCGGCCTTCGTGCGCCAGTCGAACGAGACCACGCGAATGATCAGGAAGAAGAGAATGAGCAGGAAGGCGATGTAGAAGCCCGAGAAGAGCGTCGCGTACCAGGCCGGGAAGGCCGCGAACGTCGCGCCGCCTGCGACGACGAGCCAGGTCTCGTTGCCGTCCCAGACCGGGCCGATCGTCTGGAACATCTGGCGGCGCTCGCCCTCGTTGCGCGCCAGGACCGGCAGCAGCATGCCGACGCCGAAATCGAACCCCTCGAGCAGAAAGTAGCCGCTCCAGAGGACCGTGATCAGGACGAACCAGAGGGTCTGCAGATCCATCAGCCGCTCTCCATCAGTACGCCGGCTCCGCCTGCGGCCCGACGCCCTCCTCCGGCCCGGCGTCGGCCGGGTCCTTGCCGGCGTAGCGGCGCATGAGCCAGATGTCGACGACGAGCAGCGCGATGTAGAGACAGATGAAGAGCCCCAGGCTGATTGCGATCCAGGTCGTGCTGACCGACGGGGAATTCGCGTTCTTGGTCAGCAGCAGCCCCTGCACGATCCACGGCTGGCGCCCGAGCTCGGTCAGCAGCCAGCCGAAGGTCGTCGCGACGAAGGGCAGGAACGCGGCGGCGACGCCCACCCAGCAGAACCACATCCACTCGCTCGAGCTTGCGCCGCCAGTACAGCACCGCGCCGACGACAGCCACGAGCGCGATGAGCGAGCCGGCGTACGCCATCCCGCGCATGCTCCAGTAGACGGCCTCGACCGGCGGCAGGTAGCTCTGGGACCTGCCGTTCTCGCGCGCGTACTGCTTCTTGTAGTCCTTGTTCAGGTTGTTCAGGCCCTGCACGGTGCCGTGCAACGAGCCCGTGGCCAGCCACGAGAGCATGTCCGGGACCTCGATCGAGAAGCTCGGGTGTCTGGTCGTCCTCCGTGAAGCCGCCGATCTGGAAGAGCGAGAAGGAGCAGCTCGAGCACGTGTCCCACTGCGCCTCCGACGCGGCGATCTTCATCGGCTGCAGGTCCGTGACGAGGATGCCGAAGGCGCTGCCGAACATCAGATTGAGGCTCGCAATCGGGACGAGCACGATCAGCGCCAGCTTCGCCGCCGGCCTGAACGTGTCAGCGTTTCGGCGGCGCGCGAAGTGCCAGCAGCAGACGCCGAAGACGACGGCGGCGCCGGCTGTGAGCCCGGCGAGGATCGTGTGGACGAACGCGTAGATCGACCACTTGGTGCTGAGCAGCTCCCACACGCTCGTGAGCTGGGCCTGGCCGTTGACCACGTTGTAGCCCTGCGGGTCCTGCATGAAGGAGTTTGCGGTCAGGATGAAGTAGGCCGACATCCAGGTTCCGGCCACCGCGATCCAGATAGTCGCCAGGTGGAGGCGCGGCGAGAGGCGTTTCCACCCGAAGATCCAGAGCCCGAGGAAGGTCGCCTCGAGCATGAAGGCGGCGAGGCCCTCGATCGCGAGCGGCGCGCCGAACACGTTGCCGACGTACTTCGAGTACACCGACCAGTTCATCCCGAACTCGAACTCCTGGACGAGGCCGGTGGCGACGCCGATCGCGAAGTTGATCAGGAACAGCGTCCCGAAGAAGTGCGTGAGCTTGAGCCAGCGCTCGTCCCCGCTGCGGTGCCACTTCGTCTGCATGATCGCGACGAGCGGCCCCAGCCCGAGCGTCAGCGGCACGAACAGGAAGTGGTAGAGCGACGTCGTCGCGAACTGGACGCGCGCGAGGTCGACCGTGCTCACGGCGAGCCCGGTCATGCTTGCCCGTCTCCCCCCCGGCCCTCGCCGGCGGTCGCACTCACCCTCACCATCCGCTCCCGCCTTCCGATCGTGTGATCCGGGATCGCGGCATCGTCGGCGCGGCCCGCCGGCGCCTCATCGTCCGAACGGGATGAACCCCGCACTTTCTACCGGCCTAGCCTCCTACCGGAGTCGGCGCACGTCAACCGCGTGTGGATTCGAGCTCACCACTTCGACCCGAGCGAGGAGAGTGGCCGCCCATCCGAGGACGCAGCTCAGTCCTCGGCCGAAGCGCGCTTCTTCGCACGCATCTCCGCGAACTCGACGTTGAGCGTCGCTCCGGCGACGATCAGGCGGCCGCCGAGATAGAACCAGAAGAGGGCCGTCGTCACGACGCCCACGACGCCGTAGAGCTGCGTGGCGCTCTCGAGCTTCGGCCCGAGGAAGTAGACCGTGAAGACGTGCATCGCCTGAAAGCCTGCGGCGACGAGCGCCGCCCCCGGCATGAGCTCGACCCAGCCTGCGGCTGCGTTGGGAAGACGGTGTGTCACGAGGAGCCAGAAACCGAACATGACGCCGAAGACGAGCAACGTCGCCGCCAAGCCGCCGATCCAGTCCTGCTCTCGGATGTACCGGGCGGCTCCCATGGCGGCGAAGAGACCGATCGTGGAGCCGGTCCAGAACAGCGAGGAACGGAGTGGCCGGTCGAGCTTCGGCGGGGGGATTCCCCAGATGGTGCCGTGGGTCAGCACGAGCGCCTTGCTGCACGTGTAGCCCGTCCAGAGCACCAGCCAGCCGCCGACGAGCAAGAGCCACCACTCGTTGCCGTCCGACGAACGGGTGAGGTCGGCGACCGCCGCGGCCGTCCAGCCCGTGATGCCGTGCTGCTCGAGCGTCGACTGAACGGCGTCCGGATCGAAGAAGGCCAGCACGCCGCCCACGACGACCGACACGGCCAGCAACCAGAAGAAGATGCGGTAGGCGATTCCCCCGGCGAGGACCATCGCCGCGACCCGTCGCTGCCGCTCCGCGGTCCGGAAGCCCACGTCGACCGACAGGTGCTTCTCCCGCTCGCGTTCGGCTCGATCCGCGGCTTTCACGGCGGTGGCCTTCGACCAGGCCGTCACTCGTCCGATCCGACCGCGTTCGGCTGCCTCGTTGGGCTCCGGCTGGTCGGCCGGGTCGGTCCCATTCCCGGCGCCCTCCGGCCCGGAGCGGGGCGCGACCGACTGCTCGGTCGCGTGCAGGGGTGCCTTCGGGGGCCCTGGTTCCGAGGACGTCACAGGTCCTTCCGGAGCCAGCGCGCGGTGGTGCCGGCCGGACAGCCCTCGATCACGCCGACGGTCTCGTAGCCGAGCCGCTCGTAGAGGCCGGGCGCCAGCAGGTCGTAGGCACGGAACTGGACGAGCGTGCAGCCGCGCCGCCGAGCTTCGTCCTCCGCGCCGGCCATGAGGTCTCGCGCGAGCCCGCGACCGCGCAGCGGCTCGTCGACCCACATCGCCTGAAGCTCACAGCAGCCACCCCACACGATCCCGGAGATGCCGGCGATGACCCGGCCGTCGTCCGCCCGCACGAAGATCCCGAACTCCTCGTCGTCGCCGAGCCCGGCGGCCGCGATGGCAGCCGCGTTGACCTGCTCCTCGAGCAGCGCGAGATCGGCCGGGTCCGGCGAGCCCTCGACGACCAGGCTGTAGGGGCCGTCCACCGGTCTTGCGTTGGGACCTAGGTCGCCGGCTACCGGGCGAGCATCTGCTCCATCAGCGCCGCGTTGTCGAAGTAGTTCCGGAACGCAGAGATCGTCTCCCCGTTGAAATCCGCCACGAACGCACCCCCGACCAGGAGGTCGCGGCCGTTCGGCTCGATCACGGTGTCGTCGTCGATCACGAACGGGCCCGAGAACACCGCACTCACGCGGTACTCGGCATAGCCTTTGTTCCCAACGACGTCGAGGGCGTCGATCTGCATGGACACGTTCGACAGGCTTTCGTCGCGCTCTGCGACGGCTTCTGCCAACTCACTGCGCGTGGAGACGTGCAGGTTCGGCGACCAGCCGCTCACATCGTCGGTGAACAGCCCCGGCAAGGCGTCGACGTCGCCTTTCAAGCAGGCATCGATGGCGCGTTCCACCACGCCGGCACGACCACTCCGAGCCATAACAACTCCTCCTTCTTCAGCTTGCGCTAGATGCCGAGGGCCTTGGCCTTCGCGGCCGAGAACTCCTCGTCGGTGAGAACGCCCTGAGTGTGCAGCTCGGCCAGGCGCTGGAGCTCTGCGACCTGCTCGTCCTGGGCACTCGGCGCCGGAGGCGGCGGTGCCGGCGGGGGGGCCTCCTCGTACTGAGGCTCGTCCGCGTACTCCTCCTGCTGCTGCTGGCCTCCACTCGTAGCCCTACCGGCCGCGTACGCGGCTCCACCGGCGACCAGCATCGTCCGGCGGCGTGTTCGTCGACGAACCATTCCCATTGCTGCCTCCCGTTCGGATGGGACGAAGCGTCAGATGACGGATCTGCTGGCGATCGTAGGCGGGCGAGCCGGAGCGTTTCTCATCCCTTCTGGACGACTTCGCAGGTGATGCCATCGAACGTTCCGCCTGCGCGGCGGTCGTAGCTCACGCGAAGCGCAGAGTCGGCCCCGAGCTCCAGAACGTCCGGGAGCACCCACACCGACACGGCCCAGCTCGAGGTCGGCCACGTCCAGGGATCGAGCGTGTGCTCGATCGCGCCGTACAGGGCGGCGCGGAACGTGACGGCGACGGCATTCACGCTGCCCGGCTCGTCGAGGACGAGGTCGGCGGAGGCGTGGACGGAAGCGTCCGCGAACGTCGTCAGGTCGATCTCCGCGAGCGCTGCCGGCGGGCCTACGGGCGGCCAGGTCGCGACCACCTCCGCCTCGGCGGGCAAGTTGACCAGCCCCGGCGGCGCGGCGTCCAGCAGCGGCTGGAACTCCATCCCGTACAGCCGCCGCCAGCGCTCGACCGCCGCCCGTCCGATCGCGCGCTGCCGGGCCTCGCCGTCCGTGAGGCGGAGCGGGCGCGCCAGGAGCGTCAGCGCCTGCGGAATCAGCCGAGCATCGGGCTTCAACAGGCGGCGGCGGGCGTCGAGCGTCGTCTCGAGGATCTCCTCCTCGAGCGGCTCATTGCCGATGAGCTCCGCGACGAGCAGATCGGCCGGCTCGGGGAGCTCGATCTCCCGTGACCACCCGGGGAGGAGCGTGACCGTGTCGGTCACCCCGTTGGCGGCGAAGACGCGAGCGGCGACTTCCGCGATGTCGCTGGCCTCGACCGCGTACACGCGGCCCGCACCTGCCCGGGCGGCGGCGACGGCGAGCACGCCGCTCCCGGTGCCGATGTCGAGCACGACGTCTCCGGGCCGCACTGCCGCAACGAGCGCGGCGAGGTAGTCGCCCGTCCTGCGGTGGTCGTGCAGCATCCTGGCGTGCTCAACCGGGTCGGCCCACCCGGCCGCCCGCCCCGTGTCGGCGCCCGGCTGCACGAGCGCGCCCTCCTCGATCAGCACGTTGAGGACGTTCATCATGGGCGCGAAGTCGGTGGACGGTGCCTCGCGCTGGAGCCGCGCGACCGCCTCGCCGAGAGCGAGCGGACGTGCGAAGAGCGACAGGGTCGCGTATCCGCGGGGCCCGAGGTCCACGATCGTCCCGTCCGGGGCGTCCAGCAGGACGTGCCCTGCGGCGTCGAAGCGCGTTCGCACTCCTGGCGCCAGCTGGAGGAGCGTGTCGGGTGAGAGGCCTGCGTCCGGCAACGGTCTCCGATCCTCCCACCAGCGCGGCCCCTCGACGTTCGTCCGAAGGGGATGAATGCTGCGTCTCCGCGCCGCAGTAGCGTCAAACGATTCGGCGGGCCTCCGCCGCTGACGAGAAAGGTGAGTCTTGTGACGCTCAAGCACCCGAAAGCTCCGCAGCGGCGGTCGGAGGAGCTCTCCGTCGCGCCGATCTTCAGCCTCGAGGGCATGACCATCCCACGCCACGAGCTGCCCGACGGCGGGCTGTCGCCGGACGTCGCCTACCAGATCGTCCACGACGAGCTGATGCTCGATGGGAACGCGCGCCTCAACGTGGCCACCTTCGTGACGACGTGGATGGAGCCGCACGCCGAGAAGCTCATGGCCGAGTGCCTCGACAAGAACATGATCGACAAGGACGAGTACCCGCAGACGGCCGAGCTCGAGTCGCGCTGCGTCGCGATCCTCTCGAACCTCTGGCACGCGCCCGACACGAGTACTGCCACGGGCTGCTCGACGACCGGCTCGAGCGAGGCGGCGATGCTGGGCGGCCTCGCGCTCAAGCGCCGCTGGCAGCACAAGCGCAAGGCAGACGGCAAGCCGGCCGACAAGCCGAACATCGTCATGGGCATCAACGTCCAGGTCTGCTGGGAGAAGTTCGCCAACTACTGGGACGTCGAGATGAGGCTCGTGCCGATGGAGGGCACCCGCTACAACCTCTCGGCCGAAGAGGCCGTGAAGCTCTGCGACGAGAACACGATCGGTGTCGTGGCGATCCTCGGCTCGACCTTCGACGGCTCCTTCGAGCCGGTCAAGGAGATCTGCGACACGCTCGACGCCTTCCAGAAGGAGACGGGCATCGACGTGCCGGTGCACGTGGATGGCGCGTCGGGCGCGATGATCGCGCCGTTCCTCGACTCGGAGCTCGAGTGGGACTTCCGGCTTCCGCGCGTGGCCTCGATCAACATGTCGGGCCACAAGTACGGGCTCGTCTACCCGGGCGTCGGCTGGGTCGTCTGGCGCGACGCCGACTCGCTTCCGCCAGACCTGATTTTCTGGGTCAACTACCTCGGCGACACGATGCCGACGTTCGCGCTCAACTTCTCGCGGTCCGGGTCACAGGTGGTCGCGCAGTACTACAACTTCCTGCGCCTCGGCTTCGAGGGGTACCGGCGCGTCCAGGGCTACGCCCGCGACGTCGCCACCAGGCTCGCCGAGCAGATCGAGGAGATCGGCCCGTTCGAGCTGCTGACCCGCGGCGACGAGCTGCCGGTGTTCGCCTTCACGACCAAGCCCGAGGTCGACAACTTCACCGTCTTCGACGTCTCGAACGCGATGCGCGAGCGCGGCTGGCAGGTGCCGGCGTACACGTTCCCGGAGAACCGCACGGACCTCGCCGCGCTACGGGTTGTCGTGCGGCGCGGCTTCTCGCACGACCTCGCGGACATGCTGGTCGCCGACCTGCAGAAGCAGCTGCCGCGCCTGCAGAAGCAGCCCAAGCCGGTGCACGACGCCGAGACGGCGACCGGCTTCGCCCACTGAGCAGCCGGGGCGAGAGCCCACGCGGCCTTGTAACAGACTGTTACTTGGCGGCGTGGGCTCCCGCCGGTGGTCGAGACAGCTCGGGACAGGAACTTGTTCCATTAAGAAGGGACCCGGCGTTGCTGATCGAACGCGGGGTCATGAAACGTTCATCTGGTCGTTTACGTCCGCCGTGTTTGCGAGGCTCGTGGCCGGTGCGCTGGCGGCTTCCTGACGCGGCTTGGGAGCGGGTGGCGGGGATCTTGGTGGATCCGCCGCGACGGTTTCGCTATGCGGGCAGGGCGCGCTACTCGCCGCGTCAGTGCCTGGAGGGAATTCTGTTCGTGCTCATCTACGACATCCCCTGGGCGCAGCTTCCCTACAAGGAGTTGGGGCTGCCCAGCGGGCAGACGTTGCACCGGCGCATGCAGGAGTGGGTCGAGCGCGGCCTGTTTGAACAGGTGATCGAGGTGTTGCATGACGAGTTGGCGAAGGCGCACACGCTGGACTGGTCGCGCACGATCGTCGATGCGTCGTTGGTCGATGCGAAAAAGGGGGCGAGAAGGTCGGCCGCACGCTCCGCGGCTCGGACGGCAGCCGCATCCACCTGATCGTCGATAGCGCCGGCCTGCCCTTGGCGGTCGAGCTGAGCGCAGGCAACGAGAACGAACAGCGCTACTTCCTCTCCCTGATCGACACCGTCCGCGCGCGCGGCATGCACCCGGCCGAGGTCTGGGCCGACCGCGGCTACGCCTCACGCGCACACGAACAGGCGCTGACCGAGCGCGGCATCGAGTCGCGTATCAGCCAGCCGCGCAAACGCGGCCAACCGATCCCGCCCGGCAGCCCGACCCGGGTCGTCTGGCGCGGCAAGCAGAAGCGGATCAAGACCCCTGACCCCGACGCCCGTCATCGCTGGCCGATCGAGCGCACCATCGGCTGGCTCAAAGGCTTCCGCCGCATCGCCACCCGCCGCGACCGCAAAGCCGCCACCTACCTCGGCTTCCTCCAACTCGGCATCATCCTCATCCTGCTGAGGGCGTTTTGAGACGAGTTCCAGCCCCCGAAACAGCCGGGGACAGTCAGGAAATCGACAGTCCCCTTTGTGGGACAGCCCCCGATACGGCTGGGGACAGTCCCTATACCGCTTCCACCTCGCAGTCGACCCGGCGGCGGACATCCTCGGCCACGTCCGAGCCGACGAGCCGGCCGAACCACGAGTGCTCGTGCGCGCCGAGCACGACGAGCGACGCATGACGGTCGCGGGCGGTGCCAACGATCGAGTCGGCCGGGTCACCTGCGGCCCACTCGTAGTCGGCGTGGAGCCCTGCCCCTTCCACGCGCGCACGCGCGCGCGCGAGGACCGGCTCGAGCTCCGGCGGCGACTCTTCGAGCGGGATGAAGTCCACCTCGTTCGGCTCGATCGACCCGAAGTTCTGCGGCCCCTCGGGGTTGAACGGCAGCTCGAGCACGGCGAGCACGACCAGCTTCGCATGCTGGTCGCGCGCCGCCTCGATCGCGTGGTCGAGCGCGCGGTCTGACCGCTCGTGCCCGTCGTAGCCGACCACGATCGTGCTCACGAGTTCGCGTTCTGCAGCTTCTTGCAGTTCGGGGCGTTCTTGAGGGCGTCCTGCAGCTCGCCCTTCACGTCTGCCTGCTGCACGTCGTTGAGCGCGGTCTGCGCATCGGTGCCCATCTTCTGGACGGTGGCCTGGACCGACGTCATCGCGGTCACCGCGCCCGTGACACCCGAGATGTTCGACACCGTCTGCTTGATCTCGTCGACGCCCTGCGAGAGCTCGTCGGCGAGGTTGTCCAGCGACTCCTTCGCCTGCTGGCCGCCCTCCGTGTCGGGCGCGCCGAGCGACTTGACGTCGTCGACGAACGTGCTCGTCGAGTCCTTCAGGGACGTCGTCGCGGTCTCCAGCGAGCTCTTGGAGACGTCGCCAGACTTCAGCGGCTCGACGGCTGACTGCACCGACGTCGTCCACGTCGAGATCGCGCCGCAGAAGTCGTCCGCCCACGCCTCGGCGGACGTCGTCGTCGTGCCGGAGCTCGAGTCGCTCCCGCCGCAGCCGCCCGCGAGCGCGGCGGCCGCGACCAGGACGGCGAGCAGGGCGATGGTCGTGCGCTTGCGGATGAACTGCATTGTCTCCTCCTAGGTGGTCGCGCCGGCGGCCGCCGGCTTGCGCTTTGCCTTCCGGGCCTTTGCGGGCGGGGCAGGCGTGAAGGGTCGTAGCACGTCGGGGCCATCCTGGACGATCCCGCAGCTCGACTCCGGGACCATGTTCCAGACGCCGGCCACGTCGCCGAGCGGCTCCGACACGACGAGCCGCGCCTCGTCGCCGAGACGCTGCAGCAGCTCGTTGTCCGGGTACATCCGGCGCAGCTCGGGGATGGGCGAGCTGAAGAAGAGGGAGCGCGCAGCGCCGTCGCTCGAGTAGCGGAACGCCCAGAGGCGGTCGCCGTCGCTCGTCGCGACGCTCCCCTGAAACGGGAACTCGACCCCGTGCTTGTGCCCGGTCGCCTCGACGAAGCCGATCGCCCGCTCCATCGCTGCGATCGGGTCGTCCTGGAGCCCGTACGTGAGCGCGAGGTAGAAGAGCACCTCGGTGTCGGCCGAGCCCTCGATCGACGGGTACAGCGACGGGTCGATCTCCAGGACGAGGTCGCGCTTCACGTCGTGGAACCCGCCGAGGAAACCGTTGTGCATGAACAGCCAGTTCTCCTGGCGGAACGGGTGGCAGTTCGTCTGCTGCACGGGGCTGCCGATCGCGGCCCGGATGTGCGCCATCACGAGCCCCGACCTGATGTGCGGCGAGATCTCGCGCAGGTTGGCGTCGTTCCAGGCGGGCTCGATGCTCCGGAACACGCCCGGCAAGCCGTCACGGTCATACCAGCCGACCCCGAACCCGTCGCCGTTCGTCGGCTCGGCGCCGAACCGCGAGTTCAGGCTCTGGTCGATGAGCGAGTACTCGCCCGTGTAGAGCAGCTCGTGGAGCGTCAGCGGCGTTCCCGAATATGCAAGCCAGCGGCACATGTCTTCTTCTCCTCTCGGCGTCGCAGGGATTCCACCAGCGTTCGGCAAGGTCGCATCGTCCTATAGGGGCGATGCTGCCGGCCCGGCGCCGTGCGAGAGTTGCTCCGATGGCGCAGAACGGCGACGGCGCAGCACCTGCGTACGGCGAGGACTACAGCTGGTCGCCGGAAGTCCCGAAGTTCCGCGCTGATCCGCTTCGTCGCGTCGGTCGCTCCTGATATGGCGCCGGCGGTGCTGATCGCGGCCGCGATCCTGCCCGGCGTCGACCTCCCGAACTTCTGGGGCAGCGCTCCTCGTCGCGCTCGTCGTCGTGCTGCTGAACATGATCGTGCCGCCGATCATCGCGGCAATCCGCCTACCCCTGACGCTCGTCGTCGACTTCCTGCTGATCCTGGTCGTGGACGCGCTCGATCTTCAAGCTCGCGTCCGACTGGTTCCCCGGCTCGTTCCACGTCGACAACTTCGGCTCGGCGCTGGTCATGGCGCTCGTCACCTCCGCGGTCGCGGTCGTGCTCGAGGTCGTCCTCGGCGCCAACGACGACGACGCGTACTCGCTGCGCGTCGTCAACCGCATCGCCAAGCAGGTCCGGCGAGCGGGTCGAGACCGACGTCCCGGGGATCATCTACCTCGAGATCGACGGCCTCGCGCTTCCGGTGCTGCAGCGGGCGATGCGCGACGGTAACGCGCCCAACATGGCCCGCTGGCTGGACGGGGACACGCACCGGCTCGCCGAGTGGGAGACCGACCTGTCGTCGCAGACCGGCGCGAGCCAGGCGGGGATCCTGCTCGGCTCGAACGAGGACATCCCCGCGTTCCGCTGGGTCGAGAAAGAGACCGCGACGCTGATGACATGCTCGGCGCCGCCGGACTGCGCCGAGATCGAGCGGCGGCACGCGACCGGCATCGGCCTGCTCCGCGACGGCGGCGCGAGCCGCGGCAACCTGCTCTCCGGCGAGGCCGACCACGTGATCCTCACGGTCAGCCGCATCGAGGCCGAGAAGAGCGCCAACCCCGGGTACCGCGCCTTCTTCGCGAACGGCTACAACGTCACGCGCACGCTCGTCCTCTTCGTCTGGGAGGTGCATGCTCGAGCTCGTCGCCGCCGCGCGCTCCAAGCGTCGCGACGTGCACCCGCGCGGCCACCGCGGCCTGATGTACGCGTTCATGCGCGCCGCCATGTGCGTGGTCGTCCGCGACCTGATCGTCTACGGCGTCCTCACGGACATGATGAAGGGCCGCCCGGCCGATGTACGCGACCTTCTCGAGCTACGACGAGGTCGCCCACCACTCGGGGCTGGAGCGGCCCGACACGCTGGAGGCGCTGCGCAAGCTCGACCAGCAGTTCGGCCGCATCGACCGCGCGCGCCGCTACGCGCCGCGCCCGTACATGATCGTCGTCCTCTCCGACCACGGGCAGACGCAGGGCGCGACCTTCAAGCAGCGCAACGGCTACGGGCTCGAGGACCTCGTGAACCGCTCGCTCAGCGGCGGCTACGGTCACGGCGATCGGCGGCGGCGACGAGAGCGAGGCCAACGTCGGTAATGCCGATCGGCGAGGCCACGGGCGGCAAGAAGAAGCAGAAGAAGGCGAAGAACGACGTCTAGCGGCGAGAGCGTCGTCGTCCTCGGCTCCGGCAACCTCGGGCTCATCTACCTGATGGACGAGAACCGCCGGCTGACCGCCGGAGGAGATCGACGAGCGCCACCCGGAGCTGCTCGCGCGCTGCGCACGCCACCCGCACGTCGGCTGGCTGCTCGTGCGCTCGCAGCGAGCACGGCGCGCTCGCGCTCGGCGGCGACGGCACGCGGCACCTCGAGAGCGGCCGCGTCGAGGGCGAGGACCCGCTCGCGCGCGTTCCCGCCGAACGCGCCGCGCGCACCTGCTGCGCACGGACGGCTTCGCGCACGTCGCCGACATCATGGTCGGCAGCTTCTACGACCCGGACCTCGAGCAGGGCTGCGCGTTCGAGGAGCTGATCTCGTTCCACGGCGGCCTCGGCGGCCCGCAAACGCGCGCCGTTCGTCCTCGCGCCGGCCGAGCTGCCGGTGCCCGACGAGCCGATCGTCGGCGCCGCCTCCGTGCACGGGCTGCTCGCGAGCTGGCGAAGCTCGCTGCAGGGAGCCGCTAGCGCCGCCGCCGGCGACGGCTCGCCGGCTGCAGTGCCGGCGACAGCGGAGACGCCAGCGAGTCGATGAACAGGGCGCAGGGGCCGGCCGCGGCCGGCAGCTCGCCCTCCACCAGCTCGACCGCGTAGCTGAGCTCGTCTCCGTCGAGGCGCGGCTCGCCGAGGGCGACGACCGCGTCCGGCGGAGCGCCGGAGCCGTCCTCCGGCTCCACGAACGAGACGACCGCGGTCGGGTTGCCGGTCCCGAAGCCGCCGTCCGCCTCCCAGAGCTCGACGAAGCGCCGCGTCGGCAGGTGGCCGGCCTCGCGCTGCGGGCCTTCGCTGAAGTAGACCGTCGACGCCGCAGGATCGTGGAGCGTGACCGTGCCGTCCTCGCTCGAGAACGCGGCCGCGCTCTGCACGAAGAGGGCGTCGGGGCGGTCGGCGCTCATCGGCCCGAGCCTCGCAGCGCGTTGTCGCTCCGTCGTCGTCCGGAGCGGATGAACCGCCGCCGCGCGTGCCTCATACTGCTGTGACTCATAGTCCAGGGTTGTGAATTCACCCGGTCAGGACGACGCGCGCGTCTTCCGGCCGGGAGATCATCGACGTGACAACGCAGCGAAAGGAGCGGTCGTGGACGACGACGACGAGGGCCTCGGGGCAGGTTTCTGGTGGAAGATGGTGGGCCTGGTGTTCCTCGGCGGGATCGCCGCCGTGCTCTTCTTCCTATTCATCAGCGCAGCCTGGGTCCGCTGGGGTGGTCTCGGCGTGATCCTGCTGACGTTCCTTATCATCGGCGCGCTTTCGTACGTGCACGACAAGCGCGTGCAGCGCGAGTACGCCGAGCTCAACGACTAGGCGAACGCGGCGTCGTCGGAGGCCTCGAGGGCGCTCGTCAGGTCGAACTCGAGCGCGAGGCCCAGCTTCGGCGCGGCCGCGACGACGCGCGGCACGCCGACGATCGGAATGAGGGCGACGAGCGTTCCGACGATCTCGTCGTCCGTCGCGCCGCTCTCGCGCGCCGCGTCGACCGCGGCCAGATAGGAGGGCGTGGCCGCGTCGACGCAGACGAGCGCCCCGAGCCGCACGAGCGCGTGCGTCTTCGAGTCCTGGTGCGAGGCGGCCAGGTTCGCCGCCCTCGAGGCGAGCACCTCGTCGACGTAGGCGTCGTCGCGGATCGCGAGGCGAAGCAGTGTCTCCTCGTGATCGGGTCGTGCCACGGTGGACGCATTCCACCCCGTCCCAGCCGGGCTCACGTCATGCGGAGAGGGTGAACTCGCCTCCCGCGGCACCGGCCTCGACGAGCCCGAGCTGCTCGGCACGCGCGATTGCCGCGCTCCGAGTCGAGACGCCGAGCTTGCGGTAGACCGAGATCGCCTGCGTCTTGATCGTGTTGCGCGAGACGAAGAGGCGCTCACCGATCTCGCGGAACGAAAGATGCGTTGCGAGCAGCGGCAGCAGGCGCAGCTCCGCGGCGGTGAGGCTCGACCCGGAGCCGTTCGCCGCGCGATCGAGCTCCGCCAGGTCGCGCGCCAGCTCCTCGACCTGTGCGACGAGCGTGCCGAGGCCAGGCCGGCGCGCCAGCAGCTCCTGCGCCTCGCCCAACATGCGGCGCGCCCGGGCGGCGTCGCGCAGCGCGAGGTAGACGCGGCCGAGCTCGAGCCGGGCCTGCACTCCGAGCCACGGAAGCGAGGCGGTCAGCTGCGGGACGATGTCCGCCGACGCCGCGAGCTCGGCGCGCGCCTCGTCCCAGCGGCCGTGCCGAAGCGCGGCGCGGGCGGATGCCGCGAGCGTGGCGCCCCGGGTCGGGTACGACTGGAGCCCAGCGTCGTCGACGCTCGCGGCGGCGGCGCGCGCGAAGTCCTCGGCCGCTGCGTGGTCGCCGCGCGCGCCGGCGATCAAGGAGCGCTCCGCGAGCGCCAGCGAATGCGCGACCGGCGCGCCCAGGCGCTCGGCGGCCTCGACTGCCTCCGCGAATACGTCATCCGCGGCAGCCTCCTCGCCGGCGAGCAGCAGCGCGACGCCGCGCAGGCCGACGGCCGACGGGAGCAGCCGGCTCTCGGCGGGCAGCGTCGCCGCCGCGGCCTCCGCGTCCGCGCGCATGCGCTCGACTCCGTCGCCGCAGAGCGCCGCGCGGACGAGGCTGACGAGAGCGCCGACAGGCGTCCCGTCCGCGAGTGCGTCCTTTCTCCGGCCCTTGGCGCAGGCGAGCAGTCGTTCGGCCTCGGAGGTCCGGCCGCGGTTTGCGGCCACCCACGCTCCGACGGCGGCGATCGCGGGGTGCCGCCGGAAGCTGTCGCCCTCGGCGAGCCGGTCGAACCATCCGCCCACCGTGTCGAGCTCGCCGCCGCAGTACGCCGGGACGGCCAGCGACCCGACGAGGCGCGCGACGCGCTCGTCGTCGCCGGCCGCCTCAGCGGCGCCGACGGCGTTCTCGAGATCGCCGGTCGCCTCGTACCAGTCGGCGGCGCGCCCGTACAGGTCGGGGACGAGCTCGGGCTCGTCGGTCTCGAGCTCGCGGCGCAGAAACTCGCCGAAGAGCGTGTGGTAGCGGTACCAGCGCCGTTCCCGGTCGAGCGGGATGAGGAACGCCCCCTCGTCGACGAGCGCCTCGAGCCGGCGGCTCGCGCGGGAGGCACCGCCGAGGACGGCCCGGCAGAGCGGCCCGCTGAGCCGGTCGAGCACTGCTGTGCGGCGCGCAAAGGCCAGCTCACCCTCGGTGAGGCCGGCGACGACCTCGGAGCGGAAGTACTCGACGAGCCGGGTGTCGCCGCCCGTGGCGTGGCGCTCCGGCTCGGCGCGCATCGCCAGCGCCAAGAGACGGACACCGGCGGGCCAGCCCTCGGACCGCCGCCGGAGCTCCGCGAGCTCCTCGACGTCGAGCTCGAGGCCGAGCGCACGGACGACGAGCGCGGTCTCGCGCGGCGTGAGCCGCAGGTCGGCTGCGCCCAGCTCGGCGAGCTCGCCGTCGAGCCGCACGCGCGCGAACGGCAGCTGGGGCGTCGCGGCGGCCGGTGAGCGCGAGCGTCGAGCCCGGCCCGACGTGGCGGGCGATCAGCTCGAGCGCCGACGACGGCGTCGCTCGTGCGGAGCAGGTGGGCGTCGTCGAGCACCAGGAGCAGCGGCCGCGGGGCGGCCGCGAGCGCGGCGCCGAGCCGCGGCAGGGCCGCGTTCCAGACGGGCTCGCCCGTCCGGCCGAGGTCGTCGAGGATCTCCGGCGCGAGGCCGACCGCACGGTCGACGGCCGCCGCCAGATGGCGGAGGAAGACGACAGGGTCGTTGTCGCGCTCGTCGACGGTCAGCCAGGCGCAGGGGCGCTCGTCGCGTGCGGCCCACTGGGCGCACAGCGTCGTCTTGCCGTACCCGGCGGGCGCCACGATAGAGACGACCGGCCGCTCCGCGAGCGCGCGCAGCCGGTTGACGAGCGCCGTCCGCGAGACGGCGTCCGCCTTCGCCGCCGGGACGGCCAGCTTGGACTCGACGAGCGCGAAGGGGAGGCCGGGCCGTTCGCCCAGCCCGACGAGCACCGTCTTGGCGCCGAGCCGCGCGAGCGTGCTCGAGCCACCACCGGGGGCGGCCGGCGGTACGACGCGCAGGGGGCTCGTCCCTCGCCGCCTGGGCGTGAGGGAGATCCGGGTGGTGGACGAAGCTTGCGAGGGGAGCGACACGCCGAGCCATCGTCCATCCGACAGGCCGCGGGCGCATCCGCTCGTTTCGCTGATCTTTCGGCAGAAAACGCAACCGGCTCGCGGTGGTAGTACCAGTGCTGGCACCGCGGTTAACCACTGACTACGCTTACGGCGCGGCCGGGGCACCCCACCAGGCTCCGCGCGCAACGCCCGGGGAAGGAGGGACAAGGAGATGTCCGTGATCGCGGCACCGTCTGCGACGGCCGAAGAGGCACGTGCGGCGCGCTTCCTCGCGGCCTCCTTCCTGCTGGCCGCAGGCGCGACTGCGACGATCGCCACGTACCTGGCCGTCGACGGGTCGCCCACGATCGTGGACGAGCGGGTGGCCGCCTTCCTGCGGGCGCTCTTCGTGGCCCTGTACGTCGTCGTCGGGACGTACACCTGGCTGCGGCGGCCCGACAGCCGGCTGGGCCTGCTGATCGTCGGAGCCGGGTTTCTCTTCGCCCTGACGTCGCTCAATGCGTCGACGAGCTCGGCCATCTACCCGCTCGGCCGCCTGCTGTTCTCCGCGTTCGTCGTGTACCTCGTCTACGTCATCCTCTGCTACCCGCGCGACCGTCTGGCAGCAGCCCGTGAGCGGCGGTTCGTCAGGGCGCTCGCGTTCGCCGAGGCGGGGCTCTGGGTGGCGGCGCTGCTCCTGGCGGAGACCTTCCCGGCCGGCGGGCCGTGGGCCGATTGCGCGGACATGTGCCCCGGCAACGCGTACAACGCCGTCGACTCGAAGCCGCTGTCCGACGTGATCAACGCGCTCGTGACCGGACTAACTGCGATTGCGCTGATCGGTGTGGCGGTCGCGGTCGCGATCAGGTTGCGGCGCGCCGCAGCCATGCAGCAGCGCGCCTACGCACCCGTCTTCTGGGCCGTCGTGTTCACGATCTTCGGCTACGTCCTCTACACGGTCTCGCGCCGCGTCGACTCGCAGTCGTCCGACGTGGCGCTCCGCTTCATCGCCGTGGCGGGCGCGCTGTCGATCCCGCTCGCGATGCTCGTCGGCCAGGCGCGCAGCCGGGCCTTCACCGCGTCAGGCGTGGAGACGCTCGTCGCGGCGGGCGGGGCCAGGCCCGAGCACGTCCAGGCGCTGGTACGGGAGGCGCTCGGCGACCCCGATGCCGCCCTGGTCGTACGCGACGACGGTGGGCGCTTCGTCGACGTCGGAGGCCGGACGATCCATCTCGACGGAGGGCCGGCGGCCGGACGCACGCTCGTCACGCGCGACGGCCAGGTCGTCGCCGCGCTCCTCCACGACCCCCTCATCGGCGACGAGAGCGGTGCGCGGGCGGTAGCGGGCGCAGCGTTCATGCTCCTCGAGAACGCCACGCTCGTCGAGGATCTCCGCGCGTCGCGCGCCCGCCTCGCGGCGAGCGCGGCGACCGAGCGGCGGCGCCTCGAAAGGGACCTGCACGACGGCGCGCAGCAGCGGCTGTTCGCGCTCAAGCTGAAGCTCGACGACGTATACACACGCAGCGACCCGGCGATCGCCGCGGAGCTGCGCGAGGTGAGCGACGATGTCGCGGCCGCCCTGCAGGAGCTCCGCCAAGTGGCCCACGGCATCTACCCGCCGGTGCTCATCGAGCGCGGCGTCGGCGAGGCGCTCCGCGCCCGCGCGATGCGCACGCCGGCCCACGTGAAGGTCGCCGACGAGGGCGCCGGGCGCTTCGACCCGCCCGCCGAGCTCGCCTGTTACCTCTGCGCGCTCGAGGCGATCCAGAACGCGACCCGGCATGCGGGCCGCGGTGCCACGATCGAGGTCAGCCTGCGACGCTTCGGCAGCGACGTCGTGTTCGAGATCGCCGACGACGGCGCCGGGTTTGACAGCGTGCGCGCCAACGGCGGCCTCGGGCTTCTCAGCATGCGCGACCGGATCAACGCCGTCGGCGGCCGGCTCGACATCGACTCCTCGCCCGGCGCGGGTACGACGGTGCGAGGCAGCATCCCCGCCGGCGCCCCGTGATCCGCGTCCTGCTCGCCGAGGACAGCTTCGTGATGCGCGAAGGGCTCGTGCGCATCCTCGAAGCGGCCGAGGACATCGACGTCCTCGGCGTGTTCGACGACGCCGAGCGGCTCCGCGAGGCGATCGACGCCGACCCGCCGGACGTGGTCGTGACGGACATCCGCATGCCGCCCACGCACACGGACGAGGGCATCCGGCTGGCGACCGAGCTGCGCGCCACCCATCCCGAGGTCGGCGTCGTCGTGCTCAGCCAGCACGCCGAGCCGGTCTACGCGCTGGCGCTCTTCGCCGAAAGCATCGACCGGCGGGCCTACCTGCTGAAGGAGCGCGTGCGCGACGGCCACGAGCTCCAGCGGGCGGTGCGCGATGTCGCGGACGGCGGGGCGGCCGTGGACTCGCGCATCGTGGAGGAGCTCCTCCGCTCGCGGACGAACGGCGCGGACGGGCGGCTCGAGACGCTGAGCGATCGCGAGCGGGAGATCCTGCGGCTGCTCGCCGAGGGACGGAGCAACCACGCGATCGCCGCCGAGGTCGGCATCACGACGCGCAGCGTCGAGCACAGCATCAACGCGATCTTCTCCAAGCTCGGCCTCCAGCGCTCCGACGACGTCAACCGGCGGGTGAAGGCGGCGTTGCTCTACCTCTCCGGCACGGACGGGTAGCCGCGCGCTTCATCCCGACCGGACGACGAATCCGTTTCCGCCGCCTGGTCGAATACCGAGCATGGAGCCGCTGCCGCCTGAGACGATCATCGCCCTGGTCGTCACGGCCGCGGCCGGCGTCTGGATGGCCCGGATCGGCATGCACAAGGGGTTGCTCGCGCGGCGGGTTCGCGACGAGCGCTGCGCCTCGTGCGGGCACCGGACACGGGGCAACGGCTGCCCGCACTGCCGGCGCCGCGCGCTCTAGCCGGACGGCGGACGGTCGAAGTCGCGCGGGGTGTCCGTGTAGGGCCTCGGCGCGCTCGTCTCCGACGGGCGCATGGCGATGTAGATCAGTGCCCCGAAGATCGGGATGATGATGATCACGACGAGCCAGAGCGCCTTCGCGCCGCCGCTCAGGTCGTGGCGCTTGAAGAGGTCGATGAGCGCGAACGCCCACAGCGTCACGAGCGGCAGGAAGATCAGGAAGAGGAAGAAGTTCTCCCAGAAGTCGGCGAGCATGTGCACCTCCGGTCGATGGGCGGGTGGGCATCGTCGCACGCCGGCCGTGAGCGACTTCATCCCGACCGGATGACCCCGCGCCAGGCAAGCGTGAGATGCTTGCCGCCGTGTCGACGTCCGAGGCGCAGCCGACCAGCGCGAAGGCGACCAAGCAGCCCGCCGGGCGCTGGCGCCTGATCGCCGCGCGCACACTCGTCGTCCTCGCCGTGATCCTCGCGCTTCCCGGCCGCGCTCGCGGGCTATGTCCGCTGGCAGGCGCTCGACACGGACACGTTCCAGGGCACCGCGCGAGCAGCTCATCGCCAACGAGAACGTGCGTAACCAGATCGCCGCGACGCTCGTCGACCGGCTCTACTCGAACGCGAACGTGACGCAGGCGCTCGAGCAGCGGCTGCCGGCCGACCAGCAGGGGCTGGCCGCGCCGCTCGCGGCCGCGTCCCGCGTCCTGGCCGACCGGCTCGCACCCGAGCTGATGGCGCGCCCGCGCGTCCAGGATGCTCTGGGTCGCCGCCCTGACCGAGAGCCAGCGCCGGCTCGTGCGGCTGCTCGACGACAAGTCCACCGCGGTCCAGGAGGACAACGGCGACGTCGTCCTGAACCTGCAGCCGCTCGTCATTCAGCTCGGCGACCGCGTCGCGATCCTCGGCAACGTGGCCGGCCAGCTGCCGCCGGACGCCGGGAAGGTCGTGATCATGCAGGCGGACCAGCTGCAGACGGCGCAGGACCTGACCGGGCTGCTCCGTACGGTCGGCACGCTGGTTCTGGATCATTCCGGTGCTGCTCGCCGCCGCCGGCCATCGCCCTCGCGCGCGGCCGCCGGCGCGTCGAGCTCCGGGCCGTCGCGATCGGCGCCGATCGTCGTCGGGCTCGCCATCCTCGTGACGCGGAGCATCGCGGAGGCGGCTACCTCGTCGACTCGCTCGTGAAGACCGAGTCGGTCAAGCCGGCCGCGAACGACGCGTGGACGATCCTCACCGACCTGCTCAGCGACACCGCGTGGACGCTGATCGGCATCGGCGTGGTCGCACTGCTCGGCGTCTGGGTCGCGGGCGAGACGGCGGTCGGGGCGGGCCGCACGACGCACGCTCGCGCCGGTGCTCGGCAAGCGGGTGTGGGCCTTCGGCATCGCAGCCGTTCCTCTTCTTGCTGCTCCTGTGGTGGCAGCCGACGGCGCAGACCGGACGGCCACTGCAGATGCATCGCGCTGGCGATCGTCGTCGCGATCGGCGTCGAGGCGCTCCACCGGCTGACCGTTCGCGACTTCCCCGAGGAGGCAGCTATGCCGCCCGGCGAGATGTTCCACCGGCGGCGCTCGGACGAGGTTGCCGGAACCTAGCGGCGGGCACGCGGCCGCCGACGGGCACCGGCGGGGCATCGTCGGGGTGCTGCTCGGCTCCCGGGAGACGATCTCCGGGACGGTCTACGGCACGGTCATCGTCATGGCCACGATTGCCGCCGGCTCGAAAGGCGGCCTGCACGCGAGCGTGCTGCTCGCGACGATGGTCACGACCGTACTCGTCCTCTGGGTCGCACACGTCTACGCGGCAGGGCTTGAGGAGAGCGTCCAACGTGGACGCCGGCTCGACTGGCCAGAGTTCGCCGAGGTCGCGCGCCACGAGTGGTCGATCGCGCTCGCCGCCGTACCGCCGGGCATCCCGCTGCTGCTCGGCGCGCTCGGCGTCCTCGAGAGCCGGACGGCGGCCTGGCTCGCGCTCGGCGCCGGGCTCGTCGTGCTCGCGGCGCAGGGCGTCCGCTACTCGAAGCTCGAGCGGCTGAGCCCGCTCGGGGCCGCGTTCACGATCACCGTGAACGTCGCTCTCGGCCTCGTGATCGTGCTGCTGAAGGCAATCGTCTCGCATTGATCATTCCGACGGCATGAGGCGCGCTCGCCTTGCGCCCGGTTGCATCCTGTAGGGACCGTGGAGGACGGTGTCGCGACGAGCGCAGTGACCGGGCTGCGGATCACGTGGGTCGGGCACAGCACGGTCCTCGTCGAGCTGGACGGCGTGCGCCTCCTCACCGACCCGGTGCTGCGCAGCAGGCTCACCGTGCTGATCCCGCGGGTCTCGCGCCCCGCCGACGTGGCGGCGCTCGGGCCGCTCGACGCCGTGCTCCTCTCGCACTTCCACTACGACCACCTCGACCTGCAGTCGCTCGAGCTGCTCGGGACGCTGCCCGTCGTCGCGGCGGCCGGAGGAGCCCGCCTGCTGCGCAAGCGCGGGCACGAGGTCGACGGAGCTCGCCGCCGGCGAGCGCACCCGGATCGGCGCCGTCGAGATCGCCGCCACCGAGGCCGTGCATCCAGGCCGGCGCGCGCCGTGGCACCGCGGCGAGGCCGACGCCGTCGGCTTCATGCTCACCGGGTCGCAGCGCGTCTACTTCGCCGGCGACACCGACCTCTTCGACGGCATGGAGGCGCTCGCGCCGGGCCTCGACGTCGCGCTGCTCCCGATCGCCGGCTGGGGCGCCCGCGTGCCGGCCGGCCATCTCGACCGACACGGGCGGCCGAGGCGCTGACGCGCCTGCGCCCGCGCATCGCCGTGCCGATCCACTGGGGCACGTACCGGCGCGTCGACATGCGCAAGCGCGAGGAGCTCCTCCGCGCGCCCGCCGAGGCGTTCGCGCAGCTGGCCGCCGAGCAGACGCCCGACGTCGATGTCAGGATCTTGACGGTGGGCGAGAGCCTCGACGTACCGTGAGCAGCTCCGTGGGCGCGAACGCCATGAGCGCGGCCGTCGCCGCCGTCACGCCGTTCGAGGACCGTTCACGGCGCCGCCGCTTCGTGAAGATCGGCATCTGGTTCGTCGTCATCGCGCTCTTCTTCGGGCTGCTGCAGCTGCTCGGCGTCGACGTGCGCGGCTGGCTGAGCGAGTTCTGGGACTCGCTGACCTCGATCTCGGCGAAGTACATCGTCGCCGGCTGCGCGCTCCAGACGGTGCAGACGACGCTGATCGCGTTCGCCTGGTGGCAGATCTTCAAGTTCGGCTACCCGGACGCGATCATCCCGTACCGCGTCGATCCTCGCCGCCTACGCGGCCGGTGTCTCGATCAACAACTTCGTCCCGGCCAGCCTCGGGACGCTCGTGTCGCTGCTCATGTACACGGCGCTCATCGCCGGCGCGACGTTCACCGGCGGTCCTCGGGGCGACGGTCGTCCAGAAGATCTTCTTCACGATCTCGGGGACGTTCGTCTACCTGTACCTCTTCCTCTCGGTCCCGGGCTCGTTCACGCTCGAGTTCGGCTGGATCTCCGAGCACCGCGCCGTCACGATCCTCCTGATCGCCGGCGGCGTCGTGCTCGTGCTGATGCTCGTCCGCGTCTTCTGGCAGAAGCTCAAGGGCCTCTGGGAGCAGGCGAAGCAGGGCGGCGCGATCCTCGCGCGCCCACGCGACTACTTCCTGCGCGTCGCGCTGCCGTCGTTCGTCGCATGGGTCTCGAAGCTCGCCGTCATCGGCGTCTTCCTCGCCGCCTACGGCATCCCGGTCACCTTCCACACGATCATGTCGGTCGCCGGCGGCAACTCGATCTCGAGCACCATCTCCGTCACGCCGGGCGGCGCGGGCGTCACGCAGGCCGTCAACGTGGCGTCGCTGAGCGAGGTCACGGACGCGTCGACAGCAGCGGCCTATTCGGTCGGGCCAGCAGCTGATCATGACGATGTGGAACCTGGTCTTCGCGGTCGCCGTCGTCGTGCTGGGCGTTCGGCTGGACGGGCGGCAAGGCGCTCGTCGGCGAGTCGTACGGCGAGGCGAAGCAGAAGACGGCCGAGCAGAAGGCGCAGCGCGCGGCGAAGAAGGAGGCCGAGAAGGAGGCCGAGGGCGAGGGCGAGCACGGTCTCCGCGGGCGGCTGCACCGCCACCAAGACGAGGACGAGGCAGAGGCCGAGGACCGGCCGTGAGTGCCGCTCCCAGGCGGCTGCCCGAGGAGCCCGCCGGCGGGCCTGCCGGCGCCCAGGAGCTGCTCGCCGCGTGGGAGCGCGAGTACGAGGCCGGAACGCCCGCCGCCGAGCCGCAGCCGACGGCCGTCGTCGTGCTCGGCAACGAGTCGCGTCAGCCGGACGGCTCGTACCGGATCAGCGCCGCGTGCCTGCGGCTCGTCCGCGAGGCCGAGCGGCTCGCGGCGCTCCAGGGCGTCCGCGCCGTGGTGTTCACGGGCCGCACGCGCGGCACCGGCCCGTCGGAGGCCGAGCAGATGCGCGACGTGTGGGACGGGCCGGCCGGCGTCGAGGTCGTCGTCGAGCCGACCGCCGCCCGGACGGCCGAGAACGCCTCGCGCACGCTGCCGCTGCTCGCCGAGCGCGGGGTCGGCCGTGCGCTCGTCGTCTGCACGCCGTTTCACCGGCACCGGACGCGCTACTTCTTCTCGCGCCTGTACGCGGCGGCCGGCGTCGAGACGGAGATGCATGCGGTCCCGGTCGCCCGCAGCGCGCGGGCGCTCGCGTGGGAGCTCGGCGCGCTGCCGGCCTGCAGACGCCATCTGCGGGCCG
Source organism: uncultured Thermoleophilia bacterium (assembly GCA_963734565.1). GTDB lineage: Bacteria > Actinomycetota > Thermoleophilia > Gaiellales > Gaiellaceae > JACVRM01. Next base: position 664,232 of record CAVTHM010000007.1, on the reverse strand, counting down.
CACGGACCGAGCTCGCAGGGAAGGGCTTCCGTTGAGCGACACGCTCGTCTTCATCCCGGCCTGGAACGAGGAGGAGAACCTCGCCGCCGTCCTCGAGGCGCGTGCACGAGCGAGCTGCCCGAGGCCGACCTGCTCGTCGTCGACGACGGCTCCACGGACGGAACGGCCGACGTCGCCCGCGCGCACGGCGCCACCGTGCACTCGTTCGGCGAGAACCGCGGCCTGCCGGAGGGGATCGCGGCGGGCTATCGCTGGGCGCTCGACCACGGCTACGCGTTCTGCGGCCGGGTCGACGCCGACGGGCAGCACCCGCCCGCCGAGCTCGCGCGTCTGCTCGCGCTGGTGCGGAACGGCGCCTGCGACGTCGCCGTCGGCTCGCGGTTCGTCGCGGGCGACGGCTACGAGGCCTACCGCTACAAGCCGGCCGCCGCGCGGCGCTTCGGCACGGCCGTCCTGCGGCGCGCGATGAAGCCGGTGCTCGGCCGCCCGTTCGCCGACGCGACGAGCGGGCTCTGGGCGGTGAACGCGGACGCGCTCCCGCTGCTCGCCGAGCCGTTCACGACCGAGGCGCCGGAGGTCGAGGCGCTGATCCGCGTCGCCGACGCGGGCCTGCGCCTCGAGGAGGTGCCGGTCAACATGGCCCCGCGGGCAGGCGGCGAGTCGAAGCTTCGCGGCGGCAAGGCGTTCAAGGTGGTGCTCACCGTGGTGGGCACGCTGGCGGCAGCGGTGCTGCTGCGCAGGCGGTCACGCTGAACTGGAAGCGCATCCTGCTCGTCGGCGGCGGCATCGCGATCGTCGTCGCGACGTTCTTCTTCTTCCTGCCGAAGCTGGCGAGCTACCAGGACGTCTGGGACGTCGTCCAGACCCTCTCGTGGCAGTGGATCGTGGCCCTCGCAGCCGTCACGCTCCTCAACATCGCGACCTTCGCGCCGCCGTGGATGGTCACGCTGCCGGGCCTGCGCTTCTTCCAGGCGCTCGAGATGACCCAGGCGTCGACCGCGCTCTCGATGGTCCTCCCGGCCGGGACGGCCGCGGGCATCGGCGTGCAGTACGGGATGCTCCGCAAGTGGGGCTACGAGGGACGCCCGGTCGCCCGGGCGATCACGCTCGTGAGCCTCTTCAACCAGTTCTGCAACCTGCTCTACCCCGTCGTCGGCGTCTTCCTCCTGGTCGCGTTCGGCGAGCAGGCCGCGCTGCTCGCGACGGCCGCGTTCATCGGCGTGGCCGTGCTCGGCATCTCGGTGGCGGCCTTCGTGGTCGCCCTCGTCAGCGACAGCCTCGCCTTCGAGGTCGGCGAGCTGGCGGCCCGGCTCGCCAACTGGGCGCTGAAGAAGTTCCGCCGCGGCCCCGTCAAGTGGGGCGGCAAGGCGTTCGAGGAGTTCCGGCTGAGCGCCGGCGACCTGCTCAAGCGCCGCTGGCACGCGCTGATCGCCGCCTCGCTCGCCGGCAGCTTCACCACGTTCCTCGTCCTGCTCGTGAGCCTGCGCGCGATGGGCGTGACGTCCGCGCAGGTGTCGATCGAGGAGGTGTTCGCCGCGTGGGCGCTCATCCGGCTGGTCGGTAGCGTCCCGATCACGCCGGGCGACGTCGGGATCATCGAGCTGGGCCTCACGACCACCCTGATCGCCTTCGGCGGGACCAATGCCGCTGTGGTCGCCGCCGTTCTGGTTTACCGTTTCCTGACCATGGCCCCCACGCTCGTGCTCGGATTGATCGCCGCCGCCACCTGGCGGCGCCACCAGCCGCCTCCGGCGGAACCGGTCGAGGTTCATCCGGTCAGGACGATGCCAGGCCCTTCGTCGGCGCCGAGAGTGGAGTCGTGAAGTCCCGCTGGAGGCCCCTGGTCGCCGCCTGCGCGGCCGTCCTGCTCCTTGCCGCGGCCGGCTGCGGCGGCGGCGGCGACGGGTCCACGTCGAGCAGCACCGAGAGCACGACCACGTCGACGACCGGCGGCTCGGCGCAGAACGCGCGCCTGACCCAGGCGCAGTGGACCGAGTACGAGCAGGAGAAGGCCCACGCGCAGCAGATCAACCAGGCGGCGATCAAGACGTTCCGGAAGTGCCGCGTCCTGATCGACCAGCAGAAGCCGGCAGACCAGGTGCAGGCGTGCTTCGGCGACTCGACGAGCTCCGTGGTCACCGAGGGCCAGAAGCTGCTCGCGTTCATCGCCGAGATCGGCCCGACGGTGAGCGGCGCGTGCGGGACGGCCACCGGCAACCTGCACAACCAGATCAAGCTCTACATCTCGAGCGTGAACGCGCTCGGCCTCTCGGCCCAGGGCGGCACTGTGCCGCCGATCCAGTCGGTGGACACCGCACAGCGGGCGCTCGTGGCGGCCCAGGCGGCCACGGCGGCCTTCGAAACGGCCTGCAAGCCCGCGTAGGGGGCTTTGGTGGAACGCCGCTCGTTCGGCGTGGTGCGATGTTCGTTCCGAGGCTAGGACGCAGGGAGCCTCGATAGCGGTGTCCTATCGGGGTGACCGAGGACAACGCATCGGGACGAACAGCGTGGACGACGGACACAGCTGCGTTTCGCCACAGCCCCTGACCGATCATCCCCTCAGGGTGAGGCACGTCCCGCCGCGCTGCGGGAGGATGGCCGTTCCCTCGACCTAAGGAGGCCCCGTTGCCGGTCGCAAACAGCTTCTGGGAGAACTTCTTCCTGCTCCTGATCTTCCTCCCGCTGCTCATGATCTGGGCGTTCGCGCTGGTGGACGTGTTCCGGCGCGACGACATGGGCGGCGGCTCGAAGGCCCTGTGGGTGGCCTGCATCATCCTGGTGCCGTTCTTCGGCACGCTGATCTACCTGATCACGCGCCCCGCCGGCGCGACGCCCGAGGAGCGCGAGGCGCTCGACACGGCGAGCCGTGACTTCGTCGAGAAGTACACGCCGTCGGACACCGCCCAGCAGCTCCAGACGCTGTCCGATCTCCACGATCGCGGCAAGCTGACGGATGCCGAGTTCGCTGCGGAAAAGGCCCGCGTGCTCGGGACGGCGCAAGCCGGCCCGGCCTAGCGAGGTCGAGGGACCCGCGGCGAAGCGAAGACCGGCGCGGCGGCTGCCAGGGGCGTTCGGTGCGCCGCCGCCGCCGGCTTCGGCCCCTGCAGGAGTCGCCGCCCGCTAGCCCAGGCGGGCCGGCGGGTCGATCTCCGCGGGAAGCTCCACCGGGGCGGCCCGCGGCTCGAGCTCGACCCGAACGCTCGCATCGGCGTAGACGTACGTCGTTATCAGCGCGACGAGCGGCATGGTCAGCGCGTAGACGACGCCTGCCACGACGTTGAGCAGGGCGAGCGGCGCCGAGGTGATGAAGATGAGCAGTGCGCCGAGCAGCGGCCCCACCGCGAGCGCGAGCACGACGCTGAGGCCGACGAGCGAGCCCACCCGCAGCCAGCGCCCGCGCACAAGCTCTGCGCTCCGGCGGAGCCCGGCGCGCCCCGAGCGGTCCTCGAGCTCGACGGCCTGCGCCAGGAGCGCCCAGCGAACGGCGAGCCACACGGCGACGGGGATCAGCACCCAGGTCGCGGCCAGGACGACACAGACGGCCACCGCGATCGCGAGGCCGCCGGCCAGCGGGCGCAACTTCGTCAGCGCGAGCCGGTAGGCGCCGATCGGGCCGACGGGTCTGCGCGCATCGATCTCGTCGAAGGCGCACGCCGTTGCCGCCTGCACGAGGACGACCGCCAGCAGGGTGAGCGTCGAGCCGATCCCAACGACGAGCAGCGCCAGCACCCCGGCCGCGTCCCCGGTTGTGTCCACGCCGGCCAGGCCGAAGCCGCCGAGCACGAGCGCCTCGAACAACGCAACCAGGAAGCCGAGCGGGATGAAGAGCACGCCGAGGGCCAGGAAGAGGCGCGCACGACTGGCATACATCCGAGTCGCCGAGGTCACGATTTGCCCCCAGCTCCGCCTGCGCCGCAGCCGCAGAGGAGCGGAAGGGCGCCAGCGCGTTCGCGTCGCCGCGAACACAACGACGGCGATCAGCAAACCGAGCAGGAGCAGCGTCAGCGGTGGGTTCCGGAGCAGACTGACGAGGCCCTTCGAAACGGTCTCGACGGAGGTGCAGAAGAAGTCGGTGGCGCCGGTACCGAGCACGCCGGCGGTCGGTACGGCGTAGCTGCGCGAGCGCCAGCCTTGCGACCACTCGATCGGCTCGGTCCACTGCCCCTTGAGGTTGGGGCCCGTGGGGCCGTTGAAGAAGGCGGGCTGCAGCTCGCCCCACCGGCCCTCGAAGGCAATCCACGGGAAGCTCTCCCGCGCCGCGCCGGCGCTGCTCGGAATCGTCTTGAGCACCGGGCGCAGCTCGTCGTGGGGACCGCGGGTGTCGTCGCAGCCGACGCCCGCCTCCGCCGAGGCTCCGAGGTAGAGCGCCTCCGTGTACTTGTTGGCGTGCGACCCGGCGGCCGGGTAGACGACCGGGTGCGTTCCGTCGACGATCTCGAGCTTGTCGTCGCCCCAGTCGGCCCGCTCGGCCCCCTCGTGGGAGCTGTACCCAACCGCGACGGGAGCCCGGCCGAGCGCGTCCGCCGCGGAGCGGGCGTCAAAGTCGAGCTGGATCATCTCCCAGTCGCCTTCGTGCAGGTTGTTGAAGTCGTTGAACGCGTAGAAGAACCAGTACTGGAGCGCAAGCTGGCCCGGATGGCCCGGGTCGCTCGCGACGTGCGCGTACGTCGTCGGCTTCCGCCCTGCGGTGATCCGCCGCGCCCACCGCTCGTAGCCACAACCGGGATGGAGCGCGTCGCCCGGAAAGTCGAGGTGGTACTCGTAGCGGTTCACGAGGTCGCGGGCCGTCGGCCCGACCTTCACGAGATTCGCCGCCGTCCAGGGCCCGCGCAGTGCCACCGTCGGCTCGCCGAAAAGGGCATCGACGTCCATCGGCTCGTACGGCTCTCCCGGGCCGCACTCGTCGGGCTGGTCGACCAGGCGTACCACCGGTGCGTACCGCTGCGCGAGCGCCGTCTCGTCCGCCAGGTCGGCGTGTGCGACCGGGGCTGCGAGCAGCGCGACCAGCCCGCCGAGGACGGCGACTCGGCAGACGGGTGGCATTCGCATCCGGGGCGATTCTCTCAGCGGCACCTACGGCGGACGCGGCGAACGCGCGCCGCAGCGGCGAGCCGGGGTGGCAGGGATAGGCTCGCGCAGTGAAGAGGGCGCACGCCGACAGGCCGGTCGCCCTCCCGGGCGAGGCGATTCCCGCGCACGCCGAGCGGCTCGCCACGGGCGCGGTCGGGCTCCGCGACCTGGCGCTCGCCTTCGACGAGAGCACCGCGACGACGGTGGAAGTGCTCGTCGAGGGGCGGTCGTTCTACCCGCGGATGCTCGAGGACATCGCCGCCGCGTCGTCGTCCGTGCACCTCACCCAGTTCGGCTTCAAGCCCGGCGCGATCGGCGAGGAGTTCGCGGCCGCGCTGGTTGCCAAGGCCCGTGACGGCGTGCGCGTGCGGCTCGTCGTCGACGCGCAGGGCTCGGCGCCCGAGCGCGGCTCCCGCGCGCTGTACCACCGCCTCGTCACGGCCGGCGCACAGGTGTGCGTCAACCGCGCGCTGTCACCGCGGGTCACAGCCGGCCCGCTCGGCAGCGGCGCGGCGAAGCGGTGGAATCTGGGTGGGCTCGGCCACGTGGACCACCGCAAGGTGCTCGTCGTCGACGGCCGCACCGGCTGGGTCGGCGGGGCCGGCATCGAGGATCACTTTGCCGACGGGCGCTTCCACGACCTCTTCGTCCGTCTGACGGGACCGGTGGTCGCCCAGCTCCAGCTCGTCTTCGTCGCGAGCTTCCGCCACCTGGGCGGAACCCTGGACGACGTCGATGCGCTCTTCCCTGCGCTCGAGCCCGGAACCGTGCCGGCCCGCGTGCTGCACAACGCGCCCGGCTCCTACCGCCCGATCACGGATGCGATCGCCGCGCTGCTCGAGGGCGCGCAGGACACGCTCGACGTCGTCAACCCGTATGTGACGGACCGGCGAATGATCGGGCGGCTGGAGGCGGCGGCCCGTCGCGGCGTCCGCGTTCGGCTCTTCGTCCCGGAACACGCGAACAACTGGATGTGCGCATCGGCGCAGCAGTTCCACCACGCGCGGCTGCTCGAAGCCGGTGTCGCGATCCTCGGCTACCCGGCAATGCTGCACGCGAAGGCGTTCGTCGGCGACGGCGACCACGTCCTCGCCGGAACGTGCAACCTCGAGGCCTGGAGCCTCAAGCGCTTCTTCGAGATCGACCTCGAGGTCCGGTCGACCGAATTGGCGGCGCAGCTAGATGAGCGGTTCCTTGCGCCGGCCGCCGCCGTCTCGACGCCGGGTCACGCGGTCACGGGCTTCGCGCGGGCGAAGGCCGCGGCCTTCGCGGCCCTCTCGCCGCTCCTCTAGCCTCGCTGGCCGAAGTCGGCGGTGACGATCACGACGGTCCCGCCCTCGAAGATGCCCGGCGCGCCCACGGCCCGCACGGCGCCGAACCCGACCTCACCCCACCCGTCGTAGAGGTTCTTTCGGTGCGGCGGGCTGTTGAGCCAGCCGCGAATGACGGCCGTGGCCGACATGTCGGGCCCGCTCAGCAGGTTCTCCCCCACGCGGTACACGTGGAAGTTCTGGGGCGGCTTGTAGAAGCGGCCGACGCGCTGCCAGAACGCCGACCCGTCGTACGACTCGTGGCTGAAGTAGCCGTGCTTCGCCATCGAGCGCGAGTGCGACACCGCGGCCGAGGCGAGCTGCCTCGAACGCCGCAGCGGCCGCAGCCCTGCGTCGGCCCGCAACGCGTTCAGCCGGCGCAGCAGCTCGCGCTCGAGCGAGCCGTTGACCTGCACGTTCGCCTGGGCGCGCGCCTGGCTCGTGCGCTCGGGAGTGGCGTCGGCCCTGAACTTCGCACGAGGCTCGTTCGGGCTCTGGACCGAGGCAGGATCCACCGGCGCCGCGGTGGCCGCGACAGCGAACAAGGCCGCAGCAAGGAGCAGCCCGAAGGCAGCGCCCAGCTGCACCCGCCAGTGGTGCGAGTGAGTACGGAACAACGGTGGAGTTACAGCCCGACGACGGTGGGTCGCTCACCCTAGAGCATCTCGATCGGGCGAGCGCAAGTAACCGTCGGCCTTGGCAACGGCGCTCGGGGGAAACCCCTGGAAATGCGCGTGACGGTTACGCGTGAATGGTCACGGGAGCGCCCAAAGGCACGTCCCGCATGAGCCGCTCGAGGTCGCGATCGGACGCGTGCAGGCACCCCGCGGACGATGCGGAGCCGATCGGCTCGCCGCCCGCGGTGCCGTGGATCGCGAGCCGGTCGCCGCCTGCCCAGCCGGCCGGCAGATGCGGCTGGCGACCCGAGAGGGCGAGGATGCAGCAGCCGTAGCTCGCGCTGTAGCGCGCGCCCGGGAGCTTGTCCGTGACGGCGAAGCGGCCAACCGGTGTCGCGGCGCCGGGCCGCCCGATGCTGACCTGTACGACGGCCTCGACGTGGCGGCCTGCCCGCACGACGAGCCGGCGCGCGGAGAGGTCGACCACCACGCTGACGCGCGTCGGCACGGTGACGACGCCGCCGGCGGCGCGGTCGATCCACCCGAGCCGTCCGTTGCCGAGCTCCGGCAACGTGACGCCGAGCCAGCGCCCCTCGCGGCGAACAACGCCGAGCGAGCGGGGCGAGCCGAACTCGGTGCGCGTGCCGACCACCTCGGTGACGGCGCCGCCGGGAGCGCCGTGCACTGCGACTCGCTCGGCGGTCACGCGGGCGACGAGCGCCTGCGGCACCGGGTGCGGCTTCGGGGCGGGCCGCACGTGCGGCAGCGCGTCAGCACGGGGCACGGCAGGGAACGCGACGACCACCGGAGGTCGCGCGGCCTCCGTGCCGTGAGCCGCCGGCCGCAGGGCGACCGCGGCCGCGAGCCCCGCGAGGGCGAACGGCAGGGCGACGACGGGCCACAGATGCCGCGACACACCACGCGGATCGGCCGCCCCGAAGCCGCACCCATCCCCCGAAAGGGGGACCGAACCGCAACGGGAGGTCGCGCGAATTGAGCGCGTTCGACCCCCGAAGGAGAGGAGAGGATGGGATGAGGAGGAGGCTCCTGCTCGGCGGCTTGCTAGGCACGGTCGCTGTGCTCGGCCTCGTCGCGTCGTTCGTCCGCGGGCCCGCACCGCAGGCGGCCAAGGCCGCCAGCCACCGCGAGGCACCGCTGATTTCGCTCGACCCGGCCGCAGACATCACGGACTTCTTCATGTTCCGTGGCTACGGCCGGGCGACGCCGACAAGGTCGTCCTGATCATGAACACGCAGCCCGGTGAGGAACCCAGCTCCGGGCCGAACTACTTCAACTTCGACCCGACCGTGAAGTACTCGTTCGGGATCGACAACAACGGCGACGGCAAGGACGACATCACGCTCGACTTCCAGTTCCGGAACGAGATCCGTGGCGCCGTCGACGCACTGGGCCTGCCGCTGTCGTACCTCGGAAACGTCCCGAACGCCGTGCCGCCGATCACCCGGCTGGACGGTCCCGGCTCCGAGGGCCTCGGCCTGCGGCAGCGCTACACGATCACGATGTCGGGACCAGGCTCGGGTCAGAAGACCCTCGCCCGTGACCTGATCGCCGTGCCGTCGAACGTCGGCCCGCGCACGATGCCGAACTACCCGTTGCTCGCGAGCCAGGGCATCAACACGCTCCCGGGAGGCATCAAGGTCTTCGCCGGCCAGCGCGAGGACCCGTTCTACATCGACCTCGGCGGCGTGTTCGACACGCTGAACTTCCGCCGGGCCGTGCCGCTCCTGAGCGACGCGGAGGACGCGAACGACAACGTGAACCCGTTCGGCGTCGACATGCTGTCGGGCTTCAACGTGCAGACGATCGCGATCGAGATCCCGATCTCGATGCTGACCAACGCCTACCAGACCCTCGGCGGCTACGCCTACACGAGCCGGCCGAACGTGACCGTGCGCGGGCAGACCTTCCACTCCCGCCGGCAGGTGGGTGCAGGTCCAGCGGCTCGCCAACCCGCTGATCAACGAGGTCATCATCGGCACCAAGGACAAGGACGAGTGGAACTGCTGACGAGCCGGAGCAAGAGGGCCAGTTCCTCGACTACTACCTCAACCCGCGGCTCGCGCTCGCGCTCCAGCTCGTGTTCGGGGCGCCCGCGGCCACGAGCGGCCGGACCGACCTCGTCAACGCGCTGCTCAAGTACGGGCCGGGCGATCCGAACTACTCCGAGCTGGTGCGGCTCGACACCACCGTCCCCCCGAAACCGCTCGGTGCGCAGAAGCGTCTGACCGTGCTGGCAGGCGACAACGCCGGCTGGCCGAACGGACGGCGGCCCCGCGACGACGTGACGGACATCGCGGTGCGGCTCGTCGGCGGCCCGACGTACATCGCCCTGAAGGCGGGCGACGGCGTCAACGTCAACGACGCTCCGCTCCCGACCGAGTTCCCGTACATCGCGAACCCGAACGACGGTCGCAACCGGGCCCCCTTCAACCACGTGAACCCGTAGGGACGTGAAGGCTCGGATCCTGATCGCAGCGGTGGTGGCGGCGCTCGTCGCCACCGCCCTGCTGCTCGGCGGTGTCCTGCGCGAGGCGCAGGGCACCGCCGGTGCCTCGGCCGCGGTGAGCCCCGCCCCCGCGGCGCCGGCGAACGCCACCGACGCGCAGATCCTCAAGCTGCAGGCGGCGCTGCGCGCGGAGCCCGACAACGTCAAGTCGCTCGCCGCACTCGGGTTCGCGTACGAGCAGCGGATGCGTGAGACCGCCGACCCGGCGTACCTGAAGAAGGCGGACGGTGTCCTCCACCGCGCGCTCGCGCTGAATCCGAGCAGCCCCGAGGCCGTGATCGGGCTCGGCTCGCTCGCGCTCTCCCGCCACGACTTTCGCGGTGCGCTCGTCCTCGGACGGCGCGCCCAGCACCTCGCCCCCGGCGCGGGGCTCCCGTACGGCATCACCGGCGACGCGCTGATCGAGCTCGGCTCCTACAACGCCGCCTTCCGCACCTTCGACCGCATGGTGCAGGAGGAGCCGGGGGCTTCCGCCTATGCGCGCGTCGCGTACGCGCGGGAGCTGCTCGGCAACCGCGCAGCCGCGCTGCAGGCCATGCGGCTCACGCTTCGAGTCGTCCGAGGGTCACGGCGAGGCGGCTGCGTGGGCCCGCTTCCAGATCGGCAAGCTGCTCTGGGGCGGCGGCCACACGAACGCGGCCATCGCGCAGTACCGCATGTCGCTGCGCGAGCTGCCCGGCTACGTGCACGCGCTCGACGGGCTCGCCCAGGCCGAGGCCGCGACGGGGCACACGCGCGAGGCCCTGCGCCTCTCGCGTCGGGCCGTCGAGACGGTGCCGCTGCCGCAGTTCGTGACGACGCTCGCGGACATCCTCCAGTCGAGCGGCGACAGGGCGGGAGCGCGCGAGCAGTACGCGCTTGTCGGCGTCGTCGAGCGCCTGCTGCGCGGCGAACGGCGTCAAGAGCGACCTCGAGATCGCCCAGTTCTACGTCGACCACGGCCAGCGGCTCCCCCACGCCCTCCAGCTCGCCCGGCGGGCGCACGCCGAGCGGCCGAGCATCGACGGCGACGACGTGCTCGGCTGGGCGCTCGTCCGCAACGGGCGGTGCGCCGAGGGCCTGCACTACGCGAAGCGCTCGCTGCGCGTGGGCACGCGCGACGCGTCGAAGTTCTTCCACCGCGGCATGGCCGAGCGCTGTGCCGGCCACACGGCCGAGGCGCGCGCCTGGTTCCACCGCGCACTCGCCCTGAACCCCCACTTCTCGCTCCTGTGGAGCGCGGTCGCGCGGAGGCTTGCGTGAGGCGGCTGCTCATCTCCTGCTCGCTCTGGCCGCGCTCGCGCTGCCTGCGGTCGCCTCCGCGCACCCGCTCGGGAACTTCACCACGAACCACTTCACGCGCATCGAGGTGGCCGGCGACCGGGTCTACGTCACGTACGTCCTCGACCTGGCCGAGATCCCGACCTTCCAGGAGCGCGGCACGGTCAAGCGGCTCGGCGATGCGGCCTACGGGCGGACGCTCGCCGCCGACATCCAGCGGCAGCTGACGCTGACGGTCGACGGCCGCCCGCGTCGGCCTCCGGCGACTCGATCAGGAGATCGGCTTCCCGCGCGGCGCCGCCGGCCTGCGGACGACGCGGCTGGAGGCGCTGTACGCGACCTCCTCGCTCGCGCACGAGCCGGCGCGGCTCGCCTACCACGACGCGACGCTTCCCCGGCCGGCTCGGCTGGCGCGAGGTCGTCGTCCAGACACGCGACGGCGCGACGGCTGACATCGTCGAGTGCGCCGGACAAGAGCGCCAGCGACGAGCTGCGCGCGTACCCGAAGGACCTGCTCAGCGACCCGCTCGACGTGCGGACGGCGACGCTCGCCGTCGAGCCGGGCACGTCGCCCGGCGCGCCGCCCGCGTCTCAGCACCGGCGCGGTCGACGCGGCCGCGCACGTGGCGGGCGCGAGCGAGACCGGCTTCGCGGCGCTGATCTCGCAGCGCGACCTCGGCGCGGGCGTGATCGCGCTGTCGCTGCTGATCGCGCTCTTCTGGGGCGCCGCCCATGCGCTCACGCCCGGCCACGGCAAGGCGATCGTGGCCGCCTACATGGTCGGCTCGCGCGGCTCGGCGCGCCACGCGCTGCTGCTGGGGCTCACCGTGACGGTCACGCACACGGCCGGCGTCTTCGCACTCGGGCTCGTGACGCTGGGCCTGTCCGAGTTCATCGTCCCCGAGGATCTGTACCCGTGGCTCAACCTCTTCTCCGCGCTGCTCGTCGTCGGCGTGGGCATCACGGTGCTGCGCTCGCGCGTGCGAACCGCGCGCGGCGGCAAGGCGCCCGACCACCATCACCACGATCACGACCACCATCACGACCACCATCACGACCACGACGGGCACGGCCACGATCACCACGGCCACGACCACGTGCCGGCGCCCGGCAGCGGTCTCCGCGGCCTGATCGCCGTCGGCGTGTCCGGCGGCCTGCTCCCCTGCCCGACCGCGCTCGTCGTGCTGCTCGCCGCGATCTCGCTGCACCGCGTCGGCTTCGGCCTCGCGTTGATCGTGGCGTTCAGCCTCGGCCTCGCCGCCGTCGTGAGCGGCATCGCCCTGCTCGCGATCACGGCGAAGAGCTGGTTCAGCCGGGCGAGCTTCGAGGGCGGCCTCGTCCGCGCCCTCCCGGCGGTCAGCGCCGCGGTGATCCTCGTGGTCGGCCTCGCGATGACCGCGCGGGCCTTCCCCGCAGTCCTTTAGCGCGCTCCCCAGGCCTCAGCGGTCACCGCGTACATCACGTAGTCCTCGCGGCCGCCGCCGGCCGGCATGTACGCGCGCAGCACCCCCTCCTCGGCGAAGCCGAGCCGCTCGAGAACGGTGCGCATCCGCCCGTTCGTGACGGCGGTCGTCGCCTGCACGCGGCCGGCGGCGTGCGCCTGGAAGAGGTGCGTGGTGAGCAGCTCGACCGCCTCCGAGCCGAGACCTCGGCCACGCGTCTCCTCGGCGTAGAGCTCGATCCCGATCTCGTAGACGCCCGGCGGCATCGCGCCGGGCGGATGCCGGGCCTCGACGTCGCCGACGACGCGGCCGTCCACGTCGACGGCGAGCTCGAGCCGCCCGTCCGCGAACACGCCCGAGCGCGCGATCCGGCGCCGCAGCCGGCGTCGCGCGGTCGCCCGGTCCTGATTCGTCCCGATGCGCCACGGCGAGGCGAGCCAGTGCTCGAGCAGCTCGCCGGCCTCGTCGGGGCGATACGGGCGCAGCACCACGCGCTCACCACGGATCGTCCGCTGCTCGCTCGCCACGCGGCGATGGTACGAAACGTCGAGAGGCGGCCCTCGGGCCGCCTCTCGCTTCGACCCCGTCGCCGTCCGGAGCGCGTGTGGCTGCGGCCCCCCACGCACTTCCGAACCACGGAGTCACTCCGTCTATCGGCCCCGGCTGGGCCGGGTGTATCCCTCTAGCGGGGGAGGGGGTCGGGCTCGTAGTCCCAGCTGCGCGGCCGGTCGAGCGCCTCCCACTCCTCGCGCAGGATCGCCATCAGGACAGCGTCGCTCCACTTGCCCTTCATCCGCGTCTGATGGCGGATGACGCCCTCGCGGACGAAGCCGACCTTCTCGAAGGAGCGGATCGCCCGCAGGTTGTCCGCGTTCGTGTACAGCCAGACGCGCTCGACCGGCGTCGACGTGAACGTCGCGTCGAGAGCGGCGTTCATGGCGTCCGTCCCGAATCCGCCGCCGAGGTGGGTGGCTGACATGAAGATGCTGAGCTCCAGCCCGCTCAGGCGCGAGTCCGACTTCCAGATCCACACGCTCCCGATCAGCTCGTCGCTCCCGATCGGCGACACGACGTAGAAGGCCGAGTCGGGCTTGCCCTTCACGAAGGTCTCGTACCAGGTGTCGACCTGGTCGCGGCTCTGCGGGCGCCCGTACGCCCAGAACGCGACGTCGACGTCGTTCACCGCCTCGTAGTAGGCCTCCAGGTCGGTGCTGTCGATCGGCCGCAGCCAGACCTTTTCGCCGCGCAAGACCGCCCGCGTGCCGTCCGCCATGGCGAGTTCATACCGCATCGCAAGCCCGCTCGTCGCGACCGCCGAGGCTTCCGTAGACTCTACGCAGGCGTGGTCGAGATCGTCTTCCTGATGCTCATCCTGAAGCTGCCGATCGTGTATCTATGCGGCGTGGTCTGGTACGCGATCCGCGCCGAGCCCCACCCGCCCGAGGCGGCGATCGTCCCCGCCGAGCTTCGCCCGGGTCCGCCGCCGCACCACGCCGGCTCGCGCATCCGCAGGATGCGAGGCGGGCGTCCGCACGGACGGCCCACGCGGCGCCCGTACGGCCCGAGCATGGCGAGCGCGCGCGCCGGGAGGCGCCGGTGAGCGCCCAGCCCGTCGAGGCCCGCGAAGACAGCCGCCCGGCCGAGACCGTCGCCGGCTTCATCGCCGCGGCAGCGCTCGCCGTCGGCGTGATCGCGATCGTCTACCGGCCCGTGCGCCTGTCGCCGCCGGCGCTGCTCGTCGCGCTGATCGCGGTCGGCATCGGCGGCCGGTTCTCGCGTCTCGCCGCCGTCGCGGTCGCCGTCATCACCGTCGGCTGGGTCCTCGGGATGATCTACGGGATCGTCCAGGAAGAACCACTCTGGTAGCAGGGCCACAAGGCCTTCGCCCTCGCTGCTAGAACACGAACAGCTATGCGCGACGTCGACGCGCTGAACGCCGGTTACGCCGGGCAGCTCCTCGAGCAGTACCTCGAGAACCCCGAAGCCGTGCCCCCCGAGTGGCGCGACTTCTTCGAGCGCTCGAACGGCGACCTCGCCACGGCGCTGCCGGGGCTATCGCGGATCCTCGAGCGGCACGCCCCTGCCGAGACCAACGGCCGTGCCGCCGAGGCCGCAACGTCGACGGCAGACGACCACGAGCTCCTGAACGCCGTCTCGGCCGCCACCTCGATCGTGCGCGCGACCCGCACCCACGGGCACCGTGCCGCACGGCTCGACCCGCTCGGCTCCGAGCCGCCGGGCGACCCGGCGCTCGACCCAGAACGCCTGGGCCTGACGCCCGAGCTGCAGCGCCGCATCCCCGCGTGGGTGCTCCGCGTCTACGTCGACGGGAACACGCTCGAGGACGTGCTCGAGCGGCTACACGAGATCTACAGCGGGACGATCGCCTACGAGATCGAGCACATCGACGACCACGAGCAGCGCATGTGGCTGCGCGAGGCAATCGAGTCAGGCCGCTACCGGCACCCGCTCAGCGCGGACGAGCAGCGGCGCCTTCTCGGCCGCCTCAGCGAGGTCGAGGGCCTCGAGGCGTACCTGCGCAAGCGCTTCCTCGGCCAGAAGCAGTTCTCGATCGAGGGGCTCGACCTGCTCGTGCCGATGCTGGACGAGGCGATCGAGCTCGCCGCGGTGGACGGCGCCGAGGACATCGTCATCGGCATGGCGCACCGCGGCCGGCTGAACGTGCTCACGCACGTCGTCGGACGCCCGTACGACGCGATCCTGCGCGAGTTCGAGGGCGAACGGACGATCGAGGCGGTCACGCTCAGCGACGAGGGCGGCACCGGCGACGTGAAGTACCACCTCGGCATGCGCACGACGCGGCAGACGGCAAGCGGCGAGATCGGCGTGACGCTGATGGCGAACCCGAGCCACCTCGAGTTCGTCGACCCGGTCGCGGAGGGCCGGACGCGCGCCGAGCAGACCGACCGCAGCGAGCCGATCGCGCGCCACGACACGAGCCGCGCGCTCTGCATCCTCATCCACGGCGACGCGGCGTTCCCGGGCGAGGGCATCGTCGCCGAGACGCTGAACCTCGCCGACCTGCCCGGATACACCACGGGCGGCACGCTGCACCTGATCGCGAACAACCAGGTCGGCTTCACGACCGACCCGGCCGAGGGGCGCTCGACCTTCTACTCGAGCGACGTCGCCAAGGGCTACGACATGCCGATCGTCCACGTCAACGCCGACGACCCCGCGGCCGCGCTCTCGGCGATCCGGCTCGCGCTGGCCTATCGCAAGCGGTTCGGCCGCGACGTGGTCGTCGACCTCGTCGGCTACCGCCGCTTCGGGCACAACGAGCAGGACGAGCCCGCCTATACGCAGCCGCTGATGGCTGCGGCGATCGCCGGCCACCCGTCCGTCCTCGCGCAGTTCGCCGAGCGGCTCGTCGCAGAGGGCGTCGTCACGCGCGAGGAGGTGGAGCGGTTTGCCGAGGAGGTGCAGCAGCGCCTCCGCGCCGCCCACGATCACCTGAAGGAGTCGTTCGGGAAGCACATCCCGGCGAAGTCGCGCGACGAGGTCATCCCACCGTTCGACCAGGACGAGGTCGAGACGGACGTGCCCGCCGAGCGCCTGCGTGAGCTCAACGAGCAGCTGATCGCCGTGCCGGCGGACTTCCACGTCCACCCCAAGCTGCTGAAGCAGCTACAGCGCCGCATCGCCGCCGTCGACGACGGCACCATCGAGTGGGGCCATGCCGAGGCGCTCGCCTTCGCGAGCCTCCTGACGGAGGCGGTCCCGATCCGGTTGACCGGGCAGGACAGCGAGCGCGGCACGTTCGCCCAGCGCCATCTGGTCCTCCACGACGCCGAGACCGGCGCGACCTACGCGCCGATCCAGCACCTGCCCGGCGCGCACGCGTCGTTCGAGGTGGAGAACTCGCCGCTCTCGGAGGCAGCCGCACTCGGGTTCGAGTACGGCTACACCACGTCGGCGGCCGAGGCGCTCGTGCTCTGGGAGGCGCAGTACGGCGACTTCGTGAACGTCGCCCAGGTGATCATCGACCAGTTCATCGTGGCCGGGCTCTCGAAGTGGCGGCAGACATCGAACCTGACCCTGCTGCTCCCGCACGGCTACGAGGGCTCCGGGCCGGAGCACTCGAGCGCCCGCCTCGAGCGGTTCCTCCAGCTCGCGGCGCAGAACAACATCACGGTGCTCAACCTGAGCACCTCGGCGCAGTACTTCCATGCGCTCCGGCGGCAGGCGCTCGCACGAACCGGGCGGCCGCTCGTCGTGATGACGCCGAAGGCGCTCCTGCGGATGAAGCAGGCGACCGCCCGGCTCGAGGAGCTCGCCGACAGTGGGTTCCAGCACGCCATCGACGACCCGCGCGACCGCCACTCGACCGCCACCCGGGTGGTCTTCTGCTCCGGGAAGCTCTACTACGACCTCGCCGGGCACGAGCTCTACGAGGGGGCCGACCACGTCGCGATCGCGCGCCTCGAGCAGCTGTACCCGTTCCCGGTCGAGCAGGCCCGCAACCTGATCGCGTCGTATCCCGGGCTCGAGGAGCTGGTGTGGGCCCAGGAGGAGCCGCAGAACATGGGCGCTTGGCGCACGATCCGCCACCGCCTCGAGGAGGCGCTCCCGGCGGGCGTGCCGCTCCGCTACGCGGGCCGGCCGTGGCGCGCGAGCCCGAGCGAGGGCTATCCCACCGCACACATGCGCGAGCAGGATCGCATCGCGCGCGAGGCGCTCGGCTAGCGCCGCCCTGCCGTGTGGCGCTTCACAGCGCGCTGCGCTGCGCGCGCCGCGCGCGGCCCTTGCGTCCGCGCCTCCTGCATGATCCGCTGCCGAACGGGCGGCGGCAGGCGCTTCCACATGCGCCACGCGACGATCGCGAGCCACAGCGGCGGGACACGGCGGAGAGGCCCTGGGGTGCGCGGCATGGGCGGCATGGTCGCACAACAGCCCCCAGGGTGTTTACAATCGGCCGCCGGGCTTCCACCGGGAGAGGGAAGCCCCAATACGCCATGACCATGACATCACTGTTCGACGACATCATCCAGGATCACCTGAGGCTGAAGGAGCGAAACGCCGAGCTCGAGCGGTACATGCCGATCGATCGCTACAAGGGCGTCGACCCCTTCGAGAATCACCCGCTGTTCAAGACCGAGGAGCAGGCGCGAATCGAGGACACGCTCGACGGGAACGTGTCCATCGCCGAGCCCGAGGAGGACCTCGTCGTTGCGCACGCGCAGGCGTACGGCATCGAGCCGACGCCCGACGAGGGACTCTGGAGCCGCTCCCGGGACTTCGACTGGGGCGACTAGCCACGGGGCTTCAGGATCACCCGGGCGCTTCGAGGCGCCGGTCGCGGCGTGCACAAATGGGTGTTTCCGGCGCTCTGGACCGCGGCTACGTTTCGAGCCGATGACGACGAACGGGGCCCCACCTCTCGAGACGTACGCGCGCCTCGCCGTCGAGGTCGGGCTGAATCTCGAGCGCGGCCAGGACGTGCTGATCATCGCCGACCTCGAGCAGGCGGAGCTGACGCGGGCCGTGGCGCGCGCGGCGTTCGAGGCCGGTGCGCGGTACGTCGATGTCAAGTACGTCGACGCGCGGCTCACGCGCATCCGCGCCGACCTCTCGCCCGACGACGGGCTCGGCTGGTCGCCGCCGCACACGATCAAGCAGATCGAGGACCTCGCCGAGCGGCAGGGCGCCATTGTGCAGATCTCCGGCCCCCCGGACCCCGAGATCTACGCAGGCGCCGACGGCGAGCGCCTCTCGCGCAACAGCCCCGTCGAGTTCCGCCGCGCTTATCTCAACCAGGTCAACGAGGGCCGCTTCAACTGGGTGATCGTCGCGGGACCGACCGAATCCTGGGCGGAGCGCGTGTTCGGCGAGCCGGACGTCGACCGGCTCTGGGACGCCGTCGCTCGCGCGGTCCGTCTCGACGAGCCCGATCCGGCGCAGGCATGGCGTGACCACATCGCGCGGCTCAAGGAGCACGCCGACGCGCTCACCGAGCGCCGGTTCGACGCGATACACCTCCGCGGCCCGGGCACCGATCTCCTGCTGGGCCTGCCCGCCGGCGCGCGCTGGGAGTGCGCCGCGACGAAGACGGCCTGGGGCCGGTCGTTCGTCCCGAACATGCCCACCGAGGAGGTGTTCACCACCCCGCACGCCGCGCGCGCCGAGGGCATCGTCCGGTCGACGAAGCCGCTCGTCCTGCTCGGCCAGCTCGTCCGCGACATCGAGATGCGCTTCGAGGGCGGGCGCGCGGTCGAGATCCACGCGGCCGAGGGCGAGGACGTGCTGCGCGAGAACATGGCGACCGACGCCAACGCGTCGCGCCTGGGTGAGCTCGCGCTGGTCGATGCCGACTCGCGCGTCGGCAAGACCGGGATCACCTTCTACGACACCCTCTTCGACGAGAACGCCGCCTCGCACATCGCGTACGGCGAGGGGCTCCCCGAAGCGCTCCCCGGCGGCGGCGACATGTCGTGGGAGGAGCGCGAGGCGGCCGGTGTCAACCACTCCGCGGTGCACATCGACTTCATGGTCGGGAGCCCCGAGGTCGACGTCGACGGCATCGAGCACGGCGGTACAGCCGTCCCCGTCATGCGCGGCGGCGAGTGGGCCCTGTCGTAACCTCTAGAGGCTTGATGTGGAATTACGCCGCCGTCGGGGGCGCTCCAGACCAAGCAGGGCACCACGCTCGCCCGCGGCGCATAGCAGCGCTACGTGTCGTGGGCGAGCGTGCTGCTCCTGCGACGTGTCTGGGGCGTCATCCGGCCCGGCGGAATTTCACATCAAGCCTCTAGCTCAGGTCGAGCTTCCGGCTTCGGCCGGCCCTGCCTCGGCGGTCTCCTGGACCGTCCAGCGCATGACGTCCCGGATCGAGACGATGCCGACCGCCTGGTCGTCCTCGACGACCGGCAGGTGGCGGAAGCCGTTTTCGACCATCACGCGCGCAGCCTCCGCGGGCGGCGTCTGCGGCGTCGCGGTCATCGGGTCTGCCGTCATCCACTCGCGCACGCGTGCCTCGGAGGAGTGCACGCGGCCGGCGACCGCGCGCAGGATGTCGCGCTCGCTGAGGATCCCGATCAATCGCCCGTAGTCCAGCACGACCACCGCGCCCACGTCGCGCTCGGCCATCTGCTCGGCCGCGAAGCCCAGCGTGTCCTCGGGGGCGACGCCCAGGACGTCGCGCCGCATGATGTCCGCGAGCTGGGTCATCCGCCGTCGAGCATATCCGCCCTTTCCCGCGCGCACGCGCGCGGGAAGTAGTGCGGTCGTTGGCCTCGTGGCAAATCCCCCGCTGTGAGGGATGGCAAAACATCTCTTAAGCAGGTGAAAATCGCCGTGCACAACTGGGGAGGGGTGCACGTACCACCGGGCTACGGCCCACCGCTGGGCGCCGGACACTCCGGCGCTCGCCGGTGCTCCGGGCTCTTGCATCGCCTCCTCGAAATCGCGGCCTCGGGGCGTTCCTCCCCGTCGTCGCACAAAGGGGAGGGGATATGAGAGGAACGCAAGGGGGGGTCCGCCGGTTCGCCTTGCTCGTTGCACTGGCGACCGCGGGCGTCCTCGTTGTCGGCGCCCACGCGGCGTCTGCCCAGGTCATCGAGATCTGTAAGTCGTCGTCCAACGGGATGTCCGGGCGCGACTTCAGCTACACGGTCGCCCCGTCGGGCGGCTCGTCGTTCTCGGTCGGCCCGATCAAGGGCGGCCGCTGCTCCGGGCCGATCACGGTCGCGGGCGCGTCGGCAACGATCACCGAAGCAGTGTCCGACCCGGCCACCGACGTCAAGTCGGTCACCGTCCGGCCCTCGGCACGCAAGACCTCTGAGGATCTTGCGAACCGCAAGGTCACCGTCACGACTGGTGCGTCGACCGCGTCGGAGACGCTGGTGACGTTCACCAACCAGCCTGCCGGTGGCAACTACGGCACGCTCAAGGTCTGCAAGCTGTCCGAGACGCCGGCCTACCTCGGCCGCCAGTTCTCGTTCAGCGTCAACGGCGGCCCGCTGGTCTCCACGGAGGCCAACGACGCGTTCGCCGATCCGTCCTCGTACACGTGCCGGATCCTCGGCACCTTCCAGGTCGGCTCGGTCGTGAACGTCCACGAGCAGATCCCGGCAGGCAGCGAAGTCCAGTGGATCGACACCGACCCCGGTGCGAACCTCGTCGACTTCAACACCGCCTCCGGTGACGCCACCGTGCTGATCGGCGCCGGCGCGACGATCGTCTACTTCGACAACGAGCCGACACCGCCGTCGGGCACCGGCTGGATCGAGGTCTGCAAGAACGTCCTCTACTCGGATCCGGATGTGTCCGGCCCGTTCAGCTTCACCGTCACCGACGCCGCCGGCGTCGACCATTCCCTGACGGTGCTTGCGGGTCAGTGCTCCGAGCCGATCCAGGTCGCGGCCGGCGTGAACACCGTGACCGAGGCGGCGAAGGCAGGCACCGACCTCGTCGACGTCGCGGCGTTCCCGTGGGATCGCCTGCTGACCGTCAATCTGATCAACCGCACGGCCACCGTCGAGGTGCCTGTGTCCGCCAGCTCCAACGACGAGACGCAGGTGCACTTCACCAACGTGGCTCAGCGCGGCCAGCTGAAGATCTGCAAGGCCCTGGGGCCCGGCAGCGCTGACCTCGCCGGCCAGCCGTTCCGGTTCAGCGCGGACGGTGACAACGGCCAGCACGAGTACACCGACATCACCGCAGCCGCCTCGACCCAGTGCAAGATCGTCGCGTTCTTCCCGATCGGGACCACGGTCACCGTGAAGGAGCTCCTCGATCACAGCCCGGGTGGAGCCGGTGAGTTCATCGACACGGCCGGCGAGGGCGACTACGTCATCGCGGCGGGTGTCAACACCGTCACGATCACGAACACGGCCAAGGGCCTCCTCGAGGTCTGCAAGGCGCCGATCCGTCTCGACAGGATGACCCGCGATCTCCAGATCGCAGTGCCCCCGACGGTGAAGCAGCCGACGTTCCGGTTCAAGATCGACAACGGCGCGATCTTCACCGTGCAGGCGGGCAAGTGCTCGCCGCCCAAGCGCGTCTCGGTCGGCAACCACAGCGTCACCGAGGTCAACGACGACAACTACGAGCTCGACCCGGATGCACCGGGTAGCGGCATCACCGCCTTCCCGGCCGACCGTGAGGTCAGCAAGAGCCTGGCGACTCGTACGATCACCGTCGCGGTCCCCTACGGGCCGAACGGCGAGACGCTCGTCACCTTCTACAACCGCATCAAGCTCGGCATGGTCAAGGTCTGCAAGCAGATCCCGATCGGGTCGACCGATGCGCTGGGTACCAAGCCGTTCTCGTACGACGTCTACGTCCAGATGCCGGGTGCACCTGGGTACATCAAGTTCACGCTCGGCCCGATCCTTCCGGGTGAGTGCACGAACTTCTCGTATCCGTTCCCGATCCTGAACGCGGACGGCACGCCGCGCGCAATCGGCGTGCACGAGGTCGGCACCCCGTCGGCCACGTGGGACGTGACGAGCATCACCGTCACCGGCTCGCGCGGCCTCTGCGATACCAGCAACTCGACCACGGTCGTGTGCCCGTATCCGCCGGGGAGCAACCCGAACCTCGCGAACGGCGACATCGACTTCTTCCTGGGTCCCGGGACGAACGTCGTGACCTACACCAACGTGGCAAAGGATCCCTAAGCCCCTAGTGCAGGGCTGAACACCCCAGCTACACACCGTTCCCCGGCGTCGCAGCGGGTGGAGCGGAGCAGGAGGCGAGGCCCCCGGGAAACCGGGGGCCTTGGCCTGTTTTGCGCTGCAAAGAGCGGCTTTTCGAATCCCCCGCTCTGAGGGATGGAGAAAACGACCCGGGCGTCGCAGAATCGCGTGGCACACCAGGGGAGAGGTGTCGCCGGGGGCTTCACTAGATGTGGGCTCGCTTCGCCGAGAGGCGGAGCGTCGGCATCGCTCCGAACGAGTACCGCGCAGCGCCGGAAGGCGGCGCTGCGCACTGAAGGGGAGGGGGATATGACAGAAACGCAGAGGAGGCTCCGCCGGGTCGCGCTGCTCATTGCGCTGACTACGGCGGGCGTTCTTATCGTCGGTGCCCAGGCTGCGTCGGCGCAGGTGATCGAGATCTGCAAGTCGTCGTCCAACGGGATGTCCGGCCGGCAGTTCTCGTACACCGTGGCGCCGTCGGGCGGCTCGTCGTTCAGCGTCGGCCCGATTGCGGGCGGCCGCTGCTCCGGGCCGATCAACGTCTCGGGCGCGTCGGCGACGATCACCGAGGACCAGTCCGACCCGGCCACCGACGTCAAGTCGGTGACGGTGCGGCCGTCGGCACGCAAGACCTCCGAGGACCTCGGCAACCGCCGGGTCACGGTCGTCACGGGTGCCTCGACCGCGTCGGAGACGCTGGTCACGTTCACCAACCAGCCTGCCGGCGGCAACTACGGCACGCTCAAGGTCTGCAAGCTGACCGAGACCCCGGCCTACCTCGGCCGCCAGTTCTCGTTCAGCGTCAACGGCGGGCCGCTGCGTCTCCACGGAGGCCAACGACGCGTTCGACGATCCGGCCAACTACACCTGCCGCATCCTGGGCACGTTCCAGGCCGGCTCGGTCGTCGGCGTGCACGAGCAGGTGCCGGCTGGCAGCGAGGTGCAGTGGATCGACACCGACCCGGGTGAGAACCTGGTCGACTTCAACACGCAGTCGGGCGACGCGACCGTCCTGATCGGGGCGGGCACGACCATCGTCTACTACGACAACGAGCCTGCACCGCCCTCGGGCACCGGCTGGCTCGAGGTCTGCAAGAACGCCCTTCCGGGCTGGTGGGATCCGGACGCGGACGGCACGTACAGCTTCACCGTCACCGACGCCGCTGGTGCGCAGTACCAGCTGTCGGTGCTGGCGGGGCAGTGCTCCGAGCCGATCCAGGTCGCAGCAGGCGTCAACGAGATCGTCGAAGCGCCGAAGGCAGGCACTGACCTGACCGACGTCGTGGCGTTCCCGTGGGATCGTCTGCTGACGGTCAACCTGATCAACCGCACCGCCACCGTCGAGGTGCCGGTTTCGGCCGACTCCACCGACGAGACGCAGGTGCACTTCCGCAACGAGGCCCAGCGCGGCCAGCTGAAGCTGTGCAAGGCCCTCGGCGCGAACAGTGCGGATCTGGTCGGCCAGTCGTTCGAGCTCGACTACTCGGCCGACAACGGCCAGTCGGGCAGCACCTGGATCACCGCAGCCGCCTCTACCCAGTGCAAGATCGTCGGCATCTTCCCGATCGGCTCGACGGTCACCGTGACCGAGAATCTCGATAACGGGCCGGGTGGGGCTGATGAGTTCATCGACAAGTCCGGCGAGGGCGACGTCGTCATCGCTCCGGGCGTGAACACGCTGACGGTCACGAACAAGGCCGTGGGCCTCCTCGAGGTCTGCAAGGCCGCGGTGAGGTTCACGACGACGGCCGCAGTGGTGCAGCCGACGTTCCAGTTCAAGATCGACAACGGTGCGATCTTCACCGTCCAGGCGGGCAAGTGCTCGCCGCCCAAGCGTGTCTCGGTCGGTAACCACACCGTCACCGAGGTCGCGGCGAACGACTACGAGCTCGACGCGTCCCGGGCGGACGGCGGCATCGCCGTGTTCCCGGCCGACCGTGAGGTCAGCCGCAGCCTGGCGACCCGCACGGTCACCGTCTCGGTCCCGTACGGCCCGAACGGTGAGACGCTCGTCACGTTCTGGAACCGCGTGAAGCTCGCCAAGATCAAGATCTGCAAGGTGATTCCGATCACCTCGCAGGACTCGCTCGGTGGGAAGGACTTCACCTACCTGATCCGCGGTCTGCTGGTTGGCCCGATCAAGCCGGGTGAGTGCACCTTCTACACGCAGGACATCCCGATCGTGACCGCTCCGGGCGTGCCGGTCACGTTGACGATCGACGAGGTCGAGGCACCGTCGGCTCTGTTCGACGTGGTCAGCATCGTGGTCACCGGTTCTCGTGGGTACACAGTCACGAACCTGGCCAACGGCACCGTCAGCGTCACCCTGGGTCCCGGCATCAACGTCGTGACCTACACGAACAAGTCGAAGGATCCCTAAGCCCAACCAGGGATAGCTAGCCAGCCGTCCTCCGGCGTCGCAGCTGGAGGGACGGAACGAACCACACGAGGCCCCCGGGAGACCGGGGGCCTCGTCGTTTCGGCGAGCGCCGCTTTCGCCCGCGGCGGGTGATGGAAGAGGCGTCCGAACATCGCACAATCGACTGACTGCAAGAGAGGAGGCGTCTACCGACCGTGCTCAGCGGCCGGCACGGGGGCGCCAAAGGGGGGAGAGACACATGAGGGGGATGACAAGGGGGCTGCGCCGCTGTGCGGTCCTGGTGGTTCTCGTCGGCGCAGGCGTGCTGGTTATCGGTGCGCAGGCTGCGTCGGCGCAGGTCATAGAGATCTGTAAGTCGTCGGCCAACGGGATGAGCGGTCGCGACTTCAGCTACACGGTTGCTCCGTCGGGCGGCTCGAGCTTCGCGGTCGGCCCGATCAAGGGTGGCCGCTGCTCGGGCCCGATCACCGTGTCGGGCGCCTCGGCGACGATCACCGAGGCTGCCTCGGATCCGGCCACCGACGTCAAGTCGGTGACGGTGCGCCCGTCGGCGCGCAAGACGTCCGAGGACCTCGCCAACCGCAAGGTCACCGTGCAGACCGGTGCCTCGACCGCGTCGGAGACGCTGGTCACCTTCACCAACCAGCCTGCCGGTGGCAACTACGGCTCGCTCAAGGTCTGCAAGCTGACCGAGACACCGGCCTACCTCGGCCGCCAGTTCTCGTTCTCGGTCAACGGCGGCCCGCTGCAGTCCACGGAGGCCAACGACGCCTTCGACGACCCGGCCAACTACACCTGCCGCATCCTGGGCACCTTCCAGGTCGGCTCGGTCGTCAACGTCCACGAGCAGATCCCGGCCGGATCCGAGGTCCAGTGGATCGACACCGATCCGGGCGAGAACCTGCTCGACTTCAACACCGCCAGCGGCGACGCCACCATCCAGATCGCCGCCGGCATGACCATCGTCTACTACGACAACGAGCCGGCTCCGCCCGCGGGCACCGGTTGGCTCGAGGTCTGCAAGAACGCGCTCGAGTACTGGGGCGATCCCGCCGTGTCGGGGCCGTTCGACTTCACCGTCACCGACGCAGCCGGCGCCACGCACGAGCTGACCGTCCTTGCCGGCCAGTGCTCCGAGCCGATCCAGGTCGCCGCCGGCGTCAACGAGATCGTCGAGCACGCGACCACCAACACGGAGCTGACCGACGTCGCGGCGTTCCCGTGGGATCGCCTGCTCACGGTCAACCTGATCAACCGCACCGTCACCGTCGAGGTGCCTGTCTCCGACAGCGCCAACGACGAGACCCAGGTGCACTTCCGCAACGAGGCCCTGCGCGGCCAGCTCAAGCTTTGCAAGGCCCTCGGGGCCGGCAGCGCCGACCTGGTCGGCCAGCAGTTCCACCTCGAGGTCTACGACAACAGCGATCCCGAGTACCCGTACTACCTGGGCGATAGCTGGATCACCGCCGCCGCTTCCACGCAGTGCCGGATCTTCGGCTTCGTGCCGATCGGCACGCCGATCAAGGTCGTCGAGACCTTCGGCGACGACAATCTCGACACGTGGAAGTACGACGAGTCGGGCCAGTACATCGACCAGAGCGGCCCGGTCAGCCTGACCATCGCTCCGGGCGTCAACACCGCCACCATCACCAACACCGCCAAGGGCCTGCTCGAGATCTGCAAGGCTCCGATCCGCTCCCGCGACATCGTCGCTGCGGAGGCGCCCACCGCCCTGGCCACGCAGCCGTACTTCTACTTCCGTGTAGACGGCGGCGCGCAGATCAAGCTGCAGGCGGGCAAGTGCACGCCGCCGAAGCGTGTCTCGGTCGGCAACCACACCGTCACCGAGGTCGCCGCGAACGACTACGAGCTCGACCCGGACGCACCGGGCTACGGCATCACCGTCTACCCGGCCGACCGCGAGGTCAGCAAGAGCCTGCCGACCCGCACGGTCACCGTCTCGGTGCCCTACGGGCCGAACGGCGAGACGCTCGTGACCTTCTACAACCGCGTCAAGCTGGCCAAGATCAAGATCTGCAAGCAGATCCCGTACACCTCGAAGGACGCGCTTGGGAACAAGCCGTTCAGCTACCAGATCAACGGCAAGGACTTCGACGGGTACATCTATCCGGGCGAGTGCACGTTCTACACGCGTGACATCCCGATCCTGAATCCCGTCACCGGCCTCCCACAGGTCGTGACGATCCACGAGAAGGAAGTCACCGGCACGCAGCTGTTCGACGTGACCAGCATCACGGTCACGGGGAACCGCACGCCGCCGTGGCCGCTGCTTAACCTCGGCAACGGCGACATCACGTTCGTCCTCGGTCCCGGCATCAACGTCGTGACCTACACGAACACGGCGAAGGATCCCTAAGCCGCAGCCAGCCCTACCCGTCCGCTAGAAGCGGACAGGCGAACCGACCCACGCGAGGCCCCCGGGAGACCGGGGGCCTCGTCGTTCGTGGCGTCGCTGTTCGCCCTCCGCGGGTGATGGAGGACGCGCCCGAACGTCGGACAATCGTGTGACTGCAATGGATGAGACGCTCACCGGCCGTATCCAGCGGTAGGGCACGGGGGCGTCCGAGGGGGGAGAGGAATATGAGGGGGATGACTAGGGGGATGCGCCGCTGTGCGGTCCTTCTGTTCCTGGTCGGCGCGGGCGTGCTCGTTGTGGGCGCGCAGGCTGCGTCGGCGCAGGTCATTGAGATCTGTAAGTCGTCGGCCAACGGCATGTCCGGCCGGCCGTTCAGCTACACGGTCGCCCCGTCGGGCGGCTCGTCGTTCGCGGTCGGTCCGATCGCGGGCGGCCGCTGCTCCGGTCCGATCACGGTGTCGGGCGGCAGCGCGACGATCACAGAGGCCGTGTCCGATCCGGCGACTGACGTCAAGTCGGTCACCGTCCGGCCCTCGGCACGCAAGACGTCCGAGGACCTGGCCAACCGCAAGGTCACCGTGCAGACCGGTGCCTCCACGGCATCCGAGACGCTGGTCACCTTCACCAACCAGCCTGCCGGTGGCAACTACGGCAGCCTGAAGGTGTGCAAGCTGACCGAGACGCCGGCCTACCTGGGCCGCAGCTTCTCGTTCTCGGTCAACGGTGGGCCGATCGTGTCCACGGAGGCCAACGACGCCTTCGACGACCCGGCCAACTACACCTGCCGCATCCTGGGCACCTTCCAGGTCGGCTCCGTGGTCAACGTGCACGAGCAGATCCCGGCAGGGTCGGAAGTGCAGTGGATCGACACCGACCCCGGTGAGAACCTGCTCGACTTCAACACCGCCAGCGGCGACGCCACCATCCAGATCGCCGCCGGCATGACCATCGTCTACTACGACAACGAACCGGCTCCGCCCGCGGGCACCGGCTGGCTCGAGGTCTGCAAGAACGTGCTCTGGTCGGATCCCGACGTGTGGGGCGCGTTCGACTTCACCGTCACCGACGCGGCCGGCGTCACGCACGAGCTCACCGTGCTCGCCGGGCAGTGCTCGGAGCCGATCCAGGTCGCAGCCGGCGTCAACGAGATCGCCGAGCACGCAACCGCCAACACCGAGCTCAGAGACGTCGAGGCCTTCCCCTGGGATCGCCTGCTGACCGTCAACGAGATCAACCGCACCGCCACCGTCGAGGTGCCTGTCTCCGACAGCTCCAACGACGAGACCCAGGTGCACTTCACCAACAAGGCCCTGCGCGGCCAGCTCAAGGTCTGCAAGGCCCTCGGGGCCGGCAGCGCCGACCTCATCGGCGAGTCGTTCTACTTCAGCATCAGCGAAGGCGACGAGGCGTACGACGGCGTCTGGATCACGGCGGCTGCGTCGACGCAGTGCAAGATCGTCGGCTTCTTCCCGCTCGGGAGCGTCGTCGACGTCCAGGAGACGTGCGGCCGGATTCTGCCGATGGAACAGCCCAACGGCGACAACCACTGCAACGAGTTCATCGACGTCAGTGGTGAGGGCGAGATCACGATCGCCCCGGGCGTCAACACCAAGACGATCACCAACACGGCCAAGGGCCTGCTCGAGGTCTGCAAGGCCAAGATCCAGTGGCGGTTCGACGGCCTCAAGGCGGAGCTGAGGACTCAGCCGACGTTCACCTTCCGGATCGACGGCGGCGCTCCGTTCGGCGTCCAGGCCGGCAAGTGCTCGCCGCCCAAGCGCGTCTCGGTCGGCAACCACACCGTCACCGAGTCCAATGGCGGCGACTACGAACTCGACCCGGACGCACCGGGCTACGGCATCACCGTCTTCCCGGCCGACCGCGAAGTCTCGAAGAACCTGCCGACCCGCACGGTCACCGTTTCGGTGCCCTACGGGCCCTACGGCGAGACGCTGGTCACGTTCTACAACCGCATCAAGCTCGGCCGCGTGAAGGTCTGCAAGGACATCACGCCGGGCTCGGTCGACGCACTCAGCAAGAAGACGTTCACGTTCAACGTCTACATCGGCCAGCCTGCCGTGGACTTCAACACGCAGGTCAAGAACCTGGCACCTGGTGAGTGCGCGTTCGCATCCGACGCCAACGGCAACCCGGTCGAGTACCCGGTGCTGCAGCCGAGCGGCAACCAGACGCCGGTCGGCGTGCTGGAGAACAACGCGGTGCAGCCGCCCACGAACGCTCCGGGCACCTTCTACGTGAGCAACCTCGCGCTCACGGGAGGCAGGCCGAACACGCAGGTGTTCACCAACTGCGTGCCCGCGGGCTACAGCCCGACCGGCAAGCACTGCGCGTTCTTCACGGCGCCGGTGCAGGTCGACGGCGGTAACCCGAACGTCCACATCGAGTGGTTCCTGGGCGCCGGCATCAACGTCGTGACGTTCACCAACACGGCGGGCGATCCCTAAGTCGCCACACGGCACCATCCCGTTCTGCCTCGGCGGAGCGGCCTGAACCACTAGGCGAGGCCCCCGGGAAACCGGGGGCCTCGCTTTGCGGGCAAATCCCTGATGCGGCGACACCCTGCTGCGCTACGCTGGCCGGAAATGGCCACAAAGCCCGTCGAGCAGCTCGACCGGGTCGTGATCCGCTTCGCGGGCGACTCCGGTGACGGGATGCAGCTCGCAGGCACGCGCTTCACGAGCGAGACGGCGCTGCTCGGCAACGACCTCTCGACGCTGCCCGACTTCCCGGCCGAGATTCGCGCGCCTGCCGGCTCGCTGCCCGGCGTCTCCGGCTTCCAGATCCACTTCGCGGCGCACGACATCCTCACGCCCGGCGACGCGCCGAACGTGCTCGTCGCGATGAACCCGGCCGCGCTGAAGACGAACATCCGCGACCTGCCGAAGGGCGGGACGCTGATCGTCAACCGCGACGCGTTCACCGAGCGCAACCTCGAGAAGGCGGGCTACGCGGAGAACCCGCTCGAGGACAGCTCGCTGGACGAGTTCCAGGTGCACCGCGTGCCGCTCACCTCGCTGACGATCGAGGCGCTCAAGGACGTCGACGTCTCGAAGCGCGAGGCGGAGCGCTCGAAGAACATGTTCGCGCTCGGCCTGATGTCGTGGCTCTACCACCGCCCCACCGACGGCACGGTCGACTACATCCGCCGCAAGTTCGCCGACAGCCCGGAGATCGCGCAGGCGAACGAGCTGGCGTTCAAGGCCGGCTGGGCCTACGGGGAGACGAGCGAGGACTTCGCCGTCACCTACGAGATCAAGCCCGCGAAGCTGAAGCCGGGGACGTACCGCAACATCACGGGCAACCAGGCGCTCGCGCTCGGGCTCGTCGCTGCGAGCGTGCAGAGCGGGCTGCCGCTCTTCCTCGGCGCCTACCCGATCACGCCCGCGTCGGCGCTGCTCGAGGACCTGTCGCGCCACAAGAACTTCGGCGTGCGCACCTTCCAGGCGGAGGACGAGATCGCCGCCGCGGGCGCCGCGCTCGGCGCGAGCTTCGGCGGCGCGCTCGCCGTCTGCACGTCGTCGGGGCCGGGCGTCGTCCTGAAGATGGAGACGATCGGCCTCGCCGTGGCGCTCGAGCTGCCGCTCGTGATCGTCGACGTGCAGCGCGCCGGCCCGTCGACCGGGATGCCGACGAAGCCCGAGCAGGGCGACCTGCTGATGGTGCTCTACGGACGGAACTCCGAGTCACCGATTCCCGTGGTCGCGGCGGCGACGCCGGGCGGCTGCTTCGACGCGGCCATCGAGGCGGCGCGCATCGCGCTCAAGTACCGCACACCCGTCTTCCTGCTCTCGGATGCGTATCTCGCAAACGGCTCCGAGCCGTGGCTCCTGCCGGAGATCGGCTCGCTGCCGGACATCTCGACGACCTTCGCGACCGGTACCAATCACAACGGCGACTTCTGGCCGTACCTGCGCGACCCGGAGACGCTCGCGCGCGACTGGGCGATCCCCGGCACGCCCGGCCTGGAGCACCGCATCGGCGGTCTCGAGAAGGCCGACGGCACCGGCAATGTCTCGTACGACCCCGACAACCACGAGTTCATGGTCCGCCTGCGCGCCGCCAAGGTCGCGGGCGTCGACGTGCCCGACCTCGAGGTCGACGACCCGGACGGCGCGAAGCTGCTCGTGCTCGGCTGGGGCGGCACCTACGGCCCGATCGGCGCTGCGGTGCGGCGCGTCCGCCAGGCCGGCGGCAATGTCGCCCACGCGCACATGACGCACCTCAACCCCTTCCCGGCGAACACGGAAGAGGTGGTGCGCCGCTACGACCGAGTGCTCGTCCCGGAGATGAACCTGGGCCAGCTCGTGAAGCTGATCCGCGCCGACTTCCTCGTCGACGCGGTCGGCTACAACCGCGTCCGCGGCCTGCCGATCCGCTCGAGCGAGCTCGCCGCCGCGATCGAGGAGCTGCTGTGAGCGCGTTCGCCTACCAGGCGTCGAAGGACGACACCGTCAGGATCTCCTGGAACGGGCGCGTGGTGACGACGCTGCGCGGCGATGAGGCGCTGCGCTTCCTCGACGAGGTGGAGGCCCGCGACGAGCAGCTCGTGATGGCGAAGGCGACCGGCAACTTCAAGCGGGGGAACGAGCGATGAGCGGGCACGAGCTCGACGCCGAGCGCGCCACGACCAAGCCGGCCGGCGGGAACGGCAACGGCGCGCACGCGCTGACGACGAAGGACTTCAAGTCCGACCAGGAGGTGCGCTGGTGCCCGGGCTGCGGCGACTACGCCGTCCTGGCCGCCGTGCAGAGCTTCATGCCGGCGCTCGGCCTGGAGCGGGAGCGGATCGTCTTCATCTCCGGGATCGGGTGCGCGTCGCGCTTCCCGTACTACATGCAGACGTACGGCATGCACTCGATTCACGGGCGCGCGCCGGCGATCGCGACGGGCCTCTCGGTCTCGCGGCCGGATCTCTCCGTCTGGGTCGTGACCGGCGACGGCGACGCGCTCTCGATCGGCGGCAACCACCTGATCCACGCGCTGCGCCGAAACGTGAACCTGAAGATCCTGCTCTTCAACAACCAGATCTACGGGCTGACGAAGGGGCAGTACTCGCCCACCTCGCCGCTCGGCACGCTCAACCGGACGACGCCGATGGGCTCGCTCGACTGGCCGTTCAACCCGCTGTCGCTGGCGCTCGGCGCGGAGGCGACGTTCGTCGCCCGCTCGATCGACACCGACCGCAAGCACCTCACCGAGGTGCTCCGCCGCGCCGCCGCCCACCCGGGCGCGGCCTTCGTCGAGATCTACCAGAACTGCAACGTCTACAACGACGGCGCCTTCGACGCGGTGCGGGAGGACAAAGAGAACGTGAACCGCATCCCGCTCGAGCACGGCCAGCGCATCCGCTTCGGCGCGGAGGACGAGCGCGGCGTGATGCAGCGCGCCGACGGCACGCTCGAGATCGTCGAGGTGGCCGACGTCGGCGAGGACGCGCTGCTGATCCACGACGAGACGCTCGACCATCCGAGCCTCGCGTTCTCGCTCTCACGGCTCGCGCACACGCCGACCGGGCCCACGCCCATCGGCGTCTTCCGCGACGTCGAGCGGCCCGTCTACGACGAGCTCATGGCGGGGCAGCTTGAGCGTGCGGTCGAGGAGCGCGGCGTCGGCGACCTGGAGGCGCTCCTCCACGCCGGCGACACCTGGCTGGTCTCAGACGGCGCCTAGGGGCTTCGGCGGAACGCTGCTCGTCCGGCGTGGCGTGATGCTCGGTCCGAGGCTAGGACGCAGGGAGCCTCGATAGTGGAGCTATCGGGGCGACTGAGGACGACGCATCGGGGCGAGCAGCACGCCGCGACGGGCTCAGTCCGTGTTTCGCCGAAGCCCCTGTATCAGGGAAAGATCGCGGCGACGCGGTCGATCGCCGAGATCACGGACGTCCCGAGCGACGAGATCGCGGCGATGCAGCCGATCGTGATCACGGCGAGCACGATCGAGTACTCGGCCATCGTCTGGCCCTGCTCCTCCGCAGAGCGCCGACGAAGCGCTGTGAGCATGTGAAGCACGTGAAACCTCCCGGTGGGGCGGAACGCAGGGCGCCGCTTGACCCTCTCTGCATCGGTGCACCGCAGCCGCTGCCGCATCCCTCTATCTGACGACAGGCGCTACGCGCCCCAGCCCGGGAACGGCTCCGTGCGGCCGGACGCCTCGGCCCAGTAGTCCGTGTGCTGGGTCACGAGCCCGTCGTCGCCGAAGCGGAGCACGGTGACGCCGATCAGCGTGACCTCCTCCCCGTCCTCGCGGTAGCTCGCCCACCACTCGACCGCTGCTCGGCGCCCCGTGACGAGCGGCTCGCCGAAGCGGCATTCGATGCCGTCCTCCTCGCCGAACACGCGGTCGACGTAGTCGCGAGCGCTGCGCTCGGGCCCGCGGAACGGGTGCGAGCGGTACACCGCGTCGCCGGCGTAGAGCGCGGCGATCGCGGCGCCGTCCTTCGCGAGCCACGCGCGCTCCCAAGTGGAGCGCCACCGCTCGGCGAGCTCTGCCGTGTCCACGGCGTCGATTCTGCCTAGCGGCCGGGCGGCGAGCTGCGAACGGTCTGCGCTAGGCCCGCGGCGAGCGAAGCCTTCTCGGCGTCCGACAGCCGCGACTTCGGATGGGCGATGCGGTAGTACCACGGAGGCATCTCGCCGCCCTTGATCACCTCGACGAGGTCGCCGAGCTCCGCCTCCTGCGGGCGGTTCCACTCGGAGAAGTTCAGCGTCGCGCGACCGCTGTCGACGTCGTGCTGGGTCATCCACGAGACGGGGGCGACGTTGCTGTACCAGGGCCACGTCGTCTCGTTCGAGTGGCAGTCGAAGCACGCGTCCTGCGTGAGCTGCCGCACGCGGGCCGACGACCACTTCGGCTCCGCGGTCGTGGGCGGGTTGTTATGCGAGCGACCGTACGGCACGAGCTGGATCGCCAGGAACAGGACGACCCCGCCCAGCACGATCCATTTCAGCCAGCGTCGCATCACTCGCCGACGGTAGGCCGCGGTGTGTGAGGCAGGCATCCGGCAACTCCCGCAGCCCGCGTTCGGCGTACCCGCGCCGGCCGCTTGCGCGGGCCCTTGCCAACTGGTTTAGATTTCTCGCCGTGGGATGGGGTCTGAAAGCGGGCTGCGTGCAGGAGTTCCTCCGCGCCGTGCGCCCACTTGTCCCACACGATCCAACAGGTTCCGAGGCTGGGCGGCTACGTGCGCGCCCGGAGAAAGGACGGAAGGAGTGAAAGCTCGAGTCGTTCTCCTCGCGGCCGTGGCAGCCCTGATCGCCGTGGTCGTGTCCATCAACGTTGCATCCGCCGGGAACTCGAAGTCGGAGGCCAAGCCGGCGGCGAAGGCCGTGGCGACCGCCTCGTACCCGGCGCCGAGGGTGCCGAACGCCGCCGCCCTCAAGGCGAAGTACAGCGGCAAGACGATCACGTTCATCGGCGACTCGGTCGGCGGCGGCCACACGCGTGACGTCGCATTGGCGACG
Source organism: uncultured Thermoleophilia bacterium (assembly GCA_963734565.1). Classification (GTDB taxonomy): domain Bacteria; phylum Actinomycetota; class Thermoleophilia; order Gaiellales; family Gaiellaceae; genus JACVRM01. The sequence goes on along the minus strand of CAVTHM010000007.1, from coordinate 630,109 downwards.
CGCTTCACGAAGGACACCGGCATCAAGGTGAAGGTGATCCCGCATCCGTCGGCGTCGGACGCCTCGTACTCGCAGCTCGCGAGGACGTTCGCATCGAAGGGCTCGTCATTCGACGTCGCGATGATCGACGTCGTCTGGCCGGGCGCCTTCGCGCCGTATCTCGTCGACCTGAAGCCGAAGCTCGGCAGGCAGGCGAAGCAACACGCGGCCGGGATCATCCAGAACGACACCGTCGACGGCAAGCTCGTCGCGATGCCGTGGTTCGGCGACTTCGGAATCCTCTACTACCGCACCGACCTGCTGGCGAAGTACGGGTACAAGCGGCCGCCGGCGTCCTGGCAGCAGCTCTTCCAGATGGCGAAGAAGATCCAGGACGGCGAGCAAGCGTCGAACCCCGACTTCTACGGCTTCGTCTTCCAGGGGAACTCGTACGAGGGCCTCACCTGTGACTCGCTCGAGTGGATCGCGTCCTCGGGCGGCGGCACCTTCGTCTCCGGCAAGACGGTGACGATCAACAACCCGAAGGCGGCCGCGGTCCTCGACCTGTTCCGCAAGAACATCGGCGTCACGACGCCGCGCGGCGTGACCTCCTACCAGGAGGGCGAGGCGCACACGGCGTTCGTGAGCGGCAACGCGGCCTTCATGCGCAACTGGCCGTACGCCTACTCGATCGCCGCCGACCCGAAGCAGTCGAAGGTGGTCGGCAAGTTCAACGTCACCGTGCTCCCCCATGGCCCCGGCAGCCAGTCGGTGGGCACCGTCGGCGGCTGGCAGCTCGCCGTCAACAAGTACTCGAAGAACGTCGACGCGTCGATCGAGTTCGTCCGCTACATGACGAGCGCGCCGGTCGAGAAGTTCGACGCGATCACCAACACGAACGTGCCGACGATCCCGTCGGTCGCCTCCGACAAGGCCGTCGTGAAGGCGAACCCCTATCTCAAGCCCGAGATCGCACGGGTCGCGCGTGTGGCGCGCCCCGCGAACTCGCTCAAGGGCAAGTACAACGAGGGCTCGAAGTACATCTACCAGGGCATCAGCCAGATCCTGAACGGGAAGTCCGCGAGCAGCGTGCTGCCGCAGATCCAGTCCCGGCTCCAGCGCCTGCTCAAGTAGCCGAAAGCATCTGACGCGAGGGAGGGTGGCATCTGCCATCCTCCCCCGCACTCTTCAGACCTCGTGTCCACCGTCGCAACCCCAGCACCCGCTCCCCGCCGCCGGCGCAAGTCGACGAAGCTCCAGCGCCGTCAAACGAGGCTCGCCTGGATGCTGCTCCTGCCGGCGCTCGCTGTGGTGGCCTTCGTCGCGATCTACCCCCTCGGCAAGACCATCTACCAGAGCTTCACGAACGAAGAGTTCCTCGCGCTCGAGCCCTCCAAGTGGGTCGGCTTCGACAACTACTGCTGCGGCGACCTCTCGCTCGCCAAGGACTCGATCTTCCGGGATGCCGTCTGGACGACGATCAAGTTCACCCTGATCACGGTCGCGTTCGAGTTCTTCCTCGGGCTCGCGATCGCGCTCGTCGTCAACTCGAGCTTCAAGGGCCGCGGCGTGATGCGCGCGGTGATGCTCGTGCCGTGGGCGATCCCGACCGTCGTCGCCGCCCAGATGTGGAAGTGGATGCTCTCCGACCAGGCCGGCGTCATCAACGACCTCGGCCAGAAGACCCACCTCATCTCCCACCCGCACGCCTGGATCTCCGAGCCGGCGACGGCGCTCTGGTCGGTCTGTGCCGTGGACATCTGGAAGACGACGCCGTTCGTCGCGTTGCTGCTGCTCGCCGGCCTTCAGGTCATCCCCGGTGACCTCTACGAGGCGGCCGAGGTCGACGGCGCGAGCCAGCTGCAGCAGTTCTGGAAGATCACGCTGCCGCTGCTGGCGCCCGCGATCCTCGTGACGCTCATCTTCCGGACGCTCGACGCGTTGCGCGTCTTCGACGTCTTCTACGTCTTCTTCGGGAACCGGCTCGACACGCAGACGATGTCGATCTACAACCAGGACACGATCGTCGGGACCGGTGCGGTCGGATACGGCGCGGCGATCAGCGTCGCGATCTTCCTGATCATCTCCCTGTTCGTGATCATCTACGTGACGTTCATGCGGGTGACGACGGATTGACGACCGCCGCCGAGACGGCCCGGCCCGTCACGCGGCCGGTCAGCAGGAGCCGTGCGTTCTGGCGCAGCCCGATGGGCCGGCTGATGAAGCGCGCGCCGTTCTACGTGCTCGTGGCTGCGATCTTCATCTACGCCTTGTTCCCCTTCTTCTGGGCGCTGCGGTCGGCCCTGACGCCCGAGGGCGACCTTGCCGCAACGCCCCTTCAGTACTGGCCGGACAACGTCACGCTCGAGAACTTCCGTCAGGCCCTCGACGCCCACTTCTTCCGGAGAGCGCTGCTCAATTCGGCCATCGTCGCCCTCTCGGTGACGCTCCTGTCGCTGGCGATCGGCTCGCTGGCCGCGTACGCGCTCGGCCGCTTCCGCTTCCGCGGGCGCGGCTTCGTGATGTACCTGATGCTCTCGATGACGATCTTCCCGCAGATCGCCATCCTCGGCGCGCTCTACACGATGATCCGCGGCTTCACGATCGTCGGGCCGATCCACTTCCCGCAGATCTTCGACTCGCTGTGGTCGCTCGTCTTCACGTACCTGATCTTCACGCTGCCCTTCACGGTCTGGGTGCTGACCACCTTCATGCAGGCGCTGCCCGGTGACCTCGAGGAAGCGGCGTACGTCGACGGGGCGACACCGCTGCAGGTCTTCTACAAGGTGCTGCTGCCGCTGATCGCGCCCGGTCTGGTGACCACCGGCCTGCTCGCCTTCATCGCGGCCTGGAACGAGTACCTGTTCGCGCTGTCGTTCATCCAGGACCCGAACAAGTACACCGTGCCGCTCGCTCTCACGTCGTTCCAGGGCGAGTCGGGGAGCGCGTTCGACCAACCCTGGGGCACGATCATGGCGGCGACGATCATCGTCACGATCCCGCTCGTCGCGCTGGTCCTCGTGCTGCAGAAGCGGATCCTCGCCGGGCTTACGGCCGGCGCAGTGAAGGGCTAGATCGTCCGCCCTTCGCCGGCGGAGGCGAGCTTGCCTCGCCGCAGCCACGTCGCGCGAAGTCGCGTGTGATCTGGGGTTCGACCGGCGAGAGTCGTCATGGCCCCCAGCGGAGCGGGGCCGGACTTTCGCCGGTTAGGGGCCGCCTCCGTTGGCGCCGTAGATTCCAAGCCCAGTTTCAGGGTCGAAGAAATGCAGCTGGCGCGTGTCGACGGCGACTTTGATCTGATCGCCGACCTTGACGCGCGAGCGCGCGCCGAAGCGGCCCACGATGACGGTCGTGCTCTCCCCCCCATGGGCGGCGACGCGGTCGGCCTCGCCGACGTCCTCGGCGAGCTCCTTGACGTCCTCGGTGATGGCGGGCGGCGCGTCGACGGAGAAGTGCACCATGATCTCCGCACCGAGCGCCTCACGCAGCGTGACGGTGCCGTTGACCCGGCCGCCGTGCGCCGATTCGCCGGCGAGCTGGAAGTCCTCGAGGTCCTCGGGCCGGATGCCGAGCACGACGTCCCGGCCTTCGTAGGAGCGAAGCGCGGGCCGCTGGGCGAGCGTCTCCTGGCTGAGGGAGATCTCCTGCGAGCCGGCCTTGACGCTCATCCCGCCATTGGAGCCCTGCAGCGTCGCCTCGAGCAGGTTCATGGCCGGGCTGCCGATGAAGCCGGCGACGAAGAGGTTCACCGGGTGGTCGTACAGCTCCTGCGGCTCGTCCGCCTGCTGCAGCTCGCCCTTGCGCATGACGGCGACGCGGTCGCCCATCGTCATCGCCTCGATCTGGTCGTGCGTGACGTAGATCGTCGTGACGCCCAGGTTGCGCTGGAGCTCGCTGATCTCGGCGCGCATCTGCACGCGCAGCTTCGCGTCGAGGTTCGAGAGCGGCTCGTCCATCAGGAACGCCGACGGCTGGCGCACGATCGCGCGACCCATGGCGACGCGCTGGCGCTGCCCGCCGGAGAGCGCCTTCGGCTTGCGCTTCAGGAACGGCCCCAGGTCGAGGATGCGCGCCGCGTCATTCACGCGCTTTTCGATCTCCGCCTTCGGCAGCTTGTGGAGCTTCAAGCTGAAGGCGATGTTGTCGTAGACCGAGAGGTGCGGGTAGAGCGCGTAGCTCTGGAAGACCATCGCGATGTCGCGCTCGCGCGGGGTGAGGTCGTTGACGATGCGGTCGCCGATGCGCAGCGTGCCCTCGGAGATCTCCTCCAGGCCCGCGACCATGCGCAGGGCGGTCGTCTTGCCGCAGCCGGACGGGCCGACGAGCACCATGAACTCGCCGTCCTCGACCTCGAGGTTCATCGCGTTCACGGCACGGGTGCCGTCACCGTAGATCTTGCTGACGTCCTCCAGCTGCACCTCGGCCATCGTCGACCCTCCTAGTCGCTCGGCGTTTGCAGCCGGAACTATCCCATGCGGCCTACGCCAGCGCTACGACACGCTCGTCGCGGGCGGCCCGGTAGTCGTCGCCCAGCGCGTCGGCAAGTTTCTGCTCGAGCTCGCCGCTGGAGGCCAGCTCCTCGACGATGTCCGCGCCGCCGAGCAGCTCGCCCTTGACGAACACCTGCGGGATCGTCGGCCAGCCTGAGATCGCCGACAGCTCCTGGCGGTAGCGAGGATCCGGGAGGACGTCCACCGCCGTCACCGGCGCGCCGGCAGCCCGCAGCGCCTCGAGCGCGCGGTGCGAGTTGCCGCACATCACGATCTGCGGCGTGCCCTTCATGAAGAGCGCAACCGGCTCGTTCTCGATCACCTGCTCGATCTGCTCGCGAAGCTCCATCAGGTTCCTTTCGTCGTCTTGATCCGCAGCTCGTGAATGGTGCCGTCGGCCATCGGCGCGGCGAGCGCGTCGTACACCAGGCGGTGCTGCTCGACGAGGCCGAGCCCGCCGAAGCGTGGCGTCTCGACACTCACGAGGAAGTGGTCGCCAGTCCCGGTGCGGTCGACGACGTCGATGTTCGCGGCCTCGGGAAACGCTCCCTCGAGGAGGCCGCGGAGACGCTCGACGCCGGATCCGTCCACGAGGCCGACTGTAGCGGCTTGCTCCGCGCCTGCACCCGCGCGATGATCGCCCGGTGCCAGTCGGGATGACCGTCGAGCGGCTGCGCGAGTTCGCAGCTGCGTTCGACCGCCACGACGTCGACGCGATCATGGCGTTCTTCACCGACGACTGCGTGTTCGAGTCGCCCCGCGGCTCGGAGCCGTACGGAACTCGCTTCGTCGGCAAGGAGCAGGTCCGCGCCGGAGTTGCAAGCCGCTTCCAGGGCATCCCGGACGTGCGCTACCGGAAGGACGAGCATCGCGTCTGCGGTGACCGCGGCTTCTCACAGTGGACGCTCACGGGCACGACCACGGACGGGCACCACCTGCATCTGCGCGGTTGCGACCTGTTCGACTTCCGCGACGGCCGGATCCAGAAGAAGGACTCGTACTGGAAGATCGTGGAGTGACGCCGCCGCTCCCGTGGCGGATCGTCTTCGTCTCCACCGTCCAGCCTGCGATCGAGGGGTTCGCCGCCTTCGCGCACGCGGTCGGCCACCAGCCGGTCGCCGTCGTCACGTCGCAAGGACCGGCCGGGCGGCGCAAGCCGCCAAGCCCCGACCGGCGCGCGTTCTTCGACCAGCTCGTCTGGGCGTCGCCGCCCGAGCTCGACATCGCGATCGCCGCCGACCGCTCACGGCTCGCACCGCTGCTGCGGGCCTTCGAGCCCGATCTCGTGCTCTGCCTCGGCTTTCCGTGGCGACTACCGCCCGACGCGCTGGCCGTGCCACGGCTCGGCTGCGTGAACAGCCACCCGTCGCTGCTCCCGCGCTACCGTGGCCCGTCGCCGATCTCCTGGCAGGTGCGCAACGGCGAGCGAGAGCTGGGGGTCACGTTCCACCGCATGGACGAGCACTTCGACACGGGCGGCGTGCTGGCGCAGGGGACGATGCCGCTCGGCGACGACGACTGGATGCCCGACCTGCAACCGCGGTTCGCAGAGATCATGCCAGGGCTCCTCACACAGGTCTTCGAGCGCGTCGCGCGCGGGGATCCCGGCGACCCGCAGGACGACGAGGAGGCGTCCTACGCCGGGTTCTTCGACGACGACTACGGCGAGCTCGACTGGGCTTGGCCGGCCGACGAGCTGCACCGCCGCGTGCGTGGGTGGAGCTTTCAGTTCGGCTGGGGCCGCGGCGCCCGCGCCGACCTCGACGGCTCGCCACGGCGGCTACTGCGCACGCGGGTCGAGCCGGACGAGGCGTCGGGACGCCCGGGCGAGGTGCTCCGGAGGGACGGCGACGCGCTGCTCGTTCGCTGCGGCGAAGGCGCTGTATGGGTGCTGGAGTCGGAGCCCGCCCGTGCCGACGAGGCGGGCTCCCAGTCCTCGAGCTAGGCGGGCGCGCCGGCGGCCAGCGCCTGCGGGTTGAAGGTCGCGTGCGCGTCGTACCACGCGACGTCGGGCTGGCCGGCAACGCCGACCTGCGCGATCGCAGGCCCGAGCCGCGTCTCCATGAAGCGGTCGAACTGCTGGGGTGACTCCCACACGTCGACGACCTTGATGCCGCCGTCCGTGAAGTACGCAACGTGGAAGATCGCCCCCTCCGGGTGGTCGTTCTCCCACTGGGCGAGCGGCCGGAGCTGGTCGTACTGCTCCTCGGTCACGCCGTCCCATCGCATCTGCATGACGCTTGCCATGCATCCCTCCTTGTCCGGGTTGCACCATCTTCGACCGTAGGACGAGGTTGGTTCAAGTCCTGGTGGAATGCACCGATGCCGCTCTCCAACGATCACCTCGAACTCGTCCCGCAAACGTCGTTCGAGGGTGCCTGCCTCCGCCTGGACTGGCCCGGGCTGCGGATCGGTGTCGCCGAGTACGACGAGGGCCCGACCGGTTGCACCGTCTTCCAGTTCCTGCCGTCGGGAGCAGCCTGCGCGACGGACGTGCGAGGCGGCTCGCCCGGCCAGCTCGGCGGCTTCGAATGGGTGCACGCGATCTGCCTCGCCGGCGGCTCGCTGTACGGGCTCGAGGCGGCCACCGGCGTCGCGGCGGAGATCCTCGCCCAGCGCGGCCACGAGGTCGGCTGGACGAACATCCCGAACGTCTCCGGCGCGATCGTCTACGACTTCGGCCGCCGCGACACGACCGTCTACCCCGACAAGGCGCTGGGCCGAGCGGCGCTCGCAGCGGCGCAGGAGGGGATGTTCCCGCTCGGCGCGCGCGGGGCGGGCCGGGCCGTGAGCGTCGGCAAGACGTTCGGGCTCGAGCGCGGCGAGGCATCCGGCCAGGGCGGCGCGATCCGGCAGATCGGGGAGACGAAGGTGGCCGTGTTCACGGTCGTGAACGCCGTCGGCGCGATCGTCGACCGTGGCGGCCGGGTCGTGCGCGGCCACCTCGAGCCCGCGACCGGCGAGCGAACGCCGCTCCTTGCCGGCGTCGAGGAGCGGCTGCTCGACATCGCGCCCGGGAACACGACGCTGACGCTCGTCGTGACGAACCAGGCGCTCGAGCGCCGCGCCCTGCAGCAGCTCGGGCGGCAGGTGCACGCGTCGATGAGCCGGGCGCTCCAGCCGTTCCACACCGTCGCCGACGGCGACATCCTGTACGCCGTCTCGACCGCCGAGGTCGAGGACGGGCCGGACCCGGTCACGCTCGCCGTCGATCGCGTCCGAGGTGGCCTGGGACGCGGTGCTCGCGTCCGTGCCTGCTGAGCCTTGACCCGCCTGTAGCCGAGAGGGCTGGAGCACTCCTCCTCGCAGGCGCAGGCGTCGTGCGCGCGAAGAACGCGCCCGCACGGACGGCCAAGCTCACGTTCCACAAGCCATTGAAAACGACGAGGGGCCGACCGGACCGCGCGACCCCTCGCCGCTACTGAGGAGGGCGCCTCAGTTCTTGCGCGCCGATCCGCGGGGCGGATGCTGAGCGCGAGCTCGTTTCGCCTTCTTGTGCTTGAGCGGCCGCGCGGAGGTCGCGCGATGGGCCTTGGCGATCGAGAAGGTCTGCGTGACCGGAACCGAGAGGGTGTAGCTCTCGTTGCCGTCCTGGGTCGCGATGAGGGTGCAGACGCCGACGCCCGTGACGTGCACCCTGGCGCCGGTGACGGTGCACGGGCCGTTGGGGGTGAGGGTGACCCGCAGGCCCGACGATGCCGTCGCCTTGACCAGGAAGTCCCGATCGCCGAGCTTCCGGTCCGGCAGCGGGGCGAACGAGATCGTCTGCCGCGCCTCCACCGGCCACGACGGCTCGGCACCGGCGGGGGAGCACGGCCCGGCGGCGGCTGCAATCTGCGTTCGGTTCGTCGCCAGCTCGAGCGCGGCGCCCGCGTCGAGGACGCCACAGCCCATCGTCGGCGTCCAGCCCGTCACCGTGTCGCGCCGTGCCGACGCCTTGATGATGTCGGCCACCTGGGAGTTCGTGAGCTCGGGGCGAGCTGCCCAGACGAGGGCGGCGACACCGGCCACCTCGGGCGAAGAGAACGAGGTGCCGCGGATGTAACCGTAGTGCGCACCGCCGGCGGCGCCCCAGTTGGAGAAGCACGGGATGTCGTCCCACGCGCTCGCCGTCGGCAGCGCCACCAGCACGCCCGCGGAGCAGCTGCCGCTCGAGTTGCCGGGCGCGACGAGCGACATGTGCTTGCCCGAGTTGGAGAAGTCCGCGAGCCGGCCGTCGACGTCGCTGGCGCCGACGGCGAGACCGTAGCTCCGTCCGCCTCCGGAGGGCTGCAGGTCGGCCGCCGGATAGGCGACGTGCTCGTGCTCGTTGCCGGTGGCCGCCACGAGCAGGATGCCGTCAGCGGCAGCCTTGTGGATCGCGTCGACCAGAATCGGCTCGGACGGGTACGGCCCGCCCAGGCTCATGTTGATGATCCGCACGCCGAGCGAGTCGAGCTTCATGATCCCAATGGCGACGCGGGTGTCGGTGAAGAAGCCCTGGACGTCTGCCCGAACGGCGATCACGTGCGTCGCGCCGCCGAAGCCGGCCATTCCGAACCCGTCGTCCACGTTGGCTGCGATCAGCGACGCGACAGCGGTGCCGTGCCCCATCTCGTCGTCGCCGACCTGCACCGATTCCTCGACTGCAGTGCCGTCGGGCGCGAGGCGCCAGAGGCTGTCCAGCTTCCCGGCGAGGTCCGGGACGGCGGCGGCGCCACTGTCGATGACGCCGACCGCGATCGTCGGATCGCCCGGCGAGAGATCGAGCGCCCGGTCGACGTGCGAGCTGGCGAACTGCCACTCGTAGGGCAGGCGCGTCATCGCGTCAACGGTCGTCAGCAGCGGATCGTTCGGCATGCCCAGCGCCCGCCGCGCCCGCCCGACCGGGGAGACGTAGCGAATGCGCGGATCGGACGGCGCTGCAGCGAGCAGTGAGCGCAGCTGCTCGTCGTCGATGCCGACCTGCGCCGCGCGAAGCGACGGGATCGCGTGCACACGCTCGAGCCCGTACGCGGCCCGGAGCGACGCCAGATCGGCCATCGACTCGAGCCCGACGATCGCGGTCGAGCCGAGCCGCCCGGCGCGCGGCGCTGACCCGGACGGATGCCAGTGGTACCAGTGCATCTGCTTGCCGGCCGGCGGGCGCGAGCTGCCGGATGCACCGGCAGTCGGCGCCGAAACCGCCAGCGCGCCGAGCACGGCGAGGACGACGATCGCGAGCCGCGCCGTCCGCTGCTTGAGAGTTGTCATGAGTGCCCTCCTCGAACCTCCGACCGCGGGGTGCGGTCGATTGCCCGACGGTGGGCCGGTGCCCTAAAAGGACGTTTGCAGGGCGCTAAACGGGCGCTTGCAGGAGGGCTGGATGGAGTACCTGGTGCTCGGCCCGCTCGAGGTTCACGACGGTGATGGGCCGCTCCCTCTGGCGGGGGAGAAGCAACGCGCGCTGCTCGCGCTCCTGCTGCTCAACGCGAACCGGGTTGTGTCGCGCGAGCGCCTGATCGACGACCTGTGGGGCGAGAATCCGCCGGACACGGCGGTGACGAGCGTGCAGGTGTACGTCTCGCGCCTGCGGAAGCTGCTCCCGCCGGAGACGCTCCTGACGCGCCCGCCCGGCTACCTCATGGCGACCGACCCCGAGGACGTCGATCTCCACCGCTTCGAGCGCCTGCTCGGCGAGGGCCGAAGCGCGCTCGCCGGCGGCGACGCGGAGCGAGCTGCGCTGCGCCTCCGCGAGGCGCTCGAGCTCTGGCGCGGCCCCCCGTTCGCCGAGTTCGCTTCGGAGCCGTTCGCACGCATCGAGAGCGGACGGCTCGAGGACCTGCGCCTCGCCGCGCTCGCCGACCGCAACGACGCGGAGCTCGCGCTCGGCCGGCACGAGGCCCTGATCGCGGAGCTGGAGAGCCTGATCGCAGCACACCCGCACAGCGAGCGGCTCCGCGGCCAGCTGATGCTCGCCCTCTACCGGTCCGGCCGCCAGGCGGATGCGCTCGAGGCGTACCGGCAGGCGCGCGCGTCGCTGGACGAGCTCGGCATCGAGCCGAGCGAGACGCTGCGAACACTCGAACGCTCGATCCTCACGCAGGACGCCGCGCTCGACCCGGTGCGGTCGCTGGTCGTGGAGACGCCTCCACTCCCCGGGCCGCTGCGGGTCCAGCCGTCGTTCCAGTTCGTCGGCCGTGAGCGCGAGCTCGAGCAGCTGCGCGCCCTGCTCGCGTCGGTGGAGCGTCGCTCGCGGCCCCAACAAGGGAGGAAGAGATGGCCGCCCCGAACACCGGGGTGTACGGCGAATGGGTATGGCCGGACACCCCCGGAACCCACATGGAGGGCTTCGAAGAGGCGCTCAACGACACGCTCGCCAACGCAGATGCCCGCGGGATCGATACCGGGAGGAAGTACAGCGTGACCTTCTACGTCGAACTCGTAGAGGGAAACAGCGCCCAGATCAGCAAGTACCACAGCTTCATCGCGCCGGCCGAGTGGGGCTGGTAGCCGTGCACGGAGCCGAGCGGCTCGCAGCGTGCGTGCCTCTCGGCTCCGCTCTTTAGGAGAGCCGACTTCCGGTACGCGTTCTAACGCCGCGTACCGGGCACGAGCACCGGCGACGGGGCGAAGCGCCCCTCGCGCAGCGTGCGCAACCCGAACGCGGTCATCGCGAGGCCGGCGACCCCCGCCACGGTGAACGCGAGCTCGGTCCCGCCGACCTCGGCAAGCCACCCGGAGAGCAGGCCACCCAGCGGGCGCCGCACCCGCGAAGGCCAGCAGGTAGAGGCTGAGGACGCGGCCGCGCAAGTGATCGGGCGCGGTGAGCTGGAGAATCGACTGGCTGTTCGACGTCCACATGGTGAACGCGATCCCGGTGACGAACAGCAGCAGGGCGCAAGCGATCACGGTCGTCTGCGGCGCGAGCGCCAGGAGCGTCACGCTGAAGCCGCCGGTGCCGGCGACGAGCGCCTTGAAGCTCGCGCGCGCGAGCGCGGCCGACGCCAGCGCGCCGAGCAGGGCGCCCGCACCGAATGCCGCCGAGAGCAGCCCGAACGTCGTGGCGCCGACGTGCAGCGTGTCGGCGGCCAGCACGGGGACGAGCACGTGGAAGTTGAAGCCGACGGTGCTCACGACCAGGGTCATGATCAAAACGGCGCGGACCTTCGGCGTATTGCGGGCGTAGCGCAGCCCCTCTGCCACGCCGGCGACCATGGTCTGGCGCGCGCCGCGCACGACCGGAAAGAGCTCGTCCTTGCGCATCAGCGCCAGCCCGGCGAGCACGGCCAGGAAGCTGACCGCATTGATCGCGAAGCAGACGCCGACGCTCGTGGCGGCGATCAGGACGCCGGCGACGGCGGGCCCGATCACGCGGGAGGCGTTGAACAGGCTCGCGTTCAGCGCGACCGCATTGGGCAGCTCGTCGCGGCCGACCATCTGGAACGTCAATGCGTGGCGCGTAGGCGCGTCGAACACGAGCGCGATGCCACCGAGCGCGGCGAGGACGTAGACCTCCCAGGCGGTGGCGTGGCCCGATAGGGCCAGCACCGCGAGCGCGATCGAGACGAGCATCGCGAACGCCTGCGTCATCATCATCAGCCGCCGGTTGTCGAAGCGATCGGCGATCACCCCGGACGGCAGGCCGAAGATCGAGAACGGCACGAAGCGGCAAAAGGCGAGGAAGCCGACCGCAACGGGCGAGTGGGTCAGGTCGACGACGAACCACGCGAGCGCCGTGTTCTGCATCCACGTCCCGACGACGGAGACGATCTGGCCGGAGAAGAAGAGGCGGTAGTTCCGGTGGATGCGAAGGCTGGTGAAGGTGCGCGCGCCGGCAGCGAAGACCGCGGTCACGCGTCCGCCTCGATCAGGCGCTCGAGCGGATCGAGCGCCGCCTCGAGTGCCTCGAGCTCGGCCGGCGAGAGGCGCCCGAGCCGGCTCGCGAGCCAGGCCGTGCGCCGCCGGCGGACAGCCCGGAGCATCCGCACGCCCTCGTCCGTGACCTCCAGCCCGACGCGCCGCCGGTCCTCGGTCGACGGAACACGGCGCAGGAGCCCAGCGGCCTCGAGGCGGTCGACGTGGCCGGACATCCCCGCGGCCGACATGCCTTCGCGGGCAGCGAGCTCTCGCACGCCGGCGCCGGGCGAGCGGCTGATCAGGTGCAGCAGCGTCGCCTGCCCGCCGCTGATGCCGAGCGACGTGCCCTCACGGCGCAGCTCGCGGTTCAGGCGCAGGAGCGCCGGTCGCAGGCGGTTCGCCAGCTCGACGGGATCGGCAGAGACGGCTGAAGTACTCAACTTGTAAACCACGTTAGCAAATATTGTTTACCTAGTTGACGGTTTTGGAAGCCTCCGAACGGGGGAGCTAGCCTGATTCCATGCGATCGGAGAGGGTGATCGGTCAAAGCCACGACGCCCGCCCGCGGGTGCGGCGCCGCCCGCCCTTCTTCCGCAAGCAGTGGAACGAGACGTACGGCTGGTCGGTCGCCGCGATCCTCGCCGCCCTCCTCGGGTGCGTGATCGCCTTCGGGGCCATCGCCGACGCGGTGACCGACGGCGACGTCATCACCACGTGGGACGCGCGCCTCAATCGCTGGTTCAACGAGAACGCGTCACAGCCGCTTACCAGGGCGGTCGAGCTGTTCACGCATCTCGGCAGCGGCCTGTGGCTGATCCCCCTCGCCGCCGTCGCAGTCGTGCTCCTTGCGTCGCGCCGGGCATGGGCCGACGCGCTGCTCGTCGCCATGGCCACCGCGGGCGCGCTCGTCCTCAACCCGCTCTTCAAGGAGTTCTTCTCCCGTCCGCGCCCCGCGCTGCACGACCCCGACCTGACGCTGCGCACGTTCTCGTTCCCGAGCGGCCACGCGATGGGCTCCGCCGCGGTCTACGGCGCGCTCGCGATCGTGCTCGCCCGCCGGCTGCGGGGCACGGTCTGGGCGCCGCTCGTGGTCGCCACTACCGTGCTGGTCGTGCTCCTCATCGGCGCCAGCCGCGTCTACCTCGGCGCGCACTACCCGACCGACGTGGTCGCCGGGTGGATCCTCGGGCTTGCCTGGCTGCTCGTCTGCGTGCTCGCGCTGACGATCCGCGAGGGGCGCCGAAGCTAGTCGGCGAGGCCTTTTTCGCGGAGCTCTGTGAGCGCGCCCTCGTGCTTGGAGAGCTCGAGCCCCATGCCGCTGAGCACGCGCGCGTCCTTCGTGAACTGCACGTCGCGGTAGTCGACCACCTCGATGTTGTTCCCCCACGGGTCGCGGAAGCGCAGGTGCCCCGACGGCTGCACGTCTACCCCGGCCGCGCGCACCGCCTCGCGGACCGCCTCCTTGTCGTCGACGACGAGCCCGAAGTGGCGGTGGCCGTCCGGCTCGCGGCCCTGCCGCTCGGCGAGCGCGAGGAACTGGTCACCGAGATCCACGAAGGCCATCCCCGGGACCCGGCCGCGCAGCGTCAGGTCGAAGATCGAGGCGTAGAACGCGAGCGCGTCGTCGAGCGAACCGACCTCGAGCGCGACATGGTTGATGCCGACGGCGCGCGGGCGGGTCACGTCACTCGGATTCAAGGAAGACCGCAAGCGTCGCCGTGTAGCCGTGCACGAAGGCGCGACCACCGACGGGGCCGATCTCGCCCGCCGCGAAGAAGCCGGCGAGCGACTCCGAGCCGAGCGCCTCGGAAACGAGCGCCGCATCGTGGTCGGGCTCGTCGAACAGCTGCGTGCCGCGTCCGTTGCACGTGAACAGGAGCGCACCGGCCGCGCGTCGCCGCGGGAGCGCCGCCTGCAGCGCAGCGCGCAGGTCGTCGTCGGCGGTCGCGGCGTCGCGCACATGGAACCGCAGCGTCTGACCGACGCGGACGGTCTCCCCCACGGCCAGCGCGCCGCTCTCGTCGTCGCCTCCGAGCAGCGCCCGCATCAGGTAGTCGCCGCGCGTGTACTCGGCGCGATTCTCGTCGATCACAAGCCCCGCAAGCACTCCGCGCGTGGCAAGCGCACGCTGCTGCGGCGTGAGCCCCGCGATCTCGGTCTGGAGCCGCATCAGGGCCGGCCGGCCCGCAAGCTCGTAGACGACGTTGTCCTCGGCGCTCGTGATCACTGCGTCGCGTCCGATCGGCGCGCAGCCCTGCGACACGACGGTCACGACGGGCGCGCCGCTGACGGCCACGCCCACGGCGCCGTCGGTCACCACGCGGTCCTCGACGATGAGCGCGCCTTCGCCGGGCCGCCCGGCCCCGCCTGCGAGCCCGCCGACGAGCGGCAGTCCCGGCTGCTCCTCGTTCAGCTTCGCGAGGAACGACGCCGCCGGGAACGAGTACGGGTCGACGAGCAGGACGACTAGATCAGGATCCTCGAGCGGCGGCACGCCGGTCACGACCGCGCCGTTCTCGCCGGGCAGCGCAACCGAGTGGAAGACGGTCACGTCCGCGCCCGGTGGCAGCGACGCGGCCCACACGGCGGCGCCCGGCCCGTCCTCGATTTCGTGGCCGCCGCCGACGACGCCCTCGGCGACGCAGCCGACGAGGTGGCGCGGCTGCAGCTCGCGCAGCACGGAGGCGACCGCTGCCTCTGCGTCGTCCAGGTGCGCGGCGGACAGGAAGAGGAATGCGAGGTCGACGCCGCCGCCGACGGCGTCGGCCGCCTGCCGAGCCGCCTCACGCCCGGCCGCGGCGGCGTCGGACGCCCTCGATAGCCCCGCGCCGGTGCGCGTGACCGCCATCCTCCCCGACTCGATCACCCTCTGAGTCTACGAGGGGACCGCTGCCGCGGCCATGCCCGCGCGCGGGCGATTGACAGTGCGAAACGGCACGTACACTGGAAAAACCTGCGTGAGCACGGCAAACTCGCAGGTGCAGCATTCCGGGGTGCAAAGGGGATCAATGAAGGCTGTGCACGCGAGTACCGCGTTTCGGACGCTGGGGCGGCCCGTTGCCGTCCTGCTCGCGCTTGCCGTCATCGGGCTCACGGCCGGGGCGGCCGGCGCCCGCGACGCCCAGCGCTCGGCCTCGCCGGCTGCTCCGAAGCCGGTGAAGGCGAAGAAGCTGGACTCGGCGCTCGCCCGCGCCGCCGCGACCGCACGCTCCTCCGGCGCCCGCGCCGGCCTGACGCGCGCGCGCGCGCTCGGGCTTCACGTGCGCGGGTCCCGCATCGAGGTGCAGATCGACGCGCGTGACGCGGACGCCGCCGTCAAGGCGGTGCGCGCAGCCGGTGGGACGGTCGTGACCCGCTACCGGGACCTGCTCGACGCGAATGTGCCGGCCGGCGCTCTGAGCCGCGTCGCCGCCGCCTCCTCCGTGCGCGCGGTGCAGCAGCAGGCGCGGCCGCAGGCGGCGACCGTGCTCGACGAGGCGGTCGCGACCACCGGCGCCGACAGCTGGCTCGCGAGCGGCACCGGCGGCTCGGGCGTCCAGATCGCGATCGTCGACATCGGCTTCGGCGGCTGGAAGGCGCAGCAGGCGGCCGGCGAGCTGCCCGCGAACGTGACGACCGCCGACTTCTGCGACCCCGGCAGCTTCGAGGACTCCGACCACGGCACAGCGGTCGCCGAGGTCGTGCACGACATGGCGCCCGCCGCCCAGCTCACCCTCGTCTGCGTCGACTCGGTGGCGAGCCTCGGCAAGGCGAAGGACTACGTCGTCGCCAACGGCATCCCGATCGTCAACCACTCGGTCGGCTGGTTCAACACGAGCCGCGGCGACGGCAACGGGCCGGCCGCGACACCCGAGGGGATCGTCGCGGATGCGCGCGCCCACGGCGTGCTCTGGGTCAACTCGGCCGGCAACGAAGGCCAGCAGCACTGGTCGGGCACCTTCACCGACGCGGACGCGAACGGCTGGCACGACTTCGGCACGGGCAGCCCGTTCGCGAAGATCGACGAGGGGAACAGCTTCTTCCTGGACAAGGACCAGCAGGTCTGCGCGTACCTCAAGTGGGACGACTGGCCCGCCTCGGCGCAGGACTACGACCTCTACATCTACCGCGAGTCGCCCGCGAACCCGAACGGCCAGCCGGCGGACAAGCCGAAGCTGGTCGCGAGCTCGACGAACCTGCAGTCCGGCACGCAGTCGCCCACCGAGTCGGTCTGCTTCACGAACCCGAGCAACGCGCTGAAGGGCTACGACGTCGCGATCCGCCGCGACAACGCGACCGCTACGCCGCGCTTCGACCTCTTCACCACGGTCGGGCCGCTCCAGTACAACGTGCACTCCGGCAGCCTGCTCGAGCCGGCGGCGTCGCCGCACGCGCTCTCGGTCGGCGCCGCGTGCTGGTTCAACGGGAGCCTCGAGCCGTACTCGTCGCAGGGCCCGACCATCGACGGCCGCACGAAGCCTGACCTGACCGGCCCCGACGGCGTATCGACGGCAACGCTCACATCGTCGCCCAGGCTCTCTTTCTGCTTCGGGAAGATCGGCTTCTACGGCACGTCTGCCGCAGCGCCCCACGTGACCGGCGCTGCCGCGCTCCTCGAGCAGGCGCATCCCGACTGGAACCCGAGCCAGGTGCAGCTCGAGCTCCAGAGCACGGCCCTCGACATCGGCATCCCGGGCAGGGACAACGAGACGGGTAGCGGCCTCCTGACCATGGGGTCCGCGCCGCCGTCGCCGCCCGCGCCGCCGTCGCCGGGGCCGCCGGCCGCCGCACCGGCGATCACCGGAACCGCGCAACAGGGGAAGGTGCTCGCGGCAACCACGGGCGCCTGGACCGGCCCTGCAGTCGTCCTCTACAAGTACCAGTGGCAGCGCTGCACCGCCGCCGGCGCTGCGTGCGCCGACCTCGCCGGCGCGCTGGGCGCGACCTACCAGCCGGTCGCGGCGGACGTGGGCGCGGCCCTGCGGGTCGTGGTCACGGCCGTCAACACCGGCGGCTCGAGCTCGTCCATGTCGGCGCCGACGGCGGCCGTGCTGCCGGCGGCGCCGGAGAGCACGGCTCCGCCCGTCCTCGGCGGGTTCGCGCGCGAGGGGTCGACGCTGACGACCTCGCTCGGCACCTGGAACGGGAGCCCCACGACCTACGCGGTGGACTGGCGCCGCTGCGACACGGCCGGCGCGGGATGCGTCTCGACCGGAGCGACCGGCACGTCGTATGCCGTTGTCGCCCGCGACCTGGGCAGCCGGATGCGCGCGTACGTGACGGCGTCGAATGCAGGCGGCGGCTCGACGGCCGTTTCGGGCCCGTCCTCCGTGGTCGGCTTCGCCGCGCCGGAGAACCGCCAGCCGCCGCAGGTCACCGGGACGCCCCGGGCCGGCTCGACGCTCACGGCCGCGCCGGGGGACTGGGTCGACGCCGCCTCGTACGGCTACCGCTGGTGGCGCTGCGTCGGCTCGACCTGTGCGTACGTGGCCGGCGCGACGGATTCGACGTTCGTCCTCCGCGACACGGACGCGGGCGCGACCTTCCGCGCGGTCGTGACGGCGACGAACCCGAGCGGGTCGTCGACCGCGCACTCGAAGCCCACCGCCGTGGTGGCCGCGCGGGTCGCGAGCCCGGCGCTGCTCGCCGGTGTTGCAGCTTTGTCGCGCCGGCCGGTCGCCGGCGGCACGTTCACGGCCAAGATCGCG
Organism: uncultured Thermoleophilia bacterium; assembly: GCA_963734565.1. Taxonomy (GTDB): domain Bacteria; phylum Actinomycetota; class Thermoleophilia; order Gaiellales; family Gaiellaceae; genus JACVRM01. Next base: position 612,135 of record CAVTHM010000007.1, on the reverse strand, counting down.
CTCCGGCGCTCGGACGGCGCCGGCATGACCGGCGTGAGCGTCACGTGCGGCGCGCGGAGCGCCGGCAAGCCGCTGCACGTCACGCGGCACCGCTTCGCGAGCCGCGTCGCGACCTGCACGTGGACGCTGCCCGAGTGGACGGCGGGCAAGCAGATCAGCGGGACGATCCGCGTCGCTGTGGGCAAGCTTGTCGCGCGCCGCAGCTTCAGCGCGACGATCGGCGGCTGAGCCCTAGTTCGTCGCCTCGGCCTTGCGCAGGCCGCGGAACGCCCAGACGCTGAACGCTGCGAGCAGCCCGAACGCGACGGCGAACGAGATGCCCGCGGGCGCCGGCTGCCCGGCGACGAAGTCGCGCCCGGTCTCGAGGAGCCTGGTGAGCGGGTTGTAGCGCGCCACCGTGTGCAGCCAGCCCTCGAGCAGGGCGAGCGGGACGTAGACCGGCGCGAGGAAGAGGATCAGGAAAACGGGCATCTGCATGATCGGGCCTGCCTGCAGCGAGCGGACGCGCATCGCGATCCCGCACGCCCAGAGCAGCGCCGCCGCGTTGACGATGACGCCGAGCGTGTACAGCGCGACCAGGTCGACGCCGCTGCCGCCGACCTGCATCCCGGCCGCGAGCGCGACCACGGTCAGCAGCCCGCTCACCATCGCCCACCGCCCGAGCGCGGCGATCGCGTAGCCGAGGATCAGCGAGCTTCGGTGCGGGACGGCGAGGAACAGCCGCCGCGAGAACCCGTACTCGAAGTCGGCGGCGATCCCGAAGCCCGTGAACACCCCGCCAAACGCCGCCGACTGCAGCAGCACGAACACGAACTGGAACGCCGTGTAGCCGCCCGGGAAGTTGAAGCCCGGCACCTTTGCGACCTGCGACAGCCCGCCGGCGAAGGCGGTGAAGAAGAACAGCGGGAAGATGAGCTGCGGAGCGAGCAGCGACGGGTTCTTGAGGATCTTGTAGAGCACGCGCCAGGCGACGCCGAGCGCCGGAGACAGGTAGGCGCTCACGTCCTGGTCAGCCTCAGCCGGAGCGCCCACGCGGAGAGCCCGATCGACACGACCGCCAGCACGGTCGACACCGAGAACGCGAGCGCCAGCGCCTCCGCGTTCCAGCCGGTGATGATCAGGCTGCGCACGCCCTCGATCAGGTACGACACGGGATTGACGGTCGCGGCGATGCGGAACCAGTCGACGTTGATCAGGTTGCGCGGCGTGTTCATCGAGGAGATGAACAGGAAGACGAAGAACACGGGGAACGTCGCCTGCGTGGCCTCGCCAGAGCCCGTGCGGAGCGCGACGAACGTCCCGAGCCCGCCGAAGCCGAGCGCGATCAGCGCCGAGAGGAGCAGGAGGACGCCCGCGCCGAAGACGCCCGAGGCGAGGCCTGCCCCGACCGCGAGCCCGATGGCGAGGTAGACGCAGGCCTGCATCAGCCCGAGCACGACGACACCGGCGAGGTGACCCGCGATGAGCGCCGTCCCGGTCATCGGGGTGAGCGCCAGCCGGTTGAGGAAGCCCGTCTGGATGTCGCGGGCCAGGTCGGAGCCCCCGTTCAGCGTGGCGAAGAGCGCGCCCTGGATGAACGGCACTGCGAGCGCGAACGGCAGGAACGATTTGGTCGGGAAGCCGGGCAGCTGCGTCGACGCGTGGAGGCCGGCCGCGTTGACCATCAGCAGCGCCATCGGGAAGAGCAGCGGCGGGATGACATGAGCCGGCTGGCGCAACTGGCGCACGACGGAGCGCGCGGCGAGGCTCGTGATCTGGTTGGCCGTGTTCCGGCTCACAGGTGGGCGGGCATCTCGTCGACCTCGCCGTTCGACGCGCCCTCGAGCAGCCGCCCTGTCTTGGCCAGGAACACGTCGTCGAGCGTCGGCGAGTGCAGCATCACGTCCGCTACGTCGAGGCCCGCTGCGTCCAGCGCGCGGACGACTTCGGTGAGCCGCACGCTGCCGTCGTCCAGGCGAACGGCCACGCCGCGGTGCGCGGCGATCGGCTCGCCGAAGCGCCGCAGGACGGCGAGCACGTCGTCGCCGTCGTCGTGGCTCGCCGGCACGGCCTCGACGCTCGGGCGGCCGATCGTCGCCTTCAGCTGCGCCGGCGTGCCCTCCGCGACGATCGTGCCCTTGTCGATGATCCCAACCCGGTTCGCGAGCACGTCCGCCTCTTCGAGGTACTGCGTCGTGAGGAAGACAGTCACACCCTCGTCGCGCGCGAGCCGGGCGACCTCCTCCCACAGCGCCGTGCGGCTCTGCGGGTCGAGGCCGGTCGTCGGCTCGTCGAGGAAGAGGATCCGCGGCCGATGGACGAGCGCGAGCGCCAGGTCGAGGCGCCGCTTCATCCCGCCGGAGTAGGTGCGCACCTTTCGGTCACCCGCCTCGGTCAGGCCGACACGGTCGAGCAGCTCCTCGCCGCGCGGCCGGCGCTCGTGGCGCGGCGTGTTCTGCAGCGCCATCTGCAGGCGCAGGTGCTCGCGACCGGTGAGCAGCGGGTCGAGCGCGGCCTCCTGCAGCGCTGCGCCGATCACGCGTCTGACCTTCGGGCCGTCGTGCCGGACGTCGAAGCCGCCGACGCGGGCGGTTCCGCCCGTCGGCGGGAGCAGCGTGGTGAGCATGTGAACGGTCGTCGACTTGCCCGCGCCGTTCGGTCCGAGGAAGCCGTAGATCTCGCCGTCTGCGACCACGAGGTCGATTCCCGCCACCGCGCGCACGTCCTTGAACGCGCGCTCGAGCTGTTCTGCCTCGATCGCCCCCGCCACCCCGCCCAGCCTAGCGAGCAGCCTCGACCCCACTCGCCGGCGGAAGTACGCTGCCGCCGTGCGGGCCGGTCTTGTTGCGATCGTCTGCGGCGCGCTGCTCGCCGGGGCCGCGGGCGGGTCGCCGGGCGCGCTTCACTCGCGCACGTTCCGCACGCCGTCGAAGAACATCAGCTGCGCGTACTACCCGGCCTCCATCACGGGGACAGCCGTGTTTCGCTGCGACCTCTTTAGCGGTCTGCGGCCGAAGCCCAAGCGACGCTGCGACGTCGACTGGACCGGTGCGTCGATGGGGCTACGCGGCCGAGCCGGCCCTACCTGCGCCGGCGACACGGTCTACGACCCGCACGCGCCGATCCTCGCGTACGGCTCGACCTGGTCGCTTGCCGGACTCTCCTGCTCGTCGAGAGCCACTGGGCTGACGTGCCGCAACCGCGACGGGCACGGCTTCTTCCTGTCGCGCGCCAGCTGGCGCGTGTTCTAACGGTCAGCCTTGAAAAAGAGCGAGGCCGCACAAGGCGGCCTCTGCAATGGAGCCAGTCGGGCTCGAACCGACGACCTCCGCCATGCCATGGCGGCGCTCTCCCAACTGAGCTATGGCCCCGTTGGCGCGACGTCCCAGTTTAGCGCCGAATTCGTAATCGGCAGCCCATCGTACGCCCAAGCGCTGATTGTTCTTGGTCGGAGCGAGACGGAGCCAGACCGCGGGATGCCCGGCGAAAGCGTCGGGCGGAATCAGGAACGCACGGTCGATCTCGGCGCAATACCCCGCCACGAGTTCGACATCGTCCCGGCTATATGTGCGTCGCTCGAATCCCTGGCGAGTTCTGCGCGATGAACGAGTCGTGATGACGACGACGTCCCCACGGCGTCTGGCCCACTTGCACTGGACGCGAAGGAAGTTTGTACTCGAGCCAAAGAGCAGATCCCACCTGAGCCCATCGTTGATTGGCCGATAGACGTCGATACCGTGCCGAATGGCCAGGGCGATGATTGCCGTTTCGGCGATCGTGCCTTTCTGGTCGGGCGTCAGCACACACCCATTCTAGTTTGCGGCTGAGACAACGCTAGGCGGCCGGAGCGGACACTTCGACGAGCGGCACGTCGCCCCACAGCTCCTCGAGGCGGTAGTACGCGCGGGTCTCCGGCGTGAAGACGTGCAGCACCGCGTCGAGGTAGTCGGCGATGATCCAGGAGCCCTGGCTCTGGCCGTCGACCGAGCGCGGCATGAGGCCCTCGTCGTACTTCAGCCGCTCGCGGACTTCGTCATAGATCGACGTCGCCTGGCGCGGGTTGCGCCCGCTGCACACGACGAGGAAGTCGGTGTAGATCGCCACCGGGCGCATGTCCAGGATGACGACGTCCTCGGCGAGCTTCTCGCCCGCCAGGGCCGCAATTCGCTGTGCTAGCTCGAGTGAGGTCAGAGGCTCTTCGTGCCCGTTCTCGGCGACGCCTCAGTGTACCGCCGTGCCCGCGCGATACAGGCCGAGCTCGTCGATGAGCCGTGCGACTGCCGGTGGGACGAGACCGTCGATGGAGTCGCCGGCCGCGACGCGCGCGCGGATCTTGCTCGACGACACGGGCACCGGCGGGATCTCGAAGAACTCGACGCGCTCCGGCTGCTCGACGGCTTCGAGCACCGTCGCGAGCGCGGTTGGATCGAAGCCCGGGCGGGTCGCCACCCCCAGCCTGGCGACGCGCAGCACCTCGTTCGGGCGCTCCCAGGTGAGGAAGTCGGCGAAGCGGTCGGCGCCCACGAGGAAGAGCGGCTCGCCCCAGCGGTCGCGCACCCAGCGCACCGTCTCGAACGAATAGGCCGGCTGGGGCCGGTCGACGTCGATCCGCGAGACCTCGGCGCGAGGGACGTCAGCGAACGCCGCCTCCGCGAGCCGCAGCCGGATCTCCGGGTCGGACGCGACCGCCTTGCCGGGCGTGCGGCCGGTCGGCGCGACCAGCAGCCGCTCGAGGCCGAAGTGGCCGATCCCCGCGCGTGCGAGCGCCACGTGCCCGTTGTGCGGCGGGTCGAACGTCCCGCCGAGCAGGCCGATCAACCCATCTCCAGCGTCTCGTCGCCCACCACGACCTCGTCGCCGCGCTTGACACCGGCAGCGCGGAGCGCCTGCTCGAGCTCCTCCGGGTCGACGGGCGGCTTGCCGGCGACGCGGTAGCCCCGATCGGTGCGCAGGACGCGGTACGAGCGACGGCGCGGCTGCGGGCGGTAGACGAGGAAGTCGGCCATCGTCTCGCTCGCGTCGACGGGCTCGGGCACGGCCGGCGGCACGAGCTCGAAGAGCCCGCGGCGAAAGCCCTCGAGCCCGGCACCCGTCGCGCACGAGAGCGCGTACACGCGCAGGACCCGCTCGTCGTCGATGCCGAACGCCGGCGGCTCGACGAGGAGGTCGATCTTGTTCAGGACGACGATCTGCGGCCGCTCGTCGAGGCCGGCGCCGTAGGCGCGCAGCTCGCTCATTATCAGGTGCCAGGATTCCTCGACGTCGCCGGAGACATCGATCATGTGGACGAGCACGCGTGCCCGCTCCAGGTGGGCGAGGAACTCGTGCCCGAGCCCCACGCCTTCGCTCGCGCCCTCGATCAGCCCGGGCACGTCGGCGACGGTCAGCTGCCGGCCGTCGGCCGCGTCGACGGTGCCGAGCACCGGCTGGAGCGTCGTGAACGGGTAGTCCGCGACCTTCGGCCGCGCGTTGGAGATGCGCGTGAGCAGCGACGACTTGCCCGCATTCGGCAGGCCGACGAGCGCCGCGTCGGCGAGCAGCTTGAGCCGCAGCTCGAGCTCGAGCGCCTCGCCGGGCAGGCCGGTCTCCGCGAAGCGCGGCGTCTGCCGCGCCGGCGTTGCGAAGTGGCGGTTGCCCCGCCCGCCGCCCCCGCCCTTGGCCACCACGACTCGGGCAGGTGCGTGCGCGAGGTCGGCGACGAGCCCGCCGGCCGCGTCGAAGACCTGAGTCCCGACCGGAACCTCGAGCTCCACGCTCGACCCGTCGGCGCCGTGCCTGCCCGACCCGCCGCCGGAACCGCCGCTGCGCGCTCTGAAGCGCTGCTTGGAGCGAAAGCGCGAGAGGTCGCGCCGGTCGGGATCGGCGATCAGGACGACGTCGCCGCCGCGGCCGCCGTCGCCGCCGTCCGGGCCACCGCGGGGGACGTACTTCTCGCGCCGAAAGCTGACCGCGCCGTCGCCCCCGCGCCCCGCTTCGACCTCGATGCGGGCGCGGTCTGCGAACACCGTTTCTACGCGGTCGAGTCGGCTTCCGCGACGACGACGAAACGCCGCTCGCCGCGCTGCATGAACGAGACCATCCCCTCGCGCTTCGCGAAGATCGTGTCGTCCTTGCCGATCCCCGTGCCGGGGCCGGGGCGGAACCGCGTGCCGCGCTGGCGGACGATGATCGCGCCGGCCTTGACCGGCTGGCCGCCGAAGACCTTGACGCCAAGTCGCTGCGCGTTGGAGTCGCGGCCGTTCTTCGACGAGCCGAGGCCCTTCTTGTGTGCCATCTAGCTCTCCTCCTCCTGATGCTGCTGCGCGGACTCGAGTGCCTGAATCGCGCCCTTGCGCGCTGCGTGCGCCTGCTCGTACTCGAGCGCGGCGGCGACCTGCTCCGGCTTCCACGTCTTCGCGTCGTCGTGGATCTGGGCGACCGTCATGTCCTCGTAGCCGGAGGGGAGGCCCTTTGGCGCCTGCGCCTCGGCGGCCGGCGCCTCCGCCTTCGGCTTCGCCTCGGTCTTGCGGCTCGACTTCGTGCCGCCGATCGACTGGATCTCGATCTCGGAGAGGCGGCTGCGATGGCCGGTGTGGCGCTTGTAGCCGGTGCGCTTCTTGTACTTGCCGATACGGATCTTGGGGCCGAGCGTGTGGCCGACGACGCGCGCGGTGACCGTGGCACCGTCGCTCGCGCCGCCACCGGTGAACAGCACGTCAGGGCTGAACGTGGCGCTCTCGTCGAGCTTCAGCCGGTCCACGACGAGGCGCTCGCCCTCTGAGACGCGGTACTGCTTGCCACCGAGCCGGATGATCGCGTACGACATGGTCACCTCACGCAAAGACGCGGGCCCCTGCCCGCGACCGGGCGAGTGTAGCAGCGCTATTCGCCCGTCGAGGGCTCGGCGGCGGCGTCCGCGGCCTGGGCCGCAGCGGCCGGCTTGCGCTTGCGATTGCGGCCACCGCGGGTGCCGCGGCGGGTCTTCTTCTTGGGCTTGGGCTGCTCGTCGCCGTCTGCGGCCGCCTCGGCTGCAGGCTCCGCCTCGTCCGCCACGGCGTCGACCGGCGGCTCGCCCCCGTTGACCGACGCAGCGGGCTTCAGCTCCTCGCCGAGCGTGTCCGGCGGAAGGTGAATGCGAGCGGGTGCGGCCCGGCGGGTCCTCGGCTTCGGCTTCGGCGTTGGCTTCTCCTCGGCCTGGGGCTCGCCCGCGTCCGCCTGCGGTTCCAGCTCAGGCTCCGGCTCTTCCACCTTCTCGGGCGCGTCGCCGTTGACGGTGGCCGCCGCCGGCTTGCGCTTGCGGTTCCGGCCGCCGCGCGTGCCGCGCCGCGTCTTCTTCTTCGGCGTCCCGGCCGGCGTCTCGCCGTCTTCCGGCTCGACCGCGGCAACCGGCTCCTCCGCGACCACGTCGACCTCGTCGTCGAGCTGCTCGGCGACCTCGTCGGCCTCCGCCTCGGGCGTCGCGGACTCGGCGACCGCGGTCTTCGCCTTCGTGCGCCGCGCGCGCGTCGGGCGCTCGGCCTCGGCCTCGGCCGTGATCGGATCGTCGATGCGCGGCGCGGGCGAGACGAGCGTGGCGTACGCGACGCCGCCCATCACGCGCTCGACGCGCGCCTGAACCTTCTTGCCGATCAGGCTCCCGCCGCCGGCGACGACGATTGCGAGCCCGTTGAGCTTGCCGACGCCCGCGCGGCCGTCGTGCAGCCCGATCTCGACCAGCTTGAGGCTCACGTCGCTGCCCTCGACGACCGGGCCCGGCTCGGGCTCCGCGGCGGCGCCCTGGGCCAGCACCTCCATGTGGTCGTGCGGCACGTCGTCGCGCGTCTCGATGACGAAGCGCCGCTTGGACGCCTCCTCGAGCGCAGACAGCCGGCGCGCCCCGGGCCCGATCAGGATGCTCGCGACGTGCGCGTTCACCTCGACCCGGAACACCTTGTTGCGCGACCCCTTCACGAGCGAGCGCAGCCGCTGCTCGAGATCGACCGCGGCCGTCTGCTCCGAGACGACGATGCCGTCGCCGGCGCAGACCGGGCACTTCTTGGCGAGGATCTCGCGCGGCCCGTCGGTGACGTTCTGGCGCGTCATCTCGACGAGCCCGAGCGGTGAGATCTCGACCACGTACGTCTTCGTCCGGTCGCGCTCGAGCTCCTGGCGCAGCGCCTCCTCGACGTTCGCCCGGTTCTTCGGGTTCGCCATGTCGATGAAGTCGATGACGATGATCCCGCCGATGTCGCGCAGCCGCAGCTGGCGCACGACCTCCTTGACCGCCTCGATGTTGTTCTTCGTGATCGTGTCCTCGAGCGTCTGGGTCGACGACTTCGAGCGCGAGCCGACGAAGCGGCCGGTGTTGACGTCGATGACCGTGAACGCCTCGGCGTAGTCGAAGACGAGGTAGCCGCCCGACGGCAGGTCGACCCGCCGCGAGAGCGTGGACTTGATCTCCGCGTCGACGCCGAACTCCTCGAGCAGCGGCAACTTCGACCGGTGCCGCGTGACGCGCTCGGCCATGTGCGGCGAGGTCTTCTTCAGGTAGCCGACGATGCGCTTGTACGTGATGTCGTCGTCGACGAGCGCGCGCTCGAAGTCCTCGGTGAAGAGGTCGCGCGTGACGCGCAGCGGCAGCTCGGCCTCCTGGTAGACGAGCGCGGGCGACTGCACGGACTTGGCCTGCTGCTCGATCGTCTTCCAGAGCCGCTCGAGGAAGTCGAAGTCGCGCTCGATGTCCTCCGCGGACGCGCCCTCGGCGGCGGTGCGGACGATCAGCCCGCCCTTCTTCACGTTCAGGCTCTTGAGGATGTCGCGGAGGCGAATGCGCTCGTCGTCCTCGAGCCGGCGGGAGACGCCGAAGCCTTCGCCGCTCGGGACGAAGACGACGAACCGGCCGGCCAGCGAGATCTCGGTGGTGAGCCGCGCGCCCTTGGACTTCATCGGGTCCTTGACCGCCTGGACGAGGAGCGTCTGGCCGCGGCTGATCAGGTCCTGGATGCGCTTGCCGTGGTGGCGCTTCCCCTCGAGCTCCGGGGTGACGATCTCGTCGACGTACAGGAAGCCGTTCTTCTCGAGGCCGATGTCGACGAAGGCGGCCTCCATGCCCGGCAGCACGTTGTCGACGGTGCCGAGGTAGATGTTCCCGGCGATCGAGCGGCGGTCTGGGCGCTCGAGGTAGACCTCGGCGACCTTGTCGTCCTCGAGGACGGCGACGCGGCGCTCGGTGACGCCGACGGAGACGAGCAACTCGCGCTTCGCGGGCGGCAGCGGAGCCCGCTTCGTCTGCTGGCGCCGCCGGTTGGTGCGGGCGCGTGACGTGCGGTCCGGCTTCTCGCGCGACGCGTCCGCTCGCGGGAAGGCTTCTTCTCCTTCTCCGGGGCGGCCGGTTCGGCAGTCGCACTCGCCGTCGAAGTCGCGCCCGCGGGCTTGCGCTTGCGATTGCGCCCTCCGCGGGTGCCGCGGCGGCGCTTCCTTGCTGCCTCGCTGTCCGCCGCTGTCTCGGCGGCCGGCTGGGTTGGGATCTCAGGTGGTGCGGGCGGGGCCTGCGGTACCGGCTCTGGTGCGGCCTCCTGCTCCTGCTGCTTGCGACGTCGGAACCAGTTCAGTGGCAAACGGAATCTCCTTCTCGTATGCGCGCGCGCAAGCAGCCACGGAGTGGGCGCGGCGCGCGCTGCAAATGTGTGACGAAATCAGTGGCATCGCCTTACCCCGAGCGTAGCAACTGATCCCGTCGGCCCACGAGGCGTTGACGATATTCCGCTCGCTCGGCGTGGTGCGATGCTCGTTCCGAGGCAAGGACGCAGGGAGCCTCGATAGCGGAGCTATCGGGGCGACTGAGGACGCGGCATCGGGACGAGCAGCGTGCCGCGACGAGCTCAGAATGAATGCCGTCAACGCCTCGTTAAGCAGCCGCGGCGGGCGGCAGCTTGGCCCGGCGGCGGCGAACCAGGCGCAGGCGCTGCATGAGGCGCGCCCAGGCCCACGGCTCGAGCTCGGCGTAGCGAGTCTCCGACTTCTCGCGGGTCGCCTCGAGGTACTCGAACCAGGCGTCCGCCTCCTCGATCATCAGCAGCTCGTACACCTCGCGCTTGGTCATGGCCGGGCGGAACCTCCCTCCGTCGACGCCGCGCAATGTAGGACCCGCGTCGGACGGACCAGCGGGTTGAACAACCCGCTCTCGGCAGTGCCGCAAGACGCTTACCCGTCTGAGACCGCTCGCCCTCGATGACCCGTGAGCTCGAGGGACGGGATTTATCCTGTCCCTCACCCGTCTTAGAGCGCTCGCTCTCGGGAGCTGAGCAAGACGGCATGCGTCGTGGAGACTGTCTTGCCGCGCGTCGAGTGTCTCGCTTTACGCCGTGAACCACGCTCTGCCGACAGCGAGCTGTCTAAGACGGGTGAGGGACAGGATGAATCCTGTCCCGTCGGTCTTGCGAGCACCAGATGGGCGGGGTGGTTCAGAGCCGCCGTAGCCTGATAGGCGCCGCAGCTGCGCGGCCGCGGGCGTGGATCGCCTGCAGGATCCCGATCGCGACCAGGTTCATGATCAGCGACGAGCCGCCGGCGCTCACGAACGGCAGCGGGATGCCCGTGACCGGGGCCATCCCGATCGTCATCCCCACGTTGACGACGATCTGGAAGAGCAGGCCGATCGCGATCCCGCCCGCGACGATCGCGGAGAAGAGGTCGCGCGCGACGGCGATCGTGTTCAGGGCTCTCCAGATGACGAGCAGGTAGAGCGCCAGCAGGATCACCGCGCCGACGAAGCCGCGCTGCTCGGCGAGCGACGCGAAGACGAAGTCGGTCGCGTGCTCGGGCAGGTAGTCGAAGTTCGTCTGCGTCGAGCCGGACACGCCGCGTCCGGTGACCCTGCCCGAGCCGGCTGCGATCTGCGACTGCGTCACGTTGTAGGTGGCGCCGCCGGGATCACTCGACGGGTTTGTGAACGACGTGAGGCGCTGCACCTGGTACGGCTTCAGGATGTCGTATCCGGACGCGGGCGCGGCCCAGAGGACGACGATCGCGATCAGCGCCGCAGCCGCGAGCAGCCACGTCAGGTCGAGCCAGCGCGTACCCGCGATGAAGAGCACGGCGCCGAGCACGGCCAGGTAGACGAGCGCGCTGCCGACGTCGGGCTGCAGGAACACGAGCGCGGTCGGCACCGCGGCGATCCCCACTGCGGCGATCGTCGTGCGCGTCTCGGCGATCCGCTTGCCGCGGTCGGCCAGGAAGCCGGCCAGGCAGAGCACGAGCAAGAGCTTGCCGAACTCGGACGGCTGGAAGCGGAAGCTGCCGACGTCGATCCATCGCTGCGAGCCGCGCACCGACACGCCGCCACCGAGCACGACCAGCAGCGAGCCGATCATGAGGCCGAACACGAACATCCGCCGCCTGCGGTACACGTCCGGGTTGATCAGGATCGCGGCCGCCATGCCGACGACGCCGACCGCCGCGTACACCGCCTGGTGCTGACGTAGTACGTCGGGTCGCCCGCGATGTCGTCGCGCGTGATGCCGTTCAGCAGCCACAGGCCGTACGCGAGCAGCGCCGAGACGGCGCGCGAGCATCGTCCAGTCGAGCCGACGGACGAGGTGCGCGACGTCGATCGCCGGCGCCGAGCGCGGACGGGCGGTCTGGGCTACGCGGGTCTCGAGCATCAGTCGAGGTGCTCCGTCGCCTGGTCGTGTTGCCGCCCTTCTGGTGGAAGTACTCCGGAAGATCTTGAGCGCCGCGGGCGCGGCGGCCTCGGCGCCGAAGCCGCCGTTCTCGATCACGACACAGGCCGCGATCGTCGGCACTTCGCCGGTCGACGACGGGCCGTAGCCGCAGAACCACGACTGGTCGAGGATCTGCCCGCCGAGCGCCGGCTGCACCTTCTCGCGCCGTGCCCGTCTTGCCCGCGATGACCGTCGGGAAGCCCCCGAAGACGGCGGTCGCAGTGCCGTTGTTGCCGTGCGTCGCCTCGTAGAGCCCCTGCTGGACGACCGACAGAGCCTGCGGGTCGATGTGCGCGTCGCGTGGCGGCGGGGCCGAGTAGCGGCGGAGCGCGAGCGGCGCGGTGTGGCGCGTCCCGGGCTGCTCGACCTGGTCGAGCAGGTGCGGGCGGACGAACTTCCCGTTATTCGCGATCATCGCGTAGAACTGCGTCATCTGGAGCGGCGTGACGCGTCAGGTCCTTCTGGCCGATCGCGAGCTGCAGCGAGTCGCCCGGCTTCCAGAGGCTGTCCTGCTCCCACCGCGCTGGATCGGTCTTCTTCGTATATGTCTGCTCCCGCCACCCGATCGTCGGCAGCAGCCCGCTCGCCTCGCCACCGATGTCGAGGCCCGTCGGGCGGCCGAAGCCCCAGCGTGTGGCCCACTCCTGCAGCGGGTTGCCGCTTGCCGGGCAGATCGTAGAAACGCTTGCCGAGCTCGTAGAAGTACGTGTCGCAGGACTGCTCGAGCGCCCGCGGAAAGCGTCAGGTGCCGGACGACGTCTGGTTCCAGTTGTTGAACGTCCCGCCGAAGATCGGCTGTGCCGTCCGGATGCTTCAGAGACGTACTGGGCAGGGCAGTCGATCTCGTCGTACGGTGAGACCAGACCTTCCTGGATCGCCGCGAGAGCCGTCACCGGCTTGAACGTCGAGCCCGGCGGATATTGGCCCTCGGTCGCGCGGTCGAGGTGCGGGAAGTTGGCCGCCTCGGCCGCGCCCGGCGGGTGGTCGAGCAGTGCCGGTTCAGCTCGCTCTTGTAGTTCGGAGTTCACGTACGCGCCCGGGTGGAAGCTCGGCACGGACGCGAGCGCGAGCACATCGCCGTTCCGCGGGTCGATCGCCACCGCGGCGCCACCGCGCGAGTACCAGTTGTGGTTCCGCTCCGCGTGATGCATCCCGAAGACGATCGCCTTCTCGGCCGCGTCTCTGCAGGTCGGCGTCGAGCGTGAGCCGCACCGCATCGCCGGGCGTGGCGGCCTGCGTGATCTGGAGGTCGCTGCGCGGGTGCCCGGCCGAGTCGAAGCGGGCGCGGGCGAGGCCGTCCTCGCCGCGCAGGAAGCGGTCGAACGCGGATTCGACGCCGCGCTGGCCGATGCGGTCGCCGAGGTGGTAGCCCTTCATCTCCTTCAGCTGCGGCTCGCTGATCTCGCCGACGTAGCCGAGCACGGGCGCCGCCAGCTCGCCGCGTGGATAGCGGCGCACCTGCGTCTGCTCGATCTTCACGCCGGGGAAGTCCGTCTGGCGCTCGGCGAGGAAGGTGACGGTGTCGCCGGGAACGTTGTCCTTGATCGTGATCGGCGTCAGCGGGTCGAGCTTCTGCTGCTGGAGCTTCTTCAGAACGTCCGCGAGCGGCACGCCGAGCACGTGCGCCAGCCGCTGAAGCTCGTGGCGGCGGTACCGCCCCTTGGCGGGCAGGTTCGACGGCCAGATGCGGATCGACGTGACGGTGCGGTTGTCGACGAGCAGCTTTCCGTTGCGATCGAGGATCTGGCCGCGGGTCGCCTCGACGCGCACCTGGCGGAGCTGGTTGTCGCGCGCGGCGCGCAGGTAGTCGTCGCCGGAGAGCACCTGCAGCGACCAGAGCCGCAGGACCAGCAGCGCGAACGCGGCGAGCGCGAGCGCGCCGAGGATGCCGATCCGAAACGCCATCTGCGGCGTGAGGCGGTACGGCTCCTCCACACGCGGGTCGCGCGGCAGGAAGCCGCGCGGCTTGGCGCCGTAGCCGCTGTTAGCCAACGAGCTCGACCTCGCGGGCGATCGCGGTCGGAAGGCGGCGGCGCGCGAACAGCGGCCGCAGCACGATGTACAGCGGCAGCGTGAGCAGGACGTTGAGGACGAGCTGCGGGATCAGCGAGTCCACGAGCATCCAGCGCGCCGACGTGGGCTCGCCGAGCGTGAACTGGAGGATCAGGTTCCCGAGCGCAGTCAGGACGGTGACGACGGCGACGGCGAGGAAGGGCGCGTGGGCGCGGTCGCGCGCGGTCGTCTCGCCGTACCGGCCGCACCAGAAGCCGACGAGCGTGAGCAGGAGCGAAGTGACGCCGAGCGTCCCGAGCGTCGCCGTGTCGAGCAGGAGCCCCGCCCAGAAGCCGGCGGCCGCGCCGACGATCGAGCCGGACAGGAGCGCGATCAGCGCGACCGTGACGAGCACGACGTCGGCGCTGCCGCTGCCGATCTGCATCGGCGCGAAGATCGCGAGCTGCGCCAGGAAGGCCGCGAAGACGACGCCTCCCGCTTTGAGGAGCTGGGCGGTCACGGGAGCTGAGGCAGCGGTCCGGTGCGGCGCGCGATGACGACCTGATCGAACCCGTCGAGGCTTGCGTATGGCTGGACGTGCACGACCTTGAACGGCTCGGTGTCGCTCTGGTTGACACCGTCGACGCGGCCAACCGAGATCCCGCGCGGGTAGTAGGAGCCGCCAGAGACGCGGCCCGCCGTCATGACGTAGTCCCGGTCGAGCACGATGTCCTGCTTCGAGACGCGATCCATGAGGAGCCCGGAATCCGGGCCGCGCCCGCGCAGGATGCCCTTCGTGCCCCGAAGCGGGTCGACCACCGCCACGGCGCTCGAGCGGTCGCTGATCAGCGTGACGAGGGACGAGCTCGGCCCGACCTTCGAGATGTGGCCGAGCAGCAGCCCGCCGGTCGAGACGACCGGGTCGTACCGCCGCACACCGTCGCTGCGGCCCGCCGAGACGGTCACGGTCTGCTGGTAGCTCGGCAGGTCCGCGATCACGTCGGCCTTCAGCAGCCGGTAGTCGCGCGCCCAGATCGGTGCGCGCGCGGACTTCGCTCCGGCGGCGATACCGGCCGTGGTCGGCGCGGCCGCGGTACGCGCGGCCTGCACGCGCGCCGCGTTCAGCTCCTTGCGGAGCTGCGCGTTCTCCGACTTGGCGGTGCGCAGATCGTCGAACCAGCCCCATGCGTCCTGGAACGGCCGGACGACGCGCTCGGCGCCGATCTGGAACGGCTCCAGCACGCGCGCCGCGGAGCCCTGCGCGTTGTGCAGGCGCCCGGAATCGCCCTCGCGGAAGTAGCCCGTGATCAGGGCGAGCGAGACGACGACGAGCGCGACGACCACTGCGCGCCTCCCGAGCGACCCACCGCGACGCGGGCCGTACGAAGGTGAGGCGGTGCGATGTGCCGTCGCGCCCAGGGCTGCAAGCCGGACGCTTCGGTTACGGGGCACGAGTCTTGGAGGTTACAACAGGTTGCGGGCGGGTTCGGAGAGCGTTACCGACGCTTAACCGCGGTAGCCGTTGCGGTAGCCGTTCCGGTTGCGGGAGCGCGCCTTGGTGGTCTTCTTGATCTCCTCGAGCACCTCGAGGCTGCGGCCCGAGCCGACGGCGACGCAGGTGAGCGGCGAGTCGGCGAGCTGCGTGGGCATGTGCGTCTCGTGGCGGAGCCGCTCGTCCAGGCCGTGGAGGAGCGCGCCGCCGCCGGCGAGCACGATGCCGCGGTCCATGATGTCCGCGGCGAGCTCGGGCGGCGTCTTGTCGAGCGTGGAGCGGATCGCGTCGATGATCTGGCTGACCGGCTCCTCGAGCGCCTCGCGGATCTCCTCCGAGTTGAGGATCACCGTCTTCGGTAGGCCCGTGAGCATGTCGCGCCCGCGCACCTCCGCCTGCACCTCTTCGCGCATGCGGAAGGCGGAGCCGACCTCGAGCTTGATCTCCTCGGCGGTCTGCTGGCCGATCAGGAGCTTGTACTCCTTCTTCACGTGGCTGACGATCGCCTCGTCCATCTCGTCGCCGCCGACGCGCAGGCTCTGCGAGACCACGATGCCGCCGAGCGAGATGACGGCCACCTCGGTGGTGCCGCCGCCGACGTCGACGATCATGTTCCCGGTCGGCTCGGAGACGGGCAGGCCCGCCCCGATCGCGGCGGCCATCGGCTCCTCGATCAGGTGCGCCTCACGCGCGCCCGCCGAGAGCGTGGCCTCCTCGACCGCGCGCTTCTCGACGCCGGTCACGCCCGACGGGACGCAAACGACCACGCGCGGGTGGGCGAAGCGATTCTGGTGCACCTTCTGGATGAAGTGGCGCAGCATCTGCTCGGTCACGTCGAAGTCGGCGATGACGCCGTCCTTCAGCGGCCGGATGGCGGTGATCGAGCCCGGCGTGCGGCCGAGCATCCGCTTCGCCTCGACTCCGACCGCGTGGACGTCGCCGGTGCGCTGGTCGATCGCGACGACCGACGGCTCCGACAGCACGATGCCGCGCCCGCGTACATACACGAGCGTGTTCGCGGTGCCGAGATCGACGGCCATGTCGCGACCGCCGAAGCCGTTCACGTAGTCAAGAAACCCCATAGGAGCAGGCGAGTTTACAGCGGCACCCCTCGGGCGCCTAGTCGCGCAGGGCCTCACCGTAGCGACGGGGCGACCCGGGCCGCCAGCGTATTTTTCCCCCGCGGTGCCCGGTGGCCATCACCCGCCTCCCCGCTGCAGACGCTATCGAGGTCGGGCGCACGGGTGTGTGACGACGCGTGACGGGAGTGCGACAGAACTCAGCCGAAGCCGTACACGCCGGGAAAGTGCTCGGCGAGCAGGCGCACGAGGAGCGCAACCGGCAGACCCACGACGTTCAGGTAGTCGCCCTCGATGCGCTCCACGAGCGCGGCCCCGCGGCCCTGGATCGCGTAGCCGCCCGCGCGCCCCTCCCACTCGCCGGTCGCGACATAGGCGGCGAGGTCGCCGGCCGTGAGCGGACGGAACGTGACGCTCGTCTCCTCGACTGCGACCTCCTCCGAGCCCGGCGTGACGAGGCACAGGCCCGAGACGACCGTGTGCGTGTGCCCGCCGAGCGTGTCGAGCATCTCCGCCGCCTCCTCGGCATGGCCGGGCTTGCCGTAAAGGCGCCCGTCGAGCCACACGGTCGTGTCCACCGCCAGGATCGGCCGGTGGTCGGTCTCGCGCGCCACCGTGTGCGCCTTCTCGCGCGCGTGCGCGAGCACGAGCTCGCGCGGGTCGGCGTCGGGCGGGTCGTCCTCCTCGTACTGCGGCGCGACGACGTCGAAGGGAATTCCCAGCTGCTCGAGGATCGCCCGCCGCTGCGGCGACGTCGACGCGAGCAGCAGGGGCGGCGCGGGAGGCGAGCTCACCCGGTCTTGCGCGCCCGCCAGATCTCCTCGGCGGGCCACATCGACGCCCACTCGGGCGTGAAGAGGTTGTGCCGGCTTGCCTCCGCATCCGGGTCGCCCTTCAGCTCGATGAGCTCCTCGACCTCGAAGCCCGCTCTCGCCGAAGACGCGAATCCAGTCGCCGTAGCCGATGTGGAAGTCCACGGAGTTGTCGTCGGGCCACTCGAAGCGGTGCATGCCGAAGTAGGGACGCTGCAAGCGCGTTCCCGCCGGAAGGTCGGCGTCGAGCTCGGGCAGGCAGAGGACGAGCACCGTCCCGTTCACGAGCAGCACGATGTGCCCATCCGGGCGCAGCACGCGCGCGGCCTCGGCGATCCACACGAACGGGTCGGCCCAAATGCTCGCGCCGTACTCGGAGACGACCAGGTCGAATGACTCGGACTGAAAGGGAAGCGCTTCAGCTGACCCGTGCACCAGTGGGAACTCGAGCCCGAACTCCTGCTGGAAGCGGCGCGCTGTCGCGAGCTGCTCGTCGGAGACATCGATCCCGGTCGGCCGCGCGCCGCGCCGCGCCAGCCAGGCCGAGACGTACGCGGTGCCGCAGCCGGCCTCGAGCACGTCCTTGCCCTCGAGCGGCGGCAGCGCATTCACGCGCGCCTCAGGCACGTTCGTCATCCCCCACGTGATCTCGTCGGCGGACCAGTTGCGGTGCCCGGCCTCGACGTAGTCGGCCGCCCACGTGTTCCACTCCTCGCGGTTCCGGGCCGCGTGCTCGCTCAGCTCCACCGCTTGCGCACCTTCCAGATCTGCTCCATCGGCCAGCGACGCGCCCACGCCGTCTCCTCCGCGTTCCGGTAGCTCGATTCGGTGTCCGCCGGCGGCTGCACCTCGTGCAGGCGCTCCACGACCAGCCCGTTCAGGCGTAAGAGCCGTATCCAGTCGCCCTGCGGCAGCGAGAACTCGATCGGCTCGTCCTGCCAGGCGATCCGATGCAGGTCGAAGTAGGAGCGGTGAAGCTCCGGGTCGATGACCTCCTCGTCCTCGCGCCAGCAGACCTGCGAGAGCGGCGTGGTGTGCGAGAACGCGAACAGCCCGCCCGGCCGCAGCAGCCGGGCCACCTCGGGCACGGTCGCGTAGGGGTCGGCGAACGTCATCGCGCCGTGGTCGCAGAAGACGACGTCGAAGCTCGCGTCGTCAAACGGCGCTTCGCCTGCGCTCGCATGCACGAGCGGGAAGTCGACACCCGCCTCGGCCTGCAGCTCTCGCGCGTACTCGAGCTGGCGCGCCGAGTTGTCCATCCCGACCGGCCGCGCACCGAGCCCGGTGAGCAGGATCGACCACTGGGCGGCGCCACAGCCGTACTCGAGGACGTCCTTGCCGGTCACGTCGCCGAGGATCTGCAGCTCGGCCTCGGGAATCTGCCACATGCCCCAGCGCGGCTCGGGCCGGCCGAGCATCTCGCGGTGGCGGCCCTGGTACTCGTCCGCGTAGGCGTCCCAGCGCTCGCGGTTGTGGAGAGCGTCCGCGGCTCTAGACGAGTCCGTCATCGCCGAACCAGAGTCTCACCTCGCGCGCGGCGGACTCGGGCGAGTCCGAGCCGTGGACGAGGTTGTCCGGCATCGACAGCGCGAGATCGCCGCGGATCGTCCCGGGGGCCGACGTGGCGGGGTTCGTCGCCCCCATCGTCGACCGCACGACCGCGATCGCGCCCTCGCCCTCGAGGACGAGCACGAGCGTCGGCGACGAGGTGATGAAGTCGACCAGCTCGCCGAAGAACGGCTTCTCGGCGTGCTCGGCGTAGTGCTCCCCGGCCAGCTCGCGGTCGACGTGGACGAGCCGCGCCGCCCGCATCGTCAGCCCGCGCGCCTCGAATCGCCCGATGATCTCGCCGGCGAGCCGCCGCTGCATCGCGTCGGGCTTGACCAGCACAAGAGTCTGCTCCACAGCCATGGAGCGCGGAACTCTACTGAGGAGATTCGGAGGCGGTCTGCTGCTGCTGCGGCGGCGCTTCGGCCGGCGTGCCGCGTCGGCGGCGCGAGCGGGCGGTCGTCGTCGGCGCGAACTCGATCGGCGCGGGCGTCGCGACCCGCGTCTCGCAATACGGGCACACCTGCCAGAGCGGCTCGAGCGGCTGCTTGCACGTCTCGCACGCCTGCTTCAGCTTCGTCGTGCAGACCGGGCAGACGAGGAAGCTCTCCTTGACGGCCGCGCGGCAGACCGGACAGTGCAGATCGGTCTCCGCAAGCCGCTCCTCCATGGCGCGCATCTCGAGCTCGCGCTCGCGCACGTCCTCGAGGTACTCGGGCGGGCGGAACAGCATGTAGATGAACGCGCCCACGAACGGCGGGAACAGCCCGAGGATCGTCGCCATCCCGACGAGCCACGGATCCTCGATCCGGCGACGTGCATCCTTGAACACCCAGTACGCAACCGCGAGCCAGAAGACGACGGCGAAGAACAGCCCGAGGTTGCGGACGACGATCCAGGTGTCGGAGTCGAAGAAGTCGCGCAGCCCTCCGAAGAGGCTGTCGTTCTGCGCTGCGACCAGGGAGAGCACGTGACCTCCGGGTTAGAGGAGCAACTGCCCGACGAGGTAGCCGGCGGCAAACGCGATCCCGACGATCGCGAGGATCACGACCGCGGCGAACACGAAGACGCTCAACCTCTCTACGAGCGGCTTCATGGTACGCGCTCTACGGGACGGAATGGAGATCCGCGAGAAGGTACAGCGAGCCGGTGACCAGCAGCGTGCCGTCGGGCGCCGCGAGGGCGCGCCCACGGGCCAGCGCGGCGTGCGGCTCGGCGACCGTCTCGACGTGGTCGAAGTGCGTGCGGGCGCGGGCGGCGAGCTCTTCTGCGTCGAGCGCCCGCCCGCTCGAAGACGTCGTCGCCACGAGCCTGCGGCCGAGCGGGGCGAGCTCGCGCAGGACGGCGTCGACGTCCTTCCCAGAGACGAGGGAGGCGACGAGCACGGCATCGCCGTGCCCGAGCGTGCGCGCCAGGTGCGCAGCCCCGGCCGGGTTGTGGGCGCCGTCCCTGATCTCGTGTACAGGCGTCTCGGACCGCACCTCGTAGCGACCCGAGAGGCCGAGCTCCTCGTCACGAAGCTCGTTGTCCCCGGGAGCGCGCCCGAGAAACACCGCGGCCGCGGCGGTGGCAAGCGCAGCGCTTGGCCGCAGGCCGGGGCCGTCAGCCGCGACGACCACGACGTCGGCTGCGCCGAGCTCGCGTGCCAGCGGCGCCCATTCGGGCTCGCCGAGCACGACGGTCGCGCCCGGCCGGATCACGGCGAGCTTCCGCCCGCGCGATCTCCTCGCGCGTGTCGCCGAGCTCCTCGGTGTGATCGAGCGAGACGTTCGTGAGCACGACAACGCGCGTCTCGAGGACGTTCGTCGCATCGCCCGCCCCACCGAGCCCCGCCTCCACCACGGCCACGTCGACGCCCGCCTCCGCGAACGCGACGAGCGCTGCGGCGGTGAGCGTCTCGAACTGCGTCGCCCCGGTCAGCTCTGCCGCATGGTGAACGCGGGCCACGGCCGCCTCGAAGTCCGCGTCCCGGCCGTCGACCTGGATGTGCTCGCTCCACCCGCTCACGGCAGGCGAGGTGAACGCGCCGGGACGCAGGCCCTCGCGGCGGAGCAGCGCCGCCGTCGCCCGCGTCGTGGTCGACTTCCCGTTCGTCCCGACCACGTGGATCGCCGGGTAGGCGCGCTGTGGATCTCCGAGCTCGCGCAGCAGCGCCTGCATCCGCGCGAGCCCGAACTCATCCGGCCACGGCGCAAGCAACTCGATCCACCATGTCTCGGGCCCGGCGCTCACACCGCCTTGTAACAAACTGTTACTTGGCTGCAAGGGCGCCCGGGCTACGCGGCGTCCTCGAGCGCCTCGAGCTCGCGCTTGAAGCGGGTCAGCTTCTCGCGCTCGGCCTCGACGACCTCGGGCGGTGCCCGCTCGACGAAGCGAGGGTTGGCGAGCATCTGCTCCGCGCGCGCGATCTCCTTCCGCAGCCGCTCGATCTCGGCGGCGGCGTTGCCGTTCGCCTGCACGCGCTCCGGACGCACCTTGGCGTTGAAGATCCGTTCCTCGTCCTCGTCGAGCTCGATGCGCACGCCGCTGCGGGCGAAGATCGACGCCGCCTCCTGCACGCGGTCGAGCGCATTCGCATCCGCCGCGAACCGCTCGTCACGCTCCGGCCACGGCGCCACGATCAGCCGCGACTCGCGCGCCGGCAGCTGCGTCCAGATCTCCTCGGTCACGTGCGGCATGACCGGATGGAGCAGCTTCAGCAGCCGCTCGAGCGCCGCGTACGCCGTCGCGCGCGCGTCCTCCTCGCCGAGCCGCGGCTTGATCGCCTCCGCGTACCAGTCGCAGAACTCGTCGAAGGTGACGTGGTACAGCGTGTCGACCACCTCGGCGAAGTCGAAGCGCTCGAGCGCCGCCTCGATCGTCGCCTGCGCGGCGTCGAGCCGGCCGAGGATCCAGCGCTCCTCGGGCGACTGCGGCCGCGAGTCGGGCGTCGTGTCGCCCGCGTTCGTCACGAACAGGCGCGCCACGTTCCAGAGCTTGTTCGCGAGCTTGCGCCCCTCCTCGACCGCGCCGTACGAGAAGCGCACGTCCTGCGTGGACGACATCTTCAGGAGGCCGTAGCGCACCGCGTCCGCCCCGTGCTCGGCGATCACGTCGAGCGGGTCGATGCCGGTGCCGAGGCTCTTCGACATGCGCCGCCCGTCGGGCGCGAGCACCGTCGAGTGAATGATCACGTCGCGGAACGGGATCTCGCCCGATCAGCTCGAGCCCGCAGAAGATCATGCGGTTCTCCCAGAGGCGGATGATCTCGCGGCCCGTCGTCTGGAGATCGCCCGGATAGAAGTGCTCGAGGTCGGGAGTCGGATCCGGCCAGCCGAGCGTCGCGAACGGCCAGAGCGCCGACGAGAACCACGTGTCGAGCACGTCCGTCTCCTGGATCAGCTCGGTCGAGCCGCACTCTGCGCAGGCGTCCGGCACCGTCTCGGCGCAGGCGATGTGCCCGTCCGGGCAGTACCAGATCGGGATCTGGTGCCCCCACCAGATCTGGCGCGAGATGCACCAGTCGGGAGCGTTCTCGAGCGAGTCGATCGCGAACCGGTGCTGCGACTCGGGGTGGTAGACGACCTTGCGGTCGCGCAGCACCTTGAGCGCGGGCTTCTTGAGCTCGTCCATCGAGCACCACCACTGGAGCGAGATGAGTGGCTCGATGCGCGACTCGCAGCGCTCGCAGAGCGCCACCGAGTGCCGGTAGTGCTCGCGCGAGACGAGCAGGTCGCGCTCCTTGATCCAGTCGAGGATCCGCTTGCCCGCTTCCTCCTGCGTCAGCCCGTCGAGCTCGCCCGCGTGCGGGTTCATGCGCCCGTCCGGCCCGATCACGGACGGCTCGGGCAGCCCATGGTCGCGGCCGATCGCGAAGTCGGTCGGGTCGTGGCCCGGCGTGATCTTCAGTGCGCCGGTGCCGAACTCGGGCTCGACGCGCTCGTCGGCGATGATCGGCACGCGCCGCTCGACGAACGGGACGATCGCCTCCTTGCCGACGAGGTCCTTGTAGCGCTCGTCGTCCGGGTGCACGGCCACCGCGACGTCGCCCAGGATCGTCGCCGGCCGCACGGTCGCGATCGCGATGTGGCCGCTGCCGTCGGCGAGCGGGTACTTGATCGTCGTCAGCGTGTCGTCCACGTCCGCGTGCACGAGCTCGAGGTCGGACAGCGACGTGTGGTGGAACGGGCACCAGTTGATGATCCGGTTGTCCCGGTAGATCCAGCCCTTCTCGTACAGGTGCACGAAGAAGCGCAGCACCGCGCGCGAGTAGCCCGGGTCCATCGTGAAGCGCTCGCGCCGGTAGTCGAGCGAGGCGCCCATGCGCCGGAACTGGGTCATGATCTTGCCGCCGTACTCGTGGAGCCACTCCCAGACGAGCTCCACGAACGCCTCGCGGCCCATCTCCTGGCGTGTCGGCTTGCCCTCGCGCGCGAGGTACTTCTCGACCGCCGCCTGCGTCGAAATGCCGGCGTGGTCGTAGCCGGGCTGGAAGAGCGCGTTGTAGCCCTGCATGCGCCGTATCCGGCATGAGCAAGTCGCCCATCGCGAGCTGGAGCGCGTGGCCGATATGCAGCTCGCCCGTCACGTTGGGCGGCGGGTGCGCGTCGACGTAGGGCGTGCGCGACTCGTCGACGTCGGCGTTGTAGAGGCCCTCGTCCTCCCAGGCCTGCTGCCAGCGCTCCTCGACGCCTTGCGGCTTGTAGAGGGAGTCCATCACCGGCCCGCGATCCTAGCCCGGTGGCCGGGCACGCCCCGCCGGTCGGCGGCGGCCGGGTCGAGGAGGCAGATGCGGTCAGGCAGCGACTATGCGGCCAGTATGCCGATCAGCAGATCCGCGGAAGCGGGTCGCCGACGAGCATGTCCATGACGCGCCGGCCGCCGAAGGCCGTGTCGACGAGCACGAGGCCCGGCGGCTCCGTACGCACCTCGCCGATCTCTGCGGCCTCCTCGCAGCCGGGGACGGAGCGGAGCGCGGCGAGAGCGTCGCCGGCCGCGTCGGGCGCGACGAAGGCCACGAGCTTGCCCTCGTTCGCCACGTACAGGGGGTCGATGCCCAGGATCTCGCAGGCGCCCGCGACCGAGGGCCGGATCGGCACGCGATCCTCGGCGACGAGGATCGCCACGCCCGCGGCACGCGCAAGCTCGTTGAGCACCGAGGCGACGCCGCCGCGGGTCGCGTCGCGCATCGTCCGCAGTGACGGGCCGGCGGCGTCGAGCAGGGCGTCGACTGCCGGCCAGAGCGAGCGGGTGTCGGACTCGACCGCCGCCTCGAGCTCGAACTCGCCGCGCGCCAGCATGATCGCAACGCCGTGATCGCCGACCGGGCCGGAGACGAGGATGCGGTCGCCTGGCTGCAGGCTGGTCGAGGAGAGCGAGGCGCGGTCGTCGACACGGCCGAGGCCCGTCGTGGTGACGTACATGCCGTCGCACTTGCCCCGCTCCACCACCTTCGTGTCGCCGCCGACGACCTCGATCCCCGCCAGCTCGGCGGCGCGCGCGATCGCCTCGACCTCGGCGCGCAGCTCGTCCGCCGAGAGTCCCTCCTCGAGCACGAGCGAGAGCGTCAGCGCGACCGGGCAGGCGCCGGCGACGGCGAGGTCGTTGACCGTACCGTTCACCGCGAGCTCGCCGATCGAGCCGCCGGGGAAGCGCAGCGGGCGGACGACGAAGCTGTCGGTCGTCAGCGCGAGCCCGTCGACGACGGCCGCGTCGTCGAGCTCGGAGATCCCGAAAGCGGGCGCGAGCACGGCCTCGATCAGCGTCAGCGTCGCCTTGCCGCCGGCGCCGTGGGACATCGTGATGCGCTCGTCGCGGAACTTGAGCGGCTTCGCGCGGACGCGCTCGATCTGCTCGAGCGCCTGATCCTCGGTCCGGCTCCATCACACCACCGCCCGCTCGCGTGCGAAGCGCCCGTAGTTGTAGTAGGCCGCGCAGGCGCCCTCGGACGAGACCATGCACGTGCCGATCGGCCGCTCAGGCGTGCAGGCCGTGCCGAAGACCTTGCACTCCCACGGCTTGATGACGCCCTCCAGCACCTCGCCGCACTGGCACGCCGTCGGATCGGCGACGCGGACACCCGGCACCTCGTAGCGCAGCTCCGCGTCGAACTCCGCGAAGGCCGGCGAGAGCTGCAGCCCGCTGTGGGGGATGAACCCGAGCCCGCGCCACTCGAAGGTCGGCCGCAGCTCGAACACTTCCTGCATGACGGCGAGCGCCTGCGGGTTGCCGTCGTAGGGGACGACCCGCGTGTACTGGTTCTCCACCTCCAGCCGCCCCTCGGCGAGCTGGCGCAGCACCATGTAGACGGACTGGAGCAGGTCGAGCGGCTCGAAGCCCGAGATCACGAACGGCTTGCCGTACTCCGCAGGAATGAACTCGAACGGCCGCGCGCCCACCACGGTGGAGACGTGGCCCGGCCCGATGAAGCCGTCGAGGCGAAGGTCTGGCGACTCGAGCAGCGCCTTGAGCGGCGGCACGATCGTGACGTGGTTGCAGAAGACGAAGAAGTTCGGCACCTGCTCGCGCTGCGCGCGCAGGAGCGTGAGCGCCGTCGACGGCGCCGTCGTCTCGAACCCGATCGCGAAGAAGACGACCTCGCGGTCGGGATTCTCCCGCGCGAGCCGCAGCGCATCGAGCGGCGAGTAGACCATGCGGATGTCCGCGCCCTCGGCCTTGGCCTCGAGCAGCGTGCCGCCGCCGCCGGGCACGCGCATCATGTCGCCGAAGCAGGTGAAGATGACCTCGGGGCGGCGAGCCACGGCGATGCCGTCGTCGACCCGGCCCATCGGGATCACGCAGACGGGGCAGCCGGGACCGTGCACGAACTCGACGTTCTCGGGCAGCAGGTCGTCGACGCCGTACTTGTAGATCGTGTGCGTGTGGCCGCCGCACACCTCCATGACCTTGTATCGCCGCCCTGGTTCTACGGTCGTGAGGATCTCGGCGGCGAGCGCGCGGCCGAGCTCGCCGTCGCGGTACTCGTCGACGTACTTCATGCGACCCTCGCCAGGGCCACTCCCGCGTGGACGAGCACGTCGTCGCCTGCCTCGACCGCGCCGACCAGGTCGGTCATGACGTCGGTCTCGGCGCCGTCCGCGTCCGCGCAGCGGGCGAGCCCGTCGACGGAGACGCCGAGCACGCGCATGGGGACGGCCTCGTCCGCGCACGTGACGCAGTGGCCGTCCTCGCAACTCACTCGATTGCGCTCGCCTTCAGGTCGTCCAGCTCCTGCTCGTACGCCTCGCCCAGCTGCTCGAGCAACTCGAGCGTGGCGCGAGCCTCGCCCTCGTCGACCTTCGACATGGCGAAGCCGACGTGAATCAGCACCCAGTCGCCGGGGCCGGTGCCGACCGAGCCGTTCTCGTCGAGGAGGCCGACGTTCACGTTGCGCACGACTCCGGCCACGTCGACACGGGCGAGCCGGTTGGGCTCGTCGACGACTTCCACCACCTGCCCCGGGATGGCGAGGCACATCTGGGAACCCTCCCTCGTCGCTCGGCAGTCAGATCCTACGCCGCTCCCGGGTTCGGACGGATTCGTCTAAACCCGCGGTCGAACTTCGGTAAAAGCTCTCCTCGCAGTGTCCGAAATGCATCGCGAGCGGCGCCAACTGCGCGTGCGAGGCGTCGTCCAGGGCGTCGGCTTCCGGCCGTTCGTGTTCGGCCTGGCGCGCCGGCAGGGGCTCGCCGGCTTCGTCCTGAACGACGGCGAGGGCGTCCTGATCGAGGTCGAAGGCGGGGCCGCCGCGCTCGACTCGTTCGCCGCCGCAGTGGTCGGCGAGGCACCGTCGCTCGCCCGGGTCGACGACCTCGTCGCCGTGCCGCTGCCCACCCTTGGCGAGACGGATTTCGCGATCGTCGCGAGCCGGCCGGCGGCCGGGAGCGCACTCGTGCCGCCCGACGTGGCCACGTGCGACGACTGCCTGCGCGAGCTCTTCGACCCGGCCGACCGCCGCCACCGCTACCCGTTCGTGAACTGCACGCAGTGCGGGCCGCGGTTCACGATCGTGACGGCCGTCCCCTACGACCGGCCGAATACGACCATGGCCGGGTTCGCGATGTGCGCCGACTGCCGCCGTGAGTACGAGGATCCGCTCGACCGGCGCTTCCACGCCGAGCCGACCTGCTGTCCCGTCTGCGGGCCGCAGCTGTCGATGCCGCTCGAGGAGGCGGTTCGGCTGCTCGCCTCAGGCGCGATCCTGGCCGTGAAGGGCCTGGGCGGCTACCACCTCGCCTGCGACGCGCGCGACCAGGCGGCGGTCGAGCGACTGCGGGCACGCAAGAACCGGGACGAGAAGCCGTTCGCGGTCATGACGCTCGACGCCGGTGCGATCGCCGAGGTGACGGATGCCGAGGCGGAGCTGCTCGGCTCGCGCGCGCGCCCGATCGTGCTCGTGCGGGGCCGGCCCGGGAGCGTGGCTCCGGCGATCGCGCCGGGAACGCCGTGGCTCGGCGTGATGCTGCCGTACACGCCGTTGCACCACCTGCTGCTGGCCGACCTGGGCCGGCCGATCGTGCTCACGAGCGGCAACCGCTCCGACGAGCCGATCGCCTACGACGATGCCGACGCGCGGGAGCGCCTTGGAGAGATCGCCGACGCGTTCCTCGCCCACGACCGCGCGATCCACCGCCGCTGCGAGGACTCGGTCGTGCGCGCCGAGTACCCGATCCGCCGCTCGCGCGGCCACGTGCCCGGGGCGCTTCCCCTGCCGGCGGTCGCGCGGCGGACGATCGTCGCGGCAGGCGCCGAGCTCAAGAGCACGTTCTGCGTCGTGCGGCGCGGCGAGGCGTTCGTCTCGCCGCACCTGGGCGACCTCGACTCGGAGGCGGCCTACCGCGCGTTCCAGGACGACCTCGAGCTGTACCTGCGCATGCTCGCAGTCGAGGCCGAAGTGATCGCGCATGACCTTCACCCCGAATACCTCTCGACGAAGTGGGCGCTCGAGCAGGAGGCCGACCTCGTCGGCGTGCAGCACCACCACGCCCACGCGGCCGCCTGCCTCGCCGAGCACGGCGAGCGCGGCCCGGCGCTGGCGCTCGTCTTCGACGGCACGGGCTACGGCACGGACGGGACGCTCTGGGGCGGCGAGCTCCTGCGCTGCGACCTCTCCGGCTTCGAGCGGGTCGCCCACCTCGAGCCGGTGCCGCTGCCCGGAGGCGAGGCAGCGATCCGCGAGCCGTGGCGCGCCGCCGCGGCGTACCTCGAGCGCGCGGACAGGCCGGTGCCGTTCGAGCGCTGGCCGGCCGTGCGGGCGAGCCTTGCGGTGAACGCGCCGCTCTCGTCCGGCATGGGCCGGCTCTTCGACGCCGTCGCCGCGCTGCTCGGGGTGCGGGAGCAGGTCAGCTACGAGGGGCAGGCGGCGATCGAGCTCGAGCAGCTCGCAGGCGACACCGAGGCGGCCGCCTACGAGTGCCGAGTCGAGGGCGGCATCATCCGTGGCTCAGACCTGATCGCGGCCGCGCACGACGACCTCGCCTCCGGCCGCCCGCACGAGGAGATCGCAGCCGCGTTCCACGACGGAGTGGCGCGCGTCGCCGCCCGCATCTGCGCCGAGGCCGACAGCCCTGCGACGGTCGTGCTCTCCGGCGGCACGTTCCAGAACCTCCGCCTGCTGAGAACGACGACGTCGCTGCTCGAGCAGCACGGCCTGCGCGTTCTGTCACACCGCCTTGTGCCGCCGAACGACGCCGGTGTGAGCTACGGCCAGGCGGTTGTGGCCAGTGTCACCACGTGTAGTGGTTGATTTCTTCGCGTGACGGGCATACGCTCCTCGCGGCTGGACGAGGAGAGGAGCGCAACGATGAAGGCGAAGCGGAGGTTCGTGACGGCGGCGGTGACGGTGACCTGTGCCGCCACGTCCGCCACGGCGACGGCCGGCCCTTCGCCCGCCGAGCGGTTCTCCGGGAGCCTGCTCCCAGGCGCCGCCGCCGATCCGACGATCGAGACGGGCGCGACCGTGAACCAGACTCCTGGCGGCAGCCCTGCCGGCTCGCAGCTCGTCGGCCTCGGCGGGTCTTCCCGCGCCGAGGCCGACGAGCTTCTCGCGCCGAACCCCTGCGACACGTCACAAGGGGCACCCGGCGCGGCGATGCCGTGAAAGACCCGGGCCGCCCCTTGCTTTGCGGCCGGGGCGGCCCGGGATTCAACGCCTGAAAGTCCGGCCCGCTCCGCGGAGCCATGACGACTTTCAGGCGGACGAACAGATAGCCGCGACTTCGCGCGACGTAGCTGCGGCGGGGCAAGCCCGCCTCCGCGGACGATCTTGGCGAAGTCGAGTCGGCTGCTCGGCTAGACGCCCTTCTCGCTGACGCCCTCCCGCTCGTCCTCGACAGGGACAGCCCCTGGGCGGGACCGTCCCCGCGGAACGTGCGCGTGTGGCTAGGCGCTTTCGCCGGCGATGGCGGGCGTGTCGGCGAACTCGCCCGTCTCGGCGCTCGTGACGAGCGTCGGCTTCAGGTCCTTCTGGATCGTCTCCTTCGTGACGACGCACTTGGAGACGTCGCGACGGGACGGCAGCTCGAACATCACGTCGAGGAGCGCCTTCTCGATGATCGACCTGAGCCCGCGGGCGCCGGTCTCGCGCTGGAGCGCCTTGTCGGCGATCTCCCACAGCGCGTCCTCGGTGAACACGAGCTCGATGTCGTCGTACGAGAAGAACCGCTGGTACTGGCGCACGAGCGCGTTCTTCGGCTCCTTGAGGATCTCGACGAGATCCTCGCGCTGCAGCTGCGTCACCGAGCAGACGACCGGCAGGCGGCCGATGAACTCGGGGATCAGCCCGTACGAGAGCAGGTCCTCGGGCATCACCTGGCCGAGCAGCTCGGAGTCGTCGCCGTGCTTGGAGCGGATGTGGGCGCCGAAGCCGACCGAGTTCTTGCCGATCCGCTTGCCGATGATCTTCTCGACGCCGGCGAATGCGCCGCCGCAGATGAAGAGGATGTTCGTCGTGTCGATCGAGAGGAACTCCTGGTGCGGGTGCTTGCGTCCGCCCTGCGGCGGCACCGACGCGACCGTCCCCTCGAGGATCTTCAGGAGCGCCTGCTGGACGCCTTCACCCGACACGTCGCGCGTGATCGACGGGTTGTCCGCCTTGCGCGCGATCTTGTCGACCTCGTCGATGTAGATGATCCCGGTCTCGGCCTTCTTGATGTCGAAGTCGGCCGCCTGGATCAGCTTGAGCAGGATGTTCTCGACGTCCTCGCCGACGTAGCCCGCCTCGGTCAGCGCCGTGGCGTCGGCGATCGCGAACGGGACGTTGAGGATCCGCGCCAGCGTCTGTGCCAGCAGCGTCTTGCCGCACCCGGTCGGGCCGAGCAGCAGGATGTTCGACTTCTGGAGCTCGACGTCGCCGTCCTCCTGGCCCATGCGAACGCGCTTGTAGTGGTTGTAGACCGCCACGGACAGCGTCCGTTTCGCCTCCTCCTGCGAGACGACGTAGTCGTTCAGGACGTCCCAGATGTCCTTGGGGCGCGGCAGGTTCTCGAGATCGAGCTCGGCGGGAGCGGTCAGCTCCTCGTCGATGATCTCGTTACAGAGGTCGATGCACTCGTCGCAGATGTACACACCAGGGCCGGCGATGAGCTTCTTCACCTGCCGCTGGCTCTTTCCGCAGAAGCTACAGAGAAGCTGCTCGTTCCCGTCGCTCGCGCGCGCCATCGGTCTCCTTCTACTCCGTTTTCGCCCGGACGCCTAGACCGGACGTCCGTCGCGATGGGTGACGACCACGTCGATGATGCCGTAATCCTTGGCCTCCTGCGCGGTCATGAAGTAGTCGCGGTCGGTGTCGCGACCGACCTTCTCCAGATCCTGGCCCGTGTGGTCGGCGAGGATCTCCTCGAGCCGGCGCTTCAGGGCGAGCGTCTCGCGCGCACGGATCTCGATGTCGGTCGCCTGGCCGCCCATGCCGCCCGGTGACCAGACCTGGTGAATGAGGATCTTCGCGTTGGGCAGCGCCATGCGCTTGCCATTCGCCCCGGCTGCGAGCAGCACCGCGCCCATCGACATCGCGATGCCGACGCAGGTGGTCTGCACGTCCGGCTTGATGAACTGGATCGTGTCGTAGATGGCGAGCCCGGCGTACACGTCGCCGCCCGGCGAGTTGATGTAGAGGAAGATGTCCTTGTCCGGGTCCTCCGACTCGAGGTGGAGGAGCTGGGCGACGATCAGGTTCGCGATCTGGTCGTCGATCGGCGTGCCGAGCATGATGATCCGCTCGTTCAGCAGCCGGGAGTAGATGTCGAACGCACGCTCGCCGCGCGAGGTTTGTTCGATGACCATCGGAATCATTGGGCTCATGCTGCTGGCTCCTTGCTGCCGGGGGTCCACAATTTCGCAGGCGTCTCTGGGGATTCCTGCTCGGGGGTCCAAAGCTTCTCGCTCGCCGCAGCGAGCTCGACCGGGATCTTCTTGACCTCTGAGACGATTCGGTCGAGGGCGTTACGCAGGCGCAGGTCGCCGCGGAGCGTCTCCCAGCGGCCGGTCGCCTGCAGCTGGCGGATCACCTCATCGGCGTCCTCGTCGGCGTCGGCGGCCTGCTCGCGGACGATCGCTTCGATCTCCTCGTCCGCGACCTGCAGGTTGATCTTCTCGGCGACCGCCTCGAGCACGAGCTCGCGGCCAATCGCCTGACGGGCCTCGGCGCGGAGCTGCTCCGTGAGCTGCTCGGGCGTCTGGCCGGTGATCTGGAAGTACACCTCTGGGTTGATCCCGCGGCGCTCGAGCGAGTGCGCGAGGCCGTGCCACAGCTCGGCGGCGCGCGCGTCGACCAGGCGCGGCGCGATCTCGACCTGCGACGCTGCGACGAGCCGGTCGATCGCCTCCTCGCGGAAGCGCACGTCGAGCTCCCCTGCGACCTGTTCGCGAAGCCGGCTCTCGATGTCGTCGCGCAGCTCGGCGAGCGTGTCGAACTCGCTCGCGGCGCGCGCCAACTCGTCGTCGATCGGCGGCAGGACAGGCTCCTTCACGTCTTTGAGCGTCACCTCGACGTCGCGGCTCGTCTCGTCGGCGAGCTCGTACGAGACGGGCTTCGTCTCGCCGGCGGACATGCCGGCGATGACGGCTTCGATCTCCTCGACGAGCTTGCCGGCGCCGAGCTCGACCACGACATCGCGCTGCGCCTCGCCGTTCGGGGCGACGACATCGATCACGACGGTGTCGCCGGGCTGTGCCGGGCGGCCCTCGACGGGCGCCAACTCGGCGACGGAGCGCTGGAGCTCCTCGAGCTCGCGCTCGATGACCCCCTCCGGCACCTCGGGCTCGGCGAAGGGCACCTCGAGCTCGGTCCAGTCGGCGACCTCAGGCGAGGGCTGGACGGTGACGGTGGCGGTGAAGCGCCAGTCGTCGTCGGCCGAGTCGGGCAGGTCGTAGCCGTACTCGGGCTGCTCCACCGGGCGGATGTGCGCGCCGGCGGCGGCGTTGCGGAACCAGCCGCCGATGTGGCTCTCGACCGCCTCGGCGTAGAGCCGGTCGCGGCCGATCCGCGAGACGAGCACCTGCGTCGGCACCTTGCCCTTGCGGAACCCGGGGATCTTGACGGAGCCCGCGAGATCCTCCGCTGCGTGATCGACGGCGTGGCGCACGTCGTGCCCCGGAACCTCGACGCTCAGGCGGACGCGGTTGCCCTCGAGCTGCTCGACCGAGGTGTTCACCACGCCATTGAACCAGAACGCCCCCGGCGTGCCGATCCGCCCGTTCGGGTGATTCGGCGGCGCGGGGCTCGACCGAGGGAGAGTGCGGGCGAGAGGACTCGAACCTCCAAGGGCTTGCGCCCGATGGCTCCTAAGGCCATTGCGTCTACCAGTTCCGCCACGCCCGCGTAGCTCCCAGGATACGGCGCGTTTGGCCCCGCTTCGCGCCGGGGACGACGGGGCCATGGACACCGACGAGATCCGCACTAGCCCCGAGAGCCAGGAGGCGCGCGGGCTCACGCCCGACGAGCAGCGCGCCGAGCGGGAGCGCGAGAGCCGCGAGACCGACGAGTCGAAGTTCGAGCTGCTGGCCGAGGAAACCGCCGAGGAGGCCGACGAGGCCGCCGGGCGGATTGCCCAGCCGCTCGAGCCGCAGGACGACTAGGGCGCGAGCGACTCGTTCGCGCCTGTCGCGGAGAGGCCGGGCGTCGGACCGCCGCCGATGACGTAGACGCGGCCGGCGAAGCCGACGACACCCAGGCCATGACGAGGGGTCGGCAGGTCAGGGAGCCGCGTCCAGCGGTTCGTCGACGGCGTGTAGCGGTAGACGGACGCAATCGAGCCGGCGGGCGCCTCGCCGCCGGCAGAGACGAGGCGGCCCGCCACGGCGGCGAGCCCGGTCCCGCCCCGCGCGGTCGGAAGCGGCGCGAGACGGCGCCAGCGGCGGGTCCCCGGGTCGTAGACCTCGAAGAGGCGCAGGTTCGTGTCGTAGCCGGCCTCGCGCCCGCCGGCGACATAGAGCTTCCCGTTCAGCGCGGCCACGCCGAGATGCTCGCGCGGCGTTGGGCCTGGCAGCTGCGACCAGCGCCGCGCCTTCAGGTCGAAGACGAGCATCGCGCGCGCGAGCCGGCGCGCGTCGCCGACACCGGGCAGCCCGGTCGTGCCGCCGACGACGTAGAGCCTGTTGGCGATGATCGCGGCCCCGCCAGCGGCACGTTCGAGCGGCATCGAGGGCAGGCGGAGCCAATCCCCCACATACACGAAGGCGTCGCGGAGGCGGTGGCCGTCTCCCGCGTAGCCGCCGGCCACGAACACGCGGCCGCCGAGTCCCGCCGCCATCGCGTGGTTCGTGGCGACCGGCAGGTCCGTGATTCGAAGCCACCGGTCAGCGGCCGGCTCGTACAAGTCCACGCGGGCCGAGGTCGAGCCGTCTGACTCGAAGCCGCCCGCCACAGCGATGTACCGGTGAACGGCGGCAGCAGCGACCTCCGAGCGGGGCACGGGAAGCGGCGCATGCGTTCGCCAGCTGCCCGCCGCAGACGCGGCCACCGCCGCGACGAGCACGCAGAGGACGAGGGCGAGCGCACGCATCACCGAAACCGTACGGGACCAAAGGTGGAACGACCCGTCTGCGGCACACGGGTCGTTCCCTGGGGGTGAGGGGAACTCGGCCAATCGGGGGAGATGGCGGCCGAGCTTCCGTCCCATTCATCGGGGCGCTCGGGCCTCCTCGCAATCCCTCGAACGCGCCAAGGTTGGCCTACACTCGAGGGCGTGATCTCCGCCTCGGAGGACGCCGACCGGACCCTGCTGGCGACGCTGACCGCGCCGCCACCGCTGGAGCAGGCCCGCGAGTCGCTCGCGTACTGGACGCGCCGCCGCGCCTCGCTGCCTGTCTACAAGCGCGCGGCACGCCGGGAGGCCGACGAGATGATGCGCCGCTGCCGCGAGCGCGTCGCGGAGGCGGAGCGGCGCCGCTACGGGACCGGGCTGCTGGGCCTCGTGCGGCGGGTGCTCGCCGGCGACGGGCCGTCGTGGGGCGCCGTGCGCATGGGGTTCGCCGCGCTCGTCTGGATGTTCGTGCCGAAGCGGCTGCTCATGGTGGTCACGGCGTTCCTGATCGCGTGGCTGCTCGTCGCCGTGCTTGTCGTGGCGGCCCTCTTCCAGCTCGTCACCTAGAGACGGATGAGGCCCCCGTTTCCGGAGGCCACGTCGATTCAGCAGCTCAGGGCGTCCCTGTTTCATGGCCCCGGGAGGAGTCGAACCTCCGCACGCAGATTCGAAGTCTGCCGCTCTATCCACTGAGCTACGGGGCCGGGCGCTAGGACGGTAGCCGGTCTCCGCCGCGGCCAGGCGGGGGCGGGCCGAGCGCGGCGATCTCGTAGCCGCGCGGGTACGTGTTGGGGCGGCGCGCCTTCGTCCGCAGGCGCGGACGGCGCCGCGATGGGAGCAGAGCGACGCCTCGGGCCCGCAGACGGAGGGCGGCCTCGGCGGCGCGCCGCTCGGCCCTGGTCGGGTGGGGCAAGCCGAGCGCGTCGAGGAGCGGGTCGTCGAGCAGCGCGTGCACGCCGCGGCGGCCGAGGTTCTTCGGGAGCCCGGGGATCCTGCCGATGAACATGTCGACCATCGCTGTCGCAACGCGGTGGCCGGCGTCGGTGTACGCGAACCGCTCGCGCTCGAACTCCACGTTGAAGCGCTCGAGCTCCTCGTAGCTCGGCGGGACGTCGCGAATGTTCATCAGGCGGGCGACGTTCCCCCAGAACTCGAAGCTCGCTGTCCGCTCGGCCGCGGTGGCCGGGCGCCAGCCGAAGCGCTGGTTCCAGCGGAACGGCTCGATCGCGAGCGTCGACAGGACGTAGATGAAGTCCTCGTTCGGAATCTCGAACCGCCCGTGGAGCTGGTTCATCCGCCGGATCGCGGCGCGGCCGATCGGGCTGTCGTAGCCGTGCTCCACGAAGGAGCTGATCAACAGGTCGCTGTCGTCGTAGCGCTTGAGCGGGCGTCCCGTGAACTCGCCGGTCGATGCGAGCAGCTCGGCGATGCGCGGCACCGCGAACGTGCGGAAGAAGGCGAGCTCGAGCGCGCGCGTCACGTCGAACGGGAACTCGAAGCACGCGTCGAGATAGACGATCCGCGCGTGGTCGCGCACGGGGTCGAGCCGCTCGATCTCCGCGAGCGCGGGCCGGCGCATCAGACGGGCGTGACCGGCCCCCGCCCGGCCGCGACGGCTTCGATGTTCTCGACCACGACGCGCGTCATCGCCTCGCGCGTTGCGGTGGTGGCGCTGCCCACGTGCGGTGTGAGGATCACGTTCGGCAGGTCGAAGAGCTCGGCAGGCGCGCCCGGCTCGCCCGTGAAGACGTCGAGGCCGGCGCGGATGCGCCCGCTCACGAGCTCGCGCACGAGTGCATCCTGGTCGACCACGTCGCCGCGCGCGGTGTTGACGAGCGACGCGCCGTCGCGGAGCAGGGCGAGCCGGCCGCGCGTCGATCAGGTGGCGCGTTCCCGCCGACAGCGGCACGTGCAGGGTGACCAGGTCGGCCTGCGCCAGCAGCTCGTCGAGGGGGCGGTACTCCACGTCCAGCTCCTGTTCGTCGGCGGGCGGCAGGCGGTTGCGCTGTGCGTAGAGCAGGCGCACGCCGAACGGGCGGGCGCGGCGCGCGACGGCTCGACCGATGCGACCGAGGCCGACGATGCCGAGCGCGGCGCCCTCGAGGTCCTCGCCGGTGAGGTACGGCTCCGCCCAGCCCTCCTCCCAGCGGCCGTCGCGCACAAAGCGGTCGGCCTCGACGAGCCGGCGGCGCAGGGCGAGGATCAGCGCGAGCGCGAGGTCGGCCGTCGCCGCGTCGAGCACGCCCGGCGTGTTCGTGACGGCGACGCCGCGACGGCGGCACTCCTCGACGTCGATCGGGTCGTAGCCCACGCCGTAGTTGGTCACGACGCGAAGGCCCGGGAAGCGGTCGAGCACGGCTGCGTCGACGCGGTCGCCGACGGCGACGAGCGCCTGGACGTCCGGGCGCGGCCCGGTGCCGGCGAGCCCCTCCTCGTACTCCACGTCGTCGAGCCGACCCCAAGCAGGCCCCGGCAGGCGCCGGGACGCAAGGACCTTCACGGGCGGTGGAGGTGGCGGACGGGACTCGAACCCGCGACCACCGGGACCACAACCCGGGGCTCTACCAACTGAGCTACCGCCACCGCGACCTCCCAGCGTAGCCGGATCCCGCCCGTCCCGAGGCGGGCTCATGGCCCACGGGCCGTGTGCCTCGGGGCCGGCCGCGGGCCTCACTCCGGTTACGACCCTAACGGGGAAATGCGCGCGTGGGTGACGCGTCCGTCGCGGAACGGTGACGGTTTCGTACGGAGCGCGGGGGCGGTTCAGCCGGCGAGCAGCGTCTCGTCGAGATGCTCGAGCAGCCCAGGCAGGTCGTCGAACACGGCGGCCGCGGCGTTGAGCCACCGGCTTCGTCGATTCGACGTCGGCCGAGCTCGTCCAGGCGTCCCGTCGACGTCGGGATCGCTGCGGTGGCGCCCGCCTACCCGGGCGGCGCCTCGAGGAACCGCGCGTGAATCGCGACCGCCACGTCGGTGATGACGTCCCACGAGTTCGTCGGCCGGCCGGATGCGCCTAGACTACGTCGCCCCGCCCGCGGCCGATCCGCGGCCGACTGCTTGTGGAGCGAACGCGAGCGACAACGAGCCCCCCGACGACGTGCCGGCTCTGCGGCGCGGATGTCGCACGCACGTTCGTCGACCTCGGGATGTCACCCCTCTGCGAGAGCTTCGTCTCCGCCGCCGATCTCGACCGGATGGAGCCCTTCTACCCGCTGCATGTCCGAATCTGCGACGACTGCCTCCTCGTCCAGCTGCCGCCGTACGTGCCGGCGGAAGAGATCTTCACGGACGACTATGCGTACTTCTCGTCCTACTCCGACAGCTGGGTCGAGCATGCGCGGACGTATACCGACGCCATGCGCACCCGCCTCGGGCTCTCGTCCGAGAGCCTTGTCGTCGAGCTGGCATCGAACGACGGGTACCTGCTCCAGCACTTCGTGGCGGCCGGCGTGCCGGCACTCGGGATCGATCCCGCCGCCAACGTCGCCGAGGCTGCAGCGGCGCGCGGCGTCGAGACGCTCGTCGACTTCTTCGGCGCACCAGTCGCGAAGCGGCTCGCATCCGACGGGCTCCGCGCGGATCTGATCGTGGCGAACAACGTGCTCGCGCACGTTCCCGACGTCAACGACTTCGTCGGCGGCATGCGAGTCCTCTTGGCTCCGGGCGGCGTCGCGACGGTCGAGGTCCCGCATCTCGTGCGGCTGATCGAGGGTGTCCAGTTCGACACGATCTACCACGAGCACTACTCGTACTTCTCGTTCGGGACGATGATCGACCTCTTCGAGCGACACCATCTCCAGGTGTTCGACGTCGAAGAGCTTCCCTCGCACGGAGGCTCGTTGCGGGTCTTCGTACGTCACCCCGGCGACGCGCCGCTGCCTGCAGTCGCCGAGCTCCTCGGGCGCGAACGCACCGGGGGCTACGGCTCGATCGACGGCTACGCGGGCTTCGGCGGCCGCGTCGCTGAGCTGAAGCGTCGTCTCCTCTCGCTCCTGATCGAGCTTCGTGGCGCCGGGAAGCGAATCGCCGGCTACGGCGCCCCCGGGAAGGGGAACACGCTACTCAACTACTGCGGCATCCGCACCGATCTTGTCGAGTACACCGTCGACCGGAACCCGGGGAAGCAGGGCAAGTTTCTGCCGGGCACCCACATCCCGATCAACCCACCGGACATGCTTGCCGAGACCAGACCCGACTACATCCTGATCCTCCCCTGGAACCTCGAGCGCGAGCTCGCGGTTCAGCTCGAATACGTCCGCGAGTGGGGCGCCCGGCTGATCGTCCCGATCCCGACGCCCGAGGTGCTCTGGTGAAGGTAGTTCTCTTCTGCGGCGGTCTCGGGCTCCGGATGCGCGAAGAGTCGATCCGGCTGCCGAAGCCGATGATCCCGCTCGGCGATCGCCCGATCCTCTGGCACATCATGAAGTACTACTCCGACTTCAGCTTCCGCGACTTCGTGCTCTGCCTCGGCTACAAGCCCGAGGTCATCAAGGACTACTTCCTCAACTACAACGAGGCGCTCTCGAACGACTTCGTCCTCACAGGCGGCAAGCAGATCGAGCTCCTCGGCAGCGACACGCACGACTGGTCGATGACGTTCGTGAACACCGGCCTGTACTCGACGATCGGCGAGCGGCTGAAGCGAATCGAGCCGCACGTCGGCGACGACGACATCTTCCTCGCCACCTACGGCGACGGCCTGACGGACGCGCCGCTCCACGACATGGTGGAGACGCTGCAGGCGAGCGGGAAGATCGGGCTCTTCCTCTGCGTGCGGCCGACGCACCAGTTCCACGTCGTGACGCTCGCGGACGACGATCGCGTGACGGAGATTCGCGACGTCGGCGACGCGAACCTGTGGATCAACGGCGGGTTCTTCGTGTTCCGCCGCGAGATCTTCGATTACCTCCGCCCGGGAGAGGATCTCGTCACCGACGCGTTCGGGCGGCTCCTGGCCGAGGACAAGCTCGTGGCCTATCCGTACGAAGGGTTCTGGGCGCCGATGGACACCCTCAAGGACAAGCAGAACCTGGAGAGTCTGCTCGAGCTCGGCGATCCGCCGTGGAGCCTGCCGAAGGGCCTCGACGCGCCGGCCCGCACACCGCCGAGCTGATGCTGCCGGCATCGCTCGCGCTCCCGTCGGGGCGAACGCACGTCCTCGCGATCGGCAGCCACGCCGACGACATCGAGCTGGGCTGTGGAGGCACCCTGCTGACGCTCGCCGCGCACGCGGAGCTCGAGGTGACGTGGGTCGTGCTCGGCGCAGAGGACGTGCGCGAGAGGGAGGCGCGCGCGAGCGCGGAGGCGTTCCTCGCAGCCGTCCCCGCGAAACGGATCGTGATCGAGCAGTTTCGCGACGGCTTCTTCCCCTATCTCGGAGTACAGGTCAAGGATCGTTTCGAGCAGCTGAAGAGCGAGGTCGCGCCGGACGTGATCTTCACGCACACGGGGGTTGACCTGCACCAGGACCACCGGCTCGTCGCCGAGCTGACGTGGAACACGTTCCGCGACCACCTCATCCTCGAGTACGAGATCCCGAAGTACGACGCCGACCTCGCGCAGCCGAACGTGTTCTTCCCGCTCGACGACGGAGTCGTCGAGGCGAAGGTGCGCCTGCTGCTCGAGCACTTCGCCAGCCAGCGAGACAAGCACTGGTTCACCGAGGACCTCTTTCGCGCCCTCATGCGCATTCGCGGGATGGAGACCAACTCGCCGACGCGCTACGCCGAGGCGTTTCGCTGCAGGAAGCTGATGCTGGCCGCGTGAAGGCGCAGGTCGACACCGCGGAAGCCGGGGCGCTCGTCTACGACGTGGCGCGGACGCTCTTCCCGCTGCCCAGGAGCCTGACCGGAGACGGCGTCCGCGAGACGCTCCGCGTCGTCGGCGAGCTGACACCGCTCGAGGTGACGGAGGTTGAGACGGCCACGCCGATCTTCGACTGGACCGCGCCGCGGGAGTGGAACCTGCGCGCCGCGTGGATCGCCGACTCGGCCGGCGTTCGCATCGTCGACTATGCGGAGAGCAACCTGCACGTCGTCGGCTACAGCCACCCGCTCCGCGCGACGCTGACGGGGGCGGAGCTGGCCGAGCACCTTCACTCGCTGCCGGAGCATCCTGACCGGATCCCCTACCGGACCGCCTACTGGGCCGACACGTGGGGCTTTTGCGTCACTGAGAACCAGCGCGCCGCGATCGTGCCCGACGAGCGGTACCAGGTCGTGATCGACGCCGACGCTCGCCGACGGCAGCCTGACGTACGCCGAGGCGGTGTTCCCGGGCGAGAGTGACGAGGAGGTCCTCCTCTCGACATACATCTGCCACCCCTCGCTCGCGAACGACAACGTGTCCGGGATCGCCCTGCTTGCCGTAATCGGACGCGAGCTCCAGGGCCGCAGCCTGAGACGCACGCACAGGCTGCTGTTCAGCCCCGGCACCCTCGGACCGCTCGCGTGGCTCTCGCAGAACCTCGAGCGCCTCGGCCACATCGAGGCGGGGCTCGTCGTCGCGTGCGTCGGCGACGACGGACCACTCCGCTACAAACGCAGCCGCTCGGGCGACCGCGGGGTCGACCGGGCTGCCGCGCACGTGCTCCGCCATCGCGGGCCCGGCTCGCTCGTCGAGGACTTCGTCCCGTGGGGCGGCGACGAGCGGCAGTTCTGCTCCCCGGGCTTCGATCTGCCCGTCGGTTCGCTTACCCGGACGCCGCACGGCCTCTATCCCGAGTACCACTCGTCGGCGGACGACCTGGATCTGATCAGCGCGCGGAACCTCGGGGACTCGCTGGGCGCTGTCCTCGAGATCGTCGACGTCCTCGAGCGCGACCGGGCGTACCGTTCGCGCAGCCCGTACGGCGAGCCTCAGCTCGGGCGGCGCGGCCTCTACCGCGAGATCAGCGCCGGCGCGCCCCGGCCGGAGGAGACATTCCAGCGCGCGCTCCTTTGGGTTCTGAATCAGGCCGACGGGTCGCACACGCTCCTCGATACCGCGGAGCGGGCGAACCTGCCGTTCGCGACGGTGGCCGCCGCCGCCGCCGCGCTCGTGGACGCAGAGCTGCTCGAATGAAGATCCTGCTCACCGGCCATCACGGCTACATCGGCTCGGTTGTGGCGCAGCAGCTCGTCGAGGCGGGCCACGCCGTCACGGGGCTCGACACGTTTTTCTACCGCGGCTGCGACTTCGGCCCCGAGCTCGGGCGCGTCGAGGAGCGGCGCGCCGACATCAGGGACGTCGGCCCGCACGAGCTCGCCGGCTTTGACGCGGTCGCTCATTTCGCCGCGCTGTCGAACGACCCGCTCGGGGACCTGAACCCGTCGTGGACGTACGACATCAACCTCGAAGGGACGCTCGCGCTCGCGCGTGCCGCCAAGGAGGCCGGCGTCGCGCGATTCGTCTTCTCCTCCTCGTGCAGCATGTACGGCGCCTCGGGGGGCGACGACGCCCTCGACGAGGACGCGCCGCTGAAGCCCCTGACGGCGTACGCGGAATCGAAGGTGCGGGCCGAGGAGGGGCTCTCCGCGCTCGCCGACGGCTCGTTCTCGCCGGTCTATCTGCGCAACGCGACCGCCTACGGGAGCTCGCCGCGGCTTCGACTCGACGTCGTGCTGAACAACCTCGTCGGCTGGGCGTTCACGACCGGTCGCATCCGGCTGCTGTCCGACGGCAGCTCCTGGCGGCCGATCGTCCACGTGCGGGACATCGGGCGGGCAGTGCTCGCGACCGTCACGGCGCCAGGCGAGCTGATCCACGATCGCGCGTACAACGTCGGAGCGACGGCGGAGAACTACCGGATTCGCGATCTCGCCGCGATCGTCCACGACGTCCTGCCCGAATGCGACGTGGAGCTCGCCGAGGGCGCGGGCACGGATCCTCGCAGCTACCGCGTCGCCTTCGGCCGCTTCGAGCGCGACTTTCCGGAGTACCGGGCCACGTGGACTGCGGCTGAAGGCGCGCGCGAGCTCGCGGACGCTTACGAGCGGGTCGGGCTGACCTCGGGGCTCTTCGACGGATCGCGCTTCACGCGCCTGAAACGCCTCCGCGAGCTGATCGACGCCGGTGAGCTCGACGAGCGCCTTCGAGCCGTCGCGGCCGCATGATTTTCGACGAGACACGCCTCCAAGGCGCGTTCGTGATCGAAGTCGAGCCGCACGAGGACGAGCGTGGGTTCTTCGCCAGGACGTGGGACGCCGACGTCTTCGCCGAGCGCGGCCTCGACGCGAGGGCGACGCAGGCGAGCATCGCTTACAACGAGCGGCGGGGAACGCTCCGCGGCCTTCACTACCAGCTGCCACCGTTCGCCGAGACAAAGCTCGTCCGGTGCACCCAGGGCGCGATCTGGGACGTGATCGTCGATCTTCGCCCCGGTTCGGAGACGTTGCTCAGCTGGGTCGCCGTCGAGCTCACGGCTGCGAACCGCCGCACGCTCTATGTACCGGAGGGCTTCGCCCACGGTTACCAGACGCTCGCCGACACGACGGAGGTCTGGTACCAGATGTCGATTCCGTACGCGCCGGACGCAGGACGGGGTGTCCCGTGGGACGATCCCCAGCTCGCGATCGCGTGGCCGGAGGAGCGTGAGCGCGTCATCTCGGACCGCGACCGATCATGGCCGGACGTCGGAACCGCTCTGGCGGAGCTCTCGCTCAGTGAGCCGTGACCGCCGTGCCGGCGCGGTAAGCGAGATAGACGGCGCGGTCGCGAGACCAGCGGCGGAACGCGGCTTGCAGCTACGCCGTGCGGCGCGGCCTCAACAACTCCACGCCGCGCCGGCCGAGGACGCTGCCGATGAGCAGGCTCCACGCGCTCGGCTCGACGGCCAGGCGCGGATCGATGCGGAGCCCGGCACCGAGCGCGCGCACGGTGCGGCCGAAGCGTCGCTCCGGCAGCGTGTCGTTGCGAGCTACCCAGATGAGCTCGCGGCGCATGCAGCGCGCCGCCCGGTCGATCAGGTCGTCGCGGTCGTCGAGCCGGTGCTGGAAACGCTCGACGAAGCGGGCCTTCACGCGGCGAAGCCGGGTGACGGTCTCGGTGCGCATCGTGTAGCCGGCGCCCTGCGGCAGGCCATACGCGGCCGAATGCGAGGCGCCGTGGATGCGGTAGCCGGCGAGCGGCTCCGCAACGAAAGCCATCTCCCAGTCGAGTGCCATCCGCAGCCACATGCCGAAGTCGATCGCCGGGAACTCGTCCTGGTCGAATGGCGGCTCGGGCAGCGCCGCCACACGGATCAGCGCCGTCGATGCGCAGACCCGGCACGACCAGAGCATCGACTCGCCGATGAACGTCTCGCCGTCCTCGACCGTGTCGCCCTCCAGGCCGTAGGTCCAGTCGTCAAGCTCCCGTAGCACCTGCCCCTCTTCACCGAGTAACTGAAAGCGTCCGTGCACCATGCCGGCGCGCGGGTTCTCGTCGAGCGCGACGACCGTGCGTTCGAGGATCCGCGGGAAGAGGACGTCGTCGTCGGACACGATCAGGCAGTACTCGCTGCTGACGGCGCGCAGCGCGAGGTTGTAGTTCGCGGTAATGCCGACGTTCTCCGGCCGGCGCACGTAGTCGATACGCGGGTCGTCGTAGCGGGCGACGATGCCCTCCGTCTCGTCCGTGGACGCGTTGTCGGCGATCAGCAGCCGGAAGTCTCCATACGTCTGCGCGAGCACGCT
The DNA here is from genome assembly GCA_963734565.1 of uncultured Thermoleophilia bacterium. Classification (GTDB taxonomy): domain Bacteria; phylum Actinomycetota; class Thermoleophilia; order Gaiellales; family Gaiellaceae; genus JACVRM01. Next base: position 568,900 of record CAVTHM010000007.1, on the reverse strand, counting down.
TTCGATCGCGCCCGGCAGATAGCGGGCACGGTTGTGCGTGGGGATGACGACGGTAACTCGGGACATCGGCTCCCGATCGCAGTGTGGCAGAGGTTCGGGCGTACGTCCTGCGCGCTCAGCCGACCGCGGCGGGGGTGGAGCTCGGGTCCGACGTGCCGTAGATCTCCTCCACCTTGCGCCCCAGGTAGCGGAGGTACGGCGCCGCGTCCAGGCCGCTGCCCGTGACCTTCTCGAGCGTCTCGGATGGCGTGAACTTGCGCCCGTGCCGGTAGAGGTGCTCGCGCAGCCACGTCATCAGCTGCCCGAACTCGCCGCCTGCGAACTGCTCGTCGATGTCCGGCAGGTCGGCGACGAGCCGCTCCCAGATCTGCAGCGAGACGACGTTGCCGAGCGCGTAGGTCGGGAAGTAGCCGAGGTTGCCGCTGCCCCAGTGGACGTCCTGGAGCACGCCGTGGGCGTCGTCGGGGACGTCGATGCCGAGGTAGTCGGACATACGCTCGTTCCAGATCTGCGGCAGCTCGCGCAGGTCGAGCCCGCCCAGCATCTCGCGCTCCAGCTCGAAGCGCAGGATGATGTGGAGGCTGTAGGTGACCTGGTCGGCCTCGACGCGGATCAGCGACGGCCGCACGGCGTTGACGGCGCGGTAGAACGCCGTCTCGTCGACGCCGCCGAAGACCGGGAACGCGTCCTGCAGCTGCGGGTAGAAGTGCCGCCAGAACGCGCGACTGCGGCCGACGAGGTTCTCCCAGAGGCGGCTCTGCGACTCGTGCAGCGCCATGGAGACGCCGCGTGCGAGCGGCGTCCGCTCGAGCGCCTTGTCGACGCCGTGCTCGTACGCGCCGTGACCGAACTCGTGCATGGCTGCGAACAGGCCCTCGCCGAAGCGGGCAGCGTCGTAGCGGCCGGTCAGGCGGATGTCGTCGATGCCCAGGCTGGAGGCGAACGGGTGCGCCGTCTCGTCGAAGCGCCACGCCGTGCGGTCGAAGCCGAGCGTCTCGAGCACGCGGAGCGCGAACTGCTTCTGCTGCTCGGCCGGGAAGTCGCCCTCGAGGAGCGCGGTGTCGACCGGCTCGCGCTGGGCGACGTCGGCGACGATCGCCTTCAGCGCGGGCTTGAGCTCGTCGAAGACGGCGGCGACCTCGGCCGTCTTCATGCCGCGCTCGTAGTCGTCGAGGAGCGCGTCGTAGGGGTCGTCGTAGGGCGCAAAGCACTCGACGTACTTGTGGCGCAGCTCGAGGTTCCGCTCGAGGTGCGGGCGCAGCAGCTCCGCGTTGTTCGTGGCGCGCGCTTCGTGCCAGGCGTCGTAGCCGTGCGAGGCAGCGCGGGAGATCTCGACGCGCAGGTCGGCGGGGACGCGCACGGCTTTCTCGTAGTCGTGCTTCGTCGTGCGGATCAGGCTGGCGTCGTCGGACTCGTACGGGAGCGACTCGCCGTACGGCTGGAGCTCGTCGAGCAGCCGGCCGACGTCCGGGTCGGTGAAGCGCTCGTGGACGATCCGGCTGATCGTCGCGAGCTGCTCTGCGCGGGCGGGGCCACCCGAGGGCGGCATGAAGACGCGCTGGTCCCAGCCCAGCAGGGCAGCCGTCTTGCCCAGGTCGTTGATCTCTGCGAGCCGAGTCTTCAGCTCGGCGACGCGCTGCTCCATCGTGGTCCTCCTGCGTCCGCGGGGTGGGTCGTCACACCTTAGACGCACTGAAGGCCGCACCCAGGCGGCCCTCCAGGACATGTCTCTCCGGGCTAGACGCTGCCGCGCCAGGCGCCGCTCTCGACGCCGCGCGACTCGACCAGTTCCTTGAAGCGGTCGAGATCCTCGGAGACGCTCCGGCTGTCCGCCCCGACCGCGGCACCGACCTTCTCCTTCATGCCCTCCGGCTCCCACTCCAGCTCGACCGCGATCTTCGTGCGGCCGTCCTCGATGGGCTCGAAGGTGACGCGACCGGACTGCTGCACGCCGGCCTGGCTGCGCCAGGCGATCACGCGGTCCGGCCCCTGCTCGGTGATCTCGGCGTCCCACTCGTTGCGCTCGCCGCCGTACTCGGCGACCCAGTGGAGGTGCGTGTCGTCGATCTGCGTCACCGACTCGACGTTGTCTATGAACTGCGGAAACTGCTCGAACTGCGTCCACTGGTTGTAGGCCGTCGTGACGGGGACGTCGACCTCGATGCTCTTCTCGACCTTGGCCATCTCTCGCTCCCTTCGACGCTGGACAATCCCTCGCCGCGTACCCACGCGGCGGAGGGCCAAACGTCAGGCGACGGCGGTGGCGGTGATCTCGACCTTGAGCTCGGGATAGGCGAGCCCGGCCACCTGGACGAGCGTACTGGCGGCCTTCATGCCGCTCGGCTGGAGGCGGGCGGTGCGCAGCTCTCCGGTCGACCGGAACTCGGGGATGGACGTCACATACCAGGTGACCCGCACGATGTTCGCGAAGGTCATGCCCGCGTCGGCGAGCACGCGTTCGAGGTTGTCGAGGGTGAGCGCGACCTGTGCGGCCATGTCGCCGTCGAGCACGTTCCCGTCCGGATCGATCGCGGTCTGGCCCGCGAGGTAGAGGACGCGCTCGGCGCCGGTGACCTCGACCGCCTGCTGGAAGCCGAACGGCTTGTTCCACTCCCACGGGTTGATCTCGCGCCGCTCCACGGGTCGATCGTACGGCTTCGCCGCCGATACCCTCAGTGCAGGCGCCCGTAGCTCAGCGGAAGAGCGACGGCCTTCTAAGCCGTTGGTCGCAGGTTCGAATCCTGCCGGGCGCATCCAGCAGTGCCGATACGGTCGGCGAGGTCTACGACGCGCGGACGCGCAGGATCTGGCGCTAGGTCGGACTGCTAGCGACGAACGCCGAAGTCGCAGGTGATGAGGACGACCTTGCGGCCCGAGTAGACGCCAGGCGCAGAGTCGTCTCGGACGGACGCGCAGCCGATCTCGCGCCAGTCCTTGGCCAGGATGTTCTCGCGGTGGCCGGGGCTCGCCATCCAGGCCTTCATCGCCTCGTCGACCGAGAGCTCCGGCGACGCCCAGATGATGTTCTCGCCGACGGCCCAGTAGCTGGCGTCGCCCTGTGCGTAGTAGCCCTGGACGCGCTTCCAGAAGGCGCTCCCGTCGGCCGACTCGTGGGCGAAGAAGCCGACCTTGGCCATCGAGTGCGAGTGCTGGTCGGCCGCCGCGGTCAGGCCCTGCGACGTGCGGAGCGGGTCGAGCCCGTGGCTGCGGCGAATGGCGTTGGTTGCCGCGACCACGGCGGCGTCGTAGTCGTCGGCGTTGTCGCTCGGCTGCTGCGCGGGAGCGGCCGCCGGCGCAGCTGCGGCCGGGCGGATCACCGACGCCGTCCGCCACGCGTTCGGCTTCTCGGTCAGCTCGGCGGCGGCGGCGGGCTCACGCCACGCGTTGTCGACCGGCTCGGGCTGCGGCACGGCCGCAATGCTCATGCGCTTCAGGCGGCCGTTGCTCTCGCCGAGGCTCGACGGGCCGAGCCACTCTGGCAGCACTGCCGCCTGACGGCTCGAGCGCGCGCCGATCGTCGCGCCGGGAAGCGCGCCGCCGACCAGCAGCGCGACCAGGAGGACGATGACTGGGAGGGCTCGCCGCACACCAATGCGGTCGGTCGCAGCCCGCCGCGACCCGTCCCCCAAAAGGGGTAACGCGCGCTAGAGAGGCTCGGGCTCGGGCATTCCGGAGAGCGCCCGCTCGCGGCGGTACTGGAGGTACTCCGAGATCAGCACCTGGATCGTCCCGGCGGTGGGGATCGCGGCCAGCGCGCCAAGGATGCCCGCGAGCTCGGCGCCGACGAGCACCGAGATGAGGATGGCGAGCGGCGAGAGCTGCACGGTGCGGCTGTACACGAGCGGCTGCAGCACGTGGTTCTCGACCTGCTGGTAGACGACGAAGAAGACGATCACGATCACGCCCTTGATGACGTCCGTTGTGACGAAGGCGATCGCCGAGACGAGGATCGCCGCCAGCGTCGCGCCCGCGAGCGGCACCAGGTCGAGGACGGCGACGAGGAGCCCGAGGACGACCGCGTACGGCACGCCGAGCAGGTAGAGCACGAGCGTCGTGGAGGCCCCGGCAATGACGCTGATGAAGAGGTTGCCGGTCACGTAGCCGCCGATCGTGCGGTAGATCCGCCCGGCGATCCGCTCCGCGCGCGGCCGGTGGCCGTCCGGCAGGAGCGCGTAGAAGCGCGCCATCCACGACGGCCCCTCGAGGAGCATGAAGAACGTGAGGAAGGCGATCGTCACGATGGCGACGATCGTGCTGACCACGCCCTTGGCGACCGAGACAGCGACGCTGGAGACGCCGAGCACCTTGTTGAAGCCGCCGCCCTCGACCGCCTTCCGGACCTTCGCGACAAGGTCGTACTTGTCGGCGAACCGCCCGAGCGCCCCCCGCCCGTGCGTGACGTCGTTGACGTAGCCGGGGACGGCCTCGCGGAAGTGGTTGACCTCATTCACGAGCGGTGGGATGAAGAGCGCGGCGATCCCGAAGAGCGCGAGCAGCGTCGCGACGAACACGAGCGCGACGGCGTACGGGCGCTTGATCTTGCGCGCGACGAGCCAGTCGACCGCCGGGTTGAGGGCCAGCGCCAGGAAGACGGCGATGACGATCCAGGTCAGGACGCCGCGCGCCAACCAGACGACCTGGAGCACGAGAGCGACGCTCAGGACGATCCCGAGAATCGCCAGGATGGTGCGCGCGTGGACGCGCACGAGGCGCTCGGGGGTCACCGCGGCAGCATGGCGCGACCGCCGGACGCCGAAGGTCGACGTTTGGATCGCCCGCGGTTCCGGCTAGATTCGCCGCGTGAGCCTGCACGCAGGGCCGGTGGAGCAGACGGCGAGGTTGCCGGATGGACGAGTCGTGGTCGTTCGGGTCGGCCTCTTCGACGGCGGCTACGTGCCGCAGCAGGAGATCGACACCGTCACGCTCGACCTCGTGATCGACGGCGAGGTCGAGGCCACGGTCGAGACGGTCCTGCGACCCGACGAGGTCAGCGAGGCGCTGCACCTCGCCCGCGAGATCGCGACCGGCCTCGAGGCGGGCGAGCTCCAACCGACAGCGGGCTCGATCGAGCACGTCGCGCTGACGATCCCTGGCTAGGGCTCAGCCGAGCCACTCGGGCCGATCGAAGCCGCCGAGCTCCTGGATCGAGCCGAAGATCGTCTGGACGATCTCGGTACTGCAGACGCTGAGACGGCATGTCCCGTAGGGGAGCATGTTCATCCGCTTCCGCTTGGACGCCCGCGAGTAGACATTGACGGCTGAGCGGTTGAGGCAAGCGCGATCCAGGCCGAGCAGGTTCAGCCAGAACGATTCGATTTCTTCGAGCCTGCCCTCGTGGTCGGGATAGACGTGGAGCCGTAAGCGCACCGACTCGTCGGGCACCTGGAACTCGCGCCGCAGAAAGTCGAGAAAGAAATGGATCATCCACGGGTCCGCGTTCGAGAACCGGACCGAGTTGCGACTCTTCTCGCCCTCGGCCCAGTACAGGGCACAGCCAGCGACGTACAGAGGTCTCGCGGTCGTCATTCGGCGGCGGCCCCGATCCTGGTACGCAGCGCGGCGTTCACGGCCGAGGGCCGCGTTGGTCTGAGCCCCGCGCGCCTGCCGATTGAAGATCGGGTTTCTCGCCTCGAGAGTGGCCCGCTGGTCCGGCGTCAACGGGATGCCCCGCAGCCAGAGACTGGCGGTCGACCGCGAGACGCCAACCGACCGGGCGATCTCGCGCACGGACATGCCACGCTCCCGCCGCAGTCTCTCCGCTTTGGCCCGCTCGACCGTTTTCACTTCCGAAAACAGTAGACGAGCCAGAAGACGACGCGAAACCAGAGCGGGCGGCGGGAATCGGACCCGCGTCTGAGCGTTGGAAGCGCCCTGCTTTGCCACTAAGCTACGCCCGCGGGGCGACTAGCGTAGCCCGATGCGCCCGAATCCGTACGCGTGGGCGCCGCACCCGGAGGCGCTCGCAGCGCTCGTCCTAGTGGCCGCCCTCTATGCCGCCGCACGACCACGCTTCCAGCCTTCGCGCCCGCAGATCGTCGCCTTCTCCACCGGGCTGGCGCTGATCATGATCGCGCTCGTCACCCCGCTGCATTCGCTCTCGTTCCACCTGCTCTCGATGCACCTGCTACAGAACGTCGTGCTCGCGGAGTGGGCGCCCGCGCTGCTCGTGCTCGGCATCCCGCGCGAGCTCGCCGCAGCGCTCGGCACCCACCGCGTCGTCCGCTGGCTGACCTGGCCGCCGGTAGCCCTCGTGCTCTGGCTCGCGACCTACTTCACGTGGCACGTGCCGGCGATCTACGACAGTGCGCTACGCCACCCGCACTCGCTCCTGCACTCCGAGCACGCTGCGTACGTGCTTGCCGGCTGTCTGCTCTGGTGGCCGGTGATCCAGGACGCACCGCACCGGCTCTCGGCTGGCGGCCGCGCCGCCTACGTCTTCGCGGCGTTCCTGCTCGCAAGCCCGCTCGGGCTGCTGCTCGCCCTCGTGCCCGACCCCCTCTACGACTTCTACGCGACCGGCCGCGTCTGGGGGCTGTCGCGCGAGGCCGACCAGCAGATCGCCGGCGTGACGATGGCGGGCGAGCAGGCGTTCGTCTTCTTCGCGGTGTTCGCGTGGCTCTTCTTCCGCTTCCTCGCCGAGGAGGAGCACAAGGACCGCTTCCGTCGCTAGGTCGTCAGTTGAACGCGGAGGGGGAGCTCGAGGGGGAACCGGCACGGTTCCCATTCGTGAGAGCAAAGGCCGCAGGCCGAGCGGTCAGCAGCGCCTTCGCCCCGGCGGAGGCCGGCTTGCCGGCCGCAGCCACTCCGCGAGAAACGCGTGAATTTGGGTTCGGGCGAAGCCGCTAGTCCGAGCCGGAAGGGGGAGCTCGAGGGGGGAACCGGCACGGTTCCCCATTGGTCAGAGCAAAGGCCGCAGGCCGAGCGGTCAGCAGCGCCTTCGCCCCGGCGGAGGCCGGCTTGCCGGCCGCAGCCACTCCGCGAGAAACGCGTGAATTTGGGTTCGGGCGAAGGCGCGCCCCGGCTGCGGGAAGCGACCGGGGCGCTGAACTGGGCGCGGGGCTGCGGCGCCCCCACGCCCAGACATACCCGGACGGAGAAAGGGGCAGAACGTCCGGGCCCGCGCAGTGTCGCGATGGCCTCGGACGACGTACGCTCAACAGACAACCATGGCCGTCGTCCGCGTCATCTACTGGCCGCCCCTCGTCGCGGCGCTTTGGCTCGACAGGCAGGCGGAGTGGTACGCCCGCGCCGGCCGCCGTCGACACAGCGACGCGGGCTTCTACGCTTCGTGTGCTGTTTTCTCTGGACGACGATCTCGCCTGCGTGGCGATCACCGCCGTGTGACTCGCCTGAGGCGGCGAGTAGAGCTATCGGGGCGGACGGACTCGAACCGTCGACCTCCTGCTCCCAAAGCAGGCGCGCTACCAGGCTGCGCCACGCCCCGACGCAATCTGAGTCTAGCCCTGAGGATGTGACCGGCTCGCTGCTCGGCCCTCGCGGGCCTCCAGCGAGCGACAGCGACGCGCTAGACGACGCGGAGGCCGCCGAGCCCGTCGCCCATGACGAGGGCGCGAAGCTCCGCGATCCGCTCGCTGCGCATGGCGGCCGCCTCGCCCTTCGCGATGCGCGCCAGGAGATCCTCGATCACGCGCGCGAGCTCCACGGGGTTGAACGGCTTCGTGAGGTAGGCGATCCCGCCGGCCTCCAGCCCGCGCTCGCGGTCGCGGAAATCGGCGCGCGCGGTGAGGAAGACGATCGGGATCTCGCGCGTGCGGTCGTCGTTCACGAGCTCCTCGGCGACCTGCCAGCCGTCGAGGCCGGGCATCATCACGTCGAGGAGGATCACGTCGGGCCGGCTCTGACGAGCGGTCTCCAGGCCGGAGCGCCCGTCGGCTGCCTCCTCGACCTTCATCCCCTCGGCCTCGAGGTTGACGCGGCAGAGCAGCCGAATTGCGGCCTCGTCGTCGATCACGAGCACCCGCGTCACAGCCGCCCCTTATACCCGTCGGGCCGGTCGACGAATCCCGTCACGCCCGAGAACCTGCTCGCGCGACCGGCAGCTCGAACACGAACGAGGCGCCCACCCCCGTGTCCGAGTCCACCCAGATGCGCCCGCCCATCGCCCGCACGAGGCCCTGGACGATGAAGAGGCCCAGCCCCGTGCCGCCGCTTTCGGAGTCCGAGCGGTAGAACTTGCTGAAGATCCGCTCCTGCTCGTCGCGGGCGATCCCGATGCCCTCGTCGGTCACGCGCACCTCGACCGCGTCCGGGCGTCGGCGGGCCGCCAGCGTCACCGTGCCGCCGCCGGGCGAGTACTTGATCGCGTTGTCGACGAGCGCGTCGAGGATCTGGCGCAGCCGCTCGCGGTCGACCGCGGCATCGAGCGGCTCGTCGGGCAGGTCGAGGACGAAGCGGTGGCCGTTCACCGACTCGCCATCCAGGGGCGCCACCGCCTCCGCCACCACGTCGCGCACGTCGGTCGGGGCGAGGTCGACCTCGAGGTCGCCGGCGTCGAGGCGCGCCACGCTCAGGAGCTGATCGACGATCGAGGTCAGCCGGTCGGCCTCGGACGCGATGTAGCCGAGGAATGTGCGCCGCTCCTCCTCGGAGAAGAGCACGTCGCGGCGCAGGAGCGTCTCCGCGAATCCGTAGATCGATGTCAGCGGCCGGCGCAGCTCCTGGGAGACGGTCGAGACGAAGGTGGTCTTCATCTGCTCGACGATGCGCTCGGCCGAGACGTCGCGGAAGGCGAAGATGCGGCCCGACACTTCACCGCTCGAGTCGCGCATGACCGCCTCGCTGACCGAGAGCCAGACGGCCTCGCCGCCGCGCTGCACCTGCACGAGCTGGTCGCCGCCGTCGCCGCCCGCCAGGTCGCGCTGCAGGACGCGGACGAGGGGCCGGCCCAGCGCCTCGGACTGCGGCACGCCCGTCACGCGCTCCGCGGCCCGGTTCCAGAGCACGATCACGCCCTGCGGGTCGACCGCGACGATCCCGTCGGCGACGTTGCCGAGGATCGCGTCCAGCCGCTCCTTCTCGAGCGCGACCTGCTGGTAAAGCTCGGCGTTCGCGAGCACGGCCGCGGCGTTGCCGGCGAGTGCCACGAGCGCCTCGACCTCCTCGTCGCGCCACTCCCGCGGCTCGCGCGCGTAGACGGCGAGCGTGCCGCGCAGGTCACCCTCGGCTGCGTACAGGGGGACGCCCAGGAAGGCGCGGCGCCCGGTGGCGAGCACGGGGTCGTCGCCCGCGACCACGCCCGCCTGCTCGGCGTCGTCGATCGCCAGCGGCGAGCGTGCCTGGATGACGTCGCCGGCGGGCGCGCCCGCGATCGGGCTGCGCGCGCCGCGGGCGGGCTTGGTGCCGGCGCCCGCGACTGCCGCCGCGAACAGCTCGTCGCCGCGCAGGACGTGGATCGCGGCGGCGTCGGCGCCCAGCAGGGCGGGCGCCTGGCCGGCGAGCTCCTCGAGCACTGCGGCCGGGTCGAGCTCGGTGGCCAGCAGGCCGCCCGTGCGCGCGAGCTGCTGCGCGAGCGCGCGCGACGTGCGCTCGCGCTCGAAGAGCTCGCTCCGCTCGAGCGCGCCGCGGGCGGCACCGCCGAGGTGCTGCGCCAGGACCAGGTCGTCGTCGGACAGCTCTCGCAGCTCGCGGAACATGACGAGCACGCCGCCGCGGTCGTGGTGCCGCGGGAGCTGGAACGGCGTCACGAGCAGCGAGCGGTAGCCGGCCGCTCCGGCAGTCTCGCGGAACTGGGCCGGGAAGCGCTCGTCCTCGAGCAGCTGCGACGCGGCAAGCACGCGGCCGGCGCGGACGGCGTCCACGAGCGCCGGGACGCCGCTCAGCTCGCGCTCGAGCGCCTCGGCCTCGGCCTCGGCGAGCTCGTGGCGCCCAGCGAGCTCGAGCCCGTCGGCGCCCGGCATGAGCACGGCGCCAAATGCGGCCGCGAACGCCTCGCATGCGGCGTGGGCGAGCGCGCCGTAGGCGGCGGCGAGCGAGACCGGCTCGCCGAGGAGGGAGGCGATGCGGTAGAAGCCGCGCTCGATGCGGGCCTGGCGCTCGCTGCGCTCGTAGGTCTCGGCGTTCGAGACGGCGAGCGAGGCGAGCCCGGCAAAGGTCTCGAGGACCTGCGCGTCTGCCTCGCTGAACTCACGCGTGGGCGAGCGCGAGCCGACACCGATGACGCCGCGCGTCGCGCCCGACCAGACGAGCGGTGCGGCCATGCCGGCGTTGAAGCCTCCGTACGCCGGGTGCGCGGGCGGCCGCTCGATGCGCTCGTACTCGGCGGAGCGCACGGTCCGGCCGAGCTCGAGCGCCTTGCTCGAGAGCCCCGAGTCGCGGTCGAGCTGCCAGCCGATCACCTCGGCGCCGAGGCCGTGCTCGGCGACGCAGCGCAGCCCGCCGCGGGCCGGGTCGTCGATGAAGAGGTCGGCTCCGTCCGCGCGCAGGAGCTTCACGAGCTCGCGGACGAGGCGGTCGAGCACGGGCTCGAGGCGCAGCTCTCCGGTCAGGACGGCGGCGGCCTCGAGCAGGCCGGCCTGCTGCTCGACGCGGCGCCGGTCCTGCTCGAGCAGGCGAGCCGTGTGGATGGCGAGGCCGGCCTCGCGCGCGACTGCCTCCGCGAGCGCCACCTCCTCGTCCGCCCACCCGCCGGCACGTGTCCGGTGCAGGCCGATGACGCCGATGATCCGGTCGAAGACGACGATCGGGGTGGCGAGGACGGCGCGTGTGCCGAGCCGGCGGAGCAGGTCGACGTCGCCGAGCTCGGGGTCGTGGATCTCGGTCGCCGTCTCGATGTCGGCGACGCGGACGGTGCGGCGCTCGCGGAGCGCGAGGTTGAGGGCGGGAAGCCGCGGCGCCTCGTCGCCGACCGCCGCGGCGTCGGGCGCGTCCCACTCGGCCAGCACGGGCATCGCCGCGCCGGTCTCGCCGAGGCGGATGAAGGAGCGGCTGACGCCCACGGCACGGCCGAGCTCCTCGACGGCCACGCGGAGCACGGCGTCGAGGTCGAGCTCGGAGCGGACGCGACGGCCGATGCCCGCGACCAGGCGCTCCCGGGCGAGGGCCTCCTGGAGGGCGGTCGCCGAGCGGACACGTTCGAGCGCGAGCGCGGTCTCGGCGGCGAGCGCGGAGAGCAGCGCGAGTTCCTCGGCGCCGACCGAGCGCACGTGCTCGCTCGCGACGATCAGCACGGCCTCGACTGCGCTGTCGGCGACGACGGGCACGAACACGGCGCTCTTCGCGCCCACCTGCTCGGCGAGGCGGGGATTGATGAGCGGGGAGCCCTCGACGTCGTCGACGGTGAGCGGGGCGCGGGCGGCAGCCGTGGCGGCGATCCCGGACGGCTCGCTGTCGAGGTGGACGCGCATCGACGGCCACCACTCCTCCACCTCGGCGCGGCCGCGGGCGACGAGGCCGCGCGCGCGGCGGGCGTCCTCGTCGACGAGCGCGACCGCGGCGAAATCGGGGCCGATCGAGGTGAAGACGGCGTCGACGAGCAGCTTCGCGGCCTGGTCGGCATCGGCGACGTCGGCGAGGCTCGCGGACAGCTGCGCGACGGCGCCTAGCTCACGGTCGACCTCGTCGCTTCGGCGGGCTGCGCGGGCGCGGGCGACGTGCCGCTCGCGCAGCCACATCATCAGCAGGACGACCGCCAGTGCGGCGGCTGCGCCGATCAGCACCCACTCGAGGGGCGAGGCGGCAAGCGGCCCGCTGTCCGGGAACGGCGTCTCCAAGCGCTCCACGCAATCCTGATGATAGGAGTGCGCGGGGCGGGCAGGGCTACACTCGCCGCATGGTGGAGCGGGTTCTACTGGCTTCTCCGCGCGGATACTGCGCCGGCGTCGAGCGCGCGGTGGAGACCGTCGAGCGGGCGCTCGAGCTCTACGGCCCGCCCGTGTACGTGCGGAAACAGATCGTCCACAACGCGCATGTCGTCCGCGAGCTGGAGGGGCGCGGCGCGATCTTCGTCGACGAGGAGACGGAGGTGCCCCCCGGCGAGACCGTGGTGCTCTCGGCCCACGGGGTGGCGCCGACGGTGCATTCGAATGCAGCAGCGCTCGGGCTGAAGACGATCGACGCGACATGCCCGCTCGTCAGCAAGGTGCACGTGGAGGCGCAGCGGTACGCGGCGCAGGGCTACACGATCGTGCTCATCGGCCACGCCGGCCACGAGGAGGTGGTCGGAACGATGGGCGAGGCGCCCGAGGCGACGGTGCTCGTCCAGTCCGTCGAGGACGCGGAGGCGCTCTCGGTTCCGGAGGGGACGCCGCTCGCGTACCTGACGCAGACGACGCTGTCGGTCGACGAGACGACGGCGATCATCACGGCGCTGCGGCGCCGGTTCCCGGACATTCACGCGCCGAAGAAGGAGGACATCTGCTACGCGACCTCCAACCGGCAGTGGGCGGTGAAGGAGATGCTGCCGGCGATCGACCTGCTGCTCGTGATCGGCTCGCGCAACTCGTCGAACTCGAACCGCCTCGTCGAGGTGGCGCGCGCGGGCGGCGTGCCTGCGTACCTCATCGACGACGAGCGGGACATCGACGAGGGGTGGCTCGGCGGGGTGCGCGTGGCGGGCGTGACATCCGGCGCCTCGGCGCCGGAGTCGCTCGTGGAGCGGGTGACCGGGTGGTTTGCGGCGCGCGGCGCGGCGGTCGAGCCGTTCGCGATGGTGGACGAGGACGTCACCTTCCGGCTCCCGGTCGAGCTTCGCCGCGAGCTGCAGCTCGCCGAGGCGCAGCGGGGCTAGCCCGGGTTCTCGACGAAGTCGCGCAGGAGCCGCATGGCGATCGCGCGATCGTGGTGGTAAGCGTCGAGAATCGCGTGCGGGTCGACGAACGACGGTGCGCGCCCTCGGCCGATGAGTGCGCGGTAGCTGCTCCACCGATACTGCTCGGCGCCCCGGCAGATACCGGCGACGACCGGGTTGAGGGCGATGTACCGGTGACCGCCGAGCAGGTGCGCGTCGCTCTCGATCGCGATCGCCGCGTAGCGCCGGCCGAAGACGTGGTGCTCATGGCCGTACCGCTGGTTCCAGCCTCGCGCGTAACAACCGTTGAGTTGATGCATGGCGACCGGGAGTCGCTCGCATCCGTCCACGACGAGCAGGTGGTAGTGGGTCGACATCAAGCAGTAGGCGGCGCAGGTGATCTCGTGCTGCCCCAACGTTCTCTCGGCAAGCGTCAGGAAGAAGTTCGCGTCGCCGGCACAGGTGAAGATCCGGCGCCCGTCGTTGCCGCGGATCGTGACGTGGTACGGGAGGCCGGGATCGAACTCGCGAGACGGGCGCGGCATCGAACCGACGGTAACGGCGCCCAAGGCGCACAAGACCGACCGCGCGACTCTTGGCGCAGACTCGTCACGCTCCCGTCACGACGCCTGGCACCGTTCGAGCCGGCACTGGCCTCGCGCGAAAGCACCGCAACAAGCGGGTTGAGCAGCACGCGTGCGGAACGCGTGACGATGCCGTAGCTCCTCTGCGACGGTGCCTGGCACCGTCGTGGAGGCGCCGCGGCCATGCGGCCCGCGAATGTCGGTCGGCCTAAGCCTTGTCGATTTGCGGCTCGGCGACGTCGCCGGCTGTGAGCTCTATCGCCAGCACCTCGCCGGCGACTCGCTCGCCGTGGCGCTCGACGACGTCGCGCCATGCATCCGGGACGACGATCCGCACTCGGTCGGTGAGCTCGAACCCACGGTCGCGCCGGAGCGTGTTGAGCTCGTGTATCAGGTCGTACGCGCGGCCCTCGAGCTGCAGCTCCGCATCGACCGCCGTCTCCACCGCGACTGTCACGCCGTCGTCCGACGCCACGGCCCAGCCTTCCCGGCCGACCGTCTCGACCAGTACTTCGTCGGCACCGAGCTCGTGGCCTGCGACGGAGAGACCGCCGTCCTCGTGGAGCGTGAACTCGCCCGCCTCGAGCGCACGCCGCACCTCGCCCAGCGCCGCACCCAGCTTCGGGCCGAGCACCGGCAGGTTCGGCCGCACGCGCAGCTCCGTCGCCTCGACCGGCCCGAACTCGACCGCCTTGACGCGGAGCTCGTCGCGGAGCTCGTCCTCGTGCGCCGGAAGCGATGACCCCTGCACCACCAAGCGGCGTAACGGCTGGCGCAGCTTCAACCCCGAGGCCGACCGCGCCTGGCGCCCGAGCTCCACGATGAGCCGCACCTGCGCGATCTCGTCCAACAGCGCGCGGTCGGGCTCGCCCGGCTCGGGCCACCCGGAGAGGAACACCGACTCCGGCGCGCCTTCCACCGGCCCGCGCACGAGCCGCTGCCACAGCTCCTCCGCGAGGAACGGCATGACCGGCCCGATCACCCGCAGCGCCGAGACCAACGCAAACCAGAGCGTCCGCAGCGCCGCCTCGTCGCCGTCCCAGAACCGCCGCCGCGACCGGCGGATGTACCAGTTCGAGAGATCGTCCACGAACGCCTCGAAGGCCCGCACCACGTTGACCGTGAGCGTGTCCTCGTACGCCTGCTCGGCCTCCGCGACGAGCGCCCTCGTCCGCTCCACGAGCCACCGGTCGAGCGCCGCCAGCTCCCCGTCCGGCCCACAGGCAAGATCCTCCAATCGCGGCCGCCAACCGGCGACATTGCCGTAGAGCACGAGCACCTGCGACGAGTTCCAGAGCCGCAGGAGCTTGCCCTTGATCGCCTGCCCCGGCCCGAACCCGAAAAGCAGGTTCTGGTTCGGCGGCTGCGCGCAGTACTGCCAGCGCATCACGTCGGCGCCCATGCGCGCGAACGCGTCCTCCGCGTCGATCATGTTCCCCCACGAACCGTGCATTTCCCGGCCCGTCTCGTCCAGCATCTTCTCGTAGCCGAGCACGCGCTTGAACGGCGCCTGCCCGACGAGCACGACCGACATGAAGAGCTGTGAGTAGAACCACAGCCGGATCTGCTCGCGCATCTCGCTCACCCAGTCCGCCGGGAACCACTGCTCCCAGTACGCGTGGTCGGGGAGATCGGCGCCCGTGAGCCCGCGCGCCGCGCCCGTGCCGTTGCCGCCCTCGACCCAGGTGTCGCTCCGCCAGCCGAGCGTCGAGAACGGGACGACCCCCGCGTCGAGCCACACGTCACCGACCTCCGGGATGCGCTCCACCGGCTCGCCGCACGACTCGCAACGCATCGGCACGCGATCGATCCACGGCCGCCGCAGCTCGGGCAGCGCCTCGTCCGTGATCTCGACCGTGGCGCGCTCGAGCAGCTCGGCCTTCGACCCGATCACGTTCAGGTGCCCGCACGAGCACGGGTAGAAGGGCAGCGGGAGCCCGTAGTAGCGGCGCCGCGAGATGTTCCAGTCGCCCATGTTGACGAGCCAGTCGTCCATGCGCTTGCCCATGTACTCGGGCACCCACTCGACGGTGCCGTTGGCGTCGCGCATCGGCTGGCGCAGGTCACGCACGGAGATGAACCAGTCGTCCGCGATCCTGAAGATCAGCGGCGTGTGGCAGCGCCAGCACTCGGGGTAGCGGTGCTCGTAGAGACCCGCCTCGACCAGCCGCCCGCGCTCCTCGAGGTTGCCGATGATCTGCTCGGCGGACTCGACCGTCGAGAGCCCGTGCAGCCAGCCGTAGTCGTCGTAGAAGCGCCCCGACTCGTCCACGGGCGTGAGCACCGGCAGGTCGTGCTCGCGTGACAACTCGAAGTCCTCGGCGCCGCAGCCCGGGGCGATGTGGACGATCCCGGTGCCCTCGTCCATCGAGACCTCGTCCCACGGGATCACGCGGTGCTCGACGCCGGCGCCCGGCGGCAGGTCGTCGAACGGGCCCTCGTAGCGCCAGCCGACCAGCTCCGACCCCTTGACGATCTCGTCGAACGACTCGTCCGGGTAGCGCGGCGCCGCGACCCACTCGCCGTTCAGGCGCCGCCCGTAGTCCGCGTCCGGGGCGACGGCCGCCGCCACGTTCGCCGGGAGCGTCCACGGCGTCGTCGTCCAGACAACCAGCGACTCGCCTGGGCGGTCGAGCAGCGGCAGCCGCACGTACAGCGACGGGTCGGCGCGGTCGACGTAGTTGCCGGCCAGCTCGTGCGCGGAGATCGACGTGCCGCAGCGCGGGCACCACTCGGTCGAGCGGTGGCCGAGGTACAACCACCCGCGCTCGTTCACCGTCTTCAGCATCCGCCAGACGTACTCGATGTTCGTGTCGCTGAACGTGAAGTAGTCGTGGCCCCAGTCCATCCATTGGCCGAGGCGGATCGAGCCGCGCGTCAGCTCCTCCGCCGACCAGAGGACCACCTCGCGGCAGCGTGCGGCGAACTCCTCGAGCCCGTACTCCTCGATCTCCCGCTTCGAGTTCAGCCCGAGCTGGCGCTCGACGCCGACCTCGATCCAAAGCCCCTGGCAGTCGAAGCCGTTCTGGTAGCGCTGGTGGAAGCCCTTGAGCGCCTTGTAGCGCTGGAAGACGTCCTTCAGCGTGCGGCCCCACGCGGTGTGCACGGCCAGCGTCTTGTTGGCCGTCACCGGCCCGTCGAAGAACGACCAGCGCGGCCCGTCCTCGTTCTGCGTGCGGAGCTTGTCGAAGGTCCGCTCGCGGTCCCAGAGCTCGAGGATCTCGAGCTCGAGCGCGGGGTGATCCGGCTTGTCGGGCAGCGGCGCGAAGACGTCTTCCACGCCGCCAGTGTAGGAAGCTGCGGGAATGCAGGCCGCGCCGTCGGGCGTTATCGGTTGACTAGTGCGGGAAAAGCTTCCGGTCATCGAACACACGAAAGGACAGGCATGACCACAGCAGCAACGGAGTCGACCTTCGAGACAGAGGTCATCCAGAGCGAGAAGGCCGTGATCGTCGACTTCTGGGCGGAGTGGTGCGGCCCCTGCCACGCCGTCTCACCGATCCTCGAGCGCATCGTCGACGAGCGCGGCGAAGAGCTGAAGCTCGTCAAGGTCAACATCGACGAGGAGCCTGCGTTGGCGCAGCGCTTCGGGGTCGCGTCGATCCCGACCATGATCCTCTTCCGGGACGGCGAGGCCGCGGCGTTCGCCGTCGGCGCGCAGCCCAAGGGCGCGCTCGAGCGCTCGCTCGGCCTGGCGGAGGCCTAACGCTTTTCGTCAATCCCCGCTCGGGCACGGGCGGGATGACCGGCGAGCTCGTCGAGGCGGCTCGCGCGCGCGCCCTACGGGTGCACGTGCTCGAGCCGGACGACGACCTCGCGGAGCTCGCGCGCACGGCGGACGCCGACGCGCTCGGCATGGCGGGCGGCGACGGGTCCCTCGGGACCGTCGCCGCAGTCGCCGTCGAGCGTGAGCTCCCGTTCGTGCCGATCCCGTTCGGGACGCGGAACCACTTCGCGCGCGACCTCGGCCTCGACGTGGACGACCCGCTCGCGACGCTCGACGCGTTCGGCGGCCGCGAGCGGCGCGTCGACGTCGGCCGAGCCGGCGACCGCCTCTTCCTCAACAACGTCTCGCTCGGGGTGTACGCGGAGCTCGTCCACCGGCGCGAGCAGCACCGGCGCCGGCGCGACACGCTCGCCCGTCTCCGTGCCCTGCTCCTCCTGGCGCGCGACCGTGGGCGCAGCGACCACTTCGTCGTGGACGACGAGCGGGTGGACGCGCACGTCGTCCTCGTCGCGAGCAACGAGTACGAGCTCGACGCCTTCGATCTCGGCACGCGCGAACGGCTCGACGGCGGCCGGCTACATCTCTACGTGGCGCACGGCTGGACACCGCGCTCGTGGGAGGAGCGCTCCTGCGAGCACGTCACCGTCGACGCGAACGGCCACCACGTGAAGGCGGCCGTCGACGGCGAGCCCGCGCTGTTCGAGACGGCGCTCGAGTTCCGGGTCGAGCCGCTCGCGCTACGCGTGCTCGTCCCGCCACGCTGACAGGACCTGTGTGACGTGGAACGCGATCTCGTCGGCCGGCGGCAGGTCGTCGGGGTCGAACCAGCGGAGCTCCAGAACATCGTCGTCGGGCTGCGGCTCGCCCGCGGTGATCCGCGCCGTCCAGTAGAGGTTGATCGTGGCGGGCGCCTCCGCACCGTCGCCGTAGCGGTCCATCCAGATCCCGAGGAAGTCCCCGGCCTCGATCTCGACGCTCGCCTCCTCGCGAAGCTCGCGTTGCAGCGCGTCGAGCGGGTGCTCTCCCTCCGCAAGGAATCCACCCGGCAGATCCCATTGGCCGGCGTAGGGCTCGTAGCGCCGGCGCGAGAGCAGGACTCGCCCGCTGTCGTCCACGAGGAGCGCCGAGGCCGTGGGGTTGGAGCTCGCGTACGCGACGAATCCGCAGCTCGGGCACTCGCGGCGCGCATCGTCTCCGCTGAGCTCGGTGCGGCAGCGCGGGCAGTACCTCCAGGCCGCGAGCTCGCCCACGCGGCAACAATAGGGACGATGAGCCCGCGCCTCGCGCCCGCCACCGTCGCCGAACTGGCCCGCGTCGGCCTGCTCGCCGAGCTGCCCGGCGAGAAGCTGGCGAAGCTCGCCGAGCAGATGAACCGCGAGTACGTGCCGGCGGGGACCGAGATCGTGCGCGAGGGCGAGTTCGGCTCGCGCTTCTACATCGTGCTCGGCGGGCTGCTCTCGGTCACGCAGGATGCGCGTGGCGAGCGGGCGCTGCTGCGCCCCGGCGACTACTTCGGCGAGGTCGCCCCGGCTATGGGCATCCGGCGGACGGCCAGCGTGCGAGCGGTCACCCCGGCGACGGTCGCGAGCTGCGACCGGGCCGCGTTCGACCAGTTCGTCAAGCCGCTGCTCGGGGACTGAGCGTGCTCGAGTTCTTCCAGGCCGAGTGGTGCCCGTACTCACACCGCGTGCGGGAGCGCATGACCGAGCTCGGCATCGACTTCATCGCCCGGCAGGTCGCGCCGCGGCGCTCGCAGCGCGACGAGATGGAGAAGGAGATCGGCACGCGGGCGATCCCGGCACTGAAGACCGAGGACGGCCGCGTGATCGAGGGCGACGTCCCGATCATGGAGTTCCTGAGGGAGAACTACGGCCGCGGCGAGGACTGGGAGCTCGGGCACCAGACGATGGAGCTCCGCCACCCGACGCTCCGCCAGGGCGCCTCGCGCGACCCGGCGTAGCGCTCCGCGCCGCCGCCGCGCGCAGAAGTCGGCGCACTTCCGACCCGGACACGCGCGAAGTTCAGCGATACCGTCAGAGCCGGGCGGGTGGTGGAGGCAGTCTCTCCCCTTGGGAGGGTGGGGCACGTGTTGGAGACACGTCCCCGCGGGACACGTCTCTCGGCCGGGTCAGCCGCGGAGCTCGGCGACGACAGCGTCCGAGAAGGGCGGCCAGGCCTGCTTCGCCCATTCACCGAAGTCGAGGTCGGTGAGGACGCCGAGCGCGGCGCCCAGCTCCGGGTCGACCCAGAGGAACGTGCCCGAGCCGCCGAAGTGGCCGAACGCGCGCGGCGACACGGCTGAGCCCATCCAGTGGCCGGGCTTCGCGTCGCGGATCTCGAACCCAAGCCCCCAGTCGTTCGGCGTCATGCGGCCGTAGTCGGGCAGCACGCCGTCCAGGCCAGGGAACGCGACCGACGTCGCCTCGGCGAGCGTTTCGGGCGCGATCACCGTGGGTGCCAGCAGCTCGCGGCCGAGGCGGAGCAGGTCGTCCAGCGGCCCCCACAGGCCGGCCGCTGCCGACTCGCGCAGCTCGCTCGTGTCCATGCCGAGCGGCTCGAGCACCGCCGCGCGCAGGTAGTCAGCGAACGGCATCTCGGCCGCGCGCGCGACGTGCTGGGCGAGCGCCTCGAAGCCTGCGTTCGAGTAGATCCGCCGCGCGCCCGGCCGGCCGATCGCCGCGCCGCCCGACTCGAACGGCAGCCCGGACGCGTGCGCGAGCAGGTGCCGCACCGTCGATCCCTCCGGTCCGGCCGGCTCGTCCAGGTCGACGACGCCTTCCTCGGCCGCGACGAGCACGGCGAGCGCGGTCACCAGCTTCGTGATCGACGCCCAGCGGTACACCCGCTCGGCATGGCCCTGTGTCGCGACCACGCCTCCCGCCCGCACCGCGCCCGCGGCGGCGTGCGGCGCCGGCCACCCATCGATCCGCGCGAGAGCCTCCACGGCGCGCGATGCTATGCGCATGGAGCGCCGGCTCATCAGCTCGGCAATGCCGTGGGAGCGCACGATCGGCTACTCGCGTGCCGTCCGTGTCGGCGACCACGTGCACGTGAGCGGCACCGCGCCCGTCATGCCCGACGGCGCCGACCCGCCGGCCGACCCCTACGACCAGGCACGCCGCTGCCTCGAGATCATCCTCCAGGCGCTCGCCGAGGCCGGGGCTACAGCGCAGGACGTAGTCCGCACGCGCATCTACGTCACCGACGCCGCCTACATCGAGCCGGCAGGCCGTGCGCACGGCGAGGTGTTCGGCGAGATCCGGCCCGCGACGACCGGTGTCGTCGTCCAGCTCCTCGATCCGCGCTGGCTCGTCGAGATCGAGGCCGAAGCGATCGTCACCACATAGGCTTCCGAACCCGTGGACAAGCAGGCATTTCCCGCGTCCATCACCGGCAAGAGCCTCGAGCCGGGCGGCAGCGTGCTCGACCACAAGTACGGCCAGGGCGACCCGTACACCCTCGGCGTCGAGGAGGAGTACATGCTGCTCGACGGCGAGACCCTCGACCTCGTCCAGCACATCGACACCGTGCTCGCCGCGGTCGCCGGGCATGAGCTCGAGCCGCGCATCAACGCAGAGCTGATGCAGTCGGTGATCGAGATCACCACGCCCGTGTGCCACACCGCGCAGGACGTCGACCGCGCGCTGCGCCAGCTGCGGGGCTATGTGACCGGCATCGCCCATGAGCGCGGCCTGCGCGTCGGCTCGGCGGGCACCCACCCGTTCAGCCTGTTCGAGCGCCAGCGGATCACCGCGCGCGACCGCTACCGGCAGCTCGTCGACCAGATGCAGTACGTCGCCCGCCGCGAGCTGATCTTCGGGATGCACGTGCACGTCGCCGTCGACTCGCCGGAGAAGGCGATCCAGGTGACGAACGCGCTGCTCCCGCAGCTCGCGCCGCTGCTTGCGCTCTCCGCCTCGTCGCCGTTCTGGCGCGGCGAGCCGACCGGCCTGCACTCGAGCCGCCAGATGGTCTTCTCCGCCTTCCCGCGCTCCGGGCCGCCGCCGCGCTTCAAGGACTATGCCGACTACGCCGCCGTGGTCCACCAGCTCGAGCGCACCGGCTGCATCGCCGACTACACGCAGATCTGGTGGGACATCCGCCCGCACCCGCGGTTCGGCACCGTCGAGGTGCGGATCTGCGACGGCGTCACGCGCGTCGAGCACGCGGTCGCGATCGCCGCGTACTGCCAGGCGTTCGTGAAGCACGTCTGCGAGGAGATCGACCGCGGCGAGGAGATCGCGACGTACCACCGCATCCTCACGACCGAGAACAAGTGGCTCGCGGGCCGCTACGGGCTGGATGCGCCGATCATGGACCTCGCGACCGGCAAGCGGAACCGCATCCCGGTCGCCCAGCTGATCCGGCGCACGCTCCGGCAAATCGAGCCGCACGCGAAGGAGCTCGGCTCGGAGGCCGAGCTCGAAGGCATCCAGGAGATCCTCTCGCGCGGCAACGGCGCCGACCGGCAGCTGCGCGTGTTCAACGCCAACCGCGACGTCGTCGAAGTCGTCCGCGAGATCGCCGACGTCACCGAGGCAGCCGCCGTCCCCGCGGCGGCCTAGAGCCTCTTCCCGGTCGCGGCGTCCAGCCAGAAGACGCGGTCGCCCGGCGCGATCACGGTCAGCCGCCGGCCGTCCGGTGTAAACGCGAAGCCCGCGATTGGGCCGACGCGATAGGGGCCGCGCATGCGGTGGGCGCGCACGTCGTAGGCCCACAGGTTCCGGAGCGCGCCCACGTAGACGAGGTCACCGCGTGGCGACATCGCGGCGTTCACGTAGTTGCCGCCCTCGACCGAGCGCGCAAATTGGATCGGGGGCGAGCTCTCGAGCGTCCGCAGGTCGATCTGCGTCGTCAGCCCGAGCGGCGGACTGCTCGCGTAGAGCGTCGTGCCGTCGAGTCCGAGTGTGAGTGCCCATTTTCCGAGCTGGTAGGAGCTCGCGCGCCCCGGGAGATCGACGCAGTAGGCGACGGCGTTGCGGAGATCGAGCGCGTGGACGAACGCCTCGTGCTGCTTGGGCTTCACGTAGAGCGTCAGCAGCCAGCGGCCGCCGGGCGACCCGATCGCGTAGGCGGGAAACCCGCGCATCGGCTCGCCGTCGTTCCGCGGACGCAGCTCGCCGGGCCGCAGGGCATCGCGGGCGAGGTCGTAGAGGCGAACGCGGTAGCCGCGCCCCACGTATTCGATGAGAAACAGGCGGCGCGCGTCGTTGGAGATCGCCTCCGGCTGGAAGCTGCCCGCGAGCGCGACCGGCCGCTGGCGCCCAGTGTGCGTATCGAGGACGACGAGCCGCGAGCGACGGCGGCTCTGCGCGGACTGGAGGACGAGGTAACGACCGTTCGCCGACGCGATCCACATCCCGAGCCGCGGCCCAAGCCGCCAGCTCCCCGCGGCCTGGCCGGCGAACCCGTACTTGTGCACCACGGTGCGCCCCCGCGGATTCCAGGCGACGAAATGACTGCGGCCGTCGGCCGAGTCGACGGCGAACGGCAGCGTGAAGCGCCGTTTCCCGGTCACGACGTCGTAGGCGACGACCACGCCTTGAGGCCGGGTCACCACCACACGGGATCCCGGCAGGGCGACGCTCTGGACGCCGCACGTCTCCAGCGGGCAGCCGTCGCCGGCGGCGCGCGACGGCAGCAGGAACACGGCAAGCAGGGCGAGCGGCAGCAGGCGCTTCATCGGAGCCTCCTCTCGGGCTGACCCCTCCTCTACGGCGACGGCCCGCGACCAGGTCCAGGGACCCGTCCGGCGCCCGTGGTCGTATTCCGTACCGATGGACCTCGCAGGCCCCCGCCGACGTACGTCTTCGCGTGGGATGCCGTCCTATAGTCGGCCGATGCGCCGGGACGAGCGTGCCTGGATCCGCGGCGCGGCGGCCGGCTCCGTCCCCGACCTCGAGCAGCTGTTCCGCGCGCACTGGCCGCGCGCATACCGGGCCGCGTACCTCATCGTCCACGACGGGGCCGCCGCCGAGGACATCGCGCAGGAGGCGTTCCTCGCCGCCGTGCGCTCGCTCGACCGCTTCGACCGCCGCCGGCCGTTCGGGCCGTGGCTGCACCGGATCGTCGTCAACCGCTCGATCGACTGGGCGCGCGCCCGCACCGTGCGTGCGGAGGTCGAGCTCGGCGACGGCAACGCGCCGACGGCCGACCCTCCCGAGCTCGGCAACTCGACGGCGATCGTGGCCGAGCTGCTCGAGCTCAGCCCCGAGCACCGCGCGGTGATCGTGCTGCGCTACCTACTCGACTACACGCCCGGCGAGATCGCCGACCTGCTCGAGATCCCGCGCGGCACCGTCAACTCGCGGCTCCGCCGCGGCCTCGACCAGCTGGGAGCCAACGTCGATGGATGACGCGACGCTCGCCCGCTCGCTCGCCTCGGTCGTCGTCCCCGGCGAGCTCGAGGCGCGCCGGCGCAGCTGGCTGGTCACCGACAGGCGTTCGAGGAGCGCGAGGAGCTGCCCGCCCCGATCGTCCCCGGCCGCTGGGGGCCGATCGCCCTCGCCGCGACGCTGATGATCCTGATCGCCGCCGCGCTGTCGCCGCCCGGGCGCGCGGTGATCGGCAACGTGCGCGACGCCATCGGGCGGGAGCAGGTCAAGGTCGAGTCGACCCAGCCGTCGCTGTTCTCGCTGCCGGCGAAGGGCCGGTTGCTCGTCGACTCCTCGCGCGGCCCGTGGGTCGTCCAGCCCGACGGCTCGAAGCGGCTGCTCGGCTCGTACCGCGAGTCGTCGTGGTCGCCGTTCGGGCTCTACATCCTCGCCGCGAAGGAGAACGAGCTCGACGCACTCGAGCCGTCCGGCCGCGTGCACTGGTCGCTCGCGCGCCCCGATGTGCACGGCGCGCGCTGGGGCGGCAACGAAGACGGACACGCGCATCGCCTACCTGAGCGGCGACTCGCTGCACGTCGTCGCGGGCGACGGCACAGGCGACCGCGCGTTGCTCAAGCGCGTCGGGGACGTCGCGCCCGCCTGGAAGCCGGGCAGCGAGCACGTCCTGGCGTACGTGACGCCGAGCGGCGCCGTCCGTGTGATCGACGCCGACTCGGGCGACGTCCGCGCCGGCTGGAGCCGAGGCATGCCGAAGCAGCTCGAGTTCTCGTCGGACGGCGGGCTGATCGCGGCGCGCGCAGACAAGCGGCTCGACGTGTACCGCGACAACGCGCTGCATGTGGCCGCGGTGCGCCCGACGGGCCCGCGGAACGTGCGCTTTGTGGACGCAGCGTGGGCGCCGGCCCAGCCGGAGCTCGCCTACGTCACCTATGACCCGGTCGCGGGCCGCAGCACGGTCTGGACGGCCGCCAACTCAGGCCGCGCGCCGAGCCAGCAGCTCTTCTCCGGCGCGGGCCGCATCTCGCAAGTCGCGTGGTCGCCCGACGGCAAGTGGGTGATGGTGGCGTGGGACGGCGCCGACCAGTGGATCTTCGTCCGCGACGGCGGTACGAAGGCCGTCACGCGCTCGTCGATCACCGAGCAGCTGAACGGCTCCGCCACCGGCGACTTCCCGGTCGTCGCCGGCTGGTGCTGCGCAGTGCGCTGAGTCAGGCTCGCGGCCCTCGCCTCGGACATGTCCGCGAGCCGCTTCGGACGGTGCCAGGCACCGTCCGAAGAGACGCACGGCTCTGTAACGCGATGCGCACGGCGGGCTCGGAAACCCGCTCGCGAAGCTCGAGCCGCCTAGCCGGGGCGGTGCGCCGCTGGTGCCAGGCGTGGCTTAAAGACGCGCCGAAGTGTCACGCGATCTGCACGACGAGGGTCTGCCGGCGTCGCGAATCCGAACCGCCCACGCAGTTCGGGCGGCAGCCAGTTCGCCCGGCGGCTGAGCGCGGTAGCGTCCGTGCCGTGCTCGAAGTCGGCGACCGCATCCCCGAGGCAACCGTGTTCGCCGGGCCGCGCGAGCCGGTCACGCTCGCGAGCCTGGTCGAGGAAGGCCCGATCCTCCTCGTGTTCTTCTTGTTCGATTGGTCATCCACCTGAACGACCGAGATGGAGCTCTTGCGTGACAAGGGCAAGGCATTCGAGGAGGCAGGCGTGCGGCGGTTCGGGGTCTCGCGCGACTCGCCCTGGACGCACATCGCCTGGCAGCAGGTGCTCGAGCTCGACTTCCCGCTGCTCTCCGACTTCAACGCCGAGGCGACGCGCGGCTTCGGCGTCGGCCACGTCTACCGCGGGATGCGGGACGTGTCCGAACGCACCGCGTTCCTGATCGACGAGAGCGGAACCGTCCGCGGCGCCTGGCACTACGAGTCGAGCGAGGTGCCCGACGTGGACGAGCTGATCGCCGCCGCCCAGGCGCTCTAGCTGCCCTACGGGCAGACGTGCACGTCGTGGCCGAGGTCGAGCTGCTCCTCCTTCGAGCACGGATAGACCGCCTTCACGTCCGTGCGGACGCCCTTGAACCTGCGCGCCGAGCCCACGGCGTCCAGGAAGATCATCTGCTCGAGGCGATGGCCGGGCTTCCAGTGCTCCTCCGGAATCCCGTAGTACAGAAATCCGTCGACCGGCTTCAGCGTCGTGCGGTCGCCGTCTTCGTAGCGCAGCAAGACGGCGTCGACCCAGTCGGGGAGAGCGCAGCAGATGCTCGACCCCTGCGCATGGAACGTCTCGATGCTCGCCGGGAACTTCGGCGACAGGCAGCCGCCCTCGCTGTTGGCGGCGTAGCAGAGCTTGTCCCCCGGAGCCGGCGCCGTGACGAGTGTCCAATGTCCGCCGTTCGGCGCGGTGAAGTCGAACAGCGTCCGCTTCTGCGTGCGGTCGGCGATCCGTGGGAGGCCGTCAGGCCCCGAGTCCCACTGCGGATCGTCGCGGAAGAACTTGGTGCGGTGCAGCTCGTTGCCGTCGGCGCCGTAGGCCACGAGCGCCGTGGCGCCGTGACCCGGGAGCTCATGGTCGTCGGGGACGTCGTAGGCGAAGAAGCCGGCGTCGATGGGCGGCGAGACCCAGACGATCGGAAGCTCCGTGGAGCTGCCGTCCTCGTACTCGAGCTCGAGCCGTGTCACGTCCGCATCGGTGACGTTGCCCTGCAGGTCCTGCGGGCCGTTCGCACCGCCCAGGTAGCCGACACCCACCGGGGGCTGCCCGCGCATGATGCGCCCGCAGCTCCCGCTCGTCGCCCAGCGGTAACAGAAGCCGCCATTCTCGGTCGGGACGACGTAGAACGGCTCCGGCTTGCCGCGTCGCTCGACGGCCATGACCTTTCGCACCTGGTTCGGCACGACCCGAGGCCCGTGCATGTCCAGCACCTCTGACACGACGGCCATCCGGTTGTACTCGCGCACGATGCGCTCCGGAGCGGGATCGGCAGAGAAGAAGTCGACGACGTGCCGGACTGCGAATGCCGACCCGGCGACGACCACGGCGATCGCTGCCGCGACCGGGAGGGCGAGCCAGCGGCGGGGGCGCCGCGCGCGGCGACGCACGTCCACCCAGTCCGAGTCGTCGACCGCGAGGCCGAGCGCGCGGAAGCGATCGGCGAGCTGCAGCTCGAGTGCGTCCGTCATTGCCTGACCTCCTCCGGTCGAAGAGCCTCGCGCAGCGTCTCGTGCGCCTGCGCGAGCGTCGCGGCCACGGTCCCCTCGCTGATCTCGAGCACGTCGGCGATTTGCGCGTAGGAGAGATCCGCGAAGTAGCGGAGGAACACGATCAGCCGCCTGCGCGGGGCCAGCCGGCGGACGGCTGCGGCGAGTGCCGGATCACGAGTCTCGTCGACGAGGGCCGCCGGGATCTCGCCGGCGAGTGCCGGCTCGATCTGCTTCCGAGTCTCGAGCGCGGCGCGCAGCGCGATGCGGAAGATCCACGCCTCGATCGGCGCCTCGCCGCGGAAGCGCCGGCGCTCGCGGAGCGCGCGGGCGAACCCCTCCTGCAGCGCGTCACGCGCGGAGTCGTAGTCCCCGGTGACCGTAGCGAGGGCATTGCGGAAGCCGACATAGCGCTCCCGGTAGACCCGCTCGATCTGCTGCGCCCGTTCGTCCACCGTCAGAGGGAGTGTGAGGCGCGCGAGAACCTTTAGCGACGTTGCGGCCAGAACGACCCTCGCGCCGCGGTACGGTCCGCGGCGCATGGCGATACGAGTCGAGCGAGGTGCCCGACGTGGACGCGCTCGTCTCGGCAGCGCAGGCTTTGCGGGACTAGCGAGCCTCCTGTACCTCGCGGCGGGCGCGCTCGCAGCCTGGCCGGCGCTGAAGGACGCACACGACTCGTACCTCGCGCGGGCCGACCCGAGCTACGGGGAGACGGCCTCCGGCGACCACCTGCAGCTCGGCTGGAACATGTGGCTCGTCGGGCACCAGCTCGGCGGGCTGAACGCGTTCTGGCGCGACCCGTACTCGTTCCAGCCGGAGAGCTCGCCGGTGCTGAACCTGCAGGGCTGGCTCTACGGGCTCCCGTACTGGCCCGTCGAGCGGCTCTTCGGCCAGGTCGTCGCCTGGAACTGGATCGTGCTTCTGTCCTACGTCGTCGCCGGCGGCGCGACGTGCTGGTGGCTGCGCTCGCTCGGTCTGGAGCGCGGTGCCGCGCTCGCCGGCGGGCTGGCGTTCGCGCTCGCCCCGTATCGCGTCATGCAGTCGACCGGCCACCTGCTCGGGCTGATGGCGTTCCTCCTCCCGCTTGCGCTGGTCGGGTTCGAGCGCGGCCGCGACGGCGACTCCCGTTGGCTCGCGCTCGGCGCGGGCGCGCTCGTTGCCGTTCCGCTCACCGGCCAGCTCCACCTGGCGCTCGGCGCAATCCCGTTCGTGCTCGCGTACGGGCTGATCCGGGCGCGCGAGCGCCGAGCCGTCGTCTCCGCCGCGGCTGGAGCGGGGCTCGCCGTCATGGCCGGGCTCGTCGTGCAGCGCGCTGTGATCGACGGCTCGATCGCGGAGGGCGGCCGGTCCCTGCGCGAGGTCGCCGCGTACTCGGCCGACTGGAGCGGCTTCCTCTCCCGCCACGCCGGCCCGCTCGAGGAGTTCACCCTGTTCGGCTGGGTCGTGCCGCTGCTCGCGATCGCGGGCCTGGTCGTGCTGGGCTCGCAGCGATCGGGCCGGCTCGCGGTGCTGCTCGGGCTCGGCGTCCTCATCCCCGGCTTGCTCGCGCTAGGCACGAACCTGCCGCTCTACGAGACGGTCTGGCGCCACTTCCCGCCGCTTCGCTACCCGCGCGTGCCGGAGCGGCTCCTGCCGATCGCGTGCCTGGCACTCGCCGCGCTGGCAGCCATCGCGATCGACCAGCTGCGCGCGCCGCTCCTCACGGCCCTCGCCGTGCTCGTCGTCGCCGTCGACCTGCGCGCCGGCGTCTCGCTCTACCGCCCGGCCTTCGCGGACAAGGACAACGCGGCGTACGCAGCGCTCGCCGACCGAGCCCCGGGCCGCCTGCTCGAGCTGCCGGTCTTCATCCCGGAGCGCCAGTATGGGTCGGTCTACCTCTCGTACGCGCAGCAGGCGTCGCGCGAGCGGCCGGGCGGCTACGCGACGACAGCGCCGAAGTCCGCGGAGCGCGTCGCCCGCTCGCTGGTGCCGCTCAACTGCGGCGCGTGGAGCCCGCGCCTCGAACGGCAGCTCGACCGGCTCGGCGTGCGCTACGTCACCGTGCACCGCGGCCTCTACGCGGATCCGGCGGTACCCGACTGCGCGGGCCGGGCGATCCGCAGCCTGCAGCGTCACGGCTTCCGGACCGTCGTCGCCGGTCGACCGATCTCGCTGCTCGCGCGCCGGTAGACGGGTCGAACCGCGCAGGCGGATACTCGCGCAGTGGCCGAGGCGAACCGAGACGACCTGCTCGCCGAGGTGGCACGCCTCCGGGAGCAGCGTCAGGCGATCTCGGCCGTCCTCCAGGCCGTCGCCGGCTCGGGCGGCCTCCAGCCGGTGCTCGACGAGATCGTCGTGGCGGCCCGGCGGCTCTGCGAAGGAGAGCACTCGCAGCTCTTCCTGCTGGAAGACGGCGTCCTCGTCATCCACGCACATAGCGAGGACACTGCGCCCGGGTACGAGTACGCCGAGGCGCACCCGCACGCGCTCGACCGCACCACGATCGTCGGCCGCGCCGCACTCGCCCGCGACGTCGTCCAGATCCCCGACGTGCTCGACGATCCTGAGTACACCTTCGGCGCCCAAAGCATCGTCGGCTATCGCGCGCTCCTCGGCGTCCCGATCATGCTCGACGACGAGCTGATCGGCGCCGTGACGGCGGGCCGCAACGTGCCCGGGCCGTTCACCGGCGAGCAGGTCGAGCTCGTGAGGACGTTCGCCGACCAGGCAGCGATCGCAATCGCCAATGCCCGGCTGCTCGACGCCGTCGAGCGGCAGCGGAGCGAGCTGTCCCGCTTCGTGTCGCCGCAGGTCGCCGAGCTGATCTCGTCAGAGCAGGGGCAGCAGCTCCTCGGCGGCCACCGGGCCTACATCTCTTGCCTCTTCTGCGACCTGCGCGGGTCGACGGCCTTCGCCGAGACCGCCGCGCCGGAGGAGCTGTTCGAGGTGGTGCGCACCTACCACGAGCTGCTCGGCGAGCTGATCCCGGCCCACGGCGGAACGCTCGAGCACTTCGCAGGCGACGGGATCATGGTCTTCTTCAACGACCCCGTCGAGCTGGCCGAGCACGAGCTGCAGGCGGTGCGCCTGGCCCTCGCCGCCCAGGAGCGCTTTGTCCCACTGGCCGCCTCGTGGCGGAAGCGCGGCATCGAGCTCGGGCTCGGCGTCGGCATCGAGGCCGGCTACGCAACGCTCGGGCGGATCGGCTTCGAGGGCCGCTACGACTACGGCGCGCTCGGGCCCGTGACGAACCTCGCCTCGCGTCTCAGCAGCCAAGCCGGCGCCGGGCAGGTGCTGATCGGGCAGCGAGTGCACGCGGCCGTCGAGGGCGCAGTCGACGCGGAGCCGGTCGGCGAGCTCGAGCTCAAGGGTTTCGGCCGCCCCGTCGCCGCCTACGAGGTGCGCGGCCTGCGCGACCCCTAGGAGAACAACGTCAGCTGGAGTCCGTCGGGCGTCGCGAGCCGGACGTTGACGTCGCCCCACGGCGTCTCCACCGGGCCGGCGACGAGCTCGGCGCCCACCTCGACCAGCCGCTCTGCGGCGGCCGCGCTGTCTTCGACCGCGAAGGCGATCCGCACGGGGCCGGCGACGCGCCTGCCGACCTCGAGCCAGTCGACCTCGGCCGCGTGCCCCTCGTCCGCCAGCTCGAGCGTCGCCCGGCCGGCGTCGAGGAGCACGCCGCGGCTCGTCTCGGTCGTCCACTCCTCGAGCTGCTCCAGCCCGAGCGCGTCGCGGTAGAGCGCCAGCGCTCCGTCGAGGTCGTCGACGGTGAGGATCAGCCGCAGCTCCTGGGCGCTCACGCGGCGGAGCTCTTCACCGGCTGGAAGTGCGACACGAGCTTCCCGTCCACGAGCGCGTGGACCGCGAACGCAGGGGGCTCGTCGACGAGGGCGACCATGTCGGCCTCGAAGTCGAGCCTCCCCTGCATGTAGGTGCTCGGCACCGAAAGCGCCACGCTGCCCGCGAACGGGACGGCGATCGCGCGGTGCACGTGGCCGGCGACGACGGCGAGCACCTGAGGGTGGCGCTCGACCACACGGGCGAGCTCGTCCCGCCCCGTCAGCCCGATCTCGTCCCACACGGGGATGCCGAGCACGATCGGCGGATGGTGGAGCGCGACGACCGTGGGCCGGTCCGAGGCGGCCAGCGTCTCGTCGAGCCACTGGAGCCGCGCCGCATCGAGCTCGCCGCGATCCTCGCCGGGCAGCGTGCTGTCCGCGACGACGAGGCGCAACGGCCCCAGGTCGACCGCGTGCTGCACTGGCGCGCTCGCCTCGCCAGGCAGGTCGAAGGCGGCACGTAGGGCCGCGCCGTCGTCGTGGTTGCCGGGCAGCACGTAGACCGGGGCGCCGATCCGCTCGAGCAGATCCCGAGCGGTCGCGTACTCCTCGGCCGCCGCGTTGTCGGCGATGTCGCCCGTGACGAGCACGGCATCGGGCCGGTCGGGAAGCCTGCCCACCGACTCGACGGCCGCGGCAAGCCGTTCGACGGAGTCAGGTCCGCCCCAGGCGGCACCGATATGCGGATCGCTCAGCTGGACCAGCAGGAACGGACGGGGCACGCTTCATCTGATCACACACCGGCGACTCTGCCGCCTGGAAACCGACTCCCGGGCCGCTGGGACGGCGCCGCCGACCGTGTTACGGTCGGGCGACCATGGAGTTCGGGATCCTCGGTCCGCTCGAGGCCACCGAGGACGGCCGGCCGCTCGCGCTCGGCGGCACGAAGCAGCGCTCCCTCCTCGCGATGCTCTTGCTGCACGCGAACGAGGCGGTCTCGCGCGAGCGGCTGATCGATGCGCTCTGGGAAGGGCAGCCGCCCGAGTCGGCGGCGACGGCGCTCCAGGTGTACGTCTCGCAGCTGCGCAAGGTGCTCGACCCGGGCGCCACTCGCGGCGGCCAGGAGCTGCTCGTCACCCGGGCGCCCGGCTACGCCCTGCAGGTCGAGGCCGAGCAGTTCGACCTGCGTCGCTTCGAACGCCTCCTGAGCGAAGGACGGGCCGCGCTCGCTCGGGGGAAGGCGGAGACGGCC
Organism: uncultured Thermoleophilia bacterium; assembly: GCA_963734565.1. Lineage (GTDB taxonomy): Bacteria > Actinomycetota > Thermoleophilia > Gaiellales > Gaiellaceae > JACVRM01. Next base: position 537,311 of record CAVTHM010000007.1, on the reverse strand, counting down.
CGGACAGCGCTGGCCGAGGCGCTCGGGCTCTGGCGCGGCGCGGCGCTCGCCGATCTCGAGACCGTGCCGTTCGCCCAGCGAGAGGCGCCTCGCCTCGAAGAGCTCAGGCTGGCCGCGCTCGAGGAGCGAGTCGAGGCCGACCTGGCGCTCGGCCGCCACGCCGACCTCGTTACGGAGCTCGAGCCACTCACCGCCGCGCACCCGTTGCGCGAGCGGCTGCGCGGCCAGCTGATGCTGGCGCTGTACCGGGCCGGCCGCCAGGCGGACGCACTGGCCGCCTACCAGGAGGGACGGCGCGCACTCGTCGACGAGCTCGGCCTGGAGCCGGGCGACGCGCTCCAGCAGCTCGAGCGCGCGATCCTCAACCACGACCCCGCCCTCGCGGCGGCGCCGCCCGGCGACGTCATGCCGAGCGGGACCGTGACGTTGCTGTTCACGGACGTCGAAGGCTCGACGCAGCTGCTCGAGCGGCTGGGGGCGCAGGCGTACGCGGACGTATTGGAGGAGCACCGGCGGCTGCTGCGGGAGGCGTTCGCCCGGCACGACGGCTACGAGGTCGACACGCAAGGCGACGCCTTCTTCGTCGCCTTCCCACGAGCCGGAGAGGCGGTCGCTGCGGCCAACGAGGCTCAACAGGCGCTGACCGACGGCCCGGTGCGCGTCCGTATCGGCATCCACACCGGCGAGCCGATCCCGACGGCCGAGGGCTACGTCGGCGTGGACGTGCACAAGGGTGCGCGGATCGCGGCTGCCGGCCACGGCGGCCAGGTGCTGCTCTCGGCGACGACGCGAGATCTGGTGGAGGCCGACGTGCGCGACCTCGGCGAGCACCGGCTCAAAGACCTGACCGCACCAGCGCGGCTGTACCAGCTCGGCCACGACGACTTCCCGCCGCTGAAGACGCTCGACGCCACCAACCTGCCGGTGGCCGCGACCCCGCTGCTCGGGCGCGAGCGCGAGGTCGACGAGGTCCTCAACCTGCTCCGAGACGGCACGCGACTGATCACCATCACCGGCCCGGGCGGGACGGGCAAGACACGGCTGGCACTCCAGGCGGCCGCCGAGCTGGTCGGCTCCTACGAGCACGGCGTCTTCTGGGTGCCGCTCGCCGCGCTCACCGACCCCGACCTGGTCGTCGAGCAGATCGCTCAGACGATCGGCGCCCGCGACGAGCTGGTGAACCACCTCCGTGGCAAGGAGATGCTGCTGCTGGTCGACAATCTCGAGCACTTGCTCGGGGCCGCACCCGCCCTCGGCGAGCTGCTCACCCAGGCCAAGGGGCTCCGGCTGCTCGTCACCAGCCGGACGCCGCTGCACGTTCGGGGTGAGCGCGAGTACGCGCTCGACCCGCTCGCCGAAGACGACGCCGTCACCCTGTTCGTCGAGCGTGCCCGCGACGCGGGACGCGACCTCGAGCCCGACGACACGATCGCCGCCATCTGCCGCCGGCTGGACAGCCTCCCGCTCGCCATCGAGCTCGCGGCGGCACGCACCAAGATCCTTGCCCCGGCAAAGCTCCTCGACCGTCTCGAGCAAGCCCTGCCGATCCTGACCGGCGGCGCCCGTGACGCGCCGGAGCGCCAGCAGACGCTGCGCGCGACGATCGAATGGAGCTACGACCGGCTCGATCCAGATGCACAGCAGCTCTTCGCACGCCTCGCCGTCTTCGCCGGCACGTTCCCGCTCGAAGCCGCAGAGGACGCATGCGGCGCGACACTGGACGCGCTGACCGCGCTCGTCGACCTCAGCCTGCTCAAGCCGATCGACGACTCACGCCTCCTCATCCTGGAGACGATCCGCGAGTTCGCCGCAGAGCGCCTCGCGGCCTCGGACGACGCCGACGCGATCGGTCGCCGGCACGCGGAGTGGTTCCTCGCGCTTGCCGAGGAAGGCGCGCCGTTCCTGACAGGAGCCGAGCAGCCCGCCTGGCTGCAACGCCTGGAGGACGAGCACGACAACCTCCGCGCGAGCCTCGAGTGGTTCTTCGACCACAGCGATGTCGACGGGGCGGTGAGGCTCGCCGGGGCGCTGTGGGTGTTCTGGTACACGCACGGCCACGTCACAGAGGCGCGCCGCTGGCTGCGGCGAGCGCTCGACGCTGCCCCGGAGGAGCCGTCGGAGGCCCTTGCCGGGTTGCTCTACGGCGCCGGTTACCTCGCCGCCGAGCAGAGCGACTACGACGAGGCGCTCGCCCTGCTCGAGGCGAGCCTCGCCTGGGCGAAGGAGCTCGGAGCCACTGCGCTGGCCGCGATCGCCGCCGCCACCCTCTGCGCGAACCGCGCCGAGACCTGCAGCAGCGCGTCCGATCGCCGGGCGGCACTCGCGATGGGCGAGGAAGCGGTCGCTCTCGCGCGCGCGGCAGGCGACGACTTTGCGCTCTCGATCGCGCTGAACAACGTCGGCGGGGTGATGCAGATGCTCGGAGAGCGCGACCGGACGACCGCGTACTTCGAGGAGAGCCTGGAGCTGCGTCGCCGGATCGGCGACCCATCCCGGATCGCCCTCGGGCTGTGCCAGGTTGCCCACCTGGCACTCGTCGAGGGAAAGACAAACGAGGCTGCCGCCATGTTCGCCGAGGCGGCCGAGATCGCCACCGCGATCGGCGACAAACGGCAGATGCTCATTGCACTCGCAGGGCTCGGCCGGGTCGCGTACCGCGAAGAGCGATGGGAGGAGGCAGGTACCCACGCACGGGAAAGCCTGCGCCTCGCACAGGAGCTCGGCATGAAGGTGCCCGCGGCCGTCGAGATCTTCTGGCTCGCAGGGATCGCTCGAGCCTCGGGAGACACGGCGCGGGCCGTTCGGCTCGCAGCCGCAGCCGCATTCCACCTCTCGCTTCTCGCACCCTTCGAGGCCGACGATCCCGACTACCAGGAGATTCTCGAGAGCGTGAAAGCGGCCTGCGACCCGGAAACCTGGGAGCAGGCTTCGGCGGAGGGCGGGGCGATGAGCCTCGACGAAGCCGTCGCCTACGCGCTCGACGAACGTGCCTGAGCCGGCGACCGCCGGCTACATGCCCATCGAGTGGTAGCCGGAGTCGACGTACAGCGTCGTCCCGGTCACGTTGCGCGCGTCGTCCGAGAGCAGGTACGCGGCCGCCGCGCCCACATCGTCCGCCTCCACGTGGCGGTGCAGCGGGGAGCGCTCCTCGACGATCGCCTCCATCGTCGGGAAGCCGGCGATCGAGCGGGCCGCGAGCGTCCGCACCGGCCCCGCCGAGACGGCGTTCACGCGGATCGAGCTCTGCCCGAGATCCCAGGCGAGGTAGCGGACAGACGCGTCGAGGGTCGCCTTCGCGACGCCCATGACGTTGTAGTGCGGCACCGCCCGCTCGCCGCCGAGGTAGGTCATGGTCACGATCGAGCCGCCGCCGCGCGCCTGCATGAGCGGCTCCGCGGCGCGCGCACACGCGACGAGTGAGTACGCGCTCACGTCGACCGCGAGCCAGAAGCGGTCGCGCGGCGTGTCGGTGAAGCGGCCCTCGAGATCCTCGGCGGCCGCGAATGCGACCGAGTGCACGAGCAGGTCGAGCCCGCCGTCGAACGCCTCGCCGGCCTGCGCGACCACGGACTCCACGTTCTCGTCCGAGCGCACGTCGCACTCGGCCACGAGCGGCGCGTTCACCGTGGCCGCGAGCTCGCGGACGTTCTTCTCGATCCGCTCGCCCTGGAATGTGAACGCGAGGCGCGCGCCCTCGTCCGCCAGCCGCTGCGCGATCGCCCACGCGATCGACCGCTTGTTCGCGACACCCAGGACGAGCCCGGTCTTCCCTTCAAAGCGTCCTGCCACCGCGGCGAGTCTATTTCCTGAACGCGAGTCCGATTCTGCGGGGCGCTCAGCTAGATTGCGTGTTCTTGCGCCGCCGACTCTTCTTCGTTGCCGTCGCTGCGGCGCTCGTGTGCACCTCGGGTGCCTCCGCAACGCTCCGGCAAATCCAGCAGCCGCACGCCGGTGAGGTCGTCAAGCCGCGCGTCCAGGCCGGGCATCTCTTCATCCCGCGCGGCCAGCACACGGGGCGCGTGCGCGTCATCACGACGCTGCGCATGCCGCCGCTCGCCGCCGCCCGCGGCTCGAGCTTCTCGCTGTTCGGCCCGACCCGTCGCCTCGACCTCAAGTCGTCGAGCTCGGCCGCGTACGTCGCCGCGATCGAGCAGGCGCAGGCCCGCGCAGTCTCGCAGCTCAAGGCAGCGATCCCGTCCGCGCGCGTGCAGGACCACTACCGGATCCTGCTCGACGGCTTCACGGTCAGCGTCCCCGTCTCGAAGCTGCCGGCGCTCCGCAAGCTCTCGTACGTCCACAAGGTCTATCCGAGCCTGAGCTACACCCAGAACCTCAACCGCAGCCCGGGCGTGATCGGCGCCACGCAGTACTCGGCAGCGACCGGCGACAAGGGCGACGGCATCAAAGTCGGGATCGTCGACGACGGGATCGACGCGAGCAACCGCTTCTTCAACCCGACCGGAATGAAGTACCCGCTCGGCTTCCCGAAGGGCGGGCTCAAGTGGACGACGCCGAAGGTGATCGTCGCGCGCGCCTACCCGGGGCCCGGCTCGGGCCGCGCCGGGCGGCTGCCGGTCGACCCGAAGGCGTCCTTCCACGCCACCCACGTGTCGGGGATCGTCGCCGGCGACGAGGGCACGACCGCGCCGGCCGGCCGCGACCACCCGATCACGACCGGCCTCTCGGGCGTCGCGCCGCACGCATGGCTCGGCAACTACCGCGTGTTCAACGCGCCGTCGCCGATCGGGAACATCGCCAACACGCCGGAGATCGTGAAGGCGTTCGAGGACGCGGTCGCCGACGGCATGGACGTCATCAACTTCTCGGGCGGCGGCCCGCAGACCGATCCGGTCAACGACGCGATGTACGAGACGGTCGCCAACGTCGTGAACGCAGGCGTCGTGCCGGTCATCTCGGCCGGGAACGACCGTGAGGACTTCGGGCTCGGCAGCGCCGGCTCGCCGGGCACGGTGCCCGACGCGATCTCGGTCGCCGCCGTCTCGAACAGCCAGGTCTTCTCGCCGGCGCTGACCGTCAGCGCCGCCGGAGCGCCCGCCGCGCTCGCACGCGTGCCGTTCCTGCCCGCGGCCGGCACGCAAGCGCCGCAGACGTGGCTGACCACGGATCACACGCTCGTCGACATCGGCACGCTCACCACCGCGCAGGGCCAGCCGGTCGACCGCAAGCTCTGCGGGGCCGCGAACGACCCGAGCGGCTTCACGACGCCGCTGACCGGCAAGCCGCTCGCCGGGGCGATCGCCCTCATCTCGCGCGGCGACTGCACGTTCTTCTCGAAGGTGGGGCGCGCCCGCCAGGCAGGCGCTGTCGGCGTCGTCATCGTCGACAACCGGTCCGGTGAGGCGAACCCGATCCCGATTCCGCTCGAGGTTCCCGGCGGGATGATCTCGGACGCCGACGGTGCCGCGCTGCGCGGTTACATGGCGACGCGCGGCGGCCGCACCACGATCCGCGTCGGCCGTTCGTTCGAGGACATCGCCACCGGCCGCAGCGGGATCGTCACGAGCTTCTCGTCCGCCGGCCCGACCGCGTACGAGCACGCGCTCAAGCCGGACGTCTCGGCGCCGGGCGGCGCGATCCTCTCGTCGACGCTCCCGAACTCGGGCGGCCCGTTCGCCGTCTTCGACGGCACGAGCATGGCGGCGCCGCACGTCTCGGGCGCGGCCGCGCTCCTCCTGGAGCGCCACCCGAGCTGGTCGCCGGCGCAGGTCAAGTCCGCGCTCATGTCCACCGCAGGCCCGGCCTGGGGTGACACGTTCCGCACGAAAGAGGCCTCCGTGCTGCTCGAGGGGGCCGGGCTGATCAACGTCCAGGCCGCCGACGACCCGCGCATCTTCAGCGACCCGGCCTCGCTCTCGTTCGGGGACGTCAAGCCGGCGAACGGCGCCGCGCGCAAGCAGATGCTCTTCACGGTCCAGGACGCGGGCGGCGGCGCGGGGACGTGGACGGTGGAGCTTCGCCCGCAGTCGGCGACCGCGGGCGCGTCGCTCGAGCTGCCGCCGGTGATCACGGTGGCGCCGGGCGGGAGCACGACGCTCGGGCTCGCGGCGACCGCGACAGCGGGCGCCCCGACCGGCATCGACAGCGGCTTCGTGATCCTCCGCCAGGGCGCAGTCACCCGGAAGATCCCGTACGCGTTCTTCGTCTCCACACCGGATCTGCCGAGCGTCGGGTCGCCGTCGCCGATGCGCGAGCTGCAGCGCGGGCAGACGAAGCTCGGCGCGTCGCGCGTCGACGTCTACCGCTGGCCCGGCTCGCCGTTCGGCCCGCCCGCGAGCTACACCGGCCCATCGGTCGACGAGGGCGGCGTCGAGCACACGTACGTGATGCACATCGACGAGCCCGTCGTGAACTTCGGCGCCGCGATCGAGTCCTCGGAGCCCGGCTCGCTGGTCGACGCCTGGCTGCTCGGCTCGCTCGACGAGAACGACGTCCAGGGCTACGCCGGCACGCCCACGAACGTGAACTCGTTCACGCTCAACTACGAGCTGAACGTCGGTGCGGCGGGCGCCGTCTTCCCGAAGCCGAAGACGTACTACTTCTCGATCGACTCGCCGACGTTGCCCGACATCAACCGGACGGTCGGCGGCCGGTACGTGCTGCGCTCGTGGATCAACGACGTCTACCCGCCGAAGGCGACGCTCGTGACGAAGCGCGTCGCGGCCGGGCGACCGACGATCGTCGTCCGCATCCACGACGTGGAGCCGCGGCCGCACACGATGTCGGGCGTCGACCCGACCTCGCTCGTGCTCGCGTACCGCGGCGTGCTGCTCGGTGCGTCCGCCTACGATCCGGTGAGCGGCCTCGCGGTGTTCTCGATCCCATCGAACGCGCCGGCGCTGCCGGCCCGCGACGTGCCGGCCATCACGGTCGCCGCCGACTACCAGGAGTCGAAGAACATCGTCACGCCGGGCGGGAGCATCCTCCCGAACTCGACCTTCAAGAGCCTGCGCCTCCGCGTCCGCACCGGGCCGGCGGTGACGTGGCTCTTCCCGTCGCGCGGCTCGTGCCTGCGCACGGAGGCGACGCTCGTCGTCGCCGCGAGCTCGACCGGGAAGGTGAACTCGGTGCAGTTCTTCGACGGGCAGCGGCCGATCGCGACCGTCAAGAAGTCGAGCACGGGCCTCTACGCGGCCGGCTGGATCCTCGGCAAGCGAGTCGCACGCGGCAAGCACATGCTGCGGGCGGTCGTCACGGGCGCCGGCCGCCAGATCACGGCCGAGCGCCCCGTCAAGGTCTGCGGGAAGTAGCGTCCCGCCCGTGAGGGCGTTCGGCCACAACGTGGAGACGCTCCGCACATTCGCCGCGTAGCCGTCATCACCGGAGCATCCGCCGGGATCGGCCAGGCGATCGCACGCCGCCTCGCGTCGCGACGCTGGCTGCCGGTGCTCGTCGCCCGCCGCGAGGAGCTGCTGCGCGAGCTCGCCGAGGAGCTGAACGGCGAGTACGAGGTCTGCGACGTCGGCGACCGCGAGGCGATCGAGCACATGGCCGCCGCCGTCACGGAGCGGCACCCGCAGATCGGGATGCTCGTCAACAACGCGGGCATGCCCGGCCGCGGCGACTTCACCGACCTCGACCCGGAGCGGATCGAGCAAGTCACGCGCGTGAACTACCTCGGCGCCGTGTGGGCGACGCGGTCGTTCCTCCCCGCCCTGGAGGCAGACAAGCCGTCGCACATCGTCAACATCGTCTCGGTCGCGGGCACGGTCGCATGGGGCCCGGCCGGGCCGTATACGGCGTCGAAGCACGCGGCGCTCGGCTTCTCCCGCTCACTCGCCGCGCAGCTCGCACCCCGCGGCATCGCGGTGCACACGGTCAACCCGGGCTTCGTCGAGACGGAGACGTTCCCGCAGCGCGGGCTGCGCAACCCGGTGCTGCGGCGGCTCGTCGTCGGCCCGGACGTGGTCGCGGCGGCGGTCCTGCGCGCCGTCGACAAGAACCGCCGCGAGATCTTCGTGCCGCGCTGGTACCGCGTGCCGGCGATCGCCCAGGCGCTGGCACCGGGCACGCTGGCCCGCCTGATGGGCGGCAGCGCCTACCGCGCGAGAGACGAGTAGAGCCGCTCGAGCAGGTTCGGCCGCCGCTGCTGCGGCATCGTGCCGACCAGGAAGTGCGCCAGCCGCCCGGCCTCCGCCTCGTCGAGCGAGACGGCGCACTCCGCACGGGCGCGGTTCTCGCTGTCGGCCCACACGCTGAAGCGGACGTGCGGCGTGTCGCCGAAGTAGCGCGAGACGCGCAGGGCGCGATCGGCGCTGATCTCCTCGTGCCCCTCGAAGAACTCGACGAGCTTGAGCCGCTGCGGCGCCGCGCACCAGGGGCAGAAGCGGTACTCGCTCCCGACCGACCCGCCACAGGCCGCGCACGGACGCATTCACCGGAGTCTACGAATTCGTCCGCGAGCGTGAGCGGCGCGCGCCGATCAGCCTTGTAACAGTCTGTTACTTGGCGTGAAGGGCGACGCGGCTCAGGCTGCGGCGCCGTTCAGGGCGGCGAGCACCTCGCCGTCCTCGGGCCAGCGGCCTGCCTGCTGCTTCGAGAACACGAGCCGCCCGTCGGCGATCACGTCGTACTGGCTCTTCGCGCCCTCGAGCGCGACGGCGTCGAATCCCTGTTCCGCTAGCTCGGCCGCGAGACTCGCGGCCCGGTCGTCGTAGCCGTTTCAGACAGGGCAGAAGTAGATCTCGACGCGCACGGGCCAGATCCTACTCAGCCGGTGCCGTACGACCGACGGGCCACGACGTACCAGCCGATCGTCGCCGTGTAGGACTCGCGGCCGGGCGCCATCGCCTCCGCGCGGGTGCGTTCGTCGCCCGCGCAACCCGCGAGGTCGAGGTACGCGTCGAGCTGCCGCTCCTCCCGGGCGAGCTCGGATCGGATCAGCACAAGCCCGTTCGACTCGAACGCCCCGCGGAAGTCCTGGTCCGAGAGGACGCGCGTGTGCGACGGGTCGCGGGCCTGCTCGAACCGGTTCAGCTCGAGCGCCTCCAGCGGATCGATCGGCGCGATCTGGTCGACGACCAGCAACGTGCCGCCCGGATGCGTGACCCGGGTCAGCTCACTGAGCGCCAGCTCGGGACGGGCGACATGATGGAGCACCATCCGCGAGCCGACGACGTCGAACGAGTCGTCCGGAAACGGCAGCGCGGTGACGTCGCCCTCCACGAACGTGACGTTGCTGCCGGGCTGCAGCCGCTTGCGGCCCTCCTCGAGCAGCTCCGGGACGAGCTCGACCGCGACGACCTCGCGCACGAGCGGAGCGAGCGCGAACGCGAGCGCCCCGGTGCCGGCGCCGGCGTCGAGCGCGCGCTCCTCGCCGGTCAGTTCGACCAGATGACGGACCCGCGCGGCGAGCTCCTCCGCGCGGGCATCCGAGCACCGGCCGACCGCGGCAGCTGTCTCGCTGAACCGCGATCGGACGGCGTCGGCGTTAGACCCCTGGTCACCGTCGGAGGGCACGGTGCGAGCGTACTGGGGGAGTGGGCACGAGCGGCGGGCGGACCGGCGGGAGACGCGACGGCACAGGACCCCTCCGTGCCGTTACATCCAGGCGGCAAAGCGGCTGTCCCCCGAGCAGCCACCAAGCGGACGCCGTGGACTCGCGTCTCCGGCCGGCGGAACGCGCCCGCCGCTCGAAGTGAGCGCCAGAAGGCCCGTGCGGGTCGGGCCGTCCTGGCCTCCCCCGACCCTCCAGGGCCGGGCAGCCGGATATTCCTGGAGGGTGCTCACACGTCTATGACGGGCGAGCCTCCAGGTCCTTACATCGGGTCTCAGCCCTCGGTGAAGGGGCCCTGTGGAACCGTGGTCGTGCCGACTCCGCCCTCGATCTCGATCGCGTCCGGCGGAATGGACGGGTCGGGCGGAACCGGTTTGTCGGTCGGCTGTGACGGAGCGGTGGTCGTCGGCGTCGTCGTGGTGGTCGGCGGCGTCGTGGTCGTCGGCGTCGTCGTGCTCGTCGTCGGCGACGTGGGCTCGGGCGTGCCGGGCGTCGCCGGCTCGTCGGGCGGGACCGGCGTCGTGGTCGTCGGCGTCGTCGTGGTCGTCGTACCGCCGGTGCCGCCGGTCGGCGCCGCCGGCGTCGGCGTGCCGCCGTCGCCCGGGCTCTCGGAGTGCTCGGCGCCGGCGACGCCGCCGCTCGAGCCCGAGCCGGCGCCGGAGCCCGACGACGATCCGGAGCCGCCCAGCGGCGAGGTCACGATGGCGCGCGCTGCCTGCTGAAGCGGCGTCGCGCCGTTCCCGCTCCCGTTCCGGTTGCCGTTCGCGCCGTTGCCGCCGCCCCTGCTCGACCGGTCCTGCGAGGCCAGGCTGTACGCCGACGTCGGGATGAGCGCCGCCTGGATCGTCGAGCCCACGATGACGAACGGGCCGACGTGGACAGTGTGCGTCCAGTCGCCGTGATCCTTCGTCCGCAGGTTGAACCACCAGCGGCCGGGCCCGAGCGCCGGGCTGATCGCGCCGCCGGCCGTGCCGGGCAGGTCGCCGACCGCGTCCGGCTCTGCGGGGCCGCCGTTCGTCCAGTCGACCGAGTACGCGTCCGCGCCCTTGCGCGGCGTCCACGCCATGCGCACGACGGGCGAGACCGCCGCGACGCCGACGCGGTTCGACGTGCTGTGGACGTCGCTCGGATCCTTCACGGCGCCGCCGCGCGGGAAGAGGAGGGCGCCGATGATCGCGACCGCGCCGAGCGTGCCGAGCGCCGTCGCCGCCTTGACCTTCGTCGCGTGACGGGAGCTCTTGGCGGCGTGCGTCGCCGCGCCCTTCCCGGCCGCTGCGTGACCGGCCGCCGCAGCGCCCGCGAAGCCGAGCTCGGTCGAGATCCCGTGCCAGATCGCCTCCATGAGGCCGGCGGGGATCGGGACGAGCGTCAGGCCGGCGAAGAGCTCGGCGGGCGTGATCAGCCGCCGCTTGACCTCGCCGCAGATCTCGCAGTCCTTCGCGTGCTCGGTGATCGCCTTCTTCACCTCGCGCGTGAGCTCGGTGGCGTTCATGCGCGTGAGCAGCGTGTCGAGGTCCTCGCAGCGGTCCCGCGCCTGCTTCATGAGCACGGACGACGTGACCGCCTCGTCGAGCGAGTCGCGCAGCCGCGTCAGGCGCGTGTAGACAGCGCCCTTGGCGACGCCCAGCGCCTCGGAGATCTCGTCCGCGTCGAGCCCCTGGCGCAGGTGCATGTCCAGGAGCGAGTACTCCGACGGGCTGAGCGCAGCCGCGCTCTCCCACACGAGGTCGACGAGCTCCTGGTCGTGCGCAGCGACGCTCGGGTCGCTGAGCCGACTCTCGTCGACGATCGTGTAGATCGGATCCTCTTCCGACTCTCCGGACTTCGGCGACAATGCGCTGCCGCCGCCGGAGCTCGTCGATCGCGAGATTCCGAGCTACCGCATACAGCCACGCCTTGACGTTCTCCACTCCCTTCGGGGAGCGCAAAGCGGCCCACGCCTTGACGAAGGTCGTCTGGACCACGTCAGACGCCGCTTCGCGATCGCGAAGCGTGCGTAGCGTGAAGTCGTAGAGACCTCTGAAGTACCGCTGGTAGAGCTCCGCGAATGCCTGCTCGTCGCCCTGTGCGACAAGTGCTCCGAGCTGGTCATCGCTTCGCTCCGCCAGAGGCGTGCGGACCCCTTGCGCCATCCCCATTCGAGTATGAGCGTCGCGGTACCCCACGGTCAAGCTCTCCTCCGTTTGGTTCCACGCTCGCTCCCTTCCGTCCGTACCCGTACACATCGGCCGTCCTAATCGACGGCCAATACGTTGAGACGGGGGAGCGCTGCTCTTCTTACATGCGGGGACTGGGGTCGCGGACGGGTCTAGGCCTCCATCAGGTCAGAATCCTGATGGCGAGGGAGGGAGGGCACCCGACCCGGGCGAGCCGGCGAGCCGCCTCGAGATCGACGTCCGGGTCGAGTGCCATGAGCAACGCATGCACAGGGGAGTAGCCGTGGCGGACGAGCTCACCGATGCGCCATTCGTTGACGCGGTACTGCTCGGGTGCGAGGGGCCGCTCTCTGGTGGTGTCGATCATGTGGGTGAGACGGCCCACCCGGAAATGTCTTACATCACGGTCCGCCGGGCCCTCGTCGGGCCGCTTGCGATGCGCGAGACGAGCTCGTAGGTGATCGTCCCGGCGACCCGGGCGTGCTCCTCGGCGAGCATGCCGTGGCCGACGATCGTCACCGGCGTGGCGATCGGCAGCTCGCGGTCGAGCTCGACGGCGAAGGCGTCCATCGAGATCGTCCCGACGACGCGGCGGCGCTCGCCGGCGACGCGGCACCTCGGTGCCGGTCAGGTCGCGGCGGAAGCCGTCCGCGTAGCCGACCGGGACGATGCCGATCCACGTATCCGCGCGCGCGACGAACGCGCGGCCGTAGCCGGTGCTCTCGCCCGCCGCAGCTGCTTGACCTGCGCCAGATAGCTCTCCCAGCGCAGAGCCGGCTCGAGGCCGTCCGCGCCAGGGTCGGTGCCGAACGGCGAGAGACCGTAGAGCGCGATCCCGCAACGCGCGGCGTCGAAGCGCGCCTCGGGCAGCGCGAGCGCGGCGGCGCTGTTCGCGGCGTGACGGGTCAGGTGCGGATACGGCTCGGTCTCGGCGCGGAAGCGCTCGAGCTGGCGGCGCGCGAAGTCGAGGTCGGAGTCGGCGGTCGCGAGGTGCGTCATCAGGCCGACGACGCCGGAGTCGGGCTGGTCGAGGAGCTCCGAGCAGCCCCAGCGGCCCATGCCGGTGTCGAGCTTCAGGTGGACGGCGACGCCGGGCGGCACCTCGCCGTCGGTGCTGACCAGCTCGAGCGAGGCGGCGCGCGCTGCGGCGACGTCCCGGCTCAGCCACGGGCCCATCACGAGAACGCGCGCCGTCGGATAGGCGGCGCGCAGGGCGAGCGCCTCGGGGATCGTGGCAACGCACAGCACGGTCGCGCCGCCGTCGAGCGCAGCGCCGGCCGCATCGCGCGCGCCGTGGCCGTAGCCGTCCGCCTTCACGACCGCCCAGAGCTCGCTCCCGCCGAGCGCGCGGAGGAGCGTCGCCGCGTTGCGGCGGATCGCGCCGAGGTCGATGGTCAGCTCAGAGCGGTGCATCGAGCGCGTCCGGCAGCGCCGCGACGACGTCGCCCGCGACGAGGCCGCGCCGCTTGCCCGAGAGCCGCGCAGCGCGGCGGTGAGCCACGGCGCCGGCCGCCGCGGCGAGTCGCGGGTCGAGGCCCTTGGCGGCGAAGGCGGCGATGATCCCCGTCAGGACGTCGCCGGTGCCCGCCGCCGCGAGCGCGGGGACGTTGTCGGAGACGACGAGCGTGGGCTCGCCGGGCGCGGCGATCAGGGTGTCGGCGCCCTTCAGCAGGACGATGCAGCCGAAGCGCTCGACGGTTCGCTCGAGCGCCTGGAGCCGGTGCGCGGCGACCCAGCCGGAGGTCTCGCCGATCAGCCGCGCCAGCTCGCCCTCGTGCGGGGTGAGGATGGTCGCCGCGCCGCGCGTGGGCGGCTCGAACTGCCACAGCGCGTCGGCGTCGACGACGACCGGGAGGTCGAGCTCGGCAAGCACGCTGCGGACGACAGTCCGCGTGTCGTCGCTGCGGCCGAGGCCCGGGCCGAGCGCGACCGCACGCATCCGCTCGGCCGCTGCCGCGATCTCCGAAACGGCGGCAGCGGCGACACGGCCCTGCCAGTCCTCGCTGAGCGGGCGCTTCACGACCTCGAGCAGGCGGCTCTCGAGGACCGGCAGCGACGAGGCGGGCGCAGCGAGGGAGACGTAGCCCGCGTCCGCACGGAACGCCGCCTCCGCGGCCAGGCAGGCGGCGCCAGTGAGCCCGCGCGAGCCGCCGACGACGAGCACGGCGCCGGCCGTGTACTTGTTGTCGCCGTCCCGCTTCGCCGGGACCCGTGCGAGGATCTCCTCGCCGACGAGCAGGTGCTCCGTGCGGCCGCCCTTCAGGCCGATGTCGGCGATCTCGATCGTCCCCGTGTGGAAGCGGCCCGGGGCGACGTGGAGGCCGACCTTGGGGCCGTGGAACGTGACCGTGTGCGCGGCATCGACCGCGGCGCCTGCGATCTCGCCTGTGGACGCGTCGACGCCCGACGGGACGTCCACGGCGACGACTGGGCGCCCGAGCGCGTTGATCCGCTGGATCAGCGCAGCCGCCGCGGGCCGCGGCGCGCCGTGGAAGCCGGTGCCGAAGATCGCGTCGATCACGACCTCCGGGTCGCCGAGGTCGGGGGTCTCGTCCTCGGACGTGACGTCGACGATCCGCACCTCGCGGCCGTCGCCGAGCAGGCGCGCCGCCACGCGCCCGTCGCCGCCGTTGGAGCCGCCGCCGCAGACGGCCGTGATCCGTCGCGCGTCCGGGTACCTCGTCGCGACGGCGTCGGCCACGGCGCCGCCCGCGCGCTCCATCAGCTCGGGAATCGTGTCGGGGTAGCCGGGGTAGGCCTCCTCGGCCGCGCGCATCTCGGCGGCGGTGAAGAGCGGCTTGAACGGGTCAGCCACCGGTGGCCTCGACCACGCAGACGGCGGTGGCCAGCTCGCGCGAGTGCGTCATCGACAGGTCGATCGCACCGGCGCCGACGCGGCCCGCCTGTGCGGCGATGCGGCCCGAGAGCGACACCGACGGCTTGGGACGCCCGGCGATCTCGATCTCCTGCCAGGCCCAGAGCCGCGCGACGCCGAACCCGAGCGCCTTGCCGACCGCCTCCTTGCCGGCGAAGCGCGCCGCGTAGTGCTGAGCCGGGTTCGGCCGCGAGTCGCAGTACTCGCGCTCGGCCGCGGTGAAGCACGCGCTCGCGGAACCCCGGCCGCTCGAGGGCGCGCCGGATGCGGTCGATCTCGATCAGGTCGACGCCGACCGTCATCTCCACCTCATGGACACGCGCGCGCTTCCGCTCACCTGGAAAGTCATTGCGACTGTTGTGACACTCGCGTCACGCTCTCTCCTGCGCGCCTGGCACGGCGGTAACGCCCCGGCGCCGCGGCATTGGGGACGGTTCGTGACGCTTCTGTGACCACGCCTGGCACCGGACGGGCCGGCGCGGGGACACGGCGTTTGGTGACGCGTCAGCGACGCGCAGAATGGTGCCCATGGACGGCGATGCTATTCGCGTCAACGGATCGCTCGCGCTGCCGCGCGGCGAGGTCGAGCTGCGCTTCTCGCGCTCGAGCGGGCCGGGCGGGCAGCACGCGCAGCGAAACGAGACGCGCGTCGAGGCCGTCTTCGACGTCGACGCGTCCGCAACGCTGACCGACGCGCAGAAGGAGCGGGTGCGCGAGCGGATCGGCCCTGATCGTGCGTGCGGTGGCGCAGGACGAGCGCAGCCAGTCGCGCAACCGCGAGCTTGCGCTGGAGCGGGTCGCCGAGCAGCTGCGCGACGCGCTCAGGGTTCGCCGGAAGCGCCGTCCCACGAGGCCGACGCGCGCGTCACAGGAGCGGCGGCTCGACGAGAAGCGGCGACGAGGGCAGGACAAGCGCCTGCGTCAGCCGCCGCCCGAATGAACGTGCGCCGAGTGGTCGTGACCCGGTCCGCGTAAGGCGTAGCGCTCTGGATCCTGCTCGAAGCGCTTCTTGCAGCCCGCCGCGCAGAAGTACCAGGTCTTCCCGCCCCACGACAGCCGGTGGGGCGTCGAGAACCGATCGACGGTCATCCCGCAGACAGGGTCACGCACCCCACGCAGCAGCGTCAATCCCCAGAGCGCCGCGGCCACGCCCAAGAACAGGATGTTCAGGAAGGTCGTGTAGTTCCAGGTGATCGGCCGCTCGGTGACGTCCTCGATGTCCGGACGGGTCTCGGGGATCAG
This sequence comes from uncultured Thermoleophilia bacterium, assembly GCA_963734565.1. Taxonomy (GTDB): domain Bacteria; phylum Actinomycetota; class Thermoleophilia; order Gaiellales; family Gaiellaceae; genus JACVRM01. The sequence goes on along the minus strand of CAVTHM010000007.1, from coordinate 521,524 downwards.
ACCGAGCGACCAGAAGACGGCCGACACCGCGAGTGCGGCGAGCATCATCGATACGAACATGATCGCGACCAGCCGCCAGGTGAACCGCCAGCCGTAGTACTTCCGGTAGATCAGGACGATCGGGACGATGATCAGGTCGGCGTAGATGAAGGCGATCACGCCGGGGAACGAGATCCCGCCGGCCCAGAGCACCGCCGCGAGGGGCGCGTTCCCGATCGAGCAGACGAACGAGAGCACGGCCACGATCGGCCCGACGATCACGTTCTCGATCACCTGCACGGCCGGCGGGGCGTCGGTCAGGAAGAGCGTGTTGAAGACGTCCATCGGCAGGAGCGAGACGAACCCCGCGATCACGAAGCCGATGATGATCTCCTTCCAGAGCATCCCCACGTCGCCGCGGAAGTTGTGGGCGACGGCCGACCAGGACTGGAGCGACGTGACTCGCTCGCGCAGCCGCAGCTCCTCGGCGCTAGAGCTCGCGTGCTGGTGCCCCGCGTCGGCCGCCTCGGCGTGTCGGCGCGCCTCCTCCTCGAGCGTCCGCGCGACGAACAGCCGCAGCCCGAGCCACATCAGCGCGATGAGGACGAGGCCGCCGAGGAAGGTCGCCAGCGTGAACTGCCAGCCGAGGAAGATCCAGATGACGATTCCGAGCTCGAACACGAGGTTCGTCGAGGCGAACTGGAACGCCATGGCCGCAGCCAGGCTCGCGCCCTTCGCGAACATCGACTTCGCGATCGCGACCGCCGCGTAGCTGCACGACGACGAGGCGGCGCCGAGGCCGGTCGAGAGCGCCACGGTGCGCAGGTCGCGCGCGCCGAGCGCCCGCTCCATCCGCTTGCGCGGCACCCAGGCCTGCACGATGGCCGAGAGCACGAAGCCCAGCACGAGCGCCCACCAGACCTCCCAGGCCATCTGGAAGGCGGCCCAGAGGCCGTCGCCGATCGTGCTCAGGAAGTCCACAGGGCCACGCTAGCGAGGGCGGTCCTTTACACCGGGGTCTGGACCCGGGTATCACGCCGCGCGTGACGGGACCGTTCCGAATCTGTGCCGAAGCTCAGACGACGCGGGCGACGATCAGCGCGAAATCGCCCGTCGGGTGCTCCCACCAGGCGGCCGTCTCGAAGCCGGCGTCGCACAGCTCCCGCTCCAGCCCGGCGCGGCGGAACTTCGCGCTCACCTCGGTGCGGAGCTTCTCGCCGTCGGCAAACGGGATCTCGAGGCCCAGCGCACCCACTCGCACGACCTGGTCGCCGTCGGAGCGGAGCAGCATCTCGATCCACTCGTGCTCAGGATCCCAGCGCGCCTCATGCGTGAACCGCTCCAGGTTGAAGTCCGCGTCCAGCTCGCGGTTCAGCACGCGCAGCATGTTGAGGTTGAACTCCGCAGTGATCCCGTCCGCGTCGTTGTAGGCCGCCTCCAGGCGGCCGACGTCCTTCACGAGGTCGGCGCCGAGCAGCAGGGCCTCGCCCGGCTCGAGGACGCGCCCGATCGCCCCGAGGAACCGCGCGCGCGGCGCCGGCTCGAGGTTCCCGATCGTGGAGCCGAGGAACGCGATCATCCGCCGGTGGCCTGCGGGCAGCGCGCCCAGGTGCCGGCCGAAGTCGCCGACGACGCCGTGCACCTCGATGCCCGGGTACTCCTCCTCGATCGCCGCCGCGCTCTGGCGCAGCGTCTCTTCGCTCACGTCGAACGGGACGAAGCGCCGCAGCGAGCCGTTCGCCGCCAGCGAGTCGAGCAGTACGCGCGTCTTGTCGGAGGTGCCGGAGCCGAGCTCCACCAGCGTGTTCGCGTCGGTGAGGCGGCCGATCTCGTCGGCGTGCTCGCGCAGCAGGTCGCGCTCACGCTCGGTCGGGTAGTACTCGGGCAGGCGCGTGATCGCGTCGAAGAGCTGCGAGCCGCGCTCGTCGTAGAACCACTGCGGCGAGAGGTGCTTCGGCGTCGCGGCCAGGCCGCTCGCCACGTCGCCGCGCAGCGCCTCGGCCCGCTCGGCAGGCGTGTAGAGCACGTCGACCTGCGGCGTCGGGGGCGCAACGGGCCAAGCGGCGCCGTCAGGCGGCACGCGCGCACCTGAAGCCGGCGAACAGCTGCCGCCGGATCGGGAAGTCCCAGTTGCGGAAGGTCGAGCGCACCGCCAGGGGGTGTGTTGCCCACGACCCGCCGCGTAACACCTTGTACTCGGAGCCGAAGAACACCTTCGAGTACTCGTCGTAGGGGAACGCCTCGAAGCCCGGGTACGCCGTGAAGTCGGATGCCGTCCACTCCCAGACGTCGCCGAGCAGTTGCTGGACGCCGTCGGCGCTTGCGCCCTCCGGGTACGAGCCGACCGCGGCGGGGGCGAACCGCTCGCCCGCAAGATTGCCCTCGGCGCCGGCCTCCTCGCCCCACGGGTAGCGGCGCTGCTCGCCGGAGCTCGCCGCCCGCTCCCACTCGGCCTCGGTCGGCAGCCGCTTGCCGGCCCAGCGCGCGTACGCGTCGGCCTCGTACCAGCAGACGTGCTGCACGGGCTCGTCGAGCGGCAGCCGCTCCCAGTTGCCGAGGCGCCGCCGCGACCAGCCTCCGTCCTCACGCCGCCAGAAGCCCGGATGCTCGAGGGCCTGCTCCTGCCGGAACGCCCAGCCGGCCGGCTGCCAGAGCCGCTCGTCGGCGTAGCCGCCCGCGTCGACGAACTCGATGAACTCCGCGTTCGTGACCGGCACGGTGTCGATTGCGTAGGGCGCGAGCTCCACCTCGTGGGCGCGCCGCTCGTTGTCGTAGGCCCACGGCTCGTCGTCGGTGCCCATGACCAACGTGCCACCCTCGATGAGCACCTCCCGCGCCGTCGGCCGGCCCACGCGTGCCGCCGGCTCGTCGAGCGGGTACGGGGCCTCGCGCAGCTGGAGCGTCTGGAGCATCGTCTCGACGTGCTGGTGCTCGTGCTGCACGAGCATCCCGTAGACGAAGGCGTCCTCGGTGAGCCGCTCGCCGCCGAGATCGACGTCCTCGAGCAGCGCCAGCGAGCGCCCGCGCACGTCCTCCGCGAACCGCCTGGCCTCGGCCGGCGTGAGCAGCTCCAGCGTCGCCCGCTCGGAGCGCTCGTGCGCGAAGGCGTTGTAGAGGTCGTCGAGCCGCGGGTCGGCCGAGCCCGAGCCGCCGAGCGCGCGCACGAGCCACAGCTCCTCGAAGTGTGCGCAGTGCGCCAGATCCCACACGAGCGGGGACATCAGCTCCGAGTGCTGGCGACAGAGAGCGTCGTCGTCCAGCGGCGCCAGGAGCTCGAGCATGCGGCGACGAGCCGCCCCGAGCTGCTCGGCGACCTCGGCCTTGGTTGGCGCGTGACGTCTAGCGACGGCCACGCTGCTGTCGCCGGCCTGTCTCACTGGGGCGCGGGGAGCGTAGAGGAACGGACAGAATCAGGCAACGTGCGGCGGATCGTCGTGGTTTCCCCCACTGAGCGCGACATCACCGAGATCCGGTCTGCCGGGCTCGATCGGCGTTACGCCGTCACGCTCGCGGGACCGGACCTGGATTCGCTCGCGCGTGTGGACGGCGAGGCGCTCATGGCCGAACTCGGCGCGGTCGAGGCGGACGGCATCGTGTCCTCCAAGGATCGCGGGGCGCTGCTGGCCGCGGTGCTCGCCGACCGTGCCGGCCTCCCCGGCCCGTCGCCCCAGGCCGTCGCGTCGCTCCAGCACAAGCCGACCGCGCGGGAGATCCAGGAGCGCGCCGTCCCCGAGGCGACGCCGCGCTGGTTCGTGCCCGGCCACGGTCCGGTGCCGTTCCCCCCGCCGTGGTTCGTCAAGCCCGCCGTCGGGCGCCTCTCGATGGGCGCGCAGCAGGTGAACGACGCTGCGGCGCTCCCCGAAGAGGGCGTGGACGACTACGCCGCCGGCTGGGAGTCGCTCGCGCGCCTCGGCGGCGTCGACCTCGACGGCCAGGGCTGGATCGCGGAGGACGTCCTCGCCGGCGCCCCGCTGACCGTCGAGGGTTACGTCCATGCGAGCCGGGTCACGATCGTCGGCGTCACCGACTCGGTGATGTACGACGGGACGCTGAGCTTCGAGCGGTTCGAGTACCCGAGCCGGCTTCCGGCCGAGCGGGTCAGCGAAGTGTCGGCGCTGGCGGCGCGCCTGCCGGGGGCGTTCGGGTTCGACAACGGCTTCTTCAACGCCGAATGCGTGGTGCCGGATTCCGGCCCGGCCATGCTGATCGAGCTGAACGGGCGCATCGCGTCACAGTTCGCGCCGCTTCTACGGGCGGTTCACGGCCGTTCGAGCTACGACGCGCTGCTCGCGCTCGCCTGTGGCGACGACCCGCGCTGGGACACGTCCGCGCCGGACGGCGTGGCCGTCAGCTACGTGCTGCGGCGCTTCGAGGACGCGTGGGTCGACGAGGCGCCCGAGCCCGAGGACGGCGTCGAGATCCTCGTCCACGCAGGCCAGAACCTCTCCGACGCGTACGCGAACGACCCGGGCAGCTTCCGCCTGGCGATCGTCTACGAGGCCGGGGAAACGCGCGAGGAGGCCGTCGCGAGGGCACGGGCCCGCGCGGAGGCGCTCAGATTTCGGCTGGCGCCGCCTCGGGCGGCGTAGCTGCGACCGGCTCGGCCTCGCCGCGCGCCTCGCGGTTGGAGATGAAGATCGCGGACACCGCAGCGCCCGCAAAGGCGAGCGCAGCGACGACCGCCATCCCAGCCCGGAAGCCGTCGATCGACGCGCTTCCCAGATCCGTCGCTGCCTGGCCCTTGGCGAGCGGCACGTCGGCGGAGCTGCCGCCGTTGGCCTCGAAGACCACGGTTACCACGAGGCCGGTGATCGCGACCGCGAGCAGGTTGCCGATCCTCGAGAACGTGGTGTTGATGCCGGAGGCGATGCCGGCGTAGCGCTCCGGTGCGGACTTCAGCGCCGTGGCCGTGATCGGAGCGACGAGCATGGCCAGCCCGAACGAGAAGATCCCGAGCGCCGGAATGCCGACGTACCAGACCTTCGCCTTCGTATCCACGGCCATGAACAGCAGCGCCGCGCAGCCGAGGAGCGCGGGCCCGACGGTCAGGTACAGCCGCGGCCCTTGCCGGTCGGCGAGCGCGCCGAAGCGCGGCGCCAGCAAGATCATCAGCACCGTGGTCGGCGCGAGGATCAGACTCGTCACGAAGGGCGAGTAGCCGAGGAACTGGATGTACAGGGCGATGTACACGAGCCAGGCGCCAAGCGCCGCATAGACGAGGAACGTCGCCGAGTTCGCGGCGGCGAAGTTCCGGATCCTGAAGAGCTCGAGCGGCAGCATCGGGTTCTCCTTGCGGTGCTCGACCACGAGGAACGCGATGAGCGCCGCGCCCGACACGAGGAAGAGCCACCAGTACTGCGCGAAGCCCTTGTCCGCGCCTTCGACAAGCGCGTACGTCAGGGAGCTCGTGCCGACCGCGATCAGTACGGCGCCCGGGATGTCGAGCCGGCCGACGCGGGCCGTTGCCTGCTGGCGGCAGCGCCCCGCGCGCGCGAACCAGATCGTCGCCACTGCGACGGGCAAGTTGAGGAGGAAGATCCAGCGCCACGACGCCCACTGGACGAGCGCTCCGCCGACCGGCGGGCCGGCGATGGTCACGACGCCCGTGAACGACGTCCAGAGTCCGACGGCCCGCCCCGCCTCTTTCCCGTAGGTCTCGCGGAGCAGCGCCAGGCTGTTGGTCGTCACGAACGCGCCGGCAATGCCCTGCAACGTCCTCGCAGCGATCAGCACGCCGCCGTTTGGGGCCGCCGCCGCCAGCAGCGACGCGAGCGCGAAGCCCGCGACGGCCGCCATGAACACCTCTCGGCGCCCGTATCGATCGCCGATCGCGCCGCCGACGAGGTAGAGCGCGGCAAGCGCGAGCGAGTAGGACAGGTAGATCCACTGCTCCCCCGTCAGGCCGAGGTCGAGATCCGTCTCGATCGTCGGCATCGCGATGATCACGACGGTGACGTCGATGAAGGCGAGCGACGACCCGAGGATCGTCGCGACCAGCGTCATCGTGCGCCGCTGGGCCTCCGTGCGGGCCATGTCGCCAGGATACGGTGCCGCGGTGATCGAGTCACTCCACGTCGCGACCGGGGCGGCGATCGGCGAGGCGACCGGTTCGCGGCCGGCCGCTTTCGCGCTGGGGCTCGTCTCGCACTTCCTCGGCGACCTCACGCCCCACGAGGACATCCCGTCGGACGTCTTCGAGGGTGTCAGCGGGTTGCTCGCCGGCCTCTGGGTCGCCCGCCGGCGGGGGCTGTTCTCACCGGCGACGATCGGCGCGTTGGCCGCGACGCTGCCCGATTTCGAGCACGTGCTCCGGCCCGAGCGGCCGGGGCGGCGCGAGCTCTTCCCGACGCACCGCTACAAGTCGCTCCACCGACGCGGCGGATTGCCGGTCTGGGTGCAGCTCGTCGCCGCAGGCGCGATCCTGGCTGCGGTGACGCGCCGCCCCCGGCCGTCGGCGTAGGCTCAGCGGCATGGCCGACACGGACGGGTTCACCATCGCGCACGCCGACGACCTCGAGCGCAGCGGCCGCTGGGGGCTCGTGCGCCGCTCGATCGGGCTCGGCTCGTTCGGCATGAACCTGGTCGAGATCGAGCCCGGCGGGCAGATCCCCGAGCACACCGAGGCCGAGCGCGACCACGAGGAGGTCTTCGTCGTGCTGCAGGGCGACGCGGTCGCGGTCATCGACGGCGAGGACCACCCGGTGAGCGCGGTCAGCTTCGTGCGGGTCGCCCCGGATCGGAGGCGCACCATCCGCAACGACGGCACGGAGCCCGTGCAGCTGCTGATCGCCTCCGCGCCGACGACGTCTGGTTTCGAGCCGCTCGCCTGGGCGTAAACGGCGCACAGCCCTCCGATCCGAAGCCGTCGGCAGCAGCCGTCCGCGATGGGCTGACGGCGGGCACCCGGGGACCTTCATGACGCGTTCAGGTAGCGGCGTCTAGCTTCCGGCCAAGCGACCCAAGAAGGGATCTGATGGGAAAAGCGGTCATCGCGTTTTCGTGCGTCCTGCTCGTCGTACTCGCCGGCGCGTCCGCCGGAGCAGCACGCGGGTTCCGCGGCCCTCTCGCGGTAGCAGTAGACGGGAGCGACACGGGCGGGTGCGTCTTCTCGCCGTGTCGCACCATCGGCTACGCCGTGCAGCAGGCGCTGCCGGGCGACCGGATCGACGTCTACGACGGCACGTACCACGAGTCCGTCGCCGTGAGCAAGCAGCTGACGCTGGTCGGCCACCGGGCCGTGATCGACGCCCGCAGCCCGGGCGGCCCGTTCGACAACGGCCTGACCATCTCCGGCCCCGGCGCAGCCGGCACGAGCGTGACGGGCTTCACCGTCGAGCACGCCGGACGGGAGGGCATCCTCGCGCTGCAGACGTCGAACCTCTCGATTGCCCACAACGAGGTGACGCTGAACGACCAGTTCGGCGTGAACAGCCCGCAGTGCCCGGCCGACAACCCGGACGACTGCGGCGAGGCGATCCACCTCCGCGACGTCACCGGCTCGACGGTCGCGTGGAACGACGTGCACGACAACATCGGCGGGATCCTCCTGACGGACGAGGAGGGACCAGCGGCATGGAACGCGATCGTGCACAACCGCGTGCTCGACAACAGCGAGGACTGCGGCATCACGCTCGCGTCGCACTTCTTCCACTTCGGCTCGCCCGTGGCGCCGGGCGTGGCCGGCGTCTACCAGAACCTGGTCGCCTGGAACGTCAGCGACCATAACGGCGCCGCCGGTATCGGGATGTTCGCGGGACCTCCCGGTGCGGCCGCCTGGGGGAACGTCGTCAAGCACAACGAGGCCTCCGGCAACGGCCTGCCCGGCGTCGCGATCCACTCGCACCAGCCCTGGCAGAACGCCGAGCACAACGTCGTCGTCCGCAACGACCTGTCGAACAACGGCGCCGACGACGACGCCGAGACCGGTACGGGCGCGGGCGTGGTCGTGTTCGCCGATCTTCCGGCGGGCGCATCGCCGATCCAGCACACGGTCGTGGCGCGCAACCGAATCGCGGACGACCACTTCGGCATCTACCTCAAGGGCGCCGCCGTGCCGTTCGGCGCAGGGACGAACCTCTTCGACAACGTCGACGTCCCGCTGTCCGTGAACTGACGAGCTGTGGAGGGGGGCGCCCCGCGCGCTCCCTCCGCTCCTCTCCCGGAGCGCTACTCGACGGTGACGGTCTTCGCCAGGTTGCGCGGCTGGTCCACGTTCAGGCCCTTGAGCCGCGCGATCCGGTACGCCAGCAGCTGCAGCGGCACCGCCGCCAGCACCGCCTGCAGGAAGGCCGGTGACGTCGGGACGTAGATGACGTCGTCGGCGTGGTGCTGGACGTCCTCGTTGCCGTCGGTCGCGATCGCGATCACGTGCGCGCCGCGGGCTCGCACCTCCTGCATGTTCGAGACGATCTTGTCGTAGACGTGGATGTTGGTCGCCACGACGACGACCGGCGTGTCCTCGTCGAGCAGCGCGATCGGCCCGTGCTTCATCTCGCCGGCCGAGTACGCCTCGGTCGGGATGTAGGAGATCTCTTTCAGCTTGAGCGCGCCCTCGAGCGCCACCGGCAGCCCGATGTGGCGGCCCAGGTAGAGGAAGAACGGCTTGTCGTGGTAGCGCTGCGCGATCTCCTCGATCGGGTGGTCGGCGTCGAGGAACTGCGCGATCTTGTCCGGCAGCTCGTAGACGGCGTCGAGGATGAAGCGAATCTCGTCCTCGGGCAGCGTTCGCCGCACCTGCGCGAGCTTCAACGCCACCAGGTAGAGCAGCGCGACCTGTGACGTGAACGTCTTCGAGGCGGCGACGCCGACCTCGAGCCCGCAGCGCGTGTAGAGCGACGAGTCGACCTCGCGCGTGATGTGCGAGCCCATCATGTTCGTCAGCGCCACGGTGTGCGCCCCGCGCTCCTTGGCGAGCTTCATCGCGCCGATCGTGTCGCGCGTCTCGCCCGACTGGGAGATCCCGATCACGAGCGTGTCCTTGCCGATCACCGGGTTGCGGTAGATCCACTCGGACGCGATGTCCGGCTCGACCGGCACGCGGCCCCACTCCTCCAGCACGTAGCGGCCGACGACGGCCGCGTGGTAAGCGGTGCCGCAGGCGAGGATGACGACGCGCCGGATGTTCGCGAGCTCCTCGTCGGAGAGGCCCAGCCCCTCGAGCTCGAGCCGCCCGTGGCGCACGCGGTCGCCGATCGTCTCGGCAACGGCCTCCGGCTGCTCGTAGATCTCCTTGAGCATGAACGTCTCGTAGCCGCCCTTCTCGGCGCCCTCGTCGTCCCAGTCGAGCTCGATCTCGTCGTGCTCGACCGGCTCGCCGTCGCGGTTCACGAACCGTGCGCCGGCGGGCGTGATCTGGACGACGTCGCGGTCGTCCGGGAAGAGGACGGTGCGTGTCTCGCGCAGGAAGGCGGCAGCGTTGGAGGCGAGGAACATCTCGTTCTCGCCGATCCCAACTACCAGCGGCGTCTGCAGGCGCGTCGCGACGAGCTCCTGCGGGTGGTCGCGGTGGATCGCGACGAAGGTGAAGTGCCCCTCGAGGTCGCCCGCAGCGAGGCGCACGGCCTCGAACAGGTCACCGTCGTAGTGGTGCTCAATCAGGTGGGTGACCGTCTCGGCGTCGGTCTCGGACGAGAACGTGTGGCCCTCGGACTGGAGGCGCTCACGCAGCTCGCGGTAGTTCTCGACGATGCCGTTGAGGACGATCGCGACGCGGTCGTCGTGGCAGCCCGTGAGCGGGTGCGCGTTGCGCTCGGTGACGCCGCCGTGCGTGGCCCAGCGCGTGTGGCCGAGGCCGGTCGTCGCCTGGGAGCCTTCCAGCGCGGCGGCGGCCTCCTTCAGGAAGCTCAGATTGCCGACGGCGCGGACGTAGTGGAGCCCGTCGTCCTCGAGGAGGGCCAGCCCGGCCGAGTCGTAGCCTCGGTATTCGAGGCGCTCGAGGCCGTGCAGTAGGAGCGGCTGGCACTCACGGCTTCCGACGTATCCGATGATCCCGCACATCACGCTCCTCCTGGTCGCGCTGCCCGGCGACGGAAACCCTTCTCAGAAAGCACGAAAGCCCGGTCTTTTGGATCCCCGTATTGGGGGGATGCCCTAACCGAGCTCTCGTTGAACGAGAGCGGCGATGCTAGCACAGAGGGCCTTTGCGGCCCCCTCGTCCGGAGCCTCTGCGAGGACGCGAATCACGGGCTCCGTGCCGGATGCGCGCACCAGGATCCGGCCCTCGCCGTCGAGCTCGGCGTTGCGCTCCTCGATCGCCTCGCGAAGCTCCGTCGTGAGCTCGCGGCGCGCCACGCGGACGTTCTCCTTGACCTGCGGATAGCGCGGCATGACCGCCACCGCCTCGGCGAGCGAACGGCCTTCCAGCGCGGCGCAGACGAGCAACGCGGCGGCCAGCCCGTCGCCGGTCACGTGGTCGCGCAGGTAGATCAGGTGGCCGGACTGCTCGCCGCCCAGCACGCCGCCTCCGCGGCGGAGCGCCTCGAGCACGTAGCGGTCGCCCACGTCGGTGGTGATGACGTCGATGCCGTGCTCGCCCATCAGCCGGTGGAAGCCCAGGTTCGTCATCACGGTGACCGCGACGAGGTCGACCCCGAGCGAGAGCGCGAGCAGCGCGAGGAGCTGGTCGCCGTCGACCGGCTCCCCCTGCCCGTCGACCGCGAGCATCCGGTCGCCGTCTCCGTCGAACGCGACGCCGAGGGCCAGGCCGTGCTCGAGGACCGTGCGCGACAGCAGCCGCAGGTCGGTGGCGCCGCACTCGACGTTGATGTTGGTGCCGTCCGGCTCGTTGGCGACGGCGACGACCTCGGCGCCCAGGCGGCGGAACGCGTCGGGGCCGATCTCCGAGTAGGCGCCGTTCGCGCAGTCGACGGCCACCCGCAGGCCGCTGAGGTCGCTGCCGAAGTGCTCCAGGACGTACTCCGTGTACGCGATGTCGCCGTCCAGCTGGCCGTAGACCTGGCCGCCCTCGACGGTCGCACGTTCGCCCAAAAGCCCCTCGATGTCCTCTTCCTGGTCGTCGGTGAGCTTCTGGCCGTCGCGGTCGAAGATCTTGACGCCGTTGTACTCGGGCGGGTTGTGCGAGGCCGAGATGACCACGCCGGCGTCCAGGGCCTGCAGCGCGACGGCGGGAGTCGGGAGCACGCCGCCGAGGACCGCGGTGCCGCCCGCCAGCGTCACTCCGCGCGCGAATGCCTCCTCCAGCTCGGGGCCGGAGCCGCGCGTGTCACGACCGACGAAGATCGACCCGCGTCCGGCCCAGCGCGCGATCGCGCCGCCGAGCTGCTCGACGAGCTCGGCCGTCAGCATCTCGCCGACGACACCGCGAACGCCGTCCGTGCCGAAGTAGCGCCTGGCCATGAGGGGCGGGGAGCCTACGCCGAACGGCGCAGCGTCAGCGCTTCGAGAACTGCGGCGCCTTGCGCGCCTTGTGCAGGCCGGCCTTCTTGCGCTCGACCATGCGCGCGTCGCGGGCCAGGAAGCCCTCGCGCTTCAGCGCCACACGCAACTCCGGATCCGACTCGACGAGCGCGCGGGCGATGCCGTGCCGCACCGCGCCGGCCTGGCCGGACGGGCCGCCGCCGTGGACGCGGACGCGGAGGTCGTAGCGGCCCTCGAGGCCGGCGACCTTGAACGGCGCCATGACCATCGACTGGTGGGCGCCCCGCGGGAAGTACTCCTCGACGGTGCGGCCGTTGACCCACGTGGCGCCGTCGCCTGGCCGCAGGATCACGCGCGCGACGGACGTCTTGCGCTTGCCGGTGCCGAGGTACTGCGCGGGCTGCGACATCTAGTTCTTGACCTCCAACGGTTCGGGCGACTGGGCTGCGTGCGGATGCTCGGGCCCAGCGTAGACCTTGAGCTTGCCGAGCTGCGCGCGGGCGAGCCGGTTGCGCGGCAGCATGCCCTTCACGGCCTTGCGAATGACCTCGGTCGGCCGCCGCTCGAGCTGCTCGCGCAGCGTCCGCGAGCGCAGGCCGCCCGGATAGCCGGAGTGCCGGTGGTACATCTTCTGGTCGAGCTTCTGGCCGGTGACGTGGATCTTCTCGGCGTTCACGACGACGACGAAGTCGCCGGTGTCGACATGGGGCGTGTACTCGGGCTTGTTCTTGCCACGGAGCGTCTCCGCGATCTGGGTCGCCAAGCGGCCGAGGGTCTGACCCTCGGCGTCGACCACGAACCAGCGGCGCTCGACGGCGCCCGGCTTTGCATTCCAAGTCTTCATTGCACAGAAAAGAGCGGACTACGCGTCCGCCGGCGGCCGATTGTAGCAGCGTTATGCGGGTTCCAGGGCCGGCGCGGGCTCACGCCGGAAGACCAGCAGGACGAGCGCCGGGACGACCGCCATGAGCGTCCCGCCGACTGCCAGGCCGATCGTGCCGAGCCCGGTGAACGCGGCCCCGCCCACGAGCACGAGCACGGCCGCCGTCATCGATGCGACGAGGTCGGAGAAGCCGATCAGCCGCCCGCGCTCGTTCACGCCGGCGAGCGTCACCAGCTCGGCGGTGGCCGCCACGTACGAGAAGCTCCATCCCAGCCCGAGCCCGAAGAGCGCCACGGACATGCCGATGATCGACTCGAACCAGACGAGCGCGAGCGTGGAGGCGGCCATGAGCACGAGCCCCGCCGTGATCGCGCGCTGGCGGCCGATGCGGTCGATGAGGTCGCCGACGACGATCACGAGCCCGAACATGCCGACGATGTGGGCGCTGATGATCCGGAAGACCTGGCCCTGCGCGATCCCGTGGTCGAGGGCGACGTAGCCGGAGAGGTTCATCACCGAGGCCATCACCGCGAAGCTGGTCACCGCGGCGAGCAGGGCGAGCGGGACGCCCGGGCGGCGGAGGATCTCCGCGAGCGGCGAGGCTGCGACGTTCGAGTCGCCGTGCAGCTTCGCGATCGTCGAGGGATCGGGCCGCACGAAGAACGCGATGACGAGCCCGGCGACGAGGAACGCGCCGGCGGCGAGCCACGGCACGACGAGATCGTCGGCGGTGAGGGTCTTGCCGGCGAACATCGGGCCGAAGACGAACGGCCCCAGCACGGCGCCGATGACCGAGCCGAACAGCACGTAGGACATCCCGCGCGCCCGGCGGTCGGGCGTGTACATCTCGGCCGCAGCCGCGCGCGACAGCTGCACGACGCCGCCGCAGCCGCCCGCGAGCGCCAGGCCCGGCAGCACGACCGTCCATGTGTCGAGCGCGCAGCCGGCCGCCGTGAGGGAACAGCCGACAACGCCGGCGAGGAAGCCGAGGCGGATGATCGGCATCCGGCCGTAGCGGTCCATCGCGCGGCCGGCGGGGCCTGCCGCCAGCGCGCCGGAGACGAGGAAGATCGCCGGGCCGAGCCCGAGGATCCCCTTGACCCCGGTGACGAGCACGAGCGTGACCGTCGCGACCGCGACCGTCAGCTGGAACATCCCCGAGAGGCAGACGAGCCCGGACGCGAGCAGCAGGGTGTTGCGGCGAACCGGGTACTCGGTCACCGCAGCACTTGTACCAGCCCGTACCGGAAGGCCCGGGCGCCGCCGTGCGACGGGTGGCGCACGCCGGGCAGGCCGACCGCGCGCTCCGCGACGCGACCGACCGGGACGACGCGCCGGCCGCGCGCGAGCTCGGCGAGGAACGGCGCGCCGGCCTCGATCTCGGCGCGCGTGGGCGGTCGGTTCGAGCAGGGCTCGCCGCGACGGTGTGGATGCGTCGGGACGACGTTCCAGAGCAGGACGTCCTCCTCGACCCCCAGCTCGCGCAGGACGCGGTGCACGATCGTCGCGGTCGCTTCGGCCGGGCCGCTGCCCGTGAGCTGGCGCTCGGAGGTGAACGGAAGGCCCGAGACGCGTGCGCCGCGCCAGCCAGCAGCTTCGCCGACGAGCAGCCAACGAGCCCCGCGTCGGGCATCGAGGTAGGCGTCGAGCCGAGCGCACCGGACCGCCGCGCCCTCGCCATCCCTGTAGAAGTTGCACGTCTCGCCGATCTGTGCGGAGGCGAGCGCCCCGACCATGCCCGACATCGAGCTTCGTACTCTGACCGACGGCGGCCAGACGGCCGAGACCGTCGCGCAATGGCTCACCGACTTCTTCGACGGCGCACAGCGCTCGCTCGACATCGCCCAGTACGACTTCCACCTGGGCGCCGAGACCTCGCCGCGGGTCGCTGCCGCGATTGGCCGTGCGGCCGGGCGCGGCGTCGCCGTCCGGATCGTCTACGACGTCGACTCGTCGTTCCCGGTCCCCGTGCCGCCGCCCCCCGAGCCCGACACGCGGATGATCACCTCGCTCGGCGTCCCGTCGCGCGCGATCGCCGGCGTCCCCGACCTCATGCACCACAAGTACGTCGTGCGCGACGAGGAGACCGTCTTCACGGGCTCGATGAACTGGACTGACGACTCGTTCGCGCGGCAGGAGAACGTCGTCGCCATCGTGCGCTCCGAGCGGCTGGCGCATGCCTTCGGGCTCAACTTCGAGGAGATCTGGACGAAGGACACGATCGCCGAGACGGGCACGGTGCAGCCGCGGCGCGTCGACGTCGGCGACATCGAGGTGCGGCCGTGGTTCGCGCCGGGCTTCGGCGAGCCGCTCGCGCACCGGATCTCGCGCGCGATCGGCGCCGCGCGGCAACGCGTGCGGATCCTCTCGCCGGTGCTGACGAGCGGCCCGGTGCTCGGGACGCTCGCGCAGGTGATCGGCGACGGCCGCTCGGACGTCCGCGGCTGCCTCGACGCGGCGCAGTGCCGCGACGTGCTGCGCCAGTGGCGGCACGAGGGCTCGGTGACGTGGAAGCTGCCGTTGCTGCTGCGCATCGTCCGGGACGGGTTCAGCGGGAAGGAGTCGACGCCGTGGCGCCCGGCCAGCCCGGTGCACGACTTCATGCACGCGAAGCTCGTCGTCGCCGACAACGTCGCGTTCGTGGGGAGCTACAACCTCTCGCGCTCGGGCGAGCTCAACGCGGAGAACGTGCTCGAGTTCGAGGACGCCGCGCTCGCGGATCAGCTGGCCGCGTTCGCGGACGAGGTGCGAGAGCGCTACCCGCCGCTCGTGCTCGAGTAGCCGGAGCGCCGCGACACTTGTCCACGTGCCTGGCACCGGCGTACGCCGAGCGCGGCGCTCGGCGGTCGAGAAACGGCTTGCTGCTAGGCGAAAGCGCGCGCCCCGTCAGAGTGCCAGGCACTGCAACAGAAGTGTCACTGCGGCGCGCTCAGACGCGGCGGACGAGCTCGTCGAGCGGAAGGCGCCGTCGGCTCAGGCGGCTCGTCTGCGCCTCGTCGTCGCCCTGCGGGGACGGGTGGCCAATGGTCACGACGCAGACGAAATGCACATCGTCGGGCATGCCGACCGCGGCCTTCAGGGCGGGCACGTCCTCCGGCCCGACGCCGAAGACGCCCGCGACGAGCCCCTCGTCGAGCGCGGCGAGCTGCAGGAGCATGAACAGGGCGCCCGCGTCGACGTACCAGTAGGGCGCCGGCCAGCCGATCTCCTCGCCGTCGCGGAGCTTGTCCGCCGCGCGGTAGCGCTCGTGGTAGCTCTCCTCGCGCACGCCCACGACGACGTGCACCGGCGCCGCAGAGATCCAGCGCTGGTGTCCGGCTGCCGCGTACTCCTCCTCGCCCGCGAGCCGTGCCAGCTCGCGGCGCACGGCGCCGTCCGTGACGACGTAGAGCCGGTGCCCCTGGCTGAAGCCCGCGCTGGGCGCGCGCCGCACGACGCCGGTGATCCGGTCGATCGCGTCTGGCGCGACCGGCTCGTCCGAGTAGGCGCGCACCATGCGCCGCCGGCCGAGCAGGTCCCGGAACTCCACGGCGCGACCCTACGCCCCCGTACGCTCCCCACGTGAAGTTGCTGCCGCTCCTCCTCGCGGTCGCTGCGTTCGTGGTGGCGTGGTTTCTCTGGCGCCGCGGGCGGCGAGCGCTGACGGCCGTGGCCGTGGTCTTCGGTCTCGGGGCTGCCGTCTACGGCAGCGGCATCATCGAGGTCCCGAGCCTCGAATCGATCCTGACGCGGCTCAGCGACCGGCTCGGCGGCTGGACGTACCTGCTCGTCGGCGTCATGGCCTATCTCGAGACCGCTGCCTTCATCGGGCTCGTCGCTCCGGGCGAGGTCGCCGTGATCTTCGGCGGCTTCGTAGCGGGCCAGGGCCGCATCAACGCGGTCGCGCTCTTCTTCCTCGTCTGGTTCTGCGCCGCCGCCGGCGACTCGACCGGCTACCTGCTCGGCCGGCGGCTCGGGCGCGGCTGGGCGCTCAAGCATGGCCCCAAGATCGGCGTGACCGAGCCTCGCTTCATGGCGGTCGAGCGGTTCTTCAGCCGCCACGGCGGCAAGACGATCATCATCGGCCGCTTCATCGGCTTCGTCCGCGCGATTGCACCCTTCATCGCGGGCGCGTCGCGACTGCCGTACCTGCGCTTCCTCGGCGCGTCGCTGATCGGGGCCGGCGTCTGGAGCGCTGCGTTCGTGACCCTCGGCTACGTCTCCGGACGGAGCCTCCACCGCGCGATTGAGATCGCGAAGACCGGGAACGTCGGCATCTTCGCGTTCCTCGTCTTCGTGGCCCTGTGCTTCGCCGGCTACAAGCTCGCCCGTAACGCCGAGCTCCGCGCCCGCGTACGGCGCGAGGTCAACAAGCGGCTCGGCCGTGACTTCGAGGATCTCGACGCGTTGCGCTGACCGAACGGAGACCGGATGCCGTCGGAGGGCGACATCGTCGAGGCCGGCGAGCGAGCCGAGGACAAGGTCGAGGAGTAGCTACAGGTGCAGCGGTGCGAGCTCGGCGCCTGGCAGGTCCCGCTCGCGGCCCTGGCGCAGCACCTCTGCCACGTGACCTCCTCAGACGCGCCCGTCCGGCGCGGTGACCTCTACTCCCACTCGATGGTCGCCGGCGGCTTCGACGAGATGTCGAGGCAGACGCGGTTGACCGAGGGGATCTCGTTGATGATGCGGCTCGAGATCGTCTCGAGCAGGTCGTAGGGCAGGCGCGCCCAGTCGGCGGTCATCGCGTCCTCGGACGTGACCGCGCGGATCACGATCGGGTACGCGTACGTGCGCTCGTCGCCCTGCACGCCGACCGACCGGATCGCGGGGAGCACGGCGAAGCTCTGCCAGAGGTCGCGGTAGAGGCCGGCGCGGCGGATCTCGTCCTGCAGGATCGAGTCGGCCTCGCGCAGCGTGTCGAGCCGCTCCTCGGTCACCTCGCCGATGATCCGGATCGCGAGGCCCGGGCCCGGGAACGGCTGGCGCCACACCATCCGCTCCGGCAGGCCGAGCTCCTCGCCGACGCGGCGCACCTCGTCCTTGAACAGCAGCCGCAGCGGCTCGACCAGGTCGAAGTCCATCTCCTCCGGCAGGCCGCCGACGTTGTGGTGCGACTTGATCGTCGCCGCGGTGCCGGCCTGCAGCCCGCCGAGCCCGCCCGATTCGATCACGTCCGAGTAGAGCGTCCCCTGCACGAGGAAGCCCACGTCGCCGAGCCGCTGAGCCTCTGCTTCGAAGACGCGGATGAACTCCTCGCCGACCGCGCGCCGCTTCTCCTCCGGGTCGGTCACGCCGTCGAGCTTTGCGAGGAAGCGCTCCTTCGCATCGACGTGCACGAGCGGGACGTGGAAGTGGCCGCCGAACGTCTCGACCACCTGCACCGCCTCGTCCTTGCGCAACAGGCCGTGGTCGACGAAGACGCACGTGAGCTGGTCGCCGATCGCCTTGTAGACGAGCAACGCAGCAACCGCAGAATCGACCCCGCCCGACAAGCCACAGATGACCCGCGCGGAGCCCACCTGCGCTCGGATCCGCTCGACCTGCTCCTCGATGACGGCGGCCGGCGTCCACGTGGCGGGCGCGTCGGCGACGCCGTACAGGAAGTTCTTCAGCACCTGGGTGCCGTGCTCGGTGTGCAGCACCTCCGGGTGGAACTGGACGCCGTACAGGCCGCGCTCCGGCTCCTCGAACGCGGCGATCGGGCGTGGACGGCGAGCCGGCCGTCACGCGCGCGCCGGTCGGCGCCGCCGTGACCGAGTCGCGATGCGACATCCACACGGTCTCCTCCTCGGGCAGCCCGGCGAAGAGCGCGCCGCCCTCGGCGCGGAGCTCCGTCCGCCCGAACTCGGAGGCGCCCGTCCGCTCGACCGAGCCGCCCAGGTCGAGCGCCATGAGCTGCATCCCGTAGCAGATGCCGAGCGTCGGCACGCCGAGGTCGTAGAGCGCCGGATCGACGTGCGGCGCGCCGTCCGCGTAGACCGAAGCAGGCCCGCCGCTCAGCACGAGCGCCCTCGGCCGGCGCGCCCGCAGCGCCTCGACCGGCGTCGAGTACGGCACGAGCTCCGAGTAGACGCGGCACTCGCGGATGCGCCGCGCGATCAGCTGCGAGTACTGCCCACCGAGGTCGACGACGAGCACCGGCCGCTCCTCGCGACGCGCCTCGTCGAGGCTCAGGACCTCCGCCTCAACGCCGGTAATTCGGCGCCTCCTTGGTGATCGTCACGTCGTGCGGGTGGCTCTCGCGCAGGCCCGCGCCGGTGATGCGCACGAACCGCGCCTCCTTGAGCTGGTCGATCGTCTCGGCGCCCGTGTAGCCCATCGCCTGACGGAGGCCGCCGACGAGCTGGCGCAGCACGGCGCGCACCGGCCCCTTGTACGGGACACGGCCCTCGACACCCTCGGGGATGAGGTCGGCGCTGTCCTCGACGTCGCCCTGGAAGTAGCGGTCCTTGGAGTAGCCGCGTGCTTTCATCGCGCCGAGCGAGCCCATGCCGCGGTACTCCTTGAAGCGCTCGCCGCCGGCGAGCACGACATCGCCGGGCGCCTCGTCGGTTCCGGCGAGCAGCGAGCCGAGCATGACGGCGTCCGCGCCCGCGGCGATCGCCTTCGCGATGTCGCCGGAGGTCGTGATTCCGCCGTCGCCGATCAGGGTCGCACCGTGGCGCGCGGTGACCTGCGCGCACTCGTGCACCGCGGTGACTTGCGGCACACCCACGCCTGCGACGACACGCGTAGTGCAGATGGAGCCCGGCCCGACGCCGGCCTTCACGCCGTCCGCGCCCGCGTCGATCAACGCCTCGGCGCCCTCGGCCGTGGCGACGTTGCCGGCGATCAGCTCGACGTCGTGCGCGGCCTTCAGCCGCCGCGTCATCTCGAGCACACCGCTCGAGTGGCCGTGCGCCGTGTCGAGCACGAGCACGTCGACGCCCGCGTCCATGAGCGCTGCGGCCCGGTCGGCAGCGTCCGGGCCGACGCCCACGGCAGCCGCGACGCGCAGGCGCCCCTGCTCGTCCTTCGTGGCGTGCGGGTAGTCGATCTGCTTCTGGATGTCCTTGACGGTGATGAGCCCCTTGAGGCGGCCGTCCGCGTCGACGACCGGCAGCTTCTCGATCCGGTGGCGTCCGAGAATGGCGCGGGCCTCGTCGAGCGTGGTGCCGACCGGCGCCGTGACCAGCGCGGACGAGGTCATCAGCGCGCTGACCGGCACGTCGGCGTCGTCGCGGAAGCGCAGGTCACGGTTGGTGAGGATCCCCACCAAGCGGCCCGCCTCGTCCACGATCGGCACGCCGGAGATGCGGTAGCGCTCCATGAGGGCGAGCGCGTCGCTGACGCTGTCTCCGGGCCCGAGCGTGACGGGCTCGACGATCATCCCCGACTCCGAGCGCTTGACCATGTCGACCTCGTCGGCCTGCGCCTCGATCGGCAGGTTCCGGTGGAGCACGCCGATGCCGCCTTCACGCGCGAGCGCGATCGCGAGCCGCGCCTCGGTGACCGTGTCCATCGCGGCCGACACGACCGGGATTGCGAGCGTGATACGCGGCGTCAGCCGTGTCGCCGTGGAGACGTCCGTTGGGAGCACGTCCGACGCGGCCGGCTCGAGCAGCACGTCGTCGAACGTGAGCCCCTCGCGCGCGAACTTGCGGCCCATCGCGACGAGCCGCTCGACGTCCTCGGGCCGGAGCTCAAGCTCCACGAAAACCTCCCTCGAGACACAAGCGCCCAGGCTCGGAACTGCCTGGGCGGAAGATGCTGCTCTCGATGCGGACGTTCAAGAGTGGGTCGAGGCTACCACGTCATCCCGACGGCACCGGCTCGAGCTCCGCGATCTCCACCGCGCCCGCGAGCCGCGTCGCCTCGCGCGGGTCGAAGCGGCCCGCGCCGACCTCGAGCGTGGAGGCCGTCCCAGCCGCGACGGCGCTGCGGAGCGCGTCCTCCGAGCTGCGGCCGCTGACGAGCGCGGCCAGGAACGCGGCGAGCAGCACGTCGCCCGATCCAACCGCCGAGACGACCTCGACCTGCGGCGCTGCGGCATGAAGCCGGCGCCGCACGCGCTCCTCGCGGAGCAGCGCGTAGCACCCGGCCGCCTCGCTGATCAACACGTTGCGGGCGCCCAGCTCGGCGACGCGGTCGAGCGCCACGCGGAAGTCCTCCTGCTCCTCGAACTCCTGGCCGACGAGCCCCTCCGCCTCGCGCTGGTTGGGCGAGACGAGCGTCGGCTCGGCCTCCACACCGAGGCGCAGCGGCTCGCCCTCGGAGTCGAGCACCGTCTGGATCCCGCGCCGGTTCAGGTCGCGAATCGCCTCCGCGTAGAAGCCGGTGTCTACGCCGCGCGGCAGCGAGCCGGCGAAGACGACGTACTCGGCGGACGTCGAGAGGTAGCGCAGCTTCTCGCGTAGCACGTCGAGCTCGTCCTGCTCGACGTGGGGCCCCCACTCGTAGATCTCCGTGAACGAGTTGGCCATCGGGTCGACCACGGCAGTCGACGTGCGCGAGTTGTCGCGGATGCGGACGAAGTCGTGGAGGATCGCCTCGTCGGAGAGCTCCTCGAGGATGCGCGTGCCCGTGCCGCCGCCGGCGAGCCCGGTCGCCACGACCGGGACGTCGAGCCGCTTGAGCGCCCGCGCGATGTTGACACCCTTGCCGCCCGCGAGCGACAGGCTCGCGCTCGCCCGGTGCCGGTGGTCGAGCTGGAGGTTCGGCACGGTCAGCGTGCGGTCGAGGGCAGCGTTCATCGTCACCGTGACGATCACCGAGCGCCTCCGACTCCAAGTAACAGACTGTTACAAGGCCGGTTGGGACCGGCCAAGGCGGTCATGCGCGCGTCTCGACCGCCAAGTAACAGACTGTTACAAGGCGGGTTGGGCGTGGCCGTGAAGGTCAGTGGAACCACCCGCCGATCGTCGACGCGACGCGCTTCGCGTACCAGCCCGCCTTCGAGGGAACTCCGGGTGCGGCGATCGACTTCGCGGCCACGAGCGGGGCGCTCGCGACCAGGCGCTGCCGGTCGTAGATTCGCACGACGCCGTAGCGCTGGCCGCGCGTGACCGGGAGCGGCACGACGGTAGGCGCGACGACCTCCTCGCGCAGCCGCCGGCCGAGGCGAATCGCGCGCTTGACCGGCTTCGCCGCGACGAGCCGTACCGGCCCGCGGTCGAACGGCGCCTCGGCGCTCGCGTAGACGCGTCGCGGGCTGATCACCGTCGCCACGCGGTAGCGCGAGAGCCCCCAGCGCAGCAGCGCCTCGAGATCCGTGTTGCGCTGCGCGCGCGACGGGCTGCCGAGGATCGTCGCGTAGACGGTCAGCCCCTGGCCGCGCACGGCCGCGACCTGGCACCAGCCCGCGTTCGACGTATGACCGGTCTTCACGCCGAACACGCCGGGGACGACGCCGAGCAGGTCGTTCCAGGTCGTCAGCCGGCGGCCGCCGGCGATCGTCGCGTCGTGCATCGCGACCACGTGGCGGACGAACGGCTTTTGCATCAGCACGCGCCCGAGCTCGGTCAGGTCGCGCGCCGTCGACACGTGGCCGGGCGCGTCGAGCCCGTCCGGGCGGACGAAGTGCGTGGAGCGCAGGCCGAGCTGCCGCGCGCGCTTGTTCATCATCGCCACGAAGCGCGCCCGGTCGCCGTGACCCACGTAGTCCGCGAGCGCCACGGCCGAGTCGTTCGCGCTCTGGATCAGCGCCGCCTCGACCAGATCGCGCACGGTCAGCGTCTCGCCGGCCCGCAGATAGATGCTCGACCCACCCACCTGCGTGCCTGGCCCGATCGTCACGGGAGCGTTCAGCTTCGCGTGCTCGAGCGTCAGCAGGACCGTCATGAGCTTCGTGATGCTCGCCATCGGCAGCTGCAGCCGGGCTGCCTTCGCGCCGAGCACCTCGCCGGTCGCGCCGTTCTCGATGACGAAGGCGCGCGCGTGCACCGACGGCGGAGCCGCGACGGCAGGGGCCGCGAGCACGGCGGCCGCGAGCGCAATGAGCACCAGGGCGCGGACGCCCGTTCTGTGCGGACAGGTCTCCTTCACGGGCAGGTGATTCGCGGGAGCGGCGGGCTCCCCTTGCCCCTCTCTCCGGGCCGGAGGATACCTACCAGCCCGAGGCGGCCCAGATCTCCGCCTGCAGCCGCGCCGCCTCGGCCGCCGCCGCGCCGCGCCAGTCGTCTTCGTCGTGCCGCCCGGCGTAGATGATCGACCGCGAGGCGGCGACGAGCGCGCTCGCCGGGCCACTCGTGAACGCCCGCGCCACGTCCGCGCCCGACGCGCCCTGCGCGCCCACGCCGGGCAGCAGCAGGATCGCCTGCGGGAGCAGCCGCCTGGCCTCGCCGACCGCGCGCGGGTGCGTCGCGCCGACGACCGCGCCGACGCTCGAGAGGCCGCGCTCGCCGACGACGTCGGCGCCCAGCTCGTCGACGAGCCGGGCGACCTGGTGCCAGAGCGGGTGGCCGTCCGACAGCACGAGGTCCTGGACGTCCGCCCCGCCTGCGTTCGACGTCTTGACGAGGCAGAAGAGCCCGCCGCCGTCGCGACGGCAGGCGGCGACGAACGGCTCGAGCGAGTCGCGGCCGAGGTACGGGTTGACGGTCAGCGCGTCGGCCAGCGGCTCGCCGCTGGAGCGCGGCTCGAGGAATGCGGTCGCGTACGCGCGGGCCGTGGACGCGATGTCGCCGCGCTTCGCATCGGCGACCACGAGCAGGCCGGCCATGCGCGCGTAGGCGCAGACGCGCTCGTAGACGCGCACGCCTGCGGAGCCCAGCGCCTCGAAGAACGCGCTCTGCACCTTGACGCCGACGACGTACGGCGCGACCGCGTCGACGATCGCGCAGCAGAACCGCTCGACCGCCTCCGCCGCCGGCTCGCCGGTCTCCGCCGCGCCGCCGCGCAGCTCGACGGGCAGCAGGTCGACGCGCGGGTCGAGCCCGACCAGCAGCTGGGATCGCTTGCGGTCGACCGCCTCGGCGACCCGGTCGCCGAACGGGAGCACTCGGACGGCAGGCTCGGTGGCGAGGCCAGCCATCGAGTGGGATTGGCGAGAATCCGCTCGCCCGGCGTGGTGCGAGGTTCCTCGAAGTTCCGACGCAAGGACACAGGGAGCGTTCGTACCCGGAGGCGTACGAGCGCGACTGAGGACGCGGCATCGGGACGAGCAGCGTGCCGCGACGGGCACAGACTGATTTCCGCCAAGCCCATGTCGCTCAAGAGTAGAGGGCGAGGGCGGCGGGGGAACCCGACGTTCCCCCGCTCCGGCCCTCGCAAATCGCGAGCTGGACCGTTAGCTCTTCAGCGCCTGCTTGAGGCTGCTGCCCGCCTGGAAGCGCGGCACGGTCGCGGCGGGGATGTGCACCTTCTGGCTCGGATTGCGCGGGTTGACGCCCTCGCGGGCCGCCCGCTCCGAGGTGGTGAACTTCCCGAATCCGGTGAAGGACACCGAATCTCTCCTCTTGAGCGTCTCCGTGACGCTCTCGAGGAATGCGTCCACGGCCTTCGCCGCGTCGCGCCTGTTGAGGCCGCTCTTGCTCGCTACCTGGTCCACGAACTCCTGCTTCGTCACAGGCTCTCCTCCCACACTAGGGACGTTTGCACGGGCAAAACCCTAACGATCCCGTCGGATTTCGGCCTAACCATGCGGGTTTGCGGCGGTTTTTCGTGTTGAGAGCAGGTCCGCGGCGACGTAGAGCGGCCGCAATTCGACGCCGTGACGCGCCAATTCGTCGGCTCCGCCCTCCTCCCTATCGACCACGCAGACGGCCGTTTCGCACGTCAATCCGGCGTCGCGGAGGGCCTCCACGGCGTCCAGCGCGGCCCCTCCGGAGGTGACCACATCCTCCAGCAGGCACACCCGCTCGCCCTCCTCGAAGACGCCTTCGAGGCGATTGGCGGTCCCGTACTCCTTGGCGGCCTTGCGGACGAGCAGGAAGGGCAGGCCGGAGGCGAGCGACGCGGCCGCGGCGAGCGCGACGGCGCCGAGCTCGGGGCCTGCGAGGCGAGTCGCGTCCGGCTCCTCCTCGGCGACGGCGTCGGCAAGCGCCTGGCCCAGCGGGCCGAGCAGGTCGGGCCGGGTCTCGAAGCGGTACTTGTCGAGGTAGTACCGCGAGCGGCGGCCCGAGCGGAGCAAGAAGTCGCCCTCCAGATAGGCGTGCTCGGCGAGCGCGGCGGCGAGCTCGTCCCGGTTCATCGGGCAGACCGCAGGGCTGCTTCGGCCAGCTCGACGAGGGCGCTCCCGGGCGGCGTCGAGCCGGGCAGCGAGACGCTCGAGCCGTCGTCGAACCAGACGTCCACGTGCGTCTTCGCGGTGCTGCGGCGCCGAACGAGCGCAACCGCGCCGGCCGCGGCGGCGAGCAGGAGCGCCGCCCTACGCTTGCGCATCGTCCACCTGCGCGAGCGCGGATGCGAGGTCGTGGAGGGCAAGCGCCGGCGTCGCGTCAGGACCCGCCGCGGCGGCCAGCATGCGCTCGCCGGTCGCGACGGCGAAGACGAAGCCGCCGGGCGCCTCGACGCTCAGGCGCTCGACCCGGCGTTCACCGCCCGGGCGGAGCGCGGCGGCCGCCTCGAGCAGCTCCGCGACGGCGCGGGCAAGCGGCTCCGGGTCGGCAACGGTCGATGCCTCCACCCGGCCGTCGGCGCCGAGCAGGACGAGCGCGCCGAGCTCCGGCCTGAGCGTGTCGAGCGCGGCGGCGGCGTCCACGCCCGGAACCTACCGTGAGGGAAGTCGCGGCCCGCGCGGGAACTAGAGAGCCATGTACGAGCCGTTCGGGAAGTTCTTCCGCGACCGCGGGCCGCACGTCGCGGCGATGATCGCCTACTTCGCGCTGCTGTCGCTCGTGCCGCTCGTCTTCCTCGCGCTGGCACTCTTGAGCGTCGCCGGCCGCGCCGACGAGTCGAGCTACCTCGTCCGCGAGCTGCAGAACGTCTTCCCGTCGCGCTCGTTCGGCCAGATCGTCGACGCGGTGCACGAGGTTCGCAAGAACGCGGCGACGCTGGGCGCCATCGGTCTCGGGCTGCTCCTGTGGTCGTCGCTGTCGCTCTTCTCGGTGCTCGAGTCGGCGTTCAACATCGTCTACGGGCGGCCGAACCGCTCGTTCTTCCGCGGCAAGGCGCTGTCGGCCGTGCTGCTCGTCGGCTCGCTGATCGCGCTCTTCCTCGGCCTCGTGGTGGGGACGTTCGGCTTCCACCTGCTGACCCGGCACGCGGGCGGCGTGATCGGCAACGAGGTCGTCGCGTTCGTGCTGACGCTGCTCGTCTCGTCCTTCTCGGTGCTCGCGTTCCTGCTGGCGATCTACGTGCTGCTGACGAACGCGCCGCTGCGGATCCGCGACGTCCTGCCGGGCGCGGTGCTCGCGACGGTGCTGCTGCAGGTGAGCTTCCAGTCGCTGCCGATCTACCTGCGGCTGACGAACAAGGTGATCGCCCTCCAGGCGTTCGGCGGCCTGCCGCTCCTCCTGGTGTGGCTGTACGTGATGGCAAACGTCATCCTGCTCGGCGCGGAGCTCAACTGGTGGCTCCAGTTCGGCCGGCGGCCGGTGTCCGAGGAGGCCGAGGAGGCGCCGGGGCTTGCCTAGCCTTCGATGACGCGCCGCAGCGCCTGCGCGGCGCGCGCCCGGTGTGAGTTGGTGCGCTTCCACGCGTCGCCGAGCTCGGCCACCGTGCGATCCTCCCCGTCCGGGACGAAGATCGGGTCGTAGCCGAAGCCTTCGCTCCCCCGCGGGTCGGCGGCGATCCGGCCGTCGAGCGTGCCGGTGCCGCGCCGCTCGGTGCCGTCGGCGGCCAGCGCGACTAGCTCGCAGACGTAGCGCGCGCGCCGCTCGTCCACCCCGTTCAGCTCCGCGAGCAGCCGCCCGACCGGGTCGCCGGCGGCGAAGCGGGCCGAGTGGACGCCCGGCCGGCCGTCGAGGCCGTCGACTTCGATGCCGGAGTCCTCGCCCAGTACCCACGCTTCGCCCGCGACGAGCCCGCGGGCGAAGCGCGCTTTGTCGCGGGCGTTATCCACGTACGTGTCGCCGTCTTCAGGCGGAAAGTCGCGCTCGCCGAGCAGCTCGAGCTCCCAGCCCGGCAGCGCGGCCGTCAGCTCACTCAGCTTGTGCGCGTTCCCGGACGCGAGGACGGCCCTCACCCGCGCCACTCGACGCGCCGCACATCCTCGAGCCCTTTGACGTCGTCGAGCAGAACCGCGACCTCCGCGGCGTTCGGCAACGACGCCTCGACATCGATCAGCCGCCCGCCGCCCGGCTCGTCCTCCATCTCGAGCGAGCGGACGCGGACGCGGTGACGCTCGAGCACCGTGAAGAGCGGCGCCGCGCTGCCGCCCGAGTCGAGCTGAACCGACAAGCGCCCCTCATCCGGGCGGAGAACGTCGACCACGCGGCGGCCCACGACGCGGAGGGGGTAGAGGGCGAAGAGCACGAGCGCGGTGGCGATCACCGCACCCGAGTAGAAGCCCGCGCCTGCCGCGAGCCCGACGGCCGCCGAGATCCAGAGCGTCGCGGCCGTGGTCAGCCCCTTGATGCTGAAGCCCTGGCGAATGATCGCACCCGCACCGAGGAAGCCGATGCCCGTCACGACCTGGGCGGCAATGCGGCTCGGGTCGAGCGTGATGCCGGTCGCGCGGCCGTACTCGAAGTCCCGGAAACCGTAGGCGCCCGCAAGCGTGAAGAGCGCCGCACCGACCGCGACCAGCAGGTGCGTCCGTAGCCCGGCCTCGCGGTCGCGCAGCTCCCGCTCGAGGCCGATCGCGCCGCCGAGCGCCGCCGCGACGGACAGGCGCAGCAGCACGTCGGCCCAGGAGATGTCAGGCACGCACGGCGCCCGCGGCTTCGCGCTGCAGCTCCCCGATCTGCTCGATCCCGGCGGCAGCGAGGTCGAGCAGCTCGTCCAGCTCCTCGCGGGCGAACGCGACCTTCTCCGCGGTCGCCTGCACCTCGACCAGCCGCGACTCTCCGGTCATCGCCACGTTCACGTCGACGTCCGCCGACGAGTCCTCCACGTAATCGAGGTCGAGCAGCAGCTCGCCGTCGACGATCCCCAGCGAGACGGCCGCGATCGAGTCGGTCAGCGCACGCGCGAGCCCGAAGCGGTCGAGCGCGCGTGCGGCCGCGACCCACGCACCGGAGATCGCGGCAGTGCGCGTCCCGCCGTCTGCCTGCAGCACGTCGCAGTCGAGCCAGACGGTGCGCTCGCCCAGCGCCTCGAAGTCGGTCACGGCGCGCAGGGCGCGGCCGATCAGGCGCTGGATCTCCACTGTGCGGCCCTTCTGCTTGCCGCCCGGCGACTCGCGGGCCGTGCGCTCGCCCGTCGAGGCCGGGAGCATCCCGTACTCGGCTGTCATCCAGCCCTTGCCGCGACCCTGCATCCAGCGCGGCACGCTGTCCTCGACCGAGGCGGTGCAGAGGACGATCGTCTTTCCGCAGGACACGAGCGCCGACCCGTGTGCCTGCTCGAGGTAGTCGGGCTGGATCGAGTAGGGCCGCAGCTGGTCGGACCGGCGGCCGTCGTGCCTGCTCACGCCGCCGCCTCCTCGAGCTGCGCCACGGTGACGTGCTCCACCTCGCCGAGCGGCAGCTGCAGGAAGCGCTGGCCGAGCGCCTGGAACGTCTCCGTGTCGCCGGTGGTCAGGAAGCGATACGTGCCCTCGCGCGTCTCGTCGTTCTCGATGCCCTTGCGGGCGAGCGTCTCGGCGACCTCGCGCGCGGTCTCCTCGGCGGAGAAGACCAGCGTGACGTCGCGGCCGAAGACGCGCTGGAAGATCGGGCGGATGTGCGGGTAGTGCGTGCAACCGAGGATGACCGTGTCGCAGCCGGCCGCCTTGATCGGCTCCGCGTACTCGCGCACCGCCTCGGTCGTCTCCGCCGCGAACGGGTCGTCGCTCTCGATCAGCGGCACGAGCTTCGGGCAGGCGACGGCGGTGAGCCTGGCGCCCGCGTCGAGCGTGTGGACGAGGTCGCCGTAGCGGCCCGCCTGCACGGTCGCCTCGGTCGCCATCAGGCCGATCCGGCGGTTGCGCGTGATCTGCACGGCGGCGTGGGCTTCGGGCGTGATCACGCCGACGACGGGGACGGAGAGCTCCTCCTGGAGCGCCGGCAGCGCAGCCGACGTCGCTGCGTTGCAGGCGACGAGGATCAGCTTCACGCCCTCGCCCTCCAGGTAGGCGCCGATCTCCTGCGCGTAGCGGCGGATCTCCGACAGCGGGCGCGGCCCGTACGGCAGGCGCGCGGCGTCGCCGAGGTAGACGAAGTCCTCGTGCGGCATCGTCACGAGGCACTCGTGGAGGACGGTGAGGCCGCCCATCCCGGAGTCGAACACGCCGACGGGGCGCGGATCCACGCGCCGATTCTAGAGCGGGCGCCTACGTGACCCCTTCGGCAAGTAACAGTCTGTTACTTGGCGAAGGGGCGGCACCGCGCCCCGCTCGTATGCTGGCGCCGTGGCGGCCAGAGTTCGCGTGGGCACGTGCTCCTGGGCCGACGAGGCGCTCGTGAAGGCGTTCTACCCGCCGAAGATCCCGGCCGGCGAGCGGCTTGCCTGGTACGCGCAGCACTACGACACGGTCGAGGTCGACTCGACCTACTACCGGCTGCCGGCGTACGAGCTGGTGGCGCGCTGGGCCGAGCGCACGCCGGACGACTTCGTGATGCACGTGAAGGCGTTCGGCGCGATGACGCGGCACCCGGTGAAGGTCGACCAGCTGCCGACCGACATGCGGGACGAGGCGCCGCTCGACGACCGCGGGCGGCTGGAGCGGCCGTCGCGCGAGTTCCGGGGCGAGCTCTTCCGGCGCTTCAACGAGGCGCTCGAGCCGCTGCGCGAGACGGGCAAGCTCGGCGGGATCCTGATGCAGTTCCCGCCGTACGTGGTGCCGCGCGAGTCGTCGTACGACTACCTCGAGTGGGCGCGCGAGCAGCTCGTCGACCCGACGTTGGTCGAGTTCCGGCACCGCTCCTGGTACGAGGGCGAGCAGCTGCCGGAGACGCTGGCGCTGCTCGAGCGGCTCGGCGCGGCGCACGTGGTGGTGGACGCGCCGCAGGTGGAGGCGAAGAACGTGCCGCCCACCGTGCTCGCGGTGACCGCGCCGCTGACCTACATGCGCTTCCACGGGCGCAACGCGGGCACCTGGAACGTGCGCGGCGGGAGCGCGTCGGAGCGGTTCGACTACCTCTACTCGGACGACGAGCTGCGCGAGTGGGTGCCGCAGCTCCGCGAGCTCGCGGGCCAGGCGGAGCAGGCGTTCGCGGTGTTCAACAACAACAACCGCTCGCCCGGGCCGGGCGGCGCGCCGGTCGCGCAGGCGGCGTGGAACGCGGACATGCTCAAGAAGCTGCTCAGCGACGGGTTCGCGTAAGGAAGTCGAGCAGGACGCCGTTGAACTCCTCCGGCTGCTCGACCGACATCAGGTGCCCTGCGCCCGGGAAGAGCTCGAGGCGGCCGTGCGTCGCGAGGCAGGCCACGGCGCGCGCCTCGTCCACCGAGAACAGCGGGTCGCGGTCGCCGGCCGCGACGACGAAGGGGCCCTGGAAGGCGCGCGCGACCTCGGTGTGGTCGCGGCGATCTCGCAGAGCCTCCGTGGCGGCGATCAGCTCGTCTGCGGTCGCGCTCGCGCCTTCGAGGTGCGCGCCGGCGCGCACGCGCTCGATGAGCTCGTTCCGGAACGCTTTGCGCTCCGGCGAGTCTCCGGCGGCCCGCGAGCTCGCGAGGAGCAGCCCGGAGACCCGCTCGGGCGCCCGGCGCGCCAGCGAGAGCGCGACGTAACCGCCCATCGAGGCGCCGACCGCGGCGAACAGCCCGTCGACCTCGCCGAGGATCTGCGCCGCCCAGTCGTCGATCGCCGAGCCGCGCCCGTAGAGCCGGGGCGCGTGGACGTCGTGGCCGGCGAGCGCCTCGAGCTGCGGCTCCCACATCCGCTCGTCGAGCGGGAAGGCGTGCAGTAGCACCACGGTCACGGCCGCTTCTTACCAGGCACGCTCGGAAGCTCGACCACCGTCCCCGCGGACGTGTCCGCACGCCGCTTCGAACGGTGCCAGGCACCGTCCGCGAACACGCGCCGAAGTGTCATGGCATCTGCGCGGCGACACCGCAACCGCAGCCCCGTGCGGGATCGGCACCGTCGCCATGGACGCCCGTTCGGTGCCAGGCGAGGGTTCAAAGGCTGCGCGGAAGTGTCACGCGATCTGCGCGCCGGTTCAGTGCTGGACGATGCGGGAGCCGGGGTCTCCGGCGACCTCCGCGAACGGTCGCGGCGCGGCGACGCCCAGCACGTCTGCCAGCTCCGCGGCCAGCTCGGGCGCAGGCGGCAGCTCGGACGGCGCCTCCCCGGTACGCGCCACCGCGCGGATCCGCCCCGGCTCGGCACCTGTCAGGCGGCCGAGCACCGTCGGGTTCGCCCGCAGCGCGATCGCATCCCCGGGCGCCAGCTCGCCGTACGCGTCCGGCACCGAGAGGTACTCGTCGAGCAGCGAACCGCGCTCGAATGCCGCCAGCCGCACGAAGCGCTCGTGCTCGAGCGCCAACTCGACGACCACCCCGCCGGTCACGACCGAGAGCTCCTGCGCGAGCTGGCGCGCCAGCTGCGGCTCCGCGTCCCACGCGGCGTCGCTCACGCTCACCCAGCCGTTGTGCGGCGCCGAGACCGCCGTCGCCGCGGAGCGGTAGAGGCGCGGGACGAAGCGCTCGACCGCGGACGCGATCGTCGCCTGGTCGTCGGTCTGCACGTGGACGACCGCGAGCGACGGCTCGGGCGGCACACCACCACCGGCACGCTGCTCGAGCGTCGCGAGCGGCACTGCCATCCTCGTCTGCACATCGGTGAACCCGAGCCGCTCGTAGAGCATTCGCGCCGGGCTGTTCGTCATCAGGACGTCGAGGCTGACCCACTCCGCGCCCAGGTCGCGCATCCCCGCCGCCAGCTCGCGCATGAGCTCCGTCGCCAGGCCGCGGTTGCGCGCGTCCGGCCGCACGTAGATGTCCGTCACGTGCGAGCGCGCGCCCCGCAGCGCCGTCGCGAACGCGTACCCGGTCGCGCCGCTCGCGTCCTCGGCGATGAGCGCAACGCCCTCGCGCGCGTGCCGCGAGAGGTCAGGCCACGCCTCCTCCCACGTCTCCGGCGTGAAGCTTTCCGGCTCGGGAACCTCCTCCCCGAAGGCCTCCCACAGCCCGCGGATCGCGTCCTCGTCGGCGGCGGTGACGGCCCGGATCGTCATGCGGCCATCCTCGAGCCGGTGAGCAGATAATGCGCGGTCAGGTTCTGGAACGGGTCGAAGCGGTCACCCAAGATTCGCGTCTCCTCGATCGAAAGGTCCTCGGCTCCGGTGTCACCATAGAAGCGCGAGGCCGCCTTGCGCAGCGCCAGGTCGCCGGCCGGCCAGGCGCGCGGGCGGGCGAGGTGGCGCGCCAGGAACCAGTCGACCGTCCACTCGCCGATGCCCGGGAGCGCACGCAACCGTGCGTGCACCTCCTCGTCCGGCAGCTCTCCGAGCGCTGCGAGATCGACATCCGAGCGCGCGAGCGTGACGATGTACTGCGCCTTGCGCCGCGAGTAGCCGAGCGCGAACAGGTCGTCCTCGGCGAGCCTTGCGACCACGTCGCGCGTGGGGAACGCGACCGCGTGGTCGCCACGGGCGCCGCCGTAGCGGTCGATCAGCCGGTTGCGGATCGCGAACGCCGCCCGCAGCGACACCTGCTGCGCCGTGATCGAGGTGACGAGGCTCTCGAAGGGCTCGGGCGCCAGCGGCGGGTGAAACCCGTCGAGCGCCTCGACGAGCCCGCGCAGGATCCCGTCGCCCGCTGCGAAGGCGTAGAAGGGCTCGAGCTCGAACCGCAGGCCGAGCACCGCCTCCGCGACCGGCCGGATCGCGTCGTCGAGCGGCTCGACGTCCACTCCGCCCGCCGCTTCGCTGAACCGCACCTCGCGCCCGCCGACGATCCGGTAGAGCGCGTCCTCGTGCCAGGCGTGGGCGAGGTCAGGGCCGAACGCGACGAAGCGCTCGGTGGAGAGCTCGAAGCTGTACGGCCCCGCGACGCGGAGCAGGGTCAACGGCGGTGGTGCGCCGGGAGGTAGTAGCCCTCGGCGTACTCGCGCACCATCCGGTCGGCCCCGAACTGCGCGCCCACAGCGGCGATCGAGGCGGCGACGCGGTCCAGCCAGCCGGCCCGGTCGGCGTACGCGGGCACGACCTCCTCCTCGAGCAGCCGGAAGAGCTCCTCGGCATCGGCCGCATCCTGCTCGTCCTCGTCGTCGAGCTCGCCCGCGTCGATCGACCAACCGATCGCGGGCGTGTACGCCTCGGCCCACCAGCCATCGAGTGTCGAGAGGTTGAGGGCGCCGTTGAGCGCCGCCTTCATCCCGCTCGTGCCCGACGCCTCCTGCGGCCGGCGCGGCGTGTTCAGCCACACGTCCACGCCGGCGACGATCACCTGTGCGAGCGCCATGTCGTAGTCGGGCAGAAACGTGACGCGGGTGTCGTCGTCGGCGAACTCGAGGATCCGCTTGATCAATTCCTTGCCTGGCTCGTCCGCAGGGTGGGCCTTGCCGGCGACGACGATCTGCACGGGCCGCGCGGAATCGTGGAGCAGGCGCCGCAACCGCTCGGCGTCGGAGAGCAGCAGGGCGGCGCGCTTGTAGGTCGCGAATCGCCGCGCGAAGCCGATCGTGAGCGCGTCCGGCGAGAAGTCCTCGCCGTCCACCCGCCGGAGCAGGTTCGCCTTGTGCACGGCGATCGTGGCCGCGAGCGCCTCCCGGTCGAGCCCGTTCGCGCGCTCCCAGCCCTGCTCGCCCGGCGGCGCGGCGAGCTCCACGCCGGTCGCCTCGAGCAGGTCGCGCATGCGCGGCGTGATCCACGAGCCGAAG
Source organism: uncultured Thermoleophilia bacterium (assembly GCA_963734565.1). GTDB lineage: Bacteria > Actinomycetota > Thermoleophilia > Gaiellales > Gaiellaceae > JACVRM01. The sequence goes on along the minus strand of CAVTHM010000007.1, from coordinate 488,480 downwards.
TGGACGCCGTTCGTGACGGCGCCGATCGGAGCCGCGTCGGGGCAGTCGCGCCACATCTCACGCGCGACCTCGCCGTGGAGCCCGGAAACGCCGTTCGCCCGGCTCGCGGTCCGCAGCGCGAGCGGCGTGAGCCCGAACGACTCGTCGCGGGGCGCCTTGCCGAGCTCGCGCAGCTCCGGCCACGAGAGGCCCGCCTCGGCGGCAATCGGCTCGACGTAGCGCCGCACGAGCTCCGGGTCGAACCGCTCGTTCCCGGCCGGCACCGGCGTGTGGGTCGTGAAGACGGTGGAGGCGCGGATCCCGGCGAGCGCGTCGTCGCGCGACCGGCCGGCGGCCACGGCCGTCCGCAGCCGCTCGATCGCCAGGAACGCCGCGTGGCCCTCGTTCACATGGAAGACGCTGGGCTCGAGCCCGAGCGCCGCGAGCGCGCGCGGCCCGCCGATGCCGAGCACGAGCTCCTGGCGGAGCCGGTGCTCGCGGCCGCCGCCGTAGAGGGCGTCGGTGATCGAGCGCAGGTGCTCCGCGTTGGCCTCCACGTCCGTGTCGAGCAGGTACAGCGCGACGCCGGCGGCGTCCGTCCGCCACACGGCGGCGTGCACCTCCTCGCCGTCGAGCTCGACCGTGACGGTCACGTTCTCGCGCGTGAGCCCGGCCGCGACCGGGTCGAGCTCCACGTAGCGCTCAGCCTGGCCGCCGTCGATCACCTGGCGGAAGTAGCCGAGCCGGTAGAGCAGGCCGACACCGACCAGCGGCACGCCGAGGTCGGCCGCCGCCTTCAGGTGGTCGCCGGCGAGAATCCCGAGGCCGCCCGAGTAGACCGGGAGGTCCTCGCCGATCCCGAACTCCATCGAGAGGTACGCGGTGAGGAAGCCCTCCTCGCCGCCGTGGTCGCGGGCCCACCAGGTGCGCGTGGTCGACGGTGCCGACGTCATGCAGCGAGTCTCTCGCGCTGGAGCACGTCGAGCACGTCGTGGAAGTCGTCGAAGCGCTCGTAGTCGACGTCGCGCTGGTCGAGGTAGGTCGCGAGGCCGTCGCGGGCGAAGACGAGATCGGCTGCCTGGGCCACGCAGCGGTCGGAGAACCCGTCGCCGACGTACACGACCCCGCCAGCATCGAGCCGCGCGACCGCGCCGCGCTTGCAGGGCTCACCGCACGTCTCGCACGGCTGCAGGTCGTGGAAGTAGGCGCGCCAGCCGTCGCGCCGTGGATCGAGGCGGTTGGCGACGAGCTCCACGTCGCGCGCCAGGTTGCCGAGCACCGGCTCGACCAGCTCGTGGAAGCTGCTCGTCACGATCACGGCGCGCCGACCGCGCGAGCGGGCGAAGCGCACCAGCTCGGCGAAGCCGGGCCGGACCCGCGCCTCCGCACGCACCCAGTCGGCGACCTCGTCGAGCGGCGCACGCACCGTCGCGAGCTTGCGCCCGATGTCGTCGACCAGCCGGATCTCGCCGCGCTCGAGCGCCGCGTCGACCTCCCGGTAGACCGCCTGGTCGCCGAACTCCCAGCAGACGCGGTCGAGCATGTCGTCCTCGGTCACGGTGCCGTCGAAGTCGAGCACCAGCGCCGGTCCGGGCGGGGAGTCGATCGTCACGCTTTCGTCACGGTCCCGTCTCACACGCGTGCGAATTTCGTCAGTACGCTCAAAGCGGGGAGGAGGTCACGGGTACCACGCGGGACCTGTCCCGGGCGGCCGTGTCCCGTGCGGCCCGAGAGGTTACCGGCGCGGCGCGTGTCGGCGCCAGGCGGGGCGACGCGCTACAAGTTCCCCATGGCCGACGACCCGGTCGCCGCCCTGTACGGCCTGCCGCTGGACGAGTTCGTGCCCGCCCGCAACGCGCTGGCGCGCGACCTGCGCAAGGACGGCGACAAGGAACGGGCTGCGGAGGTCGCCAAGCTCAAGCGGCCGAGCGTGGCCGCGTGGGCGGTCAATCAGCTCGCGCGGCGCAACCGCAAGGAGCTCGACATCCTGCTCGACACAGGCCACCGCCTCCGCACGGGCCAGGTCGAGGCCCTGGAGAAGGGCGATGCCGCGAAGTTCGAGGCGGCCCGGCGCGACCACGAGCGGTCCGTGCGCGACCTCGTCGGCGCCGCCCGCGATTTGCTCGCAAGCGAACGGGGCGCCAGCTCGGACCAGATGCTCTCGAGCATCGAGCGGACCCTCCGCTACGCGTCGATCGACGAGGCGCAGCGGCCCGTGCTCGCGTCCGGGCGGCTCGTGGAAGAGGTCGAGGCGACCGGCTTCGACGCATTCGCCGGCATGGCCCTATCGTCCCCGCCCGCTCGCCCGGCCAAGCAGGGAGCGCATACCAAGGCGGCGGGAGCGCAGCGAGGCGACGACGCGCGCCAGCGGAAGGAGCGCATCGCCGCGGCGCAGAAGACGCTCAAGCTCGCACGCGAGCGCGAGCGGGATGCCCGTCAGCGCCTGCGAGACGCGGAGCGCGACGAACGGGCCGCCGCGAAGGAACTCGAACGCGCGGGCGGCGAGGCGGCAGCGGCACGCGAGGCGCTGGAGGCGGCCTCGACCGAGGCACGCGAGGCAGCAGCAGCGCTCGAGGACGAGCGTTAGGTAGGCGGCGCGGTCGGCTCGCTCGACCGCCACCCCTGCGGACGGCGAAAGCGGCGAACGAAATACAGCGCGCCCGCACCGAGCGCCCCGATCACCAGCAGCGCGACCAGCCAGGTGCTCGCCCGCTGTGGCGGCCAGTAGGTCGCCATGACCGGGCCGACCAGGTTCCCGCGCGGAACGAAGCCCCACACGCGCGAGTCGCACGAGGACGGGCGGTTGTCGCCCAGGAAGAAGTACTCGCCCGCCGGCACGGTCCAGCTGCGAGCCGGCAGACCGCGCGGAGCGGAAACGGCGTACGGCTCGGACAGGCGCCTGCCGTTGACGCTCACCGACCCGTCGCGACGGGCGATCCGCACCCTGTCGCCGGGCAGGCCGATCAGCCGCTTGACGAACGTGCTGCCCGCCTCCCCGCACCCGGCTTGCTCGACGGCAGGCGGTGTGTCGAAGACGACGATCTCGCCCCGCCGTGGATCGCGAAAGCGGTAGATGAAGCGGTTCGCGAGCACGCGGTCGTCGAAGCGAGCGAGGCATCCAGGCGCAGGCCGCGCGCAGTGCAGCGTCGGCTCCATCGACGACGACGGAATCCGGTACGGGTTGACGACGAACGTCTTGACCAGCAGGACGGCCACGACCGCGCCGACGATCGTCAGCACCCATTCGGCGACGTGCCGCCAACGGCGCGAGGTGGTCATCTGTTCCGGCGCCCGCTCTTAGAGGTGCGAGGTGACCCCCGCCGGGTCCTGGTCGAGGTTGCTCCCGGCGACGGGGTCCTCGAACCACGAGTACGCGTAGGCGGGGTCGTCCAGCTCGCGCGCGAGCGTCGTCAGGCGCAGCGGATGGAAGGTGTCGCACATGACCGCCAGCTCGTGCGTCTCGGTCATCCCGATCGACTTCTCCGCGAGGCCCGGGTGCGGCCCGTGCGGGATGCCCGACGGGTGCAGCGTCACGGACGCGATGTCGATGCCCTTCCGCGACGAGAAGTTGCCGTCGACGTAATAGAGCATCTCCTCGGAGTTCAGGTTCGAGTGGTGGTACGGGATCGGGATCGCGAGCGGGTCGAAGTCGAGCTTGCGCGGGCAGAACGAGCAGATCACGAAGTTCTGGCCCTGGAAGGTCTGGTGCGACGGCGGCGGCATGTGGATCCGCCCCGTGATCGGCTCGAAGTCGTTGATGTTGAACGTCCACGGGTAGACGTAGCCGTCCCAGCCCACGACGTCGAACGGGTGGTAGTCAAGGACGTACGTCTGGTAGCCGTCCTTGACCCGCACTTTCACCTCGAAGTGGCCGCGGTCGCGGTAGGTGCGCAGCTCGGTCGGCGGGTGGATGTCGCGGTGGTAGAAGGGCGCGTGCTCGAGCAGCTGCCCGTACTCGTTGCGGTAACGGCGCGGGATCTCGATCAGGCCGGGTGACTCGAAGACGACGTGTCGCTGCGGCGCCGAGAACGCGACGCGGTAGGTCGTCCCGCGCGGGATGACGACGTAGTCGCCCTCGCGGTACGGGACGTCGCCGAAGATCGTCTCGACGGTGCCGCTGCCCTCGTGGACGAAGATGACCTCGTCGCCCTCGCCGTTGCGATAGAAGGTCTCCATCTCGTCCGTCGGGCGGCAGAGCGAGATCTCCACGTCGTTGTTCCACATCAGGAGCTGGCGGCCGGAGAGCGCATCGCCCTCCTCCTTGATGTCCGCCGTGCGCATGTGCCGGTGCGCGTGCGCGTCGGGCACCCACTCCTCGCGCACGATCGGCTCGAACCTGCCGAGCTCGCGGATGCGGCACGGCGAGATCAGGTGGTAGAGGATCGACTGGTTCCCCGAGAAGCCCTCGAGCCCCATGACCTCTTCGGTCAGGAGCGTGCCGTTCTCACGGAACTGGACGTGGCGCTTGCGGGGGACGTCCCCTCGAACCTGGTACGTGGGCATCGACTCTCCTGTCGTGGAACCGACAGGAGCATAGCCCTGGCCCTGCCGCTTTCAGCCCTTGGGGGCTTTGGTGGAACGCCGCTCGTTCGGCGCGGTGCGATGCTCGTTCCGAGGCTAGGACGCAGGGAGCCTCAATACCGAGTTTGGTATTGGGGCGACTGAGGACGACGCATCGGGACGAGCAGCGTGCCGCGACGGACACAGGCTGCGTTTCGCCAAAGCCCCCTAGAGCTTGCTGACTTTCACGACGTACGAGAGCTGCGCCCGGCCGACCTTGCCGGTGACCTTCCAGCAGCCCGTCGTCGGGAACGTGAGGCCTGCCGGGTTGAACCCCGTGCGGCCGTAGCCGCCGGGAACGTGCACCCTGAGCGGCGGCGCCGTGCTGTCGATCCGCCGGCCGCTGATCCGGAGCGTGCCGGCCACGCCGCGCCACCAACCCTGCTTCGCGTCGATCGATCCGTCGCCCGAGACGGTCGCCATCGAGCCGCCGTCGGGGAGGATCCCGGCGCGCAGGTTGCCGCCTTTCCAGAGCTGTGCACGCAGCTTCGTCGTGCCGTAGTTGAAGCCCTTCGGCCCGAAGCTGGCGTCCGTCCGAATCGCCGGCAGCGACACCCGGCAGGGCGCCTTGGACTCGGCCCGCGGAGCGACCGCGACGAGCGCTGCCGTCGCCGCCGTGGCCGCGAGCCCGATCCCGAGGAGCTTCATGCCGGGATTACACCGCCCGCGGCCGCCGCGTTCGCCACACGGCACACGGCACACAACAGGCTCACACGCAGGCGTTTCGCGCCGATAAGGACCCGGAAGAGTCAGATCTCCCCGGCCACCACGTCTACGGAGTACGAGCCATGACGGCTACGACCATCCGACAGCGATCGCTCCCCGCGCTGAAGGCCTACCAGCTCGCGCTGGCCCTCGCCGTGGCGCTCGGGTACGCCCTGGTGGTCACCGGGTACGGAGCGGCGGGGCAGCTCTTCCACCGTGCCGCGGCGCCGACGCCCGAATGGTCGAAGCCGCTCGGCGGCGTCCACGCGTACAAGGTGCAGCAGGGGTACGGGACGAGCAACGGCATGACGTGCGACCTGGCGATCTACACGACGAACAAGGCCGCGCTCGACGGCAAGGCGAAGCTCCATCCGGGCGACACGACCGCGACCGTCTGCGTCGTCCGCCGCGCCGCCGCCCTTAAGACTCGCTAGTCGTCGTAGATCGACCGGCGCGCCTTGCGGTTCGCGAACCACTGCACGCCGAAGAAGACGAGCGGCACGATCAGGATCAGCGCGAAGAAGCCGCCCATGAAGGCCCAGAAGACCCCGGCATGCGCCTTTGGCAGCGCGCTGGCGGCGGCCGGTTCCGCGTTGCCGTTGCCGCCCTTCCCCTTGGCGGGCTGGGTGGGCGCGTAGCTCGTCCGCGGGTAGAACGTGTCGATCAGCCAGCGGCCGTGGCGGCGCAGGAGCTCGACGTCGAACGCGACCGGCCCCTCCCCCGCCTTGGCCGGCTCGAGGTACAGCTGCAGGTTGAGGTCATTCGGGTACGACGACTCGACGTGCCAGCCGTGGAACGTGCGCCCCCGCGGCTTGTACGGGTACACGGGCAGGTCGCCGGCCGCCCAGGACGCGCGCGTGCCGTCGGCGTGGAAGGCGGCCGTGGTGAGGTCGTACGCGGCGCCGGTGTCGCGGCGCGCGACGGCGGCGGGGACGAACGCGTCGAAGAGCGCGTCCACCTGCCGGCGCATCGTGGCCGTCACGGGCACCTGCTTCTGAACCGCCACGGTCTGCACCGGCGTGTTCGAGAACTTGTCGGGCAGCTTCCCGGACGTGTTCGGGATGAGCAGGACCCCGAGGACGACGAGGCCGGCGATGCCGAGCGCGATGCTCAGCCACGCGACGCGGCGCCGGCGCCGCGGAGACGCGAGGACACTCACGCCCCTGATGATGCCCGAGCTTCTTAGAGGTTCCCGCGGAGCGCCTGCTCGCGCTCGATCGACTCGAACAGCGCCTTGAAGTTGCCCTCGCCGAACGTGGTCGCGCCGTGGCGCTCGATCACCTCGAAGAACACGGTCGGCCGGTCCTGCGCCGTCTTCGTGAAGATCTGCAGCAGGTAGCCGTCGTCATCGCGGTCGGCCAGGATCCGCAGCCGCTGCAGGTCGTCGTAGTCCTCGTCGATCTCGCCGACGCGACCCTCCACCTCGGCGTAGTACGCGTCCGGAGTGTCGAGGAAGACGACGCCGGTCTGCTTCAGCGCGGTGACGGTTCCGACGATGTCCTCCGACTGCAGCGCGATGTGCTGCACGCCGGGCCCGTGGTTGAACTCGAGGTACTCCTCGATCTGGCTCTTGCGCTTGCCCTCGGCCGGCTCGTTGATCGGGAACTTGATCTTCCCGCTGCCGTCCGACATCACCTTCGACATGAGGGCCGAGTACTCGGTCTGGATCTGGTCGTCGCCGAAGTGGACGATGTTGGTCATGCCGAACACGCGCTCGTAGAACTCGACCCAGACGTCCATGCGGCCGAGCTCGACGTTGCCGACGACGTGGTCGAGCGCCTTGAGCCCGACACCCGGCACCGCGTTGCCGTTCGGTGAGGCCGAGACGTACCCCGGCAGGTACGGCCCCGTGTACTCGCTGCGGTTCACGAACGTGTGGATCACGTCGCCGTAGGTCGCGATCGAGGCGAGCTCGACGCGCCCGTACTCGTCGTCGACCCAGTGCGGCTCGGCCACGCCCTGCGCGCCGCGCTGGACGGCGGTTCGGTACGCGTCGGTCGCGCTCGACACCTGCAGCGCGATGTCCTTCGCGCCGTCGCCATGGCGGGCTGCGAACCGCGCGACCTCGCTGTCCTCGCGGAGGCCGCTGGTCACGACCAAGCGGATGTCACCCTGCTCCAGGACGTAGGAGGCGCGGTCGCGGATACCGGTCTCGGGGCCCGCGTAGGCGGTGCGGCTGAAGCCGAGCGCGTGCTCGTACCAGTACGCCGCCTGCTTGGCATTGCCGACCCACAGCTCGACGTGATCCCAGCCGTCGAGCGGCATGAAGTCCGTGCTCACAGAGTGATCCTAACGCGCCTGCTGTCGACATCGGCCCTCCCGCAGGCGCTCAATAGGCTGTGCGCGAGCAGCACGGTGGCACCGTCACCTTCGTCTTTACGGACATCGAGGGGTCGACGCGTCTCGTGCAGCACTTCAAGGACCGCTGGCCCGAAGTCCGCTCACAGCACCGGCGCATCGTCCGGGACGCGTTCGAGGCCCACGGCGGGGACGAGGTCGATACGCAGGGTGACTCGTTCTTCTACGTCTTCGGCCGCGCGCGCGACGCGGCCTTTGCCGCGGCGGACGCGACGCGCACGCTCGCCGCGCACGAGTGGCCCGAGGGCGGCGAGGTGCGCATCCGGATCGGCATGCACACCGGCGAGCCGGTCGTGTCCGAGGAGGGCTACCACGGCGTCGGCGTCCACCGTGCGGCGCGGATCATGGCGGCCGGCCACGGCGGGCAGGTGCTGCTCTCCGAGGCGACCGCCGCGGTGCTGCGCGACGAAGAAGTCGAAGGCGTCGGCGTCCGCGACCTGGGCGTACACCGGCTGAAGGACCTCGACCGCCCCGAGCACGTCTACCAGCTGGTCGCCGACGGCCTGGGGCAGGACTTCCCGAAGATCCGCACGGCCGGGGAGGAGAAGGCGATCTACAAGCGGCCGCTCGTGATCGGCGCGGCGGCCGGCGTGCTCGCGGCCGCCGTCGCGATCCCGGTATTCGCCCTGGCCGACCGCTCAGGGACCGGCGTCGAAGCGCTCCGCCACCCGGAGGAGAACGCGGTGGGCGTCGTCGACGAGAGCGCGAACACGCTCACGGCCCAGGCGACCGGCGTCGACGAGCCTCGCAGCGCTGCGTCCGGCGCCGGCGCGATCTGGGTCACGAGCGGCAGCGGCAGCCTCGCAAGGATCGATCCGCAGACAAACCAGGTCGAGCAGACGATCGATGTCGGCGCCGGCCCCGAGGGCGTGGCCGTGAACGGAGATGACGTCTGGGTCGCGAACAGCCTGGACAACACCGTGTCGCTCGTCTCGGCCCAGACGAACCGACAGGAGGTGGACCCCTTCCGGGTCGGCAACTCGCCGACGGGCGTGGCGGTCGGAAACGGCTCGGTCTGGGTGACGAACGCAAGCGACGGGACGATCACACAACTGAACGCGCAGTCCGGAGAGCGCGTGAAGACGATCGACGTGAACACGCCCGTGCGCGGTATCGCCTACGGCGGCGGGTCACTCTGGGTGACCGACCCGGTCGGCAACTCCGTGATCCGCGTTCCCGTGACCTCACCGTCCTCGACGACGAGGATCGCCGTGGGCAGCGGCCCGACTGCGATCGCCTACGGCGGCGGCCAGGTCTGGGTCACCAACAACCTCGCCGGCACCGTGTCGCGGATCGACCCGACGACCAACACGGCCTCCGGCCTGTTCCCCGTCGGCGCCGCTCCCAACGGAATCGCGATCACGCCGAAGGCCGTGTGGGTGTCGGACGAGGTGGAAGGCACGCTCAAGCGCCTCGACCCGAAGTCCGGGGTTGTGACGAAGAAAATCCAGCTCGAGGGCCGGCCGGAGGGCGTGACCGCGGCCGACGGCTCGGTCTGGGTCGGCGTTCAGGCCGCCGGCGATTCGCACGCGGGAGGAAACCTCTGGCTCCTCTCGCCGACCATCGACTACGTCGATCCGGCCCTGGCGTACTACCCCAGCACCTGGGGCATCGTGTCGGTGACCGGCGACGGTCTGCTGGGCTTCAAGCGGGTCGGCGGGGTCGACGGCAACACGCTCGTCCCGGACCTCGCGACGAGCATCCCGCAGCCGTCCGACCATGGGCGGACCTACACGTTCCAGCTGCGGCCCTCCCGCGTCCGCTTCTCGAACGGCAAAGAAGTCACGCCCGCAGACGTCCGCGCCACCTTTGAGCGAATGTACCGCGCCTATGGTTTCGAAGAAGCGCAAAAGGACGCGAACGGAAAGCTCCTGAAGCCCGTCCGCGCCACGTCGCCGGGACTCGGCTACTACGCCGGGATAGTCGGGGCGGCCGCCTGCACGAAGCACCCACGCCGTTGCAACCTGTCACGCGGAATCGAGACGAACGACGCCGACCGTACCGTGACGTTCCATCTCACGGCGCCCGACTCCGAGTTCCTCTACAAGCTCGCCATCCCCTTCGCCGCGATCCTTCCGAAGGGGGCTCCGGTCGGCGGGACGCAGCGACTCCCGGGAACCGGCCCGTACAAGGTCGAGGCGTTCACGCCGAACCGGTACGTCAGACTCGTCCGCAACCCGTACTTCCGCGTCTGGTCGCCTGCGGCTCAGCCGCCGGGGCTGCCGGACACGATCGAGATGAGCGTCAACCTGCGGAAAGACAAGGGACCGGCCACAAATGCGGACGACGCGTTTCGCGCCACGGCGGCCGGACGCGCCGACTTCGCCTTGGCGGGCATCCCCCGCGAGCTGCTCCGAACCGCCCAGACGCGGTACCCGGCGCAGATGTACGTCACGCCGGCGCCCGCAGTGAACTGGATCCTCCTGAACACGCACAAGCCGCCGTTCAACAACGTGCACGCGCGGCGAGCGCTCGCGTTTGCGCTCGACCGTGCGCGAATGATCGAGGCTCGAGGCGGCTCCGCCGAAGCCACCTGTCAGATCCTGCCGCCCGGGCTCGCCGGCTACCGGCCGTACTGCCCCTTCGCAGCCGGCGGCGACACCACACGGTGGGCAGCACCCGATCTTGCGCGGGCGCAAGCGGAGCTCCGGCTCTCGGGCACGCGCGGCGCGCATGTGCGGGTCATCTCGACGAAGGAGATCTCCGGCGTCGACGCACAGAACGCCGAGCTCGTGGCGACGCTGCGCAAGCTCGGCTACCGCGTGACGTTCACGCGCTACGCGAAGGACCCGGCGTACTTCAGCGAGACGTTCCACCACGCGGAGCGCGTCAACGCGGTGGTCAACGGCTGGTCCCAGGACTACCCGGCGCCGTCAGGGTTCTTCGGGGGCATCAACTGTCCCAACTCGCCGTACATGTGCGACAAGGCGTACGGCCGTGAGCTCGCACGCACCAGCGCGGCGGCGACGGCCCGCAGCTCGAACGATCCGTGGAGCGAGTTCGACCGCAAGGTCACCGACAGGGCGATCGTCATCCCGTACCTCAACCAGAAGCTGATCGTCTTCTCGTCGAAGCGGGTTGGGAACTACCAACACCATCCCGAGTTCGGCCCACTGATCGACCAGGTGTGGGTGCGGTGACCGGCGGCGACGGGCGGCGCCGCGCGAGCACGATCCCGACTGCCACGAGGACGCCGCCCGCGACCTGAAGCGCCGTGATCGACTCGCCCAGCAGGATCACCGCGAAGATCGCCGCCACGAAGGGCTGCAAGTTGGTCGCCAGCGTCGCGCGCGCGGGCCCGATCCGGTAGAGCGAACGGAACCACAGCACATTCGTCAGCACGAGCGGGCCGAGAACCGCGAAGGCGAAGAGCAGCCACACCTCGGCGCCCAGGTCCCAGTCCTGGCTCGCCGTCTGAGGCGCCCCGACGATCGCCAGCGCGAGCGCTGTCCCGGCCAGCACGAGCGCGCTGACGCGGTAGGGAGAGTAACTCGCCATCAGCGGCGCGATCAGCACCGAGTAGGCAGCCCAGGTCGCTGCGGTGAGCACCGCCAGCACGAACCCGAGCAGGTCGCCCGAGACCTCGCCGCCCGCGCCGATCGCCACGAGCGCGACGCCGACGAGCGAGACCCACGCGCCGAGCCAGAAGCGGCCGCCGACGCGCTCACGACCGAGCGCGAGGCCGAAGAGCGCGGCGAAGATCGGTGTCGCACCGAGCACCAGGCCGACCGTCGATGCGGTCGTGTGCTTGAGCGAGTAGACGAACCCGAGCTGGTTCGTGACGAGCAGCGCGGTCGCCACGGCCAGCACGCCAGCCGCCTTCCGGTCGATCCGCAGCGTTCGCTCGAGCACCAGCGTCAGCACGACGAAGATCGCTGCGGCGCAGCCGTAGCGCACGGTCGCGTACGCGAGCGGCTGCATTCCGTGCGTGAGGATGTAGCGCGTCACCGTCAGGTTGAGCGCCCACAGGACGACGGTCGTCAGCAGCATCAGCTCGACCGTGGTGGGGCGCCGCATGCGCGCGAACGTACCCAGTAGGCTCACACTGGTGCCGACCACAGACGACATCGACGCGCTCGTCGGGCCTGCAACCCCGCATTTCGCGTACCAGATCCGCGCCCGCGTCCGCGAGCTGATCGAGGGGCTGCCGGCCGACGATCCGGTGCGCGCCTACGGTGAGGAGCAGATGGGGATGCTCGACCGGCTCGGCCACGCGTCCTCCACGGCGCGCGACTCGCCTCGCGAGCCGCGCACGCGCATCGGCTGGGAGGAGATCCCGAGCTCGGCGCCCGAGTACGACCCGCTCCCGCAGCAGTGAGCGACCCCGAGCCCGAGGCGCGCGACGGGAGGCCGTTCGCGGGCGCGACCGTGCTCGTCACCGGCGGCTCGCGCGGGATCGGGCGTGCCATCGCCCTCCGCTTCGCCGAACGGGGGGCGTCGACAGTCGCGATCGGCTACCTCCGCAACGACACCGCCGCCGAGGCGACCGCGGAGGAGCTCCGTGAGCGCGGCGCCGAGCCGGTGCTCGTCCGCGGCAACGTCTCGTCCGACCGCGTGCTCCGCGAGGTTGCCGCGCTGCCGCCGCTCACCGCGCTGATCCACAACGCTGCGACGGGCGTGATCCGCCCCGCACTCGAGGTCGAGGACAAGCACTGGGACTGGACGCTCACCGCGAATGCTCGCGCGCTGCTCTCGCTCGCGAAGGCGGCCGCGCCGCGGATGAAGCCCGGCAGCTCGATCGTCGGGCTCTCGAGCCTGGGCTCGCAACGCGTGCTCGAGAACTACGTCCTCGTCGGCACGTCCAAGGCCGCGCTCGAGTCGCTGGTGCGCTACCTCGCCGTCGAGCTGGCGCCGCGCGGCATCCGCGTCAACGCCGTGTCCGGCGGCGTCGTCGAGACCGGCGCGCTCGAGCACTTCCCGAACCGCGAGCAGATGCTCGAGATGGCGCGCTCGCGAACGCCCGCCGGCCGCATGGTCGCGCCCGAGGACATCGCCGACGCGGTCGAGTTCCTTTGCTCGCCCGGCGCGGACATGATCCGCGGCCAGACGCTGATCGTCGACGGCGGCTTTTCCCTGCTCGCTTAACGCCCGTTGCCGCGGCCGGGGATGAGCCGGCCGAGCGTGTCGACGGCGATGTAGCCGGCGAGCTTCGGGTTCTCCGCGAGGCGCCGCATCGAGTACGCGTACCAGTGGCTGCCGAACGGCACGTAGATGCGCAGCCGGTGCCCCTCCTCGACGAGCCGATCGCCCATGCCGGGCCGCACGCCGAGCAGCATCTGGAACTCGTACTCGTCCGCCGCGAGCCCGTGCCTGCGGACGATCCGCTCCGACTCCGCGACGAGCCAGTCGTCGTGCGTGGCGATGCCCACGTACGCGCCCTCGTCGAGCAGCGTCTCGAAGGCGAGCACGTAGTTGTCGCGGATCTCCTGGAAGCCGGTGAAGGCGATCTCGGCCGGCTCGACGTAGATCCCTTTGCAGAGCCGGATGTTCGGCCCGAGGTCGGCCAGGTCGTGGATGTCCTCGACCGTCCGCCGCAGGCACGCCTGGAGCACGACGCCGACGTTTTCGTGCCCGGCCTCGCGGAGCTCGCGGTAGGCGCGGATGGTGTCGTCCGTCGTGGACGAGTCCTCCATGTCGATGCGGACGAAGTTGCCGATCACCGCGGCCAGCTGGACGACGTGCTCGACGTTGGCGCGGAAGATGTCGTACCCGAGGTTAAGGCCCAGCGCCGTCGGCTTCACGCTCACGTTCGCGTCGAGCTCGCGCGCCCCGATCGTGCGGAAGACGTCCTCGTAGGTGTGGGCGATCGCACGCGCCTCGTCCGCGTGCGTGATCTCCTCGCCGAGCACGTCGATCGTCGCCAGCTTGTGGTGCGCGTTCAACTCCTCGACGACGCGGCAGGCGTCCGTCAGCGTCGTGCCCGCGATGTACCGGTCGGAGATCATCCGCACCACAGCCCTGGGGACGGCGGGCATTACACGAACGATCGCCTTGTCGATCACGCCCACGTAACTCGATTCTATGACCCTGAAGGTGTTGCCCGTTCCTGCGGAGGCCGGCTTGCCCGGCCGCAGCAACGTCGCGCGAAGTCGCGGGTGACTAGTCGTTTCGACCGTGCAAAGTCGTCATGCTCCGGCGCAGCCCGGAGCGGACTTTGCACGGCTCACTCGCGCATGAACCCTTGGCGGGCGGCGCTCACGAGCGCGACCGCCTCGGGGAAGAGCACGCGCATCGCGTCGCGGAGCGCGACTGCCTGCTCGTCGGGGCCGCCGGTCGGCGACACCTGCGCGAGCGCCGCTGCCGTCAGCTCGACCGCCGTGTTCAGCGTCAGCGTGGCGAACTGCTCCTTCTGCGCCTCCTGCACGGACTCGGCCTGGCGGGCCGCGAACTCCTGCAGGCTGCGCATGAGGTCCTCGGGGTCGCCCCCGAACGGGAAACCGAAGCTGCCTTCCATGCCCGCCATTGTGCCGCCTAGACTCGTTCCATGTCGACGGCGCGTGCGGAAGTGCGGCGCCCCGGGGTCGTCACGTTGCCGACCGCAACGCGCGGGCTCGTCTGGTCGCTCGGACTCGGCGCGTTCGGCCTCGCCTTCTCGATCACGACGACGGCCGCGTATCTGCCGCCCGTCCTGCAGCAGTTCACCGGCTCGACGACGATGATCGCGCTGGTGCTCGCGGCCGAGGGCGCGTTCGCCATCACGCTGCCGCTCGTCATCGGCCCGTGGAGCGACACCTTCCACACACCGCTGGGGCGCCGCCGCCCGTTCATGCTCGCCGCCGTGGGCCCGATCGCCTTCTGCCTGGCGCTGATGGCGTTCATGCCGAACCTCTGGACGACGGCGCTGCTCGTGTTCGCCTTCTTCTTCGCCTACTACATCTTCGAGCCGCCCTACCGCGGCCTGTACCCGGACGTGCTGCCGGCGCGGGTGTTCGGCCAGGCGCAGGGCGTCCAGCACATGCTCCGCGGCCTGGCGATCGGCGGCGCGCTCGTCGGCGGCGGCTTCCTCTTCCACACCTGGAAGCCGGCGCCGTTCCTGGTCGCCGCCGGCGCGACGACGCTCGCGTGCGGCGCGTGCATCGTGCTCGTCAAGGAGCCGGCGCACGAGGCGGAGCGCGTCTTCCGCGGTATCAACAGCTACCTCCGCACGGCGTGGTGCCTCCTGCGCCAGGAGCGCGACGTGACCATGTTCCTGATCGCGAACGCCGCCTGGGAAGGGACGTTCGCCGCGGCCCGCACGTTCGTCGTGCTCTACATCACGGTCGGCCTCGGGCAGCCGCTCTCGATGTCCGCGATCGCCCTGGCGGTCGTCAGCGGCGGCTACCTCGTCGCAGCGCTCATCGCCGGGCGGCTCGGCGACCGCGTCGGCCTCGCCCCGGTGATCGTCGTGGCGTCGCTCGTCTACGGCGGCGGCTACATGGCGGGCGGCCTCGCGACCGAGTGGCACGACTGGTACCTGCCGGTGATCTTCCCGATCGCGATCGCAGGCGGGATGGTCATGACGCTCGCCTGGGGGCTGCTCTTCAAGCTGATGCCCGAGCAGCACCGCGGCGCCATCTCGGGCCTCGCGACGACGACGAAGGGGATCGGGCTGCTGATCGGCCCGCTCGTCGCCGGCGCCGCGATCGACATCCTGCGGCCGCACCTCGAGAGCACCGACGGCTACCAGGTGCTCTGGCCGATCTGCGGGCTGCCCGTGCTGGCCGTCGTGCCGCTCGTCGCGCGCCTGATCCCGATCGAGAGGAGGCTGGGCAGTGTCGGAGCGGCTTGACTCGCGCATCCACGAGCTGGAGGAGAAGCCGCGGCCGTTCACCGCGCTCTACGAGCACTGGGAGCGCAACCAGTGGTCGCTCTTCGACCTCGACTTCAACGTCGACGCGGAGAGCTACGCGCGGCTCGACGACGAGGCGGCGCAGGGCCTGCGCTGGATCTTCGCCCACCGCTTCGACGCCGAGTGGGAGGTCGCCCGGCTGCTGCCGCCGTTCGTCGTCGCGGCGCCCGACTACGAGGTGCAGCTCGTGCTCGCCACCCAGCTCTCCGACGAGCACCGACACCTCCAGGCCGTGCTACGGGTCTACAACGAGGTGTTCGGCGTGCACGGGTTCGCGCAGGCGCAGGCCCTGGCGGCCTCGAACAGCGACCCGGCCGCGTCGCGCCTCTACACCGAGTTCTCGAGCTACGTCGAGCGGCTCGCCGCTGACCGCAGCCCGGAGATCTTTCTCGGATCCGTGGTCGCCTACCACCTGCTCGCCGAAGGCGTCGTCGCCCGCACGGCGCAGAACCTCGCGGGCGACCAGTACGCGCGCTTCGGGAACTTCCCGGGGTTGACGCAGGGGCAGCGTCTGGTCGCACGCGACGAGGCGCGCCACATCGGGATCGGCGTCTCGTACGTCCGTCGCTGTGCGGCCGCCGACCCCGACGGCACCTACGAAGTGGTCGCCTCCGTGGTCGGCCATTTCGCCCAGGTGTGCGCCGAGCTGCTCGAGATCGCGAACGAGAGCATGGGCGACCAGCTCCTCGCCGGCTACGGCGCCGACCCGCAGACGTTCTACGCCGAGGCGATGCGTCTGCTCCAGCTGCGCATGCGCTCGATCGGGTTCGCCGCCTAGTCGAGCGGCAGCTTGTAGGCCGCCTCGACGTCCGCCACGAAGGCCTGGACAGCGTCGCCGGAGCCCTTCATCGCGGCGGTGAACGGGGAGGCGCCCTCGCCGCCGAGCGCGACCTCGAGCCGGCGGGTGGCCGCGGCGACGCGGTCGAGCAGCGCCGGCGTCGCCACGCGCGGCGGCCCGAGCTCGGCCTGGAGCGCGGTGAGCGCCTCTTCCGCCTCGTCGATCCCGGGCGGGTCCTCGGTGAGGCGCAAGGCGACGAGCTGCGAGCGCAGCTCGTCGAGGTCGCCGCCCGCGGCGAGCTCCTCCGCGTACTCGACGAGCGCCGCGATCGAGGCGGCGTCGCGAACGGTGCGGCGGTCGCGCACAGGCTGCCCGTCCGCGTCGACGACGAGCCAGCTCGTCGTCTCGCCCTCGAAGGCGCAGAGATAGAGCCGCACGGGGCCGGGCTCGACGGGCACGACTCCGGCGAGGGTCTCGCCCGGGCCGGCGAGCGCCAAGGCCGCCCGCGCCACCGCTTCGAGATCGTCGGCGAGCGCCACCTCGGCGCGAGCATAGACTCGCCGCATGGCCGAGACCGTCGCGCGGGAGCTGTTCGCGCCGCTCGGGCCGACCTACGACCGCTACGCGAACCTCCTCTCGTTCGGGCAGGACCCGCGCTGGCGCCGCTTCCTTGTCTCGCGCGTGGACGTGGGCCGGGACGCGACCGTCCTCGACGTCGCGACCGGGACGGCCGCCGTCGCGATCGAGCTCGTCCGCCGCAACGGCTGCCGCGCCGTCGGCATCGACCGGAGCCCCGAGATGCTGGCGGCCGGCCGCGCGCGCGTCGAGCGGTCCGGGCTTGCAGACCGCATCGAGCTGCGCGAGGGCCGCGCCGAGTCGCTGCCGTTCGACGACGCCTCCTTCGACGCGCTCACGTTCACGTATCTGCTCCGCTACGTGGACGACCCAGCCGCGACGCTCCGCGAGCTCGCGCGCGTCGTCCGCCCCGGCGGCACGGTCGCCGCGCTCGAGTTCGGCGTCCCGCCCGCGCCTGTCTGGCGGGCACTCTGGGAGCTGTGGGTGCGGGTCGGCCTCCCAGGTGCGGGACGGATCGTCTCGCCGGGCTGGCACGAGGTAGGCCGCTTTCTCGGCCCGAGCATTCGCGGCTTCTACGAGCGCTACCCGCTGCGCGAGCTGGGGCGGCTCTGGAACGAGGCGAGCATCGAGAACGTCCAGTGGCGCTCGCTCAGCCTCGGCGGAGGCGTCGTCACCTGGGGACGGCGCGCCTGAGCGCGGAGCCGCGGCCCGCGTTCTACGCGCTCGCGCCGGGGAGCTGGCGCGACTACGTCACGCTCCTGCACCCGCCGTACACGCTCTGGCACCTGTCCTACGTGGCGATCGGTGCCGCGCTGGCGCCGCACTTCGAGCTCGGGAGGCTCGTGGCTGCGCTGGCCGCGTTCGCGCTCGGCATGGGCGTGGGCGCACACGCGCTCGACGAGCTGCAGGGGCACCCGCTCGCGACGCGCATCTCCAGACGGGTGCTGTGGGCGCTCGCAGCCGTGTCGATCGCCGGTGCGGTGGTGATCGGCATCGCCAGCGCTGTGGCGTGGACGCTCTGGCTGCTCCCGCTCGTCGCCTTCGGCGGCTTCATCGTGTGCGCGTACAACCTCGAGCTCTGGGGCGGGCGCTTCCACGGCGATCTGTGGTTCGGAATCGCGTGGGGCGCGCTGCCGGTGCTCGCGGCCTACGTCGTGATGGCTGCGAGCCTCGACGTCGAGGCGGGGCTCGCCGCGGCCGCCGCGCTGCTCGTCAGCCTCGCGCAGCGGGTTCTCTCGACGCCGGTACGGGCGATGCGGCGGCGCGTCAGCGCCGTGACGGGGTCAGTCGTCTACGCAGACGGGACAACCGAGGAGATCACGCGCGCGTCCCTGACCTCGACCCCGGAACGCGCCTTGCGACTGCTCTCGTTCGCGCTCCCGCTGCTGGCCGCTGCACTCGTTCTCGCGCGGCTCTCGATCTAAAGTCCCGCAAATGACGGTGGAGCTCGTCTTCGAGGTGCTCTTCGCCGCGGCCGTCGTCGCCGCTGCAGTCGGCTTCGCTGCGGCGTACGCCGAGCGCGTGTCGGCGCGCGTGCTCATCGTTGCGGCAGCGATCGTCGGCGTCGCGGCGACGGCCGGCTGGGTCGCGCTCGCGTTCGAGCCGTCGAACGAGCTCGCGCTGTCGGCCGCGGGGCTGACGGTGAGCGCGGCGGCGCTCGCGGGTGCGGCGGTGCTGCGCCGCGTGGTCGCGCGGACGCGCATGCTCGACGAGCAGGTCGACCGCGCGAGAGCGGAGATCGAGGCGGTCGTCGCTGCCGAGTCCACCGCGCGCGCCACCGAGCTCGAGCGCTCGCTCGCGCGGGCGCGCGCGGATTCGATCTCGGCGCTGCTCGAGGAGGAGCGAAAGCTCGCCGAGGAACGGCGCGCCATCTTCAGCCAGCGCGAGCGCCAGGCCGAGGCAACGCTGGCCGAGCGCCTCGCCGCGGCGCAGGGACGGATCTCGGAGCGCCTGGCCGCGTGGGGCCAGGACCTCGAGCGCGCACAGGAGCGGCTCAGCTCGCAGATCACACAGCTCGCGCAGCGCCAGGAGCAGCTGATCGCGAACCTCGAGAAGCAGCTGCTCGAGGAATCCCAGCGGCTCGAGGTCGCGGGCGACCAGGAGCGCCAGGTCGTCGCCCAGCTGCGAACGGAGCTCATGAAGGCGGCACGTGATGCGGTGAGCGAGGCGCAGTCGGAGCTCGACGCACATTCCCTCGAGCGCCGGCGCGCCCTCACCGAGGTGGAGGAGCGCCTGCGCCAGCGCGAACACGAGCTCGGCGAGCGGATCGAGCGCGAGGCGGTGGAGGCGGCGCGGCGGATCCACGCGACGCTCCAGGACGTCGAGCGCCGCCAGGTCGAGCAGCTCCAGCGGGTGGTCGAGCGGGCCGCCGAGCGCTACTCGGACGCGGCAGGCCAGCAATTCGAGGAATCCGCGAAGGCGGCGCGCGAGCAGGCGGCGAAGCGGCTCGCCCGCGAGCTCGACCGCGCGGTCGAGATGTTCGCCCGCGACTCGCAATCGGCGCTCGCGGAGCGCCTGGCCGAGCTCGGCGACTCAGGGGCGCGCCGCATCGAGACGCGCCTGAACTCGATCGCGGACAACCTCGAGCGCCAGCGCGAGGAGTTCATCCAGACGATGGAGCGGCGCCTGGCCGAGGCCGAGCGGGACGTCCGCGATCGGACGCGCGCCGCGATCCTCGAGGGCGAGGCGCAGCGCGGCGCGCTCGAGGCGCGCCTGGCCGAGCTCGCCCGGCGCATCGAGGATGCGCTCGAGAGCGCCCAGCACCGGCTCGCCACGCTCGGCCGCGAGTAGCGCCCGCGCGGAAGGGTTGCGGCCCGCGGCCGCGAATGCCCGATCCCATGGCGGAAACGAAGCAAATCGAGTTCCGCGACGGCGAGACGGCAAAGGTCGCCGGCTGGCGCCTCCACGTGCTGATCGAGGCCGGCTACCCGCTCGAGACCGCCGAGCGGATCGCAGCGAGCGACGTCGACCTGCACCGCGCGGTCGAGCTGATCACGCAGGGCTGCCCGACCGAAGTGGCCGAGAAGATTCTGCTGTGAGCGAGGCCGAGACGCGTCTGGTCGAGGAGTTCGGTCCCTTCTTCAGCCTCGTCTCGACGGGACGCCGTCCGACGCGCGGTCGACGCCTGGCGCGGTTTCGCCGCTGGCTCCTGCGCGGGCTCTAGACTCGGCGGCCCTCCCCGAGCGTCACCGCGGCGGCCAGCACGCAGCCGGGGACAAAGAGATGCGCTTTCTGCCCGGTCCAGGCACACACGCGTGCGCTTTTCCTCACTAGGCCGGAATCGGAGGGAGGCAAGCGGCCGGCCCCGGCCCGAGGGACACGTCCCGAAGGGCCAGGTGGCGCCGCCGGGGCGGCGTGGCATGCTGGCTCGGTGACGGTGAAGGTCGAGGCAGTCGAGTACGGCGACCGGAAGGTCTACTCCGTGGCCGCGTTCAACCGCGGCATCGGCGAGTGGCTGTCCCGGCTCCCGACGATCTGGGTGGAGGGCGAGGTCACCGAGCTGCGCCGCCAGGAGCGCTGGCAGACCGTCTTCTTCACGCTGAAGGACCCGGCCGAGGGCGCCTGCCTCGGCGTCACGATGGGCCGCGCGCGCTTCGACGCGCTGCGGCTCGACCTCGCCGACGGAGAGCGCGTGCACGTCTACGGGCGGCCGGACTTCTTCGAGGCGAAGGGCGACTTCAGGCTGCGCGCGCTCTCGATCGAGCGGTTCGGCCTCGGCGCACACCTCGCCGCCCTCGAGCGCCTGAAGCGCAAGCTCGCGGCCGAGGGCCTCTTCGCCGCCGAGCGCAAGCGGCCGCTGCCGCTGCTGCCGCGCCGCATCGGGCTCGTGACCGGCAACGACGCCGCAGCCAAGCGCGATGTCCTCACCGCACTGACGACGCGCTTCCCGCCGGCCGACATCCTCGTCGCCGAGACGTACGTCCAGGGCCCGCTGGCGGCCGGCGCGCTCGTCGCGACGCTCGGCCGCGTGGCGGCCGCGCCCGGCATCGACGTCGTGATCCTGGCCCGCGGAGGCGGCGGATTCGAGGACCTCCTGCCCTTCAGCGACGAGCGGCTCGTGCGCGCGATCGCGGCCTGCCCGGTCCCGGTCGTCTCGGCGGTCGGCCACGAGCAGGACACGCCGCTGAGCGACCTCGTCGCCGACGCCCGCGCATCCACACCGAGCGTCGCCGCGCGGCTCGTCGTGCCCGACCTGGAGCAGCTGCTCGGCCGCCTGGCGCGTTCCCGTGAAGCGCTCGCGCGCTCGACCGCGACGCTGCTCGCCCGCGACCGCGACCGCCTCGTCCGCGCGCGCGACGCCGTCCACCGCGCCACGCTTGCGCTCGCCGCCGAGAGCGGGCGTGGCCTCGAACGGACGCGCGAGCGGCTCGACCGCGCTCCGCGGCTCGATGTCGAGCGGCGCCGCGCCCGCCTGGACCAGTGCGCGGGCAGGCTCCGCGCGCTGTCGCCGCGCGCGACGCTCGAACGCGGCTACGCGATCGTGCGTGGCCCGGCCGGCGTGGTGAGCGACTCGGCCCAGGTGGAGCGCGGCACCACCGTCGGCGTCGATCTCGCGCGCGGCGCGTTCGACGCGCGCGTCGAGGAGGTGCGGTGACCGAGCCCACGTTCGAGGAGGCCCAGCGCGAACTGGAGTCGATCGTCGGCCGGCTGGAGAGCGGCCAGGTCCCGCTGGAGGAAGCGATCGCCCTCTGGGAGCGCGGCGAGGAGCTGTACAAGCTCTGCCGTGCACGCCTCGACGCGGCGCAGGGCCGGATCGAGGAGCTCGCGAAGCAGGCCGAGGCGCAGCAAGCCTCGCCATCCGGCGCAGCGTCTGAATAGAATCGGCTCCCCGTGGCCGCTCCAGTCGAGCTCCTGAAGAAGATTCCGCTCTTCCACGACCTGGAAGGGCGTGAGCTCCAGACGCTCGCGCAGTCGTTCAAGGAGCGCACCTTCGAGGCCGGGCACAACGTCGCAACGGAGGGCTCGGGCGGCGTCGGCTTCTTCGTGATCGGCGACGGCGAGGCCTCCGTGACGGTGCACGGCGAGGAGCGTGCGAAGCTCGGGCCGGGGCAGTACTTCGGCGAGGTCGCGCTCATCGACGAGGGCTCGCGGACGGCGACGATCGTCGCCAAGACCGACCTCACCTGCTATGGCCTCACCGCGTGGGAGTTCCGGCCGCTCGTCGAGAGCAACGGCAAGATCGCCTGGAAGCTCCTGCAGACGCTCGCCCGCCGGCTGCGCGAAGCCGAGCAGCGCGACGGCTAGACCAGCCGCGCCGCCAACGCGACGAGATCCTCGCGCGCCCGCGCGGGATCGCCGCTGAGCGCAACCGCCTCGACGCCTGCGGGAACGCGCTCGACCAGGCCGCCAAAGACGACGCACCGCACGCCCGCCGCACCCGCAGCGGCGAGCACGCCCGCCGGCGCCTTCCCCTCGAAGGTGGTCGTGTCGACCGTTCCCTCGCCGGTCACGACGAGGTCTGCGCGCGCGAGCCGGTCGGCGAACCCAATCAGGTCGAGAACGAGGCCGGCACCCTCGACCAACTCGCCGCCGAGCGCGGCGAGCGCGGCACCGAGGCCGCCCGCCGCTCCGGCGCCGGGAAGCAGCGCGAACGGCGCCAGGTCGGCTCGGGCTGCGAGCCGCGCCTCGAGCTCTTCCACGGCCGCCGCGTCGGCGCCCTTCTGTGGGCCGAAGGCGTGCGCCGCGCCGCGCGGCCCGAGCAGCGGGCTGCGCACGTCACACGCGACTGTTACCGGGACGGGGAAGCCGCCGAAGAGCTCGAGCATCCCCGCACCGCCGTCTACGGTCGCCGTCCCGCCCAGGGCGACGACGAGCGCGTCGGCGCCGTCGTCGATCGCCGCGAAGAGCAGCTCGCCGAGGCCGCGGCTCGTCGCGCGCAGCGGATCGCGCTCGTCGGGCGCGACGCGTCCCAGCCCGATCGCCTCGGCCGCCTCGACGACCGCGGTCCCGTCGTCGAGCACGAGCCACCGAGCCTCGACCGGCCGGCCGAGCGGGTCGGACACGTCCTCGGAGCGCCACTCACCGCCAAGCGCCCGCTGCAGCACTGCCATCGTCTCCTCGCCGCCATCGGCGACGGGCACCTCGTCGACCTCGCAGCCGGCCCCGCGGAACCCTTCGCCCAGCGCGGCGGCAGCCTCGTGTGCCGCCAGCACGCCCTTGAGGCTCGCCGGCGCCGCGACCGCGCGCACGGGCCTAGCCGCGCGTGCCGACGGTCACGCGCTCGTGCTCGACATCCTCGTCGAGGAGCTCCTCGGCGATGTCCTCCTCCTCGGACTGCATGCGTCTCAGGCCCGCGAACGAGATGCCCTCGCGCGCGAGGAAGATCAGGCCCACGCCGACGCCGACCGACATCTCGATCACCTGGAGCCCGATACCGAATGCGAAGCCTCGCGCGTACGGGACGCCGTAGGGGACGAGCGGCAGCGCGACCGCCGCCTGGAGCAGCCCGACGTTGCCGGGCCAGAGCGGGAAGATCGTCGCCACGTTCATCAGGACGAGGACGAGCGCGGCGGCCGAGATGGGCTCGTGGATGTCGAACGCCCGCATCGCGACGTAGACGGCGAGCAGCTGCCAGATCCAGCCGATGCACTGGAGCGTCATCGCGAGGAGCGCAGCCCACGGGTTGCGCATGACGCCGAGCCCGCGGCGCCCCATCGCGATCACGCGCCGGACGGCGCCGAGGTCGTTCGTCGGGCTGCTGTGCCGCATCCGTGCGCCGGCGATCGCGAACCCGAAGAGGACGACGCCGAGCCCGGCGACGATCAGGAGGCTCGTGATCGCCCAGTGCGGGATCCTCGCGGTCCTGAGCGTGAACCCGATCAGCATGATCGCCGGCACGAAGTCGAAGACGCGGTGCGCGAAGACCGTGCCGAGCAGCGTTGCGGTCGCGCCCTCTTCGCCGGGCATCCGCCGCGTCAGCACCGCCACGCGCGCGAACTCGCCGAGCCGGCCCGGGAGGACGGCGTTCGCGAGCAGCCCGACGCCGAAGGCGGAGAACGTGCGGTGGAACGGCGGGTGCTGCCCGGGTAGAGCCTGGTTGATGACGACCTGCCACGCGAGCGCGCGCGTCACCGCCGACGCGAGGTTGAGGAGGATCGCGAGCACGACCCAGCGCCACTCGACGGCCCGGAAGACGTCGGCGACGAGATTCCACTCCGGCCCGCGCCACCAGAGCATCGCCGCGACGCCGGCGAGCGCGACGACGAGGACGGCCATGCGCAGCCACGAGTTGGCAGCGAGCGCCTTCACGTTCATGCAGCGACCGCCGGCTCGGGGACCCGGCCGAGCGCCCGCTCGTAGACGGCGACCAGCCGCTCGGCGATGCGATCCCAGGCGTAGTTCTCCTGGGCGAGCAGCCGCGCGGTGGCGCCCAGCTCGCGGCGGCGCGCCTCGTCCGCGAACAGCCCCGCGACCGCATCCACGAGCGCGTCAACGTCGCCGGGTGGCACGAGCATCCCCGTGTCCTCGCTCAGCACGTCGCGGTAGCCGGGGATGTCCGAGGCAACCACGGGCGTCGCGCACGCAAACGCGCGCGTGAGCACCATCCCGAAGCTCTCCCCGCCGAGCGACGGCGCAGCCATCACCTTCGCGGCGAGCAGCTCGCGCGTCAGCTCGTCCTGCGAGAGGAAGCCGAGCACGTCGACGCCGTCGAGCTTCAGCCCCGCGCGCGCGACGAGCAGGCGCACCGCGAGCGGGTCCGCGCCGACGATGCGCAGCCGCGCGCCGGTGCGCTCGCGGATCGCCGGCCAGGCGCGCAGGAGCACCGGCAGGCCCTTGCGCTGCTCCTGCCGCCCGACGAAGAGCACGGTGTGCTCGCGACCGCCCGGGTCTGCCTGCGACGGCACGAGCACGCCGTTCGGGACGATGTCGTACTCGCCGGGCGCGTACGACTGCGCCGACTGGCGTGCTGCTTCGGAGACCGCGATGCGCCCGTCGAGCCGGTCGAGCAGGAAGCCCCAGAGCGGCATCCCGATCTTCGTCCAGGCGAGCGTCCCCGACGCGTGGAAGGTGGCGACGACCGGGCAGCGCGCCAGGGCGAGCGCACCCACGCCGATCGCCGGCGTCATCGGCTCGTGGATGTGCAGCAGGTCGAAATCCTCGCGCTCGAGCGTGCGCTTGATCCGCGGCACCGTGCGCGGGCTGAGGATCACGTTCGGCAGTGACCCGTTCGCCGGCACGATCACCGACCGGCCGACCGGGATCACGTCGCCGGGCGGGCTTCCGTGCCGGCCCAGGCGCGGATGGAGCACGCGCGTGAAGCTGCCGGGCGGGTCGTTGCCCATGATCGTGCGCGTCTCGATGCCAAGCTCGCGCAGGGCGGCCGCCTGCAGCTCCGCGTGCTCTACGACCGCTCCCCAGAAAGACCAGGAATACGGGACCACGATCCCGACCTTCATGCGGCTGCAAGTCTAAGGGGCGCCTCCGCGTACACTCGGCGGATGCCGGACGGCCTCGCGGAACTGCACACTCATCTGGGCGGTTCCGTCTCGTCCGACATCCTCTGGAGCCTCGCCCACGAGCAGGGCATCGCGCTCCCCGTGAAGGACTACTGGGACTTCGACCGGCTCGTCACCGTGTCGGACCCGCGCGGCGTTCCCAACCTCGACGCGCTGAACGAGATCTACGAGTGGACGGAGCGAATCCAGTCGAGCCCGCTCGCGGTCGAGCGCTCGGTGCACGCCGCGCTCGGCGGCGCGTACCGCTCACAGGGGATCACGACGCTCGAGCTGCGCTTCAACCCGATGAAGCGAAATCGCGGGGGCGAGCGCGACCTCGACCACATCATCATGGCCGCCACCCGCGGGCTCGACCGCGCCTCGCTCGAGTACCCGCAGGTGCGCGCCGGCCTGATCCTGATGATGGACCGCACCTTCACCGAGCAGCAGAACGCGGTGATCGTCGAGAAGGCGATCCGCTACGCGCCGCGCGGCGTGGTGGGCGTCGACATCGCCGGCCCGCGGCCGCGCGGCGAGCGCTACCCGTACGCCGACCTGGCGCCCTTGTTGGACGAGGCGCGCGAGGCCGGCCTGGGCGTGACGATCCACGTGGGCGAGGAGGGCGGCGAGCACGGCGTGGCCGAGCTCGGCGAGGTCATCGAGACGCTGCGGCCCGACCGCATCGGGCACGGCATCCTCGCGGCGCGCGACCCGGACCTGATGAGCGCGTTGCGCGAGGCGGGGATCGTGCTCGAGATCTGCCCCACCTCGAACCTGCTCACGAAGGCGCTGCGCGACGAGGACGAGGTGCGCGACACGTTCCGCGCGTTCATCGAGCACGGCGTCGCGTTCACGATCGCGACGGACGGCCCGGAGATGATGCGCACGCACCTGCGCGACGAGCTCGAGCTCCTCACGCGCATCGGCGCACTCGACGACGAAGAGCTCGCCGACGCGAATCGGCGCGGTCACGAGGCGTCCTTCGTAGGCCGCAGCGCGATCGCGGTACGCGCCTAGAAATACTCCTATCGGACAATGGTCGGCGCGCCGTGCCGTTGTTAGCGTCGCCTCCCATGACCAGTGCTCTCTTGAACAGCGCACCGTTGCTGACGGACAGGCAGCGGCAGGTCGTCGAGCTGATCGCGGCGGGCTACTCGAACGAAGAGATCGGAGCCCGGCTCGGCATCTCGGGCCGCACCGTGAAGGCCCATTGCGACGTGCTGCGCGGCAAGCTGGGCGTGACGCGGCGACGTCACATCCCCGCCGCGTACCGCGCCCTCACCGG
This sequence comes from uncultured Thermoleophilia bacterium, assembly GCA_963734565.1. Classification (GTDB taxonomy): domain Bacteria; phylum Actinomycetota; class Thermoleophilia; order Gaiellales; family Gaiellaceae; genus JACVRM01. The sequence continues at coordinate 461,976 of CAVTHM010000007.1, read as the reverse complement.
CGACGACCCGCTCGCAAACGCCGCCTCAGCCTGAGGCGAAACGGCAGGGCCCGGCCGACGGCGGCCGGGCCTGCAGCCGTCGTGTCGACTGCCGACTTGGAGCGGTTTAGGCTGACCGCAGGAGGAAGAGTTGGCCGCAACCAAGGCGCCGGTCTTCGCGGGAGACCAACACATAATCGAGCGCCCTCGCCTGACGAGGATCCTCGACGAGAGCAAGGCGAAGGTGATCCTGCTCCTCGCCCCGGCCGGCTACGGCAAGACCACGCTGGCGCGGCAGTGGCTCAAGGACAAGCCGCATGTCTGGTACCGCGCATCGGAGGCTGATGCGGATGTGGCTGCACTTGCCGTTGGCATCGCCGTGCAAGCGTCCGATCTCCTACCCGAGGTCGACAAACGCATCCGTCAAAGGGTGCAAGCTGCCAAGGATCCAGAGCGCGAGGCAGGCGTACTCGCTGAGATCGTCGCCGAGGACTTTCGCAAGCTGCCAGCTCGCACATGGATCGCAATTGATGACTACCACTACATCGGAAGCTCAGCTGCCAGCGAGCTCTTCGTCAGACTGTTGGTGGAGTCGGTGGACTCGCGATTTGCCGTCACATCCCGTACTCGACCGTCGTGGGCGACTCCGCGAAGCGTCATCTATGGCACCACCTCGGCAGTAGGTCGCGAGGCGCTCGCGATGACGCAAACCGAAGTGACCCAAGTTGTGGGCGACGCGTCCCCGGAAGCTGCGAGGCTGTTCACCGAGATGATGGGCTGGCCGGCAGTCATCGGCTTAGCTGCGCGCGTCGGGCCCGAACGCATCGAGGGCCAACCAGTCCTCGGCGATTTGTACGACTTCTTTGCTGACGAGCTATGGCGTGCGCTCACCCCAGAACATCAGTGGCAGTTAGCACAGCTGGCCCTCTTCATGCCGACGCCAGTACTTGTGGCAGAAGACTTGTTCGGCGATTCCGCCTCAGACCTCCTTGCGTCTGCGTCAAGTGAGGGGTGGATCGGCCGTGAGGGCTTTGAAATCGTTATTCACCCTCTCCTGCGCCGATTCCTATCGAGCCGATTCCAAACGTTCGCTTCAGCGCAGCGCAGCCACGCGCTGACGGGCTTGATCCAAGCGCTGTCGCATAGGCAAGAGTGGGATCAAGCGATGGCTCTCGCGCTCGAATGGCATGAAGAGTCCGTTGCTACCGTCCTCGCCCGCGCTCTCGAGGAACTCCTTGAGACCGGGCGCTTGTCGACCATCGCGCGCTGGCTGGTGGCTGCGCGGGAGCGCGGAATGGAGGCTCCGATTCTTGAGCTTGCGGGCGCCGAGGTCGCGTTTCGCCGTGGCGACTACATCCGAGCCGAGGCCCTCGGTCGAAGCGCTGCCAGCAACTTCACTGATGCGCAGTTCCGCGCCCGGAGCTTGAATCGCGCTGGCGTAAGCGCGATGTTGCTCGATCATTTGGACCTTTCAGTTGCGCTGCACCGCGAAGCTAAGACCTGCGCGCCCGATAGCAGCACCTTGCGCGAAGCAGTCATTGGCGAGATTGGCGCGTCTCTGGATCTCGGGTTAGACCTCGAGCCGCTGCTTGCTGAGCTGCCGAATGAGGGTACGGCGACCGACCTGGTTCGGGCTGCCGGCACCCGACTACTCGTCGGGCTACACCTCGGCAACCTCGAGGGGGCTGTCACGGCTTCAACAGTGCTGATGCCCGCGCTCGCAGACGTCCGCGATCCGCTGGCAAGAACGTCGTTTCTTCACCTTCGCGCGGCCGGCCTAGCGATGCAGGCGATGTATCGAGAAGCGCTCTCCACACTGAGGGCACTCGACCAGGAGGCTGCTACCTATGGCATTGACTTTGCGCGCACTCCTGCGCGGCTCGTTCGCGCTACCGCCGAAGCTGGACTCCGGAATTTTGCTACCGCTCGGCGGTTGATCGGCGACTCGATCGCTGAGGCGCAGAGAGACGCCGCACTTTATTGGCTAACAAATGCCTTAGGCGTGCAAGCGCGCATAGAGGCAGGTTCTGGCTCAGGTGTTGTCCCACCGCACCGGAAGGAACTAGCCCGAGTGCTTCCGATGGGCAGCTATGAGGAATACGTCTCGGCGCTTGCGCTGGCCGCCGCTAGCGCCGGCGAGCGCCGACATGCAGAAGCACTTGCGGCCACAGCTAACTGCGGTTTTCTAACCGTGGATGGTCGTGTTCTGCTTGCGTGGGTAACAGCAATCTTGAGTGGCAAGGTCGGGGATGCCGTGTCTGCATTCGATCTCTCTTTTCGAACGGGCATCATCGACGCATTCGTGCTCGCGTACCGTGCGCGACCCCAGATGATCGGGTCGCTCTCGGCCCAAAACGAGGACTACCGCCGTCGAGTGGATGTCGCCGTCATTCGAGCCAACGACTCTCGCCTTCTCCAAGAGTTCACTGACCGGCGCCCACTCGGAGCGTCTGGCGCTTATCGCCTCACTCCCCGCGAGACGGAAGTCTATGCGCTCATGGTGGACGGGCTATCCAACCAGCGGATCGCGCAGCAACTGGTGATTACAGAGTCGACCGCGAAGCTCCACGTCCGCCACATTCTTGGCAAACTCTGCGCACGGTCACGGGCCGAAGCAGTCGCTAAGTGGCGCGACATACTCGGCGATTAGGATGCGAGCGCCACAAGGTCTGCGTGACGCTCCCGCTGCTCATCCTGGGAACTCGCGCGACCCGCGAGGTACTGCGGAGGCGCCTTATCGAGCACCGCTTCAAAGGCACTGACGACGTCCACGTCGAACTGACTTCCCGCGCCCTCACGCAGACGCCGGCGAGCCTCCGCGCTTGGCAGCGCCGCTCGGTATGGACGATGTGACGTCATGGCGTCGTATGCGTCGGCCACCGCGAGAACGCGCGAGATCAGCGGGATCTCGTCTGCGGTTAGCTGGTCGGGGTACCCACCACCATCCCAGCGCTCGTGATGATGTCGAACAATCACGGCGATCTCCGCGTAGTCCTCGACATTCGCCAGGATCCGTTCGCCGATCGCTGAGTGCTCCTCCATCTGAACGCGCTCATCAGCGGTCAGCGCACCCGGCTTCTCCAGGAGCCCCGGCGGAAGGCCGATCTTTCCGATGTCATGGACGAGTCCGCAGAGGTCCACGAGTTGCTGATCCTCGGCCGACCACCCAAACTCAGCCGCGATATCGCGTGCATACATCGCGACCGCCTCAGAATGACCCGCTGTGTACCGGTCGCGCGCGTCAAGCGTCGCAACGAGCGCGGTGGCGAACGACATGTTCGCCTTCTCAAGGCGCTCATTGGCAGCCGCAAGTGAGCCCAGTGCCTCCTGCTGCTTTCGAGAAACTGCAAAGAGGCGATGCGCCGCCAGTGCCGGGATGAAGAAGAGCGCGGCAGTCAGTGGCGTGATCGCGAGATACGCGTAGGCGAGCAACGCCACGGCTGCGCCATAAATTGGGATTCCGGCGGCTGCGACCTTGACGAGTGCCCGGATGACCTCTGTTGCAGCCTCCGTGCGCTTGATCGACAGAGTGAGACAGGTGAGGCAGCCGTCCAGCGCAAAGCTCACGCAGATGGCGAGCGCCGTGGCGAGCACAATCGGTAATCCGCTCTCGTCGGACACCACGCCTTGAGCCACGAGCGAAGCCACTGCCGCCACGATCATCCTGCTCGTCGTCCATACCAACCACCGCAGATAGGGACGGTCGACGTGGTCCTTCGAGCCGCCGACGGCGCGAAGTGGAGGAAACTCCGAGATCAGTGACGCTGCTGCGACGAACATCGCGGCCAGAGGACCGAACACCACCTCAACGAAGACCAGCGGCAAGAACGCCACCGAAAGCTCGGTGGTCCGCGTAATTGGAATCGTCTCGCGTTCCACGAGCGCCGCGAGCACTGCAAAGAAGAGAAGCGGCCAGCCCACTTCCTGAGTGCTCGCCGGTACGCCCGCTTCGACGAGCCCGAGAAGCAACACCAGCGCCGTACACGTGAGTGCCGCCGCGTATGCCTCGAGCCCACCGTAATGCACTCGCCACTTGGTGACGGCGGACTCTTGTATTTCGCTCGCCGACATGCCTAATATCACCCTCGCCGTCAGTCCTTACAAGGAGCCAACATGAGCATCCGCCTGCCCAGGGCCGTCAGGACCTGGTAAGTCCAGCCGAAGCTTTCGTTGACCGCTGGCACGTGGCGTCCCCCATTGGAGGGATCCGCGTGCCGGCGGGAAACGGTTGGCTTCGGGCCGATCGCTAGGTGATCAGGCCGCGGCGGAAGCCGACGGCGACTGCGTGTGCCCGCGAACGGGCCTGCAGCTTCGCCAGCAGGTGGCGCACATGCGACTTGACCGTCTCCTCGGAGAGGAAGAGGCGGACGCCGATCTCGCGGTTGACCAGGCCGTCGCAGATGAGCTGCAGGACCTCGATCTCGCGCGGCGTCGGCTCCTGCTCGAGCTCCTTCAGCGGAGCCGAGAAGGGAATGATCGCCGCGCTCGAGCCGTCCTCGTCGAGGCGGCGTCGGGAGGCCACCTCGTCGAAGCGACGCGAGTGGTCCATGTAACGGGACAGAATCTCCTTGCGCTCAGCAGCGTCCACGCCGAACGTATCGGCCTGGGCGTAGGGGCGCTTTAGGCGAGTCCCATCCCCCGTTCCAGGGGAAATCTCGCCCATCTTGGGGCCAGAAGCGGCCTAGAAGGGCGGCGGCTCGTACGCGTGCCGGTCGAGAAGGCCCGGATCGAACATCGGTGCGACCTCGTGCGCCGTCAGCTGGCCGCCCTTGATCTGCTCCGCCCAGTGACACGCGACGGTGTGTCCCGGCGTCAATTCGCGCAGCGGCGGAGCCTCGTCGCGGCACCTGGTCGGCTGGACGTACGGGCAGCGCGTGTGGAACCGGCATCCCTGCGGCGGGTTGGCCGGGCTCGGCAGGTCGCCCGCGAGGATGATCGGCTTGCGCTGCTCCTCGACCACCGGATCGGGGATCGGCACCGCCGACAGCAGCGAGATCGTGTACGGGTGGAGCGGGTTGTCGTACAGGTCGTCCGCGGACGACACCTCGACGATCGAGCCCAGGTACATCACGACGATCCGATCGGAGATGTGGCGGACGACGGCGAGGTCGTGCGCGATGAAGAGGTACGTCAGGTCGAACTCGTCCTGGAGCTGCTCGAGCAGGTTGATGATCTGCGCCTGGATCGAGACGTCGAGCGCGGAGACCGGCTCGTCGGCGACGATGAAGTCCGGGTTGACCGACAGCGCCCGCGCGATGCCGATGCGCTGCCGCTGTCCGCCCGAGAACTCGTGCGGGTAGCGCGATGCGGCGTCGGCCGGGAGGCCGACCGTGCGTGAGCAGCTCGCGCACACGTGCATCCGCCTCCTTGCCCGACGCGAGCCTGTGGACGCGGATCGGCTCGGCGAGCATCCGGCCGACGCTGTGCCGCGGGTTCAGCGACGCGTACGGATCCTGGAAGATGATCTGCATCCGCCGGCGCTGCTCGCGGAGCTGGCTCTCCTTGCAGATGCGAGATGTCCTTGCCGTCGAAGATGATGCGGCCGTCGGTCGGTTCGTAGAGCCGCAGGATCGCGCGCCCGACCGTCGACTTGCCGCAGCCGGACTCGCCCACGAGGCCGAGCGTCTCGCCGCGCTTCACGTCGAACGTCACGCCGTCGACGGCCTTGATGTCCCCGACGTGGCGGTCGAGCACGAGGCCGCTCGTGATCGGGAACCAGATCTTGAGGTTCTCGACCTGGACCAGCGTCGAGCCGCCGGTGCCGACCTCCCGCATCTGGCGTTCCTCGGTCAGGCTCATCGTGCGACGGCCGCGGCCCGCTCGCGCTGCCACTCGTCCGCCGGCACGGGGTTGAAGCACGCCACGAAGTGGCCCCGCTCGATCTCGACGAGCGGCGGATTCTCCTGCCGGGACAGGTCGACCTCGTAGCGGCAGCGCGGCTGAAACGGGCACGCCGTGGGCGGCTGGAGCATGTTCCGCGGCATGCCCTCGATCGGCCGCAGCTTGCCGCTGCGCACGGTGTCGAGGCGCGGCACGCTCTGCAGCAGCCCGAGCGTGTACGGGTGCCGCGGTTGCGCGAACAGCTGCTTGGCGCTCGCCGTCTCGACGAAAAGGCCGGCGTACATGACGTTCACGCGCTCGCACATGCCGGCGACGACGCCGAGATCGTGCGTGATGAGGATCAGCGCCGTGCCGCGCTCGTCGACGAGCTCGCGCAGCAGCTCGAGGATCTGCGCCTGGATCGTCACGTCGAGGGCCGTCGTCGGCTCGTCGGCGATGATCACCTTCGGCTCGCAGGCGAGCGCCATCGCGATCATCGCGCGCTGGCGCATCCCGCCCGAGAACTGGTGCGGGTAGTCGCGGAGGCGAATCTTCGGGCTCGGGATCCCGACGCGGTCGAGCAGGTCGACCGTCTTCAGCGTCGCCGCCCGCTTGTCGAGGTCGAGGTGCGCCTCGAGCGCCTCGCGGACCTGCCGGCCGACGGTGAGCACCGGGTTCAGGCTCGTCATCGGGTCCTGAAAGATCATCGAGATGTCCTTGCCGCGGATCGAGCGCATCGCCCTGTCCGGGAGCTTCGTCAGCTCGCGGCCCTGGAAGCGCGCAGACCCGCCGACGACGCGGCCCGCGCGCGGGAGCAGCCCGAGCGTCGCCAGCGACGTGACGGACTTGCCACACCCGGACTCGCCGACGATCGCCAGGCTCTCGCCCGGGGCGACGTCGAAGGAGATGCCGTTGACCGCGTGGACGGTTCCGCGGCTCGTCCAGAACTCGACGCGAAGATCCTCGACCGCGAGCAGCGGCTCGCGACCGTTGCTAGACACGCCCTCGCAGCTTCGGGTCGAGCGCCTCGCGCATGCCGTCGCCGATCAGGTTGAAGGCGAGCACGGAGATGAGGATCGCGAGGCCTGGAATGAACGCGAGCCGAGGCGCCACGGTCAGGTACTCGTTCGCATCCGTCAGCATCGTCCCCCACTCGGGAGTGGACGGGTCCTGCGGGCCGAGGCCGAGGAAGCCGAGCGCAGCGACGTCGATGATCGCCGTCGCCATGACGAGCGTCGCCTGCACGATCACGGGCGAGATCGAGTTCGGGATCACGTGCTGCATCAGGATCGTGTGGCCGCGCACGCCGACCGCTCGGGCCGCCACGACGTAGTCCTGCTCGCGCTGGGCGAGGATCGATCCGCGCACGAGCCGCGCGAAGATCGGGATGTTGACGATCCCGACCGCAATCATCGTGGACTTCAGGCTGGGCCCCAGGATGGCGACGAGCCCAATCGCGAAGAGCAGTCCCGGGATCGCGAGCATGACGTCCACGCAGCGCATCAGGGTCGAGTCCGCCTTGCCTCCCCAGTAGCCGGCGACCGCGCCGATGAGAAGCCCGAGCGAGAGAGCGATCGCAACCGCGACGACCGCGATCAGCAGTGTGTACCTCGCGCCGTAGACGATCCGGGAGAACTCGTCGCGCCCGGACGTGTCGGCGCCGAGCCAATGGTCGAGAGATGGGCCGATCGGCACTCCCGCTTTGAGCGTGCTGTAGTCGGGGTCTGTCGGGCTGTGCGTTGAAATCAGCGGGGCGAGGACCGCCGTGAGAATCAGGATGGCAATGACCGCCCCGCCGACGACGGCGCCCGGGTTGCGAGCGAGCCGGTGCAGCGCGTCCCGCCACAGTCCGGTCGGCTTGTCGAGCTCGATCGCTCTGGCTTCCACTTCGGCGACCGACATCAGCTGTACCGGATCTTCGGGTTGATGAAGGCGTACGAGATGTCCACCAGGAGGTTCACGAGCACGAAGATGATCGCCAGGAAGAGGATCCCGCCCTGGAGCACCGGGTAGTCGCGGTTGGTAATCGCCCCCGCCAACCAGGAGCCCATGCCCGGATAGGCGAAGATCGTCTCGGTCAGCACCGCGCCCGAGAGCAGCAGGCCGGTCTGCAGGCCGATGATGGTCGTGATCGGCAGGAGCGCGTTCCGAAGGACGTGCCGCCGGTCAACGATCGCCGGCGCCAGCCCCTTGGCCCGGGCCGTGCGGACGTAGTCCTCGTTCTGCACGTCGACCACCGAGGCCCGCGTGATCCGCGTGATGATCGCGAGCGGGATGGAGCCGAGTGCGATCGCCGGCAGGATCAGGTGCTTGGTCGCGTCCCAGAACCCGGCCGGGTCGCGGTTGATGATCGCGTCGAGGGTGTAGAAGTTCGTCGGGTGGTCACGGGTGGCGAGGATGTCCTCGCGGCCGACGCTGGGAAGCCAACCGAGCTTCACCGCAAAGATGTACTTGAGGATGATCGCGAGGAAGAAGACCGGGATCGAGATCCCTATGAGTGACACGACTAAGGCCGCATGATCGCCCGGCCGGCCGTAGTGCTTGGCCGAATAGAACCCGAGCGGGAGCCCGATCGAGACCGCGAAGACCATGGCGGCGATCGCCAGCTCGATGGTCGCCGGAAAGCGCTCGCGGATCTCAGTCGTGATCGGTCGCCGGGAGGCCACGCTGACGCCGAGGTCGAGCTGCGCCAGCGTCTTCATGTACTTGACGTACTGGACGGGCAGCGGGTCGTTCAGCCCGTACGTCTCCTCGTACTGCTGCACGAGCTCCGGCGTCGCCCGCTCGCCGAGCAGCGAATCGACCGGCCCTCCGGGCAGCTCGTGCACCCAGAAGAAGACCAGGACGGATACGCCGAAGAGAATCGGAATGAGAAGCAGCAGCCGGCGAACGACGAAACGAAGCATTGTCGCTCGCCGGCTGCTAGCTCAACTTCCTACTGGCCGCCTACCGAGGTGTTCCCGAACCAGACGCCGCCCACAGGGGTGGCGATCAGGTTCAGGACGCTCTTCTGCGCGCCGAGAGCCGGCGTCGCGTTGGCGTACGGCACGGCCGGGACGGACTTGGAGATCAGGATGCCAACCTTCTCGTACATGGCAGTCCGCGTCTTCAGGTTCGTCTCGATCTCAGCCCTCTGCAGCAGGCCCTGGATCTGGTTGTTGCGCCAGCCGAACTGCGGGCTGTACGTCTTGAAGAATGTCCCGACGAAGTTGTCCGGGTCACCGAAGTCGCCCGTCCAACCGATCATGTTGAGGTCGCCGGCGGTCCCGCCGTTGACCCTGGCCACGTAGTCAGGACGCCACGGTGCGCTGTGCGCGTCGACCTTGAACCCGGAGTTCTCGAGGCTCGCTGCGAACGCCTCGAAGTTGCGCTTCGGGTCCGGCATGTACGGCCGCGACACGCCCGTCGGGTACCAGAACTCGACCTTGACCGGCAGCGTCAGCCCCGCCTGGCGGAGCAGCGCCTTTGCCTTGTCCGGGTCGTACGGGTACTTCGTGACCTTGTTCGTCCAGCCGAAGAGCCCCTTCGGGAGGAACTGGTCGGCGACCGTGCCGGTGCCGTAGTAGAAGTTGTCGACGACCGACTTCCGGTCGAGACCGTAGGCAACCGCCTGGCGCACCAGCTTGTTGTTGAACGGCGGGCGCGCCGAGTTGATGCCGACATACGCGACGTTGAACGCCGGCCGCTTGATGACCTTCAGGCTGCTGTTGCCCGTGATCGACGGCACGTCCTGCGGCGCTGCCAGGTCGTACGCGTTGACGTCACCGGTCTGGAGCGCCTGGAGGCGCGCCGTGTTGGCCGCGATCGGCCGGATGATGAGCCGGTCGAGCTTCGCCTTCGGGCCCCAGTAGCTCGCGTTCTTCGCGAGCTCGACCTTCTGGCCGACGGTCCACGAGACGAACTTGTACGGGCCCGTGCCGGCCGGGTGCTGGAACGCGTACGTCCCCGTCGCCGAGAACGCGCCGTTCTTGATCGTGCCCTGGTCGGCGCCGTACTTCTTCATCGCCGTCGGCGACTGCATCGTGAACGGCTGCAGCACCAGCCAGTTCAGGAAGGTGCCCGAGGACCGCGTGATCTTGATCACCGCGGTGTTGGCGCCCTTCGCCGCGCAGCTCTTGTACAGCGGCTTCGAGAGATCCTTGCTCTCGTTGTTCTTGAAACCGCCGAACGCGGCCTGGTAGTAGTAGGTCGCCGAAGCGTCCTGGAACGGCCCCGTCCAGTTGTACCAACGGTTGAAGTTCGCACACACGGCCGCGGCGTTGAACGCCGTGCCGTCGTGGAACTTCACACCCTTGCGGAGGTTGAACGTCCACGTCTTGCCGTCCTTCGACGCGCTCCAGCTCGTCGCCAGCGCCGGAACGACCGTGATCGTCCCCGGCTTCAGCTTGACGAGCCCCTCGAAGAGCTGCTCGGTGACGCGGAACGTCTCGCCGTCTGACGCGAGCGCCGGATCCAGATACGTCGGATCGGCGGCCCCGCCAAAGACGAGCGTCCCTCCCTGTGACTTCTTGATCGCCGCGCCCGCGACGCCTGCCGTCAAAGCGGCGGCGCCGAGCACGACAACCAGAAGTTTAAGTCTCCTACCCCGCACGTGCACTCCTTTCGTCCTCTGCTCCTGCTCGTTGGAGAGCAGGAAGTATTCAGGACATGCGACGCTCCAGCAAGGCTCCCGGTTAGTTACTTAAGGGAGGAAGTAGAAACGGCCCGTTTCCGGGCCGTCCCTATCTCGATCTTGTAGACGCGTGCTACGCGGCTGCGACGGAGATCATGTCGCGCAGTGCCGAGAGCCGCGCGAGTGCCTGCGCCTCGAGCTGCCGGACCCGCTCGCGGGTCAGGTCCAGCTCGTGGCCGATGGCCTCGAGCGTCCAGGGCTCGCCCTCGAACCCGAAGCGGAGCTCGAGAATCCGCCGCTCGCGCTCCGGCAGCGCGTCGAGCGCCTTGCGGACACCCTGGCGGCGGAGCGACTCCTCGGCCTCGTCGAACGGATCGGCGGCCTCGCGGTCGGCGAACAGGTCGCCCAGCTCGCCCTCGTCGTCGGCGCCGACGGTCTGGTTGAGCGAGACGGAAGCGTGCGCGGCACCGAGCGCCTCGTCGACGTGCTGCATCGGCAGCCCGGTCGCCTCGGCCAGCTCGTCCTTCGTCGCCTCGCGGCCCAGCTCCACCTCGAGCCGGCGCGCGGCACGGCTCAGCTTCTGCTGGCGCTCGACGACGTGCACCGGCACGCGGATCGTCCGCGCATGGTTGGCGACGGCACGCTGCACCGACTGCCGGATCCACCAGGTCGCATACGTCGAGAACTTGAACCCGCGGCGCCAGTCGAACTTCTCGACGGCGCGGTTGAGCCCGAGCGTGCCCTCCTGGATCAGGTCCAGGAACGGGACGCCGAGGCCGCGGTAGCCCTTTGCGATCGACACGACAAGCCGCAGGTTCGATTCGATCATGCGCCGCTTGGCGGTCACGTCGCCGCGCTCGATCGCCTTCGCGAGCGTGACCTCCTCGGCGGCCGTCAGCAGCTTGTGGCGACCGACGTCCGCCAGGAAGAGCTGGAGACTGTCCGCGGCGCCCGGCAGGACGTCCGTCCGATCGGGAGCCGAGCTCTCGACGGGGGCCGCGGCTTCCTTTGCCGCCGGCTCCGCGGTCGCTGCTGCGGGCTCACCGATCTCCAGCCCGATCGACTCGAGCTCGCGCGTGAGCTGCTCGATGTCGTCCTCGGCCAGTTCGTGCTCGAGCGCCAGCGCCTCGAGCTCCGCGGGCTCAACGAACCCGCGCTCCTCTGCGGCCACGACCATCGTGCGGCCGGCTTCACTCTCAAGCAATTCGTGCAGTTGATTCTGGGTCAAGTGCTCCTCGACGTCCTTTCGACTCGGCGGGGTGGACTGCTGTCCACTCTACGACGTTCTTCGGCGGTCTTGGCTCCCGACTTTGGCCCGATCGGGTGAAAACTTCGCGTACTGCAGACGAATTGACTCCGGCGAGGGAAAACGCCCCTCCCTCTGTCGATATTCCGCCGGCCTCCCGCGGGTCCGCACGCGGACGCCCGGCACAGTGCCTCTCTAACAGATAGGGACGACCGGCGGAAGGGAGAGTTTGTTACGAGGTGGTGAAGAGGTCGCAGCGAGCGACTATTCCGCCGTCACCGGCTTGCGTCGCCGGGCCGGTTTCGCCCCGTCGCCGTTTTCCTCGGACACCGGCGCGGCGCCGTCGGTGCTGTCCGTCGCCGCCGCCTCCGCACCGTTCGTCGCCTCGTCGTCCGGCGGCGTCGGGCGCGGCTGGTTCGCCCACTCCTCGTCGAACTCGACGCGCCACTTGCCCTCCTCGTTCTGGACGAGCTTGAGCTTGGCGCTGAAGCCCCGGCCCGAGCGGCCGCGGAAGCCGGTCACGGGCTTCTCCGTGCGCCGGTTCGCCATGAGCTCCTTGACGATCACAGGCGTGAGTGTCTTGCCGGCCTTGTTCTTCCAGACGACGAACCCGCAGCCGGGGTCGTCCTTCGTCCAGCACGAGTAGCCCTTGCGGTTCTCGATCACGTCGCGGCCGCAGATCGGGCACGGGCCGAGGTTGGCGCGCTCGATCTTGACGTCCTTCAGCTTGTCGAGCTCGCCGACCGTGTCGGTGGTGAACTTGACGATGTCCTGGATGAACGCCGGCCGGCTGTCGGCGCCCTGCTCGATCAGGCCGAGGCGGTGCTCCCACCCGCCGGTCAGCTCCGCCGACGTGAGCGGGTGCTGGCCGAGGAGCCGGATGACCTGGATGCCCTTCTCGGTGGCGTGCAGCGCGCGGCCCTCGCGCTCGATGTAGCCGACCGTGATCAGGCGCTCGATGATCGCCGCGCGCGTCGCCGGGGTGCCGATGCCGGAGTCCTTCATGGCCTCGCGCAGGTCGGCTTCCGAGATGTCCTTGCCGGCCGTCTCCATCGCGGCGAGGAGCGATGCCTCCGTGAAGCGCCTGGGCGGCTGCGTCTCCTTGCGGAGCGACTCGACCTTCTTGGTCTCGACCGCCTCGTCCTGGTCGAGACGCGGCAGCTGCTGGTCGCCACCGGAGTCCTCCTCCGACTCGCCGCCCGGCCGGGCCTCCTGGCCGTAGACCTCGCGCCAGCCTGCCGTGATGAGCACGCGGCCGCTCGTGCGGAAGACATGCTCCTCGACGGTCGTCTCGACCCGGGTCCGCTCCCAGACCGCCTCCGGGTGGAAGACGGCGAGGAAGCGCTTCGCGACGAGGTCGTAGATGCGCCGCTCGTCCTCGCCCATCTTGGCGAGGTTGTGCTCGGAGCGGGTCGGGATGATCGCATGGTGGTCGGTGACCTTCGCGTCGTTGACCACGCGGCTGAGCGGCAGCTCGCCGAGGCGGGTCACGAAGGCGGCTGCCTTCGCGTACTCGTCGTTCTGCCCGACGAAGCTCGCCGTCGGCCTGATCTCCTCGACGAGGTCGCCCGAGAGGTAGCGAGAGCTCGTGCGCGGGTACGTGATCGCCTTGTGCTCCTCGTAGAGGCGCTGCGCGGCCTGGAGCGTCCGGCGCGCCGAGAAGCCGAAGAGCGTGTTCGCTTGGCGCTGCAGCGAGGTGAGGTCGTAGAGCAGGTCCGGCTGCTCCCGCTCCTCCTTCTTCTCGAGCTTCGTGATCGTGCCCGGCTTGTCGCGCGTCGCCTCGACGACCTTCGCCGCCTCGTCCTCGGGCAGGCGCTTGCCGCCGAGGTAGCGGGACGTGTAGTCGCCGTTCGCGGCGCCGAAGAGCGCTTCGACGAGCCAGTACGGCTCGGGCTTGAACGCGCGGATCTCCTCCTCGCGGCGTGCGACGAGCGCGAGCGTGGGCGTCTGCACGCGGCCGAGCGACACGGCGCCGTCGAACGCAGCACGGAGGCGGATCGACGCGGCGCGAGTCGCGTTCATCCCCACGAGCCAGTCGGCCTCCGAGCGCGAGCGCGCCGCCGCCTCGAGCTGCTTCATCTCGTCGCCGGGGCGCAGCTGCTCGAACGCCTCGCGGATCGCCTTCGCCGTCATCGACTGCAGCCACAGGCGCTGCACGGGCTTCTGCTTCTTCGCCGTCTCGTAGACGTACGCGAAGATCAGCTCGCCCTCGCGGCCGGCGTCGCAGGCGTTCACGACCGACTCGACGTCGTCCCGGGCCATCAGCTTGTGGATCAGCTTGAGCTGCTTCTCGGCCTTGCCGTCGATCGGGTGCAGCTTGAACTGCGCCGGGACGATCGGCAGGTCGGCCATGCGCCACTTCTTGAAGCGTTCCTCGTACTCCTCGGGCGCGGCCAGCTCGACGAGGTGGCCGACGGCCCAGGTCACGACCCATTCGTCGGACTCGAGGTAGTTGTCCTGCTTCTCGAAGGAACCGGGGAGCGCTCCCGCGATGTCCCGTCCGACTGAGGGTTTCTCTGCGATTACGAGGGTCGTCACGCGATTGAGGGTAGCGGAGTAGTCCGGCGACACCTGTCCGGGCGCAGTATCGGCACATGGTTTCCGCGTGGCGAGGTACGGTGCCCGCCCGTGCGCATCTCCACGGCGTACCTGGTCATCGGTGTGCTGAGCTGGCCGGCTCTCAAGGGCCTGCTGCGTGTTCGCGCTACCGGGGTCGAAAACCTGCCGCAAGACGGGTTCGTCCTTTCCGCGAACCACCACTCGAACGTCGACCACTGGGCGCTCGGCTTTCCGCTGTTCCCGAACCGGCAGATCCGCTTCATGGGCAAGGCCGAGCTCTTCAAGCCGGTGCTCGGGTCGGTCCTGCGCTCGGCCGGCGCGTTCCCGGTGCGCCGGGGCGAAGGCGACGCCGAGGCACTCCACACGGCGATCTCGCTTGCGCGCTCGGGAGAGATCGTGGCGATCTACCCCGAAGGCACGCGTCGCCACAAGGGCATCGCAAAGAAGCGCCAGGCGCGCAAGCACACCGGCGCAGCGCGGGTGGCGCTCGAGGCGGGTGTCCCGCTCGTACCGGCGGCAATCGACGGGACCGACCGCCTGTCGCGCTTCCCGCCCGTCCGCGTCGCGTACGGGCCCCCGGTGCCGATCGACGACCTGCGCGGCGAGGACCTGCGCACGGCCTCGCTGGAGGCGACCAACAGGCTGTTCACCGCCATCGGAGAGCTCGAGCGCACGTTGTGACCCGACCGCTGCTCGCGGTCGACGGCGACTCCTTCGCGCACCGCGCACACCACGCGCTGCCGTCCTCCATCAAGCGGGCCAACGGCGACCGCGCGGGAGCCATCGTCGGCTTCACGAACATGCTCGTCCGGCTGTGGGAGGCGGAGCAGCCGCGTGCCGTCATGGTCGGCTGGGACACGCTCAGCGTCCCGACCTACCGGCACGAGGCGTTCGCGCCGTACCAGTCGGGGCGCGTCTTCGACCCGGAGCTGCTCGAGCAGCTGGACATGCTCCCCGAGCTCGTGCAGGCGCTCGGGTTCGTCGCCGGCAAGGCGCCCGGATACGAGGCGGACGACTTCCTCGGTGCCGCCGTCGCGTCCGAGGAGCGGCGCGGCGGCGACGTGCTCGTCGCGACCTCGGACCGCGACCTCTTCCAGCTCGCGAGCGAGCACACGACGCTGCTCATGCCGAAGCGGGGCGTGTCCGAGATCGAGCGAGTCGGCCCGGCGGAGGTGCGCGAGCGCTACGGCGTCGACCCGGAGCAGGTGCCCGACTTCATCGCGCTGCGCGGCGACCCGTCCGACAAGCTGCCCGGAGCGCCGGGTGTCGGCGCAAAGACGGCCGCGTCGATCCTGGCGCAGTACGGGACGCTGGAGGCTGCGCTCGACGCCGGCCGGTTCGGCGCGGTCGCGGAGGATCTGCGCCTCTACCGGCGAATCGCCACCGTAGACGCCTCCGCCCCTCTCCCCGACCTCGACGATCACTCCCCAACGTGGGCGGAGGCGTCGGCCCTTCTGGACCGGTGGGGCATCGGCGCGCTCGCCGGCCGGTTGGCCGAGCGCGCGGGATAGGCATGGACGTCGTCGCGCACCCGTCGCTGGCGACGCTTCACCAGACGGGCCACCACCCCGACGCGCCGTCGAGGTACACGGCGCTGCTGGAACGCTTCACGAGCTGGCGCGAGGCGATCCCGGCCGCACCCGCCGACATCGAGCTCTGCCACGACCCGGGCTACGTCGAGCAGGTCGCCGCGATCGACGAGCCGAGGTGGCTCGACGGCGACACGATCGCCATGGAGACGAGCTACCGCGCGGCGCTGCTCGCCGCCGGGCTCGCGATCGAGGCCGCGCGGACACAGGGGTTCGCCTTCGTGCGCCCGCCCGGCCATCACGCGCTGCGCGACCGCGCGATGGGCTTCTGCCTGTTCGACAACGTCGCGGTCGCGGCGCGGCGCGCCCAGGCGGACGGCGAGGCGGGCCGGGTCGCGATCGTCGACTGGGACGTCCATCACGGCAACGGGACGCAGGCAATCTTCGAGGACGACGAGACGGTGTTCTTCGCCTCGCTCCACCAGTGGCCGTTCTACCCGGGCAGCGGGGGCCCGCTCGACCAGGGGCCGACGACGCTGAACGTGCCGCTGCCGGCCGGGTCGGGCGACGAGGAGTACGTGCGCGTGTTTCGCGACACGGTGGAGCCGGCGGTCGCGCGGTTCGAGCCCGACCTCGTCCTCGTGTCGGCCGGCTTCGACGCGCACCGCGAGGACCCGCTGGCCGAGATGCGCCTCACGGAGGAGGGGTTCCGCGAGCTGTCCCGCCGCAGCGCAGCGCTTGCGCCGCGCTGCGCCGCCGTGCTGGAGGGCGGCTACAACGTCGCCACGCTGCCCCGGCTGGTGGAGGCCTCGCTCGAGGGCTTCAACACTTAGGGGGCTAGACCGCCCATCCCCCACCGTGGGGGATACCGATTCGCCACATGCTGGGGGCATCGTGGGCGATGACGATTCGGCCCGGAACGCCGATAGTGGGACTACAACGCTCTTCCAATCAGCCGGAGGAGCCGTGGTACGGACGTGGTGGCCCATTCTCGACGGCCGGCTCTGAGAGCCGGCCGTCGTCCTTTGGACGTCCAGGGTCTGCCCCAGGTTCATCGGGGGCTGACCCAAGCGCCGGCGGAATGCGGGTTGGGTCTGTCCTCGGGATGTATCGGGGCTGACCCAAGCGCCGGCGGAGTGCGGGCGGCTGCGGCCCTACGCGGCTTGGGTCAGCCCCCGATGAACCTGGGGGACAGACCCAGCGCACGCTCAGGCGCTGGAACGCGAGGAGCGCCGGGCTAGAAGCCGCTCGACGCCGCGGACGGCGGGCGGTGGTCTCGCGCGCGGGCGAGGACTTCGAGCGCCTCGCGGCGGGAGGAGACGTTGAGCTTGCGGAGCAGGCTCTTTACGTGGGAGCGCACCGTGTGCTCGGAGATGAAGAGGCGCCGCGCGATGTCGTCGGTGCCGAGGTGCTCGTCCAGCAGGAGCAGCACCTCGAGCTCGCGAGCGCTGAGCACGTTGGCCACGGACTGCGGCACGCCGGAGTCGCGGTGGCCGCCTGCGCGAACCTGGTCGAGCAGCCGGCGCGCGGCCTGGCCGGAGAGCGCCGCCTCGCCGCGCGCGACCGCGTGGAGGAACTCCACGATGCGGTCCGGCGGCTCGGTCTTGAGCAGGTAGCCGGAGGCCCCGCCCCGGATCGCGGCGAGCAGGTTCTCCTGCGCCTCCGAGGACGTGAGGACGACCACTTCCGCCGTCGGCGCCGCCTCCTTGAGCGTCGGGAGCGCCTCGAGCCCGTCGATCTCCGGCATCGAGAGGTCGAGGAGGATCAGCTGCGGCTGCAAGCGCCGTGCTGCCTCGATCGCCTCCCGGCCGTCGGACGCCTCGCCGACCACGTCGAAACCATGGCCCGCCAGCAGCGCCGCGAGTGCCTCACGGGTGAGCGGATGATCGTCAACGACCAGGATTCTCGTAGCCACGTCCCCCTTATCGGCCGCCACAGCCCTGCCGATTAGGGGCAATATGAATCGCCCTCAGCGGGATGCGTACCAGACCTGGCTTTGGGGAGAGGCACTCCTTCTCGCCCTCCTCGCTGCCGCGTTGACATTGTTCGTCGTCTATCCGAACCTGCGGCAGCCATACGACCTGACCCAGGTTCGGCTGGTTCTCGACACGGTCGTAATGCTGGCAGCACTCGTCGTCGCGGTGCTCGCAGCCGTGCGCGTGTCCGTGGAAGGGCGCTGGAGCGACGTCCTGCTGTGCTCCGGATTCGCTCTCACGTCCGCGACGGTACTCGCGTTCTCCATCGCGCCTCTGCTCAACGGCCGCGGGATCGTCGAGCGCGACGAGGGCTGGGCCGGGGCCGGCGGCAAGATTGTCGCGGCGGCCCTGATCGCCCTCGCGCCGTTCATCGGCCGGCGCACCAAGGCGGCGCGGCGCGCCCTGACCGTCTCGCTCGGTGTCTGCTTCGTGACGATCACCGGGCTCTACTTTGGCTGCACGGCGATCCACGACCGCCTGCCGCCGCTCACCGTGGACGCGAACCACGAGCAGCCGCTGCTGAGAACGGCGGCCCTCGCCGTCTCGGCGCTGCTCGCCCTCGCCGCACTGCTCGGCTTCTGGCGCCGCTACCGCAACGAGGGCGATGACCTCGACCGCTGGCTGGGCCTGGCGGTCACGCTCGCGATGTTCGCCGAGGTTCATACGGTTCTGACGCCGCTGCCGGAATTAACTTACGTCTCTCAGGGCGACTTCTTGCGACTGCTCTCCTACGGCGTCCTGCTGGCGGGTGTGTGGCGGGCGATCCGCGCCGCCGAGTTCGGCCGCGCGGTGGCGGAGGAGCGTGCCCGCGTGGCGAGCGAGATCCACGACGGGCTGCAGCAGTACCTCTTCTCGATCGCGACGCACGTGTCGCTTCTGCGCCCGGACTCGATCACCGAGCAGACGATCCAGCAGCTCAAGAAGGCGGCCAATGCGGCCCAGCAGGAGGCGCGGTTCGCAGTGCTCGCACTGTCGTCGGCGGCCGGCGGCGCGCCCTTCGACGCGGCGCTCCGCCGCTACGTCGACGTGCTCACGTCCGACGGCGAGCTCGCGGTCGACCTCGAGATCGACAGGGACGTACGGCTCGCACCGGACGAGCAGATCGAGGTGTTTCGGATCGTCCAGGAGGGCCTGGCGAACGTGCGCAAGCACGCGAACGCGCGGCACGCGGACGTGCGGATCATGCGGCGCAGCGGACGGCGCGTGCTGGTCGTCATCGACGACGGCAGCGGCTTCGAGTCGGACGGCGACGGCGCGGGCCAGGGCCTGCAGAACATCCGCCGGCGCGCGGCGACGATCGGCGCCGCCTTCGCGCTGCGCTCCACACCGGGGCACGGCACTGCCCTAGAAGTAGTGCTGCGCAGCTAGGCGGCTGAGCGGGATCCGGCCCTCCAGGAGGGCCCGGCCGACGATCGCCGCCTCGCAGCCCGCCGCCTCGACGGAGTCGAGGTCGTCCTCGGACGCGATCCCGCCGGCGGCGAGCACGCTCATCCCAGTGTGCTGGTGAACGTACGAGAGCAGCTCCACATCCGGGCCCGTGAGCGTGCCGTCGCGGTCGATCGCGGTGCAGAGCACGCGCTCGATACCCGCGACCGCGCAGCGCGAGATCGCCTCGTCGAGCGGCAGGCCGGGCTCCGTCCAGCCCGTGGTGCGAACCATCCCCTCGCGGACGTCGAGCGCCACGATGAGCCGAGTCGCGCCGATCGCCGCGACGAGATGGACCAGCGCGTCCAGCGAGGCGAACGCGGCCGTACCGACGATGACGCGAGAGGCGCCGGCATTGAGGACGGCCCGCGCGTCGTCGATGGAGCGGATTCCGCCGGACGCCTGCAGTCGCGCGGGCGGCGTGTGCCAGTGCAGCTCCTCGAAGAGCTCCGGCCGCAGGCGGCCGTCGCGCGCGCCCTCGAGGTCGACGACGTGGATCCAGGGGGCGCCCGCGTCCGCGAAACGGCGGATGAGCGCTACCGGGTCGCCCGCTTCTGCGATCACGCGGTCGAAGTCGCCCTGCTCGAGGCGGGCGGCCGACTCGCCGAGCACGTCCACGGCCGGGATCACCTGTAGTGCCATGACACCATGCTAATATGGAGACACGAATGGCGAGCGACCAACCCCGACACACATGGCGAACGACGGAGACGGACGAGCTCTTCGAAGCGATCCTCTCGCTCAGGACGGGCGAGGAGGCGGCGGCGTTCTTCCGGGATCTCTGCACGCTGTCGGAGCTGGAGGCGATGGCGCACCGCTGGCAGGTGGCGCGGCTGGTGGACGCAGGAATGCCCTACCAGGCGGTCGCGAGCCAGACGGGCGCGTCGACGACGACCGTGACGCGCGTGGCGCACTGGCTGCGCCACGGCGAGGGCGGCTATCGCCTGGCGCTCGAGCGCACGGCGCCGCACAGCGTTCAGACCGCCTGAAGATCGCCGTCCCCGTGAAGGGACGGCTCCGCGAGCCGGCCGTCGCGCTGCTCGAGGACGCCGGGCTCGGCCCGGAGTCGCCCGGCGAGCGCGCCCTGGCGTTCCCCTGCCGCAACGCCCCGGTCGACGTGCTGCTCGTGCGCGCGGCCGACATCCCGGAGTACGTCCAGGACGGCGTCGTCGACTGCGGCATCACCGGCGCAGACCTGGTCCAGGAGCGCGGCGCCGACGTCGACGAGCTCCTCCGGCTCGGGTTCGGGTCCTGCACGCTCGAGGCGGCCGTGCCAGAGGAGGCACCGATCGAGTCGCTCGAGGAACTCGACGGCCACCGGGCGGCGACCGTCTACCCGCGGCTCGCGGGCCGGCTGCTGGCGGAGCGCGGGCTCGACGTTGAGCTGGTCGAGGTGACCGGGTCGGTCGAGGTGGCGCCGCGGCTCGGGCTCGCGGACGCGATCGTCGACCTCGTGTCGAGCGGGAACACGCTCCAGACCAACGGCCTGCGCTCGCTCGGCGCCATCTTCGCCTCCGAGGCGCTGCTCATCGGGCGACACGGCGCAGACGGACGAGGCGAGCGCCTGGCCGGGATCCTGCGCAGCGTCGTCGACGCGCGCGCCAGCCGCTACCTGATGCTCAACGCGCCCGCCGACGCCGTCGACCGGATCCGCGAGCTCGTGCCGGGCTCGCGCTCGCCGAGCGTCCTGCCGCTGGCAGAGCCCGGGATGGTCGCGATGCACGCGGTGGTGCCCGCCGACGACGTCTGGCGGCTGCTGCCGCGGCTCGAGGAGGCCGGCGCGTCGTCGATCCTGCTCGTCCCGGTCGAGCGGATGCTCGGATGAGCTCGGTCGCCGAGATCGTCGCGGACGTGCGTGAGCGGGGCGATGCCGCGGTGCGCGAGTGGGCGGAGCGGCTCGACGGCGTCGCGCCGACACGGGCGGAGGCCGTCGGCCACGTGCCGCTCGACGCCCTGCTCACGCTCGCCCACGCCGTGCGGCGCTGGCACGCGCTGCAGCGCCCCGCCGATGTGCGGCTCGAGACCGCGCCGGGCGTCGAGCTCGAGCGCCGCTGGGTGCCGCTGGGCTCGGTCGGCGTATACGTGCCGCGGCGGCTTGTGTCGACGCTCGTCATGTGCGCGGTGCCGGCCCAGGTCGCGGGCGTGGAGCGGATCGTGGTCGTCACACCCCCGGACGGGGCGGGGACGATCGCCGCGGCGGCCAAGGCGCTCGGCATCGACGAGGTCTGGGCGCTCGGCGGACCGCAGGCGATCGCCGCGCTCGCGTACGGGACGGAGACGATCCCGCGCGTCGACAAGATCGTCGGGCCGGGCAACGCGTACGTGAACGAGGCGAAGCTGCTCGTCTCGGCGGACGTGGCGATCGACCTGCCGGCCGGGCCTTCGGAGCTGGTCGTGCTCGCCGGCGCGGGCGCCGACGGCGAGGTCGCCGAGCGCGAGCTCGCGGCGCAGGCCGAGCACGGACCTGGCACGAAGACGCGCTTGGTGGAGGTGAACGGCGACCTCGAGGCGGCGCTCGCGACCGTGGAGGAGATTGCGCCGGAGCACCTGCTGCTGCTCGGCGACGCCGAGGCGCTCGCGCCGCGGGTGCGGAACGCCGGCGCCGTGTTCGTCGGCGCGAGCTCGTCGGTCGCGGCGGGCGACTACGCGACCGGCGGCAACCACGTCCTGCCGACCGGAGGCTGGGCGCGCGCCGTCGGCGGGCTGGGGCTGGAGACATTCCTGCGGCCGGTGACCATTCAGCGGCTCACGCCTGCGGGGCTCGCCGGGCTGCGTCCGGTGGTCGAGGCGCTGGCCGGGCTCGAGGGCATGCCGGCTCACGCGGCGGCCGTGCGGCGATGAGAGCGCTACCCGCCTCGTTCGCGGCCTACGCGTGGGCGCCGTCGACCGAGGAGCTGGCCCGCCGCGCCGAGCTCGACCCGGTACAGATCGTCCGCTTCGACGGCAACGTCCCGCCGCAGCCGCCGCCGTCGGCGCGGCCCGGCACGATCGCCCGCGCGCTCGCGGACGTGAACGCCTACGCGCACGGCGGCTACCCGCACCTGATCGACGCGATCG
Source organism: uncultured Thermoleophilia bacterium (assembly GCA_963734565.1). Taxonomy (GTDB): domain Bacteria; phylum Actinomycetota; class Thermoleophilia; order Gaiellales; family Gaiellaceae; genus JACVRM01. The sequence continues at coordinate 439,773 of CAVTHM010000007.1, read as the reverse complement.
CTGCCTACGCGGGCGTGGAGCCGGAGCAGATCGTGCTCGGCGCGGGCGCGGACGACCTGATCCTCCTGTGTGCGCGCACGTTCGCCGGGCCGGGCGACTCGGTCGCGATCGCCGAGAGCCCCACCTACCCGCTCTACCGCGTCGCGGCCGGGCTCGCCGGCGCGGAGGTCGGCGACGACGACCCGGCGGTGACGTTCAGCTGCCGCCCGAACAATCCGACCGGTGCACTCGGCGAGCTGCCGGATACGCGGCCGCTCGTCGTCGACGAGGCCTACTTCGAGTACGCGGGCGAAACCGCCGTCGGCCTCGACGGAGTCGTCGTGCTGCGCACGTTCTCGAAGGCGTTCGGGCTCGCCGGCGCGCGGGTGGGCTACGCGATCGCCGAGCCCGCGACTGCGGCAGAGCTCAACCGGCGGCAGGCGCCGCTGCCCGTCTCGACGCTCTCGGCCGCACTCGCGCTCGCAACGCTCGCGGAGCCGCCGGACGTGACGCCTGTCGTCGAGGAGCGCGAGCGACTCGCCTCGGCGCTGCGCGCGCTCGGGCTCGAACCGCTTCCGTCGTCCACCAACTTCCTCTTCCTGCCACTTGACGAGCCGGCGGACGTCGCCGCGGGGCTGCTCCGCTCCGGGATCGTCGTGCGCGCGTTCGGCGACGGGATCCGCTTCAACGTGCGAGATGCGGCCGACGACGACCTATTGATCGACGCGCTCGCGGGCGTGCTCGACCGGCCGTCGCCGGTCGCACCCGCGGGCGCGCGGCGGGCGCGGCACGTGCGCGCGACGGCGGAGACGCGCATCCGCGTGCGCCTCGCGCTCGACGGCGCGGGCCGCGTGCGCGTCGCCACCGGCGCGGGTCTCTACGACCATCTGCTCGAGCAGCTCGCGTTCCACGCGGGGCTCGACCTCGTGCTCGAGGGCACGGGCGACCTCGAGACCGGGCCGCACCACACAGCGGAAGACGCGGCGATCTCACTCGGCGAGGCGCTGAGCATTGCGCTCGGCGACCGCCGCGGCATCGCGCGGTACGGCGACGCGGTGGTGCCGATGGACGACGCCCTCGCACGCGCCGCGGTCGATCTCGGCGGCCGCCCCTGGGCGGAGCTGAGCCTGGAGCGCGATCCGGGCCTCGCCGCGCACATGCTGCGCTCGCTCTCGCAGGCGGGCCGGCTCGCGATCCACGTGGACGCGACGGGACAGGACGACCACCACTGCGCGGAGGCCGCGTTCAAGGCGGTCGGCCGCGCGCTGCGCGTCGCGATCGCGCCGCAGGGCAGCGGCGTGCCGTCGACGAAGGGCCTGCTGTGACGCGGGTCGCCGTCTGCGACTACGGCGCCGGCAACGTGCGCTCGGTCGGGATCGCCCTGGAGCGGCTCGGTGCGCGCGTCGCGCTCACGACCGACCCGGAGGCCGTCGCGGGCGCGGACCTGGCCGTGCTCCCCGGCGTCGGCGCCGCGGGCAGCGCGATGACAGCGCTCCGGGCGGCCGCGCTCGATGAGGCGCTGCGTGCGCGCGTGACCGCGGGCCGCCCCACGCTCGGCATCTGCCTCGGCCTCCAGCTCGCGCTCGAGCGCTCCGAGGAGGACGGCGGCGTCGACGGGCTCGGGCTGCTCCCCGGCACCGCGCGCCGCATCGACGGCGAGCGGGTGCCGCGCATCGGCTGGGCGCCTGTCGACCCGGGCGGCGAGCCGTACTACTTCGCCCACTCGTTCGCCGCCGACACGCCCGCCGCGACGGCCTGGTCGGAGGGCTGGGTCGCCGAGGCGCGCACGGACGCGTTCGTCGGCGTCCAGTTCCACCCCGAGAAGAGCGGCGCCGCCGGCGCGCGCTGGCTGGAGCGGTGCCTCTCCCCCGCCTGATCCCGTGCCTCGACGTCGCGGAAAGCCGCGTCGTGAAGGGCATCCGCTTCGAGGGGCTGCGCGACGCGGGCGACCCGGTCGAGCTCGGCGAGCGGTACTCGGACGCGGGCGCCGACGAGCTCGTCTACCTCGACGTGCGAGCGACGCTCGACGGCCGGGCGGCGCGCGTGCAGCTGGTCGAGCGCGTGGCCCAGCGCCTGGCGATCCCTTTCACCGTGGGCGGCGGGGTGCGCACGGTCGCCGACGCGGACGCGCTGCTGCGGGCAGGCGCCGACAAGGTCTCGGTCAACTCGGCGGCGCTCGAGCGGCCGGAGCTGATCGGCGAGCTGGCCGAGCGTGTCGGCTCGCAGGCGGTCGTGCTCGCGATCGACGCGACCGGCGGCCGCGTCCGGACGCGCGCCGGCACGACCGAGACGGGCCGGGACGCCGTCGACTGGGCACGCGAGGGCGCCCGTCGCGGCGCCGGCGAGATCCTGCTGACCTCCATCGACGCGGACGGCACACGCGACGGCTACGACCTCGAGCTGACCGCCCGTGTGGCGGCGGCAGTGTCGATCCCCGTGATCGCGTCGGGCGGCGCGGGCACGGCCGCGCACGTCGCCGAAGCGCTCGACGTCGCCCAGGCGGCGCTCCTGGCGTCAATCCTCCACGAGAACCCGGCGCGGCTCGTGTCGCTCCGCGACGAGCTCCGCGCGGCGGGAGTGCCGCTCCGTGACGCGGCCTGACCTGCGCGCGGCGATCGTCCAGGACGCGGAGACCGACCGCGTGCTGATGCTCGCCTGGATGGACGACGAGGCGCTTCGGCTGACGCAGGAGACGGGCGAGGCGTGGTTCTGGAGCCGGTCGCGCGAGCAGCTCTGGCGCAAGGGCGAGACGTCCGGCAACGTGCTCGCCGTCGAGGAGCTGCGCGACGACTGCGACGGCGACGCGATCCTGCTCCGCGTGCGGCCGAGCGGACCGGTGTGCCATACGGGAGCGCTGTCGTGTTTCGCGCCGTGGCTGTGGCGCCGCGTCGCGTCGCGTGCCCAGGAGCGGCCCGAGGGCTCATACGTCGCCGGCCTGCTCGAGCGCGGCGCAGGCGCCTGCGCGCAGAAGCTCGGCGAGGAGGGCGTCGAGGCGGCCCTCGCGGTCGCCGGCGAGAGCGACGAGCGCGTCGTCTCCGAAGTCGCCGACCTGTGGTTCGCGAGCTACGTCGCGCTCGCCGCCCGCGGGCTCGACCCGGCCGCGGTCGAGGACGAGCTGCGCCGCCGCGCCCGGGCCGCGGACGCAGCCCAGCGCGCGTAACCCGCCGCTAACACGCCGGGTTTTACATTCGCCGGATCGAGCACCTAGGAGGCGAAGGTGTCGGGGGTCCGGATCGGCTCGTCGCTCCAGGCGGCGCGCGAACGCCGCGGGCTCTCGCTCGCGGACGCGGCGAATGCGCTCTGCATTCGCGAGCCGTTCCTCGCGGCGCTCGAGCAGGAGCAGCCGAAGCGGCTGCCGGGCGATGCGTACGCACGGGCGTTCCTGCGGAGCTACGCCGAGTTCCTGGGCCTCGACTCGTCGCTCCTGCTCGCTGAATGGGAGGAGCGCTTCGGCCCGGTCGAGCAGGGCGAGATCGGCCCTCACCGGCCGCTGCCGGCGGGGTGGCAGCCGCCCGTTCGGCCGCTTGTTGCGGTGGGACTCGGGGCGCTGGTGCTCGGCGCCGGCGGCATCTTCGCCCTCGGGATCAGCGGCGGGCACGCGACGTCGACGACGACGCAGGCCGTCCGCCCGACGACCGTCGTGGAGGTCCGGCACACCCGGCGGGCCACGCCCCGGCGGGCGCCGGCGGTGCACGCGCTGACGCCTGTGCCCCTCTACGCAGTCGGCGCCTGGGATCCCTACGGCGACCACGCCGAGCACGACTCGGAAGCGGCCGCGGCGACGGACGGGAGCCCGCTCACGTTCTGGCGCACCGAGACCTACTCCGCCGGGCTCACCAAGCCGGGTGTCGGGCTCCTTCTGGACGCCGGCCACCCGGTCGCGCTGCGGCGGCTCGATGTCTCGACCGACACGCCCGGGTTCCGCGCGTTGATTCAGGCCGGCCCCGGCCCGACAGGCCCCTTCCATCCCGTGTCCGTGGAGGCAGCGGTCGCGCCACGCACCGGCTTCACGCTCCGCGGCCGGCCAGAGCGGTTCTTCGTCGTCTGGATCACGCGCCTCGACCGCGTCGCCCACGTCGACGGCCTTCGGGCGCTCGGCGAGCGGGCACGGCACCGCGTGGAGTCGTGAGCCGTGGCACAGTCGCGGCGATGGCGACCATGGCCGACCTCGACGAGCTCGCGCTGACCATGCCCGATGTGACGAAGGGCACCGACGCCGAGGGCCGACCGTCCTACAACGTGCACGGAAAGGTCTTCTCCTGGCACCGGGAGCCGAGGCCCGACGCGCTCGACCCCGCGACGGGAAAGCGGCTCGAGGACGTGCTCGTCCTCTGGGTGGACAGCCTCGACGAGAAGGAGCTCCTGGTCACCGACGCGCGCGGGATCTTCTTCACGACGCCGCACTGGAAGGGCTACCGGGCCGTGCTGATGCGGATCCCCGACCTGGCGCGCCTCGACCGCGAAGAGCTGCGCGGGCTGGTCGAGGACGCCTGGCTGTCACGCGCGCCCAAGCGCGCCGCGAAAGCCTGGCTCGCAGAGCACGAGCCGTTGGGGGACTAGCGTCCCGAGCAGCTCGCGGACCGCCTAGCTGTCGCGTCGGGTTCGCGCAGCGAGCTCGGACGCGAACGGGTGGCCAAAGAGGCCGGGCAGTCCACCGGTGTGGACGAAGACCGTTCGCTCACCCGGCCGGATCTCGTCTCGCTCGACGGCCGCTCTCAGGCCGGCCAGCGCTCTCGCCGTGTACACCGGATCGAGAACGAGCCCCTCGCACATCCCCGCATCGTCGATCGCGCGGCGTGCCCGATCGGTGACCTCCTCGTATCCGGGCCCCACCTGGCCACCGTCCAGGCGAAGCGTGTTGTCGGCTGTCGCCCCGCGCGAGAGCCCGAGGCCCGACAGCTCGTCCACGATCGCCGCCACACGTGCCGCTGCGTCCGCGGCCGCCCCCGAATCGACTCCCAGTACGCGCCCGGCGCCGAGGCCCGCGACGAGCCCGGCCATCGTTCCGCCGGAGCCCACCGCCACGACAACGTGCTCGGTACCAGGCGCCTGCTCTTCGAGCTCGGCCGCGCAGGCGACATACCCGCGGGCTGCCAGCGCGTCCGAGCCTCCGAAGGGAAGCACTGCCGGTCGCTCTCCTCGAGTCCGCAGCTCTTCGGCGACCTCGGCCACGGCGTCGTTGAGGGCACTCTCGGCAACGTCGCCCGCCCAGCGGACGTCAGCCTGAAAGATGCCTTCGAGCGCGAGGTTCCCAGTGCTGCCGTCGTGGCCGTCCCCCTCCAGGACGAGGACGACGCCGAGGCCGAGTCGCCGCGCCGACGCCGCGGTGAGACGGCAGTAGTTGCTCTGAGCCGCGCCCCCGGTGACAAGCACCGTGGCCCCCTCCCGCATGGCGCGGGCACAGAGAAACTCGAGCTTGCGCAGCTTGTTGCCGCCACCCCCGAGGCCGATCCAATCGTCGCGCTTGACCCATAGGTCATCCGCGCCCAAGCCGATGCGCTCGGCCAGGCGAGGCGCAGGCTCGACGGGCGTGCGCCAGACGCCGAGATCGACCGTCGTGACCGGTTCGTTCACGCGGTGCATCTTGGCGGAGAACCGCTCGGGGAGGGCCGGGCACGCCTCCTGCGCCGAGACGCTCCTGCTTTCAGGGAAGCCCCTGCTCCATCGGCGGGGGCTTCCCGAGCGAGCCGCACAGCGCGATCAGTTGACGGGCGAGCAGTCGACCGTGCCGGAGCGTTCGCCGGACGGCCGGTCGACCCGCTGCGCCTGGGCGGCAGGACGTGTGCTCGCCGCGGTCTGCAGCATGCGGGCGGAGGCGGCGCGCAGCCGGGACGGCTTCTCATCGAGGCCACGTGCAGTGTCGGATCGTCGCTGCCCGTGCTTGCGAATTGCATCCATTCCGACGAAGAGCTCGAACATTGGTTGCCTCCTATCTGAATCGGTTCAGATGCATGGTAGCTGAACCGATTCATCTCGCTCAACTAGGCTTCTCCCATGGGATCGCCGGAGCCTCCGCGACGCGTTCGGCTGCGAGATGTCGCCGCCCAAGCAGGGGTCTCGGTGGGGAGCGCCTCGCAGGCGTTCGGACGGCCCGACCTGGTCTCCGACGACGTCCGCGAGCGCGTGCTCGCCGCCGCGAAGGAGCTCGGCTACTCAGGCCCCCATCCGGGCGCCCGTCGCTTGCGTACCGGTCGTGCCGGTGCGCTAGGGCTGATCTTCCAGGAGCGCCTCCGCTACCAGCTGACCGACCCGGCAGCGCTGGCGTTCCTCGCGGGCCTTGCGCAGGGCATGGAGGACTCGAGTTTCGGGCTCCTGCTGATCCCGGACTCGCGCTACCGCGAGACTGCGGCAACGGCCGTGCAGGCGGCTGCGGTGGACGGGTTCGTCGTCTACGGCGCCGCCCGCAACGACCCGCGGGTCGAGGCCGCGCTCGCACGGCAGGTGCCGGTCGTCACTGTCGAGCAGCCGCGAGACGCGCCGACGCCCTTCATCGGCATCGACGACCGCGCGGCCGCGCGACTCGCGGGCGAGCACCTGCGCCAGCTGGGCCACGAGCGCGTGGGCATCCTCTCGTTCGTCGACGCGATCGACCGCGAGGGCCGGCTCGAGGTGGCGCTCACTGCGGACCGCCTCGCCGGGTACCGCGATGGCCTCGGCGACGCGTGGAGCCCCGACCTCGTGCGCACGTGCCGGCCGAACGCCACCGCGCCGGCGCGCCGGGCTACGCGCGACCTGCTGGACCTGGACGCGCGGCCGACCGCGATCCTCGCGATGAGTGACGTGCTCGCGCTAGGCGCGCTCGAGGCGGCGGCAGAGCGCGGCGTCGGGGTTCCGGGCGACCTGTCCGTCGTCGGGTTCGACGACAGCCCGGCCGCCCGACTCGCCAGTCCGCCGCTCACCACGGTGGCGCAGCCGCACGAGCAGAAGGGCCGGCTCGCAGCGGAGTGGCTGATCGAGGCGATCGAGCACGGCGACGCGAGCGACACGTCGCGGCGCGCCATCCTGCCGACCGAGCTCGTCGTCCGTGCGAGCACGGCGCCGCCGCGCTCAGGCTGACGGCGGCGACCAGACGTACGGCGTCGTGGTCGTCACCGCGACGAAGCCGAGCCGCTCGAGGATCGGGCGGCTGCCGTCGGACGCGTCCGTCTCCAGGTAGCGGCAGCCGCGTTCGGCAGCGAGGCGTGCGCGGTGCGCGACCAGCGCGCGGTAGATGCCGCGGCCGCGCCACTCGGGGAGCGTCGCGCCGCCCCAGAGCGTCCCGAACTCGGTGCCGCTCGGGAAGCGGACCCAGCCCGCAGACACGACGACGCCGTCGGCCTCGGCGACGAAGACGCGCAGGCTCTCCGGATCTGCGACCAGCTCCTCGTGGAGCCAGCCCATCCAGCTGCCCTCGTCACCGCCCCACACAGCCTGCTCCATCGCGCCGATCCGCTCGAAGTCGGCGAGCTCGGTGACCTCTCGGGTCGCGACGCCGTCCGGCGGCGGCGAGTCGAGGTCGAGCGCGGCGATCGCCGCGATCACGACCGTCTCGCGCTCCTCGGGCTCGAAGCCGGCGGCGAGCAACCGGTCCGGGAGGTCGGCAGGCAGATCGTGGCCGTGGTACTTCCACTCGAACTCCTCGCCGCGCTCGGCGAAGAAGCGCACCTGGCGCGCGATCAGCTCGTCGAGCTGGGCGCCCTCGAGCCCGCCGAGGTCGTGGTACTCGATCCAGCCGCGGTTGCCGAAGCCGGTGGTGCGAAGCAGCGGCCCGTCCCATTCGGAGTCGACACCTGGCCCGGGGAGGTTGGGAACGTGGGCGCGCACCTGCGCGTCGTGCGCGGCCAGCATGTCGGCGACGTCGGGCGCAGCCATGCCGCAAAGCTACTTCGGGCCGAAAATGGAAAGAGCCCCTTGCGGGGCTCCTTCGGTAGCAGGCCTGTAAGCCGGATTCTGTCGAGAGTGGCCATCTCTCTGGGCCGCCGGTTGCCCGGCGGCTCTAGCCGCGTACCCGGTTCCTCGGCGGGCAGCGTCGTCGGAACCTGCTTCGCGTTGCACCGGACGGGGTTTGGCCAGCCGCCGCGTCGCCGCGACGCTGGTGGGCTCTTACCCCACCTTTTCACCCTTACCCCGGCCCGACCAGGTCGCGAGGTACCGGACCTGATCATCGCCCGGTCGCTAGCGACCTGGTCGATGCCGGTGGCGGTCTCCTTTCTGTGCCACTTTCCGTCGGCTTTCGCCGCCTGGGGTTTCCCCAGCGTCCTGCCCTGCGGTGTCCGGACTTTCCTCGAGCCGTCGCCGGCCCGCGGCCACCCGGCCTGCAGCTGGAATTCTAGCCCGGGTCGCGCTCTGCGACCTCCCCCGCGCGCCCGCTCTCCAGCCTCGACCTCGACCGCTACCTTGACTTCGATCGGGTGACACTCCCGGTGGCGAGTACCCCTCCCCCAACTCGCTGCTCGCGTCGCCCGATCCTTTCGGTTTCCCGGCGATCGCCGGCCGGCGCGGTGAAGCGGGTTGGAGCGCCGATCAGAAGAGGCGCTCCCCGGTCTCTGCACCCGCCGGCACGGCGGCCGCGGCCTCGAGCCCGCTGCCGCACTCCGGGCAGAAGCGGCCTCCGCCCCGCAGGTGGACGACGAACTCGCCGCACACCAGGCATTCCAGGCTGACGCCGCGCATCAGCGCCAGGAGCTCCTGGTCGAGCGAGCGGTTGAGCGGGGCCACGGTCGTCACAACGAGCGGAAGACCCCCGTGACGCGGCCGAGGAGCTGGACGTGCTGTGCGTAGATCGGCTCCATCGTGTCGTTCTCGGGTTGTAGCCGGATGCGCCCGTTCTCGCGGTAGAACGTCTTGACGGTCGCCTCCTCCGCGGTCTCGTCGTCGCCCGCGAGCGCCACGACGATGTCGCCGTTGCGCGCGTCCTGCGTCCGCTGCACCACGACGAGGTCGCCCTCGAGAATGCCTGCCTGGATCATCGAGTCGCCCTTGACGCGCAGCAGGAATTCCTCGCCGCCGCGTGACAGCGGCTCGGGCACCGCGTAGTACTCCTCGATGTTCTGGTCCGCGAGCAGCGGCCCGCCGGCGGCGATCTCGCCGAGGAGCGGGAGCCGGCGCATGTCGCGCGCCCCATTTGCCGGCTCGGCGGCGCGCGAGCGCTCGCGACCGACGATCTCCAGGGCGCGCGGCTTGGTCGGGTCGCGCTTGATCAGCCCTGCCCGCTCGAGATTCGCGAGGTGGGCGTGGACGGTCGACGGCGAGGCGAGCCCCACGGCCTCACCGATCTCGCGCACCGTCGGCGGGTAGCCGTGGTCGTCGACGTAGCGGGTCAGGTAGTCGTAGATCTCGCGCTGGCGGTCGGTGAGCATCCGGCCTCCCTCGGTTGGCTGAACGAACGTGTGTTCGCTATCGAGGGTAGAGACGCCTGCGGACGGTGTCAAACGCGTGAACGAGAACGGCCGCCCGAAAGCGGCCGTTTCGCATGCGGTGGAGAGGACTTGAACCTCCACGCCCTTGCGGGCACAAGGCCCTCAACCTTGCGCGTCTACCAATTCCGCCACCACCGCGCGCCCGCGAAGTGTAGCCGCGTTTAGGGTTCAGCCCGGATGCGGGAGGTGTGTCAGGAGGCGGTTCAGGCGGCGCTTGCAGCGGGCGCCGAGTACGCCGACGCGCGCGCGGTCGTCGACCGCAACCAGCACGTGTCGACCAAGAACGGGCGCGTCGAGACGCTCGTCGACGCGGAGAGCGAGGGCATCGGCGTGCGCGTGCTCGTCGACGGTGCCTGGGGGTTCGCCTGCTCGGGGCGGCTCGACCTGGGTGGCGCCCGCGACGCCGCCGCCCGCGCAACGAGCTTTGCCCGGGCCGCCCCATCCGGGAACGGCCGGGCGCTCGCGCCGGTCGACGCGGCCACCGGCTCCTACGCCAGCCCCGTGGAGCGCGACCCGTTCGACGTCCCGCTCGCCGAGAAGATCGAGCTCTGCCTGCGCGCGGAGGAGGCGGCGCGGCAGCCGGGCGTCAAGGTGACGTCCGCGTCCGCCCGCGCCCAGTCGCAGCGCAAGCACCTCGTCACCTCCGCCGGCACCGACGTCGAGCAGCACATCGTCGAGTGCGGCGCCGGCCTCGACGCGATCGCTGCCGGCGACGGGCTCTTCCAGCAGCGCTCCTACCCGAGCGCGTTCGGCGGCTCGAGCGCGCAGGGGGGCTGGGAGCACGTCGAGGCGCTCCGGCTCGTGGAGGTCGCCCCGCAGCTGGGCGAGGAGGCGGCCGCGCTGCTGCGCGCGGACGCGTGCCCTCAGGCCGTGACCACCGTCGTGATCAACTCCGAGCAGGTCGCGCTGCAGGTGCACGAGTCGGTTGGCCACCCGACGGAGCTCGACCGCGTCTACGGCACCGAGGCGGCCTACGCGGGCACGAGCTTCCTCTCGCCAGGCGATCTAGGCTCGCTGCGCTACGGGTCGGAGCTGATGAACGTGACCGCCGACGCGACGACGCCGCGCGGGCTCGGCACCTTCGGCTGGGACGACGAGGGCGTGACGGCGCGGCGCGAGCCGGTCGTCGCCGGGGGCGTGCTCAGCAGCTTCCTCACCTCCCGCGAGACTGCCGCCCAACTGGGAGCAGGCGCGGGTGGCTCCATGCGCGCCGAGACGTGGAACCGCATGCCGCTCGTCCGGATGACGAACCTGCACCTCGAGCCGGGCGAGGCGGGCTCCGTCGACGACCTGATCGCCGACGTCGACGACGGCATCTACCTGTCGACGAACCGCAGCTGGTCGATCGACGACAAGCGCCTCAACTTCCAGTTCGGCACGCAGATCGCCTGGGAGATCAAGAAGGGCAAGCTCGGGCGGATGCTGCGCGACGCGATCTACACGGGGATCACGCCGCAGTTCTGGGGCTCGCTCGACGCGCTCGGCGGGCCCGAGACGTGGGTGCTCTACGGGCTGACCAACTGCGGCAAGGGCCAGCCCGGCCAGAGCGCGCACGTCTCGCACGGCGCGCCGGCGGCACGGTTCCGCAACGTCCAGATCGGCGTGAAGCCGTGAGCCGTGCGCTCGAGCTCGCCGAGGCGGCGCTCGCCGCGGCCGCGGGCGAAGAGGCCGAGGCCATCGTGCAGACGGAGCTGTCAGGCTTCGCGCGCTTTGCCGGGTCGCAGGTCCACCAGCCGACGCTCGTCGAGAATCACGTCGTGTCGCTGCGCATCCAGCGCGGCGGCCGCGTCGGCGGCGCGTCGAGCAACCGGAGCGACGGCGACGGGCTCGAGGAGCTGGCCCGTCGCGCCCGGGCCGCCGTGGAGATGGCGCCTGAGGATCCCGCTTTCCCCGGCTTCGCGCCGCCCGCTCAGCCATCGCCGGTAGACGGCTTCGACGAGGAGACCGCCGCGCTCGAGCCCGCGGCCCAGGCGCGGCTCGCGGAGCAGGCGATCGCCGCCGCCCGGCCGTTCGAGCTCTACGGCTACGTGACGAGCGGCGCCGTCGACCTGGCGGTGGCGACCTCGGCCGGCCTTGCCGCCGAGCAGCGCATGACGGACGCCTCGGTGCTCGCGCTGGCCGCGACCGACGGCGCCTCGGGCTACGCCGAGCGGCAGTCGTCCGCGGTGGGAGCGATCGAGCCGGCCGGCGCCGCGGAGGAGGCAGCGCGCAAGGCGGAGGCGACCCGCGGCGGCGAGGAGCTGCCGACGGGCGACTACCGCGCGGTGCTCGAGCCGTACGCGTTTGCCGAGCTGCTCGAGTACTTCGCGACCGACAGCTTCAACGGGCTGGGCATGCTCGAAGAGTCGAGCTACCTGGCCGGCCGGCTCGGCAAGCGCGTCTTCGCGCCGAGCGTCTCGATTGTCGAGGACCCGCTCGACCCGGCAGGGCTGCCGAAGTCGATCGACTTCGAGGGCACGCCGCGCCGGCCTGTGCCGATCGTCGAGAGCGGCGTCGCGCGCGGCGTCGTGTGGGACCGCGTGACCGCCGCGCGCGCGGGCGAGGAGTCGACCGGCAACGCCGTGCCGTTCGAGTACCGCCGCTACGGGCCGGCCGCGGTCGCACTCTCGGTCGCCGGCGGCGACGCCGAGTCGCTCGACGAGCTCGCGGAGGCAGTCGGCGAGGGCATCTGGGTCACGCGCCTCCACTACCTCAGCGTCGTCAGCCCGCGCGAGGGGATCGTCACCGGGATGACGCGCGACGGGACGTTCCGGATCCGCGGCGGCAAGCGGGCCGAGCCGCTGGTCAATCTGCGCTTCACCGTGTCCGTCCCGGACATGCTGGCCGACATCCCCGCGCTCGGCCGCGAGCAGATGCTCGTCAACCGCACGCAGTGGTACGGCGAGCGGTACGCGTACGGCTACCGCGTGCCGGCGATCGCCACCGGCCGGTTCACCATCACCGGCAACGGCTCGGCGCCGGGGCTATAGGGGCTACGCGAGGTAGCGGTACAGCGCGATCGTGTTGAGGAAGAATGCGACCGTGAAGACCACGGTGAGACGGGTCAGGTTCTTCTCCACGATGTGAGTGCCGCCCTGCGAGGTGGGCGTGAAGCCCAGCCCGCCCATGCCCGCGTCCCGCCCCGAGTGGAGCAGGATCAGCGTGATCAGGCCGATCGAGATGACGAACTGCAGGAAGACGACGACGAACTGCACGGGTCTCAGGATAGCGGCGTCTCGCCCGCCTGGGTCCTCTCCAGATCGGCGAGCCGGACCTCGACCAGCGGTCTGATCTTGTCCTCGAGGCCGGCTTCGCGGGCGACGGCGAGCGCCTGCTCCCAGCTCTGGCGCGCCTTCTCGGCGCCGGCGCCCTGCTTCAGGCGGTTGTCGCCGGTGACGAGCAGCTTCTGGATCCTGGCGCGCGCGCCGTCGGCGGACACGCGTCGATCCTAGGGCAGGAGGAGCAGCTTGCCGGTGGTGCGGCGGGCTTCGAGGTCATCGTGCGCCTGGCGCGCCTCCTCGAGGGGGTAGCGGGCGCCGATCGTCACGTCGAGGCGGCCCTCGGCGAGCAGCGAGAAGACCTCGGCGGCGCGGTGGACGAGCTCCTCGCGCGTGGCGGTGAAGTCGACGAGCGTCGGTCGCGTGAGATAGAGCGATCCGCGGGCGAGGCGCATGGGGTTGATCTCCGGGGCCGCGCCGCTGGCTGAGCCGAACAGCACCATCGTCCCGCGGCGTCTGAGCGCAGTGAGGCTCGCCTCGAACGTGGACTTGCCGACGCCGTCGTACACCGCCGCGACGCCCTCGCCGCCGGTCAGCTCGCGGGCTCGGTCGGCGAACCCGTCGTAGCGGACGACCTCGTCGGCGCCGGCCGCCCGGGCGAGCTCGGCCTTCTCCTCGGTGGACGTCGTCGCGAGCACGTGTCCGCCACGAAGCTTCGCGAACTGCGTGACGAGGCGACCGGCGCCGCCCGCGGCCGCGTGGACAACGACCCAGTCGCCGGGCTCGACGCGGTAGGCGTCGGTGGTCAGGTACTGCGCGGTCAGGCCCTGCAGGAGCGCTGCGGCCGCGAGCTCGTCGCTCACGCCGGCGGGAATGGCGACCGCCTCGCGCGTGGACACGACGACCTGCTCGGCGTAGCTGCCCGGCGCCTCCTTCCACGCGACGCGATCGCCGGGCTTGATGGCGGCGACGTCCGCGCCCACGGCCGTGACCGTGCCTGCGCCTTCGACGCCGACAACACGCGGCGGGTCGCCGCCGTAGCCCGGGACGGTGCGCTCGTAGACGTCACGGTAGTTGACGCCGATCGCGCCCGTCTCGACGAGCACCTCGCCGGGGCCGGGCTCGGGCGCCGGGGCGTCCTTCAGCTCGAGCACCTCGGGGCCCCCTTTCCGGTCGATCGCGATCGCGCGCACGGTGGCTCCAACGACCTCGGCCCGGCGGCGATTCCGTCAGCCGGCGGCGCGCTGGAGGATCGCCTCGATCCGCTCGGCCTGGCGGTTGACGTCGTGCCCGGCCGCGGCGGCGCGCGCTGCCTCGTTCGGGCGCGGGAGGGCAGCTGCTTCGCGCAGGCCGGCGGCGATCGCCTCCTCGTCGAGCGGGTCGACGAGCACGCCGGTGCCGGGCGCGACGAACTCGGGCGGCCCGCCGACGCGCGTGGCGACGACCGGGCGGCCGGCCGCCATCGCCTCGAGCAGCGCCTGGCCGAACGGCTCGACGAGGCTCGGCTGGCAGACGACGTCGGCCGCGGCGATCCAGCGCGCGACCCGATCGTGGGGGACCGGCCCGACGACGCGGACGCCCGGTCGACCTTCCAGCTGGGCGGCGAGGGGCCCGCCCCCGACGAAGGCGAGGCGGCCCGCTCCAACTCGCTCGAACGCGTTCGCGAGGCGGAGCACGTTCTTGCGCTCGTCGAGGCCGCCGACGCAGAGGAAGGCAGGACCGTCGCCGTCCCAGCCGAGCTCCGCCCGCGCCGGGCCGGGATCCTCGGGGCGAAAGCGCTCGAGGTTCACTCCGCAGTCGACGACCTCGACGCGGCCGCGCGCCTCGGGCACGCGCTCCTCGAGCTCGCGGCGGAGGTAGTCGGAGACGGCGACCACGGCCCGGGCCCGCCGGACGACGAGCCGCGTCGCCGTCGTAACGCCGCGGACGGAGCCGACATTGCGGACGTCGCGTCCGTGGGCGGTGACGACGAGCGGCGCCCGCGCGGCAAGCGCGGCGAGGCCGGTCGGGACGAGGAAGTGGCTCCAGACGACGTCCGGGTGGAAGCTCCTGGAGGCTGCGCGAGCCCGGCGCGCGAGGTCGGCGTACTTGGCGAGCCCCGCGCCGCGCCGGTCGACGACGACACGCTCGAGCTCGTGCCCGCGCCGCTCGACCGCGTCGGCGAGGTCGCGAACGAACACGCCGTAGTCGGGCGCCTCCGGGCCGGGATACATCTGGGAGACGAGCAGGATGCGCATACAGGGACTGTCCCTGTTATGGCCGCACCTCAGCAAGCGTGCGCAGTAAAGCGCGGCGATAACAGGGGCTGTCCCACAAGACGTAACTCGATTTTGTCGCTCGGCGTGCGGTCGCGCCTCCACGAGGCTTGGGTCAGCCCCCCAAGAACCCGGGGGACAGGACCCACGACCAAGGACAGTCCCTGCAAGGCTTGCGGCGGTGATCCGCGCGACCTTCGAGATTCGGCCGGCTTCGGCCGTGGATGCCCTCGCCGCGATCACCTCGACCGGCGTGCCGGGCGACCCAGGCGGCGCGCGCCCGCAGGTCGAGCTCGACGGCGAGCGGGCGACGCTGACCTACCCGGACGCGAACTGGGGTGGCGACGTGACGCTGCTCGTCTCGTCGCTGCTCGCGGGCGAGTGGGCCGACCTCGCCGCGTTCGAGCGCTGTCGGCTCGTCGCCCTCGAGTTGCCCGATGACCTGCTGCCGGGCCCCGCGTACGACGCGGCGGAGGACGTGCTCGTTGGGGCGATCGTCAAGCCGTCGCTCGGCCTCTCGCCCCGCGAGGCGGCCGCAACCGCGGCCGAGCTCGCCGCGGGCGGCGCCGACCTCGTCAAGGACGACGAGCTGCTTGGCGACCGGCCGTGGAGCCAGCTGGAAGAGCGCGTCCGCGCGGTCGTCGCCGCGGTCCCGGAGCGCGTCCGCTACGCCGCGAACGTGACCGGCACGGCCGACGGCCTGCTTCGCCGCGCGGAGCGCGCCGTCGAGCTCGGCGCCGGCGCCGTCATGGTCAACGCGCTCGCGCAGGGGCTCGACTCGGTGCGACTCCTGCGCGAGGCAGGCCTCGGCGTGCCGCTCTTCGCCCATCGCGTCGGCGCTGCCTTCTGGATGCGCGGCCCCGTCGGCGTGGCGCCGGCGGTCGTCGCGCAGATGACGCGGCTCGTCGGCTCCGACTACATCCTCGTGGCGTCGTTCACGGGACGGATGGCCGACTCGCCCGACGACGTGCTGGCGCAGATCGCCGCCTGCCACGCCGGCTCGCCGCGCTCCACCGCCGTCCTCGGCGCCGGCGTGGGCCCGGAGAACGCCGCCGCCCAGGTCGACGCAGCCGGCGCACGCTCGGGCCTGATGGTGCTGCTCGGCTCCGCCGCGTACGCGCATCCGGGCGGCCCGCGCGAGGCGGTCGCGGCTACGGTCGCGGCGGTGCGCGCGTGACCGACCCGATCCCGCCCACGATCGAGCTGCACGAGGGCCACGTGCGCCTGATCGACCAGCGGCGCCTCCCCGCCGAGCTCGTGATGCTCGACCTGCACACCGTCGACGAGCTCGCTGAGGCGATTCGCACGCTCGCCGTCCGCGGGGCGCCCGCGCTCGGCGCCGCCGGCGCGATGGGGATCGCGCTCGCTGCGTTCCGCGGCGACGACCTCCACGATGCCGCGAGACGCCTGAAGGCGACCCGCCCCACCGCGGTCAACCTCGCCTGGGGCGTCGACCGCGCGCTGGCCGCCGAGGACCCCGCCGCCGAAGCGCAGCTGATCGCGACCGAGGACGTGGAGGCGAACCGCCGCATCGGCGCGAACGGCGCGCCGCTCCTCCCGCCCGGCTCGCGCGTCCTGACGCACTGCAATGCCGGCTCGCTCGCCACGGTCGGCTACGGCACGGCGATCGGCGTCATCCGCGCAGCCCACGAGACGGGCCGCGAGCCCAGCGTCTGGGTCGACGAGACCCGCCCGGTTCTCCAGGGCGCCCGCCTGACCGCGTGGGAGCTCGGGCGGCTCGGCATCCCGTTCCGGCTGGTGGTCGACGCGCTCGCCGGATCGCTCATGGCCGCGCGCGAGGTCGACGCCGTGATCGTCGGCGCCGACCGGATCGCCGCCAACGGCGACGTCGCGAACAAGGTCGGCACCTATCCGCTCGCCGTGCTGGCGAGCCATCACGACATCCCGTTCTACGTGGCCGCCCCCGTCTCGACCGTCGATCCGGCCACGCCGACTGGTGCCGAGATCCCGGTCGAGCTGCGCGACGAACACGAGGTGACCGACGTGGGCGACATGCGCATCGCACCGCCGGGCGCGGCCGCGGAGAACCGCGCCTTCGACGTGACGCCCGCCGCGCTCGTGACCGCCTACATCACCGAGCGGGGCGTCGCGCGCTCGCCGGACGAGCTTCCGCTCCGGTGACTCGGCCGGTGCGCTCGACCGCCGCCCAGGCGACGGCGTCGAAAGGCGTAGGCCGGCGCGGCCACCATCAGCGCGGCGAGCGCCGCGGCCGCAGGTCGGGTCACACGCGCTGCTTGTCGTACATGCCGAACTCCTCGCGCAGCACCTCGCTGATCTCGCCGACCGTGCAGCGGACACGGAGCGCCTCGCGCATCGTCGGGAGGAGGTTCTCGGTCGTGTCAGCGACGCGACGCACCTCGGCGAGCGCGGCCTCGGCGGCCGCCGCGTCCCGTTCGGCCCGCACGCGCGCCGTGCGCTCGAGCTGGCGACGCTCGGCCTCCGGGTCAATGCGCTGCAGCTCGACGTCCTCCTCGGCCGTCTCCGCGTAGCGGTTCACGCCGACGATGACGCGCTCGCCCTCCTCGACCTGCTGCGTGTAGCGAAACGCCGAGTCCTCGATCTCGCGCTGGACGAACTCCTGCTCGATCGCGGCCACCGCGCCGCCGAGCTCGTCGACCCGCGCGAGCAGCTCGCGTGCGCGCTCCTCGAGCTCGTCCGTCAGCGCCTCGATGAAGTAGGCGCCGCCGAGCGGGTCGGCCGTGTCCGTGCCGCCCGCCTCGTCCGCCAGGATCTGCTGCGTCCGCAGGGCGATCCGGGCCGCCCGCGCGGTCGGCAGGGCGAGCGCCTCGTCGAACGAGTTCGTGTGGATCGACTGCGCGCCGCCACACACCGCGGCCAACGCCTGCACGGTCACGCGCGCGACGTTGTTCTCCGGCTGCTGCGCGGTGAGGGTCGAACCGCCGGTCTGCGCGTGGAAGCGGAGCGCCTGTGCCTTCGGGTTCGTCGCGCCGAAGCGGTCACGCATGATCTCCGCCCATAGCCGCCGCGCCGCCCGGAACTTCGCCACCTCCTGGAAGAAGTGGTTGTGCGCGTTGAAGAAGAACGAGAGCCGCGCGCCGAAGTCGTTCGGCGAGAGGCCTGCGTCGACGGCCGCCTGGCAGTACGCGATCCCGTTGGCGAGCGTGAACGCGAGCTCCTGGACGGCGGTCGAGCCCGCCTCGCGGATGTGGTAGCCGGAGATCGAGATCGTGTTCCAGCTCGGCAGCCGCTCCGCGCAGTAGGCGAAGAGGTCGGTCGTGATCCGCATCGACGGCCGCGGCGGGTAGATGTAGTTCCCGCGCGCGACGTACTCCTTGAGGATGTCGTTCTGCACGGTGCCGCGGAGCCGCTCGCCCGTGACGCCCTGACTCCTCGGCGACCAGCTCGTAGAGCAGGAGCAGCAGCGCCGCCGGCGCGTTGATCGTCATCGAGGTCGAGACCTCGCCCAGCGGGATGCCCGCGAGCAGGATCTCCATGTCGGCGAGCGAGTCGATCGCGACGCCGGTCCGGCCGACCTCGCCGTCCGAGCGCGGGTCGTCCGAGTCGTAGCCGAGCTGCGTCGGCAGGTCGAACGCGACCGAGAGCCCCGTCTGTCCGCGATCGAGCAGGAAACGGAAGCGCTCGTTCGTCTCCTCGGCCGAGGCGAAGCCCGCGTACTGGCGGATCGTCCACGGGCGCCCGCGGTACATGTCCGGGTAGGGCCCGCGCGTGAAGGGGAACTCGCCGGGCTGCTCGAGGTCGGACCCTCGACGTCGTCGGCCGAGTAGACCGGCTTGACCTCGATCCCGGAGTCGGTCTCGCGGCGATCGGTCGCTGCCACGCCCAGAGGCTAGACGCTGCCGACGAAGGCGACCATCGCGTCGCGCTGCCTGCGCGTTCGTCAGCCCCTCGCGCCGGACGAGCGAGCGCCAGGTCTCGAAGGCGACGGCGTGACCCACGGCCGCGCGCACGAGCCGGCGCCGACCCAGCGGCCGCGCGAGCCCGTCCGCGATCGCGCGGAGCGCCTCGTGACGCTCCGCCCAGATCTCGGGATAGAGGTAGGAGTCGCGCCCGAACAGAGCGACCGCGTCCTCCGTCCGCTCGTACCAGTCGTAGAGCGCGCGGAGTGCCTCTGGCAGCTCCAGCCCGGCGACGGCGGGTGCGGGGTTGAGCGTGCGCCAGTGGGCGGAGCAAGCGCGGAAGAGCGAGGCGTCGTCCGGGAAGTGCGCGTAGACGGTGTGCCGCTGAACGCTTGCGCGGTCGGCGACGGCCGAGATCGACGTCTTCGCCGGGCCGACCGCGGCATGGAGCTCGACCGCCGCCTCGACGATCCGCTGCCGCGTCTCCTGCCGGCGCTCCGCGCGCCGCTTCAATTCGTACTTGCGTTTCATTGCACAGCAGTGTATACCCATCTTTATCGCTGCACAACACTGTCTAGTGAAAAGGAGCAGGCCATGCAGATCGTCAACCTCAGAGAGCTGCCGATGCAGGAGAACTTCGAGGGCCACCGCGTCACGTTCCCGGTGAGCAGCGCGACCGGCACGGTGGCGACGGCGACCGTGTACATGGAGTTCGAGCCCGGCGCCGAGCTGCCCGAGCACCGCGACAGCGCCGAGGAGCTGCTCGTCGTGCTCGAGGGCACGGTCGAGGCATCGGTCGACGGCGCGACGGTGACGCTGAATGAGGGCGACCTCGCCGTCGTCCCGGCGATGGCGCCGCACGGGGCCAGGAACACGAGCGACGAGCCGGCCCGGGTGCTCGGCTTCTTCGGCGGCTCGACGAACGTGGCGACGTTCACCGACGCGCAGGGCCCCGACCGCTGGCGCGTGTTCGTCGTCGGCGCACCGACGTTCGTCGCGGCTCCGCTCGAGGAGCCGGTGGCCGTCTAACCGGCCCCGACCTCGTCCTCGGCGACGAGCGCCTGGAGCGCGATCCGGATCGCGCGCACCGCGTCCTCGTGCTGGTCGAGCCGCCCACCGAGCGCTGCGTCGATACGGCGCAGCGCTCGGTGGAAGGCAGGCTTGCCGCGGTCGAAGATCGCCTGCCCCTCCGGCGTGAGCTCGAGCAGGGTCGAGCGGCCGTCGCGCGGGTTGGCGTACTCGCGCACGTGGCCGCGCTCGATCAGCCGCGGAGCATGTCCCGCACGGTCGTGCGGGGCTGGCCCGTCGCCTCGACGAGCTGCGTGCGCGTGACCGGTTGCATGACACCGATGAAGCCGAGCGGCCCGTAGTCGGGCGGGTCGACACCCTCGGCCCGCAGCTCCGAGCTGGCGATGGCGTTCGCGTAGCGGAACGCCATGCCGAGCTCGTTGACGATGGCTCCACGGACCAGCGGCTCGCTCACGGGGCGATTATCCGCGGGCGACCGGCTCGAGCTTGCCCGTGGCGGTCAGGCGCATGATCCGCTTGTCCTCCCAGAAGTTGACGTAGACCGTGCCGTCGGGCGCGACCGCGACGTTGTTCGCGCGCGCCGCGGACACAATGCGGGTCGTAACCCCTGCCGGCGTGGTCTTCGTCACGCCGCCGCCCTGCCCGTCCCGGAGGACATCGGCCGAGTAGATGCTCCCGTCGGGACCGACTGCCAGCCCGACCGTGATGCCGACGTCGCCGCCGAAGGTCGAGATGCGGCCGCTGGCGAGGTCGATACGCCGGATGCGGCGGTTCTCCGTGTCGGCGACGTAGAGCGCGCCGTCCTGGCCGATCACGACCGCGTGCGGGTGGAAGAGCTTCGCGCCGGTCGCCGGGCCGCCGTCACCCGCGTAGCCCTCGGTACCGTCGCCGGCGATCGTGGTGATCGTCCCGTCGGGTGCGATCTTCTTCACGTAGCCGACGTACACCGTCACGTAGAAGTTTCCGGCCGCGTCCACCGCGACCCAGTCGGCGTCGACGGCCTGGGTCACGCGTGTGAACGACGAACCGTCGATGCGGTAGACCGCCCCCTCGCGACCTGAGGCGTACATCGCCCCGTTGGCCAGCACGACGTTGTAGACGCCCACGCCTTCGGCGACCTTGGTCACGGCGCCGCCGGCCACGCGGAGCAGCGCGCCCTCGCGGAGCTGTCCGACGAGGAGCGATCCCGACGGCTCGGCCGTGATCGTCAGCGGATCGAGGATGAGCGGGCTCCTCGGCACGTCGACGGTGACCGAACCGAGCTGCGTCGTGCGGCCGCCGGCCTTCGCCGAGACCGCGTACGTGCCCGCCCTGGCAAAACGGAGCACGGCCGTCGCCAGGCCGTTGCGGTTGGGCGCCAGCGCCGCCCGAAGCGTGCTCGGCCCACGCGCCTCGAGCGTCCCGCGCGTGCGCGGTTTGATCGACAGCGAGACGCGCCAGGAGGCGCCGACTACGGCTGTACGCGGGACCTTGACCGCACGCACGGTGGGCGGCTTGGCCGACGCGGCGGCGGCGACGATGAGCAGGAACCCGGTGACGATGGCGGCGAGGCGCAGCATGCGATCCTCCTTGCGGTTGAGGCGGTTTCGCCGTAGTTATGGCGATATCGCCTCACCGTGTCAAGGCGTTACGCTCCGGCCGTGATCCGTGTGCGGCTCTTCGCCGGCCTCCGCGAGCGTGCGGGCTGGTCCACGCGGGAGCTCGACGGCGTCGCGCGGGTCGCGGACGTGTGGGCAGCGCTCGACCTGGGCGAGCAGCCCGACGGCCTGCTCTACGCGGTCAACCGCTCCTACGCCCCGCCCGAGCAGGAGCTGGCCGACGGCGACGAGGTGGCGCTGATCCCGCCGGTTTCCGGTGGCGCGTTCCGCCTCTCGGGGCAGCCGCTGTCGCTGGACGCCGTCGTCGCGGAGGTCGCCGACGAGCGCGCCGGCGCGATCGCCACGTTCGTCGGCACGACGCGCCGCCAGTCACGCGGGCGCGACGTCGTGCACCTCGACTACGAGGCCTACGAGGGGATGGCGGAGCAGGTCATGGCCGAGATCGCCGCGGAGCTCGAGGCCCGGTTCGACCTCTGCTCGATCGCCATCCACCACCGCGTCGGCCGCGTGGGCATCGGCGAGACGAGCGTTGTCATCGCCGTCTCCGCCCCGCACCGCGGCGACGCACTGGCCGCCTGCAAGGACGCGATCGACACGCTCAAGGAGCGCGTCCCGCTCTGGAAGAAGGAGGTCTACGAGGGCGGCGAGGAGTGGATCGGGCGCGGTTCCTAGATTCAAATCCGGGACTCCTGCTGAGCAGGCTTTCGCTGTCACAGGTACCAGGCAGGTACGGGGAATCCCGCGGATGACACAGAGCGGTCCTGGCAGATACCGGGACGGTTGAGACTGTCTCGGCCGTCGACCGTGCAGGGATCGTGGGCGCTGAGAGCTGTACGTCCTTGCTCCCCCTCATCGGGACGCTCGCGCCAGTAAACGATCGGGGGGATCCCTGTACGCGACGGCCACGCATACGTCAGCCGTCAACGGCCGTCACGCGAGGCACCTCGGACTTAGTGGCAGTCGCCACTAGGTTCTCTGGGGGAGGGACTCCGCCCGGCGTGAAGCCGGAGGGGCGGGAAGTCCCGCCCCTCCGCGGTTGCGTTCAGGCTGCCTTCGCGACCAGCTTGCCGAGCACGAGCTCCCAGCCGCCGGCGTAGTTGTCGCGCATCGCCTCGGCGCCCTCGCCGGCGCGCTCCCAGCCGCGATGCTCGAGCTCCACGCGCGTCGAGCCGTTCTGCTCGATGAAGCGCACCTCGACCTCCGAGGGGCAGATCTTCCAGTCGAGCGTGAACCCGTTCGGCGGATCCCACTCTGTGACCGTCGCCCAGTCGGCCTCGGTGCCGTCGGACTGCACCTCGTAGACCCGGCCGCCCTCACGCCCCTCGAACACGGCCATCGTCGTCTTCTCGCCGCCGTACGAGTGGCTGTCGAGCGGCCACCAGGTCGAGATCTCGTTCGTGAAGACCACGAAGGCGCGCGAAGCGGGGATCGCCACCGTCACCGACTTCTTGATCGTCTCGATCACCTGAGTCGTCATCCGTCTCCTCCTTCCGCTGCTTGCTTGAACTGCTCCAGGACGTCGCTCCAGAAGGTGTCCAGGTAGGCGCGGAGTCCCTGCACGCCTTCGGGAGCGACGCGGTAGAGACGCCGGGTGCCGTTCGGCTGGTCGAGCACCAGCCCGGCCTGCTTGAGCACCTTCAGGTGCTGCGACACCGCCGGCCGCGACACGGGCAGCGACGCCGCCAGCTCGCCGACCGAGCGTGGGCCGCCACGCAACTGCTCGAAGATCGCGCGCCGTGTGGCATCGCCGAGAGCCGTCAGTGCTGATCCGTTAGTCTCCACTTACCGTAAGTGTAGACTAACGAAACGCGAGCTGTCAATCACGCCTCGACCGGACGGAGGTCCTCGGGACGAGGGACGTTCCGTACGGTGCGGGCGAGCGTCGCGCCGAACGAGCGTAGGCGGGTGGTCCCGGTCTAACCGATGCTCTGAGCACGGGCAGGGCGGCAGTCCTTGCTCCCCCTCATCGGGACGCTCGGGCCAGTAGGCGATCGGGGGGATCCGCAGGGCGAGACGGCCACGCATACCTCGGCCGTCGATCGCCGTCACAGGTACGGAACAGGTACTTCCTGCGCAGGGCCGCTTTCACGCCCTGCCACGGAGCTATTTTGCGAATAGCTCAAAAGAGGCGGAAACGGCGTCCTTTCCGGGTCTCCACGGATGGCCTGGTTGCGTGATTCGGCCTCTGGAAGAAGGAGGTCTACGAGGGCGGCGAGGAGTGGATCGGAAGGGTTCGTAGAGAGGGAGCCCGAGCGGCGTCTCGATCAGATCGATTCCCGGAGCGCGTTGGCCGCGGCCTGCAAACGCAGGCTGACCTCGGCGAGCTCTCGAGCCGCCAGGTCGATCCGCTCCTGCTGGACCTCGGCGCGCTCCTGCTGGTTGTTGGCACGTTCCTTGAGCTGATGCTCGAGCTCGTCGACGTGCCTGGTGAGATCCGCGAGCTGGGCGGCGACGGTCGCAATGTCCTCTTCAGCCGTCACCGTGCCCGAGATTACACCGGCTTGCGGCGGCAAGAAAAGGGCGTACGATGGAGGCACCGGCCCCGCACCAGGATTCTGGCCCGAGCCCGCAACCCACCGACGCGCGAACGCGCGCGAGGCGAGGAGCTCCAGGCAAACGGAGTTCGTGTACGGGGCCGGAACCTCGCGCGTGATGAACCGGCGCGCGCTGGTCGGTCCGGCGCCCACGACGATTACGTCGGCATCCATCGCTGGCGACTCCCATCTCCCTAGGTAGGGGCCTCGGAACGGGAATTCTGCGGCACGACCCGGGTCTTGCCGCAAGTGCCGGACACCGGTCGATCGTACGATTCGCGCGTGTCGACGTCCGGCGCCAGACGCTTCCGATCCGTCGTGGAGACCGGGCCGAGGGGCCGGGTCGTCGTTCCGATCCCCTTCGCGCCGGACGACGCCTGGGGCGTCAAGGAGCGACATCACGTCGCGGGAACCGTGAACGGGATGGGCGTCCGCGCAGTGATCGAGCAGTTCGGGGACGGCCACGCGGTCGCGCTCGGCGCGGCCTGGCGTCGCGACTGCGGAATCGGCGCGGGCGACGAGGTCGACGTCGTGCTGGCTCCCGAGGGGCCCCAGCGCAGCGACCTCGCGCCGGATGTCGCGGCTGCGCTCGAGCGCGAGCCGGAGGCTGCAGTGTTCTTCGACTCGCTCGCGCAGTTCTACCGCCGGGGCTACCTCCGGTGGATCGACGCGACGAAGCGGCGGCCTGAGGTCAGAGCCGAGCGAATCGCGACGATGGTCGAGCTGCTCAAGGCGGGGACGAAGGATTACCGCGAGGCGCCGTAGGGCGGGACGCTGGTGGTCTACAAGGGCGGCGAAGAGTGGATCGGGCGCGGCTCGGTCTCGCCTGCGACCAGCGCGCACGATCTCCCACGCTTCCACCGGACGCGTCGACCCCTTGACGGCGAACGGCTCGCGCTTCACCGCCTCCACCTGGTCCTCCACGAGCGCGTAGGTGCGGACGCCGCACAGGATCGAGCCCGGCTCGGCGTGCGACTGGAGGCGTGACGCGAGGTTGACGGCGAAGCCGACGGCCTTGTAGGCGCGCATGACGTCGCTGCCGAACACGCCGACCGTGCAGTAGCCGGAGTTGATCCCGATCCTGACGTTGAGCTCCGCGGGATAGCCGCGTCCGCGGACCCGTTCGGCGAGCTCGGCGGCGCGGGCTCGCATCGCGAGCGCGGTCTGGATCGCCGCGAGCGCCTGAGCCTCCGCGGTGGTCTCCGAGGGCGCGCCGAAGATCACCATCAGCCCGTCGCCGATGAAGTTGTCGAGCGCCCCGCCGTGCGCAACCGCCACGGCCGTCATCTCGCGGAGGTACTCGTTGAGCACCACCGCCAGCTCCTCCGGCTCGAGGCTCTCCGACAGGTCGGTGAAGCCGACCATGTCCGCGAAGAGAGCCGTGATCTTGCGCCGCTGGAACGCCTCGTCGGGCTCGAGCGCGCCGCCCAGGAGGCCCTCGGCCACCTGCTGCGGCAGGAACCGCTTGAGCTCGCCGGTGCGGACGAGCTCTGCCATCTGCTCCTCGATGCGGGCCTCCAGGCGGCGGTTCAGACGGGCCAGCTCCTCGAGGTGCTCGGCCTCGAGGTCGTGCATGCGCTTCTTGGTCAGGCTCGCCTTGATGCGCGCGCGGAGCACCACGGGATCAAACGGCTTCACGAGGTAGTCGTCGGCTCCGAGCTCGATGCAGCGGACCGCGCTCTGGATGTCGTCCAGCGCGGTGATCATCAGCACCGGCACGTGGCGGAGGGACTCGTCCTCCTTCATGTGCGCGAGGACCTCGTAGCCGTCGAGCTCGGGCATGAGGACGTCGAGCAGGGCGAGATCGAAACGGTCGGCGTCGAGCCGCTCCAGCGCCTGCCGGCCGTCGGCTGCGGTGTCCACGCGGTGCCCGTCGTCCTCGAGCAGGCCCGTGAGCATCCGCCGGTTCACGGCATCGTCGTCGACCACCAGGATCCAGGCCGGGCGCTCGTCGCTCATCGCATCGCCGCCTCGAGCTCGGATCGGACTCGCTCGTACTCGCCCTCCGCGCGGGCGACGAGGTCGGCGGCACCGTCCACGGCGCCCGCCGCGCCGATGTCGCTCGAGCTCCTGGCAGAGGTCCGCAAGCGCCCGGCCGCCGAACGTCGCGGCATTCGACTTCAGCGTGTGCGCCGCGCGCCGCAGCTCGACCGCGTCGCTCTGCTCGACCGAGCGGCGCAGCGTCGCGACGAGCGCCGGGCTCTCGGCGAGGAACGTCTCGGCCATGCCCGCAGTCGTCGCGTCCCCGACTGCCTCCCGCAGCTGCGCGAGAACGGCGAGGTCGAGCGCAGACGCCACCGCCGGCCGCAGAGGCGCCAGCGCCGCAGCGAGCTCCTCGCCGCGGATCGGCTTGCTGAGGAAGTCGTCCATGCCGGCCGCGAGGCACTGCTCGCGCTCCGCATCCATCACGCCCGCCGTGACGGCGATGATGTGCGGCCGCTCCGCTCCCCAGCGCGCGTGGATGCGGCGGGTGGTCTCGAGCCCGTCGAGCTCGGGCATCTGGGCGTCCATCAGGATGACGTCGTAGCGGCCGCGTTCGAGCGCCGCAAGCGCCTCGAGACCGTTCGACGCCACGTCCGCGCGATAGCCCAGCTTGTCGAGCAGGGCCAGCACGAGCTGCTGGTTCACGGCGTTGTCCTCCGCGACCAGGATCCGCAGACCGGACGAGATCTCGGCGGCAGGCGGCTCACCTCGCGCGGGCACCGTCGGGGCCGTCACGCCTGCACCCAGCGCGTCGAGCAGCGCGTCGTACAGCTGCGACGGGCGGATCGGCTTCGTCAGATGCGCCGCGAACAGGCCGCTCTCTGCCCCCTCCTCACGCCGGCCGAGCGACGTCAGGAGGATCAGCGGGAGGCGTTCGGCGACCGACCGCACCTCGCGTGCGACCGCGAGGCCGTCGAGCTCCGGCATGTGCATGTCGAGCACGGCCGCGTCCAGCGGATCGCCGCGGCGGACCCATTCGATCGCGTCGCGCGGCGAGGCCGTCTCGCGCACGACCAGGCCCCACGACTCGAGATACGCGCGCGCGATCTGCCGGTTCGTCGCGTTGTCGTCGAGCACGAGCACACGCTTGCCCTGCAGGACCGTCGTCTCCGCCTCGTACGCACGGACGGGCCGCGGCGCCTCCGAGGCGACGACCGTGAAGCGGAACGTCGACCCTGCACCGACCTCGCTCTCGGCCCAGATCTCGCCGCCCATCGCCTCGGCGAGGCGCCTGCTGATCGCGAGCCCGAGGCCGGTGCCGCCGTAGCGCCGGGTCGTGGAGGCGTCGACCTGCGTGAACGACTCGAAGAGCGTCTCCAGCCGGTCCCCCGGGATCCCGATGCCGGTGTCGCGCACCGAGAACTCGACGCGGAACTGTCCGTCGCCGAGCGCCCCCGCGGCAACGGTCAGGACGATCTCGCCATGCTCCGTGAACTTCACCGCGTTGTTCAGGAGGTTGAGCAGGACCTGGCGCAGCCGCGTCGCGTCGCCGACGAGCGCCTCGGGAACCTCCGGCGCCAGCACGTAGGCGAGGTCGAGCGACTTCTCCGCGGCCGCCGGCGCCACGAGCGCCATCGCCGACTCGGCGCACTCGCGCAGGTCGAACGGGCGTGTTTCGAGATCCAACCGCCCCGCCTCGATCTTGGAGAAGTCGAGAATGTCGTTGATCACCGAGAGCAGCGCCTCGCCGCTCGTCCGGACCACCTCGGCGAACCCGCGCTGCTCGGCGTCGAGCTGCGTCCCGAGCAGCAGCTCCGTCATCCCGATGACGGCGTTCATCGGCGTGCGGATCTCGTGGCTCATCGTGGCGAGGAAGGCGCTCTTCGCTTCCGTCGCGGCCTCGGCCTCACGCCGCGCCTCCTGCAGCTCGCCGATGTCGTGGTAGACGGCGTAGATCCCGGCCCGCTCGCCTCCGACGACGATCGCGCCGAAGTGCGCGTGGACGTCGATGCGGGAACCGTCCCTGCGGTTGCGCTGCGTGATGTAGTGGCCGGCGTCGCCGGCGGCGGTGCGGTGACTGGACTCCGCCATTGCCTCCTCGCGGATGTCCTGGTCACTGGCCACGAGCTCGTCGGCGTTCCGGCCGATCGCCTCCTCCGCCGAGTAGCCGAACATCCGCTCCGCGGCCGGGTTCCACGACGTCACGTTGACGTCCTTGTCGACCGTGACGATCGCGGCGGGGCTCAGCTCGAAGAGGGCCTCGTAGTACCGCCGCTGGGACTGCAGCTCGCTGATGTCGCTGTAGATGGCGTAGAGGCCGACGGGCTCGCCGTCCACGTCGATCCGCGCGCCGACGACGTCGACGTCGACGAGCGAGCCGTCCTTCCGGGCTCGCCTCGTGACCCTGTGCGCGTGGCCCGTCGTCTCGCCCTCGCGGGCCATGTCGACCGCCTCATCGTGGACCTCGGGCCGATTCGCGATGAGGTCGTCGACGTTTTGGCCGATTGCCTCGTCGCGCGCGTAGCCGAAGAACTCCTCGGCGGCCCGGTTCCACGTCCGCACGGTCGAATCCAGGTCCAGCGTCACGATCGCCATCGGGCTCGACTCGAGCAGGGACACGTAGTACTGCTTCTGCCGCTGGAGCTCGCTGACGTCGTTGTAGATGGCGTAGAAGCCGACCTGCTCGTCGCCGACGTAGATCGGCGCGGCGACCATCTGGACGTCGACGTAGCTGCCGTCCTTGCGCTGCCGCTGGGTCACGCGCTCCTGCCGCGCCCCGGCCGTGCCGCGCGTGCTGACATCGACCGCTTCCTCGCGGAGCCGCTCGTCCCTGGTGACGAGCTCGTCGATGTTGCGCCCAATCGTCTCCGCCTCGGTGTAGCCGAACAGCGCTCGGCGGCCGGGTTCCACGAGGTGACGATCGCGTCCCTGTCGACGGTCACGATCGCCGACGGGCTGTTCTCGACGAGCGACTGGTAGTAGCGCTTCTGGCGCTGCAGCTCGCTGACGTCGTGGTAGATGGCGTAGTAGCCGACCTGCTCGCCGTCCACGGCGATGGGGACGGCGAGCACCTCGACGTCCACGAGGGTGCCGTCCTTGCGCTGGCGGCGAACGATGCCCTGGAATCGGCCCGCGGTCGCAGCCTCTACTTGGATCCGCTCGGCGTCGGCGCGCAGGTTCTCCGGCCCGGCGATCAGCCCGTCGAGGTTGCGCCCGACGGCCTCGTCGCGCGTATAGCCGAAGACCCGCTCGGCCTGCGGGTTCCAGGACGTGACGGTCGCGTCGAGCTCGGTGGTGATGATCGCGACGGGGCTGATCTCGAGCAGCGACTCGAAGAACTGCCGCTGCCGCTCGAGCTCCTCCACCCCCGCCACCTGACGAGCCTAGGCCTGTCCGAAACGGGCGGTCAAGGAGGGCCTGGGGCGACCGGATCGACTCCGGTCGCCCCAGCGATGAATCACGGGGATGTCGCCGCCCAGCTCCCGTAGCTCCAGAAGCTCCCTGCGGCGGTCGAGACGAGCCAGAGGCCCGCGCCCCACTTGCTCGTGACGCCCACCGTCCCCGTTGCTCCGAACACGGAGAGCGAGGCGAGGTTGGTCTTCGAAGCCTCGTAGATGCACAGATGCCCGGGCGACGCCGCGGGATTGGCGGTGGTTCCCGGGCACTGCGCAGGAGGCGCTCCTGCGAGCGGAATGTAGTGCGGTGTCGGCGCCGCGGACATCTGGAACCCGAACGAGATCGAGCCCCATGAGTCGCCGCTCGCACCGGTTGCCACGGCTCCGACTGCGTACTGGCCGCGGAGCGTCTTGCCGCTCGGCATGTCGCCGCCCGGGAAGGGTCCGTCAGCTCCCTGGATCCCCTGAGCGCCCTGAGCGCCTTGAGCACCCTGGGGGCCCTGTGGCCCGGTCGGGCCGGCCGGGCCGGTGGGACCGGCCGACCCTGTCAGTCCACGCAGGCCACGCAGGCCACGCAGGCCACGCAGTCCTCGTGGGCCTCTGGGCCCGCGTGGGCCTCGGAGCGCCGTGGGCGCCTGTGCCGCGGATCGAGCCGTCTCGCGACCCGCCTGCTTCCCGCTTGGACTGGCCGCGAACGCAGTTCCTGCGAGCGCGACGAACAACGCAAGCAACCCGATGATGGCACCCGGGGAAAAGCGCCCGCCTGTCCTGCGAACGTCCTTCATGCTCTTCCTCCCTGCTCGAAGACGAGGCGCCAAACCGTACCGACAGGTCCAGCCGGCAACCTCGCCCGAACGGGTAGGCCGCAGCTAGCGTTCGCGCGCCGTGAGACCCGCCGTCGAGCGCATGGGGCACCCGGGCTGGTGCGCCAACCTGATCCAGGCTGCAGGGCTTCGGCCGGGCGAGCCGGTGATCGTCGTCGTCGACGAGCCGCTGCTCGAGCAGGGCTCGCAGCTCGTCGCGACGGTCGCCGATGCGGGCGGGCAGCCGCGCCTGGAGGTCTGGACCGGCGAGCGGCCGCTCGAGCACGCGCCGCCCACAGTGCTGGACGCCGCCGAGCACGCGCTGGTCTCGTACTTCCTCGCGCAGGACCCGCTCGGAGCCGAGGCCGGCGCCCGTTTCGAGCTGCTCCAGCGCGTGACGGGTCACCGCGGCCGCCAGATCTTCATGGGCTTCGTCACGCCCGAGCTGCTCGCGGGCGAGCTCTCGGAGCCCGCACCCGACCTCGCGGACAAGGCCCGCCGCGTCGTCGACCAGATCGGCGACGCGGACATGATCCGGCTGACGTCGCCCGGCGGGACCGACCTGACGCTGCGCGTCGGCGGCCGCCCGTGGCACGACGACGTGGGTCCGCTCCAGCCCGGCCGGTCGGCGAACTTCCCCGGCGGCGAGGTCTACGTCGCGCCGTACAGCGACGGCGCCGACGGCGTGCTCGTCGCCGACGTGACCGTGCCGTACACCGTCGACGGCCTGGTCGACGAGCCGGTGACGATGCGCTTCGAGCGCGGCCGGGTCATGTCGATCGAGGGCGGGCGCGCCGCCGAGCTCCTGCGCCGCATGGTGGACGAGGCGGGCGCGGGAGCGGACGTCGTCGCCGAGCTCGGGATCGGGCTCAACGACGCAATCACGCCGCGCGGCCACGTGATGCTCGACGAGAAGGCGGGCGGCACCGCCCACGTCGCGATCGGGCGCAACACCGGGCCCTACGGCGGCGACAACGAGGCCTCGATCCACGTGGACTGCGTGTTCTCGGAGCCCACCATCGAGGCCGACGGCCGCCTGATAACGGTCTAAGAATCCCTGGCAGAAGCCACCCCGGTGGCTACGCTGTGAATGGATGACCGAGCTCACCGACGATCGAGAGCTCGACCGGCAGGACACGTACCACCCGGCCTCCTACGGGGGCGACCTCTTCAATCGTCTCCCGCCCGAGGACCCGGACGACCTGCGCGGCTACGAGCCGGTCCAGCCCAAGGGTGTCATGGACTGGCGCGGCATCGGCCGCAAGCTGGCCGCGCCGTTCATCGCGCTCGCCGCGCTCGCCTGGAAGCTCAAGGTCGCGGTCTTCGCGGTCTTCAAGCTCAAGCTGTTCGCGACCGCGGCGACGATGCTCGTCTCGATCGGCGCCTACGCGCTGCTCTGGCCGTGGCAGTTCGCGATCGGCCTCGTGCTGCTGCTCTTCGTCCACGAAATGGGCCATGTGATCGAGGCGAAGCGGCAGGGCCTGCCCGCGAGCGCGCCCATGTTCATCCCGTTCCTCGGGGCGCTGATCACGCTGAAGCGAATGCCCGACGACGCGTGGAAGGAGGCGCGAGTCGCGCTCGCCGGCCCCATCGTCGGCTCGATCGGCGCGGCCGTATGCCTGGTCGCCGCTGTTGCGCTCGACTCGGATCTCCTGCGAGCGCTGGCCTTCTTCGGCTTCCTGATCAACCTCTTCAACCTGCTGCCCGTCTACCCGCTCGACGGCGGCCGAGCGGTCGAGGCGCTGCACCCGGTCGTCTGGGTGATCGGCCTGGCCGGGCTGGTCGTGCTCACGATCATTGCGCCGAACCCGATCCTGATCCTGATCCTGCTCTTCGGCGGGATGCAGATGTGGGAGCGCTGGCAGAACCGCCACCACCCGGAGCGCCAGGCCTTCTACCGGATCAAGGGCTGGCAGCGGGTCGTCGTCGCGGTCGTGTACCTCGGTCTCGCCGTCGCGCTCGGCATTGCCGCCGACCTCTCGCACCTCCAGCGCGATATTTAGTACCTGGTGACGAATCACCAGGACGACCAGCGGCTCCTCGAGCGCAAGGAGACCGACCTCGACGGGTCGGTACAGCGAATTGCCGACGAGTTCCGCGCAGGCTTCGAGGCCGTCGCGTCGATCGGCGGCCCCGGCGTGACGGTCTTCGGCTCCGCCCGCATACGCGAGGCGCACCCGTGCTACGACGCCGCCCGCACCGTCGGCCGCCTCTTCGCCGAAGCGGGCTTCGCGGTCGTGACCGGCGGCGGTCCGGGCGTGATGGAGGCGGCGAACCGCGGCGCCGTCGACGCGGGCGGCGTGTCGGTCGGGTTCAACATCCGGCTGCCGCACGAGCAGGAGCCGAACCCGTACGTGGTCATCGCGCACACGTTCGACCACTTCTACGCGCGCAAGGTGATGCTCGTGAAGGCGGCCGAGGGCTTCGTGCTCTTCCCGGGCGGCTTCGGGACGCTCGACGAGCTCTTCGAGGCGCTGACGCTCGAGCAGACCGACAAGGTCTACGACTTTCCAGTCGTCCTGTTCGGGAGCCGGTACTGGCGCGGGCTGCTCGACTTCATCGACGGGACCGTCTTGCGCGAGGGGATGATCGGCCCGGGCGACCAGGCGCTGCTCTTCTGCACGGACGACCCGCAGGAGGCGGTGCGGATGGTGGTCGAGACGTCCCGCGGCCTCGACAGCGACGTGCCGTCGAGCCCCGTGAAGGCGGACGCGCAGTGAAGCTGCGCGACCTGCCGTCGGTCGACGTGCTCGCCGGCGAGCTCGGCGACGTGCCGCAGCCGCTCGCGGTCGCGGCGGCGCGGGCCGCGCTCGAGCGGGCACGGGAGGAGATCCGGGCCGGCGCCGATCCGGGCGACCTCGTCGAGCGGGCGCGCGCAGAGCTGGCCGGGGCTGAGCAGCCGCGGCTGCGGCGCGTGCTCAACGCGACGGGCGTGATCCTGCACACGAATCTCGGCCGCGCGCCGCTGGCCGCGGCTGTGCTCGAGCAGGTCACCGAGGTTGGCCGCGGCTACTCGACGCTCGAATACGACCTCTCCGAGGGCGTGCGCGGATCGCGGCAAGATCACTGCGCCGCGCTCCTGCGGCGGCTGACCGGTGCCGAGGCGGCACTCGTCGTCAACAACAACGCGGCCGCGGTGCTGCTGGCGCTGGCTGCGCTCGCGGAAGGGCGCGAGGTGGTCGTCTCGCGCGGCGAGCTGCTCGAGATCGGCGACGGCTTCCGCATTCCCGACGTCCTGGCGCGATCCGGGGCACGGCTCGTCGAGGTCGGGACGACGAACCGCACGCGGGTTGCCGACTACGAGCGCGCGCTCGGCGACGAGACCGGCGCGATCCTGCGCGTTCACCAGTCGAACTTCCGTCTCGTGGGCTTCACCGAGCGGCCTCGGCTGCGCGACCTGGCACGGCTGGCGGAGCGCCGCGGGCTGCCGCTGATCGACGATCTCGGCTCCGGCGCGCTCTGCGCAAGTAACAGTCTGTTACTTGGTGACGAGCCCACGGCCGCGTCCGCGGTCTCGGGCGGGGCCGACCTCGTGTGCTTCTCGGGCGACAAGCTGCTCGGCGGGCCGCAGGCGGGCATCGTCGTCGGGCGCGCCGAGCTCGTCGAGCGGCTGCGGCGCCATCCGCTGCAGCGGGCGCTGCGGGCCGACAAGCTGACGCTGGCCGCGCTCGAGGCGACGCTCCGGCTGTATCTCGACCCGGCGCGGGCGCGGCGCGAGCTGCCCGCCCTGCGGATGCTCGAGGAGCCGGCCGAGACGGTGCGCGGCCGGGCGGACCGGCTCGCCGAGCTCATCGGCGGCTCGGTCGAGGCGACGGTTGCACGGGTCGGCGGCGGCGCGTTGCCGCTCGTCGAGCTGCCGAGCTTCGCCGTCGCCGTCGAGGAGGAGCTGGCGGCGCCGCTGCGTGCCGGCGACCCGCCGGTGGTCGCGCTCGTGCGCGACGGCCGCTGCCTGCTCGACTGCCGCACGCTCGCCGACGACGAGCTCGACGAGGCGGCCGGCGCCGTCCGCGCCGCGCGCTCGTGACCGGCGCGTCGCCGGAACACCTCCTCTGGAACCTCTTCCGCGGCGCATTCGCCGCCCGCGTCACCGGCGTCGTCGCGGACCTCGGGATCGCCGAGGCGCTTGCCGACGGCCCCCGTCCCGTCGACGAGCTGGCGCGAGGATCCGGCGCCGACGAGGACACCCTGTACCGGTTCCTCCGCGCCCTCGCGAGCGACGGAGTCTTCGCCGAGGAGCAGCCTGGCGTCTTCCGCAACACGGCCGCCTCGGAGCTGCTGCGGTGCGCGGAGTGGCGAAGCTTCGCCCACCTCAACGCGGGCGTCTGGCACCGCACGGCAGGCGCGCTCGATGCCTCCGGTACGGCGTCGTTCCCGCGGGCGTACGGCACCGACTTCTGGTCGTGGCTTGCCCAGCATCCGGACGAACGGGCGGTGTTCGACCTCGCGATGGAAGAAGGCACCGAGCGGCGGCTCGACCGCCTGGACTCGTTCGACTGGCGCGGCGACGAAACCGTCGTCGACGTGGGCGGCGGCAACGGGTCGCTGCTGCTTGCACTGCTCGAACGGCGCCGCGGGCTGCGCGGCATCGTCTTCGATCTGCCGGAGACGCAGGTTCTGGACCTGGGCGACCGGTGCACTTTCGTCGCCGGCAGCTTCTTCGACGAGGTCCCGTCGGGCGACGTGTTCGTCATGTCCACGGTGCTGCACAACTGGGACGACGAGCACGCGGCAGCAATTCTCCGCGCGACCCGCGCAGCCGCCCGCCCGGAGGCGCGGCTGCTGCTGGTCGAGCGCGTGGTCGGCAATGCCCCGGACGGAGGCGATTGGCTCGGCCTGCTCGGGCTCGCGCTCTTCGAGGGCGGCGAGCGCACCGAGAAGCAGTGGCGGCACGTCTTCGCCGGCACCGGTTGGGAGCCCGAGTTCACCGAGCACCTGATCGTCGCGCGGCCGTGCTGACCGTCGGCACGGCCGGACACGTCGACCACGGCAAGACGTGGCTCGTGCGGGCGCTGACCGGCAAGGACACGGACCGGCTGCCGGAGGAGCAGCGGCGCGGCATCTCGATCGAGCTCGGCTACGCGCCGCTCGAGGTCGGCGACGGCCGCGTGCTGTCGCTCGTGGACGTGCCCGGGCACGAGCGCTTCGTCCGCACGATGGTCGCGGGCGCCACCGGGATCGACGCATTCCTGCTCGTCGTCGACGCGGGCGAGGGGCCGCGCGCGCAGACGTACGAGCACCTCGCGATCCTGCGGCTGCTCGGCGTCTCGCACGGCGTCGTGGCGGTGACCAAGGCGGACGCCGTGTCCGGGGAGCAGCTCGCCGAGGTCGCGGCGGAGGCCGGCGAGCTCGCTCCGGGCGCTCCGGTGATCCGCGTAAGCGCGCTGACCGGAGCCGGGCTCGACGAGCTCCGCGCCGCGCTCGCCGCGCTGCCTCCGCGGGCGGGGAGCGACGCCCCGGCGCGGCTACCGGTCGACCGCTCGTTCTCGCTGCCGGGGATCGGCACGGTCGTGACCGGGACGCTGTGGTCGGGCTCGATCGGCGCCGGCGACGTGCTCCGCGTCGAGCCGGCCGGCCTCGACGTGCGCGTCCGCAGCGTCGAGGTGCACGACGCGCCCGTCGAGCGGGCCGAGGCGGGCCGCCGGGTCGCAGTGGCGCTTCCCGGCGTGGAGCGCCAGCAGGTGCGCCGCGGCGACGTGCTCGTGCCACGAGGCGCGTACCCGGTCTCGTACCGGCTGGACGTCGAGCTCTCCGAGCTCGAGCCGATCGCGGACGACGCGCGCCTGCAGGTCCATCACGGGACGGCCGAGGTCGTCGCCCGGGTCGTCCGAGCCGCTGGCCCGTTCGCGCAGCTGAGGCTGGCGAGGCCGGTCGTGGCCGCACGCGGCGACCGCGTCGTGCTGCGCATCGGCCATACGGTCGGCGGCGGGCGAGTGCTCGATCCAGCGCCGCGCAGGCGAATCGATCCCGCGCAGTTCGAGCTCCTCGCCGGTGGCGACCCGGCCACGATCGCGCGGGCTGCGGCCCGAGAGCCGATCCGCCGCGACGACCTCGCCGGCCGCGGGCTGCTCTTCGGCCCCGAGCTCGACCGCGGCCTGGAGTCGCTCGAACGCGTCGGCGACTGGTACGTCACGGCGGAGTGGCTGGACGGCGAGCGGATCGCAGTTGAGCAACGGCTCGGCGAGCGCGCCGCCTCGTCACCGCTCGACCCGGGCGTCACGGCCGGCGAGCTCGTCACCGGCCCCTGGGGACCGGCGGTGTTGGAGCGACTCGGAGTCGAGCAGCGCGGCGGCAAGGCCTTCGCGACAGGGGCGGCGCCTGCGCTGGGCGAGCGGGCGGCCGACGCGGAGGCACTCGTGACCAGGCTCGCGGAGGCGGGGCCGGCCGGGCTGCGCGTGAACGACCAGGAGCTGGCGCGTTACCTCGAGCAGGCCGGCGAGCTGGTGCGCCTCGGCGACGGCACCGCGGTGTCGGCTGCTGCCTACGACGACGCGCGGGCGGCCGCGCTGCGGTTGTTCGCGGCCGAGGGCGCGATCAGGCTGGCTCGCTTCCGGGACGAGCTCGGCATCTCGCGGCGACCGGCGCAGCTGCTGCTCGAGCGGCTGGACGCAGACGGCGTCACACGCCGCATCGGCGACGAACGGATCGTCAGGCAGTCGGCCCACTGAGCCTCGCTCAGCCGCGCACGACGAACGCCGACGGCTGAACCGTCGCGGGAACGACGAGGAACTTCGCCGAGATGGGTTCGAAGCTCGGGCCCCCGCCCCGCGGCCGCGCGACGAGCTTCCGGCGGCCGAGCCGGTCATGCGGGATGACGAGGACGTGGACTCGGAAGGCGCCTTTCGCGTCAGCCCGGACGCGCGCCGGGACGCCGAGTCCCGGCCGCCATTGCAGCATCACGCGCGCATTCGCAGGGAAGCCGGTCCCGATAGCCAGGGTCGCGAAGCCCGGGGCGCCCAGCGGCGGGTCGAGAGTCAGCAGCGGGCCAGAGCCCTTCGCCACCATGGTCGTCGCCCGGTCGGAGTCGTTCGACTTCTTGTCGTCGGGGGTCGCCGTCTTGGCGCTGGCGGTGTTCGCCACGCGGCCCGGCACCGTTGCGACGACAGCCAGCGCCACCGCACGTTTCTTGCCCGGCTTGAGCGTTCCGAGCCGGCACGTGACGACCTTGCTCCGCGCCGTGCAGGGCGAGCCGGCGCTCACCAGGTTGAGGGCATCCGGGAGCTCGTCACGGACGACCACCTTCTCGGCGGGGCCGGGGCCGGCATTCCGGACCCGGAGCTCGTAGCGGAACGTCTCGCCCACGAGCGCACGCCGCGGTGCGCGCTTCACGATCGAGACGTCGGCGTTCGCCTTTACCTCGGTCGTCGCCTCATCCCGGTTGTTCGCGTCCTGCGGGTCGGCGGTCGTGCTCGAAGCCTCCGCGCTGTTCACGACCCGGCCCGCCTTCCGCGCGCTGACGACGACGTCGAGCGTCGTCTCCGCCTTCGCCGCGAGTGTGCCGAGCGTGCAGGTGACGAGCCGGTCCTCGCGCTTGCAGCGCGCGTCGAGCGAGGTCACGTCGAGGCCGCCCGGCAGGTTGTCGTGGACAGCGACTGCCGCCGCGGGGTCGGGACCGGCGTTGCTGACGACGATCGAGTATCGGACCGTCTTGCCGACCCGGACGGACCCCGGCGCCGTCTTCTCGAGCGAGACGTCGGCCTTTGCCTGCGGCTCCTCGCTCTTCCCCTCCACGGTCGTCGAGGTGCTGTCCTCGTTGTTCCCCGGCTTCGGATCGTGCGTCGTGCTCGAGACCTCAGCGTGATTGACGCGGACGCCCGCCTCGAGGGCACGCACGACGATGCGCCGCTCGCGGCTCGCCCCCTTCGCCAGCGTCCCGAGCGAGCACCGGACCTGCAGCCCGCTCGCCGTGCAGCCGCCGGGCGAGACGAGGTCGAGCCCCTGCGGGAGCCGGTCGACCAGAACGACGGCGGCCGCCCGCGATGGGCCCGCGTTCCGAACGCGCAGCCTGTACTCGACCTGGTCGCCCACGGAGACGCGGAGCGGCGCCAGCTTGGAGACCGATACGTCGGCGCTGCTGACGACGGTCTTCGCGCTGGCGCTGTTGTTGCCGTTGTTCGGGTCGAAGGTCCCGCCCGAGACACTGGCGGTGTTCGTGATCGTCCCGGCAGCCTTCGGCCGGACGACCAGCGCGACCGCGGCGCGCGCACCAGCTGCAAGCGTGCCAAGCTGGCAGGTGATGACCAGGCCCGCGCGCGAGCAGCGCTGGTCGAGCGTCACCACGTCGACGCTGCCGGGTAGGTCGTCCCGCAGGAGGACATTCTCGGCGGGATTCGGCCCAGCGTTGCGAGCAGCGAGGCTGTACGTGAGCTTGTCGCCGACGTCGACGGTTGCGGGGGCCGACTTCTCGGCGACGAGGTCGGCGCTGAGGACAATCGTGCTCAGCGTGTCGGAGTTGTTGCCGGCGTTCGAATCGCGGGTGTCGCTCGTCGCCGTCGCCTGGTTAACGATCGTCCCCGGCGCACGCGGGCGCACGACGATCTCGAACGTCTGGCTCGCCCCCGACGCGAGCGTCCCGGCGGAGCATGTGACGGTCACGCCGTTGCGAGTGCAGCCGCTTGCAATCGACACGACGTCCACGCTGTCGGGAAGAACGTCGCGGACGGACACGCCGCGTGCCGGCCCCGGGCCGTTGTTGGTGACGCGAAGGCTGTACGTCATGTTTCCGCCGACGTTCGCACGATCGGGCCCCGTCTTTCTCAGCACGAGATCGGCCGCGGGCTCGATGATGCTCGTCCGTACCGAATCCGTCGCCGTGAAGGTAGGCGCGGTATCCGGATTCGGCAGGACGGCCGTCACCGTCGCGGTGTTCTCCGCAACGCCGATGTCGGCCGCGGTGACGACGATCTGGAAGGAGCGCGCCGCCGGGAGGGAAGCGAGCGTGCATGTCAGGACGCTGCCCGCGCGGCTGCATGAGAACGAGCCGGGGACGGTTTGGACGAACCGAACTCTGCTCGGGAGCTCGTCCCGGACCCGGACGTTCACGAAGCCGGTGGCGTTTGGGCGTACCGTGATCGTGTAGGTGATCGAGTCGCCGGCGACTGCCGACGCCGGGCTGGCGGTCTTCGTGAGCTCGAGGAGCGGCGCAGCAGCGGTCCGCACCGATCCGGGCAGCGTCAGTGCCGCAAGGACGCCCAGGAGCGCGATCGCGAGGCGCCCGCGCACGGGCGCTAGGTGCTGCGCAGGTGGCCCGTCACGAGCACGGCTGCGCTGGCCGCGCCGGAGCAGTCGAGGACGAGGGCCTCTTCCTGCGGGACGACGATGGGCGTCACGAAGTGGAAGTCTAGGTCGCGGAAGTTCGCGAGCTGCTGGACGAGGAGCGGGGATTGGCCGCGCCGGAGCGTCAGCTTCCCGGTCGTCCCGTCCGGATTCCCGAACACGAGATCGGTGATCTCGAGCTGCTTGCCCTTCGGGACCGTGAAGGCGCCTGCGTTCCCAGGGCACGAGAGCCGCGTGTCGAAGGACGCGAACGCGCCTCCGGAGCTGCTCCCGGTGCCGCCGTTCGAGCCGCTCTGACTACCGCCGGCACCGCCCTGCGATCCTCCGTCGCCTCCGCCGTTCTGCCCGGCGGCGTTGTCGCCGCCGCCGGCCTGCGGCCCCAGCTCGGCGGCGACGGCCTCGTCGACCTGGTCGTTGATCGCCGGCTTCAGCAGCGCGAACCAGGCCACGGCGAGGAGGGCGAGTGCGGCGAGTACGGGGATGAGCCACTTGGGCAGGAGCGCCTCCTGCACGAGGGAGCCGTCGACCGCGAGCGCCTCGGCGCCCTCCGGCTCGACCAGCACCTTGAACGGGCGCGTGATCGCAGGCCCCCGCCAGAACTGCTTGCGTGGTCGCACCGAGAACTTCGTGAAGGCAGCCGTGCCGGGCGGCGCGCTCAGCTCGGGCGCCGAGAAGCGGAAGCCGAGCCTGTTCTCGTCGTCGACGGCATTGAGTGCCGCGACGACGGGCGCGTTCCCGCGGTTGTCCAGAGCGAGGGTGTGGCGCGCAAGCAGGCTGGCCCGCGACGCACGGGGAATCAGCTCGGCCGTCAGGTCACGAAACGGCGCGACGTCGAGCTCGCCCTCCTCGACGAACGTGCTCGCCGGGTCCTCCTTGGAGACGACCTTCAGCCCGTACGGCGTCGGCCCGGCCGCGACCGACGACTGGCGTGGCGGCGCGAAGACGAGCTGGACGTCCTCTTCTGTACCCGGAAACAGCGACAGTGTCGGGGGCTCGATACGGGTCCAGCGGCCGGGATCGCCGACGACCTCGAACGTGAACTGGTCGACGACGGAGCCGATGTTGCGGATGCGGACGGTGGCCTGCGCCTCCCCGCCCGGCTCGACCTGGAGGCCGGCAGGGAGGCTGGTGGCAGTCGCACCCATCACCGCCGACGTTAGGGGCAGCTTCCACACGGCGTGAAGACGCGTGCGGGAGGACGATCGGGCACAAGCCGCTTCCCGATCGGCCCGACCTGCCCTTTCGGGCGGCCGACGAGAGCGCGTTAGGTCGTGGTTAGTCGCACGTTAAGTCGCCCCTGCGAAGGTGGCGGACGGAGAGCACGGCCACGGTGTCACGGGAGGAGGGCTCATGAACCGGCCGATCCAGCTTCAGGTACACGCAGCCGACCCGATCTCGCAGGCCGGGATCGAGGCCGCGCTGCGCTCGCGCACGGAGGTGCAGCTCGTCGAGCCCGGCGAGGGCGCCGACGTCGCGGTCGTCGTTGCCGACGAGGTCGACGACGAGACGGTGCGCGCGCTCAAGGGCGCGCTTCGCAACGGCTGCTCGCGGGCCGTCCTCGTGGTCACGCGGATCGACGATGCAGGCCTCCTGGCTGCGGTCGAGGCGGGAGCCTGCGGGCTCCTGCGGCGGACCGACGCGACACCGCTGGCCCTGGTGGGCGCCGTTCGGGCCGCCGCGGTTGGGAACGGCACGGTCCCGCCGGACCTGCTCGGCCGGCTGCTCGGCCAGATCGGCCGCCTGCAGCAGCACGTGCTCGGCCCACGCGGCCTGACGCTCGCCGGGCTGAGCGAACGCGAGATCAGCGTGCTGCGGCTGGTCGCCGACGGGTATGACACCGGCGAGATCGCGCGCAACCTCTGCTACTCGGAACGCACGATCAAGAACGTCATCCACGACGTCACGAGCCGCCTGCACCTGCGGAACCGATCGCAGGCGGTGGCGTACGCGGTGCGCGAGGGCCTTATCTGAGCTGCCCGAACGGGCACCGACACGCGCCCCAAAGCCTGGCCAGCACCCGCTCGCGGCGTGCTCGCGCGCGCGCAAGCCTTGCCCCTGGATGATCCAGGACGTCGACGACGCGCTGCGGAAGCTCGTGCTCGAGGCGGTGAACGGCTCGGGGGTCGACGCCAGCTTCGAGGCACCCACGAAGGAGTGGGCCGCGAAGCGAAACGCACCGACGGTCAGCCTCTACCTGTACGACGTCCGCGAGGACGTCGAGCGGCGCCAGGTCGAGTACGAGGAAGTCCGCAACGACGAGGGACGCGTGGTCGAGCGCCGGCCGCCGGCGCGCAGGTTCAAGCTGTCCTACCTGGTCAGCGTCTGGACGCAGCGGCCCGAAGACGAGCACCGGCTGCTCTCGACCATGCTCGGCTGCTTCCTGCAGCACGAGACCGTGCCGCCCGAGCTGCTGCCCGACCTGACCAACGGGAACGGGCAGCAGGCGTTCGTGTCGATCGGCCTGCCGCCGCCGGGGACGCAGAAGCTCTCGGACATCTGGTCGGCGCTCGGCGGCGAGCTCAAGCCGTCGCTCGATCTCGTCGTCAGCGCCCCGTTCGACACCGCCCGCGTCTTCGCGGCCGGGCCACCGGTGCTGGAGGAGCCGCGGATCGACGTCGTGACGCCCGCCGCCGACGAGCCCGAGCGGCCGCGCCGCGGCCGCCGGCGCGCCGCCGCGGAGGCGGAGCCGGCCCACCCAGTCGCGGAGGAGACGGTCGTCGCCGGAAGCGACAAGAAGCAGGGCCGCGTCGTCCGCGTCCGCGACGTGCGGCCGTGAACGAGACCGACCTGTCGCTCGCTCATGTGCTGGCGCGACTCGACGCCCTCGCGGAGCGTGTCACCGCCGTGGTGGCCGAGCGGCGCGAGAGCGACCCGAACCCGGACGACCAGTTCCGGGGGCTGTACATGTCCGAGACGGACGTTGACCGCCTTCTCGGTCCACCGACGGCAACAGCCACGACATTCGCGTGGACCGACGGGGTCGAGTCGGCCGCTGACGTCTGGGAGGCCGAGGGAGCGCTCCTCCGGCTGCGGAGGCTTGCCCGGATCTTCGGGCTGGACCTCGCCGACACCGAGATCCTGATTGTTGCGCTGGCACCGGACCTCGATCCTCGCTTCGAGCGGCTGTACGGCTACCTCCACGACGACGTGACTCGCGGCCGGGCGACGATCGGGCTGGCTCTCGAGCTGTGCGGGCTGGAAAGGACGAGCCCGGTCGCGCGGCAGCGCCTCGCGCCGACGAGCTCGCTCGTCGCGGGCGAGCTGATCCTCGTCGAGGAGGCCGACCGGCCGATCCTGAGCCGGTCCCTGCGCGTCCCCGACCGCGTCACGTCGCACCTGCTCGGCGTCGACGCCCTCGAGCCGGGCATCAGGGCCGTCCTCGATCCGACGCCGTTGCCAGCCTCGGTCGGCCGGAGTCACGCGCTGGAGCGGGCGCTGCAGGAGGCGATCGGGCCGATCTATCTGCGCGAGTCCGGCTTCGCGTCGGCAGTCGCCACCGCCGCCAGCTCGGCCGCAGCGATCGGCGCAGGGTTCCTGACGCTCGATCTCAGCAGGCTCGCGGCGGCTCCGGATCCGACAGGCGTGGCGGCGGCAGCAATACGGGAAGCCCGCCTCCTCGGCCACGTGCTCATCGCAACGCCCGTCGAGGCGCTCCTCGATCGATCGATCGAGCCGCTCACGCGGCTCGCAGAGGCGCCGTGCCCCGTGGTGCTCGTCGGAAGGCGTGCCTGGGATCCAGCGTGGTCGTGGCAGGTCCCGGTGCTGCTCGAGGCGCCGACCCCGTCGCACGAGGAACGGCTCGACCTCTGGCGATCGGCGCTCGCACACGCGGACACCGTCGCCACCACGAACGGGCACCTCCCCGCCCTCCTTGCGGCCGCGGAGGTCTATCGGCTCGCGCCGCCCCAGGTAGGCCGCGCAGCGCTCTCCGGAGCGCTCCGCGCCCGGTCCGAGAGCCGGCGGCTCGAAGCCGGCGACCTCCAGGCCGGAGCACGCGCGCAGAACGCAGCCGGCCTCGAGCGGCTGGCCCGGCGCGTCGAGCCTCGGGCGGAGTGGGACGACCTCGTGCTGCCGGACGACGTCCGGGTGCACCTCCGTGAGCTCGTGGCCCGCGCCCGGCATCGCGATCGGGTCCTCGACATGTGGCGCGTCGGAAGCAGCTCCACACGCGGCCGCGGCATCACCGCGCTCTTCGCCGGCGAGTCCGGGACGGGCAAGACGCTCGCGGCGGAGATCATCGCCACCGCCCTCGGCCTCGACCTGTACGTCATCGACCTCTCGACGGTCGTCGACAAGTACATCGGGGAGACCGAGAAGAACCTCGACCGGATCTTCGACGAGGCCGACCGGGTCAACGGCGTGCTGCTGTTCGACGAGGCCGACGCGATCTTCGGCAAGCGCTCCGAGGTCCGCGATGCCCGCGACCGGTACGCCAACGTCGAGGTCGTCGTACCTGCTCCAGCGGATGGAGCGTTTCGACGGCCTGGCGATCCTCGACGACGAACCTCCGGGCCAACCTCGACGACGCGTTCACCCGCCGGATCGACGTCATCGTCGACTTCCCGATGCCCGGCGACGACGCCCGCCTCGAGCTCTGGCGGATGCACCTCCCGCCCGGCCTGCCGCAGGGCGACGACCTCGACCTCGATTTCATGGCCCGCCGCTTCCGGCTTTCGGGCGGCAACATCCGCAACATCTGCCTCACGGCGGCCTTCCTCGGCGCGGACGCGGGGCGCCCGGTCGCGATGACCGACCTCATCCGGGGCACCGAGCGCGAGTACCGCAAGCTCGGCCGCCTGACCGTGGAGGCGGAGTTCGGGCCCTACCACGCGATCGTCGCGCGCACGAGTGAGCCGTGACGGCAGAACCTTCGGCTGAGCGGACAACCGAACAAGGCGCCAAGGCGCGTGCGCCGGCCGGTCCGACCGCGGCGTCGCCGGCCGCAGACGTTCGCCCGCTGCCGGGCTGGTCGCCAGGCTCTCCGCCGGCCCGCCTGCCGCCGCCGAGCCTGGCCGGGCTCCAGCGCTCCGCGGGCAACCGGGCGACGGCCAACCTGCTTCGCGTCCAGCGGGCGCCGGCGCTTGCGGGCAAGCCCGCGGCGAAGACCAGCGCTCCCAAGAAGTCCTCGTTCGACTCCTACGCCGACCTCCTCAACGGCTTCCAGGAGCTGGCCGCCGCTTTTAACAACAA
Organism: uncultured Thermoleophilia bacterium; assembly: GCA_963734565.1. Classification (GTDB taxonomy): domain Bacteria; phylum Actinomycetota; class Thermoleophilia; order Gaiellales; family Gaiellaceae; genus JACVRM01. The sequence continues at coordinate 395,360 of CAVTHM010000007.1, read as the reverse complement.
GGGTGGTAAGGGACTGGACACGGTCCGAATGGGCAAGGACCTGGCGCCGGCCCATCGCTCGCTGCTCTGGACCACGCGGGTGGTCCTGATCCAGGCACAGGGCTCCGACCAGGACGCGAAGCGCCGTGCGATCCACCTCTGGCCGGGCCTGGCAAAGAAGCTCAACACTGCGGTCGAGGAAGCGCGGGGCCTCGGCCTCTCGCGCGGGGGGCTCGCCGCCACGGCGGACGCGATCGAGATCCTCGGTCGCCGCTTCGCGGAGCTGCGCGGAGAGAAGGTCGAGACCAGGAGCGCCGAAGACGTCGTGGAGACGGTCCTGGCCATCGATGCCCTGCTCCAGGTGAACGCCGGCCTCGTCGAAGCGGGCGCAGGGATCCAGCGAGAAGAGGCGCCCGGCCGGGCCGACGTCCAGGTCTCCGGAGGCATGGTCGAGCTCAACCAGAAGTATCGCGACCGCCTGCAGGCGGTCAAGGTCGGACAGTACGTCTCCACCCGCCACGCCGCCCTCGTCGAGGCGCTGCGCTCGGCCCTCATCTTGATGCGAACGGAGAAGGCGAACTCCGCAAATGCGGCCCGCGTCAAGTGGCATCAGATCGAAGGCGAGCTCCGCTACATGATCGAGTCCGCGAAGCTCTATGCCGCGACCTATCCCGAGGTCGATCCTGGATCCGCACTCGGCCGGCTCCAGGCGACCAGAGCGATCATCGATCAGCACTACGGGGCGGTGCACCGGGACAACCTCCAGGTGCTGCTGTCGAAGAAACGCGACCCCGGCGAGATCCAGGCTCGCCAGAAGGTCGCCAAGACCTTCGGCGGTGACGTCGCCCGGGGCCTCGCCGAGAAGACGTCGGTCGAGGACTTCCGCAACGCACTCGACGTCATCCAGAACCACCTGGTCAAGTCTCCCGAGCGGCCGGGCGAGTGGGTGATCTCGAACGGACCGAGCAGCATGCGGATCTGGGAGGCGGATGCGCTCAGCCTCCGGGCGAAGGCCGCAGGCGCCCTGAAGACGTACATGCAGGAGCTCTACAGCGCGCTCGTTCACGCCCAGATCGACTACGAGGACATCCTCAGGGGAACCAACAAGTTCAAGCGCAGCGTCCTCGGCTTCTTCGGCGGCGCGGACGATCCGGGCGACTTCAGCGACCACACCAGGCGCCTATGGGCCGTCCGGCAAAACACGGTCTTCCCGCTGGTCGAGGCCGGCAAGTTCGTCGAGGCCTTCGACGTGATCATCAAGGAGAAGCCGGCGATCGAGATCGCGATCAAGCGGGAGCACGACTACGACATGGATCTCGACAAGGGCTACAGCCGGCTGTCGACGACCATGAAGGTCGTCCAGGTCGCGCTCGTCTCCCTCGTACCGGTCGCCGGCGAGGCGGCCCTGGCGGTCGAAGGGACATCGCTGCTCGCCGTCGGAGGCACTGCGATCGCGAGCGGCTCGGGCGGCGCTGCCCTCGCCGAGACGGGGCGTCAGCTCTACACGGGCGAGCGCGATATCGGGAAGGTCGGAAGCGCCGCCTGGTCCGGCGGCGTGATCGGCGCAGGCGCGATCGCGCCGGGTGTGACCCGCAGCATGGGCGGCAGCATCTCCCGAACGCTGGGGACGTCGGAGGCGTTCGGCGAGTACGGCGCGTCCGCGGTGGTCGGCGGCACGCAGTCGAAGCTCGGCGGTGGCACCTTCACCGAGGGGGCGGTCGGAGGTGGTCTCGGGTGGGGTGCCGGCAAGGCGACGCCGAAGCCCCTCCAGCAGGGCGTGCCGAGCAAGGTCGTCCAGGCAGGCACGGGCGCCGGGGTCGCGGCGGTGACGGGCCAGGACCCGATCGCGGGTGCGACCGGGGGCCTCGTCGGGTCCTTCGCCAAGCCGCCGCCGGCGGGACCGCCGAAGGGGCCGCCCGGCGGGAAACCGCCGCCCCACGCCGGTGACACGGTCCCGGGAACGGAGAGCGCGGTCAAGCCTCCCGCGCCGCCGCCACCCGGCGCAGGCGACACAATCCCCGGACCCGGCATCCCCCAGCGACCACCAGCACCACCGCCCGGTGCAGGCGACACCATCCCCGGCACCGGCATCCCCCGGCGCCCACCAGCACCACCACCGGGCGCAGGCGACACGATCCCCGGCACCGGCATCGCCCGGCGACCACCAGCCACACCGCCACCAGGCGACACCCTCCCCGGGCCCGGCATCGCCCCGACGACTCCCGGCGGGCCCGCACCGAAGGCTCCGGCGCCCCCGCTGGGCGAGACCGCACAGAGCCTGCCGGGACACGGGATGCCCGGCGGCCCCGTCAAGCCGCCCGCCGGAGGCCCCGCCTCGAAATGGGCCCGGCTACCGGAATACGCCGGGCACAAGCCCCTGTTCGGCGAGGACACGAGGGTCGTCGCGACGATCGAGGACGGGCAGAAGGCGGCCCAGCTCTACGACCGGGTGTATCGCGAGGGACAGCGCCACATCCTCGAGACGACCCACCCCGACGCGACCGAGTTCGTCTGGGTTCAGGACGCCGGCTTCGGCGCCGGGAAGCCGCCGGCGGCCTGGGTGCGCGAGGACGGGACGATCCGTTTCAACCTGGAGAAGTTCAAGCGCCCGGACTTCAGCGACCTGCACCCGCCCGTCCCGGACCTTCCGAGCCGCCCGCCGCCCGGGCCGGGTCCGAAGCCGCTGATGTACGAGGACCTCGTCAAGCCCCCTCCCGGCGGGGTGCAGCCGCGGCCGCAGGGCTTCGCGAAGCTGCCCGAGTACGAGGGCCTCCCGCCGATCTTCGGGCCGGAGTCGAGGGTCACGTCGATCATCGACGACCCCCAGGCGGCCACGGCCCTGTACGAGCGCGTGAAGCGACAAGCCGGTGGACAGTCGATCTCGACCACCACGCACGACGACGCGACGACGGTGTCCTGGGCCCAGGCCGGTGGCGAGGGCCACGCGCCGGCCGCCTGGATCCGGACGGACGGCGTCGTCCACTTCAACTTCGCCAAGATCGATCATCCAGATGCCGCGTGGGCGCGCGCGTACGTGGCGAGTCAACAAGGCCCCGGCTCGGGAGGATCGGGCGGATCCGGTGGCAAACCGCCACCGCCGTCCTCGCCGCCGCCGGCGCCTGACAATCCCGCACCTCCTCCGCCGAGGCGCGAGACGATCCCGGGCACCGGCATCCCACCGAGGCCGCCGGCGACCGGGAGCGGCGGCGCACAGCACGGGGATTCGTCGCTCGAGCCCCCGGCGCCCCAGAGTGGCGACACGCTGCCCGGCGTGGCGGCCCCTGGCCGGCAGCCTCCTGCCCCGCGCCGGACCCAGCTCGGGACGGGCATCGAGCCGCGAGCACCGGGCCCCAACCTCGTCACGGCGGCCGAGCTCAACCTGGCCGCGGCACGCGCCGAGCGCCAGGCGGCCGACGCGAGGTTGGCTCAGGCTCGAGCAGCCACGGAGGCCTCAGACAACGCGGCCGACCAGATGGGCCTCCACGCAGCCGAGGCTGGGCCGGCGCTCGAAGTCGCGAGAGCGAAACTGGCGGAGGCACGCGCGGCGCGCGAGCTGGCCGATCTGCGCCTGGCAGCCTCCCGGGCAGGGGGCCCGGAAAGGTCGCGTCTCGGCAGAGAAGCTGCCCTGGCCAGGTCGAACGAGGGCTACGCGGAGGTCGCGCTCGGGGCCGCTCAGAACCAAGCGGTTCGGGCGCAGCGCGTCACGGAGGGCATCGCGCTCGGCCAAGCCAGAGCCGCCGACCGGGCAAACCGGATCACCGTCGAGCCGATCAACGACCCGGACGTCGCGGCCCGGGCCTTCATCGAGGGGCGCGGCGGCGCCGGCGGCAACCTGCCGCTGCAGCGCCGGAGGTTCGAGGACGAGTGGCGCTCCACGCACGAGCAGCTCGTCAACGCCCCGGCAGCGGGCTGGCGCCGGGCAGACGGCACCGTGGTCATCGACGTCTCGAATCCCGCGGTGCGGGCCGCCGTGGAGCGCCTGGCGCGCGAGCGGAGCGGCCCGGGGGGCGGCGGGCCGCCGGCGAGTCCCGGGAGCGGCGGCGGGCAGCAAGCAACCCCGCAGCAGCCCGCGACGCCGAGACGACCGGGCTCCGGCGAGGGCTCGCAGGAACCGGCCGGCGACACCCGGCCCGACATCCCGCTCCCACGGACGACGCGCGGTTCTTCTGGAGCGCCGCCGACGCAGGAGCCGGTCAAGGTCGGCGCACACGTGATCCGTTCGGAAACGAGGGCCGATGCGCGTGCCAAGGCGCGCGCAGCGGAGTTTGCGCCGCTGTACTTCGAATGGCAGGGGCTGCACCCGGTCGAACGGCAAGCGCGGATCGAGCAGCTGATCAACGCACACCTCGCAACCGAGGGGGTGGCAAAGGTCCACGTCAACATGGACGACAAGGCGCCGGCGGGCGATGCCTCGTTCAACTTCCAGACCTGGAAGGTGAACGTCAGCCAGAAGACGCTGGAGAAGGAGACCATCAAGCCCCACGAGTTCGCGGAGCTCGTCGACAACGCGACGCACGAGGCCCGTCACACCGTTCATCACTTCCGCGGTCTGCGGATCGCCCTCAGCGAGGGGCACTACGACGCAAGCGCCAAGATCCCCAAGGAGATCGTCGACGAGGCACGAGCGGCCAACCAGCGCAAGAGTCCTCGAGACGAGTTGTCAAAGGAGGCATACGGCGAGGCCAAGGAGATCTACGAGGTCACCCACCTCGAGGGGCCGCGCCGGCAGAGGATCGAGGCCGAGGCGAAGGCGCAAGGCAAGGAGCTCGGGTCGACCGACATCGTCTCGCGGAGCGCGGTCATCCAGCGTCGAGACGACCTCTTCAAACAGCACGCCGCCGCCGACCAGAAGGTCAAGGACCTGGAGAAGCAGGGCAAGACCGGGACGGACGAGTACCGGCAAGCAGTGGCGGATCGCGCCCTGGCGTACCGGGAGGCGATCAGGGCGCACAACGAGTACACCGCGCTCCCCCAGGAGACCGACGCCTGGCGCTACGGCAGCGCGGTGCGGAAGGCGACCGAGGAGCGTCTCGCCATCATGATGCGGGTCAACGGGGCGGAGCTGGCGCGCCAGCGGGCCGAGAAGGCCGCCCAGGAGGCGCGGGCCCGGCAAGACGACACGGGGTATCGACGAGCAGCAGACGAGTACGTCAAGGCGTACAGCCGCAGGCGTGCGGCCGAACGGGAGCTGGAGGCGCTCACGCCAACCCAGCCGCGAGTGATCGACGGTCGGCCGCTGGCCCACGAGGTGCCGGCCGACGCGTCGCTCGGCGTCCCGCCGCGGCGCACCGGGGCCGGCACACAGGTGGTGCGCCCGGACACCGGCGGCGACGAGATGTCGGTCGAACCGCCGGGCGAGCCCACACCCGCGCCGAAGACCACTCCGCGGCCCCCCGTGCAGGCACCGGCCGGCCCGAAGCCCGTTGCCCCGGCTCCCCAGACCGGCGACGAGCACGACGAGCCGGCGAAGGAGAAGCAGCCGGCGCGATGGGGCGGCGACCAGTACAACCTCGCGCGCGAGCGGAGCGAGACCCGCACGACGCGGACCGGGACGACGACGCGGACGAAGTTCGTATCCGGGGGCTCCGAGGGCCCGAAGGCGGGCGTCAGGACGCGAACAGAGGAGCCCTCCGGCGACGTGAAGGAGACCTCCGCCGACGCGAGGATCAGCCTGATCCATGGCGCGGGCTTCACCCTCAAGGACAAGCGTGAACAGGCTCCGGCCGAGGGTGCGCCCCCGGGTGCGCCCGCCCAGGGCACCGAAAAGAAGGCCACGGTCCACGTGACGCCGACGGAGATCAGAACGAACGTCGAGGCGATGCGGCATACGGCGGGTGGAACACAGCACGGCGCGACCGCGGGCGGCTCGTACGACTTCGCGACCGGCAACACGAGCGGCCAGGCGGGCTACAGGGTCCAGAGCAAGGGCGGCCATGGAGCCCACGCCGAGGTCACGAGCGGCAACAGCGTCTTTGCCGAAGAGCCGGACGAAGTCGAGGAGGGCGTGTGGGAGGTCCGCTACGTCATCTCCGACAGCTCCGGCGTCGCGGGCGGCGTGAGCGCCAAGGCGGGCGCGGTCGAGTTCGGGTTGAACGCCAGCGACACCGACGCGAAGCTGAAGACCGGCTCCCGGCGCTTCAAGGACGAGAAGCTGGCGGCGGCGTTCAAGAAGAACATCCGCCAGGAGCTGGCGGGCGAGATCGCAGGGGCAACGACCTACCTCCCGCCGCCGACCACGGTCGCCGGCGCCCTGATGATCGCCGAGGGCGAGACTCGCGGGACCGGATCGTCGAACACGAAGGCCGGCGGTGGCTCGGTCGGCGTGGCGACCGGGTCGCTCGGAAAGAGCAGTTCCACGAGCTCGGGCTTCCAGCTGGAGGTCACGCGCGTCAAGGGGAGCACGATCCGCGTCACGACGACCGTCTCGACGGAGAGCGGCGGCGGCTGGAGCGCGAGCGGGCTCGGGCTCACGAACGTGAAGGGCGGCTCCGAGAGCGAGGCCTTCTCGGTGACCTACGAGTTCGACGTCTCCAAGGCCGGAGAGGGAGCGGCCTTCGAGATGTTCTGCAGGTTCCCGCTGCCCAGCCCCGCCGGCAAGATGCCGTTCAGCGTCCGCAGGCTCACGGCCCAGGAGGAGCACGACAACTACTCGCTGCTCTGGGGCACCGCGGGCTACGGCGGCTTCACGTCGCAGGACATCACCACCGACGCGCAGGGCGAGCACGCCAGGTACACCGGGGGCCAGACGGAGGACGTGTCGCCTGGCCGGCTCCTTGGCCTGTTCGAGGACGAGAAGCACGCCCGCGCAGAGATCGTCTCGAGGCTCGAGAACGGGAAGGAAGCGGGTTACGCGGCGAAGTTCGCGGTCTCCGGCGAGTCAGGCGAGTTCAATCGCCGCCAGTTCGGAAGGATCTTCCTGGGCGCCCGGTACAGCGGCGAGGCGAAGGCATCGGGAAAGTGGAACCTCACCGCCGACATCCCCATGGAAGCGGTTCACACGCTGGAGCGGAGCTCGAAGGCCTTCAAGAACGCGACCACCCAAGACGAGAAGCTCCGGATCTACAGCGAGCTCGTCAAGGACAGGGGCGCGGAGATGCTGGGCGGCCAGGTCGGGCTCTCGAGCTTGGCCTGGACCCTCGAGCTCAAGGGCGACGAGAACTTCCCGGGCCAGCGGGGCCGCGCCCGCCTGAAGCAGATCGCGAAGACCCTGGCCGCCGCGCTCAAGACGAACCCGGAGTCCGCCGACGAGGCCGTCCGCGTGACCGGCGAGGAGCTGGAGAAGCTGGGCAAGCGCCGGGAAGCGGTCGCGAACCCCGAGAAGTACACCGACCTCCCGGACGGCCTGCGCGAGCAGCAGCTGAGACTGATCGACTCGCACATCGAGGAGCTCAAGGCCGTGCGGCGGAACGCCCAGGCGACCTCGATGAAGCGCGCGTCCGGTGAGAAGGGCGCCGCCGGGGCCGCCGACCGGCTGAAGAAGGACCGCTACGACCTGGAGCTGAAGGCCAAGGACCGCGAGGTCGCCAAGACCCAGGACACGATCGAGGTCACGGAGAAGCAAATCGCGAACCTCCGAACCGTGATCCACGACTCCTCGAAAGCCCTCGGCGACGTCATCGGTGGGAAGGGCTCGATTGCGCTCAGGCTCGGCATCGACAGGTCCGTCGGCGAGTTCGCCGTGGGCGCTGCCAAGGGCTTCATTGCCGCCGCGAACGCCGCCGACAAGCAGCAGAATGCCCTGCAACCCCAGATCGACGCGGCACGCGACGCGTTCACCGCAGCACACGAGCCCGCGGCGCGGCTGGCCGCGCTGAAGACGCTGGCGGTCCTACTGGAGCAGCGCAGGAAGCTCCTGCAGGAGACGCTCGACGCCGTCCGGCAGGCCGGCAAGGCCGTCTACCACGTCGCGACCCGCAGGTCCAAGGCCGGGAACGAGTGGTTCTGGGAGACGCTCGGCGAATCGGAGAAAGAGGAGGAAGGGCCCGACCCCACGGCCGGCGTGTCGATGACGCTCTGACGGTCCGCTTCCCTGGCGATTGCCTCAACGGGCAGCAGCGCCTTCCCGCCAGAGCGGCCGTCGAGCCATTGCACGCCGCGCCTGCGTGAACGAGCGTCTCCCCGGAGCGTTCCCGGTCTAGGAGGCCTCAATGCCGCAATACCTTTCGCCCGGCGTCTATGTCGAGGAGGTGGAGGCCGGCTCACGCCCGATCGAGGGCGTGGGTACCGCGATCGCCGCCTTCGTCGGCATGGCGGCGCAGGGCCCGTATCAACGAGCCCACGCTCGTCACGAACTGGAGCCAGTTCACGCAGACCTTCGGCGAGTTCGTCGAAGACTCGTACCTCGCCCACTCCGTCTACGGCTTCTTCAACAACGGCGGCGGCGCCTGCTTCGTCGTCCGCGTCGGCGCCGAGAACGGCGCGCCCGCAGCCCACGCCGAGCTCACTTCGGCCTCGGACGGGGCTCTCGCCGCCTACAGCATCTCCGCCATCGAGGCCGGCCCGGCCGGCAACGACATCTCCGTCGAGATCGCCGATTCGGCGGGAGGCGGAGACGAGACGTTCAAGGTGGTCGTCAAGCGCGCGGGCCGCGTCGAGGAGACGTTCGACGAGGTCACGACCAAGCGCGGCAAGCAGAACGTCGTCACGGTCATCAACGAGCAGTCGAAGCTGATCAAGCTCGAGGAGGTCGGCAAGGCGGGCGTCATGGAACGGCGCCCCGCGCCCGGCGCGATCGCGCTCAGCGGCGGCGCGCAGTCGGCACCGGCCCGCGTCAGCCCCGACGACTACGTCGGCAACGCGGGCGACCGCACCGGTTTCGCCGGCCTCGAGGCGATCGACCCGGTGACCATGCTCGTCGTCCCCGACCTGATGGCCGCCTACCGCAAGGGCTCGATCGACCTCGACGGCGTCCAGGCGGTGCAGCTCGCGATGATCGCGCACTGCGAGCTGATGGGCGACCGGGTCGCCATCCTCGACTCGCCCCCGGGCCTGAACGCGCAGCAGATCCGCGAATGGCGGGTGGACAAGGCCGGGTACGACTCGAAGTACGCGACGCTCTACTGGCCCTGGGTCCAGATCTTCGACCCGCTGAGCGGCCAGACCGACTACGTGCCGCCGAGCGGCCACATGGCCGGGATCTGGAGCCGCAGCGACGACACCCGCGGCGTGCACAAGGCGCCCGCGAACGAGGTCGTCCGCGGTGCAATCTCGCTCGAGACGCAGATCACGAGCCGCGAGCACGACCTGCTCAACCCGCAGGGCATCAACTGCATCCGCGCGTTCCCGGGCCGCGGCGTCCGCGTCTGGGGTGCGCGCACGCTCTCGAGCGACCCCGCCTGGAGGTACCTCAACGTCCGCAGGCTCTTCAACTTCATCGAGGAGTCGATCCTGGAGGGCACGCAATGGGTCGTCTTCGAGCCCAACGACCTCGATCTGTGGCAGCGCATCCGCCGCACGATCACGGCGTTCCTGCTCGGCGTCTGGCGCGACGGCGCGCTCTTCGGGGCCACGCCCGAGGAGGCCTTCTACGTCAAGTGCGACTCCGAGACGAACCCGCCCGACGTCGTCGACGCCGGCCAGGTGGTCGTCGAGATCGGCATCGCGCCGGTGAAGCCGGCCGAGTTCGTCGTGTTCCGCATCGCCCAGTTCTCGGGCGGCGCACTGGTCAACGAGTAAGGAAGGAGGCGAGAGCTCAATGCCGATCGGCGAAGACGCGCTTGCCGGCTATTCGTTCAGCGTCGAGATCGACGGGGTGATGGTCGCCCAGTTCAAGGAGGTCTCCGGGCTCTCCGCCGAGATCCAGACGATCGAGCACCGGGAGAACACCCTCAAGGGCCTCCCGGTGCTGAAGAAGCTGCCCGGCGCGCAGAAGTGGGGCGACCTCACGCTCAAGCGGGGGCGCACCGACAGCACCGCCCTCTGGGACTGGATCAAGCAGGTGCAGACGGGCGACATCGACGGCGCCCGCAAGAACGGGTCGGTCGTGCTCTACGACTACAAGCACGGCGAGGTCTCGCGGTTCAACTTCCAGAACGGCTGGCCGTCGAAGGTCAGCCTCGGCTCGCTCCAGGCGGGAGGCAACGACGTCCTCGTCGAGGAGTGCACCATCACCCACGAAGGGGTCGCGCCCGCATGACGGTCGCGCCGAGCGCGGTCGAGGTCGCGCAGCGCGTCGCGGGCGACGCGCTGCAGACCGAGTTCCGCTTCGAACTGCCGCGCGGCTTCGTCGACGACTCGGGCCAGGTGCACCGCGAGGGCGTCATGCGCCTGGCGACGGCGCGGGACGAGATCATGCCGCTGCGCGACCCGCGGGTGCGTGACAACGAGAGCTACCTCACGGTGCTGCTCCTCTCACGCGTGATCACGCGCCTCGGGTCGCTCGCGGAGGTCACGCCCGCCGTGGTCGAGGGCCTCTTCGCGTCCGATCTCGCCTTCCTGCAGGACCTCTACCGGCGGGTCAACCAGGAAGGCCACACGCTCGCCGCGGTCACCTGCCCCGAGTGCGGCCACGACTTCCGGGTCGACGTGACCGGTGATGGCCTGGGGGGGTCGTGACCCACGACCCGGACCGCCTGTTCGAGGAGATCGCGTACGTCGCGTACCACTTCCACTGGCCGCTCGACGCGATCCTCGACCTCGAGCACCCGCTGCGCAACCGGTTCGTGGGCGAGATCGGCCGCATCAACGAGCAGCTGTCCGGCGGGGGCTAGCGCGAGGTGCGCTGGCCCCTCCGCCGTTCGCGCGCGCCGGCGGCTTCCCGGTCGAAGGCGCCGCCTGCGTGGCAAAGCCTGCCGCCGATCGCTCGTGCGGCCGGACGGATCGAGCCGACTGCACGCGTGTCCGCATTCCTGCAGGGTCTCGCCGCCCGGCAGCCGGCGGACCTCGCACTCGCGCCGCTGACGCACGACGTCGCGCTGACAGCCCCGACCGGGATCGTGTCGGGCGTCGCCCGTCCCGTCGTTGGCGGTGCCGGCCAACGCGGGCCGCTCACGCTGCTCCGCCGCCTGCAGCGGCGCGTGCTGGGAACGGCTCTCCCAGGACCGACGCTTCGCGAGGAAAGCTCGGCTCCCACAGCGGCGACGGCACCGCCGCCGCATGAAGAAGAACAGCACGCAGACGCCGCGAGCGTCGAGTCCGTGGAGGCCGCCGTCGAGCCCCACAAGGTTCCCGTCCGAGCACCTGCAGCCGCGCCGCCGGAACGAGACCTTGCAGTCCGGCCGCGCGCGCAGGCTCCCTCGCCCCCGGCACCGATCCAGCGTGCAGCCGTCAGCCCGCGCACGGCGGTTTCCCGCGCCGGTGCACCCGCGCGACCATCGTCCCGCCCCGTTCGCCCCACCCGGGACACCGAGCCCGTCGGCGCCCCACCCGCGCCGGGGCCCTTCGTCGCCGGCGTGGTTCCTGATGAGACTTCGGGCCCGCTGGACGCGCCGCCGGCCGCCCTGCCGCCGGCAGAGCACCCGCGCGGGCGCGCCACGCCGGTCGACGCTCCTCCGCCCGAGCCCGCGTCGCCGCCGATGGCGGTGCGCCCGGTCGCGTCCGAGCGGCGACCACAGCTCCGCGGGCTCGGCGCGCCGCTTGTCAAGCGTCCCGCACCGGCACGCCAGACCGCTGCGCATGACGACGCCTCAGGGCCGGCCGCGCTCCCGGACGGGCCGGCCCGAACCCGCGACGCGGTGCCGCAGCTCCCCGGGCCGGCCACGCCGCCGCCGCCGCCTGCTCCCCAGGCCGAGGCCGACCGCGTGCCGGAGACACATCCCGCCCCGGCCGCGCCGCCCCCAGCGCCGCCCAGTGCGTCGAAGCCGGAGGAGCCGGCTGCGCGCACCCACTCCCTCGTCTTCCAGCGCGAGCCCGCTCTCCCCCACTGGGCGCCGGCCGAGCCGCCCAGGCCGCACACACCGGCGCACACCGCCCACTCCGCCCGCGCGCAGCCGGCGCCCCACCCGCCGGCTCCGCTGGTCAGCCGGCGCGCCATGGCCCGCGTGCAGCGGGCCGCGGAGGAGGTGCCCCAGGCCGTCCGGGTCGAGGTGGAGCGCCGGCTCCGCACCGACCTCTCGGGCACGCGGATCCATCGCGGCGGCGAGTCGGACGACGCAGCCCGTGACCTGCGCGCGCGCGCGTTCACGCTTGACCGGGAGATCCACGTGCCGAGCCACCACGGCCCGCTCCACGCGGGAGCGGCACGCTCGCTCGTGGCGCATGAGCTCGTGCACGTCGCGCAGCAGCGCCGCCTGGGCGGCTCGCTGCCGGGCGAAGACTCGCCGGCAGGCCGCGCCCTCGAGGCCGAGGCGTTGACCGTCGAGGCCGGCTTGAGCGGTGCGCCCCCCGCCGCCCCGCCGCCGGCAACCACCTTCGCCATTGGAGGCGCACCGGCGCCGCCCGCCGCGGCGACGACCTCGTCCGCAGGACCCCCCACGGCCCCCGCCCCGCGCTCTGGGCCGCAGCGGGCCGCACTGCCCGCGCACGGCGACGAGCCCGGCGGCCCCCATGAGAACATCGAGGAGCTCGCCGACCGGCTCTACGGGCATATCCGCACCCGGCTGCGCTCGGAGCTCCTGGTCGACCGCGAGCGCGCCGGTCTGATGACGGCCATGCGGTGAGGAGGAGCGAATGGCCGATCCCGCAACCGGGCTGCGCTTCGTCGTCGAGATCGACGGCGTTTCGCTTGGCGCCTTCACCAGCTGCGACGGGCTCAGCGCCGAGTACGAGGTCTACGAGTACGAGGAAGGCGGCCAGAACGGGTTCGTGCACCGCATCCCGGGCCGGCTGAAGTACCAGCCCATCCGGCTGACCAGGCCCGTCGACGACGACTCGGGGAAGCTCGCCGTGTGGTTCGCGAGCCTGTCGGCGACGGTGAGGCGCCAGACGGCCTCCATCGTCGCCTTCGACGTGCGCGGCCGCCGGCTCGCACAGTGGAACCTGCTCGACGTCTTCCCGATGCGCTGGACGGGCCCGAACTTCTCCGCCGACGGCAACGAGGTGGCGAAGGAGACGCTCGAGCTCGCCCACAACGGTTTCCTGCCGGGCGTGACACCCGGGGTGCCGGGCCTTGGCTAACCTCACGCCGTTTGCCTGGGCCTCCGGGTTCGCCAAGGCGAGCATCGTCGACAGCAAGTCGCTCAAGGTGCTCGTCTGCAAGTTCAACCCGAAGGAGCTGAGCGTCCGCAAGTCGGGGCGCTGGTATTCGGGGCGACAGCAGACGGCCCCCGGCGCGCCCGCTCCGGACTTCATCAGCCCGGAGCCGCGCAGTCTCGACATGGAGCTCTTCTTCGACGACTGGGAGGCGCTCATGGGAGACGTGTCGGGGGACGTCGAGCAGTTGCTCAAGTGGACGAGCCCATCGTCGTCGTCGCTCTTCGGCGGCATGCCCGAGAACCCGCCGATTCTCGACGTCTTCTGGGGCTCGAAGAAGCACATCACCGGGTATCTCGAGTCGGTCAGCGCCCGCTACACGCTCTTCCGCCGTGACGGCACGCCCGTCCGCGCCACCGTCAACGCGACCTTCAAGGAGGTGCCGGAGGACGCTGCGCGGCAGAACCCGACGTCGGGCGGGCCGGTGGGGCGCCGCACGCGTCTGCTCGGCGACGGCGACACCCTCCAGTCCATTGCGTACGCCGAGTACGGCGAGGCCAGCCTCTGGCGCGGGCTCGCGGCCGCGAACGACGTCGACGACCCGTTGCGGGTTCCGAGTGGCACGCGGATCCTCGTCCCGCCGATCTCCGACGCACGGGCGCTCTCCTAGCCATGGCCTCAACCGATTACGTCGCCGCTCCGAAGATCGCGATCGACGGACGCCCGCTGGCGCAGGAGTTCGAGCGACGCCTCGAGCTCACCGTCGTCGACGACCACCTCTTCCTCCCGGACATGTTCGTCCTCGCGTTCCGCGACCCGAAGCGCGAGATCCTCGAGCGCGCCGGCCTGACGATCGGCGCGAAGGTGGAGATCTCCGCCGCCCGGCTCGGGAACGATCCGAGCGACACGCTCATCACCGGCGAGGTCACCTCGCTCGAAGCCGAGTTCGACGGGATCGGGAGCCGTGCGCTCGTGCGGGGCTACGACAAGTCGCACCGGCTCCACCGCGGCCGCAGGACCGAGACCTACCGCGACGTCAGCGATTCCGACCTCGCGAAGAAGGTGGCGCGGCGCGCCGGAATCGAGACGGGCCGTATCGACGCGACGCCGACGACCCATCCGCACGTGTCGCAGGCGAATCTCACCGACTGGGAGTTCCTGCGGGCGCGCGCGAGAGAGATCGGGTATGAGGTCGCCGTCCGCGACGGCCGCCTCGACTTCCGCAGCCCGACCGACGCCGCCGACGGACCGGCGGTCGGCGACACGAACTCGAAGGACCCGCTCCAGCTCGTGCTGGGGCGCAACCTGGAGGAGTTCCGCCCGCGGATCGCCTCGGCCGAGCAGGTGACGGCGGTCGAGGTGCGCGGGTGGGATACGGCGCAGAAGCAGCCGCTCGTCGGTCGCGCGAAGGCGCAGACGAGCTCCGTCGTGCTCCCCGTGAAGCCAGACGAGCTGGCGGCCACCTTCGGGAGCCCGACGTACGTGTCGGTCGAGCGGCCGCTCTCGACCCAGGCCGAGGTCGACGCCGTGGCACAGGCGCTGGCCGAGGAGATCGCGGGTGCCTGCGCGGAGGCGGAGGGCATGGCGCGCGGAGACGCCAAGCTGGTGGCCGGGACCGCAATCAGCATCGGCCAGGCGGGCCAGGCGTTCGAGGGCAAGTACACGATCACCTCATCGCGGCACGTCTTCGACGCTAACGGCTACCGGACGCACTTCGTCGTCAGCGGCCGGCAGGAGCGCTCGCTGCTGGGGCTCGCGTCGGTCGGCGCGACGAACGGCTCGGGCTCAGCCGGCGGCCCGCCGATCTACGGCATGGTCATTGCGATCGTCACGGATGTGAAGGACCCGGAGAAGCTCGGGCGGGTCAAGCTGAAGTTCCCCTGGCTCGCGGACGAGTACGAGAGCTACTGGGCCCGCGTCGTCCACGCCGGCGCGGGCAAGGAGCGCGGGCTCATGATCCTCCCCGAGGTCAACGACGAGGTGCTCGTCGCGTTCGAGTACGGCGACGTCCGCAGGCCGTACGTGCTCGGCGGCCTCTACAACGGCGTCGACAAGCCGTTCGAGCCGGACAAGCTCGTGGACGGCTCGTCGGGCGCGGTCGACCGCCGCTACTTCCGCTCGCGGCTGGGCCACCTGGTGAGCATCACCGACACCAAGGACGGCGGCGGGATCGTGATCGAGACGGCGAAGGCGAAGAGCGGGATCACCCTCGACAACGCCAAGAACCGGATCACGGTCAAGAGCAACGGCGACATCGAGATCCAGGCAGGGGGGCAAGTGCGGGTCAAGGCCGGCAAGCAGCTGTCGCTCGAGGCCGGGACGTCGCTGGAACTGAAGGCGCCCCAGATCGCGGTCAAGGGCAAGTCGAAGGTCGACATCAACGGCGGCGCGCTCTGCCAGGTGAAGGCCTCCATGGTGAAGATCAACTAGGAGCTGTCGAATGCCGCCGGCCGCGAGAGTGGGAGATCAGTCGGGCCACCCGGGCGCCATTACGGGACCTGGCATCGCGACGGTGCTGATCGGAGGCCAGCCCGCCGCCGTGGTGGGCGACATGCACACGTGCTCGATGTACCCGCACGTGCCGACGCCGATCGCACCGCCCGGCTCCAAGACCGTGCTGATCGGCGGGCGGCCGGCGGCGCGGGTCGGCGACCTGGCCGGCTGCGGGGCGCCGATTCTCAAGGGGGCCACCAACGTGCTGATCGGAGGCTGACGTGAGCGAGGAGTTCATCGGCTCGGGCTGGTCGTTCCCGCTCCGGACGAATGTGACGGGGAGAATCGCGCTGTCGTCGCACGAGCAGGAGATCGAGGAGAGCATTCGCCTGATCCTCGGCACTGCCTACGGCGAGCGGCCCATGCGCCCTGACTTCGGCTGCCGTGTGCACGACTTCGTCTTCGCACCGGCAGACGCGACGACGGCCGGCAGGATCGCCTACGAGGTGCGGGCGTCGCTCGGCCGCTGGGAGCCGCGCATCGACGTCGAGGACGTCGACGTGGCGCCCGACCCGGACGACCCGGCGACGCTCCTGATCGACGTCCGGTACTCGATCAGGGACGCCAACGACCCGCGCAACCTCGTGTTCCCGTTCTACGTCATCCCGGCCGAGGAGGCGCAGACCACCCCGGCCGACGACCGGGCGCTCGCGCCCGCGGGGGTGGTGTGACCGTGGCCCTACCCGTACCCAACCTCGACGACCGCCGCTTCCAGGACCTGGTCGACGACGCGAAGCGCCTCGTCCAGCAACGCTGTCCCGAGTGGTCGGATCACAACGTCTCCGATCCAGGCGTGACGCTGATCGAGCTGTTCGCGTCGATGACCGACCAGCTGCTCTACCGGCTGAATCGTGTGCCCGACCGCAACTACGTGAAGTTTCTGGAGCTGATCGGCGTGCGCCTCTTCCCGGCGACGCCCGCGCGGACCGACGTGACCTTCTGGCTCTCGGCGCCGCAGCCGAACGCCGTCCGCATCTCGCCCGCCACTGAGGTGGCGACGCCGCGGACGCAGGACGATGAGGCGATCTCGTTCACGACGCTCGAGGAGCTCGCCATCGTCCCCACCTCGCTCGCGTACGTCGCGTCGAGCGTCGCCGAATCCGAGCACCGCGACCACTCGGCCGCCCTGGAGAGCCGCGCGGGCTTCTTCTGCTTCGACGCACAGCCGAAGGCCGACGACGCGCTGCTCATCGGGCTGACCGATGCGGCACCGTCCTGCGCGGTGGTGCTGCGCTTCGAGGCCGAGATCGAGGGCGTCGGTGTCGACCCGCTCAACCCGCCGCTCGTCTGGGAGGCCTGGAGCGGTGACGACTGGATCCGCTGCGACCTCGATCAGGACGAGACCGGAGGGCTCAACCGCCCGGGAGACGTGATCGTGCACCTGCCGAGCAGCCACGCGGCATCGATCCTCGGCAACCTCCGTGCGGGCTGGCTTCGCTGCCGCGTCGTCGCGCCGGCGGACGAGCAGCCGTTCTACAGCGCGTCACCCAAGATCACCTCGCTCGAGGTCTTCACCATCGGCGGAACAACGGCGGCCGCCAACTCGGAGCTCGTGGACGGCGAGCTGTTCGGGCTGTCCGAGGGCGTACCGGGGCAGCGGTTCGCGCTGCGCCGCCGGCCGGTCGCGCCGGTGGACGACCAACGTCTGCTCGAGGTCGCGACGTCGGACGGCTGGGAGGAGTGGACGGAGGTGTCGGGCTTCGCAGACAGCGCGCCGACCGACCGCCACTTCGTCCTCGATGCCGTGCTCGGTGAGATCGCCTTCGGCCCCGCAGTCCGCGAGCCGGACGGCTCGCTCGCGCAGTACGGGGCCGTGCCGCCGAAGGGAGCCGTGCTGCGGCTGCCGTCGTACCGCGTAGGCGGTGGAAGTCGTGGCAACGTCGCGCGCGGCGCGCTCACCGTGCTGAAGTCGTCGATCCCGTACGTCACTCGGGTCGAGAACCGGCGACCGGCACGCGGCGGCGTCGATGCGGAGGACATCGAGAACGCCAAGGTGCGGGGCCCGATCCTGCTCCGCACGGGCAGCCGGGCGGTGACGGCCGAGGACTACGAGCAGCTGACCCGTGAAGCCGCTCCGGATATCGCCCGCGTCCGCTGCATTCCGGTGGAGGACGACTCCGGCGCCTCCGGCATTCGCGTCCTCGTCGTCCCCGCCGCGACCGCGGAGGAGGGCCGGATCCGGTTCGACCAGCTCGTCCCGCGCCAGGAGACGGTGGACACGATTGCCCGCTATCTCGACGAGCGTCGCGTGATCGGAGCGCGGGTGGCCGTCGAACCTCCCCACTACCAGGGCGTCACCGTGGTGGCGCGCCTGCGCGCCCGGGCGCGCGCCAACGCGCGCCGCCTGGAGGAAGACGCGCTCGAAGCCCTCAACGCGTACCTCGACCCCGTGTCGGGCGGGCCGGACGCCACCGGCTGGCCGTTCGGGCGTCCGGTGGTCGCCGGCGAGATCTTCTCCGTGTTGCAGGCGCTGCCCTCGACCGGGATCGTCGAGGAGGTCCGGCTATTCGCAGCCGACCCCACCACGGGCGAGCGGGGCAAGGCGGTCGACCGCATCGAACTCGAGGACAACGCGCTCGTCTTCTCGTACGAGCACCGCGTGAAGGTGGAGCAGTAGGCGCCGTGCGCGGCCTGACCCCCACCGTGCGCAGCCCTCACCCGCTCGGCCCCTCGCTGCCCGCGATCTATCAGGAGGACGAGTTCGCCCAGCGCTTCGTGAGCGCCTTCGACGACGCACTCGCCCCCGTGTTCGCGTCGCTGGACGGGTTCGAGGCCTACCTCGATCCCGAGCTGGCGCCGGCCGACTTCGTGGAGTGGCTTTCAGGCTGGGTCGCACTCGCCCTCGACGAGAGCTGGACCCTGGAGCGCAAGCGCACCCTGGTCGAGCGAGCTGTCGGCCTCTACCGGATACGCGGCACCCGACGCGGGCTTTGCGAGCACGTCGCGCTTTTTACCGGCGTCGAGCCCGAGCTCGAGGAATCCGGCGGAGTAGCCGCTTCCACCGAGGCCGGCCAGCCGCTTCCGGGGGCAAGCGAGCCGCAGGCAACGCTCCGTGTGCGCGTCACCAAGCCGGGCGCGGTCGACCAGCAGGGGCTCCAGGCACTCGTCGAGGCCGTCCGGCCCGCTCACCTGCCGGTTGCGGTGGAGATCGTCGCGGCATGATCGTCTGCGGGAAGTGCGGCGAGCACAACGAGGACGACGCCGCTTTCTGCTCTTCCTGCGGCGAGTTCCTCGAGTGGGACGGGAAGCGGGTCGAGGAGCCCGCGGACGCCGCCGTAGCGACCGGGCCGGAGCAGGCGGTCGCCGACGCGACGGAGGAGGACGCGCGGCCCGCCGGCCTTACCCCCGATTCGGTGCCGGAGGCTGTCCGCGGGGAGACCTCGGCCAGCGTCGCGACGGAGCCGGAGGAGCTCACGCCTACCGTTGGCGTTCCGCCTGTCGGGCAGCCCGACGGCGGGCCGCCCTCGAGCGCGGAACAGGAGCTCGCTGCTCGCCTTCCGGGCGAGGAGTACGAGCGTCGCCCGGCCAGGAAGCCCACGGCCGGACCGGCTCGGCGCGCCGGCGACCTTTTCTGCACGAGCTGCGGTACCGGCAACGTGGCCACTGCGCGGTTCTGCAGGCATTGCGGGGCGTCGCTCGCCGACGTGACAGTGACGCGCCGCCCTCCCTGGTGGCGGCGGCTGTTCCCCAAGCGCGAGCCGCTCGCAGCGGGCGAGCGCCCGGGCCGTCGCCGTTCCACCGGCGAGGTTGCCGGCGGCGCGCGCCGGCGCGGATTCGCAGGCTGGCGGAAAGTCGTGATCGCGCTGGCGATCGTCGCGGCGGCGGTCGCAGTGCTCGGGCCGTTCCGCAAGAAGCTCGTCGAACGGCCCTACACATGGGCACGGGAACAGTTCGTCGACCCCGTCGAGATCCACCCGCCCCGCGCCTCGGGGCCGTCGCTTCCAGGCCATCCCCCGCGCCTCGCCATCGACACGAGCACGGCGACGTTCTGGGCGCCGCCCGGCGCGCCGAGGCGGAAGGCGATCACGGTGCGCCTCGACGGAGCGACCGACCTGCGCAAGGTGGGGTTCCGGCTCGGATCGGCCGACGACTTCACGCGCTTCTCTCGCCCGCGGGTGGTCCGGGTCCGGTTCCTGGACGGCGACGGCCGGGTCGTCGAGCAACGCTTCCTGCGGCTGCGTGACACGCCCGACCGCCAGGTGTTCGACCTCGAGGGCGACGACGTCACCCGCGTGCGGGTCTCGATCGTCAGCGTCTACCCGGGGCAGAAGCGGCCGGAGGCCGCGATCGCGAAGATCGCCCTCTGGAAGCGCGGCTAGCGGGCGTTCAACGACGTCAGCCCGAGCGCAGCCAGGACCGCTTCGTACCGCCGGCTCGTATTCGCTGCTGCGGCCGGGTTGCCGGCCGCCTCGTAGGACTCGATGCAGAGATGCCAAAGCGCGTCGTGGAATGGGTTCGCGAAGAACCCGCGCTCGCACGTCGCGGCGGCCTCGGCCGGCTCGCCCCGCACCAGGAAGAGCCGGGCCAGATCGTGCGCGGCCGTAGAGGCTTCGAATCGCCGGCGCTCGCGCTCGGGAACGACCCAGTCGGCGGGGCCGTCCTCGCTCAACAACTCGCCTGTGTACAGGTCGAGGGCCTGCTGAAGCGACACGCGCGCCCCCTC
The DNA here is from genome assembly GCA_963734565.1 of uncultured Thermoleophilia bacterium. GTDB lineage: Bacteria > Actinomycetota > Thermoleophilia > Gaiellales > Gaiellaceae > JACVRM01. The sequence continues at coordinate 375,157 of CAVTHM010000007.1, read as the reverse complement.
GGCATCGCCTTCCGCCTGGGCGCGTCGAGCGGTCGCGATCGCCCGGTCGAACTCGACGACGTCGACCTCGTCTCCTGGCCCGAGCTCCAGCCGGTAGGCATCGCCGTCGCGCACGATGAGCGGCCCCGCTCCGCCGATCTCGGGATCGAGCACCTTGCGTAGGGATGACAGCGCCACGTGCAGGTTGCGCCCGGACACCGCCGGCGCGACCTCCGGCCAGAAGGCCTCCGCCAGCACGTCGCGGTGAACCGGGTGCGGCGCGTGCATGGCCAGGAACCGCAGGATCTGGCGCGACCGGGGCTTCACCAGGCGCAGATCGACCACATGCCCGCCTACGCCGACCTCGAAGGCGCCGAAGCACCGGATGGCGACGGGCGGCCCCTCGGCCCGGCCGGAGTGGCGGGCAGCTTGCGCCGGTGCGCGCGGCAAGCTGAGATGCAGCGCACGCTCGAGTGCGGTCGCCGTCGCCTGGAACTCGGTTCGCCGCGGTCCTGTGGCTTCGGCCAGCGCGAGCGACGCGCAGGCCTGTGCGCCTGGGACCCCCGCCGCGCGCGCGGCGTCCTCGGCCGCCAGGGCGGCGTCCCGAGCATCGGGATCGCCGGCACGTACGCGCGCGAGCGCGAGCGCGGATCGCGCCCAGGCTTCAGGCACGCCCGCACCCAACCCGTGGAAGCCCGCCGTCGCGGCTTCGAGGACGGGCCCGGCCTCCGCTCCCGTCCGCAGCGCGCCCCAGCCGGCGGCGAATGCTGCGTACGCCTCGCCCCAGGAGTCGCTCTCGCCGGCGGCCGCAGCCTGCGCGGAAGCGGCCTCGGCGGCCCCACCCGGACGGTCGCCGAGCGCCAGCGACGCCCGCCCGAGTCGTGCGAGCCAGCGCATGCCCAGGGCATCCGCCTCGTCGGTCGCCGCCTCAACCTCGGCACTCGCCTCGGGGTCGTCCGCGAGGAGCAGGGCCACTCCGGCTCCGAGCCGGGCGGCAGCGGCGAGCTGCGCACTCGCGTCGGCGTCCGAGCGCACGTCCCGAAACCGCCGCCCCGCCTCGTCGAGCTGGCCCGCGAGCAGCGCCGCGAAGCCGGCCACGAACGCTCGGTGCTGCGGTCTGCAAGACGTCGCGGCGCGTGACGCCGCGAGCGGTTCCCGCACGGTGGCGTTGCGCGCGATCGCCGCCCACTCGCCGGCAGGCGCGAACGCGGGCTCGAGCCATGCCCGTAGCGTCGCGCGCTCGCGGCGGGCGATCTCGCTCCCCGCCTCGGTCCCGAAGGAGCCCTCGGCCGCGACGTAGGGCTGCACCGCCTCCGCGAACCGTCCTGCGGCAACGCGCTCGCGCGCCGTCGCGAGCAGGAGCCAGGGGTCGTTGGCGACGAGTGCATCGGGAAGGAGATCGAGCCAGCTGAACGGCCAGCTGACCGCGCTCTCGCCTTCCTCGCCGAGGAGACGCCCCACTCCCTCCCAGTCACCTGCCCGTGCGTATGCGGCCAGTGCGTCCGCGGCGTACCCCGCCGCTTCGAGGAGCTCCCCTGCGCGCCGGTGCCGGTCCCGCGCCCATGCCTCGCCGAACCGGTCGACGAACACGGCTTCGAGGAACGAGCGCAGGACCTCGTGGTAGCGGTACGAGCCGATCTCGTCGAGCGGGTCCACGAAGATCTGGCGGCGCTCGAGCTCGCCGAGCAACGCGGCGCTGTCGGTGCGGCCGAGCAGCGCGTCGCAGAGCGACGGGTCGAGGCGCGGGAGGATGCAGCTGTCGACGAGGAACGCGCGCAGGTCCTTCGGAAGGTCGGCCAGGACATTGGCGCTCAGGTACTCGTGGGCGGGCTTCCACCGTGCGCCGAGCGCCGCGAGCGCGCGCCGGCGCTCCGGCGTCGGCTTGCCGGCGGTCGCGAGGTGGAACAGCTGCAGACCCGCGGCCCACCCCTCGGTTCGGCGCGTGAGCGCGGCCAGATCCTCGGGCGGGAGCGGCTCGCCGTAGACGTCGTGGAAGAGCCGCTCCACTTCCCATGAGCGAAACCGCAGGTCGTCGGGCCCGACCTCGATCACCGTTCCCGACAGGCGCCGCCGCGAGACGTCGAACTCGGGCCTGGCACGGGAGGCGATCACGACCGCCAGCCCCGCGGGGGCGTAGTCGACGAGGAGGCCGACCTCACGCTGGGCCTCGGTGCCGTGCAGGAGGTGGAAGTCGTCGATGACGAGGAGCAGCCGCCGCTCCCCGCTACGCGTGTATGTCTCCAGGGCCGCCACCGCCTCCTCCGGAGTGAGGGGCCCGGGCGGCACGTCGACGAGCGCACCCGCGAAGGCTGCTCGAAGCCTGCCGGCGAAGATCGCGCGGTCGCGGTCGCGCGTCTCGGCGTGGTACGAGGCGACTGGACAGCCGGCGCCGTCGGCGATCTGCGTGAGGAGCGTCGTCTTGCCGGCCCCGGGCGGGGCCACGATCACCGCGAGTTGCCGCTCCCACAGGTTCGCGAACGAGTCGAGGAGGCGCGAGCGAACCAGCCCGGCCCCGCGCGGCGGACGAGCGGCCGACGAACTGGATGCGAGGGGACGCAGGAGAAGCGCCTCCGTTTCGTGGGGAGCTACCTCAACTGGGGATTGCCGCTGCCTCCCGGCGTCGGGAGATCCTCAGCACGGCATGAGGATAAATCACGGATCCAAACCGGTGCGCGCGGCACCCGGCCTGCTCAGCGGGCACTGCTAGCGTCGCCCGCGGAGCGGCATGGGCCCGGTGGCCCAGCCGGTCTTCAAAACCGGTGAGGTCTGGCAACCCCAGGCTGGGTCGGTTCGACTCCGGCGCCGCTCCGTCACGCCGGAAACGGCCCGTTCAAGGCGAATATTCGACAACCGTTGAGCCCCAGAAAACCACTGCAAATACAGCGGTGCGCGCCAGGTGCGCGCCAGCCAATCAGATCCCTACGTCGCTCCAGGCACAGACGGAAGTAGCGAGGAGGAGCCAGTGGCATGGGATTGGCAATCCCACGCGTACCGCATCGGTCCACCTACGGCGGCGCGACGCCCTGCGGCTTCCGATGACCTCCGGTCGGCGATTTCCTCGGAGGTGCCATATCGGCCCTGCGCCGCCTCCCGCGAGACCGTTCGTCGCTCAGCGCTGGCTACTGCCCGAGCGCCTTCTCGACGTTGTCCGCCGATCGGTCACAGCCTCCGCTTCACCCGGTTGAGCCGCGAACGCATTTCAGGCTGACGTCGTCCCGACCGGGGTTCGGTCACCGCGCATTCGCGCGAGCGCGACGATCGCGATCGCGAGATACCCGAACACGGCGACCTTCGGCGCGATCAACGCGAGCACGATCACGCCGACGTAGAAGCCGATATTCGGTGTTGCAGCGCGCGCGATCGCGGCGATCTCCTCCTCGCTCACCTCTGGTCTCAGCACGCGGCGGTCGCGCGTGATGGCCGTCCAGAGGATCCAGGTCAGGACTGAGAGGACGAGCAGGACAGCGCCGTAGAAGATGACTGCGGCGCGCGCGGCGTCGGCGTCGTGGATCGTTTCGGCCATCAGCTTGGTCGGGAAGGGCAGGAAGGACACCACCATCAGCAACAACAGGTTGATGACCATCAGCTGCTTGTTTGCGTACTGCAGGCGCCGGAAGATTCCATGGTGGGCGACCCAGATCCCTCCGATCGTGAGGAAGCTCGTCACGTAGGCCAGGTAGGACGGCCACTGGTCGGCGATGCCACGCCACAGATTGCCGAAGGCGGACTCGGGCACGTTGATCTCGAGGATGAGCAGGGTGATCGCGATTGCGAACACGCCGTCGCTGAACGCCTCCAGCCGGCCGGTGCCCCAGAGGTCACCCACGTCGCCGACCGCCAGTCGCCGTCCCCGCGCTCAACTCCTACGCCCGATAGGTGAAGACGACCAGGAGCAACGCAACGACCGCAATCCAGCCGCCCACCTTGACCAGGCGTCGCTTCCGCGACCGGTCACGAGGCGGCTCACGGCAGCGACCGCCGTGCCGGCGGCGACCGTTGCGTTCACGAGCCGGCTGCGCTCGTCAGGGTGTTGCAGGCGCTCGAGCTCGCGAATGCGCTCTTCAGCTCGCCCTTCGCGTCGAGTCCCTGGAGGTCCGCGACGGTCGTCTTGACCTCTGTTCCCATCGTCGCGAGTGTGACCGTCGCCGATGAGACGGCAGCGATTGCGCCGCTGATGCCGGAGGCGCCTTTGACCGCGTTCTCGATCGTGGCCACGTTCTGCTGCAAGCGCGTCGCAAGCTGATCGAGCGAGTCCTTCGCCTGCTGCCCGGACGGGGTATCGGGCTTGCCCAGCCCTTTCAGGTCGGAAGCGAGTGTCTGCGTCGCCGACTTCGCATCGTCGGCGGCCGTCTGGAGCCCGCTCTTGGTGGGATCGCTCTTCAGGGAGCCGGCGGCCGACTTGATCGCGGCCTGCCAGGTCGTGAGCGACGAGCAGACACCGCTCGCCCATACCTCTGTCGCCGACGCGCTGGCGGTCGTCGTTGTCGTCGAGTTGTCGCCGCTCGAGCCGCAGCCCGCAGCGACGAGCGCGACCGAAACAACGGCAGTGAGCAGGCTGAGTGCGCGAGTGAATGTCATCGTCATGTCCGTTTCTTGGTGGCGGGAGGGAGGGGCTGGTGTGTGCCGGCCCCTCCCGTACCGGCCAGTTAGGAGTTCACAGCCTTCGTGAGCTCGGCGGACGACTGGTCGAGAGCTTTCTGAAGCTCGTCGTAGTCGTCCTTGTCGATTGCCTTGTTGATCCGCTTGTCCGAGTTGACGAGGGCGGCCTCGACCCTGTCCGCGTAGGTGTCATCGACGATCGCGACGACCGCAGACGATCCCGGCGGCAGGTACTCCTCCATCTCGACGCCCAGCTGCTTCTCATCGTGCTTCTTCTTGAGCTTGCCGACGACTGCGCCGATCCCGGCTCCGACCGCGGTCGCGGCGAGCAGCGGCGGCGCGAACAGCCCGACCACGAGCCCGGCGGTGCCGCCGAGAACGGCGCCGCCTGCTACGTGGGCACCGCTGTCGTGCTCGGCCACATCGACCTTGCCACTGGCGTCGCGGTTCAGGACGACGGCCCCGACGACCTGGTAGTCACCGGCGTCCTCGCCTGCCTTGAGCGCCTTGAAATCATCGGCTGCTGCCCCGGAAACCGAGTAGCTACCGACCACAAGGACGAGATTGTCATTTGCCATCATTTCCTCCCACGGGAATTCATTTGAGAGTGGTCAAAACGTTGAGCCGTGCTTTTGTCTCGTTCGTGCTGCGGGGGTGGGATTAGGCGCGCGGGAAGATCTCCGACGCGCCCTCCGGACCACTGCTACGAGGCGGTCTCGTCTTCGAGCTCGGCCTCGGCGATCTCGATCGCGATACCGAGCGCCTTGATCATCTTCCCCGATGCCGAAACGACACGTGCCGTCCCGACGATCGGCGCGACCGCAGTCAGGACGCCCTGGATCTCTTCCGCTCCGAAGCCCAGCTCGCTGGCTGCGCCGAGGTTGAGCAGATAGGACGCAGCCGAAGCATCGACCGCAACGAGTGCTGCGACGCGCACCAGCATCAATGTCTCGGGGTCGAGATTCGACGCCGCGAGTGAGTCCGCAGTCATGCTCGCGAGCAGATCGAGAACTGGCCTCTCAACAACTTCCTGTGCCATCAGATTCTCCTTTCAGGAGCTTGCTAGGGACACGGCGGGGCGCCGCGGCCCGGTCCTGCTGGTGTTACATCCCGCGCCGATCCCGCCGTCGCTCGCGGCGACGCACACCGCACACGGAGACGGGCGACAGCGGCCGCCCCAACGGGTCGATGAACAGCGTGACGGGTCCGGTGTGCGCCGGGACCGGTCCTCGAGCACGTCGATCGCGTAGGTGAGATTGCCGTCGCCGGTGAGGCTCGGCGTCGTGAGCACGACCACCGCGTCGACGGGCACGTCGGCCCCGGGCTCGAGGAACGAGAGCACCGCGTTCGGCGGGTCAGTCTCGAAGCTGTTGTCGCCGACGGCCCACAGGTCGACGAAATCGGTCGTGGCCATCTGCCCGGCGACCCGCTGGGGCCGGTCGGAGAAGTAGAGCGTCGAGGGCGCGATCCCTCGCAGCGTCAGCATGGCGCCATCGCTGTCGATGCCCTGCGCAGTCTGCACGAACATCGACTGCTCGGCCTCGAGCTGTTCGGCCGATATCTCGGTCATCGTCATACCTCCTTGTCAGGTCCGGGTCGGGCGGCGGGAGAATCCAGTGACGGCTCTGTCCCCCGCCTCGCGACAGCAATCGTGAACCCGGTGTCGCGAGGCCGAGCTCACCGCCCGGCGACCGGCCCTTTCCCGTCGGTAGGCAGAACGCCGGCACTCTCCGCCAACTCCACGGCCTCGGCCCGGTTCGTCGCCCCGAGCTTCTCGTAGATGTGCTGGACGTGGGTCTTCACCGTTGGACGACCGATGCCCAGGCGGTCGCCGATCGCGGCGAGCGTCCGATGCGTCGGGAGGAGCGTCAGGACGGCCGTCTCGGTCGGCGTCAGCTGAACCGGCGTGCGCGACGCTTCCTTGCGGGACGTTCTCGGCTGGCCGGCCATGCACTGGAAGCTATGCCTGCAGCGGCTGATCTTTCATCGGCCAAAGTGGCTGATATTCTCGCCCGGGGAATCGCTTGGAACGCGGACGTCGCCGGGGAGCGCCCGCTGGTAGGAGGCGGGTGACTGTCGCCGTGATTCATGACTCCCATGTAGGAATTCGGAGCCTCTGCAGGCCCTCCCTGGCGCTCGCGCCGCGGTGCTTGCCGGCAGCGTCACGCGTGTCTCAGGATCGCGCTGGCTCGCGGTGTTCCTGGGACGCAGGTCACAGCGATCGCTAATTCTTCTCCTACTCTCGAGCGTCGGCGCCTGCTGAACACCTCCGCGGTGCTGGTTCCGCCTGTGCGGGCCGATGCGATACCGCGGACCCGCCTCGCTCCCTTACAGGAGGTCGTGCAGCGCAGCCGGGTCGTGCTGGTCTCGGCTCCGGCGGGTTACGGGAAATCGACTCTCGTCGCGCAGTGGAGCGACCTGGATCCGAGGGTCAGCGGTTGGTTGCAGCTCGCACACGGCGACAACGATCCCGTGGCGCTGCTCACCCACGTTGCGGCGGCGCTCGAGCGCACCGGTCCGGTCCGCGGTGACCTTCTCGAAGAGTTGTCACGAAGGACGCCGAGGATCGTCGAGGTCGCCCTTCCTCTTCTGGCTGCCGACCTCGGCGAGCGTGACCCGTTCGTGTTGGTGCTGGACGACGTTCACCTCGTCACGGCCAGGTTGAGCCGCTCGATTCTCGTGTTCCTTGCCGAACAGGTGCCATCCGGGTCTCAGCTGGTGCTGGTCGGGCGTGGCGATCGCGGGCTGCGGCTGGGCCGCATCCGAGCAAGTGGCGACCTGGTCGAGGTCGGGGCCGCGCTCCTCGCTCTTGACACCGAGGAGACGCGAGCCGTTGCCGCCCGCGGTGGTCTGAAGCTGTCGGAGGAGGCGGCCGAGGCTCTGCGTGACCGGACGGAGGGGTGGGCTGCCGCGGTCGCGCTGGCAACGCTCTCGTTGCGAGACCGCGACGATGCCGCCACGAGGGCTGCCGGTCTGACCGGGAATCAGCAGCAGATCGCCGACTACCTCCTGGAAGAGGTGATGGAGCGCCAGCCGGGCAATCTCACGACGTTCCTGCTCGGTACGTCGATCCTCGACCGGATGACGCAACCGTTGTGCGATGCGGTGCTGGGCACGGATGACGCGACCGATTCGCTCGAGGCCCTCGCGCGCTCGAATGCGTTCGTCGTCCCGCTCGACGATCGCGGGGGGTGGTACCGCTACCACCACCTGTTCAGTGACTTCCTCCGAGCCGAGCTCAACCGTCGTCATCCGGAGTTGCTCCCCGTGTACCTGAAGCGGGCAGCAGATTGGTGCGAACTGCACGGGAGCCCTGACGAGGCGTTCGCCTACGCGCACGAGAGCGGCGATCTCGCGCAGGCGGGCAGGATCGCGCACGGGCACTGGGACGAGCTCGCAGGTCGCGGGCGGATCGAGACCTTGAGGCTCTGGCTCGGCCGCTGCACCGACGACGAGATCGAATCGGACGCCCAGTTGTCGATCGCGGCAGGCTGGGTGTCCGTGCTGCTCGGCGATCCTGTGCGAGCGAGGCGCTTCGTCGCTGCGGCCGAGCGGACACAGCTCGATATGCCATCCGCCGACGGGGCGACGTCGCTTCGTTCGGCGCTCGCGAACGTCCGAAGTGCCGTCGCTCCCGACGGAATCCACGGGATGCTGCGCGACGCCGAGTTCGTCTACACCGCGGAGAAGCAGGACGGCACCCGCCGGCTTCTCAGCGCCTGCCGCGCCCTGGGGACGGCGAACGCTCTCCTCGGCCGACCGCAAGAAGCGATCGACGTGCTCGGCGAGGCACTCGCTCTGTCGAGCCAAAGGCCAGAGCTCGCGCACGTGCGGCTCTACTGTCTCGCCTATATGTCCTTCGCGGCAACGGAGCTCGGCAATCGGCGAAACGCGCAGAGATGGGCCATCGAAGCGCTACAGCTGGTCGAAGAAGGGCGTCTCGACGACGTAGCCCAGAGCGCCATCGCCTACGCGGCAGGAGCGCTGGCGCACCAGCGGCGCGGTGCCCACGCCGAGGCCGCGCGCCAGCTCGAGAACGCCCGCCGCCTCCGCCCATTGCTCCACGCGCTCCCGTGGCTCGAAGCCGATCTCGCGCTGCGCTGCGCCGATATCAGCCTGGACCTCGGCGACCTCGCCGGCGCCCTCGAGTTCGCGCTGGTCGCGAGCGACGCCCTCCAGGGGTACCCCGACGCCGGAACGCTTCCCGCCCGGCTGCAGCGTCTCGAAGAGCGGATCAGGCGAGGGAAGGACTACGAGCTAACTCCGGCCGAGCTCCGGCTCATCTCTTTCCTGCCGACGCACCTCTCCCTCCAGGAGATCGCTGACCGTCTCCACCTCTCGCGCCCAACCGTCAAGACTCAAGTCGCTTCGATCTACAGCAAGCTCGGCGTCAAGACCAGGTCCGAAGCCGTCGAGATCGTCGAGCAGTCCGGCCTTGGAGCGATCGACGGCCGGTTCGCGACTCCGCAGTAGCGGTCGGCGATATCGGCCATTGTGGCCGATGTCGGGCCGAGCGTCTCCGTCGTAGCGTCGGGCCGTCGGCCGATTGGGTCGAGAGAACCGGCATGACCGGCCCAACCGCCGGCATCAAACGGGAGGGAGCGCACATGCTCGCGTATACGAACAACCCCAGCTTCTGGGACGTGGTCTGGTGGATGGTCATCTTCTTCGTGTGGGTGATGTGGATCTTCGTCGTGATCAACGTGTTCATCGATAACTTCCGCCGCCGAGATCACAGCGGAGTCGCCAAGGCGATGTGGACGATCCTGATCGTCTTCTTGCCGATTCTCGGCGTGGTCTCCTACCTGATCGCACGCCCGTCCGAGACCGCAGTCGAGGTCATGTAGCCGATGTTCTGCCGCGTTCGGCGCGCCTCACGGCTCGCCGGCGAAGCGAAAGGGCAACCGCGTGCCAGAGGGTCTATCTCCAATCGAGGTCGGCAAGGAGATCGGCGAGCACGCCGAGCATGCTCGCGCCCATAACGGGGACGGTCGCGGCAACCGGCTGATCTCGATCATGGGGGCGCTGCTGCTCTCGATCGTCACGATCGTGGCCGCCTGGTCCGGCTACTCGGCTGCGAAGTGGGGCACCGAATCGTCGCTCAAGCTCGCGAAGGCCTCCGCCACGCGGACGAAGGCGAACCGCTCCTTCCAGGAGTCGCTGACGTTCCGCACCGCCGACGGGATCCTGTTCAACAGCTGGTTCGCTGCCTACCTGACGCACAATCCGAACGGGATGCGCGTCGCCGAGAAGCGCTTCCGAGCGGAGTACCGGGTCGCGTTCGTCGCCTGGCTCGCCACCCACCCGTTCACGAACCCGAACGCGCCGGCGGGGCCCCAGGAGATGCCGCAGTACATCCCGACCGGCGAGGCGCGGTCACGTGTTCTGGACACGAGCGCGGACGCGTACTACCTGGAGGGCCAGGAGGCCGCCGAGACAGGCGACGAGTACGTGCGGGTGACGGTCATCCTCGCGAGCGTCTTGTTCCTGGTCGGGCTGAGCACCCAGTTCCCGCTGCTCGGCGTGCGCTTCGCCATGGTCGGCGTCGGCGCCGGGCTGCTCATCTTCGCCGCCGTCCTGATCCTCACCCTCCCGGGCCCTCCGTGAACCTGAATCAGCAGCCCGGAATCGTCCAGCGCGGCTCGCTCGGATGCTGCGTGGGAGCGTCATCGTGACGGCCGCGCCGACCGCGTCTTCTGCTGCCGGCAAGGCAGCGAGTGTGGTGCTGCTCACGCTGGCGACGGGGCAGTTCGTGATGGCGCTGGATATGACGGTGATGAACACCGCGATCGCGACTGTCGCCAATGACGTCGGGACCGATGTGCTCGGGATCCAAACGGCGATCACGCTGTACACGCTCGTGATGGCCTCGTTCATGATCACCGGCGGGAGGGTCGGGGAGATCATCGGCCGGAAGCGCGCGTTCACGATCGGGTGCGTCGTCTACGCGTGCGGGTCGCTGACGACGGCGCTGTCTCACAGCCTGCCGGTGCTGATCATCGGCTGGTCGTTCCTGGAGGGTTTCGGCGCGGTGCTGATCATGCCGGCGATCGTGGCGTTGGTCGCCTCGAACTTCGCGAAATCGGAGCGGCCGCGTGCGTACGGGCTCGTGGCGGCTGCCGGCGCGATCGCGGCGGCCGTCGGGCCGGTGATCGGCGGCTTGTTCACGACCTACGCCTCGTGGCGGTGGGTGTTCGTCGGCGAGGTGCTGATCGTGATCGTGATCCTCGCTCTGGCGCGACGGGTGAACGACACACCGCCCGAGAAGGGCGCGAGGCTCGACCTGGTCGGCACCGGGCTGTCGGCGGCCGGCCTCGGGCTGATCGTGATCGGGATCCTGCGCGCGGGTTCGTGGGGGTTCGTCCGGCCCAAGCCCGGTTCCCCTGAGTGGCTCGGGCTCTCGCCAGTGATCTGGCTCGTGTTCGCGGGCGGCGTGGTGGTCGGACTCTTCGCCATGTGGGAGAACCGGCGCATCGCGCGCGGCCAGGCTGCGCTGATCGACCCGAAGATGCTGCGGAACGTCCAGCTGCGCGACGGCGTCACCTCGTTCTTCTTCCTGTTCCTGGTGCAGGGCGGAATCTTCTTCGTCGTGCCGCTGTTCCTGTCCGTTGCACTCGGTCTGTCGGCGGTCAACACGGGCATGCATCTGCTGCCGCTCTCGCTGATGTTGCTGCTCTTCGCGGCCGGAGTCCCCAAGCTGCTGCCGAACGCGAACCCGCAGCGGGTGATCCGCCTCGGCTTCATGGCGATGTTCGCCGGGCTTGTGCTCCTGGTCGCCTTGCTCGACTACGGCGCCGGCGCGGAGATCGTCACCTGGCCGCTGCTCCTTGCCGGTGCGGGGATCGGCTCGATCGCCTCCCAGCTGGGGAGCGTGACCGTGTCGGCGGTGCCCGACGAGCAGAGCGGCGAGGTGGGCGGAATCCAGAACACGGGGACACAGCTCGGCGCGTCGATCGGTACCGCGCTGGCAGGCGCCGTGCTCATCTCGGCGCTGACCACCTCGTTTCTCGCCGGCGTCCAGAACAACCCGGCCGTCCCCGATCGCGTCGCCGCCCAGGCACAGACGAGCCTCGCCGGCGGCGTCCCGTTCATCTCGGACGCCGACCTGAAGGCCGCGCTCTCGGATGCGCATGTCCGCCCGCGGACGGTCGACGCGATCGTGGAGACGAACGAGCAGAGCCGGATCGACGGGCTGCGCGTGGCCGTTTCGATCCTGGCGCTCTTCGCGCTCGTCGCCTTGCTGTTCACCAGAGGCATCCCGACGGTGCAGCCCGGCGCTCAATCGAAGCCCAGCTCACCGCCGACATAGCCGACCCCCGCGAGAGGAGCAAGAGATGACTGACGACGATCACACCGGCGAGACCGCGGACACGGCCGCCGACTGGATGCGCGCTACTCGCGAGCCGGAGCGGCCCGAGCACGCATCGCCGCACGGCGACGACGCCGGTCCCGCACCTGCTGGCGAGCACCCGCGGCCGGAGGCCGAGCCCGCTTCAGCCGAGCCGCCTGCGCCAACGGCGCTCAGCCCGGTCGCGCAGAGCCCTTCGCCCAAGCGTGCCCCCCGATCACCGAGGCAGCCCGCAGCGAAAAGCAGCGCTCCCCGAGGCCGACGGCCCTCCAGGGCGAAGGTCGTACCGCACCTCACGCCGGCCGAGCGGGCCGCGCGGGGCAAGGCTGCACGGGCCGAGGTTGGGCGCTCGGTCCACGCCGAGTGGTCTTCGCCGGCGAACCGGCGCGACCCGGTCGACCTGCTCGAAGCGCAGGCGAGCACGCGCGTGCAGGAACTCGTCCCGATTCGGTACGGGCGCATGCTCGTCTCGCCGTTCACGTTCTACCGCGGCGCCGCCTGCGTGATGGCGTCGGATCTCTCAGGTGGCCCGAGGACGGCACTGGAGGTCCAGCTGTGCGGGGACGCTCACCTCTCGAATTTCGGCGTGTACGCCGCCTCTGACCGTCGGCTCGTCTTCGACATCAACGACTTCGACGAGACGCTGCCGGGCCCGTTCGAGTGGGACCTGAAACGACTCGTAGCGAGCTTCGCGGTCGCCGGCCGTGACCGCGGCTTCGGCGCCAAACAGCGACAGGCGATCAACCGCGCAGTGACCCGCGCCTACCGCACGGCGATGAGGGACTTCGCAGGCATGGGCACCCTTGCCGTGTGGTATGCACGAATCGACGCGGATGAGATCGTCCAGCTGTTCCAGCGGCAAGCGAGCAAGAAGCAGACCGCGCGGATCGACCGTAACGTCGCGAAAGCTCGGACAAAGGACAGCCTTGCCGCGTTCGCGAAGCTGACCCACCTCGTCGACGGAGAGCCGCAGATCGTCGGTGATCCGCCCCTGATCGTTCCGGTCGAGGATCTCGTGCCGCCGCGCGACGGCGGCAGTCTCGAAGAGTTTCTGCACGGTCTGATCCGCTCGTACCGGCAGACATTGCCGGGCGACCGCCGGCGGCTGCTCGAGCGTTTCCGCTACGTGCATGCGGCGCGGAAGGTCGTCGGCGTCGGCAGCGTCGGCACCCGCGCCTGGATCGTGCTCATGGTCGGCCGCGACGAGAGCGATCCCCTCTTCCTCCAGGCCAAGCAGGCAGAGGCATCGGTGCTCGAGCCGTTCCTCCGAAAGAGCGCCTTCTCCCATCACGGCCAGCGCGTCGTCGAGGGTCAGCAGCTGACCCAGGCCGCGAGCGACATCATGCTGGGCTGGCTGCGCACCACCGACGTCGAGAACGTGGACCGCGACTTCTACGTCCGCCAACTCTGGGACTCGAAGGGAACAGCGGCCATCGAGACGATGAACCCGAAGATGATGGCGACGTACGCGAACGTGTGCGGGTGGGCGCTCGCGAAGAGCCACGCCCGCTCCGGGGATGCGATAGCGATCGCGAGCTACCTCGGAAGCTCCGATGCGCTCGACCGGGCACTTTCCGCGTTCGGCGAGAGCTACGCGGAGCAGAACGACCTCGACTACCAAGCGCTCAAGACTGCAGCAGCATCCGGCCGCGTGAAAGCCGAGATTGGCGTCTGACAGAACCGCTCCAACGTCGGTAAGCCCATCTGGGGGTCGCCGCGACACCACCCAGCGCGCCGGTAGTCAGACTTTGCGTGGCTCGCTCCTGCCGTATGCCCGGTTTGCGCGGGTTCGGCGGCGAAGAGGCACGTGGGGATCGCTGTTGTTGGCTTCGCGCTCGCCAAGCCGGCTCGGCAGCAAGGGCATCTTGGCCTGATGGAGTAGCTTCTCGCCCGTGACCTACGAGGAGTGGATCAGCGAGGTCGTCAAGGTCGTCGAGACGGTCGGCACGGGCATCATGGTCGTAGGCGGACTCGGCGCGTTCCTCGCGTTTCTGCGCGACGCAGCTACAGACGCGAGAAGAGCCGGGTCGTACGAACGGCTTCGCCGCAATCTTGGCCGATGCATCCTGCTCGGGCTCGAAGTGCTCATCGTCGCAGACATCGTCCGCACCGTCGTCGTAGATCAGACGTTCCAGAGCGTGACCGTGCTCGGAATCATCGTCCTGATCCGGATCCTGCTCAGCTTCTCCCTCGACGTGGAGATCGACGGCGTGTGGCCGTGGAATCGGTTGAGGGAGAGCAGGAACGACCAGGGCCCCGTAGCCCGGTGTCCCGAAAGCCCCATCCAGGGCGGTTGAGCCGAGTCTCGAGGAGCGAGACGCATTGACCTCCCGCCGTCTGCTTGTTGGATCCCGCTTCCGCCGAGGATCACGAGCGAGCCGCTCGTAAGGTGCGCCGACGTGCTGGTTTGCAGTCGGGATTTTCATACCCCATTAATACGTTCGTGACGCAGCGCGGCTAGCCGGCAATGGGATTCCGAATCCCATCGAATTTCGCCAAGATTCGGCATCAATGCATTGATCGAGCCGCCCCGACGGCGAAGCGCAGGACCTGCTCGCGGTCTGGCACGCCGCCGACGTTAGTCCGGCGACGCGATTGGCGCCCGTACTGGCGCACATCACCCGCTTGTGAGAGGAAAGCCCTGCAAACGGCCGGTTCGCTCCCGGGTCTTCAAAACCGGTGAGGTCTGGCAGCCCCAGGCTGGCTCGGTTCGACTCCGGGGCCGCTCCGTCAAGCCGTTTCCGCTACCGAGTCGATCCTCAGATACGTCGGAGGCGAGCCGCCGGCCGAGCGCCACGGGTGCGCACGCACACCAAGCCGTGCTCGGGAATCGAGCCCTGACGACGCCGAAGCGCCGAGTCAACCTCGGTCGCGTGCTTGCTTGCAGTAACGGTCGCGCGCAGCGATTGCCGCGGGCGTTGCCTGTGCTTTCGCCGCTTCCCACAGCACGAGCGCACGGGTCGTGGCGTTGGCGTCAATGCGTGCGTCGACCGCACGCCGCTCGGCGGTCGTCTTGGCCGCGAGCAGATCGCGGGCGTTGGAGATCGCCTCGAGACGCCAGCGAGCGATGACCGTGTCGATCGCTTTGGGGTCGAAGAGCGTGCCGAGGTCGTTCAGCTTCGCCACGGTCGGGTCGAAACGCTTGGCGACGTCGCGCAGCATCGGCTGCTGCGCCCGCGCGATGTCCTTGTTCACCGCCACGACGTCGGGCTGGGCGTCCGCCCCGTCGGCGGTGCGGAGCCCGGTCGCTGCGAGCGCGTACGGGAGGTCGCGCGAGATGTGTGCGTTCATCCCGAGGAGCATGTTTCCGAGGGCAGGCAGCTCGCGTCGGTCGGCGGCCGCGAACGCCAGCCGCCAGGCGCGCGGAACGTCGTCCTTCCGCCCCTCGCGCCAGGCGTCGGCTGCGCGGAAGTAGAGCGTCGCGAAGACGGCGTCGAGATGGATCGCGTACTCGGGCGACCGGTAGCGCCCTTCGCGGGCGCTCGAGGCGACCTCGTCGGTCACCTGGCGATACATGAGTGCGAACGGCGCCAGGTGGTCGCAGCGCCGGGCCTCTCGGTCGAGCCGCGCGCTCATCTCGTCGAGCACGCTGTCCATGCACTGACGCGATCCCCGCGCACAGGGATTGCGAGAGGACGGATCGAGCGGCCCGCCCATGTTCCAGACGGCGCGCCAGGAGGCGCCGGTCTCGGCACCCAGGGGCGCCAGCGGCGGCCATGGCTCCGCGCCCTGCGTCTCCCCGCAGCCGGCAACCACGGCCAGGACGAGCACCAGCGTGACGGCCGCAGAGCCCCTCAGGTCACCGCCGCCTTCCGGCGCCTTCACGCCGCAGCGCCACCCAGGTGCCGACGAGCCCGGCGATCGTGAGCAGGAAGAGAGCGCCGACGTCGCGCAGCCACGCCGACGAGTTGTGATCCCAGCGTGCGTCGCCGCGGTCCCCCTTGCCGAGCGCGTCGAAGAGTCTCGTGGGGTTGTCGATGTCGACCGACGGCACTCGCGTCAGCACGCCGGTCACGGCTTGCAGGTCGTTCAGCGACGATGTGGACGCCGCCGCAGAGAAGCCCCACTGTGTGATGGCCACGTAGCCGAGCTGCTTCAGGACGGGCCGTTCGCCGATCTCGCGGACGACACCGCCGAGCGCCAGCACGAGCAGGACGACCAGCACGATCGGGAGCACCGTCGTGGCGCGATCGGGGGTCCGCGCGACCGCGGAGACGAACAGCCCGAGGGCCATCGCCGCCACTCCGGTCATCGCGCCGACCACGAGCAGCTCGCCGAGCGGCCAGCCGAACACGACTGCGCTGTCGGGGCCGCCCTGTCGGAGCAGGGCCAGCGTGACCAGCACCGCTGCCTGCACGCACGTGATCACGCCGAGTACGACCGCCTTCGACGCGACGTAGGCCGAGATCGCGACTCCGGCCGCGCGTTCACGCCGGAAGATTGGCATCTCCTTCGCGATCTCGCGGACAGCGTTCGACAGGCCGAGCCACGTCACGCCGAGGATCACGACCAGCAGGACGAGACTCGCCTGCGAGAGGAGTCGAAACACGCCGGGCGCCGAGCTTCCGAGCTCGCCGGTCGGGAGCGCTGCGAGGAGCAGCAGGCCCAGGACCGGCGCTTGCGCGACGAGCAGCGTCAGGTTTGCCCGGTCGGCGACGGTCAGCGCGGCGTAGCGACGCGTGAGTGTCGAGAACTGGCTCCACCACCCCCTCGAGCGCAGGCGCGACCCACCGTCCGTCGAGGCTCGCGGGACCTCGGGCTGCTGGGCCGGCGGCTCGGTGGCGGATCCTCCGCGCAAGACGTAGTCGCGATGAAAGGCGTGCTGCCGATACCGCGCCGCCCAGTCGACTTCGGATTGCTCGACGAGCGCCCTGAACACATCCTGCATGTCCTCGACCTCGAAGTAGGCGGTCATGAACTGTGGCGGCCCGTAGTAGGCCACTCGTCCTCCGGGGGCCATGATGAGCACCCGGTCGCAGAGGTGGAGGCTCTCCACGCTGTGCGTGACGACGACGACGGTGCGCCCGTTGTCCGCCAGACGCCGGAAGAGCTTCATGAGGCTGCGCTCGTAGTTGGGGTCGAGGCCCGACGTGGGCTCGTCGAGGAACAGGAGCGACGGCTCTGTGAGCAGCTCGAGTGCGACGCTGACGCGCTTGCGCTGCCCACCCGAGAGTCGTCCCACCACGACGTCCGCAGAGCGCGTGAGCGCCAGCTCGTCCAGCACCTCGTCCACCCGGCGACGCCGCTCGTCCGGCCGGACGTCAGCGGGGAACCGCAGGTCGGCCGAGTACTCGAGCGCGCGCCGAACCGTCAGGTGCTCGTGGACGACGTCGTCCTGAGGCACGTATCCCACTCGGCGTCTCAGAGCGTCGTACTGGGCATAGAGGCTCGCGTCGCCGTACCGGACATCCCCCTCCGTGGCCATCTGGAAGCCGGTCAGCGCTCGGATAAGCGTCGACTTCCCGGAGCCCGACGGGCCGACGACGCCGAGCAGCGACTTCGAGTCGAGCGTGAAGGTCACGCCTTCGAGCAGCACCCCCGCGTCCGGAAGCCGCACGGTGAGACCGAGCGCGGCATATGCCACCTCTCCGGTGTCGACGTCCTCGCGGAGGGTGTCTCCGTCGAGCCGGAACGTGTGCCGTCCGATCATCAGCACGTCTCCGGCTGCGAAGGGCTCCCGATCCACACGCTGCCCGTTCACGAACGTGCCGTTGTGGCTCCCCAGGTCGACGACCTCCCACGAACGTCCGTCGACCGCGCGAACCTCGGCGTGGCGCCGGGAGACGAGCACGTCGTCCACGACGAGGTCGCTGTCTGCGGCGCGCCCGATCATGAGCCGCTCGCCTGTCAGACGGACGGAGCGCGCGCGACGCTCCGGGGCGGCCTCGAGGTCGGCAGACGGGCCGGCGCCGTCCGTCTGCACCGCACCGAAGTTGCGCGTCATGAGGTCGCGCTGCTCGATCGCCGGTCCGAGCTCCAGGAGCGGCCCCTGTTCGGCGTCCCCCAACCGCAGTCGAAGCGGGCCGTCCACCACGCGCCGCGTCATGCGCTCGCCGTCGACGAACACGTCCTCGCCCTCGACCGCCTCGACGGCCCAACCGTCCTCCGCGTACCGGATCACGACGTGCCGGGCAGCGACACCGTCACCGGTGACGCGCACGAAGCAGCCCCGGTCGGTGCCCACGACGATCTCCGGGAGTCCCGGCCCGAACACCGCCTCACGATCTCCGATCCGTAGCTGCACCCGGCTGACCGACACGTTCGGCGACCCTAACGCCCGCGGCGGCGCCCTTGGAACGCTCGATGCATGGCGGTAGCGTGCTCAGCGTGTTAGACCCGGCGACACGACGCCTGGACCCCGGCCGCCGCATCGGCCTCTACGAGGTAGAGGCATCCATCGCGGCAGGGGGGATGGGCGCCGTCTACCGAGCGCGTGAAGTGGAGAGCGGCAGGCCGGTCGCGCTCAAGCGGATGCTCGAAGGGGGCGACGCGACCCAGTTCGAGATCGAGGCCCGCCTGCTCGCCCACCTCGACCATCCGCGCGTGGTGAGCGTGATCGACCACTTCGCGGACGACCAGGGCACGTACACGCTCGTCATGGACCTGATCGAGGGCTCAGACCTCGCCCGACTGCTGTGGGACGAAGGGTCGCCCGGCCTGTCCGTCAGCTACGTCCTCGAACGCGCGCAGGAGGCGTGCGAGGCGCTCGACTACCTGCACGCCCAGAGCATCGTCCACGGCGACATCAAGCCCCGCAACCTCGTGATGTCGCGCGCCGGAGCGGTGGTCGTCGACTTCGGGCTCGCAGCCCGCATGGGGCACGGATCCGGCGACCTCGTATCCAGCGCGGGGACCGCGCGCTTCATGGCGCCCGAGGTGTTCATGGGTGATCCGATCTCCCCGCGCAGCGATCTCTACAGCCTCGCCGCCAGCGTGTGGAACCTGCTGTCGGGGAGCCCGCCCGCCTACGGGGAGGCCGAGCAGCTGTCGGAGCTTGTGCGCGGCATGAGCCCCAGCCTCGAGGAGGCATTGCGTAGCGCTCTCGCGCTCGATCCGGGGCAGCGCATCGCCTCGGCGAGGGAGCTCGCAGACGCGCTCGGCGTGCAACTCGACACGCGGCGCGGGATGTCCCTGGCCCATAGCCTCGACGCCCCGGGGCTGCCGCGCGAGCTGCTCGAACAGCTCGTCCGAACGGTGGCGGGCGTCTTCGAGGCGAGTGCGGCATCCCTGGCGATCGTCCAGGAGAACGGCGACCTCCTCTACTGCGCCGCGTGGGGCGCCGTCTCGGAGGGCGTGATCGGGATGCGCTTGGCGCAGGGTGAGGGCCTCGCCGGCGCCGTGGCCGCGAGCGGCGAGCCTCTCGCCGTGCCCGACTGCCGCAACGACCCCCGTTTCGCGGCACAGGTGGCTGCCAACACGGGCTACGTGCCGCACACAATGCTCGTGCTCCCGCTCGAGCGCGACGGACGGACGATCGGGGTGCTCTCGATCCTCGACCGGCGGGACGGCCGTCCCTACACTCCCGCCGACCTCCCCCGTGCCGAGATGTTCGCGGGCCTCGCGCAGGCGATCCTGGCCTGAGCCCGCAGCCGCCCCTGCGACTCGCGAGGCCGCGGCGTCGCGCGGCCCCAGGCCGGGTCGGTCGATGAGCGGCCGCGCCCTTGAACCGTAAGCGTCTGCGCCACGGCGCGCGGACTACCGGTTCACGGCCGCCATGCCCGCTTCGTCGTAGCGCTCTCCGAGCGCCTGCGGCAGCTCGGCGTCGATTCGCGCCAAGTCGGCGTCGGTCAGTTCGATGTCCATCGCGGCCGCATTCTGCTCGAGGTACGAGCGGCGCTTCGTGCCGGGGATCGGGACGAGGTCATCTCCCCGGGCCAGCACCCAGGCGATCGCGAGTTGTGCCGGGGTTACGCCCTTTTCCGAGGCGATCTCCCGGACCTTCTCCGCGAGCCGGGCGTTGGCCTCAAGGTTTGAGCCGGTGAAGCGCGGACCGTGCCGGCGGAAGTCGCCTTCGTCGAGCTCGGCAGGTGAGCTGAAGCGGCCTGCGAGGAACCCGCGCCCGAGGGGCGAGTAGGGAACGAAGCCGATACCGAGCTCGCGACAAGTCGGCAGCACTTCTTCCTCGGGGTCGCGCGTCCAGAGCGAGTACTCGGTTTGCAGCGCCGTGATCGGATGGACGGCGTTCGCCCGCCGAATGGTTTCAGGGGCCGCCTCGCTCAGCCCGATGTAGCGCACCTTGCCCTCGTTCACCAGCTCAGCCATCGCGCCGACGGTCTCTTCGATCGGCACCTTCGGATCGACGCGATGCTGGTAGTACAGGTCGACGTAGTCGGTTGCGAGCCGCGTGAGCGACCCCTCGATCGAGCGGCGGACGGCAGCAGCCGAGCAATCCTGCGGGCCCAGCGTCGACATGTCGCCCGGTACTGCGTCGTCCATCCGCCGGCTGAACTTGGTCGCGATCACATACTCCTCGCGGTGCCCCTTGACCGCACGACCGACCAACACCTCGTTCGTCAGCGGACCATAGAGCTGCGCCGTGTCGAGAAAGTCGATGCCGAGCTCGAGCGCGCGCCGGATCGTCGCGACGGCCTCCACCTCATCGATAGAGCCATAGAAGGCAGACATCCCCATGCAGCCCAGGCCGATCGCAGACACTTCGAGATCACGAAGCTTGCGTCGCGTCATCCTCTTCTCCCTTCACGAGTCCGAACTGATCTACGAGATTTGACCAGCACCGGTACTGCCTCGCCGAGCTCGACTACGTGAGAACGGACATTCACCTGGGTCGGTTCGACTCCGGCGCCGCTCCGTTCCAGCGTAAGTGCACGCATCTACACAGGTCGGCGTGACCTTGGACGCGGCGGCCCGGATGCGCGTCCGCCAAATAGCCGCCTCGACGTCGAGATCCGAGGGCGGCTTTTCTCGTTCGAACGCCGACGGGTCTGGCCGCGCGATTTCATAGGGAGTTCCCGCCTATCCGCCGCGAGGGCACGGGGCTAGCGTCGATCACCTCGAACATCTGACACTGGAGGGAAGACTCATGCCCAAGAGACACAGCATTCGGACAGCCGCAGCGATCGCGACGGGAGCCGTCGCAGCTGCGCTGCTCATCGGCCAGCTCTCGTCGACCGCCCGAGCGGCGAGCACCTCGCTCTCAGGCAGCTGGTCGGGGAAGTACAGCGGGGCCTACAACGGCACCTTCAGCCTGCACTGGACACAGTCACGATCGCAGCTGAGCGGAACGATCAGACTCTCGGGCACGAGCGGAACGCTCGGCCTCAAGGGCACGGTGCACGGCAGCAGCATCCGGTTCGGAACCGTCGGGGGCCCGGGGATCACGTACACGGGATCGGCGTCGGCCAGATCGATGTCAGGCCGCTACCGGACGCCCGGCGGCGGCGGCGCGTGGAGCGCGCACAGGACCTCATCCTGAACACGAGCCCGCGCTCGGGACATCCCGGGCGCGGGCTCATTGGAGCTCCTTCGCATCGAGCTGGACCGTCTCGACGATGCGGTCGAAAGGAATCGCTGCGCGCTCGGCGACGAGCCGCACTGCGGCCGCGGCGCCCTCGAAGCGGCAAAGCACAACCTCGTCCACGCGCATGAGGATCGAGCCGAGGTACTGGACGCGCTCACCGGCGCGCGACGCCTCCTCCGCGGAGGCAGCCGCCCGCCGGTCGAGAGCGCCGAGATCCAGCTCTGTCACACCCGGCCAGAAGCACTCGGCGACGAACGTGCCCTCGTCCATCGGACCTACAGGTGAACCTCGAGCTCGAGCAGCCGATACCCCAACGCCCTGACACTTGCGCTCGTCGTCCGTGTAGCCATGACGCCGAAGGTACGGCGGACCCCGCCGCGACATAAGCGGGGAACCCCTACGGAATCGCCTGTTGCTCCCGCGCGTCGAGCGCCCGCGCGAGTTGCGCCCGCGCTCTGATCCCGAGCTTGCGGTACACGCGCCCGAGGTTCGCCTCGACCGTCTTGCGGCTGACGAACACCTCCGCGGCGATCGCGTCGTTCGTAAGGCCGGCCGCGGCCAGACGCGCGATGCGAAGCTCGGTCGGCGTTATGTCGGCCGGCGCCGACCGCGTCGCGGTTCGCGCGAGCTCCTCCCGCGCGCGCTCGGCCCACGGTCGCGCGCCGAGCCCGTCGAACAGCTCGGCGGCCCGGGCGAGCAACTCGCGTGCATGCCGCTTCTGCTTGAGACGGCGCCGTACCTGCCCGGCCACGAGCAGCGTCCGCGCGAGCTCGAACGGCATCGGACAGGCGTCGTGCTCGTCGAGCGCGCGATCGAGCGCGTCGGCAGCGCCGTCCACGTCGCCTTCGGCGGCCAGCACCAGACCGCGGCAGCGCGCGCTGACTGCGAGGCTCCACGGGATCCGAGAGCGCGCGGCCGCCGCTTCGAGAGCGACGAGCACCAAGCGCGCGCCCTCCAGGTCACCGGCGCCGACCGCGGCCTCGATCGCGTCGCCTTCGATGCGCCAGATCGCGGGCTCGCGGAAACCGATCCGCTCCCGCGCCGCCACGGCCCTGCCGAGACGCCCGGCGGCCGCGGGGTAGTCGCCGGCGGCCAGCTCTGCGAGACCGACGATGCGCTCCCACAGCATCCGCACGACCGGCTCGTCCGTTCCGGCGGCCGCGCGTGCATCCACGGGCCGCCCGAGATGGGCGTCGACATATGCGCGCCAGAGAGTGCTCGCTCCGGTGTCGACGCCGGTGAGCGAGAACTGCTCCCGCGTGCGATCGGCGAGCTCCGAGGCGAGCTCCCAGTTGCCCGACCAACATTCGAGCAGCGTCCGGTTCAAGAGAATGTTGAAGAGCGACGAGTCGTCGCCCTCGTCCAACGCGGCGTTCTCAGCGATATGCAGATGACCGCGCGCGCCGTCGAAGTCGTCGACGTACCGCAGCCACTGTCCGAGCTTGAAGACGACGCGCGTATCGACGGCCGCGGGCGGTGAGGCCGTTTCGAGCTCGAGCGCGCGCTCGGCGGATGCCCGGTCGAGCCCGTGGCCGAGGAAGAGATCGGCGCGCACCCGCGCGCCGAGGGCAAGCGCCACGAGGGAGGGATCCTCCCCGCCTTCGAGGAGCTCGAGAGCCGCACGTGCGGCCTCGGACGCCCGCAGCAAATCGCTCGTGCCGGCCCACATCGAGATCGCCGCCAGGCAGCGCGCCCGAAGGATCTGGTCACTCGCCTCTCGCAACGCCTCCTCGGCGTGGGCGACGGCGACCGATTCGCCGGCGCGCCAGTACTCGATCTCGGCGAGAGCGAGCAACGCTCGCGCACGCGTGTCGCCGCGACAGGAAGCGGCGAGCTCCTCGAGGATCGAGCTCGCCCGCTGGAAGTCACCCGCGAGGTGCAGGTGATCGGCGAGAACGAGCCGGCGCTCGTCGCTTCGTGCAGGATCGAGGCGCAGCGCGAGCTCGGTCAGCTCGGCTGCACTGTCGGGTGCGCCGCGTGCCCGCGCATTCTGTGCGGCGGCATCGAGCACGCGCGCCGCCTCAGGATCGGGAGCGGTGGTCGCGAGCGCGACGTGGCGCGCGCGCTCCTCCAGGTCGCTCACTGCTTCTGCGAGCCGGCCGTGAACCGCGCGCAGCTCGGACGGGGACGCGGCTCCGTACACCGCGGCTGCGAACAGGGGATGCGTGAACGCAATGTGGCCGTCTGCTTCGATCGTGACGAGCCCCGCCCGCTCGGCAGGCGCGAGCGCGTCCGCGTCGACCGCGCCGGGTCGCGGCCGGCCGAGTGCCGACGCGGTGAGCAGCGCGCCGCGCGTCGCCGCCGGGAGCGAGGCGATGCGCCGGGCGACGAGCGTGCGGAGATCATCGGGCACCGGCAGCGGCGCAGACGGCCCGAGGCCGCCGTCGGCGAGCAGCCGCGCAATCTCGAGGGCATAGAACGCGTTGCCGCCCGACGCCTCGGCGAGCCGGACGAGCACGGGCCGCGGCAGTGCCACTTCCAAACGGTCGACGATGATCCGCTGCAGCGCGGCGACGGAGAGCGGTCCGACAGGCAGCCGGCGGACGCGCGCGTCGTCGATTGCCGCCATGAACCCGGGCCGTGCCGCATCGGAGCGCAGCGAGACGACGACCCGAAGCGGTGCGCCCGCGAGGCGGCGCACGGCGAACTCGAGCGCGGCGGCGGTCGGCGGATCGAGCCATTGCGCGTCGTCCACCGCGAGCAGGACCGGGACGCGGCGCGCCAGCTCGCGCAGGATCGAGAGCAAGGCCGTGCCGACGAGGCGGCGGCTCGGAGCGCGGCCGGCGTCCACGCGCAGGAGCGCGACGTCGATCGCGTTCCGCTGCGGGGGAGGGAGCGGCGCGAACATTTCCTCTCCGACCTCGTCGAGCAGGTCGCCCAGGGCGGCGAAGGCAAGCCGCGCCTCCGACTCCGCGGGCCGCGCGGCCACGACACGCAGCCCGCGCTCCTCGCCGCGCCGCACCGCCTCCTGCCACACGGTCGTCTTGCCGATCCCGGGCTCCCCGACGATCTCCAGCGCGGCGAGTAACGGCTCGGCCTCGCCGAGAAGCTCCTCGACGGCAGCCAACTCCGGCTCGCGCCCCACGAGGACCGTCACGGACGGAGGGTATGCGGCGCAGGGCTGACCCAGTAATCGAGTGCGGCAAGGTCGGTCACCGCGGCGCAGAGCGGGACCGCCAGCCGGCCGGCCCGGCGCAGCCGGCTGAGCACCTCGGTGCTCAGCGGATACGTGGAGACGACGACGTCGGGGGCGGCCCGCTCCCGGACAAGGCGGAGCAGACCGGTCCCACCGGCGCGGGTCAACGCCCGCTGCGCGACGCCCCGGACTGGACCCACCCCGGTCAGCGCGCCGCCGACATCAGTGGCCCTGGTAGCAGCCGGCTAACGGTTGTGGGCGTACGCCGGGCAGCCCGCGAGCGTGCAGTGCGCGACCTTCAACCGGCCTCCATTGAGGAGATCGGGTTCCCGGTAGCTGATCAGGCCGAACCCGTCCGTCCCGACGGTCACGGACGTGTACCACCCGACATCCCCGGTCGAGTCGAGCGCCGCCGCGGTCGCGGCCGTGC
This sequence comes from uncultured Thermoleophilia bacterium, assembly GCA_963734565.1. Classification (GTDB taxonomy): domain Bacteria; phylum Actinomycetota; class Thermoleophilia; order Gaiellales; family Gaiellaceae; genus JACVRM01. The sequence goes on along the minus strand of CAVTHM010000007.1, from coordinate 350,187 downwards.
AGACCGTGTTCGAGCAGTGCGCGACCTTCAGATCGCCGTTCGTGCTGTCGTAGTAGCCGATCAGGCCGAGCCCGTCTGCCCCCAGCGCCACCGACGTGTACTCGCCGACATCGCCGGCCGAGTCGAGCGTCGTCGCCGTCGCGGCCGTGCAGGCCGGGTTCGAACAATGCGCGACCTTCAGGTCGTTGTTCGTGAGGTCCCAGTAGCCGATCAGGCCGAGGCCGTCTGCCCCGACCGCCAGCGACGTGAACTTTCCGACGGCGGCAGCCGAGTCAAGGGGCGTCGTGGTCGCGGCTGTGCAGACCGTGTTCGAGCAATGCGCGACCATCAAGTCACCATTCGTGCCGTCGTAGTAGCTGATCAGGCCGAGCCCGTCCGCCCCGACAGCCACCGACGTGTACTCGCCGACAGCGCCGGTCGAGTCGAGCGTCGTCGCGGTCGCGGCCGTGCAGGCCAGGTTCGAGCAGTGCGCGACCTTCAAGTCACCATTTGTGACGTCCAGGTAGCTGATCACGCCAAACCCGTCTGCCCCGACCGTCACCGACGTGAACGTGCCGACATCGCCGGCCGAGTCGACGGTCGTCGCCGTCGCGGCCGTGCAGGCCGCGTTCGAGCAGTGAGCCACCTTCAGATCGCCGTTCGTGCCGTCGTAGTAGCTGACCAGCCCGAACCCGTCCGTCCCAACCGTCACCGATGCCGACTTCCCGACGTTCCCCGTCGAGTCGAGCGTCGTCGCGGTCGCGGCCGTGCAGGCCAGGTTCGAGCAGTGCGCGACCTTCAAGTCACCGTTCGCGCTGTCGTAGTAGCCGATCAGGCCGAACCCATCCGTCCCCACCGTCAGCGACGTGGAATCCCCGACTCCGGTCAAGACGAGGGCCGTCAAGGCAAACGCGGCTCGCCCCGCCGGCGGCCCGGTTGCCCCAGTAGCGCCCTGCGCACCTTGCGGCCCTTGCGTACCGCTATCGCCTTTCGACCCCTGTGCGCCGGCAGGCCCCTGCGCGCCGGCGGGCCCCTGCGAGCCGGCAGGCCCTTGGGCACCCGTGGCGCCCCGCGCACCGGCCGCGCCTCTCGGCAACTGGCCTGCCTTGAAGTCCTGCTTGAGCAGCGAGTGGTCGATCACCTGTTTCGTGCCAACGCTGTTTCGAGGCAGCAAACTCGTCGTCGCCGCGTAGCTCGTGCCGCCGAGAGCGAGCAACAGCGCCACGTACGCAACGAGGTTCCGCCGGAGATGCGACCGGACGCGCCCCATGTGAATCCTCCGTTTCTGGTCGGAGCGACCATGCGGATCCCTCCCGTCGCGCCGCGTGCGCAGGCTCGGGCGGCGCGCAGACAACGGAAGCGCTTCCGACGGCCATCCGGCCGTAGACCACCGTCATCGTCTCCCCCGCGCCGCTCGCGACACATCCGCGCACAGCCGGAGCGATAGCGCCTTGAAACCACTAGGTACGAACTGCGGTGCCGGAGTTTGCGGCTGCAGGCGGCCGGCCGCTCGGGCCCGCCGCCTGCCAGCCGGTTAGAAGAGGTTGAACGTCCAGGGGTCTGCCTGGGCGGACGCGCCGGCCCCCTTCTTCGCTGCATCGCCGGCCTTCTTCCACGCGTTCTTGAAGTGATCGAACGCCGGATCGAGGTGGTCCTTCGCGAGCTCCGCCACAGCCCCGCCGCGCCGGCAGAAACGGGAGTTAGACGCCCGCGGTGGTGGGTGTCTTGGCCTTGCCGTAGCTGTACCCGCCGGCCTGCTTGGTGGTGAGGCCGAGGAAGATCGCTGCGACGCCGATCACGACGAACGGAAGCCAGAACTGCGTGCCGTCGTCGGCGAAGCCGAAGAACCACGGCGAAAGTGCCAGGAGGGCGCCGGCGGCGATGTCGATCAGGTTGTGAACCGCCATCGGCGCGACCTTCCAGACGCCGAGTTCGTAGTTCGTGAACAGGCTGTACGCGATCAGGCCGATGCCGAGCACGACCGAGATGACCGTCGCGGCGCTGCTGTCCGAGTACTGGAAGATCCACGGGCCCGCGATCAGAACGGCGCCGACGATGTAGTCGAGCGGCGCGTGGAACTTCGTCGGGATGAAACGCATTGTGTTGCTCCTTTGTCCGGGGTTGCCTCTTGCCCCAGTTGTTCGTCGAGCACCCGGACGTGGTTCGGCCCTCCACGGCCGCTTACGAGGCACTGCGTCGAAGCGAGGTAGGCGGAGAGGAGCCCGGTGCCGCGGCCAATTGAGCGCCCCGAGCGCGTCCCCGGGCGCCGGCGCCTGCGGCTAGGCCTGCTGCTTCAGGGCTTTGGCTTCGGTTCTGGCAGCCGCAGCCACGACGGGTACTTCTCGGGATGGCGACGGCGGTCGAGGTTGAACTCCTTCGCGGATGAGAAGCCTTCCGTGACGACCCGCTCGAGCGCGATGCTCGCCGTCGGATTGTCGCGGAGGTACTGCTTGCCCTCTTCCGAGAGGAGGATCTCCTCGGACGTGTCGCGCCGCTCGTACAGGTTGCTGCTCACGCGGACACGTTAGCCACGCGGACGCCGGAATGCGAAAGCTCGTCACGGCGTTTCGCCGACCATGGACAGGCCGGTCGGGATCCTCTACGAGCACCCGGTCTGGTTCCGGCCGCTCTTCGCCGAGTTCGAGCGCCGCGGCGTGCCCTACGAGCCGATCGATGCGGCGAGGCTGACCTGGAATCCCGCCGACACCGAGCAGCGCTACTCGCTCGTCGTCAACCGCATGAGCCCGTCTGCCTGGACGCGCGGCAACGAGCGCGCCATGTTCGCGACGCTCCACTACCTCGCCTGGCTCGAGTCGACCGGCACACCCGTCCTGAACGGGCACGAGGCCTACCTGCTCGAGCTCTCGAAGGCGCGGCAGCTGTCCCTGCTCGCGCAGCTGGGCATCGCCCATCCGGCGACGCGCGTGATCGACGACCCGGCCGACGCTGTCGCGGCGGCGCGCGGCCTGCGCTTCCCGGTTGTCACGAAGCCGAACATCGGCGGGAGCGGCGCCGGGATCCTCGCGCATGCCTCGCCGGAGGAGCTCGCCGCGGCCCAGCTCGACCTCGGCCTCGACGGCACGCTCCTCGTCCAGGAGCAGCTGCCGGCCGAAGGCGACCAGATCGTCCGCATCGAGATCCTCGACGGCCGCTTCCTCTACGCGATCCGGCTGCTGCTCACGCCGGGGAGCTTCAACCTCTGCCCCGCCGACTACTGCGAGCTGCCGGGGATCGCCGACGGCGTTTCCGGTCGAGGGCTGCCGATCGAGGGGTACGACCCGCCGACCAGTGCGGTCGAGGACGCGAAGCGCATCGTCGCGGCGGCCGGGCTCGACCTCGGCGGCGTCGAGTACCTCGTCGACGCGCGCACGGGCGTGCCGACCTTCTACGACGTCAACGCGCTCTCGAACTTCGTCGCGGATGCCCCAAACGTGGTCGGCTTCGACCCCTTCGTCGACCTGGTGGACCTGATCGTCGCGCAAGCGGGCTCGGCGCCGCTCCGCGCCGTCGTCTAGCGCGGCGCGGAGCGGCGGCGCCGGCCCTACTTCACCTTCTTCGCCGTCAGGAACGCGAGCGTCGCCGCCCACGTCTGGGGCGAGTTGAGGATCCCGAGGTGCGCCGTCCCGAGGATCGGGTCGAACGCTCCCTGGCCGGTCAGGTTGAGCGTGGGCGCTCCGCGCAGCTCGGCGCTGTGCGAGAAATCGGCCGGCCGGCCGAGCCGGTCCTCGGCCGGCACTGGCGCGATAGCGCCGTCCTGCGCAGCGAAGTAGACAAAGCTCGTGTCCGCGTTGCGGATGACGAGGAAGTCGGTCTTGCCGTGCACTTCCTTGCCGTGCGAGCGCCCGTGGCTCCAGCCCGGTCCGTTCAGCCAGCGGAGGAAGGGCGTGTCCGGCGCGCCGTACTCGAGGCAGACCGCGCTATCGGGCGTGAAGCCGCCGAGCGAGGGCAGCTGCCAGTAGTTCGCGGGGTTGGGCGAGCAGTTGATGATCCCGTGGTTCGGGCCGTCGATGGCGACGAAGCGGCGCACGAGGTGGCCGGCATGCTCCTGCTTCATCCACGCGCGGGCGAGCGTGACGCCCAGGCTGTGGCCGACGATGTCGACCTCTTTCTCGTGCGTGTACTTGAGGACTGCGCGGACGAACGCGTCGAGGTCGGGCACGTTCGGCAGCGTCGAGTGCGCGACGCCGGACCGCAGGGTCTGATCGGCGAGCAGGTCGCACTGATCGCCCTGGTAGCCGAGGGCCCAGACCTCGCTCGGCGCATAACCGTGGTCGACGAGGTACTGCGCGAGCGCGTGCACGCTGCCGAACGGGTTGCACGCCGTCGGGTACGGCGTGTCGTTGTTGCCGTGGAGCAGGATCACCGGCGTGCGGTGGACATTGCCGGCGGCGCCGAAGCCGATGACGGGCTTGCCGAGCGAGGCGTCGGTGATCACCGGGAAGCCCGAGGGGAACGAGGTGCCGACGGTCGGCGTCGCGGCGATCGCGGCCGCAGCGACGGCAAGCACGAGCGTGGTCAGCGCGAGGGCGAGCGCGGTGCGTAGGCGGCGCATGCTGCTCCTTTCCTGAGAGGTGATTCAGATGACACTAACGGCTCGTGGCCGTCAGCGCCGCCACACGAAGAGCGCGCGCGCCGCGCCCTGGCCGTCGTAGTCCTCGACGACCTGCTCCACCTCGAAGCCGATCGCACGGTGGAACGCGATCGAGCGCTCGTTCAATGGCGAGGTGACCGCGCGGACGACGCTGCGGGGCGCGACGGCAGCGAAGAAGCGCTCGTAGAGCTCGCGGCCGAGCCCAGAGCCGCGCCGCGCAGGGTCGATGCCGACGAAGTGGACGTACGCCTCATCCTCGAACGTCTGCGAGCAGAAGCCGCACAGGAACCCGGCGAGCTCGCCGTCCTCCTCGGCGACGAACGACGTGTCGCGGAAGTGGATGAAGAACAGCTTCGGCAGCATCGCCGCCATCGACCGGCCGCCCCACCAGTCGTCGATCACGGCGACGACGCGCGGGTAGTCGTCCGGCTCGGCGTGGCGGATGGTCACGTGACCCGCAGGCGGTCGGGCGAGACCTCGCGGTAGCGCCCGCTCTCGACCAGCTCGGCGAGCCGGTCGACCGCGTCCCACACCTCGACGAAGCGCGAGTACAGCGGTGCGAAGCCGAGCCGGATCGTGTCCGGCGCGCGGAAGTCGGGCACCACGTCGGCCAACTCGATCAGCGCGCGGCAGAGCTGCCAGCCGTCGTCGTGGCCGATCGAGACGTGGCCGCCGCGGCGAGCTGGGTCGCGCGGCGAGTTGAGCCGGAACCCGAGCGGCTCGAGCCGCTCGTCGTGGAGGGCAACCGTGAGCTCCGTGAGCGCCCGCGACTTGGCGCGGGCGGCCTCGACGCCGGCCTCGAGCACGACCTCCACCGCCGCCTGCACGGCCGCGAGGCCGACGATCGACGGCGTCCCGGCGTGGAACCGCTCGACGCCGTCGGCCGGCTCGTACGCCGGGCCCATCTCGAACTGCTCGCGCTGGCCGAACCAGCCCTGGATCGGCGAGCGCAGCTCGTCTTGCAGGTCGCTGCGGACGTAGAGGAATGCGGGCGCTCCCGGACCGGCGTTCAAGTACTTGTACGTGCAGCCGATCGCCAGGTCGACGCCGTGCTCGGCCAGCCCGACGACGACGGCGCCCGCCGCGTGGCTGAGGTCCCAGAGCACGAGGGCGCCCGCGTCCCGGACGATCTTCGTGATCGCCGGCAGGTCGGCGAGCGCGCCCGACCGGTAGTGGACGAGCGAGAGGACCACGAGCCCTGCGCCTTCGGTCGCCGCCGCCACGTCGTCCGGTCGCGGGCCCTCGACGGGGTCGCAGTCGAGGCGGCGCAGCTCGACGCCGCGGCGGGCGGCGACGCCCTCGAGCACGTAGCGATCGGTCGGGAACTCGTTCTCGGCGACGACGATCGCGCCCGGCCGCAGGTCGAGCGCCGCATGCGCGAGCTTGTAGAGGTTCACGGTCGTCGAGTCGCAGGCGAGCACCTCGCCCGGCCGGGCGCCGACGACCTCCGCGAGCAGGTCGCCGACCACCACCGGCAGCTCGATCCAGCGGCTCCAACCCGTCACCAGCAGCTCGCCCCACTCGGCGACCAGGCCGTCGACGCGCACGGCCGCATGTAGCGGCAGCCGGCCGAGTGAGTTGCCGTCGGCGTAGATGCGCTCCCCGTCCCCGACCACGAAGCGCTCGCGAAACCCCGCCAGCGGGTCGGCGCGGTCGAGCTCCAGCGCGCGCTCGCGGCCGATCACAGCGCGTCCATCCAGTCCCGCACCGTGCGCCAGGCCTGCGAGCGCGGGTCGAGGTGCTCGAAGTGGCCGCAGGGCAGGATCGCGGTCTCGACCGGGTCGCCGAGCTCGCGCGCGCGGGTGGCGTAGGCCTCGCTCATCGCGGCCGGAACGATGTCATCCTGCGCGCCGTGCACGAGCAGCTGCGGCACGCCGAGCGGCAGCAACTCGGCCGGCGAGGCGCGGCGCAGCCGCACGCCGTCCGGGTCGTCGCCGAGCAGCTCCCGCGCGGCGCCGCTGCTCAGCTTGAGGCGGATCGCCTCGGCGAGGTCGACCACGCCCGCCTGCGAGACGGCGTGGGTCACGCCCAGATCCTGCGCGGCCGCCCAGAGCGCGAGGTGCCCGCCGGCCGAATGGCCGATCGTCACCACGGGCCGCCCGAACAGGGACTGTCCCTGTAAAGACGCCAGCGCCGCGGCCACGTCGTCGAAGGTCGCCGGCCAGCCGCCGCCGTCGCCGAGGCGGCGGTACTCGAGGTTCCACGCCGCCCACGCCGCGCCGGCCAGGTCGCGGCACAGGTCGTCCATGAGGTGGCGGTCGTACATCGCGCGCCAGAAGCCGCCGTGGATGACCAACGCGACGCCGCGCGGCTCGGCCTCCGGCTCGAACAGCTCCGCCACCTGAGCAGGGTGGTCGCCGTAGCGGTGGACGTCGCGGCGGGCCAACTCCCGGTTACCGTAGTCGCGTGACGGCCATCCAGGACGCGATCGCCCGCCTCGTCGACGGCCACGACCTGTCGCGGGCGGACGCGCGGACGGTGATGGGCGAGATCATGGCCGGCGAGGCCACGCCCGGGCAGATCGGCGGCTTCCTCGCCGTGCTGCGCGCCAAGGGCGAGACGGTCGACGAGATCGCCGGCTGCGCCGAGGCGATGCGCGAGCACGCCGTGCCGGTACGGCCCGAGCGCACCGACCTGGTCGACACCGCCGGCACGGGCGGCGACGGGGCGGCGACGCTCAACATCTCGACCGCCGCAGCGATCGTGGCGGCCGCGGCAGGCGCAGGCGTGGCGAAGCACGGCAACCGGGCAGTGTCGTCCGCATCAGGGTCGGCCGACGTGCTCGAGGCGCTCGGCTTCCGGCTCGAGCAGCCGCCGGAGCGCATCGCGGCGTCGATCGACCGGCTCGGGTTCGGCTTCATGTTCGCCCAGCTCCACCACCCGGCCATGCGCCACGCGGCGCCGGTGCGGCGGGAGCTGGCGACGCGCACCGTCTTCAACGTGCTCGGCCCGCTGACCAACCCGGCCGGCGCCCGCGCGCAGGTGATCGGCGTGTACGCGCCGGAGCTCGTCCGCACGGTGGCCGAGGTGGTCGCCGAGCTGGGCGCCGACCGCGCGTTCGTCGTCCACGGGTTCGCGGGCATCGACGAGCTCTCGCCGGCCGGGCCGAACCAGGTTTGCGAGGTCAACGGCGGATCGGTTACCGAGCGCATCGTCGACGGCGACGAGCTGGGCGTGCCGCGCTGCGCGCCCGAGGAGCTGCGCGGCGGCTCGCCGGAGGACAACGCGCGCACGATTCGCGAGGTCTTCGGCGGCGCGGCCGGCGGCGCGCGGGACGCGATCCTGCTGAACGCGGCAGGCGCGATCGCGGCCGCGGGGCAGGCGGCCGATCTGCGCGACGGGCTCGCGGCGGCGACCGAGGCCGTCGACTCGGGCGCGGCCGAAGCGCGGCTGGACGAGCTGGCGGCGTTCTCGCAGGACGGCGATGGGCAGGTTTGAGGACGCCCTCGCGGGGCCGGGCCTCGCGGCGATCGCCGAGTTCAAGCGGCGCTCGCCCTCGGCCGGCGACATCAACCCGGGCGCTGACCCTGCCATTCACGCGCGCGCCTACGAGGCGGGCGGCGCGGCGGCGATGTCCGTGCTCGTCGACGAGCGCTTCGCCGGCAGCTGGGACGACCTGCGCGCCGCCCGCGCCGCGACCGCGCTTCCGCTCCTCGCCAAGGGCTTCTTCTCGACCGCGGACGACCTGCGCGCCGCCCGCGAGGCCGGCGCGGACGCCGCGCTACTGATCCTGCGTGACCTCGACGACGCGACCGCGGCCGCGCTGACGCGGGCCGCCACCGAGCTCGGCCTCGACACGCTCGTCGAGGCACACGACGCCGAGGAGCTCGACCGCGCGGTCCGGCTCGGCACCGAGCCGATCGGCCTGAACGCACGCGACCTCGGCACGTTCGCGATCGACCGCAGCGCGCAGCTCGAGCTCGTCGCGAGCACGCCGCGCGACCGCGTCGTGATCGCCGAGAGCGCCGTCCACTCGCGCGCCCAGGCGGCGGCAGCCGAGCTTGCGGGCGCGGACGCAGTGCTCGTCGGCACGGCGCTCATGCGCGCCGCCGACCCGGAGGCGACGCTGCGCAGGCTGCTCAGCCGCCCGCTCGTCAAGGTCTGCGGGCTGACGCGCGAGGAGGATGTGGCCGTCGCGGCCGAGGCAGGCGCCGACCTGCTCGGCTTCATCCTCGCGCGCGAGAGCCCGCGCCGCGCGGAGGCGGTCCTGCCCGTGCCGGACACCACCCTGGCCGTCGCCGTGCTCGTCGGCGAGCACGAGGAGACGGGCGCCGACCTCACGCAGCTCTACGAGCGCGAGGGCGACCACCGCTCGCGCGACGCGGTCCTGCTCCGCGGCGACGAGCCGGTCGGTCGCGTCGTGGACCTGCCCTGGCTCCAGGACGACACGGGCCACTGGGAGCGCGCCGCAGCCGAGAACGGCCGCGTCGTCCTCGCCGGCCGCCTCGCCGCCGACAACGTGCGCGAGGCGATCGAGCGCGTCCGTCCCTGGGCCGTCGACGCCAGCTCGCGCCTCGAGACCGCCCCCGGCGTGAAGGACCACGAAGCGGTGCGCGCGTTCGTCGAGGCTGCGCGATGAGCGCCTGGTACGGCGAGTACGGCGGCCGCTTCGTCCCCGAGACGCTGATACCGGCGCTCGACGAGCTCGAGCAGGGCTGGCTCCAGGCGCAGGACGACCCGCTCTTCCGCGCCGAGCTCGACGAGCTCGGCCGCACCTACGCCGGCCGGCCGACGCCGCTCACGCTCTGCGAGCGCTTCGCGCCCGGCAAGCGGCTCTGGCTCAAGCGCGAGGACCTGCTCCACACGGGCGCGCACAAGCTGAACAACGCGCTCGGCCAGGCGGTACTCGCCCGCAGGCTCGGCAAGCGACGCATCGTCGCGGAGACCGGCGCGGGCCAGCACGGCGTCGCGACCGCCACCGTCTGCGCGCGCTTCGGGTTCGAGTGCCACGTCTACATGGGCGCCGAGGACATGCGCCGCCAGCGGCCCAACGTCGAGCGGATGTACCTGCTCGGCGCCGAGGTGATCCCCGTCGAGTTCGGCACGCGGACGCTGAAGGAGGCGACGAGCGAGGCGATCCGTGACTGGATCGCGAACGTCGATGACACGCACTACCTGATCGGCTCCGCGGTCGGCCCGGCGCCGTACCCCGCGATCGTGCGCGAGCTCCAGGCGGTGATCGGCCGCGAGGCGCGCGCGCAGATCCTCGAGGCCGAGGGCCGCCTCCCCGACGGCGTCGTGGCCTGCGTTGGCGGCGGCTCCAACGCGATCGGGACGTTCGCCGCCTTCCTCGCCGACGGCCTCGTGCCGCTCTACGGCGTCGAGGCGGAGGGCGCCGCGAGCCTCTCCAGCGGCCGCGCCACCGTCCTGCACGGCGCCCGCTCGGCCGTGCTCGCCGACGCGGACGGCCAGGTCGAGGACGCGCACTCGATCTCGGCCGGGCTCGACTACCCGGGCGTCGGCCCGGAGCACGCGGCGCTGCGCGACTCGGGCCGTGTCGAGTACCTGACCGCGACCGACGAGGAGGCGCTCGACGCGTTCCGGCGCCTGGCGCGCCTCGAGGGCATCCTCCCCGCGCTCGAGCCGGCGCATGCGCTCGCCCGCGCCGCCACCCTCGACGGCGACGTGTTGCTCGTCTGCCTCTCGGGCCGCGGCGACAAGGACCTCGACCAGGTCACCGGGCGCTGAAGACCCTAGTCGTCTACCTGATGGCCGGGCGCGAGACGCCCGAGCTCGCGGAGGCCGCCGTCGAGGCCGGCGCAGACGTGATCGAGCTCGGCTTCCCGTTCTCCGACCCGCTCGCCGACGGGCCCGTGATCCGCCGCGCGGCCGAGCGTGCCCTCGCAAACGGCATGCGCACCGACGCGTGCCTCGAGTGCCTGGCCGAGACGCGCCGCAGAGTGGACGTGCCGCTGATCCCGATGACGTACTCGTCGCTCTTCGAAACCCGCGGCTGGGAGCGGCTCGCGGGACAGATGCGCGACGCCGGCGCGACCAGCATGATCGTGGCCGACCTGCCGGCCGGCGAGCGGCCCGAGCTGAAGCGCGTGCAGCTCGTGGCGCCGACCTCCGCCGACGAGCGCATCGCGCTCGCGGCCGAGCACACCGACGGCTGGCTCTACCTCGTCGCCGTCACCGGCACGACGGGCGCACGCGCGGGCCTGTCCGCGGAGCTGCCGCCGCTCGTCGAGCGGGCGCGGGCGGTGACCGGCGTCCCGCTCTACGCGGGCTTCGGCATCTCCACGCCCGAGGCGGCACGCGCCGCCGCCGAGCTCGCCGACGGCGTCGTGGTCGGGACGGCCGCCGTCGCCGCGGCCGAGGAGGGCAGGGCCGAGCTCGCGGAGCTCGTCGGCTCGCTCCGCCGCGCACTCACGGCAGGTTGACGAAGTCGCGGCCGTCGAAGTAGCCGACCGCGGCCGGCTGCCGCGCCGGCGTCGAGTGCGCCGTTGCATCCAGGGCGATGCCCGGTGGCCAGCCGCTCGGCGCGTCCCAGACGCAGTCGGCGGCCACGGGCGTCGGGTCGCGCAGCACCGGGATGTCGATCGGCGCGTCCCACGTCGTGCGCACGTCGAAGCCGCCGTCGGTTCGCCGCGAGACGCGCACGGCGCCGGCTGTCTGCGTGCGTGAGATCACCGGCACGCACGGCGCGACGCGCAGGTCGGTGCGGCCCGCACGCTGTAGCGCCACCGCCAGCGTCTCGCCCGGGAAGACGTGGGCCGTCCGGTACTCCTCCGGCACCGTCAGCGCGACGAGCTCGCCGTTCGGCGGCCCGAGCGCCACGGCCTGCGCCACGACGCGCTGGGCCACGTCGCCCGCGGGATTCCAAGTCTGCGCCGAGAGCATCGACAGCGCGAGCGCGCCCAGCCCGGCCGCGACGAGCGAGACGAGCGTCGCCGTGCTGCGGATCGGCACGAGCGCACCGAAGCCGAGCGCGAGCCCGACGGACGGGAGGAACAGCAGCCGCTCCCCGTTCGCGGTGTTCAGGTCGACCGCGAGGTTGAGCGCCGGCAGCAGCGCGACGCCGAACCAGATCCCGCCGGCCGCCGCGAGCCGCAGCCGCTCGCGCTCACCGCGCCGCCGGAGCGCGCGGGCCGCGAAGAACACGAACCCGATCGCCGCGATCGGGACCGCGAGCAGCGCCGGGTCGCGCAGGAGCTCGAACTGCGGCGGGCTCAGCGCCGCGAGCACGTACGAACCGGCGCCGACGAGGAAGCGGAGCGGCGTCCACGGGTAGTCCGAGTAGCCGCCCAGCCCACCGACGACCGCGTGGCGCCCGACGAGCACGACCGCCTGCGCCACGGCCATCGCGATCGGCGCCACCCAGCGGCGCCGCGGCCCGCGCGCCGCCCAGACCACGACCGCAGCCAGGAGCGGCAGGACGAACGCGCTCTCCTTCGACAGCGCCGCCGCGGCGGCGAACGAGGCCGCCGCGCCCGCCCGCACCCAGGGCCGCCACGACGTCAGCGCGCACAGCACCGCGGGCAGGCCGATCGCCGCCGCCACCAGGTCCGTGCTCCCGGAAATCCACGACACCGACTCGCCGTGGCGCGGGTAGACGGCGAACGCGAACGCGGCCACCCACGCCGAGCGCGCGCCGAGCAGCCGGCGCGCGAGCAGCCAGACCTCGAGCGTGATGACGACGTACAGCAGCAGGTTGCCCACGTGGAACGCCCACGCGGAGCCGGACAGCCGGTCGAGCCCCGCATGCCAGAGCACCCACAGCGGCCGGTAGAAGTGGCCCGCCCCGCTCCCGGCGCCCAGGTCGTTGTGGGTGAACGCCCACCCGACGCCCGCGTAGCGGTCGAGGGTGCGCAGCAGGATGAAGTCGTCGGCGACGAACGACGACGTGACCGCCGGCAGGAACGCCAGCGCCGCCACCACCACGAGCAGCGCGAGCAGGAGCGGCTGCCACGCGGCCCTGGGCACCGAGTCGGTCAGCTGCGTGGGTCGGTCAGGACGAGCTCCCGCTCGCCCTTGAGCTTCTCGACCATTGCGAACCGGTCGGTGTGCTCGATGACGCGCTCCACTCGTGCCCGGCACCCGGTCCTCGCGCACGCGGAGCACGAGCCTATCTCGCGGCGTCCGCCCCCTCGCGAGGGCCTCGCTGAAGTGCCTCGCACCGCTCGTCAGGAGCCTCCCCACGCGCGGAGCCACGGGGCGAGGAACGTCTCGATCTGCTCGCAGCCCCGCGGCGACGCCAGCCGGCCGCTCACGCGCGCGCCGTCCATGACCAGCAGCGTGGGAATCGCGTCGACCCCAAAGCGTGCGGCCATGTCCGGACGCTCCTCGGTTGAGATCTTCAGCAGGCGGAACGTGCTGTGGTTGCCGCGCCGCTGGAGCACCTGTGCGAGGAAGCCTTCAACGCGCCGCGAGGGGCCCGACCGCTCCGAGTGGAAGAAGAGGAGGCGGGGCTTCTCCGGATCCTCTGCTTGTGCCGGACCGCCCGTCTGCCCGCGAGTCGTCACGACGGCCACGCTAAGGGGGGCCGCATGTGCGGTCGGCCCCGGCTCGGGTGCAAACGCTCACACAAACCTGCTCTGCGAAAGAGGAGTGGCGCGGCGGCAGGTCGCGCCCCACCCGTGGTCGACCCGCCGCCGAGCTCGATACTGAGCGCACACGGGAGGAGAGCTCAGTCGCCGGGAACCTTCTCACGCAGGCGCTCCAGGGTCTGTCTCGGTTGGGTGTCCGTGTGTGTGCATACACCCGCACTCGCGCTTGCCTGCGCGGCCCCGGGGAGGGGTACGATCGTGCGGTGCGGGCCCCGTTCGCGCCGGCAAGAGAAAGCTCAGTGAGCGAGCACGGCACCTCAGACGGCCGCGACGTCACCCGGCAACGGCTCCGGGAGCTCAACGCCCAGCTCGAGCAGCGCGTCCTCGAGGGAACGGCCGAGCTCGAGCTGCTGTCCGAGGAGCTCGATCGCGGGCGCGCGTACCTGGAGACGATCGTCCAGCACATCCCCGCCGGGCTCGTGATCGCCGACGCCGCGACGGGTGTGGTGACGATGGCGAACGAGCGGGCGCGTGAGATCGCGGGGCTCGAGCTCGGCGGTGTGGTCTATCCGGGCCAAGGCCGCCGCTCGCTGCACGGCGCGGATGGGTCGCCGCTTGCACGCGCGCTCGCCGGCGAGACCGTCAACGGCGAGCGGATGGCTGTCGAGCGCCGCGACGGGTCGCCGATCGTGCTCGAGCTGAGCGCCGCCCCGATCTGCGACGCGCGCGGCGAGGTCGTCGCGGCCGCCATGGTCTTCCTCGACGTCACGCTCGCGGAGGCGCGGCGCCGGGCGTCCGTGGAGTTCGTCGCCAACGCCGCGCACGAGCTGCGCACGCCGCTCGCCGCCATCGTGAGCGGCGTCGAGGTGCTCGAATCGGGCGCGAAGGAGGTGCCGGTCGAACGCGACCGTTTCCTGACGCACATCGGCCGCGAGGCCGAGCGGCTCGTCCGGCTGACCCGCGCGCTGCTGATGTTGGCACGCATTTCCAGCGGCGTCGAGGAGGCGCGTGCCGAGGTGCTCGAGCTCGCCCCGCTGCTGACGTCGGTCGCCGACGGGCTCCGCCCCGCTGCAGGGGTCAAGGTGTTGGTTCGCTGTCGCTCGAACGCGGCCGCGATCGCGAACCGCGGGCTGCTCGAGCAGGCGCTCACGAGCGTCGCCACGAACGCTGCCCGCTACACCGAGTCGGGCCGCATCGCCCTGTCCGTCGCGCAGCGGACGGACGCGTCCGCATCCGCGTCCGCGACACGGGCAGCGGCATGGCGCCCGAGCGAGCTGGCGCGTGCGAGCGAGCGGTTCTTCCGTGGCGACCCGCGCCGGCGCCGGGCGGCTTCGGCCTCGGCCTCGCGATCGCCCACGAGGCGGTGCACGCCATGGGCGGCACGCTCTCGCTCTCGTCGGAGCTCGGGAACGGCACCACCGTCGACATCGAGCTTCCGGCCGCGCGGCTGGTGAGCGTCTCGTGACGCGCGTGCTCGTGGTCGACGACGAGCCGGCGCTGCTCGACGCCGTCGGCTACGCGCTGCGGAGCGAGGGCTTCGAGGTCGAGACCGCGATCGACGGCGAGGGCGCGCTGCAGACGCTCAACGGCAACACCATCGAGCTCGTCGTGCTGGACATCATGCTGCCGCGCCTGTCCGGGATCGAGGTCTGCCGGCGGATGCGCGAGGCGAGCGACGTGCCGATCATCCTGCTGAGCGCGCGCGACGCGGAGGTCGACCGCGTGCTCGGCCTCGAGAGCGGCGCCGACGACTACGTCACGAAGCCCTTCTCGATGCCCGAGCTCCTGAGCCGGGTGCGGGCGGTGCTGCGCCGCCGCGAGCTCGACCTCGCCGCCGGCGGCAGCAGCGTCAAGCGGATCGGGCGGCTCGAGATCGACCCCGTGCGGCACACCGTCCGCGCCGAGGGCCAGCTCGTGCGGCTGACACCGTCCGAGTTCAAGCTCCTGGCGCTGCTCGCCGGAGAGCCCGAGCGGGTCTTCTCGCGGCGCGAGATCATGCAGCACCTCTGGGACTCCAGCTACGTCGGCGACCAGCGCGCCTGCGACATCCACATGTCGAACCTGCGCGCGCAAGCTGGAGCGCGACCCGGAGAGCCCGCAGCAGCTGATCACCGTGCGCGGCATCGGCTACAAGCTCGTCGAGGTGTGAGCGGCTCCACACAGACCGCGCACGCACGCACACGGCACCGCCCGTAGCCTGAAGCCGTGCGGCTGCTGGAGCCCGAGATCACCGTCGCCCGGGTCGGCGTTGCCACGACGGTCGTCGCCGTGCACGGCGAGCTCGACCTGCACTCCGCGGACGAGTTCCGCGCGGCGCTGGACACCGACGACGCGGCGCACGGGTCGCGGCTGATCGTCGACCTGGTCGGCACGACGCTGATCGACTCCACCGCGCTCGGGATCATCTCGGGCGCGGCCAAGTCGCTCGCCCGGACGGATGGCGCGGTGTCCGTCGTCGCAAGCGACCCGCGAGTCCTGCGGGTCTTCCGGCTGACCGGCCTCGACCGGACGATCCCGGTCGAGCACTCGCTGGCCGAGGCGATCGCGCGCCCGCACGCATCGGCCGTCTAGTCTCGGCCGCATGCTGCTCGGGGTCGCGGCGCCGCCGCCGCTCATCTGCCTGGACCCGGGCCACGGCACCCCGCCGGCGATCGGGCGGCAGCTCGAGCCGATCGGGCCGGGCTCATCGCAGCTCAAGATCAAGGATGGCGGCGGGGCGCGGGACGAGGCGCGGGTCGTGCTCGCGATCGCCTGGAAGACGCGGAGCGAGCTCGTACGGCGCGGCTACCGGGTGGCGATGACGCGCACGGGGCCGTGGATCCGGATCGGCACCCGCGGCAACATCGCGCGGGCGCAGTTCTGCAACCGGCGGCACGCGGCGCTGATGCTGCGGATCCACGCGGACGGCTCGACCGACCCGGCCACGAACGGCGCGGCCACGCTCTACCCCGCCCTGCGCGCCGGCTGGACGGACGACGTCTATGCGACGAGCCGCCGCGCCGCGCGCCTGCTCCAGCGCTCGGTGGTCGCGGCGACGGGCGCAGCCGACCGCGGGCTCGTCGCGCGATCGGACCTGACGGGCTTCAACTGGGCGAACGTCCCGGTCGTGCTCGTCGAGACGGGGTTCGTCACGAGCCCGCGGGAGTCGGCGCTGCTCCACTCGCCGGGCTACCAGCGCCGAGTCGCGCGCGGGCTCGCCGCCGGTCTCGCTGCGGCGGTTCCGATTCGTCGCTGATCTTTGATGCCCCGGGCCGCGTCCCTGGGAGAGTCGTCATCGCCACCAGGCCAGCTGTGCCGAGGGCTACATAAGGGGGACGCGGCCCGGGCATCGGGGGAGATGGGGGTGTTACGTGCTGGCCTGCGGCAATGGAAGCAGGTTGGTCGGACGTTGTGTAGGTGTGGATAACGCCCGTCGCCAACAGCAGGAACCGGGAGCTTCGCAGGCATTTCGTGGCGTTTTCCTCCGCTAGGAGGGCGCTCGCCTGTGAATCGTTTTCCCGCTCCGAGCGGCTTTTTCGACGCGCATTCCACAGCTGTACGCACAGTTGTGGAGAAGGCGGTGCGAACCCACACAAAGGCCCGAGACGCGGTAAGACCGAGGGACAGGATTCATCCTGTCCCTCACGAGGCAATGGCCACGCGGTGAGACGGTCTCCTGTCTGACCGCTACGACTCTGGGGACGGCGCAGGCTCGGCCTGCATCTCCGCGACCGCCGCCCGGCCCTGCGCGTGAACCTCTTCCCGGCGCGCCTCGACCTCGGCCTCGCCTTCGGCCACGGCGACCGCCTCGTCCACCGGCGTCTCGTTCTCCTCGGCGACGTCGCGCTCGTCGACGACCTCGCGCGACGCGGCGAGCTTGTCGCGGAGCTCCTCGGCGCGCGGGTCGGGGCCGGGCTCCGGAGGCGCGGCAGGAGCCGCGGCGACGGGCTGCCGGCGGCGGCGCAGCTTGTGGGCGACGGCGACGGCTGCGGCCGCGCCGGCGGCCAGCAGGGCGATCCGGCCTCTCACCAGGCCGATGCTACACTCGCCCGGCTTCCTGCCTTGTCTCGCGCCCGCTATCCCGGGCGGCGCTTGCCGGCAAGGCCGCTAGACCGAAGGAACGAAGGAGGATCCGGGACCATGAACCCATACGAGATTCTGCTCATGCTCGACCCTGAGCTCCCGGAGGAGCGCCAGGACGAGATCCTGACGCGCACGCGCGAGCTCGTCTCCAGCCGCGGCGGCACGTTCGAGAAGCACGAGGCGTGGGGCCGCCGCAAGTTGGCGTACGAGATCGACCACAAGACCGACGGCACCTACCACCTCCTGCTGTTCTCGAGCGACGCCGAGACGCTGGACGAGCTGACCCGCATCCTCAAGATCACGGACGGCGTCATGCGGCACATGGCCGTGCGCCGGCCCGAGGGGAAAACCACGGCCGCCGCCGACACCACGCCGCCGGCCGAGCCCGAGCCCCAGTCCGAGTCAGAGCAGGCCGCGTAGGCCGGGAGGAGGAGTCAAATGGCGAACATCAACCGAGTCGTGCTCGTCGGCAACCTGACGCGCGATCCCGAGCTCCGGCAACACGCCGAGCGGGACCGCAGTCTGCAAGCTCCGCATAGCCGTGAACACGCGCATGAAGGACGGCGCGACCGGCCAGTGGACGGACAAGCCGAATTACTTCGACGTCACCGTCTGGGGCAACCAGGGCGAGAGCTGCGCGCAGTACCTCTCCAAGGGCCGCCCCGTGGCGATCGACGGACGCCTCGACTGGCGCGAGTGGGACGCCCAGGACGGCACGAAGCGCCAGGCCGTGGAGATCATCGCCGACTCCGTGCAGTTCCTCGGCGGCGGACGTGCGGAGGGCGAGGGCCAGTTCGTGCCGGCCGGCACCGCAGCCGCGGAGAACGCCGACTTCACGCCCGCGGCAACCGACGACGACATCCCGTTCTGATGCCGCCCTCCTCGAGAGACAAGCGCGACGGCGGCCGCGCCCGCCCGGGTGGTGGGAAGGGCGGTCGCGCCGACGCCCAGATCAGGCGCCGCAACTGTTACTTCTGCCGCGAGAAGATCGACGAGGTCGACTACAAGAACGCGCCACAGCTGCGGCGGTACATCTCCGAGAAGGGCAAGATCCGCTCGCGCCGCATCACGGGCGCCTGCCGCCGGCACCAGCGGCAGCTCGCGGTGGCGATCAAGCGGGCGCGCGAGATGGCGCTGCTGCCCTACGTCTCCGGCTAGCCATGGACGTCATCCTCCTGCAAGACGTTGACAAGCTCGGCGTGCGCGGCGACGTCGTCGGCGTGGCCCGCGGCTATGCGCGCAACTACCTGCTGCCGCGCCGCATGGCCGAGGTCGCGACCGTCGCGAAGCTGGCTGAGCTGGAGAAGCGCGAGACGCAGCGGGCCCGGCATGAGGCTTCCACGGGCGACCAGGCGCGCGATATCGCGGGGCGGCTCGAGGCGCTCGAGCTGCGCTTCGACGTGAACGCCGGCCCGACCGGCTCGCTCTTCGGCTCGGTCACGCCCTCGGACATCGCCGACAAGATCTGGGACGAGGCGAAGATCCGCGTCGACCGGCGCAAGATCGAGCTGCCCGAGTCGATCAAGCGGATCGGCCGCTACGAGATCGCCATCGGCCTCTTCGATGAGGTCACGGCGAACGTGCGGACGCTGGTCGTGCCCGAGGGCGGCGAGCTGCCGCCCGAGGAGCCCGAGGCGCCCGCCGAGACCGAGACGCCGGCCGAGGAGCCGGTCGCCGAGGCGGTCGAGGAGGCGGTGGCCGAAGCGGTCGAGGAGCCGATGGCGGAGGCTGTCGACGAGCCGGCCGCGGAGGCAGTGGAGGGGGCGGTCGAGACGGCCCCGCCAGGGATGCCGGAGGCCGAGCCGGCGGACGCCGTGGTCGAGGAGGCCGCGGCGGGGACGCTCGGCCAGACCGGCGAGCCCGAGAGCGCGTAGCCCGAAACCTTGCAGCGGCGCGCCATGCGGTAAGACCGCGGGACAGGATTCATCCTGTCCCGCTCGGGGCCTGGTAGGGCGAGCAAGACCGTCTTCCGGCGGACCGGGTCGGCCGGCAGGCGAGCAAGACAGTCTCCAGTGGTGATTTCGTCTTGCTCGGCTCCGAGAGCGAGCGGTCTCAGACGGGTGAGGGACAGGATGAATCCTGTCCCGTCGGTCTTGCTGGTCTCCGAGGGCGAGCGGTCTCAGACGGGTGATCGTCCACAGGGTGGAGCCGTCCTCTGGGGACGCGGCTCCGAAAGTCCCCGCACGCTCCGGCTGTTTTGTCCCGCGGGCGTGTTGGCAGCCCCGGGGACAACATCCGGCCCGCTGGGGATAATGGTCGAACGCATGTTCCTTTTACGCTGCAAACCAGCGGGTAGACGGCGCCGCGGGGCGGGCGCGAAACCCGCATGACCGCCGCCGCCGAAGCCCGCTTGAATGGGAGCATGGCCACCGCGGTCGCCCCGGCCGAACTCGCGCTCGTCCCGCCCCAGAACCTCGACGCCGAGGAGTCCGTGCTCGGCGCGATGCTCCTCTCGCCGGGGGCGATCAGCGCGGTCACCGAGGTCATCGACGCGAGCGAGTTCTACCGCGAGAGCCACTCGAAGATCTACCGGGCGTGCATCCACCTCTTTGCGAGCGGCGAGCCGGTCGACGCGATCACCGTCTGCGACGAGCTCGAGGAGCGCGGCGACCTCGACGCTGTCGGCGGGCGCGTCCGCGTCCACGAGCTGGCGCGGCTCGTGCCGACCACGGCGAACGCCGCCCACTACGCACGCATCGTCCGCGAGATGGCGCGTGCTGCGCGGGCTCATCGCGGCCGGCGGCGAGATCGCTCAGCTCGGCTGGGACCGGCCCGGCGACTCCCACGACCTTCTCGACAAGGCCGAGCAGATCGTCTTCGAGCTCTCGCAGGAGCAGGTGTCGTCCGAGTTCAGCGCACATCCAGGAGTTGCTGCGCGAGAGCTTCGAGAAGATCACCCAGCTGTACGAGGCCGGCGAGGAGATCACCGGGATCCCGTCCGGCTACCGCGACCTCGACCGGCTCACGTCCGGATTCCAGCCCGGCAACCTGATCATCGTCGCGGCCCGGCCGTCGATGGGGAAGTCGGCGCTGTCGCTCTGCATGGCGGCGAACCTCGCCGTCCGGAAGAACATCCCTGTTGCGCTCTTCACGCTCGAGATGTCGAAGGCCGAGGTCACCCAGCGACTCATGTGCTCCGAGGCGAAGGTCGAGTCGCAGCGGCTGCGCAGCGGCAAGCTGGCCGCCGACGACTGGCCCAGGCTGACGGCCGCCTGCGACAAGCTTGCGAAGGCGCCGATCTACGTCGACGACACGGGCTCGATGACCATCATGGGCGTCCGCGCGAAGGCGCGCCGGCTCAAGTCGAAGGAGCCGACCCTCGGCCTGATCGTCGTCGACTACCTCCAGCTGATGAGCTCGGACTCGAACTTCGAGAACCGCGTGCAGGAGGTGTCGCAGATCTCGCGCCAGCTGAAGATCCTGGCCCGCGAGCTCGACCTCCCGATCATCGCCATGTCGCAGCTCTCGCGCGCCGTCGAGCAGCGCCACGACAAGCGGCCGATCCTCTCTGACCTGCGCGACTCCGGCTCGATCGAGCAGGACGCCGACCTCGTCGCCTTCATCTACCGCGACGAGTACTACAACGACGACAGCGCCGACCAGGGACTCGCCGAGGTGATCCTCGCGAAGCACCGCAACGGGCCGGTCGGCAGCGTGAAGCTGTCGTTCCTGCAGCGCTACGCCAAGTTCGCTGACCTCGCAGCCGCCTGACCGCTAATCGTCGTTGCGTCCTGCCCGAGGCTCCCGCGCGCGCCACTTCGTAGGATCCCCGGCCATGCGTCAGGTGCGCTCGACCCCACGCTCGGTGCTTTCGCGGCCCTGGCGCCTGCAGGCGGAAGCGGGCTTCATCGCACTCGTGCTCGTCGCGTGGCAGGCGCTGCGCATCCCGCTCGAGGGAGACATCGCGACGTCGCTCGCGCACGCGCGAACGGAGCTCCGCATCGAGAACGCGCTCCACATCGACGTCGAGACCGCGCTCATGCACGCGTTCGACCGACCCCTGCTGACCGACGCGATGGGCTGGTTCTACGCCAATGCCCACGTCCCCGTGCTCGTCGGCTTCCTCATCCTCGCTCGGCTCACAGCGCCGCGGCGCTACCCGCGACTGCGGCTCACGTTTGCGCTGTCGTTCGTGCCGGCGGCCTTCGTGATCGGCCTGTATCCGGTCGCGCCGCCGCGCTTCCTGCCCCAGCTTGGCGGCACACCCCCAACCGACGCCGAGCTGACCGGGTCGACCGACCAGCTCGTGCACAACGCGACGGCGGCGGCAGTGAGCCACCACTTCGCCTTCGCGGTGTTCGTCGCGGCCGGCGCGCTGTGGCTCTGGCCGCGTTCGCGCGCAGCGCGGCTGGCGGCGCTCTATCCGGTGGCCGTGTTTCTGGTGATCGTCGCCACCGCGAACCACTACGTGCTCGATTGCCTCCTCGGCGCGGCTGCCCTAGGCGCCGGCGCCCTCGCGGCCTGGTGGCTCGTCGTCGAGCCCGAGCACGAGCCCGTGTATGCAGCCGAGGAGGCGTGGGCGCCGGCGGCGGCCGTCGCCGTGGGCTATGCGCTCCTTGCCTGGTCGCTCGAATCGATCTCCGGCCTCGCGTCGCAGCCGGCGATCGCGATCGCGCTGTTCGTGGGCACGATGCTCGCGTTCGGCGTGCCGGCCGGCCGGGCCGCGGCCACAGCAAGCGGCTAGGCGTTCGGGCACACTTCCTCGCCGTGCCCGCCACCGTGATCGTCGGGGCGCAGTGGGGCGACGAGGGGAAGGGCAAGATCGTCGACCTGCTCGCCCAGCACTCGGACGTGGTCGTCCGCTACCAGGGCGGCCCCAACGCCGGGCACACGATCGTCGCCGACGGCGAGACCTACAAGTTCCGGCACATGCCCTCCGGCCTGCTCTGGGGCAAGGAGTGCGTGCTGGGCGCCGGCTGCGTCATCGACCCGGAC
Organism: uncultured Thermoleophilia bacterium; assembly: GCA_963734565.1. Lineage (GTDB taxonomy): Bacteria > Actinomycetota > Thermoleophilia > Gaiellales > Gaiellaceae > JACVRM01. Next base: position 328,131 of record CAVTHM010000007.1, on the reverse strand, counting down.
GTCTTCATCGGCGAACTCGACGACGCGGAGGCGCGGGGCCTCGACACCGGCCGGGTGCGCGTCTCCGGCAACGCGCACGTGATCATGCCCTGGCATGTCGCGATCGACGGCGCGAGCGAGCGCCGCCTCGGCCGCCTCCAGATCGGCACCACCCGCCGCGGCATCGGCCCCGCCTACGCAGACAAGTCGTCGCGGCTCGGCATCCGTGTCCAGGACCTCTTCGACCAGAAGATCCTGCGGCAGAAGATCGAGGTCGCGCTCGCCGAGAAGAACCTGTGGCTGGAGCGCATCTACGGTGCCGAGCCGCTCGACCTCGAGGACGTCGCCGGCCGCGCCGAGCGCTGGGCGCCGCGCCTGCGCTCGCACATCGCCGACACGTCGCTGCTCGTCCACCAGGCGCTCCTGGACGGCAAGGAGGTGCTGTTCGAGGGTGCACAGGGCACGCTGCTCGACCTCGACCACGGCACGTATCCGTTCGTGACCTCGTCGAACCCGGTCGCCGCGGCCGCAGCCACCGGCACAGGGATCGGCCCGAACCGCATCGACGAGGTGGTCGGCGTGGCCAAGGCGTACGTGACCCGCGTCGGCGAAGGCCCCTTCCCGACCGAGATCGAAGGCCCCGACCAGGAACGCGTCCGCGACCTGGGCGGCGAGTTCGGAACCGTCACGGGCCGCACGCGCCGCTGCGGCTGGCTCGATCTGGTCGCGCTGCGCTACGCGGCGCGGCTGAACGGCTTCACGTCACTTGCGCTGACGAAGCTCGACGTGCTGTCCGCCTTCGGCGAGCTGCCGGTCTGCACGCGCTACCGGCTGCCCGACGGGACCGAGACGCCCGACTTCCCCGCGCACCAGAGCGACTTCCACCACGCCGAGCCGGTCTACGAGGTGGTGGACGGCTGGCGCGAGCCGCTCGACGACGTGGAGACCGCGGCCGGCCTGCCGGACGCGGCCCGCCGCTACGTCGAGCTGGTCGAGCGCGAGCTGGGCGTCCCCGTGTCCCTGATCGGCACGGGCCAGGAGCGCGAGCGCGCGCTGGCTCGGTGAGCGACCTCACCGTCAAGCGCCTCGACGACATGGAGGCGCTCGGCCGCGGCGTCTTCGTCACCGTCGGCCGCTCGCTCGGCGTCAGCTCGTTCGGGATCAACGTCGAGCGCTGGCCCGCGCACGCCGACGGCCACCCGGAGCACGACGAGTCGAGCTCCGGGCAGGAAGAGGTCTACGCGGTGCTCGAGGGCTCGGCCGTCTTGCGCGTCGGCGACCACGAGCACCTGCTCGAGCCCGGCGTGTACGCGCGCGTCGGCCCGGGCGAGCGGCGCAAGCTCATGCCCGGCCCGGAGGGCGCGACCGTCCTCTGCCTCGGCGCGGTGCCGGGCGAGCCGTTCCGCCCGAGCGGGCCGGCTGCCCGCTAGAGCACGCGGAGCCGCTCTCAAACATCGGGCCGCCCGAGTAAGGTGCGCGCCCGTGAGGGTGCTGCTCGTCGGGGGAGGAGGACGCGAGCACGCGCTCGCCTGGAAGCTGTCGCAGAGCCCGCTGCTCGGCGAGCTGCACGCGGCACCCGGCAACCCCGGTATCGCGACGCTCGGCACGTGCCACGCCGACGATGACGTCGTCGCGCTCGCGCGCCGGCTGGCGCCCGACCTCGTCGTCGTGGGACCCGAGGCGCCGCTCGTGGCCGGCCTGGCCGACGAGCTACGCGGCGCAGGATTCTCCGTCTTCGGCCCCGGCCGTGACGCGGCGCGGATCGAAGGGTCGAAGCGGTTCGCCAAGGACGTCATGGACGCGGCGGGCGTTCCGAGCGCGCGGCTGCTCGACGAGCCGCGCGCACCGGCCGTCGTCAAGGAGGACGGCCTCGCCGCCGGCAAGGGCGTCACGGTCTGCGCCACCGACGACGAGCTGCGCTCAGCGCTCGACGCAGCCGGCCCGGACGGGTTCGCGGAGGAGCTGCTCGACGGCGAGGAGCTGTCGGTCTTCGCGCTCGTCTCCGGCCGCGACGTGCTCGCGCTGGCGCCGGCACGCGACCACAAGCGTGTGGGCGACGGCGACACCGGCCCGAACACGGGCGGCATGGGCGCGTTCTCGCCGGTGCCGGGGACGCCCGACGTCGCCGAGCTGGTCGAGGCCGTGCACCGCCCGGTCGCCGAGGAGCTCGCCCGGCGCGGCACGCCGTTCAGCGGCCTGCTCTACGCGGGCCTGATGCTGACCGCCGACGGTCCGCGCGTGCTCGAGTTCAACTGCCGCTTCGGCGACCCCGAAACGCAGGTGCTCCTGCCACGGCTGGACGGCGACCTGCTCGAGGCGCTCGCCGCGACGGCGCGCGGTGAGCTCCGAGGCGTTCACCTGGCCGCCGGGGATCGGGCCGCGGTCACGGTGGTGCTCGCCGCCGGCGACTATCCGGCGCGTGGCGACAGCGGGACGCCGATCGCCGGCATCAGGGAGGCCGAGGCCACCGGCGCCGGCATCTTCCACGCGGGCACCGCCGAGCGCGACGGCCGGCTGGTCACAAACGGCGGCCGCATCCTCAACGTGACGGGGCTCGGCGACAGCCTGGACGAGGCGCGCGACCGCGCGTACGCCGCCGCCGGACTGATCCGCTTCGACGGCTGCAAGTACCGGAGCGACATCGCGGCGGCGGTAGCGGCGCTTGTCTGACGCACCGCAGGTCGGGATCCTCGTCGGCTCCGAGTCGGACCGCGAGGCGATGGACGCGGCGACGAGAGAGCTCGACGCGCGCGGGATCGCCTGGGAGTTCAACGTCCTGTCGGCCCACCGCAACCCGCGCGAGGTGGCCGAGTACTCGACGTCCGCCGCGTCGCGGGGCATCCGCGTGCTCATCGCGGGCGCCGGGCTCGCGGCCGCGCTGCCGGGCGTGGTGGCGGCCCATACGGAGCTGCCGGTCATCGGCGTGCCGCTCCGCTCGTCGAAGTCGGTGCTGGACGGGCTCGACGCGCTGCTCGCCATCGTCCAGATGCCTCCGGGCGTGCCGGTGGCCTGCGTGGGCGTCGACAACTCGAAGAACGCGGCGGTGCTGGCGGCGCGCATCCTTGCCGTCTAGCGGAGTAGACAAGAGAGGCTTCGTCTAGTACGCTAGACGCATGATGACACTCGATGAACAGCTTCTGAGCGAAGCCAAGACGGTTCGCGAGCGGCTGCTCGACCTGCAGCACGAGGTCGACGTCGCGCGCGTGGACTACCAGCACGTGATCCGCCGCCTCCATGCGCAGGGCGGATCGATGCGCGAGATCGCCGAGGAGCTCGGCCTCTCGCACCAGCGCGTCCACCAGATCGTGGACGCGGGGCCCGAGGACGCGCGGACACGCGGGTTCCGACACGGCGGCCGTCCGTTCCGCGCGCCGTTCACGCGCCAGGCCCGGGTTGCCCTCGCCGCCGCCGACGAGGAGGCGTCCGCCCTCGGCCACGGCTACCTCGGCACCGAGCACCTCCTGCTCGGGCTCTTCCGCGCCGAGCGCGGCGGCGCGGCGGCCGCGCTCGCGCAGCTCGGGCTCAGCCACGACGACGTCCAGAAGCAGGTCGTCGACCGCTTCGAGGGCGAGCCACGCCAGGGCACCGGCCGCGTCCCGTTCACGCCGCAGGCGAAGAAGGTGCTCGAGCACGCCGTCAACGCAGGCGGCAGCGGTCGCCACCGGAGGATCGGGACCGAGCAGCTCCTGCTGTCGCTGGCGACGGTCACCGGCGGGCTCGCGAACGAGCTGCTCGCCGCCGCGGGCGCCGACGAGGCGAAGGTGCACGAGGCGCTGGCAAGCGTGCGCGGGCGTTAGCCTCGCGCCGGTGGAAGACCGGCTCGCGGCCCTGCTCGACGCCCGCCTGATCGCGACCCTCGCGACGACGGAACCGGAAGGCTCCACCTATCTGACGGCCGTCTGGTTCCTGCGCGACGGCGACGAGCTGCTGATCGCGACGGGCGGGCGGACGCGCAAGGCGCGGAACGCTGCTGCCCGGCCGCGCGCTTCAGTGCTGATCGACACGCACGGCCCGGGCCCGCTGCGCGGCGCGGCGGCGGCCGGCACGGTCACGATCGTGCGCGGCGCGGACGCGCTCGCGCTGAACGAGCGCGTGTGGGCAAAGTACCTGACGGCTGCGGGGCGCGCCCATCCGGGCGCCGGGGAGGCGATCGCCGGGCACGACGACGTGACGATCCGCTTCCGCCCCGACGCGTGGCGCACGTGGGGCACGGACGAGGACTTCGGCGGCGCCCTCGAGGAGCCGGGCGTCGCCTACCCGCTCGACTCCTGAAGTCACAGTTTCTGTACAAGCCCGTCACCCACGCGTGCGCGTTTCCTGAATAGGCTGGAATCGGAGGGAGGCAAGCGGCCGGCCCCGGGGCACATGACTCGCGGAGACACGTCCGTAGTAGACGTGGCCTGCGCTCAGGACGTGCCCGCAGGGTGTCGGGGGTCGGCAGGCGGCGCCGATACGATCCGGCGGTGATCGCGCGGTACACGCGCCCGGCGATGGCGCGGATCTGGTCGGAGGAGGCGAAGCTGGCGGCGTGGCTCGAGGTCGAGCTCGCTGCGCTCGACGGATGGGCCGAGCTCGGCGTCGTCCCGCGCGAGGACGTCTCGGCGATCCGAGACGCGCGCGCACGTCCCCACACCGGAGCGCGTCGCCGAGCTCGAGCGCGAGACGCACCACGACGTCGCTGCCTTCGTCGACTCCGTCGCCGAGGGCCTGGGCGACGAGGGCCGCTGGTTCCACTACGGGTTGACCTCCTCGGACGTGCTCGACACCGCGCTCGCGCTCCAGGTGCGCGACGCCGGGGCGCTGATCGTCGAGGGCATCGACCGCGCGTTCGCCGCCGTCGTCGCGCGCGCCGAGGAGCACCGGCTGACGCCGGTCATGGGCCGCACCCACGGGATCCACGCCGAGCCGACGACGTTCGGGCTCAAGCTCGCCGGCTGGGCGTTCGAGCTCGCCCGCGCGCGGGAGCGGGCGACGCGCGCGCTCGACGGCATGCGCGTCGGCAAGCTCTCCGGCGTCGTCGGCACCTACGCGGCCGTCGACCCCGAGGTCGAGCGCATCGCCTGCGAGCGGCTCGGGCTCGAGCCGGCGCCGACCTCGACGCAGATCATCCAGCGCGACCGTCACGCCGACCTGCTCTGCGCGCTCGCGCTGGTCGCCGCCTCGCTCGAGACCTTCGCGCTCGAGATCCGCCACCTCGCGCGAACCGAGGTCGGCGAGGTGGCCGAGCCGTTCGGGCGCCGGCAGAAGGGCTCGTCGGCGATGCCGCACAAGCGCAACCCGGTCGTCGCCGAGCGGATCTGCGGGCTCGCCCGCGTCGTGCGCGCGCAGGCCGTCATCGGGCTCGAGAACGTCGCGTTGTGGCACGAGCGGGACATCTCGCACTCGTCGGCCGAGCGCGTGGCGATCCCGGACGCGTTCCTGGCGCTCGACTACATGCTCGACCGCTTCGCCTGGCTCGTGGCGGGCCTCGTCGTCCGGCCGGAGCGGATGCAGCGCAACATCGAGGCGAGCTTCGGGCTCTACGCCAGCCAGCGGCTGCTGCTCGCGCTCGTCGAGAGCGGGCTCGCGCGCGACGACGCATACCGGCTTGTCCAGCGCAACGCGATGCGGGCCTGGGAGGAGGAGCGGCCGCTGCGCGAGCTGGTCGCTGCGGACAGCGAGGTCGCCGCGCGCGTCGACCTCGACGAGGTCTTCGACGACGCGGCCTACACGCGCCACGTCGACACCGTCTTCGAGCGCCTCGAGGCGCTCCAAACACGACTGCACGGGGAGGCGATCCATGTCTGAAGCGGTTCACGTCGGGTCCGGCAAGGTGCGCGAGCTCTACGCGCTCGACGACGAGCGGCTGCTGCTCACGGCCAGCGACCGCATCTCGACCTTCGACGTCGTCCTGCCGACCGAGATCCCGGACAAGGGCCGGGTGCTCACCGGCCTGTCGGCGTTCTGGTTCGCGCGGACGCAGGACATCGTCCCGAACCACCTGCTCGCGATCCGGCCGGACGGGCGTTCGCTCGAGTGCCGCCGGCTCGAGATGCTGCCGATCGAGTGCGTCGTCCGCGGCTACCTCTCCGGCTCGGGCTGGAAGGACTACCGCGCGAGCGGCGAGGTCTGCGGGCACCGGCTGCCGGAGGGGCTCGCCGAGTCCGACCGCCTGCCGGAGCCGATCTTCACGCCGGCGACCAAGGCGCAGAGCGGTCACGACGAGAACATCACGCGCGACCAGGCGGCGGAGCTCGTCGGCGCCGACCGGTTCGCCGACGCGGAGCGGATCTCGATCGCGCTCTACCGCTTCGGCGCCGACTACGCGGCGGCGTGCGGGATCCTGCTCGCCGACACGAAGTTCGAGCTGGGCGTCGATCCCGACGGGCGGCTCGTGCTCGGCGACGAGGCGCTCACGCCCGACTCGTCGCGCTTCTGGCCGGCCGACGAGTACCGCGCCGGCGGCCCGCAGCCGTCCTTCGACAAGCAGTTCGTGCGCGACTACTGCGAGACGCTCGGCTGGGACAAGACCGCGCCCGGCCCGGAGCTTCCCGACGACGTCGTCGCCGGCACGCGGGCGCGTTACGTCGAGGCGTTCGAGCGGCTGACCGGCGTCGCGTTCGACGACTACCTCGCCGACCCGGACGTGGTGCTCCATTGAAAGCGACCGTGCTCGTGCGCCCCAAGGAGGGCATCCTCGACCCGCAGGGCGAGGCGGTCGGGCGCCGCGCTGCGCCAGCTCGGCTTCGAGGTCGGCGGGGCCCGGGTCGGCCGGCTCGTCGAGCTGGACGTCGACGCAGCGGACGAGGCGCAGGCGCGCGCCGAGCTCGAGCGGATGTGCGACCAGTTGCTGACGAACCCGCTGATCGAGTCGTACGAGATCGAGGTCGGCCCGTGAAGGCACGCGTCGCCGTCGTGTCGTTCCCCGGCTCGAACGACGACCGCGACGCGCTCCACGCGCTCGGGCTGCTCGGCGCGGAAGGCGTGGCCGTCTGGCACGCCGACGAGCGGCTGCCGGACGTCGGCGCCGTGATCCTGCCGGGCGGCTTCTCGTACGGCGACTACCTACGCTGCGGCGCGATCGCGCGCTTCGCGCCGGCGATGGAGGCGGTGCGCGCGTTCGCCGAGGACGGCGGCCCGGTGCTCGGCATCTGCAACGGCTTCCAGGTGCTCTGCGAGGCGGGGCTCCTGCCCGGCGTCCTGCGCCGCAATGCGTCGCTCGACTTCGTCTGCACCGATGTGCGGCGTGCGGGTCGAGCGGACCGACACGCCGTTCACGGCCGGCTGCGCGGCCGGCGACCTGCTCACGATCCCGATCAAGCACGGCGAGGGCTCCTGGTACGCGGACGACGAGCTGCTCGACGAGGTCGAGCGCGGCGGCCAGGTCGTGCTCCGCTACGCGGACGGCAACCCGAACGGCTCGCGGGCGGACGTGGCCGGCGTCGTCAACGAGCGGCGCAACGTCATGGGCCTCATGCCCCACCCGGAGCACGCCGTCGATCCGCTGCTCGGCCCCACCGGCGGCCTGCTGCTCCTCGAGTCGTTCGTCGCGGCCGCACGCGACCGCACGGCCGTCCCCGCCTAATTGCTTCCGTGCGCGTTCCGCAAGGCCGCGGGCGCTACGGCCCAAGCGGAAGCGCGCGGGCGAGCTCGGGGCGCTCGGCGAGCGCGTCGCGCAGGCGCTCGAGGTCGCGCGCCCGCAGCGTGACCGGCCCGCGGCGCGCGGTGCCGCCGGTCGAGTAGGAGAACCGCACGAGCCGCTCGCCGCGCTTGGTCGCGAGCAGCTGCACGATGCACGCGAAGCGCTTGTCGCCCGCCTGCTGCGGGACACGCAGCTCCTCCACCACCTCCGCCGGGCCCCACGGTGTCGCCGCTTTCGCCATCGCCCACGAACCGTAGAGGCGACCGGCGCACGTGTCTGTGCCGGAAGCGTGACGAGCGTGCAACGCCGTCGCCCGCACGAACTAGTGTTCGCGCCCGTGATCGTCGCCCACCTCGACCTCGACGCGTTCTTCGCCGCCGTCGAGGAGCTCGAAGCAGCCGCAGCCTGCGCGAGGTGCCGCTCGTCGTCGGCGGCGACCCGGAGGGCCGCGGCGTGGTCGCGACCGCCAACTACGTGGCGCGCCGCTTCGGGATCCGCTCGGCGATGTCGTGCGCCGAGGCTCGCCGCCGCTGTCCGCAGGTCGTGTTCGTCCGGCCGCGCAAGAGCCTCTACTCCGAGTACTCGCGCGCCGTGTGGAGCGCGATCCGCGACGTCGTCCCGATCGTCGAGCGCACCGGTCTCGACGAGGGCTACCTCGACCTGGCGTCCGTGACGCCTGGCTTCAGCCGCGCCCGCGCCGTCGCGGAAGCGGTGCAGGCGGCGGTGCTCGGGTCGACGAGCCTGGGCGCGTCGCTCGGCGTCTCGACAACGAAGGTGGTCGCCAAGGTCGCCAGCGACCGCCGCAAGCCGAAGGGCCTCACCGTCGTCCCGCCCGGCCGCGAGGCCGCGTTTCTGGCCCCGTTCGACGTCCGCCTGCTCCCGGGCGTCGGCCCGCGCGCCGAGCAGCGCCTGCGCGAGGCCGGCGTGACGACCATCGGCGCGCTCGCCGCCCTCGACGACGCCGCGCTCCACCGGCTCGCGCCCGGGAAGTCCGGCGGCCTGCTCCGCGACCGCGCCCGCGGCATCGACCCGCGCCCCGTCGACCCCGACGGGACGGCCGCCAACCCATCCGTCTCCAGCGAGGAGACCTTCCCGCGCGACCTGATGGATGCGAGCAGCTCCACGCCGAGGTGCGCCGCATGGCCGGCCACGTCGCCGGCTATCTGGAGCGCTCGGGCGAGACGGCGCGCACGATCACGACGAAGCTCCGCTACTCGGACTTCTCGATCCGCACGCGCTCGCAGTCGCTTCCCGTCGGGACGGACGACGCCGAGCGCATCGCCGAGCTCGCGTGCGCAAACCTCGACCGCGCGCTGCGCGACCGGCCCGGCGCGCTGCGGCTCGTCGGCGTGGCCGTCTCCGGCCTCGAGGCGCACCGCCAGCTCGCACTCGCCGACGCCTAGAGGCTTGATGTGAAATACCCGCGCCGTCGGGGGCGTCCGAGACCAAGCAGGGCACCACGATCGGCCGCGGGCTCGTAGCGGAGCTACGTGTCGCGGTCGAGCGTTCTCATCAGGTGGCATGGCTGGGGCGTCATCCGGCCCGCGGGGATTTCGCATCAAGCCTCTTCAAAACCGCCAGACTGCCGCCCGTGATCGTCCGCACCGTCCTCGGCGACATCGCGCCCGAGACGCTGGCCCGACCGATGCGCACGAGCACCTCTTCCTCGTCACGCCCGCGCAGCCGGGCGACGAGTTCGCGGACGTCGACCGCTCGCTCGAGGAAGCGGCGACGCTCGTCGCGGCCGGCGGCCGCGCGCTCGTCGACTGGACGCCGATCGGCCTGGGCCGCAATTTCGACGGCCTCGAGCGCATCTCACGCGAGACCGGCCTGCACATCGTGGCGGCCACCGGCCTGCACCGCGACCCGCACTACGCGAAGGACGACCCGCTGCGCGAGGCCTCGGAGGCGGAGCTCGCCGACCGTTTCGCCGCCGAGCTCAGGCGCTGCGGGATCGTCAAGCTCGGCGCGGGCTACCACGCGGTGTCGGGATTCGAGGCCAAGGCGATCGCGGCCGCGGCGCAGGCGCACACGCGCGTCGGCGCGCCCGTCTGCGTCCACAGAGCACGGCACGATGGGCCTCCAGCTCGTCGAGCGGCTGCGGCGGGCCGGCGTCTCCCCGGAGAGCGTCGTGCTGGCCCACCTCGACCGCAACCCGGACGTGGGTGAGCACGCCGAGACGGCCGCGGCAGGCGCGTGGCTCCAGTTCGACGGCCCGGGCCGGACGAAGTACTGGCCGGACTCGACCATCCTCCAGCTGATCGCGGACCTGGCGGCCCGCGGCCACGCGAACCGGATCCTGCTCGGCGGCGACACGGGCTGCGCGTCGATGATGCGCGCGTACGGCGGCGGTCCCGGCCTGGACTACCTATTCGCGCGCTTCAAGCCCCGGCTGGAGCGCGAGCTCGGCATCGATCTCGCCGAGCAGCTCTTCGTCCGGAACCCCGCCCGCGCCTTCGCGTTCGATCCGCGCTGAGAGCGCGACGGCACCGGCGCGCGCGATCGTCACGTCGTCGAGCGACGTGAAGGGGCGCCACCGGCCCGGCTCCCAGCTCGATGCCTGGCACATCGGGCAGTCGGGCGGCTCTCGCCGGATGGTGATGCCGTAGCCGCAGTTGGAGCAGACGAGGCTGATTGACGCAGCCGCGGCCTTCGATCCCGAATCGAGCATCGCGCCCTCCTCTAGGGTCAAGGGTACCCGCGCCCGCAACTGGCCAAAGGAAGGGGGCGTTGGAGTTTCGGGAACGTTCGTGAGCGTTTGCGCAAGGTCTACGAACGCGCGCAGCGGGCGCCCTCGACCATGTTCTCGAGCTTCGCCCGGGCCGCCCAGCGGGCCGTCTGGGAGAGGCCGCAGTCGGGGCTGACACTCAGCCGCTCGGCCGGAACATGGCGCAGGCAGGCGCGGATTCGCTCCTCCACGTCCTCGGGCGTCTCGACGTAGTAGCTCTTCACGTCGATCACGCCGACGCCCACGTCGTGCCGCTCGGCGACCGTCTCGAGCAGCTCGATCTCGGCCAGCTCGCGGCTCGCCAGCTCGAAGTGCAGCTCGTCTGCGGCGAGGTCGAGGAAGGCCGGGAACATCGGCGCGTAGGTGCGCTTTGCGACCGCGCGAGCCTTGTAGTTGCCGAAGCAGAGGTGCGTGCCCAGGTAGCAGCGGCCCACGACCGGCTGGACCGTCCGGTTGAACAGGTCGACGAAGCGGGCGGGATCCTCGCGCGACGCGTAGGCGCTCATCGACGGCTCGTCGACGGTGAGGATCGCGCAGCCCGCGTCGACCAGCGCCTCGAGCTCGCGGCGGACGATCGGGAGGAGCGCCTCGGCGACGGCCCAGCGGTCCGGGTAGTCGCCGCCGGGGACGATCCGGCCGCCGAGCGTGTACGGGCCGGGGACGCTCGCCTTCAGCTGCGGGCCGGGCGGCGCCAGCTCCTGGAGGCGGCGCCACTCGTCGACCACGCCGAGCCCCTTCGGCGCCTCGAGCTCGCCGACGATCTCGTGCCGGCCGCGCTGGTCGTGCGCGGGCGGCCCCCAGCGGCGGCGCGGCTCGTGCTCCAGCTCGATCCCCTCGAGGTACCCGTAGAAGGACAGGTTGAAGTCGAAGCGCGTCTGCTCGCCGTCCGTGATCACGTCGAGACCGGCGCGCCACCTGGTCGCCGATCGCGGCCGAGACGGCGTCGCGCGTCGCCTCCTCGAGGTCGTCAGGCCCGAAGTCGTCGATGTGATCGGCAACGAGCTCGAGCCAGCCCGGGAACGGGTAGCTGCCGATGACCGTCGTGCGGATGGGCTCGTGCGGCACGGCGGCACCCTACGCGGGCCGTTGCCCTCCCGTCTAGACAGCTATACAGTCGCGCTCGTGCCCGACCCGTTCGACGTGAGCGGCCGCCGCGTCGTGGTGACGGGCGCCTCCAGCGGGATCGGCGAGGCGATCGCCGCCGCGTTCGGCCGTTCAGGCGCGCGCGTCGCGGGCATCTCGCTCGAGGGCGGCGGCCCCGTGGACGGGATCTTCGTCCAGGGCGACACCGGCGACGGGGCGGCCGTCGAGGGGCTGGCCGCGCGCGTCGTCGACGAGTGGGGCGGCATCGACGTGTGGGTCAACAACGCGGCGCGGCTGATGGTCAAGCCGATCGTCGAGACCACCGACGAGGACTGGCACGGGCTGCTGGCCGCCAACCTGCACGGCTACTTCTACGGCTGCCGCGCGGCGGCGCGGGACATGACCGCGCGCGGCGAGGGCGGCCGGATCGTCAACATCTCGTCCGCCGCCGACGTGCTCGCGGTGCCGGACCTCGGCGCCTACACGGCCGCGAAGGGCGCGATCGTGGCGCTGACGAAGGTGCTGGCGCTCGAGCTGGCGCCCGCCGGGATCACCGTGAACGCCGTCGCGCCGGGCGCAATCGACACACCGCTGAACGCCACCGCATACACGCCCGACGTGCGCCGCACCTACGAGGAACGCATCGCGCTCGGCCGCATCGGGTCGGCCGACGAGGTGGCCGACGTCGTTGTGTTCCTCGCGTCGGACGCCGCTCGCTACGTGACCGGCCAGGAGCTGGTCGTCGACGGCGGGCTGACGATCAACGGCGCCGTGGGGCACGCGCGTGATTGAGCTGCTCGTCGACGGGCTCGACCACCCGGAGGGTGTCTGCTGGGATCCTGCGGGCGGCGTCCTGTGGGCCGGCGGCGAGGCGGGCCAGCTGTACCGCGTGGACGTCGAGGCTCGCACCTGGGAGGAGGTCGCACGCGCCCCCGGCTTCGTGCTCGGACTCGCCGCTGACGCGCAGGGCCGGCTGGCCATCTGCTGCGGCGACGACGGGCTGCTCTGCGTGCGCGACGAGGACGGCGTGCGGGTGCTGCGCGACGGCTTCACCATCCCGAACTACCCCGCGTTCGGCCCGGACGGGACGCTGTACTTCTCGGCCAGCGGCCACTGGGCCCGGAACGACGGGCACGTCTACCGCCTCTCCCCGGACGGTGACCTCGACGTGCTCACCGATCGCCTCCCGCACTCCCCGAACGGCTGCGCCGTCACCGCCGACGGCCGCTGGCTGTGGATCGTGGAGAGCTACCGGCCCGCGCTCAGCCGGATCGACCTCCAGTCGGGCGAGGTCGAGGAGATCCGGCGCCTGGAAGGCACCGTCCCGGACGGCGTCGCGTTCACGGAGACCGGCGTGCTCGTGTCGTTCTACCGCCCCGACCAGATCGTTCATCTCGACGCCGCCGGAACGTTGGAGGTCGTCGCCGAGGACCCGCAGGGAACGGCGATCGCCGCGCCGACGAACGTCGTCTTCGCCGGCCCCAACCGCGACGCCCTCGTCTCGGCGAACCTCGGCCGCTGGCACCTCTCGCTCATCCACACGGAGCTGCGCGGCGTGCCGCTCCACTACCCCGACCGCTGGGCGGCCGACGCGTGACCACCTTCACGCCCCGCTACCACGAGATCGAGCAGTCCCTGCGGGCGCGCATCGCCGCGCTGGAGCCGCACGCGCCGCTCCCGTCCGACGCACAGCTCTGCGAGGAGTTCGGCGTGTCGCGCATGACCGCGCGCGGCGCGGTCCAGCGGCTCGTCCACGACGGGCTCGTCTACCGCGTCCCGGGCCGCGGCACGTTCGTCGCGCCCGCCCGCGCGAACCGCACGGCGAGCCACATCCTGTCCTTCTCGGACGAGATGCGCCGGCGGGGACGCACGCCCAGCTCGCAGGTCGTGCACCGGCGGCAGCGCGCCGCGACCGCGGACGAGCGCGAGCGGCTGCGCGTCGAGGAGGTGGTCGTCCTGCGACGCGTCCGGCTCGCCGACGGCGAGCCCGTCGCGCTCGAGACCGCCGTCTTCCCGGCGGGGGTCGCGCCCGTGCTCGACGCGCAGCCAGAGGGCGCGTCGCTCTTCGCCGCGCTCGCCGACGCCGGCCTCGTTCCCACCGCAGGCCGCGCCTCGCTGGCCGCGGAGGCCGCGACGGCCGAGGACGCGCGCCTGCTCGGCGTGAAGCGCGGCGCCCCGCTGCTCGTCGAGCGGCGCCTGATCAACGACCAGGCCGGCGTCCCGCTCGAGTGGACGGAGAGCCGCTACGCCGGAGCGCGATACGGTCTCGACGTCGACTTCGACGTCGAGCTCCGCACATGACCATGACCGAGACGATCCAGCTCGCGGCCGGCGATTTGCGCATCCACGTCCTCCCCGGGCGCGGGCTCGACATCGGCCGCGCGTGGCTCGGCGACACGGAGTTCGCGTGGATCTCGCCGCTCGACGAGCTCGCGTGGCAGGGCGAGTTCCCGCGCTCGTTCGTCGGCGGCCTGCTGACGACGTGCGGCCTGCGCAACGTCGGCGTGCCGTCGGAGGGCCAGCCGCAGCACGGCTGGTACAGCTCGCTGCCGGCCCGCGACGTCGAGATCTCCGTCAACTACGCGACGGCGCGGATCGTCGAGGCCGACGTCCCCGGCGACTGGCTCGAGCTGACGCGCGAGATCACGGTCGAGGAGGACGGTGTCACGGTGCGCGACACGACCGTGAACCAGGGCTGGGAGCCGGTGCCGGCGCCGCTCCTCTACCACGTCAACTTCTGGTGGGACACCGTCGACATCGACTCGGCCGAGGTGCAGCCGCGCGACGACGACGCGCGCGCCGGGGACTGGCATGTCCTCGGCGATCCAGGCCCGGAGCGAGTGTACGAGCACGTGGGCGCGACACGCGTGGTCGTCGCCCACGAGTCCGTGCGCACGACGGTCACGTCGACACAGCCCCGCCTCTGGCAGTGGATCCATCCCGCCTACCGGATGCTCGGGATCGAGCCCGCCAACTGCAGCGTCCTCGGCCGCGCTCACGACCGCGCCGAGGGGCGACTACCCGTCCTGGCTCCCGAGGAGCAGCGGATCACGGAGCTCCGGATCGCCGTGGAGGCCGTGTGACCGACTTCTCCGACCTCACCGCCGGCGTCGTCGGCACCGGGTTCATCGGCGTCGTGCATGTCGACGCGCTGCGGCGGCTCGGCGTGCACGTCGCCGGCGTGGTCGGCTCGTCGCCGGAGCGCGCGGCCGCCAAGAGCCTCGCGCCCGTCTACGACAGCTACGAGGCGCTGCTGGCCGACGACGCGGTCGACGTCGTCCACCTGACGACGCCGAACAACCTCCACTACCCGCAGGTGAAGCAGGCGCTCGCGGCCGGCAAGCACGTCGTCTGCGAGAAGCCGCTCGCCGTGACCTCCACCGAGTCGGGCGAGCTGCTCGAGCTCGCCGAGGCGAGCGGGCTCGTGCACTGCACGAACTTCAACATCCGCTTCTACCCGATGGTCCAAGAGGCACGGGCGCGCGTCCGCGACGGCGGGCTGGGCGAGGTCTGGAACGCCCACGGCGGCTACCTGCAGGACTGGCTGCAGCAGCCGACCGACTGGAACTGGCGGCTCGAGCCCGAGCGCGGCGGCGAGCTGCGCGCAGTCGGCGACATCGGCTCGCACTGGCTCGACCTCGTCCAGTTCGTCACGGGGCTGGCGCGTCGAGAGCCTGCTCGCCGACCTCGCGACGGTCATCCCGGTGCGCCGCCGGCCCGGTCGGCGAGGTCGAGACCTACGCGGCCGCGGGCGACATCGAGCGCGCGCGAGGCCCAGATGACGACCGAGGACCTGGCGCACATCCTGCTGCGCTTCGAGGGCGGCGTCGCGCGGGTCGCTCGTCATCTCGCAGGTCAGCGCCGGCCGCAAGAACTCGCTGCGCTTCGAGCTCGACGGCTCGCGCGGCGCGCTCGCGTGGGACTCCGAGCGCCAGGAGGAGCTGTGGTTCGGCCACCGCGACAAGCCGAACGAGATGCTGATGCGCAACCCGGGCCTGCTGAGCCCGGAGGCGCAGACGCGCACGCACCTGCCCGCCGCGCACGCCGAGGGCTTCGCCGACACGTTCCGCGAGCTCTACCGCGCGGTCTACTCGGCGGTCGCCGCGGGCGGCACTCCGGCCGAGCCGGACTACCCGACCTTCGCGGCCGGGCACTGGGAGAACGTCCTCGGCGACGCGATCGCGCTCTCGAACCGTGAACGACGATGGGTGGAGGTGACGCAGTGAAGCTCGGCCTGCTGACCGCGGCCTTCCCGAACCTGACGCTGGAGGAGGTCGCCGAGTGGGCGGCCGGCGAGGGATTCCAGGCGCTCGAGATCGCCTGCTGGCCTGCCTACGGCAGCGAGCAGCGACGCTACGCCGGCGTGACGCACATCGACGTCGAGGGCTTCGACCCCGACGAGGTGCACGCGACGATGCACCGTCAGGGCCTGACGATCTCGTCGCTCGCCTACTACCCGAACAACCTCCACCCGGACGACGAGCACCGCGAGCAGGTCAACGGCCACCTGCGCAAGGTGATCGACGCCGCGCAGCGGCTCGGCGTCGAGGTCGTCGGCACCTTCGTCGGCAACGACAAGGACCGGCCGCTGCCGGAGAACCTCGAGCGCTTCCGCTCGATCTGGCCGCCGCTCGTCGAGTACGCGGGCGAGCGCGGCGTGAAGATCGCGATCGAGAACTGCCCGATGATCTTCTCGCTACGACGAGTGGCCGGGCGGCAACAACCTGGCGTGGGCGCCGGCGATCTGGGACGAGCTGTTCGCGGCGATCCCGAGCGACAACTTCGGGCTGAACATCGACCCGTCGCACCTCGTCTGGCTGCATGATCGACTACGAGCGCGCCGTCTACGACTACGGCTCACGCATCTTCCACGTGCACGCAAAGGACCTGGAGGTGCGCCGCGACGGCCTGTACCGTCACGGCGCGTTCTCGAGCGGGATCGGCTGGCAGGTGCCGCGGCTGCCCGGCCTCGGCGAGGTCGACTGGGGCCGCTTCATCGCCGCCCTGTACGCGGTCGGCTACGACCACGTGCTGTCGATCGAGCACGAGGACCGCCGCTTCGAGAGCGACGAGGAGCTCGTCAAGCGCGGCTTCCTGCTCGCGCGGAACACACTGCGACCGCTTATGGCGTAACGCCCGGTCGTCCTCCTGACAGCATCCTGAAAGCCCTGGTTGACGGGTGCTCGTGCGGGTGGGAGGCTTGGCGCGTGCGTGGCCGGCTCGTCGCGCCGAAGATGCTTGCATTGCTCATGACGAGCTTCTACTGGAGCTCGCTGGTCGAGAAGGCGGGCGTCAAGCCACCACCCGCGCTTCCGACCTGCATCGGCGACCTGCGTGACGAGCAGTGCCCGGCGTCGGAGTAGAAACGCCAGGCTGCGGCTCGCCGCGGTTGACGCGAGCCACGGAGCCGGGATCTGGCTCCGCGTGGTCTCTGGGGACCGCGTGATGCTCTGCACGGGCTGAGCGAGCCGACGGAGCGACGGGCGCAGGGCGCGCCGTAGAGTGTCGGCATGGTTCGCGGCTTCCTGCTTGCGCGCGCGGTCCCGCGGCCGAGGATCGCTTGATGCTCCTGCTCACCGACGGCGGCATGGAGACGACACTGATCTTCCACTACGGGCTCGAGCTGCCCGAGTTCGCGTCGTTCGTGCTGCTGGCCGATGAGGACGGACGCGCGACGTTCCGCCGCTACTACGAGCCGTACCTCGAGGTGGGGCGAGAGCACGGCGCGACGCTCGTGCTGGACGCCCCGACCTGGCGCGCCAACCTCGACTGGGGCGCGAAGCTCGGCTACACGCCGGAGGCGCTCGACCAGGCCAGCCGCGACGGCGTCGCGCTCCTCGTGGGACTGCGCGACGCGGCCGCCGGCGACCCGCCGGTACGCATCTGCGGCTGCATCGGCCCGCGCGGCGACGCGTACGCCACCACCGCGGAGATGACGGCGGACGAAGCCGAGGCCTACCACGCGCGCCAGGCGCAGGTCTTCGCTGCGACCGACGCCGACCTCGTGAGCGGCCTGACGCTGCCGTCCGTCGAGGAGGCGATCGGCATCGCCCGCGCGGCCCGCGCCGTCGGTATGCCGGTGGTGATCTCGTTCACGGTCGAGACGGACGGGCGCCTACCTACGGGGCGGTCGCTGGGCGAGGCGATCGAGCAGGTCGACCGCGAGACTGACGGCGCGCCCGAGTACTTCATGGTCAACTGCGCGCACCCGTCGCACTTCGCGGGCGTGCTCGCGGAGGGCGGCGCCTGGCGGGAGCGCATCCATGGCGTGCGCGCGAACGCGTCGCGCCTGAGCCACGCCGCGCTCGATGACCTGGGTGTCCTCGACGCGGGCAACCCGGAGGACCTGGCGACCGAGATGGTCGCCCTCGGCGAGTGGCTGCCGAACCTGAGCGTCCTCGGCGGCTGCTGCGGCACCGACCACCGTCACATCGCGCGCATGGCCGACGCCTGGCTCGCGCCCGTTCGACCACCTTCGTAGCCGGCGCCTTGCTGGCGCAGGACGGGTGCGCCACGATGGGCTGATCACCGGGAGCGAAACGAAGACGCGGGTACCCGTGACCGCGGAGATCGTCGGCCGCGACGAGGAGCTGCACCTGATCGGTGCGTTCCTCGACGGGACTGACGAGCAGGGCCCGGACGCCGTCGTCCTGGAAGGCGAAGCGGGTATCGGCAAATCGACGCTGTGGCGCGCCGGAATCGAGGCGGCGCGGGAGCGCGGCATGCGCGTGCTCGCGGCCCAGCCGGCCGAGGCCGAGCGCGGGCTCGCCTACGCGGGCCTGGGCGATCTGTTGGAGGGCGTTATGGACGACGCGCTGCCCGCACTCGAGCCGCCGCGGCGCCGCGCGCTCGAGGTCGCGCTCCTGCGCGATCTGGGCGAGCGCGTCGACCCACGGGCGCTCGCCGTCGCGGTCAGGGACGCGCTCGATGCGCTCTGCGACCGCGAGCCGACGCTGCTCGCCGTCGACGATGTGCAGTGGCTCGACTCCGCGTCCTCGAGCGCAATCGCGTTCGCGCTGCGCCGCCTGCCGACAACCCGGCTGCCGGTGCTGCTCGCGCGCCGGTCCGGGACGGCGCCGGAGCCTTCCGAGCTCGAACGTGCGCTCCCCGCCGAGCGGATTCGGCGGCTCGCGGTCGAGCCGCTCAGCGTCGGCGCGGTGCACCGCCTCGTGCGCGACCGGGTGGGCAGGTCGTTCGCGCGCCAGACGCTGCTCCGCATCCACGAACGGTCGGGCGGCAACCCATTCTTCGCGCTGGAGCTGGCGCGCGCGCTCGGGCCTGACGTCGACCCGATCGCGCCGCTGCCGGTTCCGGACACGCTCGAGGCGCTCGTGCGGGCGAGGCTCGAAGGGCTTCCTGCGGCGAGCCGCGAGGCACTCGCGCTGGCATCGGCGCTCGGCACGGCGTCCGAGGCGCTACTCGAGCGTGCGGGTGTCACCGAGGAGGCGCTCGATCAGGCGGCTGCCGCGCAGGTGATCGTCCGCGAGCAGGACACGGTTCGCTTCAGCCACCCGCTGCTTGCATCCGTCCTCTACGCAGATCTCGCCAGCGGCGAGCGGCGGCGCGTGCACGCCCGGATTGCGCGCATCGTCGCCGATCCGCTCGTGCGGGCCCGACACCTCGCGCTCTCGACCGACGGGCCGGACGAGACTGTGGCTTCCGCCCTCGACGAGGCCGTGCGGACCGCGGGCGAGCGAGGCGCGGCGGCCGTCGCCGCGGAGCTCGCCGAGCACGCGCTCAGGCTGACGTCCCCGGCCGAGGCCAGGGAACGCTCACGACGAGCGCTCGCGACGGCCCGTGCCGAACAGGCGGCGGGCGAGTGGACGCGCGCGCGCACGATCGCCGCCGAGCTCCTCGAGGACGGCGACATCGGCGAGGTGCGAGCCGAAGCGCTCATGCTGCTTGCCGACTTCGGCAGCGTCGACCAGGCCTGCGACCTGCTGGCAGCGGCGCTCGAGGAGGCGAAATCGCGTCCCGCTCTCGAGGCGGCGATCCAGGTTCGGCTCGCCTGGTCGACGCGATTCAGAAAGGGCGCGGCCGGCGCGCTTCCACATGCGTACGCCGCACTCGAGCTTGCCGACCAGGTCGGAGACGATGCGCTGAGAGTCGAGGCCCTCGCGATGGTCGCCTACCTCGGCCTTGTCGCGGGCGACGTCGCGGCCCCACGAGTCGCAGCCCGTGCGCTCGACGTGGCGACCGCGACCGGCAACCCGCTGCTCGTGCGGGTCGCATCGATGGCGGTCGCAGACGCCCTCCACCACGAGCGCCGCGGCTCCGCGCGAGAGCTGCTCGAGCGAGGCTACCTGGAGTGGCGGGATCGCGACGAGCTCTGGGGCGCCGAGGTGCTCTGGGTCCTGTCCTGGGTCGAGTTGTGGGTCGGCCGCTGGGAGCTGGCCGCCGACTACGCTGCCCGCGCACGAGACATCCGCGCGCAGTACGGCCTCGAGATTCCGCAGACCCTGCTCCCGGTCTCCTTGATCGCACTGCACCGAGGTCAGCTCGACGTCGCGCGTGGCCTGTCGGAGCGGGCGCTCATACTCGCGGGCGAGCAGCTTGGTCTCCACCCGCCGATTCATCTGGCGATCCTCGGGCTCATCCCGCTCTGGTCCGGGGACGCTGCGGCGGCGATCGAGCGGCTGGCCGAGGCCGACGAGCAGGCGGCGAAACTCGGTTGGGGCGAACCGACACAGCGACCGTGGACCGCCGACTACGCCGAGGCGCTGCTCGAGCTCGGCCGGGTCGATGACGCCGTGCGCCTGGTCGATCGCTTGGAGGAGGACGCGGCCCGGCTTGGCCGCGATTGGGTGCTGGCGGAAGTAACGCGCTGCCGCGGCTTCGTCGCGGCGGCGCGCGGCGAGCTCGACGAGGCCACGGCCCTGTTCGAGCAGGCGGTCGAGCGACACGAGGCGGTCGGCGATCCCTTCGGACGCGCCCGCGCGCTCCTTGCCCTCGGTGGCGTGCGCCGGCGTACGCTCCAGAAGAGCGCCGCGCGCGAGGCGATCGAGGCAGCGCTCGCCGGCTTCGAAGAGCTGGGAGCGGCAACCTGGGTGAAGCGGGCGCGCGACGAGCTCGGCCGGATCAGCGGGCGGACGCGCGTCGACGGGCTCACGCCGGCCGAGCGGCGGGTGGCCGAGCTGGTGGCGAACGGCCGGACGAACCGCGAGGTCGCCGCCGCCCTGTTCCTCGGAGAGCGCACCGTCGCCAGCCACCTGACGCACATCTATGCCAAGCTCGGCGTGCGCTCGCGCACCGAGCTGGCGCGACGGCTTCGATGATCCGTCGGCACCGCGCCAAAGTTCAGACGTTCTGACGTTTCGACGGCTCGGCCAGGCGCCTAGCGTCGGGCGCGTGCCCAGCTACCTCGTCGAGACGTACGTCCCTCGGGGCAAACCGGGAGAGCGAGACGCCCTCGAGCAGCGGGCACGTGCGGCCGCCGAGCAGCTGACGCGGGGAAGCACCCCCGTCCGCTTCGAACGCGCGATCCACATACCGGAGGACGAGACGTACTTCTTCGTCTTCGACGCGCCCTCGGCGCGGGAGGCGATGCTCGCCGCGGAGCAGGCTCGGCTCGAGCCCATCCGTGTCGTCGAGGCCGTCTCGTCCGGAGAGGAGACGACATGACGTCGAAACGACTATGGGCGCTCCTGGTCGGGCTCGTGGCCATCGTGGGCATCTACGCCGGCACCGTGTCCGCGACGACCGCGACCGGGTTCACCAGCACGACGCTCTCGAAGGGCCACTTCTACCCGATCAACCTGAACACCTACGGCCCAGCCGGGCCGGGCCGTGCGCCATGGGGCGTGGTCGAGAAGACGAAGGGGCTCTCGGACCTGTACGTCCAGTCGAACGTCTGGACACCGGGCGGGACGAGCGGCTGGCACACGCACCCCGGCCCGAGCCTGATCACCGTCACCGCGGGCACCGTGACCGTGTACGACAGCGACGACCCGTCGTGCACGCCGCACACGTACTCGGCCGGCGACGGCTTCGTGGACTACGGCGGCGACCACGTGCACCTGATCCGAAACGAGGGGACGGTGGACGCGAAGTCGATCACCGTGCAGCTCATCCCGGCGGACGCGACGCGGAGGATCGACGCGCCGGCTCCGGGCAACTGCGGCTTCTAGCGCAGCGCGACAGGGCGGCGGCATCGCGCCGCCGCCCTCTTGCTCAACTCCAGCCCGAGCCCGGCGGTTCCTGCGCGAATGGAATGCTCGGTGGCGCGCGACCGTTTCCTCGCACATGCGCGTTGCCGAGCTCTGGCGCTTTCCGGTCAAGTCGCTGCGCGGCGTTTCGCTCGACGAGGCTGAGATCACGGAGCTCGGGATCGCCGGCGACCGGCTCGTCCACGCGCTCCGGCCGGGCGGGCGCGTCTTCACCGCCCGCACGCACCCGGGGATGCTCGGGCTTCAGGGCGGGCTCGACGCGGACGGCGTACCGACCGTCGACGGGCATCGGTGGGAGTCGCCCGAAGCGCTCGCCGCGGTGCGCGCGGTCACGGCGCCGGACGCGGAGCTCGCGCTACTTCGACGGCGACGGGCCGCAGCGGTTCGATGTCCTGCCGATGTCGGTCGCGACGGACGGCGGCGTGGCGGCGGTCGGCGTCGATGGGCGGCGGTTCCGCGCGAACATCTACGTCAAGGGCGTCGAGGGGCTGACGGAACGCGAGTGGGTCGGCCGCGAGCTGCACCTCGGCGAGGCCGTGCTCGGCGTACGCCAGGTGCGCGGCCGCTGCGTCATGACCACGTACGACCCGGACACGCTCGCGCAGGACATCACCGTGCTGCAGAAGATCGTCTTCGAGCTCGGCGGGCGCACGGCGCTCGACTGCTACGTCGTCCGCCCGGGCCGCGTGCGCGTGGGCGACGAGGCGCGCGTCGGCGACTGGTTCACGATCCCGCGTGACTACGGGCGCTACGCGGCCGCGCGCGCTTCCTGATCCGAAGTCGCCACAGACGCGTCACACCTGGCCTCATACCGTAGGCGTGTGGACCCGGAGCTTCATGACATCGCCGGTGTCTGGGCGACGGACTTCCGCACGGCCGTCACGGAGCACGAGTTCACCCTCGACTTCATCCGGATCGATCCATTCGACGAACGGGCGGCCGTCGTGGCACGCATCGCCTGCTCGCACGCCATGCTCGGCCGGCTCACCCTCGAGCTCGAGGCCGTCTGGCAACATTGGATGTGGGGCAGTTCGCAGCCGGAGGAGCAATGAAACGCAATTACGGATATCGCGAAATTCCGCCGCGTCACCCGATGCCGCCCGAGATACAGGCCCAGTACGACAAGCGCATCGCGGAGATCAAGGCTGCCGAGCGAGCCAAGTATCCGGAGCTCATCGAACTCGGGCGCCTGCGCCGGCAGAGGCAGCAGGCGACAGAGCAGGAATAGCCGCCTTCAGCGCGCTTGGATTGCCGCCTCGACCACGGTCGCGGTCAACTCGTCGACGAGGTGCGGCTCGAGGTCGGCGCGGTGCTCCGGCTTGCGCGCAACCGCGACGACAATCATCCCGGCCGCAACCGCTGACGCCACGCCTGGCGGGCTGTCCTCCACGGCGACGCAGTCGGCCGGCTCGACTCCCAGCCGATCGGCCGCCGCCAGGAACAGGTCCGGGGCGGGCTTCCCATGCGCGACCTCGTCGCCGGCGACCGTGACGTCGAAGAGCTCGTGCAGGCCGGCGGCGCGCAGCGTTGCATCCAGGCGGGCGCGCGGGCTCGACGACGCCACCGCGATCGGGACGCCCCGCGCGTGCAGCTCGCGGGCGGTGCCGATCGCGTCGTCGAACGGCGTCAGCTCTGATTCGAGCAGTGCGAACAAGTCGCCGGTGAACCCCTCCCACGCCGCCTCCGAGCTGCCGATCGCCGGCACGACTCCGGCGAAGTGCCCGTAGATCTCCGGCCAGCCGCGGCCACGCGTGAGCTCGATGTCCTCCGGCCGCAGGTCGTAGCCGTGCTCGGCGAGCACGTTCCGCCACGCGCGCCAGGCGAGCGGTTCCGAGTCGACGAGCGTGCCGTCGCAGTCGAAGACGACCGCCGCCGGCGCCACGTCAGTCGCGCGCGAAGTCGCGGACGTCCTCGTCGAACGAGGCGACGATCTCCTCGGAGAGCGAGGGCCGCGTGTCGGCGACGCACGCCAGGAAGTCCTCGGTACGCGCACGGTGACCCGCCTCGCCGAAGACCTCCCGCTCGAAGGCGCGCTGGGCCGCCTTGCGCGCGGCGAACTCGATGTCCGCGGGCGTGAACAGCTCGCTCGCGCCCACGAGCGCGGCGAGATCGACGTCCTCGTCGGTGATCTCGGCGACGTAGCCCGACCAGATCGCCCGGCGAGCGTCGCCGTCCGGCGGGCCGACGGGCAGCACGAAGTCGAAGCGCCCCGGCCGCAGGAACGCCGAATCGAGCTTGCGGACGAAGTTGGTCGCGCACACGAGCAGGTGCTGCGTCGTCTCGCGCACGCGCGGGATCTGGCGCAGGAACTCGTTCGTGACGCTCGGGCTGACGCGCCGCTCGTCGTGACGCATCGACGCGAGGTCCTCGACCTCGTCCACGAACACCACCGCTGACGGCAGCTCGAGGATCAGCTCGAACGCCTCCGCGAGCAGCTTCGCCTGCCGCTCGGCGCCCTCGCCGCCCACTTCGGCGGGCGAGATCTCGACGAACGGCCAGCCCAGGCGCGACGCGATGCCCTTCGCGAAGGTGGTCTTGCCCGTACCGGGTGGGCCGAAGAGGACGATCGCCTTCGGCGGCACGACCGCGTGGCGCGTCGCGAGCTCGCGCTCCTCGAGCGGCAGGATCACGCGCCGCTCGATGATCCGCTTGGCGTCCTCGACGCCGAGCAGTGACTCCCACAGGCCCGGGCCGATCGTGCGCGCTCCCAGCCGGGCGAGCGTCTCCGGCACGGCCGCGCTGCGCGGCAGCGCGCGTTGGAGGTAGACAGCGCCGTCGGCCGGCCCGTACCCGCGGCCTTCGAGCCGCGTCCGCAGCTCGCCCGGCGCGACGAGGCCCGCGACCGTGTGCGCGCCGTGGTTGGCCAGCGCCTGCTCGAGCGCGTCGAGCAGGCCGTCCGCGACCTCGCCGTCGCCGGACACCGTGGTCAGGTCGACGATGCGGCCTTCGGTGCCGGCGAGCACGCCGAGCGCGACCCCGGCGACCGAGCCCTCGACGTCGGCGACGAGCGTGACCGAGCCCTGCGCGGCGATGACCTTGAGCGCGTCGTCCACGTCCACCGTGCCATCGCGCCAGAGCGCGAGCACGCGCCCGAGGTCGGCGTCGTCGTAGGGACGGATGGTCGCCATCGAAAGATGTTAGTTCGGGTCGAGCACGAACTTGATGCCCTCGCCCGCGCGAGTGGCTGCGAATGCCTCGGCCCAGCGCTCCAGCGGCACCACCTCGGAGAGCAGCGGCTCGAGGTCGACGGCGCGCCGCTCGAGCAGGTCGAGCGCCAGCGCCCACGACGACGGCGTGCTTGCGAACCCGGACGTCACCGTCAGCTCGTGGAAGCTGACGAGGTCGAACGGGATCGTCACGGGCTTGCCCGCGAGGCCGATCATCACGTAGCGGCCGCCGCGGCGCGCGGACTCGAGGGCGAACGCCATGCCGGCCTCGTGACCTGAGCACTCGACCACGATGTCGGCCTCCAGCGGCCCGTCGTCGGTCGTGCTCGTGGCGAAGCCGAGCCGCTCGGCCGCGTCCAGGCGGACCCGGTCGCGCGGCGTGCCCCGCACGTGCACCGTGCCGCCGGCCGCGCGTGCGAGCTGCGCGGCGAGCAGGCCGATCGTCCCCGGCCCCGTGACGAGCACCTCGTCGCCGTCGCGCGGCCGCTTGTGGCTCAGAGCCACTAACTCGCAAGGCGCTCCGCCTACGTTGCGGCCCCGGCTGACGCCGGCTCCGCGTCGACCGCCGGCTTCGGCGCCTCCGCCCGGCGCACGAGGAACACCGCCGCCAGGGCGGCGATCACCAGCACGGCCGCACCGATCAGGACGATCGTGTCCATGCCGCTGACGAAGGCGATCGGCACGGCGTGCACGAGCGCCGCCTGGCCGTGCGCGGCGCGCACGCCCGCCGAGCTGACGGCCTCCGACAGCGCCGAGCCGTGGAAGCCGGCGCCGCGCAGACTGGAGCCGACCCGGCTCTGCAGGATCGCGCCGAGCACCGCGACGCCGACCGCGAGGCCCGTGATGCGCGCGGTGTTGCTGATCCCCGCCGCCATCCCCGTCCGGGCCGGGTCGACGACCCGGAGCGCGGCTCCCGCGATCGTCGGGTTCGCCAGGCCGGTGCCGATGCCCGCCACGATGAAGCCGGGCAGCAGCACCGCGTACCCGGAGGTCGGCGAGATGAGCTCAAGCAGCACGAGCCCGACGGCGACGATGGTCATCGCGACCGCGAGCAGCAGCCACATCGGCTTCGTCTGCGCAAGGTTGCGCGTGGCGAGCGGCACGAGGAACACGAACATGGTGAACGGCAGGAACGCGACGCCCGCCTTCAGCGGCGAGAAGCCGAGGATGTCCTGGAGGTAGATCGAGAAGAACGGGAAGAGCGCGAACATCCCCGCGCCGATGCAGAACGTCGACAGCTGGACGCCGACGAAGGCCGGCACGCGGAAGAGCGACACGTCGAGCATCGGGCGCGGCTGGCGGCGCTCGACGAGCACGAAGACGGCGAGCAGCACGGCGCCCACGACCAGCGCGCCGACGATCTGCCCGCTCCCCCACCCCACCGAGTTGCCGCGCAGCAGCCCGTAGACGATGAGGAAGAGCGACGCCGAGAAGACGACGAGCCCGGCGTAGTCCGTCCGGTCAGCGCGCGGGTCGCGCGACTCGCGCACCTTTAGCAGGGCGATCACGAAGACGGCGACGCCGATCGGGACGTTGACGAAGAAGACCCAGCGCCAGCTCAGCCATTCCGTGATGAGTCCGCCCGCGAGCGGGCCGGACGCGACGGCGATTCCGATCGTCGAGCCCCAGATCGCGATGGCGCCGGCGCGCTCGCGCCCCTGGTACTCGGCTCCGATCAGCGCGAGCGCGGTCGCGAAGAGCGCGGCGCCGCCGACGCCCTGGAGCGCGCGGGCGACGTCGAGCGAGGCGATGCTCCAGGCCGAGCCACAGAGCAGCGAGGCCGCGCTGAAGAGGGCGACGCCGATCGCGAAGAGCAGCCGCCGCCCGTAGCGGTCGGCCAGCGCCCCCGCCGTCAGGATCAGCGCCGCGAGCGTGATCGCGTACGCGTCGACGACCCACTGCAGGCCGGTGAGGCTCGCGTCGAGCTCGCGCTGGATGCTCGGCAGCGCGACGTTCACGATCGTGATGTCGACGAGCAGCATGAACGTCGTCGCGCAGACGGCGATCAGCGTCCAGCCCCGGTCATGAACGACTGCGGCTGCCGGCCCCTCGGACAAGGCGCAGGATGCTAGCGGCCGCCCTGCACCGCCGCCACGAGCTCGCGCGCCGCAGCCTCGACGTCGGCCGCGCCCGTGCGCGACGAGCCCGCGCCCCCCGCGGCCCCGTGGACGTCTGCACCGACGAGGGCTGGGGCACCGTCCTCGAGTCCAACCTCACCACCGTCTTCCGCTACTGCCGCCGCGCCATCCCGCTGCTCCGCGCGAACGGCGGCGGCGCGATCGTGACCGTCTCGTCCGTGCTCGGCCTGGTCGGCGGCGACGAGGATTTCGCAACCCACGCCTACGCCGCGTCGAAGGCCGGCCTGATCGGCCTCACGCGCGCGATGGCCTCCACCTACGCCGGCGAGCGCATCCGCTGCAACGTCGTCGCGCCCGGCCTGATCGCGAAGCCGATGAGCCGCCGTGCCCAGGAGGACGAGCGGATCCGCTCGCGCCTGCCCGAGCTGCAGCCGCTCACGGGCGACTTCGGCCGTCCGGAGGACGTCGCCGGCGCGATCTTCTACCTCGCGACCGCGCCGTTCGTCACCGGCACGGTGCTCACGGTCGACGGCGGCTGGACGGCGCGTTGAGGCCCCGTCGGCCTCGACGTCGGCGGCACGAACATCAAGCCGGTCGTGCTCGAGGGCGACGAGGTCGTCGAGCGCGGCTCCGAGCCGACGCGCTCGGAGGACGGGCCCGAGGCAGTGCTCGACCGGCTGGCCGCCCTCGCGCGCGCGAGGAGACAATGCGTCGGTCGGGGTCGCCTTCCCCGGCCTCGTCGACCGCGACGGCCGCGGGCTGCTCTTTCCGAACCTGCACGGCGACTGGCGCGGCCGCCCGATCCGCGAGCCGCTGTCCCGCGCGCTCGGCCGCCCGGTCGCGCTCGTCAACGACGGCCACGCGTTCGCGCTCGCGGAGGCGCGGGTCGGCGCGGCGCGCGGCGCCGGAAGCTCCCCGGTGGACGGGGTCTACTGGGTGCCAGACGGCGCCGACGGCTGGATCGCGGTGCGGCTGCTCGAGAAGAACCTCGTGCTCGCCTGGTACCCGCCCTACCCGACGCAGGCGCTCACCCCCGCTTCGAGTGCCTGACGAAGGCGCTGCGCGGCATCGCACCCGAGGTTCACGCGCTGCCGACGGGATAGGCTCGCGGCGGAGAAGGAGGTCGCGAATGTACGCGCAGATCGTAAGGTTCCAGGACGGCCCGCAAGATCTCGACGACGGGATCTCGCACGTCCGCGAGGAGGTCGTGCCGGCCGCCGAGGCGACACCGGGCGTGACCGGTCTCTGGCTCGTCGACCGTGAGACGGGCGAGCGTCTGTCCGTGATGGTCTTCGAGGACGAGGCGCAGGCCCAGGCGCTCTTCGCGAAGGTCGGAGAGCGGCGCGCCGCCGACCCCGACCGCAACCGGCCGTCACCGGTCGGGTCGACGAAGTACGAGGTGTACGCGGCGGCTGGCATCACCACCGCCGTCTGACAAGAAAGGAGCAAACGTGGCAGGCAAGGCCGACTTCACCGAGCAGGAGTGGGACACGCTGGAGAAGGGCGTCACGGGCGCGGGGCTGCTCGTGGCCGTCAGCGACAAAGGCTTCTTCGACTCGTTCGGCGAAGCGACGACGATGGCGAAGCACCTCGCCTCGGGGAGCGGTTCCGACAGCCCGCTCGTGCGCGACCTCGCGCACACCCGCGCGCACGGGTTCAGCATGCGGTCGTCGCCGCAGGAGCTCGAGCAACAGACGATCGACGGCATCCGGTCGGCGACAGCGCTGATCGAGCAGAAGTCGCCGGGCGACCTCGACGCCTACAAGGCGTTCGTGCTCGACATCGCGCAGTCGGTCGCGGAGGCCAAGAAGGGCGTCGCGCCGAGCGAGGAGGCGTCGCTCGGGAAGATCAGGGACGCGCTCGGGACAGGCTAGATGAGTGATTCCGAACCGGCGCGGGGCCGGATGACGCCCCTGACACTGCGCGCTGCGCCACGGTCGCCCACAACACGTAGCGCTGCTATGCGCTGTGGCCGACCGTGACGCATCGCTTGGTCATGGACGCCCCCGACCGGCACGCCACTTCGGAATCAATCATCTAGGCGTCAGCGCAGCCGGATCTCGCGCACGCGGCTGCCCGAGCCGGACGGCTCCGCCCAGATCACGCGGCTGCCCTCGATCACCGGGCCGGCCACCGCGGCCTCCGCCGCGGGCCGCACATGCGCGATCGTCGCCGTCTGGCCCGACGTGACGTCGACGAGCACGATCCGGCCGTCGGCCCGGTAGACGCCCAGGCGCCCCGAGAGCGAGAGCCGGCTGGACGTGCGCGCGACCGAGACCGACCGCGTCGCGAGCCGCCTCCCGCTGACGACGTCGAACGGCCAGAGCGCGACGCCGTTCGGCGCGGTGACGACCACGTAGCGCCCGGAGAAGGCGACGAAGCCGCGGCTCGAACGGCTGGTGGGCACCGTCCACCGGCGGAGCCGCTTCCCGCTGAGGGCGTCGCGGACCTCGAGCGGCGCCGCGTCCGCCGGGAAGACCCGTGCGGTCGTCGGGTTCATGGTGTTCGTGGCCGCCGTGAAGATGCCGCCGCGCTCGCGCGACGGACCGGTCAGGGCGTCGCCGTAGACCACCCGCTGCCCGTCGGGCGACCAGGACGGCGCGCCGAGCTGCGCCTGGTCGGAGACCGTCCGCAGCCCGGACCCGTCGACGTTCACGATGAGGATCAGCGCCAGCCCGTCGAACTGGTCGTCGTAGACGAAGCTGAGCCGGCTGCCGTCCGGCGACCACGAGGGGAAGAGCTCGACGTGGAACGCGGTGTTGTGCCGCGCCACCTCGCGAACGTTCGACCCGTCCCGGTCGACCACGTCGACGGCCGACTGATACGGGTACTGGACGTTGGCCAGCGGGTTGCCGCGTATGAACGCCAGCTGCTTGCCGCTCGGCGACCAGACCGGGTCGCCGTCGGTGTAGACGGCGCCCGGCAACAGGTCCTTCGAGGCGCCCGTCGCCGCATCGACGAGGTACACGTCGCCGGCCCGCCCCACGGCGATCGTCGTGCCGTCGGGTGACCAGTCCGGCCGAGACGTCGTCTCCAGGCCGTCGCTGGTCAGCCGCCGCAGCCCGGTGCCGTCGGCGTTCACGACCCAGAGGTCGTGCCCGTCCGTGAAGACGAGCCGCGTGCCGTCGGGCGACCACGACGGCCGCTGCCCCGTCGCCACCTTGCGCTCTCCCGTGCCGTCGTGGCCGGCGACGTAGATCGAGCCGCCGGCCTCGTAGACGAGGCTCGCGCCCGAAGGCGACCAGCGAGGCGCGGCCAGCGTCGACGTCGACGCCCCGCTCGAGATGCGCCGCTGCTTCGTGCTGTCCAGGTTTGCGACCCAGACGGCGCCGTCGTGGCTCCAGGCGACCTCCTTCCCGTCCGGCGAGTACATCGGGAAGCGGTCGCACGCACACGCCTCCTGCCAGCCGAGCGTCGCGAATCGGCCGCCGGAGGCGGCGAGGTCCGCGACGAGGTCGGCCGGGTCGTACGGCACGCGCCGCGCACTCCCGCCGGCCACGCGCCAGATGTCCTTCTTCCAGTCCGGCCCCGTGCCCGAGAACGTGGAGTAGAGGAGCGTCGAACCGTCCCCGGCTGCGCGCGACCCGTCGCCGTACGAGAACCAGAGGTCATAGCCGTCGAACGTGCTCTTGCTGTACTCGTAGTCGCCGACGTCGCGGAACGCCTTGGCATCGAGGGACAGCGAGCGCACGCGCACGCCGACCCGCGAGAGCGAGGCCGTGTCGCACCCGACCAGTGCGCGAATGCCGGCAAACGCCGTCCACCCGACCACCTCGTTGCTGAACCTGCACGGCTTCGCGATCGTGCGCTGCCTACGAGTGTGCTCGTCGAGAACGGTCACGCCAAGCGGCGACGTCCACGAGACCCGGTCGCCGTCGGCCAGGAGGCGCCTGACCGGCGCTGCGCTCACCGCGATCGTGCGCGGCTGGCTCGCAGCGGGAAGGCCGCGCGGCGCCCCGGACGTGCCGGTCGCGAGGCTCGCGAGCACCGCGGCCGCCAGCACGGCCACTGCAGGTGATGCGCGCCACATCGTCGGTAGAGCCTCGACTCCATGGTCGCGGCCGTCAAGCCGTAGAGCGGAAAGTGGCGGCGGCTCGACAGGGCTGTGACAATTCATCGCGTGTCGCAGGTCGTCGATTCACGCAGTGAGGGCCGCGAGGCCGCGCACAAGCACGCGTGGAAATCCGCGTACGACGCCTACGGCGCTGCGTCGACCGCGACGATCTCACGCCCGACGACCTCGAGCCTGTACGCCGACTGCCGCCTGGTGGACGGGGAAGATCGAGGAGGCGATCGCGCTGCGCGAGCGCGCCTACGCGGGGTTCACGGCCGCGGGTGACGCGCGCCGCGCCGCACGCGTCGCGCTGACGCTCAACTGGGATCACGTCGGCCGGAAGGCGTTCGCCGTCGCCGGTGGCTGGTTCGGCGAGCGCCGAGCGGCTGCTCGCCGACGAGCCCGAGTCGACCGAGCACGGGTTCCTCACGCTCACACGCGGCGTCAACGCGCATGTGGGGCGGCGGCAACGTCGAGGAGGCGCTCGCAGAGCTTCGAGCAGGCGATCGAGATCGGCCGGCGCTTCGGCGACCGCGACGTCGAGATGATCGCCAGGGTCGGCATCGGCCGGGCGATGATCAAGGGCGGCGAGGTGGAGCGCGGGCTGGAGCTGCTCGACGAGGCCACGGCATCGGCGGTCTGCGGCGAGCTGCGGCCCCACTCGACGGGTCTCATCTACTGCATCACGATCAGCTCGTGCCAGGACCTCGGCGACTACCGCCGGGCCGCCGAGTGGACCGAGGAGGCGAACAGCTGGTGCGACCGGCTCGAGGTCACCGGCTTCCCCGGCGCCTGTCGGCTGCACCGCGCCGAGGCCATGCGCCTGCGCGGCGACTGGGCGGGCGCCGAGCGGCAGGCGCTGGCGGCGTGCGACGAGCTCCAGGACTTCGAGAGCTGCCTGACCGCCGGCGGCTACTACGAGATCGGCGAGATCCGGCGGCGACAGGGCAACTTCGCGGCGGCCGAGGAGGCCTACGCGCGCGCCAACGCTCTGGGCCGCGACCCGCAGCCCGGGCTCTCGCTCCTCCGCCTCGCGCAGGGCAAGGTCGACGCGGCATCGCGTCCGGGCATCAGGCGCGTCGCTCGCCGAGACGGACGCATCCGCTCGCGCGACTCCGTCACCTCCCCGCGCAGGTCGACGTCGCGATCGCCGCCGGCGATGTCGCCGTCGCGCAGCGCGGCCGCGGACGAGCTCGAGTCGATCGTCGACGCGTACAAGATCGGCGGTCGCCGCGGCGCCCGCATTCGACGCCGCTCCATCTCGCGCGCGGGCGATCGCGCTCGCCGGCGGGCGACACGGACGCAGCGGAGTCGCTCCTGCGCCGTGCCCGCGACGACTGGCAGGACGTGGGCGCGCCCTACGAGACGGCGCAGGCACGGCTCGCGCTGGGCATCGCGTTCCGGCGAGCCGGCGACGAGCAGCGGCGACGGCCGAGATCGAGGCTGCGCTGGCCGCGTTCGAGCGGCTCGGCGCGCGGCTCGACGAGGCCCGCTGCCGCGACCTGCTCGGCAAGCGTCGACGCAGTCGCGCACCTTCCTCTTCACCGACATCGTCGGCTCGACCGAAGCTGCTCGGGACGCTCGGGCGAGGACAAGTGGCAGCGCCTGCTCGACGCGCCACAACGAGATCGTGCGCGAGCGAATCGTCTCGGGCGGCGGCGAGGTGATCAAGAACACAGGCGACGGCTTCTTCGCGTCGTTCGACGACCCGAAGGCCGGCCGTCGAGCGGCGATCGCGATCCAGAGCGCGCTCGACGACGAGATCGTCGCGCCCGACGTGCGCATCGGCGCCCACAGCGGCGGCCGTTCCGCACGGGCGAGCGGCTACACCGACTACGGCGGCGAGAGCGTCCACCTCGCGGCGCGGATCGGCGCGGCGGCCGGCGCGGCGGAGATCCTCGTCAGCCGCGAGTCGCTCGACGGCGTCGGCGAGGCGTTCCGGCCTCACGGCCACGGGCGGAGCATCCTCAAGGGCTTCGACGAGCCCGTCGAGGTCGTCTCCGTCGACTGGCGCTAGACGTAAGCGCCGACGGCACGAGCACGAACCGCACGCTCGTCCGCTTCGCGCCCTTCGCGGGCACGACGCGCGACATCAGCGTCTCGTAGCCCTTGGCGATCACGCGGACGTGGATGTGCCCCGGGAACCCGCCTTCGGAGACCGGCCTCGGGCTCTCGTAGCGGAAGCGGCCGTCGCGGCCGGAGAAGACCGTCGCGCTCAGCTTCTTCGTGTAGACGCCCTTCGCGTTCGACTGCCAGAACTGCACCTGCGCGCCGCGGATCGGGCTGCAGTC
Organism: uncultured Thermoleophilia bacterium; assembly: GCA_963734565.1. Taxonomy (GTDB): domain Bacteria; phylum Actinomycetota; class Thermoleophilia; order Gaiellales; family Gaiellaceae; genus JACVRM01. The sequence goes on along the minus strand of CAVTHM010000007.1, from coordinate 294,964 downwards.
GACGGCCGAGAGGACGACGCCGGTGAGCACGTGGCCGGGGCCGGTCTTCGCGCGCACGGGCGGCAGTCCGCGGCCGAACGGCCCGAAGCCGTCGTTCGGGGTCGCCTGGCACGAGGCGGCTCCCGCTGCCCCGCCCGCGGAGACGGCCGCCAGCGCGGCGACGGCGAGCAGCACGAGCAGGGCAAGCCGGCGCATCCGCTCTACCAGTACCACGTTTGCGGCTATTCGGATGTCAGCTCGCGCAGCTTCTCGACGGTGTTCCAGTTGCGCGCCGTGCCGACCGTGCCGAGCCCGTCGGCGACGAGCGACGCCAGCTTCGAGCGCTGCAGGCCGTCCGGGTGCCAGCTGTACACCTCTTTGCCGTGGACGATCGCCTGCTCGGTGCCGAAGTCGTCTCCGAGCGCCTTCGTCTTCGCCGCGTCCGGCTTGTCGGCCAGGAACGTGACGAGGTAGCGCGACGGGTTCTTGGCGACGACGCTGAGCGGGTTGCGCTTGACGATCCGCCCGAGCTCCGTCGCGGTGCGGACGAGGATCCGCGTCTCGAGGCCGAGGTCCGCGACCATGAGGTGCTCGAGCTCGCGCTCGAGCGCCTTCCCCGACTTCGCGGTCGAGAAGACGACGTTGCCGCTCTGGCCGTGCGTGCGCACGTCGTCGTAGTGCTCGTCGAGCACTTCGCGGATGTCGGCCATCGAGACCCGACGATTCCGACCCACGTTGATCCCGCGAAAGAGCGCGGCCTGGCGAGGCATCAACCCCGTTGTACAGCAGCGTGGATCTCTCTGGTGAGCGTCTCGATGCGCTCGGTGAGCTCCTTGTCCTGCCGAGTGAGGTCGGGGTTGCTCTCGAGCAGGCCCTTCAGCTCGTCCGTGGCGCGCGTGATCGCGGCCTCTCCCTGCTCGAGTCGCTGCATGAACGAATCGCGGTGCTGCTCGTCGTTCTCGGACGTGATCTTGTCCCGATCGGCCTGCCGCGTCTGCGCCAGCAGGATCAGCGGCGCCGCGTATGCGGCCTGCAGCGAGAACGCCAGGTTGAGCAGGATGAAGGGATACGGATCCCAGTTAAGGCTCAGCCCGAGCGCGTTGAGCGCGATCCACACGATGACGACCAGCGTCTGGCCGGCGATGTAGTACGGCGTGCCGAAGAAGCGTGCGGCGCCCTCGGCGTAGCGGCCGAATGTGTCCTCGCCGAAGGCGGAATGGGACACGCGGCGAAGTTCGCCCTGATGCGCGCGACGCCTGCGGCCAGATGGGCGATCGCGGCGGCGGCACTCGTGGGCGGGCTGGCCGCGCCCGTGCACGCGTCTGATGCGACCGGGCCGACGCTCGGCCAGCTCGTCGGCCAGCACATCCTGATCCGCATGCGTGGGCCGGTGCCGAGCGCCGACCTGCTCAGGCGCATCAGACAGGGCCAGATCGGCGGCGTCGTGCTGTTCGGCAACACGATCCCGCCCGGCGGGCCACCGGTGCTGGTGCGGCAGCTCCAGGCGGCAGCACGTGCGGGCGGACAGCTGCCGCTCCTGATCGCGATCGACCAGGAGGGCGGCATCGTGAAGCGGCTCCCCGGGCCGCCGACGAAGGCGCCGTCGCAGATGCGCTCGTCGGCCGACGCGCTCGCTCAGGGCCGCGCGACCGGCCACTACCTGCGCAGCCTCGACATCGGCATCGACCTCGCGCCGGTGCTCGACGTGCCGTCGTCGCCCGCGTCCTTCATCGCGAGCCGCACGTTCTCGACCGACCCCGCCGTCGTCGCGGCCCGCGGGACGGCCTTCGGCGCAGGGCTCGTCCAGGGCGGCGTCGCGTCGACGGCGAAGCACTTCCCGGGCCTCGGCCGGCTGCGCGGCAACACCGACCTCGGGCCAGGCCGCGTGTTTGCCTCGCGCGTCGCGCTGCAGCGGGACCTGGCGCCGTTCCGCGCGGCGATACGAGCCGGGACGCCGGCGGTCATGGTGGGCACGGCCGTCTACCCGGCGTACAGCCCGCTCCCGGCGGCCACCTCGCCGGCGATCGTTACGGGGCTGCTCCGCAAGTCGCTCGGCTTTCGCGGCGTCACGCTCAGCGACGACCTCGCGACAAAGGGCGTCAGCCCGTGGTTCGACGCGGGTGAGGCGACCGTCCGCGCCGTGCGTGCGGGGATCGACATGGTCTACGTGGCCGGCGTCGGCGGCAGCGGCGGCATGACCGTCGGCGAGCAGGCGTACACCGCCCTGCTGCAGGCGGCGCGAGCCGGGACCATCAGCCGCCCGGCGCTGCAGGCGTCGTACGCCCGGATCGCGGCGCTGAAGCGCCGCTACGAGAGCCAGTCGCCGTAGCGCGTCGGGAACGGGTCGGGATAGCCGCCGTACGCCTCGTCGGCGTCGCTCGTCTCCGACTCGACGCCCACGCCGTGTCGCAGCGCCAGCTCGCTGACCGGGTACCCGCCCCACGCATCGCCCTCCTGATGCGCGCGAGCGCCGATGCCCAGGACGACGGAGGGCCCGTCGCCGGCGCCGATGATCATGTGGTCCACGTGCGGCGGGCAGTGGACGAAGTCCCATGGCCGCAGCGGCCGCTCCGCGCCCTCGATCAGCAGCAGCGGCTTGCCCGCAAGCACGAGGAAGTCCTCCTGATCGGCCTCCCAGTGGTAGAGGCCGATCGCCTCGCCCGGCGGGAGCACGAAGAGGACGACGCCGACCTGCGGGAACTCCGTGGCGCCCTCGAACGGGAGTGAGAAGCCGCGTCGGCCCCGCTCCCGCCAGCGGGCCTCGCGCGCGTTCAGGACGAACCAGCCGTCGCCGGCCGCGTACGCGCCGTGCTCGTCGTGCTCGATGGGCGCCTCGGGCACCGGCATGCGACCACTCTACGATCGCGGTTGTGGACCCGCGGCTCGAGTTCTCGTACGGCGAGTACGAGCAGATCGAGGAGGCCTTTGGCGAGGCGCTCGACGAGAGCCTGGCGCCGCGCGGCCCGGACGGGCTCTACGACCTCGTCGCGGGCTTCGGGCTCGAGCCGGGCGCCGTGGCGGTCGACGCCGGCTGCGGCGACGGCAGGCACGCGCTCGAGCTGGCGCGCCGCTTCGGCTTCCGCGTGCTCGGCGTCGACCCGGTCGAGCGGAGCTCGTGGGCGAACGACGAGCGCGTCTCCTTCACCGTCGGGTCGCTCGAGGCACTGCCCGTGGAGAGCGGCGCAGCCGACCTCGTGTGGTGCCGCGACGTGCTCGAGCTCGTCGCCGATCTCGACAGCGCGTACGGAGAGCTCCACCGCGTGCTGCGACCGGGCGGCCGCGCGCTCGTCTACTCGATGTTCGCGACCGACTGGCTGGAACCGGGCGAGGCCGATCGGCTGTGGGGGCCGCTGGACGTGGTCGCGGCCAACACCGATCCAGCGACGATGGAAGCGGCGATCGGGGCGGCCGGATTCCGGATCGACGAGCTAGTCGTGATCAGCAGCGACTGGGGCGAGCACGCGCAGGAGACGTCCGGCAAGCCGGGCCGTCTCCTCCTCCACGCGGCGCGGCTACTCCGCGACCCGGACCGGTACGTGGCGCAGTTCGGCAGGGACGCGTACGAGATTCGCCTCGGCGACTGCCTCTGGCACGTCTACGCGATGATCGGCAAGATCGAGCGCCGCGCCTACGTGCTGACGCGCGGATAGGCGTGCTGGCTCAGCCCGTCACGGCGCGGCGGTAGCGCCAGGCCGAGAGCGGCCCGAAAACGGCGACGATCGCCAGGCACCACACCACCGCGAGCCAGACGTCGTTGCCGGCGGGTATTCCCAGGAAGAGCGCGCGCACTGCGTTCACCATCGTCGAGAACGGGTTGTGCTCGGCGATCGGCTGCAGCCAGTCGGGCATCGTGGCGACCGGGACGAACGCAGACGAGATGAATGTGAGCGGGAACAGGATGGTGAACCCGTACGCGTTGGCCGCTTCGGGCGACGACGCGATGAGGCCGATGAACGCGAAGACCCACGAGAACGCGTAGCCGATCAGAAGGCACAGCACGAGCCCGGCGATCACCTCGGCCACGCTGCCCGAGAACCGGAACCCCACGGCGAACCCGACGACGAGCATGATCGTCAGCTGGATGATGTTCGTCCCGATGTCCGCCGTCACGCGCCCCGTGAGCACGGCCGGCCCCCACATCGGCAGCGATCGGAAGCGGTCGATCAGGCCCTTCTTGATGTCCTCGGCCAGGCCGAGCGCGGTGACGAAGCCGCCGAAGACCATCGACTGGACGATGATCCCCGGGATCAGGAAGTCGGTGTAGTCGCCGAAGCCGGGCGTCTCGATCGCGCCCCCGAAGACGAACACAAACAGCAGCACGAACATGATCGGCTGCACCGTGAAGCCCACGAGCAGGTCGGGCTGGCGCCGGATCCGCAGCAGGCTGCGTTTCGCGAGGACGAAGGTGTCGCCGGTGGCGTAGGCGAGCGACCTCATCGCGTCGACACCTCGCGCGCCTGCTCGGGCTCGGGTTGCTCCTCGGCCTCCGCCTCTTCGGCGCCGTGGCCGGTCAGCTCGAGGAACACATCGTCGAGCGTCGGGCGGCTCACGGCGATGTCGACGATCCCGATCGCGGCCTCGTCGAGGAGCCTGACGATCTCGGCGATCTCCCCCTCGCGGCGGGTGAGCGGGACACGCACCCTGCCGTCCGCCTCGAGGCACGGATACTCGTCGCTGAGCGCCATGAGCGCCTCCGGCGCGCGCCCGTCCTCAACCGTCACCTCGAGCCGGTCGCCGCCGATCTGGCGCTTGAGCTCGTCCGACGTGCCTTCGGCGATGACGACGCCGTGGTCGACCACGGCGATGCGGTCGGCGAGGCGATCGGCTTCGTCCAGCTGCTGCGTCGTGAGGAGCACGGTCGTGCCGCCGGCGACCAGGCCTTCGATCGCGTCCCAGAGCGCGAGGCGGCTGCGGAGGTCGAGGCCCGTCGTGGGCTCGTCGAGGAACAGCACGGGCGGCCTGGCGACGAGCGCAGCGGCGAGGTCGAGGCGCCGGCGCATCCCGCCCGAGTACGTGCGGACGAGGCGCCCGCCCGCCCAGTCGAGCTCGAACGCCGTCAACAGCTCGTCGGCCCGCTCGCGTGAGACTCGCCGGCCGAGGTGGTAGAGGCGGCCGACGAGCTCGAGGTTCTCGAAGCCGGTGAGGTTCTCGTCGACGGCCGCGTACTGGCCGGCGAGGCCGATGCGGCGGCGAACGAGCCGGGGCTCGCGCAGGACGTCGGCCCCGGCCACGCGCGCCTCGCCGGTGTCGGGCACGAGCAGCGTCGTGAGGATGCGAACGGTCGTGGTCTTGCCGGCCCCGTTCGGGCCGAGCAGCCCGTACACGCTGCCCGCCGCGACCCGCAGGTCCACGCCGTCCAGCGCGACCACGTCGCCGTAGGACTTGCGCAGGTTTCGCGCTTCGATCGCTGGCTCGATCGGTGTCATCGGGCTGAGAGGCAGTACTTACCCCAGGCTAGCCGGAGCAATCACGCCTGCCGCAGCCAGGATGCGGAGCGCGTTCAGCGTCACCATCTCGTGCGCGACGGGGCCCCAGTCGACGGCCTCGACGTTCGAGCCCGCGCGGCCGGGCTTTCCCCACCACGCCGGCCCGGCCCGCCACGTCCCGTCCGGCCGGCGCCGCTCGGCGAGCGCGTCCACGGCGTCGCGCGCCCGCTCGTCGCCGGCGCGGCCCATGCGCGAGAGGATCAGCAGCGCCTGCGGCGCCTCGTAGTGCCAGAACGGCGGGTAGTGCGGCACGAGCCAGTTCGGGTGGATCGGCTCGCCGGTCTTGAGCGAGCGGAAGACGCGGTGTTCGAGCAGCAACTCGGCGGTGCGCCGCGCCGCGTCACGCGCCACGGTCTCGCCGGTGGCGAGGAAGTACTCGTGCAGCCCCCACATCGGCGCCAGCGACTCGTTGAACGAGGAGCGGTAGCCGGTCGCCTTCTTGTCGCAGTTCCAGCCGCCGTCCGGCCACTGCCAGCCGACGAGCGACTCGGCGAGGAGCTGCACGCGCGGGTCGCCGGCCATGCCGAGCCGGCAGCAGAAGGCCAGTGCGTTCCCTTCCTGCGACCCGCAGCGCCGTGTCAGCCCGTCGATCGTTGGGGTCCGCTTGCGGTGGCCGTCGCTGACGAGCCAGCTGTCGAGCACGTGGTCGACAGCGGCGAGCGCCCGCTCGTCGCCGGGCGGGATGCCGAGCTCGACGAGCGAGACGAGCCGCCAGTGCGCGCCTTGCCACTTCTTGTATGCGTGCGCGTCAAGGTCGAAGTCGAGCAGCCGCTTGACGATCGGGCCGGCGTAGAAGTCGTCGTCGCGCACGTCCTCGCCGAGCACGTCGCGCCGGGCCAGGCGGGCGACCGCGGGCTCGGGCGACTCGAGCAGCCACTCGAGTGCAGCGTCCATGGGCAGCGGGCCGATCAGCGCGCTGCGTCCTCACGCAGGAAGACCAGGACCGTCTCCGCGGGCATCGTCCCGTGACCTGCGTTCGGGACGACGCAGAGCTGCGCACCGGGGATCGCTCCTGAACATCTCGACGGCGTGCTCCGGCGTGACGATGTCGCGATCGCCGATCACGAGCAGCGTGGGTGCCTGGATGCCGCGCGAGCTCCTCGTTCGTGAAGCTCGGCTCGACGCCCCACATCGCGCTTCAGGCGCCCCAGGAACGACTGGCCAGTGCTCCACGCCGTCGGGCGAGAGCCGCGCATAGCTCTCAGACACGGGCGCGCTCACGGGATCGAAGCTGCGCCGCTTCCTCCTGGTTCTCCGCGGTGTAGCCATCGAAGCGGGCGTTCGCCCCGGTCACCGCGAGCCTGGTCACGCGGTCGGGGTGGTGGATCGCGAGGTCGAGGCCGATGATCCCGCCGTCGCTGTAGCCGACGACCGCGGCGCTCTCGATCTCGAGCAGGCGCATCAGCTCGACCGTGTCCTCGGCCATGTCGTGGTAGTGGAACGGGCGATCGACGCGATCGGCGGTGCGCCCGTGCCCCATCTGCTCCGGCGCGATCACCCGGAACTCGGGCGCGAAGTGCGGGATCCACTTCTCGGGGATCGAGCCCGAGCCACCGTGGAGGAGCAGCAGCGGCGGGCCGTCCCCGTGCACCTCGTGGTACATCTCGAGCCCGTTGACGGCGACGTACGGCATCCGGCTACGGAGACGAAAGCACGTTCGCCGCTGCCCCGACCGAAGCTTCGGTGATCGGGTCGAGCACGAGGATCGCCTCGTCCGCTCCGGCCGCCTCGAGCTCGTGCAGGTGGCGCGGCAAGGCGGCGACGTCGACGGGCGGCGCGCCGGGCTCGAACGGCCGCTCGCCTCCGCCGCCGTCGACGGCCACGAGCACGCACGCGCTGCGCTTGACGTCACCGTCGAACCGCGAGCTCAGCTCGGCGTAGCCGGACGGCGTGTTGCCGTACTGCGAGTACCAGACGTTCCACCAGTCGACGTGCGGTGCCGCGGCAGCGAAGAGCCGCGGGCCGGTCGTCCCGACCATGAGCGGGACGGGACGCGCCGGACACGGCAGAAGAACCGCGTCGTCCACCTCGTGGAAGCGCCCGGTGAAGGTCACGCGCTCGCCCGCGACGAGCCGGCGCACGATCTCGAATGCCTCCTCGAAGCGCGCGACCCGGCTGTCGAACGAGATGCCGAAGGCGCGGAACTCGGCCTCGTTCCAGCCGGCGCCTACGCCGAGCGTGAAACGCCCCTGCGAGACCTCGTCGATCGACGCCGCCATCCGCGCGACCAGCCCGGGCGGGTGGAAGGCGAGCGAGGCGACGAGCGGCCCGAGCCGCACGCGCTCTGTCGCGGCGGCGAGCGCAGCGAGCGTCGTCCACACGTCCCACGGCCCGCGCTCGGGGCGGCCGTCGCCGCGGTAGAGCATGTGGTCGCCGAGCCAGATCGAATCGAACCCGCCGCGTTCGGCAGCCAGCGCGATCGCACGAAGCTCCGGCCAGCGCACCTCGCGCTCGACCTCGGGTAGCTGGACGCCGACGCGCACGCGGCTAGCAGCCCGAACCGAGAGCGCCCGCCTGGCCCGGGCTCTGGAGCACTCGCCACAGCGCGGGCTTCGTCCCGGAGTAGTCGTAGAGGCTGAAGCCGGTGACGCCGCACGAGACAATCGCTCGAACGAACGCCGCTGCCTCACTCGTGCTGGTCGCGCTCGCCATCCCGCCGATGATGTGGATCGGCAATCCGGGCCTGCCGCTCTCCTCGCGGATGATCGCGATGCTCCTCTGCGCGTAACGGGCGACCTCGGCGGCGCTGTGGGCGCGCGAGCTGTAGTACGCCATCGGCACGAAGGCGTCGTAGGCCCGTGCCAGCCCCGCGTACGGGAATCCCGGCCAGTAATGCCTGAGCCGCCTCATTCCGACCGGCGAGGGGATGATCGCCCCGAGCCGATAGGCCGGGCCGACCGCAGCACGGATGCGTGCCGAGAGCGCCAGCAGGCGGCGCGTCCGCTCACCGGGCTTCCGCACCAGGCTTGCCTCGATGTCGAGCGCAAACGAGTCGAAGCGCTCGCCGCGAGCCGAGACGAACCGTGCAGCCGCAAGCGAGCGGCGCAGGTCGACCGCGGGATTCGTCAAGGCCGGCAGGTACCACGCCACCACGGCGATGTGCCGCGCGTGCATCGCCTCGATGACCGCGCCGACGTGCGCCGCGCGGACGACGTCGACGGGCTGACGGTAGTTGCCCGTCTGGAGGAAGAGCGTGTGCACCTTGCGGGCGGCAAGAGCCGCGGCCAGGCGCTGCGGCGCAGCGTGGAAGCTTGGTGAGTAGATCGAGATCCACGTCGCCAGCCCTCGGTAGGGCGAAGCCGCGGGGCGGGCGGTCGCCGTCGATGCGGGCGCGGCCGCGAACAGCGCCGCGACCGCTGCGACAGCCACAAGACGTGCGGGAGCGCGAGCGATGCCCGGACGCTACCGCGTGCCGGCGGCCGCGACTCAGCTCGGGTCGCGCGTTGGGTCGCGCGACTCGTGGGCGCTGCCACGGCGCCCGCCCGAGCGGTCCGGCCCGCCGCGGCCCGGACGACGCGGCGGTCGCGGGAGCCGTGCCCACCTACGCTGCCCGCCCTCCTCCGGAGCCACCTCGTTGCGAATGACCCACACGAGCAGGACGATCAGCCAGACCAGCGCCAGCGGAAACAGCACCATGGCTCGAGGGTAGCGCGGGAATGCCCTGGCGGCGGGCGGCTTTGCCTACCCTGGAACCGCCGTGACCATTTCGCCGCCGCTTCCGGTTCGGAACAGAAGACCGCTACGGAGAAAGCGATCGCGCCGCGGCCGCTGGATCGCACTCGCGAGCTTCGTCCTCGTGGCGGTGGTCGCGGCTGCCGGCGTCTGGGTCATGTCCGGCGCCAGGCTCGCCACCGACTCCGTCGCGCTCGGCCGCGTGGAGCTGCAGCCGTTTGCCGGGCGGCTCGTCAGCGTCACGGCCCGGGCGGAAGACGGTCGCGTGATCCCGCTCGTCAACTCGGACGGACGGCTTACACCGCGCAGCAAGATCGCGCCCGGCGAGCGGATCTCGCTTTCCGTCGTCGTCCGGCGGCCCGGGTGGCTGAGCTGGGCGCTCGGCGACGAGCGCCATGAGACGCTGACGGTCGAGGCGCCGGCCGCGCACGTGGTGAACCGCTGGGTGACGGTCGCGCGCGGCGGGCGCGCGCACAGGTGCAGTTCGACACGCCGGTCGACCGCGTGTCCGCCGGCGGCGCAACGGTGTCGGGCCGGACGGCGACGCTGCCGACGAAAACGGCGGCGGGCGCGGTCGCGGTCGCGGCGGCCGCGCGGCAGTGGGAGACGCTCGGCGCGCCGGTCCGCGTCACGTGGTTCCCACGAACGCGCCATCCGGTCGTCCTCGCGTCGCCCGGGCCGAACGCGCACACCGACCCGCTCGCCCCGCTCCGGCTCACGTTCTCGGAGCCCGTCTCGCACGTGCTCGGCGGCAAGGAGCCGACCCTGACGCCGTCGGTGCCCGGACACTGGACGACCCCCGACGATCACACGCTCCTCTTCCGGCCGGCCGGCAACGGCGCGCCCTTCAACTCCGATCTCACCGTCCGTTTCCCGTCAGCGCTCGCGGTCATGAGCGCCCACGGCGCGACACGCACCACCAACAAGCTCCACCTCTCGGTGGCGCCGGCGTCGTTCCTGCGCTTGCAGCAGCTGCTCGCGCAGGAGGGCTACCTGCCGGTCGACTGGTTTCCGGCGGAGACGGTCGAGAGACCGACCATGCGCAGCGAGCTCGCCGACGCCGTCGACCCGCCCGCCGGGCACTTCCGCTGGCGGTATCCAGAGACGCCGCACGAGCTCCAGGCCCTGTGGCGCACCGGCGAGCCGAACGAGATCACGCGCGGCGCCGTGATGATGTTCCAGGACGAGCACGACCTCGTCGTGGACGGGATCGCCGGACCGGATGTGTGGCACAAGGTGCTCGCCGAAGCCGTCGCCGGCAACCGCCGCTCCGCCGGGTACAGCTACGTCTTCGTCCACCGCAACGTGCCGCAGAAGCTCACGCTCTGGCACAACGGCAACGTCGTCCTCACCTCGCCCGGCAACACCGGCGTGCCGGCAGCACCGACCGCGCTCGGCACGTTCCCGGTCTTCGAGCACATCCCGGTCGGGACGATGAGCGGCACGAACCCCGACGGGTCGCACTACAACGACCCGGGGATCCGCTGGATCAGCTACTTCCACGGCGGCGAAGCCCTGCACGCGTTCACCCGCGCGTCGTTCGGGACGCCCCAGAGCCTCGGGTGCGTCGAGCTCCCACTCGACACCGCAGCGAAGGTCTGGCCCTACACGCCGATCGGGACGCTCGTCACGGTCGAGAACTAGGCGGCCGCCTCACCGACGAGACATGGCCGAATCCGCGACTTGCAGGAGACGACGCGGACGCTGATCCTTCTGTCATGCCCGAGCCGGTGATCGAACGTGCCGAGGTCGTTGCCCCCTACTCTTCAATGTGAGCGACATCGCTGCGGCGCTGGAACGGATCGAACGACTCCTGGGAGAAGACGATGGCGAAGAAGAAGCCGACGAAGGCTGAGCGAGCGGAATGGGAAGCGCAGCGCGCGCAGATGCGAAGGAACGCTGAGCGGACGCGCGAGCTCGCGGAGCGCGCGCAGGCGAAGCTGGAGGCGCAAGGGCGGACCGCCTAGGAATCGCAGAGGCCGCTGCAGTCGATGAGTGCGACCCGGTAACGCCGGCTCAAATCAGCTGAGATCGACCGCGAAGAGCCGGTGCGAGCCGTCGAGCCCCTTCAGCTCGACTTCGCGGCTCTCGAGGAAGTCGATGCCCGGGCCGGCAACGAGATCGTGCACGAGGCTGGACACGAGCACCTCGCCTCCGAGTGCCTGGCTCGCAACCCGAGCCGCGTAGTGAACCGTCGTGCCGAAGAAGTGGTCGGCCTCGCGCAGGGCATCACCGGTGTGAGCGCCGATCCTGACGCGGATCGGTGCCGACTCGTCGGCGAATGCACGACCGATCTCGTGCTGGATCGACTGCGCGCACGCGACCGCTCGCCGCGCGCTCGAGAACGCGAGCATCGATCCGTCGCCCTGTGTCTCGACAACCGTGCCGCCGTGCGCAGCGGTTGCCTCTTCGATCACGGTGTTGTGTCGTCGAATGACCTCGAGCCAAGCCTGGTCGCCGAGGCGGCCGAGCAACACCGTTGAGTCCACGATGTCGGTGAAGACGATCGTGACCGTGCCGTCGGCGGCGAGCGTGCCCGACATGTCCGGCTGGTCGCGCCGGATGGTTTGCTCGAGCTCCTCGAGCGTGACCGTCAACGCCCGCCCGAGAACCTCCTCATTTGCCGTAGGCAGCGACCAGTGCAACTGCACGACCTTCCACTCGCCGCGCTCGAGGTGGAGGACGTACGTCGCCCGCGCATCGAAGGTCGTGCCCGCCCAAGTGACCGTCTCCCTCGCGCTCGCCCACCCGACGGTTCCTTCCTCCCAACCCTCGATCTCGTTCACGGTGAGGGAGAACGCGCCCAACTCTTCGATCTGACGCGCCCAGATGGCCCGCATCTCCTCCCCGTGCCACCACTCGTCTGGATCGGTGCCGATCAAGAGTGCCCCGGAGTGCTCCGACAGCCGGCTGAGCGCCGAGTCGGCGTCGCCGTCCGAGATCGCCTTCGTCCACCGTTCGACGACGCGCCGGATCTCCTCGGAGGGCTCCACGTGGCCGAGTGTCCTCGACCGGGTGGCCGCGTGCAACGTGAATGGCAGCGATCCGGCGGTCCTACGACCGCGGCTCGACAACCCGGGTCACGACCCAGCGGTGCTTGCCGATCTTGCGGTCACGGACGAACCCGAGCCTCTCGTACGTCGAGAGGGCGCCGTTGAAGAGGAAGCCGGCGGGCACGGAACCGGCGTCCTCCGGATAGCCCTCGACGGTCCCGCCGCCAAGGCCCGCGATGAGGTCGACGGCACCCGCGAGCGCCGCGGTCGCCACGCCCTGGCGCCGGAGCCCCTTCCCGACGTAGCAGCATGCGATCCGCCAGTCGGGTGGGGTTTTCTGGCCCTTCTCGTACGCGGCGCGGCTCTTGATCCGCGGCACCTCGTCGGGAGCGCCGAACTGGGCCCAACCCACGCAGTCATCCCCGTCGAACACGAGCGCCGCGTGGGCCGTTCCCGCCCGCACACGCTCGAGCTTCCGCTCGCGGTTCAGTGCCGGCGTGGTGTCTTTGTTGTTGACGCCCTCGGGGTGGAACCCCATGCACCAGCAGCCGCCGAAGACGCCGTTGTTGCGCTCGACCAGTGCGGCGAACGCGGCCCATGTCGACTCGTCGAGAGCCTTGACCGTGTACGTCCGTTCGACGATGGCCCCAGCCTAACCGCGGCGGGTGCTCGCCAGGCGAGCGGGCACTAGGATCGGCCGGTGAGCGAGGTCGTCATCGTCACCGGGTCGTCCAGCGGTATCGGCCGGGCAGTTGCGGAGCGGTTCGCCGGCGACGGCGCCCGGGTGATCGTCAACTCGTCGCGCTCGGTCGAGGAGGGCGAGCTGCTCGCGCGCTCGCTCCCGGAGGCCGTGTACGTGCAGGGCGACCTCTCCCGCGAGGAGGACGCGAAACGACTGGTCGCGACCGCGCTGGAGCGGTTCGGACGTCTCGATGTCGTCGTCAACAACGCGGGCACGACGAGACGCGTGCCGTTCGCGGACCTCGACGGCGCCGACGATGAGATGTGGCAGCGGATCCTCGGCGTGAACCTCATGGGCCCCTGGTACCTCAGCCGTGCGGCGGTGCCTGCGTTACGCGAGGCGAAGGGGGCGATTGTCAACGTGGGATCGGTCGCCGGGATCATCGCCGGGTGGGAGCTCGCTGCCGTACGCGGTCTCGAAGGCGGCGCTGCATCACCTGACGCGCACGATTGCGCAGGCGCTGGCTCCCGACGTACGAGTCAACGCGGTCGCGCCCGGGCTGGTCGAGACGCCGTGGACAGCCGGATGGGAGGCGAACGAAGCGATCGTCGCCCGGACACCCCTTGGTCGCGCGGCGACGCCCGCCGACATCGCGGACGCTGTCGTCTCACTCGCTCGCACGCCGTTCGCGACGGGGCAGGTCGTCGTCGTCGACGGCGGGCTGACCCTCACGTGAGGAGCAGATCCGGACCAGCCCTCGATCCGGCAGCCGTCTGGTTGCTTGTCAACGTTGAGCTGAGCCGTCGGCGTCAAGGACGTCTCCCAGCCATTCCAGCGCCACCTGGTAGCGCTCGTTTGCTCGGCCACCGTGGTTGCCGGGGTTCTCCGTGTGCTCGTGCGCAATACCGGCTTCGTCGAGGTGGTGGCTGAGGAGCCGGTGACCCCAGTGCAGGTTGTAGTCGTCGGCGGCGCCAGCATCGAGGAGGATGCCGGACAGTTTGCGGAGATTGTCGAGACGGTCATGCACGTTGACGACCGGGTCGAAGGCGAGCCAGCGGTCCCAGACCTCCTGGATCAGCTCGCCGCTCGGCCAGGCAACGGGCAGGTCGACGTAGAACGGCGGGCGATCAGGATTGGGTGAGTAGGTCGCGGAGTAGTCGTAGACGAGCTCCGACCAGACGTTCCCTTCGATCGGTCCGTTGGGCTCCTCCGGCCAGATGCTGTCGAAGTACTTGTACGGCATGAACTTGTGGGTCATGTCCAGGAACGAGTCGCCCGAGAGCATGGCGAGCGCGCCGAAGACGTCGGGGTTGCGCGAGGCGACGTTCCAGGCGCCGAAGCCTCCGGACGAGAAGCCGAACACGCCTCGGCTTCGCGCGGTGGGGATGGTCCGGTAGGCGGCGTCGACGGCCGGGATGACATCGTGCAGCAGGTACTGCTCGAAGTTCCCGGTCACGGGCGAGTCAACCCACTGGCCGCAGCCCCAGCGCGACCAGCCGTCCGGAATGGCGACGATCATGGGCGGAACGCCCATACGTCGAAAGACGGGTTCGAGCACGTCCTCGATCGGGGGCCGCCACCGCACCTCGTCGGTCGGCGGGGTGACCATCTCCGCAGCGGTCTCGCCGTACGCCTGCAACAGGTAGGCCGTGGGATACCGGCGATCCGACTCCTCGTACCCCGGGGGCAGGTAGACGAACAGATCCCGTTCGCTCGGATCGCCGAGGAGGTTGCCTGCGAGGTGCGAGCCCTCGATCCGTGTGTGGACGATCACCAGCGAACGACCCTACGCCTCACCGCGCGCGTCGGCTGTCTCGTCGAGCCCGGCTACTTGCCGCTGCGGTCGATCAGCTCGATGCGGTAGCCGTCTGGTTGGTTGACAACATCGAATCGCGAGCGAAGCCCCACGCACGCGCACATCACGCCGGTCCGATCAGGATCGCCTTGCTCGTCGCCGTCGGCCAGGCCCGATCACCTGTGAGCACGGCTGCTGCCGACGCCTGCTCTGCGAAGGCGATCACCAGGGCATCCGGGATTCGGAGGCCGGGCTTGGTGCTCCGCAGCTCGGCCGCCCTGCGGGCCACCGGCGCCGTGATGTCCCCAATCCGGATCCCGAAGTCCGCAAGAAACGCATCCACCTCGGCAACGGCACGCGCGCCGACGCGGTACGGCGCGACCAGGACCTCGGCGTACGCCGAGGCAGGGATGACCAGCTCCTCGTGCTGGCGGGTCGCGAGCGCGTCGACGCATGCATCGTGAAGAGCGTCATCCGCGTCGAGGAATCCGATGACGACCGAAGCGTCGAGGACGATTAGCGCCACTCGTCCCGCAACGCGTCGAGCTCGCCCTTGCGGTAGACGCCTTTGAGCCTCCCTGCGTGCAGCGCGACGACGTCCGTCTCGCGCTCGAGCACGACTCGCCCGGCGCCGTCGGACGTGGCACGCAGTCGGTCACCCGGTCGAAGCCCGCTCTTCTTCAGGACGTCGACCGGAATCGTCGCCTGATGCTTGGCACTCAAGCGGGTGTAGCCACGGCGTCTTTTCTTTACTTCACCCATCGTAAGTAAAGGTTAGCGACGAGCATCCAGACCGTCAACGGGCGCTTCAGACGTCGCCGAACGCCGCTACTTGCCGGAGCGGTCGATCAATTCAACCCGATAGCGGTGCGGTCTGGGTCACCAACAGCCTGGACGGAACGGTCTCCAAGATCGATCCGACCTCCAACCGCGTCGCGGGAATCGTTGCGGTCGGAGACGGACCGAGCAGCGTGACCGCCACCAGCACGACGGTTTGGGTCAGCAACGAACTCGCTGGCACGCTCTCCCGGATCGATCCGTCCCGGAATCGGGTCGTCCAGACCGTCAAGATCGGGAATAAACCCGAGGGCCTCGCCCCGACAGCCGACTCCATTTACGTCGCCGTCCGCCCGTCCGGCCGCGCCCATCGCGGCGGCACGCTGGTCGTGGTTCGACAGGAGGCGTTCCACGCGATCGACCAGGCCGGCGACGGACCTTGGGAGGCGTTCGTGCTCACAAACGACGGGCTGACGGCCTTTCGGCGTGTCGGTGGCAGCGACGGCGCGCGCCTCGTACCCGACCTCGCTGCCGCGCTGCCGACCCCCACCGACGGTGGCAAGACTTACACGTTCCAGCTTCGCCAGGGGATCCGCTATTCGACGGGCGCGCTGGTGCGACCCGCGGATTTCCGACGCGCCGTCGAGCGCGCGCTCCTCGTAAGCCCCGACTACTACGGCTCCTACTTTGCCGGCATCGTGGGCGCCGGCACCTGCCTGAAATCCCCCAGGCGCTGTGATCTCTCGCACGGGATCGCCGCCGATCCGATCGGAAACACCGTCACCTTCCACCTGACTGTTCCCGACCCGGACCTCCTCTACAAACTCACGCTTCCGGCCGTTGTCGCCGTGCCAGCCGACACGCCAGTCAAGGCGCGGCTGCCACTGCCGGCCACCGGCCCATACCTAATCGCCAGCTTCAACCCCAAGCGCGGGCTGCGTCTCGTCCGCAACCCCCGTTTCCGCGAGTGGTCGCCGGCGGCCCAGCCGAACGGATATCCGGACGTGATCGTCTGGAAGTTCGGCCTCTCGCCGGAGGCCCAGGCGCGCGCGGTCGAGCGGGGGGATGCCGACCTGACGTATGCGGTCCAGTTCCTGCAGCCCGCGCGCGTGGCCATGCTGAGGACGACATACGCAAGCCAGTTGCACGCCAATCCGTACCCTCGAACCGACTACTTCTTCCTCAACACGAGGGTGCCACCCTTCGACGACGTCCGGGTCCGGCAAGCTGTCAATTACGCCGTTGACCGCAACAGGATGGTCGAGCTCGCCGGTGGCTCCAATCTCGCCCAGCCGACCTGTCAGGTGCTGCCGCCCAACTTCGACGGGTACCGCCCTTACTGCCCTTACACGATCGACCCGAGCCCCGACGGCAAGTACACGGGCCCCGACCTCGCGAAGGCAAGGCAGCTCGTCGCCGCCTCGGGCACCAAGGGCCAGCCCGTGACCGTCTTGATTCTCCCGAACTTCGCGCCGCGAGCCGCCTACATCGTCTCGGTACTCAAGAGCCTCGGCTACAAGGCACGGCTGAACGTCGTGAAGACGTTCGAGAAGTACCTCCCAGCCATTGCGGACTCGAGGCGGAAGCCTCAGGCCGGCCATCCGGGTCCTGGACGAAGCAGATCCGGCTGCCGCCCTCGCGGACGCGGTACGGCTCGCGCTCCGGCTGGATGCCCTGGCCGGCCAGCTCCGCGAGCGACGCGTCCAGGTCGTCGACCGCGAGCGCGATGTGCCCGTACGCGGTGCCGAGCTCGTACGTGCGGCCGTCGTGGTTGTACGTCAGCTCGAGCACGCTGTCGTCGTCGCCGAGCGAGAAGAAGTAGTTGGTCGCCTCGACCTCGCCGTTCCGGACGATGTCCATGTCGCGGGAGAACTCGAAGCCGAGCGCCTCGTAGAAGCGCCGGCTCGCCTCGGGGTCGGTGATGCGCACCATCGTGTGCAGGAAGCTCGCCATGTGCGGCATCGTAGAGCGTCGCGCCGGTTGCCACGGGCGGTGCCAGCGGGGACGATGGTCACGTGGCGGAGGGCGACCCGATCGCACCGGTGGACGAGCGGTTGCTGGCCGACCGGCTCGAACGGCTCGCAGGCGTGCCCACGCTCGACGGCCACGTGCTCGACGCGCTGGCCGCATTCATCCGCACCGCCGCCGACGACGAGATCGTCCGGATCAATCCGGTGCGCTTCGCGGCGGAGCGCGGCGTCCCCACCGCGGCCGTCGTCGAGCTGTTCCTGCACGCGCGCAAGCATGGGCTGGTCACGATGGAGTGGCAGTACGTCTGCCCCGGTTGCGGCGAAGTGGTGGAGCGGCTCGCGTCGCTCACCTCCGCGACGGCGCACTTCTTCTGCCAGGTCTGCAGCGCCGACCGCGAGGCCGATCTCAGCGACTTCATCGAGATCACGTTCACCGTCGTCCCGGAGGTCCGGCGGTCGCCGTACCACGATCCCTGGTCGCTCGACGCCGAGGACCACTTCTACAACTACCGCTTCACGCAGAGCGGGCTCGTCAACGGCGAGCGGCCGCTGCGCGACTGCATCCGGGAGTACGCCGTCGCGTGCGCGTACGTGGAGCCGGGCGAGACCAGGACGTTCTCGGCGACGGCGGAGCCGCGGTTCCTCTGGCTGACCAACGGGCCCGCCCTCATCGTCGAGGAGACGCGCACGGGCGAGACCCGCACGTTTGCGTTCGAGTACACGGGGATGCGCAGCAAGGGGTTCAGGGATGTGATCGACGCCGGGCCGGTGTCGATCGAGTTCACGAACGCCACCGATGAGCGGTACCCCCTGCTGATCACTCACCTGCCCGACGAGTACGTGCTGACCATGCAGCCGTTCCTCTCCGGCGCCGAGGTGCTCACGAACCAGACGTTCCTCGACCTGTTCGCCTCCGAGACGATCGTGGCCGGGGAGGGCCTGGCCGTGAGGCGGCTCGCCGTGCTCTTCACCGACCTCCAGGGCTCGACCGCGCTGTACGAGCGGATCGGGGACATGAAAGCCTTCGACCTCGTTCGCCGGCACTTCGGCTACCTGCGGGATGCCGTCTCTGCCAACTCGGGCGCGCTCGTCAAGACCATCGGGGACGCCGTCATGGCCAGCTTCGTCGACCCGCTCGACGCGCTGCGCGCAGCACTGGACATGCAATCGCGCATCGCTCGTCTCAATGCGGACGCCGGCAGCGACCTCATCGGCCTGAAGGTCGGGCTGCATTCCGGCGCCTGCCTCGCGGTCACCCTGAACGGCCGCCTGGACTACTTCGGTCAGACCGTCAACATCGCCGCCCGCGTCCAGGGGCTGTCGCACGCGGGGGAGATCGTCGTCACCGACGACGTCCTTGCACTGCCCGGGGCTGACGAGCTGGTGGCAGGGTTGCCGGTCGAGCCTGGCTTCGTGGAGCTGAAAGGCGTGGCCGGCGAGGTTCGCGTCCACCGGCTCGGCGGGGTCGCGGCGGCGGCGATCTGAGCCAGGGGCCCCGCCCCGGGGCGGCCAGCCCGACGTCAAGTGGGCAGGCTCGTGATGCGGGCGATCACGTCGACGTCCTCGGGCGAAAGCTCCCACTCGCTCGCGGCGGCGTTCGCGCGCACTTGATCCGGCGACGTCGCGCCCGCGATCACGGAGGCGACGCCCGGCTGCGCGGCCAGGGCGGCGATGGCGAGCTCGAGCAGCGTCCTGCCGCGCCCCTCGGCGAACGCGCGAAGCCGTTCGATGACGGCAAACGTCGCGTCGGTCGCCGCGACCTGCCGCGTCACGCCATCTCCCGCGACGATCACGTCGGTCCCCGCCCACCGCGTCCCGGCCGGGGCCGGCCAGCCCGCCGCATACTTGCCAGTGAGCAGCCCGGCGGCGAGCGGGTAGTACGGCACGAAGCCGATCCCGAGCTCACGGCAGCGCGGCAACACGTCGGCGTCCGCTCCCCGCGCGAGCAGCGAGTACTCGTTCTGTACCGCCGCGAGCTCTGCAGCCGCGGCGGCCTCGTCCAGCTCCGCAAGCGTCACGTTCGAGATCCCGATCGCGCGCGCCTTGCCCTCCGCCACGAGCGCAGCCATGGTCCCGACCGTCTCGCCGATCGGCGTCACCCCGTCCGGCCCGTGGTAGTAGAGGAGGTCGACGTGATCCGCCCGTAGCCGGTTGAGCGAGGCGTCCAGGGCCCTGCGGACGTAGGCCGGCGCCCCGCCGGCGGACACGCCGTCGCCCATGTCGAACCCGAACTTCGTGGCGAGCACAACCCGGTCGCGCCGCCCCGTCAGCACCTCACCGAGAAAGCGCTCGCTGCCGCCGAAGTTGCCGTAGACGGCGGCGCCCGAGCGGTTGCCGTAGACGTCAGCCGTGTCGAGGAAGGTGATGCCCGCGTCCAGCGCCGCGTCGACGACGGCCCGCGTGCGCGCGAGATCGAGGCGGCCGCCGAAGTTGTTGCAGCCCAGCCCGACGCGCGGGACCTCCAGCGGGCCGAGCGCGCTCAGAGCGGCTCCGTCCAGACGAGCGCTGAGCCGTCGAGGACGACCTCGCCGTGCTGGTTCGTGATCGTCGTGCGCAGCCTGCGGATCGGCTTGTCCTCCCGGCGGTCGAGCACCTCCACTTCGGCGGTGAGCTTGTCGCCCGGCCGCACCGGGGCCTGGAAGCTCCAGTCGACGTGCAGGAAGACGCTGCCCGGACCGGGCAGGTCCTCGGCGACGACAGCGTTCAGCAGGCCCGACGTGACGCCGCCCTGGACGATGATCCCGCCGAAGCGGCTCGCCGCGGCGGCCGCCTCGTCGTGGTGCAGCGGATTGCGGTCGCCGGTCAGCTCGGTGAAGAGCTCGATGTCCTCCGCGCGCACGATCCGCGTGCGCGATGCGCGATCGCCGACCTCGCCGCTCATGGGTGGAAGCGCAGCTTGTCGACGACCTTGTCCACGATCTTCCGGTCAGCGCGGAAGGCGACGCCGACGAGGTCGAGCTCCTCCGCCGGCACCGACGACACCGCGGCGCGGTTCGCCACGTCGTGCGGCGTCTCGAAGAGCTCGTACGTGTAAATCGCCGGCGTGACGCCGCGTGCCATTGCCCGGTCGTACGCGCGGCGCAGCGCCTCGCGGTCGGCCTCATAGACGAGCACGGGCTGGACGAACATCGGCAGGTACTCGTTGCCCGACGCGTCGCGGTACGGCTCGCCGACGACGCCGTCGACGGTGCCGGCGATGCCGCTGACGAGGAACGCGGTGACGTTCGTCTTCTGCCAGGCGGCGAGGTCGTCGCGGAGGACGACGGCGATCTTCGTGTCGAACTCGATTGCGCGAAGCTAGCCGTACGTGGACTTGCCGGCGAGCACCGAGGCGTTCGGCGGGTACGGCTCGAGATCGTCGATGAAGCCCGGCTGCGAGGCGACTCGGCCGAGCCAGTCGCGGAACGCCGGGTACGCGCGCGAGTCGATGTTCACGTCGCCCGCGAGGTGCGCGTACGCGTAGACCGCGATGTCCGCGATCGTGTACCGGCCGGCGGCCAGGAACGGGCGCGACTGCAGGTGCTCGTCGATCGCCGCGAGGGCCTCGAGCCCGACCTCACGGCGTGCGAGCGCGGCCTCGCTGCCGGGCTCGAGTCGGCCCGTGACCAGGCGGAAGCGCAATCCGCCGATGCCCGGCATCACGTCGGTCTGCTCGTACAGCAGCCAGCGCGCGACCTCCGCCTCGCCGAACGCATCATCCGGCAGAAAGGGCGTCCCCGAGGCGAGGTACCAGAGGATCGCGTTCGACTCGATCAGCGTGCGCCCGTCCTCGAGCTGGAGCACCGGCGTCGAGCGGAACGGGTTCAGCGCCGCGAACTCGTCGGTCAGCGTGTCGCCGTCGAAGATGTCGATGGCGACGCGCTCGTACTCGCGGCCGAGCTGCGCGAGCAGCAGGCGCACCTTGAAGCAGTTCGCCGACGCGACGTAGTCGTAGAGCCGAAGCATCGAGGCTGAAACGCGCGGGCGCGGCGCCGTGTGAGATCTAGGAGGGCTTGGTGGAACGTCGCTCGTCGCAGGGGTGCGCTGCTCGTTCCGAGGCTAGGACGCAGGGAGCGTTCGTATCGGTGTCATACGGGCGCGACTGAGGACAACGCCTCGGGACGAGCAGCGCGGCCCGGCGACTCAGACGTCGTTTCGCCAATCCCACCTAGCGCTTCGCCGGCAGCGAGCGGGCGTAGCCGGCTCCGCGCTCGACCCATTCGGCGAGCGCCGACGCGGTCGCGACATCGGCCGCGTCGACGCGCAGCCACCCGGCCAGTTGCCGGCCGCGCATCTCCATGAGGGAGGCGCTCGTCGTCTTCGTGAGCTCCTCGGACTCCGCCTTGTCCATGTGGACGAGGATCCCGCCCTGGCCGCTCGCGGCGACGGCCATGTTGCCGCCGATCAGGAACGCGAGCCCACCGAACATCTTCTGCTCCGTGAGGTTCGACTCGCCGGCGACCAGCTCGCGGATACGGGCGGCCAGCTCCTCGTCGTACCCCATTTCACCTGATGCTATGCCGTGCCATCCTGTCGGCGATGCCGTCCGTGCGCCTCGAGCTGCTCACCGACCGGTACGTCGAGGATCTGGAACGGCTCGCGTCCGACCCGGAGGTGCAGCGCAACACGTACGTCCCCGAGCCGCCGCCGCCCGGCTTCGGGTGCACCTGGCTCGAGGCGTACGAGAAGGCCCGCGAGGCGGGCACGCGCGAGGGCTTCGCGATCGTCGACGCCGACACGGGCGCGTTCCTCGGCATGGCGGCGGCGGTGCACCTCGACGAGGACGCCGGCGAGGCCGAGCTCGGCTACATCCTCGCGCCCGAGGCACGCGGGCGCGGAGCGGCGACCGAGGCCCTGAACCAGCTCACGGCGTGGGCGTTCGACAAGGGGCTCGCGCGGCTCGAGCTGCGGATCGACGCCGGCAACGAGCGGTCGGTTCGCGTCGCCGAGCGCTGCGGCTACCGGCGCGAGGGCCTGCTGCGCTCCGTGCACTTCAAAGCCGGCCGACGGACCGACGTGCTGATCTACTCGCGGCTGCCGGGCGACTAGGTCTTCGGCGCCATCGGCGAGCAGCGCGGCTCGTGCCGCTCGGCGAGCGTCAGGAGAAGCGCATGGAGCGTCTCCCGCTCGTCGCCGGAGAGCGGCGAGAAGAACTCGTCGTCGAGGCGCTTCGACAGCGCCCGCAGCTTCGTCAGCGCCCGCTTGCCGTCGGCGGTGAGCTCGACGACGTGGCGGCGCCGGTCGACCTTGTCGCGGCGGCGCTCCACCAGGCCCTGGTCCTCGAGCTCGTCGAGGATGCCGACCATCTGGCTGCGGTCGTAGCCGAGCGCGTCGGCGATCGCGCCCTGGGTCTCGCGCGAGCCCTCGTCGAGGGCGGCGAGCACCGCGAAATGGAACGGGCTGTGACCCGCCTCCTCGAAGGCGTCCATCGAGCGGCCCTTGGCCGCGAACCCCAACCGCTTGAGCAGGAACGAGGTCGAATCGACGAGCTCCGCGGGGAGCCGCGGGCCCGCAATCAGCTTCTCTGTCTTGACATCTACTGCCATAGCGAACTTAGTGTAGCGCACTCCATTGTTGGTCTGCTAGATTGTGGAAGTCATCAACGATTGGAGATGTCACTAGTGGAGGTAACCCTTAATGAATCGCTTCGACGTTGGCTCGTTCTCGCACTGACGGTGACAGCCCAGTTCATGGTCATTCTCGACGTTGCGGTGGTCGTCGTCGCCTTGCCGGCGATGAAGGACGACCTCGGCTTCTCGCAGGAGGGCGTGCAGTGGGTTGTCACTGCCTACTCGATCATCTTCGGCGGGGCGCTCCTGCTCGGCGGCCGGCTGGCCGACCTGCTGGGCCGGCGCCGCGTCTTCATGATCGGCATCGCCGTCTTCACGCTCGGCTCGGTGCTCTCCGGGCTCGCCTGGTCCCAGGAGGCGCTCATCGGCGCCCGCGCCATCCAGGGCTTCGGCGGCGCGCTGCTCTCCCCGGCTGCGTTGTCGATCATCATCACGACCTTCGCCGAGGGCCGCGAGCGCAACCGCGCGCTCGGCATCTGGGGCGCAGCCGCGGCCGGCGGCGGGTCGGCGGGCGTGCTGCTCGGCGGCCTGCTGACCGAGTACGCGGGCTGGCCGTGGATCTTCTACATCAACATCCCCGTCGGGATCGCCGTGCTCGCCGCGACGCCGTTCGTGCTCCAGGAGAGCCGCGGCTTCCTGACGCACCGCCACTTTGACCTCGCCGGCGCCGCCGCGGTGACCAGCGGGCTGATGCTGCTCGTCTACGGCCTCGTCTACGCCGGCGAGCACACGTGGGGCGATCCGGCGACGATTGGTCTGCTCGCGGCAGCCGGCGCGTTGATCGCGGCGTTCGTCGCGATCGAGTGGCGCTCGCCCGCCCCGCTGCTGCCGCTCCGGCTCTTCCGCCTGCGGTCGCTCTCGGCCGCGAACGCGATCATGGTCACCGTCGGCGCGCTCGCGTTCGGCAACTTCTTCCTGATCACCCTGTACCTGCAGGAGGTCCTGCACTACTCGGCGATCCAGACCGGCGTGGCATTCATCGCAATCACGCTCGCGATCGGCACGTTCTCGAACGTCGGCCAGGCACTGACGAGCCGGATCGGCGTACGCCGCGTCCTCACGATCGGCCTGCTCATGGCCGCCGCGTCGATCGGCCTGTACGCCCGCATGCCGGCCGACGGCCACTACTTCTGGGACGTCTTCCCCGCGCTCGTGCTCGGCGGGGTCGGTCTCGGCCTGTCCTTCGTCCCCGTCACGATCGCGGCGCTCCAGGGCGTTCAGCCCGTCGACGCCGGGATCGCCTCGGGCCTGATCAACACGTCTCGCCAGATCGGCGGCGCCGTCGGGATCGCAGCGGTCACCACGATCGCCGCGACCGTCACCGCCGGCCACCTGGACGCGAACCCCGCCGCCCACGCAGCGGCACTCACCGACGGCTTCCACACGAGCTTCGTCGTCCTCGCCGGCATCGCTCTGGTCGGGGCGGCCATCGCAGGCGTCTTCCTGCGCCCGCCGCCGCGCCGCGACGAGCAGCGCTTCGACGACGTGGTCGTGCTCGAGGAGGCAGCGTGACCGTCACCAGCCCAAGCCTGAAGGGAGGCGCAGTGCAGAACCGCTTCGTAGAGCTCGACAACCTCGTCCTCGACCTCAAGGGACTCGTCCTCGTCCGCAAGCTGCGAGAGCAGAGCGGCGCCGACCCCGACGAGCTCGGCATGTTCACGGCGCGCATCGAGGACGTGCGCGAGCGGCTGGCCAGCCTCGTCGCCACGGGACAGCGCGCCGCCTAGCGCTTTCTCGCCGAGCCCGGGGAGGTGTACTCGCCGCCTTTCCGGGCTCGACGGCCGTCTGCGCCCCGCGCTACTTGCTGCCGTCGCCTGCGCCCGCGAAGTCGCGGTACGCGTCGGCGAACTCCTCGAGCCGGGCCGCGGCGCGCGCGTGAATCGTCCCCTCCGGGAACGCGCCGTCCGCAGCGGGACGCCCGGCCGGGACGCCGGTCAGAAGCTCGATTCCTTCGTCGACGGTCTCCACCGCCCACACGTGGAAGAGCCCTTGCGCAGCCGCCTCCACGATCTCCTCGTCGAGCATGAGGTTCTCGGCGTTTGCGGCCGGGACGATGACTCCCTGCCGGCCGGTCAGGCCCTTCGCCTTGCAGACCGCGTAGAAGCCCTCGACCTTGCGCGTGACGCCGCCGACCGCCTGCACGCGGCCGCGCTGGTCGACGGACCCCGTCACCGCGATGCCCTGGTCGATCGGCGCATTCGCGAGCGCCGAAAGGAGCGCGTAGAGCTCGGTCGAAGAGGCCGAGTCGCCCTCGACCTCGTCGTAGGACTGCTCGAACGTGAGCGTCGCGTGCAGCGCGAGCGGCAGGTCCTGCGCGTAGGTGGCGGCCAGGTAGCCGGCGAGGATGAGCACGCCCTTCGAGT
The DNA here is from genome assembly GCA_963734565.1 of uncultured Thermoleophilia bacterium. Taxonomy (GTDB): domain Bacteria; phylum Actinomycetota; class Thermoleophilia; order Gaiellales; family Gaiellaceae; genus JACVRM01. The sequence goes on along the minus strand of CAVTHM010000007.1, from coordinate 269,698 downwards.
GGATCGGCCCCGACATGTCCGTCTCTCGTTCGATGCTCTCGATGCCGCCCCGGCCGAGCGAGATGCTGGCGCTGACGCGGGTCGGACGGCCGAAGGAGTAGTCGCCGAGGTCGATGACCGCCAGCCCGTTGACCTCGCCCAGTCGTTCGCCGGCGGTGTCGATGACGATCGTGCCGCGGTCGATGAGCTCCTCGATCCGCTCCTCGATGAGATTCGAGCGGTACTCGCGCTTGCGCACGGCGAGCTCGACGTCGGCCGCCTCGACGACGGGCCGTCCGGCCTCGCCGGCCCAGAAGCTGGCCTCCGAGATCACGTCGGACAGCTCCAGCAGGCGCGCCGACAGCTTCCGCTGATCCTCGCGTAGCCGGCCGCCGTGCTCGATCAGCCGAGCGACGGCGCCCCGGTCGAAATGGCGGAGGTCGTTCTCGCGCACCCAGCGGCTCACGAAGGCCGCGTAATCGCGCTGGTGCTGCGCGTTCCAGTCGAGCTCGGACGCGAACTCCGCCTTGACCTTGAACAGCTCGCGGAAGTCTTCGTCCGTCTGGTAGAGCACCCGGTGGACGAGCGGCGGGCCGAGGAGTACGACCTTGAGGTCGAGCGGGACCGGCTCCGGGCGGAGCGTCGCGCTCGGGACGGCGCTGAACTCGTCGCCGAGGTTCTCGATGCGAGCCTCCTTCGCCCGCAGCGCACGCTTGAGCGCCTCCCAGGCGAACGGGTGGCGAAGGACCTCGAGCACGTCGAGGACGAGGAAGCCGCCGTTTGCTCGCTGCAACGCACCGGCCTTGATCTCGCGGACGTCGGTCACCATGACGCCGAAGCTCGCGCGGTACTCGACCCGGCCGACGAGGTTGTAGTAGGTCGGGTTGTGCTCGACGACCACCGGCGCGCCGGCCGCGCCGCCGTTGTCGACGAACACGTTCACGCGGAAGCGCGAGCTGCCGTCGCCGCGCGGGGCGAGCGCGGCCATCACGGGATGCTGCTCCTCCTGGTCGCCGCGGAAGTCGGAGAGGTTGGCGAGCACCTCACGCCGGACGTCGGCCAGGTGCTCCGCGACCTCCGGCGAGGCGCCGTAGCGCTCGTCCAGCTCGCGGAACAGCGGCCCCGTCGCGTAGGCCCCGACCTCCTGGTCGAGCTCGTGCACGCGGGCCGTCGTCTGCTTCTCCAGCTCACGGACCTGGTGGGCGTACGCCGCCGTCCGCTCCTCGACCTCGACGCTCCGCCGGTGGATGTCGCCCCGCTGCTCCTCGGACAGGGCCTCGAACTGCTCGCGCGTGATCGGCTTGCCGTCGACGAGCGGCATGGAGGCGACGCCGGCCGGTGTCACCTGGAGGGTGATGTCGCGCTCGGCGGCGAAGGCGGTCAGCTCCTCGTCGAGCTCCTCGCGCGCGTGCTTGCCCTCCGAGAGCAGCTCGCGACGCCGGCGGTCGTACTCCTCGCTCTCGAAGGCACGCGCGATCTCACGCGCTGCGCCGGCGAGGAAGTCGTCCATCGCCTGCGCGAACTCGCGGCCCTGCCCCGCCGGGAGCCTGATCGCGTTCGGACGCTCGGGGGCCGCGAAGTTGTGGACGTAGACCCAGTCGTCGGGCGACGGCACGGCGGCCGCGCGCGAGCGAACGTAGTCGAGGACGGTGGTGAGCCTTCCGGAGCCCGGCGCACCGGCGACGAAGATGTTGAACCCGGCGGTCGCGACGCCGAGCCCGTAGGCGATGGCGTCGAGGGCACGCGGCTGCCCGACCGTCCCGACGAGCGGCGCAACCTCCTCGGTCGTCTCGAAGCGCAGCCGCTCGGGATCGACCCGGCGGCGCAACTCCTCCGGGCGCAGCTCACGGTGCCGGCGCATGCGTCGCGCAGGTCGCCGGGGCTTCGCCGTGATGGCCACGTCTCGATCGTCCCCAGGCCGCGCGCAAGGGGCATCGGGACGCGTACCGAGGATCGGTACGGCTTAGCCGCAGCCTCGGTTCAGCCCAGCGTGAAGCGGCTGATGGTGAGCCCCGTCGCAGGCGATGAGCCGAGCTGGTAGAGCCTCCCGTCGGGGCCGACGCGCACGTCGGCCAGCAGGTTGTCGCCGTAGATCGTCCGGGCCAGCGGGAAGGCAGCCTTAACGCGTCCGTCCTTGCCGAGCCGCAGCACCTCGTACTCCCACTTGAACCCCGCCGCCGTCTGCTGGGTCACGTCGAGCACGACAACCACGTCGCCGCCGACCACCTCCGGCGTGTTCATGCCGATGCCCACGTCCGTGCGGCTCGTCACGCGCCACGCGCGCACGAGGCGGTTGTGGCCGTCGACGAGCGCCAGGCGCGTCTCGCGCGCCGACGCGCGTACCGAATAGAGCCGCAGCCCGCCGGAGACCGGATAGCCCCACGAGGTCGTCCGCTCCTGCCCTCCTGTCGAGACCGCCTTGCCCGCGGCGGCGGCCGTGCGCCAGCGCCGCTCGCCGCCGAGCGACCCGGGGGAGCCGGGCCAGAAGACGAGGTCGCCGCCGGGCGCGATCCGCAGCGCAGCGTTCGTGATCTCGGACGCGAGCGTCGATTGCCAAAGCCGGCTCCCGTTCGCTCCCACGCGGTCGAGCAGCAGCTGCTGGTGCTCGGGGTCCCAGTTGCCGGCGTACACGCTCCCGTTGGAGCCGAGCGCGATGTCGGTCGTGGACGGATTCGTGCCGGTCGGGAGCGGGATCCTGCGCGCGATCAGGCCGGGCCTTCCCGCCTGCCAGACAAGGAGGCGCGTGTTGAGCCCGTCGCGTACCCAGACCGAGCCGTCCTTGCCGACGGTGAAGGCCTGCGGCCCGAACGGGCTGCCCTCGGTCTGGAAGCCGACGTCCTCGGGGCCGGCGCGCGCCACGACGACACCGCCGCCGCGGGTGTGGCCGAAGCGGTGCGTGCCGAGCGGGATGAGGAACGGCTTGCGCAGCTCCCAGGCGCGGAGCGGTGTCGATGCGCCGCCCGCCGGCAGCGTCGCCGAGCGCCCCGCGCCCGACACGGCGAAGTAGTAGGGGAGCTGCTGCCCGCGGAGGAAGCGCGCCGGAACGGTCGCGTGCAGGCGCACCGGCTTCCCTTTCGCGAGCTTCAGGGGAAGCCGCGCGAAGCGTCTGTCGAGATCGCTCCGCACGTATGCCGAGCCGGTCGCCGTCGTGACGCCCGCGGTGTCCACGACGACGCTCAGGTCGACCTTCTGTCCGGGGACGAGCAGGTGCTGGATCACAGGGTCCTCGCGCAACGCGAGCGTCCCGGCCGCGGGAGCAGCCGAGCCCGAGACCGCCACGAGCAGCGCGCAGTAGCCGACGAGGACGAACCAGGCTGACCCCTTCTTCATTGCCGCACCTCGTGCTTGTCGACTGGCAGCGTGACGGCGCCTCGGCCGCCGCCCGAGCGCGTCGGTGCCGTCCCCGAGGCGCGTGCTCGAATCTACGCTCAGCGCGCGGTCCAGCCGAGATCCATCACGAACGGCGCGCCCGTGTACGAGCGCCCACCGGGCCCGAGCAGGAAGGCGACCGCGTCGGCTACCTCCTCGGGCTCGATCAATCTCTTGACCGCCTGGCGCTCGAGGATCACGTCCTCGAGCACGCGCTCCTCCGGCAGGTCGTGCGCCTTCGCCTGATCGCGCGATCTGCGCCTCCACGAGCGGCGTGCGCACGTAGGCGGGGCAGACCGCGGTCGCGAGGATGCCGTCGGCGGCGCCCTCGAGGGCCAGCGTCTTCACCAGGCCGAGCACGCCGTGCTTGGCCGACACGTAGCCCGACTTGAACGGCGACGCGGTGAGCGCATGGGCGGACGCGATCACGACGATCCGCCCGTCGCCGCTCGCCTTCAGCGCCTCCCAGGCGTACTTGGCGAGCAGGAACGGGCTCGTCAGGAGCAGCGCGAGCAGGGCGTCCCACTGATCCTCGGGGAACTCGGCGACGGGCGCGACGTGCTGGAAGCCCGCATTGGGGACGATCGCGTCCAGCCGGCCGTGGCGCTCGAGCGCGGCGTCGACTGCGGCGCGGTTGCCCTCGCGCGTCGTCAGGTCGGCGGCGATCCCATCGCCTTCCGCGTTCAGGTCGACGCCGACGACGGTCTCGCCGTCATTCTCGAGCCGCTCGGCGATGGCGCGGCCGATGCCGCTCGCCGCGCCTGTGACAACGACCACTCGCGACCCGCGACCCTTGCTGCTCACCGGGAGCCCCGAGGTTTTTCCGCGGAGGCGGGTTCCCCGCCGCAGCTACGACGCGCGAAGTCGCGTGTGACTTCCAGACCGCGAGAAATCGTCATGGCTACGCGGAGCGAGCCGGATTTCTCGCGGCTACTCACCCGTGAACGTAGGTGCCCGGCGCGGGCTCGCCCGCGGGCAGCTCTGGCGGCGGCCCCAGGAGCCCCGAGTGCTCGCCCGCCCACGCCGCCCAGTCCTCCCACCAGCTGCCGTCGACGCGCTTCGCGGCTGCCCGCCACGCGTCCGGATCGGCCGGCGTGTCGTCCGCGACCTGGTACTTCACCTTCGGGTCGCCCGGCGGGCTGACCATCCCCGCGACGTGGCCGCTGCGCGCGAGGACATGCCGCGTCTCGCCGCCCACGAGCTGCGTCGTCCGGTACGCCGAGCGCCACGGCGCGATGTGGTCGCTCTCGGAGGTGAGGACGTAGACCGGTACCTCGATGCGGCCGAGGTCGACGGGCGTGCCATCGAGCTCGAGCGCGCCCGGCTTCGTCAGCAGGTTGTTCAGGTAGCAGGCGCGCAGGAACTGCGAGTGCATCGCCGCCGGCAGGCGCGTCCCGTCGTCGTTCCACGCAAGCAGGTCGAACGCGGGCGGCTGCTTGCCCTGGTACCAGTTCGAGACCACGTAGCGCCAGACGAGGTCGTTGCCGCGCATCCACGTGAACGGCCCGGCCAGCTCGTCACTCGAGAGGTAGCCGCGCCGGTTCATGCGCGCCTCGATCCGCTCGATCGTCCGCTCGTCCGTGAAGACGCAGATGTCGCCCGGCTCCGAGTAGTCCGAAAGCGTGTTCAGCAGCGTGACGTGTCCGATCCGCTCGCCCTCGCCGCGTGCCGCCAGGATCGCGGCCGCGCTCAGCGCCATCGTGCCCCCGACGCAGACGGCGATCAGGCCGACGCGCGACGCGCCGGTCAACGCCTGCGCCTGGTCGATCGCGGTCAGGACGCCGTCGCGCATGTAGTCGTCGAGGTTCTTCTCCGCGAGCGAGGCGTCCGGGTTGCGATAGCTCATCGCGAAGACCGTGAAGCCCTTGCCCACGGCGTGCTCGATGAACGAGCGGCCCGGCGCGAGGTCGAGGACGTAGTACTTGTTGATCCACGACGGCACGTAGAGCAGCGGCTCGGCGTGCACCTCCTCGGTCTGCGGCTCGTAGGCGAGTAGCTCGAACAGCTCGTTGCGAAAGACGACGCGGCCGGGCGTCGTGGCCAGCTCCTGGCCGACGTGCAGCGAGGACGTGTCGACCATGCGCGGCATGCCGCTGTGGCGGAGCGCGTCGTCCACGAACGTGGCGGCACCCCGGGCGGTGCTCAGGCCGCCGGTGTCGATCGCCTCCTTGATCACGGCCGGGTTGAGCCACGGGAGATTGGTCGGCGCTACGGCGTCAGCCCACAGCGAGAGCGCGAAGCGCGCCTTGCGCTTGCGCGCGTCGTCGAGCGGCGTGCCCTCGAGCATGCGCTCGCTCCAGCGCCGCCAGACGAGGTAGCTCTCCATCGTCCCGCGCAGGAACGGGTTGTCGTGCCAGGCGCGGTCTGAGAAGCGGCGGTCGCCCGCGTCCGGCTCGACCGGCGAGCCGCCGTTGCCGCCGAACAGCCGGCGCAGCGTGCGAAAGCCGACGGCCAGCTCCTCCGCGACGAGCTCACCGGCCGCGCGCGTCGCGCGGACCGGGTCGCGCGCGACCTGGACGGCCGCGGCGCGCAGCGAGCCGCCTAGCGCGGCCGGGTCGACGGCGCCGAGGCTCAGTCCGTAGCCGAGATCCTCAGGAGGCGTGGTCATACGAAGCGGAGGACGAGCTCGGCGGCGCATACCGGCCGGTCGCCGCCCTCGCGCTCCACCGTAGCCGCCAGCACCGCCTGCGAGCCGCCGCTGACCGACTCGACCGACTCGACGCGAAAGCTCGCGCGGATACGGCTCCCTGACGGCACCGGGGCCGGGAAGCGCACCTTGTTGAGGCCGTAGTTGATCGTCACCCCGTCGTAGGCGGGCGCGACGTCGTTCCAGAAGTGGACGAGCAGCGAGAGCGTCAGGAAGCCGTGCGCGACGGTCGTGCCGAACGGGCTCGTGGCCGCGGCGGCCGGGTCGATGTGTATCGACTGCCGGTCCTCCGTGACCTCCGCGAACGCATCGATGCGCGCCTGCGCGATGTCGAGCCAGTCGCTCGGTCCGAGCTCTTGCCCGGGTTCGATCGCGACTTTGTGGCTCTCCGCCACTAGCTGCTCCTCGCGCCCGGCCGGTGGCGCGGCGCGCTGATCAGGACTTTGTGGCTCTCAGCCACTAGCTCGTCGGACCCCACCGCACGACCGTAGCGGCCCAGGTGTAGCCGGTGCCCGCGGCAAGCATCACCACCACGTCGCCGTCGGAGACCTCGCCCGCGCGTACGGCGCGGTCGAGCGCCAGCAGCGGGTCGACGCCGCTCATGTGGCCGGTGTCGTCGAGGTAGGGCGCGCGGTCGGGCGACACGCCGATCCGCTCGACGATCGCGTCGTGCATCGAGCGCTTCGTGTGCAGGCCGCACAGGAGCGACACGTCGGCGAGCGAGAGGCCGGAGCGCTTCAGCGCGCCCTCCGCCACGGCAGCGAAGTTGTCGAGGCTCGTCGCGTCGAGCCGCTCCTTCATCGCGGCCGGGTCGTCGACGTCGAGCCGGTAGCGCCCGTCGCCGTCGACGTCCCAGGCCGGCTGGACGCTGCCGCCCGACGGCACCTTGACCTGCAGCGAGAGCGACCCGTCGGTGATCGCGTGCGAGCCGAGCACGTGGTTGAAGCCGAGGTCGCGCTCGAGCAGCACCGCGGCGGCGCCGTCGCCGAAGTTGAACATGAAGCGCGAGCGCTCGTTCGCGTAGTCGAGCAGGTACGACTCGCGCGAGGCGCCGACGGCCAGCACGCGGCGCAGCTCCGGCTCGGCGAGCAGATAGTTGCGGCAGAGGCGCAGCGCGACGGGCGTCCCGTTCGAGACGTTGTCGAACTCGATCGCGAACGCCTTCGTGCAGCCGAGCCGGTGGGCGATCCACGGGGCCGCCTGCCAGACGGTGTACTCCTTCCACATCGAGCCGAAGTAGACGACCGCGTCGATCGACTCGGGATCGACGTCGTAGTCTCCGAGCAGGCGCTCGCAGGCGGAGACGGCGAGATCGCTGACGTGCTCGTCGACCGCTGCGATGTGCTTGCCGCGCAGGCCGAACTTCTCGACTACGACACCCTCGGGGATGCCGCTGGCAGTCGCCGACCTCCGCCGCCGTCATCCAGCGCTCGGGGAGGTACGACGCAGTGCCGACGACGCCGACGCTGGTCACTTGGCTCCGATCGCGCGCGAGATGATCGCCTCGAGCTCGCGCAGCTCGTCCTCGGGGATCTCGCCGTGTTGCTGCCACAGGATCGAGCGCATGCCGAAGAGCTCGGCGATGCCCATCAGCGCCCAGGTGAGGACGACCGGGTCGCCCTGGGCGATCTCTCCCTTCGCCATCGCCGCTCTCGAGCCCGGCCACGTAGCCGGGCGTGAAGCGGGAGTAGTGCTCGTACAGCGTCTCCGGCGAAACGAACTCGGCCTGCCGGATGACGCGGTAGAGCGCCGGGTGCTCGGCCGTGAAGCGGAAGTAGGCGCGGAAGCCGAGCGCCTCGACGCTCGAGCCGGTCCTGCCGTTCTTCGCGGCCTCCTTGACGTAGTGGCGGACGCGCCGGTTCAGGTCGAGCACGACCTCCTCGAACACGTCCTTCTTCGACCGGAAGTAGAGGTAGAAGGTGCCCTGCGCGACGCCGGCCGCCTCGGTGATCTTCACGATCGACGCGTCGTGGTAGCCGAGCTCGCGCGAACACGGACTCGGCGGCCTCGAGCAGCTTCGCGCGCGTGCGCGCGCCGCGGTCGCGCAGGGCGGCGGCCGTCGGCCCCGGTCGGCGGCGTGGCGAGGTCGGTCATGCGACCGCCTCGTAACGCGGCGCGCAGCTCGTCCTTCAGCACCTTGTTCATCGCCGATCGCGGGAGCTCCTCGACGAAGGCGAAGCGTCTTCGGCACCTTGTACCGGGCGAGCCGCGCGCAGGCAGAACTCGCGCAGCTCGTCGCCGCTCGCCGTCGTGCCGGCCGCGAGCACGACGAAGGCGGCGCCGACCTCGCCCCAGCGCTCGTCGGGCACGCCCACGACCGCCACGTCGGCGACCGCCGGGTGCTCCAAGAGCGCGCTGCTCCACCTCCGCCGGATAGACGTTCTCGCCGCCCGAGATGAACATCTCCTTGAGCCGCCCGCGGATGCGGTAGTAGCCCTCGGCGTCGCGCTCGGCGATGTCGCCGGTGCGCAGCCAGTCGCCCTCCATGACGGCCGCGCGTCGCCTCGTCGTTGCGCCAGTAGCCGGCGAAGACGTTCGGCCCGTGCACGACCAGCTCGCCCTCGGCTGCGCCCTCGAGCAGCTCGCCCGTCGCCGGCGTCGCGGAGCGCGGTCTGCACGTACGGGTACGGCTTGCCCGCGTAGCCCGTCTTGCGCACCGCGTCCTCGGGCGGCAGGCAGAGCACGTTCGGCGCCGCCTCGGTCAGCCCGTAGCCCTGGACGATGTCGATCCCGCGGCGCTGCCACGTCTCGAGCAGCGCCTCCGGCATCGGCGCGCCGCCCACGACGGCGCGGTGGAGGCTCGTCAGGTCGGCGTCGCCGAAACGAGCCGCCTGCGAGAGGAAGAGGTAGATCGCCGGCACGCCCATCAGTCGTCGTCACGCGCCGCGACTCGATCAGCTCCGAGGCAGCGCTCCGGCTCGAACTCGCGCTCGAGCACGACGCGCGCGCCCTTCCACCACGCGAGCAGCGGGTGCACGTTCCAGCCGCCGCAGTGGAACTGCGGCAGCACCTGCAGCACGACGTCGTCGCCGCTCACGCCCGTCGAGAGGTCGAAGCCGAGGTTCGTCCAGAAGCAGTTCGCATGCGTGAGCACCGCGCCCTTGGGCTTGCCGGTCGTGCCCGACGTGTAGACGAGCAGCAACCCGTCGTCGTCGACCACGTCGCCCGGCACGGACGCGCCGCCCTCGCCGACGTCGCCGAGCCGGCCGCGCTCCGGCGCGTGCCGCGCCTCGGCGAGCGTCGCAGCCGCGAGCTCGTCGTACTCCTCCTCGACGAGCAGCAGCGCCGGCTCGGCGTCGTCGACCTGGTACGTCGAGCTCGGCCGGCGACAGGCGCCAGTTGAGCGGCATGAGCATCAGCCCGGCCTTCGCGCAGGCGAAGAACGCCTCGACGTGCTCCGGCGAGTTGCCCGTCAGCGTCGCGACCCGGTCGCCGCGCCGAGGCCGCGCGTCGAGCAGCGTCTCGGCGAGCCGGTCGGAGCGTTCGTCGAGCTCGCGCGTACGTGACCTCGCCGCCCAGGTGGTCGATCGCGACGCGATCGCGGCGTGAGCCGCGCGCGGTCGCGCAGCCAGCGGTCGAGCGTGTGGAGAGCGCTCACAGCAGGAACTCGCGCACCGAGCGCACGACGCGCTCGGGCTCCTCCCAGAAGAAGAGGTGGCCGAGCTCGTCGAACAGCTCGACGCGCGCGCCAGGGATCGCCTCGGCCAGGAGCTGCGCGTTGCGGAGTCGACGACATGGTCGCCGGTGCCGTGCATGACGAGCGTCGGGACGCGGACCTGCCCGAGCCGTGCCGGCGCGTCGTAGGTCAGCCGACGCCGCGGCCTGGGCGTGCCAGCCGTCCATCGGCGGCTGGTGCGAGAGGCGGTACGCGACGATCTCCTCGACGAGCTCCGGGCGCTTCGCCACCGACGCGTCGGAGAGCGCGTTCTCGACGACGAGGCGGTAGCGCCTCCTCGGGCGGGAGCAGCGGGAAGCGGGCGACCGCCTCGACCGTGCGCTGCGGCATCGGGAACTGGTCGGCGCCGCCGGGCGTCGTGCACGCGAGCACGAGCTGGTCGACGCGCTCCGGGTGCGGCGAACGCCGAGCTCCTGCGCGACCATGCCGCCGAGGCTCGTGCCGACCACGTGCGCGCGGTCGATGCCGGCCGCGTCGAGGACGGCAAGCGCATCGCCGGCCATTTCCCGTCGAGTACGGGCCCGGCGGCACGTCGCTCTCGCCGATGCCCGCGGTTGTCGTACCACGACGACGCGAAAGTCCTCGGCGAGCAGCCGCGGCAGCGGTCCCCCAGCCGTGGCGGTCGTAGCCGAGCCCCATGACCAGGAGCAGCGGCGGACCGTCGCCGGCCACCTCGTAGGCGATCCGGACGTCGCCGCTGGATGCGTGCTGGACGGCGGTCTCATACGCGTGTCTCCTCCTCTTCCTCCTGCACGTCGCCGTGCGTGCCGCCGATCTCGACCGCCTGCTCAAGCGTCTCGAGCCCGCCGCGGCGCGGCCCGAGCCGGGCGAGGCCGACGATGCCCGCCGGGCAGGAAGTACACGAGCAGGATGAACAGCGTCCCGAGCACGAAGAGCGGCTGCGACAGCGGCTTGCTCAGCGCAGTCCGGCAGATCCTGGACGAACCGCCTGCCCGACCAGTCCGGCAGCCGGTGGTCGAGGAACGTGTAGAGGGCTGCGCCGAGAATCGCACCCCAGCGCGTACCGGTGCCGCCGATCACGACCATGATCAGCAATGCCAGCGTGAAGCTCGGTGTCGTCACGCTCGGATCGGCGCGGGTGATGAGCAGCGCGTAGACGACGCCTCCTGCAGTCGCGAGAAATGACGCGAGCACGAAAGCCACGAGCTTGTACCGGTACGGCTGCATGCCGAGCACGCGACGCGCTGCTCGTTCTCGCGAATCGCCTGCCAGATCGCGGCCCGGCGACGAGTCGACGGCCCAGCTCACGATGAGAAGACCGCGATCAGGTACCCGAGCGCGATCCAGTACAGGTACTTCGTGTTGAACACGCCGACTATCCAGCTGGGCAGCTGGTCGTAGCCGACCTCCACGCCTTCCTCTGCGTGCGTCCACCGATGCGGGTTCTTCTCGACGAGCGTCGAGCCCGCCTCCGCGAACGCGAGCGTGACCATCGCGAAGGCGATGCCGCCGACCCGCAGGCTGACGGCGCCGACCGCGAGGGGCAGCAACAGTCCGACGACGGCGACCAGCCCGAGCATCTGCCATAGGCCCCAGTGCCCACTCGAAGGTCGCCACCGCGGCGATGTAGGCGCCGGCTGCGACGTAGAGGGCGTGGCCGAACGAGAGCAGTCCCGTGTAACCGAACAGCAAGTCGTACGAGAGCGCGATCCCACCGAAGCACAGCATCAGTCCGAGCAGCGCAAGCGTTCCGGGGCTGTCGAGCGGCGAGGAGAAGACGCCGTGCGTGCCCACCGAGATTTCGGGGACGAGCGCAAGCGCCCCGAAGACGATGAGCGCGGCGACGATGCCGGCGTAGCGCTTCAATGTGTCGGGCTCCACTTGCCGAAGAGGCCGCCCGGCCGGATGAGGAGCGTGATGGCGAGCAGCAGGACGACCGAGAGGTCTCCGACGCCCGACGACTTGTAGTTCACGTACTGCTGCACGAGCCCGACCATCACCGCGGCGACAGCGGAGCCGACGATCGAGCCGAGGCCGCCGATGACGACGACGATGAACGCGAAGATCAGGAGCGACGTGCCCTGGGTCGGATCGATCCCGCTGAAATGGATCCCGGCGAGCACCCCTGCGAGCGCTGCCGCGATACCGCCGATCGCGAAGACAAGCGTGAACGCCTTCTTCACGTCGATTCCGAGCGCCGTCACCATCGCGCGGTTCTCGACGCCGGCGCGGATGATCAGCCCGTAGCGCGTGAAGCGCAGGAACGCCAGCAGGCCGGCGAGGACACCGGCGGCAGCGAGGATCTCGACGAAGCTGTGGTTCGGGACGTTCGCGCCTCCGACGGCACTCGTGGTGTCGATCCAGTGGGGCACGGTGATCGGCTGGAAGTCCGGCCCCCAGTACGCCTGTACGAGTGCGATCAACACGAAGGACAGGCCCGACAGTCACGAGCACCTGCTCGATGTGGCGGAGGTAGAGCGGGCGGATCAGCACGAGCTCGACCAGTGCGGCCAGCGCGGCGCCGGTCGGCCAGGCCGATGAGGAGGCTCACGAGCGAACCGCAGCCAGGTCGACCCGATGGTGCCCTCGAGCTGGTCGCTGCTCCACCACGCGAAGTACGCGCCGACAGTGAGGAAGGCTCCGTGGGCGAAGTTGAGGACGCCCATGAGCCCGTAGATCAGCGACAGGCCGGAGGCGATGAGGAAGTACAGCGCCCCGAGCCCGAGGCCCGTGATCGTCAGCACGACGAACGTCTCCATCAGTGCGCCTCCCCAGCGCGCGCGACGCCGAGCAGCGTCCGCACGCGCTCCGGGTCGGCAAGCAGCTCCTTCGCCGGCCCGCTGTACACGATCCGCCCCTGGTCGAGCACGATCGCGTCGCGGGCGAGGCGCTCGACCACGGCGAGGTTCTGCTCGACCAGGAGAATCGTCTCCGTCTCGCTCATCCGGTCGAGCACCTCCGCCACCTCCGCGACCAGCAGCGGCGCGAGGCCCTTCGTCGGCTCGTCGACGAGCAGGACGCGGTTCTCGTTCAGCAGCGCGCGGGCGATCGCGACCATCTGCTGCTGCCCGCCCGAAAGCGTTCCGGCGCGCTGGCGGCCGCGCTCGCGCAGCTCGGGGAAGAGCTCGTAGACGAGGTCGTAGCGCGCCGATCCGTTGCGCTCGGCGACTGCAGGTTCTCGTCGACGGTCAGCCCGGCGAAGACCTCCCGGTCCTCCGGCACGTAGCCGACGCCGAGCCGGACGATGTCGTGCGTCGGCAGCTTCGTGAGGTCGGCGCCCGGCGAGCGTCGCCCGCCCGCGCGGCTGGACGAGGCCCATCAGCGCCCGCATCGTCGTCGTCTTGCCGACGCCGTTGCGACCGAGCACCGCGGTCACGCCGCCCTGCGGCACGCTGAACGAGATGCCCTGGAGCACGTGCGACTGGCCCGAGGTAGACGTGCAGGTCCTCGACCTCGAGCAGCGGCGCCGAGCTCACAGCGGCTCCCCGAGGTACGCGGCCTGCACCGCCTCGTTGCGGAGGATGCTCTCGGTCGTGTCGCACGGCGAGCAGGCGGCCCCTGGTGCATGACGGCGATACGCTCGGCGACGCCGGTGACGACCGAGATGTGGTGCTCGACCATGAGCACCGTCTTGCCTGTCCTGCTGCTGCACGGACTTGATCAGCTCGACGAGCGGCGGGACGTCCTCGATGCTCATCCCGGCCATCGGCTCGTCGAGCATGATCACCCGCGGGTCGCCGCGAGCACCATGGCCAGCTCGAGCTTGCGCTTGTCGCCGTGCGCGAGCGCGCCCGCGGGCACTGCTCCCGCGTCCCCAGCCCCACGCGGTCCGAGCGCCCAGCGCGCCCGGTCGACCGCCTTACGGACGCCGTCGGCCCGCCGCCAGATTCGCATCGTCCCGCCGAGAGCAGCCTCGGCTGCCAGCCGCGCGTTCTCGAAGACGGTCAGCCGCGGGAACACGCTCGAGATCTGGAACGTCCGGCCGAGCCCCGCGGCTGCGCGCCGGTACGGCGCGTCGTCGGTGACGTCGCGGCCGTCGAGCGTCGATCGACCCCGCGGTCGGCCGGTACAGGCCCGACAGGAGGTTGAACAGCGACGTCTTGCCGGCGCCGTTCGGCCCGATGATGCCGAGAAACTCGCCCTCGGCCACCTCGAGCGAGACATCGGCGACGATCGTCGCGCCGCCGATGTCAAGCCCGAGGTGCCGAGTCGCGAGAAGAGGCTTGGAGCTCACCCGCGTGAAGCGTGCGCTAACCGCTGGGGAAGGGCGTCACCGGAGGCATCAGGTTGCCCGGCGAGAAGCGCTTCACGAGCACCGGCTTCTGCTTGCCGTTCGGCTGGGTGACCAGCTTGACGGAGAACATCGGCTGGATGAGCGCGTGATCCTGCTGGCGGACCCGCTCGACGCCCTTGGGGCCGACGAACTGCCAGCCCTCGAGCGAGCTGATCATCTTGTCGACGTCAGAGCCGCCGCCCTTCTGCACGGCACGCACGATCATCTGGGCGGCGACGAACCCGTCCGGCGTGAAGATGTCCGGCACCTGGTTGCGGTTGCGCATCGTCTTGACGAGCCAGTCGTTGATCTTGTTGTCCGGCGCGATCGAGACGTAGTGCGACAGGAAGGTGATCCCGTCCGGGTAGAACGCGCCAGGTGGCGCGCTCGGCGAGACCGGTCGTCACGGTCGATCGACTTCAGCACGCCCTGCTGGTCGCAGCGCCTTCCACAGCGCGGGGCCCGTCGTGCCTGCCCAGGCGACGAAAAGCAGATCCGGGATTCGCCTGCTTCACCTGCTGCGCAAACGGCGTGAACTCGGTTGCGGTCGCCGGCACAAGAGCTTCGTAGACCGTGTGCCCGCGGCTGCCAACAACGGCGTTGACCGCGGCGAAGTTGCCCTGCCCGAACGCATTGTCCTGAGTGAGGACGAGAACCTTTTTGCCGACTCCTCCCTTCCCGAGGATCTCCTTCGCCGTGAGGATGTCCTGGAAGGTCTGGCGGCCGGAGCGGAACGTGTACTTGTTCGCGCCCGTGATGCCGTCGTTCGCCGCGGGCCCCGAGATGAAGAGCACCTGGTTCTGCGCGGCAATCGGCGCGAGCGCCAGGCCGACGGTGGACGATGTCGCGCCGCCGATGATCTTGTAGCCCTGGCCGATGAGGTCCTTCGCGGTCGTGACGGCGTTGGCAGCCACGCCGCCGTCATCGTTCCAGCTGATGACAATCTTGTGGCCATTGACCGTGTTCGTGCCCTTGGTGAGGTACTTCATGCCGAGGCGCAGCCCCTCCTCGTACTCGGCGCCGTAGGCGGCGAGCGGGCCCGTCTTCGAGTAGATGATCCCGACCTTGACGGTGCTGGCAGCAGCCCCCTGCCGCGATGCGGCGGTCGTCTGCGCCGTGACCCCTGCGATCGCCACCAGCGCAACGGCTGTGACGAGTAGCGCGAGGCGCTTCCTGGTACCGCGATTCATTCCCTGCCTCCTCTGTAACCGACGAAAACTGAGACCCGATTCAGGTCTTAGTCGGCCGACCCTAAGCCGCTCATAGACGCCCTGTCAAGGGCGCCGGGTCACTGCGTTGGATTTGCGGCGGCTCTCGCGTGTGACGCGCGCGAGAGGCGCCAGACCCACTTCCTCGGAGCAATGGTGCGCCGATAAAGACGCCCGAATCTCTACGAAGTTGGCAGATCCTCTTCCACGAGGCCGAAGAGCACGCTGTCCTCCCACTCGCCGTGGCGCCAGTAGGCCTTGCGGCGCACGCCTTCGCGAACGAAGCCGACGCGCTCCGCGTGTGCGACGGCGCGCTCGTTGAAGCCGTAGATCTCGAGCTGCAGGCGGTGGTAGCCGAGGTCCTCGAGCAGTACGCTGGAAGCTCGTGCGCGGCCTCGTCCGCGATGCGCCGGCCGCGGAAGTCGGGATGGATGGCGAGACCGCCAAGGTTGGCGATCCGGCTGCGGCGGTTCGCGACCTCGAAGCCCATCGCGCCGGCGACGCTCACCGTCGACCTCGATCACGAAGCGGCCGAAGTCCTGCGGCTCGGCCTCGCGAGCGCTCGATCTCGGCGAGCAGGCTCTCGCGGTCGCGGGCGCGGACGACCGAAAGGAACGGCTCGACCTCCTCGTGCGAGAACAGCTCGACGAGGAAGTCGACGTCGTCGGGCCGAGCGCGGCGGATGGCGACCGTCACGCCGGCGGTGCAGCCGTCGCGGGAACGCGGCGCGGCAGGCGCAGCGCGCCCGAGCCGAGCGCGATGCCCGCGGCGATCACGGCGAAGCCGCCGACCGACGCCAGCGTGAACGGCTCGTCGAGGAGGAAGAAGCCGTAGAGAAGAGCGGCCGGCGGCATCAGGTACGTGACGAGCGTCGTCCGCGATGCCCCGTAGAGGCGCAGCATCCGGTACAGGATGAGCTGCGCGAGCGCGGTGCCTGCGATGCCGAGCGCGAGGATCGAGCCGATCGCCTTCCAGCCCGGTACGTCGTGCGGCGCCTGCACCACCGCGAACGGCAGGAGCACGACGGCGGCGCCGACGACCACGGCGGCGGCCAGCACCGGGCCGGAGGTCTGGTGGCTCCTCGTCTGCCCGTAGAGCGCGCCCGTCGCGTAGAAGAGGGAGGCGACCACGACGAGCATCGTCCCGCCGGCCGCGGCCCAGCCGCCGCCCGGCTGCGCGCCCGCGAGAAGCGCAACGCCCGCGAAGCCGAGCACGATCCCGGCCAGGCGGGTGCCGGTGGCGCGCTCGCTCGGCCGGTAGCGGATCGCGAGCAGCACGACGAACAGCGGCACCGTGGCGTTGGCGACGGCCGCGACGCCCGAGTCGACGTACTTCTCGCCCAGCGCGATCAGCGTGAACGGGACGGCGGCGTTGATCGTCCCGAGCACGAGGCCGGGCACCGCTGCTGCGCGTAGCTCGCTGAGCCCGCGTCGCGCCCCGCGCGTGACGAGGACGAACGGCACGAGGAGCAGCGCGGCCAGCGCGACCCGCAGGAACATCATCGTCGCCGGCTCGACGTCCTCGACGGCGACCTTGATGAAGAGGTAGGAGGCGCCCCAGATGCCGGCGAGGAGCGAGATCGAGACGACGTAGCCGCGCGTCACCTGGCGGGGCTCCTCACCGCGGCGACGGCGGCGGCCTCACGGCGGCGGCCCCGTAGGCGCAGGTTGCCGGTGCCGAGCCCGACGCCGCCGAGGATCAGGACGAGCCCGACGAGCATCGCCGGCCGCAGGTCCTCGCCGAGCAGCAGCACGCCGTAGAGGATGGCGATCGGCGGCACCAGGTAGGTGACGAGGATCGCCTTGGAGGCTCCGGCGCCGGCGATCAGCCCGAAGTAGAGGATGTAGGCGACGGCCGTGCAGACGATGCCGAGAGCGAGCATCGAGCCGGTCACCTTCCAGCCCGGGAAGGCGTCCGGCGCCTGGATGACGCCCGCCGGCAGCGTGACGAGTGTCGCCGCGATCATCGTTCCCGGTGGCGACCAGGAGCGGAGGCACGTCGCCGAGCCGCCGCCCGCTGTACAGCGCAGCCATTGCGTAGAAGACGGCGGAGAGGACGACGGCGAGGGCGCGGATCGGGCTCGAGCTGCCGCCCGGCATCCCGACCAGCAGGGCCACGCCGGCGAAACCGACGAGCAGACCGGCGAGGCGCGCCCCTGTCACCCGCTGGCTGCGGTCGATCCGCAGCGCGAGCACCGCGGCCGCGAGCGGTGCGGCCGCCTGCAGGATCGCGGCCAGTCCCGAGTCGACGTCCTGCTCGGCCCAGGAGATGAGCCAGAAGGGCAGCGCGCTGTTCAGGAGCCCGAGGACGACGAACGGCAGCCAGACGGCGCGGAGCCCCTGGACGACGGCGCGGCGACCGAGCGCTGCCAGCGAGACGACGACGAGCGTCAGCGCCCCGAGGCCGACGCGCACGAAGATGAGCGTCGACGGCTCGAGCTCGCGCACGCCGACCTTGATGAACATGAACGACGCCCCCCAGATCGCGGAGAGCGCGAGCAGCATCAGCAGGTGGCGCCTGCTCATACGTGCTGAAACGCCCGCGAGGCCATAGGTGTGAGAACGACCGTGACTCTCATGCCTTCCCGGGACGCATCGTCGCGGACTCGCCGTCGGGTCTGTCCCCGGGTGTATCGAGGGCTGACCCACGCCTTCGTTTGACGAGAGCCGCCCGTACTCCTCGGCGCTTGGGTCAGCCCCCTTTGGCAGGGGGCAGACCCACCCGCGAGACGACCGGCCCTCGACCGGGCGCCCTCACCGCGCTGATCGGCGACAACGGCGTGGTGGGCCGCTCGCCGTCGATCCGGGTTAATCGAGGACGCCTCCACTAGGCTGCGGCAACTTCTCGCCGACCCGGAGGAATGCGGATGTACAAGGCCTCGGCCAACGTCATGCTGCCGACGTCGATCATCGGCTCACTGCCACGCCCATCCTGGTACACCGCCGTGCTCGGCAATCGCAGCTTTCTCGAAGCGATGGTCAACTCGCGCTACCGCGAGCAGTACGAGGACGCGGTGTCGTGCTTCCTGCGGGCACAGGAGACGGCCGGCCTCGACATCCTGACCGACGGCGACGCGCATTACGACGAAGAGGTCTGCGGCATGAGCTGGCAGAGCTATCCGCTCACCCACATGTCGGGGTTCGCTGCGACGGCCGAGCCCGCCGTCTACAACGTCGGGGCTGCCGCCTATCCGCGCGGCCACATCCTGCACGACTCTCTCGAGGCGCGGGTCTTTCCCCGCATCACCGGCGAGATCGGACCCGGAAATCTGCAGTACACCGCCATGTGGAAGGCCGCGCAGCGCATGACCACCAGGCCCGTGAAGTTCGGCACCATCCTGCCCGAGCTGCTCGCGGCCTCGGTCGCGGACGATCACTACGAGGACCCGGTCGAGCGAACCTGGGCCTTCTCCAACGCGATCAACCAGGAACTGACCGCGCTGGCCGACGCCGGATGTCCCGTGATCCAGATGGAGGAACCGCAGATCCACATGGTGCCGGTGCGCGGCAAGGCGTTCGGCAGGCTCGATGTCGACGATCTGGTCGAGATCTTCAACAACACCGTCAAGGGCCTGCGCTCCAAGACCGAGGTCTGGTGCCACACGTGCTGGGGCAATCCCTCGCAGCAGCGCATCTTCGTCGACGTGCAGAGCTATCAGCCGACCTTGCGCGCGCTGAACGAGGTCGATGCCGATGCGCTGACGTTCGAGACCTGCTCGTCTGGCACCGGTGACCTCGAGGCGATCGGCAAGACCATCGAGGACAAGAAGATCGTGATCGGCGTGATCGACCATCACACACTGCAGATCGAGCGCCCGGACCAGGTCGCTGCGCTGATCCGCGAGGCGTTGAGGCACATTCCGCCGGAGCGGCTGATCATCTCCTCCGACTGCGGCATGGGCCGCGAGGGCATGGGCCGCCGGCATGCGGGTTACAAGATGGTCTCGATGGTGTTGGGGACCAACATCGTGCGCAAGGAGCTTGGGCTTCCGGAGGCCGAGTGCCTTGCGGCGGACGACCGGTACTCGCTGACGCTGACGGCGTAACACGGCACGGCCGGGAGGCCGTCTAGGATCGGGTACCTGACGTCGGTCGCCGCCCAGCCGCTTCACCGCACGCTCGGCCTGACGGACGAGGAGCTGGACCGCATTTGCGAGCTGCTCGGGCGCGAGCCGAACCACTTCGAGCTCGCCGTCTTCTCGCTGCTCTGGTCGGAGCACTGCGCCTACAAGCACTCGAAGCTGCTGCTGCGGCGCTTCCCGACGACGGGCTCGCGCGTGCTGCAGGGGCCGGGCGAGAACGCGGGCGTGGTCGATCTCGGCGACGGGCAGGCGGTCACCTTCAAGGTCGAGAGCCACAACCATCCCTCCGCGGTCGAGCCGTTCCAGGGCGCCGCGACGGGCGTGGGCGGGATCCTGCGCGACATCCTCGCGATGGGCGCGCGGCCGATCGCGTTCCTCGACGGGTTGCGCTTCGGCTCGCCCGACCACCGCTTCGAGCGCGCTGTCGAGGGCATCGGCCACTACGGCAACTCGTGCGGCGTCGCGACCGTCGGCGGCGAGGCCGTCTTCGACCCGGCCTACGAGGACAACTGCCTCGTCAACGCGATGTGCGTCGGCCTGCTCCCGGTCGACCGTCTCACGCGCGCGGGCGCGCGCGGGACCGGCAACGCGCTCGTCCTGTACGGCGCGACGACCGGCCGCGACGGCATCGGCGGCGCGAGCGTGCTCGCCAGCCAGGAGCTCGGCGAGGGCGCGGTCGAGAAGCGCCCGTCCGTCCAGATCGGCGACCCGTTCACCGGCAAGAAGCTGATCGAGGCGTCAGGCGAACTGGTTGAGCGCGGGCTGGTCGAGTCGCTCCAGGACTGCGGCGCCGCCGGGCTCGCCTCGTCGCTCTCGGAGATGGCCCGCGAGGCAGGGATCGACGTCCACCTCGACCGCGTCCCGCTCCGCGAGGCCGACCTCGAGCCCTGGGAGGTGATGATCTCGGAGAGCCAGGAGCGGATGGTCGCGGTCGTGCGGCCCGAGCGGCTCGACCAGGTCGCCGAGGTCTGCCGCCGCTGGGAGCTCGCGCACGCCGTGATCGGCGAGGTGACCGACACAGGCGAGCTGCGCTGCTTCCACGGGGACGACCTGCTCGCGGCGATTCCGGCCCGCACGCTCACCGAGGACGCGCCGCGCTACCGCGTCGAGCAGCGCGCCCGTGAGCCGCAGCCGCCTGCGCCGCCCGTCGCCGGACCGCCCCTGGCGCAGGCGCTGGCGGAGCTGCTCGCCTCGCCGAACCTGCGCAGCCGCGCCTGGATCTACCGCCGCTACGACCACCTCGTCGGCTCGCGCACCGTGCGCCGCCCCGGCCTGGACGCCGCCGTGCTGAGGCTCGACGGGACGCGCGGCCTCGCCGTCTCGCTCGACGGCACCGGCAGGATCGGGGCGCTCGACCCGCGCACCGGCGGCGCGCTCGCCGTGCTCGAGGCCGCCCGCAACGTCGCCTGCGCCGGCGGCGAGCCGCTCGCCGTCACCGACTGCCTCAACTTCGGCAACCCGGAGAAGCCCGAGATCGCATGGGAGCTCGCCGAGTCGATCGAGGGCATGGCCCAGGCGTGCGAGGCGCTCGGCATCCCGGTCGTGTCCGGGAACGTGTCGCTCTACAACGAGACGGACGGGCGGCCGATCCACCCCACGCCGGTCGTCGGCTGCGTCGGGCTCGTCGAGGACGTGAGCGCCGTCCCCGGCGCGTGGCGCGAGGGCGACGCCGTGTTCCTCGCCGGCGAGCCCGAGCTGACGCTCGACGGCTCCGAGTACCAGGCGCTGTACGGCGAGCCCGCCGGCCGCCCGGCGCCCATCGATCTCGCCGCCGAGGCGCGCCTCATCGCCTGCCTCCACCGCGTCGCGCCGCTCTGCTCACTCGTCCACGACGCCGCAGAGGGGGGCCTGGCCGTCTGCCTTGCGGAAGCGGCTACCGTGAGCGGCCTCGGGGTCGACGTGCAACTCGACGAGGACACACGCATGCTGTTCGGCGAAGGCGGCGGCCAGGCCGTCCTCGCGTGCGACGCGGCGCGCGCTGGAGAGTTAGTGGCTCTGAGCCACAAAGTCGACGTAGCGCTGCGACGGATCGGCACGGTCGGGGGCGGCGAGGTCTTCGGCGTCCCTGTTGGGCGGCTGCGGGAGGCCTGGCAGAGCTGATGTGCGGCATCGTCGGCATCCACGCGCCCGGCCGCGACGTGGCGCGGCTCGCCTACTTCGGCCTGTTCGCGCTGCAACATCGCGGCCAGGAGTCGGCCGGGATTGCCGTCTCGGACGGCGGTCGCCTCACGGCGATGCGCGACATGGGCCTGATCGCACAGGTCTTCAACGAGCAGAAGCTCAACGGCCTCCACGGCGAGGTCGCGATCGCCCACACCCGCTACTCGACGACCGGCTCGACGCACTGGCAGAACGCGCAGCCGCTCGTCCACCACGGGCGCGCGCGCACGGTCGCGCTCGGCCACAACGGCAACCTCACAAACACGGCGGAGCTGCGCGAGGAGCTCGACCGCGCCGGCGTGCGGCTGATGTCGACCTCCGACACCGAGACGATCGCCGCGCTGATCGCGAACGACGAGCGGCCGCTCGAGGAGGCGGTGGCGGCGACGATGCGGCAAGCTCGAGGGCGCCTACTCGGTCGTCGCGCTCTCTGAGGGCCGCCTCGTCGCGTTCCGCGACCCGTACGGCTTCCGCCCGCTCGAGCTCGGCGCGCTGGGCGACGACTGGGTGGTCGCGTCGGAGACCTGCTCGCTCGACCTCGTCGGCGCGAAGCACGAGCGCTCCATCCAGCCAGGCGAGCTGGTCGTCGTCGACACAGACGGCCTGAGCTCTTTCCACCCGGCAGCTGCGGAGCACGGCGCGCTCTGCATCTTCGAGTACGTCTACCTCGCCCGCCCCGACTCCGACCTGGACGGCGTCGAGGTGTACGGCGCCCGCGTCCGCATGGGCGAGCAGCTCGCGCGCGAGGCGCCCGTCGACGCCGACCTCGTGATGCCGATCCCCGACTCCGGCACACCGGCGGCGATCGGCTTCGCCAGAGAGAGCGGCATCCCGTTCGGCGAGGGCCTGATCAAGAACCGCTACGTCGGCCGCACGTTCATCCAGCCGGAGCAGGGCATGCGCGAGCAGGGCATCCGCATGAAGTTCAACCCGCTGACGGAGGTCGCCGGCAAGCGGGTCGTGATCGTGGACGACACGATCGTGCGCGGCTCGACGACGCGCCAGATCACGTCGATCCTGTTCGCCGCCGGCGCGACGGAGGTGCACGTCCGCGTGTCGGCGCCGCCGCGTCGTCTCGCCGTGCTTCTACGGGATCGACTTCCCGGACACGGAGCAGCTCGTCGCCGCCGGCCGCAGCCTCGACGAGGTGCGCGACCTCGTCGGCGCGACCTCGCTGGCGCACCTCTCGCTCGACGGGATGCAGGCGCGCCATCCGGCGTCCCGAGTCGGAGGTCTGCCGCGCCTGCTTCACGCGCCGCTACCCGACGGCGACGCCGCTCGACAACCAGCTCGCCAAGCACCGGTTCGAGGCGTCGTCGGAGCCCGAGCCGGTCGGGCTCCGACGCTAGGCGGGCGCTACTGCTCGAGGACGCGGCTCGCCTTCGCGATGCCGCGGGAGATGAAGTAGGCGAACGTCAGCGCAGTCGTGATCACCATCCACTGCGTACACGTCGACGTCGTCGCTGATCCACCAGCAGAGCGTGAAGACGACTTCCAGGAACAGCCAGAGCGCGAACTCCGCGTTCCCGGGCATCGGCAGCCGCGCGATGTCCGTGACGTTGATCTGCGTCCGCGGCGGTCCTCCGGAGACGGTTCCTCCGACGACCGTCGTGCCGCCCATCGGCGGCTCCGGCGGGGGCGGCGCTGGGGGCGGTGGTGGCGTCGCCGACGGCTCGGTCGGCTGGTCGGGCGGCATGCTGGACATGGCTCCCTCCTCTCGTCAGGCCGCGTAGCCGGGGACGTGCACGATCTCCAGCTTCAGCCCGTCGGGGTCGTAGAAGAACACGGCGTAGTAGCCGGGGCTGTACCCGTACTCCTGCGGCTCACTCTCGAACTCGACCTCGTGCGCGCGGAGCCAGTCGGCCCGCTCGTCGACGATGTTGCGCGACGGCGCCTCGAAGGCGAGGTGGTGCAAACCGACCGAGTAGCGGTCGTACCCGGGGCCGATCTGCGACGGCTGGGCAGCCCGGATGCCGATCGACGTGCCGGGGCCGGTCAGGTACCAGATCGTCTCGCCGCGCTCGCCCTCGACCTCGCTCATGCCGTGCCAGCCGAGCGGGCCGAGCAGGTCGCGGTAGAAGGGCAGGCTCCGCTCGACGGAGCGGACGACGAGGTCCACGTGGTGCACACCGGTCGATCGCAACACACGTCACGTTCCGTCCGCGGGCGGCGATTCCTCTGCCGGCGCGCGGCGGGACGCGTCCCGCTCGTCCCGCCGCCGCGCCTGCTCGCGGCCACCGCAGCGCCGCGGTCACCACGGTCGCAGCGGGCGCTGAACGCACCCTGAGACAGGCGTTAGGCGTCCGTTCGGGTCCTGTCAGGCGGGCGGGAGCAGGTCGGCGCCGCGGCCATACCGCACGGCTCGGCGGGCCACCTGCGGGTCCACCCCGCGCTCGATCAGCTCCTGTTTGAGCTCGCCCTCGGCCGCCAGGCGTAAGAAGAGCCAGGCGAGCGCGCCGAGCGTGACCAGCGAGCCCTCGAGCATCATCACCGTCCCCGCCCAGCCCTGATCCTGGAGCGAGGACACGCCGTGCGCCGCCTCGCCGGTCGCGTAGAAGGGGTAGAAGACCTTCCCCGACCAGAGGAAGACGTTGCCGAGCACGGTCTCCACGAGCCGGACGACGACGATGTAGCCGAGCTTCATGCCCGTTCCGAACCACGCCGGGCCGGGGAGCACCTCCACCACCGGCGCCCACATCAGCGCGCCGCCCGCGAAGAAGCACATGTGCTCCAGCGCGTGCACCGAGTCGTGGCGGAGCGCGGCCTCGTACAGCGCCGGGACGTGCCACAGGTAGAGGTTGATCGCCCAGATCGGCAGCGCGATCAGCGGGTGGGCCAGGACGCGGAGCTTGCCGATCACCGGCAGCGCGAGCACCGGCCGGAGCAGCGGCCCGGTCAGGGAGGCGACGAAGGCGAGCGGCGCGAGGTCGCCGAGCAGGACGTGCTGGACCATGTGCACCGCGAAGAGATCGGTCTCGCCATAGGAGTCGATCGGCGTGACGAGCGCCGCGAGCAGCAGGACGACCGAGACCCACATCAGCATGTGCCGCCAGGCCGGGACCGGCGTCCCGCGGCGCGCCAGCGTCCGCGCCCGCCACTCGTAGGCGACGACCAGCGCGACGAGCGGCGCCAGCTGGAGCGGCGCGATCGTCCAGTCGGTCGCTCCGGCGTGGGCGAGCATCGGATGACGAGTCTAGGTTCCTGCGGCGGAGGCGGGTTCCCCGCCGCAGCCACTCGCGAGCGAGGCCGCGTCCGACTGTCCTTGCAGTTGACCCGCCGAAAATCGTCATGGCTCCGGCGAAGCCGAGCCGGATTTTCGGCGGCGATAGACTCCCGGCCTCGGTGGAGGGGAAGACCTACGAGGCGGCAGGGGTCTCGCTGGCCGCCGCGGAGGCGGTCGTCGAGCGGCTGCGCGCGGCCGTCGAGTCGACGGGCGCGACCGGCTTCGGCGCCTTCGCGGGCCTCCACGCGCTGGACGAGCCGCCGCCTGCTCGCCGCGTCGACCGACTCGGTCGGGACGAAGCTGATCGTCGCGCGCGAGCGCGGCCGGCTGCGCGACTGCGGACGCGACCTGGCCGCGCACTGCATCAACGACGTCGCGACGACGGGCGCCGATCCGCTCTTCCTGCTCGACTACGTCGCGGCCAACCGCATCGAGCTCGAGCAGGTCGCCGAGCTCGTCGAAGGCGCCGCGGAGGTCTGCCGCGAGGCCGGCTGCGCGCTCATCGGCGGCGAGACGGCCGAGCTGCCCGGCATCTACCGCGACGAGGAGCTCGACTTCGCCGGCACGTGCGTCGGTCTCGTCGAGCGCGACCGCCTGATCGACGGCTCGCGGGTCGAAGCGGGCGACACCGTCATCGGCTTCCCGTCGGCGGGCGTGCACGCGAACGGCTTCACGCTCGTGCGGCGGCTGCTCGACGAGGACGACTACGACGGCGACGACCTGCTCGCGCCGACGCGGCTCTACCTCGACGAGGTGCGCCGACTCGGCGCGCGCGCGAAGGCGCTCGCCCACGTCACCGGTGGCGGCATCCTCGGCAACCTCTCGCGCGTCGTTCCCGACGGCCTCGAGGCGGAGCTCGACTGGGAGTCGTGGCCGCGCCCGCCCGTGTTCGGCTGGCTCGCCGGGCACGTCGACGAGGAGGAGCTGCGCCGCGTCTTCAACCTCGGCATCGGCTTCTGCGCGGTCGTCGCGGAGCCACAGCCGGACGAGCTCGTGATCGGGAGCATCCGCGTGATCGGCGTGCTCGTCAGCGGCGAAGGGACGAACCTGCAGGCGCTCATCGACGCCCGCCTGCCGATCGCGGCCGTCGCGTCGAACCACGAGGGCGTGCGCGCGCTCGACCGCGCCGCGCGCGCTGGGATCGCCACCGCCGTCTTCGAGCTCGACGCCTATCCCGACCGCGAGGCGCGCGACGGCGCAATGGCGGCGTGGCTCGAGGAGCACGGCGTCGACCTGGTCGTGTGCGCCGGCTACATGCACCTCCTGCGCGCGTCGTTCCTCGACCGCTTCCCGGGCCGGATCGTCAACACGCACTCGGCGCCGCTGCCCGCCTTCCCAGGTGCTCATCCGATCGAGGACGTCCTGGCCGCGGGCGTCCGGGAGACCGCTGCGACCGTCCACTACGTCGACGAGGGCGTCGACACGGGCGCCGTGATCCGCGCCGAGCCCGTGCCGGTGCTCCCGGGCGACACATCCGACTCGCTGCGCGCGCGCGTGCAGGCGGTCGAGCACCGCCTGCTCCCCGAGGTCGTCCGCGAGCTGATCGCCTGATGCGCGCGCTGCTGTCCGTCTACCGCAAGGACGGGCTCGAGGACTTCGCGCGCGGGCTTGCGGAGCTCGGCGTCGAGCTCGTCGCGAGCGGCGGAACCGCGACGGCGCTCGAGGACGCGGGCCTCGAGGTCACGCGCGTCGAGACGCTGACCGAGGTGCCCGAGATGCTCGGCGGCCGGGTCAAGACGCTCCACCCGCGCATCCACGCCGCGATCCTCGCGCGCCGCGACCAGGAGGGCGACCTTGCCGCGCTCGACGAGCAGGACATCACGCCCCTTCGACCTCGTGTGCGTGAACCTGTACCCGTTCCAGGACGTCGCGGGCGGCTACGGCACGCGCGAGGAGGAGGCGGTCGAGATGATCGACATCGGCGGCCCGTCGATGCTCCGCGCGGCCGCGAAGAACTTCGCCCACGTGACGCCGGTGTCCAGCCCGGCCCAGTACGAGGAGGTGCTCGCCGAGTTGCGCGACGCGGGCGAGGTGTCAGCCACGACGCGGCGCCGGCTCGCCGCCGACGCCTTCGCGACGACGGCGGCGTACGAGGCGGCGATCGCCAACTGGTTCGCGGGCCGCGAGCCGTTCCCGGAGCGGCTGACGCACTCCTACGTGAAGGTGCGCGAGCTCGCGTACGGCGAGAACCCGCACCAGCGCGCCGCCTACTACGCCGACGCGACCGCGCGCACGCACCTGCTCTCGAACATCAGCCAGCTGCACGGCCGCCAGCTCTCGCTCATCAACCTGCTCGACCTGAACGCGGCGCGCCTGCTGCTGCGCGAGTTCGCCGTGCCGGCCTGCGTGATCGTCAAGCACGCGAACCCGTGCGGCGTCGCCGTCGGCTCGACGATCGAGGAGGCCTGCGAGCGCGCGCTCGCGTCCGACCCGGTGTCGGCGTTCGGCATGGTGATCGCGCGTCAACCGTCCGGTCGGCGCCGAGCTGGGCCGGGCGCTCTCGAAGCGGTTCATCGACGTGCTGTTCGCGACCGGCTACGACCAGGACGCTCTGAAGGCGCTGACGGAGAAGCCGGCGACGCGGATCCTGCTCGACCGCGAGCGCCGCCGCGATCGACGCCGCCGAGAAGGACTTACAAGCGCGTCCCCGGCGGGCTGCTCGTCCAGGACCGCGACCTGGAGGTCGAGGACCGCGACGGCGATGGAGGTCGTCGCCGGCGACGCCGAACGAGAGCTGCTGGGGCGACCTGCTCTTCGCCTGGCGCGTCTGCAAGCACGTGAGCTCGAACGCGATCGTGATCGCGAAGAACCTGCAGACGATCGGGATCGGCGGCGGCCAGACGAGCCGCGTCGACTCGGTGCGGATCGCGCTGATGAAGGCGGCCGAGCACGGCCACGACGTAAACGGCGCCGTGCTCGCGTCAGACGCGTTCTTCCCGTTCGCGGACGGCCCACAGCTGGCGCTGGACGCAGGCGTGACGGCCGTCATCCAGCCGGGCGGCTCGAAGCGCGACGACGAGGTCGTCGACGCGGTGCGCGCAGCCGGCGCGATCATGGTGCTCGACGGGCCGGCGCCACTTTCGTCACTAGCGCGCACTACCCTGAGCGTGTGGCGCGCGAGTACCCCACGGTCCTGGATCTCATCGGCGACACGCCGGTCGTCCGCCTGCCGAAAGTGACGCCTCCGGGCGCCGCGCAGATCCTCGCGAAGCTCGAGTACCTGAACCCGGGCGGCTCCGTGAAGGACCGCATCGGGCTGCGCATGATCGAGCGCGCCGAGGCCGAGGGGCACCTCAGGCCGGGCGGGACGATCGTCGAGCCGACCTCCGGCAACACGGGCGTCGGGCTCGCGATGGCGGCCGCGATCAAGGGCTACCGGATGATCTTCGTGATGCCCGACAAGATGAGCCAGGAGAAGATCTCGCTGCTGCGCGCCTTCGGCGCCGAGGTCGTGATCTGCCCGACCGCCGTCGAGCCCGAGTCGCCCGAGAGCTACTACTCGGTGTCCGCGCGGCTCGCGGAGGAGATCCCCGGCGGCTACAAGCCGAACCAGTACGAGAACGACGCCAACCCGCGCGCCCACTACGAGACGACCGGCCCGGAGATCTGGAACCAGACCGGCGGCGAGCTCGACGCGCTCGTCATCTCGGTCGGCACCGGCGGGACGATCTCCGGCTCGGCGCGCTACCTCAAGGAGCAGAAGCCCGACCTGCTCGTCGTCGGCGCCGACCCGGAGGGCTCGATCTACTCGTCGACGGTGCACCCGTACCTCGTGGAGGGCATCGGCGAGGACTTCTGGCCGGGCACGTACGACCCGTCGCTCGTCGACGAGTACGTGACCGTCTCCGACCGCGACTCGTTCCTGACGGCGCGGCGGCTCGCGCGCGAAGAGGGGATCCTCGCCGGCGGCTCGGGCGGCACCGCCGTGTTCGCGGCGATCCAGATCGCCGAGCGGCTCGGCCCCGGCAAGACGGTCGTGACACTGCTCCCGGACGGCGGCCGCGGCTACCTGTCGAAGTTCTACGACGACAACTGGATGCTCGAGTACGGCTTCCTGGAGCGGAAGGCGACGGTGCCGAGCGTCGGACGAGGTGCTCGTCGCGAAGCAGCGCGAGGAGCCGGACGTGCCGGAGCTCGTCACCGTCGAGTCGCACGAGAAGCTCGGCCGCGCGATCGAGCTGATGCAGCGCTACTCGATCTCGCAGCTGCCGGTCGTGCGCCACTCGCCCGCCGAGTCGCTCGCCGACTTCGTCGGCTCGCTGCAGGAGCGCAGCCTGCTCGACCGCGTCTTCAAGAACCCGGACACGCTGAACGCCGACGTCGCGTCCGCGATGCAGCCGCCGCTCGCGGCCGTCGACGCGCGCGAATCGGTCGACGAGGTCTTCGCCCGCTTCAGCGACGGCAGCCCGGCGGTCGTCGTCGCTCGCGCCGGCCGGCCCGCAGGCATGCTGAGCCGCTCCGACCTGCTCGAGTACCTTGCGCACCACCGTGACCAGCCGTCCGCTAGCCGTCTCGTCGCTCGATAGGCATGGCCGTCCTCGCGCTCGCAGGCTGCGGCGGCGGCGACGGCGGATCGTCGAGTGAGACGACGACCACGACGACCGTGTTCAACGGGCCGCTGGCGGCTCCCGACGGGCAGGCGATTCTCAACGTCCCGATCAGCACCACCGAGTTCGCGATCTCGCCGGAGTACACGCGGCTGTCGATCCCGGGCATCTACACCATCGACGTCACGAACGAGGGGCGCATCCCGCACGCGATCGTGGTCGAGCGCAAGCGCGACGGCGTCAAGGTCACGTCGCCTCCCATACCGCCCGGGAAAACGGTCGACTTCAAGCCAACCTGTCCGACCCAGGGACATACGACGTGTACTGCCCGATCGACGGCCACCGCGCGAAGGGCGAGCACGCCGTGATCACGATGGGCGAAGAGTGAGCCCGCCCGTGCGTGCCTAGACTCTGAGCATGGACTTCGAGACGCGCGCGATCCACGCCGGCCAGGAGCCCGACCCGGCGACCGGCGCGATCACGACGCCGATCTACCAGACGTCCACGTACGTCCACGACGAGGTCGGCGTCCACAAGGGCTACGACTACTCGCGCACCGGCAACCCGACGCGCACCGCGCTCGAGGAGTGCCTCGCGTCGCTCGAGAACGCCGCGCACGGCCTCGCCTTCTCGTCCGGGCTCGGCGCGACGACGACGCTCATGCACCTCGTCTCGCCGGGCGAGCGCGTCGTCTCGGTCAACGACGTCTACGGCGGCGTCTACCGGATGTTCTCCCAGGTCTACGCGCCGAAGGGCTACGACTTCACGTACCTGTCTCGCCGGAGAGGTGAACGCCGGCGCTCGCCGAGCACCTCGACGAGAAGACGCGGATCGTCTGGCTCGAGTCGCCGACGAACCCGCTGCTGAACATCGTCGACATCCGCGCGGCGGCCGAGGCCGCGCACGCCGTAGGCGCGATCGTCGTCGTCGACAACACCTTCGCGAGCCCGTACCTGCAGCAGCCGCTCGACCTCGGCGCCGACGTCGTCGTCCACTCGACGACGAAGTACCTCGGCGGTCACTCGGACATCGATCGGCGGCTTCGTCGCGACGAACGACCCGACGATCGCGGAGCGCCTGCGCTTCCTGCAGAAGTCGCTCGGCGCGATCCCCGGCCCGTTCGACGCCTGGCTCGTGCTGCGCGGCGTGAAGACGCTCGCCGTCCGCATGCGCCAGCACTGCGAGAACGCGCATCAGCATCGCGGAGTTCCTCACCGGGCACGAGGCGGTCGAGACGGTGCTCTACCCGGGCCTGCCGGGCCATCCCGGGCACGAGATCGCGCGCCGCCAGATGCGCGACTTCGGCGGGATGATCTCGTTCCTCGTCTCCAGCGAGGAGGAGGCGGTCGCGCTCGTCGCGCGGACGAAGATCTGGAAGCTCGCCGAGAGCCTCGGCGGCGTCGAGAGCCTCATCGAGCAGCCCGGCGCGCATGACGCACGCGTCGACCGCCGACGCGCCGTTCGCCGCGCCGCGCAACCTCGTGCGGCTGTCGGTCGGCATCGAGTCGGCCGACGACCTGATCGAGGATCTCGCCGCCGCGCTCGTGCGGACGCCCGCCGCAGCGGGCGCGTAGGAACCTCGCGCTCGCTGCGCGGTGTAATCCGCGCATGAACGAATCTGCACCATCGCCATCGCGCTGCTCGCGCTCGCGGTCGTGCCCGCCGCGCTCGCCAAGGGCCCGACGCGACGCCGCATCTCCGGGACCCGGCCTCGGCAGCCCGATCGTCTTCAACGGCGACGGCGAGTCCGGCGACGCGTCCGATTCAGCCGCGTTCGTCGACGGGGTCGGGTTCTTCCCGGCGATGTTCGGCCAGCAACCGAGCCCGATGCTGCGCGGCCGCCCGGCGGGGACGCTCGGCCCGCGCTACACCGTTCGCTACCAGGTGCCGACCGGCGACGCACGCGCCGCACGATCACGCAGGACCCTCTACCCGTACGCGGACGGCGGGCCGGTCGCGTTACATGCGGCCGGGGCAGCCGCTCTTCGGCACGGCCAGCCCGGGCGGCTGGTTCCGAGCGCCGACGTCGGTGAAGCCGATGCTCGTGAAGCACGGGCTGCCGCGCGACCGCGCCGGGCGGCGACGGCGGCACCGACGTGCTCGGACCGCTGGCGGCTTCGCCGCGATCCTGCTCGCGGGCGCGCTCTTCGTCCTCGCGCTGACCCGCGTGCGCCGGCGGCCGAGCCGAGCCCCGCCTAGGCCGACTCTCGAACGCGGGCGGGTCCGACGACCCGCCCGGCGTTCAGGCTCCCGGTGGCCCTACGATCCGCGCATGACGGCCCCTCGACTCTCACCTCGGCCGCGAGAAGGTCATCGGCGTCTACCTGCTCGACACGCCCGACGGGCCTGGCGCTCTTCGACTGCGGGCCGGCGACGACCGCCGAGACGCTGAAGGAGCGGCTCGCCGAGCACGGCCTCGCGCTCACCGACCTCCGCCACCTGCTCCTGTCGCACATCCACCTCGACCACGCGGGCGCGGCGGGCGTGCTCGTCCGCGAGCACCCGGGCCTGACCGTGCACGTCTCCGGGATCGGCGCGCCGCACCTCGCCGACCCGGAGCGGCTCGAGAAGAGCGCGCGGCGCCTGTACGGCGAGCACTTCGACGAGCTCTGGGGCGAGCTCGCGCCCGTGCCGGAGGCGAACATCCGCATCGTGGGCGACCGCGTGCTCGGCCTCGAGTGCTTCCCGTCGCCCGGGCCACGCCCGGCACCACGTCTGCTTACCTCGACGGCGACGGGACGCTCTACGCCGGCGACGCGGCCGGCGTCCGCATCCAGCCGAGCGAGTTCGTCTTCCCGCCCGCGCCGCCGCCCGAGTTCGACCGCGACGGCTGGCTCGCGACGATCGACGAGATCGAGCGCCGCGCGCCCGAGCGCCTCGCGCTGATCCATTTCGGCGTCGCGGACGATCCCGCACGGCACATCTGGCCGACCTGCGGCGGCGCATCGAGGAGTGGTCGGCCGAGGTCGAGCGGCGGCGCCGACCAGGACGACGTTCATCGCCGAGCGCGAGGCCGAGATCGCAGCGCTCCCGCCGGACCAGCGCGCCTCGTACGCGCAGGCGCTGCCGTGCTGGCAGTCGTACGCCGGGCATCAGGCGCTGGGCCGACAAGCGGCGCGAGCGCGCCGCGTGAGCCGGTTCGGCGCGCTCCGCGAGCCGCAGTTCCGGCTGCTCTTCCTCGGCCGCACCGCGTCGCTGCTCGGCAGCGCCTTCGCGCCGGTCGCGCTCGCGTTCGCGGTGCTCGACGACCTGGACGGCTCGGCCACCGCGCTCGGCATCGTCCTCGCCGCGATCTGGCTGCCGCAGATCGTCTTCATCCTCGTCGGCGGCGTCTGGGCCGACCGGATCCCGCGCAACCTCGTCATGGCCGGCACCGACCTCGTCATGTTCGCCGCGCAGGGGACGATCGCCGCTGCTGCTGCTCACCGACAACGCCGAGCTGTGGCAGCTGTTCGTCCTCCAGCTCGTCCGCGGCACGGCGAACGCGTTCTTCTTCCCGGCCTCGAGCGGCCTCGTGCCGAGCGTCGTCAGCGCCGGCCGCCTCCAGGAGGCGAACGCGCTGCTGCGCCTGGCGAACAGCACGACCGTCGATCGTCGGCGCCGGGCTCGCGGGCCTGGTCGTGGCCGGCGTCGGCGCCGGCTGGGCGCTCGCCTTCGACGCGGCGACGTTCCTCGTCAGCGCGGCGTTCGTGTCGCGGATCCGCGTGCCCGCGGCGGCGCGCCACGCAGCATCGAGCTTCCTCCACGAGCTGCGCGAGGGCTGGGGCGAGTTCCGCTCGCGCTCGTGGCTCTGGTCGATCGTCGTCCAGTTCATGTTCATCAACGCGTTCAGCATGGGGACGTACCTCGTCCTCGGGCCCGTCGTCTCGAAGGACGACCTCGGGCGGCGCGTCGGCATGGGGCTTCATCCTCGCCGGCATGTCGCGCGGGGATGGTGGTCGGCGGGCTGCTGTTCCTCAGGCTTCGGCCGCGCCGGATCCTGCTCGTGGCGAGCCTCGGCTCCTGCTCGGCAGCGCCCGGCTCTTCCTGCTCGGCGTGCCGGCTCCGCTCGCAGTGATCGTCGCGGCCGTCGGTCCTCGCCGGCATCGGTGTCGAGACCTTCGGCGTCATGTGGGACACCGCCATGCAGCAGCAGATCCCGCAGGACCGGCTCTCGCGCGTGTACTCGTACGACGCGCTCGGCTCCTACGTCTGCATCCCGATCGGGCTCTCGCTGGCAGGGCCGCTGTCGGACATCCTCGGCGTCGGCGGCGCACTCGTCTTCGCCGGGCTGCGTCACGCGTCGTCGCCACCGGGCTCGTGCTGCTCGTGCACGACGTCCGGACGCTGACCCGGACCGACGACGCCGAGCCGGAGCTCCACCACGAGCCAGTCGTGGCGCCCGAGCCCACGTAGGCAAGTAACAGACTGTTACTTGGCTCATCTGGCACGCGGCGAGTAGCCAACCGCCGCACTGGCGGGCCGAAAAGCAGCCTTGTAACAGACTGTTACTTGGCTCAGGTGGCCCAGCCGGTGACGAGCCAGCGCCGGCCGAGGAAGCGGTGGCCCATCAGCACGAGCCGGACGAGGATCAGCACCGCCAGCGCGGCCCAGACGCCCTCGATGCCCCAGTCGAAGACGAGCGCCGCCGATCGCGACCGCGCAGGACGCCGCGCCCGCGGCCACCATCGACCACATCAGGTAGCGGCCGTCGGCCGCGCCGATGAGGATCCCGTCGAGCGCGAAGACGGCGCCGTTCAGCGGCTGCATGAGCGCGAAGATACGGCCACAGCGCCCGCGCGCGGTCGAGCGTCGCCGCGTCGCTCGTGAACACGCGCGGGAGGACGTCGACGAGCGCGAGCATCACGACCCCGAAGACCGCGCCGGCCGCGACCGACATCCAGATCATCCGCACGCTCGCGTCGTAGGCGCCGTCGCGGTCGCCGGCGCCGAGCGTCCGCCCGACGATCACCTGGCCGGCGATGGCGACCGCGTCGAGGACGAGCGCGAGGAAGAGCCAGAGCTGCGACGCGACCTGGTGCGCGGCGAGCGACGCGTCGCCGAAGCGCGCCGCCACGGCTCCCGCCACGACGAACGCGGCGTAGAGCGACGCCGTGCGGAAGAAGATGTGTCGCCCGAGCGTGAGCAGCCGGTGCATGAGCCGCCCGTCGAGGCCGAGGTGCCCGCGCAGCCCGGGCGCACATCACGGCCACGAACGCGAGCCCCATCGCAACCTGCGCGAACGACCGTCCCCCATGCCGATCCGGCGATCCCCCAGTCGAAGCCGTAGACGAACAGCACCTCCAGGACGAGGTTGAGGACGTTCGCCGAGATGAAGATCACGAGCGGCGTGCGCAGGTTCGAGAGTCCGCGCAGGTAGCCCTCGCCGCCGCGCGCGAGGAACGCGAACGGCAGGCCGATCACGGCGATGCGCATGTAGAGCACGGCGTAGTCGGCCGTCTTGCCGTCGCCGCCCATGGCCGCGACGACCGGCTCGGCGAGCGCGGCGAGCACGACGGCGAGCCCCACGCCGACGCCGAGCGACAGCCAGAGCGCCTGCACGCCCAGCCCGCGAGCCGTGTCGTGCTCCTCGGCGCCCGTCGCGCGCGCCACCTGCGCGGTCGTCCCGTACGTGAGGAAGTTGAAGAGCGCGAAGGCCCCCGACAGCACGATCGCCGAGATGCCCAGCGCGGCGAGCTGCGACCGGCCGAGATGCCCGACGATCGCCGTGTCGGCGAGCACGTACAGCGGCTCGGCGGCCAGCGAGCCGAGCGCCAGCACCGCGAGCCGCAGGATCTCGCGGTCGTAGGAGGAGCGGAGGCGGCTCAAGCGCGCTCGAGCTGGCGCTCGTACGCGGCGACGTAGTCACCGACCATCCGCTGCTGCGAGAAGCGCTCCTCGACCGAGCGGCGCAGCTCCGCCGGATCGAGCGCGTCGGCCCGCTCCAGCGCGCCGGGCATGTCGCGGTAGCTGTCCACGATGATCCCCGACACGCCGTCCTCGATCACCTCCGGCACCGCGCCCCAGCGCGTCGCGATCACCGGCGTCCCGCAAGCCATCGACTCGATCATGACCAGACCGAACGGCTCCTCCCACTCGATCGGGAAGAGCGTCGCGCGCGCGCCCTGGAGCAGCTCGACCTTCTGGCCGTGCGGCACCTCGCCCAGGTACTCGATGCCGTGGTGCCCGAGGTGCGGCTCGACGAACTCGGCGAAGTACTCGAGCTCGGCGGGGTCGCGCTTCTTTCCCGCGATGAGCAGCGGCAGGCCGCACTCGATCGCCACCGCGATTGCGCGATGGCAGCCCTTGTCCGGGCTCAGCCGTCCGAGGAAGAGCAGGTAGTCGCCGCGGTGCGGCCTGGCCGGGTAGAGCGACAGGTCGATCGCGTTCGGCACGGTCGCGAGCCACGGCAGGTCGGGCCGGGGCGCGCGCTGGTTCCGGGAGATCGAGATGAGCCCGAGCTGCGGGACGATCTGCGCGATCTGCGCGTAGATCTCGCCAGGCCGGCCGTCCAGCGGCCCGTGCACGGTGTGCGCGACAGGCGTGGCGACGGCAGCCGCGAGCGTCGACGTGTACGGGCCCGAGTGGTCGTTGATGACGTCGAACTCGTCCGCACGCGTGTAGCAGGCAAAGGCGTGCCGGAACTCGACCTCGGTCGTCCCGATCGCCGCGCTCGGGGCGATGTCGTAGACCCACGCCAGCTCCGCCTTCGAGCGCGAGTCGCCCGACGCGAAGAGCGTCACGTCGTGGCCTGCGTCGACGAGCCCGTCGGCGAGCAGCGACACGACCAGCTCGATCCCGCCGTAGCCCGGCGGCGGCACCGCGAACCACACCGGCGAGATGACGGCGACCCTCATGTCTCCTCCACCTTTACCCGGCCGCCGTCGACCGTGACCGTCCAGTGGCGGTCGAATGCCTGCACGCCGGCAAGCCTCAGCGATCCTGCCCACGACGGCAGCTCGCCCTGCACGCGCGACACGAGCGTCTGGCGCGCGCGGTCGGGCTCCAGGCCGAGCAGCACCTGCAGCAGCAGCACCGGCGTGCCGGCGGCCCACGCCTGCGGGCGCGCCGCCGTCGGGTAGGCGATCGGGAACGACGTCTCGTCGCGGCGGAACCCGGCGAACACCTCCGGCAGCTCGTAGTCGAACTGCCGCCCGACGCCCACGATCCGCTGGACGATGCTCAGCGCGTCCGTCCGGCGCCCTTCACGCGCGAGGCCGGCGGCGATCAGGGAGTTGTCGTGCGGCCAGACCGACCCGTTGTGGTACGAGATCGGGTTGAACCCGACGTCGCCGCTCGACATCGTCCGCACGCCCCAGCCCGACCAGAGCTCGTCGCCCATCAGTGCGTCGGCGATCGCGTCGACGCGGTGGGATGGGACGATCCCGCTCCAGAGCAGGTGGCCGATGTTCGAGCAGAGCGAGTCGACCGGCCGCTTGTCGCCGTCGAGCGCGAGCGCGTAGTAGCCGCCGCGCTCCGCGACCCAGAACGCCTGGTCGAAGCGCTCGCGCAGCTCCTCCGCTTCGCGCACGAGGCGCTCGGCCAGCTCGCGGTCGCGCCACACCTCGCGCGCGAGCTCTGCCATGCGTAGCTTCGCGTCGTAGACGTAGCCCTGCACCTCGACGGGCGCGATCGGCGTGCGGGCGAGCGTGCCGTCCGAGAAGCGCTGCGAGTCCCACGAGTCCTTCCACGACTGGTTCTCGAGGCCGGTCGGCGTGCGCCGCTCGTACTCGACGAACCCGTCGCCGTCGCGGTCGCCGTAGCGGTCGATCCACTCGAGCGCGCGCATGGCGGGCTCGCGCAGGGAGCGGACGAGCGTGGCGTCGTCGGTCCAGCGCCACGTCTCCGAGAGCAGGATCAGGTAGAGCGGCGTCGCGTCGAGCGTGCCGTAGTAGGCGCTGAACCAGTTGGCGGCCGCCTTGCCGCGGCGCAGCTCGTGGACGATCTTGCCCGGCTCGGCGTCGATGGACGGGTCGTCCTCCGTCGCCTGCAGCTCGGCGAGCGCCTCGAGCGCGCCGCGGGCGAGGTCGGGCCCGAAGAGGAGCGTCTGCAGGCACGTGATGATCGTGTCGCGGCCGAACACCGTCATGAACCAGGGCATGCCGGCGGCGGGGAGCTTGGCCATGCCGTGCTGCGCACCGCGCATGCGCAGCGCCGCGAGGTCGGCGACCGAGCGCGAGAACGCCTGGCCGAGGTCATCCCAGCTCGCGCGCAGGTGCGGGACGCGCAGCTGCCAGGCGGCCAGCGAGTCGCGCACGCGCGCCAGCTCGTCCCCGAAGCGCCGTGCAGCGACGTCCGGGTGGATGCGCTCGCCGTGGAGCGAGACGACCACGTCGACGCGCACCTCCCAGCGCTCGTGCGGGCCGAGCGTGACGCGCCAGCGCACCGTGCCGTCGTCGACCTCGCCGAGGTTCGAGAAGACGAGCTGGGTCGTGGCGGGGCTCGTGGTGTCGGACAGGACGAGCTGGCCCGCCCCTGTGTCGGCCTCGGCGGGCGCGAGCGCCGGCAGCGGCTCGGCGCGGGCCGGGTCGCCGAGTGCGAAGTCGTGGTGCTTCACGGCGAAGATGTCCGCGAAGTCGTTGCCCGTCTCGAGGGCCACGTCGACGACGATGCTCTGCCCCGCGAGGTTCTGCAGCACGATCCGCTCCTGCATCCCGTCGCCGACGAACCGCTCGCGCGTGATCGCCAGCTGGTCTTGCTCGAGCCCGCCGGCCAGCGGGTTGCGGAGGTAGAAGGCGGCGCTGAAGTACTCGACCTTGCCCGACGTGAGCAGCAGCGGCGCCGCGCCGTTCACCGTCAGCGTGAAGCGCGAGAGGAAGCGCGTGTCGCTCGCGAAGAGACCGTGCGTCGGCGCGTTGAGGTCACCGCGCTCGTCGCAGATGCAGAACGTCGAGCCTTCGAGGATGGTCAGCGCCATGCGGCGGGCACTACGCGTCCCGGCGGACGATTCTCGCTCCGCTCGACTGGGCGATCGCCTTCACGACCAGCTCGTCGATGTTCACGTGCGGCGGGCGCGTGAGCGCGAAGAGGATGCAGTCGGCCATCTCCTCCGCCGTGACCGGCTCGAGGCCCTCGTAGACGGCGGCCGCCTTCTCGGCGTCGCCGCGGAAGCGGACGACCGAGAACTCGGTCTCGACGAGGCCCGCGTCGACGGTGGTGATCCGGATCGGCCGGCCGAGCAGGTCCTCGCGCAGCGCGTAGGTGAAGCCGCGCACGGCGAACTTCGAGGTGATGTAGGTGGCGCCGTTCGGGTACGCCTGGCGGCCCGCGACCGAGCCGATGTTGACGATGTGGCCGCCGTCGCGGATGAACGGCAGGCAGAGGCGCGTCATGCGGAGCAGCCCGTTGACGTTCGTCTCGAGCACGGTGTGCTCGTCCTCCTCGGTCGACTCGGTGAACGGGTCGCGCCCGAGCGACAGGCCTGCGGCGTTGACGAGGATGTCGATCCCGCCGAGCGCGTCGTTCGCCGCGTGGACGAAGCTCTCCGCGCTTGCCGGGTCCGTCACGTCGAGGCGCAGGCCGACGACGGCGTCGCCGAGCTCGGCCAGCCGCTCAACGCGGCGCGCGCCCGCGGCGACCGTGACGCCCTCGGCCGTGAGCGCGCGCACGGTGGCCGCGCCCATGCCACTCGAGCCGCCTGTGACGACGGCCGTCTTGCCGCGCAGCGACGCCATAGGCGCGGCAGCCTAACGAGCCGCGCCGGGGGCACGGCCGGAAGCCCGGCTCAGGCCGGGTCGCGCCGCCGGACCGGCAGCCGTGCCTGAACCGTCGTCCCGGCGCCCGGGGCGCTCGTGACGTCGACCGTGCCGCCGAGCAGGTCGGCCCGCTCCTGCATCCCGAGCAGGCCAAAGCCCTCGCCCTTCACGCCGGGTTCGAAGCCTGATCCGTCATCGCTGACGAGCACGTCGACCTCCTGCTCGGTCTCGGTCACGCGAACGACGACCTCGTGGGCGCCCGAGTGCTTGGCCGCGTTGTGCACGGCCTCCTGAACGATGCGGTAGATGGCCGCCTCGAGCTCGGGTGTGTGCCGGGTCGGCGCACGCCCCCGCTCGTAGTCGAGGTCGACCTCGAGCCGGACGTCGATGCCGAGGCGGGAGGAGCGGTCCGCGAGCGCCTGCAACGCGGCCTCGGTGCCCAGGTCGTCGAGCGCGGCAGGCCGCAGCTCGGTGATCAGCGCGCGCAGACTCGCGATGTCCTCGTCGATCTGCTCCACAGCCGAGGCAGCCGCATCGCGGTACGCCTCGACCGCGCCGGTCTGCCGGGCTGCAGACAGCGTCAGGCGGAGCGTGGCCAGGTTCTGCAGCGTGTCGTCGTGGAGCTCGCGCGCCCAGCGGCGCCGCTCCGCCTCCGCGGCATTGAGGCGCTGCTGGCGGTGCTCGACGGCCACGGAGCGCGCCGTCGCGACCGCGGTCCCGGCGCTGACGGCGAACGCCTCGAGCAGCCCGGCGTCCGCCGCCGTGAAGTCGAGCCCCTCGCCCAGCCGGTCCAGCGCAACGAGCACGCCGAGCGGCGCATCGCGGAAGCGGAGCGGGACGAGTAGGCCGGCTTCCGGCTCGATTCCGAGATCCCAGAGGCCGCCCTGCTCGAAGCGGCGCCTGTTGAGCTCGCCGCTCAGCTGTTCGATCTGGCCCGATCGGAGCACCTGACCCGCGAGCGAGCGCTCGGCGTCGACAGCTGCTCCGACGAGTTCGGCGGGGAGCTCGCCGGCCACCGCCGCGATGACCATGTTCTCGCCCTCGTCGAGCAGGATGAGCATGTTGCGGGCCGACACGAGGGCGCGCGCGCGTCGCACGACCAGCTCGAGGATCACCGCCAGGTCGGTCTCGCCGGCCAGCGCCCGGGCGATGTCGGTCATCGCGGCGAGGCCCATGACCGACTGCTCCAGCTCATCTCGCCGCTCGCTGACGGCCTCGAAGCGGCGGGCGTTCTCGATCGCCACACCGGCCCAGGCGGCGAGCGTCATGAGCGCCTCCTCGTCGCTGCGGTCGAACGGCCCGTGTGCCTTCTCGGTCAGGTAGAGGTTGCCGTACGCCTCACCACCGACCAGCACCGGCGCGCCGAGGAAGGTGTGCATCGGCGGGTGCCCCGTCGGGAAGCCGTACGAACGCGGGTGGCGGCCGACGTCGTCGAGGCGCAGCGGCTCGGGGTTGCGGATCAGCTCGCCGAGCACGCCGAGGCCGCGCGGCAGGTCGCCGATGTGCGCTCGGGTCTCGCCGTCGATGCCGACGGTGAGAAACCGGCTGAGCTGCCGCCGCGAGTCGTCGAGCACCCCGAGCGCGGCGTACCGGGCTCCGGTCAGCTCGCGCGCCACCTCGAGCACCCGCTCGAGCACTGCCTCCACCTCGAGCGTCGAGACCACCGCTCGGGCCACGTCGAGCAGCCGCTCCATGCGGCGCGCATCTGGCAGCGGCATGGGCTCCGGCGGCGCCGGCCGCTGGACGTCCACGCCCTCTGCATCGTCCGAGGGGAGAGGCGATTTGGACATGACGAAACCTTCGCCAGTCTATGCCGGGAGGGAAGTTTCTACGTGCCGGCGGCTCAGTGGCCGAGCGGCGTCTCGCGACGAAACGGCTCGCCGAGCACCACTCGATCCGCCGGGCCGCCCGCGTGCTCGACCTGCAGCGTCGTGTGCGTCAGCGCGAAGCGCTCCGACAGCACGTGCTCCAGCTCGCGCCGCACGGCGTGGCAGTCCGCGCCCGGGTCGACCAGGACATGGGCCGAAAGCGCCGGGAAGCCGCTCGTGATCGTCCAGATGTGCAGGTCGTGCACCTCGTGGACGCCCGTGTGGCCGACCATCGCGCGGCCGACCTCCTCGGCGTCGATCTCGCGGGGCGTCTCCTCGAGGAGGACGCCGACCGACTCGCGCAGGATCGACCACGAGCTCGCCGCGATCAGCACGGCGATCGCGAGCGCGACGAGCGGGTCGGCGTAGCGCCACCCGGTCGTGAGGACGATCACGCCCGCGACGACCACGCCGGCCGACCCGAGCAGGTCGGCGAGCACGTGCCTGTACGCGGCACGCACGTTCATCGACCGGTGCCGCCCACCCGCGGTCACGAGCGCCGCAGCGATGTTCACGACCAGCCCGATCAGGCCGACGACGAGCATCCACCCGCCGAGCGTCTCGGGCGGGTCGCCGAGCCGCCCGATCGCGGCCACCGCGATCCAGCCCGAGATCGCGAGCAGCAGCACGCCGTTGGCGAGCGCCGCGAGGATCTCCGCGCGCCGGAGCCCGAAGCTCCGCTGCGGCGTGGCCGGCGTCGCCGGCGAGCCAGGCGGCGCCCAGCGCCAGACCGAGGCTCGCCGCGTCCGTGACCATGTGCCCCGCGTCGGCGAGCAGCGAGAGCGAGTTGGAGACGAGCCCGCCGACCACCTCCACGACCATGAACGCGAGGATCAGCCCGAGCGCGATCGCCAGGCGCCGCCGGTCAGATTCGAGCCGCTCGCCGTGGTCGTGGTGATGGTGCGCGTGCATACCCGCATTGAAGCGTGCGGGCCGTCTTCATCCCCGCCTAACAAAACCGAATCACGCGCCTGTACGTCTAAAAGACATCCAGCGCGCTCCCAGACCCCATCTACACTTTCTCGATGGCGACCGTCGCTGAGCCGGTCGACGGCCTTTCACGGGCCGAGCAGACGACCGAGCTGATCTCCCAGTGGCGCCGGCTTATCCGCGCTGCAACAGCCGTGGCGCTCGTGACGAGCCCGGTCGTCTTCTTCTGGTTCCATCAGAACGTCGGCTGGGGCACCTGGTGGTCGCTGTTCGCGACCTTCTTCTGCGTGATCGCCTTCCGCGGGGGAATGGACATCATCCTGCGCCACCTGATCCCGTGGCCCAGCCTGTTCGGGACGGACTCCGCCGAGCTCCGCGAGGAAGACGTCGTGAACCGGCGGCGCGGCTGGTACTGGACGACCAAGTACAAGCGCTGGCTGTTCATCTACACGCCGATCCTCATCCTCTTCGGGATTGCCTACCACTACCTCGGATCGGATCTGTGGACGCTGGTGCTTCAGGCACTGCCGCTGCTGGTCACCTTCCCGATCTTCTTCCTCTTCAACTTCCTGATCTTCATGGGCCCGCTGATGCTGATGGGCATCAGCCAGATCCAGGCGTTCGAGCCCGGCGATGCCGACTGGGGCGTCGAGCTCGCCCACGTTCGCGGCCAGGCGGAGGCGAAGGAAGAAGTGCGCCGGGTGGTCTCGCTGTGGCAGTCGGGCGAAGCGTTCGAGCAAGCAGGCGGAAAGCGCGAGCGCGGCCTGCTCATGCTCGGTGCGCCCGGCACCGGCAAGACGATGATGTCGAAGGCGATCGCGACCGGCTTCAACTCGCCCTTCATCTCGATCCCCGGATCCGGATTTGCTCAGGCCTTCATGGGGATCGACGCTGTCATCGTCCGCTGGCTCGCCTGGCGGGCGAAGAAGCTCGCGCGCAAGTGGGGCGGCCAGTGCATCGTCTTCATCGACGAGATCGACGCCGTCGGCATGCGGCGGGCGAGTCTCGGCTCGTCTCACCAACCGGCGGGTGCGAGCGTCCACGACTACTGCTTCTACGGCCCCAACGGCGCGCTGACGCCGACAGGCGACCTCGTCCTGGAGACCCGCGCCTGGCGGGAGCGGCTCTTCCAGGAGCGCGCGCCGGAGACCAGATCGCCCTACCCCCCGTTCGTGCAGCGGCTAGGCGGCGTCGTGAACCAGGTCTTCCCCGGGATGGGGGGCATGGGCGGCGGAGGCCTGGCGCTCAACCAGCTGCTCGTCGTCATGGACGGCATCGGCAACCCGCCGTTCATGAAGAAGTTCTTCACGAACCGGCTCAACACGTTCCTCGACGCGACCTACATCGTCCCGCGCCACCTCGGCAAGCGGCGCCTGCGCCTGAAGCCGCCGCGTCCACGTAGCGAGCAGATCTACTTCATCGGGGCCTGCAACGTGCCGATCGAGCAGCTCGACCCCGCCCTCACGCGCCCCGGCCGCATGGGCCGCCACGTGTGGTTCCGGACGCCGACGAAGCGGGACCGGCTCGACATCTTCGACCTCTACATCAAGCGCGTCTCCCACGAGGACGACCTCGACGAGCCCCGCCGGCGCGACGAGCTCGCGCGCATCACGAACGGCTACGCCCAGCCGCTCGACGCGAAAATTCTCACGCCAGAGGGCTGGAAGCCGATGGGTGAGATCGAGGTTGGCGATCAGGTGATCGGAGGGGACGGCACACCCACAACTGTTGTCGGTGTGCACCCTCGCGGAGGCATGGACGTCTATCGCGTCACGCTCAACGACGGCACGTCGACGCGGTGCACGGCAGACCACCTGTGGAGCGTCGACGCCCTCGATCCGCGGATGCGCCGGCGCACGTTGACGCTGGCGGAGCTGGCCGATCGAGAGCT
This sequence comes from uncultured Thermoleophilia bacterium, assembly GCA_963734565.1. Taxonomy (GTDB): domain Bacteria; phylum Actinomycetota; class Thermoleophilia; order Gaiellales; family Gaiellaceae; genus JACVRM01. Next base: position 226,211 of record CAVTHM010000007.1, on the reverse strand, counting down.
CCGCTGGTCGCCGCGGGGCTGCCCCTTCTACCTTCCAAGGTTGCCGGCAGTCGAATTCTCCACCGAGGACGAACTGCCGCTCGATCCCTATCTGCTCGGATTCCTGATTGGGGACGGCGGCTTGGCAAATACAAGCCCGGATCTCTGCAGTGCCGACCCGGAGTCTGTCGAGCGAGTTGCCGAACTGCTCCCGGCCGGAGTTTCACTCGTACAGCACGGGCCACGCAACTGGTGGATCAGCTCAGGTCGCCGCGGCGGCAAAGCGAATCCCGTAACCGAATCCTTCCGTCAGATGGGCTTGTGGGGTCGAACTTCGCACACGAAGTTCATCCCGGACGAGTACAAGCGGGCCTCGATTGAGAGTCGAATGGCGCTGCTCCAGGGGCTGCTCGATACCGACGGCAGCATCGACTATCGCCGCGGAACCGGAGCCGAGTTTTACACCGCATCCAAGCGTCTGGCAGCTGATGTCGCGGAACTTGCTCGTTCACTGGGCGGCATCGCACGAATGAAGCCCAAGAGCGATGCCTGGCGCGTGGCGATCGATCTCCTCGACGGGCCTCCGCCCTTCCGCCTCTCCCGCAAAGCGGGCGTCTACCGGCCGTCGAGACGCCCCTTCCGCAGACGGATCGTCGGCGTCGAGGCCGTCGGCCGGCAGCAGGTCCAGTGCATCACCGTGGCCAATGAAGACGGCCTCTATGTGACGGACGATTACATCGTCACGCACAACTCGCCGGCAATGATTGAGCAGGTCTGCTCGATGGCGCTCACGCACGCGCACCACGACGGTCGCGAGCGCTTCTCGTACAGCGACATCGTCGAGGCCATGACGACGGTCGAGTCGGGGACGGCGATCAACATCGACTACATCCCCGAGGAGACGCGCGCCGTCGCGATCCACGAGGCGGGCCATGCGATCGCGAGCCACGCGTACATGAAGGGCGCCGAGTCGACGCGCATCTCGATCCGCCGCCGAGGCTCGTCGCTCGGCCACCACCAGGCGCTCCAGAAGGACGAGCGCTTCAGCGCGTGGCAGAGCGAGGAGATGGCGCAGCTCGTCTGGGGCCTCGGCGCGATGGCCGCCGAGCGCGTCTTCTACGACGAGAACTCGACGGGCGTCGGCGGGGACGTCCAGACCGCGACCGCCCTCGCCGCCTGGATGGTCGGAGCCTGTGCGATGGGTCCCGAGCCGATCGATTTCGGCGACGCCTACAGCCGGCCCGAATACTCCGACGAGGCGCGCGAGCGCGTGGAGAAGAGGTTCCAGCGGATCGGTACCCAGATTCTGAACCGGACGACCGGCGGCCCGATGACCCAGGACCCGATCGCGGGCGTCCTGAACGACCCGGAGAAGAAGAAGGCGGCTGCCATCATCCTCGGCCAGGCCTACATCAAGGCGTACGCGCTGATCCAGAACAACCGTGCGGCGGTCGAGAAGGTCGCCGACGTGCTCGTCGCGCGCAAGGAGATCCACGGCGACGAGGTGCTCGAGCTGCTCGACTCGCTCAACCTCGAGATCCCCGAGGTCGATCTCCTGGAAGAGAAGACGTGGCCGAAGATCTGACCCCGAGTGTTCCGCACGCGTTCCCGCCCCTGGGCGAGCCGGCTGCACCGGTCGCCGAGAGCACCGACGAGAACGTCCTGGTTCGCAAGCCGCGTTCCGACTGGGAGCCGGGCCCGCACGCGGGCAGGTTCATGGTCGCCTACGGCATTCTCGGGCTCGTTCTGGGCGTCACCGTCGTCGCGCTCGCCGTCGCGCTCACGCGCGGCGAAGACGCGAAGCCACTGGCCTGGTCGGCGTGGAAGCCGGGCGACAGCGGCACGCAGCGCGTCCGCGACATCGCCGCGCACGTCGCCTCGCGCTATCGCCAGCCGAACGGCAGCCAGCTGGTCGACGTCGTCCCGCGCTCCGTGAAAGAGGACCCGCCGATCATCGCGGCGGCGATCGACAAGCAGGCGCTGTTCGACAAGGAGCAGCAGTACAGCACCTTCGGCCTCGACAAGTCGATGATGTTCGTCTTCTGCGGCGACGGGCAGAACTGCGCGCTGCGGGGCCAGCCCACGACCGAGCGCCATCGCATGCTGCGCCGCGAGGCGCTCGAGCTTGCGCTCTACACCTTCCGCTACGTCGACGACGTCGACTCGGTCGTCACGTTCCTGCCCGGGCGCACCGACGCCACGGCCGGGAGCAACCAGACCGCCGTGCAAAGCGCGCTCTTCTTCCGCAAGAGCCAGTACGACAACTTCACCAAGGCACCGCTCGCCGAGACCCTCCCCGGCACGCCGGACGAGACGAACTCGTCGCTGTCGCAGGCGAACGTCGTCGACCGGCTGACGCTGCCGGCGCTTTACCGCTACCAGCTGCAGCGCACGCCGGACGGTGGAAACTCCATTCTGGTGCTGAGCCCCGCCATCACGGGTTGAGCCACGCCGAGGCGCTCGCCCGGGCGCGTGCGCGGCTCGAGCCGCTGCGGCTGTACCCGCGGCCGATCCGCGGAGACGTGCGCATCGTCGTCCTGCCGCTCTTCTTCCGCCTGCCGCCGTTTCGCCGCTACGACGGCTACGCGCTCGTCCGAACGATCCTGCTCCGGCACGCCGAGTCGTCGGACGACCTGATCACACACGAGCTCTGCCACATCTGGCAATGGCAGCACCGCTGGCCACACATGGCGTTCACGTACCTGACCACGCGCTACCGCGACAACCCCTACGAGCGCGAGGCTCGCTGGGCCGTGCGCCGCTCCGCGTAGGGACGGTCACGGAACCACATGCCGTGGGACTGTCCCGGGCGTATCGGGCTGTCCCCAGCCGCTTGCCCAGTCCCTACGGCTCGGGTCAGTCCCATACTTCGGGACAGACCCCTGAGACGGTCTCAGCTGCTGGCCAGCGCCGGCTCAGCCTGAGGGCCCGGCTGGCCGACGATCCTGCCGCCGCCCTGGCGCTTCGCCTCGTACAGCCGCTGGTCGGCGCGGTGGAGCAGGTCGAGCTCGGGCTCGCCTGGAACCCACTCGGCGAGGCCGACCGAGCAGCTCGTCCCCGGCGTCGAGCTGCGCAGGCGCTCGACGACGACCATCGCCTCGTCGAGCGCGCAGGCGGGGAGCAGCATGGCGAACTCGTCGCCGCCGTAGCGGGCGAGGAAGTCCTCGGTGCGAACATGCGCGCGCCAGGCGCGGGCGGAGTCCTGCAGGAGCGCATCGCCCGCGAGGTGGCCGAACTCGTCGTTCACGGACTTGAGCCCGTCGAGGTCGATCAGTGCGACGGTGAGCGGCGTGCGGTTGCGGCGTGCCCGCGCCACCTCCCGTGCGAGCTGCTCGTCCCAGCTGCGCCGGTTCGGCAGCAGCGTCAGCGGGTCGGTCGACGCCAGCTCGGCGAGCCGCTTGGCGAGCCGCCGCGTGCGCACCACGAGCCGTAGCACCGTGTAGCCGGCCACCGCGACGACGGTCACGGTGATCCCGGTCCAGCGCCACTCGCTCGACGGGTAGCGCGGGTCGCCGACGATCAGGATCGGCGTGACGAGCGCGGCGGCCACCGCGAAGACCGCGATCGCGACCGCCTCGCCCGTGCTGTACAGAGCCAGCCACAAAACGGGCAGGACGAGAAGCGCCGCGTAGCCGGAGCCTGCCCCGCCCTCGATGTCGCGCAGGATCATGATCACCGGCAGGAACGCCATCGCCGGCAGCACCTGGCAGATCCGCGGCAGCTTGTGCCAGGGCGCCACCACGGCGACGACCGTGACGGCGACGGTGATGCCGAGCGCCAGCAGCAGATCGGTCGTGCGGTGCGTCTCCGGCGGCAGGGCCAGGAACGCGAACGCAACCACCATCGCGAACGCGAATGGGAGCAGCTGTCGGAAGCGCCGCCGGACGAGCGTCCTGTGCGGAATCATAGAAGGGCTATCGGCAGCCCTTTCGCAGCTGATTAGCCCGCGCTGATTTCTTCGGAATTTGCGAACAACTTGGGAGGGAGGAGGGAGCTCGCCTCCCGCTCGCGAAGGCCGTCTGCTAGACCAAAGGCGCCGGGCATGGCAACCTTCCCGGCGCGGGGATCTGGGGATGATCGCTTGCCTGAGCCGATTTTCGGTCGCGGTGGCGGCCCTCGCCGTGTGTCTCATCGCGGCGCCGTCCGGACGCGCGCAGCCCGGCATGGTCGTGGGCGTCAGCGACGACTTCTTCAAGATCGAAGGCGCTCTTGGCAGCTATTACGCCAACGACCTCGGGCTCGGAGCCGTTCGCGTGACACTGCGCTGGCCCGCCGGAGCCACGACGCTCGCGCCGGAGGACACAGCCGACCTCGACCGCGCGGTCGCGACGGGGGGGCGCGTCGTCGTCTCGGTGTACGGCGCCTGGCAGGACGCGCCGCAGGACGCATCCGAGCGCGACGCGTACTGCGCCTACGTTCGCGACGTGCTCGAAAGAGAGCCGCAGATCCGGGACGTCGTCATCTGGAACGAGCCCAACCTGTCCATCTTCTGGCGCTCGCAGTTCGACCCGGATGGCAAGCCCGCGTCTCCGGGCGCCTACGAGGCGCTCCTCGCGCGCTGCTGGGATGTCCTGCACGCCGCGCGCCCGGACGTCAACGTGATCGCCCCTGCGCTGTGCCCGTGGGGGAGCGACTCGCCCACGGGCCCGTTGACGATCTCGAACTCGCCTGTCGCCTTCATCCGCGAGCTCGGCGCGGCGTACCGCGCGAGCGGCCGCACGCAGCCGATCTTCGACACCGTCGGCCACCACATCTACGGCGAGTCGCCCGGAGAGCGCCCATGGCGAACGCATCCATACTCGAAGCGCATCGCGCAAGGCGATCTCGACAAGCTGGTTACGGGGCTGCAGCAGGCGTTCGCAGGCACGCCGCAGGCCGTCCCGGGCCGCCCTGCCGGAGCCCGAACCGCGGAGGTCTGGTACATGGAGGCCGGGTACGAGACCGCCCCGGATGAGGACAAGCGCTGGGCTTATGTCGGCCAGGAGACCACTTCCGGAACGCTCCCGGACGCGCTCCCCGATCCGCCGTGGACCTCGTTGCCGCCCACGGCGAGCCCGGCGCCCGACCAGGCGACTCAGCTCCGTGACGCGATCCGATTCGCCTACTGCCAGCCGTACGTCGGCGCCTTCTTCAACTTCCTCCTCCGCGACCAGAATGAGCTCGGGTTCTGGCAGTCCGGCGTCCTGTGGGCCGACCGCACGCCCAAAGGCTCGTACAGCGCGTTCCGCGACGTGATCCGAGAGGTGGCGGCGGGGACGGTCGACTGCTCGAAGTATCCAGTCACCCCGGCCGGCGGCGCCCCGGCACCGCCGCCAACACCCGTTGCGCCCGCTCCGGTCTCGCCCGCGTCCGGCCCCGACTGGGCGCCATCAGGGCGCGCGCGCACGGCCGGGCACACGAAGGCGTCGCTCCGCGTCACCTGGGTCCGCACGCCCAAGCGCACGTACCGCCGGCGGAACGTCTCCTGGCACGTTTCGGTTCGCGCGAACGCACGTGCCCGATTCGTGGCCACCCTCGCCGGCAGGGACGGCAGGCGGTGGCTCGCCACGGCCGGCACGGTTCGCGCCGGCCGGGTCACACCGATCCGCTTCCCGCGCCACCGGCTGGCGCACGGCGTGTATCGCGCCCTGGTGCGCGTCACCGGGCCCGGCGCCGTGCGGCTGCGTAGCCGCCCGTTCGCCGTGCGCTGACGGGCCGGCCGCCCGCGCGGCGCTTGGCGCAGGCCCCGCGGCTAGGTGGCTCCTCCGCACGGTTGCTGCGGTTTTCCGCGCAGCCGAGACACGGTCGTCCCCCGGCGCGGCCCGCACGCGCGGCTGTGACCGTGAGACCTATGAAAAGCCATACGCCGCAGCAGGAGCACCGAGCCCCGGCCGGGCGGCGCGAAAGGAGCACCATGATCCGTTTCCGAGCACCACTCCTACTCGCCGCGATACTCGTTCTCGCGGCGCTGGTCGCCGGCACCGCCAGCGCCAAGCCCAAGAGCTGGGCGTTCAGCGCGACGATCACGGGCACGGCGACCGAGAAGGTCGACGGCCAGGCCGTGACCGCCACGGCCAAGGGCAAGGGCAAGGTCACGCTCATCGGGATGAGCACCATGAGCGGCGTCGTCAGCGCGACGACGGCCAACCCGCCCTGCAGCCCGTTCAACGGGCCCGGCACGATCGTCAGCCCGAAGACCAAGCTCACCGTGACGGTGCTCCCGACCTCCCGCGGTTGCGCGGCGGGTGAGGACGCCCAGAACGACATCTCGATCTCCGGCAGCGTCAAGGTCTCCAAGGGGACCGCGGCCTACAAGGCCGCCAAGGGCACGCTCCGGTTCACCGGCCACTACGACCGCTCGAACGGCGCCTTCACCGTGAAGCTCACGGGGAAGCTGACCTACTAGGGCCGGCCAAGGAGCGTGAAAATTGTGATCAAGCGACTCAGCATCCTGCTGGCGGTCTCGATTGCCGCCTTCGGGATCGTCCAGGTCGGCTCCGCAGCCGATCCGCCGTTCCCGGCAACCAAGGTCGGCGACCTGTTCCTCTCGGTCCAGACCGTCAACAATACGGGCGCCATCGTCACCCAGGTCAAGCCTGGCGACACGGTCATCTTCCGTGCGTACTCGCTCGACCCGAAGTCGAAGAAGTTCCTGACCGGCCCCGAGAAGCGGTACTTCTACCTCGAGATCCCCGGCGTCGCGAACGCCAAGTTCTCGTACACCCCGACGGGCATCGGCGCCACGTTGCTGTATCCGTGGACGGCGTCCTGGACGGTGCCGGCGACCTACCCGCTCGGCACGGTCAAGTTCCGCGCGCTCGTGCGGCCAAAGCAGTCGCCGAAGCGCGGGTCGTTCCTGCAGACGCCGGTCGCCAGCTCGCAGCTGACGATCGCGACCAACCCGCAGAGCTCGCCGGCCGACGGCCCACCGCAGGCGGCCTCGCCCAACACACTGGCGAGCGCACCGCTCGGTCTCTATGTGGACAGCGTCAACGGAACCGCTCCTGCGGGCGCTGCGAAGCGGCCGGTCGGCTGCACGCAGACGAACGTGTACAAGCGCGGCGAGCAGTTCGTGCTCCGCGCCTGGGGCTTCCAGTTCACGGACGGCGCCGTCCTTTCGATGGACAACGTCGTCGACGCCCACTACTCGATCGCGGGCGTACCGGACACCGTCCTCAACTGGGGGACGCATGGCGCGACCGGCGCCAAGGTCTATTTCTGGTCGAACCAGTGGCAGATCCCGGCCACGTATCCACTGGGCGCCGTCGCCGTGCAGGTCACCTTCAAGACCGTCTCTGGCGCGACCGCGACGTTCCCCTACGCCATCACGATCATCCCGTAGCCGCTCGGCGGCTGAGAAAGCGAGCACCCACATGAGCACCAGAGCACTCACACACAAGGTCACGAGGATCGCGGCGGCGGCGACCGTCGCCGTGACCGGCGCCGTGCTGCTCACCGGCAGCGCGTCCGCCGAGACGAAGGCGCTGACCCCGCCGACCATCCCCGGCGTCGCGGCGCTGCCCGGGCCGCTCGCCCCCGCCTTCAAGACGGCGGCGACGCTCGGCGCGCTCCAGGCGAAGCCCGACATCGGACTCGCGGGCACGAAGTACACGGTGTCCGGGACCGGACTGCCGGCCAACAAGACCGTCTCGCTCCTCTGGAACACCGCGAACGTCACGTGGGTCGTCGACGCGCGGGCCGACAGCGTCGACTACCTCGGCCGCAAGGCCGACGAAGATCAACGTCGTCGTCGGCACCGCCACCACCGACGCCTCCGGGGCCTTCTCCGTCCCGCTCAAGGCGCCGAAGGACTTCGGCGGCATCCACGACATCTACGCGGTCGTCGACGGCACGCAGGTCGCCAAGGGCGGCTTCCTCATCACGCGCACGGCGACGATGACGCCGAAGCGCGGCCCGATCGGGACGATGATCACGCTCAAGTACTACGGCCTCGGCGCCTCGCTCTACGAGGGCGGCGCGGCCGCGTACTACGACAACGGCTACATCGGCGCCGTCATGGCCAACTGGACGCGCGGCATCGCGACGGTCAAGTTCCGCGCCTCCGGGCCCGATCGGCCGGCACACGGTCGTGATCGCCGACGCGATCAGCGTCAACTACCTGAACATCCCGCAGTCGCCCATCCCGTGGGCGAACGGCGGCGACGTTCACGTTCCACGGTCACGAAGGACGCGGGCGCCTGCCGAAGCAGCGGATCGACTGGCCGGCGAACGTCGCGCCGACGATGGACGCGAAGACGACGATGATCGCGGCCACGGGCCGCGGCCTCGACCACGGCGACCGCGAAGCTGAGCTCGACCGCCGGGCCGGTCGCGTCGAAGGTCGACGTCTCGGCCTCAGGGCTGACGCCGAACGCACCGGTCGAGCTCGTCTGGTCGACGGTCGTCGGCAACCGCGTCAACTGCACCGGCACATGCTGGAGCTTCGTCTCGCGTGCCGCTCGGCAAGGGCACGGCCGCGGCGGACGGCTCGATCGCGAGCAACGTCTCCGTCCCGGACGGCCTGGGCGGCTGGCATGTGATCCAGGTCCTGCAGGACGGCAAGGTCATGGCGCAGACGCCGTACTTCGTGAAGCGGAGCGTCGTCGGCATCTCGTCGCTGAAGCTGAAGCAGGGCCAGCACTTCACGATCCACCTCAAGGGCGTGGGCTGGACGCAGCTCGACAACACGATCGCGGTCGACTACGACAACAGCTACGTCGGCTACGGCTGCGGGTTCAACTCGAACGGCGACGTCGTCCTGAACCTGACGGCGACCGGCGCGCCCGGCACGCACCTGATCGACATGTACCCGCTGCTCTACACGCAGCAGCCGTCGTACGCGAACACGCCCTACGGGATGGTGCCGGTGCTGACGTACGCGCAGGACATCCCGGGCCTCGCGCTCGGCTACCAGCTGCCTGCGATCCGCCTGGCGATCCAGGTGGTCAAGTGAGGTTTCTGCGAGGACGGTAGAGACAGTCCTTGCGGACGCTCGACGATGGGTGACCTGGTGCTCGTCACTTCTTCGCCGAAGCGAATGACGGACCGCGGCGGCCCGGCCGGCGCCGCGGCTCCGTCGTTCTCGCGCCTGACGCGCGTCGTGCTGCGCTTCCGGTGGCTGGTGCTTGCCTGCTGGACCGCGGCAGCCGCCGGCGGCGTAGCGGCGGCGCTCGTGCTTCCGGGACACCTCGTCAACTCGTACGCCGTCCCGGGCACCGACTCGGACCGGGCCACGGCAGCGCTCGCCCGCGGCTTCGGCGAGCGGCCGGAAGGCAGCTTCACGGTCGTCTTCCGGACACGTCACTCCTTCGATCCACACGTACAGCGGCAGCTTCGCCTGCGGCTCAAGCGCGCGGCCGCGGTGCTCCCGGGCGGCCGCCTCGGCACCTTCCGCGCCGGCGGCGGGGTCGCCTACGGCGAGCTCCAGTCGACGCTCGAAATCGGTGCCGCCAAGAGCTACACCGAGCCGCTGCGCCGTGCACTCGCCGGCCCCGGGCCGGCAGCACTCGTCAGCGGTCAGCCCGCCGTCGCACACGACCTCGACCCGCAGCTCGCGTCCGACCTGCGCCGCGGCGGCGCCATCGCACTCATCGTGGCCCTCGTCGTCCTGGCCGCCGTCCTCGGCGTCTCCGCAGCGCTCGCCATCCCGTTCCTCTTTGCCGCCGGCACGATCGGGGCCAGCCTCGTTCTCCTCGACGCCGCGGCGCGAATCGTCCCGCTCTCGCCCTACGCCACGAACATCGTCGAGCTGCTCGGCCTGGGGCTGGCAATCGACTACTCGCTGCTCATCGTGTCGCGCTACCGGGAAGAGCTGGAGCCCGGCCGCGAGCGCGGAGATGCGATCGCCACGACGATCGCCACCGCAGGCCGCGCGGTCGTCTTCTCCGGCTTTGCCGTGGCGATCGGGCTGGCACTCCTCTTCCTCGTGCCGGTCCCGTTCGTCCGCACGCTCGGCCTCGCGGCGCTGATCGTCCCGCTCGTCTCGGTTGCCGCCGCGCTGACGCTCCAGCCGGCGCTCCTCTCGCTGCTCGGGCCACGTGCCCTGAACGGCGGTCGGCTCGGCTTCCGCGCCCCTTGGGCGTCCGCGGCGCGCCGAATGATGCGACGCCCGCTGCTCGTGCTGCTGCCGTCCGCGGCACTGCTGCTCGCGGCCGCGGCTCCCGTGCTCGGCCTGCAGCTCACGCCCGGCTCGCTGTCCGCGCTGCCGCGCTCGACCGAGTCGGCGCGCGGGCTCGTCGAGCTGCAGCGCGGGTTCAGCCCGGGCGCGCTCACCCCGACGCAGGTCGTCGTCGACGCGGGCAGCGCCGGCGCGGCGAGGCGCCCTGGAGTGCACGCAGCCGTGGAGCGGCTCGCCGACCGGCTCGTGCGCGACCCGGAGGCCTACATCATCGCCCTCGGCTCGTCTTCCCCGTACGTCTCGCAGGACGGCCGCTACGACCGTCTGTACGTCGTCGGCCGGCACGAGTTCGGCGACCCCTCCTCGCGGTGGCTCGTCGGCCGGCTCCGCGACCAACTCGTGCCGGCCGCGCGCTTCCCCGGCGGCACCGCGTCGCGGTCGGCGGCGCCGCACCGCAGGGCGTCGACTTCCTCGCGCGGGCCTACGGCGCCTTCCCGCTGCTCGTCGCCGTCGCGCTGCTGCTTACGTTCGCGCTCCTGGCGCGGGCCTTCCGTTCGCTCCTCCTGCCGCTCAAGGCGATCGTGCTCAACGTGCTGACGGTGTCCGCCAGCTACGGGATCCTGGTGGCGGTATTCCGGTACGGCGTCGGCGCCGACCTGCTCGGCGTGCAACGCTCGGCGCAGATCGAGGGTTGGATCCCGATCTTCCTGCTTCGCGATCCTGTTCGGCCTCTCCATGGACTACGAGGTCTTCCTCGTCTCGCGCATGCGCGAGGCCTGGGACCGCGGGCACGACACTGCAGACGCCGTGGCGATCGGCCTCGAGAAGACTGGTGGGCTCATCACTGCCGCGGCGATCATCATGGCCGCGTCCTTCGCCGGATTCGTGGCGGGCAGCATTCCCGGCCTGCAGCAGCTCGGCCTCGGCCTCGCGCTTGCGGTGCTCATCGACGCGACCATCGTGCGCGTCCTGCTCGTCCCCTCGTTCATGGTGATCATGGGACGATGGAACTGGTGGCTCCCGCGGCGATCCGACCGGCTCACGGAGATGCGTGCGGAGGAGGCGGCGTCATGAGGCGGCTCGCGCTCATCGCGCTCGTCGCCGGCCTCGCGCTGGCGCTCCCGTCCGGAGTGGCCGCCGTCTCGCCAACGGTGCGGCTGACGATCATGCACCTCGTCCAGAACTGCCATGTCTGGCGCAACACGAAGGCCGTGCTCGGCCCGAGCACGAAGCTCACGGTCAAGCCCGGCACCCGGCTCGTCCTTCGCTCGGACTGCCCGATGGACTTCGACCTGGCGCAGACGAAGGGGCCGAAGCTCGTGCTCGGCGACCCGCGGATGTACGCCGGCCAGTCGCGGACGATCGTCTTCCGCAAGCCGGGCACGTACCGGGTGACCGCGAAGAACGTGCAGACGCCCGAGGAGCGCGGCCTGCAGACGCTCGGCCCGGCGAACACGCTCTCGCTGACCGTCCTCGTCAAGTAGCTGTAAGGCATCCCTTACAACGTCTGCTAACGTCTCGCGCCGTGCTCTGCGAGGACGTACAGCGGCGCCGCTGGTGGCAGGCCTGGGGCGTGTGGCTCTTCGCCGCCGGGATCATCGCCGCCCTGGTGGCCGGCGTCCTGTACGGCTCGAGCGGGGCCGCCGATCCGACCGACGCAGGCGGCTCGCACGAGCGCACCGTCGTCGTCGTCGTCAACAGCGCGATCATCGTCTTCCGGGAGGGGCTCGAGGCGATCCTGATCTTCGCCGCCGTCACCGCGGCGATGCTCGGCGCGAACCGCGCGCTCCGCCGCCCGGTCGCCGCCGGCGCCGGGATCGCGTTCCTCGCCTGCATCGCGACCTGGTTCGGCGCGCAGGCGATCCTGGCCCAGTTCTCCCGCTACGGCGACCAGTTGCAGGCGGTGACGGGGCTACTCGCAATCGCGGTGCTGCTGATCGTGATGAACTGGTTCTTCCACAAGGTCTACTGGACGAAGTGGATCGGGAAACGCACGGAGCAGCGGAAGCGCGTGCTGGCGCGCGGCCCGGGCGCGAGCATCCTCAGCGGGCAGCTGATCGGTTTGCTCCTGCTCGGCTTCACGAGCGTCTACCGCGAGGGCTTCGAGGTCGTGCTCTTCCTGCAGACGCTCGAGCTGCAGGCCGGGACGCCCGCCGTCCTCGAGGGCGTGATCATCGGACTGGCCGGCACCTGCGCGGTCGGCTTCGCGATGTTCCACCTGCAGCAGAAGCTGCCGTACAAGCGGATGCTCGTCGTGACCGGGGTGATGCTGGGCGTCGTGCTGGTCGTGATGGTCGGCGGCAGCGCACGGACGCTGCAGGATCTCGGCTGGCTGCCGACGACGCCGCTCGGCGTCCAGTTCCCGGACTGGACGGCGCGCTGGTTCGAGGTCGTCCCGACCTGGGAGACGCTCGGCGCGCAGGCGTTCGCGGCCGGGCTCGTGATCGCCTCGTACTTCGCGGCCGAGTACGTGCGGGTGCGCCGCCCGCGCCGCCGTGGAGAAGCCGCCGCGCTGCGCCCCGGCGCACCGCCGCTCGTGGCCGATAGCCGCTAGCCAAGAACCTCCCGGAAACTCACTGAAGCTTTCGGCGTTTGACGCCGATGTAGACGGTGGGCATGGCGGCGAACGGCGTTGCGGTGGGATCCGTGAGCCGCAACCACGACCTCTACGCCGCCATGACGGCCGCCTATCCGACGTCGCTCACGCTGACGCGCGGCTGAGCACGAACCGCCCGCGTGAGAGGATCGCGGGATGGACGACGAGCGGCTGAAGCGGCTGAAGAAAACCGGCCTGACCGTCGTCGGTGTGGTCGTCGTCGCAGCGCTCCTCTACTGGATCGGGAGCGCCTTCCTGCCGCGCTGGTGGGCGCACCGGATCGGCGACCAGGTGCACGGCAGCATCGCCGCCGGGATCATCGTCGGCCTCTTCTACGGCTTCGTCTTCACGTGCCTGCCGATCTTCGTCGCGTTCATCGGCTTCCGCCGCCGGCGGCCGTGGCGCTGGTGGGTCGGGTTCGGGGCGGCCGCGATCCTGCTCGCGACGCCGAACCTGCTGACGCTCGGGATCGTGCTCGGCAGCGGCAACGCGTCCCACGCGGGCCAGCGCACGCTGGACGTGGACGCGCCCGCGTATCGGACGAGCGTCCTCGTCGGCGCGATCCTCGCCGGAGTGTTCACGGCGCTGCTCGCCTATCTGCTCTTCTCGCGCAAGCAGGCGCACGGCCGCGTCGCGAAGCTGCGGGAGCGTCTGAAGATCGCGGAGGCCGAGCCGGCTCCGGCTCCGCCCCCGCCCGCGCCGGATCAACCGGGCGACAACACGTAGGATCGCGGCGTGTTCCCGTTCATCGTCTTCGGCGTGGTCGCGATACTCGTCCTCGTCCTGGGCTTCGGCCTGATGCGCTCCAGGAACAGGGTCGAGCACCCCGCCGGCGAGACTGACGCCGATCGCGCCGAGCTCGAGCGAGAGTTCGCGGCGGCCGACGCCTACGAGGAGCAGTGGCGCAAGGAGCACCACAAAGAGCTCGAGGACGAGCGCATCCCCTGAGCCGCGCATGACCGACGAGCAGATCCACGGGACGATCGAGCAGCTGGTCGCCGAGGAGCACGACCTGTGGCAGCGCGAGTCCGCCGGAGACGCCAGCGACGGCGACCGCCAGCGCCTCAGCCAGATCGGCATCTCGCTCGACCAGTGCTGGGACCTCCTGCGCCAGCGGCGAGCGCTGCGCGAGGCGGGCCTCGACCCCGAGGCCGCAGAGGTGCGCCGCACGGACGTGGTCGAGAACTACGAGCAGTAGGCGACGCCGATGAGGTCGCTTCTGGCTGCGCTCGTCGCGGCCGTTGCCGCTTCGCTTCTCGGCTCGGCGCACGCCGACCCACGCAACGTGGTGATCCTCGGCAAGGCGACGGCGTCGGGAAAGAAGGCGCACGCGGTCGCCGTCGTGCCCGACATCGGCAACCCGACGCGGGTCACGGTCGAAGTTGTCGCGAAGCCGCGGCAGCGCGTGGACGCGGGCTGGGTGATGCTCTGCGGCGCGCCGGGCCTGATGGGCCGCAACGGCGAGGGCGCCCAGGGGCTCACGCCGCTGTCGATCCCGGTCGACCTGCAGGGCACGACACCGTGCCGACTGACGGCGCTGGCGACCCTCTCGAAGAAGGGCCGCGTCACAATCACCGTCGTCGGCCGCCTCCGCTGACCCGAGTTCGATGGGCGGTGCCGGGCTCGAACCAGCGACCCCCTGCTTGTAAGGACGGGGTGGATCTTCGGACCCGTTCACACCCGTGTGCTCAACCCGCCTGGTTACAGGGGTTGCGCTCGGCGTACCGAACCCGTCCGAACGGGAACGAACGCCAGGTGTTCCCACTGTTACCACTCGGCGTCCTCTCCGGTGAGCCGCGCTCCACTTCGGCCACCAGGACGGCGGTGAGCTGGTCAGGAAGCTGTACGGGCACCCGGACGCCGCGCGGGCTCGCGAGCGCGTCCGCGAGGCGTTCCGACAAGCGCCGACCGCGCCCGTCCCGCTCGCTCCACCTCTAGTGCCCGCGGCCGCTACGGGTAGCGCACGATGACGTGCCCTGCTGTCGCGGCGCGGATCTGCCCGAGGAGCGGCATGTCTAAGATCCCAGCGAGCTTTGCGATGCCGATGGTCAGCGTCAACGGTGCCGAGCTCTACCACGAGGTCCGCGGCAGCGGTCCGCCTGTTCTTTTGATCATGGGGGCGACCGGCGACGGCGGTCATTTCGACACGCTCGCCGATCTGCTGGCCGACGAGTTCACGGTCATCGCTTACGACCGCCGTGGGAACGGCCGGAGTCCGGCTCCGGCAGGGTGGACGACGACGTCGGCCGAGGAGCAGGCCGATGATGCGGCGGCCCTGGTCGATTCGTTGGCGGTCGGCCCGCTGGCGGTCTTCGGAACGAGCAGCGGCGGGAACTTCGCGCTCTGGATGTTGACCCGCCACCCCGCGATGGTGCGCGGTGCCGTCCTGCACGAACCAGGGGTGTACGCGGTCCTCGACGACTTCGACGTGGTCCGAGCCCCACTGCAAGGAGTCGTCCGGCAGTCGATGGCCGAAGGCGGACCTCGCTTGGCGGTGGAGCGGTTCTGGCAATACATCTGCGGAGACGACGCGTGGATACAGCTTTCCCCCGCGCTCCGGGAACGGATCTGTGCCACCGCCAGCACTCTCTTCGACGTCGAGCTCGGCACCTATGAGAGGTCCATGCCAGATGACCAGGCGCTAGTCGCCATCGCCGTGCCCGTGCTGCTGGTCGTGAGCGCGGACAGCCACGACTTCTTCGCCGAGGTCGCCGGGCGGCTCAGCAAGCGACTCGGCGCAGATGTCGTGACCACGCCGGGCAGGCACGGGGCCTACCACGACCGCCCCGAGGAACTCGCCGAGACGATACGGCCGTTCCTGCGCGAAGTCAGTCGGTCGTGAACGGCAGGCCGACGAGTAGGTGCATCGGCGTGAGTCACGCGCTGAGTCACGACCCCTCGTTTTGCAGGGATTCGTTCCTATCGGGCGCATAGCGTCGCCCCTTCCCCCAAGGCGCCTCGGACCCGGGCGGGCCATGCCTACGCCCCGAACCCCGCGTTGAGCAGCTTGTCCACGGCCACCTCGCGAGCACCGTCCGTCAGGCCCGCGTACACCGCCAGGGTCACACGGGGGTTCGCGTGGCGGGCGAGCATCGCCGCCTCGGGCAACGTCACACCGTTCGCAAGCGCGATCGCAACGAACGAATGGCGCAGGTCATGCACCCCTACCCGCTGCCCGCCGCCTCCACTTTTCGCCGCTATCGGCGCTTTTTCGATCGGAACGATTCGGTCCAAAGGGCGTCGATCGCCGGGTCGGCCGTTTACGCTTCGCGCGTGACTCAGTTCTTCACGTCGCCGAGGTCCTACGAACGCTTCATGGGGCGATTTTCCGGGCAGCTCGGACCGCTTTTCGCGGACTTCGCTGGCGTCGAGGCGTCCGGGCGCGCGCTCGACGTCGGCTGCGGGCCTGGTGCGCTTACTGTCGAGCTGGCTGCGCGGCTCGGCGCCGTGAACGTGGCGGCGATCGATGCGTCGGAGGCATTCGTCCAGGCAGCGCGCGAGCGGAACCCCGAGGTCGACGTGCGCCACGCGCCGGCCGAGAAGATCCCGTTCGCCGACGACGCGTTCGACTTCGCGCTTGCCCAGCTCGTAGTCCACTTCATGACGGATGCGGTCGCCGGTCTAAGTGAGATGGCGCGCGTGACGCGGTCCGGCGGCGTCGTTGCTGCGTGCGTGTGGGACTACTACGGCCGCACGTCGCCCTTGTCGCAGTTCTGGACAGCGCTCGAGGAGTTCGACTCGGCGGCCGAGAACGAGGCACTTCTCGCCGGCGCGCGCGAGGGGCATCTCGGCGAGCTGTTCAGGGCGGCGGGGCTCGCAGACGTGCAGCAGTCATCGCTCTCCGTCGGCGTCGAGTTCGCGAGCTTCGACGAGTGGTGGGCGCCGTACGAGCTCGGCGTGGGCCCGGCAGGCGCCTACGTTGGGGGTCTCGACGATGCGCGGCGCGAGGAGCTCCGCGAGCTCTGCCGTTCGCGCATGCCTCAGGCGCCGTTCACGATCACGGGCAAGGCCTGGACCGCGCGTGGGTTGCCTCTGTGAAGGCCGACACGATCCGCAACGCGACGCGGCAAGTGGACACATGAGCGAACTTAGACCACGAACTGCTCGGTCACGCGTGGCGGAAGCTTGCCGCGAAGAACGTTGCCGAGCTGGCGGCGGCTGTACGGGCCGCGCCGCGCTAGGAGGACCAGTTGGACCGGCGCCGCGCTCGGAACGCCACCTGGAGCAACTGGGCGCGCCAAGTGCCTCGCACTTGGCAGTCCCAACCCCCTGGTGCCCGCAGAGGGTCCCGGCCAACGGCGTCTCCGGTCAGCGGCGTGCCTCGGTGGCACCACCAGGGCGCGGGTGTTCCCATTCTGTTCCCACGCATGCCCTGGGTGTTTCACCCCGGTAAACGAAAGCCCCGCGTTAGGAGGGCTTTCCCCGAGTGGGCGGTGCCGGGCTCGAACCAGCGACCCCCTGCTTGTAAGGCAGGTGCTCTCCCAACTGAGCTAACCGCCCGCACGTGCATCGTAGAGACCGAACGAAAGATCCCCTTCTTGGGGTGGGTTGGAGCAGGGCCGGGAAGGGCACAATCCGTTAGCTCCACGACGGGCCTCGTCAATCGGCTGAGTCGCGGGCGATCAACGACGCGACCACGGAGGAACGACTTGGACCACCAGCTCGAATTCGCAGACTTCGCACTGCCATCGGGGCTCGACCTCGAGATCGCTGCGTTGGGCGAGCACGTCGCCCTCGGCCTGTACCCGGAGCACGTCGCCGACGTGGATCAGCTACGCCGCGCCGTGCAGCTCTGCTCCGTCGGCCTCGGCGACCTGCCGGTTCATCCGGCCGGTGTCGAGACGCCGGCGGCAACCGTCGTCGCCGCTCTCGATCTGGAGGAGTTCGTCGAGCGCCGCATCCACGGCTGGGCCCGCCTTAACTAGCCGCCCGCCGTCCTAGAGTCCCACCGCTACCGACCGGGAGGGACGATGCTGATCACGACCACGAACGAGGTCGCCGGCCACGAGATCGACGAGGTCTACGGCGAGGTCTTCGGGCTCACCGTGCGCTCACGCAACTTCGGCTCGCAGCTCGGCGCGAGCCTCAAGTCGTTCGTCGGCGGTGAGCTCAAGGGCATGACCCAGGCGCTCCACGACAGCCGTGAGCAGGTGATCGAGCGGATGGTCGAGGAGGCCGAGGCCAAAGGCGCCAACGCGATCGTCGCGATGCGCTTCGACACCTCCGAGATGGGCGGGAACTGGACCGAGATCTGCGCCTACGGCACGGCCGTGCGGATCCACAAGATCTAGACGGTCAGCTCGATGCGGTTGGCGTCCGGGTCGAGGATCGCCGCCTCGTAGTAGCCGTCGCCCGTGCGGCGCGGGCCGTCGACGACGCGGTACCCGTCCGCCTCCAGGGTCTGCGCCAGCTCGTCGACCGCGGCTTCCGAACCGAGCGAGAAGGCCAGGTGCGCGTAGCCGCTCGCCTGCGCGAGCGCGTCGTCGCGCGTGGCGGGGATCGTCGCCATCGACATGAGCTCCAGGCGCGCACCGCCGTCGAACGTGAGGAAGTAGGAGCTGAATCCGTTCGCCGGATTCGCGTAGAGCGCGCCCGCACGCGCGCCGAGGTAGCGCTCGTAGAACGCGCGCAATCGCTCGAGGTCGCCCGTCCAGATCGCGGCGTGCTCGATGCGCACCGGCCGATGCTAGGAGAATGGCACCGTGGAGGTGCTGGCCGGCGTTCGCGTCCTCGACCTGACCAGCTCCCTGGCCGGGCCGTACTGCACGCAGCTGCTCGCGGCGCTCGGGGCAGACGTCGTCAAGGTGGAGCGGCCAGGCGCGGGCGACGAGGCGCGCGACTGGGGGCCGCCCTTCCACGACGGGTCGAGCGTGATGTTCTTCGCGGCGAACGCGGGCAAGCGGTCGCTCGCGCTCGACCTCAAGAGCGCGGCGGGGCGAGGCGCGGTGCTGCGGCTCGCCGAGCGCGCGGACGTGTTCGTCCAGAGCCTGCGGCCCGGGGCGGCCGAGCGGCTCGGGCTCGGCGCGGCGGCCGTCCGGGCGCGGAACGAGCGGCTCGTCTACTGCTCGATCGGCGCGTACGGGACGCGAGGGCCGCTCGCCGGCGAGCCCGGCTACGACCCGCTCATGCAGGCAGCGGCCGGGATCATCAGCCTGACCGGCGACCCTGACCGGCCCGGTGTGCGCGTCGGCCCGTCGCTCGTCGACCTGGGCACGGCGACCTGGTCTGCGCTCGCAATCGTGGCCGCGCTGCTCCAGCGCGAGCGCACCGGCCGCGGCTGCGAGGTCGACCTCTCGCTCTACGAGACGGCGCTGGCACTCATCCCGTACCAGTTGGCCGAGGCGGCGGACACCGGCCGGGCGCCGGGCCGCCACGGCACGGACTTCCCGCTGATCGTGCCCTACGGCGTGTTCGCGACAGCGGACGGCGAGCTGATGATCGCGGCCGGGAACGACCGGCTCTTCCGGGCCCTGTGCGACGGCGCTCGGGCTGGACGGACTCGCCGGCGACGAGCGATTCGCGATCGAACGCGCTCCGCGCGGCGAACCGCGACGCGCTGCTCCCGCCGATCCGCGCGCGGCTAGCCGAGGAGCCCTCGGCGACCTGGCTCGAGCGGCTGCGAGCGGCCGGCGTGCCGGTGACGCCGGTCCAGGACGTCGCGCAGGTCGTCGCCGCCGAGCAGACGGCCGCGGTCGGGATCCTCCAGTCGCTCGCCGGCAAGACGACCGTCGCGCCGCCGTTCTCGGTCGACGGCGAGCGGCCGGCGTACGCGGCGCCGCCGCCGCGCGTGGGCGAGCACTCGGCCGAGATCCTCGCCGAGGCGGGCTTCACCGACGACGAGATCGCTCGCCTCCAGGGACCGTCCCCGTAGGGCGCAGCCCGCAGGGGGCTGTCCCAAGCGCAGCGCGCTCCGACTACGCTCGGCATGACTGCAAACGCTTGGGACGGCCCCCTGCGTCGACAGCCCCATGCACGCCGGGGGCGCGAACCCTAGGAGAGGATCTTGGCGGCCAGCTCGGGATCGCAGCCGCGGACGATGACGAGCGTCTCGAGCGCGTGGAGGTCGACCTCGCTGCCCGCGATCGGCTCAGCATCGTTCATCGAGTAGCCGAGGTCGAGCAGCCGACAGAGCCGCCAGTAGTAGACGCGCTCCACCTCTTCGAGGCCCGCCCAGTCGGATACGTATGCACTCATTGTCTCGATTCCCTCGTCCGAGGCAGGGATCGGCACGACCCGCTGCGACCTTGAGATCTCGCGCGTACGCTGTCGGCGGGGCCCCCATCGACCAGCGGCTCTTTCAAGGCCGTAGCGCGGGTTCCAGTCCAAAGCGCATTCCTGCGCTATGTTCCGAATCGTTCTCGCCCCGGTCGTCTAGTGGCCTAGGATCCTGGCCTTTCACGCCAGTGGCACGGGTTCGAATCCCGTCCGGGGTACTCTCGTTGTCGCTCGCGGCCGACCGCTAGAGGGAACGCGGGTTCGAATCCCGCTGGAGGCATATTCAGCGCCTACCTCCGCTGTGATCCGGTAGGTTTGCGCTCTCTGCGGGCCGAGTCGCCGCGAAGCGCCGTATGGGCGGCCATGGAGCTTGTGGCCCGCGCGGCGCCAAGCCTTTCCTCGTCGCGGTGGCAGCGCGTTGCTGCATCCAACGCACGAAGTGAGGAGGATCCGTCATGTCGCACAAGGGCAAGTCGCACCTCGTGATCATGTTCACGGTCGGGCCAGATGACGTAGCCGAAGGCGATCGCCTGTTCGCTAGCCACGGCGAGTTCATGAAGGGACATTCCCGCGAAGGCGATGTCGCGCTCCTGGATTACAGCGTCTCCAAGGGCCCGGAACTGTCGAACCCAATGGACCCGAACTCTGAGCCGACCGGCAACACGATCTTCGTGATCGATGAGTACTACGAGTCACCGGCCGGTATTGCCAGGCACTGGGAGGACACGTCGGGGAATTGGTCGGAGATGTCCTCCGCCGCGCCGGCATGGTTCGCCAAGGCCACGATCGCGACGCTGCACAACGGCACAGCCGTCCAAGCGCTCTAAGACGAGTCGGACTCGAACCGGCGAGTTTCGTCGCGCAGCGGGAGCTTCCGCCAGGCCTCCGGCGGGTTGGAAAGCTGTCTCAGGAGGTGCATCCCAAGGATTTCACGGCTCGGCGAGTGGTGGCCGGATCAGTCGATCGTTCGGTGCGCGAACTGGGCTGCGATCGCCGGGTCGTGATGATCGAGGAAGAGTGACTCGCCGCCGTCGAGTGCTGCGATTCGCGCCAGCTCATCCTCGGTCAGCTCGAAGTCGAACACATCGAAGTTCTCACGCAGTCGGTCAGGGCGCACCGATTTTGGGATGGCGACGACTTCGCGCTGGACGAGCCAGCGCAGGACGACCTGCGCGACCGACTTGCCATGCGCCTTGCCGATCTCCGAAAGCGTCGGGTCGGAGAAGAGGTTGTTGCGACCCTCGGCGAACGGCCCCCACGACTCGATCTGGACGCCGCGCTCGCGCATCAGCTCCTGGTAGTCGGCCCGCTGGAAGAACGGGTGCGTCTCGATCTGGTTGACCGTCGGCGTGGTCTCGTTGTACTCGATCAGATCGATGAGCCGGTCGGGATAGAAGTTCGCCACCCCGATCGCGCGCGCGAGCCCCTCCTGGTTCAGCTTCTCCATCGCGCGCCAAGAGCCGTAGTAGTCGCCGAAGGGCTGGTGGACGAGATACAGGTCGAGATAGTCGAGGCCGAGCTTCTGGAGCGAGCTCTCGAAAGCGCGCCTTGCCGCCTCCTCGCCCTGATGCTGGATCCAGAGCTTCGTCGTGATGAACAGTTCGTCGCGCGCGATGCCGCTCGACTGGATCGCCCGCCCGACTGCTTCTTCGTTCATGTAGGCGGCGGCGGTGTCGAGCGAGCGATAGCCCGCGTCGAGCGCGGCGGCGACAACCTGCTCCGTCTCCTCCGCCGGGATCTGGAAGACGCCGAAGCCGAGGATCGGCATTTCGACGCCGTTGTTCAACGTGATCGTGGAGGTCATCGTCTTCATTCCTCGTCCTCTCGGGTGGGCGTGGATGCCCATGGAGCTTGCCCACGGCCACGCGATCTCAGCCGCGACCGCAGCGCAACACGGCACGTTGCCTCTCGTCGGTGCCCAGAGCATCTTCCCTATCAGGTGGAGGCGCACGCATTGCGGCAGTGGCGGTCGCTCCCTTGCGCCGCGTGCTGCTGTCTTTAGGAGCGCTCGTCGCCGCGGCGCTGATTGCCGGCGCCCTCGCCACCTTCTTCTGGTTGCGCGGCTACCAGCCCCTGGGCCAGGGACAGCTCGGCGTGCGCCTGCTTGCCGACGGCATTGCTCGTGCCCAGAACCACAGGCGGCTCGGCGCTGCCGAACGCCACGGCGATCAACGATGCAAAGGCCAAGACCAGGCCTGCCAGCGCCATCCTCTTCACTTCGAGCACCTCCCACCCGACCATCGTTCCGAACCAGATTCTGCAACGGTCGAAGTCACAGACCACCGAAAGTGGACTACCCGTTACCGGGTCGGCGAGCGATCACTCGAACCGTGAGCCGCCCATTCTTCGAGAGCGTCGCATCGGCGTAGATCTTGCAGTGACCAAGCTGAGGGGTGACATGAACCGTGAACGGCGTGAGGCCGCTCGCATTCACGCCCGGGCCGCGCCCGCCGATGTCGCAGTTCAGGACGTAGCCGACTGTCACTCGCTGCCTCGGCTCTGCGAACGCCTGGACGCTCAGCTTCTTGATGAGGCGGGGCTTGTCCGCGCTGGCGTCCAGGTACATCAGGGGTAGATGCTGGACGAGCAGCTCGGTGTGCGCCCGCTTGCCGACGGCACTGCTCTTTCCCAGGACCCAAACGGCTCCAGTACCGCCCAACGCCCCAGCGGTCATCGCTGCAGGCGAGGCGAGCACCGCGACCGCCAGCGCCGCCTTCTTCATCGAGCACCTCCGGACCCCACGGAGCGGATCTTGCAACGGCCGGCACTCACCTGCCGGTCGTTAGGCTCGCGCCAGGCATGGGCGACCAGGGAACGAAGGCTCCGGCTCAGCTGATCGACGCGCGGATCGAGGAGCTCGACGACTGGCGGGGCGCGACCCTCTCCCGGCTCCGCGAGCTCATCAAGCTGGCCGACCCCGACGTGGTCGAAGAGTGGAAGTGGGTCAAGCCATCGAGCGGCGGGACTGCCGTCTGGTCGCACGACGGCGGCATCTGCACCGGCGAGGTCTACAAGGACAAGGTCAAGCTCACCTTCTTCAAGGGCGCCTCGCTCGACGACCCGTCAGGCCTCTTCAACTCGAGCCTCGAAGGCAACGTCAGGCGCGCCATCGACGTTCACGAGGGCAAGAGCCTCGACGAGAACGCGTTCAAGGCGCTCATTCGCGCCGCCGCCGCCCTGAACTCAGGGTGAGTTCGAGAACAGCCGCTTCTCGGCGGTGAGGTGCGGCGCCCACTCCAGCCGGCTCGCCCCCGCGAACTGAAGGTAGGCGCGCAGCGCCTCGCGCATCGCGTCGACGAAGCGCTCGGCGCGGCGCGGCGCGAAGCCGTCCTCCCACCAGCAGCCGATCACCTCGACGCGGCCGCCCTCGCGGTCGATTCGCGGCTCGATGCGGCCGACGAAGCGGTCGCGGAAGAGGATCGGCAGGACGTACCAGCCGAACTTCCGCTTCTCCGGCGGGAAGAAGAGCTCCCACACGTAGTCGAAGGCGAAGAGCTCGCCGAGCAGCCGGCGATCCCAGACCAGCGGGTCGAACGGCGAGAGGAAGGCGACGGACGGCGGCGGCTCCGGCGGCGCCCCGAGCAGCTCGACCTCCTCGCGCAGGACGAAGCGCTTCGCCTTCACCCCCTCGACCTCGACCGCGACGAGCGAGCCGTCCGCGATGAGCCCGTTTCGCAGCGCGGTT
The DNA here is from genome assembly GCA_963734565.1 of uncultured Thermoleophilia bacterium. GTDB lineage: Bacteria > Actinomycetota > Thermoleophilia > Gaiellales > Gaiellaceae > JACVRM01. Next base: position 202,640 of record CAVTHM010000007.1, on the reverse strand, counting down.
CGCCCCGGCGTCCCACGACCCGGGTCGGGCGCCGCGGGGCCGAGCCCGCCGAAGATGTCCCCGCCGCCGCCGACGGCGAGGAGGCCGTGCGTGCGGAAGCGGGAGTGCAGCTTGTGCCGGAGCTGCTCCTCCAGCGGTACCTCGCGCGCGAGCACATCGGCGGGCAGCAGCCGCTCGAGCAGGTCGTAGTAGCGGCGGTTGCCCACCCGCCGCGCGAGGCCGAGCACACCCGTGAACGCGTATGCCTCGAGCGCGGCGCGAACGACGTTCGTCGGCAGGCCGAACCAGTCGACCTCCGACCCGATATGCCGCTCGAAGTCGAGCGCGGACAGCGGCCCGTCCGCGCGGATCCGCTCGAGCACACGCTCGGCTACCTCGCGATTGTCGGAGAGAAGGCGCGGCGGGTCGTGGAACAGCAGCCCGCGGAACCACGGGTACTCCTCGGTCAGGACGAGCGAGAGGCCCTTGTTGTACGCCTCGAAGATCTTGCGCTGTTCGTAGAGCTCGTCCGACCACGCCGGCTCGTAGCCGGCGACGCGCGCGTGCAGCACGAGGTCGTGACTCCGGCCGGCGACGGGGATCGGGTCGAACTGCACCGATCCCCAGCGGCGGAAGACCTCGAGCGCGCCCTTCTTGCCGCCCCGGAGCGAGCGCGCGGGCGCGAGCATCTGGCGCGCGACGAGAAAGCGGCGCGCGTCTTCGGCGGAGACCTGCACGGGCCGGGACGCTAACCGGCCGGCCTACGTTCTGTTCCTACCGAGCGCGCCTCGTCGCGTAGTACAGCGCCAGCGTCGCGTGCAGCTGGCCTTTCACGTGCGAGGAGAGCCACCGGCTCTTCAGCAGCTTCTCCGCCGCGGCGGCGTGCTGCTCGGCGAGCTCGAGCGACTCCCGCGTCGGCTCCTGCGTGACGGTCATCTCGACCTCCCTTCGCCTGGCAGCGTGGCAAGCCGACGCTTGCACATTCGGGGAGGCCCGTACGTGAGCTCTACCGAAGCCGACTCGCCTCCTCCACCGCGTAGTCGACGAAGCGGATCGTGCGCTCATGCTCCTCGCGGACATCGGCCCGATACATCGCAAGCGTTTCCCCGATGAACGGCCCCCAGTCGGGGAACCGCTCCGCCGCCCAGAAGGCTGCCTCCTCCTTGGTCGCCTGCTCGCCGGTCGCCAGCCCATACAGCGCGCGGCAGAGCGTCACAACGACGTAGCCCCGGTGCGCCGGAACGTACGCGACCGACGGCTCACGCACCGCCGTCGTCCAGTACGCGAGCAGCTCGCCGATCGCGTGCCGGTACGCCTCGGGCGTGACGCGTGGGCCGAGCTCGAGCGGTGGCAGGCCGAGCAGCGTCTCGCCCTGCGTGCAGACGGCGTGCCAGTTCAGCGTCCAGTCGCACTCGGCCTCCTTCACGTTGAGCGGCTCGCCGGGGCTGATCACCGCGATGCGGCCGGTCGGCGCGTCGCCCAGCGTCTGGAGCACCTTCCGGCTGACGTAGCCGACCTCGACGCGCTCGACCCACTCGGGATGCTCCGCCACGAAGCCGCCGTGCAGCGCCTCGAGCGCATCGATGCTCCTCGACATGCGAATCGAGCACGGCGAACAGATCGACGTCGCTCTTGCCCGGATACGAAGCCGCCGGCCGCCAGCGAGCCGAACAGGTACAGGCCGAGCAGGCGCGAGCCGAAGTGGCCGGCGAGCAGCCCGGTCAGCTCGTCGACGGCTGCGCGCGGCTCGAGCACGCCGTCATCTTCAGCGAACGCGGAAGACGGCGCTGCGCAGGCCGATGCTGCCGCTCCGCACGACGACCCGGTACGTGCCCGGAGCAAGACGCCGCTTCGGGAAGGCGATCGTCGTCGTCCGCCGCGGCACGAGCGTCCCGCGCACCACGCGTAGGCGCTTCCCCGACCGCGTCTCGATGGTCGCGACGTAGCGAGCTCGCTGGTTGGCGCGGACCGACACGCGCCAGCGGCGGTTCTGACGCGAGTAGACGCGGGCGACGCTGCCGGCCCAGGAGATCGTCAGCACGTGCGGTGCCGTGGTGGCCGCCTCGAACGGCGGTGGCGGCGTGCGCGTCTGCGGCGGCATCTGCGTGCGCGACGCCGGCTCGTCCCCCTCGCCCGTCGGCGGCTGCGCGGACGGGTCGGCAAACAGCGAGCAGTTCACGGTGCCCTGGTTCGCCTCCGCGATCGCGCCCCGCCACGCAACGTACGACGCCTTCGGCGAGCCGTCCGTCCAGAGCACGCCCGACTGCCAGCGGCTCAGCTCCGGCTGGTCGCGCAGCAGGAAGTTGAAGATCGCGGTCACGTACGGCTGGCAGTACGCGAGCCGCACCGCGTCGCGGAGCTGGGTCGCCTGGTCGGGCGCCGGCGAATCGGCGTTCGGGAGCACCGACCACGGCAGGCCGCCCGTCCAGTCGGGCAGCGCCGTGGTCGTCTCCGCGCTCGAGTAGAGCGCCGCCTTCGCCGGCGACGGCGTCGTCTGGAAGCCGCTCTCCAGGTACCAGATCGGCACCGTGCGGCCGTCCACCGGCATGCCCGGCGTGGCCTGCTTCGTGCCGTTGAACCCGGCCTGGAGCGTCTCGACGAGCTTGCCGAGATCGCCCTCCGAGATCCGCTTCGACGTCGTGTGCCGCTGCCACGGCCGCTCGCCCGGCGACGCGCCGTACACGTGGTGGCTGACCGTGTCGAAGAGCGGCGCGCGGCGGTTGCTCGCCCGGTACGCGTCGCCCACGCCGCGGATGAACTCGACGGGCGAGTGCGACGGGCTCGGCATCGCCGGGTCGTCGTTGCCCGACGGCGCGGTCGCGAACGCGACGACGTTCACGCCCGGGCCGGAACGCGTGGAGCACGTCCCAGCAGCGCGCGAGCAGCGCCTCGTACGCGGCGGGCGCCACGCTCATCCGGTCGGCGCCGAACTGCGGCTTCCAGAAGTACGAGAGGTTCGGCTCGTTCCAGATGACCACGTCGTTGATCCCCGGCACCTGCACGAGCGCGTCGCGGACGAACGAGCAGTAGGCGTCACGCGAGGCGTCGTCCTGCGGCGCGGCGTCGCCGAGCGCGTACACGGAGAGCACGACGCGGACGCCGCTGGTCATAGCTCCCCGGAGCTGGGCGACGTCGGCCGAGAGCAGCGACGTGCGGCCGGGCTCCCAGCGCAGGCTGACCCGCGTCCCGCGCAGGCCCAGGTCGCGCGCGTAGGCGCCGGCCACGTCGGGCTGCAGCTTGAACATGTCCTCCGTGGCGCCGACCATCAGGCCCGGCGCAGCCTCGGCGCGCCCGCAGGCGAGCCCGATCAGGCCCAGCACGGCCACAGCGAAAAGCGCGCGCACGCGCAGAAAGACCACCCCGCAGTCCTCGTTGCCCCGGCCTCTGATTCAAGTGACGGCCGCGCAGCGCGTCAAGGGGTTTTTCTAAGAATTGCAGGGGTTTTCGAGCAGGAAAACGCAGCTACGCCCGCGGCAGCTCGGTCGTGAACGTCGTCCCGTGGCCGGGCTCCGAGCTGACCAGGAGCCGGCCGCCCATCTGCTCGACGAGCCGCCTCGCGATGTACAGGCCGAGGCCCGTGCCGCCCACGCCGCTCGCCATTGCCGGGTCGAGCCGGTAGAAGCGCTCGAAGATCCGCTCCTGCTCGTCGCGCGGGATCCCAGGCCCCTCGTCGGCGACCGCGATCTTCACGGTCTCGCCGCCGTTGCCCACGTGCACGGCGATCGGCCGCTCTGGCGCGTACTTGATCGCGTTGTCGACGAGGTTGTCCAGCACGCGGCGGAGCCCGTCCGGGTTGCCCGACGCGCGCGGCCGGCCGTCTTCCACGTCGAGCACGATCTCCCGCCCCGTGCGCGCGGCCGCATCGTGCACGACCGCCTCCGCGACCGCGACCGCGTCGAACTCCTCGGGCGGCGGCGCCTCGGTCTCGGCGGCGCGGCTGGCCGTGAGCACGTCGTCGACGATGCGGGCGAGGCGCTCGGCCTGCTTGCCGATGATCGTGACGAGCTGCTCGTGCATCCGCCCGTCGAGGTGCGGCGTGCGCTGTAGCGTCATCGCGGCGCCGTACACCGCCGCGAGCGGCGTTCGCAGCTCGTGCGAGACGGTGGCGATCAGGTCGGTGCGCATCTCCTCGAGCCGCCGCTCGCGCGTGACGTCTCGGAACGTGTAGATACGTCCGCCCTCGGCCTCCGCGGACGCGACGGCGAGCCAGCGCTCGCGCGTGTCGGCCGCGACGCGCACATCCGACGGCGCCTCGGGCAGCAGGTGCGAGGGAAGCGCGTCGGCGGCCTGCCGGCCGAGCAGGTCGTCCGCGTCATAGCCGAGCAGTGCCTCCGCCGCCGGGTTCACGAACGACACGAGGCCGTTCTCGTCGACCTCGAGCACGCCGTCCGAGAGCAGGTTGAGGAGCCGCTCGGCCTGCGAGCGCTGCCGGCGGCGCAGGCGCGTGCGCGCGAGCGCGGGCGCGAAGAGGTAAGCGAGCACCGAGACGGCGACCAGCGCGAATGCGGCGACGATCACGGTACGGCGGCGCGCCGCGTCGACGGCGGCGCGGACGTCGTCGCGGTCGCGCAGCACGGCGAGGCGGATCCGGGGCGGCTGTTGCCTCAGGGTGGTCGCGACCATCCGGTACTCGACCCCACCGAGCGGCGCGTAGGTCGGCCGGTTGGCCGCCACGCCGACGTCGCCGCGGAGGATCACGACGCGCTCGCCGGAACCGGTCTTCGCCGCGTGCCGCATGCGCGCGAGCACCTCGCGGCGCAGGTAGACCGGCGCGACGACGCGGCCGACGCGGCGCCCGTTGTCGACGACGTCCGGGCCCGGCAGGGCGTCGGCGACCGGTGTGCGCTCGTCCGGGAGGAGCAGCTGCACGCCGGGATAGCGCCGCTCGAGGCGGTCGAGGGCGCGCCGGTCCCGGTGGATGAAGGCGCGTTGCACCGGCACCGCGTTGGCCGCCGTCCGCGCACGCGCCTGCGCCTCGTTCAGCACGGCGCGGTACTCGTCCAGCGCCTCGCCCAGCGAGTTCTGGAGGTGGGTGTCCACGCGGGTCGTCTCGCGGCGTGCGGCGAGCTCCGAGAACGCCCAGGTACCAGGCAGGAGCGGCACGAGGAGGGCCAGCAGCAGCGCAAGCTGCGCCACACCGGTGCCCCGCGGGAAGTGGCGGAGATGACGGCGGATGCCCCCGGAAGGGGGATGAGCCGGGCGGCGGCCCCCAACTACCATTGCAGTACCTCTGTCGGCGGCGCAGCGGACCAACATGAGGGCATCAACGGGGTCAATCAGCAAAGCACTCGCGGCGGCAGCCACACTCGTCGCGTCGATCGCCGTGCCCGCGCTCGCCGTCGAGGTGGGCGCGCTGGACGCGCTCGGGTTCGGCGCCGCCGTGCAGGCGCCGCAGACGCCGTCCGGCGAGGTCGTCGTCGCGACGACGCCTGCGCCGCACCGGGCAGCGGTGGAGGTGCGTCCCGCCGTCTCGAAGAAGACGCCCGCGTCCGCCGCGATCGTGTCGATCGTCCAGCGGCCCGCAGCCGGCCCCGCACCCCGCCCACGGAATGCCACCGGGCGGACGTTCGCGCCGAAGACCGTCAACCGACCGACGCCGAGCTCACCGGCCGCGACGCCGACCGCGCCGGCGACCCCCGCCCCGAGCACGCCGTCGACACCGTCGACTCCGACCACGACGACCACCCCGTCGACGACGCCTGCCACGCCACCGCCGACCGCGACTCCGCCGCCCACGACGACGCCTCCGGTGGTCGTCCCGCCGATCGTCCTGCCGCCGATCGTCCCGCCGGGCATCCTCGACCCGCCGCTGACCCCGCCGCCGCTGACGATCACGCTGCCACCGGTGCTGCCGCGCTCGTCGAAGACGAACCTGCCCGAGGTCAAAGTGGAACCCCTGGTGCCCACGCCGACGCCGGACCCGCCCGCCGCCGAGCAATCCTGGGGCGGCCCGCCGAGCAGCTGGGCAACGCCGCCGCGCGGCACCACGCCCTAGCGCGCTTCAATACGCGCCAGGGCCGTTAGCTCAGTTGGTAGAGCAGGGGACTTTTAATCCCAAGGTCGCTGGTTCGAGTCCAGCACGGCCCATCGAAAAGACCTGCTGACAGGCGGTTTTTCGATCCTCGCCAGAACGTCCGCCAAGCTCTGGGAGTACGAACGGAGTCCGCGGCGACGCCGAAGCATTCCGACATCTGACGGGATTCGGGATTGAGCTTCCATGCCTGTCGCACGCGACGTCCTCGCATCCAGGTCTATCGCGCACGTCTTCCTAGCCCGCCGACCGCGTCTCACGGAAGCAGGCCGGACGGGGAGACGCCAGGATGGCGGGCGGAGATCCGTACGCGCAGCGCAGCGGGAAGAATCCGGAACTCGAGCGGCGGACGCAGATCGACCGCCTCCCCGTCGACGCCGGCGTGAACGATCGCCGGCCCGCTCACCTCGAACGCCGTCGTAATCCACGCACGCGCGGGCTTCTCGCCGATGGCTGGCTCCTCGAGAACGAGCACGCCGATCCGGCCGCTGCTGAGCGTCGGCCGCGTCCCTTCCACGAGCGCGCGGCCGAACGCGTAGGGATTGTTCGACACGAGGACGACGGTGGGATGACGGTGCTCGCGACCGCCCTCGTCGATGACGATGAGCTCAGAGGCGGCTGCGCTCGGACCCAGCACCTTGCGCACCGTCTCCAGGAGCGTCCGCACCTTGGCGTCGCGGTACCTCGGCTGGCTGACCGCCTCGCCGTAGATTCCGAGTGAGACGTTGTTCAAGAACAGCCGGCCGTTCACGCTGCCCATGTCGATCAGGCGCTCGACCCCGTCGGTGAACGCGTCGAGCGCGCCGACCGGGTCGTGACGGTCGACGCCCAGGTCGCGTGCGAAGTGGTTCCGAGTGCCGGCCGGGATGCAGACGAAGGGAAGCCCGTGGGCATGCGCAGCATCCGCGACGACCGCGAGCGATCCGTCGCCGCCGGCCATGCCGAGCGCGTCCGCGCCGCCGGCCACGGCCTCGGCGACGAGCGCGGCCAGATCCTCGCCCGGACGCAGAACGCTCGCGCTAATCCCGCGTTCGCTCGCACCCTCGGTGAGAACGGTGTGGAGCGTCCGGTCGCCGCCCGACAGCGGATTGATGAACAGCGCCGGTCGTGCAGGCGGATCGACCGGCCGCCAGCCGTATCGCTCCGGCGTCCCGACCGATCGGCTTTGCCGCGCGCTCACGCCAGCATCCTCTCTCGAACCGACTGCGTACCGGCTGCCGTCCAACCCTACGGTCGCTGCCCTGCCGCGCTCGCCCGGCACGTAAGGCTCGGCCGCCGGCTCCGACGCGGCGGCAGCGGACCCGCCCTGGGTGGCAGCGGCATGGCAGCCGCGCCTTGCACGCTCTCGTCGTGGCTTGCGCAAGCCCGGAATCCCTCACCCACGTAATGGAAGGAGTGTCATGGCTGAATCCGAGAAGCGCATGGACAAGTTGGCCGACCGCGCGAAGGAGGCCGCGGATCGTGTGCAGGCCTCCACGACCAAGACGAAGGAAAAGCTCGAGTCGCAGGTTGCCGAGGCGCGGACCGCCTCCGACAAGACCAAGCAAGAGCTCAAGGCAAAGGCGGCCGAGACGCGCAACGAAGCAACGCAGGACTGGGACGAGATCAGGCAGGAGTGGCACGACCACATCGCCAAGATCCAGGCGAAGGTCGACGCCGCGAAGCAGGAACGCCGCATCGACCGCGCGGAGCATCGAGCCACGCGAGCCGAAGATGACGCACTCGCGGCGATCGACTTCGCGTACCTCGCGATCGAGGACGCCGAGTGGGCTGTCCTCGACGCTCACCTCGCCCGCGTTGAAGCGGACGAGCTGGTAGCGGCCCACGCCTGACCTGGCTCGGCGTCCGGGCGCGGCCGCTGGGGGAGCGGCCCGCCCGGGGGGCCGCGCCGGGCCTGGACGGACTCCCACCGAAGGAGGGTCTACGTGGAAATGGAGCACTCCGACCTTCATCAACGCCGTTCGCAGCTCCCGCGAGAGCCGAACCCGGCACTCCGCGAGCACGCCAAGAAACGAGCGCAAAGCTTGGAGAATCGCGTCGCGGATCGGATCACCGCATTCGCCGGCTCGATGCCCTTCGTCTATCTCCACGTGCTCTGGTTCGCCGGCTGGATCGCATTCGGCATCGAGAAGTACCCCTATGGCCTGCTCACGATGATCGTGTCCCTCGAAGCGATCTTTCTCTCCACGTTCGTGCTGATCAGCCAGAACAGGACCGACGCGAAACGTCAGGTGCTCGCCGCCCAGCAGTGGCAGACGGTTCAGGACGAGGACAGGCAGAACCAGGAGTTGCTCGACCTTTCGAAGCAGATCCTCGAGCTGACGAAGGCCGTGCACGCCTACGCGGAGGCAGACGCGAAACGCGCTCGCGTACACGCTGACCGCCCGTAGCCAGCTCCCTGGCGCCCTGCGCCTCGGATGATGTGGGTGCACGCCGCTTCCCGCGGAGGAGGGGCACATGGAACCGACGCTCACAGATCACGACGCGCCTTCGACCGCCCGGAAGGGGGTCGCAGCCTTCACGAGCGCGCTCAACCCGATCGGCGATCATTCACGGTGGCGCCGCCTGGCCAGGGTTGTCGGCTGGATCGCCGTCGCGGCGGCTGTGCTCGCTGTCCTGGACGCGGTGGGCGTCGACGTCGGTGGCTGGCTCGCCGGCCTCCGGCACACGCTGGGCTCCGTCTCCCTCCCGTACGTGATCGCGGCGCTGGTGCTCGACAGCCTGCAGATCGCGTGCACGGCGCTCGCCTGGCTCTTCATCCTGCGCGCCGGCTACCCGCACGCCGACATCCGGTTCACGCCGATCCTGGCGGCCTACGCAGTCGGGACGGCGCTGAACGGCGTACTGCCGGCGAGCCTCGGGACGTTCGTGATGCTCTTCATGTTCGTCGCGATCATCCCGGGCAGCACCTTCGCCGGGGTGTTCGCGGGCTACCTCGTGCAGCAGATCTTCTTCGTCGTCATGGGGGCGCTCGTCTACGTCTACCTCTTCGCGACCGTCCCGGGCTCCTTCTCGGTCGAGCTGGGCGGGCTGCGGGAGCACCCGGCCCTGACGACGTTCGTCGTCGTCGGGGTTGCGCTGCTACTCGTCACCGTCGGCCGCGCGTTCATCACCAGGCTGCGGAAGCTCTGGGAGGACGCCAAGCAGGGCGGCGCGATCCTCTCCTCCCCCCGGCAATACCTCGCTCGTGTGGTGCTGCCGTGCCTTGCCGGCTACCTCGCAAAGCTCGGAGTGATCGCAGTGATGCTCGCGGCCTTCGAGATCCCGGTCTCGTTCAACTCGGTGATGCACGTCGTCGCCGGCAACTCGATCGCGAGCAACACTGCCGTGACTCCGGGCGGCGCAGGCGTCACGCAGGCGGTCACGGCCGTCGCACTCAAGGACTACACCGACGCACAGACGGCGACTGCGTATTCGGTTGCCAACCAGCTCCTCAGCACCGGCTGGAAGGTCGCGTTCGCCCTGATTCTCGTCCTGACCGTGTTCGGCTGGACGAACGGCAGGGCGCTGCTCAAGAGCTCCTACGCCGAGGCGAAGCAACGGGCCGCCGAGCAGCACAAGCACCCCGAGAGAACCGCCGACGACGCGGGTGCCACGTGACCGGCACCGTACTGTCCGCCTGAGCGTCGAAAACCCGCCGACCGGCGGGTCGGCGGGTTTCGATCACGGCAGCCGATGCGCGTCGTCAGGAGACGTGCAGCTTCTCCTTCGCCTTCTCGGCGTGCTCGTGGACGCCGGTCTTCAGCTCTGCCTTGCGCTGCTCGCGGACTACGCGCCGCGCCTCGCGCGCAGCGGCGTCAGCGGCTTCCTCGGCCGCGTCGAGCTCGACCATGACCTCGGAGACCGGGCGCCGGGTCACCTCGCCGCCGAGCTTCGCCATCTCGCCGTCGATCACCTCGACGGCCGGCTCCTCCACGCTCGCGATCACGGCGGTCGACTCCGGCGGGATCGCCCGGCCGAGCACGGTGAGCGCCTCGTCCTCGGTGCCGGCACGACCGATGTCGAACGCGCCGCCCATCATCGCTCCGGCGCCCCAGCCGAGCAGGACACCGACCGGGCCGCCCAGGACGCCCACGAGCATCCCGATGAGCGACCCGCTTGCCGCGCCGATGGGGCCGACGTTGTCGGCGTCCTCGGGGACACGCAGCTCGCCGGTCGGCGAGCGCTCCACGATCGCCGCGGAATCCAGGCCGATGCGGCCGTCGGCGTCGCACTCCTTGAGCACGCTCAGCGCTTGGTACGCCTTGCTCGGGTCGTCGAACCGAACAACCACCACATTCTGTGCAGCCATTGCTCCTCCCTTCCGTCGAACATCTTTGACGACCGCACCCTTTCGCTCGGCGCTGCCACGACGCTGCCAGCGCAAACGACGGGGCTGCCATTCGGCGCTCCGGACGCGGCGCTTTATGCCGTAGGCGGCGCGTCTTGACCGCGACGCCAGGCGAGCAGCTCGCTCGAGATGACCTTGAGGGAGCCGGCGAACGGGATGGCGAGGAGGACGCCAACGACGCCGCCGAGCTCGGCGCCTGCGGCGACGCTGAGCGCGATCGCGAGCGGGGAGAGCTTGACCGTGCGGTGGTAGACGAGCTGCTGGAGCACGTGGTTCTCGACCTGCTGATAGACGATCAGCACCGCGACGACGACTGCCGCGGCCGCCCAACCCTCCGTTGCCAGCGCCACAGCGCCGACGAAAACCGTGCCGATCGTGGCGCCGACGATCGGGATCAGGTCGGTGATCGCGACCACCATCCCGAGCGCGATCGGGTACGGCACGGACGCGGCGTAGGAGGCGACCGCGGCCACCGTCCCGGCGATGACGCTGATGAGCAGGTTCCCGGAGACGTAGCCGCCGACGACCTCGGCGATGCCGCTTCCCGTCCGGCGCACGCGCGCCCGGCCGTCCTCCGGGATCAGCGCGGTGAGCGAGTCGTACCACTGGCGGCCGCCCACCTGGACGAACAGGGCCAGGAACAGCACGAAGACGATCTGGCCGATCGTCTGTACACCCGAGCTGACAACGCCCCAGGCCGGTCCGGCCGCTGCACCGAGCTTTCCCGACTCGACCGCGGACTGCACCCGTTCAACGATCGAGAACTTCTCCTCGAGAAAGCCGAAGTGGCCGCGGCCATGGCTGAGCTGGTCGAGCAGCCGCGGGGAGTCGTGCACGAGCCGGGTGGTCTCGTGGACGAGCGGCCCGAGCAGGAGGTAGAGCGTGGCTACGAGCGCGACGGCAATCGCCCCGAAGCTCACGCCGACGGCGGCGCCGCGCCTGAGTCCGCGGCGCTCGAAGAGCCGCACAAACGGCTCCATCGCCATCGCGAGAACGATCGCGATCACGAGCTCGACGAGCACCGTACGCGCCGCCCAGGCGACGACGAGCCCCACTACGGCCGTCAGCGCAACGGAAACGGAGAGGATGATCGTCCGTGTCGAGATCGTCACAGTGCTCCGCGTCTCGCCGGCCCGGTCGTGGAGCGCCTCTCTCGTCGACGTGTGCACAACCCGAGCGTCGCGGCCGGCGCTGCCACGCCACTGCCAGCGAGTCCGGCCGCGCTGCCACCCCGACGAGGCCACCTCAGTGGACGAGGCGCTCGAGCAGGAGCAGGAGCATGGCGAGTGCGCCCTGGACCGCGGCGAGCAGCACGGCGGCGGGCCAGCTGCCGCCCGAGCGGCGGGCGGCCAGCAGTCCCCAGCCGGCGACCTGGACGACGGCAGCGGCGAACGCAAGCCTCGCACCCGCGTCGCGCGACCACACCCCGGCCCACGCGCAGGCAAGGACGGCGGTCGGGAGCACACCTGCCTCGACCAGCGGCCACTCGCGGCGCGCGATCGCAAGTGCTGTGCGCGGTCTGAAGGCGCGTCCTTCCACGATGCGCTCGCCGACGATCTCGGACCACGCGTGCGCGAGCCAGAAGACGAGCATCGACGCGAACAACGACACGGTCATCGCGCGGGCGCTCTCGCCGGCCTCGTACGCGACGCCCACCACCGACGCGGCCAGGAACGAGCCATAGACCGCTGCCCCGAAGCGCACGCCCCTGCGGACGCTGGCGGACTGCTCCACGCCCGTTACGCCAGCAGGAAGCGGCGCCGGTCCGCGGGGCGGGCAGCGGGTGCTTGAGGCGCCGCGCGCCGAGAGCGGAAGCATCAGAGCTGCCGCTCCGCGACGAGCCGTGCCCGCACGTGGACCAGGGCCGGGGGCCGAATGGACGCGAGCGGGCCGCTCGACATCCCGAGCACACGCGGATCGAACGTCGTCTCCGCGTCGATCTCGAGCTCGTCGTCGAGCCCGCTCACGGACGCGTCGAGCGAAACCGGGACGGACGTGCCCGCCGCCTCGAGGACGCCACCCACGCGCAGGCGTCCATCCTCGGTTTCGACAACGCGCGACGACGTGAATCTCACCGTCGGGTGCGCGCCGGCGTCGAAGAAGTCCGCGGTGCGCAGGTGCTCGTCCCGCCGCCGGTTGCCGGTGTCGATGCTGCCGGCGGCGATCGTCAGCTCGATTGCGGGTGCCTCGGCGTCGGCGACGTAGGAGCCGTGGAAGCGCCGGAACTGGCCGCGCACGGTCCCGAGGCCCCACATGTGCCGGATCTCGAACTCCACCGTGCTGCGCGCCGGATCGGCGGTCCACCGCCGGGTCGTCGTGACGTGCTCTGCAATGCCCATCGTGTTCTCCTCAGGTCGTTGACGAGGAGAGCGTCCCGGGCGTCGCTGCCATCTCGCTGCCGCGGTTGGGCTCCGCCGCTGCCTAGGGCGCGTACATGCGCTCGCCGACCCACAGGATCACCTCGACCTGGGCGACCAGGATCGCGAGCAGCCAGAGCGTCACGGCCGGCCCGCCCGCCGCGTTCGAGGACGCGTCCGGAGCGCGCTCCGTCTCGTCGTGCTGTTCGTCGTGCTTGCGTGTCATACGAGGAAGGCTGTCGGATGTCGCTGCCACGAAACTGCCCGCGGCCGGGCGTGCGCTGCCGCGACGCTCCATATACACGCGCGAGCGTCCGTGCGAGACTCGCGGGACAGGCCCCGACCCTGGCCCGTATGAGCGACGCGCTCGAAATCCGACTTCTCGGCCCGTTCGAGGTCCTCGCCGACGGATGCCCGGCGGACGTCAGCGGGAGCAAGCGGCACGCGCTGCTGGCGCTGCTGGCGCTTCGGTGCGGGCGCGCGGTCGCAGTCGATGCGCTGGTCGACGCTCTGTGGGAGGACGACCTCCCCGCCGCGCCGCGGAACGCCGTCCAGCACCACGTCGCTCGTCTGCGCGCGGCGCTCGGGCACGACACGATCGACGCGTCGCCCGACGGCTACGCCCTCGTCGAGCGCGTCCGTCGACGTGCTCCGCTTCGAAGAGCTGCTCGGAGAGTCGCGCGCCGCGCTGCGCGAGGGGGACGCCCGCGCCGGCGCCGAGGCCGTTGCCGCGGCGCTCGGGCTCGTGGCGCGGCTCGGCGCTGCAGGGCCTGCCGGCCACAGCCCGTGGTTCAGCGCGGAGGCCGGCGGCTCGAGAGCCTTCGCATCGACGCGCTCGAGGAGCGCTTCGAGGCCGAGCTGGCGCTCGGGGGACACCCGAGCTCGTCCCCGAGCTGCGCGCGACGATCGAGGAACCCGTTCCGCGAGCGCCTGTGGGGCCAGCTGATGCTCGCGCTCTACCGCAGCGGCCGCCAGGCCGATGCGCTCGAGAGCTTCCGGAGGCGCGCCGTGTGCTGTCCGACGAGCTCGCGCTCGAGCCGGGCCCGGAGCTTCGCCGGCTGCAGGCGGCGATCCTGGCCCAGGACCCCGCCCTGGCCCGGTTGCCGTCGCGCCGAGGCCGCGCGGCAACCTGCCGTCGCCGTCGACCTCGTTCGTCGGTCGGGAGGACGAGCTCGGCCGGGTCGTCGATCTCGCTGCGCGCGAACCGGCTCGTGTCGCTGACCGGTCCGCCCGGGGTCGGGAAGAGCAGGCTGGCGGTCGAGGCCGGCGCGCTCACTGGAGGCGGAGACCGACGGCGCGTCTGGTTTGTCGACCTCGACCGCGCCGGGCGGCGACGCAGACGTCGCCCGCCTGGTCGCCGACGCCGTCGGCGCCCGCGGCGGCGACCCGCTGGAGCGGACGGTCGGCCGCCTTCGGGACACCGGCTCGATCGTCCTCCTCGACGCCTGCGAGAACGTGCTCGACGAAGCCGGCCGGGTGGCCGAGGCCGTCCTCCGCGACTGCCCGCGTGTCCACGTACTGGCGACGAGCCGCGAGAGCCTGCACGTTGCCGGCGAGGTGCGCGTGACCGTCGAGCCGCTGCCCCTGTCCGAGGCGCGATCCGGCTGCGGCCTCCCGCGTCGTCGACCTGTTCGTCGAGCGCGCCCGCGCGGCGAGGCCCGGGTTCGAGCTGACCGATCGAGTCGGCGCCGCTCGTGGCCGAGATCAGCCGCCGGCTGGACGGCCTGCCGCTCGCGATCGAGCTGGCGGCCGCCCGTGTCCACGTCCACGGGCTCGCCGAGCTGCTCTCGCTCGTGGGGCGGCGGCTCGACCTGCTGGGCGACGGTCCGGCTCCGGAAGGGCCGCGCGCCGCCCTCGCTGCGCTCGTCGCCTGGAGCTACGACCTGCTCCACGCAGACGAGAAGACGCTGCTGCACGCGCTCGCCGTGCATCGCGGCGGTGCATCGCTGGCAGTCCCTCGCCGCCGCCGGCGCACGGCGCGGGCTGGAGCAGTCGACCGTGACGTACCTCCTCGGCGGCCTGGTCGACAAGTCGGTCGTCTCCGTCTCGTTCGCCGGCGACATCGCGCGCTACGACCTGCTCGACACCGTCCGCGAGTACGCGGTCGAGCGGCTGGCCGAAGCGGGCGAGCTCGTGGAGGTGCGCCGAGACCACGCCGAGTACTACGCCGCGCTGGCCGAGGCGCGCGAGCCGAGCTGCGCGGGCCCGACTGGCTCGTCTCGACCGGGCGCCTGCAGCTCGAGAACGACAACTTCTGGGCCGCGCTCGACTACGCGCGCGACGCGCCCGATTCGGCTCTGGCGATCCGGCTGGGAGCGGGGCTCGGCTGGTACTTCGTGCTCGCAGAGCGCGTGTCGGAGGGGCGGCGCTTCGTCGAGCTCGCGTTGTCGGCAGCGTCCGAGGCGTCGGTCGAGCTCCAGATCGAGGCGCTCGCGTTCCTCTGCTACTGCGCGACCGAGGAGCTCGACCTCGAAGGCGCGGTCGCGGCCGGCGAGCGCGGGCTCGCCCTCGCCCCGGACGCGCCTCCAGCGGCGGCCGCCATGGTGCAGACGGCGCTTTCGCTCGCGCTTGTCAACGCAGGCCACGGGGAGCGGGCTGCGGCGCTGGCCGACGACGCCCGCGCCGCATGCGAGGCGGCCGGCGACGCGTGGGGCGTCGCGGCAGCCTCCCTCATCCGTGCCACGGGTGCCGCGCTCGCCGGCCACGTCTCCACGGTCGCCGACATGGCGGCGGCCACCCACCGGGCGTCGGCGGACGGCGGATTCGACGGGTTCGAGATCCCGGCGCTCCTGCTCGACGCGTGGGTCGCCGAACGCGGTGACGACCGTGCCGCGGCCGCAGACGCATACCGGCGCGCCTTCGACCTGGCCGGCCGGGCCCACTTCACCGATCACGCGTCGTTTGCACTCGCCGGGCTCGGGTCGCTCGCGCTCGCGGCCGGCGACCTTCGCGAGGCGGAAGAGCTCGCCCGTTCTGCGCTGGCCGCCGCCGAGGCCGCGGAAGCGTCGTGGGCCGCCGCCCACGCACGGGTCGGGCTCGCGCGCATCCTCGCCGCCGCCGGTGATGGTGAGACCGCCCACCGTTTGTGCCACGCAGTCCTGGAGTGGTCCCGCGCGCCGCGCACCCACGGCCCTCGCGAGAGCCTCTTCGTCGCGCTCGCCGGCGACCCGGCTGCGGCCGCCAGCACATCCGCCGCCGAGCCGGCGACAGCCGTGACTCCCGCCTGACGCACGGCAGCACCGCCCGAGCGCGTGGCAGTGGCGTGGCAGCGGCCTCGAGGACGCTTGCGACGACAAGCAAGCAACCGAAAGGAGGCCCGCAATGGCGACTGCGATCGAAGACCGGCTCGGCGAGTTGAAGAGCCGTATCGAAGCGTTCGACGCGCGAGCCTACGACAGCGCAGCCGAGGCGACGGGGCGCATCCAGCGCCACCTCGAGACGCTGCGCCAGGAGGACGAGGCGGCAGAGGCCGCGGCGCTCCGCCGCACCGCCGAGTACGAGGCGCTCTACCAGGCACAGCTCCAGGTGCTGCAGAACGCGGTGAAGATCGCCGAGCACCACCTCGACGCCGAGATCGCCGACGACCGCAAGCAGTTCGTCGAGGCGGTCGAGGCCGAGCTCGACGACTGGGACGCGTTCATGGAGCGCATGCAGGCGAACGCCGCCGCCAAGGCCGGTGCCGCCCGCGAAGAGAGCGAGAAGGTGATCGCCGACCTGAGGCGCCGCCGGCTCGCGATCGGCGAGAGCCTCGCCGGAGTCCGCGCCGCTGTCGGCGACACGTGGCGTGACGGGAAGAAGCGCGTCCTCGCAGCACTGGACGAGCTCAAGCGCAAGGCCGACGCTGCTCGGCCCAACTGAAAGGAGAAACCATGAGCATCCAGGCAACAATCGAAGAGGGCGAGAACTACCTCGCCCGCGTGTGGAAGGCCATCGCAACCCTCGGCGTCGCCTCGATCGTGTTCGGCGTCGTCCTCCTGGTCTGGCCGGACCTTGGCCTCGCCACGATGACGGCGCTTGTCGGCGCGTTCGGGCTGGTCTACGGATCCCTGTCGGCCTACGCCGCGTTCAGGCTCCCGAAGGAAGCGGGCCGGCTCCGGTTCTGGGTCGCGATCCAGGCGATCCTGGGCCTCGGCACCGGCTTGGTCGTGCTCCTCTGGCCCGACCTGTCGGCGACCGCGCTGCTCTACGCAATCGCCATCTGGGCGATCGCAGGAGGCATCGCGCAGGTCGGCGCCGCCATCACGATGCCGCTTGGCGCATCGGAGTCGTTGCTCGTCGCGCTGAACGGCATCGTTCTCGGCGCGTTCGGCGTGGTCATGTTCGTCGAGCCCGGTGACGGCGCGCTGGCGCTTCTCGCGCTGGTGGCCACCTTCGCGATCGTCGACGGCATCTTCGAGCTCGCGCTCGCGCGCGAGCTTCGCAGCGCTGTCGAGGACGTCAAAGAGCACAGTGGACCGCTCGTGCGGGCGAAGCCGCTCGTGCACGGGTGACGGAGAGGAGCGGCCGCCATGCAAACGCTCTATCCCCCACTCACGTCCGCGCTCGCCTCGCTGGCCGCGGTGCTGCTGATGGTGCATGCCGCCATCGGCAAGCGGCTCCTGTCCTGGCGCCCCGCCGTGAAGCGTGTGCCGCGGCCGCGCCGGCCAGGGCGGGCAAAAGGCTAGGCAACGACAGCCCGGGGGCGGCGCCGAATGCGGTGGCCGTCCCCGGTGACCTTGGCGGGAGGGCCACGCCCTCCCGCAACCGTTCTTCAGACACCTCGAAAGGAGATGCGATGACTGCTCTGCTGCAAGAAACGTCTGCCCGTCAGCGGCGCCTGATCTTCGGCGCGCTGCTCCTCGTTCTCTTCATCGCGTCGCTCGACCAGACGATCGTGTCGACTGCGCTGCCGACGATCGTCGGCGATCTCGGCGGTCTCGAGCACCTCTCGTGGGTCGTGACCTCGTATCTGCTGGCGTCGACGGTGGTCGGGCCGCTGTACGGGAAGCTCGGCGATCTCTACGGCCGCAAGCGCGTCCTCCAGGTCGCGCTCGTGATCTTCCTCGTCGGCTCGGCGCTCTGCGGGCTGGCCCAGACCATGCCGCAGCTGATCGCGTTCAGGGCGATCCAGGGGCTCGGCGGCGGCGGCCTGATCGTCGTCTCGATGGCCGTCGTCGGCGACCTCGTCGCGCCGCGCGAACGCGGCCGCTACCAGGGCATCTTCGGCGGCGTGTTCGGCGTCTCCGTCGTCGCCGGCCCGCTGCTCGGCGGCTTCTTCGTCGACAACCTGTCGTGGCGCTGGATCTTCTACGTCAACCTGCCGCTCGGCCTGGTCGCGCTGGCCGTGATCGCGACTGCCTTCCGCTCGCGCGCAGGCGACGACGCGGCACCGCATCGACTGGCTCGGCACCGTCGTCCTCGCGGCCGGGCTGTCGGGCGTCATCCTCTACACCAGTCTCGGCGGCACGAGCTACGCCTGGGACGCGCCGGGAATGCTCGCGGCGATCATCGTGCGGCGTCGTGCTGCTCGCGCTGTTCCCGCTCGTCGAGGCGCGCGCCGCAGAGCCGATCCTGCCGCCGGAGCTCTTCCGCAACATGACGTTCAGGACGACCAGCGCGATCGGGTTCGTCGTCGGCTTCGCGCTCTTCGGCTCGGTCACCTTCATCCCGCTCTACCTGCAGATCGTCAAGGGCCACAGCGCCACCGAGTCCGGGCTGCTGATGACGCCGATGATGCTCGGCGTGCTCGTCACCTCGACGGGGAGCGGCTTCCTGATCTCCCGCTATGGGCGCTACCGCGTCTTTCCGATCGTCGGCACGGCGATCGCGGCCGTCGGGCTGTACCTGCTCTCGACGCTCGAAGTCGAGACGCCGACGCAGGTCGCTGCCGGCTACATGCTGCTCGTCGGCCTCGGCCTCGGGCTCGTCATGCAGGTGCTCGTGCTCGCCGCGCAGAACGCGGTCGACCACCGGCTGCTCGGCGTCGCCACCTCGGGCGCGACGCTGTTCAGGCAGGTCGGCGGCTCGATCGGCGTCTCCGTCTTCGGCGCGATCTTCACGAACGAGCTGAGCCGCGAGCTCGCGCATCGTCTCCCGGCCGGCGTGCACGCGCCGGCGCACGCGAGCCCCGCTGCCATCCAGCACCTGCCGCCCGCGATTCACGCGCTGTACGTCACGGCCGTGGCCGTCGCGCTTCATCCGGTCTTCCTGACGGCGGCCGCGGTGATGGTCGTCGCGTTCGGCCTCAGCTGGCTGCTGCGCGACGTGCCGCTGCGCGAGACGGCCGGGGCGCCGGACACCGCCGAGCGCTTTGCCAGGCCGCGCGTGGCGAGCGCCGAAAGCTAGCTCGCTGCGATACCGCAAACGCCGCCATCGACCCCCACAGTGCCCCGAAGGCGCCCGCGCAAGGGCTGTTGTCTGCACGGCCTACACTAGGAGTACGAATGAGAGTACGGGCGTGTCTCCGCCACCTGCAGTTTGCTGCAGTTCGTTGCAGTCGGAAACCGTCCGTGGCGAACGTGGCGGGGCTGAGCTCGCCGGACTCGAACCGGCGATCTCCTGGGTGCGTCTGCAGGCGGCCGTTCCGGCCTATGATGTCTGTGAGCTACGTCCGGACGGCGCATGCGTGCTCTCGCAATCCGGAGGAAGGGGGGTGCCTATTTCAGAGCGCACCCTGTGAGCCAAACGGACCGCGCCCATCGATTCGATGACCGGCAACAATGCAGGTTGGGAGGTTGGGATGGCCGTATCGGATCAGTTGACGAAGCTGGCTGCCCGGGCCAAAGAGGCGGAGGACCGTGCCGCAGCCGCACAAGGAAAGACGAGGGCGGACCTCGAGCAGGACGTTGAGAAGGCGCGCACTTCTGCGCAGGCACAGGCCGACAAGCTCCGCGCAGCGGCCGACGCGAAGAAGGGCAAGCTGTCTGTCTGGTGGAACGACATGCAGCGGTCGTGGCACGAGCACCTCAAGAAGATCCGCTCCGACATCGAGGAACGGCGGGCAGAGCACGACGTGGATCGAGCCGAGCGAAGGGCCGAGAACGCCGAAGAAGATGCCGCCTTTGCCATCGACTTCGCGTACGCGGCCATCGAGGAGGCCGAGTTCGCAGCGCTCGATGCCTCACTCGCGAGAGTGGAGGCTGACGAGCTCGCCGCGGCTCCAGCTAGCCGCTAACAGGAAATACACGAGCCGGGCGGCCTCGGATTTCCGAGGCGACTCGAAGCCTCGACCAACCCGGTCAGGGAAGACGAGGGCGCCCGACTCCCAGATGGAACGAACGCGGAGACGGCGAGGATGCCTCGGCAGACCGAATCACGCGGCCCACTGGACCCGTTAGCCGATCTGCTCGGCTCCCCTACTAGCTCGTTGATGATTCCCTCCGGGCCGCGGACGTGGCAGAGCCGGTAGCTGGCCGCGCAGCGCCCCAGCTCGCCGACGAGTTTCGGTGCCACGGGCTCGCAGGCCGGCAACGACGGCATCGATGTCCTCGACGGCGAGTGCGATATGGCGGATACCCGGCGTGTTCGCCGGCGCGTGCTGACCGAGAAACTGCTCGCCGCCGTCAGCGCAACCGCCGCCTAGAACGCTCGATCACACCGGCCGTTGTCCGGCTGGACGACACGCGGGAGTACGGATTGGAGTACGGGCTTGTCTCCGCTAGCTGCAGCTTGCTGCAGTTCGTTGCAGCGTGAACCCGTGCTCGTTGCAGCACGTTCCAGTTCGCTGCAGGTCGTCGCAGCGGTTCCGCGCGGACTTTTGATCCCAAGGTCGCTGGTTCGAGTCCAGCACGGCCCACTTTGAGCGCCGGCCGAGCTGGGCGGGCCGGCGCTGTGCTGCTCCGCCGACCGTCTTAGAATCGGCGGGTGGGGGCTTGTCCTGCTTGCGGCAAGGAGCTTCCGGGCGAGTTTCCCTTTTGCCCGTTCTGTGGCGCGCCGCTTCAGCGACGGAGCCGATGCCCCGGCGTTGGAGGAGCGCAAGGTGGTGTCGGTGCTGTTCTGCGACCTGGTCGGGTTCACGGCGGCGTCGGATGCGGCTGATCCGGAGGACGTGCGCGCGCGGATCCGGCCCTATCACCAGCGCTTGCGGGTGGAGATGGAGCGTTTCGGTGGGACGGTGGAGAAGTTCGTCGGGGATGCGGTGATGGCGGTGTTCGGTGCGCCGGTGACGCACGAGGATGATGCGGAGCGGGCGGTGCGGGCGGGGTTGCGGATCGTGGAGGCGATCGGCGAGCTGAACGAGGCCGACCCGGCCCTGTCGTTGCAGGTGCGGGTCGGGATCAACACCGGCGAGGCGGTGGTCGCCCTCGGCCGCCCGGCCGGAGCAGGGTGAGGGGATCGTGACCGGCGATGTGGTCAACACGGCCTCGCGTTTGCAGGGAGCGGCGCCGGTGGACGGGGTCGCGGTCGTCGGAGCAGACGTATCGCGCGACGGAGCGGGTGTTCGAGTACGAGCAGCTCGAGCCGGTCGAGGTGAAGGGCAAGGCGGAGCCGCTGGCGATCTGGCGGCCGCTGCGAGCCGCGGGCGCGGTTCGGCTCCGACGTGATCCGCACGCACACGACGCCGCTGGTCGGCCGGGAGTTGGAGCGGACGCTTGTGGTCGGGACGTTCGAGCGGGCGGCGCGCAGCGCTCCTGCCAGCTGGTGACGGTCGTCGGTGAGCCGGGGGTGGGCAAGAGCCGCCTTGTGCGCCGAGCTGTTCGCACTACATCGAGGAGCGGCCGGGTCTGGTGCGCTGGCGGCAGGGTCGCTGTCTGCCGTACGGGGACGGGATCGCCTTCTGGGCGTTGGGTGAGATCGTCAAGGCCGAGTGCGGCATCCTCGAATCCGACTCACCGCAGCGAGGCGGCGGCCAAGTTGGAGCGGGCGCTGCCGCAGGACGATGCGGAGCTGCCGTGGCTGCGGGCGCGGTTGGGGCCGCTGGTCGGGGTGGGCGGCGAGCCGGCGTCGCAGGAGGAGTCGTTCACTGCCTGGCGGCGCTTCTGTGAGTCGTTGGCCGCCGACGGGCCGGCGGTGTTGGTGTTCGAGGATCTGCACTGGGCCGACCCGGCGCTGCTCGCCTTCCTCGAGCACCTGGCCGACTGGTCGGAAGGGGTGCCGCTGCTGCTGCTGTGTACCGCGCGGCCGGAGCTGCACGAGCAGCACCCGACCTGGGCGGCGGGGCTGCGCAACGCGACACACGATCAACCTCGCCCCGCTCACAGACGAAGAGACCGGCCGCCTGATCGCGACGCTGCTTGAGCGGGCGGTACTTCCCGCCGAGCATGCAGCGAGCAGTTGTTGGAGCGGGCGGGCGGCAACCCGTTGTACGCGGAGGAGTTCGTGCGCCTGCTCGCCGACCGCGGCGAACTGGGCGAAGGCGGTCGAGGTGCCGGACTCGGTGCAGGCGCTGATCGCCGCCCGCCTGGACACGCTCGATCACGGAGCGCAAGAGCCTGCTCCAGGACGCGGCCGTGATGGGCAAGGTGTTCTGGGCCGGCGCTGTGGCGGAGATGGGCGGCCGCGAGCCGCGCGAGGTCGAGCAGGCCTTGCACGAGCTGGCACGCAAGGAGCTCGTCCGCCCGGCGCGTACGAGCTCGATGGCGGGGGAGGCCGAGTACGGCTTCTGGCACCTGCTCGTCCGCGACGTCGCCTACAACCAGATCCCACGCGCGGCCCGCGCCGACCGCCACCGCGCCGCCGCCGCCTGGTTCGAGCGCCAGGCCGGCGAGCGGGTCGAGGACCTGGCCGACGTGCTCGCCTACCACTACACCCAGGCGCTCGAGCTCGCCCAGGCAGCCGGCGACCCGCAGCAAGCGGCGGAGCTCGCTGTGCCGGCGCGGCGGTTCCTGGCGCTGGCGGGTGAGCGGGCGCTCGGCCTGGACACCGTCCAGGCCGAAGCGCAAGCTCGCCCGAGCGCTCGAGCTCACCCCCACCGACGACCCGCAACGACCAGGGCTGCTCGCTGCGCTGGGCCGAGGCCGTCTTTCATGGCGGCCGTCCGCGTGAGGCCGCGGCCGACGCGCTCGAGCAGGCGCTCACCAGCTTCCGCGCGGGCGGTGACACCGACGGCCAGGCGCGCGCGCTGATCCTCCTCGCCCGCGTCGCCTTCAGGCTCGGCGACGGTCGCCACCTCACACTCGCCACCGAGGCGGTCAGCTTGCTCGAGCGGGTCGAGCCGCGCGTGACCCTGGTCGCCGCCCACACCCAGCTCGCCGCCGCCCAGCACCTCTCCGGACACTCCGCGGAGGCGATCGCGAGCGCCGATCAGGCCATCGCAGCTGGCAGAGGAGCTCGGGCTGCCCGTGCCGGCGCGCGCGCTCGGCTTCCGCGGGATGGCCCGCGCCGGGCTCGGCGACCCGGAAGGGCTCGCCGAGATGGAGCGGGCGCTCGCCCTGCTGATCGAGCAGGGCGCCGGCAGGGACGTCGCCGTGCCTGCAGAACAACCTCGCCTTCGCCCGCTTCCCGCTGGAGGGGCCGGCCAGCGCGCTTGCCGCCTTCGAGCAAGGCGATCGCCTTCAGCCAGCAACGCGGTCTCACCGAGGTCGGCGGCCGCACCTCGCCGGCTAACCGCCCCGAACCTGCTCGCCGAGCTCGGCCGCACCGAGGAGGCGCTCGAGCAAGCCGCCCAGCTCGCCGCCGCCGCCGTAGCCAGCGGCGACACCCCTACGCTAATCGAGCAGCGCGCGGTCGAGCTCGCCACCCGGCTCGAGCAAGGGCGACACCGAGGACGTCACGGCCCAGGCCGACTGGCTCGTCGATAGCGCCCGCGAACTCGCCAGCGCCGACGTGAGCGTCGATGCGCTCGCAACCGCGGCCGCCGCCCGCCTCGCCACCGGCCAACGCGACCAGGCCGGGGCGCTGCTCGCCGAGCTCGACGCAGACGGCCGGCGCCCGCGAGAGCGTCAACTACGCCAGCACGGCTAGCGGCGATGGTGCGTACGCGCTCGCCGCCGGCGACCCCACCCTCGCCCACACGCTCACCGACCGGCTCCGACCCCACTTCCCCCTTCACCAGCACGCCCTCACCGCCAGCCGCGCCCAGCTCGCCGAACACGCCGGCGACCACACCCAGGCCGCCAGCCCTCTACGCCGACGCGGCCGAGCGCTGGCGCGAGTTCGGAAACGTCCCCGAACGCGCCTACGCTCTACTCGGCCACGGCCGCAGCCTGGTCGCCCTCGGCCAGCCCGGCGCCGAGCAACCGCTCAACGAAGCCCGCGAGCTGTTCGCCTCAATGGGCTACAAGCCGGCGCTGGAGGAGACCGAGAAGCTGCTCGCTGCCGTCGCCGCAGCCGCCTCATAGGAGCGCTCACCGACACGCGCGTTGTCCGGCAGGACGACCGCCGGGAGTACGGATTGGAGTACGGGCCTGTCTCCGCTACCTGCGGCTTGTTGCAGTTCGTTGCAGTCTGAAACCGTGCTCGCTGCAGGTCGTTTCAGTTAGCTGCCGTTCGTTGCAGCGGTTCCGCGCGGACTTTTAATCCCAAGGTCGCTGGTTCGAGTCCAGCACGGCCCATTCGAAAGGCCTGCTAAGAGGCAGTTTCTGATCCTCGCCCGACCGGCCGCCCGGGCGATGAGAGTACGAGGGGAGTCCGCGGCGGCGCCAAAGCGTCGCGAAAACCGACGGGGATTAGGAATCCCCGGGCGGTCGGCGGCAATCACCGGGTCACGTTCTGCCACCAGGCAGCGTCGGGACGAAATGGCATTGCCGGCCGGCCGGCAGCATCGGTGTCGAGCCGGTAGACGAGTCCGGCGCCGGGGTCGGCGCGCCGCTGCTCGCTTGTCCAGCCCTCGGTCGCGGTGGTGACGTAGAGCCGGTTCAGGCCCGGCCCGCCGAAGGCGCAGCAGGTGCACTCCCGGGCCGGAACGGTGCACACCTCGCGGAGCGTGCCGTCGGGTGCGTAGCGGTGGACCCGTCCTCCTCCGTAGATCGCGACCCAGAGGTCACCGGCGGCGTCGATCGTCATCCCGTCTGGTGCCCCGATTTCTTCGGGCACGGTGGCCAGGATGCGGCCGGCTGAGATCGTGCCGCGATCGCCGTCGAACGCGAAGGCGTGGATCACCCGTGGGCCGCTGTCCACCAGGTACATCGTGTTCCCGTCAGGACTCCAGCCGACTCCGTTCGAGATCGTCAGCCCATCCAGCATTTGCTCGACGTGTCCATCGCGTTCGAGCCGGTAGAGGGCGCCGCCTCCTTCGTGGTGGTCGTTGGCCAGCGTCCCGCCCCAGAACCGGCCTTGGGGATCGCAAGCACCGTCGTTCATCCGGGTTTCGGCCGGTGACACATCGGCGATCGTGCGCTGGCTGCCGTCGGCCGCCAGGTGCATGAAGCCGCGCCCCGCGCCGAGCAGCCAGCCGTCGTCTCCGTCCACGGGCGCGATCATCCCAACCGTCACGGGCAGCTGGTAGACCCGAATGCGCTCCAGCGAACTGTCGCCGAGGACGCGGGCGCGGGCGACCCGGCCGGCGAGGATGTCGACTGCCAGCATCTCGTCCCGGCGGGCGTCCCAGCGGATGCCCTCACCGAGCTGGGTCTGTCCGGTGGAGCTGACAACAGCGGCGTTTAGCTCATGTTCTTTGGCTTCCATCGTCAACCTCCGAAGTCGACTACGACCTTGATGTCGTCGGAGCCGCGCGTCAGGGCACCGGCGATGTTCTGGGGCGGGAAGCGACGCGTGATCAGCTGCCCGAGCCATTCCTTGTCTGCCGCCAATGTCTGGGCCGCCCGGATCGCGGGGATAATTAGTTCGTCGATGTTCGGCCTGCACTCATCTCGGGTCGCCTCTGGCGACCTTGTCGCCGTCAGGTCCGCGTCTGAGGACGCCGTCGGTCAGGATCCGCGCTCGGAGGCCACCTCTTCCCTGGAGCAGGACCTCGACGCGGTCGTCGCTGAAGGCCTGGTTCATCCAGTAGCACGGTCGGCACTCTTCGGTGCCGGCGAAGCGGACGCCTTGGACCTCGAACGCGGCGCCGATCAGGGTGTTGAGGTCCGCGCCCCGCGTGAACACGTTGCGGCGGGTCGAGCTCCGGTCGCAACTCTGCGAGACCCAGCTCGTCCTCGAGCGCTTCGAGCACTTCCAGCTCGAAGAAGGTGATCTGGCCCTTGTAGTCCGGTTCGTGATCGAAGAAGCGGTCGCCGATGATGCCGCGCCCGGCCACGCATTCGATCTGGTCGACTGCCATGACCTGATATGCGCCGGCCGGTTGGCCGTGATGGCCGAAGAAGTTGTGGCCGGGCGAGATGAACAGCTCATCCACCTGCACCGGTTTCGCCCCCTTCGCGAGCGCCCATGATCGCCGCGACGCGCGGTGTTGCTCCCACCCGAGGGCGGTCGGCCCGCTGGCGCGCGCACGACTGGCAGAGCTCGCGATCGAGCGAGGGCCGCCATGTGATCGGGCAGCCGACCGCGAACGAAGTCCCGGTGGGCGGGCGTCTGAGTGGGCGCTCCGCATTCGCTGCAGGTGAGCAGCGGCTGTTCGCGTACGACGGTGCCGGTGATGATCGTGCGCCGCACTCCGTCCCGGTCCTCGAGGTGAATCGCGCCGGTCGGGCAGACCTGCGTGCAGGCGCCACAGCCGATGCACAGCTCGGCGGGCCGCGTGAAGTCGAAGTAGGCGAGCCGGCCGGCCGTCGTTTCTGCCATGCGCAGCGCGTCGATGCCCATCTCGCTGCAGGCGGCCATGCAGAGGCCGCAGCCGATGCAGACGTCGCAGCGCAGGCAGCGACGAGCCTCTTCGTGTGCCATCGAGTCGGTCAGGCCCTCCTCGATCTGGACGTAGTTGCCCTTGCCGAGAACCTCCTCGACGCTTCTTTCGGGCATGACGGCGCGGGACAGGTGCGTGCGATCCTGGGCCACGACCTGCAGCGGGACCACGTGGGCGCGACGAACCGGTTGGCCGGTGGTGTCGTCCATGGGCGCTCCGCGCAGCCAGGCATCGATGGCGGCCGCGGCGATCTTGCCGGAGCGGATCGCCTCGACGGCCGTGCGCGGGCCGTGCTCGGCGTCTCCGCCGGCGAACACCCCGGGTACGTCGGTCATCAGGGTCTTCGAGTCGGCGACGATGAAGCCGTGGTTGTTCTCGACGTCGCTACCGTCGAGCATCGTCAGGTCGGTTCCCTGACCGGTGGCGAGGATCACGTGATCGGCTGCGAGCGTCAGCAGGCGGGTCGAGTCGAACTTCGGATCGAACTTGCCGTCCGCGTCGTGCGTCTGTTCGCAGAACTGGAGGGTGACTTCGCCTTCCTCGTCGATCTTGACCGGGCCCCAGCTCGGGTGGAGCTGCACGCCCTCGCTGACAGCGTTCTCGATCTCGTGCGGGCTGGCCGTCATGTCGCGGCGCTTGTCGAGGGCCGTCAGGTCCACGTGCTGCGCACCCTGCCGCAGCGCGGTCAGGGCGACGTCGATCGAGACGTCGCCGCCGCCGATGACGACGACCCGCGGCCCGACGCGGACTGCTTCGCCGCTGCGCACGTCACGGAGGAAGTCGATGCCGCCGAGCACGAAGGGCTGATGGACGCCGTCGATCGGGATCAGCCGCGAGCGCTGGGTGCCGAGTCCGAGGAACACGGCGTCGTAGTCCTTGCGGAACGTCGCGAGGCTGCCGACCGCGGCGCCGGTGTGGATCGGGATGCCGAGCACCCGGATCTGGTCGATCTCCTGGTCGAGCAGATCGGGCGGCAGGCGGTAGGCCGGGATGCCGTAGCGCAGCATCCCGCCGGCCTTCTCCTGCGTCTCGAAGACCTCGACCTGGTGGCCGTAGGTGCGCAGGTAGTAGGCCGCAGTCAGACCGGACGGCCCGGAGCCGACGATGCCGATCCGCTTGCCGGTGTCGGGCGCCAGCTCGGGTGTTGGGTAGCCGCCGTCGGCGAGGCAGTGCTCGGCCGCCTTGGCCTTCAGCGGCCGGATGAAGACGGCGCCGTTGCTGCCGCCGCGCACGCAGGCCGACTCGCACGGCGCCGGGCAGACCAGGCCGCAGGTGAGCGGCAGCGGGTTGTCGCGCCTGATCACCTCGATCGTGGCGCGATAGTCGCCGTGACCGAGGTGGGCGATGAAGCTCGGAATGTCGATGTTGGCCGGACACGTGCCATGGCAGGGCGCATGCCTGGGCTCCAGGCAGAGGCCCTCGGGGCAGGACTCGCGCCGGACATGCTGTTCCCACTGCTCGCGGTAGTAGCGCAGGGAGCTGCCGAGCGGCCAGGCCGCCGCCAGCCCCTGGGCAGCGAGCTCGAGCGCCACCTCGTCGAGGGCGGCGAGCTGGCCGGGCTCACCGCGACCGAGCGTGATCTCGGTTGTCAAGCGCGCGGCGCGCGCGAGCAACGGGCGCACCGACGCCCCTTCCTCGCCTTCGGCGAGGAGCCAGTGACGGTAGAGCGCGAGCCCGGTCTGCTTGACGACGCACACGCCCTCGGCCATCACCATCAGGCTGGACGGCGCCGGGACGATGCCGGCGACCGCGAACGACAGCGGATCGCACGACAGGTCCGCCTCGGAAAGCGGCAGGAAGCCGCCCAGACCGTCGTCGAAGACGAGCACGGCGCCGTCACCGGCCACCTCGACACCCCCACCCCAGGCGTCGATCTGGCTCCGCAGCTTGCCGGACCGTGCGAGCTCGACCAGGCCGCGCTGCTTCATGCCGCGGCGGAGCGTGAGCAACGACGCATCGAGGCCCGGCGCATCGGCGAACAGCAGGGCGATACGGCACCACGTCTCCGGCGTGTGGACCAGCCGTGACCCATCGGTGGCCTGCCCT
Organism: uncultured Thermoleophilia bacterium; assembly: GCA_963734565.1. Lineage (GTDB taxonomy): Bacteria > Actinomycetota > Thermoleophilia > Gaiellales > Gaiellaceae > JACVRM01. The sequence continues at coordinate 174,237 of CAVTHM010000007.1, read as the reverse complement.
TCTCCCCGCCAGCTCGGCCGGCTGTCGCGCTTTACCTCCAGCTGCATGCGGGGCGTGGCGACCTGGGCGAGCGAACGGATGGCGTCGACCGCGTTCAGGAACGCCGCCTCGTGGCCGATCAGCTCGGCCGGCAGGCGCAGCTCGACCGTGCGGCTGTCCCGCAGGCCGGCGGCGATCATGACACCCTCGGCCAGCAGCCGGGGAGCGCCGTCGAGGACTGCGACCGTGCCGCGGGCCCGGACGTCGAGGCCGGTCGCGTCGATCACGAGCACCGAAGGCCCGTGGCCGCGCAGGAACCGGCGCCAGGCCAGATCGACCGGCTCGCCGGCACCGCTGCTCTCGGCGAGGCGCGACTCCCGCACGCGCTCGAGCCGCTGCATCGGCGTCAGAGACTGGGCCCGGGCGAGGCCCGGCAACGCGGCGGCGAGGGTCTGCGCCGGCGGCTCGGCGCCTGCCAGGGCAGCCGCACCCGCGTCGAGCCATGGCGGCAGCGGCTGCAGCTCGCTCACGGCGAGCGGCCTCATCGCCGCCCGGCGGCTCGGCGAGGAGGTGGCGGGCGTACCGCTCGCGGCGCGGATCCGGCGCCTCGTTGGCGACGCCGAAGGAGAGGCAGCCGGTCACGCACTTGGTGACGCAGGCCGGCTGCAGCCCGGCGTCGACGCGATCCATGCAGTAGTCGCACTTGACCACCTTGTTCGTGTCGGGGTCCCACTGCGGCGTGCCCCAGGGGCAGGCCGCGATGCAGCTCTTGCAGCCGATGCAGAGACTGGACTCGACGAAGACGATCCCGTCCTTCTCACGCTTCTGCATCGCGCCGGTCGGGCAGGCCCTGACGCACCACGGGTCCTCGCAGTGGAAGCAGGGCATGAAGACGAAGCGCTGCCGGGGCAGTCCGTCGACCTCGACGGGATCGAAGGCGATCAGCTTGCACGGATCGGGGCCGGGGCCGAGGTGCTTGTTCGTCTTGCAGTGGACCTCACAGGCCAGGCAGCCGATGCAGCTGGCCTCGTCGTGGCGAAGCACGTACTTGCTCATCGTCCGGCTCCTTCCGGCGTCCGGCGCTTCACGTGCACGACGGTCTCCGTCAGGGCGCAGCCGCCGCCGGCCGGGTCGAAGTCGTAGAGCTTGCCGTGCTGCAGGCGCTGGTCGGCCACGCCGAGGCCCGCGCGCGCGCCTGGCGAGCGGCACCGTGGCGCCGTAGCCGTGCAGCATGAACACCGCCTCGGGATGGATCCAGCGCGTCACCTTGGCCCGCAGGCAGCCGGTGTAGCTGCCGCCGCCGTTGACCTCCACCTCGTCGCCGTCGACGATCCCGAGCGGGGCGGCACGGTCGGGGTGGATCCAGAGCACCTGCTCTGGCGCTCGCTCGTTGAGGAGAGGGTTGTTGAGAGACTGGCCGTGCGCGAGCGTCGCCGTCTTCGCGAACAGCAGCGTGAAGTCGCTCGCCCGTCGGCGCCTCCTTGGGCGACGTACGCCGGCAGGCTCGGCAGCCCGGCCTGCTTCAGGATCTCGCTCTCGATCTCGATCTTCCCCGAGGGCGTCGGGAACGTGAGCTCGTCGCGCGGGATCAGCTTCGGCGCGGCCGCCAGGGCGACGACGCCGGTCTCGCGCATCTCCGAGACGGTGACGCCGGTGCCGTCGAGCTGGTAGTTCCACAGCTCCTCGATCGTCTCGAAGTCGAGCGCCTCCTTGACGCCCATGCGGCGGAGGATCTCGCGGAAGATCCACCACGCAGGCCGGCTGTCGAAGCGCGGAGCGATCGCCTGGTCGCGCATCGCGAACACCGGCACCGGGCCGGGTCATCTGGCAGAGGATGTTGGCGCGCTCGAGGTAGGTCGACTCGGGGAGGATCACGTCGGCGTACCAGCCCATCTCCGAGTAGCGCACGTCGATCGAGACGAGCAGCTTCAGCTTGTCCAGCGCACGCTTGCGTTGCCTCGGGATCGGGCAGGCCGGTGAAGGGGTCGTGGCGGTAGGCGAAGTAGGCGCCGATGCCGTAGGGCTCCCCGGTCTCCATCGCGGCGAACGCCTGGTGCACCATGCCGATCGCCGGATCCCACTGCGGCCGGGCGGCGCCGGCACCGTCCACGCGCGGCTCCTCGACCTGCGGCACGCGGTCGGTCAGATGGTTCAGGCCCTTGCGGCCGTAGAACTCGGGCGACTTCCCCAGCACGAACCCACCCGGGATCTCGATGTTGCCCATCAGCGCGTTCAGGATCAGCGCGCTGCGGCTGACGTAGAACGACTGCTTGTGACGGGCCGACATCCAGCCCGGATGGAAGATCACATGCGGCGCGTCGGCGGCGATCTCCTCGACGAACGCGCGCAACTGGTCGGCAGGAACGCCGGTATGCGGCTCCTGCCACTCCGGCGTCGTGTCGTCGACCGCCGCGCGCAAGTAGTCCATGCCGGAGACGAAGCGAGCGACGAAGTCCTCGTCGTAGGCCTCCTGCTCCAGCACCTCGTGGATGATCGCCAGGTTCAGCGCGTAGTCGCTGTTCGGGCGCACCTGCCAGTAGCGGGTCGCCTTGCTCGCCGTGATCGTGGCGCGCGGGTCGATGTAGGTGACGCGCATCCCGGTCGCCACCGCGGCCATGAACGCCTTGGCCTCCTTGACCATCAGCGACTCGACGATGTTGCGGCCGTAGAGCACGAGATGCTTCACGTGCGGCAGGTCGGGGATGAGCCCCTCGTGGCCGAAGCCGTAGATCGAGCGCGCCGCGTTGTGGACGTTGCCGCCGCAGCCGGCGTCGTGGTTGAAGTAGTTCGGCGAGCCGAGCGCCTGCACGAACGTCCGGGTCAGGTCGTTGAAGGGGCCGCCGCGATCGGAAAGCGCGATCCCGCGCCCGCCGAAGACCTCGATCGTCTCCTTCAGCTTGTCGGCGACGTAGTCGAGGGCCTCGTCCCAGGAGGCCCGCCGCCACTGGCCGCTGCCGCGCGGGCCGCTGCGGATGAGCGGCGACTGCGGCCGCTCGTCGTCGAACTCGAGCGACAGGCCGGCCGCGCCCTTCGCGCACAGGCTGGCTGCCGAGCGCCCTGTCATTCGGGTTGCCCTGCAGCCAGGTCACCCGACCGTCCTCGACCGTCACCTCGATCGGGCAACGCACCGCGCACATGCCGCACATGCCGTAGACCGTGCGCCGGCCCGGAGCGCCCACACCGCTCACGTTCGGTGCCAAGGCAGAGCTCATCGCAGTCTCGGGGACAGCGTCCCAGGCTCGACGTGCAGACGTGACGAATCCCCTTCTCGGGTCGGGTGCCGGCATCGAAGCTAGGAGTCGTGACCGGGCCCATCGCGCCTCCTCTCGAAGAAGTCGAGCCCAAGGGTCGTTCCGGCTTCACCCGGCGCCATCAGTGACGAGCACCGATCGCCTCGCGGCATTGCCGCAACGCCGCCCATGCTCCGACGCGCTCGCACTGTCCGCGCCGGCCGCGGCGATACGATCACGCCGCCTCACGACAGGAGCAGCTGCGATGGGAGACGCACGGACAGACCTGATCGACGCGCTCGCAGAGGACATCGGCGTGGCGAAGCTCACCCCGGCGGAGATCGAGTCGCTGCTCTCGCTCGCGGGAGCGACAGCGCACGGGACCGGCGACCGCACGACGGCGCCGCTCGCCTCCTTCCTCGCCGGTCTCGCCGCCGCCGGCTCGCAGGACCGAGTCGCCTCGATCGCGGAGACCCGGCGCCGCGTCGCCGAGCTCGCTCCGTCAGCCGAGTCCGGTGCCGGCAACAGGTAGCTGTCCTGCCTGCGCGACACGAACGCTTGGTTCGGGGTCGGCGTCGGGACGAGTCGGTGCGGGTCGTCCGGCAGGTCGGCGTAGGCGGTGTTGCCCAGGTCGACGAGCCAGCGCACGAACTGGAGGCGGACGACGAGGACGCCGATCACGGTGACCGTCCCGGACATGCCGCGCCCCAGGTGGGTCTTGCGTTCCACGAGCCTGACGGGGCCCTCAAAGACCAGCCCAAGGAAGATCCCCACCGACCACCAGCAGCGTGTCTCGGATCGAGACGACGGCCGACGCCAGTAGAAGAAGCGCGACGGCCAGTAGCAGCGTCTTGAACGTGATCACGATCTGGAGGGGCCGGTGGATCATCGTTCCTGCGCTTCGCTCGGTGTCGGGACGAGTCGGTGCGGGTCGTCCGGCAGGTCGGCGTAGGCGGTATGGCCGAGGTCGACGAGCCAGCGCACGAACTGGAGGTGGACGTTCTCGGCGCCGACGATCTGCTGCGACGGCGGGGCCCAGTCAGAGGGGCAGAGGATGAAGGGGCGGCTCTGGGTGCCGCCCATGCCGCCGTGTGAGCCGCAAAGCTCTTCGAAGGCGGCGACCTCGTCCACACCTGTCCAGTAGGTGCTGTTGACCATGATGTCCTGGCAGTGCGGGTAGGTGTCGGTGCGTTTCACGTGCAGCGCGGCGTTGGGGCCGAACGAGGCAAGCGGGTCATCTCCGTCGATGCGCTGCTCGTCCAGGTAGTTCGTGCCGCTGCGCCCGAGTACGACGGCTCCGCGCTTGTCGGAGTGGACGAGCACGAAGCCGATTCCGGGGTGCGTGCGGAGCGCCTCGACGAGGCCGGGGTAGCGGTCGTCGAGTTGCTCGAGCGTCGCCCGCCCCTCGATCCGCGGGAACGAGATCAGGCCGAGGCAGCCCGACGCCATCACGGTCACCTCGGGCGGTCCCTCGGCGCCCTTCTTCTCCCGGTGCCTGAGCTTCCGGCCCGACTCGTCCCGCGCGGCGCCGATGTCGACTGTGCCATCCTCCGCGGTCGAGCTCTTGGTGGCGAGCCGGGTGAGCGCGCCCGTCACACCGGACGAGGACGCCCCTTCCGTCGCGGCGGCGTTCAGGTAGCCCCAGCCCTCGTCGACGCCTCCCGGTGCGAGCACCTCGTCGGCACCGCACTTCTCGGTGACGAGATCACCGAGCGAGAGCCCGTAGCGCTGCTTGAACGTCGCTCCCTGCGACTGGCCGTGATCGGCGAGCACGACGATGCGATAGGGCCGGGGCGCGTCCTCGGCGGCCCTGGCGAGCCGCGCGAACGCCCTGTCGATCTTCGCAAGCTCCCTGAGCGTCTCCGGCCGCTCGATACCCGAGTGATGGGCGACCTCGTCGTAGCCGAGAAACATCGTGTAGATCACCGGTCGCCCGCTGTAGAGATCCTGGATCGTGGACGCCACCTCCAGCTCGCGCTGGAGGACGTTCGTGTACGACGCGAAGGAGGGGGTACGGGAACCAGCCACGGTGCACACGCGGCTCGATCTCCAGACGTCGCTGCTGCGTCTGCTGCCAGATCTCCGCCGCGATCTCCTTGACCACGAGGATGAACGTGCGGGTCACGTCGTAGGGATTGGCGAAGAACGCGAAGTAGTCCTCACCGACGCGTCCCTCGCGCTTCTCGCGCACGGTGCTCATCGTGATCATCGAGTGAGGTGCGTCACCCGAGACGAGGTTCGCCCTGCTGGCCCCGTCCGCGTACAGGAGGCCCTTGCCGTTCGAGTGCCGCTTCTCGATCTCCCTCGCGTTCTTCGGGCTGTTCGAGACGAACGCCTCCTGCCTGTCCTTCTCCCACCAGCGGAAGCCCGGCATGTCCCAGTTCGAGCCCTGCAGGATCCCCGCCTGCATCGCTCCGGTCTGCGACGACCAGTCACACTCCCACTCGATCATCGAGTGGGAGCCGTTGCGCAGCCACGCGGCCATCGTCGGCGCGCTTCCGTCCCGCATCGCCCGCACGAGCACGTCGTGCGCGAGCCCGTCGATCTCCAGGAACAGCACCCCTGGAACGCCTGCTCGGCGCCGCGGCTTCGCTTCGACCTCCGCGCGTGCCGCTTGATCACCTCGCGGTAGTAGAGGTCGTCGTCGTCGATCCCCAGGAACAGCGTCACGACGTTGTTGACCAGCGTCAGGCCGAGCGCGACGACGATCGCCGTCCACAACCCGCTGATCTGCACCGAGCCGGAGAGGATGTCCGAGGCCAGCCAGACGAAGACGCCGTTCAGAAGGAGCACGCCGAACCCGAGGGTGATCACGGTCAACGGCAGCGCCACCCGGATCAACAGCGGCCAGACGAGCGCGTTCAGCAGCCCGAGCACCGCCGCCAGAGCCAGGCCGCTCCCCCAGCTCTCGATCGAGAAGCCCTGCAGGATCCAGGCCAGCAGCATCAACGCCACCGTGTTGATCGCCCAGATCACGATCACGCGGCCGATCCTCAGAGACCCGCGCCTGTGTGCGGGAGCCGGTGACGTGGTCATCGCTCCCCGCGCGTTGCGCCGGAGAGGCATCGCCGACTAGCCACCATTTTGGCTTGTCCTGCTGCGCCCGCGAGGATGCCTCATCGATCTCATCCTCCGCCCGCTCGCGTGGCCTTGGGCTCGTCGCGTTTCGGCGTGAGGAGGGGCCGGCGCGCGCGCCGGCCCCTCCTCATTGCCGCCAGCTACGACGTGACCGCGCCCGACACCTCGGCGGAGGACTTCGAAAGCGCCTTCTGCAGCTCGTCGTAGTCGTCCGAGTCGATCGCCTTGTTGATTCTCTTGTCCGAGTTGACGAGCGCGTTCTCGACCCTGTCGGCCCAGACGTCCTCGACGACTGCCACAACCGCTGAGGATCCCGGCGGCAGGTACTCCTCGACCTCGACGCCGAGCTTCTTCTCGGAGTGCCGCTTGTTGAGCGCCCCGATCCCGGCACCGATGCCGGCGCCGATCGCGGTCGCCGCCAGCAGCGGCGGCGCGAACAGCCCGACCACGAGCCCAGCACTGCCGCCGAGCACCGCGCCGCCGCCGGTGCGCCCGTCACCGTACTCCTGCACGTCGACCTTGCCGCTGGCGTCGCGATTCATCACGACGGCCCCGACAACCTGGTACTCGCCGGCATCCTGTCCGGCCTTCAGCGTCTTGAAGTCGTCTGCGGCTGCTTCGGCGTCGGAGTACGCACCGACCACAAGTACGAGATTGTCGGCATCCATGGCTACTCCTTCTCCTCGCTGACAGTTGCCTAGCTGTTGCGATCATGGCCCGGCCCACGCGGCCAGCCTCACCCCGTAGGGATGAAGCGCGCTATCGCGACCGCGCGACGATGTCGCCGAGAGACCTGTCTTGGCTCGGTTGTCGCCGACCCGGCCGACAAGCGCTGGCGTCGTCGAGGTGAGTGGAGGGCGGTTGGTTTGAGCGGCGAGGTGACCGGCGTTCTTCTGGTCGGCGGGGCGAGTCGCCGCTTCGGATCCGCCAAGGCGTTTGCGCTTCTGGGTGGCACGACGCTCGCCGAGCGAGTCTGGGAGACCCTGGGCACAGCGTGCTCGAACCGGGTGGCTATCGGAAAAGCATCAGACCGATTGGCGCTGCCCTTCGAGGTCGTGGACGACGGCATCGCTCTTCGCGCTTCCATCGCCGGAGTAATCGGCGGCCTTCGCTACGCGGCTACCGAGCTCTGCGTGTTTGTGCCAGTCGACTGCCCGATGTTTACAGTCGAGGCCATCCAGCTCCTCGCGAACCGTTGCCAGGATGCTTCTGTAACGCAAGCGGGGCCCTTGCCGGGTGCATACAGGGACACCTGCCTGCCGCTCTTCGAGCGTCGCTTGGCCCGACGCGAGCTCGACCTTCGAGGCGCTATTTCGGAACTCGACGTCGCCTACGTCTCCGTGCCCCAGGAACTAACGACGAACATCAACTCGCCAGCTGATCTCGAGAGCGCAAGAGCGCTCTTCGAGACCACCAAACAGGAGTGACGGCCTGGCCGGTGGAAACGGGGCGGGCACAGTGGCGCCCAGGAGGCGAAGATCAACGTGCGGTCACTCAGCAGGCGATCGTCTGCGTGTTTTGCCCGGAGCGGGTCAGGGCGGAGACCGATGACCTGCCGGCGGTGCTGGCAGACGATCGCAGCACATGAGCGACGTCCAACGTCGTTGGTGTGGTCCTAGAAAGGCCCCCAAGAAGGAGGAGGAGACATGGCAGAGCAAGTCGTCGAGAGGCCGGTTCTCGATCTGCTCGCGAGCATGACTGCGGACTCACTCGCGGCGTCGAATCTCGACCCCGAGACATTGATGCTGGTGCGCCTCGCAGCGCTCGTTGCGGTCGATGCTTCGGCCGCGTCCTATCTGCTCAACCTCGGCGCAGCCAGCGAGCTGGGCTTCGGAGCGGAAGAGATCCAGGGCGTCCTGACTGCGGTCGCGCCGATCGTCGGTACGGCGCGTGTCGTTTCGGCATCGGGGAAGATGATCAAGGCGCTCGGTATCGCGATCGAGATCGCCGAGGCCGAGGCCGAGCTCGACGAGGAGACCGCCTCGTAGCAGTGGTCCGGTAGGGCGCGTCGGAGATCTTCCCGCGCGCCTAATCCGACCCCCGCAGCACGAACGAGACAAAAGCACGGCTCAACGTTTTGACCACTCTCAAATGAATTCCCGTGGGAGGAAATGATGGCAAATGACAATCTCGTCCTTGTGGTCGGTAGCTACTCGGTTTCCGGGGCAGCAGCCGATGATTTCAAGGCGCTCAAGGCAGGCGAGGACGCCGGTGACTACCAGGTCGTCGGGGCCGTCGTCCTGAACCGCGACGCCAGTGGCAAGGTCGATGTGGCCGAGCACGACAGCGGTGCCCACGTAGCAGGCGGCGCCGTTCTCGGCGGCACCGCCGGGCTCGTGGTCGGGCTGTTCGCGCCGCCGCTGCTCGCCGCGACCGCGGTCGGAGCCGGGATCGGCGCAGTCGTCGGCAAGCTCAAGAAGAAGCACGATGAGAAGCAGCTGGGCGTCGAGATGGAGGAGTACCTGCCGCCGGGATCGTCTGCGGTCGTCGCGATCGTCGATGACACCTACGCGGACAGGGTCGAGGCCGCCCTTGTCAACTCGGACAAGCGGATCAACAAGGCAATCGACAAGGACGACTACGACGAGCTCCAGAAAGCTCTCGACCAGTCGTCCGCCGAGCTCACGACGGCTGCGAACTCCTAACTGGCCGGTACGGGAGGGGCCGGCACACACGCCGGCCCCTCCCTCCCGCCACCAACAACGAACATGACGATGACATCCACTCGCACACTCTCCCGCTGAATGACGCGCGACCGACCACGACCTTCACCATCGCTGACCGAGCAGCTGCTCCCCGCTGTCACCGCAACCGCTTCCTAGCAACGCCCACCGGCAGTGCGGTTGTCCGGCGGGACGACAAGCGGAGTACCGATTGGAGTACGGGCTTGTCTCCGCCACCTGCAGCTCGTTGCAGCACGTTGCAGTTCGGAACCGTGCTCGTTGCAGCACGTTTCAGTTAGGCGCAGCTCGTTGCAGTGGTTCCGCGCGGACTTTTAATCCCAAGGTCGCTGGTTCGAGTCCAGCACGGCCCACTGGAAAGCCCTGCTGAGAGGGGGTTTTTGGCGTGCGATCGACCCCAAAGCGGTAAGAGTACGGCGGGAGTCGGCGGCGACGCCGAAGCACGGCGCATTCGACGGGGATTGGCAATCCCCAGGCGGCGGCCGGGTTGGACGTGATCTCGAACCCGCCCGGACTGTTGGTTCGCGTCCAGCTGCGCTCGCAGGTCGATGAACGCCGCCGAGCAGCTGCACAAAGTCGGGCATGCACACTCTGCGCGCGCGAAGGGCTGACAGCGCGCGCGTGAACGTCGCTCCGCTCCGGCGGAGCGTGCAGTCAGCGCCGCATGGGGCCGGTCGGCGCGGGCTCCTCAGCGCCCCCTCAGCTTCGCCTCAGCCCCGGCGACCACGCTGCCCCGAAGGCGAAGTCAAAGGAGGCGAAAAATGAACAGGAAGCTCGTACTCGTAGCAGTCGCGGCCCTCGTGGTCGCCGCGGCCACACTGACGACGATCGCGGCGGCCCGCCCGGCCGCCGCGAAGCAGCGGGTCGTAATCCAGATGAACCCTGGGGGCAAGGAGGGGTTCGTCCTCACCGCCATGACCTCCGGAGCGCTCAGCCGCGACACCGGCACGGTCGAGGCCTGTTGCTGGAGCTCGCGCCTGTCCAGGCGCTATGGGCTGCCGATCGAGGTGAACGATCCAATGGTGACGTTTACCGGGAAGAACGGAACGCTCGTAACCCGGCACCGCGTCGATTGGATCGACGTGGAACTTGGCCGCTATGCGATCGGCATCATCACCTGGAAGGTGGTCCGCGCCACCGGTGACTACGCGGGACTCGTGGGAGGCGGAGCGGGCTCCGTGGTCGACCCGCCCAACGGGCCCAACAGGGTCCGGCTCGAAGGCGTTCTCGGCCCGCGCCAGTAGGAGAGCGAGCTGTGTCAGACCGCCGGCTCGCCGTGCTGCGACGCGCGCGTCCATGTGAAGCGGGTCAGGGTTCCGTCCGGGGCGACACCGCCCGGCCGCCGGCCCCGCCGCACGAACACGGTAGGGACGCCTGCGCGCGTCGCCACGGCGAGCCGAACGGATCCGACGCCCTCGCTCGGCCACCGGTCAGACAGGCCGATGACGAGCAGCCGGGCGTCCCAGGCGGCGTCGAGGACGCCCTCTTCGCCGGCGCGAACGAGGACCGGCTCCGTAGCGATTCCCACCACCTGCTGCACGAGCAGCGAGGCGCGCGCGAGCAGCCTGCTCGCGTCGCGCCGGCCGGCCTCGGCGTCGGCTTCGGTACCGAGCAGGCGGAGGGTCGTGCCGAGGGAGTCAGCCAGCCATGCGGCAAGCTCGATGGCGGACCAGTCGTGCTCGACGCCGCCGAAGGGGGTGACGACTGGGCCCGTCCCCGTGTCGCCGGCCCCCACGAGCACTCCGACGTCGCAGGGCACCTGCTCGAGGATGACGTCGAGATCCTGGTCGGGACGGCCGGTCTCGAGCAGTTCCGCTGGTGCATCGACGAGGACGAGCTCCACGTCGTGCTCGCCGGCGAAGCGGGAGGTGTCGGATCCGGGCTGGTCGGTGGTGTACGTGGCGACGCGGGACGACACGCCTCGTTCGGCGAGGGCGAGCCGACTTTCAGAAAGCTCCGCGTTCGCGACGGTGAGATCGGCGCCGTCTCGCAGGAGGCGGACGAGGATGAGCTCGCGTACCGGACGCCGGGCGAGCGGCTCGGCGATCGCGAGCAGGTCGCCGAGGCGGCTCCCGTCTCCGGCGACCACCATGATCGCGCGCTGCCCCGGTGCGGCGCCGAGTCGCGGAACCAAGGCGGGCTCCTGCCGCAGGATCGCCTGTTCGAGCTCCTGGAGCGCCGGGCCTGGCTCGATGCCGAGCTCCTCGACGAGCAAGCTCCTCGTCTCGCGGTAGACAGTCAATGCCTCGACCTGGCGTCCGGAGCGATAGAGCGCGAGCATGAGCTGGGCGCGGAGACCCTCGCGGAGTGGGTACTCGCGAACGAGCCCCTCGAGCTCCCCTACGAGCTCGGCGTGCCGGCCGAGCTCGAGGTCTGCTTCGACGCGCCGCTCGAGGCCGACAAGGCGAAGCTCTTCGAGCCGGCGCGCCTCCGCTTGCGCGAACGACTCGTGCGCGAGGTCGGCCAGCGGCGGGCCGCGCCAGAGCCCGAGCGCCTCGCGGAGAAGGCGCGCCGCGCCGTCGGGTGGCGAGCGCTGCGCCTCGGCGACGAGCCGCTCGTAGCGGAGGAGGTCGAGCTCGGTCGGACCGACCCGGATGAGATACCCGCGCTCCTGGGTGACGACGGCCTCGCTGGGTGCGAGCGCCTTGCGCAGCTGGGAGACGTGGTACTGGAGCGCGTTCAACGAGCCGGTGGGCGCCGTCCCTCCCCAAAGCTCGTCGATCAATCTATCCGTCGACACGACTTCGTTCGCGTGTGTGAGCAGCAACGCGAGGAGTGCCCGCTGCCTCGAGCCGCCGAGCGTAAGTGATCGCCCCCCGTCGACAACCTCGAGTGGCCCAAGGATGCGGAACTCCACGCTGCGGTCCCTATCATCCCGGCTCCCTCGGCAGCGGCTCAGCGGGCCCCGGTTCCTCGGCGTACGATCGTTCGGACCGCCGAAGGGACGAGCGTGGACATTGAGGTGGGCACCGAGTTTCTCGGCTACCGGATCGAAGAGCTCATCGGGCGCGGCGGCATGGGGGTCGTCTACCGGGCCTACGATCTGCGCCTCAAGCGCACCGTCGCCCTGAAGCTCGTTGCGTCCGAGCTGGCGCTCGACGAAGGCTTCCAGGCGCGCTTCGCGCGCGAGACGGAGCTCGCCATGTCGCTGGAGCACCCGAACGTCGTTCCGATCCACGATGCCGGCGACGTCGGCAGCCGCCTGTATCTCGCCATGCGGCTCGTGGAGGGAACCGACCTGGGCGCGCTCCTGCGCGAGGCGGCGCCGCTCGAGCCAGCCCGCGCACTGGCCATCTGCGGCCAGGTCGCGAAGGCACTCGACGCGGCGCACGCCAACGGCCTCGTTCATCGCGACGTCAAGCCCTCGAACATCCTGCTCGACCGAAACGAGCACGTCTATCTGGCGGACTTCGGGCTGACCCGGCGACTCGAGGAGCACGGCGCGCAGGCGGGCGACGGCCGCTCGGTGGGAACGCCGTCGTACCTCGCGCCTGAGCACATCGAAGGCGGGCCGATCGACGGTCGAGCCGACGTCTACTCGCTCGGCTGCGTGCTCTACGAATGCCTCACCGGCGGGACGCCGTTCGCCCGGGGCTCGCGCCTAGCGGTGGTGTGGGCGCATATGGAGGAGGAGCCGCCGAGTGCGAGCGAGCACCAGTCCGAGCTCCCTCAATCCGTCGACCAGGTCATCCGACGGGCCATGGCCAAGGCGCCCGAGGAGCGCTACCCGACCTGCTCGGCGCTCGTCGCGGATGCCGAAGCAGCGTTCGGGCTCAAGCGGCGCAGGCGCGGCGCGATGCTCGTCGCGTTCGCCACGCTCGTGGCCCTTGTCACGGCGACGGCTGCGGCTGGGGTCCTGCTACGCCGCGACGGCGGTGCGCCGACGGTGACGCCGGCGTCGCTGGTCAAGATCGATCCCGGGTCGAACGACATCGTCGACGTCATTCCTGTGGGCAGGAATCCGGGCGAGGTGGAGATCGTCGGCGACTACGTGTTCGTGGCCAGCGTTGACGATGCGACCCTGTCCCGCATCGACAGCCGAACCGGTGTCCTGAGGAACTCGGGTCGCTACTCGGCAGACGGAAGCATCGCGCGCCAGGGAGATCGCTGGCTGTGGGTCGCGAGCGCGAGCCGTCACGAGGTCGCGCGGGTGGACGTTGAATCGCTCAATTTGAGCGTCTCGCTTCCCCTGCCCGAGTCCAGCGACGGCGCGTACATCGGCGTCGGCGGCGGCGCACTGTGGGCTGGGACGTTCGAGCCCCCTCTGGTCGAACGCTGGAGCTTACGGACGCTCCAGCGCGAGCGGAAGTATCCGCTCGAGTCGGGCTACCGGACCGACTGGCCGATCGGGGTGGGCTACGGCTTCGGAGCGGCGTGGATCGGCCTGGGCGCTCCCGCCAACGAGCTGCTCCGCATCGACGGGGAGAGCGGCCGGCAGACGCGCATCCCGGTGGGCGGGTTTGCGCGCCAGCCAGTGGCCGGCTTCGGCTCCATCTGGGTGCCGGCCTGGGACGACAAGAAGGTCTATCGCGTCGACCCGTCGACACGCCGAGTCCGAAACACGATCGACGTGGGGAACATGCCCATGGGCCTCGCGATCGGTGCCGGCTCCGTCTGGGTCACGAACCACTGCGACGGCACGCTGTCTCGCATCGATCCCGCGACGGACACCGTCGTCGAGACGATCGACATCGGCTACCACCCCCAATGGCTGGCGTTCGGGAACGGCTACGTGTGGGTCGGCGTCTCGGGCGACGTGTTCTTCGAAACCTGTCTCCTGGCCCATCCCGGCCGTGGACCATGAGTCGGTAGCCCGGGCGACGCGAACACACGCCTCCGTTGTCCGCACAAGCGACGCGTGGGAGTACCGATTGGAGTACGGGCTTGTCTCCGCTAGCTGCAGCTTGTTGCAGTTCGTTGCAGCGTCGAACCGTGCTCGTTGCAGCACGTTTCCGTTAGCCGCAGTTCGTTGCAGCAGTTCCGCGCGGACTTTTAATCCCAAGGTCGCTGGTTCGAGTCCAGCACGGCCCAATAGAAAGACCTGCACAACGGCATTTTCCTTTCGCGCGCGATCGCTAGCCGAGGGGTGAGAGTACGGCGGGAGGTCGGAGCGACGCTGCGACCATTGAGGTTGCTCGCATGTACCGCGAGCGGCGGCGGCTACACGGCGAGCGCGGCGTCGGCCCGGTGGCGGCGACCAGGCCCTGTCTTGCACTCCGGATCGAGTGCTCGAGCCGGCGCAGGGTTGACGACTCGATGCGGTGCTACCGTCGCGACGGTCTTGGCGGAGGCTGCATGAAGTTCTTGATCCTGGGTCCGCTCGAGGTTCGCGACGGCGAGCGCACGGTGCCGTTGGGCGGCCCCAAACCGCGCGCCTTGCTCGGGGTGCTGCTCCTCCACGCGAACCGGGTCGTCTCGACCACGCGCCTGATCGACGAGCTCTGGGGGGACACGCCTCCCGAGACGGCCGTGACGATGGTGCAGGTCTACGTCTCCCGCTTGCGCAAGGTGCTGCCGGCGGGGGCGCTGCAGACCCGGGCGCAGGGGTACAGGCTGGAGGTCGAACCGGAGCAGGGCGACCTGATGCGCTTCGAGCGGCTGGTCACGGATGCGCGGCACGCTGATCCGGAACTCTCCTCGCGCTTGCTCGGCGAGGCGCTCGCGCTCTGGCGAGGGCCGCCGCTCGCCGACCTTCTGCTCGAGGGTGAAGCCCGTCACGAGGCGAGCCGCCTGAACGACCTGCACCTCGCCACGAACATCGAGCGGATCGAGGCTGAGCTCAAGCTCGGCCACCACGTTCGCATGGTCGGCGAGCTGGAGGCGCTGGCCGCAGCGCATCCCTACCGCGAGGAGCTGCACGGGCTGCTCATGCTCGCCCTCTACCGCTCGGGCCGGCAGGCCGATGCCCTCGAGGCTTACCGGTCGGTTCGGAAGCGCCTCAGCGAAGAGCTCGGCCTGACGCCCGGCGATGACCTTCGCGGTCTCGAGGCCGCGATCCTCCGCCACGACTCCGCACTCGACCTCGCCGCCGGCGAGCCGGCGGCGGCGCCCGCTCAGGAGAGCCCGGCGGCGGTCATGCCGAGGGACGAGCTTCGCCCGGTCACCGTGGTACTCGCGGTCGTCGTGGGCTCGGAGCCGCTCCGGGACGAGCTCGCACCGGACGAGGCGCAGGCGCTGATGCATGACTGCGTGTCGCAGATGAAACACGCAGTCGAAGAGTACGGCGGCAAGGTTCGAGACGAAGCCCCTGACGGGATCACCGCGTACTTCGGCATCCCGCAGACGCACGAGGACGACCCCGAGCGGGCGGCGCGGGCCGCTCTCCGGATCGTCGACGTCGTCGGCGGGTACGCGAGGGACATTGCCGAGGCATGGCGGATCCCGGACTTCGCGGTGCGCGTGGCCATCGAGACCGGCCATGCGGAAGACGAGTCCGGCCTCGCCGGCATATCGGACGACGCCGCGCTGGTCCAGGCTGCGGCGCCGCTCGGGGCGATCGCAGTCGGTCGGACGGCCGCGCCGCGACTTGCACGCCGCTTCGACCTGGAGCCGCTCGACGGCGCCTCGCGCTTGATCGGACCCCGCGTCGCCGCTGGTGCACCGACGCTCCGTCCGCTCATCGGACGCGACCGTGAGCTCGAGCAGCTCGAGACGATCGTGTCGGACCTCTTTGCGGGGAGGGGCCGGGCACTCCTCCTTGTCGGCGAGCCGGGGATCGGCAAGACGAGACTGCTCGCGGAGATCCGCGCCCGAGCCGGCGAGCAGGTTACGTGGCTCGAAGGCCAGTGCTTCTCGTACGGCGGCCTTCCCTCTGCGCCGTTCGTCGAGGCGCTGCGACGCTGGCTCGGCGTCGAGCTCCGCGATCCCGACGTCGTCGTGCGCACGCGCGCACGCGCGCGGCTCGCGCCGCTGTTCGGCCACGACGACGACCTCGTCGCGACGCTCGGCCGAGCTCTCGGGCTCGAGGGCCTTGGAGCACAAGAGCTGCGCCAGCCGTATGCCGCCTGGGTGCAGGCCCTCACGGCGCGAACGCCGGTCGTGCTCGCGGTCGAGGACCTGCACTGGGCCGACGGGTGGACGCGCGAGCTCGCGGAGGAGCTGCTCGGCCTCACCGACCGAGCACCGCTCCTGCTCGTCGCGACGCTGCGGCGCGACGCCGACTCGGAGGGCTGGCGGTTCCGGAGCCGTGTCCTGACCGACTTCTCGCACCGGGCCTCGGAGCTGATGCTCGAGCCGCTCCCGCCGGCCGATTCGTCCCGACTGCTCGGGACGCTCCTTCCCGGCACCTTCGACGACCGCACGCGCGACGAGATCGTCGCGCGCGCCGAGGGCAACCCGTTCTACCTCGAGGAGCTGCTGCGCGGGCTGATCGAGGGAGGCGCCCTCGGGCAGCGGGGCCGCACGTGGACGACCACGCTGCGGCCGTCTGCCCTCCTTCCGTCCGCGCTCGAAAGCCTCCTCGTCTCGCGAATCGACCGTCTGCCGGACGGCGCGCGCCGGCTGGCCCAGACGGCTGCGGCGCTCGGACGTGAGTTCTCCGTACCAGTGCTCGCGCACGTGCGAGGCGCTGACGTGACCGACGACCTGCGAGATCTGCTGCGCGCGGAGATCGTTCGCGAGGTGCGGCGCTACCCCGAGTTCGTCTGCGCGTTCAGGCACGGCCTCCTGCAAGAAGCCGCCCTGGCGACGCTGACGTCCGACGCCCGTCGCGAGCTCTACCGTCACGTCGCCCGGTCGTTCGAGGAGCTGCACGACGGCTCGAGCGCCGAGCACGTGCATCGACTGGCGCACTACCAGGCGCAGGCGGGTGACGTCGAGGCGAATCCGCCGTAGCGGGCGCTACTTCTTGCAGGCGGCCGCTAGATCGAGGTCGTAGACGGGGTGGTAGCGGTAGCACCCAAAGTTCCGCGACAAGAGAGTCACCGCCGTGGGATTCATGTACGCGGCAACCGGCGGATCGTTGCGCATGAGATCGGACTCGAGATCTGCCCAGGCCTCTTGTCGGGCGGCACCCGTCACGCGGTTGGCGGCGTCGACCCGACCCTGGAACCTCGTGGTCCGAAACAGCAGGACGAGGGAGCCGGCCGGGTCGGAGTACCAGCTGTTCCAGGGGAGCCAGGCAACGTCCCAGGGCTCCCCCGGGACACGAAGCTTCTGGAGCATCGTCGAGAACTCGAACTGCTTGATGACGACGTCGATCCCGAGTTGCTTCAGGCTGAGCGCGAACGCCTGAGCAGTCGGGGCACCGAAGACGAAGTTCGTCGTGTAGAGGACGAGCGTCGTCGGCCGATGGGCGTCGCGCGCGAGCCACTTTCGGGCTGTCACGGGATCGGCTCGACCGAGCGGGTACGCGGTCCGGGTGTCACTGAGCGCCGGCGGCAGCAGGCGGTCGGTGGGCTTGCCGGCCAGATAGCCGTGCGGACGGCCCAGAGCCGCCCTGTCGATTGCGTAGTTGATCGCCTTCTGGAGCGACTCGTGGCCCACTGCCTTGAAGGCGGGCCGCTCGGGGTTGAAGACGAAGAGATACGTCGTGAGGGTCGGCTCCTGGAACAGCCGCCCGCCCGGCCGGTTGAGGCCGTACCTCGAGACGAGGCCGTGGAGCACCGAATCGGGGTAGCTGAACAACGACGTGTAGTCGTTCTCGTTCTGCTCGGTCGCACGTACCCGCGTGTCTGCGTCGGGCTCGATCGTCCAAATGATCCGGTCGGGGTTCGCCGGTCGATCGCCCCCGTAGTAGGGGTTTCGCTCGAGCACTATCCGCCGATTCGGAACCCGCTCGGCGACGTAGTACGGCCCCGATCCGGGTGGATCCTCGATCGGCTCGAGCGGTGTAGAGGGCAGGAGCGGACAGAAGAACGGCATCGTGAGGCGAGCAGGGAAGTCGCCGGCCGGCCGCGACAGGCGGATCTGGAGCCGGTAGGTGCCGAGCGCCCGGACCCCTACAACCCTGTCCGCCTTTCCCTGGATCACGTCGGCCGCACCGACGATCTCGTCCAGGAAACGTCTCGACGGCGAGCTCAGCTTCGAGCTGGCATCGCGATTGAAGGCGTCGGCAAAGCTGTGCGCGGTCACGGGAGCGCCCGTGTGGAAGCGGAACGTCCGCCTGAGCTGGAACGTATACGTCCGCCCGCCGTTCGAGACATCGAATTTCTGGACGACCTCGGGAACCACGCGAGCCTTGCCCGTGCGGGCGTCATATGAGGTGTTGAACAACTTTGCGCAGGTCGCGAACAGGAGCGTCCACGCGCCTCTGCTGGTATCAGCGAGCGCAGGGTCGACGGAGCTCGGCTCAGCGCCGAACATGAGTCGGAGCGTGCCGCCACGAGTCGCCTCGCCGCCCGGTCTCGCGACCGAGGCGGATCCGAGCAGGATCACCGCGGTACCAACCGCGAAGAGCCCGGACCACCACCTCCTCAGCACCGCGCCATCCTAGGACGGGGGTGCGGGGCTCGTCCAGATCCGGTCGAACGCGCTCACCAGTCCGCGCGGCTTCGCGCCGAGCTCGACCTTCTCCACGGCGTCGGTCCTGGGATCGACGTGCGAGAGCTTCGTGATCGCGCTGCTCGCCACCCACACGCCGCCGCCATCCTCCACCGTGACCGCGGTCGGGCTCGTCGCGACCGGCGTGGAGTCGAGGACCGTGACGCTCCCGGGATCGATACGCCAGAGCCTCGTGCTCGAGGCGCCGACGAACCAGACGGCGCCGCGTCCGACCGCGACGGACGTCGTGCGAGAGCCGAGCGCCTGCTCCACCGGGGCGTTCCCGAGCTCGACCCCCGAGCTGGGATCGAGCTTCGTCACGCCCGTCGTGCCCCCGAGCCAGACCCCATCCGGGCCGACGGCAATCGACGACGCGGCCCCGTAACCCTCCGCGAGCAGCCTGGCCTTGCCCGTCGCCGGATCGATCCGAGTGACCTGTCCCCGCGCCCGCTCGAAGGCCCAGACGGCATGCCTTCCAAGCGTGAGCTCGACGGGCTCGACCAACGCAGCGAAGACGCCCTCCTTCCTCGTCTCGAGGACGATCCTTCGCCGCAGGTCGCCGAGCTCCGGCCCGACCTCGAGGACGCTGAGAGCGTGTCCCTCGTTCACCGCGATCCAGAGCGACCCCTCACCGACCGCCAGGGCCATCGGGATCCCGGCGGCCGGAATCCCGCGGGTCGGCGGAACGAGGGCGGCCGTCTTCGGGTCGATCCGCGTGAGCGTGCTTCCATCCGGATCGAGCACCCAGACCGAGCCCTCGCCGGAGGCGATCTGCCGCGAGCTGAACCCGACCGGGATCCCCGCGACGACGTCGCGCGTGTCCGGGTCGACGACGCCGACGGAGCCCGCTGCGATCAGATCGACGCCGGAGTCGCCCCGAAACAGCGCGAAACCTCCACCGAGCGCGGCGGCTGTGGCGACCGCCGCGCCGGCGACGAGCAGCGCGCGGCGCGACATCCGCGGCGCGGCGCCGCGGGTCACGCGTCGCGGGGAGACGTCGGGCGGGGCCGGGCGGCCGAGTGCGGCAGCGGCGTCGGAGACGAGCTCCGCACAGCTGGCCTGCCGTTCCCCCGGGTTCTTCGCCAGGGCCCGTGCGAACGCCGCGTCGATCGCTTCAGGAAGCCCGGGGCGCAGTGCAGCAAGGGCTGGCGGCGGCTCGTTCACATGGGCCCACAGCGCCGCGACCTCGGTGTCGCGCGCGAACGGCGTCTCGCCGGTGAGGCACTCGAACAACATGCAGCCGAGCGAGTAGATGTCGGCGCGGCCGTCAACGGGGTCACCGCGGATCTGCTCGGGCGAGACGTACGCAACGGTGCCGACGAGCTCGCCCGTGCCCGTGAGACCGGAGATCGACGCGGTCTGCTTCGTGAGCCCGAAGTCGCCGAGATAGCAGTGTTCCCGACCGTTTCGCTCCGCCACGAGCACATTGGCCGGTTTTACGTCGCGGTGGACGAGCCCGCGCTCGTGTGCGACGTCGAGCGCCTCGCCCACCTGTGCGACGATGCTCAGCGCGCGCTCCGGCGACAACGGTGCGTCCCGCCTGAGCAGTTGCCGGAGGTCGACGCCCGGCACGAACCGCATCGCCAGGTAGAGCTGGCCGTCATCCTCGCCGGCCGCGTAGATCGGGATGACGTTCGGATGGTCGAGTGATGCCGCGAGCTGTGATTCGCGCAGGAACCGCTCGCGGAAATGTTCGTTGTCGGCGAGCTCGCGCGGAAGCAGCTTCACCGCCACGCTGCGGCCCAGGCTGAGATCCTCGGCGCGATACACGGCGCCCATCCCGCCTCGACCGATCAGCTCCTCGAGCCGGTAGCCCCCAATCGTGCTCCCTGGACCCGGAACCGACCCGATCTGCACCATCTCTCCCTTCGCGGTGCAAACAGAATACGGCGATGGCCGATCTGAAGCGACTCGGCGACTACGAGATCGAGTGCGAGCTGGGCGCCGGTGGCGCCGCCATCGTCTACCGCGCCCGTTCGCCCCACGGCACCGTGGTCGCGCTGAAGGTGCTCCGCCGTGAGCTCGGCGAAGACGCTGAGTCGCGAGAGCGGTTCGCGCGGGAGATCCGCGTCGCGCGGGAGGTGCGCGACCGGCACCTGGTCGAGATCGTCGACGCCGGCGATCGCGACGGTCGCCCGTACGTCGCGCTCGAGTACCTTCCAGGCGGCTCGCTTGCCGACCGGATCGCGAAGGGCGTCTTCAACGTTCACGGGGTGGTGCGATTGATCGCCGAGCTTGCCGCGGGTCTCGAGGCACTTCATCGCCAGGGCCTGGTGCACCGTGATGTCAAGCCGTCGAACGTCATGTTCCGCGACGACGGTTCGGCCGTCCTCACGGACTTCGGCCTCGTGAGGGCAGCCAGCGGAACGGTGCTGACGACGCCCGGTCAGGTGCTCGGCACGCTCGACTATCTCGCGCCCGAGCTCATCCGCGGCGGAGAGCCGACGTCGGCCAGCGACATCTACGCGCTCGGCTGCGTCGCCTTCGAATGCCTGGCCGGAACGCCGCCGTTCGCGGATCGGAGCCTGCTGAGCGTCGGCACCGCGCACCTCGAGCATCCGCCGCCCGATCCTCCGGCCCCGCCCGAGTTCGCGTGGGCGCTCGTGAGAGCGCTCGAGAAGGACCCCGAGGCGAGGCCGGCGTCGGCGACGATGTTCGCGAACCTCCTCAGGGTGGCGGCCCGGTGATCAGAGGCAGCGGCTCTGCGGCGGGGCTCGACCGGCGTCGAGCACGTGCTCAGTCACGCGGGTGGCCGTCGTCGAGACTGGCACCGCCACCTAGCATCGCCTCGTTGTCCGGCGTGACGACGAGCGGGAGTACCGATTGGAGTACGGGCTTGTCTCCGCTACCTGCAGCTTGTTGCAGTTCGTTGCAGTGTCGAACCGGGCTTATTGCAGCATGTTTCAGTTAGGTGCAGTTCGTTGCAGCGGTCCCGCGCGGACTTTTAATCCCAAGGTCGCTGGTTCGAGTCCAGCACGGCCCACTGGAAAGGCCTGCTAACAGGAATTTTTTGATCGTCGCAGGAACGTCCTCCTAAGCGATGAGAGTACGCCGGGAGTCCGCCGCGACGCCTAAGCACTGCGAGATCCGATGGGATTCGGAATCCCTAGTGAAGCGCCCCCTGGTTCGACGGCCAGCCGACCGCGCTTGCCTCGACGCACCGCAGCTGCACTGAACTGTCGGGCTTCAAAGCGCAGGTCGCCGACGACGCCGAACGAGCCCGACGACTCGTCCTGGACACGATCCCTGTCAGCGCCGAAGTCCACCCGGATCGCTCGATCCATGCGGTTTCTCGTCTAAGGGACGAGGCGAGACCGGCCGCATGGTTGAGCGGCGATTCAGACACCTGCTGCCCGTTTGCTGCCTCGCGCGCGGCGTTTCATGGAGGCTTGTTCGACCGCGGACGTGGCCCGCGTCACTGCTCCTACAGGTTCACGGCCGCCATACCGGCTTCGTCGTAGCGCTCGCCCGCGGCCTGGGGAAGCTCCGCGTCGATGCGTGCGAGGTCGTCCGGTGTCAGCTCGACGTCGACCGCGCCTGCGTTCTGCTCGAGGTAGGTGCGGCGCTTGGTACCGGGGATCGGGACCAGATCGTCGCCGCGCGCAAGCACCCACGCGATCGCGAGTTGCGCCGCCGTGACACCCTTCTCCGCGGCGATCTCTCTGACCTTCCCGGCAAGCTTGAGATTCGCCTCGAGGTTCTCACCCGTGAACCGCGGGCCGCGACGACGGAAGTCGTGCTCGTCGAGCTCGTCGGGCGAGGTGAACCGACCGGCCAGAAACCCCCGCCCGAGTGGAGAGTAGGGGACAAACCCGATCCCCAGCTCGCGGCACGTCGGCAGGATCTCGGCTTCGGGGTCGCGGCTCCAGAGCGAGTACTCGGTCTGCACGGCGGTGATCGGGTGAACCGCGTTCGCGCGGCGAATCGTCTCCGGCGCCGCCTCGCTCAGGCCGATGTGGCGGACCTTGCCCTGCTCGACCAGCTCGGCCATCGCGCCGACGGTCTCCTCGATCGGCACCTTGGGATCGACGCGGTGCTGGTAATACAGGTCGATGTAGTCCGTCCCGAGCCGTTCGAGCGACCCCTCGATCGACCTGCGCACGTACACGGCCGAGCCGTCCTGTGGCCCGACGCTGCTCATGTCGCCGGGGACGGCGTCGTCCAGCCGGCGACTGAACTTCGTGGCGATCACGTACGCGTCGCGGTGGCCCTTGATCGCGCGGCCGACCAGGATCTCGTTCGTAAGCGGACCGTAGAGCTGTGCCGTGTCGATGAAGTCGATGCCCAACTCCAGGGCGCGCTGGATCGTCTTCACGCCCTCGCCCTCGTCGGTCGCGCCGTAGAAGGCGGACATGCCCATGCACCCGAGCCCGAGGGCGGATACCTCCAGGTTTCGAAGCGTACGCCGCTTCATGCTCGTCCCAGCCTTTCCTTGTAGACGCTGATCTTCCACTCGACGAGCTCGAGATTGCGGGCGGTCGCCTCGAGCCCCGCGAGCACGTTGTCGCGGTGCGCTTCCAGAAGCGCCAGACGCTTCGCGTTCGTGGCCTCACCAGCCTTCATGAGCTCGGCGTACCGGCGAACCTCGCGAATCGGCATGCCAGTCGCGCGAAGCTTCGTGAGAAACGAGATCCGCTCGAGGTCAGCCGCTCGGTACCGGCGATGGCCGCTCCCGTTGCGGCTCACGGGTTCGAGCAACCCCGTCCGCTCGTAATAGCGAAGCGTGTGCGCGCTCAGCCCGGAGGCTTGAGCCGCCTCGGCGATGCTCAGTGCCCGCTCGTGGGACTCGGTGGTGGCCACGCCTTGACGATAGGACTTCGAGTGCACTCAAGGTCAAGGGTTCGTCGAGCGGTGTGGTCTTCGGCTCGAACCTCCGGCGGCGCACAGCAGATACGAAGCCTCGAGGAGCGATCAGGAACCAGCGTGGCTTTGCTGCTGCTTGAAGAGGCCTGCGGCGTCGTTGGTCGGTGGTGTGCCGCCCAGGGAGCGCCAAGCGTGCGCGGCCGCGCGAGCGGGCCATCGGGCGGGGATGGATCCGGCGAGGGCGAGTGCGTAGAAGGATCCAGTCAGCGAGGCGACGGCGAGCTCGAGGTCGCCTCCGGGAACGAGCCCCTGCGCGACGGCTCGCCGGAGGATCCTTCGCAGCCTTGTGCGTCGAGGGATGACGATCCGCTCGCGGTAGAGCCCGAGCAGCCCCGGGTCGGTACCACGTTGCAGCATCGTGCCGACCAGCGAGAGACCGTCTGGACGTGTGACGCCGGTTCGGAACGCCGTCAGCTCGGCAACGAGATCCGCGTATGGGTCGTCGGTGGCCTGCCGGGTCTCCGCGGCCGAGAGGGCCGCGATCGCTGCGGTTGCCAGGTCGGCCTTGCCCGCCCAGCGCCGATAGAGGGCCGGGCGGTTGGTTCTCGCCTCGTCTGCGACCGCTGCGAGCGAGAGGCGCTCGTAGCCGTGGTCGGCGAGGTGCCGACGCGCAACCTCGAGCACGCGTTCGTCGATCGACGGATCCCGCGGACGACCCCGCTCGGCCTGTTCGCTCACGCCGGGATCGTAGGCAATGGGAATACATTACGTATCCGTCACGTATTAGTGGGCGACACCGTCGAAGGAGATCCCGTGACTGCCAGCATCGACACCCTCGATCCCACGAAGCCCAAACGCGTCGCCATCCTCGCCTCGAATCCCGCCGTCTCCCCGGTCACCGGCTGGCCGGTCGGGTTCTGGTGGGCGGAGCTCATCCACCCTTACTGGGAGCTCACCGAGCACGGCTACGTGGTCGACATCTACAGCCCCGACGGCGGCGCTCTCGTCGCCGACGCCTGGTCGGACCCCCGCGACGAGTCCGGCTACTCGGCCGAGGACATCCTCAGCCTCGGCTTCATCGCCTCGCCGAACCACGCAGCCCTGGTCGAGCAGAGTAGGCCGCTGGCCGACCTCGACCCGGCCGCCTACGACGCGGTCTTCCTCGTCGGCGGCCAGGCACCGATGATCACCTTCGTCGACGAACCACGCGTGCACCAGCTCGTTCGGGACTTCTACGAGGCGGGGAAGGTGACCGCGATCGTCTGCCACGCGACGAGCGTGCTGCTCAAGGCGACCCTCTCGGACGGCACGCTGCTCGTGGCCGGCAAGACCTGGACCGGCTTCGCCGACAGCGAGGAGGATTACGCCGACGAGTACGTCGGGCAACGGATCCAGCCGTTCCGGATCGAGCAGGCAGCCCGCAACCTTGATGGGACCAACTTCGTCGTCAACAGCAGGTTCAAGCCGTTCGCCGTCCGCGACGGGCTCCTCATCACCGGACAGCAGCAATATTCAGGCGGCGCCGCCGCAAAGCTCGTCATCGAAGCCCTCGGCGTCTGAGGAGGTAGTCATGGCAATCGACGGCATCGAGTCCGCCAACCAGGTAGGCGCTCTGATGGTCGCGGTGATCGGAGCCGGAACGATCGGCCGTACCCTCGGCGCCAAGTGGGTGGCCGCCGGCCATGAGGTCGTCTACGGCGTCCGCTCACCGGGCGCGCCCGGCACAGCGCCGATCGCAGACGCGGTCGCGCGGGCCGAGGTCATGGTGCTTGCTGTCCCGGGAGCGGCAGCGAAGGAGGTCCTCGCGGCACTCGGCACCGCGCTTGCCGGCAAGGTCGTGATCGACGCCAGCAACGACATCGCTGGCAGCGGCAAGCTCCACGCGCTCGACGAGCTCACCGACGGCGCCCATCCCGCCCGCGCGTTCAACACGCTTGGCTGGGAGAACTTCGCTGACCCCGTCATCGACGGGGTCACGGCCGACCTCTTCTACGCGGCCGAGGAGGGGCGCGCGCGCGAGGTCGCCGATCGTTTGATCGCGGACGTCGGGCTCCGGCCCGTCTGGCTGGGAGGCTTCGAGGCGTTCGACCTCGTCGACTCGCTGACGCAGCTCTGGTTCACCCTCGCCTTCCAGCGCAAGCTAGGCCGCCGGCTCGCGTTCAAGATGCTCGTCGGCCAATCCGACCCGCATCAGACTCAAGAGCAGAGTGACAAGTTCTGAAATCTGTCATCTATGCTTCCTTGCCCGTCATCGACAAGGAGGAGTCAATGATCAGACGTTCACTCAGCGCCGACGGCCCGCAGGTGTCTGCGCTCGGCCTCGGCTGCATGGGCATGTCCGACTTCTACGGTCCGGCCGACGAGGCGGAGAGCATCGCGACGATCCGGACGGCACTCGACGCCGGAATCACGCTGCTCGACACCGGCGACTACTACGCGATGGGGCACAACGAGCTGCTGATCCGCGACGCACTCCGAGGCCACGATCGGGAGCAGGTCGTGTTGAGCGTCAAGTTCGGGCTCATGCGCGGGCCCGACGGCCGCATCGTTGGCAACGACCTGCGACCGGCCGCGGTGAAGAACTTCCTCGCCTACACGCTCCGCCGGCTCGGCACCGACTACGTCGACGTCTACCGGCCCGGCCGCGTCTTCCCCGACGTCCCGATCGAGGACACGGTGGGCGCGATCGCGGAACTGGTGCAGGCCGGCTACGTTCGCCACATCGGCCTCTCCGAGGTCGGCGCCGAGACGATCCGCCGCGCTCACGCGGTGCACCCCATCTCCGATCTGCAGATCGAGTACTCGCTGCTCTCGCGCGGGATCGAGGACGAGATCCTGCCGACCTGCCGTCAACTCGGCATCGGCGTCACCGCGTACGGCGTTCTCTCCCGCGGCCTCCTCTCCGGCCACTGGTCGAAGAAGCGCGCCGACACGCTGGCCCCGCACGACTTCCGCGCCTCCGCACCGCGCTTCACCGGCGAGAACCTCGAGCGCAACCTCGCGCTCGTCGACACGCTCCGCGCGCTCGCGGAGACGAAGACAGCCACCGTCGCGCAGATAGCAATCGCCTGGGCGCTCTCACGCGGCGACGACATCGTCTCGCTCGTCGGCGCGCGCACGCGCGAACGACTCACTGAGGCGCTCGGCGCGCTCGACCTCGAACTCACCGACGACGACCTCGCGAAGATCGAGCAGGCGATCCCCGCCGACGCCGCAGCCGGAGACCGCTACCAGTTCGAGCAGATGGCGATCCTCGACAGCGAGCGGGGCTAGGCTCACGCGCTCCCATGCCGACGGAGGCACTCACGCCCGAGCGAATCCTCGAAGCCGCCGAAGACGTCCTCCGCCGCTACGGGCCCGCCAAGGCCAACGTCGTCGACGTCGCCCGCACCCTCGGCGTCAGCCACGGCAGCGTCTACCGCCACTTCCCCAGCAAAGCCGCACTCCGCGACGCCGTCACCGAACGCTGGCTCGCAGACATCTCTGCGCCTCTCGCCGCAGTCGCCGACGAGGAAGGCCCCGCTCCTACGCGAGTTGCGCGCTGGCTCGACCTTCTCGTCCACTCCAAACGCAGCAAGGCGCTCAGCGAGCCCGAGCTCTTCGCCACCTATGTCGAGCTCACCGCCGAGGCGCGCGAGGTCGTCAAAGCCCACGTCGGCAGCCTCCTCGGACAGCTCGCGCGGATCATCGCCGATGGCCTCGCACGCGGCGAGTTCGAAACCCCCGATCCGGCCGCATCGGCACGGGCCGCGTTCGACGCGACCACCCGCTTCCACAACCCCGTCCACGCCGCGACCTGGTCAGATCCCGACATCAACGCCGCCTACGAAAACGTCCGCGGGCTCGTCCTCGCAGGCCTCACACCCCGGCAAACAGAAACGCGCGCGTGACCCGCCGCGAGCTCATGGCAGACCGAATCCCAGCGCGAGCCGCCGCCTTGCCCGGCCCGAACAGTTACGGCAACCTGTGGCGATGAAGCTGCCACAGAGCGCCCGCGCGCTGATCGAATCGGCCTCGCTCGCGCACCTCGTCACGCTCAACCACGACGGCTCGCCGCAGGTGACGTGCATCTGGGTCGGACTCGAAGGAGACGAGATCATCTCGGGACACCTCCGTCCTGATCAGCGCAAGCTCATCAACGTCGCCCGCGACCCCCGCGTCGCGCTTTCCATCGAAGGAACCGAGGTCCAACCGCCCGGCCTCATGCAGTACCTCGTCGTGCACGGGCGGGCCCGAGTCGTCGAAGGCGGAGCGCCGGAGCTGTTGCAGCAGCTCGCCCACGTCTACCTGGGACCGGACGTCGTCTTCCCGCCCATGGCCGACCCGCCCGCCGGACACGTGATGCACATCACAGTCGAGCGGATCGGCGGAGTCGGTCCGTGGGCGAGATAGATCTCGCAAGACCCGCGGCGATGCGTTGTCGTCCGAGGCGACAGGCGCGAGTACCGATTGGAGTACGGGCTTGTCTCCGCTCGTTGCAGCTTGTCGCAGTTCGTTGCAGCGTGAGACCGGGCTCGTTGCAGGCAGTTTCAGTTCGTTGCAGTTTGCTGCAGCGATTCCGCGCGGACTTTTAATCCCAAGGTCGCTGGTTCGAGTCCAGCACGGCCCACTGACCACGGCTGCTAAAAGAGCGTTTTTGATCGGCGTGCCAGCGCTCGGCGCAGCGATGAGAGTAAGGGGAGTCCGCGACGATGCGGCAACAGGCGCGTTCGATGGGATCTGACATCCCAAAGCTGCTAGTTCGAGCCCAAGAGCGCACCCGGCCGAGCCTGCCTCGCGAGTCGGCGATCTGAGAGAGTCCGCGGCGACAAAGCCGGCGGGGAGCGAGTCGATTCCATTCGACCTGGTCATCGAGATCGAGAACGAGCCAGGTGCCCTAGCACGGGTCGCGGCCGCGATCAGCGACGCGGCGTGAATCTGGCAGCCGCGACGTGCATGGGAACGGCCGACAACGTCGAGCTGCACATCCTCGTCCCGCACGCCGAAGCCGCCAAGCACGCGCTCGCAATCTCACAACTCGCCGTGACCCGTGAGCGCGAGGTCGTCGTCGTCGAGGTCGAGGATCGCCCTGGCGTCCTCGCCGACCTGACCCGCAGAGTCGCGCGCGCCGGGATCGACCTCGATCTCGTGTACGTCGCTACGCAGAACCGTCTCGTCTTCGGCGCCGCCGACCTGGCCGGCCTGAAGGCCGCACTCGAGCAGGCATAACGTTTCGCCTGTCGCGCACGCGCCGCCACGTACTCGCACCCAGACGTCCTTACCCCGCGCCTCCAGCGCTCCCACCAGGCGGCCGACGAACCCGCCTTCGCGCCGCGAATGCGGAGACGAACACGTCCGTAATCGCGCCCCCTTGGCGATCGCACCATCCTCCGCCTCTCCGGCAGTCGGTGCACGCGCAGCGGCCGTTGTACATTCGGTCGACGTGGAAGTGGCGCGGTGGCTCGAGCAGGTGGTCGCGGCGGAGCGGCGCGGGGAGCTGCTCAGCGCGGTCGACCTCGGTGAACGAGGCCTGGCCGAGCATCCGGACGATGTCGAGCTTCGTTACCAAGTCGTGCTCGCGCTGGCGCGCGCCGGGTCGACGGACGAAGCCGCCCGCCGGTTCGAGGAGTTCCGGTTGGGCCGCCTCGATGACGAGGATGCGCAGGCGCTCGGGGCGCGGATCGCCAAGGACGTCGCCCTCGCCGCCGACGGCGCCGAGCGCCGGCGGCTCGCGCGGCAGTCCGCCGAGCTCTACGGGGCGATCTTCGAGCGCACCGGCGGCTACTACCCGGCGGTGAACGCGGCGACGCTCCAGCGCGTCGCCGGCGACACCGACAGGTCACGCGTCCTCGCCCGCAATGTCCTCGACGTGGCATCGCGCGCGTCCGACGGCTACTACGCGGCGGCGAGCGAAGCCGAGGCCTGGCTCTTGCTCGGCGACGCGGAGCGGGCGCGGGCTGCACTGGCGAGGGCGGCGCAGCTGCACGGTGGCGACCACAGCGCGGTCGCCACTACGCGGCGCCAGCTGAGGCTCGTCTGCGAGCTGACCGGGATCGACCCGGCGATCCTGACCGTGCTCGCCGGCCCACGGGTCGTGCACTACTGCGGTCATCGGGTCGCGCCGGAAGGCGACGGCCCGCTCCCTGCGGCCGCGGTCGCCGCCGCGGCCGAACGCATCCGCGCTGCGCTCGCTCGGGTTCCTGCCGCCTACGCGTACGGCTCGCTCGCGAGCGGCGCCGACATCCTCTGGGCGGAAGCGCTGCTCGAGCACGGCACCGAGCTGCACGTCGTCCTGCCGTTTGCGCGCGAGGAGTTCGTCGCAGCGTCGGTCGCCGACGGCGGTGCCGACTGGGTGAAGCGGTTCGAGCGCTGCCTCGCCGCGGCGTCAGAGGTGACCTACGCGACCGACCACGCGTTCCTCGACGACGACGTCCTCTACCGCTACGGCGCGGAGCTCGCGATGGGGCTGGCGCTGCTCCGCGGGCGTTTCCTCGACGGCGACGCCCGCCAGCTCGCCTTGTGGGACGGCGCCTCGGCGCGGGGCGCAGCAGGCACGGCGATCGATGTCGGGACGTGGAGGCAAAGTGGCCATGCGACCACCGTCGTTGCGCCGCCGTCGGCAGCGCGGTCGCAAACGGCCGAGCAGAGAAGGGCGCCCTCGGCGAAGGGAGGCCGGGTGGTTCGCGCGCTGCTGTTCGGCGACGTAGCGGGTTTCTCGAAGCTCCGCGACGAGCAGCTCCCACGGTTTGCGGAGCACGTGCTAGGTGCGTTCGCGGAGGTGCTTGCGCGCTACGTGGACGCCGTCTGCTTTCGCAACACCTGGGGCGACGGCATCTACGTCGTCCTCCAGGACGCAGTTGCGGCTGCCGAGTGCGCGCTCGACCTGCAGCAGGCGATGCTGGCTCTTGACCTCGCGGGCTGCGGCCTGCCGCCGCAGCTCGCCCTACGGCTCGGCGCCCACGTGGGGCCGGTCTTCGCGCTTCGCGACCCGGTGCTCGGCGAGGACGCGTTCATGGGCTCGCATGTCAGCCGAACGGCGAGGATCGAGCCGGTCACTCCGACCGGCGCCGTCTACGCGACCGAGCCGTTCGCGGCTGCGCTCGAACTTGCCGGCGGCGAGTTCGCGTGCGATTACGTCGGTCACATGCCGGCTGCAAAGGACTTCGGGCGCCTGCGGATGTATCGCCTGCGGAGGCGGCGCGGCATCGCTGCGGCAGAGACGGATCAGAAGAACGCCTCGTAGTGCGAGCGGCGCAGATCGCGCGCGGCGACAGCGCGCCCGACCGCCTCCAGCTCGGTGACGAAGTCGAACGAATCGAGCCGCCGAAGCCGCCGCGAATCGAGCTCGCCCAGCCCGAGCCGCTCGAGGCCGCTGCTGCTGATGTCCGCGTTGTAGCGCAGGTAGGTGAAAAGGTCGGCGCCGAACGGGCTGGGCCCGGCATGCAGATCGCCGACCTCGCTGTCGATCTCCTCGCCGACCAGACAGCGACCGAATACCCGGCACAGCAGATCCTGCTGCACCAGCGCCGCGAACATCAGCGCCGACGGGACCGACTGGACGTTGTGGAGCAGGTGCATGCCCGACAGCTGCAGGTTCTGGTTCGCCCTCCTGTGGTAGCCCGTGCCGACGGAGACGAGCAGCAGCGAGTCCGCCCCGACGTCCCAGCGCAGTCCGTACGGCGCCAGCGTCGCCATCAGGAAGAGCTGGAATGCGGGATTGTTGAAGCTGGTGACGCCGCCGTCGGCGAATACGACTTTCCGATCGCCGACGCGGATCACCTCGGCGGGGAAGTACGTCGGTGCTGCCGTGCTGCCGCGAACGAGCTGCCAGAGCGGCAGGTCGAGGTTGCAGTCGGGCAGCGTGCGGTCGTTGAACTTCGCTCGCGTCGCGTTCGACAGGGGCCACGGCGAATCCGTCGTCGCGTTCCGCAGCACCATCATCAGCAGCGTGCGCAGACGCGCATCGCCGAGCGTCGCATCGCCGAAGATCTCCTGCAGCTTCCCGCTCAGAAGGTCGGAGCGGTAGCGGTACCAGAAGCGCCGCGGAAAGACCGGTTTTCGGAACATCTCCCGCCCGAGCCCGCGGTAGAAATCCCTGATCGTCTCCGCCGACATCCCCCAGGCAAGCCCGGCGGCGATGATCGCTCCGGTGCTCGTTCCCCCGATGTAATCGAACCAATCGCCGAGCACGAACTCGTCGCCGGCGCCTGTCTCGCGCCGGAGCATGTCCTCGAGCGAGCAGAGAACCTCGAGCGTCAACGCGCCACGCGCCCCACCACCGTCGAGTGCCAGGAGGCGCTTCGGCCCCGGAGCCGTCTCGCGCTCGATGTAGCTCACCGGGTCATCAGTCTTCCGCGATGCCTAGACGGGCTGGAGCCGGAAACAGCAGCGCCACTGGCGCATGAGGCTCGCCGCCGCCGCAGGCCCCTTGCCCTTCCAGACGTTCGAGGTCGTGCCGACGTTGACGCGGTTGTCGCTCCAGACCAGGTGCGACTCGCCGTCGTCCTTGTCGACGTAGCAGAAGGACCTCCCCGCCTCGCGACCGCCGACGGCCCAGCCTGCCTCGCCCCGGAAGTGTGCGGGCAGGCAACTGCCCGTGCCTTGCGCGATCTGCTCCTGGTCGCGCTGCTGCGCGTACCAGGCGTTCAACTCCTGGTTGGTCGAGAAGAGGTTGTAGATCGCCGAGGCCCGGACGCCCGAGCACTCGAGACTCGCCTTGGCGCTCGGCTCGCCGTAATCGATCTGCTGGCAACTCGGCCGCGTGATGGGCGGGACGAGCGCGAGGAGGCGGCGCTCGGAGCTGTTCAGCGACTGGCTGCTGGAGCCGCCGGAGCCGCCGGAGCCGCCGCGAAGGAGGAAGAACGCCAGCGCCGCCGCAACGAGCAGCACGATCGCAGCAAGCGCCGGCAGCAGCAGCCTCGGGCGCCGCGACAACGGTTCACGTGGGGCCGGCGGCGCCGGCGGCGCCGCCGCCTGCTTCGGGGTCTCGGCGAGCCGCTCCAACCGGCGTAGGAGCCGGCCGATGTCGTCGTGCCAGCCGACATCCCTGAGCTCGATCGCCTGCCGGCGCACCAGCGGCGCGAGCGAGGCCGGCAGGCGGTCCGGAGACGGGAGCTCAGCGCCCTGCACGCAGGTCGGGATGACGACGACGTCGCGCTCGAGCGCGCTCTCGAGCTCGAGCCGCACGAAGTCGTCCGGGTTCTCGAGCCGGCGACGACCGTCAGCGTCGACGGCGTCCAGCCAGCCGCGCCCGATGAGGGCGATGAAGGCGTCGCACTGGTCGACCGCGCGGTCGATCACGTCGGCGAAGTCGACGCCCGGCTCGATCGTGTCGATGTCCATGAAGATGTTCTCCGGCCCGAAGCGCGAACGCAGCGCGTCGTAGAGCCGGCCGGCGTGGCCGCTGTCGCCCCGGCGGTAGCTCAGGAAGACGCGAGCCACCGCGACCGTCCTAGCGGCGCCGGAGGCTGTACACGCACAGCCGCCCGAGGTTCTTCGCTGCCGGCAGGTGGCCGACGTAGTCCGTGAGCAGGTCGTGCCTGCCGGCCAGCGCCAGCGCCAGCGCCGGCCGCGAACCGGGCGACACCGCGGTCGGCGAGGTCGAACGCCATGAGCAGCTCGCCGCGGCGCTCGGCGTCCTTAACCGCCTCGAGCCAATCCTCCGACTTTCGCAGCTCGAGCCGCCGCCGCGTCGACTCGCTGCTCGACGACACGCACCAACTCTAACGTTGTCCTTTCGACAACGTGCTACGACGGCGGGCGGGGGCCGGCCTCGATCCATGTCTTCAAGGTCACCGGCGCGTTCCTCAACCCGACGGACGACCCCGGCGAGATCGTCGTCTGCACCCCGCGCGGTGGCCACAACTTCTACGAGGAGCTCAGCCCGCTCACACGGAACGGGACGCCAAACCCTTGCAACTGTCGCGGCGGTCCTCGAGAAGCACGACATGAACGCTGTCGGCCCGCCACGGACAGCCGAGTGACGCCTACGGGGACATAACGCGGCTGCCGGCACCAGGAGCGTCCGAAACCCGCCAACGACTGCTGGAGACTGAGCTACCACTGGTACCGGAGTTCATCGGGGCGCAGCGTGCGAGCCGGCGGCCGGACGGCTGGTCAGCCGTCCGCGGCGTCGGTGTCCTAAATCGCTGACTCGCTCGTCGGGAATTTGCCGGAGGGCTCCGGGTCTCGCACCGAGGGTCGCTGCCGACCCAAGGCGGTAACTTCAGGGC
Organism: uncultured Thermoleophilia bacterium; assembly: GCA_963734565.1. Taxonomy (GTDB): domain Bacteria; phylum Actinomycetota; class Thermoleophilia; order Gaiellales; family Gaiellaceae; genus JACVRM01. Next base: position 140,775 of record CAVTHM010000007.1, on the reverse strand, counting down.
CATGGACGCAGTCGAGATCGCAGCCGCAGAGCGCGAGCTCGCGGCGGCGAACGGGGGCTACCGGATCGTCCATGAGTCGCCTGGGATGGAGCTCGGCGTGTACGTGCTCGTCGCGCCGGAGCCCGACCGGCAGGAGCCGCACGACCGCGACGAAGCGTACGTCGTGCTCAAAGGCCGCGGAACGCTTCAGATCGAGAACGACCGCGTCGACCTGACGGTTGGCCAAGCGGCGTTCGTTCCCGCAGGCGCCGACCATCGCTTTATCGGCTACGAGGGGCTGAGCGTCCTCGTCATCTTCACCGGCACCGGGGCCGGTGAAACCGCCGCGCCCTCGCTGCCCACGACCTGACGTCCTGCAGACGCGGCCGCTCCCAGGACGACCCGTCGACGCCGACGACCACGGTCGTCGGGGGGCTCGTGACGCCGACGCGGGCGATCAGAACCGAGCAGGCGACCGTCGACATCCGCCACGAGAAACCCGTTTGTCCTTGTGATGGCGCTCGCGACAGGTGGCCGCTACCGCGCCGCGTCGTCCACCTCAGCAGCTCTGCCGACCTCGTGCATGATCAGCGAAAAGCCCGATGTCGTCCATTATGCAGGTGCGGAAAATTCAGGCCGAGCTGTGACGACGACGGCTGCGAACCGAGGCTCAATGCTCCTTCATGACGAGCTCGAGGAGATCGCGCGCGAGTACCGCCACGTGCGCGAGGAGCATCGGCGTGCGCGGCGCGGCGGACACACGCGGCGTCACCTAGGTATGCGGTTGGAGCGCCTGAGCACACGCTTCGAGCATCTGCTGGCCGAGGGCGGCCTCGAAGAGCCCGATCGGCGGCGCTGGCGCGATCATCTGCACCACGGTGCGGCCGAACCGGAAGAGCCGCTCGCGCTGGCGCCGCTCCTCTTCCGCGGCCGCTCGGAGGCGGGCGCGGAACTGCGTCTCGTCGTCCGTCACGACGGTGCGCTCGACGCGCTCGTCGACGGCAGCACCACCGAGCGGCTCGAGTGGGCCGAGGAGCTGTCGGCCACGACGCCGGGCTTGATCTTCCGGCTCGAGGGCGTTGGATTCCGCGAGACGTTCGTCGCCTCGCCGGCCGCCGAGAGCAGCGTTGCGCGAGAGCCTGGAAGACGGCGTGCCGCCGGAGGCGCCGTTCATCCGTGACTTGCTCGCCGACGGGATCCTCGATCGCGATCTGGCGGTAACCGCGCGCGGGCGGCGCGCTCTCGCGCTCGACGCCAGCCCCGCTCGCCGCGTGGGAAAGCCGCCGATGAACCTCTCGATCGCTCTGCGCGGACCGCTGCCGAAACGGGTGCGGGCCGAGCTCGAAGCGATGGCCGCCCGGATCGGCGCGATTGCGCCACGGCGACCGTTGCGCGCCCGGCTATCGCTCGTGCACGAGGAGGATCGTGCGCTCGAGCGCCCGGTGATCGCGAAGGGACAGCTCGACCTTCCCGCGCGCTCCGTGCGCGCGCACGTCGCCGCGTCCAGTGCGGCCGAGGCGATCGACTTGCTCGAAGCACGGCTGCGTCGGAACCTGGTCGACCTGGGCGACCGCGTCGTGGCCGGGCGGAAGGAGGGCCGCCCCGTCCGAGCCGGCGAGTGGCGCCACGGCGACCTTGCCGCCGACAGGCCCGCCTTCTTCGACCGCGCGCCCGAGGAACGCCAGCTCGTCCGCCGCAAGGCGTACGCCAGCACGCCGCTGACGGCGGAAGAGGCGGCCTTGGAGCTGCGTCTGCTCGACCACGATTTCCACCTCTTCACCGACGCCGCGAGCGGCGACGATGCGGTCGTCTACGTCCGCGCCGACGGCGTGCTCGGACTGAAACGGGCGGCCGGTGACGGCGATTCGGTCGAGCCCTTCCGGCTCGATCCGGAGCCGGCGCCGCGGCTCTCGATCGAGCAGGCAATCGAGTGGCTCAACACCGCGCACGAGACCTTCCTCTTCTTCCTGGAGGGCGAGGATCGGCGGGGCGCGGTTCTCTACCGCCGTTACGACGGCAACTACGGACTGCTGACGCTACGGACAGCTGCCTCGTAGGCCGCTGCACCGTCCAGGAGCCGCTGGACGTCGTCGTCCGAAACCTGCGAGAAATCTGCGTACCAGGTTCCGATGGCGTAGAGATCGTCTCGGACGTGCGGGCAGAAGAAGAGGTCGACCTCGTCGAGCAACTGGGGCACGCTCTGCCGAGCGCAGACGGGCACAGCTGCGAGGATCCGTGAGCTGCCGCCGGCCGCTGCCCAGCGGGCGGCGGCGATCATCGTCGCCCCGGTGGCGAGTCCGTCGTCGACGAGCACGACCGGCCGACCGGCCCGTCCGAGCGGCGAGTGATCCGCATGCAGGCGCCGGTCGAGATCGCGCGCCTCGCGCTGCGCCGCGGCAACTGCATCGGCGACCTGCGCGTCCGTCAGGCCGTCCGATCCGCGGAGGTAAACACCGTCCCCGTCCGGGGTGACGGCACCGAGCGCGTATTCCGGCTCGTACGGGTGGCGCACCTTGCGCACGGCCAGCACGTCGAGCGGCCACCCGCGAGCGGCGGCGATCTCCGCAGCGACGACGACGCCGCCGCGCGCAAGTCCGACGACCAGCGTCTGCCGGCCGAGGTCTGGCAGGAGCGCCGCGACTGCACGGCCTGCGTCGACGCGGTCGCGGAAGAGCGGCGCATCGAGCAGGAACGCGGTGCGTGCATCCACGTTCGTCACGCCTCGAGGTGGCGGACGAACCAGTCGCGCGCGAGGCGGGCAACCGCCTCGAGCGTTCCCGGTTCCTCGAAGAGATGCGTCGCGCAGGGGACGATCTCGAGCTGACACTCGCAGCGCATGAACTGACGCGCCTCCTCGTTCAGCTCGAGCACGAGCGGGTCGAAGCTCCCGACGATGAGCAGCGTCGGCGCGCGCACGGCACTCAGCCTCGCCCGTGCCAGATCGGGACGTCCGCCCCGGGAGACGACCGCGCGGACCCGTGGGTCTGCCGCGGCCGCCCACAGCGCGGCGGCGGCGCCCGTGCTGGCCCCGAAGTAGCCGACCGTGAGGTCGCATGCCTCCTGGTCGGTGGCGAGCCAGTCCGTCGCCGCTGCGAGCCGCCCCGCGAGCAGCGGTACATCGAAGACGTTCAGCCGGTCGCCGGCCTCGACGGGCGTGAGCAGGTCGAACAGGAGCGTGGCAAGGCCGGCATCCGCGAGCACCTCTGCGACGCGAGCGTTCCGCGCGCTCAGCCGGCTGCTGCCGCTGCCGTGCGCAAACACGACCGTCGCGGCGGCACCGGTAGGCACCGCGAGGATTCCGGGCAACTCGACATCACCGGTCGCCACGGCGACCTCCCGCCGGGCTGTCGATGTCGCGTGGAACATCTGCGGTCCTTCCGTCTACGGCAAGCATCGCTCGACCGATTCCGCGCGCATCGGGGGCAGCACTGATCTTCGTCCTCGACGGATCCCCTACGCGTACTGGACGACCGCCGCCTCCTGGATTTCTCCGTCCGCGCCGCCCCCGATGCCGCGAGCACGGTGCTGGAGGATGCTTGCAAGTGGACGCGATCGAGATGAAAACGTACGAGCTCCGGCGCGAGCGGCAGACCGCCGAGGTGTGGGCGGTGCACCTCGTCGACGGCGCAGTCGTCGGCTGTTGTGGCCGTCCGGCCCGCCGCGACCGCGAGCCGCGCCTGCCGGACAGCGTGGAGCACACGCGGAAGTGGGCCGAGTGGGTCGACGGGCACCCGGACGCGTCGGACCTCGTCGAGCCGCCGGCGGTGTTGGGATGAGCCACCGGCTCGTCGAGCACGTCGGCGAGGTCGAGCTCGAGCTCGAGGCGGCGACCGAGGCCGGCCTTTTCGCCGAGGCGGCGGCTGCGTTCGCCGAGCTCGTCGGCGGCGGGCCACGCGGCGAGCCGCTGCGGCTCGAGGTCTCGCTCGCGGAAACGGAGCCGGCGCTGCGGCTCGTCGACTGGTTGAACGAGCTCGTCTTCCTCGCCGAGGTGGAGGCGTTCGTGCCGGAGCACGTCGAGGTGCTCGACGTGCGCGGCGGCATGCGGGCGGAGCTGGCCGGCGTGCGCGCCCGGCCCCGTCACCTCGTCAAGGCCGCGACGCTCAGCGGGTTGGAGGTGTCGTCGGAGGGAGGCGTGTGGCGTGCACATGTTGTCCTCGACGTATGAGCCCGTCCGCGTAGGCGAGGCGATCTGGGAGATTCCGGCGTCGGCGCGTCCGGGCATGCGTGTCCCGGCGCGCGTGTTCGCCGACGACGAGCTGCTGGCGTCGATCGTGGCCGACCGATCGCTCGAGCAGCTCTGCAACGTCGCCTGTCTTCCCGGGATCGTCGACGCGGCGCTGGCCATGCCGGACATCCACCAGGGCTACGGATTCCCCGTCGGCGGCGTCGCCGCCACCGAGCCGCCGGACGGTGTCATCTCGCCGGGCGGGGTCGGCTACGACATCAACTGCGGCGTCCGTCTGCTCGCGCTGCCGCTCGACGCCGGCGACCTTGCAGGGCGAATGGAGGCGCTCGTGCACGAGATCGCCCGCACGGTGCCGGCAGGCGCCGGTAAACGGGGGCCGTTCGCTCTCGGAACCGCGACGTTCGAGCGGGTGCTCGTTCACGGCCCCCGCGTGCTCGTCGAGGAGCTCGGCGTCGGCACCATCGCCGACGTCGTCCTGACGGAGTCGGAAGGATGCATTGCCGGTGCCGACCCCTCAGCCGTGTCCGAGCGCGCACGTGCACGAGGCATCGGCCAGCTCGGCACGATCGGGTCCGGCAACCATTTCCTCGAGCTGCAGCGTGTCGACGCCGTCTTCGATCCGGCCGCCGCGCACGCCTACGGGCTGACCGAGAACCAGGCGACGATGCTGATCCACTCAGGCTCGCGCGGGCTCGGCCACCAGGTGTGTACCGACTATGTCCGGAGGATGGAGGAGGTGGAGCGCCGCTACGGGATTGAGCTTCCCGACCGCCAGCTTGCGTGCGCACCCTTCTCCTCGCCGGAGGGACGCGCCTACTTCGGCGCGATGGCAGCCGCGGCGAACTTCGCGTTCGCGAACCGGCACGCCATGGCGCACCTGGTCCGCGAGGCAATTCGCCGCGTCCTCGGCGGCAGCGTCGCCGACGGAACCCGCCAGGTCTACGACGTTGCGCACAACATCGCGAAGCTCGAGCGCCACGGTGGCCGGGAGCTCTGCGTGCAGCGCAAAGGGGCGACGCGTGCCTTCCCGGCCGGCTCGCAGGAGATCCCGCCGGCCTACCGCGGGGTCGGCCAGCCCGTCTTCATCCCCGGCAGCATGGGAACCGCGAGCTTCGTCCTCGCCGGCGAGCCCCAAGCGATGGATCGCTCCTTCGGCACGACCTGTCACGGCGCCGGCCGCCGCCTCAGCCGCACGGCTGCGAAGAAGCGGATCAGCGGCGCGCAACTTCGCCGCGAGCTCGCCGCGCAGGGGATCGTCGTCCGCTGTCCGACGAACAGCGGGCTCGCCGAAGAAGCCCCGTTCGCGTACAAGGACGTCGAGCGCGTCGTCGCCGTCGTCGAGCAAGCCGGCCTCGCGCGCCGCGTCGCGCGACTCCGGCCACTCGGAGTCGTCAAGGGATGAACGCGCGCTACTGGCACCGGCTCGACGACGGACGGCTGCAGTGCGACCTCTGCCCGCGGCTGTGCCGGTTGCGCGACGGGCAGCGGGGCTTCTGCTTCGTGCGCGCACGGGAGGGCGACGTGCTCGTCCTGACGACGTATGGGCGCTCGAGCGGCTTCTGCGTCGACCCGATCGAGAAGAAGCCGCTCAATCACTTCCTGCCCGGAACGTCCGTCCTGTCATTCGGCACGGCGGGGTGCAATCTCGGCTGCCGCTTCTGTCAGAACTGGGACATCTCGAAGTCGCGGGAGACGGACACGCTGGCGGACACGGCATCTGCCGAGCAGATCGCCGCGGCGGCGGAACGGCTCGGCTGCCGCAGCGTCGCGTTCACGTACAACGATCCGGTCATCTTTCTCGAGTACGCGGTCGACGTGGCGGATGCCTGCCGCGCCAGCGGCATCGCGTCGGTCGCCGTCACCGCCGGCTACATCTGCGCGGATCCGCGCGTCGAGCTGTTCAGCCACGTCGACGCAGCGAACATCGATCTGAAGTCGTTCGACGACGGCTTCTACCGGAGCGTGTGCAGCGGCCGGCTCGCACCGGTGCTCGAGACGCTCGAGTACGTCGCACGCGAGACGTCGGTCTGGCTCGAGGTGACGACCCTGCTGATCCCCGGCCTGAACGACTCTGACGGAGAGATCGACGCCTTGTCACGCTGGGTCGTCGAGCACCTCGGCCCGGCCGTGCCGCTGCACTTCACGGCGTTCCATCCCGATTGGAAGCTGCGCGATCGGCCGCCGACGCCGCCACAGACCCTCACGCGGGCGCGCGCGATCGCGCGCGCGAACGGCGTCCGCCACGCGTATACGGGCAACGTCGATGACCGAGAGGGCCAGTCGACGGGATGCCACGCGTGCGGTGCGCTCCTCATCGAGCGCGACTGGTACGAGCTCCGCGCGTGGAGCCTCACTCCTGACGGGCGCTGCCCGAGCTGCGGCGAGGCCTGCGCCGGCGTCTTCGAGGAGCGACCCGGGACGTGGGGCGCGCGGCGCTTGCCGGTGACGATCGCATGATCCGTGAACCCGTCGCGGCCGGACGGTTCTACCCTGCGAACGCCGCGCAACTCGCCGACGTCGTCGACCGGCTGCTGCGCGCCCGGCTTCGCCCGCCGCTGCCAGGGCGGCTGCGTGCGCTCGTCGTGCCGCACGCCGGCTACGTCTACTCGGGCGCGGTCGCCGCGGCCGCGTTCGCGCTGCTGCCGCCGCGAGTCCAGATCCGCGCCGTGCTCTTCGGGCCGTCGCACTTCGTCGCGCTCGGCCGCTCCGCCGCGAGTGGTGCCGACTCGTGGCGAACGCCGCTCGGCGACGTGCTCGTCGACGACGACCTGCGCGCGGCAGCCGTCCAGGCCGGCGCCGTCGTCGACGACGCGCCGCATCGTGACGACCACGCGCTCGAGGTCGAGCTGCCGTTCCTCCAGCGGCGAACGTCGCGCGGGCTGCGCATCCTCCCCGTCGCCGTCGGCTGCGACGCGGACGACGTCGTCGCGGGGATCGCCGCCACGCACGCCCTGCTCGTCGTCAGCAGCGACTTGAGCCATTACCACGACGACCCAACTGCGCGGCGGCTCGATCGCGCGACAGCAGACGCGGTCGTCGGGCTCGAGTGGGACGAGATCGGCGACACGGCCGCCTGCGGGGCAGCCGCGCTCCGGGCACTGCTCCGGTACGCGCGAGCCGAGGGCTGGACGTGCGCACTGCTCGACCTGTGCACCTCGGCGGACGCCACCGGCGATCCGCGTTCTGTCGTCGGTTACGGCGCGTTCGCGCTGACGTCCGACTAGAGGTCTGCCGCGCTGCCGCCGCGGAGATCAGCGGTTTCTCGGATGCAGCGGCGCCGGCGCGCGAAGAGTCTTGACGTATCCGAGACGGAGGTACTGCCGTGGAGAAGCAAAGGCGCTCCCGGGGTGTGCACCGAGGCGACGAGGTCGTCGTCGACCGCCGGTCGGTGGACGCGACGCTGCGAACCGGCGTCGTCCTCGATGTTCTCAACGATTCTGGCCCAGAGCACTACCGCGTGCGGTGGGAGGACGGACACGAGTCGATCTTCTATCCGGGCGGAGGGGCGTCCATCGTCCCGCGCCGTAGCGCACGACGAAAGGAGACGTCATGAGCGCAACCGCGGTTCTGCGCGAGCTCACGCAACACGAGATCGAGTACGAGCTGCTCGCGCACGACAGGACGGAGCGCGCCGCCGAGGAGGCGGCAGCGCTCGGCGTGACCGCCGAGGACGTCGGCAAGACCCTCATCGTTGTGACGCCCGGGGGCCGCGTCCGTGCGGTGATCCCCGCGAACGAGCGACTCGACCTCCACAAGGTTCGGGCTGCTCTCGACGATGGCAAGGAGATTCGTCTCGCGACGGAGGATGAGCTCGCGCGGGCCTATCCGATGTTCGAGCTCGGTGCCGTCCCCCCATTCGGCGGGCCGCCCAGCGAGGCGGTACTCGTGGACAGGCGGCTGGCGGCGCGCGAGTCCGTCGTCGTCGAGGCGGGCACACATCGCGACTCGGTCCGCGTGCGCACGGCGGACCTGCGGCGCGTCACAGCCGCGAGAGTTACCGACCTCGTCCGCGACTGACGACCGTCAGTCGCCGGAGGCGGCGCGGAGCGCGGCACGCATCGCCGACGGACGCAGGGTGCCAAGGAGGAGCGCGAGGCCGGCAAGGCCCAGCATCGTGTTGACGACGGTGATGCCGCCGGGCGGCGCGGGGACGTACTCGTCCAGCGTTGTCTCGGCAGACGGCCGCCGAGAGTACGGATTGGAGTACGGGCTTGTCTCCGCTACCTGCAGTTCGTTCCAGTGCCGAACCGTGCTTGTTGCAGCACGTTTCAGTTAACCGCAGCTCGTTGCAGCGGTTCCGCGCGGACTTTTCATCCCCTTACAGGATTGGGTGGTTCGAGTCCAGCACGGCCCACTCGTTATCGCTGCGGACCGTCAGTGCGGCAAGTCAATTCGGCGGCAGAGGACGCTGCCCGAGCTATCGAACGAGGTTCGGTCGCGGGGTGATCACCTTGAAGACCGCCGCCTTCCCGCGCTCGATCCGGTAGATCGTGATCGCGCCCGCGGTTGTGTCGCCGTTGCGATCGAACGAGAAGCTGCCGAGGGGGCCGTTGGAGACCTTCGTCTTGAAGACCTCGCGCGTCACCGAAGCCCGTGTCCCGTCTGATCGCTCGATCGCATCGAGCAGGACCTCGGTCGCCTGCGCCGCCGCGACCGAATAGGCCTCGACCGGCCTACCGATGGCCTTTCCGAAGCGCGCGACGAACTGTTCGCCTTCACCTCGAAGCCGCTCCGGTGGCACCGCAGTGATGCTGATCGTCATGCCCTCCGCAGCGGGCCCGGCCCGCTCGGCGAAGGCCGCGAAGGGAGTGAAGCCGTCGGGCGCCATGATCTGAACGCCTGCTCCGAGCACGGAGCGGAGGTTGCGCACCAGAGTGACGCCGTTGGACGTGTCGGCGGTCCCGCCGAGGAAGACGGCGTCTGCACCGGTGCGACGCACCCGGCGTGCGAGCGCCGTGTAGGTACGGGCGTGCGGATCCCAGTGCTGGAAGCCGGCGATGCGCAGGCCGAGCTTCGTGGCGGCCCGACGCACATTCGTCGCGATCCCTAGCCCATAGGGGTCCCCGTCGTGCAGGACGAAGAGCTCTCGGGCGCCGAGCTGCTCGGCAACGAGTGCGTTCGCGGCGCCCTGGAGATCGTCCGCAGACACGACGCGGACGTAGCTTCGCCTTCCACCGGGCTGGTACTTGGCGGGCTCCCCGGGGGCTGTGCCCGGGCCGGCATGCGTGAGCCCAACGTACGTGGAGGCTGTCCCGATCATCGCAAGCGGGCCGCCGGGTGCCCTGGCCAGGACGGGAAGCTGAGCCTGAACGCAGCCCGAGTTGTAGCCGCCGATGACCCCGATGACGATCCGCGTGGCCGCGTACGCGTCCGCGTTTGCCGTGCACCTGGGAATGTCGTAGCTGCCCGTCGCTGCCGTCGAGCTGTCGCACGCCTGGTAGCCGACAGTGTAGGTCCCTGCTCTGAACTCATGCTCTGCGAGCACGAACCTGATTGCGTCACTCATCTGCAGCGTTTCCGCAAACCCGCTCTGGCCCTGGAACGGCAGGTCGGACGCGATGATGTATCGGGGCGGCTCTTGCCCCTGAGACTCGACCGGCGAGCAGCGAGAGGCGGGAAGCGGGGAGAATCCGGCGCCTGCCCCGACGGCCCCCGAGCGCGACGCAACAGATGCTCTGAACCCGGGCTGGACGCCCACCCAGACTCGCCCGCCGCCGACTGCGACCGAGGTGGGGCTGTTGCCGAGGGGGACGGTGGCGACATCGTTGGTTTGAGGGTCGATGCGCGCCAGCGCGCCGGTGCCGGCATTCGCCACCCATACCCCTCCCGCGCCCGCCGCGAGGTCACCGGGATTGCTCCCGACACCGAGTGGGATCGTGTCCGTGACACCCGCCTGCTCCGGGTCGATCCTGCTGACGGTCTGCGTGTTGCCGTTCAGCACCCAGACGGAGCCTTCGCCGACCGCCACTGCGGCCGGGAATGGTGCGGCCGAGCCGAGGCGGTTCACCACGCGAATCTGGCTTTGCACCTTGCGACCCTCCATGTCGATCTGGAGAACCGCCGCTTTGGGTCCGCTGACCGCCCAGACCCAGCCCTCGCCGACGGCGACGTCGTTGAGCGGGACGCCCGTGTCCAGCGCCCTCGTGATCTCGCTCGCCGTGTCGATGCGCAAGAGGCGAGTCGAGCCGTCCGTCACCCAGAGCGCCTTCGGCGTGGCGTACACGCTCAGGCTGCTCAGCCGCTGATTCGTTGCACGCACCGGCGGACCCGGTGGCAGCTTGATGCGCCGCGCGACGGCTCCGTAGGACGAATCGACCCTGAGCAGCACACGGTGTTCGTTGTCGAGCGCCCAGACGGAATCGCCGTCCGCGCCGAGCGCCCCGGCCGGCGAGTCCAGCGGCACCACGTGCCGCACGGCGTGCGTGGTTGCGGCAATGGACGAGATGGTTCGGCTGGGCGTGCTTGCCACCCAGGCGAACCGACGGCCGGCGGCGACGAGCGTCGGGCCGCCCGGGATCTCCACGACACCATCGGTATCGCTCGTCCTTGGGTCGACGACGGCGAGGGAGTTGGGCACTACGGCAGCAGATGCCTCAGCCGTGCTGCCGCCGTCGTCGGAGCGCAGGAAGAGCGTGACGGCGGCGGCGATCGCGAGCGCTGTGACGCCGGCGGCCACGAGGAAGACCGACCGGCGGTAGACCGGAGGGGCGGGCCGGCGGGCCACTTCAGGCGCTTCCTCGTGCCGTAGCGGTGGGAAGGTGTCGGCCAGACCGGCGGCCGCGACCTGGTAGAGGCGGACGGGCCGGTCGATGTCCTTGAGCCGCTGCTCACCGAGGTCCTGCAGGGTGAGCGCGAGCTCTTCTTCCTCGTCCTCGATCATGCTCTGCGTCGACTGCGAGACGAGCACCTGACCGCCGTGGCCCGAGGCGCAGATGCGCGCCGCGCGGTGGACTGCGAGTCCCGTGTAGCGGCCGTCGACCGGCGACGCCTGGCCTGTGTGGATGCCGATCCGCACCTTGACCGAGGCGTCTTCCGGCCAGGGGAAGCCGGCGAGCGAGCGCTGGCCTTCGACAGCGGCGACCACCGCCTCGTGCGCGCTCGCGAACACGTAGAAGAACGCGTCGCCCTGGGTGTCGATCTCATGGCCGCCGTGGCCGTCGAAGGCCGAGCGGAGCAGCCGTTGGTGCTCGGCGAGTACCTCCGCGTAGCGGCTGCGGAGTTGTCGCACGAGGCGCGTGGAGCCCTCGATGTCGGTGAAGAGGAAGGTGACCGCGCCCCGCGGGAGGTCAGACACTAGGAAAGAATCGCGCAGTGCCGCCGGAAGTGCCAACGAGCGCGATCCGGCATCGCGGACGGGTCCCCGCGTCGCGGCCGCAGCGAGCCCGCCCAGTCAGCCTCACCGGTCGAGGATCTCACTGTCCAGGCGCACCGCCCTGAAGCGCGCGCGCGACCGCGCCGGCAAGGTCGAGCGCGACGAGGCGTCGCCGGAGCCCACGCGAGCGCGCACGACAGTCGCCGACGCGCAGTCGCGCCTCCGAGGGAGCACGAAGGCAACGGCCGTTGTCCAACACGGCGACGACTGGGAGTACGGATTGAAGTACGGGCTTGTCTCCGCTAGCTGCAGCTTGTTGCAGCTCGTTGCAGCCGCGAACCGTGCTTGTTGCAGCACGTTTCAGTTAGCCGCAGGTCGTCGCAGCGGGTCCGCGCGGACTTTTAATCCCCTTACAGGACTCGGTGGTTCGAGTCCAGCACGGCCCATCAGGTGCCGGCGTCATCATGACTCACATATCAACGACCACCGCGTCGGTCGGTACGCAATGAACGCCCCCGCCTCGATCACCATCACGCCAGTCCGCGTTGCCGACCTGCTCGCCGAGGGCGAGCGGATGCCGGTCTACGTGTACGTCATCGACCATCCCGATGCGCGCGTACTGGTCGACACCGGCATGACGGAGCTGCACCCGGCGGTGGCCGACCTCGATCCCCGCCTCCGTCCACTGAGCAAGCAGGATTTCGACCTCGCCGGCATCGACATCGTCGTCAACACACACCTGCACTTCGACCACTGCGGCGGCAACCACCTCTTCGCCGGCAGGCCGATCTACGTCCAGCGTCGCGAACTCGACGACGCTCGCAGCGAGGACGACTACACCATTCGCGAATGGGTCGAGGCGCCCGGCGTGCGGTACGTGCCGCTCGACGGCGAGCTTGAGCTGCTTCCCGGGCTCCGGCTCGTCCCGGCGCCGGGTCACTCACGCGGCATGCAGGTGGTCGTCGTCGAGACCGGCGGGCGTCCGGTCATCGTCGGCGGCGACGTGGCGGTTTGGTTCGGCGAGCTCGACGAGCCGCACACCGAAGGCCAGCTGCGGGTGCGCGCGCTCGACCCCGAGCTGGTCTGGCTCGCGCACGAGCACGAGCCGTGGCGACCCCACACCGTCTAAGGCATCACGCCGGCGCTCTCCGGGCCTCCCGGGTTCCGCGCCCGACGCGGTATCCGAGACCCTTGCCCTGACGGCGTACTCGTGAGATTCCGGCGCCGCTGATGAGCGCTGGAATTTCCGCCCCGCTGCTGTCATCCTTCCCGCAGTCTTCGAGCGGGGGCAGTCGTGGGGAAGGTTGTACTGATCGTGTCCGTGGCCGTCGGCGTGCTGCTGGCCGGTTCGGGTGGCGCCACGGCCGGCAAGTCGGGGCCGACGCGCGACTACGGGCGCGGTCACTGGATCGAGCGCGTGTGCGCGGCAGGAGTGGGCGGGGTTGCGGCGTGTGGTGCCCAGGTCGTCACGGACGCGGACGGAGTTCCGCTGGCGTCGTCGAGTCCGCCGCCGGGTGCGTACGGGCCGGCGCAGTTTCACACGGGCTACTCGCTGCCGACCGTCTCCTCTGCGGCGTCCGCTCCCACGATCGCGATCGTGGATGCCTACGACGACCCGCATGCCGAGGCCGACCTCGCGACGTTCGACGCCTACTACGGCCTGCCCGCCTGCACGACCGCGAACGGATGTTTCCTGAAGGTCGACCAGAACGGTGGCACCAACTACCCACACACGGACGCCGGCTGGGCGCTCGAGATCTCGCTCGACGTCCAGGTCGCGCACGAGATCTGCCAGAACTGCCGCATCCTCCTGGTCGAGGCGACTACCAGCTCGCTCGCCAACCTCGGTGCCGCGGAGAACACAGCGGCCAGGCTGGGCGCGAGCGCGATCTCGAACTCGTGGGGTACGCCTGAGTACGCCAACGAGACACTCGACGACGGCTACTTCAACCATCCGGGAATCGCGATCACTGCATCCTCGGGCGACAGCGGGTACGGCGTCGAGTATCCGGCCGCATCGCGGTACGTCACCGCCACCGGCGGCACGACGCTGAGCCTCAACGCCGACAACACCTACAGGAGCGAGAGCGCCTGGAACGGCGCCGGGTCGGGCTGTTCGCTCTACGAGAGCAAGCCGTCCTGGCAGACCGACACGGCGTGCGAGGGCCGGACGGTCGCCGACGTCGCTGCGGACGCCGACCCGAACACCGGGCGCGGCCGTGTACGACTCCGTGCCGTACGGCCGCCAGTCCGGCTGGTACCAGGTCGGCGGCACGAGCCTCTCGTCACCGCTGGTCGCCGCTGTCTACGCCCTCGCGGGGAGCACCGGCTCGATCAACGCCGGCGCGACGCCCTACGCACACGCAGGCTCCTTGCACGACGTCACGACCGGCAACAACGGCAGCTGCAGCCTCGCCTATCTGTGCACAGCAGGCCCCGGGTACGACGGGCCCACCGGTCTCGGGAGCCCGAACGGGACGAGCGGCTTTGCGGCCACGCCCGGGGCGCCTGATTTCTCCGTCGGCGCGAGCCCCGGCTCGTTGAGCCTGGCGCCGGGCGGCAGCGGCACTGCCTCAGTGAGCACGGTCGTGACGAGCAGTCCGGCGCAGGCGATCAGCCTGGGCGCCGGCGGCCAGCCCGCTGGGACGTCCGTCAGCTTCAGCCCGACCTCGATCACCGCCGGTGGCTCCTCCACGATGACGGTCGCCGTCGGCCCCTCGACGACTCCCGGCATCTACACGATCACCGTCACCGCGACCGGCAGCAGCGCCACGCACACGACCACCGTCGGGCTCACCGTCACCGGCTCGAGCCCGAGCGATTTCTCGGTCGGCGCAACCCCCGGCACCTTGAGGATCGCGCCGGGCGGCACCGGCACGACCTCGCTGAGCACGGCCGTGACGAGCGGTGCTGCGCAGACCATCAGCCTGAGCGCCGGCGGGCAGCCCGCCGGGACAACCGTCAGCTTCAACCCGACCTCGGTCACCGCCGGCGGCTCCTCGACCATGACCGTCGCCATCGGCCCCTCGACGACTCCCGGCACCTACACCATCACCGTCACCGCGACCGGCAGCAGCGCCACGCACACGACCACCGTCGGACTCACCGTCACCAGCCGGCGACGCTGAACCGGATCCGGCAGGTCGTCTGCGCCTGCCGGACTGCCACGGGCCCGGGCGGCACTACTCTCTTCGAGACACGAGCACCAGCCCCGTGAGCGCCGACGGCCCAGCGCCGGCGTACGGCTTCACCTCGGCCTCGTTGACGAGCTGCCACGCGAGGATGGTGGGGTCATCGCGGTACTGCCTGACGACCTCGGCGACCCAGTCGCGGTAGGGAACGAGCGCACCGGTCGCCGTCGTCGAGGCGTACCCCCCGGCATACCACCGGGCGTCCTTGAACGTCCCGGCTTCGCCGTCCGGGCCGTCGCAGTCGCTCCACTGGTTGACGAGCACGGGCAGAACCCGGACGCCGTGCGCACGCGCGACGGCGAGCGCGCGATCGAAACCGACCCAGTCGCGCATGCCGCCGGCGGTGGCGAGGTTCTGGAAGAACCAGCTCCTGATCACCTGCACGCCCGGTCCCATCGCAGTAAGGGACTCCTCGAGCGGCTGTCCGTCGGCGAGCGCAGAGCGAGCAGCGACTCGGGGCGGCCGCATCGATGACGTTCATGCCCGTGAACCGGAACCTCTTGCCCCCGAGCACGAGCTGCTTCCCGGACCGTCGCACGAACGGCGAGCCAGTCGCCGATGACGAGGAGCTGCCGACCGGGAAGGCGAGCAGTGCCACGATCGAGACAGCCGCCCAGGTGCGCCAGCGAGTTGTTGCGCGGCCGCTCACGAAGCTTGCCAAACGGCCTCTCGTTAGTCCGCCGATTCGCGGAGCACGATCGGGACCGTCCGCGCCAGCAGCAGCAGGTCCGCGCCGAGCGACCATTCGCGCACGTACTGGTAGTCGAGCCGCACCATCTCGTCGAAGGGGATGTCGTTGCGGCCGAGGACCTGCCAGAGGCCGGTCATGCCGGGCCTGACGTCGAGGCGGCGGCGAGCCCAGCGCTCGACGTGCTCGTCCTCCTCCGAGACCAGCGGCCGTGGCCCGACGAGGCTCATGTGACCGCGAAGCACGTTGATCAGCTGCGGCAGCTCGTCGAGCGAGTGACGGCGCAGGAAGCGGCCGATCCGCGTGACGCGCGGGTCGCCGGGAATCTTGAACATGCGCGCGTCCACACCCTCCTGGGCGAACTTGTTCAGATGCGCGTACTCCGCCTTCCGCCCGTCGGCACTCCCGAAACGAAGTGATTTCAGCCGCAACTCCCCCCGCACCGCCGCAGGAACCCCTTCTCACAAGGGTATGCCGCGGCCGAAGACCGCGCAATGGCACCGGGTCAGATCAGAAACTCGACCGCGGCGTCACCTGCAGCGAACACGAGCGCCTGATGCGCGAACATCGCGCACCAGGCGTTCGCTCGGTCATGGCCGCCGGTGAACGCAACGCCGCCGTCCCGGCGCACATGGCGGACGAGCGCAAGGGCGAGCTCGTCGAGGCGCCTCGCTCGGGGCGTCGCCGCACAACCGGCCTGATGCACGCAGCAGCGCGCCGACACGGAGCGCCTGGGCGAGGACGTCGGAGCGCTCTTCGGCCTCGACCGCGGCGAGCACGCCGTCATACGTTGCCTCGGCGACGTCGAGCGCCTCGGCCGAGGCAGGAGAGCAACAGCCCTTCGAGGCCGTACAGGAACGGGTGCATCTCCCCGCTCGCCCCGGTGGTCTCGAGAGCTGCCGTCCAGTGCTCCACGGTGCCCCGACAGGCAGCGGCGAGCGTGTCGCCCACCACCCCGGCCGGCAGGCAGAGCAGCGCGGCTGCGGCCTTGAGGTGGTACGCGCCCGGCCGGGTCGACCAGCGCGCCGGAGGCAGCTGGCTCGCCCACCTGCACGTGCGAGGGCAGTGGCACCCTCGCTCCGCAGATCGCGTCGATGCGGGCGACCAGGTCGCCAACGACCGGCGTGGCATCGCACCCGGAAACCGCGGCAAAGCAGGCGACTCCGCGCGCCGCCATGGCCAGGTCGAAGGTGAAGACGGACGAGTTGCGCCAGTCGCCGGGATCGCCGCCGAGGTAGAGGCGCGTCGGCGGCAACGGCTCCTTCGGCGGTCACGGAGCGCAAGCCAGTCGAGCGCAGACTCTCCGCGAGCGAGTGCGCGGCGTGCGCGCCCGGCGTCGCTCGCCGCGCCGGCCGCCAGCCACGCCGCTGCGGTCAGGTAGTAGCCGGTGATCTCGAGGTACACGAACTCCGGGCGCGTGCCGCCGTCGAGCCAGCCGGCGACGCCGCCGCGCTGGGCTCCGCTCGAGATCTGGATGTCGGAATCGAGCAGCCAGTCCTCGATACGCCGGGCGGGTTCTGCGAGCGTCCCGAGGCTCACGAGCCCACGGAGACCTCGCGCGGGACGCAGACGAAGCGCCGTGGTCAGGAGCTCGGCGATCCGCTCGCCTGCGCGACCGTCGCCGTAGGGGTCGTGCGCGACCGCCATCCGCGCGTAGTGATGCGGGTCGTCGAGCAGCTTCGCCGCAGCCGCGACGATATGGCTCGACGTTCGTGCCGACCAGCGTCGCCGTTCCCGCGGCGAGCGGCTCCTCGCGCGCGGTGCGGTGGTTGACGACGAGCACCGGCTTGCCGAGCGCAGGCGCCTCCTCCTGCACGCCGCCGGAGTCGGTGATGATGAAGAACGAGTCCGCGAGCATCCGCACGAAGGTGACGTAGTCACAGGGGCCGCGCACCTCGACGTTCTCGGGCCGCTCGCCTTCGAGCTCTGCCGTTACCGCGTCTCCGATCGACGGCGACGGATGGACGACGAACTGGAAACGGACGTCGCGGAAGCGGACCGCGAGCTCGCGCACGGAACGTGCGATTGCGCCGATGCCGTCCGGGATGCTCTCGCGCCGGTGGGCGGTGATGACGACGCGACGCTCGCCGTCGGGGGGCGCCGGCGCCGAGCGCGGGCGGGCCAGCGCCCAGTGGAGCGCATCGATGCCCGTATTGCCGGTGAGGTGGACCGCGTCGCGCGCCACGCCCTCACGGATCAGGTTCGCGGCCGCGAGCTCGCTCGGAGCGAAGTGCAGGTCGGCCACGGCGCCGAGTACGCGCCGGTGGGCCTCCTCGGGCCAGGGCGCGCGGTTGTCGTACGTGCGGAGCCCCGCCTCGACGTGCGCGAGCACTGCGGACGAGTAGAAGCCGGCCAGGCCGGCAGCCATGGCCGTCGTCGTGTCGCCCTGGACGAGCACGACGTCCGGGCGCTCGCGTCGGCACAGGTCGGTGATCCACGCGGCAACCATCCAGGCAACGTCCTGCGGCTGCTGACCGGGACGCATCGCGGCCAGGTGGTGGTCGATCGCGAGGCCGAACGTGTTCAGCGCGTCGGCGAGCAGCTCGTCGTGCTGGCCCGTCGAGCACACGATCGTCTCGAAGTCCTCCTCGCGCTCGCGCAGCCGCTCCACGGGCGAGAACATCTTGATCGCCTCGGGCCGCGTACCGACCACCGCGAGCACGCGGGTGCGAGGCTGCCGACCGTTGCCGGTCGGCGGGAAGGGCCCGTCGCCCGGGCGCCGCAGCTCGGACACCCTTCCGACGAAAGCGCACTGCCGGCCATGCGTCAAGTGGCGGTGCAAGATGACCGCCATGCCGGAGATTCACCTTTTCGAGCCCTCCGGCTACGCCAGGCGTCTTCCAGCATTCCTGCCGGCTCGGCGAGTTGCTCTCGGCGCGCGGCCTGAAGGTCGTCCTCCACACCGGCCACGAGCACGAGGACGTCGCACCGAGCGGCGTGACGCTGTGCGCGTGCTCATGGTGGCCGCGGCACGGTCGCCGCGGACCGGGCCGCTCGGCCCGGATCGCGTGGCGGTTCCTCGGGCAGACCGTTCCGCACCTGCGCCGGACGATGCCTGCCGACGCCATCCTCCACGTCCAGGGAATCGCCGCGGGGGGCGCGCTCACGCTGGCCGCGATCGGCGCCGGGCGGCTTGGAGGACGGCGCGTCGTGTACTCCCCGCACGACACGTTCTCGCGGCGAGGACGGCTCGACGACCGACTGCTGCGGATCGCGCTCCGCCTCCCGACCGCGGTGATCGTCCACGCGCGCTCCGCGGCCGACGCGCTCGACGGCGCGTACTACGCCCCGCTCGTGCAGCTCGTGCCGCAGCCGGCGGACAGCCGGCGGCAACGCTGGCGCGAGGAGTGGCGCGCAGGCGAGGACGTGGCCATCGTGCTGTTCGCCGGCGTGATCAGGCCGGAGAAGCGACTCGATCTCCTGATCGAGAGCGCGAGCTCATGGCCGCCGAACCGCCGGCTCGCGGTGGTCGGCGAGGATCGCGGCGGCTGGCAGCCGGCGGCGGCACTCGCCGCCCGGACGGGAGTGGACGTAGCGGCGCGGATCGAGTTCGTCGAGCTGGACGACTTTGCCGCAGCACTTGCCGCAGCGGACGTCGTCGTCGCGCCGCACGCGAAGGCGACCCAAAGCGGAGTCCTCTCGCTGGCCAGGCAACTGGGCGTGCCCACGATCGCCGCGGACGTCGGCGGGATGCCCGAGCTTGCGGACCGCACCTTTTCCGCGGGCGATGCCGACGATCTCACGCGCGCGATCGAGGCCCAGCTGGCGGAGCCGCGCTCGGCCGACCCGACGTTCGACGAGGAGCTGGCGGTCCGCGCGCACCTTTGTGCCTACGGTCTCGCGTCGTAGAGTTGTCAGTGGGAGGATCTGCGGCTGCCACGCGACGAATCACGAGCGCCATCCCGTCCGCGCGACTCGATCGGCGCGAGGATCGTCGACGACGCCGTTCGCTACTGGCCGCTCGTCCTGCTGGTCGCGCTCGCGGCTGTGGTTGCGACGCTCGTCGCCCTCTCGCAGCGGAAGCCGTCATATCGGGCGACTGCCACCGTCCTGATCACGCCGCTGCCGCAGTACGACGAGGCCTTCCTCGGTGTCAGCCTCGTTCGCGATGCGGGCGACGCCAGCCGCACTGCCGCGACGGTCGCCACGCTGATCGAGTCTGACGATGCGGCCGACCAGGCGGCGCGAACGCTCGGTCGCGGCTGGACGACGCAGTCCGTCAAGGACGCGGTCGCCGTGAAACCGGCCACCGACGCGAACATCGTCCGGGTCACGGCACGCGCCGACGACCGTGCCCGGGCAGAGCGCCTTGCGTCGACGTACGTCCGGTCGGCGTTCCAGATTCGCTGGCGCAGAATCGCGCGCGAGCTCGACGCGCGCATCGGCGATCTCGAGGCCCTTCGACGCGCCACTGGATCGGCGGGCGGGGAGGTCGGACGCGAGCTCGCGATCCTCGAGGCCGTGCGCCGCAGTGGTGGAGACCCCACTCTCAGCCACCGCCGAACGGACGCGGCCGAGGAGGCAAACCGCGTTCCCGGCGGCGTCGCCGTCGTGCTCGCATTGCTCGGCGGCCTGGCGCTCGGTGTGCTCGCCGCGGCGGTGCTGGGTGCCTCGCGGCGACGGCTGGGGAGCGCCGACGAGAGCCAGACGAAGGACGAACCGGCCGTCGCACCGGATGGCTTCACCGCCCGCTAGCCAGGCACCGGCCGTGTCGCAGCCTCACCGTCGCCGACGTCTCCTGGGCATGCCCGTTGACGCCGTCACCCTCCCGGAGGCCACCGACCGCGTCGCGGCATCGCTGGCCGCCGGCGGCGGAGGAGCCATCCTCACGCCGAACCTCGACATCGTCCGGCAGTACTGCCGCCGCCCCCAGCTCCGGCCCGTTTTCGAGGACGCCGAGCTCGTCGTCGTCGATGGCATGCCGGTCGTCTGGGCGCTGCGAATCCAGGGAACGCCGGTACCGGAGCGCATCACCGGCACAGACGTGTTGTGGTCGCTGACGGCTGCGGCCGAGAGGCAGGGAGCATCGGTCATGCTGTGCGGCGGACCGCCGGGCGCGGCCGCGCGGGCAGCCGACCGCCTGACGAAAAGCCATCCCGCGCTCCGCGTCGACGCCCTCGCCTGCCACGAGTTTCCGGAGCAGCCGCTGGCAGTACAGCTCGACGCGGTTGCGGAGGCGCTCGTCGCCGCGGCTCCGGAATCGCCTACCTCGGCGTGCCCTTCACCGGTCAGGTCGAGCTGATGACGCGCCTCCGCCAGCAGCTTCCGGGCACGTGGTTCGTGGGCGTCGGCTCCAGCTTCGAGTTCCTGAACGGCGACCGGCGTCGTGCCCCCATGTGGCTGCAGCGCCTGGGCCTGGAATGGACCCACCGGCTCGTGCGGCAGCCGAGGTTGTGGCGTCGATACCTCCTGCACGGCCTGCCGTTCGCTGCGTGGCTGGGCGTGCACGTGCTCGCCATCCGTGCCCGGAGAACTGTTGCCCGCGGACGCTAGCCGAGCCCTGGTGGACACAGCAGCGCCTCAGCCCGGGGCGCTGAGCTCACGCGGCATCCTGGCTGCCGCGTCGTGGATGACCGGCGCGCACGCGGTCGCCCAGGTTGCCGCCTACGGCTCACTGATCGTCCTGGCCCACTTGCTGCCCCCCGGCTCGTTCGGAATCGTCGCCGCCGGAACTGCCGTCGTCTGGATCGCGGTCGTCTTCATCGACTCCGGGCGCACGGGAGCATCGTCGTCACGAGCGGACTGACAAGCGCGTTCCTCCGGCGCGAGCTCCTGCGCTGCCTTGCGTTTGCGGTCGTCCTCGGTGCAGCGATCGTCCTGGGGGCACAGCTGTTCGTGGGGCCGATCACCAGCAACCAGTCTGCAGCCGCCGTTGCCGCCCTCGCGCTCTGCTTGCCCGTCTACGCGCTCACGGTCATTCCCGTCGCCCTCCTGCAGCGAGCCATGGAGTTCCGCACGCTCGCCGGCGCGACCGCCGCTTCCAACATCGGCGCGGCTGTGGCCGCCGTCGCTCGCAGGCGTGGCAGGCGCGGGCGTCTGGGCGCTCGTCACGCGGCAGCTGCTCTGGTTCGTCCTCCTCGCCGGGTTTGCGGCCGTGCTCGCGCGGCCGTACTTCCCGCGCGCCAACGCCGACGACGCGCTCGCCCCCCCGAGGTCGGTCGATCGCTGGTTCCTCGTCTTCCGCCTTACCCTGCTGGTGGGGCTGAGCGTCGACTACCTCGTCATCGGCGCTCTGGACGGTGCTGCGGCCGTGGGGCTGTACTCACTCGCGTTCGTGATCGCATTCGCACCGGTCGACCACCTCTCGGCCGAGGTGGGCAAGGTGCTGTTCGCTGCCGCGGCGGCGTCGAACCGCGAGTCGAGCGCGGCGCGCACCGTCCAGGCGGTGCGGGTCATGTCCTTGCTGCTGCTGCCGCTCCTGCCGCCGGCGATCGCGCTGGCGCCGGTCCTCGTGCCCGCCGTCCTCGGCGACGAGTGGAACGGAATGGTCGTCCCTCTCCAGCTCCTGCTCGTCGTCGGCGTTGGCTACGCCATCCTGAACTGCATCGGTGAGGCACTGTCCGGCGGCGGCGAGATCGCCTTCCGCGCCAAGGTCAACGTCGCTCTGGAGCCTGGTCACCCTCGTTGCGCTCGTCGGCTTCGTCGCGCTCGACGGCATTCGCGGCGCCGCCCTCGCGCACCTCGCCGTCTTCGTCCCGTACGCCGCCGTGTACTTCACCGTGGGCGCGCGACGCATCGGAATTTCTCCTCGCCTTCTGTGGAACACGGTCCGCCTTCCCGTGGGCGTCGTGGCGCTCGAAGCGGCCGTGACCGTCGCGGTCGCTGCGGCGGTCGCCGGGTCGGGGCAGTCGCAGGCCGTGGCGCTGTCCGCCGGAGCGCTCGCCGGAGTCCTGGCCGTGGCGGCGGTCGGCATGTACGGCGGCCGGGCGCGAAAGGGAGCCGCCGGCCTGCGTGCGGCGCTGCGGGGAGAGACCTAGGTGAGCGCCGACGCGCCTGGCCCTGACGGTGATCGTGCCGACATGCAATCGGCTCGAGTCCCTCGAGCGCCTGCTGGGTCAACTGGATCGTCAGACGCTCGGTCGCGACAGGTTCGAGGTCGTCGTGGTGGACGACGGCTCGGAGGTCGAGGTCGGGACGGCGCTTTCAGGCGACTACGGGTTCGCCCTCTGCACCGTGCGACAGACGCGAGCCGGTTCGGCCGCCGCGCGTCAGTTCGGAGCCGATCGCGCCACGGGCGAGGTGATCGTCCTGCTGGACGACGACATGGAGGTGCCCGCCGGCTTTCTCGAAGCGCATCTGGCGTACCAACGCGCGGACGACCGCGTCGTCGTCCTCGGACGCGTGCGCCCGGGCGATGACCTGCTGACGCTCCCGCTGCTCGAGCGCTATCGGCTCGGCTCCCTCGACAAGCTGGCCGAGGAGATTCAAGCCGGACGGCAGCGCCTCACGAGTGCCCACGTCTACACCGGGAACATGTCGCTCAGGCGCGCACTGCTCGAGGAGGCCGGCGGCTTCGACACCGAGCTGCCCCTGATCCACGATGTCGAGCTCGCCATCCGTCTCGAGCGGATCGGCGCCCGCTTCGTCCTCTCGGGCACCGCCTGGAGCATCCACGGGCGCGACAGCCGCTCGAACGAGGAATGGCTGACGCGGTTCTCCGACGACGGGGTGTGGTGGTCGAAGGTGGCCGAAAGGCATCCGGATGAGATCACGGCCCAGCCCTGGCACTTTCTCGACTTCGCCAGTCCGGCGTCCCGCCCGCTGCTCGCTCTGGGCGCAATCGCCCCGTCCGCATCCGGCATCCTCGCCCGCAGCGTGCTCGCATCGGCGAGCGCGGCAGACGCACTCGGGCTGAAGCGCGTGGCGCTCGCGGGCGCAACGGTCCTCTACGGCGTGCAGATGTTTCGCGGTGCGGGCAGGGCGGCCGGCGGCGGGCGCGCGGCGTTTGCCCAGTACCGTGAGTACCGGCGGGCGTTCGCGGACGCGGCGGGCAAGCGCGAGAGCTCGGCGTACCGGCAGTTGACGTCGGCGATCAGCGCCGACTACGAGGCGCTGGTCGAGAGCCGCGCGCGGTACGAGCCGGAGCGGCCCGCGCTACGGTCGCCGGCCTCCGCGTTTGCCGTCCACATCGGCTTCCAGCTCGTGGTCGCGTATCGGTTGATGCGCTACATGAGAGATCTGGATCTCCCACTCGCCGCCCGGGTGGTCGCGCGGGCGATTCGGCACCTCTACGGTTCCGACATCCACCCGGAGGCCGACCTTGCACCGGGCCTCGTGATCGTCCACGGCTTCGGCCTCGCTATCAGCCACGCCGTCCGAACGAGCCCCGGTTGCATCCTGTCGCACAACGTCACGCTCGGAGAGGGACGCGACGCCGCAACCGGCAGGCTGGGCGCGCCGGTCATCGAGGCCGGCGTCGTCATCGGCAACGGTTCGTCCCTGTTCGGGCCGATCACGGTCGGTGCGGGCTCGAAGGTCATGCCCGGGTGCACCGTGTATGAATCGGTTCCGCCGTACACGATCGTCGAGTCGCCGAAGATCGCCATGCGGCCGCGCCGTCCCGGCACGGAGGCCACGAGCTAGACCGCGCGCGCGGCGCACACGGCAGTGAGCACGCCGATCACCGCCGTGATGCCGAGGGCGTCGAACACCGGGAACGTCACGCATACGACGAACAGCGCGACGAGCGACGCGCGGCAGCCGACCTGAGCGACGCGCCAGAGCAGATCCTGAGAACGCGGAGTGCGTCGGAACGCTGCGAGAGCCACGAGAGCGACGACGAGCGCGGCGAGCGGGACGCCGAGCTTCCACGCGAGCCACAGGTAGCCCTCGTGCACGTACGTCGTCGTCGTCGTGGCGAAGACGTTGCGCTCGCCCCACGTGACCGACGCTCCCAAGCCGGAGCCGAGAGCGGGCGCGCGGCGAATCTCGCGAAGGACAGCACGAGACTCGACAACCCGCGAGGTCACCGAGTTGTCCGATCCCAGGGTCAGCAGCGACTCCACGCGGCCCGTCGCAGCCGTGAGCGAGCCCGCGCCGAGCGCCGTGAACGCGAGCACCAGGCCCGCGGCGAGTGCGGGCCAGCGGACGGCGCCGCGCCTCTCGCCACGCCGTAGCGCGAATGCCACCACGACGCACCCGATCACCGTGGCGCCCCAGATCGTTCGCTCGTACGTCACGAGCGCGCAGATGACACCAAGGCCGAAGACGGCCGCGACGAGCGCCCGTGCCCAGATCGGCTCGACCGCCCTCGAGAGCAGCGCTGCGTAGGACAGCGTCACCGCGACCGGGTACGCGAAGAGACCTCCCTGGAGCTGTCCGCCACCGGCCGACGGGTCCTGGTTGATTCCCGGCCGGACGCCCACGTCGCCCGACGCCGCCGAGTAGTCCAGGTGCAAGCCCCACTGGGCGAGGCCCCAGAGGCCGAGCGCGAGCCCGAGGCCGAGGAGCGCCCAGCCGAGCCGCCGCCGCTCTGCGGCGATCGTGAAGGAGGGGCCACGCGAGGATGAACGCGGACGTCCCGAGAATCAACGGCCGCTGCCTCGTATCCGGCATCGCTCGGCGCCGCACCTGCGGCGATTCCTCTCGCCAACGCCAGCGTGAATCCGGCCAGCAAGACGGCCGCCGCGACGACGGGCCAGGCAAGCGGCATCCGGCGCGTAGCGACGAGAATCGCAACTCGCACGAGGCCGACCGCAACGACGCACGTCCACCACCAGCAGCCCGGGACGGCCGACACCGCCCCCGAGAGACAACCGGTTCTGCACCTCGTACGGGACCGAGGACCGTGATGAACAGGAGAGCCGAAAGTGCAAGTCGGCGCGAGAACCGCGAGCGGGACGACGACGACCAGCGCAACTGCCTCCACCGGATGCTCGGGCAGCACCGCCCCGAACGCGGCTGCGAGCAGGACCGCCAGCGCGCCAAGCGCCGCCGCCGCCGACGCGGGACCTGCTCGCGGCCACAGCCGTCAGCGCGGAGCTAGGAGAGCCCATCAGCTGCCCCGTCCGGAAGCACACGGATCCAGCTCGCCACTGAGGGGATGCCGTGCGCGTTGACCAGGAAGAGCATGTAGTAGCCCGGCGGGGCGACGTTGACGTTGGCCGGGCCGGCGAGGGTGACGCGGCGCCCGGGGACGCGATTGGTGACCCTCAGGCGCACAGACCGCTGGGTCATGTCTGCGCCGTGCGTGACCGCGCTGGGCGCCATCAGTACGGCGCGCTCGATCCCCGCCGCGTCGCGAGTCGCCACGGTGAACGACCGCGCCGGACGGACGGCGGCCGGAGCGGCGGCGATCTTCGGACGGGCGCCCTTGAAGAGGTACGGCGGCCGGTAGATCTCGGCGTTGCCGATCCAGGTGGCGTCGTGGCGAGCCTGGTCCTCGTGCGTGTCATCGCCGGCCGAGAACACCGACCCGTCGGGCAGAAGCAGCGCGACGGAGTGGTAGCCCCGGAAGCGCTGCTGGGCGGGCCCCACCCGCCACCTGCCGGTGCGCGGGTCGTACAGCTCCACGGTCTTGAGCGCGGGGTCGTGGCCGTTGGTCCACGACGTGCCGCCCTTTGCGTCAGTGCTGCGCCCCGCACTGCCTCCGATCGTCACCATCGTCCCATCGGGCAGCAGGACGGTGTTTCCGTACGCGCGCCCGACGGACTGGGGCGAGGCCGTGCTCCAGCCGGAGCGGCCGGTGGTGGCGACGGACACCGTGGAGACGGCGGCGCGCGCGCTCTTTCGCTTGACGAACGTGGGGTAGTCGTAGCCGCCGATCTGCAGCACCCGAGCGCCGCCTGGAAGCAGCACCGCATTGCTGCCGATGCGATCTCGCCCGCCGGGTAGCGCGCCCACCTCACGCCAGGTGAAGCTGCGCGGGTCGAGCAGGGCAGAATCGCGGGCGCCGGGCCCGGCCAGGAGCACCTTGCCGGCGGGCGTGAGGAAGAGGTGCGGGTACAGCGCCGTGGTGCGGTCTCCTCTTCGCGATCCGCTCCACCGGCAGGTTCTCGGCGTTACGGCTGGCGTCGCCGGGCGGCGCCAGATCGCGACTGGGCCAAACCTCCAGGTCGGAGTTGTCACGGGTACTCCCCTTCTCGCTGTACCCGCCGAGGATCACGACCCGTCCGTCGGGCAGCACGACCTGACCGGGATACCAGCGACCGTGTCCCATGTCGCCCTGGCGATGCCAGGTTTCGTTGAAGGGGTTGAACGTGAACGTCTTGTCCAACCCCTTCGATCCTTGTCGGCGAGCTCGCCGCCCGCGACGAAGAGAACGCCGTTCGGGAGGAGCACCTCGCCCGAGCAGTAGATCGGCGCCCCACCCGGCGGCGCCACATCCGTGAACGCCTTCTTGCCGTAGCCGGCCGCCGGATCCCAGAGCCAGGCACTTCCGGCGCGCGGCCGCGCGTCCGCGCGCCGGCGCCGGCCGATAGCTCCACAGGATCACCTTGCCGGTCGGGAGCAGCGCGGCGTGGATCGCGTAGTCCGGGAGCAGGAACGGCGTCCTGCCCGGCCCGGGCTCGTACCACTTCCCCACCTCGGCGGGAGGTCCCGGCCGCGGGAGCGCGGAGCGCGTGCGTGTCCTGCGCCTCCCGGCGACCGCGCGTCAGCTGCTGCGACCGGCGCTGGGCGGCGTGCTCCGCGGCATGCTCGGGACCAAGCAGGCGGGTCTCCAGCGAGCGCAGGTCGGCCTCGGAGCCTTGCGGGCGCGCCTCGGCCGTACCGCTGACGGTCGCGACCAGCGCAAGCACGAGCAGCAGTGAAACCAGCAGGACGACGTTTGCCCTCGGCCGCCGTTGCCGCGCACATTGCCGCACGCAATCAACTTAACGCGCATCGGCCGCGCTTCCCAGCCGCGCTACCTCGATCTCGTCGACGTCGCCAACGATCGAGAGACCTCATTGCGCGCTCAGCGGTTGAGGACGAAGCCGTTCACGAAGCTCCTCGGGTGCCGGGCGAAACCGCCGATCCAGCTCGCGCCGTCCACCCACGCCGGCTTCCGATCATCCGGATCGCGCACGGCGTCCGTCGCAGACCCGGCCCTGTCCGCCCGCCTGTACCAGCTGCGCCAGCTCCTGACTTCGTCGCGCGACATCCGGCCCGAGACCCGCTGCAGCGCGAGGATGAGGTCCAGCATCCCCTTGCGGCAGTAGATGTGCGCGTCGCGCTCACGCAGCGCCGCATTGGCATCTGCCGCCGGCCCCTCGCCGTTCGCCGCGCGCCACGCGAGCAGCGGCAGCTGCAATCCCCGGGCGACCTCGAAGCCCATCTGGCTGTAGAAACGAGGGTTGAAGTCGATGAGCAGACGCCGATCGCCGGCAACGACGAACTCCGCCTCGAAGACGCCCGCGTAGCCGACCCGCCGACACAGGGCTGCGATCTTCGCGACCAGCGGCTCCTCGATCGCACGAGCTTCGAAGCACAGCCCGATGCCCACTCGGCGCGGACGCTGAAGGATCTTCATCGAGGCGAGCGCAACGCACTCGCCGCCGGCGCCTACGAAGCCCGCCACGCTGAGGATGCTCGTCTCGCCGAGGCTGAAGTACTCCTGCGCGATCGGCTCGGCGATCTCCGGATGGCGCGTCGTGAAGACCGAGTTGAACGTGACGTGCTTGCGGAAGCGGGCAAGCCGCGAGCCGAGCTCCGCCGGCGAGTGGACGATGAAGCCCTTGACCCCGCTCTGCTGCATGATGCGGACGCGTGGCTTGAGTAGCACCGGGTAGCCGAGGTGGCGTATCCGGTCGGCCGCCTCGCCTTCGGTGGAAGCGGTAACCCCGAGCCCGACGCTCTGCGGGGTCTCGATGCCTACTTCGGTGCGATGCCTCGCTCAACCGCAGCTTGTCGAGCAGCGTGACCGTCGTCGTCTCGCTCGGACTGAACATCCGGAAGGAGCGGCCGAGACGGTCTCGCTCGCTGGCGAACAGCCAGGCCAGATCGTCGTTCGACGGGTAGATGAACGTGCCGGGATGCCGTTCGCCCCAGTCAGCGAGCCAGTCGGTCAGCTCGCCGGGCGCCGAGAGCGGCGGGTGCACGAGCCGCTCGGCCGCGTACCGCGAGAACAGCGCCCGGCCTCGCCTCCCATCGCCGGCCACGACGACCCTGATGCCGCTGCGCCCGTAGCAACGCACGGCGGCGAGCGTCCCGTAGTCGTCCGCTCCGAGGAGCAGCACGCTCATCGACTCACCTACTCAGGGAATCGGATCTGCCGGCAGCAAGGAGAACATGGCGAGGTCTTCGCGCCCGCCGTTGCTAGGCCGGTATGCGCGCAGCAGGCCTTCCTTGGCGAACCCGACACGAAGCGCGAGCCGCTCCGAAGCCTGGTTCTCAGGGTTCGTCAGCACCTCCAGGCGCTCCAGCCCCAGCTCCTCGAAGGCCCATCTTGCGGCGAGGCGGAGAGCCCGGGCGCCGAAGCCCCTCCGCCGAGCCTTCGCGTTCATCCAATAGCTCACCTCCGCCTTACGGTGCTCCCAGTCGCAGGTCAAGGTGATCGATCCGCTGAATCCGACATCGGCGACCACCACCGCGAGGGTCACTGCGCGGCCCGCCTTGCGGTCCCGCTCTGCGGTGACCAGGAAGCGTTTCGGCCGCCTTCGGTAGAGCGATGGGGCCCCGGCCCAGCGACTGATCTCGGCATCCTCGGAGGCGCAGGCGGACCCCCTCGACGTCGTTCTGCGAGAGCGGACGCAGCACAACCACGCCGTCGCTCAACGGCGAGTCGGGCAGCGGTACGGCAGGCATTACGAGTCCTCGTGCGCGGTAGCTCAGCCAGCGCAGGGAGCGGTTGACGACACGTCGCGGGAACGACGTGTTCCTTCCCTGAGCGCGAAGGAGGACCCCCAAGCCGGCATCGAGGTCCGGAGGACGGGACATTGCAGTCCTGATCCTATGTACGGGTGGGGAGGACGGCCGTAGCGAGAACGTCCAGATCGGCGGCCGCGAAAGCGCTACTCGTCGACGACGACCGGCTAGCGGCGGCCGAGACCGAAGGCACCGTGCTCGGCGCTCACCGGATACTCGTCGACGCTTCGAGACGGACCTGCGACCGCTGCTTCCAGAGCTCGGCGCCGGGACCGGCGCCGCCGTGTGCGGCTCGATCAGCGCACGAGCTCGTCGATGTCGCCGGCCGCTGCCTGGAGCGCGCCCGCGACATCCGTTCGCCCGGCGTACGCATCGAGAAGTGCCCGCACCCAGCGGCGTGCGATCTCGAGGTAGTTCGCAGCGGGGGTCACGAGCACGAACGCGTCGCGCTCGACCAGCTCGCGCGCGACCTCGTAGAACGAGCCCCAGCCCGCCGTATGGGAACGAAAGCCCTCGTCGTCCCAGATGCTTCGGCGGGTCGGGTTCATGTTGCCCTCGAACACCGACCGCAACAGAAACTCGCGGCCGGTTGCCCACTCGACGAAGCGCCAGGCGGCCTCCTTGTCGGCGGCCCGCGTGTTCATCACCATGGACCAGGTCCAGAGGTTCGGGCAGCGCAATCCCGTCGGCCCCGTCGGCGGTGCCGCATAGCTGATCCTCTCCACCAGCTCCGACGTGGCCGGATCTTCGAAGTACGCGACGTAGTGGTCCGAGTCCACGATCAGCGCGTACCGCCCGCGCCCGAAGTCGAGCGCCAGCTCGTACCAGCGCTGGTGGAGCCAGTCTGTGGGCCCTGCCGAGCGGAGGCACTACCCGGGGCAGGACGACCTGCGTGACCGGCATGCGCGCCTGGTCGACGGGCTCGAGCAGCTGTACGCGCGCCTGCCCGGCGGGATGCGGCTCCTCGTCGAGTACAAGTTCTTCGAGCCGGCCTTCTACCGCACGGATCTGCCCGACTGGGGGACCGCAGCGCTCGTGTGCCGGCGGCTCGGCCCGCAGGCCCAGGTGCTCGTCGACACCGGCCACCATGCACAGGGCACCAACGTCGAGCAGATCGTCGCGCTCCTGCTTGCCGAGGGGCTGCTCGGCGGCTTCCACTTCAACAACCGCAAGTACGCCGATGACGACCTGATCGTCGGCTCGATCGACCCGTTCGAGCTGTTCCGGATCATGCGCGAGATCGCCGCCGCCGGTGCGGATGCGAACGGGGTCGCGTTCATGATCGACGAGTCGCACAACGTGGAGGGGAAGATCGACGCGATGATTCACTCGGTCGTCAACATCCAGACCGCGTACGCGAAAGCGCTCCTCGTGGACACCGAGCGGCTGGCCGGCGCGCAGCGCGAGGGCGATGTACTGGGCGCGCACCGGGCCTTGATGGACGCCTTCGAGACGGATGTGCGGCCACTTCTCGCGCAGCTGCGCGAGGAACTCGGCGTCCCCGCGGACCCGGTGGAGGCGTTCCGCACCGGCGGCCACAGCGACCGACGCGTGGCGGAGCGTGGCACGTCCACCGTCGAGAGCGCGTACGAAGCGCTCTGACATCCGCGCCGGTCTCTTTTGTTTGAGGACCAGACTTTTCTCGTTTGACAGAACGTCCTCGTGTGTTGCGACCTGTGCGCTAGCGGTTGTAGTGAAGTTTGGGCGCACGGCTACGAATTCTCCGCGGCCTGCTCTCGCGTCCTGGCATGATGCGCGACCCAGGCCGGATTGCGGCGCAGTCCTTGCTCGGCTTTGGCAGCGGCAGCCGCGCGGCCCAACTTCTCCCCAGTCGGAGGGCTGCACGGCTGGGGACATTGCCCTTCCAGGAAGCCATTTTTCTAGCGCGGGCAAAGCGCCGGCAACGCGCGAACCCTCCCCGCCCCACCCGGAGCTAGCGAGTGTGCTGCAGCAAAAGGATGATCCCGACAGCTGCGAGTGCGATTACCAGAACGAGAAAGACGACGTGTTCGGCGTGATCGCTGAGTTGCGTGCGCTGGTGCTGTTGGGATCGCCGTATCCACGGTTTCCGGTAGTCGCGGCCGTACGCCTTTTTCCGTCTCACAGGCGCGCTACCGGCCGGTCTGGATGTAGAGCAGAAGGGCGCACCCGATGAGTGCCACTACGAGCGCGAGGAGGATGACGTATTCGCGGTGGTCGCTCAGGTGGGTGCGCTGATGAGGAAAGGAACGTCGCACCCACGGCTTTCTGTAGTTGGGGCCGTACACGTCCTTGGCGTTCCCGGCACGCACCGGCAGGCGTCTTTCCTCGCGGCCTGTAGGCCCAAACTCTCAGCTGCTCTCGCTGTGGCAGTGTCCCACACAGTCATGTGGCCGAGGAAGCGCTAGCTCCCAACGCGCCGCTAGCCGTCAGCTCGCACTCCGGGCGGCCATCACGTTTCCGTGGACCGACCCAGATTCGCGCGGCGGCTGCCGCCCCGCCACGCGTCGAGTGGGCAAGATGACGGGTCTTGGTGCGCCGCGACATTCACATCATTCGTTCGTTGCGGGGAGTCGGCCGAGCGTCTGACGACCGACATTGAAGGTTCCGATCGCCTACGGAGAGAGCGGCCTGGAGGTCGACCTTCCGACCGGCCGCACCACGGTCATCGTCCCGACCCACGAGCCGCCGGCCGCGGATCCGCACAGTGCTGTGCGCGCCGCGCTTCGCGAGCCGATCGCCGGGCCGCCGCTCCGGGACGTCGTCCGCCGCGGTCAGACGGTCGCGATCAGCGTCTGCGACATGACCCGCGCCCAGCCGCGGCGGCTGGTGATCCCGGCGATTCTCGACGAGATCGCGGATCGCGCCGACCTCGACGACATCGTCATCCTGATCGCGACGGGAACGCATCGCGGCAACACCGACGACGAACTGCGCGCCATGCTGGGCGACGACATCGTCGACGCCGTTCGCGTCGTGAACCACGACTCACGCGACGACGCTTCTCTCGTATGGCTCGGCCGCTTCGGCACCGATGTCCCCGTGTGGCTGAACCGAGAATGGGTCGACGCCGACGTCCGCATCACGACGGGGTTCGTCGAACCGCACTTCTTCGCCGGGTTCTCGGGTGGAGCGAAGATGGTCGCTCCCGGCCTGGCCGCGCTCGAGACTGTGCTCACGCTCCACGACGCCAGGCGCATCGGCGATCCGAACGCACGCTGGGGCGTCATCGACGGCAACCCGGTGCACGACGACGTCCGGGCGATCGCGGCGGGCACCGGCACGAGCTTCACCCTGGACGTCGTCATCGACGCAGAGCATCGGCTCGTCAGGGCATACGGCGGGGAGCTCGACCCGGCTCATCGCGCAGCCTGCGCGGACGTGAAGAGGACAGCCATGCGGAAGGTGCCGAGCCGCTTCGACGTCGTGGTGACCTCGAACTCGGGGTTCCCGCTCGACCAGAACCTCTACCAGTCCGTGAAGGGCATGTCTGCGGCAGCACAGGTGGTGAAGCCCGGTGGGACGATCGTGTGCGCGGCGGAGTGTCGCGACGGGTTCCCCGATCACGGGGCGTATCGCGAGCAGCTTGCGAGCGCCGCTTCCCCGGAGGCCCTGCTCGAGGAGATCGCGGCGCGGCGGGAGACGATCGTCGACCAGTGGCAGATCCAGATCCAGGCCGCCATCCAGGCGCTGGCGCGGGTGGTGATGCACACCTCCTACCTCTCGGACAGCGACCTCGCGAGCGCTCACCTGGAGCAGACGAGTGACATCTCCGTGACGGTGGAGGAAGCACTTGCCGCGGCCGGTGGCGGGTCGACGGTCTGCGTCCTCCCAGAGGGGCCGCAGACGATCCCCTACGTCGTCTGACGGTGCGCGTCCTCGCCGCGCCGGACAAGTTCCGCGGCTCTGCGACGGCCCCCGACGTCGCTCGTGCCATCGCGAGGGGGGCCGAGGCCGCCGGCTGGCCGTGCCGCGAGCTGCCGCTCGCCGACGGTGGCGAGGGAACGCTCGACGCGCTGGGCGGCGCCAACCGCTCGACCCGCGTCTCCGGCCCACTCGGAGCCCCGGTGGACGCCGGCTGGCGGCTTGACGGAGAGCTCGCGGTGATCGAGATGGCGCGCGCATCGGGGCTCGCGCTCGTCGGCGGGGCCGATCACAACGATCCGCTGGCTGCTTCGGCACGCGGCACCGGCGAGCTCATCGAGGCCGCCGTGCGCGCCGGCGCGCGACGCATCGTCGTGGGCGTGGGCGGGTCGGCCACGACCGACGGCGGCCTCGGCGCGGTCGAGGCGCTCGACTGGGCGCCGTTCGCGTCACGCGGGGTCGTCGTGGAAGTCGCGTGCGACGTCCAGACCACGTTCGTCGATGCGGCTTCGGTGTTTGCGCCGCAGAAAGGAGCGTCGAGCGAGGACGTCGCCGAGCTGACCGCGCGGTTACGCCAAGTCGCGAAGCGCTACCGCCGCGAGCTCGGCACGGACGTCGAGTCGATCCCGGGCGCGGGAGCAGCAGGCGGCCTGGCGGGCGGCCTCGCAGCGCTCGGGGCGACCCTCGCCCCCGGTTTCGAGCTCGTCGCGGACGCCGTGGGTCTCGATCGCGCCCTCGCCGAGTGCGACGTGGTGGTGACCGGGGAGGGACAGCTCGACGAGACGTCGTTCGCGGGGAAGGTCGTCGGTGGCGTCGTCGAGCGCGCGGCCCGTGCGGGCGTCCGCGCGCTGGCGGTCGTCGGCCAAGCCTCTGTGGACTCGCGCCCAGGGCTTGTGACCATTGCACTCGTGGAGCGTTTCGGCAGCGAACGCTCCTGGAGCGCTCCGCTTGACTGCATCGCCGAGGCGACCGCCGAGCTGCTCGCAGGGGCCGACGACGTGTGACCGGAGCTCAGCGCCGAGGCGGCGCCGCCACGGATCCGCGCATGACGAGGCGGGGCGCGATGAAGACCTGTCGCGCGACGCGATCCGGCTCCTCGAAAAGATCCAGGAGGAGCTCTGCGGCTGCCACTCCCAGCTGTGCCGGCGAGATGTTCACCGTCGTGAGCGGCGGATTGAAGCGATCCGCAAAGGGCATGTCGTTGCAGCCGACGATCGAGATGTCTGTCGGGCAGCGCAGCCCCGCCTCGGCGATCGCGTCGTAGCAGCCCAGCGCGATCAGGTCGTTCCCGGCCACGATCGCCGTAAATTCGCCGCCTCGCTGCAGGAGCTCGCGGCACGCACGCGCGCCCTCCTCGATCGTGTAGCGCTCGCACACGGCAACCGAGCCCGGATCGAGCGGCAGACCGCGGCGGTGCAGGGCATCTTCGAAGCCTGCGCGGCGAAGGGATCCAGTCGTGGTCGTCTGCGGGCCGGCGACGTAGGCGATGTGCTGATGGCCGATTCGCGCCAGATGACTCACTGCGAGCCCGGAGCACAGGCGGTCGTCGGGGACGGCGGCGGCGATGCTCCCGTCTTCGACTGCCCTGTTGACCAGAACGACGGGGATACCCATCTCCATGGCCCTGGCGAGCGCGCCGTCGTCTTCATGCGCGGCCGCACTGATGATCCCGCCGACCTGATTTGCCGTCATCGCGTCGACATAGAGCCGCTCGCGCTCGTCCGAGTGCCCGGTGTTCCCGAGCAGGACGACGTACCCCGCGTCACCGATCCGGCCCTCGATCCCCTGCACGATGGGCGGGATGATCGGGTTGGTCAGGTCGGGCACGATCACGCCCACCGACTGCGAGCGCTGGAGCCGGAGGGCACGTGCCGTTGCGTTGGCGCGGTAGCCGAGCTTTCCGGCCGCATCCAGGACGCGCGCAACGGTGTCTTCCTTGACGCGCGAGCGCGTCGCAGTGTTCATCGCCCGGGACACCGTGCTCGGATGCACCTCCGCCAGCGCGGCGACGTCCCGGATCGTGACCGGCCCGCGCCTCGGCCTTGCCTCCACTCCCGGGGGCTCACGACAGCCCCTGAACGCTGAGCTTGCCGGGCTGATATCGAGGCCGGCCCGCCCTCGTTCGCGCCATGACTCGAGTCTACGGCACGCCCATCTGCGAGACCCGAGCGCTCCATCCCGGTAGCATACGGCAATCGATTGCCAACCAGGAGGCTGTGACGCGTGGAACTTGGAGTGCTCTTTCCCCAGACCCACCTAGCGACCGGCGACGTCAAGCGCTTCGCCGAGGGCGTCGAGGCACTCGGCTTCTCGCACATCCTCATCTACGACCACGTCCTCGGGGCCGACCCGGCGGCACACCCGGAGTTCCCAGGACCCTGGTCATTCACCGTCGACGACGCTCTGCACGAGCCGTTCGTCCTCTACGGCTACCTGGCCGCCGTGGCCCCCTCGCTCGAGCTCGTCACCGGGATCGTCATCGCCCCGCAGCGGCAGACGGCGCTGCTGGCAAAGCAGGCGACCCAGGTCGACCTGCTCACCGGGGGCAAGTTCCGCCTCGGCATCGGCCAGGGCTGGAACCCGGTCGAGTACGAGGCTCTCGGGGTGTCGTTCAGCGATCGCGGCCGCCGGCTCGAGGAGCAGGTCGAGCTCATGCGCCGCCTCTGGACCGAGCCCCTGGTGACCTTCGCGGGCAAGTACCACACCGTCACCGCGGCAGGCCTCAACCCACTCCCGGTCCAGCGCCCGATCCCGATCTGGATCGGCGGCTCGTCGGAGACGGCGCTGCGGCGGGCGGCGCGCAGTCGGCGACGGGTTCTTTCCGCAGAACCCGCTCGACGGCGGCTGGGAGGCGACGATCGAACGCATGCGCGGCTGGCGGAGCGAGGTCGGCGGGAACCCAGAGGACTTTGGCATCGAGGCCCGCGTCAACGTCGTGGCGGGAACCCCGGACGACTGGCACGCGGCGGCCGAGGAATGGCGAAGGCTCGGAGCGACGCACCTGTGCCTGGGCACGTTTCGTGGCGGCCTGAGCGGCGTCGACGCACACCTCGAGCGGCTCGCCTCGGCGAAAGAGGCGGTCGGCGGCTAGCGCTGGATGACGACGAGACGCTCGTACGTCATCTCGCGCACCGCCCAGGCAGGCCCTTCCTTCGTGTTGCCGGACGCCTTGACGCCCCCGTACGGCATCTGATCCGCGCGGAAGGTCGGCGTCTCGTTGACGGTCACCCCGCCGAACTCGAGCTCCGACGCCGCGCGCAGGGCCGTGTCGAGCGACGCGGTGAAGATGCCGGCCTGCAGGCCGTACCGCGTCCCGTTCGCCCTGTCGATGGCCTCGTCGACGGAGTCGACGCCCGCGACGACGACGACCGGGCCGAACACCTCCTCGCAGCTGATCCGGAGCTCGTCGGCCGCGTCGGTCACGATCGTCGGCCGGATCAGATCGCCGTCGAGCCCACCGGCGAGGACGTGCGCGCCGGCCCCCTGCGCCTCCGCGATCCACTCCACGATCCGGAGCCGCGACGCTTCGTCGATGACGGGCCCGACATCCGTGTCGTCGTGCGCAGGGTCTCCGACGACGAGCGCCTCGACGCGCGGGACAAGCTCCGCGAGGAAGGCGTCGATCACGGGCCGTTCGACGTAGATCCGCTGGACGGAGATGCACGCCTGGCCGGCGAAGGCGAACGCGCTCGCGGCCAGCTGCGCCGCCGCGGCGGCCACGTCGGCATCTGCCGCCACGATCGCCGGCGTCGAGTTCCCGAGCTCCAGCTTGACCCGCTTCGTGGCAGCTCGCTGCGCGAGCGCCCAGCCGACCTCGCCCGACCCGGTGAACGTGATCAGCTTGACGCGCTCGTCCTCGACCAGAACGTCGCCGATCTCCGACGCCGGGCCGACCACCACGTTAAGCCACCCGGGCGGGAGACCGGCCTCCAGCTCGAGCTCGGCGAGCAGAAGCGCCGAGAGCGGCGTCGCGCTCGCGGGCTTGAGGACGATCGGACAGCCAGCCGCGAGCGCGGGCGCGATCTTGTGCGCCACCAGGTTGCACGGGAAGTTGAACGGCGAGATCGCGCCGACCACTCCGACCGGGCGACGCAGGGTCATGGCCGAGCTTGCCCTCACCCGCCGGCGACGCGTCCATCGGCACCATCTCGCCGACCAGCGTGCGCGCCGCCGCGGCCGACGTCGTATACGTGGAGATGGCGCGGGTCGCTTCCACCCGGGCGGCCTTGATCGGCTTGCCGGCCTCGTCGGAGATCGTGCGCGCCATCTCCTCGTGCGCGGCGCCCGAGCGAGCGGGCCACCTCATCCAGAATCTCGGCGCGGCGGTGCGCGGGCAGCGGATTCTCGAGCGCCCGTTGAGCCTCGTCGATCGCACGACGCGTCTCGGCCGCGCCGACCTTCGCGACGCGGCCGACGATCGCTCCCGAGTACGGCGAGCGCACCTCGACCCAGTCGCCGCTCGTGACCTGTTCGCTGCCGATCGGGAGCGATCGCTCGACTGGAGTCGGCGCGATGGTCGGGCTCGCCATGTCAGCGAACGCTCGGCTGTCCGTCCCGGGCCGCGCCGGGCTGGACGGGATCCTGGATCTCGTTCGCGCCATGCGCGAACTGGAAGCCGTTCCAGTAGCGGGTGCCGGTCACGAGAAGCTCCTGGGCCGGGAAGCGGGTCAGGAGACGCACACCGTCCACCGTGACGTGAACCTCCTCCTCGATGCGTGCCGCGGAGTTCTCGTCGTCGGACGGCCAGTAGGTCTCGATCGCGAAGACCATCCCTTCCTCGATCTCGGTCGGATGCTCGAAGGAGTGGTACCGGCTCATCAGCGGCTGCTCCCACACGGAGAGGCCGACGCCGTGGCAGTACTGGAGGCCGAACGCCTCCTCCTCGCTCGCGAAGCCGAAGTCCTCGGCGGCCGGGAAATGCTTGACGACGTCCGCCGAGCTGGCGCCGGGACGGATCTCAGCGATCGCGGCGTCCATGTAGTAGCGGGCACGCTGGTACGCGTCCCGCTGCTTGGCGGTCGCGCCGCCCACGTTCAGGGTCCGGTAGTAGCACGTCCGGTAGCCCATGAACGAATGGATGATGTCGTAGTAGGCCATGTCCCCCGGCCGCATGATCCGGTCGGAGAAGACATGCGGATGGGGGCTGCAGCGCTCGCCTGAGATGGCGTTCACGCACTCGACCTCCTCCGAGCCGAGGTTGTAGAGCACGTGGTTGACGATCGCCACCATCTCGCTCTCCTTCACGCCGACCGTCATCGCCCGGTAGAGCTCGTCGTAGGCCGCGTCGACCATCGCGGCGGCGGTCTCGAGCAGCGCGACCTCGTCCTGCGACTTGAGCTTGCGGACGTCCTGCATCAGCGCCTGCCCGTTCTGGATCTCGAGGCCCTCGGCCTCGAGCGCCTTCAGCACGGGAATCTCGATGAAGTCGACGCCGACCGGGTCCTTGTCCAGCCCACGCTCGCGCAGGATGTCCGCGATCCGACGCGCGTTTCCCTTCTCGACGCCGACCTCCTCGGGGATCGATCCGCGCCAGCTCGAGAGACCTGCCTGCCAGCTCCCCTCGGGAAGCCACGGGTTGTGCAGCTGGTGCTGCTTGGCCGACGAGCCGATGTCCCAGAGGATCGGATCGGCGTCGCGCGTGATCAGCACGACGCGGAAGAGCTTGTCCCGTGCCCAGTTGCCGATGTGGCCGGCGGTGGAGTACCGGATGTTGTTCATGTCGAAGAGCAGGAGCGACCCGAGCGACGACTCGTTGAGCTTCTCCTTCACGCGCCCCATGCGATAGCGGCGGAGCCGCTCGAAGTCGACGCGGCTCTCCCAGTCCACGCCCATGAGCGCTCCCGGGGATGCGACCGGCACGAAGCGCGCCGGGAGGGCCTCCGGGCCCGGGCCGTTGTGGTGTTGATGGGCCATGCGCTCCTCTCCCTTCCTGGAAGGCCCGTCAGACGGGCGAGTAGCTTCCGATCGGCGTGTCGATGTCCGCGACGCGCGGCGCGGTGCCCGGCAGGGACGCGGCCTCCCAGGCCCGCTCGACGATCCGCTGGACGCCGAGCCCGTACTTCGAGAACAGGTACGGCCGGCTCCCGGACTCGGCGAAAACGTCCTCGAGCCCCACTCGGCGTAGCGGGCGGCCGACGCCGGCTTCGGCCAGCGCCTCGGCGACCGCGGACCCGAGCCCGCCGACGACGGTGTGGTTCTCGGCGGTGACGA
The DNA here is from genome assembly GCA_963734565.1 of uncultured Thermoleophilia bacterium. Classification (GTDB taxonomy): domain Bacteria; phylum Actinomycetota; class Thermoleophilia; order Gaiellales; family Gaiellaceae; genus JACVRM01. The sequence continues at coordinate 101,581 of CAVTHM010000007.1, read as the reverse complement.
CCCCGGACGTGCCGAGACACGCCTCCACGACGGTCTCGGCGTCGAGCGGCTTGATCACCGGCGCATTGACCACCGTGGCCCCGACGCCCTGCTGCTCGAGCGCGGCCGCGGCGGCGAGCGCGCCGGCGAGCATCATCCCGCTCGCCACGATCGTGACGTCGCCGCCGCTCCGCAGCACCTGAGCCCGGTCGAGCGAGAACCGGTGGTCGTCGTCGAAGATCACCGGGATCTCGCCGCGCTTGAGGCGCAGGTAGGCGGGGCCTGGACGATCGGCGAGCGCGCGGACGACCTGCTCGGTCTCCACGGCGTCGGCGACATCGACGACGGTCATGTTCGGCAGGCTGCGCATGAGCGCGACGTCGTCGATCGCCTGATGGCTCGGCCCGCCCGGGCTCGAGACGCCCGGCATGAAGCCGACGATCTTCACGTCGAGGTTCGGGTACGCGATCGCCATCGCGACCTGGTCGTAGGCGCGGCGGGTGACGAAGACGCCGAACGAGTGGACGAACACGGTGTGGCCGCTTCGAGCCAGGCCGCCGGCGATCCCCATCAGGTTCGCCTCGGCCATCCCCGCGTTGAAGAAGCGTGAGCCGAGCTCGGGATCGTCCCGGAAGATGTCGGTCTCCGTCTGCCGCGTCAGGTCTGCGCCGAGACAGACGATCTCCGGCCGCTCGCGGGCCAGCTCGACGAGCGCCTGGCCGTACGGCTTCAGGACAGTGGGATACGGCGGCTCGCGCACTTAGATCCCCTGCTCGATCTCGGCGGCGATCGCCTCGCGCAGCTGGTCGTCGAGCTTGACGAAGTGCCCGTCGACCGTGTCGGGGAAGCACGAGAGCCGTCCGAAGATGTCGGTCCGGGCGACGACGATCGCCGGGCTCGAAGCGTCGTCGGCCGACCGGAGCGCGTCGGAGAGTGCACCGACGTCGTGGCCGTCGACCTCGAACACCGCCCAGCCGAACGCCTCCCACTTGGCGGCGATCGGCTCGATCGTCGTGACGGAGGAGATCGGCCCGTCGACCTGGGAGCCGTTCGCGTCGAGCACGACCGTGAGCCGGTCGAGACCGTGGTGCGAAGCGAACATCGCCGCCTCCCAGACCTGGCCCTCCTCGAGCTCGCCGTCGCTGATGAAGGCGACCGTGCGGGCGTCGCGGCCCTTCAGCCGGTCCGAGAGCGCGAACCCGACGGCGCCCGACAGGCCTTGCCCCAGCGACCCGCACGTGAGATCGACGACGGGAGTGCGTTCGGTCGAGATCGCCTCGAGCAACGCGCCGTCGGCGCCGTACCGCTCGAGCTCCTTTTTGGGCAGCAAGCCGACTTCAGCGGCGACCGCGTAGAGGACGATGGCGTAGTGGCCCGGTGAGAGGACGAACCGATCGATCCCCTGCCGCACGAACCCGCCCTTGAAGAGGACGGCGAAGCATTCGGCCGCCGACAGAGCCTGGCCGAGGTAGCCGAACCCCTCGATCGACACCATCCGGAGAGCCGACAGCCTGATCTCGGCTGCGACCCTGCGGAGCTCGTCCAGCTCGGGCGCGATGCGCGTCTGGGTCGGCGCGTCAGCCAACGGCCACAGGCCCGGCAGCGCTCGGCGCGCTCTTTTCGAGGCCGGTCGCGACTTCGACGCCTTCTGGCTCGAGCTCGATCCCCGCTTCGGCCGCGCGGAGGGCGATCAACGCTGCGAAGTCCCGCCCGCCGAAGCCCGCGTCGATCGCGGCCTGCACGGACTCTGCGACAGCAGCGGTGAACGGGACCGGGACCCCGAGCGCCGCAGCGGCGTCGCTCCCGAGCAGCAGATCTTTCTTCAGTAGCTCGAGCGTGAACGTCGGCTCGAAGTCGAGATTCACCAGAGCAGGCGACTTGTACTGCGAGAAGGCCGAGCCCATCACGCTCGTGTTGATGAACTCGAGCATGTCGGAGCGGGCGATCCCGCCCTTCTCGGCGAGGACGGTGATCTCGACGAGCCCCTGGATGACCATCCCGAGATAGAGGTTGTGGCAGATCTTCACCAGGCGTGCGCGCTCGCCCTCGCCCACGTACGTGACCTTGCGGCCGAGGGTCTCGAGATACGGGCGAACGGTCTCGAACGCGGTGGCCGGCCCGGACACCACGATCGACAGCAGACCGGCCGGGATCACCTTGGCGTTGCCGCTGACGGGCGAGGCGAGCAGCGCGACCCCGCGCTCGGCGAGGCGCGCGCGCACTGACGCCGACACGTCGGCCGACACCGTGGTCAGGTCGACGAGCACGGCAGGCGCTCGATCACCCGAGGCGACGCCCTGCTCCCCGAGGATCACGTTCTCGAAGTCGGCGTCCCCGCCGACCGTGATGAAGACGATCGCGCAGTCGGCAAGCCCGGCGGGGCTGTCTACCGCTTCAGCGCCGCGCTCGACGAGCGGGGCGATCTTGGCGGCCGTGCGGTTGTAGAGGCGCAGACGGTAACCGGCGTCCAGCAGCCGGTCGACCATCTCGTAGCCCATCCGGCCGCCGGCGCCGATCCAGCCGAGCGTTGCCGCGCCGTTCGTCTCGTTCGTCACCATGATCTCCGCTGTTCGTAGGGCTTGCAAACGATTGCCTAACCACCCTAGACGATCCGCTCGACGAGCGTCAACCGGTCGAGGCCGCGCCGATGTGCGCGCTCTCTGCGTGTGCCGGATGCCAGTCCGGAAGCAGGCCGGCGCGGCCCAGGAGGTAGTCGCGGGAGCGCTCGCCGTCGGCGAGCAGAGCCCCCTCGTCGATCCCGACCATCCTGCCGTCGCGCTTGACGGCGCGACCCCTGACGAAGACCGAGTCCACGTTGGCCGTGTCCGCGTAGAGAACGACGCTCGCGACCGGATCGTTGACGGGCGCGACGTTGAGCATGTTCGTCCGGATCAGGACGATGTCGGCCTCCTTCCCCGGCGAGAGCGAGCCCACGCGGTGATCGAGCCCGCACGCGCGGGCGCCGTCGATCGTCGCGAACGAGAGGACGTCCCGGGGCGTCAGCGTCGGTGCAAAGGGGACGTCTGGATCGTCACCGAAGGCCGCGATGCGCTCGGTCACGTACGCGGTGCGCATCTGCGTGAACATGTCGCCCGGGGCGCTCGTCGCGGTGTCGACGCTGAGCGACGGCCGGACGCCGCGGCGGAGGAGCCTGCCGGTCGGCGGATAGCCGTGGCCCATCAGCAGCTCGATGAACGATGCAATCGAGACGGAGCCGCCGCTCTCGGCGATGAGGTCGAGCTCGGCCCCGCTGCAGTCGGTGCAGTGGATGAAGGTGATGTCCGGGCCTAGCAGGTCGAGCTTGTAGAGGTCGGTGATGTGGCGCGCGTGGACGTTCGTGATCCGGTTGCCGGCGTGGACGCTGATTCGGGCGCCGAGCTCGCGCGCCAGGCCCCAATCGCTGCGGGTGATCTCGAACCGGGTGTTCCCGGGTGCGCGGAGCGCCAGGGCGAAGGTCAGGAGCTGGTCGTCGCTCGAGAAGTACTCGGAGCGGATGCGGCGCGCGTCGTCCGGGTGGGGACGCTCGCTCTGCCTCCACCAGTCGGCCCCGACCGGGACGCCGTGGGCGTAGACGCCTCTGATGCCGGAGTCGCGCAGGCCGCGCACCGCCTCGTCCGAGTGCTCGGGCGAGTTCGAGACGTGCGACCAGTCGAGCAGCGTCGTGATGCCGGCGTTGAGTGCTTCCAGGCAGCCGAGCAGGTTGCCGAGGTAGACGTCTTCCGGCCGGAACTGCGTGCCGACGTGGGTGCGCATGGTGACGAGGTACTCGTCCAGCGTGCAGTGCGGCAGCAGACCGCGAACGTTCGTCTGCCAGGTGTGCCGGTGCGTGTCCACGAAGCCCGGGGATCGCGATGCAGTCCGCGCAGTCGATGCGCTCCGCGTCGGCCACCTCCAGGGACTCGCCGACGGCGGCGATCCGGCCGTCCTCCACCAGGATGTCGCACCCGTGCCGCTCGCCGATCTCCGGATCCATCGAGACGACGAAGGCGTTCTCGAGCAGCAGCCGCTCGGTCATCGAACGAGGTCGCCGGAGGGCACACGGCGCTCGAACTCGAAGCCGATCTCGCGCGCGAGCTCGTGCAGGCGCGAGAAGTTCGTTCGCGTACTCGGCCTCGCCTGGGAGGTGCTCGCAGAAGCAGACGACATCGCCCTCGAGCTCGAGGAGCCGGCGGAGGTACGTGTCGTAGTCGAGCACGCCGTCGCCGATCAGGACCTCGTCGAACTTGAGGAGCATGTGCGACCAGTCCCACAGCACGTCCTTGAAGTGCACGCCGCCGATGTGCCCGGCGAGCAGGTCGAAGGTCGTGTTGATGAGCGCGGTCGTCTCGAAGTACGTGTCCTGGCCGACCATGTTCATCTGGTCGAGGTGGAGCGCGACCTGCGGATGGTCGACGCTCTCGAGGAACTCGAGGATCGCCTCGGGCCGGTAGAAGAACGAGTTCGGCCACGGCTCGATCAACATCTTCGTGCGCCGAAGGTCGAGACCGTCGAGCACGCGCAGCACGACCTCCCGGAACTCGCGGCGGCACTCGTCGGTGAACATGTACGGGTCGATCGCGGCGATGCGGTCGGCGGCGGCGACGCTGCCGACGAGGATCACCGAGCCGTGGCAGTCCATGAGGTCCGACGTGCGCAGGATCGCGCGGAGCGCGTCGATCCGCTCCGACCGTGCGTCCCCGTCCCGCGCCATGAGGTTGAGGTTCGGGATCGACTCGCCCACGACGACGCCGAGCGACCGCGCGAGCTCGCCGAACTCGACTGCCTCGTCGTCGCTCATCTCGGCGATCCGCCTCGGCGCGACGACGGCCGAGAGCCCGTGGCGGTCGAGATCGTCCCCGACCACCGCGAGCTCGGCGATCGTCTCGGGACGGAAGAAGCCGCCGAGCCTCATGCCGGCGCCGAGGCGACGTCGGCCTCGGTGACGCGGGCACCGACCGGCGTGAAGACCCAGACGCCGAAGGTCGAGTCGAATGCGCCGTGGGCCGGGGTGAGTACGCCTGACGAGCGCACCTCGGCGTCGCCGCGGTGGATCTCCGCGAGGTCGCCCTCGAGGTCGTAGAGGGCGAGGTAGCGCCAGCGCGGCTCCTGCCCGGGACGCTGGTTCTGCGGCAGTGCTTCGAAGCGGCGGCCGGCGACGAAGCCGGGCATGCGGTCGACGATCTCGCCGACGTGAACGTCGTACCAGGCGTTCAGATCCTCCTCGCGCCCGGCGGTCGGGTTGGTGAGCGCGAGGAAGACGTGCTCGTCGTCTCCGAGGCTCCGCCCCGCCGTCGCCGCCGGCCCGCACGGCGTGTAGAGCCAGGCGACGTGGGCGGGGTCGAGCGCGCCGTCGTGTCCGGTGAAGCCAACGTGCTCGGAGTGCCACTTGAGCCCGGCGAAGGTGTCGGCCAGATCGCTCGACTCGACCTCGTACACGGCGAGGTACTTCCACGAGGCCGGCTCGCCAGAGCCGGCGCCGGTCCGCTGCAGCGGGTCGAGGACGAACCGCCGCCCCGAGACGAACCCCGGCACGTTCGCGACGACCTCACGGACGTGGTAGCCGTCATACCAGGCGTTGAAGTCCTCGTCCCGGCCCTCGGCGGCGTTGGTGAACGCCAGGTACAGGTGCCGGTCGCTCGTCGCCGTCCAGGTCATGCGCTCACCGCGGACGCAGATCGTGCCGCGCGGCTCCTCGAGGAGGTTGACGGGCGACTGGAGCAGCTCGACGCGGATCCCGTCGGGGTCGACCAGGTAGAAGACGCGCCGGTCAGGCGCCGACGTGGCGACGAGCGGCGGGCTGATGAACTCGACGCCCTTGGCGACCAGCCGTTCGTAGAGCGACTGCAGGTCGTCCACGAAGAAGCACACGTGGCCCGTCCCCGGGTTGGCGGTCGCAGGGTCCACGGGCGTCCGCTCGACGTTGCGGTACTCGAGGATCTCGAAGATGACGTCCGACTGTGGGATGCGCATCGCCGCGCCGTGCACCTCGAGGCCGGGGTAGCCGGTCAGTTCCTCGACCGTCTGACCCTCCTTGGTCCAGCGCAGCTCGGCCTTGACGCCGAGCAGCTGCTCGTAGAACGCGACGGAGCGCTCGAGGTCCGCGACCTGGATCCCGCAGTGGCCGAGGCCGGTGACGTGTCCGGCCGCCGAGGAGGTCACGGCCGGACCCGTCCGCCGGGCGCCGAAGGGCGGCACACGGTCAGCCCGTGTGCCGCCCCTTGGGAGGCAACCATGTGCGCGCGCCTAGTCCTTCAGCGCGAAGAACTTGTCCATGTCACTGAGCACGTCGTCGACCGACTTCTGGCCGGTGAAGAGCCCCTGGATGCTGGCGCCGGTCAACGTGTTCATCTGCACGTTCGGCCACATCGCGTTGTACCCGACCTCGAGCACCTGCTTCTTGTTCTTGAGGATCGACGCGATCCCCGCATACGCGTCCGGGACCCTGCCCTTCACGGCGTCGAACGCCGAGATCTGGTTGTTGGTCTTGGCGAACAGACGGCTTTGCGCCTCGCGGGCGAAGAAGGTGACGAACGTCTTCGCGGCGGTGAGATGGGCCGACTTGCTCCAGATGGCGAGCCCACCCGAGTCCTGCAGCGTGAGACGCGTGTCCGCTGCCTTCTCCGCGGGCATGGCCGCCATCGCGTTCTTCAGGTTGGGATTCAGCACCTGGGCCCCGGTCACGACAGCGGGCGACGTGTACATCATCACGCCCTGGCCGCTGGCGTACTGCTGCTGCATCTGCGGGATGCCCACGGCCTCGACGCCCGGGCCGAAGCACCTGGCGCCCTTCATGTCGAGGATCATCTGCAGCGCGCGGCGCCAGCCGGCGGTCGCCGCGAAGGTCGTCTTGCCAGCGGTCTTCTTGGCGAGCCAGTTCGGATCCTTGGAGAGCAGCGTGTTGCCCGCCAGCGTGATCATGTCGTTGTTGTTCACGGCCTGCGACGCGCCACCCCAGATGATCGGGATCTTGCCCTTGTCCGCGATCGTCCGGCAGAGGCTCAGGAGGCCCGCGAAGGTGGTCGGCGGCTTCAGGTTGTTGTCGTCGAAGTACGTCTTGTTGTAGTTGATGAGCGCCAGGGCCGAGAAGCCCATGTCCCAGGCGTACACCTTCTTGTTGAAGACGAGCTGCCACTTCGTCCCCGGGAACATGCGCTTCACCCACTTGGACCCGGACAGGTTGGCCAGATGCCCCGCCTCGGCGAAGGGCCAGACAGCCGTCGGGCCCGAGCGCGCGCCGAGCGACCACAGGATGTCGGAGCCATTTCCGGCCGCGAACTGGGTCGCGACGAGGCTGTTGTAGGGCGCGCCGGCGGTGACGTAGCTGGCCTTGACGTCGAGGCCCGGATGGATGCGCTTGAAGTTCGCGATCAGGATGTCCATCCCGGGCTTGTACTGGGCGTTCATGACCATCGTGATCGATCCGGCTTGCGTGCGCTTCGGCGCCGCGACGGCGCTCGCGACCAGGGAGGTCGTCACCAACGCGACACAGGCACAGAGCCCCAGAATGAAGGTTCTCCGTTTGCTCAAGCTAACCCCTCCTTCGAACAAGGCCCGCGGCCGGGCGGTGGGCTACCGTAACACCGTCCTGCAACCGTTTGCAAGAAGGTCTTGCAAACGTCTGCCAACCCGCGCGACCCGGCCTCATCAGAGTGCCGCGCCGGTCTGCAGATCGAAGAACTGGAGCCGATCGACCTCGACGCCGAGATCGACGATCGTGCCTGCGGCAACCGCGTAGCTCGGCTCCACGCGGCCGATCAGCTGCGCGCCCTGATCGCCGGAGCCGGTCGCCAGATCGGCCTCCGTCGTCGCGTCGATGTCGCGTGCGATCTCGAGGACATCTTCGGTGAGGACGGGTTGCGCGGCGATCGAGCAATGGATCAGCCGCTCGGCTCCGAGCGGCTCGCTGAGGAGGATCTCGACCCGCAGCGTCGCCTGCCCGTTTTCCGAGGTGCCCTTGAGGTGCTCGGGACGGATGCCGACCGCGACATCCGTGTCGCGGCTGGCGGCGATCCCCGGGCGCCGCGAGAGGAGCGCTTGACTGAGCGGGAGCTGCTGCTCGCCGACCCGGCACACGAGCCGATCGTGATCCTCGACGATCCGCCCGCGCAGCAGGTTCATGCCGGGCGAGCCCATGAACGTGGCGACGAACAGGTTCACGGGCGCGTCGTAGACCTCCTGCGGCGGCCCTTCCTGCTGCAGCACGCCCTTGCGCATGACGCCGATCTTCGAGCCCATGGTCATCGCCTCGACCTGGTCGTGCGTGACGAAGATCGTCGTCACCCCGAGCTCGCGCTGGAGCCGCGCGATCTCCGCGCGCATCTGCATGCGCAGCTTCGCATCGAGGTTGGAGAGCGGCTCGTCCATCAGGAACGCACGCGGCTCGCGGACGATCGCGCGACCCATCGCGACACGCTGGCGCTGGCCGCCCGAAAGCTGCTTCGGCTTCCGCTTCAGGTGCTCCGTGATGCCGAGCACCTCGGCCGTCCGCTCGACGCGCCGGCGCACCTCTTTCCGCGGCAGGCGACGGCTCCGGAGCGGAAACGCGATGTTCTCGAACACGGACATGTGCGGGTAGAGGGCGTAGTTCTGGAAGACCATCGCGATGTCGCGCTGGCTCGGCGGGAGGTTGTTGACGACCGTGTCGCCCACGCGAATCACGCCTTCGCTGACCTCCTCGAGGCCCGCGACCATCCGCAGCGCTGACGTCTTCCCGCACCCCGAGGGACCTACGAGGACGAGGAACTCGCCGTCGGAGATCTCGAGGTCGAGGGCATCGACGGCACGGGTGCCGTCGGGGTAGACCTTGCTCGCGCCGTCAAAGACGATCCCCGCCATGTCAGCCGCGGATCCCCCCGCTGAACCCTTCGATCAGCTGGCGCTGGGCAATGACGAAGAACAGCATCACGGGAACCAGGGCGATCACGATCGCGGCGAAGACGAAGTTCCACTGCGTGGCGTACTCGCCGACGAAGCTGTAGATCGAGACCGGCAGGGTCTGGCGCGTGCTTCCGCCCAGGAAGATCAGCGAGACGAAGAAGTCGTTCCATACGAAGAGACCGGTGAGGATCGCAACGGTCGCGGTCACCGGGCGGAGCAGCGGGAAGACGACGCGCATGAAGATGCGCATCGTGCTGGCCCCGTCGACCCGCGCCGCCTCCTCGTAGTCCGGCGGCAGAGCACGAATGAATCCGGTGTAGAGGAACACGCTGACGGGCGTGGCGATCCCGACCCAGAGGAGGATCATCCCGATGTAGCTGCCGATGAGTCCGAGGTTCCGGAACATCACGTACAGCGGCACGATCCCGAGCTGGAACGGGATGACGATCCCGAGGACGAACAGGAAGTAGAGCGACGTGCTGAGCACCGACCGGCGCCGCGCGATCGTGTACGCACAGAGCGAGCCGATGACGATGAGGCACACCACTGTCCCGACGGTGATGATCAGGCTGTTGACGAGCGCTTGCCCCATGGACACCCGCGTCGACTGATTCCACGCGGCGTTGTAGTTGTCGAATGCGGGATTGGTCGGGAAGCGAAGCGGGCTCGTGAACAGCTCCAGCGAGGGCTTCAACGACAGGACGAAGAGGATGTAGAAGGGCACGCAAAAGCCCACCGCGAGCGCGAGGAGGATGAGCTCCCGGCTGAACGTGCGCCACGAGTACCGTCGCACGTGTCAGTACGCCTCTCGCATGCGCAGGAGCGCCGTGATCACGATCGTCAGCACTGCCACGATGACCGTCATCACGAGCGCAGTCGCCGCGCCGTAGCCGAACAGCCCGAAGTTGAACGTCTGCTTGTACACCTGCGTGGCGAGTGTCTCCGTGGCGTCCACCGGGCCGCCCCCGGTGATCCCGAGAACCTGGTCGAAGACCCTGAGCCCGAAGATCATCGTCAGGGTGACGGCGACGGTCATGGCCGGCGCCAGGAGTGGAAGCGTGACGCGGCGGAACTTCATGAACTGCGGCGCGCCGTCTACAGCGGCCGCGTCCTCGAGCTCGTCCGAGATGCCCTGCAGCCCGGCGAGGTAGATCACCATCGTCAGGCCCGCGAACTGCCAGACCATCACCACGAGGATCGTGTAGATGGCCCAGTCCGGATCTGCGGTCCACGCTCTCTTCCACGAGTCGAGGCCAACGCGCCCGAGGAGGAGGTTGAGCGGGCCCGTCGTAGGTGAAGATGTACTGCCAGATGTACGCGGTCGCGAGCTCGCTGAGCACCACCGGCAGGAAGAAGACCGCCCGGAGAAGGCTGCGTGTCTTGACCGCGCGCCGCAGGCCGAGCGCCAGGAGCAGGCCGACGACGTTGACGATGACGACGAAGAGCGTCGCGAGCTGGAGCGTGTGAATGATCGCGTACCGCGTCGCGTGGTCCTTGAAGATCTGCCGGAAGTTCGCGAGCCCGACATAGTTGGCATGGAGGCCGTTACCCCTCCAGTCGGTGAACGAATAGGCGCCGCCGACGATGATCGGGAAGTAGCGGAGTGCCAGAACGGCGATCACCGCCGGGATGACGAACGCCCACGGTGCTGCGGGCATCCGGCGCCTTCGTGGCGCGGTGAGAGCCGGGGCCGCGCCGGCCTCGACGCCGTCCGCCGCTGGTACCGGCCTCACGCGGCGCAGACCCTTGTGAGACTGCGTGCGGCCCCGTCGATGAGCATCTCCGTCCAGCAGGCCGCTGACCACTCGAACCGCGGGGGCACACGCCGCTCGGACACCGCGCCATGCTAGAGCGGTTGCAAACGTGTGTCAATCAGGAGAACTTGTGAAACAGTTGCCTCCCGCGCTAGCTGCGACGGCGAAAACGAGCCGCGCTTGCAAACGTTTGCCAGCGCTTGTCGCCGTGATCGAGCGCGGCCGCGCGGCCCAGGGTCGCCACGATCTGATCGTCGTCGGGGAGGTGATGGTCGACGTGCGCGGGCTGGCGGGCCGTCCAGGCGAGGCGACACACGGAGCCGTTCGACTGCGTGCGGGCGGCACCGCCGTCAACGCTGCCCTGGCCGCCGCGTCGATCGGCGCGCGGGTCACGGTCGTGGGCAGGATCGGCAGCGACGGCGCCGGCCGGCTGGTGGCCGAGGCGCTCGAGGCATCCGGCGTAGCGTTCCGACTCGCGGTGGACGACACGCGACCGACGGGCACCTTCGTCGAGCTCGGCGACACGATCGTGGCCGACCCCGGCGCCAACGACGCCCTGGCACTCGACGACATCCCCGTCCCGCTGCGTGCCTCGGCCGTGCTGCTGTCCCCGTACTTGCGCGAGGACCTGGCCCGTCGGCTGGCCGAAACTGCCGACGCGCGGTGGGTCGCGGGGCCAGGCGGGAATGTCTACATCGGGCACGACCGCCCGAAGGGGGACTACGAAGTCGTCTGCACGACTCTCGGAGACCGCGGAGCGGTCGCCCTGCGCGGAAGCTCAACGGTGTTCCGCGCCCCACCGAGGGTCGTCGCCGGGCCTGCCACGGGCGCCGGGGATGCTTTCGCCGCCGGCTTTCTGGTGGAGCTGGGGAGAGGCCGGCAGCTCGGAGCATGTCTGGAGGTGGGTTGCTCGCTCGGCCAGAAAGTCGCCCTCGATGCGCTCTGACCTCGGCCTCCCCGGCGTGCGGCGACGCTCGCGCCTCGCTTTGCCAGGCCGACGCCGCGGCAGATCGCCGTAGCTCGCTCGGCACGGCCGCCCGCGGCGGATCGTGGGTACTTACTTGCGTACTGGGCCGCACGGGATCTGCTTGCGCGCCCCGATGCGCACGTGAGCTCGCCGAGCCGACGATGACGCCAGAGTCCGAGAAGGGCAGCGGTGATTCGAGAGTCGCGAGAACGCGCCCGGCGTGCCGGTCGGCCGAGTCGACGGTTCGCCCGTACCCGAGGGCCCTTTCGCATAGGCCGGCCGTCCGACCGGGCACCGAGCCGACGACGCGTTCCGACGCGACATCGACGCCACGACTCCACCCCGCGTGCCACGCGTGTCGCGACCGAGCCGCGAGCCGGCGACCGCTTCCGGGCCGACATCCAGGGCCTGCGTGGCGTAGCCGTCCTGATCGTGGCGCTCGATCACGCGGGCGTCCCCGGCACGAGCGGTGGCTACGTCGGGGTCGACGTCTTCTTCGTGATCTCGGGGTTCCTCATCACGGGCTGGCTGCTCGGGCGGGCCCTCGACTCGGCGCGCGTGCCGTTCGGCGACTTCTATGCCGCCCGCGCCCGCCGGATCCTGCCCGCCGCCGCGCTGGCGCTTGTGGTGATCTGCGCAGCCAGCGTGCTCTACCTGAACGTGGTGCGGGCGATATCGACGCTCCACGACGCGCTGTGGGCGGCCGTCTTCGCCGCGAACATTCACTTCGCCGACGTCGGGACGGACTACTTCGCGCGCGGCGATCCGCCGTCGCCGATCCAGCACTTCTGGACGCTCTCGGTCGAGGAGCAGTTCTATCTCGGATGGCCTCTGCTCCTCGCCGCGGCGCTGGTGGTCGTGAGCCTCGGCCGGCGCCGCGGCGTGTCGCGCGGCGCGCTCGCCGGCGTGGTCGCACTCGGAGTCGCCGCGTCGCTGGCGTGGTCGATCCACCTGACCGCGTCGAACCCGACCGCCGCCTACTTCTCGACTGCCGCACGGGCGTGGGAGCTCGGAACCGGTGCACTCATCGCCATCGGCCTGCCGTGGATCGTGCGTGTGCCCGGCGCCCTGCGGGCAGCGCTCACCTGGGTCGGCCTCGCGGGCATCATTGTTGCGACGGTGGCCTACGGGCCGAGCACGCCCTTCCCCGGCTCCGCCGCCCTGCTGCCGGTCGTCGCGGCCGGGCTGGTCGTCGCCGGTGGCGCCGCACCGCGACCGAGCGCGGGCGCAGCCCTCATTCTCGGTCGCCAGCCGCTCCCGCTCGTCGGCGACCTTTCGTATGCGTTCTATCTCTGGCACTGGCCTCCGCTGGCGATCGCCGCTCAGTACGCTGGCCACCCTCTCTCGATGCTCCAGAACCTCCTGCTGCTCGCGGGCGCCTTTGCGCTCAGCTACGCGACGTACCGGGTGTACGAGAACCCGCTCCGTCACGCTCGCCGGCTGAAGCCGCCGCGGCTGGCGCTCGCGCTGTGGCCTGCGAGCGTGACCGCGGTCGTGCTGGCCGTCAGCCTCGGAGTGTCTTCCCTCACGTCTCCGAGCGCCGCCGCTCCGAGCCTCGAGATCAGCCCAGGGGCAGCCCACGCGGCCGGACCGGTCCACCGCAAGACGGTCCGCGAGGCGGTGATCGAGAGCGTCGCGCCGGCACGCCTGCGCCAGCCCGTCCCGCACGCCCTCGCCCCGCCGCTCGGGCGGCTGCTCCACGACACCTACCGCATGGGGAGTTGCGCGGCGGCCATGGGCAGCACCACGTCGAACGTCTGCAAGCTCGGAGACACGACGGCTCGCCGGCGCCTGGTCGTGCTCGGCGACTCACACGCGATGATGTGGATGCCCGCCTACCTGCGGTTTGCCGCCCGCTCCCACTGGGCGCTCGTCCCGCTCGTCAAGCCCGGGTGTGTGCCGTCCGTGATGGGCTCCGGCAAGTGCGCGGCCTGGTACGGCTGGGCACTCGGGCAGGTAAAGCGTCTCCACCCACGTGCGATTGTGGTGTCGCAAGCCTGGTCCGGCTGGGGGCCGGAGGGCGCCGCCGCTCTCGCCCGCGAGCTCCGGGACCTTGCACCCCTCACCCATCACCTCACCGTCGTCGAGGATCCTCCCGCACGGAAACGGGCCGCGCTCGACTGTCTGCTCGCTCGCGGCGCCACGCTCGGTTCCTGTGCGTGGCGTGTTACCCCGGGAGAGGCGGCGGTCTATGCCGCCGTGCGGCGCGACGCGAGCACGGCCGGAGCGCGCTACGTCCCCACCATGCAGTGGTTCTGCGCACGCGACCTCTGCCCGGCCGTCGTCGGCACGATCGTCACGTACCGCGACACGAGCCACGTCACCGCGACGTATGTGCGCGTGCTCGCCGACCCGCTCGGAAGCCTGCTGGCCGCCGCCACCCGCGGCTGAGCGCCGGCGCCGATAAGCCGCATTCAGCCCCCGTTCAGGCGGAGCGCCTCAGCCGATCTGCTTACCTGTGCCGATCAGACGGCCGCGCTCAGGCAATCACTCGACACCCCGCGGCCGTTTCGTCGGCGCGCATCGCGTGCTGGCCGCGATTCTCGTCGTCACGGCCCTTCTTGCCCTCCTGGGCGGCCGAGCTGCGGAGCCGGCGGGCGGCAGCCTGGCGGGGAAGGTGCCGGCCGCTCGACAGTTCCCGTCGTTCGCCGGCTCCGTACCCGTACTGCTCTACCACCTCCCGCCGGCCGACTTCGAGGCGCAGATGCAACGGCTGCATGACCTGGGCTTCACCGCCATCACGCTCGACACGTACGTGCGCTTCATGCGCGGGGAGGCGGTCGATCTGCCGAAGCGGCCGATCTTGCTCACGTTCGACGACGGCGACGTCTCGTCGTGGGAGCGAGCGGATCCGGTGCTCGCACGGTTCGGCTGGACCGCCGCGATGTACATCCCGACCGGTGCCGTCGGCCGCCCCGGCCGTATGAGCTGGAACCAGCTGCGGCTGATGCAGGCGTCCGGCCGCTGGCAGATCGACGAGCACGCGGGTGACGGTCACGTCTACGTCCCCGTGGACGCTGCCGGCAGGACCTTGCCGTTCTACGTCTCCGAGCGCTGGGTCGGCGGCCGGCAGGAGAGCTTCGCCGAGTACAGGCGGCGAGTCAGCCGGGACATCCGGCTCGGCGCGCGGATGCTGGCGGACCACCTACCTGGTTGGCGATCGCACGGCACCTTTGCCGTTCCTTTCGGCGACTACGGCCAGCGGACGTCGAACGACCCGCGGATCCCGCCCTGGTTCAACTCGTTCCTGAAGGCGCATTTCGCCGTGAGCTTCGTACAGGCCGTGGACACCTTCTCGACGCCGGGGCTCGGGCTCGCCTACAGGATGCCGGTGCCGCGAACGTCCAATGCCGACACGCTCGAGCTGCATCTCCTGCGCGGTGTCGACCGGCGCGCCCCTGGACGCGTTGGCCGTCAGCGCCGGCCGTGAGGCGGCGGCTCGAGGGACGTCCAGGCTGAGAGGATCGTCCCGGCGTCCGCGCCGACCAGCATGAGGCGCCCACTGGGCCGGTCATGGCGAGACACTGCACTACTCTCTTCGAGATGAGTCAGCAGCCGCGTGAGCGCCGACGGTCCGGCCACTCCCGAACGAAGCGACTTCATCCGCGACATCGTCGCCGCCGACGTGCGCGAGGGCAGGGTCTCGGAGGTCGTGACCCGCTTCCCGCCCGAGCCGAACGGCTACCTCCACATCGGCCACCCGAAGTCGATCGCGCTCAACTTCGGGATCGCCCAGGAGTTCGGCGGCCGCTGCCACCTGCGCTTCGACGACACCAACCCGATCAAGGAAGAGCAGGAGTACATCGACGCGATCCAGGAGGACATCCGCTGGCTCGGCTTCGACTGGGGCGAGCATCTCTACTACGCCTCCGACTACTTCCAGCAGCTCTACGACTGGGCCGTCCACCTGATCCGAGAGCGGCAAGGCCTACGTCGACGACCTCTCCGCCGACGAGATCCGCGAGCACCGCGGCACCCTCACCGAGCCGGGCACGAACAGCCCCTGGCGCGACCGTTCGATCGACGAGAGCCTCGACCTGTTCGAGCGCATGCGCGCGGGCGAGTTCCCGGACGGCGCCAGGGTGCTCAGGGCCAAGATCGACATGGCCTCGCCCAACATCAACCTGCGCGACCCGGTGCTCTACCGGATCCTGCACGCGACCCACCCGCGGACCGGCGACGAGTGGTGCATCTATCCGCTGTACGACTTCGCCCACGGCCAGTCGGACGCGATCGAGGGCGTCACCCACTCGATCTGCACGCTCGAGTTCGAGGATCACCGGCCGCTCTACGACTGGCTGATCGAGAACCTGCCGGTGCCTTCGCGCCCGCACCAGTACGAGTTCTCCCGCCTCAACCTCACGTACACCGTGCTCTCGAAGCGCTTCCTGGGCCGGCTCGTGAGCGAGGGCCACGTGCGCGGCTGGGACGATCCGCGCATGCCCACCGTCTCGGCCCTGCGCCGGCGCGGCTTCCCGCCCGAGGGTCTGCGCAACTTCCTGGACGTGGTCGGGCGTGGGAGGCAAGGGCAAGACCGCGGTCGAGATCGAGATGCTCGAGCACGAGGTCCGGGACGTGCTGAACCGGACGGCGCTGCGACGCTTCGCGGTCCTGCGCCCGCTCAAGCTCGTGATCGAGAACTACCCCGAGGGTCAGGTCGAGGAGATGGAGGCCGTCAACAACCCGGAGGATCCCTCGGCCGGGACGCGCACGGTGCCCTTCGCGCGCGAGCTCTGGATCGAGCGCGACGACTTCATGGAGGACCCGCCGAGCAAGTTCTTCCGCCTCGCCCCGGGCCGCGAGGTGCGCCTGCGCTACGCCTACTTCGTGACCTGCACCGACGTGGTGAAGGACGCGAGCGGCGAGATCGTCGAGCTCCGCTGCACCTACGACCCGGCGACGCGCGGCGGCGACGCCCCGGACGGGCGCCGGCCCAAGGCGACGCTGCACTGGCTCTCGGCCGAGCACGCCGTGCCCGCCGAAGTCCGCCTCTACGACCGTCTCTTCACCCGCCCCGATCCCGGCGCCGACGGCGACCTCTTCGCCGACATCAACCCCGACTCGGAGACGGTGCTCGAGGACTGCCTGGTCGAGCCTGCGCTCGCGGAGCTGCCGGTCGGCGAGACCGTGCAGTTCGAGCGCCTCGGCTACTTCTGCCCGGATCCCGACTCGACGCCGGGGCGGCTCGTCTTCAACCGCACGCTCGGCCTCAGGGACACCTGGGCCAAGGTCCAGCAGTCGCAGAGCCGCCAGGCATAACGACAGCGGTGATCCAGACCGGAGAGGCTGGTCGCGGCGGCGGTCGCCAACCCTGCTAGACACAAGCGCACCTGCCAGATCAAGCCTGGGGCGTCCCGAGTGTTGCGCGAACAGCAATGAACACTCGTCTGCGGCGGCGTTTTGCGACCAGCGCGTACGCCCCGGATGTCCGAAGCTCGGAGCCGCTGCGAGGCACCGGGAACGGCGTCAGGGCAGCGCCAAGGCGCACGCCGCCGGCCAGCGGCAACACCGCGCCGAGCGCAAGCAGGATGGCGCCGAGCACGTACGCGACCGGCGCAACCGCGGAGGGCCAGCCGACACCGGCGAGAGCCGATAGCAGGATGCTCGCGACCAGCATCGGCTTGCAGCGCCACCCAGCCGCCTCCGCGTCTGAAAGAGTTGGGCAGCGTCGTGAGGCTCGAACCCCTCTTCGGATCTGCGCTGCTCATGACAGACGACCTGCCGCGCCGGCTTTACTCGCTGCCGAAGCGCAGCTTGACGTAGCCGAATACAAGGTGCACTCCGTCGTAGTAGGTGGCGCGGATCGGGATCGGGTTCGTCACGGTGCCGTCGTCGGCGCGCGCGAACGGCGCAATCACGTCGCGGAACTGGATGCGCGCGGTGCCACGGGTCGCAGTGAGCCAACCGGCCATCAGCCGGGCCATGTGCCGCGAGTGCAACTTGGCGGTGAGCGTGACCGCGGGGCCGCCGTAGCGCGCATCGGCCTGGAGCCATTCCATCCTGCCGTCGTCCAGCATCGTCATCACGGCGCCGCTCGCAACGCCGCCTTCCCAGCGGACGGGGGCGCCACCCAGTTCACTCACGAACTCGATCGCCACGTGGTCGGTGACCGCTGCTCCAGTGACGAGGTCGACAGGCGGAATGCCCTGGTCGGCGCTGTTGTCGCCCCAGCAGGCGACGCCGCCGTCGATCTTGATCGCGCACGTGTGCGTACCGCCGGCGCTGATCGCGCGGACCGCCCCCAGCCCGTCCGGCACGGTGCTCTGCCCGTACCGGTTCAGGCCCCAGCAGGCGACGTTGCCGTCGCTCTTGAGAGCGCAGGTGTGGTAGCCGCCGGCGCTGACTGCGCTGACGGCTCCGAGACCCGCCGGCACGTCCGTCTGGCCGGTTCCGTCGTACCCCCAGCAGTCGACCGTGCCGCTGCTTTGGATTGCGCAGGTGTGGTCGCCGCCGGCGCTGACGCTGCCGAGTCCACCGGGCAGAATCGCATCGTTCCAGAGCCCCCAACAAGTGACCGTGCCGTCCGGCTTCGTAGCGCACGTGTGAACACCGCCGGCGCTGGCCGCGGAGACCGTCCCGAGCCCGCCCGGCACGTTGATCTGGCCCGTGCCGTTTAAGCCCCAGCAGGCGAGCGTGCCGTCGCTCTTGATGGCGCACGTGTGCAGGTACCCAGCGCTGACGGCGGTGACGGTGCCCAGCCCATCGGGCACGGTCGCCTGGCCGAAGAAGTTGTAGCCCCAGCAGGCGAGCGTGCCGTCCATTTCGATCGCGCAGGTGTGAAAGCCACCGGCGCTTCCGGCCCTGACCGTGCGAAGCCTATCCGTCGGGGCCGTGATTTCGCCCCAGCAGACGAACGTTCCGTCACTCTTCCGCGCGCAGGTGTGGTCCCAGCCCGCGATGACGGCCGCGACCGTCGCTGCCGGTGCGGCGCCAAGCGCGATGCTCGCGTCCGCGCGCGGGAACGGTCGCAGCGCGACGCCGAAGAGCGTGGCGATCGCAACCGCGACCAGTAGCGTCGCGAGTCGTCCTCGCGAGCGGCGAGAAAGGAGAAAACGGGTTGGTGCCGTCATGAGAGTCGCCTCCTGTCGGGCCCGGCACGGACGCGCGGCGACTGCGCATACGGCTCAACGACGTCGTCTCGCGCGTATCGCTGACCTTGCTACATGGCGTCATTACGCGCGGGGCAGACCGGGACATCCGAGCGCGCCCCTAAGGGCACTCAGTAGTTCCGACACGCCGAGAGCGCTCATGCTGCGAGGCGCTCGCCGAGAGAGTAGAGCGCCGACGCGACTGACCGCACCGCCCACTGAAGCCGCGCCAGCGGGCGATCTGAGAGAGTTGGCGGCGGCAAAGCCGCCGAAGGGAGCCGGTCGATTCCGTTCGACCTCGTCATCGAGATCAAGAACGAGCCGGGCGCCCTCGCGCGCGTCGCCGCCGCGATCAGCGACGCCGGCGTGAACCTGGCGGCGGCGACGTGCATGGGAACGGCGGACAACGTCGAGCTCCACGTCCTCGTCCCGCACGCCGAAGCCGCCAGGCACGCGCTCGCAGTCACCCAGCTCGCCGTGACCCGCGAGCGCGAGGTGGTCGTGGTCGAGGTCGAGGATCGTCCGGGCGTCCTCGCCGACCTGACGCGCAAAGTCGCGAGTGCAGGGATCGACCTCGACCTCGTCTACGTCGCTACGCGGAACCGCCTCGTCTTCGGCGCCGCCGACCTGGCCGGCCTGCAGGCCGCACTCGAGCAGGCATAGCTACTCGGGCCCGCGCTTCCACGCGACGTCCATGGCCTTGAGCACGTCGTCGATCGTGGTCTGCCCGGTGAGGAGGCCCGTGCTCTGCGTCGTCAGCGCGTCGCCCGTGCCGGCGTTCCACCAGGTCTCGATCGGGTTGATCGCATACCGGTTGTTCTTGAAGCGGGAGCCGAAGCTCGACAGGTAGGCGGGCGGCAGTTTCTTGTGCAGCTGGTACTGGGAGAGCCCGCCCGTGATCTGCGAGTAGAGCGCGTGCTGGCTCAGGGCGGCCGGCCAGTGATGGAATGACGGGACGGGAGCCATCGCACGCCCTGATCCCCCGGCAGATCGTCGGGTACCTCACGGCACGCGCCGAGCTCTAGTCAGGGCCGAGCTTCCAGGCGGCGTCCATCGCCTTCAAGACGTCGTCGACCGACTTCTGCCCGGTGAGCAGGCCTGTGCCGTACGTGGTGAGTGCATCGCCGACGCTCGCGTTCCACCAGGTCTCGACCGGGTTGATCCCGTACCGCCCCTGCTTGTACAGCGGAACGAAGGCGGACAGGTGGGCCGGAAACCGTCCAGCTCGCAGCTGCGCCTCGGACACGCCGCCACCGATCCTCGCGAACAGCGCGTCCTGGTCGGGACGAGCGAGGAAGTCCACGAAGGCCTGCGCGGCGGCCCGCTTCTGCGCACTCGCGTGCGCGTTGACGGCAAGGGCAAGCGGGAAATGGAGCTCGAAGACGGTCTGGCTCGCGTCCTTCCTCGCGGTTGGGAAGGGGCTCTGCGAGTACGCGAACTGCGGCTTGTTCACGTCGATCGCGCCCTTGTGCGAGGTGACCATCGCGTACGTCAAGACCCGCCCCTGGGCGAAGATCGCGTCCCCGGACGCGCTGGTCGTCCCCGCGGGCCCCGGCTGGAAGCAGTCCGCATCGTTCATGTCGACGATCTCCTGCAGCGCCTGATGCCACCCGGGCGTGCCGTAGAACGTCACCTTCCCTGCTTGAAGCTTTCTCCCCCACTGCTTGTCCTTCGCGTAGACGGTCGTCAGCGCGATGTCCGCGATCAACTGCTGGAGCGTGTTCGACCCTAGGGCCGTGAGCATCAGCGGCGTAGTGCCGGCGGCCTTCGCCTTGTGGCAGAAGGTGAGCAGCTGCGCGAACGTCCGTGGAACCTTCAGCCCGAGCGTCTTCAGCATCGTGTCGTTGGTGAGCAAGCCGTCGAAAACGACGCTCGGCAGGAACGCGTAGAGCGTCGGGCCGAGCTTGCTATAGCGGAGCACGCGCGGGTCCAGCGACTTCGCCCAGGCTTTCCCGACCATCGGAGCGAGGTACCCCGCTTTGGCGAGCTTGCAGATCGAGATCTGCGTCCCACAGCCCGGATACGTCGGGAACAGATCCGGCGCGGTGCCCGCAGCGAGCTCCGTCGTTACGAGCTGGGAGAGCTGCGCGGCCGTGGGCGCGTAGGTGGTTTCGATCGTGATGTTGGGGTGCACCCGCTCGAAATTCTGGATCACGGCGCTGTAGCTAGGCTGGCCGGTCAGGGCGCCGAGGAATGTCAGGGTCACGGGCGCGCGCTGCGCGGTCGGCGCAGCCGCGGCACCAAGTGCCAGAAGGCCGAACAGGGCGACGGCTATGACCGCGAACCGGACGCCGTGGCCCCTCGATGAACCCGACTGCCGCATCCAGACCTCTTTTCGGAGCGGGCTTGCGAGCCTACAAGCCGTTCACGACAGGATCAATGACGGTACGCGGGGGATCTGAGAGAGTCCGGGCGTGGCGTACGACCTCGTCATCGAGATCGCGAACGAGCCGGGCGCGCTCGCGCGCGTCGCCGGCGCGATCAGCGACGCCGGCGTCAACCTGGCCGCCGCGACGTGCATGGGGACGGCCGACACGGTCGAGCTGCACATCCTCGTCCCGCATGCCGAGGCGGCCAGACATGCACTGGCGGTCACACAGCTCGCTGTGACCCGCGAGCGCGAGGTGGTCGTGGTCGAGGTCGAGGATCGTCCGGGCGTCCTCGCCGACCTGACTCGCAAGGTCGCGGGTGCGGGGGTTGACCTCGACCTCGTCTATGTCGCTACGCGGAACCGTCTCCTCTTCGGCGCCGCCGATCTGGCCGGCTTGAAGGCCGCACTCGGGCAGGCGTAGCTACTCAGGCCGTCTTGCTCGGAGCCGTGCCCGCCCGCGCCGGGAACGGGTACAGACCTACGAGCGACCCTCGGCGCTCGGCAGCGTCAACTGGAATTGACGGCGCACTTGCGCTGCGGCGGCGACATTCCCTTTCTCGTCGTAGAGGGCGAGCGCGGTCGCGACGGAGGCGTCTGCTTCAGCCGTCTGGCCGTTGGCTCGCTGGACTTCCGCCAACGCGAGCCAGACCCTGGCCGTGTGGTTCAGTGAGTGGGCCGGCCGGGCGAGATCGACGGCGCGGCGCGCAAGCTCGAGCGCTTCGGCGAGTCGGCCGCCGTGTGCGGCCACGCGCGCCCTGGCGGCAAGGCGCTGGTGGGCGTAGAGCTTCCCCTTGGTAGGCGCGGCCCGATCGATTTCCTGGCCGTACGCCAGGTATTCGGCGGCCTCGTCCCAGCGGCTCTGGTCGCAGCAAAGGAGTGCGAGCGATGCGGCGGCCCGCAGCGCCCGAGCCTCCGATTCCGCACCTCGCGCGTCGCGCAGGTTGAGGAACAGGGCGACGAACTCCTGCTCGGCGCCGGCCAGATCGCCGGCGAGCTCCATCGCCTCTGCGACCAGGTAGCGGTGCGCGTACTGCAACCAGATGCTCGGCTGGCCGGGCGGATCGAGGACCGGACTGCTCGCGGCGAGGTGTGCGCGCGACTCGTCGAAACGGCCTGCCATCGCGAGGAGCAGGGCGAGGATGCGGCGCAGACCGGCATCGAAGACGCGCTCGTGCCCGCCGGCGGCACGAAGCTGCTCGACGCGGCCGATCGCCTCGTCGACCGGCGTCGGGCCGTCGCAGAGCGACAGAGCCGTCAGCCCGATGAACCGCCGCCGCAGGACTTCGTCGCCGGCGGCGTCGGCATGGGCGATTGCCCGCTCGCGGGCGGCCAAGCTCTCGTCGATTCGTCCTTGACGAACGAGCGCCGCTCCGAGCAGTTGCTCGGCCAGGGCAAGGCCACGGGAGTCGCCGAGCCGTGCGAAGGTCTCGATGGCCTCTTCCGCGATCGGAAGCATCTCCGCCGGCCCGACCGCCGGGTCCGAGCTCAGCCGGCTGATCGAGCTCCCTACCAGAGCGTGCATCGCGACGCCGCGCTCCTCAAGACTCGTTGCGGCGTCACGGGCAGCGCCAAAGAGCGCCTCGGCTTCGGCCATCCGGCTGGTCTCGAAGTAGAGGTAGCCGAGCTCGATCTGAACTCGCGCGCGCTCGCGGTGGTCTCCGATCCCGAGCTCGAGCGCGGCCGAGAGCCTCAGTGCCGCCTCGGCGAATGCGCTCGCCGCCTTCGCCGCCTCCGCCGCGAGCAGGTTGTACTCGACGGCGCGCCCCGCGCCGACGAGCGGGGCGGCGAGCGTGAAGTGATGGGCGAGCTCGGGCAGCACGCGCGCCATGTCGGCCGCGTGGCTCTGCTCGAGCGCTTCGCCGACACGGAGGTGGAGCTCCGGCAAGCGCACGCGCGGGATCCCGTCGTAGATCGCGCGACGGACAAGCTCGTGTGTGAAGCGGCACGTGGGCGCCCCCGCGGGCACCTCCTCGATGATCCCGCTCCGCGCCGCCTGCCGGACGGCTTCGGTGACTGCGGCCTGATCGAGCGCGGCCGCCGTCGCAACGACGGCCAGCTCGAAGAGTGGGCCGGTGACGGCCGCGATCTCGACCATCGCTCCGGTCTGCGGCGAGAGCCGCGACACGCGGTGGTCGACGAGCTCGCCGATCCGCTCGGGCCCACGGAGGTCGGCGAGCGGCCTGGCGAGCGTCACCTGCTCGTCCGCGATCTCGAGCGCGCCGCCGGCGACCAGCTCGCGCCAGAGCTCGCACAGAAGCAGCGGCGTCCCGTCGGTCAGCTCCGCGATCGCGGTGACGAGGTCGTCACTCACGCGTGCGCCCGTCGCGTCGTGGACGAACGCGCCCACCTCGTCGACGCTGAGGCTCGGCAGCGCGAGCCGCGCCACACTGTCCAGGCGCGCGACGTCGACGAGCGTGTCGGCGAGCTCGGGCTGGATCTCCTCACCGGGCTTCCGGTACGTGGCGACGACGACGATGCGCGCCTCCGGGACGCCACGCGCGAGACGGGCCAGGAGCGCGAGCGTCTCGCCGTCCGACCAGTGGATGTCGTCGGCGACGAGGAGCAGCGGCCGCAGCCCGCCGAGCCGGCGTAGGAAGTCCGCCACGGTCGCCTGGAGCTGGTAGCGATCGGTCGTCGTGTCCTCGGCCGGCTGCGGCTCCTGCGCGCCGGCCACCGTCGCGAACGCGGGCGCCAGGCGCGCCAGAACGTCGGCGTCATCCCCCGCGCACGCGGCAAGGGCTTCATGGTCGGCCACGCGCAGGAGGTACTCGAACCAGTCGCGGACCGGCTGATACGGCACCCTCACGGCCGCGTCCGAAGCCCCGTAACACACCAGGGCTCCCGCGTCGGCCGCCTCGTGGGCGAGCTCGCGCACGAGCCGCGTCTTGCCGGCCCCAGGCTCGCCGGTCAGGAGGACGAACGCCCCCTCGCCTCGCTCGGCGCGCTCGAGCAGCCCCCGGAGCGTCTCGAGCTCCTCCGCGCGACCGACGAACGGAAACGGCGAAGACGGCAGCAGCGGCCCCGGAAGCAGGACCTGCCCGTCGGCGGCGGCCACGAGCGGCCGGACTTGCTGCAGGTCGAGCGACGCATCCTGGGCGAGCACCTGCCGCTCGAGCTGCCTGAGAGCCGCACTCGGTTCGATGCCCACCTCGTCGAGGGCCGCCCGCGCCGCGCGGTAGGCCTCCAGCGCTTCTGCCTGCCGACCGGAGCGGTAGAGCGCGAGCATCAGCTGGCCGCGCAGGCGCTCGCGGTGCGAGTGCTCGGCGACGAGCACCTCGAGCTCGCCGATCAGCTCGGTGTGCCGGCCGAGCGCGAGGTCGGCGTCGATCCGGTCCTCCACCGCCGCCAGCCGCAGCCCCTCGAGGCGGCCCGCCTCGACGCGTGCAAACGGCTCCGCGAACTCGGCGAGGGCGGGGCCGCGCCAGAGCTCGAGCGCCTCGCGAAGGAGGCGCGACGCTCGCTCGGCGTCGGCCGTCCGCGCTTCCGCGGTGAGCCGCTCGAAGCGCGACAGGTCGAGGTCGTCGGGCTCGAGCTCGAGCGTGTAGCCCGAGCCGCGCGTCGCGAGCGAGCCGTCCGGGAGGAGCTTGCGCAGCCGCGAGACGTACACCTGCACGGTCGTGACCGCGGTCTCGGGCGGCTGCTCGCCCCAGAGCTCGTCGATCAGCCGCGCGCGCGGGACAACCCGGTTCGCGTTCAACAGGAGCAGGGCGAGCAGGGCCCGTTGCTTCACGCCTCCCAGCGGCAGCGGGCCGTCCGTGACTCGAACCTCGAGCGGCCCGAGCAGCCGATAGTTCATCGAACCTCCTGAAGACGCCGTGTTTGACGCCCTGCAGCGTCCTTTTATCGCTGCCGCCGGGCATCGGGCAAGCGGGCGAGGGCGTAGGCTCGGTCCGTGGAGGCACGCATCCTCGTCCTCGGCGCCGGCTTCGGCGGCCTCGAGCTCGCGACCACGCTGTCCGAGGCGCTCGGCGAGGACGCCGGCGTCACGCTCATCGACGAGGGCGACGCGTTCGTCTTCGGCTACTCGAAGCTCGACGTGATGTTCGGCAAGGCGGCGCCCGACGCAGTGCGGCTCCACTACCGCGATTTCGCCAAGCCGGGCGTGCGCTTCCTGTCGGAGACCGTCACCGCAATCGACCCGGATGCGAGGCGCGTGACGACCGACCGCGGCGTGCACGACGCCGACATCCTCGTCGTCGCGCTCGGCGCCGACTACGACTTCGACGCGACGCCCGGGCTCGCCGAGGTCGAGGAGTTCTACTCGGTCGCGGGGGCCGAGCGTGTGCGAGAGGTGCTGCCGACCTTCACCGGCGGCCGCGCGGTCGTCGGCGTGTGCGGCGCGCCGTTCAAGTGCCCGCCGGCGCCGAGCGAGGCGGCCCTCCTCCTGCACGACTTCCTGACCGAGCGCGGCGTCCGTGACGACTGCGAGATCTCCCTCGTCATGCCGTTCAGCACGCCCGATCCCGCCGTCGCCCGACACCTCGGCGGCGCTGCTCGAGGCGTTCGCCGAGCGCGGCATCGAGTTCGTCCCCGGCCGGCGTGTCGCCTCGCTCGACCCCGGTCGCAGCGTCGCCGTGCTCGAGGACGGCGAGGAGGTGCCCTATGACCTGTTCCTCGGCGTGCCGAAGCACCGCGCCCCCGGCGTCGTGCTCGAGAGTGGGATGGCGGAGAACGGCTACATCCCGGTCGACTCGCGGACGCTCGCGACGCGCTTCCCGGACGTCTACGCGGTCGGCGACGTCGCGACCGTCGGCGTCCCGAAGGCCGGCGTGTTCTCGGAGCGGGAGGCGCGCATCGTGGCAGAGACCCTGATCGCACGGCTACGTGGCGGCGAGCCTCCGGCGGGCTACGACGGTCGCGGCTCCTGCTACATCGAGTTCGGCGCCGGCCGTGTCGGGCGCGTGGACATCGACTTCCTCTCGGGGCCGAAGCCGACCGGCACGCTCCAGGAGCCGTCGGCCGCCCTCGTCGCCGAGAAGCAGCACTTCGGCTCGAGCCGCCGCGCCCGCTGGTTCATCGCCTGACAGCCTCAGCCGTGGACTAAGGGGATCCGCGGGCCGCGATCATCCCGGCATGCGGCGCCGGCTTCCGAGCGCCACCGTCACCTTCCTGTGCACGGACGTCGGCCGCGGACTACGCACTCTCCTCCACCTGACTGAGGGGTTACGACGCGTGCACGGGATAGCGCAAATGCGTGACGCCCACACCGGTGACGACTGTCGGATTCCCGAGGACGACCGGTGTGGTTGCGAGATGGTCGAATAGCCGCACTCCTCCGCCTAGCAACACCGCGGCCAGATCGATGTGGATCTCGTCGAGCAGCTCCGCGTCCAGACATTGTTGGATCGTCTGGGCGCCGTGCACTCCCACGGACTTCGGGCCGGCAGCCGCTTTCGCTCGAGCAACGGCGCTTTCGATGCCGTCGGTAACGAACAGGACTGTCGAGCCGGGCCGTGGCCAGCCGTCGGGCACGTGGTGGGTGACGACGAACGCGGGGATATCCCACGGGTGCCGGCCGCCCCAGCCGTCGGCGCGCTCGAACGTGCGCCGACCGGTGAGCATTGCGCCGATCTCAGCCGTCAAGCCCCTCAGGTGGTCGGCGCTCGGCGCCGAGACGTGGAACGTCATGCCCGACGTCCCGCTCGCCGTGGGGACCTCGACGTCGCCCGAGAAGTACCAGTCGAAAACTTCGGCGACCCCGTCGTTCGCGTCGGCGACGTACCCGTCGAGCGACATCGACATGAGGGCGACCACCTTGGTCATGGTGCAACTCCTTTCGCAAGGCGCGGCTAGTTGCCACGCCAGGAGGACAAACGCTGCCTGCGGACCGGGCCGCTGGGTTAGCGGTGCCGCCGGTACTGCAGCTCGAGGATCCCGTTGCTGGAGGCGGTGCTGGAGACGAGGTCGAGCCGGTAGGACTTGGGGATGCCGTCAAACAGCCGGGTGCCCTCGCCCGCAACGTAGGGGAACATGGACAGCTGGAGCTCGTCGATCAGGTCGAGCTGCATGAGCGACCGCCAGAAGCTGACGCCGCCCCAGACCACGATGTGGCCGTCGCCGCCCAGCCTGAGCTTGTCGATCTCTTCTGCCGTGTCACCGGCGGCGATGGTCGTGTTGGCCCAGTCGGCGGTCTTCAGTGTCCGGGAGAAGACGACCTTTGGCGCGGCGTTCAGGATCGGGGCGAAGGGGTGGTCGGTGGACGCTTTCATGGGCCCGGAGATGCTCTCGTAGGCGCTCCGACCCATGATGTGCGCGTACGCGCTCTGGAGAAACTCGAGTTGCGCCGCGTCGTCGGGCTCGCGGTTTTCGGGCAGGTCGAAGCAGAACTTCCAAAACTCGGTGTCCCTGTCGGCGAGCAGGCCGTCGATCGAGTAGTTGAACACCGTCGCGATCAGCTTCCGCATGATCAGACCTCCTTGGTCTCGGGTCGTCTGGGGACCGTGCTTGCTACGGGCGCGCGCCTGTTCCGGGCCGCAGCGCCGGCGTGGCCGTGGCGTCTGTGGCCTGTTGCCAGTGCTTCAGACGCCACTGCCGCCCGGAAGTCATCGGTGCCCCGTCAACTGGCCGGTTGCGCGCAAGGCCGAGGGCGCCTACTGGTGCCGAGTGTTCGCCAATGGCGCCTGAAGGGATTACGCCCAGGGCAGACGAGCCCAGCTCGGCGGCCGCTCTCGCCGGAAGCGCTCGACCGTCGCGTACGCCTGCCTCCAGTCGGAGGTCTCCTCCGCCACGCTCGCGCCGTAGCGCGCCGCGAGCTCCGACACCGGGTAGTGCCCTTCCGGGCCCGAGCGCGAACCGGCCATCAGGATCACACAGGGCCCCTCGCCCGCGCCCGCGAAGGCGTGCTCGGTCCACGGAGGAGAGTGGAAGAAGTCCCAGGGCCGCAGGCGTCGCTCCTCGTGCTCGACGAGCAGCGTGCACTCCCCTGAAAGGACGAGGAACGCCTCCTGGTTCGATTCGGCGTGGTACAGGCTGGTCTGTCCCGGCTCCAGAACGGTGACGTTGATCCCGAGCTGGGCGAACTCGACCGGCGGATCGCCGTACTCACTCTCGAAGGCGCACCTCGCGCCCCTCGTCTCCGCGAACATCCACTCGGCGTCGCGCACGTTGACGACGAACCAGCCCTGGGTGACGGGCGTGAGCCCCGATCCGGAGTCCTCGAGCTGTGCTTCGTGCACGGACGCGATTCTCGCACCTCGGGACGGGGTCTCCGATGTAGGCAGTCCCCTGAAGATGTGAGGCTGGATCTGGCCGGGGCCGATGAGTTTTCGATGGTCTGCCGGTCCTCTCCCGCGTACGGATCCGTAGGCGCTAGCAAGTTCTGGCCTGCAGTTAATGACTCTGGGAGGCAGCTTGAGGTTCCTTCTCACTTCCGCCGGCATCAAGAACACGAGCATCCACGAGGCGCTGCTCGACCTCCTGGGCAAACCGATTGCCGAGTCCAGCGCCCTCTGCATCCCGACCGCGGCGTACGGGCACCCTCTGACTCCCGGCGTGGCATGGCGGTTCATCAGCGGACGAGAAGACCGCACCCCCATGTGCGAATTGGGTTGGAAGTCCCTGGGCGTGCTGGAGCTCACCGCTCTGCCCAGCATCGACGAAGAGCAGTGGGTTCCCTTGGTCCAGGAGACTGACGTCCTGCTGGTGGGAGGCGGGGATGCCTTGTATCTGTGCCATTGGATGCGGCAGTCCGGGCTGGCGGACCTCCTGCCGTCCCTGTGCGACACGGTCTACGTGGGATTGAGCGCCGGGAGCATGGTGATGACCCCGAACATCGGGGAGGATTTCGTCTTCTGGAGGCCGCCCGGCGGTGGCGACAGAACGCTGGGCGTGGTCGATTTTTCGATCTGCCCGCACCTGGCTCACGAGGACCTGCCGGGCAATTCCATGGCCAGCGCAGAAAAGTGGGCCGCAGGGATCCCGGGTCCGGCGTACGCGATTGACGACCAGACCGCCATCAAAGTGACCGACGGTGCCGTCGAAGTCGTCTCCGAGGGGCACTGGAGGCTGTTTACCCCCAACTCATGAGCACGCGAATCAGGCGCTAGAGCGTGTGGAGAGGCACCTCGTAGAACTCGACGGACGAGCGGCTCCCGGCGTTGCCCGGCCCCGCGTTCATTGCCTCGTCCCCTTTGCGCATTGCCTCCTCGCTTTCGAACAGCGTCACCCCGAGCATTCCTCCCGACTCGCGATCGACGAGCAGCAGGAACTTCGCGTCTGCAAGCTCGGGTGGAAACGACCCCGCGTCAAGGGCAGAGCGGAGTCTCTGCAGCCGTGCAGCAACGTCCGCCGGGTCGCCGTCGAACCTCGCCACGCGCGCCCACATCTCAGCTGACCGAGTCGCGGAACGCGACGGCCTCTCCGGCGATGGCCGACGACTCCTCAATCGGCACGATCGGATTCGTCGTGAACCGCAACCAGGGCGTCCAGGGGGCCGTGGTACGGGCGAGCGCGGCGGCGCTCTCGGCCTCGATCAGGGCAACACCGCCTCCGCCATCGGCGAAGCCGTAGAAGCCTTTGAACTCGGCGCCGGCTGGTGGCTGCCATTTCGAGAAGACGCCGAGCGATCTGCGAATGCCGTCCTCGCTCGTATCGATGAACTCCCACGTGACGTGAAAAAGCACGGCCGTTTCCATTCCTGACGCTGGCGGGCACGACGAGCCGCCCGGCAGCCGACTGTACGCCCTGGCGCATGGCGAGCCAACCGACAGGAGACTCGCCTGGGCGAGTGTTCGCGCATGTCACCTGAGTTGCGGCAGTTAGCGTTAGCGGCCGTGCGGGAGGGCTCGGGACTGCTTGTCCTTCGCGAGATCGAAGATCGTGATCTCGGCGTGCTGTTCGAGCACTCGAGCGATCGCGAAGCTATTCGGATGGCCGCGTTCACTTCGCCGGAGGCCGATGATCGAACGAGCTTCGAGCGACGGTGGGCGCGGCTGAGGAGCGACAGCTCTACGACGAACAGGGTCATCGAGATCGACAGTCGAGTTGTGGGTCACATTGCGAGCTTCGACCTGGAAGGTCACCGCGAGGTCACCTACTGGATCGGCCGTGAAGATTGGGGACGCGGCATTGCCACGCGTGCCCTACAGGAGTTCTTGCAGCTGGAGGCAACCCGTCCGCTCTACGCTGGCGCCGCGAGCGACAACGCCGCGTCGATTCGTGTGTTGACGAAGTGCGGTTTCCTGATCGTGGGCGAGGGGCGCGGGTTCGCTTATGGGCGCAACGAGGAAACGGACGAGGTCATGCTCCGACTTGATGCGTGACGCCAACTGCGGTCGGATGGGCGAGCGTCCACTCCTCTGACAGACCTTCATCGCAAGAGCGCCACAACCGTCTCGAGTGCCAGCGCGATCAGCACCGCGCCCGTCACCTGGAAGAAGCGGCGCTGGCTGACGTGGAAGTGGGCCACGGCGCCGAGCGCGAGGCCGACAGCGATGAACGGCGCGATCGCCAGCGAGAGCGCCAGGACCTCGCCGAACGGGATCCCGGTCAGGCCGTACACGATCGTCTTCACGATGCTCTCGACCAGGAACACGGCGACGAGGATCCGCCGGAACGCGCCCTTGTCCAGCTGCGCGGCACCGGCCACGACGAACGGGCCGCTGATCCCGGTCAGGCCGCCGGAGACGCCGCCCGCGATGCACGCGATCGCGGTCGAGCGGCGGGCGACGAGGCCGGCGGCGACGTGCCGGCCGGCCGCCAGCCACAGGCGCACACCGAGCACGAAGACGACGATCGCGATCAGCGCGAGCAGGACGTCCGTCGGCAGGACGCCGGCCAGGCTCGCGCCCACGACGGCACCCACCGCGACGTAGGCCGTCATGCGGGCGACCATGCGCTTCTCCTCGGCGCTGTAGTGGAGTGCGAGCAGGAACCCGGCCCCGACGACGATGTCGACCACGGCAGAGGTCGCGAGCGCGAGCCGCGGCCCGTAGACGACGGAGGCGACCGGCATGAAGATCAGCGCCGGGCCGAACCCGCTGAAGCCCTTGAGGAAGTACGCCGCGACGACGGCGACTGCGAGCGCGGCAAACGCCGCCGGCCGGAAGTCGAGCCCGCCGACGTCGCCGACCGGGATCAAGAGATGGCGCGACCGGTGGCCAGGTCGAAGAAGCGCAGACGCGGGGTGTTGACCGACAGCTCGACGAGGTCGCCGGGAGCCACCCGGGTCTGCGCGTCGAAGCGCGCCGTCACGAGCCCGTCCTGTCGTTCCGCAGCGGTCACCGGCAGCTCGACGTGAACGAGCTGCTCCGCCCCGAGCAGCTCGACCGATGCGGCGCGGCCACGCAGCCGCTCGCCCTCCCCCGCCGCCTCCGTGAGGTGCTCCGCGCGCATGCCGACGACGACCTCGCGCCCCGTGTAGGCGGCCAGCGCGGCGGCGGATCCGTTCACCCGGAGGGCCAGGCGGTGCTCGCCGAGCACGCACTCGAGCGCGTCGCCGCCGCCCTCGATCCGGCCCTGGAGCAGGTTCATCATCGGCGAGCCGATGAACGACGCCACGAACACGTTCTCAGGCTCCTCGTACAGCACCTGCGGCGGGCCGCACTGCTGCAGCACGCCCTCACGCAGGACGGCGATGCGGGTACCCATCGTCATCGCCTCCAGCTGGTCGTGTGTGACGAACATGGTCGTGATGCCGAGCTTGCGCTGGAGGCCGGTGATCTCGGCCCGCATGTCGGCACGCAGGCGCGCGTCGAGGTTCGAGAGCGGCTCGTCCATCAGGAAGACCTGCGGCTCGCGCACGAGCGCCCGGCCCATCGCCACGCGCTGGCGCTGGCCGCCGGAGAGCGCGCGCGGCTTGCGCTTCAGCAGGCCGTCGAGGTCGAGCAGGCTCGCCGTGCGCTCGACGCGCTCGCGGATCTCCGCCCGCGGGACACCGTGCGCGCGGAGCGGGAACGAGAGGTTGTCGAACACGGTCATGTGCGGGTAGAGGGCGTAGTTCTGGAACACCATCGCGACGTCGCGCTGCTGCGGGTCGACCGCGTTCACGAGCCGGTCGCCGATGCGGATCTCGCCCTCGGTGGGGTCCTCGAGCCCGGCGGTCATCCGCAGGACCGTCGTCTTCCCGCAGCCGGACGGGCCGACGATGACCATCAGCTCGCCGGGCTCGATCCGCAGGTCGAGGTCGCTGACCGCGCGCGTCCCGCCCGGGAACACCTTCCCGACGCCGCTCAGCGTCACCGCGGCCGTCAACCCTTCACCCCGCCCGCGAAGCCCCTGATGAGGTGGCGCTGCGCGAAGACGTAGAACGCGAGGATCGGGGCGACCGCGATCGCGACGCCCGCGAAGATCAGGTTCCACTGCTCGCCGGCCGCGCCGACGAACGAGTAGAGCGCGACCGGGACCGTCGGGGAGTGCGATGTCCCGAGGAAGATGAGCGCGGGGAAGAACTCGTTCCAGATGATGATCCCGACGAGCAGCGCCACGGTGGCGGTGATCGGCCACAGCAGCGGCAAGACGACCTGGGCGTACGTCCGCACGATCCCCGCGCCGTCGACGCGCGCCGCCTCCTCGTAGTCCCGCGGCAGGGCGCGGATGAAGCCCGTGTAGAGGAACACCGTCAGCGGCATCAGCCACCCAACATTGAGGACGATCATCCCGGTGTAGTTGCCGACCAGCCCGACGTGCTTCATCGCGACGTAGACCGGGATGATCGCGAGCTGGAACGGCAGGATGATCCCGATCACGAACAGCACGTAGACGGTGTTGCTGAGGCGGCCGGTCCGGCGCGCGATCGTGTAGGCGCAGATCGACCCGAGCACGATGAGCGCCACGACGCTCGAGACAGTGATGATCAGGCTGCTCTGGAACGAGTGGACGAGCCCGCTGTCGCCGCCCGTGCTCCACGCCTCGGAGTAGTTGCCCCACCGCACCGGCCGCGGCAGCGAGAGCGGGTCCCTGTACGTCTGCTGCGTACGTCTCGAGGGAGATCCCGACCAGGATGAAGAACGGCAGGCAGAAGAAGAAGGCGACCAGGATCAGCGCCAGCTCGCGGAACAGCACGCGCGGCCCGTAGCGCGAGACGCCCACTCAGAGCCGCCGCTCGTTGGCGCGCAGCAGCGCCAGCTGCACCAGCGCGGCCGCGGTGATGAGCGTCGTCAACACCAGCGCGACCGCGGTCCCGTAGGCCCACCGGCCAACGCCGAACGTCTGCTTGTAGACCTGCGTGGCGAGCGTCTCCGACGCATCGACGGGACCGCCGCCGGTGAGGGCGTACACCTGGTCGAAGACCCGCAGCCCGATGATCAACGTGATCGTCGCGCTGACGGTGATCGCGGGTGCGAGCAGCGGCAGCACGACCTTGCGGAACCGAAGCCACCCGGACGCGCCGTCGACGAGCGTCGCCTCGTACACGTCGTCGGAGATGGACTGCAGCCCGGCCAGGTAGAGCACCATCGCGAGCCCGGAGTACTGCCAGACGAGGACGACGAGGATCGTCCAGAGCGCGGTCGAGGGGTCGCCGAACCAGGCGTGCTTCCAGGACTCGAGCCCGACGGCGTCGAGGACGCGGTTCAGCGCGCCGTAGTAGTCGAAGATCCACCGCCAGATGTAGCGAGACCGCGAGCGGGCTCAGGGCGACCGGCAGGAAGAACAGCACCCGGAGGAAATGCCGCGTCTTGACCGCCCGGTTCAGGGCGAGCGCGAGCCCGAGGCCGATCGCGTTGACGAGGATGACGAAGCAGAACGCAAGCTCGAGCGTGTGCCAGAGCGCGTGGCGCACCACCGCGTCGTGGGCGATTTCGCGGAAGTTCTGGAGGCCGATCCAGTTCGCATGGGAGAGCCCGTCCCAGTCGGTGAAGGCGAAGTACGCGCCGACACCGATCGGCACGAAGTGGAACAGCAGCAGCGCCAGGAACGCCGGCACCGCGAGCAGCCACGGCGCCGCACTGCGCGGGTGCAAGCGGGCGGCCTTAGTCAGGCCCGCGCTTCCAGGCGGCATCCATGCCCCTCAGAACGTCGTCGACCGACCGCTGGCCGGTGATCAGGCCGATCCGTCCTGCTGCAGCCGCTCGCCGACGTCGGCGTTCCACCAGGTCTCGACGGGGCTGATGACGTAGGCGCCGCTCTTGACCACGGCGGACTCGCTCGACATGAACTTCTGCAGCTGCCGCTTCCGGAACTGATCCTGCG
Source organism: uncultured Thermoleophilia bacterium (assembly GCA_963734565.1). Taxonomy (GTDB): domain Bacteria; phylum Actinomycetota; class Thermoleophilia; order Gaiellales; family Gaiellaceae; genus JACVRM01. The sequence continues at coordinate 67,438 of CAVTHM010000007.1, read as the reverse complement.
TCATGCCGCCCTGGATCTTGGCGAACAGGGCGTTCTGCTTCGGTCGCGCGAAGAAGTCGATGAACGTATGCGCCGCCTTCTGCTTCTCGGCGCTCGCGTGCGAGTTCACGGCCGGCGACAGGCTGAGGTGGAGGTACGTCCGCATCTCGCTCGCCTTGGTACCGCCGGGGAAGAGGTGGTGGGAGAGCGTGAACTCCGGTGTGTTTAACGTCGATGGCGCCTTTCATGTTCGTGATCGCCGGATACATCAGGCCCTGTCCCTTCGCGAACAGCGCAATCGCGCCGGCACCCGACGTCCCGGCCGCACCCGGCTGGATCGTCCTGCTGCCCCGAGCACCCTGTACTCCATTCAGAGCCACTTCTACTCCAGCGCGTCGAGCGGCGCCAGGCGATCGGGTTACCGGCGGGACTCTTCCTCGACCGTTCGCTCGGCCGTCGGAAAGGCTTCGAGCCGATCGTCCGGGATCGGCTCGCCGCTGTCGACCGAGAGGCCGTAGGTTCCTGCGGCGAGCCGGGCCTCGGCGCGCTCGATGGCGGCGAGCTCGGCGCGGAGCTGGTCGGCGAGGCCCTCGTCGAGCTCCTGCTGGGCGAGCTCCGAGCCCAGGTTGCCGGGGTCCTGGTCGTCCGCCTCCTCGCCCGTGTCCACGGGCCCGAGCCCGGCGAGCGCGCGCTCGATCCGGGCGCGCTCGGCGCTCAGCAGCTCGCGTGCGCGGGCGTCGTCCATCCGGCAACCGTAACGCGGGCCGAGTGGCTCAGGTCGAGGGAGGCGCGGCTATCCGAACGTGAAGCAGTACGCGGCGGGGCCTGCATCGCCGAACTCGATCTCGAACGTGCGCTCCTCGACTGGGCCCGACACACGGACGAGCTGGTACATGCGCGGCTCACGCACCATCCCGTTGCCGCCCTCGTCCGCGTCCACGCCGTGCGACGCGCCGGGCTCCTCGCCGTCGATCGTGACGCGGAAGCCGACGCTCCGGCCCGGCTCGCCCGAACCCATGACCAGGTTGACGTCGCGCGCGTGGAAGCGGAACGCGAGCCGGCCGCCGGCCTCGTCGAGCTCGACGTGGCCCTGCTGCAGCGTCCACCGGCCGGACAGGGCCCATTGGTTGAGCTCCAGCCGCTGAGGCAGCTCGTACTCGTGGTTGTCGAGCGTGGCGCCGCCCGGGGACGCGAAGTTCCCTGCTTGCTCGTAGCCGAGGTACGTCTCAGGCGACCGCACGTCCTCCCAGACGGCGGACACCTCGTCGCCGCTCGGCACGACATCCACGAGCGCGTCCTCGACGCCGAGCAAGCGCTGGATCGCCCGCTCGGACTCCTCGTACGCGCCCTCGCCGAAGTGGTGGTAGCGAATGCCGCCGTCCGCGTCGGCGAGGTAGAGGGCCGGCCAGTACTGGTTGGCGAACGCCTGCCAGACGCCGTAGTCGTTGTCGACGGCGACCGGGTATTCGATGCCCCTGCGGGCGAGCTGCGGGCGGATGTAGTCGAGCTCGTGCTCGAACGGGAACTCGGGCGTGTGGATGCCGACGACCACGAAGCCCTGCGGCCCGTACTTCTCGCTCCACGCGCGGACGTACGGGAGCGTGCGAAGCCAGTTGATGCACGTGTACGTGCAGAAGTCGAACGCGACCACGCGGCCGCGCAGCGCTTCCGGCGTCAGCGGCTCGGAGTGGAGCCACGTCGTCGCGCCCTCGAGCGACGGGACGGCGCCCTCTGTCCCGAGATAGAGACCTTCAAACGCGTTCATGAACTCACCTCCGCTCCGACTGCGAGGTGTACATGATGGACGTGGCCGACCACTCGATCGTCATCTGGAGCGACTACATCTGACCGTTCTGCCGGCTCGGCGAGGCCCGTCCAGCTGGATCAACGCCATCCCGGCGTTCCTGCTCGACAGCCGCCTCATCGTGCTCGGGCGCAGCCGCTCGACACTTTTCGGCATGCGTTCGCGCAGCTCGCCGCGCGACGACCACCGGCGGGGCCGCGCTTTGGTGGCTGGTTCGAGGCTAGGTTGTCCCACCTGCGGGTAGTCATCACAACCGACAAGAGATCGGAGGGTGATATGCGCAGACTTCTGACGTCGCTGGTCGCGGTCACGGCCGCACTCGCGCTCGCCACGACCGTCACCGCCGGAACGAGGTGGAGCGGCAGGGCAAAGCCGCCAAGCCTGCAGTTCCTCGGACAGGCGATCGTCCCAACGGGCACGACCTTCGCGGGAACGACCGTCGGCGGACTGTCGAGCATCACGTACGACCCGCGGCGCGGCGACTTCTACGTCCTCTCGGACGACCAGAGCCAGTTCAATCCGGCGCGCTTCTACACGGTTCGCCTCGACCTCTCGGACGGCCACCTCGGCGGCGGTGACGTCCACTTCACCGGCGTCACGACGCTGCTCGCGCCCGACGGCCATCCGTACGCGTCGTTCAGCGTCGATCCGGAGGGCCTGACACTGGCGAAGCACGGGGAGTTGATCGTCACGTCGGAGGGGATCGCCGCCCAGGGAATCGCGCCGTGGGTGCGCCGGTACGCGCTCGACGGCACCTTCCTCGGCGACCTGCCGGTCCCGGGCGCGTTCCAGCCGACCAGCCCAACGCACGGCGTGCGACAGAACCTTGCCTTCGAAGCCGCCGCCGTCGCGCCTGACGGCCGGCATCTGTTCGTCGGAATGGAGGGTGCGCTCGCGCAGGACGGGCCCCCCGCGACGCTCGCGAACGGCAGCGCGTCGCGCATCCTGCGCTACAACCTCGCGTCGGGGCGGCTGGACCGGCAGTTCGTCTACTTCACCGACCCGATCGCCGAGGTACCGGTTCCGCCGACGCAGTTCGCAGTCAGCGGCCTCGTAGAGCTGCTGCCCTTCAACGACGAGTTCATGCTCTCGATGGAGCGGTCGTTCTCCGTCGGCGTCCCCGGGACGGGCAACACGATCAAGCTCTACTTCGACGCGTTCGCGGGCGCGGACGACGTGAACGGCGCCGACAGCATCGCGGGCGAGCTCGGCAGCATCCGGCCGGTGCGGAAGACGCTGCTCCTGAACCTCGACACGCTCGGGATCCCGCTCGACAACGTCGAGGGCATGACGATCGGGCCGACCCTCCCCGACGGCCGCCACTCGCTCGTCCTCGTCAGCGACAACAACTTCGCGGCGACCCAGTTCACGCAGTTCCTGCTGTTCGCCCTCGACTGACCGCGGCACCGGGCCCGGCCGACGGGCCGGGCCCGGCTCGCTGCGCCGCAATTGTTCTAGTAAGCGCCGTGCCGCCCTTCGCCGCCGGCGAAGCGCTCGGCGCCTCGGCGCGCCTCGTCGAGCACCTGTGAGCCGCGGCCGAACTCCTGGGCGAGCGCGTCCGCGAGCGGGAGGCCGAGCCCGCCGTAGACGGAGAGCCGGTCGGCCCGCATGGTCGGCTGCGGGAACTCGGCCAGCTGACGGGCGAGCTCCTCGGCCGCGAAGCGCGACGCGCCCCGCGGGACGACCCGGTCGGCGAGGCCGATCTGCACTGCCTCCTCGGCGCCGACGGCGCGGCCGGTGAGGATCAGGTCGAGCGCGCGGCCGAGGCCGACGATCAGCGGCAGGCGCACGGTGCCGCCGTCGATCAGGGGCACGCCGAAGCGCCGGCAGAAGACGCCGAGCACCGCGTCCTCCTCGACGACGCGCAGGTCGCACCAGCACGCGAGCTCGAGGCCGCCCGCCACCGCGTGCCCCGCGACCGCGGCAATCACCGGCTTCGACAGCACGAGCCGGGACGGCCCCATCGGCCCGTCGCCGTCCGGCTCGACGCGGTTGTCCATCCGCTTCAGGTCGGCCCCCGCGCAGAACGTCCCGCCCGCGCCCCAGAGCACGGCGACCGCCGCGTCCGCGTCGGCGTCGAACTCGCGTAACGCATCCGCGAGCGCCGCGGCCGTCTCGCGGTCGATGGCGTTGCGCGCCTCCGGCCGGTCGATCACGACCGTCGTCACCTGGCCGGCCCGCTCAGTTCGCACACTCATGGCTCTCGCGATGGTGCCGGACGCAAGGGGCGGATCACCTCAGCCGTGGTCAAGCAGCCGCAACTTTGCCACTTCGTCAGAGGAGCAGCGCGACCAGGACCTGGGCGATCGCGATCTTGGCGATCATCGCCAGCGGGTAGACGCTCGCGTACCCGAGCGACAGCGCGCGCTCGTCCTCGAGCTCGCCCGAGGCGTACGCGAGCACCGCGGGCTGCGTCTGCATGCCGGCGAGCACGCCGACGAGCGTCTGCGGCGGCAAGCGCAGCATCCGCACGCCGCCCACCAGGAAGACGGCGAGGGCGGTCGTGGTCACGGCGGCGCCTGCGGCGATCGCGAGCAGCGCGGACGGCTCGACGATCGCGGACGAGAACGCCGGCCCGGCGCGCAGGCCGATCCCCGCCAGGAAGAGCACCATGCCGAACTGGCGCAGCGTCACGCCGGCCGTATACGACGGCTGCCAGACGAACGGACCGGTCCGTCCCAGCGCGCCGAGCACCAGGCCGACGACGAGCGGGCCGCCGGCCGAGCCGAGCGAGAACTCGCCGCCGCCGACCGGCACGCTGACGGCCCCCAGCGCGAGGCCGGCGGCCATGCCGATGCTGAACGTGAGGATGTCGATCTCGCCGAGCGCGCGGAACGAGTCCCCGAAGAACGCGGCAATCTCCTTCATCCGGCCGGGCGGCGCCACGATCCGGATCCGGTCGCCCAGCTCGAGCTGCGTGTCCGGGTCGGCGACGAGGTCGACGTCGCCCCGCCGGAGGCGCGTCGCCGCTGCGCCGAAGCGCCGGCTCAGTCCGAGATCGCCGATCCGGCGCCCCGCAACGCGGCGGGAGCTGACGACGACTCGGCGGTAGTCGAGATCGTGGCGGTCGAGGTCGATCTCCTCGGCGGCGCGCTGCCCGAGCTCGGCGACGACGGCCTCCACGTCCTCGCGCGGCCCGACGACGGAGAGCAGGTCACCCGGCTCGGGAGCGAGCGTCGCCGAGGCGGCCTGGAGATGCTCCTCGTGCTGCAGGCGGCCGAAGCTGACCGAGCCGCCGTGCCGCTCGCGCAGCTCCTCGAGCGTTCCCGCCGGATGCTCGACGAGCGCGGTCTGCACGACTAGGTCCGGCGCTGCTGCGCTGCCGAGGAGCCGCTGGCGGCGCAATACGAACCACACGGCGAAGAGCGGCAGCACGACGCCCAGCGGGTAGGCGAGCGAGTAGCCGACGATCGAGTCGGCGGCGAGGGCGTCGAAGTTGGGCTTCTCCTTCAGCGCCTCGATCCCGGCCGCCAGCGCAGGCGTGTTCGTCTCGCCACCCGCGAAGGTCCCCGTGGCTCGCGCGGCGGACAGGCCGAGGGCCGCGTGCGCCGCAACCGCCACCAGTGCGCCCGTGACGATGGCGCAGAGGACAAGGCCGTTGACGGCCAGGCCTCGCCGCCTGAGCGCGCCCAGAAAGCCCGGGCCGCTCATGAGGCCGACGATGTAGACGAAGAGCGCCAGCCCGAGGATCCAGAAGGCGTCCGGCAGGACGAGCCGGTCGTCGAGCGCGCCGATCGCGATGCCGGCGAACAGCACGGCGGCGATGCCGAGCGAGAAGCCGGCGATCCGGATGCTGCCGACGGCGAGGCCGACCGCGGCCGTGACGAAGAGCAGCAGGACCGGGTTCGAGGCGAGTGTGTCGGTGACTGACGAGACCACGTGAAAACTACGTTCACCGTGTCACCGACCGGCCGAGACCGCGTCCGCGGTGGGCCCGCCGCCGATCGCGGCAAAACGCGGTTACCCGGTCAGTTGCGCGGCCCGATGAAGAGCGACTGCGCGCCGCGGCCGACGAGGCGCTTGCGGTCGAAGAGCCGCGACGCGGCCAGCCCGAACCCACGGCTGTCGACGCGGCTCTGCGCGTCCAGGCAGATCCACTCGCCTTCGGGCACGGCCGCGACGTGGACGGTCAGCTCCGGGTTGATGAACAGCCACTCGGTCCACGGCAGGACGCTCGAGACGCCGTTGCCGGAGTCCGCGAGGACCAGCATCCGCTGCAGGCCGGTCGGCTCCTCGCCGGGAAGGAGCGGGAACCGCATCCGCGCCCAGACGGTGGCCGGTCCCGGGACGGCCGGCTCGCCGGACACGTAGCGCCACTCCATCGCGTTCAGGTAGCCGGCGGGCGAGCGCGGCCACGCCGACGACGCGTCGGGGAATTCGGGCACCGCGTCGTCGTCTGACGCGAGCTGCGGGAGCTCGAGCTCGGCTTCGCGCACCCGCCACCCCTGCGCGCGCATGACGAGCCGATCGCCCGCTTCGAGCTCCCCCTCCACGAGCTCGACGCTGCGACCCGGCCGCACCACACGGCTGCGCACGGTCAGGTCCGCGACGGGCACCGGGCTGAGGATGTCGAACGTGAGGCGCACGAAGGTCGCCGGCCACGACGGGGACTCGGCCGCCATCGCCCCGGCGAGAAGCGCGGCCGGGGGACCGCCATGCTGCGAGCGCTCGTCCCACGGGCCGACGGTGTGCTCGGTCGAGCGGTACAGGCCCTTGCCAAGCGGCTCATAGAAGGAGCTGGCCGTCACCGCCACTGCTCGGCGTCGTCGGCCGGCTCGTAGCCGATCAGCGTGCGGGCCTCCTCGATGTCCCAGAACCGCCACGTGTTCGCCGAAACGCCGTAGAGAATCGCGAAGCCGACCGAGGCGGGCGCCGCGAGCGACCGCTCGACGAGCTGCACGAGGTCGCGGTGCGAGAGCAGGGTCGCGTGGTGGCGCTGGTCGAGCGGCCTGTTCCCGCGGTTGACCGTGCCGATACGCAGGCAGACGACCGAGAGCCCGTGCGCGTCCGCGTAGTACCGGCCGGCGGCCTCGCCGAGCGCTTTGCCGATGCCGTACGGCCCATCCGGGCGGATCGGGTATGCGGGCGTGAGGCGCGGCAGCTGCTCCGGGTCGAGCCCGTCGAGGCGGCCCGCGACCACGGACGCGTACGGCTCGTCCTCCTCGTACAGGCCCGTGACGTGGTTCGAGCTGGCGAAGACGAGCCGGCGCGCGCCGGCCCGGTGCGCGGCCTCGAGGACGTTGAGCGTCGCCGGGATGTTGTTCGTGCGCACCGACGACCAGGGCGCGTCCGCCGCCGGGTCGGCCGCGAGGTCGACGACGAGCTCGGCGCCCGCCAGGGCGGCCGCGGTGGCCTCGGCATCGGTCATGTCCGCGACGACGTCGATGCCGTCGCCCGGGCTGACGTCGATCGCCGTGATCTCGTATCGCTCGGCGAGCGCCTCGCGCAGGATCGTCCCGATCAGTCCGCCGGCGCCCGTGATCGCAAGCCGCTGCACGGGTGAACGCTATCGAGGCAGGCCGGCTAGCCGAGCGCGCGGAGGTCGTCCTCGGCGAGCTCGAGGTCGAGCGCTGCGAGGTTCTCCCTCAGATGCTCGGGCGACAGGGTGCCCGGGATGGGGAGGGTCACCGGGGCACGGTGCAGGAGCCACGCGAGGGCGATCTGCGCCTCGGTCGCGCCGTGCCGCGCGGCGACCTCGGCGACCGCGCCGCCGCCCACGTTTCGGAGCGGGAAGTACGGGACGAACACCAGCCCTTCGCGCGCGCAGTGGGCGAGAACCTCTTCCTCGCCGCGCTCGACGTAGCTGTAGTGGTTCTGCACCACGGCCACCGGGACGACCGCGCGTGCCCGCTCGATCTGCTCGACCGTCACGTTCGAGAGGCCGACGCTGCGGATCTTCCCCGCGTCGACCGCCTCGCCGATCGGCGCGAGGCTCTCCTCGATCGGCGTGTCCGGAGCGACTCGGTGCAGGTAGTAAAGGGCGATCTCGTCGACCTGGAGCCGCTGCATGCTCTCGTCGAGCTCGGCCCGGATCACGGCCGGGCTGCCCGAATTGCACCCGCCTTTCGTCGCCACCACGCAGCCGTCGGGCTGCGCCTCGCCGATCGTCTGCTCGCTCTGCCCGCCCGTGTAGATGTGGGCGGTGTCGATCAGGCCGAGGCCGGCCGCGGGGGCGTCTCGGATGAGCGCGACATGCTCGGGCGTGAGCTTGTTGGTGCCAAGGCCGATGCGGGCGACCTCGACGCCGGCGACCGTGAGCGTCGTGGCCGTCACCGTTGAACCGTACTTGTGCGGCTGCGGCGTCAGTCGGGCTGGCCGATCTCGACGATCTCGTTCTCCGGTTGGTACGTCCACCGCCAATTCTCGGCGCTCCGCAGCCGCTGGCCCTCGTACACCTTCCGGCCGTACTCGATCGTGAAGCCGGCCGAGCCCGCCGACTGGACGATGCGGCGCTCGCCGACCGCGAGTGCAAGCGTCGGCCGGATGATCGTCGTCGGCTGAACCTCGTCGTGCGGCTTGCCCAGCCACGACGTCACACGCCGGCCGAGCCGCCGCGAGACGAAGCGAACCTCGATGGACGTGTCTCCCGCTGCGACGCGAATGACGAGCGGCGCTTCCCAGTCGTTGACGAAGATCAGCTCGGGCCCGCCCCACGAGATGGTCGCTTCCCGGCCGGGCGGGTAACGCGAGATCCAGAAGGAGTGCGGCGTGTGCGCCACCAGCTGCAGGCCGGAGAAGAACGCCGCGTTGTAGAGCGTCGTCGCGACCTGGCTGATCCCGCCGCCGACCGAGTCGACGAGCTCGCCGCCCGAGATGCTCGGCGCCGCCACGTAGCCGTTCTCCACCGTCCGCTCGCCCAGCGCCTCGTTCAGCGAGAAGCGGCCGCCCGACGGGATCGACATGCCGTCCAGGTCCCGCGCCGCCCGCTTGATGTTCGTGACGCGCGGCGGGCAGCAGTCGTAGGGCGTCGCGAAGCGGCCGACGACGACGTACGGCTCGAGCGGGGTCGTGGTGGTCGGCGGCGGCTCGGGCGTGGTGGTGGTGGTGGTGGTCGTCGTCGTGGTCGACGACGTGGTGGTCGACGCAGCTGCCACCTCGCCGCTCGCCGCCTTGCCGAGGTAGGTGCCCACGGCCGCTCCCACGAGGAGCAGGACGATCACCGCGACGACGAGGAGCCGCCGTCGCCACCGGGAGGGGCGGTACACGCGCACTGGGACGAACCTAGCTTTGGGCCAACAGGCTGCGCGTCAGATCAGGCGCCGCTCGTGCGCCCAGCGGGTCAGCTCGTGGCGCGACGAGAGCTGCAGCTTGCGGAGCACGCTGGAGACGTGCGCCTCGACCGTCTTCACCGAGAGGTGCAGGCGGGCGGCGATCTCCTTGTAGCGGTAGCCGCGCGCGATCAGCTGGAGCACCTCGCGCTCGCGCGGGGTCAGCGTCTCGAGCTCCGGGTCGGCGCCGACCGGCTCGCCCGAGCGGAACGCGTCGAGCACGAACCCGGCCAGCCGCGGCGAGAAGACCGCGTCGCCGTCGCCGACGCGCACGACCGCATCGGCAAGCTCGTCGCTCGAGATCGTCTTCGTGACGTACCCGCGCGCGCCGGCGCGGATGACGCTGATCACGTCCTCGGCCGCGTCGGAGACGGACAGGGCGAGGAACTTCACGCCCGGCCGCTCCGGCGCGACGGCCGCGATGACCGCCTCGCCGCCGCCGTCGGGGAGGTGCACGTCAAGCAGGACGACGTCCGGGTCGGTGTCGCGGATCAGCGGCACCGCCTCGGCGACGCTGCCGGCCTCGCCGGCGATCTCGAACCGCGCGCCGAGCTCGCCGCGGACACCCGCGCGGAACAGCTCGTGGTCGTCGACCAGCACGATGCGCATCAGGCGTCCTCCTCCCGCGGGATCGTCAGCTCGACCTCGGTGCCCTCGCCGGGCGATGACGTGATCGTGGCACGCCCGCCGGCACGCAGCATGCGCGCCTCGATCGACTCGGCGATGCCGCGGCGGTCCGCGCCGACCTGCGCGCGCTCGAAACCGGCGCCGCGGTCGCGGACGAAGACGGCGATCTCGGCCGGCCCGGCCTCGGCGTAGACGGCGATCTCGTCGCTGCGGGAGTGCTTCGCGGCGTTGGTGAGCGCCTCGCGGGCGGCGAGCACGAGCTGCGACAGCGGCTCGTCGAGCGGCGCGTCGCCGGAGCTCGCCACCTCGATGCGCACGCCGTGGGCGTCCTCCACATCGGCCGCTGCGTCCGCCAGCGCGTCGACGAGCGTGACGGAGCTCCCGTAGCCGCTGCCGTACAGCCAGCGGCGCAGGTCGCGCTCCTGCCGGCGGGCCAGCGACGTGACCCGCTGCTGGTCGCCCGCGTGCCGCTGGATCAGCGCGAGCGTCTGGAGCACGGAGTCGTGGATGCGCGCCGCGACCTCGGCCCGTTCGGCCAGCCGGATCCGCTCGCCGCGCTCCGACACGACCTGCCACGTCCACGGGAGGAGGACGAGCAGCAGCGCTCCGGCGAGCGCGCCCGGCGCGACGAAGGCGGGCGACGAGCCGAGCCCGCCCAGCATCACCACGGCGCCTGCCATGGTCAGCGCGACGCCCGGGATCGTGAACGACCCGCCCGGCCGGAGCGAAGCACCGCGCCGGACGAGCAGGACGATCCCGGCCACGATCAGCCCGATGCCGAGCACGACCTCGCCCGGCAGGCCGAGCGCGAACAGGATCGCCATCGCCGACAGCGCGACGAGGGCGACGCCCAGATACGGCCGCCGCCCGCTCGTCCAGACCCACAGCGCGAGGTAGAGGAGGATCCCGGCGCCGCCCGCCAGCGCGAGGAACGCGAAGACGAGGCGGACGAGCGTCGCGTCGACGCCGAGCGCCTGGGCGATTCCGCCACAGACGCCGGCGACGACGCGATCCTGCTCGCTGCGCTCGAACGGCAGCGCCGGGATCCGGCTCACGGCGCCCGCTCGACGTCGATCTGGCCGGCGCCGACGTGCAGGTCGAGGGCGTAGCGGCCGTCGCCGGTGACGACGCGTGCGTGGCTGCCGTTCTCCTCCTGGCCGAGCACGTCGACCGAGCCGGCCCTGGCGCTCGCGTCGACTGCGACCGTGGCGTCGTGCGGGACGATCACCCGCAGGTCGCCGATGCCGACCTTGGCCGTCACGTCCACCCGCCGGTTCGCCGGCAGGTTGGCGAGGTCGATGTCCAGGGTGCCGATGCCGAGCTCGTAGCGGTCGCGGACGTCGGCGACCGTGGCCGGCGTGTAGTTGCGGTCGCCGACCCCGTCGTTCAGCGAGACGTCGAACGTGGCGAAGGCGATCGCGACGGCGGCGGCGGCGAGCGCCACCAGGACGGCGGCGGTCACCACCAGCACGACCACGAGCCTCCGCCACCGGCGCACGCTGGTCACGGCCAGGACGAGCAGGCCGACGACGGCGATGAACCAGGCGGTGCCGGCGCTCGGCCAGGTGTCGGCCTGGGAGAGCACGGACGAGGATCGCAATCGCGATCAGCCCGAGGGCGACGAGCCGCCACGGATGCTCACGGCGCTGTGCCAGCGCCCGCTCGGCGAAGGATTGCTCCTCGCCCTCCCGCGGCATGACAAGGGCCGCCGCGATGTAGACGAGGATTCCCGCGCCGCCGAGCAAGGCGAGGACGACGAACGCGAGGCGAAAGACGGTCGGGGTGATGTCGAAGTACCGGCCGAGCCCCGCCGCGACGCCGGCGATCATGCCGCCGTCCTTCGGGCGCTCGAGCCGCTTGATGCTCTGGATATGTGTGGTGTGTTCGCTCATGTCACGACCATGCCGTTTCGGCCGTGCCTGGACAATCGGGAAACACCCTGGACCGACCCTTGGTTGCGGCAGGGACTGTCCCCGAACGGGGACTGTCACGCATAGGGACTCACGATTCGTGTCCCCGAACGTCACTGCTCGGGCCTTTGTCGCCCGTCCTTGCGGCTAGAAGGTGACGACCTTGTCGGCCCAGAGCGTCCAGTCCGTCAGCTCCTCAAGCGAGGAGCGCCGAGCGCCCCGCACGAGCGCGTCCTCGCGCGTCGCGCGGGCATCCATGCACGTCCCGCAGAGGGCGACCTCGGCACCCCGGCTGAGCGCCGCCGCGAGCATCCGCTCCAGGTTGTAGTAGCCGTTCGGCGTGGTCTGCCCCGCGAGGGCGCAGCCAACCGCGTCGGCCATCAGGAAGACACGAACCTCCTGGCCGTCGCGCTTCGCGAGCGCGTGAGCGAGGCGCAGGCCGTTATACGAGCGCTCGGTGCCGTACGGCGGGTCGTTGAGGACGACAAGCGTCTTCATCGTCCATGATCGTCGCGTTCGGCCGACGAATGGGCAATCCGCGATCGACCTCGACCGGCAGCGGCAAACCCGCGAGTTGACTCCTCAAGTTTTCAAGTGATAACTTGAGAATGTGGCGAGCAACACGGCCAAGGCGGCGCTCTTCGATGCGCTGGCGTCGGTAGCGCAGTCCCTCGGCAACGGGCGCCGCGCCGAGATTGTCGACGTCTTGGCGCAGGGTGAGCGCTCGGTGGACGAACTCGCCGGGGAGATCTCGCAGAGCGTCGCCAACACGTCTCAACATCTCCAGGTGCTCGCGCGTGCCGGCCTGGTGCGCACGCGCCGCGACGGCACTCGCGTCATCTACCGGCTCGCGAGCGACCGCGTAGGGGACCTCTGGGCAGCTGTCCGCGACGTGGCGGTCCGTCACGTCGCCGACGTCAGCGTCCTCGCTGACGACTACCTCGGCGACCGGGGCGGCGTCGAGACGCTCTCCGCCGAGGAACTGCAGGAGCGCCTGGCGCGCGGCGACGTCGTCGTGCTGGACGTCCGCCCTGAGCCCGAGTATCGGGCCGGTCACATCGCGGGGGCACGGAGTGCGCCGCTCGGGGCGCTCGATTCACTCGTCTCGAAGCTCCCGAGGCGGAGCGAGATCGTCGCCTACTGCCGCGGCCCCTACTGCGTCTACGCCGACGACGCCGTTCGCCTGCTGCGCGCGCGTGGCCGCGAAGCGCGCCGGCTCGACGTCGGCTTTCCCGAATGGCGGCGCGCCGGCCTTCCCGTCGAGACCGTGTCCTGAGGAGAGCGATGCTGCTGCGCCCCTTCCTGAACGACGCCGGCTCCTGTGCGAGCTACCTGTTCGGCTGCACGTCCCACCGCAAGCTCGCCGTCGTGGACCCGCATGTGGACCTCGTCGGCGAGTACGTCGCCGCTGCCGCCGCTGCCGGGTCGCCGATCACGGCCGTGTTCGAGACGCACGTCCAGGCCGACCACGTCTCCGGGCTGCCTGCGCTCGTCGAGCGGACGGGCGCCACGCCGTACCTCCCGGCCGGCGCCGCCGTCGAGTTCGAGCACGTCCCGCTGCGTGACGGGGACGTGGTCGAGCTCGGCAACACGCTGATCACGGCGATCGCCACGCCGGGCCACGCCCCTGCGCACCACGCCTACGCGGTGGCCGACCGGCGACGCGGCAGCAATGAGCCGTGGCTGGTCTTCAGCGGCGACTCGCTGCTCATCGGTGACGTCGGCCGCCCCGACCTGCACGTCGCGGGCGACGCCCGCGGGCAGGCGCGGCTGCTGCACGCGAGCCTCGCCCGGCTGCTCGAGCTGCCCGACCACGTCGTCCTCTACCCGAGCCATTACGGCGGGTCGGTCTGCGGTCGCGGGCTCTCCGGCAACCCGATCTCCTCGATCGGCTTCGAGCGCGCACACAACCCGCTGCTGTCCGTCGCCGACCCGGACGCGTTCGCCGACGCGCTGCTCGCTGATCTCCCGCCGAGGCCGCCGGGCCAGAAGCGGATCGTCGCGGCCAACCGCTCCGGCACGGTGAGCGTCGCCGCATGAGCGGAGTCCGGCTCGGCCTGCGCGCGAATGCGCGCCAGTTCGCGCTCCTCGTCGGCCTGAACGCGCTCGTGGGAGCTATGGTCGGCCTCGAGCGAAGCGTGCTGCCGCTCGTCGGCAAGCAGGACTTCGGCCTCCGCTCGACGTCCGCGATCCTCGCCTTCGTGGTCGCCTTCGGAGCCGCGAAGGCCGTCACGAATCTCGCCGCCGGCGACCTGGCCGAGCGGGTCGGGCGCAAGCGGCTGCTCGTCGCCGGCTGGCTCGTGGCGCTGCCGGTGCCGATCCTGATCGGGCTCGCGCCCTCCTGGTGGTTCGTCGTGGCGGCGAACCTGCTGCTCGGCGTGAACCAGGGCCTCGCCTGGTCGATGACTGTCGTGATGAAGATCGACCTGGCCGGGCCGCGCCGCCGCGGCCTCGCGCTGGGGCTCAACGAGGCGGCCGGCTACCTCGGCGTCGCGGCCGCCGCGTTCGCCACCGGCGCGCTCGCAGCGAGCATCGCTCCGCGCACGATCGTCTGGGTCGGCGCCGCCCTCATCGTGACGGCGGGGCTGCTCGTCAGCGTTTTCGCGATCCACGACACGGCCGCGCACGTCGCGCACGAGCAGGAGAGCTACGGCACGCGCGGCCGGCAGCTCGGGCTCCGCGCCGCCTTCGTCCGCGCGAGCCTCGGCGACCCCGTGCTGCGCTCATGCAGCCAGGCGGGGCTCGTGAACAACCTCAACGACGCGCTGGCCTGGGGGCTCGTTCCGCTGTACCTCGCCACGCGCGGCGCGAGCGTCACCGAAATCGCGGTCGTCGCGGCCGTCTATCCGGCGGTCTGGGGCGCCGGCCAGATCCTCACGGGCTGGCTCTCGGACCGCGTTGGCCGCAAGGGGCTGATCGCTGGTGGAATGCTCGTGCAGGCCGGCGCCCTTGGCTTGCTCGTGGCCGGCGACGGCGCGCTCGCCCCATCACTGGCCGCCGCGGTCCTCCTCGGTGTCGGAACCGCGATGGTCTACCCCACGCTGCTCGCGGCCGTCTCCGACGCCAGCCAGCCGCGCGACCGGGCACGCATCGTCGGCGTCTACCGCTTCTGGCGTGACGCCGGCTTCGTGGTGGGCGCCCTCGTCGTCGGCGTCGTCGCCGACGCGAGCTCGGGGCCGGCCGCGATCCTCGCCGTCGCCGTACTGACCGGCGCCAGCGGGCTCGCGGTCGCCGCGACCCCGTGGCGTGGAACCGCCCTGCGTCCTGTCCCGGTCGCCTAGTCGAAGAACGAGTCAAGTCCTCTGACGAAAGGAGCGAGTGATGCCCGTCAACACCGGCAAGGTCGTTATCAACCTGGCAACGGGGCTCGAGGACGCCGAACGCGTGATGATCGCCTTCCTCGTCGGCGGCGCTGCCGTCGAGCAGGGGAAGCAGGTCGCGATGTTCCTGACCAAGGAAGCGGTGCGGCTCGGCGCTCCCGGGCTACGCGGACGGGGTCGCGTGCGAGGGGTGCCCGCCGCTCGCGCGGCTGTTCCAGCAGTACACCGACGGCGGCGGCGAGCTGCTCGTCTGCCCGATCTGCTTCAACTCCAAGAAGCTTGACGAGGACGCGCTGGTCTCGAACGCTCGTCTCGCCGGGGCGACGCCGCTCTGGGAGTGGATCGGCGACGAGCGACGCGACGGTGTTCAGCTACTGAGGGAGGACGAGATGGCCGTCGACGCAGACGTCGATGTTGCGCTGCTGAAGAGCGAGATCAAGAAGACCTACTCGAGCGTCTCCGCCGAGCCGGAGCGCGACTTCATCTTCCCGACAGGGCGCGCCTGGGCGGAAGACCTCGACTACCCGCCCGAGCTCGCGAGCGTGCCCGAGACCGCCGTGGCGTCGTTCGCCGGCGTCGCGAACCCGTTCTCGCTCGGGCGCCTCGAGCGGGGCGAGCACGTGCTCGACCTGGGATCCGGAGCGGGCACCGACTCGCTCGTCGCCGCCCGGATGGTCGGTGACGGCGGGCACGTGACCGGCATCGACATGACGCCTGGGATGCTCGCGAACGCCCGGGCCGCGGCAGCGGAGCTGGGCGCCGGGAACGTCGAGTTCGTCGAGGGCGAGGCCGAGCGGCTCCCGTTTGCCGACGCCAGCTTCGACGTCGTCATCTCCAACGGCGTCATCGACCTGATTCCGGACAAGGACGCCGTCTTCTCCGAGCTGCACCGCGTCCTCGTGCCGGGCGGCCGCATGCAGATCGCCGACGTCACCATTCAGCGGCCGGTAAGCGAGGAGGGACGACGCAACATCGACCTCTGGACCGGCTGAATTGCCGGGGCGCTGCTGGAAGCAGCGTACGCGAACCTCCTGGAACGCCACGGCTTCGAGCAGATCGAGACCGGCCAGCTCGTCGACACCTACGCGCGGTCGAAGTTCGAGGACACGCGACAGGAGGCGCAGAAGTTCGGCGCACGCGGCACGACGGTGAAGGCGTACAAGCCGGCCCGGTGAGCCGAGCCGCGACCTAGACGCGTCAGCCCGGAGCGGGCGCCGCAGGCGGTAGCTCCATCCCCGCGCGCACGGAGACCAGCGGCGCCGCGGGCACGGTGATCTCGCCGCGCGTGGGCCGGTCCAGGTCGAACGTGACGAGCACCAGGGCGCTCACGACCAAGGCGGCGCCCACGATCGTCACGAGCCCCTTCCCGAGCGCCGACAGGTAGAGCGCGAGCACGCCGATCGCGAGCGCGGCGCCGAACAGCTCGAGCACGAGCACCTCGTTCGGCACGCGGTTGTTCAGGCCGGCCAGCCGCGCGGACTGGTCGTCGAACATCTCGTTGAGGCTGTCGAGGTACAGCCTCGGAGCGCTCGCGACCGGGTGCGCGTTCATGCTCTGGCCCGCGAGCCGCCAGAGGTCCCGCTGCAAGCGGCCCTCGTCCGCGGTCGTCTTCGCCAGCCCGGCGCTGCCGGGCACCTGCGTCGTCACCGCGATCGTCAGGTCGGCGTAGCGCGGGAAGATCGCCAGCGAACGGCTCCGCTGCGGCTCCGCGATCGTCTGGGCTCGCAGGTAGGCGGTGCCGATCGCGTTCGCCTCCGTCACGACGTCCGCACGACGGTTCTCGTAACGGCCGAGCGCGAGCGAGAGGCCGAACGCGAGCAGGAGCCCGACGACGCCGAGCAGTGCGGCCTGGAGGACGCCGAGCGGCTCGTGGTACGTGTCCGAGCGCCGCCGGACGTGCCGGCCGAGGTACGCGCCGATCGCGCACGCGCCGCCGACGACGACGGCGATCACGAGGCCCAGCTCCAAGCTGCTCAGCCTGAAGAACATCGCGCCGAACGGTGCCAGCCGCCGCGGATGCACCCCGGTCGCCCGGGAGCGTTGATCGTCTGGTTGCGGTGCTGCGGATCACGGTTACCCTGGTCGCCACGCCGCGGCCACTGGGGGTCGCAGGGGCGCGCCGGCCGGGCTCCCGGCTCGGTACACACGACAACAGAAGGGGTCGACCAAGCACGATGCAACGCACCCATGACACGGGCGGCGAGCGCCTGGACGTCGCCGTGATCGGCGCCGGCCAGGCCGGGCTGGCGCTGGGCTACTTCCTCGCCCGCCAGGGCCGCCGCTTCAAGATCTTCGAGGCAGCCGGCTCGGTCGGGCCCGCCTGGCGCGCGCGCTGGGACTCGCTCGTCCTCTTCACGCCGCGGCGGTACTCCGGGCTTCCCGGCCTGCCGTTCCCGGGCGATCCCGACGCCTATCCGGGCCGCGACGACGTCGTCGCCTACCTCGAGCAGTACGCCGCGGCCTTCGACCTCCCGGTCGAGCTCGACAGCCTCGTGCGCTCGCTGACCGTGGAGGACGGGCGGTTCGTGCTAGACGTCGCCGGCCGCCGCGTCGAGGCGGATCAGGCCGTCGTCGCGACCGGCCCGTTCCAGACGCCGAACCTGCCGCCGTTCGCCGGCGACCTGGGACCGGACGTGTTCCAGACGCACAGCACCGGCTACCTGCGACCCGGCGACGTGCAGCAGGGCACCGTCCTCGTCGTCGGCGGCGGGAACACCGGCTACCAGATCGCCAAGGAGCTCTCCGCCACGCACGACGTCCACCTCGCCGTCGGCTCACGCCAGAAGGCGCTGCCGCAGCGCCTCCTCGGCCGAGACCTCTTCTGGTGGCTGACGACAACCCGCCTGATCCGGAAGACCGCGGACTCGCGGCTCGGCCGCCGCCTGCGGCGGACCGACACGCTGATCGGGTCGAAGCCGCGCGAGCTACGCCGCTACGGCGTCGAGGAGAAGCCCCGCGTGGTCGGCGCGAGCGGGCGCACCGTCACGTTCGCCGACGGCTCCGAGCTGACCGTCGACGCCGTCATCTGGGCGACGGGCTACCGGCCGGACTACTCGTGGATCGACGCACCGGTCACCGGCCCGGACGGCCGCGCGGAGCACCGGCGGGGCGTCACCGGCGTGCCCGGCCTCTACTTCCTGGGCCTCTCGTGGCAGCACACGCGCGGATCGGCGCTCATCGGCTTCGTCCAGGACGACGCCGAGTTCATCGCAGACCAGATTGCGGCTCGCGCGCCGAAGCGCGAGCCTGTCCACCAAGGAGCGTGACATGGATCACCACGACCACGATCACCACCACCACGCGGCAGCGACCTTCCCGACCGAGACGGCGGGCCTCGACGAGGCGCGCCCGACCGGGGACGTGACCGTCCCCGGCGGCGGGAGCGTCGACCTCACGATCGCGCCGGTCGCCAAGCGGATCGGCGGCGACACCCTGCGGATGCTCGCCTACAACGGCTCGATCCCCGGCCCGACGCTGAGGGTCCGTCAGGGCTCGCGCATCACGGTGAACGTCACGAACGAGGGCGACCTCGCCAACACCGTCCACTGGCACGGGCTGCGGCTCGACAACCGCTACGACGGCACGCACGAAACACAGGCGCCGATCCCGGTCGGCGGCTCGTTCGCATACGAGCTGACGTTCCCGGACCCGGGCGTCTACTGGTACCACCCGCACGTTCGCGAGGACTACGGCCAGGAGCTCGGGCTGTACGGGAACATCGTCGTCGAGCCGGGCGAGGCGGGCTACTGGCCGCCGGCGCACCGCGAGGTCACGTTCACGCTCGACGACGTACTGATCGAGGACGGCAAGATCGCGCCGTTCAGCCCGGACGAGACGACCCACGCCGCGATGGGCCGGTTCGGGAATGTCTTCCTCGTCGGCGGCGAGAACGAGCCGGCGCTCGAGGCGCGGGCGGGCGAGGTCGTGCGCTTCTTCCTGACGAACACCGCCAACACGCGGGTCTTCAACGTCGCCCTGCCCGGCGCGCGGATGAAGCTCGTCGGCGGCGACAGCGGCCGCTACGAGCGCGACGAGCTCGTCGAGTCGGTCGTGCTCGCGCCGTCGGAGCGTGCCGTCGTGGACGTGCTCTTCGCGGAGCCCGGAGTCGTGACGCTCGAGCACCGCACGCCCGGGCGGACGTACGACCTGGCACGCGTGGAGGTCTCAACCGAGCACGCCGAGCCCCTCGACTTCGAGACGCTGCGCGAGAACCCGGAGTGGGCCGCCGAGCGGGAACGTCTCGCGGTGTACGCCGACGCGCCTCCCGACAAGACGCTGTCGTTCGTCGCCGAGCTCGACCTGGGCGTCCCGGACGGCCCGGTCGTCTACGCGTGCCCGATGCACCCGGAAGTCGTGAGCGACGAGGAGGGCAGCTGTCCGAAGTGCGGGATGAAGCTGCTCGCGACGGCCGCGCCGCAGCGGTACGTGTGCCCGATGCATCCGGACGTGGTCAGCGAGACGCCCGACACCTGCCCGAAGTGCGGGATGAAGCTGCTGCCCGAGTCGGTCGTGCAGCAGGCGGGCGGCGCGCAGCAGGAGCACGGCCATCACGAGCACAGCCACCATGAGGCGGCCGGGGACGGCATCGAGTGGGAAGACGACATGGTCGACGTCAACCGGATCACGACGTCCGCCAACACGCACTGGAGCATCATCGACCGCGAGACCGGGGCCGCCAACCACCAGATCGACTGGCAGTTCCGCGTCGGCGACCGGGTCAAGCTCCGCCTGGTGAACGCGATGGAGGGCGATCACCCGATGCACCACCCATTCCACGTTCACGGCGCAGGGCGATTCGTCGTCCTCGCCCGCGACGGCGTGCCCCAGGAGAACCTGGTCTGGAAGGACACGGTGCTCGTGAGGGCGGGAGAGACGGTCGACGTGCTCCTCGAGCTGACGAACGAGGGGCGCTGGATGGCGCACTGCCACATCGCCGAGCATCACGAGAGCGGGATGATGTTCAGCTTCGACGTCGTGCGCTGAGCACGCGTGCGCTGACCACCGGCCGTCCGGCGCCGGCCGGTGGAGCGTGGTGCGCTCAGAGCGACGGGTTGGACGACCCGTCCTGCTGCGACGGCGCCGCCGGTGCGGGCGCCGAGTTCGGCGTCGTCGACCCGCCGCCGCCGCTTTGGTGGTCGGGGCAGTCGCGGGTCGCAGTGCCATTCGCGGCGAACGGCGAGTATGCGGCCGGCGGGCTCGACCCGCTCGAGCCGCTCGAGCCGGAGCCGCCTGCCGCCATCGCCACCGTCGCCCAGACCCCGGCGACGACGAGCGCGGCGAGCACCGCGAACCAGACGACCGTACGGCCGGGCCTGGTCTCGGCCGGCTCGACCGGCTCGGGGATCTCGGCTTCGTTCATTCGTGCCCCCTTTCTCGTGTCGAGGAAAGGGTGCAAGCCGGCCCTGCGCGCAGCGTCAGGGCCGGCTGTGAATCAGCTAGGAGCTACGGGAGCCGGTTGAACCAGGCGAGCGACAGCGCCGAGCCGAGCAGCAGCACGACCGCGCCTGCGCCCGTGAACGCCGCCGACAGCTCGCGCTTCTCGATCTTCGTCCCGACCGTCTTGCCGATGCCGCTGTAGATGCTCCTCAGCGTGTTGGCGTCGGGCGCCTCGAAGAACTTGCCGCCGGTCGTCTGGGCGACAGCCCGGAGCGTCGTCGGGTCGGGCGGGACGTTGTACGTCCGCGTGTCGCCCATCGGCCCGTTGATGGTGATGGTGCCGTTCTGCGTGCCGAGTGCGACCGTGTAGACCGGGACCTTCGCGGTCTTGGCCTGCTGCGCCGCCTCGAGCGGCTGCAGGTCGCCGGTCGTGCTCGCGCCGTCGGAGAGGACGACGACCACGAGCGGGCTCCCCTTTGGCGCCACCTTGGCGTCCATGCTCGCGAGCCCCACGTTCACGGACCGGGAGATCGCGTCGCCGAGCGCCGTGCCGTTCTCGGCCTGCAGCGAGTTCAGCGCGTTGAGGGCCTCTTCCTTGTCGGAGGTCGGCGGCAGGTTGACGTCCGCCTTGTCGGAGAAGGAGACGATCCCGACCTTGAAGCCGCTAGGCAGCCCTCTGATGAAGGTGGCCGCGGCCGCCTTCGCCGCCGCCATGCGGTTCGGCGACACGTCGGTGGCGAGCATCGAGCCCGAGCGGTCGATCGTCAGGATGACCGTGCCCTGCTTGCGCGGCACGGCGTGCGCCCACTGGGGCCGTGCGATCCCGGCGATCAGAGCGGAAAGCGCCACGAGGATCAGCAGCGGCGGGACGTGCCGCCGCCAGCGAGGCGAGCGGTCCACCACGTTGGCGAGCAGCGCGAGGTTCGTGAAACGCACCGCGTACTTGACCCGGCGGCGCTGGACGACGAGGTAGGCCACCAGCAGCGCGGGGACGAGGACGAGCGCGGCCAGCGCGATTGGAGTCGCGAACGTCATCGCCGCCTCCTCTCGATCTCAAGGAACCGGACGAGCGTCTTGAGCCAGTCGCCCGAGGTGGAGACGACCACGTGCGGCACGCCGGCCGCGCGGAACGTGTGCGCGAGCTCCTCGCGCTCGGCGGCGGCCGTCTCGGCGAACTGCTCGCGCATGCGCTTGTCGCGCGTGTCGACCTGGAGCTGCTGCCGCGTCTCGGGGTCGACGAGCCAGATCGTGCCGACATCGGGCAGCTCCTGCTCGCGCTGGTCGCGGATCTCGACCGCGACGACGTCGTGGCGGGCCGCGAGCCGCAGAAGCGACTTCTTCCAGTCGAGCGGGCCGCGGAAGTCCGAGACCGCGACCACGAGCGAGCGGCGGCGTACGAGCCGCGCCGCGCGGTCGCAGGCGGCCGCGAACGACGTGGGGCCGGTCGGCTCGTCGCCCGGCTCGTTGCGGAGCGCGTGGAGCAGCCCGAGCAGGCCGCGCCGGCCCTGGCGGTCCGGGTAGACGAGCGGCGTGTGGTCGCCGAACGTCGCGATCGCGAGGCGGTTGCCGCGCCGGGTCGCCACGTGGCCGACTGCGAGCGCGACGCCTTCGGCGACGTCCCACTTGCGACGGTCGGCTGTCCCGAAGGTCATCGACGGCGACGTGTCGAGCATCAGCCACGTGCGAACGGCTCGCTCGGCGACGTGCGCGCGCACGTGCGCCTCGCCCGTTCGTGCCGTGACGTTCCAGTCGATCTTGCGGACGTCGTCTCCGACCTCGTAGGGCCGCACCTGGGCGAGCTCCGTGCCGTCGCCGAGCATCGTCGCCCGGTGGTCGCCGAGCAGGAGCCCGTCCACGCGCCGGCGGACGGTCAGGTCGAGCTTGCGGAGGTGCCCGTCACGGAGCGGCCCGGGGCCGGGACGCTCCGGTGTCCGCTCGCGGCGGGTGAGCTGGACGACGCTCACGACGCGGCCTCCTGGCGGACGAAGTCCTGCTCGGGCACGGGCACGGCCGCAAGCACGCGGTCGAGCACCGTGTCGGGCGAGACGTCGTCCGCGATCGCCTCGTAGCTGAGCACGAGCCGGTGGCGGAACACGTCCTTCATCAGCTCGCGCATGTCGTTCGCGACGACGTAGTGGCGGCCGCGCAGCAACGCAAGGGCGCGCGCCGAGAGCGCGAGGTTGATCGGCCCACGCGGGCTGACACCGTACTCGACGTACGCGTCGAGCTCGCCGAGGCCGGCGTGCTCCATGTGGCGGGTCGCGTAGGCGAGCCACTGCGCGTAGCGGACGAGTGCCGGGTCGACGTACACCCGGCCGACCGCCTCCTGCAGCCGCGCGAGCTCCTCGAGTGAGAGCGTCTCCTCGACCTCGACGGCGCCCGCGAGCGCGCGGTCGATGACGACGTACTCGTCCTCCGGGGACGGGTAGTCGACGAGCACCTTGAGCATGAAGCGGTCGAGCTGCGCCTCGGGCAGCTGGTAGGTGCCCTCCGACTCGATCGGGTTCTGGGTCGCCATCACGAGGAACGGCGACGGCACCGGGAAGGTCTGCTTGCCGAGCGTGACGGTGCGCTCCTGCATCACCTCGAGCAGCGCGGACTGCACCTTGGCCGGCGCGCGGTTGATCTCGTCGGCGAGCAGGAAGTTGCAGAAGACGGGGCCGAGCTCGGTGTCGAACTCGGCGTGGTCGGGCCGGTAGACGCGCGTGCCGACGAGGTCCGAGGGGACGAGGTCGGGCGTGAACTGGATGCGCTGGAAGGTGCCGCCGAGCACGGCAGCAGTGGTCTTGATCGTGAGCGTCTTCGCCAGGCCGGGAACGCCCTCGATGAGGAGGTGCCCGCCGGAAAGCAGGGCGACGAAGGTGCGCTCCAGGAGCGCGTCCTGGCCCGCGATCACGCGCCGGATCTCGTAGGCGGCGCGCTCGATCGCGAGGTCCTTCACGTCGCCCTCGCGAATGGGGCGGATGGTCGGGGTATCGGTCAACGGAGAGTCCTTTCGTGCGTGGTCAGCGGGAGAGGGAGGCCGGGAAGGGCCGCGCCGGCGGCCCTCCCCGGAGAGGAGCGTGTGCGACGTGCGGAGGAGTCGCGACACGCACGGAGGAGGGGCTCTCCTCATGAGCGAGGCCCGCCGGCGGCTGGAAGCGCCGGGCGATCCCCGTCCGTCCACCGATGTCGTTGGGTTCGCCGCCGACGGCGTCCTCTGCGGGACGCACTGCTCGCTCTCCATCGCGCCGGGGCCGTTCGCTCATGAAGAGCAGAGAACCAGCGGCACCTAAGGCGGCCTTATGACCAACCTGAGAGCTTCATTAGAACTCGCTGAAAGACGGCTTGGAGCAGCCGCTGCGTTGCCGCTAACTCAGGTCGTTGTCGACCAGCGTCGGCCCGGTCAGGTTGACGGCGATCGTCTTGAAGACCTGCGTCAGGTCGCCCGGGTTCGGCTGGTTGAAGAATTTCGACGAGTCGGAGGCGATCTGCTGGACCATCTGGAGGGCGGTCATCGACGGCGACTCGGCGCAGCGGAACTGGAAGCCGTTCTTCTTGTTGCAGGTCTTCCCGTCGCTTCCCGTCCCGCTCGACTTCCAGCCCCAGCACTGGACGCTGCCGGTGTCGTACGCGATGGCGTAGACGTACGTGCCGGCCGCCGTCGCCGCCTGGCCGGACAGGGCCGCCTGGTGGCACGGCCTGGTGCGGTACATCGACGAGTTGTTCTCGCAGGTCTGGTCGCCGTTCGTGTCCGTGCACGGCCCGTAGTTGGCCTCGCCGTCGGTCAGGAAGATGATCACGTCCTGCGCGGCGGCATCGTGATTCGCCGCCAGGGCCTGCTGCGCCTTGTCGATGCCCGGCGCCGTCGCGGTCGTCCCCTGGGCCTTGAGGCAGTTCACCGTGTTGACGAGCGGCGAGCTCGTGTTCAGGCTCCCGTCCGCCTTCTTGTAGTCGTTCGAAAGCGGCACCAGCTGGTACCCGTTCGGGTACGCGTCGTAGTCGGTCGTCGGACCGTCGACGCTGTGCGGCGTGAACGTGCACGCGTTGCCACCGTTCCCCGGCGGGTACGCGATGAGCCCGACCTTGTTGTACGTCGGGTCCATGCCCTGGAGGAAGGCGAGGATGCCGTTCCGCACGCAGGTCGCCTTGCTGGCGCCGGCGGTGCACGGGTCGTTCATCGAGTTCGTGCGGTCGAAGATGACCATGATGTGGGCCGGCTTCGGCACGCCCTGGCCCATGGCGGCGGTCGCCTTGGCAGTGATGCTGAAGTGGTCGATCCCGATGAGCTTCCCGAAAATGGTCGGGACGTTTGCCGCCTTCTCGGTGACGACGATGGCGTTCGCCGGGCTACAGCTCCCGACCGTGGCGATGCACTTCGTCGTCACGGTGGTGGCGACGCCCGGAATGTTGTCGTGCGTGTTCTTGCCGCCGGACCCGCCGCCGTAGGTCAACGCGGTCGCCTGCGCACGGGAAGTATCGGGCAGGTCCTGCGCGCCCGCGAGCGCCGCGGCGTCGGCGGAGGCCTGCAGCGAGCGGTGGGCGTAATAGGCGTAGCCGACGTCGATCACGGCGGCCGAGAAGCTGAGCAGCACGACGAGGCAGACGACGACGAGGACGAGCACCTGCCCGTTCTCACGGTGGGCAGGACGGCAATGAGGGCGAATGGCAGCGGGCATCAAGGTCCTTTCTTCGGAGCCGAGCGTGCCGCGCGCCGGGCTCCGATCTCCCGCGAGTTATCGGCGCACGGCACGGCCGCGCGCAAGCGCCCCAAGGAGGGATGTGCGCCGCTCGATCGAGGGTATTTCCCGCAGGCCGCCGCGGGGGTCCGGCGCGGCCGGCCCCCCGCGACCCGCGAGTGCGCTAGCTAGGCGTGCCGGCCGGCTGCTTCGCGCCGACCGGGTCCGGGACGATCCGGATGTACGGCTTCGGCGACTCCCAGCCCTCGGGCCAGAGCTCCTTCGCCGCGTCGTCGGTCACGGAGCCGGCGATGATGACGTCCTCGCCCGGCTGCCAGTTCACCGGCGTCGAGACCTTGTGCTCGGCGGTCAGCTTCAGCGAGTCGATGACACGGAGCACCTCGTCGAAGTTGCGCCCGGTGGTCATCGGGTAGACGAGGATCAGCTTGATCACCTTGTCCGGGCCGATGACGAACACGTTGCGGACGGTCTGGTTGTCGGCCGGCGTGCGGGCCAGCGGGTCGCCCGAGGTCTCCGCAGGGAGCATCCCGTAGGCCTTCGAGATCTCGAAGGTCGGGTCGGCGATGATCGGGTAGTTCGGGCGCGCGCCCTGCGTCTCCTCGATGTCGTCGGCCCAGCTCTCGTGCCGGTCCATCGGGTCGACCGAGAGGCCGATGATCTTGACGCCGCGGCTGTCGAACTCCGGCTTGATCTTCGCCATGTAGCCGAGCTCGGTCGTGCAGACGGGCGTGAAGTCCTTCGGGTGCGAGAAGAGAACCGTCCACGAGTCGCCGATCCACTCGTGGAACCGGATGTGCCCTTGGGTGGTGTCGGCCTCGAAGTCGGGTGCGGTGTTTCCTAGCTGCAGGCCCATATGTCCTCCCTCCCGACGTGGTCGGGGTCTGGTGCGATCCGTCAACTCTACGGATAAGCGTCCGCTATGGGAACGCTATTCCCGGCGGGGAACGCCCTGGTGGCGTCCGGTGTAATGCCTGCAGCCAAGGAGGTGGACATGCGCAGGCACTCCCTGCTCCGCGGTGCCGTCGTCGCCGCGGCTCTCGTCGTCGCCGGAACCGCAGTCGCAGCGGCCCCGTGGCCGGGTCTCGCCCGGAACGTCTCGAACGGCGATCTCCGCTACGTGGCCGGCCGCGTGAGCGGCAAGACCACGATTCGCGCACTGCGCGGCGACACGGTCGTCGCGTCGCGCACGATCGCCGGCTCGTGGGGCATCCCCGCGATCACCATGAACGGCGCGGGCGGCGGGCTCTCGCCGGACGGCAAGCGGCTCGTCCTGGTCGAGCCGCCGAACTACCAGTTGCTGCGGCGCCAGAGCCACTTCGCGGTGCTCTCGACCGCGGACCTGCGTCCGGTGCGGACGATCGCCCTGAAGGGCGAGTTCGGCTTCGACGCGCTCTCACCCGACGGGCGCACGGTGTACGTGCTCCAGCACGCGAACCGAAACGACTTCATCCAGTACCTCGTGCGCGCCTACGACCTGAGGGCGAACCGGCTCGTCGGGCGCGTGATCGTCGACAAGC
Organism: uncultured Thermoleophilia bacterium; assembly: GCA_963734565.1. Lineage (GTDB taxonomy): Bacteria > Actinomycetota > Thermoleophilia > Gaiellales > Gaiellaceae > JACVRM01. Next base: position 40,958 of record CAVTHM010000007.1, on the reverse strand, counting down.
GCGAGCCGGACGAGAAGATGGTCGGCTGGCCCGTGTCGCGCGCGACGAGCGCGACCGGCGGCTGGGTCTACACGCTCTACCAACGGATGCAGGGCGCGCCGTTCGTCCATGCGCTCGATGCGAACCACCGCGCTGCCTTCTGCATCGATCTGCCCGATTCGACCCGGGTGGACTGGAACTCGAGCATGGCGCTGTCGCAGGACGAGGCCACGCTGACGGTTCGGACGGGGCAGGGCGTCGCCGCGACCATCGACACGCGGAACCTGGAGGTGCGTTAGCGGAGCCAGCCGCCGCGACCGAGCAACGAGAAGTCGCCGCGGTCGCGAATCGCCGTCGCAGCCGCGGCGAGCCCCTGCACCGCGCTCCACGTCAACGAGCCGCCGACGCTGACGCGCTGCGCGCCTGCCCCCGCGATCTCGGAGAACGTGAGGTGCGGGAGGGCGAGCACGTTGACCGGCTTCGTGACGGCAGAGCAGACGGCGCGGATCTCGTCCGCGCTCGCGAGGCCGGGCGCGTAGAGGACGTCCGCCCCGGCCGCCTCGAAGGCCTGGAGGCGCGCGATCGTGTCGCCGAGGTCCGGGTTGTCGCGGATGTGGTTTTCCGCGCGTGCCGTGAGCGTGAACGGGAACGGCAGCGCCCGGGCACCCTCGACGGCCGCGGCCACCCGCTCCGTCGCATGCTGCAGGTCGTAGAGCCGGCCGCCCGGATCCCAGTCCTCGATCGAGCCCCCTACGGCGCCGGCTTCGGCGATGCGGATGATCGTGCGCGCCGCCGTCTCGGGCTCCGGGCCGTAGCCGTTCTCGAGGTCGGCCGAGACCGGCAGGGCCGTGGCGTCGTTCAGCGCCGTCACGTGGGCGCTGACGTCGTCGAGCGTCGCGCCGCCGTCGCTTCGCCCGAGCGTGAAGGCAAAGCCGGAGCTCGTCGTGGCGAGCGCCTCGAACCCGAGCGACTCGAGCACGCGCGCGGAGCCCGCGTCCCACGGGTTCGGGATGACGAACGGCTCGCCCTCGTGCAGTGCGCGGAAGGCGGCGGCTCTCTGCTCCTGGCTAGTCGTCGACGACACGCAGGACGACCTTGCCACGTTTGCCCCGCTCCGCGACGCGCTTGAACGCGCTCTCGGCGTCGGCCAGGTCGAAGACGCTGTCGATCTCGGGCCGGAGCTCGCCCGCGTCGACGAGCCGCGCGAGCTCGACGAGCTGGTCGCGGTCTGGCTCGACGACGAAGTACGTCGCGCCTTCGGATTCCTCGGCGATGCTCACCAGGCGGCCGCCGTTGTGGGACGCTCGGCCGCCGACCGTGTCGAAGACGAGGTCGGCGGGCTGTTCCTTGACCAGATGGGCGCCGCGCCAACGGGCGAGCTGGACGGCGACGTGACCGACCCCGCCGGCCGCGCCCGTGATCTCGACCCGTTCGCCGTTCTCCAGGCCGCCGACGGTGAACAGGCCCTGCCAGGCGCTCAGGCCGGTCATCGGCAGTGCTGCCGCCTCGACGTGGGTGAGCGAACGTGGCTTGGGAGCGATCACCGTCTCGGGGACGACCGCATAGTCCGCCGCGGCGCCGTCGCGGTCGAAAGGCGTCAGCGCCCAGACCTCCTCGCCCGTGCCGACCACGTTGCCGGACAGCTCGTAGGACGGGATAGCCGGCAGGCGGTCGACGGGCCAGTCGAGCTCGCCGCGGGTGATCGCGGCCGCGTGGACGTGCACCAGCACCTCGCCGGGGCCGGGCTCGGGACGGCGCACCTGCTCGACTCGCAGCTTGCCGCCCTCGTGCAGCCGGACGGCCGTCATCGTCTCGCTCATGTCCTCTCCTTCATTTATCTTACCGGTAAGATACTAACAGGAGAGGTAAACTGCCGGCGGTGCCCGATCACCTCGACACGATCCTCGAGCAGTGGCGGCGCGAGCGGCCCGACCTGGACGTGACGCCGCTCGGCACCATGGGGCGGCTCATGCGAGCGGCGCACCTCGCCGACGACGCGCTCGCGGACGCGCTGCGCGACCACCGCCTCCAGCGCGGCTGGTTCGACCTGCTCGCGGCGCTACGCCGCGCGGGCGAGCCGTACGAGCTCAATCCGACCGCGCTGATGCAGGCGACGATGCTGTCCTCGGCCGGCATCACCAAGCGCCTCGACCGGCTCGTCGACGCGGGGCTCGTCGAGCGCCGCCCGGATCCAGAGGACCGGCGTGGTACCCGTGTGCGCCTGACCGCGCGGGGCAAAGAGGCGATCGACGCGGCCCTGACGCAGCACGTTGCGAACGAGGCGCGGCTCCTAGAAGTACTCAGCCCCGCCCAACGAGAGCAGCTCGACCGGCTCCTCCGCGCGTTTCTCGAGCCCCTCGAGCAATGAGAGACGCGCCTCGCGCAGACGTGTCCGCGCGCTGTTTCAACCGGTGCCAGGCACCGTCCGCAGAGGCGCGCGGCTTCGTAACGCGATTCGCACGCCGTGGGCGCAACACCGCTCTGGCACAGGGATCCGCGCAGCCGCCGCCCGGGTCCCATTCGGTGCCAGGCACGGGTGTTAAAGGCACACGAGAGTGTGCCGCGATTCGCACGCGGGAGGTACGCCCGGCAGCCGCTCAGGCCTCGATCGCGGGCGGCTCCCTGGCAGGCTCGAGCTCGGCCTTCATGCGGGCGAGCTCGGCGTCCACCTGCGAGGTCTGCGCGAGCTGGCGCAGCTCGCGGTCGAGCTGCGTCTCGCCCGAGATGTCCTCGAGGCCGCCCGTGGCGATCAGCTCGTCGAGCGCCGCCGCGCGCGCCTCCATCCCCTGCGTCTTCTCGTTGGCGCGCTGGAGCGCCCGCCCTGCGCTAGCCATGTCCTCGCCCAGCCCGGTCGTCGCCTCGCCGATCTTGACCATCGCCTCGGCCGCGCGGTAGCGCGCCTTCGTGACCTCCTTCTCGGAGCGGAACCTGGCCAGCCGCTCGGCGAACTCCTTCTGCGACGCCTCGAGCCTCGCCTGCTGCGTCTGGAGCTCGCCGATCTGGCCCTGCAGGTCGGTGAGCTGCACGCCGACTCCCGCCTTCCGCTCGAGCGCCGCGCGCGCGAGGTCCTCGCGCCCGAGCTCGAGCGCCTGCCGCGCCTGCCCATCCAGCTTGGCCTCCTGCTTGGAGAGCCGGTCGGCCTGCATCTCGAGCTGCTTCTTCGACGCCACGACGCTCGTCAGCCCGCGCCGCACCTCCTGAAGCATCCCGTGCTGCTTCTCGTACGAGTAGTCGAGCAGCTCGTCGGGCTTCTCCGCGCGGTCCAGCAGGCGATTCAGCTTCGCCTGGATGATCAGCCAGAGGCGCTTCACTGCTTCGGCTCCGTCCGCTTGGCGGGCTCGCGCGCCGCCGGCTTCTCGCCGTTCTCGCTCGTCGACTTTGCAGTCACCGTGTCATCCGCGGATCGGTCACTTCCCCTGTAGACAGCGTATCTCTCCCGTAGCCGCGCCATGGCGTCGAATCACCCTTTCAGCACGCGTTCAGCCGCATCTCAGACGCCTCTCAGGCGCGTGCGGTCTCCTGCGGTCAGGCCAACCGAAAGGAGACGAGATGACTACCGATCTGCATACCCGCCGCGTGATCCTCGTCGCGAACGAGACCGCCGGCGGCGCCGTCCTCAACACCCGCGTCCGCGAGCGGCTTCGCTCGCGCCCCGCTGAGGTGCTCGTGGTCGCACCGGCGCTGAACACTCGACTCCGCCACTGGACGTCCGACGAAGACCGCGCGCGCGCGGACGCCGAGGCGCGGCTCCGCCGCTGCCTCGCGCTCCTCCAGGGCGACGGCGTCGACGCGGACGGCGTCGTCGGCGACGCCGACCCGCTGCAGGCGATCGCCGACGCGCTGCACGGCTTCCCGGCGGACGAGCTCGTGATTGCGACGCACCCGGCGCGGAGCTCCCACTGGCTGAGCCGGGACGTCGTCGACCGCGCGCGCCGCCGCTTCGGGCTGCCGGTGCTGCACGTGGAGGTCGAGGCGCCTCCACTGGCGGTCGCCGCCTAGATCCGCCGCCGCCAGCGGGCGAAGACGTCCTCGAGGTCCGCGCGCATCGCGTGCGGGACGAGGACGAAGAGCCGGTCGCCCGGCTCGACGACCGTGCTGCCGCGCGGCGGGATCGTCTCGTCGCCGCGCGCGACCACCGCGATCAGGGCGGTGCGCGGCAGGCCGAGCTCACGCACGTGCGAGCCGGCGATCGCGTGATCTGGGCCGACCGCGAAGTCGACGAGGTCGAGCGAGCCGAGATGGTCGACCGCGATCGGCGGCGCGCCTCGAGCCGGCGCCGGGGACGTCACCCGGAGCGCCGTGGCCACCCGCTCGAGCGTCGTCCCCTGCACGAGCGCGGAGACGACGACGACGAAGAACACCGCGTTGAAGATCGTCTCGCGCTCGCCGACGTGCGACGAGAGCACGAACGTGCCCAGCACGATCGGCACCGCGCCGCGCAGGCCGGCCCAGCCGAGCAGCGCCCGCTCCCGGTTGGTGAAGTCGCTGAACGCCGTCGAGGCCCAGACCGCGACCGGGCGGATCACGAACGTGAGCGCCGCCGCCACGCACAGCCCCGCAAGCGCCACGTCCGGTAGGTCGCTCGGGAAGACGAGCAGCCCGAGCACGACGAACATCGTCACCTGGGCGACGAACGCCAGCCCCTCGTGGAACGAGACCAGCTGCCGTCGATAGCGCGACGGCGTGCTGCCGACGGCGAGGCCGACCAGGTACACGGCCAGGAACCCGCTCCCGCCGAGCACGTCCGCGACTCCGAACGAGAGCGCCGCCGCGGCGACCGACGCGACCGGGGCGAAGGCGCCGATGGACGACGGAATACGCGCGAACAGCCACATCGCGGCCACGCCGAGCGCGGCACCGACGGCGAGCCCGAGCCCGAGCTCGCGCACGACCTCGAGCACGAGGTCCGGAAAGCCGTAGTCCGAGTGCTCGATCCAGGCGATCAGCCCGACCGTCAGGGCGATCGCCATCGGGTCGTTGCCGCCCGTCTCGGCCTCGAGCGTGCGGGCGAGCCGACGGCGGACGTTCGTGTAGCGCAGCGTGGCGAAGACCGCGGCCGCGTCGGTCGAGGCCACGACGGCCCCCAGCAGGATCGCCTCCAGCCACGAGAGGTCGAAGACCGCCTGCGCCACGAGCCCGGTCAGCGCGGCGGTGACGACGACGCCGACGGTGCTGAGCAGCGCGGCCGGGACGGCCACCTCGCGCAGCCGGCGCCACGAGGTGGAGAGCCCGCCCTCGTACAGGATCGCGACGAGCCCGACGATGCCGACCGACCGGGCGAGGTCCGCGTCGTCGAACTCGATACCGCCCGGCCCGTCGGAGCCGAGCAGCATCCCGAGCGCGAGGAAGGCGACCAGCGACAGGCACGCCCTTGCGCGACGCGACCAGCGCGACGATCAGGCTCGCGGCCAGGATCAGCGCCGACGAGGAGGAGTACGACGCCTTCGTCCATCACCCGGCATCTTCCCGGCCGGGCACGGCCAACCTACGGGAGATCCTCGAAGGGCACGACCTGCGGCTCGGCCACATCGGGAGAATAGGCGGCGTGCGCGGGAGACTCGTCAGCGTCGAGGAAGCGCGGCGGATCGCCGTTCGCGCGCAGCTCCTCGACGGCTCGGCGCGAAACGCCCTCGACACGGTGCGCCACCTCGGCTTCCTGCAGCTCGACCCGATTGCGACCGTCGCGACGCCGCAGGAGCTCGTGCTGCAGGCGCGCCTCGGCACCTTCGACGTGGGCGAGCTCGACCGCCTCCTCTGGCAGGACCGCAAGCTCGTCGAGTTCAACGCGTACGTCTACCCGGTGGAGTCGCTGCCGCTGCTGCGCGCGCGCATGCGGGCGCACCGGCGGTCGACGAAGTACGAGCGGCACCGCTGGCAGCGCGCGTTCCTCGAGCGCAACGCGGCCTTCAGGCGCTACGTGCTGCGCGAGCTCGACCGGCGTGGCCCGCTCCTCTCGCGCGAGCTCGAGGACCGCTCCGTCGACGCGCGCCTCGAGCACCGCTGGTACGGCAGCCGCTACGTGGGGATCATGCTCGGCATCCTCCACGTCAACGGGTACGTCGCGGTGGTGGGGCGGCGCGGCAAGCAGCGGCTCTGGGACCTCGCCGAGCGGTGGTACCCGGAGACGGACGTCGTGCCGGCGCGCGAGGCGGAGCGGCTCTTCGAGGAGCAGCGCTTTCGCGCACTCGGCGTCCGGCTCGAGAAGGGCAGCTGGGTGGCGCACCCGGACGCCACCGATGGGCCGGTGCCGGACCGCGCGTTGCTCCTGTCGCCGTTCGACCGGCTCGTGTACGACCGCGACCGCGCCGAGGCGCTCTGGGACTTCCACTACCGGCTCGAGATGTACGTGCCGCCGGCCAAGCGCGAGTACGGCTACTACGTGCTGCCGCTGCTCCTACGCGACAAGGTCGTCGGCCGCGCGGAGCCGCGCTTCGACCGCAAGACGAAGACGCTCGAGCTGCTCGGCGCGTGGGGCGACACGTCGCGACTCGACGAGGCGCTCACCGGGCTGGCCGCGTTCCTCGGCGCCGAACGCGTGCACTAAGCCCGCAACGTGCTCAGCGCCCGCCCGGATGGCGGGCGCGCACCGTCGGGGCATGCTGCAGATGGAGGCCGATGTGGGCTCGCTGAAGCGCACTCTTCTCCTTGCCGTCGCAGCGCTGCTGTGCCTGACCGCGGCGCTCGCGATCGGCATCCTGCTCATCGGCCGGATGGGCCCGACCGAGGGCCGCATCCTGGGCACGACGGCGATCCTCGCGGGCTGCGGCCTCGTCGCCGTTCCGGGGACGATGCTCCTCGACCAGGCGCGCCGGCAGCGCTGGGCCGCGGCAAACCTCGCGATCGTCGCGGCCGCGGCCGGAGCCATGATCGGCAGCATCTGGTTCGGCGGCGACTCGGAGACGTTCGGGAAGACAGTCGGCACGCTGACGATGTTCGCGCTCGCGACGACGCAGGTCTCGGCACTGCAGGTGCGCCGCCGGGACGGCGACCCGCCGGTGGTGCGCCGCCTCTTCGTGTTCTCGTCAGTGCTCGTGCTCGGCCTCGCGGCGACGGTGTCCGTGATGGTCTGGGTCGAGGCAGGCGGCGGCTTCGGGCGTTTCGTCGGCGCGCTCGTCATCCTCGACCTGCTCTGCGTCGCGCTTCAGCCGATCCTCGCGCGAGTGCGCAGCACGGGGCAGGTGTACGAGCTGACCGTGGTGCTGGCGTCCGGCGAGACGCACCGGCTGAGCCTCGAGGCCGCCGACCTCGGCGGCGCCGTCGCGAAGGCGATCAGGCGCATCGAGCGCGAGGGCGGCAGCGTCGTCGGCGTCGAGACGCGCGACCGCGTGAGTTAGCGCGCAGCGCGGGCGGCGGCGAGCACCGCGCGCACGTAACGCTCGACCGCGACCGGGCCGGGCCGGCCCGCCGGGAGCTCCGCGGCGAACGCGGTCGTGCCGGGGAACGTCGCGTTCTGCCACTCGATCGCGCTCCCGTGCAGCTTCGGCCGCGGCGTGTATGGCAGGCCGGATACGCGGGCGAAGGCGCGCTCCACCCGCGGGTCGCCGCCGGACGCCCACACCAGGTTCAGGTGCTGATGGAACCAGACCGTCAGCTGCGGCCTTACGCGAAGGACCAGCGCGCGACCGATCCGCGCCTCGCGCTCCGAGAGCGGCCCCGAGCCCGACTCGTAGGCGCCATCGAGCGGCCGCCACTGCCATGGGAAGTTGCGGTTCAGGTCGACGCCGCGGGCGTTTCCGCGAGTCCCGGCCGCGACGCCGTCCGGGTTGAGCGTCAGCACCACCCAGAGATCGATCCCACGGGGCGACCGGCGGACGAGCGCGCGCGCAACCGCCATGCCGCCCGTCTCGTTGCCGTGAATCGAGCCGACCACGAGCACCGGCGTCCCGCGCGGGTCGCCCACGCGAGTGACGGTGATCGGCCGGCCCTGCCACGAGCTGCCGAGGACGCGCGTCCCCGCCTGCGCCGGCAGCGCCAGCGCGAGCGCCGCGAGCACGACGAGCGCCTTCATCCCGGCAGGGTGCCGTCCCGGCCCGCCGAATGCTCCGCCATGAGCGAGGCGCGCATCCGCGAGGCACGGCACGAGGCCCGCGTCGACGCGTTGGTCTTCGTCCTGGTCGCGCTCGCACTGCTCGCCGGCCTCGCCGTCACGAGCCTCGCCGCCGGCTGGGAGCTGCTGGGCTTTCAGGGCTGGGTCTGGTTCGCACTGTGCGTGCCCGAGTTTGCCCTTGCTTGCGCAGCTGATCCTCAGTACGCGGATGGGTGATCACCGGACGAGCCACCGCGTGTTGCAGGTCTTCCTCGGCTTCGTGGTCGCCGGCAACGCGCTCGGCGTCGCGCTGCTGGTGGCGGGCCTGCTCACCGAGAGCACGAACAACCTGACGGGCGCGCAGCTCCTGCTGAGCGGCGGCGTCCTGTGGCTGACGAACGTCATCGTGTTCGGCCTCTGGTTCTGGACGCTCGACGACGGCGGGCCGATGCAGCGGGCGCTGCACCAACCGCTTCAGCTGCAGCCGGACTTCCAGTTCCCGCAGGACGAGAACCCCGAGCTCGCCGCGGCGTCGGACTGGTACCCGCGGCTCGAGGACTACACGTACGTGGCGCTGACGAACGCGATCGCGTTCAGCCCGACGGACGCGATGCCGCTCACCCGCTGGGCGAAGGCGCTCATGGCGGCGGAGTCGGTGACTCGGTGTGACCGTGCTGCTCGTCGCCGCCCGCGTCGTGAACATCCTCGGGTCGTCGAGCCTCCCGGCGCCAGTAACAGACTGTTACAAGACGTCGAAGAGCGTGACCGCGCTAGTCGATCAGCTTGCGCGTCATCGCCCGGATCGCGACCCGCCACATCAGCACGCCGAACCCGACCAGGTAGAGCACGCGCAGCAGGTCGGCCCAGCCCGTCGAAGCCGAACGCGGCGCTCGCGGACGAGCACGACGCACTGGTGGAGCGGGTTGAAGCTGGCGAGATCTCCGCCCACCAGTCGGGCAGGCCCGGTGATCGGGAAGAACGTGCCGGCGACGAGGAACAGCGGCGTCAGGACGGCGCTGATGATGTAGCTGAAGTTCTCGATCGACTTCGCGTAGCCGGCGATCGCGATCCCGAAGCAGGCCCAGCCGTAGCCGCACAGGAAGCCGATGAACGGGCACGAGCAGCATCGTCCAGCGCGGGTCGAGGCCGAAGAACGATCGACGACGATCATCGGCACGCAGCCGTAGACGCCGGCGCGCGTCGGCGATCCAGAGCGCCTCGGCCGTGACGAGCTCCTCGGTGTCGACGGGCGCGGCGAGGATCGCGTCGTACGTGTGCTGGAACTTGTACTTCACGAACGTCCCGAACATCGCCGGGAACGCGCTCGAGAAGAGCACCGCGGTCGCGACCGTCCCGGTGCCGACGAACTGCACGTAGTCGTAGCCCGCCGACCGTGCTGACGAGCGAGCCGAACCCGAACCCGAACGCGAGCAGGTAGATCGTCGGCTCGACCGTCGACGAGAAGGTCGCCGAGCGCCAGTACGACGAGAAGTTGATGACCTCGCGGACGAGCACGCCCGCGATCGCCGGGCCGCTCGAGCCGGCCGAGGCGCCGCTCCTGCGGTCGCGACGGCCATCAGTCGATCTCCTCCCCGGTCAGGAGGACGAAGACGTCCTCGAGGTTCGCGGGCCGCCGCTCGCCGTCGCGGCGCGTTGCCGTCGGCGCCGAGCACGGCGACGCTCGTGCCCGTGCGGCGCGTGCGCCAGCCGGCCGCCGCGGCCTCCGCCTCGACCTCCGCGAGCCGCGCCGGCGGCCCGTAGACCTCGACCGCCTCGCGAGCCGGCGTGCTCGGCGACCAGCTCGGCCGGCGCGCCCGCGGCGACGGCCTTGCCGTGGGACATGATCAGCACGGTGTCGGCGAGGCGCTCCGCCTCCTCGATGTAGTGCGTCGACATGAGGATCGTCGTGCCCTCGGCGCGCAGCGCGTCGATGAGCGCCCACAGCTCCTGGCGCACCTGCGGGTCGAGCCCGACGGTCGGCTCGTCGAGCAGCACGAGCTGCGGCCGGTGGACGAGCGCACGCGCGATCAGCAGGCGCCGCCGCATCCCGCCCGAGAGCTTGTCGACGCGCGTGTCGCGGCGGTCGCCGAGGTTCGCGATCTCGAGCGCGCGCTCGATCGCCGCGTGCCGCTCGTGCCGCGGGATCCGGTACAGGTGCGCGAAGACGAGCAGGTTCTGCTCGACCGTGAGCGTGACGTCGAGGTTGTCGAGCTGGGGCGACGACCCCGCAGCGCGCGCGCGGGCCTGCTTCGACTCGCCGGGAAGCGTGTAGCCGAGCACCTCGAGCTCGCCCTCGTCGGCGATCGCCTGCGCCGTGAGCAGCCGCATGGTCGTCGACTTGCCCGCGCCGTTCGGCCCGAGCAGGCCGACGCACGTGCCGGTCGGCACGTCGAGGTCGAGCCCGTCGACGGCGGTGATCGGTCCGTAGCGCTTGACGACGCCGCGTAGGCGGATCGCGAGCGAACGCTCCACCGGCCGCAGGATGCCAGCGCCCGTCCGGTTCATGAATGTTTCCTGAGATCGCTTGACTCGAATCCGTTCCTGACGACACTGAGATCCGTGGGGGTCGTAGGGAAGGGTCGGCTGCGCTATGCGCTGGCCGCCGTCAGCTTCGGGGTGTTCGCACTGGCAGTCGTCTCGGCGGCGACCGCCCGGCCTGCCGCGAAGAAGCCGGCGCCGCTCGTCGCCAAGGCGACCTGCGGCACGCTGACGCTGCAGAAGGGCGGCTCCGGGATGCTGCGCGTCAAGGCTGCGAAGGGGCTCGATGCCCGTCGTCTCGGCCTCGCTCGCGCGGCACGAAGGCGAAGACGAAGATCCGGACGATCAGCCGCGTCGGCGCGACGTCCTTCCGTTACCAGCTCGCCAAGAAGCAGGGCCAGGCGGAGAAGGTTCGCGTCGTCGTCCGCTTCAAGAAGGGCAAGGTCTCGACGACGCGCGACGATCGTGTGCGCCGTCCGCATCGGCAGCTCGGCCGCCACGGTCAACGTCGCCATCGACGGCGACGGCGTGGGGTCGGTCACTGATCGCGCCTGGCGGGACGACGTGCGCGTCGACAAGGCCCCGTGCGCGAAGACCTACGCGCCGGCGCAAGAAGGTGACGCTCACGGCCGCATCCGGACACGAGCTCGACTTTCGAGGGCTGGAGCGGCGCCTGCTCCGGCAAGGCGACCTGCGTCGTGAAGATCGCGGGCGTCAAGACGGTCACCGCCAAGTTCGTGCAAGAAGCAGTTCCAGGTGACGATCGAGAAGGCCGGCGACGGCGACGGCACGATCTCGAGCGACGGGGCGCTCGCCTGCGGCGCGACGTGCTCCGCCGCCGATCAGGCAGGCGACATCGTGCGACTCACGGCCGACCCGGACGGCAACTCGGTCTTCATGGGCTGGACCGGCGAGTGCACGAGCACGGCCACAAAGTGCAACTTCCCGGTCGACGGCGAGATCACGGTCACCGCGACCTTCGAGAAGAAGGGCAACCGGCTCAACGTCTCGCGCGTCGGCGCGGGCACGGCCGCCGGGACGATCACAGCAGACGTGCCCGGCATCGACTGCGGTGCGGTGTGCTCGTACACCTATCCGGCCGGCACGGTGGTGACGCTGACTGCAGCCGCGCAGCCCGGCTACCTCTTCGCCGGTTGGGGCACGTCGTCCGACTGCGGATCCGCGACGGGACCGACCTGCGTCGCTCACGATGAATGCGGCCAAGACCGCCTTCGCGAACTTCGTGAAGGCCGTCCCGGTGACGGTCGCCGTCGCCGGGTCGACCCCCGGCACCGTGACGAGCGCGCCGGCCGGCATCATCTGCGGTGCGACGTGCACGTACTTCTTCTTCCCCGAACACCGTCGACTGACGGCGACGCCGCGAACGGGCCCCGGGTTCGACACTGGAGCGACTGCCCGCCCCCGATCCGCGCGACCGCGTGCGACCGTCTGCAAGGCGCTCGGCGCCGGACTCCTCCGGCACGATCACCGCGCTACTACAACTAGGCGCTTCCGTAGTCTCGCGCCCGTGGAGACGGGCCTCGCGGGCAAGCGCGTCCTGGTGACGGGCGCATCGGGCGGGATCGGAGCAGCGTGCGCCCGACGCATTCGCGGCGGAGGGCGCCCGGGTCTTCGTCCACTACCACCGGGGCCGCGAGCGCGCAGAGGCCGTCGCCGCGCGAGCTCGGCGGAGCGCCGATCGGTGCCGCCGACCTGACGAGCGAGGACGAGACGGACCGCGCTCTTGCGACGCGGCGCGCCGAGGAGCTCGGCGGCCTCGACGTCTGCGCCGCGGTCGCGGGCGTGTGGCCGCGCGAGGACTGCCCGGTCTGGGAGCTGTCGCTCGAGCGCTGGGAGCAGCACGCTCGCGCGAGAACCTGCGGGCCGACCTTCCTCACCGCCCGCGGCTTCCTGCGCGAGGTGGCGCGCTCGGGCCACGGCAGCCTGGTCATGGTCGCGTCGACGGCCGGCCTGTTCGGCGAGGCGGGCCATGCCGACTACGCGGCCGCCAAGTCGGCGATCGCGCAGGGGCTCTGCTCAGCCTGAAGAACGAGGTCGTGCGCGTGGCGCCGCGCGCGCGCGTGAACGTCGTCGCGCCCGGGCTGGACGGTGTCGCCGATGACGCGCGAGGCGCTCGACGGAGGAGCACGCTCGACGCGCGTCACGCGGACGATGGCGCTGCGGAAGGTCGCGAGCCCGAGGACGTGGCGCGCGCGTGGTCGTGCTCAGCTCCGACGAGCTGTCAGGTCACGTGACCGGCCAGGTCGTGACGGTCGCCGGCGGCATGGAAGGCCGCGTCCTGCACGACTAGTCGCCAGAGTTGGCCGCGAAGGCCATGAACTGAACCACGGCGGCGAATGCAGATACGACGAAGGCGACGAGCGCAAGATCACGCCGTCGCGTTTTCCAGGCGACAAGCAGAAGCGCCGCCGCAACAAGGCCGAGACAAGCCGCTGAGACGGTCAAGGGCTTCGCGTCGTAGGCGTCCCACCGGCTGATGCCGTTGCGGCGGTAGTCATCCTCGCGGGCGACGTACACGGCGAGCACCGCGGTCGAGACCACCAGCCCGGCGGCCTGGGGGAGCGTCCACGAGAGCGCGGCCGTGCGTCCGATCGCGAACGACCACGCGATTCCCGCGACGAAGATGCCTGCCAGGAGGAGCAAGACCGGGGCGAGCCCCACGGGTCAAAGATAGCGTACTTGCTATCCAAATACGAAGCGGCGGGTCGCCCCGCCGCTTCATCTCCGGCCGTGAACCGATTTGCCGTCAGTCCCACAGCACAGGAGTTGGCCCTGCCATCGGCAGGGCCGCCGGCGAGCTTGAACAGAACCTGTCCCTGTGTGAGAACCGTGCCCTCACGCGGGCGGAGCCGGCAGCCGAGCCGTCCCCCTGGCGCGACTCTCGCTGGGTGAGCCAGTGGGTGAACCCCCGCCTCCCTCGATCGAGCTACGCCCTTAAATGCTGAGCGGGGCCCGCCCCTGGCCCCGCCCTAGCTCTTCGACTATCTGACCGGGGGGCCGGCCCCCGCCGCAACGGGGCCGATTCCCTGTCCTTTTCGCACCGCCCCCGCCGCATCGGGGCTGGCGCTTACAAGTCGCATCGTTGTGCGGGACAGGCCGGTTCACCAATCCCCCTTCCGAGGTTGACCAGCCTGCTTCACCGATTACCCTCGATCGAGGGACAGCGGGTGAGCGCTCCCCCAGGGCCGCACGCCTAGAGTGGCGGCGTGAGCGAAACGTTCCTCCAGCGCCTTGCCGACGGCCCCGTGATCGTGGCCGACGGCGGCATGGGCGCCCTGCTCGACGAGCGCCGTCCCGCGCCTGCGCTCGCCCGAGGAGGCGAACCTGCGCGCGCCCGACGCGGTCGTGTCGCTGCACGTCAGCTTCATCAACGCGGGCGCCGACCTGATCGAGACGAACACGTTCGGCGCGAACCGCCGCAAGCTGGCCGCGCACTTCCTGGAGGACGACTTCGAGCGGATCAACTCCACCGCGGTCAAGCTGGCCCGGGACGCGCGCGAGATCACCGGCCGCGACGTCTTCATCGGCGGCGCGATCGGCCCGATCGGCGAGCAGGCGACGTCACGCGTGCGCCGCGAGCTGTTCTGCGAGCAGGCATCCGTGCTCGAGGGCCGCGGCGCCGACCTATTCATGATCGAGACGTTCTACGACCTCGAGGAGCTGGTCGACGCGATCGAGGCCGTGCGCGGCGTGTCGAGCCTGCCGATCGTCGCGCTGCTCACCTTCGACGAGCGCGCCGAGACGATCGCCGGCGTGACGGCGCGCGAGGCGGCCGAGCGGCTCGCGTCGCTCGACATCGCGGCCATCGGCGCGAACCACGGCGCTGGGCTGCTCGCCGCGCTGACGGCGCTCGAGGAGATGCGCGCCAACGGGCGGCCGCTCGCCGCGCTGCCGAACATCGGCCTCGCCAGCCTCTCGGGCCGCCGCGTCATCTACCCGCACGCGAACCCGGAGTACTTCGCCGAGTTCGCCGCCTACGCGCGGTCGCTCGGCGCGAAGATCATCGGCGGCTGCTGCGGGACGACGCCGGCCGAGATCGCTGCGATCCGTCGGGCGGTGACCGAAGACCGTCAGCCGCCCGGGCCGCTCGTGCTCGACGAGCGCGAGCTGGTGGTCGCGCTCGGCGGCGAGCACATGGAGACCGGGCTCGGCGCGTGCGCTGCGCGAGGGCGAGTGGGTCGTGTCGGCCCAGCTCGACCCGCCGCTCGGCGCGAACCTGAGCGGCCTGGTCGAGACCGCCCAGGCGCTGAAGGACTCAGGCCTGGTCGACTTCGTGGACGTGAACGACAACGCGGGCGCCCGCGCGGGGATGAGCGCGGTGACGGCGTCGGCGATCGTCCAGCGCGCGTGCGGCATCGAGACGATCCCGCACCTCACGACCCGCGACTCGACGGTTATGGGCCTCGAGTCGGCGCTTTTCGGGGCGCACGCGGAGGACGTCCGCAACATCCTGGCCGTCACGGGCGACCCGCCCGAGGTCGGCGACTATCCCGGCTCGCGCGGCGTGTACGAGATCGACTCGATCGGGCTGACCGCGCTGATCTCGCGGCTCAACCGCGGCGAGGACGCGAACGGCCGGCCGATCGACGCACCGACCTCGTTCTTCGTCGGCGTCGCCGTCAACCCGTCGGCGGACGACCTGGAGCAGGAGCTCGACCGCTTCCATCAGAAGCTCGAGGCGGGCGCCCAGTACGCGATGACGCAGCTCGTCTTCGACCTCGCGCACCTCGACCGCTTCCTCGAGCGGATCGGCGGCTCGTCGCCCGTGCCGCTGCTGCTCGGCGTCTGCCCGCTGTGGAGCTACCGGCTCGCGCTGCGCTTCCACAACGAGCTGCCGGGGATCGTCGTGCCCGACTCGCTGCAGAACGCGCTGCGCGACGCGGGCGCCGACGCCGCGGACGTCGGCATGGCGCACGCGAAGCGAGCTGCTCGCCGAGGCGCGCGACCGCGTGGACGGCGTCTACCTCGTCGTCCCGTACCGCAGGCCGCTGCGGGTGCTCGAGCTGCTGTCGTAGCGCGCTGCGAGCCGCCCGCCGTGCAGATCTCGTGACAGTTCCGCGCGTTCCTTAAACCGGTGCCTGGCACCGGTGTTCCGAAGCACGCGACCGTCGCGAACCCGACTCGCAAGCCGTTCGCGGCGTACCGTTGCGAAACGCGTTACAGAGTCGTGCGCCTCTGCGGACGGTGCCTGGCACCGGTGTTAAGAGCGCGCGGACATGTCCCCGCCACGGGCGGGGGGCTTACGGCGCGCAGGCGCCGGTCGAGACACGGCCGCTCGCGCTCGCGAGCGCCTTGCGGACGATCGCGGTCGGCACGCCGTAGCCCGAGTCGCTGCCCGCGCGTGCGGCGAAGACGGTCGCCTCAACCTCGCCGCGGTCGTTCACGGCCGGGCCGCCGGAGTTGCCGTGGCGGACGCGGCCGCGGAAGCCCGTGACCGTGCGCACGACCGGCCCGTGCCCGTACGCGTCGTCGGCGGCCACAGTGAGGGTGCTCCCCATCCGCCCGGGCGTCGCCGTGAACGCGCCGTCGCCCGGGTAGCCGAGGATCGCCACGCGGTCGCCGCGGCGCGCGTCGACCAGCGCGAGCGGCTGTCGGCCGAGCCCGCTCACGTGGAGCACGGCGATGTCGTTCTTCGGGTCGAAGGCGACCACGTCGGCCGCCAGCGGCGAGCCTCCCGGCGCGGCGACCGTCGTGTCGTCCTCGCCGGCGACGACGTGCGCGACCGTCACGACGGTGTCGTCCTTCGCAACCCAGCCGCTGCCCGCGATCCCGAGCCCGCAGGCGGTTCCGAGCACGCGCACGACGCTCGGCGCCGCCTCACGCACGCCGGGCGCCCGCAGCACGGCCGGGTCCGGCGCCTCGACGAGCACGGCCGGACCGGCGAGCGCCGGGAACGGGTCGACCCGCGTGAGCACCTGGAGGGCGGTGCGGGGCGAGACGATCTCGTTGAGGCGCTTGAGCACCTCGGACCGCTGCGCCGCCTGGCGGAGGTCGGGCTGTCCCGGCACCTGCAGCGCGACCGCGCCGAGCACCCAGACGACCGCAAGCCCCGTGACCGCGCCGAGCACGAGCCCGCCTGCCGAGTCGAGCCGTCGCGCGATCCCGAGCGGCAGCGCGGCACGCAGCGAGCCGCCCGCCAGCGCGCCGAGCCCCTCCAGCAGGAACGCGAAGGCGAGCGCGCCGGCGAGCGCGATCAGCGGCGTGTACGGCGACGACGAGCCCGACGGCAGGAGGTGCGGTGCGATCCTTCCGCCGATCACAGCCCCCGCGAGCACACCCGCGAGCGAGAGCGCGCTGACGAGCAGCCCGCGCCGCAGCCCGGCGATCGCCGCGAGCGCAGCCACGACAACGGCGATCCAGTCGAGCGTCGTCACGGCAATCGAGCGTACGCGGCGGGCTTGCCGTGCAGGCCGCGAGCGACCATCATCGCAGCATGGCGGGGACGTACCACGAGGGCAGCCGCACGCTCCAGGCGCGGTTCGACACGCGCCGCATCGCCGACCGGATCGACGAGCGCCTCGTCCGCGACCACATCGACGCGGACGACCGCGCCTTCATCGAGCGCTGCGACATGCTGTTCCTCGCGACCGCCGACGGCCGCGGCCGGCCGAACTGCTCGTACAAGGGCGGCGCGCCGGGCTTCGTCCGCGTGGTCGACGAGCGCACCATCGCCTTCCCGAGCTACGACGGCAACGGCATGTACCTGTCGGCCGGGAACCTGCTCGTCAACCCACACGTCGGCATCCTCTTCATCGACTTCCAGCAGCGGCGCCGCCTGCGGCTCAACGGGGTCGCCTCGTTCCACGACGACGACGCGCTGCTCGCGGAGTACCCCGAGGCGCAGCTGATCATCCGCGTCCGCGCCGAGCAGGTCTTCCCGAACTGCCCGCGCTACATCCACCAGTACCAGCTCGTGAGCCACTCACGCTTCGTGCCGAAAGACGGCTGCACGACGCCGGTGCCCCAGTGGAAGCGGGCCGACTGGTCGCACGACGCACTTCCGCTGGCCGACCCCGCGCGCGACAACGAGCGCGAGGTCGTGCACCGGGGCTGATCCCCTCAGCCCGCCGCCAGATTTTGCACGGCGCCGAGACGCTCGACCTCCACGGGATGGTCTCCCAGCTCGAGGTCAGCCCCCTCGAGGGTATCGGCGTCGAACGTGAGCACGAGCAGATGCCCGTGCGTAGCCGCGAGAACCACCGCCGCGACGACCACCCGACGCGTGGGTGCCCTCATCGCTCAGTCGTTGACAGGCCCGGTCAACGCGCCCGGCACGGCGTCCTTGCCGGCACCGAGCTCGTTCCAGAGGAAGTCGAGCTCGTCGTGGATCGCCGGGGCGAACGTGACGAGCTTGTGCCCGCCGTCGTAGCGCTTCACCTCGCGCGTCGCCGGCCGCCTGCGCCATCCGGTTGAGGTCGTTCTGCGGCACGATCGTGTCGCCGGTGGCGATCTGGATCAGCAGCTTGCCCTTGGCATCGCCGACGTAGCGCGTCGGATCCGTCGGGCCGAGAATGGAGCGCACCTGTGGGCGCACCGCCGGCGGCGACGCGTTCACGAACTCGTCCAGCTTCGGCGCGCCGCCCGAGACGATCACCGCTGCTTTGACCCGCGGGTCGACGCCGGCTGCGATGGCCGCGGTCTTGGCGCCCGCGCTGAACCCGAGGATCCCGATCCGGTCGCCGTCGACCTGCTTCAGCGACCGGAGCACGTCGATCGCGCGGCGCACGTCGACGACCGCCTGCTCGCTCAGGTCGCGTTCGTTGCGCAGGCCTGCGAGCCCCTCGAGCTTGGGGCTCGGACGGACGAACGGCGAGTCGAGCGTCATCCCGACCACGCGGCGCCCGGCGAGCCAGCTCGACTCCGGCACGAAGTTGAGCCGCGAGCCGCCCGAGCCGTGCAGGAAGATCACCGCCGGGTACTTGCCGCCGCCGGGCGGAACCGTCAGGTAGCCCTGGACGCGACCGCCGCGCGGGCTGGCGAACGAGATGTCGTGCACCTTGATCCCCGCGGCCTCGCTGACGACGCCGTCGTCGCGGTAGCCGAGCTTCGCTCCCGCGTCGTAGCGGAAAGGCCCGGGGGCCTCGTCCTTGGTGTTGTCACCGCTGCCGCCGCCGCAGGCCGCCAGCCCGAGGAGGAGCAGCAGTGCTAGGAGGCGCCGCAAAGCTTTTCGAGGGCGACCTCGGCTCGATGGACGCAAGGGCCTGAGCCGAGCTTCGTCGACAGGAATTTCAGCGCGTCGAGCACGGCCGGCTCCGTACTGAAGAGATCGTGGCCGCCCTCGTACTCCTTGA
Organism: uncultured Thermoleophilia bacterium; assembly: GCA_963734565.1. Classification (GTDB taxonomy): domain Bacteria; phylum Actinomycetota; class Thermoleophilia; order Gaiellales; family Gaiellaceae; genus JACVRM01. Next base: position 22,163 of record CAVTHM010000007.1, on the reverse strand, counting down.
ACTCCGCTCGGGTGCCGGCCGCGGCCGCGAGCGCCTTGAGATCGTCCTGCGGCACGTAGGTGTCCTCCTTGCCCGCTTGCAGGAGCAGCGCCGCCTTCGTCCGCCCGATGAACCGCGTCGGATCCGTGGAGGAGAGGATCGGGCGAATCGCGTTGCGCAGATTCTCGGGCGCCTTGGCGACGGTCGCGTCGAGCGAGGGTGCGCCGCCGGAGACGAGCACGGCCGCCTTGATCCGCGGCTCGACACCCACGAGCACGGCGCCGCTCTTCGCTCCGGCGCTGAAGCCGAGGAAGCCGATGTTCTTCTTGTCCACCTCCGGCAGCGACTGCAAAACGTCGACGGCGCGGCGCAGATCCGCGACGGTCTGCACGGCGAGCTGGCGATCAGCCTTGAACCCGTCGATGCCCGGCTGCAGCGGCTGGTTACCTTGTCGCGTGTAAGCCGAGTCGATGGTCATCGCCACGGCGCCGCGCCCAGCGAGCCAGCCGGCCATCTGCAGGAGGTCGGTGCGCGAGCCGCCCGACCCGTGCAGGAGGATGACGCCCGGGTACGGCCCCTTCCCGGGCGGCGTCAGCAGGTAGGCCGGCACGTAGCCGCCGTGCGGGCTGATGTACGTGACGTCGTGGAACTTGATCGGGTAGTTCTTGTTGATGACGCCCGCATCGCGGAGGCCGACCGGCGCCTTCTGGTCGTACTTGTAGAAGGCGACCTCGAGCGGCGTCGCGGTGCCGTCGCGCGACCCCGAGGACGAGCTCGTGGTGCTGGTGGTGCTCGAGTCACCGCCGCCACCGCAGGCGGCAGCCACGAGCACGAGCAGGACTGCGGCGATCAGCGCCTTCACAGCCGGGGGAGCGTAGCGGGCCTTCAGCCGCATACTGGGCTACACTCCGACAGCCCGGGGGCGTAGTTCAGTTGGTTAGAACGCCGGCCTGTCACGCCGGAGGTCGCGGGTTCGAGTCCCGTCGCTCCCGTAGCTCGCATCAAGCCATTAGACGCCCGGTGCAGCCGTTTTGCGGTTGTTCTGCGGTTAACAAGACGATGTGGATGGAGGGGCCGAGACGCTAGGCGTACTCGTCGTGGCGGCGGATCCAGAGCTGCCACGCCTCACCCTCGTCACGCCCCTTCGGCGCATGGTCGAGGATCGGGTAGTAGCTCATGAGGAACTCCAGCCCGCGCCACGTGGTCGAGTACGTCCCGTAGACGTCGCCGTCCTCGCGCACGAACGTGCTGAACCCGGGGCTCTCGGTCATGTAGCCAGAGGCATCGGTCCCCGACGCCTGGGCGTTGTGCTCGACGATCGGCGGGAGCCCGCCGTTCATCATCTGCTCCACCATCTCCCGGCCTTCCTCCGGCGTGTGCGAGAAGCCGAGATCGAAGTTGAAGTCGCCGGGCGCGGTCGAGACCCATGGGATGCGCCAGCCCATGCGCTGCTTGTAGGCCTGCAGCTTCTCGAGCGGCGCCTGTGAGACCAGGATCATGGTCGCGTCGCGCGCGCGCAGATGCGGGAGGACACCGTCGATCGCATCGGCGATGGACGAGTTCACCGGGCAGCCGGCCGCGTAGCTCGGGCCGAACATGAAGTGGTAGACGAGCAGCTGGGATCGCCCCTCGAACAGCTCGTCGAGCGACCTCTGGCCGTCGTCCGTGTCGAAGCGGTACTCCTTCTCCACCAGCACCCACGGGAGCTCCCGCCGCTTCCGGGCAAGCTCGTCGCCGAGCCTCGTGTGCTCCTTCTCGAGGTCGAGGAGCTGTGCGCGGGCCGCGTGCCACTCTTCGCGCGTCCCGATCGTGTGGTCGATCATCGTCGGCATCGTTCTCTCCTTCAGTTGTCGTCTTGGGTCGTCAGGCCGAGGCTGGTCGGAACCGGAGGCTCAGGGCTCCTCGGCAGGGGCTCGCCGGACTCGAGGAAGGTCTTCAGGTTGGACAGGACGCGCGGCCAGCCCGTGGTGACCATCGTGGCGACGACGCTGCCCGGCTCGAACCCGTCGTGGACGACCGTGAGCTTGACGACCTCGCCGACCGGCTCGAGGTCGAAGCTCACCTTCGAGCGCGGCTCGGCGGCGATCTGCTCCGCCACGTCGTCCGCGATGTCGAGCGCCGCGACGAGCTCGGGCGTGAATCTGTGCCAGCTGTACGAGAGCCGGCGAAACGGGTCCGACTCGAGCACGACCTGCTCGGGGTCGACGATCGTCACGCCGAACTGCGTCCACGTCATCGGCGAGCCGGCCTTCCAGTCGCTCTCGAAGGTCAGGCGCCAGTAGCGCTCCGTGAACGCCGGCTCGGTGAGGGCCTGCCACAGCCTCTCGGGCGTGGTCTGGATGTACGTCGTGTAGACGAACGAGGGCTTTTCGGACATGGGGTCGTCCTCCAGTGCTCGTTTCAGGTCGGCAAGCGCCTCGACGCGCGCCTGCTCGTAGCTCGTGATCCAGCGCTCGCCGATCTCGTTGATGGGCGCCGCGTTGAGGTAGTGCAGCTTCTCGCGGCCTCGGCGAACCGTGGTCACGAGGTTCGCCGCCTCCAGGACGGCGAGGTGCTTGCTCACGGACTGGCGGGCCATGTCCAGCTCCGAGCAGAGCTCGCGCAGCGTCTGGCCGTTCCGTGCGTTCAGGCTGTCGAGCAGGCGCCGGCGGCTCGGGTCGGCGAGCGCCCTGAACACGTCGTCCATGCCGGGATAGGCAGCCATCTGGCTGCGTAATATATGCAGCCGCGCGGCTGCCTGTCAAGTAGGTCGGCAGCCGGATGATTCAGGCGGCGGACGAGTCCACGCAGGCCGAGCCGAGGGTGCGCGCGAGCGTGGCGTGCGCGGTGCTCGCCCCGATGAGGGTCGAGCTCGCGGGATCGACGCCGTGCCGGCGCGCGAACGCGAGCACCAGCCCGGGCAGGGGCGGGCGGCACCAGCAGCTCGGCGGCCCGCCCCCGTGGGCGCACACCGCGCCCTCGACCGGCGCCCGCACCTCGCCGAGCAGCGTCAGGTCGATGCCGGCGCCGTCCGGGCGCCAGTCGAAGACCAGGTGCGGGAGGTCGTAGGCGCTCGGTGACCAGGTGGCGAGCGCCGCGGCCGCGACGAACACGCCCTGGCGACCCGATCCGGGCGCGCGCTCGAACGCGAGGCGCTCCACGGATGCAAGGCCCTCGTCCTCCGACGGCGGCTCGAGCTCACGGACCGCGCGCATCTGCGACGTGGGCAGAAGCAGCCCCGGCTCGCGCGCGAGAGTCTTCAGCTCCTCCGGCTCGGGGAGGCGGCCGACGCGGTCGAGCAGCCGCTCGACGAGGTTCACCTGCGCCTGCGCGAGCGGCGTGTCGAGCCACACGCAGCGCGGCTCGATGTGGTGGCGGGCGGCCGCGTCGAGCGTGTAGCTCCGCGCGGCGCGGGTCAGGTACGTGTTGTCGAGCACGATCCGCCGCGCTCCCTGCGCGAGCAGCTCGTCGAGCGCGTCGCCGAGCTCGCGCAGGGAACCGCCGCGCTCGTCGCGGTTCAGGCGCAGGTAGCCGCGCTCCTCGTAGCCGGCGGCGATCCGGCTCTTGCCCGCGCCCGGGATGCCCATGACGAGCACGACGTCGGCTCGCTCGGCGCGGCGCACGCGGGCCGGGCGCGCGGTGCCGAAGGCGCCCGCGAGCGCGGCGCGGTCGTCGGCGTGCAGCTCAACGCTCGCCGCCCGCGCGGCCGAGCGCGCGGTCTCGGGGCGCCGCGCGCCCGGGATCGGCACGACGACCGGCGACAGGTCGAGGAGCCACGCGAGCGCGATCTCCTCGGGTGAGGCTCCCCGCGCCCCGGCGATCTCACGCAGCGCCGTGTTCCGCGCGGCGGCGCCCCGGCGCCGCGGCCCGCCGAGGGGCGAGTGGGCGATCAGCGCGAGCCCGAGCTCCTCGCAGCGCTCGAGCACGCCGCCGCGCCGGGCGCGGTCGTCGAACGGGCTGAGCGCGACCTGCACCGCCGCGATCGGCGCGAGCTCCAGCGCCTCGTCGAGCTGCCGCCGGTTGACGTTCGCCACGCCCACCCGCCGCACCAGCCCCTCGTCGGCGATCCGCGCAAGTGCGCGCACCGACGTCGCCCACGACGTGCGCGGGTCGGGCGCGTGGATCAGGTAGAGGTCGATCGGCAGCCCGCCGAGCGCCTTCAGGCTGGCCTCGCAGTCCGCGCGAATCGTCTTCGCCCGGCCGTCCAGCACCCAGTCCGGGCGCATGCCGCCCTTCGTCACGATTCGGGCCGCCGAGCCGGCGAGCACCCGCGCGAGCAGCGCCTCGTTGCCGCCGTACGAGCGGGCCGTGTCGAACAGCGTGATCCCCGCCGCGAGCGCGGCCGCCACGGTCGCGGCCGCGCGGTCCTCGTCGGCGTCCTCGTCGGTCGAGAGCCGCATGCAGCCGAGGCCGACGCGGAGCTCCGAAGGGTCGAGCCAGGCGCGCGTCACGCACGTAGGGTGCCCGCCGTGCAGGTGGTGATCGTCGGAGCAGGCACGTTCGGCGCATCGCTCGCGTGGTGGCTCGCCCGCGAGGGAGACGTCGTCACGCTCGTCGACCAGTTCGAGCCGGGCGACCGGCGCGCGACCTCCGGCGGCGAGACGCGCCTGATCCGCTGCGGGCACGGCGACTCGGCCTACTACACCGAGATGGCCTGGCGCGCGCGGACGCTCTGGCGCGAGCTGGAGGCCGAGTCCGGCGCCGAGCTCTTCGTCGAGTGCGGGATTGCCTGGTTCGCGCACGGCGACGACGGCTGGGAGGCGGACTCCGAGCGCACGATCCGCGAGCTCGACATTCCGTGCGAGCACCTCGACCCTGACGCGACGGCCGCGCTCTTCCCGAGCCTCGGCACCGACGACCTCGCCTGGGCGCTCTTCGAGCCGCATACCGGCGTGCTGCGCGCCCAGCGCTCGGTGCAGGCGCTCGCGGCGCAGGCAGCTGCCCACGGCGCACGCCTCGTCCGCAGCCACGCGGAGCCGGACGGAGGAGCAGTCGCGCTCGAGGACGGCACGCGCCTCGAAGGCGACGCCGTCGTCTGGGCGTGCGGCCCCTGGCTCGGCCGGCTGTTCCCGGAGCACGTCTCGCTCCGGGTGACGCTCCAGGAGCTGCTGTTCTTCGACGGCGGCCCGGAGTGGCGCGGCAGCCCGGGCTGGTGCGACTACGACCGCGCCGCATACGGCACGCCCGACCTCGACGAGCTCGGCGCGAAGGCGGCGGCCGACTACGAAGGCCCCGAGTTCGACCCGGACGCCGAGCTGCCGGACCGCGCGACCACCCAGCAACTTGTCCGCGACTACTTCGCCCTCCGCTTCCCTGCGCTCGCCGGCGCGCCGCTGCGCGAGTCGCGCACCTGCCGTTACGAGACGACCCCGGACACGAACTTCGTCGCCGCCAGGCATCCCGAGCACGAGCACGTCTGGCTGGTCGGCGGCGGCTCCGGCCATGGCTTCAAGCACGGGCCGGCGATGGCCGAGCGGCTCGCCGCAGCGATCCACGGCGAGGCCGAGCTCCCCGACATGTTCGCTCTCGGCGAGCGGCGGGAAGGCCGAAGCCTGCGGACCGCGGGCCACGGCATGCGCGCGTAGCGGACGTGTATGTCGCCCGTGTTAGGCCGTGGCCGCCAGTACTAACCCGCAGCGGCAGGCGTCGTCCTTACGCCTACAACGAAAAACGTGACCACGCAAGGAAGGGGCGTGACGCCATGAGATCTGACCGGCGAGGGACCAAGACCCTGAGGCTCTCCGCAGCCGCATTCGTCCTCGGAGCCGGGCTGCTGATTCTCTCCGCCTGCGGCGGCGGCAGCGACAACAGCACGAGCACCGGCACGAGCACGAGCGGGGGCACCACCACCGCGCCCGCGACGACGGGCGGGACGCTGAAGTTCAACATGTCCAACACGGACATCGACTACTCGGACCCGACGCTGGCGTACGGCGCCGCGTCGTGGCAGATCGAGTACGCGACCGCGCTCCGCCTCTACAACTACCCGGACAAGCCGGCTCCACTGGGCAGCAAGCTCGTGCCCGAGGCCGCCGACGGCTTCCCGGTGATCTCGGAGGACGGGAAGACGTACACGATCACCGTCAAGGACGGCTTCAAGTTCAGCGACGGCACGCCGGTCACGGCCGCGAACTTCGCCTACGCGATCAACCGCGCACTGAGCCCGAAGATGCAGTCCCCGGTGGCCACGTTCATCACGAACATCGTCGGCGCGCAGGACGTGCTCGACGGCAAGGCCACGACCGCGTCAGGCGTCACCGTCAAGGGGAACAAGCTGACGATCAAGCTGACGGCCGCGGACGGCGGTCTGCTCGCGAAGCTCGGCATGCCGTTCTTCCAGGCGATCCCGACCGACCTGCCGATCAACTCGAAGGGCGTCATCACGTACCCGTCCGCAGGGCCGTACTACTTCGCCTCGCGCCAGGTCGGCCGCTCGATCCTGCTGAAGAAGAACCCGAACTACACCGGCGACCGGCCGCAGAACGCGGACGAGATCAACATCGACGTCAACACGAACGTCAACCAGAGCCTCCTCCAGGTGAAGGCGAACCAGGTCGACTACGACATGGGCGGCCTGCCCCCGACCTCGCACTCCCAGCTGGCGTCCCAGTACGGCGTCAACAAGGACCAGTACCAGGTGCACCCGTTGGTCGAGACCGACTACATCGCGCTCAACACGCAGCGTCCGACGTTCTCGTCGGTGAACATGCGCAAGGCTGCGAACTACGCGATCGACCGCCCGGCGCTGCTCCGCACCTTCGGCGCGAACGCGGGCCTGCTCACCGACCAGATCCTCCCGCCGGGCATGGGCGGCTACAAGAAGGCGAACGTCTACCCGCTACAGGGCCCGGACTACGCGAAGGCGAACCAGCTGGCCGCCGGCAAGTGCGGCACCGTCGCGTTTTGGAGCTCGAACAGCCCGACCGGCACCGACCAGGCGCAGGTCGCCAAGTTCAACCTCGAGAAGATGGGCTGCAAGGTCGACGTCAAGCTCTTCCAGGGCTACCAGATCTTCACGGTGGCCGGGAAGAAGGGCGCCGCGTACGACGCAGCGAACCTCGGCTGGAGCCAGGACTACCCCGACCCGTTCGACTTCATCGACGTGCTCCTGAACGGCAACAACATCCACGAGGAAAACAACAACAACCTGGCGTACCTGGACGACAAGGAGCTGAACGACAAGCTCGCGGCGGCCAACAAGCTGACGGGCGACGCCCGCTACACCGCCTACGGCAACCTCGACGTCCAGATCACGCGCGACATCGCGCCGTGGGCGTCGGTGGACAACCGCAACCAGCGCGACTTCGTGTCGGCGCGGACCGCCGGCTACCTGTTCCAGCCGGCGAACGGGTTCGCGGACATCGTCGCCTTCTACATCAGGTAGCGACGCGATTCGACGAGGGAGGCCCGGGGTCGCGGGCCTCCCTCGTCGGCATGCCGACTACGGGTCGACCGCCTTGTTGCGGAACGTGACGACGTTCATCCCGGGCGCCGGCCTGATGAACACGCTCGACGCCGTCTGCTGCGTGATGACCCCGCCCGTCACGGTGATCGAGTCGACGGTGAAGCCGCCGCTCAGCGTCTCGCTCACGAAGACGCTGAAGTTGTTGTCCGGGATCGGGAACGGGCCGTACGGGAAGCTGCACTCGCCGGGGTGCAGCGTCAGGTTCTGCAGCGTGAATCCGGAGATGTCGACCAGGAAGTCGAAGGCCTTGCCGCCGAGCGCGTCCTGCGAGGTCGACGGGATCGTCTTGCAGACCTTGAGCAGCGCCTGCTTCGTCCGGTTGTAGAACGTCACGAGCGTCTCGCCGTCGGGGCCGTACGGGACGGTGACCGTGACTGTGCGCAGGCTGAGGTTGCGCGCGACTTCGCGGTCGGCCGGCAGGACGGCGATGCCGCCGTCGCGACGGGATGCGTCGAGCTCGTACTTGTCGTCGGGAAGCTCGGTGACCGCGTGCGTGCCGATCGCGACGCGCTGGCCCATGGAGCACTTCCCGGCCTGGACGCTGACGGTGCTCGAGCTTGCGTCGATGCGGAAGCGGAACGTCGGCTGCGTGGTGAGGCCGTCGATGCGCGCCTTGCAGATCTCGAGCACACCGCTGGCCGTGTTCGTCACGGTGAGCGTCGAGACGCCGGAGCCGATTCGCACGGTGCCGACGCCCTGCGAGTCGACGAAGGCGCCGGGGTTCTGCTCCGTCACGGTGACCTCGGTGCCGGTCGGGAAGTCGCCGACGATGCGGCACTGGGTGCTCGTCGCGGCCGTGATCGGCAGCGAGCCGCTCGCGCCGTTGCTCGCTCGCCAGTCGAACGTGTACGTCGTACCGGCGAGCGACGCGCTGGACGGGCCGAGCGCCTTGCAGATCTTGAACTGGCCGCGCTGCGCCTGGTTGACGAAGTGCACCTGCGTCTCGTCGGCCGGGTCGGCGGAGACGGGCACCTCGACGGACGCGGTGCGGTTGACGAGGTTCGCCGAGAGCAGCCGGTCGGCCGGGATCGTGAAGACGCCGCTCACCGTGGTTCCTGCGCTCGCGAGCTCCTGGACCTGCGCGAGACCAGCGGCCACGGCGAGCGGCGGCGAGCACTGGCCGGCGAGGACCGAGACGGTCTGGCTTGCGCCCGCGGCGTCGGTGACCGCGAACGTGTAGGAGCCCTGCACGCCGCCGTCCGGCGCGCCGGCGACGAACGCGCGGTCCTTGCAGACCTCGAGGTAGCCCGAGCCCGACGGCGGGAGCGGATCGTTGTCGTACATGAGCGTCGTCGTGTCCGGGCCGATGCGCAGCCAGCTCTGGCCGGTCGTGGTGTCGAAGTTCTGGATCGCCTCACTGCGGGCAGACGGTGTCGATCCACGTGATCGGCCGCGCCCGGCGGCAGCGTCTCCGTCGCACGGTGACGATCGAGCCCGACCGGGAAGTGCCCGAGCAGCCGGCACGACCAGGTCGCAGGGTCGGCCCACGCGTCGTCGGCCTCGAGCGAGACGAGCGGCCCGCCGTTGACGGAGAACGAGAACTGCCGCCCGAGCCAGGCGGGCGTGTACGGTGAACTTGCAGACCTTGAGCGCGCCGTACGTCGCCGCCCGCGGGCTCGTTCACGAAGGTGACGAGCGTCTCGGTGGACGTCGACGCGCCGGGCGTGACGGTGACGCTCCGGCCGGCGAGATCGGCCGACTGCTTGCGGATCGACGGCCGGACGAGGACGTTGGCGACGTCGGTCGCCGGGTCGGACGCGCCCTCGGTCACGGTCACGGAGCTGCCGGTGACGGTGATCGGGCCGGTGCAGCGCCCGCCGAGCACGGTGAACGAGGAGCCGCCGGAGACCGCGTAGGTGAACCGCTTGCCGGCCATCCCGTTCGTGGACGACTTGCAGATCTCGATCACGCCCGCGGACGCCGCGTGCGCACCCGCTGCGAACACAGCTGCCACGACCACGAGCACTGCGGCCAACCGAACCTGCATCTCCCCCTCCTTCGAAAACTCGCCCAGCGATTCTCCGCCTGGCGGACGCCCTGCTCCATCCCCCGCAACGGGCGATATGCGCCCTAGACCACGAAGGCCCCCGGTTTCGCGGGGGCCTCGTGATGGTCTGTTCCGTGCCCCCCGCTGACCGGCGGGGGGCACGGTGGTTGGGGTCATCCCTGCGGTTAGGGATCCTTCGCCTTGTTCGTGTAGGTGACGACGTGCATTCCGGGACCCGGGATGTACTGGATCGTGCCGGCGTCCAGGTCGGTGCTGACGATGGCGCGAGCGCCGGTGACGGTGATGCTCGTCACCTCGAAGGTCGACGACGGTGCCTCGATCTCGTCGACCGTGATCACGCTCGGCACGCCCGGCGCGAGCAGGATCGGGAACTCGGGCGAGTAGAACGTGCACTCGCCGGGATAGATCCCGACGTCGCCCAGCGGCAGGCCGTTGACGTTGTAGTGGAACTGCTTCATGCCGAGCGAGTCCTGCGAGGTCAGCGGGATCTGCTTACAGATCTTGACCCGCTCCCGCTTGACGCGGTTGTAGAACGTGACCAGCGTCTCGCCGTACGGGCCCCACGGAACCGACACGGTCACCGTGCGGCTCGCCAGGCTGCGGCTGACCTCGCGGTCGGCCGGGAAGACGGTGATGCCGTTGCCCGGCGCGTTCGGGTCGAGCTCGTAGTCGTTCTCGGCGACCTCGGTGACGGTGTGGTTGCCGACCGAGACGCGCTTGGGCGGCGAGCACTTGCCGGCCTGGACGTTGAAGTACGCGCCGTTGTCGATCTTGAACCGGAACGTCGGCTGCACCAGGACTGCGGCCGCCGCCGGCGTCCGGTCGAAGCTCACCGGCGCCTTGCAGACCTCGAGCAGGCCCTTGGCGGTGTTGGTGATCGTGATGGTGTTGACGCCCGGCTTGATCAGCACCTGGCCCTCGCCACTGACGTCGATGAAGTCGCCGCGGTTCGGGTCGATCTCGAGCACGCCGGTGGCGTTGAGGCTCTCCCGCACGTCGACCGTGTGGCCGATCGGGAAGAAACCGACGATCTTGCACTGCGTCGTCGCGGCAGCCGTGATGTCGAAGCCAGGCAGGCCGTCGGTCGCCGCGTCGAGATCGTGAACGTTGAAGTAGAAGTCCTGACCGATCAGGTCGGCCGAGCCGGGCCCGAGGGCCTTGCAGACCTTGAGCTGGCCGCGTAGGAGCTCGTTTTCGAAGTCGACCTGTGTCTCGTCGTTGGGGCTGTCGGAGACGGGCACCTCGACGGTGGCGGTGCGGTTGATCAGGTTGACCGTCAGCAGCCGGTCCTCCGGGAACGCGTCGACGTCGACGAGCTCCGTGTTGGCCACGGCATGCTCGACGATCTCGTTGACGCCCGCCGCGACCTGGATCGGCTCGGAGCACTGGCCCGCGAGCACCGTCAGCTCGTGCGTCGCACCGGCCGCGTCCGTGACCGTGAAGTCGAATGCGCCATGGACGTCCTCGTCGACCCAGCGGCCGACGTTCTTGCAGACCTCGAGCCAGCCGTTGCCGGCGGGCGGGGCGGGCTCGTTGTCGTAGTAGACGACCGTCATGCCGGCGGCGACCTGGATGATCGCGTCACCGGATGCGGTGTTGAAGTCGACCAGGTTCTCGCCCGGGTCGGTGTCGATCCACTGCACCTCAGACCCCGCCGGGATCTGCTCGTGCACGGTCACCACGGAACCGACCTGGAACGTGCCCAGCAGCCGGCAGGTCAGGTCGGCCGGGTCGGCGAAGGCGTCGTTGGCCTCGGTCGAGACCAGCGGGCCGCCGTTGACCTGGAACGAGAACTGCCGGCCCAGGTAGGCCGGGGTCTCGGTCAGCTTGCAGACCTTCAGCGAGCCGTAGTTGCCACCGGCGGGCTGGTTGGTGAACGTGACCAGCGTCTCGGATGCGGTCGACGCACCGGTCGTGACGGTGACCTTGCGGTTGGCAAGGTCCTCGGACGTCTTGCGTGCCGACGGCCGCACGGTGACCGACTTGACGTCGGTGGCCGGATCGGACTGCGCCTCGGTGATCGTCGCCGACGCACCGGAGACCGTGATCGGGCCGGAGCAGCGGCCGCCCTTGATCGGGCCGACCGCAAAGGCCGAGCCGCCCGACGGCGAAACCGTGTAGCTGAAGTCGCGCCCGGACATGCCGTTCGACGACGACTTACAGATCTCGATGACCTGCGCCGACGCAGCCTGCGCGCCGATGACCAGCACGCCCGCGCCGACAAGAACCACCAGGACCGCACAGCGGCGCAGCCCCTTTGTCATCCCTTTCATGTTCTCTCCCCCTCACACTCCGGCCGGCGGCCGGCACGGAAACGCCTAATCAGGCGATTGTCCGCTGTTCGGCGGCCGCTTCCATCACCCACACCGAGCGAACCGCGCCCGAGAACCACGAAGGCCCCCGGTTTCCCGGAGGCCTCGTGGGGGTCTATCCCGTGCCCCCCGCTGACCGGCGGGGGGCACGGCTGGTTGGGGTCATCTCTGCGGTTAGGGATCCTTCGCCGTGTTCGTATAGGTCACGACGTTCACGCCGGGGCCTGGGACGAACTTGATGGAGCCGTTCGTCAGGTCAGGCATTCCGACGGCACGCGCGCCCGTGACGGTGATGCTGGTCACGTCGAACGTCAGCGACGGAGCCTCGACCTCATCGACGAGGACGACGTTCGGACTACCCGGCGCCACCAGGATCGGGATGTCGGTCAGGTAGAACGTGCACTCGCCCGGGAGGATCGGCCCGACCGGGACCGCGATCTTCCCGATCTCCTGGACGGTGTAGTTGAACGGCTTGCCGCCCAGCGCGTCCTGCGAGGTCATCGGAATGACCTTGCAGACCTTGACCTTGGCGAGCTTCACGCGGTTGTAGAACGTCACCAGCGTCTCGCCGTTCGGGCCCCACGGAACCGACACGGTCACCGTGCGGGTCGCCAGGCTGCGGCTCACCTCGCGGTCGGCCGGGAAGACGGCGATGCCGCCGTCGGCCCGCGACGCGTCGAGCTCGTAGTCGCTCTCGTTCATCTCGGTGACGGTGTGGTTACCGACCGAGACCCGCTTCGGCGGCGAGCACTTGCCCGCCTGGACGCTGAAGATCGCGCCGTTGTCGATCTTGAAGCGGAACGTCGGCTGCTGGACCGCCGGCGCCGGCAGTTGCACTGGCTCGACCTCGACCCTGCCGAAGCGCACCGGGGCCTTGCAGACCTCGAGCAGGCCCACGGCCGTGTTCGTGATCGTGATCGTGTTGACGCCCGGCTTGATCAGCACCTGGCCCTCGCCGCTGACGTCGACGAACTCGGTGCCGATCGCCTGGCCGTCGGTGCCGAGCAGGCCGTTCGTCTCGCGCACGTCGACCGTGTGGCCGATCGGGAAGTAGCCCTCGATCTTGCACTGCGTCGTCGCCGCGGCCTCGATCTCGAGACCCGCGCCCACCCCGACGCTGTCGAGATCACGCACGCTGAAGTAGAAGTCCTTGCCGATCAGGTCGGCGCTGCCCGGCCCGAGGGCCTTGCAGACCTTCAGCTGGCCGCGCTGGGCCTCGTTGAAGAACCCGACCTGCGTCTCGTCGTTCGGCGAGTCGGAGACCGGGACTTCGACCGTCGCGCTGCGGTTGATCAGGTTGACCGTCAGCAGGCGATCCTCCGGGTTCGTCTCGACGTCGACGAGGTCGATGTTCGCCTTCGGGTGCTCGACGATCTCGTTGACGCCCGCGGCGACCTGGATCGGCTCCGAGCACTGGTCGACGAGGACCGACAGCTCGTGCGTCGCACCGGCCTGATCCGTAACCGTGAAGTCGTAGGAGCCGGTGACGGCCGGGTCGCCGTAGTACGCGAACTTGCACACTTCGAGCCAGCCGGTGCCGGCCGGAGGTGTGGGCTCGTCGTCGAAGTAGACGATCGTCGCGCCGGCGCCGATCAGCACGGTGGCGTCACCGGAGGCGGTGTTGAAGTCGACGAGGTTCTCGCCCGGGTCGGTGTCGATCCACTGCACCTCGGTGCCCGACGGGATCTGCTCGTGCACGTTGACGACCGAGCCGACCTGGAAGGTGCCCAGGATGCGGCAGGTGTAGCTCGACGGATCCGCGAACGCATCGTTCGCCTCCGTGGACATCAGCGGTCCGCCGTTAACCGAGAACGAGAACTGGCGGCCCAGATAGGCGGGCGTCTCGGTCAGCTTGCAGACCTTGAGCGTGCCGTAGTTGCCGCCGGCAGGCTGGTTGGTGAACGTGACCAGCGTCTCCGACGCGGTCGACGCACCCGTGACGACCGTGACCCGGCGGTTCGCCAGATCCTCGGACGTCTTGCGTGCCGACGGCCGGACGGTGACCGACTTGACGTCGGTGGCCGGATCGGACTGTGCCTCGGTGATCGTCGCCGATGCGCCCGAGACCGTGATCGGCCCCGAGCAGCGGCCGCCCTTGATCGGGCCGACCGCAAACGACGAGCCGCCCGACGGCGCAACCGTGTAGCTGAAGTCGCGCCCCGACATGCCGTTCGACGACGACTTACAAATCTCGATGACCTGCGCCGACGCAGCCTGCGCACCAATAATGAGCACGCCCGCGCCGACCAGGACGAGCAGGACCGCACAGCGGCGGAGCCCGCTTGTCATCCCTTTCATGTTCTCTCCCCCCTGACAATCCGGCCGGCGGCCGGCACTGAAACGATTACGTCACGCGATTGTCCCCCGTTGCCCGGCCGCTTCCATCACCCACGGCGAGCGAACTGTGGCGCCCGAGAACCACGAAAGCCCTCAGTCTCCCGAGGGCCTCGTGGGGGTCTGTCCCGTGTGCTCCGCTGACCGGCGGAGCACACGGTGGTTGGGGTCATCCCTGCGGTTAGGGATCCTCTGAAGCCCTAAAGCAGTTCAACGATTGTCCGCCGTTCGCGCCCGCGATCCATCACCCGCGCCGGGCGAACCGCGCCAACGAGACGACGAGGCCCCCGATCTCCCGGGGGCCTCGTCTGGATCCGTTCCTCCGGCCAGCGGAAGGACCGGATTGGCTGGGCTTAGGGATCCTTCGACCTGTTGGTATAGGTGACCACGTTGGTGCCCGGGCCCAGGTTGAAGTGGATCACCTCCTGGAACGGGAAGACGACGGGCGGCCTACAGCCGGTGCAGGTGATGCTGTCTACCGTGTAGGTGACGTTCAGCGCCTGCCCCGTCGGTACGTTCTCGGAGATGGTGACGTCAATTGGGTCGCCCTGGAAATCGAGGATCGGATGCGGCCTACCGAACGCGGTGCACTCGCCGGCCTTGATCGGGCCGATCGTCTCGTGCGGGCCGTCGCTGTAGTCCACCTCGAACGTCCAGTCCTTCATGCCGAGCGAGTCCTGGGAGGTCATCGGAATGACCTTGCAGACCTTCACCATGCCGAGCTTGACGCGGTTGTAGAACGTCACGAGCGTCTCGCCGTACGTGCCGTAGGGCACCGAGACGGTGACCGTGCGGGTCGCCAGGCTCTTGCTCACGAGCCGGTCAGCCGGGAAGACGGCGATGCCGCCGTCGGCGCGATCCGAGTCGAGCTCGAAATCGCTCGCCTGCACCTCGGTGACGGTGTGGTTGCCGACCGAGACGCGCTTCGGCGGCGAGCACTTGCCCGCCTGGACGCTGAAGTACGCGCCGTTGTCGATCTTGAACTGGAAGACCGGCTGCGCGGCCCTCGGCGGCAGACCGTTTGGACCGTTCTGGAACTGGACCTTCGCCTTGCAGACCTCGAGCAGGCCCCTGGCCGTGTTCGTGATCGTCTTGGTGTTGACGCCCGGCTGGATCGTGATGTCGCCCTCGCCGGAGCGGTCGATGAAGTCCGAGTTGAGCGGCTGGCCGCCGTCGCCGACGACGATCCCCCTGAGCTCCTCGACGTGGACCGTGTGGCCGATCGGGAAGAAGCCGACGATCTTGCACTGGGTCGTCGCGGCCGCCGTGATCTCGACGAGCGGCAGGCCGTCGACCGGCGCGTCCGTGTCGTGGACGTCGAAGTAGAAGTCGTGGCCGATCAGATCGGCGCTGCCGGGGCCGAGAGCCTTGCAGACCTTGAGCTGGCCGCGGACGGCCTCGTTGCGGAAGTGCACCTGCGTCTCGTCGTTGGCGCTGTCGGAGACAGGCACCTCAACGGTGGCCGAGCGGTTGATCAGGTTGACCGTCAGCAGGCGATCCCATGGGAACGCGGCGACGTCGGTGAGAGTTGTCCCAGCCTTCGGCGCCTCGACGATCTCGTTGACGCCCGCGGCGACCTGGATCGGCTCGGAGCACTGCCCGGCGATCACCGACAGCGAATGAGTGTCACCGACGCCGTCTGTGACGATGAAGTTGTAAGTGCCGGCCGCATCCGGATCCCACCAACCCTCGAGGGCGTTCTTGCACACCTCGAGCCAGCCCGTGCCGGAGGGCGGTAGCGGCTCGTTGTCGTACAGAACCGCCGTCGCGGGGCCGCTGATTCTCACGTACGTGTCACCGGTGGACACGTCGAAGTCCTCGAGCGCCGTGAACGGCTCGGCGTCGACCCAGTACAGGAACGAGCCCGCGGGGATGGCCTCGTGGACATTCACGAGCGTTCCGACCGGGAAGCTTCCGACAGGACGGCACGACCATTCGGCCGTCGTCGAGTAGAACGCCGTCGTGGCCTCGACCGACACCAGCGGCCCGCCGTTCACGCTGAACGAGAAGGACAGGCCGACGTAGGCGGATGCCTCGCTGAACTTGCAGATCTTGAGCGTGCCGTAGCTACCGCCGGCAGGCTGGTTGGTAAAGGTGACCAGCGTCTCGGACGCGGTCGACGCACCCGTCTGCACGGTGACCCGCCGTCCTGCGAGATCCTCGGACGTCTTGCGCGCCGACGGCCGCACCGTCACCGACTTCACGTCAGTGGCAGGGTCGGACTGCGCCTCGGTGATCGTCGCCGTCGAACCGCTGACGGTGATCGGTCCGGAACAGCGGCCGCCTTGGATCGGGCCGACGCTGAACGACGAGCCGCCTGACGGCGCGACGGTGTACGAGAACGGCCGGCCGGACATCCCATTGGACGACGACTTGCAGATCTCGATCACCTGCGCCGAGGCCGCCTGCGCACCGACGACCAGAACAGCTGCGCACACGAGCCCGCTGAGCAGCGCCAGCCGGCGAAATCCTCCTATGACCTTCATGTTCCCCCCTCATCGCCGGGCACACGCGAAGCGCCACCGGCTAGCTCCCCCAGAACCAGTCGAGCCGATTGTCGGACGTTCGGACACGCGATCCATCACCCGCCGCGGGCGAACTCCGCCACGAAACGGCGAGGCCCCCGGTCTCCCGGGGGCCTCGCGCGGGTCATCCCGTCGCTACGCGACGGTGGTTGGGGTCTTCACGTGGTTAGGGATCTGTCGCCTTGTTCGTGTAGGTCACGACGTTGAGACCCGGTCCGAGGGCGAACTTGATCGTCCCGGACGGCAGATCCTTGCCGACCGTCGGTCGCCCACCCGTGACCGTGATGTCGGTCACGACGTAGGTGGTCGACGTCGACGCGCCGTCCTCGACGACCGCGACCGGCGTCGGGACGCCAGGCCCAAGCAGGATCGGCACCGGGTACGTGAAGTTCGTGCACTCACCCGGCTTGATCGGGCCGAGGTGGAACACGTGCCCGTCGACCGTGACGGTGTAGGTGAAGTCCTTGCCACCCAGCGAGTCCTGCGAGGTGATCGGAATGACCTTGCACACCTTGACCTGACCGAGCTTCACCCGGTTGTAGAAGGTGACAAGCGTCTCGCCGTTCGGCCCGTAGGGCACCCCGACAGTGACCGTGCGGGTCGGCAGGCTCTTGCTGACGAGCCGGTCGGCCGGGAAGACGTCGATGCCGCCGCCCGGAGCCATCGGGTCGAGCTCGTAGTCGTTCGCCGCCACCTCGGTGACGGTGTGGTTACCGACCGAGACGCGCTTCGGCGGCGAGCACTTGCCGGCCTGGACGCTGAAGACCGCGCCGTTGTCGATCTTGAACTGGAACGTCGGCTGGATGACCTTGATCGGAATGGGCTCGAGGTCCCCGCCTCCCTCCGTGATCCGCCTGAAGATCACCGGGGCCTTGCAGACCTCGAGGAGGCCCTTGGCGGTGTTTGTGATCGTGATCGTGTTGACGCCCGGTGCGATAACGACGTCGCCTTCGCCCGTGGTGTCGATGAACTCACCGTCGCCGCCAGGATTGTGATCCAGATCCTCCGTGACGGTGACCGTCGAGCCGATCGGGAAGTTGCCGGCGATGACGCACTGCGTCGAGCCGGCCGCGACGATCGACGTGAGGACGACCACGTGCAACCCGGACGGGGCCACGAAGCTTGCCTCGAAGTCGAACCGTTTCCCGGCGAGGTCGGCGCTGCCGGGCCCGAGGGCCTTGCAGATCTTGAGCTGGCCGCGCTGGGCCGCGTTGACGAAGTGCACCTGCGTCTCGTCGTTGGAGCTGTCGGACACAGGCACTTCGACGGTGGCCGTGCGGTTGACGAGGTTCGTCGTCAGCAGGCGGTCGCCCGGGAGCGTGAAGACGTCGACCAGGTCATATCCGGCGCGTGCGTGCTCTGCGACCTCGTTGACACCGGCTGCTACCAGGATCGGCTCGGAGCACTGGCCCGCCAACACTGTGAGCTCGTACGTCGCACCCGCGGCGTCCGTGACGGTGAAGTCGAACGGCCCGATGACATCCGGGTCGTAGATGCCCGGCGCGACAGCCACCGGGTCCTTGCAGACCTCGATGTAGCCCGTGCCCGACGGCGGCGTGGGCTCGTTGTCGTAGTAGACGATCGTCGCCGTGGCGGTAACCAGCACGGTTGCGTCGCCGGTGGCGGTGTTGAAGTCGACGAGGTTCTCACCGGGGTCGGTGTCGATCCACTGGACTTCGCTGCCGGCCGGGATCTGTTCGTGCACGTTGACGATCGAGCCGACCTGGAAGGTGCCCAGGACGCGGCAGGTGTAGTTGGCCGGGTCGTCGAAGGCGTCGTTGGCCTCGGTCGACTGCAGCGGCCCGCCGTTGACCGAGAACGAGAACGAGCGGCCGAGGTAGGCCGGGGTCTCGGACAGCTTGCAGACCTTGAGTGGCGCGTAGTTGCCGCCGGCCGGCTGGTTGGTGAAGGTGACCAGCGTCTCCGACGACGTCGACAAGCCGGTCTGCACGGTGACCCGCCGGTTGGCGAGGTCCTCGGACAGCTTGCGGATCGACGGCCGGACGGTGACCGACTTGACGTCGGTGGCCGGATCGGACTGGGCCTCGGTGATCGTCGCCGACGCGCCCGAGACCGTGATCGGTCCGGAGCAACGACCGCCGATAACGCTGACCGAGAACGACGAGCCGCCCGACGGGGCGACCGTGTAATCGAACGTCGCGGCCACTCATGCCGTTGGACGACGACTTACAAATCTCGATGACTTGTGCCGACGCCGCCTGGGCGCCGACGACGAGCACGCCCGCTACGGCCACGGCAAACAGGACCGCGAGCCTGCGGACTCCAAATCGTTGCGGCATCTCTCCTCCTCTTCCAGCCGGTGCCCGGAACCGCGATCACGCGGCCCGGGCCGCCGGCCGTCTCCCCCACTGCAGTAGCGCGATTCTCCGATGTTCGGGCGCTCCGTCCATCCCCCGCCGTGAGGGATCTGAGCGTCGGGTCGGCGCGCCCGGTTGCAGAAGACGACGAGGCCCCCGGGTTCCCGGGGGCCTCGCTGTTGGTCTGTTCCGCCCACCGGCTACGACCCCGGAGGACGGTTACTGGGCTGGCTGGCTCCCTGCCGTGTCGGCTTAGGGATCCTTCGCCTTGTTGGTGTAGGTCACGACGTTGATGCCGGGACCGAGGTCGAACTCGATGGTGCCCTCGGCCGTCATCACCTTGGGCGGTCTGCCCGGGTCGCTCTTGCAACCCGTGCAGGTGATGCTGGTCACATCCCACGTGTCCGACGGCGTGCCGTCCTCGTGGACGGTGACCACCTGAGGCTGGCCCAACGCGTTCAGGATCGGGAAGGCACGCGAGAAGTTGGTGCACTCACCCGGCTTGATCGGGCCAAGCGTGAACATGACGCCGTCGATCGTGACGGTGTAGGTGAAGTCCTTGCCACCGAGCGAGTCCTGCGACGTCAGCGGGATGACCTTGCAGACCTTCACCATGCCGCGCTTGACGCGGTTGTAGAAGGTGACGAGGAACTCACCCTCGGACGCGGCGTAGGGCACCGCGAACCTCTCCGAGCTGTTCGACTTCGAGCCCTTGAGCGTCGTCGACCGGCCGGCAATTTCGCCGGTGATGCCGCCGCCCGGCGCGTCCGGGTCGATCTCGTAGTCGGCGGCTGCCATCTCGCTGACGAAGTGGTCGCCAACCGGGACACGCATCGGCAGCGTGCACTTGCCGGCCTGCAGCTTGATCAAGGCGCCGTTATCCACCCGGAAGTAGAAGTACGGCTGCGCCGGCGCCGGAACATCGATCGGGCGAGGCCCGAAGTTGATGCGGGCCTTGCAGAGCTCGAGCAGGCCCTTGGCCGTGTTCGTGATCGTGATCGTGTTGACGCCTGGTGCGATCGTGACCGTCCCCTCGCCGGAGACGTCGATGAACTCGCCGGGGTTCTGCTCGCCGACCCGGACATGGTGGCCGATCGGGAAGTAGCCCACGATCACGCACTGGGTGCCGCTCGAGCTCGCCACGACGCGCGGGTTGAGCGGGTCGCGCTGGAAGCCGTCGAGATCGACGACGTCGAACACGAACTCCTGCCCGTCGAGCGCGCCGCTACCGGGACCGAGCGCCTTGCAGATCTTCAGCTGTCCGCGCTGCTTCTCGTTGACGAAGTGCAGCTGCGTCTCGTCGTTCGGGTCGTCCGAGGCCGGCACCTCGACCTGTGCGCTCTCGTTCGTCAGGTTCGCCGAGAGCAGGCGGTCGCCAGGGATCGTGAAGATGTCCTTCGGTGTCATCTTGTCGATCGGCTTGAAGACGTAGTTGGCGAAGAGGACGCCGGCCTGCACCGGGATCGGCTCGCTGCACTGGCCGCCGAGCACGGTCACGTCGTGGCCGTTCGGCGAGCCGTCGTCGATGTGGAAGTCGAACGGATAGCCGAGCACGAACGGGTCCGGGACACCGTTGACGAGCGCCGCGTCCTTGCAGATCTCGAGGAACCCGGTGCCGTTCGGCGGGGTCGGCTCGTTGTCGTAGTAGACGATCGTCGCGACCGGGCCGATCAAGATCGTCGAGTCGCCGGTCGCGGTGTTGAAGTCGAGCAGATTCGCGCCCGGGTCGGTGTCGATCCACTGGATCTCCGTCCCCGGCGGGATCTGCTCGTGCACGGTGACGATCGTCCCGACCTGGAACGTGCCCAGGATCCGGCAGCTGTAGCTCGACGGGTCGGCGAAGGCGTCGTTCGCCTCGGTCGAGACGAGCGACCCACCGTTCACCGAGAAGCTGAACAAGCGGCCCAGGTAGGCGGGCGTCTCGGTCAGCTTGCAGACCTTGAGCGCGGCGAAGTTGCCGCCGGCCGGCTTGTTGGTGAACGTGACCAGGGTCTCCGACGACGTCGACAGACCGGTCGTGACCGTCACCCGCCTGTTGCCGAGATCCTCGGACAGCTTGCGGATTGACGGCCGCACCGAGATCGACGACACATCGGTCGCCGGGTCGGACTGGGCCTCGGTGATCGTCGCCGTCGAACCCGACAGCGTGATCGGCCCCGAACAGCGGCCACCGTTGATCGGGCCGACCGAGAACGACGAGCCACCCGACGGAGCAACCGTGTAGCTAAAGGGCCGACCCGACATGCCGTTGGCCGACGACTTACAAATCTCGATGACTTGCGCCGACGCCGCCTGGGCGCCGACAACGAGGACCCCGCAGCGGCCACGGCGACAAGCACCGCCAGCCGGCGGAGTCCATGAATCCTGTGTTGCATCTCTCCTCCCCTCGGCCCGCCCTGGGCGCCCGCGGGTGCGCACGACTAGGGGCAGACCGCTCTCCCCACTAGTGACGCGATTCTCCGCCTCTCCTCCCGCCGCTCCATCACCCGCGGCGGGGGATCCGCGCCGGCAGGCTCAGCCGAGCGGCGCCGGCAGCGGCTCGGAGTGCGTGACGACGAGCGTCGTCGTCGGCCGCGTGAGCGCCACGAAGAGCTCGCGCAGGCCTGCCTCGCCTCCCTCCGCGACGATCCGCGCAGGTTCGACGACGACCACGTGGTCGAACTCGAGCCCCTTCGACTCGCGCGGCGTCAGCACCGGGACGCGCTGGTCGTCGAACACTGAGACGGCCGCGTCGCCAGAGCGCAGCGAGGCCGGCGCGATGATCGCCACGAGCCCCTCCCCTACGCCGGCCGCCTCCTGCCAGGCGCGGCCCATCGGATCGTCGGTCGCGACGATCCGGGGCGGCGCGGCGCCGGTGCGGTAGGCGCGTGGCGGCCGCACGTCCGGCGCGATTATCTCGAGCAGCGGCAGCGCGACGTCCATGATCTCGCGCGGCACGCGGTAGGCGTGCTCGAGCTCCTCGACCGCGGCGTCCTCGCCGCCCGGGAGCTGCGCGACCAGCTCGGCCCAGCCGCGATACGGCACCGGCCCGGTCGCCTGGGCCACGTCGCCGAGCAACGTGAACGCGCCGCGCCATCCGCCGCGCCGACCATCGCGAGCTCCATCGGCGTCAGGTCCTGCGCCTCGTCCACGATCACGTGGCCGTAGCGCCGCGGCGGCTCCTTCACGAGCGTACGCGCGAGATCGAGCAGAGGCAGGTCGGCGCGCGACCAGCCGGCCGCGCGGCGCACGAGCAGCTTCTGC
>CAVTHM010000006.1:0-849343 GCA_963734565.1 uncultured Thermoleophilia bacterium | reverse complement strand
GAGCGCCTGGTGGGAATCCGCACGCTCGGCGTGGTGCGATGCTCGTTCCGAGGCAAGGACGCAGGGAGCTTCGATAGCGGAGCTATCGGGGCGACTGAGGACGCCGCATCGGGACGAGCAGCGTGCCGCGACGAGCTCAGACTGATTCGCCCAGGTGCTCCATCTTAGGTCGATCGGGCGCTGACGCCGGTGTCGCGCAGCAGCGCGACGTCTGCGTCGACGAGCATCCGCGCGAGCTCCTCGAAGGGCACGGTCGGCTCCCAGCCGAGCGTCTCGCGCGCCTTGGCAGGCGTCGCCGACGAGGTCGTGCAGCTCCGCGCGGACGCGCTGCAGGAGTCGACGACGCGCACGTAGTCGGCGACTCGAGGTCGACAAGGGCGAACGCGATCGCGTCGAGTCCCGACCGATGTGCAGGACGCCCCGCGAGATCACGTAGTCGCCGGGCTGTCCTCGGCGCAGCATGGCCGCATCGCGCGCACGTAGTCGCCCGCGAATCCCCAATCGCGGCGTCGCGTGGAGGTTGCCTAGCCGAGCTCCCGCGCGAGCCCGAGCTTGATCGCGCGCGGCCCCGTCGGTGACCTTGCGCGTGACGAAGCTGATGGGTCGCCTGGGCGACTCGTGATTGAAGAGAACCCCGCGCACGCGAACATGCCGAGCCCGTCGCCGGAAGCTGCGGGTGATGAAGTGCGCGTAGGCCTTCGCGACGCCGTAGGGCGTGAGCGGCGCGAGCGGCGTGCTCTCCGTCTGCGGCACCTCGGCCGGCTCGCCGAAGATCTCGCTGGAGCTCGCCTGGTAGAAGCGGATTCCCGGATCGACCTGGCGGATCGCCTCGAGCAGCGCCGTCGCGCCGACGGCCGCGAATTCCGCGGTCTGCACAGGCTCGCGCCACGAGGCAGGCACGAACGAGACGGACGGCGAGGTTGTAGACCTCGTCCGGAGCCGCGCGCCTCAGAGCGCCGACGATCGACGGCTGGTCGAGCATGTCGGCCTGGACGAGCTCGATCCGGTCGCGTAGCCCGTCGAGGTTCGGGTACTCGTCGGGAGGCCGGCGGCAGATCCCCACCACGTCGGAGCCCTCGTCGAGGAGGAGCTCGGCGAGCAGCGACCCGTCCTGGCCGCCGACCCCTGTGATGAAAACGCGCCGCCTCGCGTCTGGACACATGGGCGCAATCGTAGGCGCGCCGACCCGCTCCAGGCTTGCCGGTCGTAGCGGTTGCCAAGGGGCGCGAGGGTCGCCTCTGTACTGTCCGCGCTCGTGATTCCCGTCTTCGAGCCAGAAATCGGCGACGACGAGATCGCCTCGGTCGTGGCCGCCCTCCGCCGCGGCGAGATCTCGGGCTCGTTCGGCGAGACATCCCGGCGTTCGAGCGGGAGTTCGCCGATTACGTCGGTGCCGCGCACGGCGTCGCGGTGACGAGCGGCACGACCGCGTTGCACCTGGCCGTCCGTGCGGCGGAGCTCGGCGCCCGGGCGACGAGGTCCTCATCAGCGCCTCGACCAACATCGCCACCGCCACCGCCGTTCCACAACGGCGCCGTTCCCGTGCCCGTCGACTCCGAGGACGAGACCTGGAACCTCGACCTCGAGTGGTCGAGTCGCTAATCACGGAGCGGACGAAGGCGATCATCCCGGTTCACCTCTTCGGGCACCCGGTCGACATGGAGGCCGTCGAGGCGCTCGCGGGGCCGTCACGGACTGCTCGTCATCGAGGACTGCGCCGAGTCGCACGGTGCCACGTCCGGGGCCGCCGACGTCGGCTCGTTCGGCGCCATGACGTGCTGGAGCTTCTACGCGAACAAGATCGTCACCACCGGCGAGGGCGGCATGGTCACGACGCCTGACGGCGAACTGGCGGACCGGCTGCGGCTCGCTACGGAACCTGGCGTTCGGGCGGCCGCACGTCTCTTCCACGAAGACCCGGCTTCAACTTCCGAATGACAGGGATGCAGGCGGCACTCGGCCTTCCCCAGCTGCGCGAGGATCGACTCGATCGTGGACGCGAAGCGTCGCGTCGCCTCGACCTACGACCGGCTGCTCCAGGACGTGCGCGGAATCCTCGACGCCGGTCGAGAGCTCGAATGGGCCAGGAACGTCTACTGGATGTACGGCGTCGTCGCTCGAGCGACGAATTCGAGCGCTCCCGCGACGAGCTCATGGAGGCGCTGCGCGAGCGCGGCGTCGACTCGCGCACGTTCTTCTGTCCGATGAACCTGCAGCCAGCGCTCCAGAGGACTTCCGGGTACCGCCCCGTCGCCTGCCCGGTTGCGGAGCGCCTGTGGGAGCGCGGTCTTTACCTGCCGTCCTCGCCCGGCCTTGCTGCGGCCGAGCAGGAGCAGGTGATCGAGGCACTTGTCTCGGCCGCAGGCCTCTAGGATCTCCCCGCCCTTGCGACGGATCTCACGCGCACTCGACGTGCTCGACAGGCGCGCCGGCCGGCACGTCGCATGGTCGATCTTCCTCGGGTCGGCGTTCGCGTTCGTGACTGCGTTCGTCGTCACGGTTCCGCGGCTGCGCGTGAAGGGCCCCTCGCTCATCGACGACTGGACGGAGATCCGCTACGGGCCGCTGGCCTGGCACCAGCTGAGCCACCTCGGATTCGACCCAGCGATCCACGATCCCGGGCGCTTTCGGCCGAGCTTCTGGGGCATCTGGGCCGAATTGCAGTGGCACACTCTCGGCGGCCCGGACTCGATGATCGGACCGAACTTCTGGAACTACGTCCGCATCGCGCTGTTCGTGGCGTCGGTCGCCGCGATCGTCGTCCTCGCGCTCGAGCTCACCGGCATCCGGCCTCGTACCGGCCTGACCGCGCTCTTCGCGGCGACCCCGAGCGTGCTTATCCTCGGCACGCCGCAGCTGGCGGTCGACTTCCTACGCTTCGGACCGCAAGAGCCGCTCCTCTTCGGCGGGATCGCAGCGGGGCTGCTGCTCTGCTCGCCGCCGCCCGCTGGGTCGTGCAACGACAAGGCGTAAGCGTCCCGCTCGCAGTCCTCGTGGCCGTCGCCGGCGCCCTCCTCCTACGTCTTCGGCGTGTATGTGAAGGAGGCGAGCGTCTGCCTGCTCGTCCTTCTGCCCTTCTTGCCCTACGGACGGATTCGTGACGCGGTGCGCGGCGCCAGCGGACGGCAGCGAGCGGCGCTGGCGGCACTCGCGCTCATCGTCGTGCTGCCGCTCGCGCACATGTTCGGGGAGGTCCTTCGCCTTGTTCGCGGGCCGGAGCTCGTCTACGGCGCGGAAAAGCCGCACGGCATCGCGGGACGGCGAAACGCCTCATCGAGGTCGCGTGGGACCAGTGGCGCGGTCTCGGCGACCTTACGTCCACACCGCTCTGGCAGGTGCTCATCCCCCTGATCACGATTGCCGTCGCCGTCGCCGCCTGGCGCGCTCGCTCGCTGAGGCGCCTCGACGTAGCCCTCGTAGTGCTCGCCTGGGCGCTCCTCGTGTTCCAGGGCATGACGGCCGCGATAGAGACGCGCTACTTCATACCCGTCGTCGCGTTGTTCGGCGTCGTCGCCGTTCTGCTTGCAGCGGGCCGGTCACGGAGTGTCCAGTACGGGTTCTTCGCCGTTGTCGCGCTACTCGTCGTCGTGCACATGCGCTCCACCGCCAGCGGGACGTTCGGCTACGCGAGCAACGACTCCGCATCGCTGCGCTTCGTCGACGACGTGGCGCAGCTGCATCCGGGCACGTGCCCGGTCTACCGCTCCCGTATGGACGTCGAGGCGCGGGTCGCCGTGCAGGAGGTGCCCGCGCTGCGGCCGGCTCCCGGAACCGAGTGCGTCAAGGGCTACGCCGCTGTGCTGGTGCAGGGGACGGACTTCGTCCGCGACACCTTCGACACGAAGGCGGATGCAGCGGTCGAGGCCGCCTGCGCCAGCGGCTGAAAGCGCTCGACCGGATCGACCGGGCTGTCGTGTACGGGTGCCACCGGTTGTCGCGACAGCCTCCACCGGCCAGTCGGCTGCGTCCGGAGAGCAGCCCCACCGCGGACATATAGTCGTCGCCTTGGACACGCCTGAACTGTCTGCCATCGTGCTCTGTTACAAGGCCGGGGAAAGCATCACGACGGTGCTCGAACCCTTGGTCGAGGACCTGGGGGCATCCGGGGTTACCTGGGAGCTCGTGCTCGTGGCCAACTACTGGCCGGGCGACGACGATCCGACTCCGCAGGTGGTCGAGCGCTTTGCCGAGGGACGCGACAACGTCGTCACGGTGATCGGCGAGAAGCGGGGCGCAATGGGCTGGGACATGCGCGCCGGCCTCGCAGCCGCAAACGGCGCCCACCTGGTGGTCATCGACGGCGACGCGCAGAACCCCGTCGAGGACGTCGTGCGCATCTACCGGCAGATGCAGGAGACGGGCGTCGACTTCATCAAAGGGCGCCGCACGACGCGGTTCGACGGCCTCTACCGCCAGCTGATCTCCGGCGGCTACAACCTGCTCTTCCGGCTTGTCTTCCGCACAGGCCCGCTCTGGGACATCAACGGCAAGCCAAAGGCAATGACGCGTGCGGCGTATGACGGGATGACCCTCAAGTCGGACGACTGGTTCATCGACGCCGAACTCGTGCTCGCAGCCCGCCGCTCGAGCTCAGGATCGGTGAGATGCCGGTCGTCTTCCGCGAGAACAAGGAACGATCGTCGTTCGTGAAGCCTGCGGCGATCGGGAGTTCGTCGTCAACATCGCCAAGGCACGTTTCCGCAGCTGGCGCTGATGCCGTCGACGATCCTCGTAACCGGCGCCTCTGGCGCGCTCGGGGATCGCCTCGTGCCGTTGCTCCGCTCACGTGGGTACACCGTCCGCGCCCTCGTCCATACCCAGCCCGTCGCGGGCGCCGACGAGCTGGCGCGCGGCGACCTGCTCGACGCCGCCTCGCTTGACGACGCCGTGGCGGGCACGGACGCCGTGCTGCACCTCGCGGCCCGCACGCACGCGCGCTCGACCGCCGACTACCGCCTTGTCAACGTCACCGGAACGGAGAACCTCGCCCGTGCCGCCGCAGCCGCCGGCACCCGGCGCTTCGTCTACGTGAGCACCCGAGCCATATCGGCGGACGGAGGCGGTTACAGCGTCTCGAAGCGGGATGCCGAGGCCGTCGTCGCGCGCGCGGGACTTGACCACACCGACCATCCGGCTTCCCGAAGTGCTCGGGGCCGGAGGTGGCGCGGGCGTTGATGGGATGTTCGAGTCAGCTCGGGCCGGCAGTACTGTGCTCGTCGTCGGAGACGGCCTGCAGGAGCTGTGTCCCGCACACGTCGACGACGTGCTTCCGGCACTTGTCGCGGCCGTCACCAATCCGGCCGCCATCGGGCGCACCTACACGCTGGCCGGCGAATGCACGACTGCGCGACTTCGCCAAGCGCGTCGTGGCGGCCACCGGCGGCCACAGCCGTATCGTGGCGGTCCCGGCACCACTCGTACGCGCCGCCGGGCTCGCGGCCCGAGTCCTGCCGCTGCCGCTGTACCCGGACCAGTACGCGCGGCTGTCCGCGACGAAGCCCCCGCCTCGCCGGAAGCAGTGACCGACCTCGGCTTCCGGCCGCGGCCCCTCGACGACGCAATCCGGGCGCTCGCCGGCTGATCGACCCGCAGTACGAGCCGACACGCTCCGCGCCGAGGAGAGCTACTGGTGGTACCGCGGCCGTCGGCAAATCGTGCTCGACGCCGTGGCCGCGCTGCCGCCACCGCCAGACGCCCGGATCCTCGACGCGGGGTGCGGCAGCGGGCGCAACATGGTCGAGCTCGTGCGCTTCGGCTCGGTGACCGGAACGGACGTCTCCGAGCGCGCGCTCGAGCTCGCGCGCGAGCGCGGCGTTGGCGAGGTCGAGCTGGCCCCGCTCGAGAGTCTGCCTTTCGACGACGCGGCCTTCGACGTGATCACCTGCCTTGACGTCGTCGAGCACATCCCCGAAGAGGCGGGCGCGCTGCAAGAGCTCCGGCGCGTCGTCGCGCCTGCGGGCCGACTGGTCGTGACGGTGCCCGCTTATCCGCGGCTCTGGAGCCGGCACGATGACGTGAACCAGCACCAGCGCCGCTATACGGACAAGACGCTCGTGGCGGCAGCCGAGGCGGCCGGCTGGGAGCGGGAGCGGCTTACGCACTTCAATGCGCTGTTGCTGCCGGCGGCCGCGGGCCGCCGCCTGCTCGAGCGCCTCCGCCCTCCCCGCGACGACGCCCCGTCCGAGTTCGACAGTACGCCCGCCTGGGCGAACGGGGCGCTCGAAGCCGTCCTGCGTGCCGAGGCCCGGCTTCTGCGGCGCGGGTGGCCGATCCCCGCCGGGCACGCGCTGCTCGCTGTCTTCCGCCGGGGAGCGACGGGAGGCTCCGGTAGCGTCACGCGCGATGCAGAGGGGTAGATGGGGCCGAAGCTCACCGTCATAACGCCCTCGTTCAACCAGGCCGCGTTCCTCGAGCGGACGCTGCGCTCGGTGCTCGACCAGGGCTACGAGAACCTCGAGTACCTCGTCGTCGACGGCGGTTCCACCGACGATCGATCGACATCATCCGGCGCTACGAACACGGCTCGCGTGGTGGGTCAGCGAGCCCGACGCCGGTCAGACGGACGCGCTCAACAAGGGCTTGCGCCGCGCGACCGGCGACGTCGATCGCCTACATCAACAGCGACGACTACTACCTTCCCGGCGCGTTCGACGACCGCCTCGTCGCACTCCGGCCACGCGATGCGCGCTGGCTCGCCGGTAGCTGCACGCTCGTCGACGAACACGACGCGATCTCGAGGAGTCGGAAAGCCGCAACCTTCGTGGACCCGGCGCCGCTACTGGTGGCTGCTCGACCCGTGGGGCGTACCGCAGGCCGCCGACATTCTGGCGGCGCGACGTGTTCGACGAGTTCGGGCACTTCCGCGAGGACATGCACTACGTCTTCGACACCGAATACGGCCTGCGGCTCGCGTACGCCGGTCACCATCCGAGATGATCGAGCCGTGCTTTGCCGTCCGAGTCATGCACGCGGGCAAATCGTGCGACCGCAGTCGGTTCATCCGCGAGCAGCAGCGCTTCGTCGACGCTCTACCAGCCGCAGATGACCCAACGCGAGCGGTCGGCGCGTCGCTGCGCCCGCGCTCGTGCGGCTGGCTTTACCGGCTCACTGGTGCGGCGTCGCAGACGTACCGACGACTGTGCGGGCGCCCCCTGGGCCGTGACCGACGGCTGAGCGGCGTGCTCGCCATCTCGACACCTACTACCCGGCGTTCGTGACCGCACACTACGCGCGCCGACCCGAGCTCCGTGACGCGTCCTACGCCGACCAGCATGCCGCCCTGATGGCGCAGTGCTTCGGTACTGGCGATGCGTACTCGCACTTCCTGCGCATACAGGGCCACGAGGCGACGGAGATCGTGGCGGACTGTGAGCCGCTTCAGTTCCGTTGGGCCTCCGAAGAGCGACGTTTCACGGCCGAGCGTCGGCTGGTCGCCAAGGTGCCCGGTGTCACAGGGCGTCGTGCAGCCCGTTGGCTTTTGCGCCGCATCGCGATGGCGCAGATCGAGGAATTCCGGCCCGACGTCCTCTATTGCCAGAACCTCGACTTCCTGTCACGCGAGGAGCTCGATCGGCTGCGTGCCCGGGGCATCCTCGTGGTGGGTCAGATCGCCTCGCCCGCGCCGCCGGATCGTCAGGTCCAGGGCTTCGACCTCATCCTGACGTCGTTTCCCCACTTCGTTCCGCGGTTCAGGGCGCTCGGCGTCGACAGCGAGGAGCTCCGCCTGGCGATCGACGCACGCGTCCTTGAACCGCCTGCGCGATCGAGGGATCGATCCCACGCCCGGCGCGGTGCGCGAGTACGAGATCGTCTTCGTCGGTGGCGTGCATCCCAAGGTTCACGAGAAGGGCACAGAGCTGCTCGAGCGCCTGTGCAGGCGCTACCCGCTCGCGGTCTGGGGTTACGGAATCGACGCCCTCCCGGCCGGCTCGGCCATCCGCCGCAGCTACCGCGGCGAGGCCTGGGGCTCTGAAGATGTACGAGGTCCTCGCGAAGGCCCGCATCGCACTGAACCGCCACATCGACGTAGCCGAGGGACACGCCAACAACATGCGTCTCTACGAAGCGACCGGTGTCGGCGCGGCGCTGGTCACCGACGCGGGCAGCAATCTTGCCGACATGTTCGTTCCGGGGCGTGAGGTCGCCGCCTACGCCGATCTGGATGAGCTCGTCGCGACGTTCGACCACCCGCTCGAGCACGACGACGAGCGCGTCGCGTCGCGACCGCCGGCCAGGAGCGCACTCTGCGCGAGCACACGTTCGCGTTACGGATGGCCGAGCTGGCCGAGATTCTCGAACGGCACGTTCGCGGCCTGCGCGACGGCGGTGGCGTTCCAGGTCACCTCGGTCGCCTCGCCGTCGAGCGAGCCGAACGGCGTGAGCGAGACCAACTCGAGCGACGACACCTCGCAGAAGAGCGAGAGCTCGGCCGGGAAGAAGAAGCGCATGACGTGTGTCTCCTGCTCCCGGTGCCCGTCTCGGACGAGGTCGTACGTGACGGTGCACAGCTGCCGCGGGATGTCGAGGTCGGCGGTGACCTCGCGCTCGAGCGCACCGTCGGCCGTCTCGATGGTGCGGTTGCGGCGGCCCGGCGGATCGCGGAGGACGCCCGGCCCATACCAGACGTCGAACACGACCAGCCCTCCCTTTTCGAGGTGCTCACGCGCCGTCCGCAGCGTCGCGAGGACGTCTTCGTTCGTGCGCTGGTAGCCGAGCACGGCGAACATGAGCAGCACCGCACTGAACCGGCGGTCCAGCCGCACGTTGCGCACGTCGCCCTGGACAAGGTCGACGTCCAGACCGGCAGCTTCGACCTTCTCCCGTGCCACGCGCAGCATCTCCGGCGAGAGGTCGACCCCCGCGGCCCGGTAGCCGCGCCGCGCCAGCGGCAAGAGGTGATTGCCCGTTCCGCGGCCGAGATCGAGTACGGCCTCGACGGGCAGCGCGGCGAAGCGCTTGAACGCCGCCTCGATCAGGTCGACCTCGCTCCTCGTAGCCCTTCTCCGCGTACATCGCGTCGTACGCCGATGCGTACGTCTTGCCGAACGTCTGCGTCACGGCTCGAAGTAGACCTTCTCGTCGGTGCCGTGGTACGGGCCCTGCTTGACCTCCAGCAGGACGGTCTTCTCGAGCATTCGGAAGCCATGGCCCCCGCCGACCATGACCATCACATCGCCGGTCTTGAGCTCGCGCGTCGTGACCAGCTGCTGCTCGTCGTCGAAGACATCCATCTCGCAGCGGCCTTCCCGGACGACGAGCGCCCCGGCGTCCCGACCATATGGCGCTCCATGGGGACGTGGTAGTGGGCGCGAACCTCGGAGCCGGCGTCACGGACGACGAAGCCGACCTGCCGGGATCGCGTCGTCGGGTGTGACGAAGTGCGTCGCCTCCGGACTACCCTCGTCGCGGACGATGTAGCAGAAGGTCTGCCCCGCCTTCCCGATCGTCTCGACCTTCATCGCGGCGGACCATAGCTCGGCCCCCACGTCGCCCTGATCGGCTCGAAGGCGTCAAAAACCTCGAGGATCCCCTCGACATAGCGCCGCGGCGTGCGGGAGGTCGCGAGCGCCCTGCCGCGTTCCAGGAGCGTCGCCCGCAGGGCCGGGTCGGCGATCTGCTCGATCGCGCCTGCGATCGCCTCCGCGTCCGTGGGCGGCACGAAGACAACTGCTTCGCCGAGCTGCTCGCGCATCCCGGGCACGTCCGCGCAGATCACGGGCGTCCCCAGGGCGAGCGCCTCGAGCGGCGGCAGGTTCTCGGGCCCGAAGAAGCTGAGGTACAGGAGCGCGTAGGCGTTGCGATAGAGCGCGACCAACTCCCGTTCGGAGACGAACCCGAGCACGACCAGCAGATCGTCGACCCTGACGCGCCGCGCCACGTCGCGCACGTGCTCGAGCTGCCCCTTGTCGGACCCGACGACCACGAACGGCCGCGCCGTCTGTCCGGACGACCGCAGGTGCGCGAGCGCCGCAAGTCCGGTCGTGTGGTTCTTGTGCGCCCAGAACTGCGCCGGGTAGAAGAGGTATGACCCCGCCTCGAGCTGCCACTCGGCCAGGAGCGACGCGTCGCCACCGGCGTCCGGCGGATCGAGCGCGAAGGACGAGGTCGGCAGCGGCTGCCGCACCACGCGGTCGCGACCGACGGCGTAGCCGCGCACGAGCGTCTCCTCGCCGGCCTCGTTTGGGATGACGACGCGGGCCGCCTTGGGTAGGTAGCGCCCGAAGTAGTGCTGCCGCCGCTCCCACTCGCCGTGGGCGCCGACCTCGGGGAAGAACGGATATTCGAGGTGCGCGAGGTCCCAGACCGTGCACATGTAGGGCTGGTTGCACTGCTCCACGTGGTGCGACGCGAACCAGACGAACTCCACCTCACGCTCCCGCAGGGATTTCTCGAGCCACGTCTCCCAGGGTCGGCGGGACGCGTCGAGCCGGTCCTGCATGGCCCGGCTGAGCTCGATCCCGCGCCGCGCGTAGACCCGGCGCCGGCTTGCCGGGATCGCGATGACGTCAGGTGGCAGGCCGCCGGCCGCCGCCGCGTAGTAGGTGAACCGGTGGCGCGAGGACGGCTCCAGCTCCCTCAGCGCGGCGAGGATCGACTGCTGGAACGTGAACGCTCCCCCACCCTCGGGGGCGATGGCGTAGAAGACGACCGCGACGTGCAAGGCGTCGCAGTGTACGGCGGCCCGCTGCGGGCTCCGTCAGGGTGCGACCCGGCACACCGGGACGAAGTCCGCGTGGCGCTCGCCGGAGCTGGGCGTGCGGCGCGGACACTCCGCCGAGGGGTAGACGGTGCGGTCCTCGTAGACGTGGAGCTGGTATGCGGGCGAGAAGTCGTCCGACGCGAACACGTCCACACGGCCGAAATGCCTGCGGTAGCGGTCGAAGTAGTCGCGGCCCGGCGCCCGCACGTGCTCCACCTCGAGCGGCTCGCCGTACTCGACGGTCGTCTCCTGCACGACTGGCACCGGCAAGACCGCAAACCCCTGCGGTGAAAGGATCCGCCGGACTTCGGCAAGGGCGCGCTCGTCGTCGTCGATGTGCTCGAACACGTGGGACGCGTAAACGAGGTCGTAGGAGCCCTCGGCGAAGGGCAGACCGCGCAGGTCGACCTCGTGGTCGACGCCCTCGCCGCGGATGTCGGCCGTCTCGTACGCGCGCACGCGCGGCCGCAGGAAGTCGGCGACGAAGCGCTCAGGGGCGACGTGGAGCACGCGCAGGTCGGCGAGGTGCACGCTCGGGTCGATCCGCTCCGCGAGGACGAGGCGCTGCAGCCGGTCGCGCTCGCCCGCGCCGCACGCCGGGCAGTCGGCGTACAGACGCGACCCGGAGGGCGGGTTCACCGTCCTGAACGGGCCGCGGTAGCCGCAGACCGGGCAGTCCCACCGGGGCGCCTTCGGGGCGCGGACGCGCTCCGCGAGGCCCGCGAGCCTAGTGCGCAGCGCCGTCCGCCGCCTCGAGCCCGAGCACCTCGAGCAGCCGCTGCCGCTCGCGCGGCCAGGAGAAGTGCTCGCGCGCACGGGACCAGCCCGCGACGCCGAAGGCGAGGCGCTTCTCGGGATCCCGCGCGAGCGCCGCGATCCGCTCCCCCATGGCCGCGCTGTCGCCCTCGTCGACGAGGTAGCCGGTGACACCGTCGGCGACCGCCTCGGGAATGCCGGCATGCCTCGTGCTCACGACCGGGAGCGCCTGCGCCATGGCCTCCAGGATGGCGACCGGCATCCCCTCCGAGTCGCCGGTGGCGGCCTCCTCCTCGCTGTGCTGGACGAAAAGGTCGGCCTCGGCCAGGTGACCCCTCACGACATCGGACGGCTGCGTCCCGTGCAGCGTGACACGCTCCTGAAGCCCAAAGGCGCGCACGAACTGGTCGGCGGCGGGAAGCAGCTCGCCGTCGCCGATGTAGTCGAGCTGCAGGTCGGCGCCTTCGTCGAGCGCGCGCCGGAACGCATCGAGCGTAAGTATCGGCGCCTTCTTCGGCACGAATCGGCCGACCGCGAGGCAGCGGACACGCCCGCCGGTGGGCCGGGCCGGCCGCGTGTCGGAAACGTCGACGCCGTAGGGGATCGCGTGCGTCCGCTCGGGCGCGAGGCCGAGCTGGACGAGCCGGTCGCGGCTGAACTCGCTCATGGTGATCACCCCGTCCGCTTCGTTGAGCCTGAGGTACGCCTCGCGCCAGACCGGGTCGCGAAGCCGCTCGGACACGTCGTACCCGTGTGCGTGCGCAAAGAAGCGAAGGCCGAGCTCGCGGGCGACGTCGAGCCACGGCAGGGCGACGTCGAGGTACTCGGCCAGCAGCACCTGAGTGCCGTGCTCGCGGAGGAACCACCGGGCACCGTCCAGTCCGTCCGCGGACGCCCTGCGCCGCGGCGACCAGGGCGGGCGGGCACCCCGGGCCCTTCGACCGAGGCTCGGATCGGGGTCGCCGATGTTCAGGAGCGGCCCGGGGACCGTCCAGTGGCCGGCGTACGGCGGCTCGGCGGTGCGCACGACGACCACGGTCCCGGAGGGCAGGAGCTCCTCCATGTGCCGGCGGATGAACGTCTCGGAGCGAGCGCCGATCTGCGGGGCAACGACCGCGAGTGGACGGCTCACGAGGCCTTGGTCGCCTTGCCGGAGATGCCCGTGATCATGGTGCTCTCGCCGAACTCGCGCGGCGGCTGGTCGCGGGCGAGGAGGCCTCTGATCGCCGGGATGGCCGCGCGCGTGAGGGCGCTGCGGGCGACGCGCGTCATGGGCTTCCGGGCCGCCCAGAGCCCGAGCATCTGCGCGAGGCTCGCGTTCCACCCGCCGAGCGGCGAGAGCTCGACGCCTGCGAACCCGGCGCCGCGCAGGTGACGCTCCAGCGCGAAGGGCGTAAACCGGTACTCGTCGCCGGGCACACAGTGCAGCGGCCACAGGAACGGCACGGTGAGGAGCATGAAGCCGCTGGGCTTGAGCACCCGGTGCGCCTCGCGCATGACCAGCTCGGGATCGGGGCAATGCTCGAAGAGCTCCGTCGCCAGGGCGCAGTCGACCGACGCATCCTCGAACGGCATCGTCACGCCGTTCCAGAGGACGTCCGGCGGCTGGTACGGGTTCCCCGGGAGATCGAGGGTGGTATAGGTGTCGACGCGGCTCGGCGGCGTCGTCAGCAGTTCGCGATACGGCGCGTAGCCCGCGCCGATGTCGAGCAGGGTGCCGTTGAGCTCGGCCATGTGCGAGCGGAGGAAGCGCTCGATCGCCCTGCGGACGAAGTAGATGTCCAGGGTCGTGTGGTTCAGCTTGACGCCGATGAACCCGTCCATCGCGTCTAGGCGGACGATGTCCCGGGACGCTCGCACACGTGCCGCTCACGTTTCTCGCGGGAGCCGTCGGTCGCGTTACCGAGCCCGCGCACCCCACCTGCGACCGCCCGGCGCAGTGCGACGCACCGGGACGTAGGCGTGTATCGGCCGCCATTCACGAGCCGTCTGAAGTCACCTCTCCCCACGGAAGCGTGACGTCGCGGTTGTGGGCTCGGCCCTTGACCCAGAACGCCTGCGTGTGTCCGAGCCGTTCGAGCAGCGGCTTCAGGTCGCGCTCGCACGCGAAGTCGTAGAACGCTTCGCGACAACCCTCCCAGTGCCCGAAATCGTCGAGCACTACGAGGCCTCCTGGCGAAACGCGGTCGTAGAACGTCTCGAGCGCGAGCTTGACGCTCGCGTACCAGTCGGCGTCGATGTGGAGGAAGGCGACCTCGGCCGGCAGTTCCTGGCGGAATGTGTCCTCGAACAGGCCCTCGTGAATCGTCACCTGCTCCTCCGGAACGCCCGCGACCGTCAAGGCCTCTTGCACACGTACCACCGATCCCACATATGTGCCCACAAGCGTTGCGGCATACGCACCATCAACCTCGTCGGTCGGCGGCATGCCGGCGAACGAGTCGTACAACCAGACGTGCCGCCGTTCGTCGGCGAGCGCGCTGGCGATTGCGCCGGCAGACCCGCCGTTGCAGACACCGCATTCGACGAAATCGCCCGGGATGCCGCGGGCGGCAAGGTCGACGGCGAGGCGGCGCAGCCGCGCGATCATAGGAGAGCCGCCCACCGTGTACGGCGTCAGCCGGGCGATGATGTCCTCGGCTTCGGTAGTGCCCTGAGCCTCGGTTCGAACCAAGCCGAGCCTCGTGCGCAAGCCTTCAATCATGAAAGGGTCGCCGTTCGGTCTGCTGTGCCTGCGCGGCTGACCTCCCATTCGCAGTCCTCGAGGTATGTGCACGTGCGCGGCTGCCATTCAAACTCGCGATGCTTGCCGTACATGACGACTTCGAACGGGCAGAGCCGCTCCAGAGTCTCAATTTTTTCGCGCCTGAGTCCGCCGGAGAAGTGCACGGTCAGGGTGTACCGGCCCATGTAGAGCCTCAGCTTCGGAATCCGACATATCAGCTCGTAGGTGCCGGGCTCGCGAGCAATTGGGCGCTCCGAGTCGAATGACCAGACGTGCACGATCGGCTGCTGGAGCGCATCGCAAATCTGGACAGAGATGGCCGCCGCCTCGAGTGGTCGCGGAGTCGAGATGCCAACCCGCAAGTCGAGTGGCTCCCCGTTTCGCTGGACGTTGTTTGGCTCAGTGGTCACGACCTCCACATGCGTTATCCGAGGTTCGTCGGGACGGACCGGCGCAGTGTAGACGAGGCCCTCGGGGGCTCCCTCCCGCAGATAATGGGAGATGACCGTCTGCGTATCGCCCGAGCTCTTAACACGGCCGTTCGCAAGCAGGATCGCGCGCTGCGTCAGCGTCGACACCGCCTGCATGTTGTGGCTCACGAAGAGCACCGTCCGCCCGCTCCTCGCGACGTCCTCCATCTTGCCGAGGCACTTCCTCTGAAACTCGAAGTCCCCGACCGCGAGCACCTCGTCGACGATCAGGATCTCGGGCTCGAGATGCGCAGCGACCGCGAACGCGAGCCGGACGTACATGCCGCTGCGATAGCGCTTCACGGGCGTGTCGAGGAAGCGGCCGACGCCGGAGAACTCGACGATCTCGTCGAACTTGCTCCGGATCTCCTGGCGCGTCATGCCGAGGATCGAGCCGTTCAGGTAGATGTTTTCGCGGCCCGTGAGCTCGGGGTGGAAACCCGTCCCGACCTCGAGCAGGCTGGCGACGCGTCCCCGCATTCGTGCAGTTCCCTCGGTGGGCTACGTGATGCGGGAAAGGATCTTGAGGAGCGTCGACTTCCCGGCGCCGTTGCGGCCGATGATCGCAACTGCTTCGCCCTCGCGCACTTCGAACGAGACGTCTCGCAGCGCCCAGAGGTCGCGGGTGGCGTCCCCGTTTGTCGCATCCTCGCTCCGGCGCACGAGCCGGCGGGCGGCGGCGCGCGCCGTACCCGCGATCGTCTCGCGCAGGTCGCCGAGGTACTGCGCCTCGCCGAGGTGGTAGAGCTTTCCGAGCCCTTCGGCCTCGACCGCGATGTCTGGGCGGGTCATCAGATGACGTCAGCGAAGGAGCGCTGCGTGCGCTGGAAGTAGACGATCCCGGTCACGAGCGCAACCACGGTGATAGCCGCGGACACAAGGACGCGACGCGCCCGGCTGGGTCTCCGTCCCGAGAAGCGCCCAGCGGAATCCGTTGATGACGCCGACCATCGGGTTGAGGTCGTAGAGCCAGCGCCACTGCTGGGGCACCAGCGAGTACGGATAGACGATCGGCGAGAGGAAGAGGCCGAGCTGCATGAGGAATGGGACCGCCTGGCGGACGTCGCGGAAGCGAACGTTCAGCGCCGAGAGCCAGATGCCGCCGGCGAGCGCGGCCGCCCAGCAGAGCACGGCCAGCGGTACGACCCAGAGGATCGTCGTAGCCACGTCGACGCCGTACACGGCCATCAGGACCAGCAGCAGGGCGAGCGAGATCACGAAGTCGAGCACCATCGCCGCCGCTGCCGACACTGGCAGGATCAGGCGCGGAAAGTAGATCTTTGAGACGAGCTCCGCCCCCCGGGTAGTGCTCTCGGAGGCGGCGACGAGGGAGCCGGAAAAAAAGAACCAGGGCACGAGCCCGGAGAGCACGAACACGGGGTACGGCGCATCGCCGGAGGAGATGTTCAGGAAGGTTCCTACCGCCGTGAAGACCAGCATCATGGCGAGGGGCTGGAGCACGGCCCACGCCCCGCCGAGCAGCGTCTGCTTGTAGCGAATCTTGACGTCACGCCACGTCAGGAAGTACAGGAGCTCGCGGTATCCCCACAGCTCGCGTGGGTGGAACCAGTCGAGCCGCTTCGGCGGCTCGATGGTGACGAGCGCGCCGGCCTCGGGCCGCGCCAGCCCGACCTCCGTCGATGTCTCCACGGGCGAACTCAACGTGTTGACACCATAGTCATCGACCCGGTTCGCCAGATCTGGCCCGGGCCCTCACACAACCGCTCAGGCAAAGGGCTTCGGCCAGGCCGAGATCCGCGGCAGGACGGCGCGCTTCGTGGCGTCGATCCCCGTCATCACGGCGCGCGAGCCCGGCCAGCGCCCCCACTTGCGGCGAATCGCGAGCGCCTCGCGCTGCTGGATCCACACGTCGCGCGCCGACTTGCTCTCCGGGTGGTAGCGGAAGCGCACCATCACCTCGTCGCGCCGCTCGACGCGCGAGTCGTGGAACAGGCGCAGGTAGAGGTCGTAGTCGGCCGCGTCGACGTAGGTCTCGTCGAGGTGGCCGACGCGCTCGAGGAGGTCGCGGCGAAACAGGATCGAGGGCGGCGGGATGTAGTCGCCGATAAAGAGGTAGCGCGTCCAGCTGTAGCGCGCCGGGCGGTATTCGCGGCGCACGGCGCCCGCCTCGTCCGTGAAGTGCATGCCGCCGAAGACCGCGCCGACGGACGGGTTCGCCTAGCATGAACTCGACGGCGCGGTCGACCGGGCCGGGGATGAACTCGTCGTCCGAGTTGAGCCACGCGACGATCTCGCCGGTCGCGCGCTCGAAGCCCTTGTTCATGGCGTGCGTCTGGCCGCGGTCCGGTTCCGAGACCCAGATGAGCGCGGGGTCGCCGCGCGCCTCGAGGATCGCGACCGTCTCGTCGGTCGAGCCGCCGTCGATGACGATGTGCTCGTGCGGCACCGTGAGCGCGGCCACGCTGTCGAGCGTGTGCGCGATGTAGCGGGCGCCGTTGTACGACGGCGTGACGATCGAAAGGGCGGGCGGCATCGGCGGCCGGAGTCTATTTGCGGCGCCAGCGGAGCCCGTACAGCGCCTGCTCGAGCCGCGCCGGCACCGGCCTCGGGCCCCAGTAGAGCTCGTGCGCCAGCCGGCCCGTGCGGCCGAGCCCGCTCTCGGCGTAGAGCTCGTCGCGCCGCTCGTAGAGCCCAGCGTGCTTGCTGCGGAGCTGCCGCCAGAAGGCGCGGTAGCGGCCGCGGTCGCCTTCGTGCTTGCTGCCGCCGTGGCGGCGGTACTCGTGCGTCACCGCGTCGACGCGACGGCCGCACCAGCCGTGCTCGAGCGCGTTGAGCCAGAGCTCCCAGTCCTCGAGCTCAGTGAACGCAGGGTCGTACCCGCCCGTGTCGCGGAAGACCTCGGTCCGGGCCAGCGCGCTGGGGCCGATCGTGTGGCGGTAGAGCAGGACGAACGGGTCGTAGTCGCCGAAACGCATCTCGCCGTCCCAGTCGCCGAAGAAGCGGATCGTCCCGTAGGCGAAGCCGAGCGCGGGGTCCGCGTCGAGCGGCGGCGTGAGGGCGGCCAGCGCGCCGGGCGCGAGCCGGTCGTCGGCGTCGAGGACGAGCGCGTACGGCGTCTCGACCCGCTCGAGCCCAGCGTTGCGCGCCCGGCACACGCCCGCGTTGGCCTGCCGCAGGAGCTCGACGCCCTCCGGCAGCGCGTCGAGCACCCGCAGCGTCTCCTCGTCCGTCGACCCGTCGTCGACGACGATCACGGCCGGCGGGCCGCCTTGCTGGTCGAGCGCGCTCGCGACGGCCTCGGGCAAATAGCGGCCGTAGTTGAAGCACGCGATGACGACCGTGACGTCGCGGTTGCGCACGGCCGCGAACGGCTTCGCGCCGCGCCGCCGCGCCGTAGTCCAGCTGTAGCCCGACGCGAAGGAGGACCAGCCCCGACTGCGCGACTGTGGAGAGGAGCTCGCGCGCCGAGAAGTAGCGCACGTGCCCCCAGGGATCGCGCTCGGGATCGATCGGGACGCTGCTCTCGCGTTCGACGTAGTAGCAGGGCGCGTGGATCACCGCGACGCCTCCCGGCCGGAGCACGCGGCGGATCTCGCGCACGGCGGCCACGTAGTCCTCGATGAGCCGAGCTGTCGAACGAGATCACGGCGGCGATCGAGTCGTCGGCGAACGAGAGCTTCGTGAGGTCCTCCCGACGAACACCCGGGCCCCCCTCGATGTCTATCGCCTGATAGCTGTAGCCGAGCCGCTCGACCGCCTCGCGCACGCGCTGCTCGGGCGAGGGAGTGCACGCGTCCAGCAGCACGCCGCTTCCCGGCCGGAGAAGCGCCAGGACCTCCTCGTAGCGCTCGTCGACGACCAGCGGGCCCCGCTGGGAACGCAGGCGCTGCGCGTCCTTCATCAGCAGGTCGAGGTCGAGCGCCCAGATGCCCGGATTGTCGGGGTCGATGAGCACGACGCGCTGCGTCTCGAGGTCGTAGCTCCCGAAAACGGTCGGGTCGAAGACCGACAGCTCGCGGCCGACTGGCACCTCGTCACCGAGGCGGTAGAGCCCGTGCGTGTGCGGGTTGTAGGGCAGCCTCGGCACCAGCCGCACCAGCCGCGAAAGCGCCGTGTGCATCAGGCCTGGGCCGGAGCGGTCGCCACAGCGGGCAAGCTAGCTCATCCGCCGGAATCCGGCTTCCGGTCGGCTATCGTGGCGCAACCTTGGCCCCAACGAGACGAGCTGGACCGACGCGGAGCGCGACGCGCTACGCGAGGAGTTCGAGGACGTCTACGCCGGCCGGACGGTGCTCGTCACGGGCGCCGACGGCTTCATGGGCTCGCACCTGACCGAGGCGCTCGTCCTCCTCGGCGCGAAGGTCGTCGCGTTCGTGCGTGCCACCTCGAGCGGCGCGCTCAACAACATCTGGCACCTGCGCCCGCAGATCCAGGTGCACTGGGCCGACCTCACCGACCGGCACTCGATCGACGTGCTCGTCAAGGAGCTGCGCGACGCGCCGGACAAGCCGTACGTCTTCCACCTCGGCGCCCAGGCGCACGTCGCGGAGTCATGGCACCGCCCGTACGAGACGGTCATGGCGAACACGGTCGGCACGCTCAACCTGCTGCAGTCGATCGTCGACTGGGGCCTCGAGGTCGAGAAGTTCGACACGGCCGGCACCTCGGAGGAGTACGGCAACGTCCACAAGGACGTCCAGGAGCACCACGACTTCGACTCGGAGGGCGGGCTGATCCTGCACGAGCGCTCGCCGCTCAACCCGAAGTCGATCTACGCGACGGCGAAGGTCGCGGCCGACTTCCTGACGATGAACTACTTCGACGCGTACCAGGTGCCGACGGTGGTCACGCGCATGTTCAACAACTACGGACCGCGCCAGAACCCGCGCTACGTGACCGGCACGATCATCACGCAGGCGCTCGAGCTGCCGCGGGTCGAGCTGGGCAACCTCGAGCCGCTGCGCGACTTCTGCTTCTGCACCGACGGCGTCCGCGGACACCTCATGGTCGCGGCCCACGGCACGCCCGGCGACGTCTACGTCTACGGCCAGGGCAAGAACATCTCCATGGCCGACTGGGCCGGGATGATCCTCGAGATCGGCGAGCGCGAGGGCTACTGGCCCGAGCGCGAGCTGACGAGCGTCGGCCGCCGCTTCCGGCCAGGCGCGAGCGACGTGATGGCGCTGCGCGTCGGCTACGAGAAGCTCAACCGCGAGACCGGCTGGGAGCCGCGCGTCTCGTGGGAGGAGGGCATCGCGCGCACGATCGCCTGGTACGCGGCGAACCGGGACAAGTGGGTCGGCCGCGTCGACTGGCTGCCGACGACGGATCCCGTCACGACGCGGTGACGCTCGAGCCGGGCACCCGCGTCCTCGTCACCGGCGGGACCGGGTTCGTCGGCTCGCACCTCGTCGAGCGGCTGGCCGAGCGCGGCATCGAGGCGTTCGTCCCCTCGCGGCCCGGGTTCGACCTGACCCGCGCCGACGACGTGGCGCGCGCGTTCGCCGAGGCCAAGCCGCACGTCGTGTTCCACCTCGCCGCCGAGGTCGGCGGCATCGGCGCGAACCGCGCCAACCCCGGCCGCTACTGGTACGCGAACCTGCTGATGGGCACGCACGTGCTCGAGCAGTCGCGCCTCGACGGCGTCGCCAAGGTCGTGATCGCCGGCACCGTGTGCGCGTACCCGAAGTTCACGCCGACGCCCTTCCGCGAGGAGGATCTCTGGAACGGCTATCCGGAGGAGACGAACGCGCCCTACGGCG
This sequence comes from uncultured Thermoleophilia bacterium, assembly GCA_963734565.1. Classification (GTDB taxonomy): domain Bacteria; phylum Actinomycetota; class Thermoleophilia; order Gaiellales; family Gaiellaceae; genus JACVRM01. The sequence goes on along the minus strand of CAVTHM010000006.1, from coordinate 828,970 downwards.
TCGCGAAGAAGGCGATCCTCGTCGGCGCGCAGGCCTACCGCGAGCAGTACGGGCTCGACGCGATCTTCCTGCTGCCGGCCAACCTGTACGGGCCGCGCGACAACTTCCATCCGACGAACGCCCACGTCATCCCGGACCTGATCCGCAAGATGGTCGACTCGGACGGCGACGAGGTCGTGCTGTGGGGCGACGGCTCACCGACGCGCGAGTTCCTGTACGTGGACGACTGCGTCGAGGGGCTGCTGCTGGCGGCGGAGCACTACGACGGTCCCGAGCCGGTGAACCTCGGCACGGGCGGCGAGATCGCGATCCGTGAGCTGGCCGAGCTGATCGCCGACGTGACCGGCTTCACGGGCGAGATCCGCTGGGACGAGTCGATGCCGAACGGCCAGCCGCGCCGCCGGCTCGACACGTCGCGCGCCGAGGAGCTGTTCGGCTTCCGCGCGCAGACGCCGCTCCGCGAGGGCATCGAGCGGACGGTGGCGTGGTACCGCTCGGCCGCGCCGGTCGCGGCCTGACCGCCTCGCCCGTCCTAACAGGGACAGTCCCTGTTAAGAGCGGTTCCGGCCTAGAGCTCGGGTCCTGTTTGGCAGCGCGTTCCTCCAGCTCCTCTTCGAGCAGTGCCAGGCGCTGCGCCAGGATGCGGTTCTGGTCGGCGAGCCGCGAGATCACCGTCGAGTAGTGCAGCAGCAGGGTGAGGATGAAGAACGCGGCCAGGACGAACAGCGTCGACGGCGGGTACGCGATGCCGACCGTGTCGGAGATCGTCGAGAGCAGGCTCCGCCAAGCAGCCAGCACGAGGATCACGACGCCGGTCACGATCCACAGCAGCGCGTAGCGCTCGGTCAGCCGCCGGCGGCGGATCAGCTCGAAGATCACGAGCAGCAGCAGGAGCGCCGCGAACGACGCGACGAGCGACACGCGGAGCGGAGTCATGCCTCCTCCTTCGGGTACCGGCGGAACAGGCCGACGAACAGCGCGACCAGCACCTTGCCCATGTAGACGGCCGAGTAGAGCATCGAGATCGACGACTTGCCGGCCGTGCGCTCGCGCATCAGGACCGGCACCTCGACCATCCTCAGGTGGTGGTGATGGATCAGCACCGTCGCCTCGACCTCCGGGTAGTCGTGCGGGTAGTCGCCCGCGAAGAGCTCGAGCGCGCGCCGGTTGACGGCGCGGAAGCCGGAGGTCGGATCGGTCACGCGCTGCCCGACGATCCAGGACACGATCTTGGCGAGGATGATGATCCCGAGCCGGCGCGACTTCGGCGGCATGTAGCCGGAGTCGCCGATGAAGCGGGTGCCCACGGCCATGTCGGCCTCGTCGCGCAGGATCGGGCCGATCAGCTTCGGCAGCTCGCTCGCGTCGTGCTGGCCGTCGCCGTCGATCTGGATGGCGATGTCGAAGCCGTGGTCGCGCGCGTACTGGTGGCCGGTCTGCACGGCGCCGCCGATGCCGACGTTGAACGGCAGGCGGAGCACGCGCGCGCCGGCCTCGCGCGCGACCCGCGCGGTGTCGTCGGACGAGCCGTCGTCGACGACGACGATCTCGAACGCCGGGTCGAACGCCTTGATCTCGGCGATCACGCTGCCGACCGACCCCTCCTCGTTGAAGGCGGGCACGATCACCGCGCAGCGCAGCCCGGAGAGCCGCGATTCGACGGGTGGCGCGTCCACCTCCACCAACGAGCCGGAGGACATCGCGTCAACCGTACCGCCGGGCGTGTTAGGTCGTTGCAAGGGACGCATCAAAGGAGTCGTCGTGCCATCGACCAGTAGGCGCTCAGGATGGGATTCGCCGCGCGCACCGGAGCGGGGACGGGCACCTGCGCCGGGTCGATGCGCGCCGTCAGCCAGCGCGCCAGCTCGCGGTCGCGGACACGCCGCAGCGCCTGCGTCTCGCGACGGCGCGTGCGCACCTGGCCCGCGTGCCGCACGAGCCAGCGCCAGCCGGCGACCTTCTCGCGCGCCCAGCCCTCGCGAACGGCCAGCGCGAGCGTGCCGAGCTCGCCCGCCGCGATCACCGGCGCGGCAATGGCGAGCAGCCGCCCCGAGTACGCGGTCAGGACGAAGTAGAGCCGGTTCCGCTCGAGGTAGTAGAGCTTGCGCGGGTTGCGCGCGAACTCGTACTCGTGCAGGACGTCGGCGGCCGGGTCGACGACCACCCGCAGCCCGCGCAGCCGCGCGCGCCAGGCGAGCTCGAGGTCCTCCTGGTACATGAACAGCTCGTCCGTGAAGCCGCCGAGCTCGAGGAAGAGCTCGCGCCGGATCGCCATCGCCGCCCCGCTCGGGTACGCGACGTCGCGCACCTCGCGCAGCGACTCCGCAGGCTCGCCGTAGCCGCCGGCCCACGCCATGCCGCTCAGGTGCAGCACGTTGCCGCTCGAGTTGAGCGTGTCGGGCCGGTCGAGCAGCAGCAGCCGCGCCATCGCAAGGCCCGACGTCGGGCTCGGCCGCGCGCGCGGCCAGCGCCGCCACCGCGCCCGGCCGCGCGACCGTGTCCGGGTTGAGGAACACGAGCACGTCGCCGGTCGCCTCGCGCGCGCCGAGGTTGCCGCCGCCGGCGTAGCCGAGGTTGACGCCGGGCTCGATCACGCGCGCCGGAGCCGGCCGCAGCCTCCACCTCCGCCGCCGGCGGCCCCGGTGTTGACGACGATCGACCTCGTCGGCCTCGCCGGCGAGCGATTCGAGCAGCCGCGTCAGCGCCGGCCCGCTCTCGTAGGCGACGGTGACGACCGAGGTGCGCGGGGCGGAGCCCTCCAAACCGCTCCGTAGTATGCGGCGATGGCCAGCCGGATCCCCATCGCGAAGCCGCTGATCGGCGCCGAGGAGCTCGAGGCCGTGCGCCGCCCGCTCGAGTCCGGCTGGGTCGTGCAGGGCCCGGAGGTGCACGCCTTCGAGGAGAAGGTCTGCGCCTACACGGGCGCTGCGCACGCGGTCGCGGCCTCGTCAGGGACGACCGCGCTGCACGTCGCGCTGGCCGCGCTCGGCGTCGAGCCCGGCGACGAGGTGATCGTCCCCGCCTTCACGTGGGTCTCGACCGCGAACGTCGTCCACCATCTCGGCGGCCGCGCCGTCTTCTGCGACATCGACCTCGCGACGTTCAACCTGGACGTGGCGCAGCTCGAGTCGCTCGTGACGCCGAAGACGGTCGGGATCGTCCCGGTGCACCTGTTCGGCCTGCCCGCACCGATGGCCGAGGTGCTCGCGGTCGCTCAGCGTCACGGCCTCTGGGTCCTGGAGGACTGCGCCTGCTCGCTCGGCGGCTGGATCGGCGACGTGCACACCGGCCTGCTCGGCGACCTCGGCTGCCTCAGCTTCCACCCGCGCAAGTCGGTCACGACCGGCGAGGGCGGCATGGTCTTCACCGCCGACGCCGAGCTCGCCGCCCGCGCCCGCTCGCTGTGCGACCACGGCGCCGCGACCGCGCCGGAGGAGAACGGCTCCGGCCACGCGTTCCTGCTCTCCGACTACGACGGGCTCGGCTTCAACTTCCGGCTCACCGACATCCAGGGCGCCGTCGGCAGCGTGCAGATGGACCGCCTGCCGGAGGTGCTGGCCGGCCGCCGCGCCCGCGCCGAGTCCGTACACGGAGGCGCTCGCCGGCGTCGACTGGCTCGCCACGCCGACAGTGCCGCGAGGGCGTCACGCACGGCTGGCAGGCGTACGTCTGCCTGTACCGCCCCGAGGAGCCGAGCCTGGCGAACGTGCGCGAGCTGAACGAGCGCCGCAACGCGCTGATGGCCACGCTCGACGAGCGCGGCGTCGCCACGCGCCAGGGCACGCACGCGCCGGTGCTGACTCGCCTCTACCGCGAGCGCTACGGCGTCCGCCCCGACGACTTCCCGAACGCGGTGCTCGCCGACCGCCTCTCGATCGCGCTGCCGCTCTATCCGCAGCTCACCGACGAGGAGCAGGCGACCGTCGTGCGCGAGCTCACCGCGCGTTCTAACTACGTGCGGGGCCGGCCCTCGTCGTAGGAGTTGAGCGTAGTTGGGCGGCATGCCGCCGCCGAGCGGAACGCTGTCAGGCCCTTCACTCGAAGGCGGGCGCGACACGGCGGCCATGGCGTCGACCGCGTTGACGGCCTGACGACCGTCCGCCGCCTCCCCGCCGCTGGTGCGGGAGCCGTACCGGAAGAAGTTGACGATGCTCTTGAGCATGCGGAAAGCGTACTTCCTAGTACGCGCCGCGGCCTGAGAGCACGGCCGGCACCGTCTTCAGCAGGATCGAGACGTCCATCCAGATCGACCAGTTCTCGAGGTAGTAGAAGTCGAGCCGGACGAGGTCGTCGAAGCCGAGGTTCGAGCGGCCGGAGATCTGCCACAGCCCCGTCATCCCGGGCAGCACGAGGTGGCGCTTGCGGTGCCAGGGGTCGAGGAGCGCGAAGTCGCGGAGCGGCAGCGGCCGCGGGCCGACCAGGCTCATCTCGCCGCTCAGCACGTTGAGCACCTGCGGGAACTCGTCGATCGAGAACCGGCGCAGGAAGCGGCCGACCGGCGTGACACGCGGGTCGTGGCGGATCTTGAAGAGCGCGCCCTCCGCCTCGTTCGCCGACTCCAGCTCGCCGACGTGCGCGTCGGCGTCGCGCGTACATCGTCCGGAACTTGAACATGCCGAACTCCCGCTCGTTCACGCCGATCCGGCGGTCGCGGTAGAAGACCGGCCCGCGCGACGTCACCTTCACCGCGAGCGCGATCAGCAGCCAGAACGGCAGGCCGACCACGATGAACGCGAGGCTGACGACGTAGTCGAACGTGCGCTTCACGACCCAGTCCGTCCCCGCGAAGACCGGCGGCCGGAACTCGAAGAGCGGCAGCCCCTGGCCCGGCACGTAGTCGGCGCGCTGGATCAGCAGCTCCGTCACCGACGGCGCGACGTACACCATCACGCCCGCACGGTGGGCCGTCTCGACCATCGCGAGCAGCTGTGCGTCGCGCACGTGGCCGGCGACGATCAGCTCGTCGACCTCCCCGCCGAGCACGCCGCTCGAGATCGGCGTAGCCGCCGAGCCGGTCGGGCACGTCGTCCTCGGTCACCGTGCCGAGGAACTGGTAGTCGATGCCGCTGCGCGCGCTGCCGAGCTTCTCGCGCAGCGCGACGAGGTCGGCGGCCGGGCCGGCGAGCACGGCGCGCCGCCGAACGCCGGCGCGGCGCAGCAGCTCGCCGGAGACGACCTCGTACGACCCGCGCAGCAGCGCCACGAAGATCGTGCAGGTCACGATCGCGGTCGGCGCGAGCCCGAAGGTCGTGAACTCGTGCCCGATGCCGACGCCGAACGCGAGCGCGAGCACCGCGACGAGCGTCAGCGACGCGATGATCCGCCCCATCCCCGCGCGCGCCTCGCGGTGGCGGTACAGGCCAGCCTGCGCGAAGAGCAGGATCGTGATCAGCAGGATGAACGGCAGCCAGTCCGTCTCGGCATGCCAGAGCGCGCCCCAGAGCGGCGTCCGCGCGCCGTACCAGAGCTCGCGCAGCACGAGGGCCGTGTAGAGGCCGAGCGTCACGCCCGTGAGGTCGAGCGCCACCAGCGACAGGACGCTGAGCAGGCGGCGCAGCGCCCCCCGCAGCGCGATCCCGATGGCGTGCTGGCGGCCCGGCGCGCATGTCGCCGCGCGGCGGCTCGATCAGCGTGAGCTCTGGCGGCTCGTCGGTCGGCTCGACGGTCGCGCTCGGCGAACGGGGCTCCGGCTCCATGTGAGCCCGCATCCTACGGGCGGACGCGGTCTCTAGCCTCGCGCTGAGCGGAAGGCGTTGAACGACGGCTTGCGCACCATCGTCGCCGTCATCAGCCCGGACTGCCAGCCGGCGAGGCGGTTCTCGTCGCGGAGCAGGAACCAGACGAGCATGTCGATGCGCGGGTTGCGGCGCGCGATGCCGACCGCCTGCTTGAGGTACGCCGCCTGCTTCGCGTACGTGACGCCGAACTGCTTGTCAGGCGGGCGGGTCTGGTAGCCGTACTCGGTGATCCAGAGCCGCTTGTTGCCGTACAGCTGCGTCAGCACCTTCGTCAGGTCGCCGATGTTGCCGAGCACGACGGGCGGTGCGATCAGGCCCTTCTTGCCGCGGTTCGACTTCGGCTTCGATGGTCGGGGTCTCCGTCGGCTGGCCGTAGTACGGGTGGTGCGCGTACGCGTCGAAGCGCTTCAGCCCGGCCTTCTTCAGCGCCTTGCAGGAAGGGGATCGGCCCGATCGACGGCCGCGATGCTCTTCGGGTTGTTGTTGCCGCGCGGCGCCGTCGCGCCGCAGCCGACCTTCTCGTTCGCGAGCGTCGTCAGGTGGACGCCCGTGAAGACCGACGAGCAGAGCTTGGCGTAGAGCACCGGGCTGTTCGCGACCCACTTCTTCCCCTTCTTGACGTACTGCGGGCCGAGGAAGACGGGGTTGTTCGCCTCGTTCCACGCGAGCCAGAGGCGGACGGCCGGAAGCGGCTTGCCCGGGCCGTTCGGGTCGTCGCCGGCGAGGAACGCGGGATCGCCGACCTCGGGCTCGTACGAGCCGCTGTAGCGCTTGGCGGCGGCGTAGGCGAAGTCGCGCAGGTCGCTCATCTTCTTCGGCACGCCGGTTGAGGTTGGAGCCGTTCGCCCAGCGCGGCGTGTCGACGATCGAGAAGAGCACCTTGATCCCGGAGGCGTCCGCGTCGCGCACCGCGCGGTCGTACGGGAACCAGTTGTACGCGGGATCGGCCGGGTCGGTCGCGTCGTAGGGTCGCTGCTTCGCGACGCCGATCGCCCCGCCCCAGTGAAGCGTCACGCGGATCACCTGGACGCGCAGCTGCTCGAGCAGCGGGAACGTCTGGTCCGGGCGCCCGAGCACCTGCGGGTCGTCGAACAGGCCGAGCTGCAGCTTCCCCGAGGCCGAGACCTGACCCGCGCAGAAGCCCGCAGCGACGACCGTCGCCGTCAGGAGGAGGAGCGCCCTACGCAACAACCGGATGTTCGCGGAGTGAGCCCAGCATCCTGCGGAGACCTTCCTCGAGCGGGATCTCGGGCTCCCAGCCGAGCACCTGCTTCGCGCGCGTGATGTCGGGCTGGCGGATCTGGGGGTCGTCGACGGGCAATGCTTCGTAGACGATCTCGCTCGAAGAATCTGTCACGCGGAGCACCGTCTGCGCGAGCTCGAGGATCGTGAACTCGCCCGGGTTGCCCAGGTTCACGGGCAGGTGCTCGCCCGACTCGGCGAGCGCGATGAGGCCGCGAATGAGGTCGTCCACGTAACAGAAGCTGCGCGTCTGGGAGCCGTCGCCGTAGATCGTGATCGGCTCGCCGGCGAGCGCCTGGCGCATGAAGTTCGGGATCGCACGCCCGTCGTGCGAGCGCATGCGCGGGCCGTACGTGTTGAAGATGCGCACGATCGCCGTGTCGACGCCCTGGGCGGAGTGGTACGCCATCGTCATCGCCTCGGCGTAGCGCTTCGCCTCGTCGTAGACGCCGCGCGGGCCGACCGGGTTCACGTTGCCCCAGTACGTCTCCGGCTGCGGGTGGACGAGCGGGTCGCCGTAGATCTCGGAGGTCGAGGCGAGCAGGAACCGCGCCCGCTTCCACTTCGCGAGCCCGAGCGCGTTGTGCGTCCCGTACGAGCCCGTCTTCAGCGAGTGGAGCGGCTGGCGCAGGTAGTCGATCGGGCTTGCGAGCGCGGCGAGGTGGAACACGTGGTCGACCGGCTCGTCGATCTCGATCGGCTGGATGACATCGTGGTAGCGGAAGACGAAGTTGTCGTCGCGGATGTGCTCGATGTTCGTGAGCGCGCTCGACTCGAGGTTGTCGACGCAGATGACGCGGTAGCCGCGGTTCAGGAGCGCTTCGCAGAGGTGCGACCCGAGGAACCCGGCACCGCCGGTGACGACAGCGGTTGCCATGCGCGCGGATGATATCGGCGTTTTCGGGAGGTTCTGTAAGGACTTGGGACTGCCCGGCAGTTTGGGCTGTCCCGAGCCTTTGCGCAGCGGTCGGTCCCTGCTGTTTGCCCGGTGCTCGGCCGAGACCGACGCGGGGACGGGCGCGGCGCCGAGCGCGGCGCTGAGTAGAAACGCCGTAGGGATCCCCGCCGACGGCCGCTCAGCGGCGCCCCCGATGTCTCCGCACGCGCCCGTGAGCGACGCTGAGCGTGGACTTGTGCGCCCCCGCCTGCGCGCACGCATGGAGGTGATCTCGGTGCAACGCCTGCCGCTCGTCGCGTGGATCGCATGGGCGACCGTTGCCCTGCTCGTCCTCGCATCGTTCGGGGGCGCCGCCTCGACCCGAGGGCCGAATGCGGACCGAGTCGACGGCCTGCACGCGTCCAGGACGCCGAAGGCCGGACAGCTCCTGGCCCTGAACGCCAACGGCAAGTTCCCTGCGAGCGTGCTGCCGCTCGTCCGCGGCCCGAAGGGCGCGACCGGCCCGCGTGGGGCGCAGGGGGTGCAAGGCCCGGCGGGCCTGCCCGGACCCGTCGGCCCCGCCGGCGCAACCGGCCAGCAAGGTCCAGCAGGTCCGACAGGAGCAACAGGTGCCGAGGGCGAGCCGGGAACGGCGGCCGCGCGGGGCGTTCCCTCCGCCGGCGAGACGACCTTGTACGAGGCTTACCACCGGGAAGGTGTCCGCCTCGACGCGTCCGCGACCATCGGGGCCGACGGCCTCGGCATCGTGGCCTTCACTACAACCGAGGGGCTCAAGGTGCTCCACTGCTCGAACCAGGCGTGCACGAGCGCGACGATCACGAAGATCGCACCGGTCGCCGGGGACGCGTCGATCGCGCTCGGTGCCGACGGGCTCGCGCTGATCGCCTACAACCCCGGCGCCGACGGCCCGGTGACCACGGCTCACTGCTCCAACCTGACGTGCTCGGCGACGACAACCAGCACGCTCACCGACGGTGTGGTGCAAGGCAACACCAGCGTCGCCGTCTTGACGAACGGGTTCCCCGTCGTCCTCTACGTCGGTACCGGTAGCCGTCTCCGTGTCGCCGAGTGCTCGGATCTCGTCTGCTCCTCCGCGAACACGCGCGAGCTGGCCGGGATCGGGCCGGCAATCCAGCCGTCGCTGGCCGTCGAACCTGATGGCGCGCTGCTGATCAGCTACTTCGACCCCGCCAACCTGGACCTCGGCATCGCCCGCTGCGGCGGCGGTCCCTGCGTGACCACAGCGCTCGACACGGACGGTCACGTGGGCGAGGAGTCCACCGTCGTCATCGGCGCCGACGGGCTCGGACTGGTCGTCTACCAGGACGACGCCAACGGCAGGCTCAAGGTCGCCCACTGCAGCGACGCCACGTGCACGACTGCCGCCACGAACTTCGTGGGCACTCTCCAGAACTACCCCGTATCCGTGACGATCGGCGCCGACGGGCTCGGTCTCATCACGTCCCACGGGATCGCGCTGCACTGCAACAACCACGCCTGCAGCGGCGGGACGTTGGCGGCCCTGCCACGGAGCGCGGAAAACAGGGGCACGACCGTTGCGACAGTCGGCATCGACGGGCTTCCTCTCGTAGCCGGAGTCGCACTAATACCGCACAACGACCGCCAGCCGTTCGACCTTGACGCCGTCGTGATGACGCACTGCTCGAACGTGTTCTGCGCGCCGTACTTCCGCCGCCGCTGACCGAGCTGCCTACCTGAGTTGGTGGCTGAGAGCCACGAACTCAGGATGCGCGCCGCCGCTCTTCGCGCGCGGCCTGGGCGGCGACGTGGTCGAGGATGACCCCGAGCAGTTGGCCGGAGTCGAGCACGTGCTCGCGCGCGAGCGCCCGCGCGCCCGCGGCCGAGCCGGCGGCGATCGCGTCCAGGATCGCCTTGTGCTGCGCCACGTTGCGCACGTAGAGCTCGTCCATCTCGGGCCCGCCCGGCGCCCACACCGCCTGGCCGAGGAACGTGCGCCGCGCCGAGCGTGCGATCCGCCCGACGAGCGGCGAATCCGCCGCCTCGTAGATCACGTCGTGGAACGCGTAGTTCGCCGCGAGCCACCGGCCGGTCAGCCGGGCGCGCTCCTCGTGCGGGCGCGACATGTCCCGCATGCGTGTCGTGATGGCGACGTAGCGCTCCTCAGCCGCGCTCAGCGCCTCGATCTCGGCCGGCCCCATGTTCGGCACGGCCAGCTCCGTGGCGAGCGACTCCAGCTCGGCCCGCACGAGGAACGCCTCGCGCAGCTCGTCACGCGAGAGCGTCCGGACGCGCACGCCGCGGTTGGGCTCGAACGAGACGAGCCCGAGGGCAGCCAGCCGCCGCAGCGCCTCGCGCACGGGCGTGCGCGAGACCCCGTACCGCTCGCTCAGCTCCTCCTGGCGCAGCACCTGCCCCGGCGCAAGCTCGCCGCGGACGATCGCCTGCTCGAGCTCGAGCGCGAGCTCGTCGGCCTTGGTGCCCTCGGGCATTCCGCGGCCGACCTACGCGAACTGGGCGGACTCCGTCGAGCCCCGGAGCGCGAGCGTCGACGACTGCCCGCCCGTGATCGTCTCGAGCACCTGGTCGAAGTAGCCGGCGCCGACCTCGCGCTGGTGCTTGGTCGCCGTGTAGCCCTCCCCCTCCATCGCGAACTCACGGTCCTGCAGCGGCGCGTAGGCGCTCATCGCGTTGTCGCGGTAGTCGCGCGCCAGCTCGAACATCGACGCGTTCAGCGCATGGAACCCCGCGAGCGTGATGAACAGGAAGCGGTAGCCCATCTCGATGAGCTCGTCCTGGAACGTCGCGATCTGCTCGTCGCTGAGGTGCTTGCGCCAGTTGAACGAGGGCGAGCAGTTGTACGCGAGCGGCTTGCCGGGGAACTGCTCCCGGATCGCCTGGGCGAACTCGCGCGCCTCGCCGATGTCCGGCGTCGAGGTCTCGCACCAGACGAGGTCGGCGTACGGCGCGTACGCGAGGCCGCGCGCGATCGCCGCCTCGATGCCGTCGCGCACGTAGTAGAAGCCCTCCGGCGAACGCTCGCCGGTCAGGAACTTCGCGTCGCGCTCGTCGACGTCGCTCGTCAGCAGCTTCGCGCCGAGCGAGTCCGTCCGCGCGACGAGCACGGTCGGCACGTCGAGCACGTCCGCCGCCAGCCGCGCCGCCACGAGCGTGCGGACGAAGTGCGAGGTCGGGATCAGCACCTTGCCGCCGAGGTGGCCGCACTTCTTCTCGGACGAGAGCTGGTCCTCGTAGTGCACGCCCGCCGCGCCGGCCTCGATCATCGACTTCATCAGCTCGAACGCGTTCAGCGGCCCGCCGAAGCCGGCCTCCGCGTCGGCCAGGATCGGCACCACCCAGTCACGGTCGCTCGCGCCCTCCGCCCACTCGATCTGGTCGGCGCGCAGCAGCGCGTTGTTCAGGCGCCGCACGAGCGCCGGCGCCGAGTTTGCCGGATACAAGGACTGGTCGGGATAGGTCTGGGCCGCGAGGTTCGAGTCGCCGGCGACCTGCCAGCCGCTCATGTAGATCGCCTCGAGGCCCGCCTTGACCATCTGCACCGCCTGCTGGCCGGTCATCGCGCCGAGCGCGCGCACGCCCTCGTCGCGCGCGACCTGCTCGCGGAGCCGCTCGGCCCCGCGCCGGGCCAGCGTGTGCTCGATGCGCACCGAGCCGCGCAGCTTGACGACGTCGGCGGCCGAGTAGGGCCGTTCGATCCCCGCCCAGCTCTCGCTCACCCAGGCGCTCTCGAGCTGCTCGATCTCCGTCGGGTGGTGGCCGTTCGTGCTCATCAGTCCTCCAGGTAGTCGTAGGCGGGCAGGGTCAGGAACTCCTCGAAGCGCTCCGAAAGCGCCACGCGCTCGAACAGCTCGGCGGCGCGCGGGTCGCGCAGCTCGCCGGACTCCTCGGCCGCGAGCGAGCGCACCAGCTCGGCCGTCACCGGGCGGCCGTCGTCGAGCTCGGCGCCGTGGTGCACCCACTGCCAGAGCTGCGCGCGCGAGATCTCCGCGGTCGCGACGTCCTCCATCAGGTTGAAGATCGCGGCGGCGCCGACGCCGCCGAGCCACGAGTCCAGGTAGCGCAGCCCGACCGCCACGTTGGCGCGCACGCCCTCCTCGGTGATCGCCCCGTCCGGAATCGCCACATCCAGGAGCTCGGCCGCGCCCGCAGAGACGTCGTCGCGCCGCCGCTGGACCTGGTTCGGCTGGTCGCCGAGCACCCTGTCGAACTCCTCGCGCGCCGTCGGGACGAGGTCCGGGTGCGCGACCCAGGTGCCGTCGAACCCGTCGCCCGCCTCGCGCTCCTTGTCCTCGCGCACCTTCGCGAGCGCGCGCTCGTTGAGCTCCGCGTCGCGCCGGCTCGGGATGAACGCCGCCATGCCGCCGATCGCATGTGCCCCGCGCGCGTGCGTCGTCTTCACGAGCAGCTGCGCGTAGGCGCGCATGAACGGCACCGCCATCGTCACCTGGGCGCGGTCGGGCAGCAGGAAGCCGTCGCGCTCGCGGAACTTCTTGATGACGCTGAAGATGTAGTCCCAGCGGCCCGCGTTGAGCGCCGGCGAGTGGTCGCGTAGCTCCCAGAGGATCTCGTCCATCTCGAACGCGGCGAGGATCGTCTCGATCAGGACCGTCGCCTTGATCGTGCCGCGGTCGAGCCCGAGCTCGTCCTCGGCGATCCGGAAGGCGCTCGCCCAGAGCCGCGCCTCGTGGTGGCTCTCGAGCTTCGGCAGGTAAAGGTACGGCCCGGCGCCGCGCTCGAGCTGCCGCTCCGCGTTGTGGAAGACGAAGAGGCCGAAGTCGAAGAGGCTCGCGGAGACCGGCTGCCCACCGATCTCCACGTGCCGTTCGGGCAAATGCCACCCGCGGGGTCGCACGAGCAGCGTGGCGATCGTCTCGTTCAGACGGTATGCGCGGCCGTCCGGCGCGTCGAAGGCGAGTGTGCCCTCGACGGCGTCCACGAGGTTCGCCTGCCCTTCGAGGACGTTGCGCCACGTGGGCGAGTTGGCGTCCTCGAAGTCCGCCATGAACCCGGAGGCGCCGGAGTTCAAGGCGTTGATCATCATCTTGCGTTCGACCGGGCCGGTGATCTCGACCCGGCGGTCCTGCAGCGCGGGCGGCGCCGGCGCGACCTGCCAGTCACCCTCGCGGATCTCCCGTGTGTCTGAGATGAAGTCGGGCAGCGTGCCCGCGTCGAGCTCGGCCTGGCGCTCAGCGCGGCGCGCGAGCAACCGGCGGCGCTCGCCGTCCAGCTCGTCGTGCAGGCGCGCGACAAAGGCGAGCGCTTCGGGAGAGAGGATCTCCCCTCCGCGTCCCTCGACCGGGGCGCGGATCTCGGGTGCTGCCATCAGACTCACTATTCGTTGTCGTGGTCCCGCTCGCAGAACTCGGGGCAGTTGCACTCGACGAGCAGCGCCGTCGGGATGGCGCGGCGGTCGCCCGGCTTCTGCTCCTGCGCGACGAGGCGCAGGTCTGCGCGGCGATGTGTCCGTTGGTGCTTCCTGGATCCAAGAACCTTCAACATGCGTCCCCCGAGCGTCGGATCGCTCGATTATGCCACACGTCTCCGCTGTTTCGGATCCGAAACGGGAAAGATCTGGATCCGAAACGGGATTTCTACGGAGCGGCGGCGATCCGCTCGACGGCGAGCAGCTTGTTGTGCGCGTCGAGCGCGGCGACCTTGTACGACTCGGCCAGGGTCGGGTAGTTGAAGACGCTGTCGACGAGGAAGTCGACGGTGCCGCCGCAGCCCATGACGGCCTGGCCGATGTGGATCACCTCGGTCGCGTTCGTGCCGAGCGCGTGCACGCCCAGCAGCCGGTGGTCGTCCGGCGAAACGAGCAGCTTCAGCATCCCGTAGGAGTCGCCGAGGATCTGGCCGCGCGCGAGCTCGCGGTAGCGCGAGACACCGACCTCGTAGCCGATCGCCTCGCTCGTCAGCTGCTCCTCGGTGCGACCGATGTAGGCGATCTCGGGGATGGCGTAGATCCCGACCGGTATGAGCGTGTTCATCGCCGCGTCGGCCTCGCCGAACGCGTGGGCGGCGGCGAGCCGGCCCTGCTCCATCGACGTGGCCGCGAGCGCGAGGCCGCCGATCACGTCGCCCGCCGCGAAGATGTGGTCGACCTTGGTGCGAAAGTCCGGGCCGACCGCGATCTTGCCGCGCGGGTCGGCCTCGAGCCCTGCGTTCTCGAGGTGCAGCGCGTCGACCGCGCCCTGGCGGCCGGCCGCGTAGAGGACGACGTCGGCGACGACGCGCTTGCCGCTCGCCAGGTGGGTAAGCGTCCCGGCCTCGTGCCGGTCGACGGCGACCACCTCCTCGCCGAAGCGGAAGACCACGCCCAGGTCGCGCAGGTGGTAGCGGAGCCCCTCGACGATCTCCCCGTCGCAGAAGTCGAGCAGCGCCTGGCGCTTCTCGACCACGGTGACCTTGGAGCCCAGGGCCGCGAACATCGACGCGAACTCGATCCCGATCACGCCGGCACCGACGACGACGAGCGATCCCGGGATCCGGTCGAGCAGCAGCAGCCCGTCGGAGTCGAGCACTGCCTTCTCGTCGAAGTCGACCTCGGGCGGCCGTGCGGGCGTGGTGCCGCAGGCGATGACCACGAACTCGGTCGTGACCTCCTTCTCGCCGAGCGAGATCGTGTGGGGGTCGACGAAGGCGGCCGTGCCCTCGAGCAGGTGCACGTGGTTGCGCATCAGCTGGTTGCGGACGATGTCCACCTCGCGCCCGATCACGTGCCGCGTGCGGTGGCGGAGGTCCTCGATCGTGATCTCCTCCTTGACGCGGTAGCTCTCGCCGTAGGTCGAGCGCTGGCTGAGGCCGGTCAGGTAGACGATCGCCTCGCGGAGCGTCTTGGACGGGATCGTGCCCCAGTTGACGGAGACGCCGCCGACGCGCTCCTTCTCGGCGATCGCGACCCGCTTGCCGAGCTTCGCCGCCTGGATCGCAGCCTTCTGGCCGGCCGGCCCGGAGCCGATCACGATCAGGTCGAAGTCGTACTCCACGGAGTGATGCTACGCCGGTCGGAGCAGGCCGCATCGCTCCCCCTAACAGGGACAGTCCCTGTAAAGACGCCGCACTGGCGCAGCGTGTCCTAACAGGGACAGTCCCTGTAAAGGCAGTTCCTCCCGTAGGTTGCGCGGGTGGCCGGCCCCCGCGCCTACCTGATGGACATGGACGGCGTGCTCGTGCACGAGGACCAGCCGGTGCCGGGCGCCGACCGCTTCATCGCGCAGCTCGAGGCGGGCGGGAACCCGTTCCTCGTGCTGACGAACAACTCGATCTACACGCCGCGCGACCTCGCGGCGCGACTGTCGGCGATCGGCCTGCCGGTGCCGCCCGAGCGGATCTGGACATCGGCGCTCGCGACCGCGCGCTTCCTCGACCATCAGCGCCCGGACGGGACGGCGTTCGTGATCGGCGAGTCGGGCCTGACGACGGCGCTGCACGAGGTCGGCTACACGCAGGTCGAGCGCGAGCCGGACTACGTCGTGCTCGGCGAGACGCGCTCGTACTCGCTCGGCCGCATCACGCAGGCGATCCGGCTGATCGACGCGGGCGCACGCTTCATCGCGACGAACCCGGACCCGGTCGGTCCCACGCCGGCAGGTCCGGTACCCGGCGACGGGCGCGGTCGCAGCGCTGATCTCGCGCGCCACAGGCGTTGACCCGTACTACGTCGGCAAGCCGAACCCGCTGATGATGCGAGAGGCGCTGCGAGCGATCGGCGCCCACTCGGAGTCGACGACGATGATCGGCGACCGCATGGATACCGACATCGTCGCCGGGATGGAGGCGGGGATGGAGACGGTGCTCGTCCTCACGGGCGTGACGACGCGCGAGCTTGCCGAGCGCTTCGCCTACCGGCCGTCGCGCATCGTCGACTCGATCGCCGAGCTCGTCGTCCACGGCTGACCCTGAAAAGAGAGGAGACCCGTCTCCGGGCCTCCTCTCGGTGCAGCGACAGCGGGCGCGTGTTACGCGACCGCGATGCCGTTCTTCTGCGCGATGACCTCACCGATGCTGATCTTCGGCGCGTTCGGCAGGATCGACTCGAACTTCTCGTCGCGCACCCACGTGGCGACGAGCTGCGTCGCCTCGTCAGCGTGCTGGGCGTTGTCGAAGAGGCTGAACGAGCTCATGACACCGTTGCCGGCGTCGAGCAGGTAGTAGCCCTTGAAGCCGGGCACGTTGCTGAGCTTCGGGATCAGGGTCTCGTTGACCTTGGTCTTCAACTCGTTGGTGCGACTGGTGTCGACACCCTCGTACCGTCTCACGGTGGCGTGCATGTGCACTCCTCACTTCAGAAAGGTGGAGAACCGACTCCAGCGGGCTCTCCCGAGCACTCAGGCCAGGTGTGACAGTCGAAGAGGAAAAGTGGAGCCTCAGCGGCTTCCGCGCTAGGCCTACGCGCTTGGTCATCCTAGCAGCAATCCCGCGGAGTGGTGTCTTTTCGATTGGCGCGGCGGCTAGCCTCCAGGCTGACCGGAGAAGGAGGACAGGATGAAGGGTTCCGACAAACCGAAGAAGCTCGCGAAGAAGGCTCCGCAGAAGTCGCTCAAGGAGAAGCGGAGCGCCAAGAAATCGAAGAAGGGCACCTCGGGCCTGGGATAGGCGCAGCGAGCGCTGACGGGAGCCGTAGCCTGGCCCGGTGACCGAGCGGAGCTACCTCGCTCGCCCGCCGCGACGGCCCGCACCCGAGAGGACGCCGACCAATCCAGCGGACACAGCCGCAGGAGAGGTTCTCGCGCGAGCCCGCGCCCCTGGGCGCTGCGTGGCGTCAGGCGCGCAGCTCGACGAATCCGGCGGCGCTGAAGTCGCCGTCGAAGGCGAGCGCGTCGTGAATACGAAGCGACCGCATCAGCGCAAAACTCGTGGCGTCCACGAACGAGTACGGCCGTTCGTCGCGACGGCGAAGCCATGCCCACGCCTCACGCTCGAGCTCGGTGTCGATCGGCAGCACTTGGAGCCGAGGCGTGCGATCGAGCCGGTCGAGCAGGGCAACTGCCTGCGCGTGACCAAAGCGGCGCCGGATGAACGTCCAGGTTTCGCCGCCCACGAGGCCCGTCGTGACGAGCCGATCGCCGGCGTGACGCGACACGAGCTCAACGGCCTCCGCATGGTTCGCGTCGCGCGCGACCGCCGCCGCGATCCAGAAGGAGGAGTCGACGAAGATCACCGATCGAGGTCGTAGACGATCTCGTCAACGCGGGACGAATCGTCGGGCGAGCCTTCGACCATGCCGACCAGCTCCCAGAGCGGGTCCTCTTCGAGCGGCGGGAACGGCGTCATGCTCTGACGGACGTAGCGGCGAATGAGCGCCGCCTTCGATACTCCTTCGCTGCGCGCCTGACGCTCGAGCATTGCGTCGAGATCCTCCTCGATCATGATCTGCAGCCGCTTCACCGACCCCATCTTACGTCAGTTCCTTGAAGTGATGTAACTGCGAGCCTAAGGAACGCTCCGGCGGCGCGGCCGCAGCGGCCCGCTCTGCCTCGAACGCGTCGACGATCGACCAGACAGTTTCGGCGAACAGGGAACCCGCCGGCAGATTCGCGCACCACTGCACAGCGCGTGCGCGGCTCAGCGCTTGCGGTTCGACCTTCATGGGTGACGAGGCTAGGCCCGGGGCGATCTGCCCGAAAGACGCTCTTGTGGCCGCGCCGCTTCGGAGCAGGCCTGCTACGGACCGTCGTCGAACGGGCGGGTCGCGGTGTGGAGCACCGCAGCGACCCAGATGTCGTCGTCGGCGGGGTCGTCCGGAACCGGTTCGCCCAGCAACTCGTCGACCGCGTCCGCGAGCAGCGGCGTCTCGTGCCGCGTCAGCGAGGCCAGCTCGCCGAGTGCGACGCGCGCCTCGCGTCGGCGCTCGTCCGTGGCCAGACTCCGTGACAGTGCCTTGGTCGCCTGCATCAGGAGCTCGTCGGCGTCAGTACCGCTCGCCGTCGCCTCGAGCATTGCCGATGCCGCGGCCCGTCCGTCCTCTGCGGATGCCTCCAGTGGTCCGAGCTCCGCGATCATCCGCAGCGCGATGTCTCTACGCTCGTCCGGCGACGCCTCGCGCAACTCCTCCTCGAGTTCCTCGAGGCGCATTCCCATCGCGACCACGGCGTCGAGCTGACTAAGACAAAGCTCCTCGACCAGAGCGTACGCGAGCCGATTGTCGGTTACCGGTCGGCTCAACTCTGCGCGGGCGGCCTCGAGGCGCGCAAGGGTCTCGCGAGTCTCGGCCTCAAGCCCGCCGAGCTCGGCTTCGGCCGCCGCTCGAAGTCCCTCCTGCCAGACGGCGGCCGCCGCGGTGCGCGCAACCTTCTCGACGCGAGACACCGGCCGCTCCTCGACGAGCGCGTCGACGACCGGCTCGAGCCGGTCGGCAAAGGGAGCGAACGCGATCCCGGGGGCGAGATCCTCGGCGACAATCCGAGCCGCCTCTTCATCGAGACGCATGCGAAGACGCTACCCGGCGGCCGGCGCACCGACCACGGCGCGAATGATGATCTCTGCGGAATTTGCGACGACAAATTCAGTCCGCCAACTGTGCCGACTCTGTGTCACATACCGGCGCGCCTGGGACTCGTGCGTACCCTGGCCGGCATGACCGGCTCACTCGTTGGCGGCGCCGTCCTCTGAGAACCCGCACTCCAGGCACACCGTGCGCGTGGTCCCGCCGTCGCCGACGACGAGCCCCATCGTGACGCCGCACGCCGGGCAGATCGGCGGCCGGTCGTCACGGCCCTGGACGAGGTCCGGTGCCATGGCCCTACGGGTCACGTCCCGGGACCTCGTCCGAGGACGTGGCTTCTTGCCGGACACAGCAGGAGCCTATTCGTGACCACCACTCGCCAGGAGCCCGCCCTGTCCGTGCTCCAAGGCACGTTCGGCTTCGAAGACTTCCGCCCGGGCCAGGAGCAGGTGATCGACGCGCTGCTCGCGGGGCGCTCGGCGCTCGCCGTCTTTCCGACCGGCGCGGGCAAGAGCCTCTGCTACCAGCTGCCCGCGCTGCTCCTCGACGGCGTCACGGTGGTCGTGTCGCCGCTGATCGCGCTGATGAAGGACCAGATCGACTTCCTCGGCGGGCGCGGCGTGGCCGCTGCCCGGCTCGACTCGAGCCTCAGCGCGGACGAGGCGCGCGACGTCGCCGCACGCATGCGCGCCGGCACGCTCAAGCTCCTGTACGTCGCGCCGGAGCGGTTCAACAACGAGCGCTTCCTCGCCCAGCTGGCGGAGACGCGGATCGCGCTGTTCGCGGTCGACGAGGCGCACTGCATCTCCGAGTGGGGCCACAACTTCCGGCCCGACTACCTGAAGCTCGCGGCACGGGCGCGCGAGCTGGGTGCTGAGCGTGTGCTCGCCCTGACGGCGACCGCCACGCCCACCGTTGCCGCTGACATCCGCGCCGGCTTCGGCATCGCCGACGCGGACTCGGTCGTCACCGGGTTCTACCGGCCGAACCTCACGCTCCTGACCACGCCTGTCTCGGCTGCCGAGCGCGACGCCCAGCTCGTGGCCCGGCTGCGCGAGCGCCCGCCCGGCTCCGGCGATCGTCTACGTGACGCTGCAGCGGACGGCCGAGGAGATGGCGAGCGCTGCTCGCCGAGGCCGGCCTCCCGGCCCGCGCGTACCACGCGGGCATGAGCCCGAGGAGCGGGTCGCCGTCCAGGACTGGTGGTCGGCATCGGACCGCAACATCGTGGTCGCGACGATCGCCTTCGGCATGGGCATCGACAAGGCCGACGTGCGCTACGTCTACCACTACAACCTGCCGAAGAGCCTGGAGACCTACTCCCAGGAGATCGGCCGCGCGGGCCGCGACGGCGAGCCGAGCACGTGCGAGCTGCTCGCGTGCCCCGACGACGTGCCGACGCTCGAGAACTTCGCGTACGGCGACACGCCGACCCGCAGCGCACTCGCCGGCCTGATCGACGAGACGTTCGCCCACGAGCCGGGCGAGGAGTTCGCCGTCTCCGAGTACGACCTGTCGGCACGCCACGACGTGCGGCCGCTCGTGCTCAAGACGGTGCTGACGTACCTCGAGCTCGACGGGCTCCTCCGCCAGGGCACGCCGTTCTACGCCGGCTACCGGCTGCGGCCGGTGAACGGTGAGCTGGACGGGGTCATCGACGGCTTCGACGCGGCGCGCGCCGACTTCCTGCGCCGCGTGGTCGCGGCCGGCAAGACGGGCCGCGTCTGGACGAGCATCGATCCGGAAGCCGCAGCCGCCGAGCTTGGCGAGGACCGCGCCCGCATCCTGGCCGCGCTCGAGTACCTGGAGCAGCAGGGTCTCATCGAGCTGCAGGCGGCCGAGGCGCGCCAGCGCTACACCGTGCTCGCTCACGCGGCGTCGTCGGAGGAACTCCTCGACCGCCTGGCGGAACGCTTCGACCGGCGCGAGCAGGCCGAGACGGCCCGCGTCGCACAGGTGCTCGCGCTGGTCACGCACGACGGCTGCCAGGTGCGGGAGCTCGCGGCGTACTTCGGCGAGGAGCGCACCGAGCCGTGCGGCCATTGCACGCACTGCCTGACGGGCCGGGCGCAGCAGCTACCGGAGCCCGAGCCCCAACCGCCGATCGAGATGGCAGTCGACGCGGGCGCGATCACGAGCCTGCGCGCCGCGAACCCGGAAGCCCTCGGCGAGCCACGCCAGCTGGCGCGCTACCTGTGCGGCATCACGAGCCCGGCTACGACGCGGGCGAAACTGACGCGGGAACCGCTCTTCGGCAGCCTGTCGGATCAGCGCTTCGCCGACGTCCTCGCCTGGGCGGAGCGCTAGCGGCGCAAGGAAGTGAGGCCGAGCACGACGCCGACCGCATCGTCCACGTCGGCGAGCTCCGACGGACGCAGCGCTCCGACCGGCGCGCCGAGCCGTGCTCCGTCCACCGCGCCGAGCTGCTCGACGAGGACGCGCGTCCGCGTTCCTTCGACATCGACCTCGGGACGGAACGACGCGGGCTGCGCGCGGGCCGACGTCGGCGCGACGATCACCGTCGAGAGCGCGAGCAGGGCATCGGCCTGGAGCACCACGCCGTAGCGCGCACCTTGCTGCTCGTGCCCGCTCCGCCCGCGCGGCGGACGAAGACGAACGACATCACCCCGGCGCACGGAGCGACTCCATCAGCGAGGCGACCTCCGCTGCCTCGGCGCGATCACCCTCGTCGGCCGCAAGCGCGGCCGCCTCGGCCGCGAGGTCGTCCTCGTTGCGCGCCGCCTCGATGATCGCGCTCCGGATCGCCTGCGACCGCGAGACGCCGTGCCTCGTCAGCGTCCGGAGCGCCCGCTGCGTCTCGGCGTCGAGCCTCAGCGAGACGGCGCGTTCCTTCATGCATCGACCGTAGCACGAAATGTGATACGGAAGCGTGACCTGAGTTTGCGTCGGCTGGCGACCCGCAAGCTGCAGCTAACGGTTCTGCCCGCCGATGAGATCCCATGGGCGCCGACGACCGCGCGCGGTTTCGTTCAGACGGACGGACGAGCCCGGCCGCCTTGCTGATCATCGCCGCGATCGCCGCGGTGGCAGCCCTGGCCGTGTCGGCGAATCTCCGGAGCGTCGTTCGGGATGGGTACGACCGGGCGTCCGGAACACCCACGCGACACGCGTCTCTCTACGCGAAAGACGACGCCTGGGCGGCCTGGCTGGCGCCGGAAAGCGTCTGTCCGGGCGGAGAAGCCGTCAATGCGCCGCAGGAGATCACGACGATGCTCTGCCTGGTCAACTACGCCCGCGCGCGCCAGGGGCTCGGGCCGGTCGCCCTCGTGACGACCCTGAACGCCGCATCGCTGGCCAAGGCCGGCGACATCGTGCGTTGTGGGAAGTTCGAGCATGCCGCGTGCGGCAAGCGATCGGATCAGGTGGCGACGGACGCGGGCTACCCGGCTGCAGCTGGGTGGGGAGAGAACCTGGACGTCGGCGAAGGCCGCCGCGGTGCCCCGCGCGTGGCGATGGACGACTGGCTGAACTCGACGCATCACCGAGAGAATCTCTTCCTCCCGCAATGGCGCACGGCGGGCCTTGCCGCCGTCCACGACGTCACGGTCGACGACTTCCGGCACGCAGTCGTCTGGGTGTCACAGTTCGGCGACCGATAGCGGACGCGGCGCGCCGCTAGATGACTGATTCCGACGTGGCGTGCCGGTCGGGGGCGTCCATGACCAAGCGATGCGTCACGGTCGCCCGCAGCGCATAGCAGCGCTACGTGTTGTGGGCGACCGTGGCGCAGCGCGCAGTGTCAGGGGCGTCATCCGGCCCCGCGCCAGTTCGGAATCAGTCATCTAGGCTGAACGAGTCCATCCAGAGCGGCTGAGGGACTCGGCCCTGCGACGCCGCAGCAACCGGCCTCACGGCGCGGTGCTACCGCCGAGAACGATGGAGGTGAGCGATGATCCCCGACGGTCTCGAGCGCTGCGCCACGTGCGGCGAGCTCAAGGGCACGTTTCTGTACGCCGACGGCTGGGGCGCGAAAATGACGCCCGTGAGATGCATCTGCGACGGCATCGCCTGCACGAACTGCAGCCGGAATCGGATCCGCCGGCCGACCTCGAACTACTACGACGAGCGCGACGGCCGCGTCTGGCACACGCCGTACTTCCTGACCATCTGCCGTGAGTGCATCGCGGCACGGCGCTGGAGCCCGGGCGGTCACTGAGAGAGATCACCGCGCCGATACGCCGCGATCACCGCCTCCTGGATGACGAGGAGCCTGCCCGGCTGCCCCGTCATCGCACGCCACTTGCGCGCCTCGCGTTCAACTGCGGGGAACTGCGCGAGCAGCGACTCCAGCTCCCCGGGCGACAGGTGGATCTCTATCCCGTCCTCGGGAAGCAGCACTACGTCGACGTCTGGCACGCCCTTGGCCTCGTTCCCATCCATCTGTACTCCCCTTTCCAGCGTTGCCCTGACACGGACCGCATCGCTTTGCCACCGTGCGCTGGCGCCGGTTGGCGGCGGCTCGAGCCGCGCTCTGGATGCGCTTCCAGTGTCACGCGCCGGACGTGCCTTGTCCAGAACGGCGCAGTCGTCTAGGACCCGGGTGTGCAGCAGCCGGCGGGGATCCACGACGTCGACACGGTCGTAGCCATCGTGCTGGCCCGCGCGACCCGACCGCACTCGAGACTGCACGGCGAGCGCCACTGGCAGTGCGTCGGCTGGACGGCCGCGCTTCTCGCGCGCGACGTACCCACCGCGGATCGGGAGATCGCCTTCCTCTTCGCGCTACTCCACGACTCGCAGCGGCTGAACGACGACTACGACCCGCAGCACGGGCCGCGCGCGGCGGCCATCGCGCAGGAGCTCGACGGCCACGCGTTCACGCTTGCCCCGGAGCGCCTGCGCCTCCTCGTCGACGCGTGCGCCGGCCACACCGACGGAAGGACCGCCGCCGACGCGACCACCGGGCTCTGCTGGGACGCCGACCGGCTCAACCTCTGGCGGGTCGGCACGCGACCCGACCCGGAATACCTGTCGACCGAGCCCGCCCGCCACCCCGAGTGGATCGCACGCGGCCTCGAGATCTCGGAAGCGCGCTACAGCTGGCCGGAGGTCGCCGCCGCATTCGAGACCGACGACGACGTCGCCGGTGATCTCGAGGACGGGACGCTGGATCCCGACGAAGTGCCGCCCGACACCGAGCCGTGGGACGAAGGCTCGGACGACGGGTGACGCGCGAGGATCGCGAGAGCCACGCTCGGCACAGCCGGCCGCCTTGCATCCGCTGAAACTGCGGGTACCCAGACGCGCGCAAGCGGCGTATTGTCGCCGGATGGTTCGTGCCCGGAGCCTGGTCGGGCTCGGCGCGTGCGGGCTCCTCATGCTCGCCGCGCTGACGGGCTGCGGCAGCACGAAGACGGTCACGTCCACGGTCAGCGTCACGACGGTGCCGAACGGGGGCGCGACCAACGTCTCGAACAGCGTCGCGGCGGGCGCCCACGACTTCACGCAGTTCGCCTGCGCGCAGTGTCACGGCGAGCGCGGGCAGGGAGGCGTGTCGCCCTACGTTCCGGCGCTGACGCCGGCCGGCAAGGGCATGACGGTCGCCCAGCTGAAGCAGATCATCGACCACGGGCTCGGGGAGTCGGCCAATCCGACCAAGCCGTACATGCCAGTCTGGGGCGCAGTCATCTCCGCGCAGCAGGTCTCCGACCTCGTCGCGTACCTCCGCGCGGGCCTCCCCGCTGTGCCGGGCGCGACGCCCGCGCCGGTGATCACCGGCCAGGGCGCCGCCGTGGAAGGCGCCCTCCTCTACCAGCGCTACGGCTGCATCAACTGCCACGGCCCGAACGGCCTGGGCGGCGTCCCGAACCCGCAGTCCGAGGACAAGGTCATCCCGCCGCTCTCGGGCGCCGATTTCTTCGGCGAGTTCAACACCGACCAGAAGATCCTCGACGTGATCCGGAGCGGGAGCGTGCTCGGCAAGGCGCCGATCGTCTCGATGCCGCACTGGGGCGGGATCATCCCCGACCAGCAGCTGAACGCACTCGTCGCCTACCTCAAGACGCTGAAGGCCGACTAGCTCGCGCGGACGCGCATCGGTCGATCTGAATCGTCCGCACGGCGACGTAAGAAGACGAGGCCGCGTTCATGACTCCCAGGGGACACCACGAAAGGAGCCCCATGGTCAAGGACGCCATCCAGCTCGGCGAGCCGGTCGAGCACCACGGCATCGTCGTCGCCCCGCTCTTTCCCCGCTCCGACCCGCGCGCGGAGTACGTGACGCTCGACGAGGCGCTGCAACTCGGATTTGCGGTCTCGGAGGTCGACGCGGCCGGGTCCGTGCCCGAGCTCGCCGTCGACAACCCGCTCGACTCGCACGTGCTGCTCTACGACGGCGAGGAGCTCGTCGGCGCCAAGCAGAACCGGATCCTCAACGTCTCCGTGCTCGTCGGCGCGCGGTCGAAGACGCGCATCCCAGTGTCCTGCGTCGAGCAGGGCCGCTGGAGCTCGCGCTCGGCGCGGTTCAGCGCTGCCTCGCACACCGCCTACCCCGAGCTGCGCCGGCGCAAGGCGCACACGCTGCTCTCCGCGCCGCTCGCACGCGGGGTGGCGCAGTCGGGAGTCTGGGAGTCGGTCGCCGACAAGGCGCAGCAGCACGACGCCCATTCGCCGACCGGCGCGCAGGCAGACATCTTCGCCAAGCGCTACGAGGATCTCCGCTCACTCGGCGAGGCCTTCCCGCTGCAGCCGGGGCAGGCCGGTGCGTTGCTCGCGATCGGCGACCGCATCTGCGTCGACTACGTGTCGCGGCCGGCTGCGTTCGCGCGCCTCTACCCGAAGCTGCTGAGCGGCTACCTGCTCGACGCGGTCGAGCGGCTCGACGGCAAGCCGGCGGGTTCGGGGGAGCTCGCCGGCTTCGTCGAGGCGGCAGCGTCGGCGCCATGCTCGCGTCGGCCGTCCGAAGCGCTCGGCGAGGACGTGCGCCTGGTAGGCGAAGGGGTCGTGGGCTCCGGGCTCGAGCTCGACGGCGAGCTGTTGCAGCTGTCGGTGTTCTCGTCCGACGCCGAGCAGGCGACTACGCGCATCGCGCGGCCCGGCGCGCGTCGCTGAAACGAGTCCAGTGAGGGGCGGACGCTGTGAGCGGTCGCCCCTCACGCCTCTCATGGGCCGACCGGCTCTGGCGGACCTGTCCGGACCGTTGCAGGCTGTGTGCATGCGGACGTTTCTCGGGGCTCTGGCCCTGCTCTTCCTGGCGGTCGCCGGCGCCTGGGGATCGCCCGCCGCGACGACCGCGCGAGTCGCATACGTCATCGACGGCGACACGATCAAGCTCACCGGCGGGACGAGCGTCCGGCTTGTCCAGATCGACACGCCGGAGGTCGGCACCGGTGAGTGCTACTCGCGCGCGGCGGCGCGGGACCTGCGCCGGCTCCTGCCGGACGGGGCAACCGTCACGCTCGAGAGCGACTCGCGCCTCGACAAGGTCGACCGCTACGGTCGGCTGCTCCGCTACGTCTGGTACCGCGGCAAGAACCTCAACCTGCAGCTTGTCCGGGACGGGTCGGCGACCGTGTGGTTCTACGACGGGGATCGCGGCAAGTACGCGAACACGCTGCTCGCATCGGCGCGTCAGGCACGCAGCGCCGGTCGTGGTCTGTGGGGGGCATGCGACACGGAGTGGAATCCGTACGGGCCGGCGACGACGCACGAACGGCACAAGAAGACGAGCACCGGCACGACGACGACCGCAACACATGCCAACTGCGACCCGTCCTACCCGGACGTGTGCATTCCGTCGCCGCCGCCCGACCTCGACTGCGCGGACATCTCGTACAGGAACTTCCGCGTCGTGGGCGCCGACCCGCACCACTTCGACGGCAACCACGATGGCTACGGCTGCGAGCGCTGAACGCCCTTAGCGGAGCGTGATCGGCGCGCAGCTCTGCGCGCTCTTCTTCGCGGCGCCGTTCGTGAGCGTCACGCAGAAGCTGTAGGTGCCTTGCGCCGGGACGCGCGGGACTCGCCACGTCAGGCCGTACGCCTGGCCGGGCTCCACGGGGAACAGGCGGCTCGACAGGTGCTTGAACGCCTTGCCGTTGCGCCGCACGTCGATCGTCGGGGCGACCGAGTGCGTGTCCTCGTCGACTCGGAAGCGCAGCGTCAGCGGCTTGCCCTTGTAGCCGATCGCCAGGAGCGCTTGGACGGTCGGCGCCGGGTTCAGCGCCGGCCACGCGGCCCCTCGCGCGCCGCCGACCGAGCACGAGTCGCTGCCCGCCGTGCGCGCGGCCGCCCAGTCCGCGTCGGTCCGGCTCACCGCCAGCTCGAGTGCTGCGCCCGCGTCGAGGACGCCACAGCCCGAGGTCGTCGTCCACCCGCTCCCGCGATGTGCCGACTGCTTGATGATGTCCGCCACCTGGTAGTTGTGCAGCGTCGGGCGCACCGCCCAGATGAGCGCCGCGACGCCCGCCACTTCCGGGGCCGAGAACGATGTGCCGGCCAGGTAGCCGTAGCGCGCACCGCCGTTACCGGCAAAGGTCGTGTAGCACGAGCGGTCGAACTCGCTCACCGCGGGGAGCGCGACCAGCACGCCCGAGCACGGTGCGGAGTACGACCCCGGCGCGAGCAGCGACAGGTGCCGGCCCGAGTTCGAGAACGACGTCAGCTTCCCGTCGAAACCGGATGCGCCTACGGCCAGGCCGAAGCTGCGTGCGCCCTCCGCGGGCTGGAGGTCGGCCGACGGGTACCCGGCGTAGCTGCGATCGTTGCCGACGGACGCGACGAGCAGCATCCCGTCGGCGGCTGCCTTGTGGATCGCGTCGATGACGGGCGGCGCGTCCGGGATGTTCGCGCCGAAGCTCATGTTCACGATCCGGACGCCGAGTGAGTCGAGCTTGGCCAGCGCGACCGCGACCGCCAGGTCGCTGAACGTGCGGTCGCCCACGCGGACGGCGACCACGTGCGAGTCGCCGCCGAAGCCGGCCATCCCGTAGCCGTCGCCCACGTTCGCGGCGATCAGCGAGGCGATCGCGGTGCCGTGGCCGGCCGCGTCGTTGCCGCCGGGCGCGGTCGACTCGGTGACCGTTCCGTCGTTCGCGACGTTCCAGCGGCCGTCGACCTTGCCGGTCAGGTCGGGCACGTCCGCCGCACCCGTGTCGATGATGCCGACGACGACCGAGAAGCTCCCGCGCGAGTAGTCGAGCGCCCGGTCGACGTGCGCCGCGGAGAACTGCCACTCGTACGGCACTCCGCTCGCCGGGTCGATCGCCGTCAGCAGCGGGTCGTTCGGCACGCTCTGGGCGCGCCGACCGGGTCCCGCCGGTGAGACGTAGCGGATCAGCGCGTCGCGGGGCGCTCGCGCGAGCAGCCGGCGGAGCTCGGGCCGGGTGACGGTGACCTCGACAGCGCGCAGCTCCGGGATCGCGTGCACACGCTCGAAGCGGTAGCGGCGCAGCACCGCGCGCAGGCCGCTCATCGACGTGAGCCCGACGACCGCGTGCGACCCGTAGCCGGACTGGCGGATCTTCGTCGCGCTGTGCCAGTCGAACCAGGCGATCGGTGCAGCGCGCTGATCGGACGACGGGGTCATGCACGCCGCGTGGGCAGCCGGAACGAGCACCAATGCGGCGGCCAGGCCGATCAACGCCTTGCGGAGCATCCTCCCCCTCGAGATCGCGAGATCAAGAAGGTACCTCGCCGGCGGCTCATCGTGGTCGCGTTCCCGCCGCGCGGCAGACGAATCGCCGGTCAGGTGCCGGAGCCGCTGTGCTCGTCGCCGGCGCCGCCGTCGCCCGAGCGATCCGAACCGGCGCCGCCGTCACCAGAGCGATCCGAGCCGCCGTCACCCGAGGAGTCGACATGATCATCCGCGACGGTCGTCGACTCGACCGTCGTGGTCTGCGTCGAATGTTCGCCGGTCTGCGTCGGATGTTCGCCGTCGTCGTGGCGGCCGCTCGTGGCGCCCTCGCGGTGGTCGCCGTCGCCGGTGCGAGCGTTGGTCTCCACCGGCTCTGTCTGGTGGTCTTGGTGCCCGCTTGTCGCGGGCTCGCCGTGCGTCGGTTCCGACTGGCGTGGCTCCGCGATCGCGACTGGCCCGCTCGTGCGGTGTCCGCGATGCTCGCCGTCCTCGTGCGCCGACTGCGGCGTGGCGGATACGACGTGCGCCGCAGCAACCGGCCGGACGACTGCCACACGCCGGGGCGGGGTCGCGGAGGGCCGTAGCCGCACGGGGCGAGCGACGGGAGGCGCGGCCTTCGCCGCCGGGTGCTCGCGGTGCGGCGTCCCGGCCACGAGGCCTGCAGTCACGAGCGCTGTGCCGGCGGTAGCCGTCGCGATCTTCGCGGCGATCGGCAGCGACCCGATCTTCGCGATCGCCGCCGCAGACTCGGGCGAGCCTGCAAAGAGCTGTGCCAGCCAATCGCGAGCGTTCCCGGGCACCGTCGCAACGCCGGCAAGCGCCGTGCGCAGCGAGACGCGCAGCTGCTGCCGCGCGCGGAAGAGCAGCGACTCGACCGCCGGCCGCGTCACGCCCAGCGCGCCCGCCAGCTCGTCGTAGGACAGGCCCGAGAACTCACGCAAGAGGAACGCGCTCCGCTGCTGGCCGGGCAGACCGGCGAGCGCGTGGCGCAGCGACTCCAGCTCCTCTGCACGGACGACGCGGTCGGCCGGGTCGCCGTCCCCGGTCCACGGCTCGCCCGCGGACACCGGCTCGCGCATCTGGCGGCGTACACGCGTGCGGCACTCGTTGCGCGCGATCGTCGCAAGCCAGGCCGCCGGCTCGCGCGGCACCGTGCCGCCGGCGAGGCTCGCGTATGCGGACAGGAACGTCTGCTGCGCGGCGTCCTCCGCATCCTGGGCGTGGCGGAGCATCCCGCGGCAAATGCCGAGCACGAGTGCGGCGTGCGCCTCGAAAAGCTCGGCCAGCTGCTGCGCAGGCCGCCCGCCGAGGCGGCCTGCGCGCACGGTGTCGACGTCGACGCTAGTCGTCGTCGCCTCCCCCGCCTCCGTCGCCGTGGTGGTCGCCGTGGTGGTCGCCGTCATCGCCCTGGTCGTCGTCCTCCTCGTGGGACGTCGCCAGCGTGAACGTGTCGCCGGCCAGCGTGACCTTGACCTGAACCTTGTCACCGACCTTGAGCGTGCTCGGCAGGGTCGTGCCCGCGGGGAGCACGACGTCGATCGTGGACTTGCCGACCGTGAGGACGAGTTCGCCCGGATCGGCAGCCGTCGCGGGCGTGATCGAGGCGATCGTGCCCTCGAGCTCGAGCCGCTGCGCGTGGCCCACCTCCTCGACGTCCTCCTGGTCGAGCTGGTCGTCGTTCGTGTCGACGGTCACGTCGACGATGGTGCCGGTCACGGGCCCGGTGCCACCAGCGCTCAGCCCGGCGAAGTGCCGCGTGCGCACGGCCAGCACTGCGTGGCCTGCCGAGACGAGGTAGCCGCCCGCCAGCCTGCGTGCGACGACGCCGCGGATGCGTGCCTTGAGCGCGCGCCCGCGAACCGAGATCGCCGTCGCGCTGAAGGTGCCGTCCGCGAGCCTGCGCGCATTGACGGCGATGCGGGCGCCGACGCGCAGGGTGCCCCGCTGCGTGTGCACGGTGCGGACGACGCCGGTCTTCGAGGCGACCACGACGGCGTGGCGCGCAGACTGCTTCGCCACAACGACCCCGCTGAACGTCGTGGCACCGGCCGTTGCCGGCAGGACGAAGGCCGCGGCTGCGGCGAGCGGGAGGAAAAGCTTCTTCACGGGAACTCTCTTTCCGAGCGGTGCGGCTGCTCTGGGTACCGAAGGGACGTGCGACTGGTTTCGTCCTAGAGACCCCTTCGGCGCCGAAAACTTGCGCAACTCCCTCGAACGGGTGGGTTCCCGGGTACAGATCCGAGATGAACCGGGATAGGCCGCCGGGTTCAGTTCGCGTGCGCGCAGTGCCCCGGAGAGCAGGGGCGCGGCACGTCTGACGTTGAAGCGCGGCTAGCCGCCGAGCGGGAAGCGCGCACGGACGCGCATCTCGACCGGCTTCTGCTCGACGAACAGCGTCGCCTCGGTCACCTCGCAGCGGACCGGGAGCAGCGGCTCGACGCGCGCCTTCGCCTGCTCGAGCGTGATTGCGTGGTCACCCACGAGCCGGCCGAGCGTGCAGTGGGGCGCCGGGTCGTTGCCCTTGCGGCCGTACGGCGGGTACTCGGGGTAGAGCGCCCACAGGGCCCGCATGGTCGCCCGCAGCTCCCCGTCCGGCTCCGGCACCGCATACGCCACAACGCCCGGGAACTCCGCGACCCGCACGAGGTCGAAGCTCAGCGGCGGCCGGCTCGCGAAGAACTCGCGCAGCCGCGCGAGCTCCTCGTCGGGTATCCGCGCCGCCGGGATCCACGGGTAGAGGAGCGTCAGCGAGAGCGGGATGTTCTCCGGGATCCGCTCCGGATAGAGCTCGCGGTGCGCGGCCGAGAGGCCCGAGTCGGCGTGCTCCAGGACGAGCGTGATGAACGACTCCATGCGGCCTTGCTGGTCGGGCACGGCGCGGGACAGTACAAGGTCGCGCGCGGGCCGCCCTCCGCTTCCAGTCGCGCAGGGACGGTCCCCGTTCGGGGACACAGTCCCTGCATCGCGTTGCCGCTAGGACGACTGGGGCTTGCAGGCCGGCTCGACGTCCGCCTTCGACGTCTGCACCTGCTTCAGCGCATCCTGCGCGGCGGTGACGTCCGACTCGGACGGCACCTCGCCCTTCTTCGCCTGGTCGTCGAGCGTCTGCGCGGCCGACACGTAGGCCGCCACGTCCGAGTCGAGCGTCGTGAGCGCCTCGTTGCACGCGCCGCTGGTCTCGAGCATCAGCGCCTGGAGGAAGCCGTTGACCTCCTGGCCCTGAGCGATCACCGCGCTCGTCGACGTGACGAAGCACGAGTCGATCAGGCTCTTCGACGAGCCGCCGGTGATGAGCGTCTTGCAGTAGCCGAACTTGCTCGTCGCCTTGTTGTTCGT
This sequence comes from uncultured Thermoleophilia bacterium, assembly GCA_963734565.1. Taxonomy (GTDB): domain Bacteria; phylum Actinomycetota; class Thermoleophilia; order Gaiellales; family Gaiellaceae; genus JACVRM01. The sequence continues at coordinate 797,717 of CAVTHM010000006.1, read as the reverse complement.
GTCCGACGCCTTCGCCGCCAGCGTCTGATAGTTCGTCCACGAACGCGCCGAGAGCCGCTCGCTCGTCCCGCCGGTCGTCGTGACCGTCGTGGTGCTCGAGCCGCCGCCGCAGGCGGTGAGCGCCACGAGGAAGGCGGCGCCGAGCGCCGCCGCTGTGATGGAACGGTGGAGCTTCATGCGACGACTCTGCTCTCGCGCGCGCGAGGGCGTGTCATCCCGACGGGATGAGCGTCAGGCGGCGGCGACGGTGCGCGGCGCCATGTGGAACACCTTGAAGCAGCGCTCCAGCGCCTCGGCGTCGCCCTCGATCCGGACGCGGCCAGCTTTCAGCGCCTCGGACGGCGACAGCTCGCCGCTCGTCAGGGCCCAGAGAGTTCTCATGTCCATCTCGACGACGAGGTCGCGGTCGCTCGACGCGCCCACCTCCGTTCTCAGCCGCCCGTCGTGGACGTCGGCCGTGAACGCGTCGTCTCCGATCTTCAGGACGTACCTTTCGTCCAGGTCGCGCGCCGCCTCGGGGTCGAACAGCGCCGGCAGCGCGTTGAGGCCCCACTCCGGGTAGAGCTCCTCCTCGAAGACGGGCGGGCCGAGCGAGCGGGCGCCCCAGCGGCCGAGCGCGTACAGCACCTCGTCGAGCTCACGGCCGTACGGCGTCAGCTCGTAGACCGTCGACGCATACGGCGGCGGCAGCTTCTTCTTCTCGACGACGCCGAACGTCTCGAGGTCCTTCAGGCGCGCGGCCAGGATGTTCGTGCCGATCCCGGGCAGGCCGTTCGCGAGATCCGTGTAGCGCCGCGGGCCGTGCAGCAGCTCGCGCACGATCAGGAGCGACCAGCGCTCGCCGACCAGCGACAGCGCATGCGCCATCGGGCAGTACGGCACCTGGTCGTAGCACTTGCCTTTCATCACTTGCTTGCGATTGTAGCGCGCGTGGTGGACAAACAAAAGTTTCTACTTGCGAAATGCAAGTATAGGCTGTAACCTCAGCAGCGTCTACGGGAGATTGAGAAGGAAGGAACTCGCACAATGATCGGTACAGCGCAACGGAAGTGGTTCGGACTCGCATTGCTTCTGGCAGTGCAGTTCATGGTCGTGCTCGACATCGCGATCGTGAACGTGGCGCTGCCCTCCATCCAGAAAGACCTCGGGTTCACGCAGGAGAACCTCCAGTGGGTCGTCAGTGCCTACGCACTGTTCTTCGGCGGCTTCCTGCTGCTCGGTGGCCGCGTGGCCGACCTCGTCGGCCGCCGCAAGATGTTCATGCTCGGCCTTGTCGTCTTCGCGGGAGCCTCGCTGCTGTCGGGGCTCGCCTGGAGCGAGGCCTCGCTGATCGTCGCACGGTCGGCACAGGGCCTCGGCGCGGCGATCATCACGCCGGCCGCCCTGTCGATCCTGATGACGACGTTCGCCGAGGGCAAGGAGCGCAATCAGGCGCTCGGCGCCTGGGGCGGCGTCGGTGCGTTCGGCGCCGTCGCCGGCGTGCTGCTCGGCGGCGTGCTCACGGACGCGCTCAACTGGAGCTGGATCTTCTTCGTGAACGTGCCCGTCGCGATCGTGGCCCTGGCTCTGGCGCCGGTGCTCCTGAACGAGAGCCGCGACTCGCGCGTGAAGAGCTTCGACCTGCCAGGCGCAGTGCTCGTCACCAGCGGGCTCGTGACGCTCGTGTACGGCATCACGCAGGCCAACAACTACGGCTGGGGCTCGCTCACGACGTGGGCCATCTTCACCGCCGCGGCCGTCCTGATCGGGGCGTTCCTGTTCTGGGAGACGCGCGTCTCCGAGCCGCTCGTGCCGTTCTCCATCTTCAAGCTGCGGACGCTCGTCGGCGCCAACGCGACCGGGCTCATCCTCGGAACGGCCAGCTTCTCGGTGTTCCTGATGCTGACGCTCTACATGCAGCAGGTGCTCGGCTACTCGGCGATGAAGACCGGCGTCGCGTACCTGGCCATCGCCGCAACGGCGATCGTGTGGTCGGGAGTCGCGGCCCAGCTCGTCACCCGCGTCGGCGTCAAGCCCGTGATGGTGGCCGGCATGGTGTTCCTCACGGCCGGGCTCCTGTGGTTCACGCAGGTTTCGACGGGCGGCACCTACGTCGACGACCTGCTGCCCGGCTTCCTGCTGATGTCGGTCGGCCTCGGCTTCTCGTTCGTGCCGATCTCGATCGCCGCGCTCGCGGGCGTGAAGGACGACGAGGCCGGGCTCGCGTCCGGGCTGTTCAACACGTCGCAGCAGATCGGCGGGGCGCTCGGCATCGCCGTGCTCTCCGCGGTCGCGACCTCGGTGACCGACAACCGCGTCGCGGACGGGACAGCAGTGTCCTCGGCCGCGGTGGACGGGTTCCAGGCGGCCTTCATCGGCGCCGCCGCGCTCGCGGCGGTCGGGATCCTGATCACGCTGTTCGTCCTCAGGCGCAGCGACCTCGTCGAAGAGGTGGCTCCCGAGGCGGTCCCGCTGCTCGAGGCGGCGTAACAAACACACACGCGGGCGGCCCGTCGGGCCGCCCGCGTCCGTTTCGGTGGTGCTCGGCTGCGGCCCGTCCTCGAGGCGGGCCGCGAACTACGCTCGCGCGCTCGGATGCAGCAGCGGGACAGCGCCCTGCCAGCCGGCGCGCAGGACCCCGACGAGCGTGGGCGGCGTGATGGCCTCGGCGGGGCCGGGCGGGCGCGGGATTGGCTCTCGGTAGCCCCCCGGCTCCCACTCGAGCAGTGCGTCGCCGAGGACGAGGTGCGGGCTGCCGCCGTGGAGGACGAAGGCGCCGTCGGGCAGGTTCGACGCTCGCCGGCGCGGCCCGGTGCGCTCCTCGTGCAGGCGCAGGTCGATCTCGTCGGCGCCGGTCGCGCCCGTGAGCGCGAGGAAGCGGTTGTAGTCCTCGCGGCGGCAGAGCGCGCACGGCCGGTGGCCGGCGGCGAAGGCGGTCGCCTCGTCGAGGAAGAACAGCTCGGTGAACTTGCCCGGCTGCAGCAGCGGCGAGCGGTGCCAGCCCTTGAACTCGAGGCGGCAGGCGATCCAGCGGCGCGTCGCCCAGCGGCGGACGATGCGGCCATGCGCGTCGTGCAGGCAGCCGCGGTTGCCGTACACGAGCCCGCGCGCCGGGTGGGCGATCAGCTCCGAGAGCGGCGTGACCCGGTTTTGCAGCGGTCGCGGCATCCCCCTTTCGAGGGATGGGAGCGGGCGTCTTGAACTCGACACAGAGAGAAGAGTGCTCGACGAGCCGTACAACGACCCTGCCGACCGTGATCGTCGTCGACGACGAGCCGGACTTTCGCGCCATCCTGCAGACCCGCCTCGGCGCGGAGGGCTGGCGCGTCCTGCAGGCGGGCGACGTGGCCGGGCTGTACGAGCTGCTCGAGGAGAACGAGCCCGACGTGCTCGTGCTCGACCACTCGCTCCCGGGCATCACCGGCATCGACGCGGCGAAGGTGCTGCTGCGCAACCACTTCTCCCGGCCGGTCGTGATCTTCTCGGCGTACCTGACGCCGGAGCTCAAGCAGATCGTGCCGCGAGCTCGGCCTGCATGCGGTCGACAAGATCAGCATGGAGGAGCTCGTCGTCACCTGCTACGAGCTGCTCGAGCGCGACCGGCTTTCGCACCGCCTCTAACGGAGCGCGCCTGTGGACAGATCGTTCCCGTGCGTGGCACGGGGTCAGAGCGCGGCCTCGCGCAAACGCCGGCCGCGAGCCGCGCGCTGGGCCCAACTGCAGTGCCAGGCACGCGCGCACAACTGTGACGCTCTGTAACAACCTTTCCTAGCATCGGGCCGTGCGTGCGCGGCCTCAGCGGCTCGAGCGGCTGCCCGAGCAGTACTTCATGGCGCTGCTCGGGCGGGTGCAGGCGGCCGCTGCGCTCGACGGGGAGCCGCTCGTCGACTTCGGGCGCGGCAACCCGGAGGTCGGGCCTCCTCCCCACGTCGTCGAGGCGCTCGCCCGCGCGGCGGCCGACCCGTCCGCGCACGGGTACGCGCCCTTCCGCGCGCTGCCCGCGCTGCGCGAAGCGCTCGCGGCGCGCTACCGCGACGTGTACGGCGTCGAGCTCGATCCCGACCGCGAGGTCGCCGCGGTGCCCGGCACCAAGACGGCGCTCGTCGAGCTCGCGCTGGTGCTCGCCGACCACGGTCAGCGCGTGCTGCTGCCCGACCCGGGCTACCCGGACTACCCGTCGGGCGTCGCGCTCGCGGGCGCGGAGCTCGTGCCGCTGCCGCTCGACGAGACGGCCGGCTGGGCGCCCGACTTCGCCTCGGCGCCCGACGCGGCTGCCGTCTACCTGAACTACCCGTCGAACCCGTGCGCCGTCGCCGTGCCGGACGGCGTCTTCGCCGATGCGGTGGCGTACGCGGAGCGAACCGGCGCCGTGGTGGTGCACGACTTCGCATACGGCGACCTCGTCTTCGACGGCCGCAAGCCCGAGAGCTTCCTCGCCACGCCGGGCGCGCGCGAAGTCGGCGTCGAGATGTTCTCGATGTCGAAGACCTACGGCATGGCCGGCTGGCGGCTCGGCTTCGTCGTCGGCAACGCCGAGGTCGTCGCGCGGATCAACCTGCTGAACGACCACGCGCGCGCGGGGATCTTCATGCCGATCCAGCACGCCGCGATCGCCGCGCTGACCGGCCCGCAGAAGTCGGTCGCCGAGCGGGCCACGACGTATGAGCGCCGCCGCGATCGCGTCGTCGAGACGATCGGCGGCGCGGCCGAGGGCACGTTCTTCGTCTGGCTCCGCCTCCCCGACGGCCTGACCGCCGAGCGCCTGCTGACCGAGCACCGCGTCGTCGTCGCGCCCGGCGAAGGGTTCGGCGAGCGTGGCGCCGGCTGGGCGCGAATCTCGCTCGCGGTGACCGACGAGACGCTCGAGCTCGGCCTCGAACGCCTGCGCAACGCGTTCGGACCTTGACGCAGGGGAAAGAATGAGTCGACCGACGAACGAGGAGGCTCGATCATGCTGACGCGCACGCCGAGAACAGTCTGACCTGGACCAGCTGGAGGCGCTCTGGGAGCTGCCGGCCAGGCGCCGGCAGCGTGTGAGCCCGGAGCTGGCCGAAGCGCTCAGCCGGCGGCTCGCCAGGACGCTCGCCATCGTCTGGCCCGTGCTCCTCTTCGCGCTGATCGTGTTCGAGCCCGCCCCGCAACCCGGCGCCACCGTGCCTGTCTGGGGCGAGGTGCTGAGCTACGCGCTCCTGCTCACGATGCTCGGCGGGATCATCGCCCGGGTCGCGTCAGGCCCGCGAGCGGGCCTCGGCTTCTTCAGCGCTGCGGGCGCAATGGGCATCGCCGTCGGGATCGGCTGCCGCGCGACCGCCCACCATTCGGGCAGCTGGTGGCTCGTCGAGACGGTGCTGTTCTCGGTGCTCGCCGTCGCGGCGTGGGCAGGGTTCGCGCTGACGCGCCGCGCCCCCGCCTAGCTCGGACTCGCCTCCCGCCGGCTCGTCGCCAGCGCCTCGAGCCGCTCGCGGTCGCCCGCAGTCGACGTCGAAGACGGCCACGCGCGCCGGCGTCGTCGCGGTCAGGGTCGCCGTCCGCGCGCCGCCCTCGAAGGCGGCCCGCTCGCCGACGATCGCGCCCGGGCCGAGCTCGGCGACCTGCTCGCCGTCGATCTCGACCGAGAACACGCCGTCGAGGACGAGGAACACATCGGTGCCCTCGTCGCCCTGGCGCACGAGCGTCTCGCCCTGCGACACCGACTGCCGCCGCGACTTGCCGCCGCCCTGCATGAGCACCTCGCCGATCTCGCGCTCGAGCTCCGACTCGACCTGCGTGACGAGCGCCGGCGAGTCCTCGTCGCCCCACGGCGTGTTGCCGCCGTGCGACTCGCGGTACCACGCCTTGAAGTCGATGACGCCCGACTTCTGCACGAGCCTGCCCTCGTCGTCGTAGACGAAGTGGCGCGGGAACGGGCTGGCGCCGGTGAGCTCGCGCTCGACGCGGCCGTCGGCGTACATCGTCAGCGCGAGCGTCGTCCACGCGGACGAGGACGTGATGCGGAAGAACGGCTTGCCGCGCACGATCCGCGGCGCCGGCAGCCCCATGTGGCCGCCGGCCGTCTGGAGGAAGCGCACGAAGCCCTCCCCCACCTGCGGCTCGGGCCGGAGCAGCTCGTACTGCACCGCCTTGAACGGGATCTCGCGGCCGGCCATCTTGATCCGCGTCACGCCGATCAGCGCGCGCCCGTCCTGGCCGTGGCCGGTGATGCGCCCGTCCTCCACCTCGATCCACGCGCGCAGCTCGTTCGCCTCGCGGAACGCGTCGCGGCTGGTGCCACTCGTCGAGGTCGTCGAGCCGGTCCGGCGGCGGGTCGTCGTAGTGGGCGATCCCTGCCTCGAACGGCAGCTTCGGCATACCCGAGATCGCCTCGGACGGAATCCAGGTGACCGCAGTGACGGACGACTCGTACCGCATCAGACCCTCCCAGCTCGCTGAGGGCCAAAGCTACCCCGTGAGCGCGCGGCTGCCTAGCGAGCGCGGATCGGGAAGCGGTCCTTGACCGTCTCGCGGAGACGGCGGGCCACGTCCGGGTGCTCCTGCTCGACCTTGCGGAAGTTCTGGTCGAACATCGTCACGAGCTTCATCGGCGACACGGCCGTCACCGACGCCGTGCGCCGGCCGGTCAGCATCAGCCCGATCTCGCCGAAGAAGTCGCCCGGTCCGAGATCGCCGATCCGCTCGCCCTCGACGGTCACCTCTGCCGTGCCGTGCTCGACGACGAAGAACTCGTAGGCGAAGTCGCCCTCGGAGATGAGGCGCTCGCCGGCCGGCACGTCAACCTCGTCGACGAACTCCGCGATCGCCGCGCGATCCTCCTCGGGGAGGACGTTGAAGAGCGGCAGCGAGCGCAGGCGGTCGGCTTCGATCACGGCCCGAAGCCTAGGCGGCCGCGAGCGGCGTGCGCAACCCGTTCACCGCTTGTTCACGGTTCGCGAGTCGCCCGATCGGATGACCGTCATCGACCTCGGCCTGGGGATCCTCGACCAGCAGCTCGTCGACTCGGAGGGGCGCCGGTGCGGGAAGTCTCGATCACGCCTGAAGGGAAGTTCGCAAATAGCGGCGCACCTTCAGCTGCACGAGCGGTCCACCCCTGTTGCCCTCGAGCCCCGGGTGCTAGAACGCGCATGTGCGCCGCCCCGGGGGACGGCCTGCGGCAATTGACGGCTACGGGATGGCCGAAGCGGTCGCCCATGGACCGGCAAGCGCTCTTCTCCGCGTCCGAGGTCTGCGCGGCCGGGACGTTGCGCTCAAGGTATTCCGGGTCGCCGGGACGCCGGCCGACCAGGCGTACCTGCGCACGCATCTGCTCGCCGACTGGCGAATCTGGAGCGAGGTCGCACATCCCCACGTCCTGCCCGTGTCCGACTTCGGGGAGGGGAACGACTCGCTGTACGTCGCGACTCGCTGGGTCGAGGGTCGGAGCTTGCGCGCCGTGCTGCACGAGCGCCGAACGCTCGACGCCGCAGAGATTCGCCCGCTGGCGAAACAGCTTGCGAGCGCGCTCGATGCGGCGGCCGCAGCCTGGCTCGTCCATCTGGATGTCAAGCCCGAGAACGTTCTGTTCACGTCCGACGGCATGGAGCACGCCCTTGTGAGGGACTTCGGCGCCGGCAGAATCGCGGCCTGGAAGGCCGGAGCGGGCCGATCCAGCACCTTCCACGGCACGCTCGAATACGCAGCGCCCGAGCAGATCGAAGGCCACGCGGTCGACGGCCGGACGGTCGTGTACTCGCTCGGCTGCCTGCTCTACGAGACCTTCACGGGCGCGACGCCGTACGCAGGCCGCTCTTCCACGGCGCTCAGGCGGGCACACGTGGACGAGCCGCCACCGCCCACCGGACGCGGGGCGGCGGTGGACCGCGTCTTCGCGACGGCGCTCGCCAAGAGACGCGACGAGCGCTATGCAACGTGTGCCGAATTCGCGGATGCGCTTGGCGCGGCGCTCACATCGGCGCCTGCGCCGCGTCCGGCTCGGGCCACCCGGCGCCGGCCTGTTGTCAATCTGCGCCGGGCGACCGTCGTCGCTTGCGCCGCGTTCGCCGCGGCTGCCGTCGCGACAGCAGCCTCCTGGTTCACACAAAGCGCGCCCGGCGCGTCGGATGCGGCTCCCGATAAACCGCTGAGCACCAGGGAGTTCATGGCGGCGCTACCGAGCGCCGCTCCGACGGTCAAGGCTGCACGCAAGCAGATCCGCGTGGCACCGAGCCGCACGCGGGCCGCCACACGGAAGGCATCGTCGGCTGCGAGAGCCAACCACCAGAGCGTCGTCCGCACATCACCGGCCCCCGTGAACACCGCCGCCACACACCCAGCGACGAGCGGGACGACTACCATCACTCCCCCAAGCGCCGCGCACCACGCGTCTGCGCCTGCCGCGCCCCGCCCGAGCTCGCCTCCGGAAACGACGACAGCCGCGGCGGCGCCGGCACCACTTGCCCCGCCACCGCCGCCTCCGCAAGATCCGACGCCTCCGCTGCCGCCGCCACCACCATGAGCAGAACCGCCGCTATCGCAGCGCTCGCAGCCTCGGTGTCACTCGTCGGCGCCGGGTGGCTGGCGGCTGCATCGCTGGCCGGAAAGGCCGAGGGCGCAGCGGCCGTCCCGGATCCCAACTCGATCCTCTTCACGGATGCGACGGGCGAGGACGCGCAGGCTCCCGACATCCACCGCGTGCGGGTCTCGAACTCCGTAAGCGACAACATCACCGTCATGATCGAGATCACGAACCGCGCGACCCTGGACAAGAACCTGCGCGTCGACGTCGATCTCGACACCGATCAGAACGACGCCACGGGCCGACCCAGCGACGGCGCCGACTACGAGCTCTCGGTCATCGGCGACCGCTCCCCCGCGCCGAACTTCGTCACCCTCTCGCAGTGGAGCGCCGGCGCCTGGCACGAGGTTCCGAGCACCATCGACGCCGTCTACCACACGGACAATCCGAACGGCGCCGAGATCAGATTGCCGCGCGCGGACATCGCCGACACGGCCGGCTTCGAGTTCGTGGCCGTCGCGCAGGACACCGCGGCCAACGCGTCCGACCGCGCCCCGGATGCCGGTCAGTGGGTCTACCCGTTCACGTTCCCGGCGACGACCTCGAGCACCAGCACGACCACACCGACGACGACCTCGAGCAGCACGACGACGACCGACACTACGAGCACGGGTGGGTCGACGAGCACGACGACGACATCTCCGCCAACGACGACGACGCCGACGACAACGCCAACGACGACGACGCCGACAACAACACCAACAGAGCCGACGACAACGACGCCGAGCCCGCCGCCGACGGCAACGACGACGACCACCGTCGTTGCACCGGGGGCGACGACGACCGTCCAGCAGACCACGACTGTCGGTGGGCTGACGACGACGGTGCAGCAGACGACCACGGTTGCGACCACCAGGGTCGGTCAGTCCACGACCACACCGGCGGCCCCGATCGATCGCTGTCCGAACATCCGCGGCGCGCAGCCGAAGGTGCCGCCGGGGATGGTCAAGAAGAACGGAACGTGCGTCTCCGCGCTCGCCCTCACCGCGAGCGGGCTCGTGACGCGCCCTTCGCAGCCGGCAGCAGGGCAGCAGTTCGCGGTCGGCGCGACGATCCTCAACAAGAAGACGAAGAAAAGGCTGCCGTCCGCAGTCGTCTCGTGTCCGGCCGTGATCGCGGGCAAGGCGGTCGCGGTGCGGCGAAACTTCTTCGACGTCCAGCACTCGGCGGCGTACTGCTACTGGACGGTCCCCGCCTCGGCGCGTGGCGCGGTTCTCCAGGTTGCCGTGGTGGCGACGTACCAGGGCGCTCACGTTCGCCGCTGGTTGAAGCTGCGCGTCCGGTAGAGCGGCGTTAACCGCGCATCCTCGTTCGCCACCTGCGGCTGCGGTGACCTCCTGACGCGCGAGCCAAGCCGCGTGCACAAAACCCTGACGCCGCTCCGCGATCTCGCTGATGCCGAGAGCAGCGGCGACCGATAGAGCCTGCTCACTCAGAGGGCGGCGGAAGGTCGCCCCTGGGAGGAGGTGGTTCGACATGATCGCGGCACCTCGGCGCGGCCACGCCTCGTGGCTCGCCCTTTTTGTGGCTGCCGGTCTCATGCTCACTCTCGTCGCGACCGGCGCGGCGGGCGCTTTCCGTGCGGCGGATCCGCCCACGGCACCCGGCGCCGACGAGCTTCAGCAGTTCTGGCTCAACGAGTACTCGGCCTGGGGGCAGACTTCGGACTCGACCGGCTGGGGGTACGGCTCGAGGCCGGGGCCGCTCCTGGCGAAGGCGCAGCCTGACGAATGCTTCAACGGGATCGGCGCCGTCCAGACGAAGCCGCCGTGCACGACGGGCATCCCGAAGGTGAACCAGGCGTACGTGTGGGGCCTGGTGAAGGCGAACGACAGCCTGTGGTTCGGCACTGCGCCGAACGTGCATTGCCTGGTGATCGGCGGATTTCTCGGTCTGACGTCCCCGCACCAGACCGATTCGTGGGTGTGTGAGCTCGGTGCGAGCAAGCAGGTCCCGCCGCTGCCCGCGGCGCTCGGCGACTGGCGGCCGCCGAACATCTACACGTACGACCTCGGCACGCGCACGCTGACGAACAGGTCCCCGGCCGACGCGCGCTTCTTCAACACGCTCGGCCTCCGCTCGGCCGGCTCGTTCGGCGGCGTCGTGCTGCTCGCCGGCCCCGCGCTCGGGCTCGGGATCAACGTGTTCGCGTTCGACGCGGGCACGGGCGGATACCTCGGCTCGGCCAACCTGCCGCAGTACACGAACATCCGCAAGTTCCTCGTCGCGGGCAACGCGCTCTACACCGGCGTGGCCAAGGCGAGCGGCGGCGGGGCCGTGCTCCGCTGGGCCGGCGACAAGGTGCATCCGTTCCTCTTCACGGAGGTCGGCACGCTCGACGGTGACGCTGCCGAGCTCGCCCTGCACGGCGACCGCATCTTCGTCTCGACCTGGCCGACTGGGCTGACAACGTCGGGGCTCTGGATGAGCCCGACCGTCCCGTTCGACGGGTTGACGGCGAATAACGCGACGGACTGGAAGAAGGTCTGGAACATCGGCCAGTACGACCCCAACCAGATCAACGCGTTGACGACGGGCGGCGGCGCGCTCGCGTCGTACGGCGGCTGGCTCTACTGGGGGACGATGCACGTGCCGTTCCTGGCGGCGCTGACGCACTTCGATGTGTACGGCCAGCCGACGAGCACGGAGGAGGCGCTCAAGACGCTCTTCGGCACGCATCGCGCCATCGCGATCTTCCGCGGGCGCGACTTCGGCACACCGGCGCAGGAGATCCAGGTGCTCTACGGGAACAAGCTCCTGCCGCGCTACACGCCCCAGGATGGCTGGCAGCTGGTGCCGAACCTGATGCAGCAGACGCCGAAGTACGGCCCGGCGGGGTTCGGGAACTTCTTCAACAACTACACGTGGACGGCAAACGTCTACAAGTCCAAGCTGTACTTCGGCACGATGGACTGGAGCTACCTGCTCGATCAGGGGCTCCGCTCGTTCCTGACCACGGCGAACGTCGCCCTGCCGAAGACGATGCCGGCGTTCCCGACGTGGACGTTTGGCGCCGACCTCTGGCAGTTCGACAGCCCGGTGCAGGCGGCGTTCCCACGGAGCGTCTCGGGTGTCGGCAACTACACCAACTACGGGATCCGGACGATGATCTCGGACGCCAACCACCTCTGGCTCGGTACGGCGAATCCGATGAATCTCCTCACGGATCCGAACGACGACAAGCCGGAAGGCGGATGGGAGCTGCTCGAGCTCCACTGATCCGCACTGACCGTGCAGGGGGAGGCGCGATCCAGCGCCTCCCCCTGCCTTCTGAGCCTGCGTTGACCGGGCGGCTCGACCATCGAATCTGCTTCAACTTCTCGCTCGAGCTCGGGCCCTGCGGTGAGGCGAGCAGGAAGGGCGTCGGCCCGGCGCCTCGGAGTTTTCCGATCTGGTGCCAGAAGAACCGAACCACTCTGAATCGCGCCTGCACTCGAACCACGTTCGCGATGAGGGAACAGCGGTTTCAACCGCGTGCGCAAGTTCGATTCTTGCCGCGCGCACTGCGCTTTCGGAGTGCGGACAAGTCGCGCCGCTAGCGGCCTTTCACGGCGCAGGCCTCTTGCAGTTGACCGGCGGGGGGAGGAGTATTTGCGGCTTCTGCGGCTGCCCGCCTCGTCGACTGAGTTTCGAGCTTCTGCGGCATCTGGGGGCGCGACTTCGTCCGGCGCGACCGGCTCCCGCGCGGTCGTGTCGACGAAGGGGGAAGTGATGGGTCGAGCGAGGTGGCCTTCGATGAGGCGATTCGCGATCATGGCGTTCGTTGCCGCGGTTGTCGGCACAACGGTAGGAGGCGGGTCGTCGGCGGCGTCGTCGGTGGTCGCTCCCTCGGGGGGTTGTGTGCGGCCTGGTAACGGCCCGAACCTGACCTGCACGTTCGCCTACACAGGCGCTGCGGAGCCATGGACAGTGCCGAGCGGTGTGTCGAGCGCGATCTTCGACGTCTTCGGTGCTCAAGGTGGGGAAGCCGGCGGGAAGGGCGGCGAGGTGGCTGCGACGCTCGCGGTCACCGCCGGCGAGACGCTCGACGTGGCGGTCGGTCAGGCTGGAATTGGAGGCTGCCCAGGCTCCACCCATACGTTCTCGGCTACGGCGTTCGGCGGCGGTGCCGCCGCGCGCTGCGGGTTCGAAGGGCCGGGCGGCGGCGGAGCCTCGCGCGTCACACGCTCAAGCACGTCTCTGCTCGTCGCGGGGGGCGGCGGCGGCTTGTTCTCGGACGGCGGCGTCGGCGGCAACACGACGGGTGGGGACGGCGGCCCGTCCTCGGCCACTGACTGGAACGGCCAGGGCGGGAAAGGCGGCACCGGCTCAGCGGGCGGCGCGGCCGGCGACCAGGCGCTCGGTAGCCCGCCGGGAAGTCCTCCGGCTGGCTACACCACCTGTTTCACGCATGATCCGGGACAGCCCGGCACGTCCGGCGTCGGTGGAGTCGGCGGAGAAGGTGGATCGGGCTTCGGGGGCGGCGGCGGCGGCGGCGGCTACTACGGCGGCGGCGGCGGCGGCGGCGGCGCGTACTGCACCACCGCGACCGGCCACGCCGAGTTCGGGTTCGCAGGCGCCGGTGGGGGCGGGTCGAGCTTCGCCGAAGGCGCGGCCAGTGGCGTGACCGGCGTCACGATGAACGCCGGCGTTCGTGCAGGCAACGGCGTCGTCACGGTGATGTTCTCGTCACCCGATTCCGACGGGAACGTCCCCCAGGTCACGATCGACCAGGCGAGCGGGCAGGCCGATCCGACCGGCACCTCGCCCATCCACTACACGGCGGTCTTCTCCGAGCCGGTGACGGGCTTCACGTCGGCCGGCGTCTCTCCTTCCGGTTCGGCGGGCGGGACGAAGACCGTGATGGTCACCGAGGTCGCGCCCATGGACGGCACGACGTACGACGTGGCCGTGAGCGGGATGACCACCGCGGGCACGGTGATCGCGATGATCCCGGCCGGTGTCGCGACGGGCGCCGACTTCAGCACCAACGGCGCCTCCACGAGCAGCGACAACATAGTCACCTATGACGTCACGCCGCCCGACATCACGCTGAGCGTTGACGCGGCCGACTCGGTTGCCCCGTCGGGCTGGTACAACATCGCCTCCTCGGGGACGGACGGCGTCCTGGTCCACGTCGCGGCGAGCGACCAGACGGCGGTGACGAACATCACCTGCACGGACGGCTTGACGGAGGTGTTGAACACCTCGAGCGCGAGCGGGTCGTTCACGCTCTCCGACGGCGACCACTCGATCAGTTGCACGGCCTCCGACGGCATCAACCCGTCGGGTGCGGGGCCGAACTCGACGCCGATGCCGGTGGAGCTGAAGGTGGACGAAACGGCGCCACAGACCGAGCTGACGCCGATGGGCACCCTCGGCCTGGGCGGCTGGTACACGAGCCCGGTGCACGTGGCCGTGTCGGCAAGCGACCCGGGCGGCTCGGGTGTGGCCGAGACGCGCTGCCAGCTGGACGGCACAGCGCCAAGCTCTTTCGCCGACATGCCCGTCTGCCCGGCCGCAGGGCTGGACGCGACCGGTGACGGTACGCACACCGCCTACGCGGCCAGCAAGGACGCGGCCGGCAACGTCGCGATGGTCGAGTCGGTCGGCTTCAAGATCGACCAGACACCGCCGGTCACGACCCTCATGCTCGACCCCGCCGTGCCCGACGTGAACGGTTGGTACGTCTTCGCCGTCAAGCCCACCGCGAGTGCGACCGACACCGGGTCAGGCCTCGCCACAACCCGCTGCCAGCTCGACGGCAGCCCGCCGGCCAGCTACGACGACCTACCGGCGGGAACGTGCGCGTACCTCGCACCGAGCAGCTGGGTCGTGACCGAGGGCATCCACACTCTCTACGCCGCCAGCATCGACAACGCCGGCAACGAGGAATCGATCCAGACGATCGTCTTCAAGATCGACAAGACGGCCCCCGTCAGTCAGGTGACGCCGCTGAACGCGTTCCAGACCGGGGCTAGCTTCCCGGTGGCCTGGTCGGCGATCGACACCCTCTCCGGCGTCGCCAGCTACTCGATCCGCTACCGGCAGGCGCCCTCGAACGGGAGCTTTGGCTCGTACACGACCTGGTTCTCGCACACGACGTCGGCGAGCGCGATGTTCACGGCACCGGCCGGGACGACGACGTGCTTCTCGGCCCGGGCCACCGACGTGGCCGGCTGGACACCGTTCGCCTGGTCGGCCGAGCAATGCACAACCGTGCCGCTCGACGACCCGGCGCTCTCGCGCATCGGCTTCTGGACGACGGTCAGCGGCGCCGGCTATTACGGGCCCAGCGTCACCCGCTCGACCTCGACCGGCAACCGCCTGACAGCGAGCATGCGCGGCCAGACGATCGGCGTGCTCGTCACCAAGCAGCCCGGCGGCGCCACCATCGAGCTGCGCTGGAACGGCTCCACCAAGCTCACCACCAGCTTGAACGCCGCCAGCATCCAGAAGAAGCAGCTGCTCACCTTCATGCTGCCGGGCGTCCAGAGCGGCACGCTCGAGATCGTCCAGACCGGCTACGGCACCGTCGACATTGACGGCGCCGGCGCCAACAAGACCAGCTGAGGCACCCCGACCGGCCGGCCGCTGCACTCCGCAGCGGCCGGCCGGCCCTCGATCCCAAACGGCTCGCCGTA
The DNA here is from genome assembly GCA_963734565.1 of uncultured Thermoleophilia bacterium. Taxonomy (GTDB): domain Bacteria; phylum Actinomycetota; class Thermoleophilia; order Gaiellales; family Gaiellaceae; genus JACVRM01. Next base: position 782,567 of record CAVTHM010000006.1, on the reverse strand, counting down.
TTGCTCGAGCGGCGCGAGGCGCCGCGACCGCTCGTATACACTGCAATACACCGTATCGCAGGATCATCAATGCCGACGCGAGAGCCCAAAGAGCCATTCGCTGCCCGCTTCAGCCGGGCCACCTTGGCGCATCTGAACGAGCGTGCCGCCCGTGTAGGCGCGAGCAAGACAGCGCTCGCTGAACGCTACGTCGAGGAGGGCCTGCGCATGGACGAACACCCACTCATCTACTTCCGCAACGGCGCTGCCGGGCGGCGCCCTGCGCTGCTCGGGACCCGGCTCGACGTGTGGCAGGTGATCGAGACCGTTCGACAGAACGACAACTCTCCCGCCGACGCGGCTGAGTACCTGGATCTCCCGCAGTCACACGTCGAGGCCTGCATCAAGTACTACCTCGCGTACGAGCAGGAGCTCGACGAGTGGGTCGCGCGCGAGCGTGAAGCGGCTGACGAGGCGGAACACGCTTGGCGCCGCCGCCAAGCGATGTTCGCGTGAGGCTGCTTCTCGATGAGATGTACTCGCCCACGATCGCGGAAACACTGCGAGCTCGGGGCTTCGACGCGGTCTCGGTCGGCGAGCGCGCTGACCTGCGGGCGGCGCGCGACGAGGTGATCTTCGAGGCGGCACAATCGGAGCGCCGCGTCATCGTCACCAACAATGTCCGCGATTTCGCGCCTCTCGCCGAAGCGGCGTTGCAGACGAACTCACCCTGGTGCGGGCTCGTCCTGACGAGCGATCGATCGCTTCCACGCAGCAAAGCCAACGTCGCCGTCCTCGCCGACCTGCTCGCCGCACTGCTTGAGGCCCATTCCGACACCGACGAACTTCCGAGCCGCATCGAGTGGCTTGCGCCGCCGGCCGGAGATAGCTGACGGCTGCGAGCGGCAGCTCGAGCTCAGGCTCGATCAATCGTAGGAAGCTCGAGCGCCAGCGAAGGCGCCAGGGCCTCAGCGTAGAGGAAGTCGCCAAGGCGACCCGCAAGCGAGTCGAGGGTGTTCGTGGGTCGCTGCGTCGCGCGAGGAAGCCGATCGGAGGCTGCGCGCGGTCGCGAAGCTCCGCGCGGCTGAAAGGGTCTGGCGGCCTACGTCACTGCGGGACGTCCTTCGACCACTAGGTTGGCTACATGATGAACGACCAAGGGCGGAAGGTCGTGCTGCGCGAGGAGCAAGACGGCCCTGACAGGCGCTACCTCTGGGCGTACCTCGCTCCGGACGGCGCGCTGCATATCGACGGGCAAGACCTCGGCCCCGGGACGGCACCCGTGAGCGCCGAGGGCGAATACGAGTGGTTCCAGACGATCCAGCCCGCGCACCTGCCTCGGCTCGTCGACCTTCTCGGCGGCGACCCTGGAACCGATCTGCTGGACTTGCTTGCCGAGCGGTACACGGGTGCTGGCGCAGCCGAGTTGGAGCGCATCCTGAGGGAGAGCGGGATACCCGTCGAGCGGTTCGTCTACTGACGATTGCCGCCCCAAGAACCACGCGCGCTCTCTATCGCCTCGATGCGCGTCTGCAGCTGGTGAACGCGTCGCGCGATATCGAGCAGGCAGGCATCACTATGGCCCGGCCTAACTCGGAGCCGCGGTCCGGCCTGCCATGATCGCGCCTGTGTGGGTGATCACGCACGAGGAAATGGAGCCGACTGTGGGCGGCCGGGCCGTGAAAGGGCTGCGCGCCAGGTACGACCTCCGTCGAGAGGGCGTTGGCGGCATGGCCACCGTTCGGGTGTTGTGGGACGAGGCGTGTGCGGAGGAGCCTTCGCTCGAGGCGGGCAGGTCGCATGTTGAGCCCGCGCTGCTGAGGGCCGAGCGTCCCCAGAGCACGCTTTATGTCGACAGGGACGGGATCGCCCGACCTGCTGAGCGCGCCGAGGACGGCTGATACCGGTGGCGCTGCCGACCTCGCGGAAGCTTGGCGTTCCGCGCTAGAGTCCACTCGTCCATCCAGAGCGGTTGAGGGACTCGGCCCTGCGACGCCGCAGCAACCGGCCTCACGGCGCGGTGCTACCGCCGAGAACGATGGAGGTGCGCATGATCCCGCAAGGCCTGACCCGATGCCCCGCGTGCGGCGAACTCACGGGCACGTTCCTCTACAAGGATCAGTGGGGCGAGGAGTTCACGCCTGTCCGCTGCATCTGCGAAGGCATCCTGTGCCGGGGGTGCGGCAAGAACAAGATTCGCCGGCCGACCTCCAACCATTACGACGAGGAGACCGGACGCGTGTGGCACACGCCGTACTTCGCCGTCGTGAGTCCGTGCGACGCGTGCCGCGCCAGGAGAATCTCGCCTTGGCGAAGCCACGCGTCTGCGACCGGAATATGAGGCCCGCGCTCACGGCGCGGTGCGACCGCCGAGACCGATGGAGGTGGCTCTGATGACCGACGATCCCTGGCAGAAGCTCCGCGACCTTGGCGGCGAGGAGATCACTGACCGCGAAGGCGAGACGCACATCATGTTCGGCTTCCGGCGGATCCCGAAGACGGACGAGCAGCCCGAGAAGCGCGAGCCGGAGACGGCCGACGGACCACCCGCCCACTGAGGGTCGCAGCACGATCAGCGCGATGCGAGCCGATGCGCCAGGACTGAGCCCTGACCGTTAGGCCTAATCAGGCCCTCAAGTGTGAGGCATGCCGCATCGAGGCGACCGGCAAGGCGGGCGGCTGGCGTGCGTTCCTGAACGGCGAGCCAGGCGTGGACGAGCACGACTTCGTCGCAGTCCTCTGTCCCCCTGTGCTGAGCGCGAGTTCGGGCCGAGTCGCCGTCTCACACGTGTGTGCAGTCGCTGCAGCGCGCCTAGAGGTGTGGTTGCAGCGTTGACGCTCTGACGCATGCACGGCTCGCAAAGTCGTCTTGAACTGGCCCACGGGCTCTGTTACGGTCGGCCACCTGCGGCATCTGTTGTCCTGGGAGGGGGCACAGTTGCTGAGGAAGTGCCGTTGCCTGTTTGAGCCTTCCCGCGCAGCCTTGCGCGGGTCGGCCAGGGAGCGCCGGCCGTGACCGACGTCGCGACGGGATTCCTTCAGGCGGTCAGCGCGTTCGGCGCGACAAGGCTCGGGCGCGCGTCGTCGACGAGCTTCAAGGACGCCGGCTCGCTGATGGGGTCGCTCGCCGACGGCGTGCCGAACAACACGAAACCTGCGTTCGACCAGCTCAAGGCGGATATCGAGGCCGATGCTGACCTGGTCAAGCCGATCGTCAAGAAGATCGAGGCGCAGACGAAGCTCATCGGCAAGATGGCGACCGACTCGATCGCGGATTCGAAGGCGGGGAACTTCACCACCGCCGAGGCCGGCCGGATCGCCGTCCGGATCGGGACCGCGCTGATCGCGATCGACGAAGCCGTCAACATCGTCGCAACCGAGCTTGCGAAGGACTCGAACGGGGTCGTCAATACGACGCAACGCGACGCGCTGATGGGGATCTGGAACCCCTGGGTCAAGCCGTTCAAGGACCTCGGTGACGGCGCCGGCAAGCTGCTCGACTCGTTGGGGGATCAAGTTCTCGGCATCGGACACGCGAGCAAGGAACTCGGCGATGTCCTCAGCTTCGACCGCGACAAGTTCCGGCTCGCGGCTGCCCTCGCCTCGACGTCCGAGCGGAACTTCGGCGTCATGCGGCTCAACGAGACGCGCCTCGAGGCGTTTCTGGGCTTCAGCCGTCGCGAATTCATCAATCCGTCCGAGCAGCAGAAGCTCGAGCTGGTCGAGCGCGACGGAAAGTGGTGGCGGGCCGATGAGGCGGTCTACGGGCTCCGGATCTTCACTGTCATCCGCCCGGGCCTCCAGAAGGATCCACTCCTGAAGAAGGTGATGCCGGGCTCGGCGGATCCAGCGACGGTCAAGCCCACCGCCGTCACGCTCGACTCCGTCGACGGGCTCTACCTCGGCGACGGTCAGGGTGCTGCCAACGAGCGGCTCGTGCTCCCGATCCAGTTCAACTTCCCCGCGGTCGAGATCCGCGAGGTTGCACTCGGCATCGTCCGGAACAAGGCGAAGGAGACCGTCGGGCTCGAGCTGACGACCGTCATCGCCGCCAAGCTCTCCGACGCCGTCGGCCTACAGATCGGCGGCGCCGGGGTCATCATCGCGCTCGACGGACCGCAGACGCCGGCCGCGATGTTCCCGTGGGCCGTCTCACCGCGCTGGCCCGACGCGATCGGCGTGCGCGTCAACGCAGGGCCGATCAAGGGCGGCGGCTACCTCGAGCGGAAGGTTCGCGTCTACGGCACCGGCGCGGACAAGAAGGAGCTCGTCGAGTTCGGCGGCGTACTCCAGCTCGAGATCCTCAAGGTCGGCGTCTACGCAATCGGGATCCTCAGCCCGGAGCCGTTCTCGCTCGTCCTCGTCATGGGAGTTCGGTTTCCGACCGCGATCGAGCTCACCTTCGGATTCACCTTCAACGGCGTCGGCGGCCTGCTCGCGCTGAACCGCCGAGTCGACAGCGCCGAGCTCATCAAGGGAATGCAGACGCACTTCATCGACCGTGTTCTCTTCCCCGACGACCCGGTCGCCGAGGCGCCGAAGATCCTCGAGCAGGTCGCCCACGTCTTCCCGCCGTTCGACGGCGGTTTCGTCGTCGGTCCGATCATCGAGCTGGGCTGGGGATCGCAGGCGAAGATCATCGAAGCGAAGCTGGGCGTCATACTCGCCTTGCCCGACCCGAAGATCATCATCCTCGGAGCGGTCAGGATTCGCGCGCCTTCGAAGGTCACGCCGCTCACCGACTTCAGGTGCGAGGTGTACGGCGAGATCTCCGCCGACCGTCTGCTCATCATCGCGACGCTGCGCGACTCGAAGATCGCGGGCATCGCCGTCTCGGGGGACATGGGTCTCCTGATCCAGTGGGGCGGAGGCGGAGCCTTCGCGCTCTCGGTCGGCGGGTTCAACCCACGCTACAAGGAGGCGCCGCCGCCGCTGAAGGACCTCCAGCGGCTGACGATGGATCTTTCGCCGCCGGCCGTGGTGAAGATCGTGATCAAGGCGTACTTCGCCGTCACTCCGGGCGCGGTCATGGCCGGCGTACGCGGAGACCTCAACGCCGACGTCGGTGTCGCGAGCGCCCACGCGTGGCTCCAGCTCGACATGATCTTCTACTGGGTCCCACGGTTCGGCTTCGCCATCGATCTCGACCTCGGAATCTCGATCGAGGTCTTCGGCTGCAGCTTCGCGTCCATCACGTTCACGGGCGCGCTCGAGGGGACGACGCCCTGGAAGGTCGAAGGCAAGGCGACGGTCGACGTCTGGTTCCTGCCGACATTCCACCTCGATCTCGGTCCGTACACGTGGGGAGACAGCCCGCCGCCGATCGAGGTGCAGAAGAGCCCGCTGTCAGTCGTACAGGAAGCCCTGAGCGAGCCCGAGGCCTGGAAGGCGGTCATGCCGCTCGACGGCGATCTCCTGGCCAGCCTCGGCCGCGTCGAGGTCGAAGGCCTGGTCGCGCATCCGCTCGCTGCGCTCGAGATCACACAATCGCGCCTGCCTCTCGAGACCCACATCGACCGCCTTGGCAGCGCAAGCGTCACCGCCAACCGCGTCAACCTCGGGTTGGCGACGACGAGCGCCGGGCCGGTGGGTGCCGTCTCGACGGTGACCGCGCCGTTCGCTCCCGGTCAGTTCCTTGCCCTCAGCGGCGAGGCGCTCCTGGCGCGGTCGGGCTTCGACGACCTCCCGAGCGGATGCCGCATCGGTGCTGCGACGACACCGGTGTCGGGCACATCCGGACACGGCGACGTCAAGTGGCATACCTACTTCCGCGACGAGGACGCTGGATCGGTCGTGTCGACGTTCGACCCGAAGATGTTCGCGGCCACCCTCGTCGCACACGGTCTCGTGGGGCGAACGATCGCCGAGCGAGAGAACCCGTATCTGCCGCGGACAACGAAGGTGACCGCCAACGGGAGTGGAGTGTCCGTCCTACCGAACGGCGCTGCGACCGTGCGGCAAGCCGACGACGGCGGCCTCGTGCTCGCCGACCTCGGCGTTCTCACCGCCAGCGAAGCGGCACGAGTTGCCGATGCGGTCAACAGCGCCGGCGCCGGCAAGGTGGCCGCCGTCTCGGTCGGAGTGATGTGATGGCCGACTTCGCAGACGTCAAGACGATTCGCGGCGCGAAGCTCTCAGATCTCGCAGAGCACGTCCACGACGTGCTCGCGATCGCGCTCGGTGTCGACGAGGAGTACCAGGTCGGCAGGATCGCGATGGCGTCGTACGACTTCGTGCCGTACGCGCTGACAGGACTGTCGGCCGCGATGCAGACACCGGCAGCGGGGCCACGCGCAAAGACACACGTCACGCTCCCGATCAGCGACGACAAGGGCGGCTCCGACAAGGCCGAGCAGGACGTCACGTTGTTCGGTCCGGGTGACGTGCTCGGCGTCGACTCCGGCCAGATCGTCCGCCGTTATCCATCACCCGGCAGCACGAACGCCGAGGAGACGTTCCACGCGCACATCGAGTTCGACCGGCCCGAGGTGCCGTGGGCGTTCAGCGCGCACACGCCCGGCGACCGGATGCCGCCGTGGCTCACGCTGGTCGTCTTCGAGCGCGATGAGGTCGAGTGGGAGCCCGCCCAGGCCGGGCTCCAGCCGATCGTGTCGGTGGCGGCGTCGTCGCTGCCGCCGTTGAGCTTCGCGTGGGCATGGGCACACGCGCAGGCGAACAGCGGGACCGCCTCGCTGAGCGCGCGTCTGTCGACCGCCTACGCGCCGGTCAACGTCTCGCGCCTCCTCGCCGCGCGGATCCTGACGCAGAACACGAACTACGTCGCGTGCCTCGTCCCCACGACGGATGCCGGGCGCAAGGCGGGGCTCGGCTTGCCCGCGGGAACGCTCGGTCCCGCCTGGACGCCTGAAGACGGAACCGTTCGGCTTCCGGTCTTCGACCGCTGGGAGTTCCGCACTGCTCCCGACGGCGACTTCGCACGCCTCGCGCGCCGCCTCAAGGGAATCGCTGCGCCGTGGGAGATCGGCCGCCGGACCATGGACGCCTCGCGTCCCGGCGAGCCGCTCGCCGATCTCGGCGCGGGCGACGCAGGCCGGCGGCAGGTCATCAAGTGCGCGCTGTTCTCGCCGGCGCCGCCACCTCAGGGCGCGCCCTCGGACACGGCGCGCTGGAGTGCCTCCCGCGTCGACGACCTCAAGGCGGCACTCGAACGCCCGGCCATGATCGAAGGGACTGCGGGAACCGATCCCGGCGAGGCTCCCGACCTGCCGATCGTCGGTCCGCGCATCTATGCCAAAGGCCAACTCGGCACCGGGACGATTCCCGCCGGTGACTGGTTCGCCGACCTGAACCTCGCACCGACCAACCGGGTCGTCGCCGGGCTCGGCACACGCGTCGTGGCGAAGGATCAGGAGCCGTTGATGCAGGCGGCATGGGCCCAGGTTGGCGAGATCGAGAAGGCGAATCGGGAGCTCGCCCTCGCGGAGCTCGCCCGCCATCTGGCCGATTCCATCCACACACGCCTCGGCAAGGTCGATCCCGGGCGGCTGCTCCAGCTGACGCGTCCCGTCGCCCCGCGCGTGCGCCTCGACGGCGCCGGCCTCACGCTGGCCGGCCAGACCGTCCGAAGCGCCACGCCGGAAGCTGCGCTCGGCGGCGCGTTTCGGCGCGTCGTGCGCGATACCGGCCCCATCGCCCGTCGTCTCGCGCCCGCGGAGCAGGCGAACCTCAGGGGGCTCGTCGGGACAGAGCGCGGAAACCGCGACTTCACGCGTCTCTATACGAATCCCGACGGGATCGGCGGGTTGTCGGAGACGGCGATCGAGTCGCTCGACGCGCGTGCGGTTGCGCTTGCGCTGGAGATCCCGGAGCCAGAGGCGCTCGCAGCCGTCCAGGGCGCCGCGGACACTCTGAGCCGCGCACAGACGCTCGCAAGCGCGGTTACGACACCGGATCGCTGGGGGGCCCCGGACATGTCGTTCCGCCCAGGGATTGCGACGACGGACCGGATCGTGGCGAGGATCCAGGATCGAATTCGTGAGAACGACGGCCGGGATCTCGTTCGGTCGCGCTGGCTCGGCGGTCTCGCCGCCGGCCTGGCCGTCTCACAGGTCGAAGGCACCGTGGAGCTGCACGAGGTCGCCCTCGGACTCGACGAGGACGTCACTGCTGCGGCGGGACGGGTGGCTAGTGCGCCGCTGCCGGCCGTCCTGGTCGGAGTTGCGCCGGCGAGGCCGACGGCCGAGCTGATGCTGCGGCGAGGATCTGCTCGCGGTTTCGACAGCGTCGCGGACCTCTCGCACACTGCGGCCGGGGCGGTCCTCGGGTCGATCGTGCGCCCCGAGGCGAGGCCTGGCGGGCCAATCATGCAGCCGGCCTCCGATCGCGAGCGCCTCGACCGGTTCAGGACGCCGCAGGGAACCGTGCTCGCCACCTGGGCGGAGCGCGCCGCTCGGATCACCGTCACCGACGTGCGCATGCAGCTCGCTGCGCTCGTCGAGGCACCCGGCGCTTTGGCGCTCGGCGTCACGCCCCAACGTGACGTCCTCGCGGTCAGGAAGGAAGACCTGCTGCTCCGGCTAGACCCGGACCGCACCGTGATCGACACGATGCGCGCGCGGCTGGCGAAGGGCTCTGTCGAGTTCGATCCGTTCCTCGGCTCCCTGATCCGGCCGATCATGGCCGCGCCGCGCTTCGACCGCCCGATGTACCAGGCCCTCGACTCGTACGACCGAGACTGGCTCGTGCCCGGGCTCGGAAAGCTTCCCGAGCCCGAGCTCGTGACGCTGCTTTCGACGAACGACGAGTTCACGGAAGCGTTCCTCGTCGGCCTGAGCGACGAGATGGGGCGCGAGCTCCTCTGGCGGAGCTACCCGACCGACGCGCGCGGCACCTACTTCTATCGCTTCTGGCAGCCAGACAAGGACGAGCTTGCCCAACAGATCCATCGCTTCACCCCGAGCACGCTCGGCAGCCACGTCAGCCTTGGCCCACCCGGAGTGTCGGGCCTGGCCGTCGTCGTGATCCGCGGCGAGGTCGTTCGGCGCTATCCCGACCTCAGCGTGATGGCACTGCACGAGGAGGGCCGTGACGCGCAAGGACGGCCGCTCCTGCCCGAGGCGCCGACAGGGCCGCCGAACGCAGCCCAGTCGTTGTTCCACGCCATGTTGCCGCCGGACATCATGCTCGCGGGGCTCGACATCACGGTCGACGCGCTGCGCGAATCCGGCTGGTGGATCGTCCTCGCGGAGCACCCCCAGGCGACCCGCTTCCGGCGCAAGGAAGGCGACCTCACCGACCACGAAGTTGCGTTCTCGAGCGCGGGAGGAGCGGCGCACGGTGCCGCTGTTGCCGTCGACCGGCTCGAGCATCCGACCAGGATCGCCTTCGAGGCAGGCGACTTCCTCCCACCGGTCAGCTAGGAGTCGCCGATGCCGCCCGAACCGATCCCGCCCGAAGTTCGCGCAGCCCGACGCGACGTCTCGCGCCTGGTCACCGAGCGCGACTCGTTTCTTCGCGAGGCAGTCGGCGAAGGCGTCGTCGACCACGCCCGCCTGAACGAGATCGACGAGCGCATCGCCGGCCGGCTGGACGACATCCTCGCGCTGGTCGACCCATGCGACGCGAGCGCCACGGAGCCGCTCGTGCTCCTGCCGGTCCGGCTGGAGACGCGGTTCGGCAGTGACAACGCACACCCGACGTTGCGCGTCCGCATCTACCCGGACGAGATTCACGTCGACGATCTCGTACGCGGCCTGACGGACGACGAGGCAAACGCAGGCGAGGCCTACTGGAGGGCGGCCTGGACAGATCCGGTTCCCGAAGCAGCGTGGACGGAGTTCGTTGCAGCGGTGGGTGCAGAGCGCGCCGGCTGGGTTGCGCACGCCCGAACACCGACGAACCTCGGCGAGCGCGGTTCTGCGGCCGCGCCCACGCCCACGTTTCGTCAGGCGGCCGCTCAGGGCCCGCGGAACGTCGTCGCGCGAGCGCTGCCGGACCGGTTCGTCGTTCTGGCCGTCCAGGGCGGCCAGGTTTCCCAGGCCGTCGGGCGGCCGGTACCGCGTGACCTCTCCCTCTCACCGATCCCGGTCCAGGGTGACGAGCCGGAACGGATCGCAGACGCGCTCACCATTCCACCGGGATCCGAGTGGCTGGTCGATTACGACCGTGCGTTCGAGGTCGGCATGGCGGTCACCGTGCCCCTCGCGGGCGGTCAGGCACCAATCGACCGCGTGATCGCAGTTGGTACGCGCCCGAGCCTGACTGCGAGCGGCGCGGCAGACGAACTCGAAGATTTGCTCACAGGCCACCGGTTTCGCGCCGGGCTCGGACTGCTCCCCCAAGGAACACCGACCAACAACGCGGATGCTGCGCGCTCTCCGTACCAGGCGCGCACGACCCCGCAACCGCCCGCGCTGACCTCGCCCGCCGCGCGACCGGGCTCCGACACGTCAGCCGCCGCTGCGCTTCTCGGGATCGACCCGTCTGTCCTCACCGGACTCGTCGGCGACGGCACGGGTGAGCAGGCAATCGCGAAGGCGATGAACAGCGCGCTGTGGGCACCGGGTTGGGGCGAGTACCTGAATCGCCTCGACGAGCAGGGGGTACCGGGTGTCGTGGATGCGCAGCGTGAATCCGCGCGCGGCCTGTTCCGGGACCACGTCCGCGGTCGTGGGCCCGCGCCGGCGATCCATGTCGGTGCCCAGCCTTACGGGCTCCTCCCGGTGTCCGACCTGGGCAGCTGGGTGCCCCAGCCCGGGGAAACGACAGCCGGGATCGTCAAGGTCGTACGCGGCCTCCTCGGCCGCTGGCGCTTCGCCGCGAACCGAACAGTCCCCAAGATACGGCCGGGCCAGGCAGGCATCGACGCGACGATGCTCGAGGTCCTCGGCTCGAGCCCCGTCCTGCAGGGGCTTCGCGTACGCCCCGTCGTGTCGGACGACGTCTCCGGCGCCGTCATCGCGGCTCTCGGACTCGACCACCGCGACTACGAGGCCGAGCGGATGTCGACCGCTGCGGTCGTGTCGAACCTGCTCGGTGCGGACGCCGCGAAGATGACCGTCGGGTCCTTGCATCTCGAGACCCGGCCGCTGCCGCTGCCGCTGGTCTCGGCCAGGGACCCCGAGTTCATCAACGCGCTCGTCGAGACGCCATCGCGTGTACTCGCCGTTGACAGCGTCCTGCAGGCACTCCTGGTTCTCGCGTGGCAGTCCAGCGAGCTCGACGTCGCCAAAGCCTCGCCCGCGAGCGTCCTGCCCGCGCTCGTGGAGCTGCTCGACCTCGAGCCGCACCTGAAAGCGCAAGCGACGGCGATGCTCGCGCGCGGCGACAGCGCCGAGCCGCATGAGTTCTACGGGCTCGTGACGCAGATGCGGGCGGCCGGTGTGTCCGTCGGCGGTGCATCGATGCTGCGTGAGTACCAGCCAGCCGAGCAGATCCAGACATCGCTTGCCGAGGTCGCCCTGTCCGCACCCGTGACGACGGAAGCCAGGGCAGTCGGCGCGGCGGCGCTGGGCGGCTGGCTGCTGGCCATGGGGTATCGCGGCGAAGTCCGCTCAGCCATGCAGGAGCTTGCGACGACGGAGCTCGAGGCCCGGCGGCTCGCAGTCGCCGAAGCGCTTGACTGCTCGTCGCACCGCCTCGACGCGTGGGCGACCGCGATTGTCTCGGAACGCCACGCTCTGAGGAACTCGCGGGCCGGTCGAGGCGTCACGATCGGCGCGTACGGCGTGGTCGAGAACGTTCGTCCGCAAGCCGCCGCGGTCGACGAATGGATTCATGCTCCAACCACGCGACACGCGATTGCCGCCGGCATGTTGCGGAGCTCGCATCTCAATCACCTGCCGGCGTCAGGCCCAGCGAGCGAAGGTGGCCCGTTTGCGATCGACCTGTCGAGCAGTCGGATACGGACAGCAGCTCAGATCATCGACGGCGTTCGTCAGGGCCAGCAGTTGGGAGCCCTCGTCGGCTATGAGATCGAGCGCAGCCTCGCCTCGGCGAGGCTGGCTCGGCTGCAGCTGAGCCTGCGGACGATCGCGCCGCTCGTCGCGCGCCGGTTGCACGACAGCGACGGTGCCGATCCCCAGGCAGCTCAGGAGTCGGTGGCAGCGACGAACGTCGTCGACGGCGTGCTGCTGTTGAAGAAGCATGCGCCCGGGGACCCGGCCCTCAGGGCGGCCCTCGACCAGGTGCCGGAGAACGTCTACCTCGACCCTGGTGACTGGGATCCCTTGACGAACGCGGAGTGGTCGGCGGTCACGCAGATCATGCGTGACGCGGCAGAGACGTTGGACGCCGTGGCCGACATCATGCTGAGCGAATCCGTCCTGCAGTTCGCTGGAGGAAACCCGCACCGCGCCGCAGCAGCGATGGACGCGATGTCGACCGGGGCGAGCCCGAGCGACACGATCGACATCCTCGAGGCGCAGGACAGCGGCGAGCGCCTGACTCATCGGCTTCTCGCGCTCGTCGGTGACGACCGGCCCGCGAGCGCATGGAGCTCGAACCGTCCTCGAGGCCTCGCCGAGCCGCGGCTGGAAGCCTGGGCGGCCGCGCACCTGGGCGACCCCTCGCACATCGTCGTCGCCGAGACGGCCGCCCGCCGGATCACGCTCGACGAAGCAGGCCTGGCCGCGCTCGACCTGGTCTACGCGACCGACCTCACCGCCCTGGAGCGCATGCTCCGAATGACGATTCCCGACCTCGGCGACGCCGAGCTCGCAGTCAAGAGGGATGCGGCCTGGCCCGAAGCACTCCGGGGCCTCGGTCAGGCCGTCAGCCTCGCGACCACGCTGCGCGCCCTGATCGCGGGATCGCATCCGTTGCTTCCCGGCGATCTCGCGCGCCCCGGAGAGAAGCCGACGCGTGATCTCGAGGCGGCGCTGCCGGAGCTCACGGGCAGGGTCGCCACGCTCGTCGGCTTGCTCGCCTCGGCGGTGGCGGCGCTCGAGAGCACGATCGCAACGATTCCCGCCGACGGCATCGTCGACGATCCCGGCGACGCAGCCGCTCTCGCGCAAGCGGTGTACGCGCTGGATCCGTTCGGGATCCCACTCGAGCCATGGCCGGAACGACCGCTCGACGTGTCGTGGGTGCGAGACGCATGGCACGGCGCAGATGCACGGAGACTCAACGCTCAGGCCTCCGTGAACCGGCTCACCGCGCTGCCCGCGACAACGCCTGCGAGCCTCGTGCTGGACGCGGCGCAGGAAGTGGCGAGCGCTGTCTTCGGTGACGGGTTCCTCGTCGTTCCACTGCTAGAGGCGGACGACGACAGCTTTGTCGGGGCACTGACAAACCCCGCGTTCGCCTCGCCGTCTGCGGGCACGTTGCGCCGATTCGTTCGCGACCTCGCGACCGTGCGCCGGCAGGTCGCCCGGTTCTCCGAAGCGCTGCTCCTCGGCGGCGCCCTCGGGCAGTCGAGGACGCTGCGCGTCGTGCAGCTGTCCGAACGGACCGAAGCCGGGCTGCCGGCTGAAGGCACGACCCACTGGCTCGCAGGAGCGCTTCCGGCCGAGGGCCCATGGCCGGCGTCCCCCGTCGCGCACATCGTTCTGGAGCAGCTCGGAACCGTCGATGCGGGCGCCGCCGTGGCCGGGCTTGTCGTCGACGCGTGGGTCGAGGACCTGCCCGCGCAACCTGGGCCAAAAGCAGACCCCAACGATCCTCGTCCCGGCCGCGCACGCACCGGTCTCGCGATTCGCAGCAACTCCGCCTCGTCGCGGCCTCCGCAGGCAGTGCTGTCCGCCGTGCCACCCGACGGCAAGCGCTGGACCACCGACTCGCTCCGCAAGGTGATCGAGCAAACGCTCGAGCTTGCGCAGGTGCGCATGGTCACGCTCGAGCGTCTCGCCGGAGAAGGCCTCGTGCTTCCCGCGCTCTACACGCGGAGCTCGTCGCTACAGGGTCAGCAGTACCTCGAGTTCAGCAAGCTCGCCGAGCTCTCGACCAGCCTCGTCGTGATGCCATTCGTCAAGGAGTTGAAGACGTGACCGAGTTCCTGTCCAGGCCGATCGAGATGGTCGCGGAGCAGCAGCTTCCTGATGCTCTCCTCGCCATCTGCACGACCCCGCCCGCACTGACACGCCTCGAACCACAGTCCGTCTCGGGTGACCCGCGGCACGGGGCGGAGGCGGCCGTCGCCGATCCGCTCTGGCTGATCGGCCGGCAATGGCAGCTCGGCGAGCTGCTCGGCGAAGACGTCGGCAGTCCGGTGTCGGTCCGTGTGCAACGGCGTGCGTTGCCGATCACCGCTTGGGCACCCGCCGGCCGGATGGACGGCACAGACCGGGCGGTGACGTCGCCCGACTGGCGGCCGTGGCCTGCGGGCGCAACCTTGGACGAGCTCGTCGAGCACGTCCCCAGACCAGCCAACGAGGGCGGTCTGCGGTGGCGTGCAGAGACCGGCGCCCAGCTCGACGAAATGCTGCGCGAGGCTGGACTGAATGATGCGGCGGACGGACTGCTCGCCGCTCATCCGCTCACGCTTCCGGACGATCCGGCCGACCCGGGCGGACGGCTCGACCCCTCCGCGCAGCGACTGTTCATTGCGCTGGAAGGCGCGGTTCCCGATGGGGGTGCAGCTCGTGCGGCAATTGGCGCAGGCGATCCCGCATGGGTGACCGACGCCGCCGATCCCGACAAGGCCCGGGCCGTCGTCGGCGAGTGGCGCGCGTGGGTGGACGGCTCCCCGGACGCGGGCGGCGCGTGGACGACGACGAGGCTCGAGCATCGCTTCCTCGTGCGCTTTGGCCACGGCAACAACTCGATCGTTCTTCGCGCGACGGCCTTCGGGCAGGGCTCCGCGCGCTGGCATCACTTCGAGTGGATGAAGGGCGCGAACGTCGAGGTCGACGGCGACGCCGGCCTCGACGCGGCCGAGTTGGCGGCCGACGTCATGCTCGCGACACCGCTTCGGTATCCAGGCATGCCGGCCGATCGCTACTGGCAACTCGAGGAAGGCTCCGTCGACGTCTCCGCTATCGAGGCGCAGCCGCACGATCTTGCTCGCCTGTGTCTGGCCGAGTTCGCCCTCGTCAGCGGCGATGACTGGCTCGTGATTCCGGTCGATGGGAAGGTCGGGGCCGTCAACCAGATCGACTCGGTAGAGGTAACGACCACGTTCGGCGAGACGATCCCCGTCGAGGAAGCGGGCGCGGGCCGACGCGCTCGAGGCTTTCGGATGTTCGAGGTAACGTCGTCAACCGACGACACGCTGCCCGGTGTCGTGCTGCCGCCGATCGCGGCAACCCCGCTGCTCGGTGAGCCGATTGAAGAGATCGCGTTCTTGCGCGACGAGACCGCAAACATGGGCTGGGCCGTCGAACGGATCGTGCCGGGACGGAGCGGGGATCCGCGCCCGCGCTCAGCGGAGCCTCCTCCGCCCCGACCCACCCCGCCGGAGGACCTCGATCCAAACGACGTCCTCTACGAGCTGCAGGTTCCTGTACCGCACCACTGGATCCCGCTCGTCCCGATTCGCACCGGACCGGGCGTGATCGGGTTGCGCAAGGGTGCGATGCTCGACGACGGCGAGCCGGTGTTGCCCGCCAGCGTGCTTCTTCGGCCGACTCCGCTGACCTTCCCGGGGGAGGAGATCCCGCGCGAGGGCATCACCGTCCGCGCTGTACCCGCACTCGCGCGTCGGAGGGATGGCACGTACGCGCGGTGGACCGGGCACCGAATCCGGACTGGGCGCGGCGAGGGCAGCAGCGGCTACGCCTCTGACTCGGCCTGGCCGGCACGAAGGCCGGGGGTGTAGGGAAGGGGACGGCAACACGGCTGCCGGCATTTCCAGTGCTCCGACAACGGGGGAGCGCAGGTCTAGTCGTGACGATTACTGCGCCCGACGGGTCCTCTGCACTCGGTGACGATCAATGTCAGTTGATGCGCCGACCATCGCAGCGTGCGGACGTTGTCGATCGGCTCAGACGTACGATTTTGGAAGAGGACATCGTCCTCGATCCCTAGTTCGACGCCCGGTCGAGTAAGGGCGGCCGACGTGGATGGGCGCCGCGCGTCGCGGGTTCGCGTTCGCCTGGCGCTGGTCGGCGCGGCCTCAGGCCGGTCCAGCGAGAGACGGCAGCGTCGTAGCGGCGACCGGGCGCGTTTGGTTGCGCTCCGCTTGAACTCGTACCCGTAGCCGGCTCCTCGACTCCCGAGCGCCTGCTTTGCCGTCTGATCGGCGCCGTACGGTGACTGTCCGATGCTCACCTGGCTGGTTTGGCTGGGAGTGGCGATCGGGCTGTGGTGCATCGCCGCCGTTCTGGTCGTTGCCTTCTACGCGTCGTGGCGGCGAGCAGGGCGTGAGCTCATCGTGACACGGCATCGGTAGCCCTCCACGCGGAAGAGCGCCGAAGATCCGATCGCGCGGCAAACCAGAGGGGAGACGGCGGCCCGGGGAGCTTGACCGCTTTGAAACGAAGGCGTACCGTCGCCTCAGGAGGAAACACCCATGCGGCGTTCACGGCGGTTCGTGGTCCTGGCTGTGCTGGTCGGCTGCTGCGCGGCTCTTGCCGGTGCCCGCGTCCAGCGCGCTGTGAGCGCATTCCCCGGGACGAACGGCATGATCGCCTACTACAACCGAGTGCCGGGCTACGCCAATGGCAACAGGCTGCGCACGATCAACCCGGACGGAAGCGGCGGAGCGACGCTCCTCGACGACGGCGCGACCGGGCAGTGGTCGCCCGACGGCAACAAGATCCTGTTCAACCGCTTCCCGGCGTTCGGCTTCGCGGACATCTACGTCATGAACGCCGACGGCACGGGCGAGAAGCAGCTGACCTCGGGCTTCCCTGCCTGGAACGCCTCATGGTCGCCGGACGGCACGAAGATCGTCTACGCGCGCTCGACCGCGGGGAACATCGCCGACGCCGAGATCTGGACAATGAACGCGGACGGCACCGGCAAGACACAGATCACTGCTGACGGGAAGGCGAAGTGGAGCCCGTCGTGGGCGATGACGGCGGCCGGCTCGAAGATCTCCTACATCGCCCCCAACGGGATGGGCGAGTTCGCACTGCTCACGGTCGACCCGGACGGCGGCGGGCAGGCGGAGCTGCCGGGGCTCGCAGGCGACTTCGCCTGGCACATCAACGCGTACGACTGGTCGCCGGACGGGACGAAGATCGCGATCTCGTCGTGGCTGAACTTCGAGACGGGCTGCAACGGAGTCAACGTCACGCCGGCCGACATCTACATCTACGACGTCGCGGCGAAGACGCTGACCGACATCTCGAATACGCCCGGGTTCGCTGGCCCGTTCGAGCAGTACCCCGCCTGGTCGCCGGACGGCGCGAAGATCGCCTTCTCGGCCGGCGGGACGGCCTGCCCGAACGGCTCGTTCCAGTTCACGCCGTGGGCGATCTACCGGATGAACGCGGACGGCAGCGGTGTCGTGAAGCTGACGACGCCCGAGGTTGCCGGCACTGAATTCGGCAACCTCCAGACGTACGACTACGCGCCGACGTGGCAGCCCTGCAGGATGGGCACCGCGAAGTGCATCTCGGTCGCCATGCCGAAGGCGCAGTCCATCGCGTTCGGCGCCCTGCCGCCCGCCAGGTTCGGCGACGCCGACTTCGCCGTCAGCGCGACGGCAAGCTCAGGCTTGCCGGTCGCCTTGTCGGCTACGGGCGGTTGCACCGTCAGCGGTGCAACCGTGCACCTGACGGCGGCGGGATCCTGCACGCTGACGGCGTCGCAGGCGGGCAATGCGAGCTATGCCGCTGCAGCGCCGGTCGCTCAGACGTTCTCGATCGCGAAGGCGAGTCAGACGATCGCGTTTGGCTCGCTGCCCGGCCGGCGTGCCGGCGATCGGGACTTCACGGTCGCGGCGACCGCCTCTTCGGGCCTGCCCGTCTCGTTCTCGACGAGCGGGCAATGCACGGTCAGCGGAGCGAAGGTCGTCCACGTCAGCGGGGCCGGCTCGTGCACGGTGCGCGCCGCGCAGGGCGGCAATGCGAACTACGAGCCCGCCGCCGATGTCGTTCGGACGTTCTCTATCGCTCCCGCGGTCGTCAAGCGGAAGGTGCGCTGCACTGTCCCGCGGGTGACCGCGCACGGCGCTCCGCGCTGCCGAATCGACCATCCGAGCGCACCACTGCCGGACCGGCAAGGTCCCGGGTACGCGCACTCGCGAAGGCGAAAAAAGGGCGTCGTCAGCGGCCAGAGCCGTGCCCCGGGCTCCGTTCTTGCCGCGAACACCAAGATCGACCTCGTGGTCAGCCTGGGTCGCGGCCGCTGAGCTCAACCGCCAGCGCCAGTTGCTCGTCGCGCGCCAGCTCCGCTCGCGGCGAGGATCCGTCGCCTCGAGGTCGAGCTTCGGCGCCGCAATGAATTCGGACGTACCCGCCGGCGCGCACGCGACTCGATTCGATCCCAGATCGCACTAAGCCCTCGACGCGCTGTGCGCAGCCCGAGCGGGCGGACCGCGGCCAGTGAAGGTCGCTTGCCCTCCACGTCCCGACGAGTCGGCGGGACGTCAGGGGATTCGGAATCCCCTGAATCTATTTTCCGCTGGCTCGAGCCCGGCACGGCCAACTCTAGAACTGTCCTTTTCTCGGTCGTGGCCCTATCCAAGGCGCAAGACATCCCCGCGCGAGAGGATGCTGGTGTTGCCGCCTGTGTTCTCCACGACGATCTCGGGGATCCGGGCGTGCGGTGACAGCCGCAGGCATAGGCGAACGATCTCCGCCATGTCCTCGGGCTGGATCATCTCCGAGCTCGCCACACCGCTCCATTCGGCCATCGGCGTGTCCACGAACGCCGGGCAGATCGCGATCGCGCGCACTCCGTCGGCGTCGAGCTCTTCGTTCAGCGAGCGGGTGAGCGAGATGATCCCCGCCTTGGACGCCCCGTAGGCGGCGAGCCCGGCGACGGGATCGTCCCCGAGATCGACGACATGTTCACGATCCAGCCCCGGCTCTCGCGCAGCAGCGGGATCGCCGCCTGGGTGAGCAGGAACGTGCCGCGCAGGTTCACCGCGAGCTGCATGTCGAAGTACTTCGCCGGCATCGTCTCGACCGTGCCGGGCACGCCCTTCCCGGCCGAGTTGACCAGCATGTCGAGGCTGCCGACCCGGTCGCGATGCTCGGCCACGACGCGGGCGCACGCTTCCGGATCCCCAACGTCCGCGGCTATCGGACTCGCGTCGAGCTCCGCCGCCGCGCGCTCGATCTTGCTCGCCGTCCTCGACACGAGCGTCAGCTCGAAGCCCTCTTCGCGGAGCATCCGCGCAATCGCAAGCCCGATGCCCGACGACCCGCCTGTGACGATGGCCGACCGCGTCACGCCAGCCCCAGCCCGCGGCCGCCTGCGGCCTCCATGCCGGCGGTCATCCCGGCCGGCGCGACGCCATCCGCGAAGCGATCGAGCAGTCCGTCTAGGAAGTCCTCCGGCGTCCAGCCGCCGTCACGCGCCAGCAGCTCGCCCGGGCTCCAACCGGTCAGGACGTTCACGGCACCGCCCCAGACGTGCAGCACCTGCCCGGTGATCCCCTGCGCCTCGTCGGAGCAGAGCGCCAGGACGACGAGCGTCACGTTCATCGGGTCGAGCGGATCGAACCCCTGCGGTGCGTCCTCGAGATCGAACGTCTCCTCGGTCATGCGCGTGCGTGCGTTCGGCGCGACGCAGTTGACCGTCACGCCGTACCGCTGCAGCTCCTGCGCCGCGATGACGGTGAAGGCCGCGATGCCTGCCTTCGCCGCGCCGTAGTTGACCTGGCCGATGTTTCCGAAGAGACCGGAAGGGCTCGACGTGTTGACGATGCGGCCGCGCACCGGGTCGCCGGCCTTCGAACGCTCGCGCCAGTAGGCGGCGGCGTGATGGCTTGGCGCGAAGTGTCCCTTGAGGTGCACGCCGATGACGGCGTCCCACTCCGGCTCCGTCATGTTCACCAGCATCCGGTCGCGCAGGATCCCGGCGTTGTTCACGAGGATGTCGAGGCGACCGAACGTCTCGAGCGCTGCCTCGATCATCCGCCCGGCACCCTCGAAATCCGCAACGTTGTCGCCGTTCGCGACCGCGCGGCCGCCGCTGCCCTCGATCTCGTTCACGACCTCCTGCGCCGGCGCTGAGGTCCTCGCCCTCGCCGGCCAGCGACACGCCCAGGTCATTGACGACGACCGCAGCTCCCGCGCGCGCCAGCGCCAGCGCGTGGCTTCGGCCGAGGCCGCGTCCGGCGCCGGTGACGACCGCGACCTTGCCACCGAGGTCGATCACCGTCACGAGAGCCGCTCGAAGATGATCGCCATGCCCTGCCCGCCGCCGACGCACATCGTCTCGAGCCGAATCTGCTCGTCGAGCGTGCGCAACCCGTTCAGGAGGGTCGTCGTGATGCGCGCGCCCGTCATCCCGAACGGATGGCCGAGCGCGATCGCTCCGCCGTGGACGTTCAGCTTGTCGACGTCGATACCGAGATCGCCGCCGACGGCAAGCACCTGCGCGGCAAACGCCTCGTTGATCTCGACGAGGTCGATGTCGTCGATCGTCATGCCGGCGCGTGCGAGCGCCTGGCGGCAGGCGTCGCACCGGGCCGAGGCCCATGATCTCCGGCGAGAGCGCCGAGAGCCCGGTCGAGACGATGCGCGCGAGCGGCTCGATCCCGAGCTCGCGCGCGCTGCGTGTCGCTCATCACGACGAGCGCGGCCGCACCGTCGTTCAGCGGGCAGCAGTTGCCCGCGGTGACGGTGCCGTCCTTCGCGAAACACCGGCTCGAGCTGCCGCGACCGTCTCGAGTGTCGTACCGGGCCGCGGTCCGTCGTCGCGTGGCGACGACGGTGCCGTCCGGGGTCGTCACCGGACGGATCTCGCGGTCGAAGAACCCGCTCGCGATCGAGCGCCTCCGCGCGATTCTGGCTCAGGACGGCGAACTCGTCCTGATCGTCGCGGCGGACGTCTCTGAGGACGCGACGTTCTCCGCCGTCTGGCCCATCGCGATGAAGACGTCGGGCACGTAGCCCTCGTCGCGCGGATCCGCCCACGGCGCGTCGCGTCTCGGCCTGCGCGCCGTCCGGCGCCGTGCGCCTCGACGAACGCCGGGTGCATCGTCCAGCCGCCGCCGATGCCCAGCCGAGCTCTGGGGCGTAGCGCGACACGCACTCGACGCCGGCGCTGACGAAGACGTCGCCTTCGCCGCGCCGGATCGCGTGGAACGGCCATGCGCGTCGTCTGCACGCTGGAGGAGCAGAACCGGTTGACGGTCGTGCCGGGCAGGTCGTCGAGGCCGAGCTGCACCGCGACGCCGGCGAGCCAGGTTCGCGCCGTGCTCGTCGTGCGGCTCGGCGCACCCGAGCAGCAGGTCCTCGACCGTGGTCCGGTCGAGCTCGGGCACCTGGTCGAGCGCCGCGCTCGATCGCGGTGACCGCGAGGTCCTCCGGGCGGACGCCGACGAGCGAGCCCTTGTGGGCTCGCCCGATGGGAGTGCGAACAGCGGAAACGATGACTGCCTCTGGCATGGGGCTCCTTGGTCAGAGTGGCTGGGCGACGGAAGCACGCTCCTCGACGCGTGCGAGGAGGTCATGGCGAGCCGCGGCGTCGGCGAGGCTGGCGAGGCCGGTCTCGCCGCCGGCCGCAAGCAATCGGTAGGCCTCGGCGACGTTGGCCGCCTCGTCCGGGACGGGCGGGTTCGTGCTGGGAGTGATGTCCTCGAGCTCCCGTGAGCGCCCGCGCGCGATCGACACGCGCGGGATCGCCATCTGGAGCTGGCCCGACGAGGCGGTGACGACGACGTCGCCCGCGGTGCCGTTGATCTCCCACAGGAAGGTCGTTCCGGCGGTGCGGCCGCCGCGATAGTGGAGCGAGGCGACGGCGCCCCCGTCGAGCACGCCCGTCACCGCCACCTGGTCGTGGACGGTGCGCGTCACGACGCGTTCGCTTCCGTGCACCGGGATCGACCGCCGGCGGATCGCCAGCGTCGCCGTGAGCTCGCGGAAGTCGCCGAGCACCAGGCAGAACGCGTCGACCGCATGCCCGAAGGCGATCGCGAGCATGGACGCGCCGTTGTGCGCGTCCTCGGTGTACGCGAGCCGCTCGTCGGTGGTCGCGCCCCAGCCGCGCGCGGCGGCGACGACGGTCGCCGAGAGGACGTCGCCGATCTCACCGGAGTGCACGAGGTCGTGGACGAGTCTGACGGCAGGCGCGGCCCGGGCCTGCAGGCCGACCACATCCCTGCCGTTCCCTGCGGCCGCCAGCGCGTGTGCCTCGTCGCGGTCGCGTGCAAGGGGCCACTCGCAGTACACCCGCTTGCCCGCGGCGAGCGCTGCGGCGACAACCGGGGCGTGCTCCGGGACCTTGACGGCCACGACCACGAGGTCGACATCGGCGCACGCGGCGAGCTCATCCGCCGACGTGAATGCATGCGCTGCTCCAAAGGCGTCGCGTGCCGCCTCCGCCCGCTCGCGGTGGCGGTTGCAGACCGCGACGAGAGCGAACCCGTCGGTCGCGGCGATCGCGGGCACGTGGGCGCGCATGGCCCACCCACGCTCCGCGTCGGCGCCGACGATGCCGACGCGGATCACTCCGCCCAGTGGAGGAGCCGTTTCTTCAGCAGCTCGCTCAGCGCGACGATCACCGCACCGACGACGCTGAGGATGACGACGACCGCGAAGCTCAGCGTTGCGTCGACGTTCGTCGTCGCGCTGAAGATGAGGTTGCCCATCCCCTGGCTGCCGGTCAGCAGCTCGGCGGTAACGACGGTGAGCAGGCCGAACGAAATGGCGTTTGGCAGTGCGGCAAACGTCCACATGAGGACGTACGGGAAGCGAACGCGGTAGAGGATCTGCCGGCGGTTCGCCCCCAGCAGGCGCGCGTTCTGGAGCACATGCGTAGGCACGCTGCGCCCACCTTGCAGCGCGTTGAAGAACGCGATGAAGGTGACAACGAGCACCGCCGCGATGATCGACGCCTTGAGCGTCGGGCCGACGATCAGGACGACGATCGGGATGAGGGCGATGCGTGGGATCGAGTTCATCATCGTGATGAAGGGGGAGAAGATCTGCGCCAACGGCGGGCTGTCGCTGAGGATCGCGCCGGCGACGATGCCGATGCCGATGCCGATCGCGGTGCCGATGAACGTCGCCTTCAGCGTGTTCTCGAGGTAAGGCCACACGGACGGGACGCCGTGCGTCCCGGTGAACAGGTGATTCAGCTCGTCATACACGCGCGACGGCGAGCTGATGAAGAACGGGTCGACCCAGTGCACCTGGTTCCGCACGGCGTCGACCTCCGGCAGGTATTCCCAGAGGAGGAGAAACGCCGCAGTGATGACCGCCCGCCAGAACCAGACCCACCGCCAGCTCACGATGGCAGCTCCAGCGGCGGCTGATCTTCCATCGTCTCGACCTCGGACGCGAGCGCTATCTGCGTGCTGAGCTCGTGCCAGAGGTGGCCGTAGAGCTCGAGAAATCCTGGGTTGTCACGAAGCCGGAGCACGTCGCGATCCTCCCCGAACGGGATCTCGTGGATCTCGACCACCCGGCCCGGACGTGCGGAGAAGATCGCGACGCGGTTGGACAGCGTGATCGCCTCTGCGAGATCGTGTGTCACGAGGACTGTGGTCGTCTTGAAACGGTTGACGATCCCGAGCACCTCCTGATGGATCCGCACCCGCGAGGGCTCGTCGACCGACGAGAACGGCTCGTCCAGCAGAAGCACGTTCGGCTTCGGGGCGATCCCAGCGAGGAAAGCCGCTCGGCGCCGCATCCCGCCGGACAGTTGCCTCGGGTACGCGCGCGCAAACCCGTCGAGACCGATCATCTTGAGGAGAGCGTCGATCTCCGCCTTTGCCTGCCTGCGGCCGCCGCAGAAGCGGAAGTGCAGCGCGACGTTGTCCTCGACCGTCAGCCAGGGCAGCAGCGTGTCCTGCTGGAAGACCATCGAGAGCGGATGGCCGCCCCGCGTCGACGGCTTCAGCTCGATCGCGCCGGCCGTCGGCGTCGCGAGGCCGGCGAGGAGCGCCAGCATCGTCGACTTGCCGCAGCCGCTCGGTCCGACGATCGCCGTGACCTCGCCCTCGCGCACGTCGAGGTCGAGTCCGGCCGAGCGCCTCCGTCCCGGTCGGGTAGCGAAACCCGACGCCACGGAAGCTGGCGGCGGCGTCGCCACCGCGCATCTGCGCAGGCGGGCCGCCGACAGCGGCGGCCCGCCCGTGCGGGGGGTCACTCATAGAGGCGGCTCTCGTCGCCTACTTCCACCAGAAGAACGTCCCGGCCTGCCAGCGCGTCTTCGGGAGACGTGCAGCCGGGATATTGAGGGTGCTGAGCCACGGCTTGGCCGTCGTGGTCAGCTTCTTCCATTTCTTCGAGGAGCCGAGGTACTTCTTGGCCAGCTTCTCGAGCGTGTTGTACTTCGCATCCGTCTGGGCGACATGCGGGAACGCCTTCTTGAAGTACGAGGTGTCGACCGCTTCCGAGTAGGAGGCGGCGGAGACGGACTTGTCGAAGCCGACGACGCCGAAGTGGCTCGCGGCCTCGAGCGCCTGCTCCCAGCGTTTCTGCGTCAGCTCGCCCGCGGCGCCGGCGCCGCGGCGCGCGTTCACGCCGAGCCAGGGCCGGACGTAGTAGCCGAGCGCGAGCGCGTCCGCCGACTGGGTCGCGAAGGCAGAGTCCTTCTGCAGGATCGACACGAGATGCTTGTCGCCATGGGTGTTGATGTAGTTGTCGGCAGCGATGGTCGCGCGGAGGAACCCGACGACAGCGTCGGGCTTCCCCTGCAGCTGCGACTTGAGGCCGAAGACGATCCCGGCTGGGAAGGTCGAGCGGCCGTAGGTCTGCTCGAACTTGCTTCGTCCTGGGGTCGATCA
This sequence comes from uncultured Thermoleophilia bacterium, assembly GCA_963734565.1. Taxonomy (GTDB): domain Bacteria; phylum Actinomycetota; class Thermoleophilia; order Gaiellales; family Gaiellaceae; genus JACVRM01. Next base: position 757,834 of record CAVTHM010000006.1, on the reverse strand, counting down.
GCCAGTTCCCGCCGGCGCCGACCACCTGCGCGGCGCCCGAGAACCCGAGCACGGTCGCCTGGTACGCACCGGACACGGTGCCGTTGACCTGCGCGGCCTGCGTCGGCGTCTGCACGAGCGTGCAGTTCTTGAGGCTGTTCTCGCGCACGTAGATGAGCGCGGCGAAGTAGGTCGACGAGCCGGGCGGCGGCGACGCGATGCGGCAGTTGTTCGCCGACTTGAGCTCGGCGAGCGGTCTTGATGTTCGGGGAGCCGACCAGCGCGATACCGGGCTGGTACTCATTGAGCCAGAAGGTCGAGGTCTGCTTGCCCTGCTGCGAGATGGCGACCGCCGTGGTCGCGGTGAACGACGCCGCGTCGGCCTGGCCCGAGGCAACGAGGTTCGCCGTGTTGGCGCCCGTGCTGGGGAGGATCTTGAGGTTGATGCCGTACGCGGTGTCGAAGTGCAGCAGCGAGGCCATGGTGTAGGCCCCGAAGTCCGTGAGCGGCAGCGGCACGGCGAGCGTGAACGTCGGTGTGTCGGATGCCTTGGTCGTCTTCGCGGGCGCGGTGCCCGCGAGGACTGCTGAGGCGACGACCGCTGTGACGAGTGCGACGAGCACGACCGGTCGGCGAGCGGATCGCATAGACGAGTTCCTCCTACTTGGGTTCCCGAACGGACCGGAAACCTACTGCATTTCCGGATAGTCGGTCAATATGATGGACGATGTTTCTCAATAGTTGACAACCGACCGCGAGACCGGCGGTCGGAATGACAAAGCTTCAGGTGCCGAGCGATATGACGGCCGTCGACGCCCTTAGTTGGCACCGGCCGCGCTACGCCGCTATCGAGAGAACGTTCACCCCACACGCCAGGAAGCCGCCGATCGCCGACGTAACCGCCGTGCGGGCGCCCTCGACCTGGCGCTCGCCGCAGTCGCCGCGTAGCTGGCGGACCGCCTCGCTCACTGCGAGAAGCGCTCCGGGCGCGCCAGGATGGCCGTACGAGAGGAGCCCGCCGTGCGTGTTCAACGGCAGGCGTCCGCCCGGCCCCAGCGCGCCGGACTCGACCAGCTCGACGCCTCGCCCCGGTTCGGCGAAGCCGAGCTCCTCGAGACCCCAGAGGGCGAACGACGTGGCGGGGTCGTAGGCGTACACGAGGTCGACGTCCTCGGGGCCGATCCCGGCCATGCCGTACGCCTGCTCCGCGGCTCGCCGGAAGAGCGCAGGGCGAACGAGGTCGGAGAGGGCGGTGATCGTCTGGCTCTCGGCCTGGTCGCCGTAGCCCCGGATGTAGACCGGCGCTCTTTCGAGCGACCGCGCGATTTCGGCAGAGGTGACGACGACCGCGACGCCGCCGTCGGTGACGAGGCAGAGATCGAGGAGGCGGAGCGGCGAGCTGATCATCCGCGAGGCGAGCACGTCGTCGACGGTGAGCGGGTCGCGCATGCGGGCGCCGTCGTTCATCCCCGCCCACTCGCGCTCGGCGACCGCGAGGCCCGCGAACGCCTCGGGGCCGACGCCGTACTCGTGCATGTAGCGCTGCGCCATGAGCGAGAAGGTGGTCACGAACACCGGGCCGTACGGCACCTCGAACTCGGGGTCCATGTTGTGGTCGGCGATGCGCGCGACCACTCCTGCCCGCCCGAAGCGCGAGTCGCGGTTGTCCGCTGCCATGACGAGCACGGTCGTGGCCAGCCCCGAGGCGATCGCCTGCGACGCGCGCCACAGTGCGCTCGTCATCTGCGCGCCGCCGTGCGGCGCCACCTCCATCCAGGCCGGCGTGAGTCCGAAGAACTCGGCAGAAGGTTGTCGGGAACACCTCGCGCTCGAGCGGGTAGCCCGACCGCGTGAACGACGACGCCGTCGACGGCCGTGTGGGGCAGGCCGGCGTCGGCCAGCGCCTCGCGCGCGATGCGCGCGTGCAGGTCCCAGTACGAGATCCGTTCGCCCTTCGCGGGGATGTAGTCGGCGACGCCGGCGATGGCCGCGCAGCTCAATCACGCCCTTGTCCGCGCAGCCGGGCCTGCTCCTCCAGCGAGAGGTAGCGCCCGAGGACGTCGTCGTTGTCCTCGCCGAGGTCCCCGCCGGGGCGACGGATCGCAGCCGGGCGTCCGGCGAGAGCCCGAAGAGCACGTTGGGCATGCGCACTGAGCCCGAGCGTCGCGTGCGGGACCGAGGCGATCGTCCCGCGGACGTTGAACTGCTCGTCGGCGAGGATGTCCGCCGGCGAGTAGACGAGCGCGGCCGGCGCCTTCGCCTCACGGCACACGGCCAGCGCCTCGTCCGCGGTCCGCGAGGAGAACCAGGGCACGAGCGCCTCGTCGATCTCGTCGGAGTGCGCGACGCGCTCGTGCGCGGTCTTCAGCCAGTCGCGCGCTCGCGAGATCCGGGCGGCCGGTCATCTCGAGGAGCCGGGCGGCGGTGGCCTGGGTGCTGGCGGAGATCGCGATCCAGCGGCCGTCGCCGGTCGCGTAGATGCCGCGCGGCGCGTTCGTGATCGCGCGGCTTCCCGTGCGGAACATGTCCTTCCCGAGCTGGTCGAAGATCGCGAGCTGCGGCTCGAGGACGCGTCAGCAGCGTCTCCGAGATCGCCATGTCGATCTCCTGCCCGAGACCCGTGCGCGCCCGGTCGTGCAGCGCGACCATCACGGCGTACGCGGTCGCGATCCCGGTGACGCAGTCGGCGAGGCCGAAGGGCGGGAGCATCGGGCGGGCCGTCCGGCGTCGCCGGTGCGATGGGCGAAGCCGCTCATCGCCTCGGCGAGCGTGCCGAACGCGGGCTCGCCCGCGCGCGGGCCCGTCTGGCCGTAGCCGCTGATGTGCGTGAGGACGAGCCCGGGGTTGTCCGCGGTCAGCGTCTCGTAGCCCAGCCCCCACTTGGCGAGCGTCCCCGGCCGGAAGTTCTCGAGCACGACGTCGGCATTGCGCGCCATCTCCTTGAAGAGCGCCTGCCCGTCCGGATCGCCGAGGTACAGCGTGATCGACTTCTTGTTGCGTCCGAGCATCGTCCACCAGAGCGGCACGCCGTCCTTCATGTCGCCGTGCTGGCGGATCGGGTCGCCGCCCTTCGGGTGCTCGATGTTGATGACCTCGGCGCCGAAGTCGCGCCAGGAGCATCGCCGCGAGCGGGCCGCACACGACGCTCGACGCGTCGAGCACGCGCAGGCCTTCGAGGGGAAGCCGCTGCTCGCTCATGCGGGCTCGGGCTCGAACTGGGGCAGCACGAAGCCGTCGTACTGCGTGAACACCGCGCGCACCGCGCATGTCGATCGCGACGCTCCTCGGGCGGGCAGCCGACGATGTTCGTCATCATCCGCGGCCCCTCGTCGAGGAGCACGAGCGCGACGACGTAGGGGACCTCCGGGGCGAAGGTCTCGTTCGGTGCGCGGTGGACGATCGAGAACGACTCGACCTGCGCCTGCCCGGAGGCCTCGCGCCACGAGACGGACTCCGACCAGCACTTCGGGCACAGCGGCCGCGGCGGGAAGATGGCGGCGTCGCAGTCGTCGCAGTGCTGGATCATCATCCGCCCCTGCTCCACGCCCTCCCAGTACGGGGCGGCGAGCTCGCTGCGCGACGGCGGCTCGCGCGACACGGAGGTCCCTGGTTCGCGCAGGCGTCGTCATCGGCCCGTGAACCGCGGCTTCCGCTTCTCGCTGAACGCGAGCGGCCCTTCGACCGAGTCCTCCGTCGAGAGCGCGCGGCGCGCGTGGCGCGCCTCGATCGCGTACGCCTCCTCGAGCGGCACGCCCGACGTCTCCAGCACCGACTGCTTGATCGCCTGGACGGCGACGCGACCGTTGGCGGCAATCCGCTCGGCGACCTTGTGCGCCGCGCCGAGCACCTCGTCCGACGGCAGAACGCGGTTGATCAGGCCGATCTGGCAGCGCCTCCTGGGCGGAGATGAACTCTCCGGTCAGGAGGATCTCCATCGCCCGGCAGTACGGGATCTGCCGCGCGAGGCGCACGGTCGACCCGCCCGCGGGGAAGAGCGCCCACCGCGGCTCCGGCAGTCCGAAGCGCGCATCCTCGGATGCGATCCGCACGTCCGTCGCCTGCAGCAGCTCGGTGCCGCCCGCGACGCAGATGCCGCGCACCGCGGCGACGACCGGCTTCGTGATCAGGAACTTCGCGAACGTCCCGCCGGTCGGGCCGATGATCTCGTCCTCGAGCCCGCCCGAGGTGATGAGCGGGAGGAGTGTCTTCAGGTCGGCGCCCGAGCAGAACGCCTGGTCGCCGTCGCCGGTGATCACGCCGACGGCTGCCTCGTCGTCCGCCTCGAGCTCGTGCCAGGCGGCCACGAGCTGCTGCACCATCTCGTAGTCCAGCGCGTTCAGCGCGCCTCCGGATTGCTGATCGTGATCAGCGCGATCGCGCCGTCGCGTTCGTAGGTGACCGGCATGGCTCAGGCGCGGACGAACTCGGGGAGGGACACGGATCGCCGACGTCCTTGAACGTGACGTCGAGCGGCATGCCGGCGACGCATTCCTCGGGCTCGACGAGGACGCGGCCCGGCATCCGGACGCCGGGCTCGAACTCGACGATCCCGACGACGTAGGGCAGATCCGAGAACTCGGGCACGACGCTGTGGTGCGCGACGATCCACGAGTAGAGGCGCCCGGGCAGCGGCAGCGGCGTCCACGTCGCGCTCCAGCTGCGGCAGCGGTCGCAGACCGGCGACGGCGGAAAGCGAAAGGCGCCGCAGTTGTCGCAGCGCTGCGCGACGAGGCGATGCTCGCGGCACGCCTCCCAGAACGGGGCGGTGTCCGGATCGGCGATCGGGAGGAACGCGCGACTCGGTCACGGTCACGGTCATGCCGCGAGCAGGACCCCGCAGCCGGTGGTGGTGCCGAAGCCGGAGGCAAGCGCCACCTCGGCCCCGTCGACCTGCCGGTCGCCCGAGTCGCCGCGGAGCTGGCTGACCATCTCGACGGCGCCGTTCAGGCCGTGGATGTACGCCTCGCTGAGCATCCCGCCGTTCGGGTTGACCGGGAGCGTCCCGCCGAGGCCGACGTTCCCGTCGGCGACGAACGCCCCGCCCTCGCCCGGCGCGCAGAACCCGAAGCCCTCGAGCTGCGCGATGACCGAGTACGTGAAGCAGTCGTAGATCGACGCGACGTCGACGTCGGCGGGCGCGAGCCCCGCCTGCTCGAAGAGCTTCGGGGCGATGTGCTTCGCGTAGACGTCGGCCATGTCGTCCCCCGTCCAGAAGCCGTCGAACGCGTACCCCGGCCGGTGGCCGCCGCCCATCGCGCAGCCGGCGATGTACACCGGCTTCCGCTGCAGCGATTCGGCCTCCTTCGCGCTCGAGACGAGCAGCGCGCACGCCCCGTCGGTCTCCAGGCAGATGTCGTACAGCCGGAACGGGTCGGCGATCAGCTTCGAGTTCTGGTGATCCTCGAGCGTCATCGGCGACCGCATCATCGCGCGGGGGTTTTTCTCTGCGTGCGTGCGACACGTGACGGCGACGGCGCCGAAGTCTTCCGACGTCGTTCCGTACTTGATCATGTGCCGGCGCGCCGCCATCGCGATGTACTGGGCGTAGGTCAGCCAGCCCTGCGGGAACGTGAACTGCGCCTCGCCCTGCGGGACGAACATGCTGTCCGTGTCGGTGCCGCCGAGCCGGTGGGCGGACCGCCCGTTCATGGCGCGGAAGATGACGACGTTCTTCGCCAGGCCAGCGTCGATGATCATCGCCGCCGTCCCCAGGGTGGAGACGCACATGTTCCCGCCGCCGAAGTAGTTCGCGTGCCACGCGAGCTCGGGGACACCGAGCGCATTCGCGACGGCGTTCGGATGGATGGTGTCGTTCAGCCCGTAGCCAAGGAAGCCGTCCACGCGGTCGTAGTCGATGCCGCTGTCCTCGATCGCCTTCTGGCAGGCCTCGACGGCGAGGCTGAGCACCGTTCGGCCCGACGACTTCGTGTAGTCGGTGAAGCCGATGCCGCTGACGGCGGCGCTGCGGTGGAGGCTCCACGTCATGCCCGCACCGCCGCGAAGGTGTCGATGATGGCGTTCGCGTTCTCCGAGAAGCGGCCGGCCTCGATGCCGAAGCTCGGCGGATACAGGAGCACGTGATCGTGCCGGTGCGCGAAATCGGCGTCGAAGCGCGCACGAACCTCGTCCTGCGTCCCGGCAAGTGCGATCTCGTCGAGCATCTCGTCGGGGACCGCCGCGATCATCGCGTCGCTGTCGCGCCGGCCCCACGCCTCCCGCATCGCATCGGCATGCGGCGTCCAGCCGTGGATCGCCATGATCGAGTCGTAGGTGCGGACGATCGAGTAGAACGCGATCTGCGCCTTGGCCTCGCGGCGCGCGATCGTCCGGGTCGTCGCTGATCGCACAGATCAGATAGCCGGCCCGCGTCACGGCCGAAGCCGGGCGCCCGGTGCGCTCCGCACCGGCCGCGATCGCAGGCTTGACGACCTCGTCGATGTAGCGGCGGGTGAAGAGCGGATGGCCGAGCTGTCCGTCTGCGACGGCACCTGCCGCCTGGAGCATGCGCTCGCGCACGCCCGCGAGGTAGACCGGTATGTGGACCGGCGGCCGCAGCGCCGCGGTCGGCTTCAGGTTCATGCGGTAGAAGCGCCCGTCGTGTGACACGCCGTCGGCTCCCATCTCCCAGATGCGGCGCAGGAGCGGCACGAGTTCCTCCATCCGCGCCGCGGGCGACGTGAAGTCGACGCCGTGCCAGTCCTGCTGCATGCGCTTCGTGCCCGCTCCGAGGCCGAGGATGAATCGTCCTCCCCCGGTCAGCTCGTCGAGGTCGCGAGCCTCCGTGGCGAGGATGAGCGGCGAACGGCCGACGGCGTAGGCGATCGCGCTGCCGACGGTGATGCGCTCGGTCGCGAGCGCGGTCGCGGCGAGCGAGATCGTGGCGGAGCGCGTATAGAACTCGGTCGTCCACGCGTTGTCGAACCCGGCCTCCTCGGCACGTTTCGTGACGTCGACGAGATCTTCGAGCGAGCTGCCGAAGATGACGATCCCGAGCGTCGACACCTACAGCTCCACGGGGAGGTCGAAGACGATGTCGTCGCCGTCGCGGCCGGAGCGCGGAAGCTCCGGGCTCCTCGCCAGGTAGTCCTTCTCGACGGGAATCGAGTACACCCAGTCGTACCTGACGTGACGGCGGGCGATGCGCCACTCGTCCCGGCGCTCGAACAGGTCGATGTACCGGCAGCCGAGCGAGAGGTAGGCCGGCGGCCGTTCGTCTCCTCTGCTCATCACCTGGTGGACGGTGCAGTAGCACTCGACCCACGCCTGGTTCCCGGCCGCCTCGAGCACCGAGATGTTCGTGAGCGAGTGCATGGACTGGAGCACGCGCTCGTGGCGGAGCCGCGTCCACTCGACGAGCTCGTCGGCGGTGCCGTTCACCTCGCCGTGCTCGTCGATCGCGTCGTCGTGGAACGCACTGCGCATCAGCTCCCAGTTGCGCCGGTCCACGCCGCGGCAGTAGCGATTGAGCACCTCGACGATCTCGTCGCGATCCTCGGGAGCTAGGCGCACGGCGCGCCGATCACCGACGCTCTCTACCACTTCGCCAGCAGGCCGCCGTCGACGACCAAGGTCTGCCCGGTCACGTAGTCAGAGGCGGGGCTGCAGAGGAAGAGGACCGGCCCGACCATGTCGTCGGTCTCCCCCCAACGTTTCTGCGGGATGGCATCGAGCACGCGCTTGTCGAACTCCTCCGAGCGCACGGCGTCGTTGAGCTCCGTCGCGACCCAGCCAGGGCACAGCGCATTCACCTGGATGCCGCGCTTGCCCCACTCGATGGCGAGGGAGCGCGTCAGCCCGAGCAACCCGGTCTTCGACGCTGCGTACGGCGACGCGTACCCGTCGGCCTGGAAGGCGATGATGCTCGCCACGTTCACGATCTTCCCCGAGCCACGCTCGATCATTCCGGGCGCGGCTGCGCGGGCGAACAGGAATGCAGCCCGGAGGTTGACGTGGTGCACGTGATCCCAGGCATCGACCTCGAGCTTGCGTGCGTCGCCGAATACGCCGGTGCCGGCGTTGTTGACGACGATGTCGACGCGGCCTGCGGCAGCCTCGGTCTCGGCGACGACGCGCGCCGGCTCCTCGGGATCTGCGATATCGGCCGTGATGACGAGCGGATCGTTCGTCAGCGTCGCCGCGACCGCCTCGAGCGCGTCGGTCGTGCGGGCGACGAGCGCGACGCGGCAGCCGGCCTCGTCCAGCGCCTGTGCGAGCCGGGCGCCGATCCCGCGGCTCGCGCCGGTGACCAGCGCCACCTGGCCGGTGAGATCAAATAGAGAGGCGATCGTTCGCGATTTCGTCCGGTCGGACGCCATTCCGGCACCGTATCGTTCGCTTCCCGGGCCAGTCAAGCCTCGGCCCGGCGAGTCAAGCTTCAGGCGCGGGCGGCCAGCCGTACGGGGCGAGGCCGCGGATGCTGTCCGTCACCCGGGCTGCTGCCTCGAGCAGGCGCCGGCCGTGCGCGAGCAGATCGTGATCGTCGCCCGTCTGCACGGGCGCCTCCAGCGTGAGCGATAGGAGCACCCGCCCGTCCGCATGGAAGACAGGCGCAATCAGATTGACAACGGCGTTGCTCGCGCCGGCCTCTTGGCGGAACAGGTGGTCGAACTGGTCCTCCGAGAGCATCTGCGACGGCGCCGAGAAGTCGGCCTCGACGATCGAGGCCGCGAACTCCGAGCCGGGAACCGGCAGGAGATTGACGGCGAAGCCGCGCTCACGGACGCCGGACAGCGCATCGATGTAGTACTCCGACGCCGCGGTCGCCTTCGATCCGCCGCGCTCGAGCCACTCGCGCACCTCGGACGGCGACGACCAGGCGATGAAGACTGCGCCGATCGGGGCCGCGAACGGGATCCGCTGGCCGGGCCGCGGGTAGCCGCGGATGCGCGAGTGCGGGTCGACGCGGGAGAGGATGATGATCTCCTCGCCGACCGCCGCGGAGACGACGCACATCATCCCGAGCTCCTCGCTGATCTGCCGCATCTCCGCGTGGGCGAACTCCGACGCCTCGCGCTCGTCGAGCACGGCCGACTCCCCCAGGGCAACGAGGGCCGGCCCGAGGCGGTACGTCTTGTCGGTCGGGTGGCGTAGGAGGAACCCGCGCGCCGCAAGCGTGAGCAGCAGCGTGTGCGCGGTCGCCTTGTTCATCTTCAACTCGCGCGCGAGCGCGGACATGGTGAAGCGCTCGTCCGGATGACGACCCAGGAAGGTGAGGACGCTCATGACGCGCTCCGCGGTCGGTGATAGCCGCTGCGAAGACGACTCGGCGGCCTCGCGCGCTTGGGGAGCGGCCACGAGAGACCACGCTACCACCGGCTGTCCGTTTGTCCTCGCCACTGTTTTCCGCCGATCTCCCAACGATCTATATATACGAACAACTAGCCCCCAGAGCAAACGCTGTTCTACGATAGTGGCCGCGTGGCGGACGTCGTCCATGACCTTCTGCTCGAGGGCGCACCCGACGACGCGCTGCTCACATTTGCAGCCACGGACACGTCGTGGACGCGTGGAGAGCTTCTCGAGCGGGGTGAGCGGTGCGCCGATGCCCTGGCGTCGCTCGGCGTCACGCCGGGCGACCGCGTTGCTGTCCTACTGCCGAACCGGATCGAGTACGTCGACCTGATCTTCGGCTGCTCGCTGCTCGGAGCGGTCGTCGTCCATCTGCACACGGCGTCGAAGGGGTTGATGCTCGAGCGTGCGGTCGGCCTGGCGTCGCCCCGCGTGGCCGTCGCGCAGGCCGAGGATGCCGGCCGGTTCGAAGAGGTCACGCGTGATCCAGCGCTCAGGGTCATCTCTCCCGAGGCGCTCGCCGAGCTTGCCGTGTCGTCGCCGGCCCGTGCGCCCGGGCCGCCCCCGACCTGGCGCGACGCTGCGTGCATCTACTCGAGCTCGGGCACCACGGGCCCGGCCAAGGGCGTGACGCTCCCTCATCGCGCTCTGTTCGAGATGACCCGCACGGCACAGGCCGTCATGCGCTTCGAGCCGGGCGACATCGCGTACGCCGTCACGCCGCTCTACCACGCGAATGCGTTCGTGTTCATGTTCATGTCCACCGCGCTCACCGGAGGACGGACGGTGCTTGCCGAGCGCTTCAGTCTCGGGCAGTTCTGGACGGACGTCGCAGCGCTTCGAAGCGACGACGACAAGCCTGGTCGGGACGGCCGCCACACTGCTGCTTCAGCAGCAGGGCGACGCGGAGTTCGCCGGCTCGACGCTCCGCCTCGTCGCAGCCATCCCGCGTCCCCGCGGCTGGCGTGAGTTCGAGGAGCGTTTCGGCGTGCCGCTGACCGAGTTCTACGGATCGACCGAGGCGAACCTCCCCCTCGGGATCCCGTTCGGCGAGCGGCAGCCCGCGACGTGCGGACGCGTGCTCGACGGCTGGGAGTGCAAGATCGTCGACGAGAACGACGACGAGGTTCCGCACGGCACGCCCGGCCAGCTCCTCGTCCGCCCCAGCCGGGCCGGCACCGTGTCCAGCGGCTACTGGGGCGAGCCGGAGAAGACGGTCGAGCTCTGGCACGGGCTCTGGATCCGCACGGGCGACCTCGTCCGGTGCGACGAGGCCGGCTGGTTCTACTACGTCGACCGCCTCAAGGATGCAATCCGCGTATCGGGCGAAAACGTCGCGTCCGCGGACGTCGAGGCCGCGGTCGCTAGCTTCGACGGCGTCGTCGAGGCCGCGGCGTTCGGCGTCCCCTCCGAGCTGGGCGAGCAGGACATCATGGTCGGCGTGATCCTGCGCGACGGCACCGAGGTCGACTGGGCTGAGCTCAGGGACCACTGCCTCCACCGGCTGCCGTACTTCGCGACCCCGCGGTACTTCGAGGCGTTTTCGTCCTTCCCGCGCACGCCCACCGAGCGCGTGAAGAAGGCGGAGTTGCGCGAACGTGGGATTGCCGGGACGACCGTCGACCTCGGGCGGCCACGCCGGACGGAGGCCGTGCGGTGACCTACACCGACATCGAGCTCGAGGTCCAGCCGGGCTACGCGGTCATCACGCTCAACAGGCCCGACCGGCTCAACGCGCTGTCGCTCAAGACGGTGGACGACCTCATGGCGGCGTTCGACGAGCTCGCGCGCGACGCCGGCGTGCAGGCGGTCATTCTCCGCGGCGCCGGCCGAGCGTTCTGTGCGGGCATCGACCTGAAGGAGGGCGCGCTCGATGTGCTGCCCGGCGCGGGGAGCAAGGCCGAAGCGCGGTGGGAAGTGCAGCAGCGCTACTCGCGCGTGGTCTTGCGGATGCGCGAGCTCCCGCAGCCGCTGATCGCCGCCGTCCAGGGCTACGCGTGTGGCGGAGGGCTCTCGCTGGCCGCCGCCTGCGACATCCGCCTCCTCGCCCCGAGCGCGAAGCTCAACGTCGCGTTCGTCACCGTCGGGCTGACCGGCGGCGACATGGGCACCTCCTACGTGCTGCCCAGGGCGATGAACCGGTCGGTTGCCGCGGAGCTCATGTACACCGGCCGCTTCATGGACGCGGACGAAGCCGTGCAGACCGGGTTCGCCTCGCGCATCGTCCCCGAGGACGAGCTGACCGCCGCAGCGGTGGCGCTGGCGGAGCAGATCGCCGCCAACAACCCCGTGGGCATCCGCATGACGAAGCAGATGATCGACCGAAGCCTCGACGGCGCGTCGCTGAAGACGATGATCGAGCTCGAGAACCGCTCGCAGGTGCTCTGCTCGTTCACCGGCCACTTCGACGAGTTCGTCCGCCGCTTTCAATCCGACGAGGGAGCGACCGAATGAGTGACTTGCACGGCATCAGCGTCACGATCGCGGTGTCCGATCTCGACGCCGCGGTCGAGCAGTACCGGCGGGCCTTCGGGCTGCCTGAGCCGCGACGCGACGTGAGCGAGACCGACCAGGTCGCGGTCGCGATGTTCACGTTCGGGGAGTCCCAGCTACATCTCATCGCCGGCACGGACGAGGGGTCCATGATCGCCAAGGAGGTCGAGGCGAAAGGCGAGGGGATCCACCACTTCGGCTTCGTCGTCGATTCGGTCGACGAGCTCATCGAGGAGCTTGCAGCCAAAGACATCCGCACGCTCGGCGACCGGGGGCGGCCCGGCGCGTTCGGGAACCTGATCGGGTTCGTCCACCCGCGCGCCGCGCACGGCGCGCTCGTCGAGCTCATCCAGCCGCCGCAGGAGGCCTCGTGACGGCGACCGAGATCGAGATTGTCGTCCCTGCGCCGTCGAGCACCGCCGCCGGCGCCGACCACGCCTTCAGGCGCGGCCCGCTCGACGGGCCGCTCGGCGTGCTCGACAACTCGAAGCCGCGCTTCGGCCTGCTCGCCCGGGCGGCTCTCGCCGAGCTGGGCCGCGCCGGCATCGAGCACGAGAGCAGCCTCTACGTGCGCAAGCCGATCGCCGGTCGCGCCGCCGACGAGCACGACATCGACCGCCTGGCGAGTGGCGCCGTCGCGGTGCTCGTCGGGTCCGGCGACTGAGGGGGTTGCACGTCGTGGAGTGTCCACGACGCGTCATCGCTGGCGAAACGCGGGGTCCGGCCGATCCTCGTGTGCACTGAGCCTTTCGTGGAGATGGCGAAGATCACCGCGAAGGGCCGGAACATCCCCGACCTCGAGCTCATCGTCGTCCCCCATCCGCTCGGCACCCGGCCGCCGGAGGAGATCGTGGAGCTCGGCAAGGACGTCGCGGCCCGCGTGCTCGAGCTCCTGAGCGCGGCATGATCACGGCACGCGTCCCATCCGGCCTGCGGGAGGCATGGCTCGCGATCGAGGCGGGCGGCTGGGGCGACGGTCTGCCGTGCATCCCGCCGACGCCGGAGCTCGTCGACGAGATGCTCGCCGGCGACGACCCGGACGAGCTGATCGCGGTGCTCCCGCCCGGAGGCGGCGAGGTCACGAACGCGCTCGCGGCGGCGAACGCCGTCATGGCGGGCGCGCCGCCCGGCGCGCTGCGGGTGATCCGCGCTGCGCTCTACGCGGTCGTCGACCCCGCCTTCAATCCCCTGTCGATCCAGAACACCACCAACCCGGCAACGGTGCTGATCGTCGTCAACGGCGCGGTGCGCCACGAGCTCGGGTTCGAGAGCGGCGCGGGCTGCATGGGCTCCGGGCGCACGAACCTCACGGTCGGTCGCGCCGTCCGCCTGGCTCTGGCCAATGTCGGAGCGGCAAAGCCCGGCCTGGCCGACCGCGCAAGCCACGGCTTCCCCGGCAAGGTGAGCTTCTGCTTCGCGGAAGCGGAGGAGCCGAGCCCGTGGGAGCCGCTCTCCGCGCGGGCGGGGCTGCCCGCCGGGACGAGCGCCGTCACGGTCGTCTCGGCAAGCGGCTCGACTGAACGTGCTCGAGCTCGGCGACGCCGACGACGTGGTCAACTCGGTCGCCGCCATCCTCTCCGGGCCGGGGAGCAACGACTCGATGTTCGGCGGCACGCCGCTGGTCGTGCTGCCGCCGGAGCTCGCCGAGCTCTTCGTTACCAAGGGATGGTCGAAGCAGGACCTGCAGGCCGCCCTGTGGGAGCGCGGGACGGTACGCGCCGGCGCCATGAGCGAGCCGAATCGCGAGATGATGGCGGCGGTGCGAACCGAGCACTACGGCGCGATCGAGGACGACACCGAGCTGCACGTCGCCCAAACGCCGGAAGACCTCCTCGTGGTTGTCGCCGGCGGGCCGGGGACGCACGCCGTGTACATCCCGACGTTCGGGCTGTCGCGCGCGGTTACGCGACCGGTCGACTGAGTCCGCGCAGCAGCGGCGCCACGACCTCGAGCACGGGTGTGGGGACGGCTGCATCGCGCCCGAACGCCTGCACCTGACAGGCAATCGCGTCGACCTCGAGCGGACGGCCGAGCAGCACGTCCTGCAGCATCGACGGAGTCACATCCGGGACATCCAGCGACCGGGCCGTCTCCTCGGCGTCGATCTCGAGCTCCCAGCCGAGCGCGAGCGCGACGGCGAGCGTCTCCTCGACGAGGGAGACCACCATGCGCCGGAGCGCAGGGTCGCGGACGACCGTTTGCGTCTGGAGGTGGGTGAGCGCCGAGATGCCGCTGACGGCGACGTTCTGGACGAGCTTCTCCCACACCGCGCGGCGGATGTCCGGCGCGTGCTCGACGCCGAGCCTCGTCGTCTCGAGGAGCGCGAGCACGCGCGCGAGCCGCGCCGAGTCCGAGCCGTCGGGCTCGCCCACGATCCACCGGTTGCGGGCTCGATGGACGACGACGCCAGGCTCGACGATCTCGTTCGTGCAGTGGACGACGCCGCCGAGGGCGCGGGCGCCGAGCGTCGTCCAGAGCGCTCCGTCGGGGTCGAGCAGCGGGAGCGACTCGTCGCGGCGGCCGTAGTGCCACCACCACGGGATGCCGTTGGTGACGAAGAGCGCCACGCCGTCCGGCTGTAGCAGGCTCGCGATGCGGTTCGCATGCTGCGGCAGCGCCGGCGCCTTGAGCGTGACGACGACGAGGTCCTGGTGCGGCAACGTCGAGGCGTCGTCGGTCGCGGCGACGGGGTGCGCGACGATCTCCCGGCCGCCCGTCCGCAGCACGACCCCGCGCTCCGCGATCGTCCGGAGATGATCGCCGCGGGCGACCACGGAGACCTCGCTCGAGCCGGCGTCGATCAGCTGGGCGGCGGCATGGCTGCCGATCGCCCCGGCGCCGTAGACGCAGACTTTCATCGCGGCCAGCCGAGGATGCGGCGCGCGCTCGCGCCATACAGCAGCTCGAGATCAGACTCGGCGAGGCCGTCGATCGCCCGCAGGTAGGAGACCGCGTCGGCGTAGGAGACGTGCTCGACGCGCGTGAAGTCCGTGCCCCACATGATGCGGTCGCACCCGAATGCGTCGATCACGCGCAGCAGCGGGTCCCAGACATCACGAAACGGAAACGCCTCGCGCGACAGGGACGGCACACCGGTCGCCTTCACGGCGATGTTCGGGCAGTCGGCGAGACGAAGGAGTTCGGGCAGCCGCTCGAACCCGTCGCCTTCGATCGACGGGAACACGGGTGATGGCTGTGCGAGCCCCAGGTGGTCGATCACGAACTGCAGTCCGGGGAACGCGCGCACGATCGGCTCGAGCCGATCGAGGTACCCGGGCGGGTAGACGCAGACCGGGACGCCGTGCCGCTCCGCGGCCGCCAGCACGGATCGGAGCGGGCCGCGGTCGAGGGACTGCATCGTCCGGTCGGCGTAGACTGGGACTCTAATCGCGAGCGCGCCGGGCTGCGACCGCCAGTCCGCCACGTCCTGCTCGACGCCTGGCGACTCCGGATCGACGAGGCCGACGTACGCAAGGCGCTCCGGGTCGTGCGCGACGGTGTGGCGCGCATACGCCGTGTCGGCGCCGTAGAGCGTCGGTGAGACGACGACGGCGGCATCGACGCCGGCCTCGTCCATGCACGCGAGCAGACGGTTGGGCGGCATCGTGTCGGCCTCGAAGTGCGCCGCAACCTGGCGATTGACCTCCGGCGTGCCGAAGTCGAGACGCCACGGGAACCCCTTGCCGTCATGAGCCCACGTGTGGACCTGCGCGTCGACGACCTCGAGCACTTGCCTAGAGCACGGCGACGGGATTCACCGGTGAGCCGACGGCGCGCGTAAACGGCAGCGGGACGGCGACGAACAGGAACTCGTATCGCCCGAGGTGTGCGCACACGCGTCCGAGTTCCTCGAGCTGGAACAGCTCGCCGAGGAGGAGGCCCATGTGTGCGACGGCGATGAGGTGGAACGGGGTGCGGGCGCCGACAAGGTCCGTCGGCATGACTTCGGCGCTGTACGTGTCCGTGGCCAGGGCGGCGACGTCACGCTCCCGGAGCCACTCGGCGACCCGATACGACACGCCGGCCTTGTTCGGGTTCGACTGGTAGCCGTCCCAGGACCCGCTCTCCAGGTGTCGGCGCATCGCCCCCGTGCGTACGAGCAAGGCGTCGCCCGCACGGACCGCGACGCCCACCGAGCGCGCCGCCGCCTCGAGTTCCTCCGGGCCGATTGCCTCGCCCGGCTCCAGGGCGTCCACGCCACGGTGGCGGGCGACGTCGACGAGTACGCCGCGCGTGACCACACGGTTGCGGAGATGCTCGATGCCGTTCGCCTCCGCACCCGCCTCGGTCACGAGCGAGGCGGGCCGGCCGCCGTACATGAGCCCGTTGTGGAACACGTGGCCGAGCCCGTCCCAGTGCGTCGACGATTGCAACGGCATCGTCACTGCGTCGTCCGCGTACGCGAACTGCGGCGGCGGCTCCGGGAGTGCGGCCCCGGTCTCGAGCATGGTGCGCTCGGGGTTGTGCCTCCCCCAGGCGCCCGTCTGCGGTCCATCGGCATCAAGCAGCAGCGCGAGCGAGAGCACGATCCCCTCGCGCACGAGCGCGGCGGCTGTTGCGACGGTCTCCGGCGTGATCGTGTTCGGCGTCCCGACCTCGTCGTCGTCGCCCCAGCGCCCCCAGTTCGAGACCCGCGCGGCGATCTCGCGGATCTCGGCGTCGCGATCGTCCACGTCAGCGCTCGATGAAGACGACACCGTCGTCGACCGTGACCTCGTACGCCTTCACCCGGGCCCGCCGCGCATCGGCGATGCAGTGCCCCGTTTCGACGTCGAACTCGTAGCCGTGCCAGGGGCACCGGACGACGTAGTCGTCCTCGGCGAGCACGTAGGCGCCGACCTCGTCCCCGCCGACCTTCTGGAGCAGGCGTCCGCGTGAGAGGCGCGCGCCCTCATGCGCGCACCGGTCGCGCAGCACGTGCACGCCGCCGTTCGGCGTTCGCGCCACCACGACCGCCACGCCGTCGACCTCGACACCGAGCAGCCGGCCCGGCGCGATCTCGTCGAGCCTGCAGACCGCGTGCTTCACGCAGCTGGCGCGAGACCGGCGAGCTTCGGGTACGTCTCGACGGCGTTCTTCCAGCGGATCCGCTGCTGCAGCTCGTCCGATACGGCCGACAGCACCGACTGCGAATCGGCGTCGTAATGCGGGAAGTCGGTGGCGAAGACGTAGACGCGCTCGAGGTCGCCCAGCTCGACGAGCTGCTCGAACTCGGAGGCCTTCACCTCGGTCATGGGCTGGGTGGCGATCCGGATGCTGTCGCGAACGTGCTCGCTGGGAAGCCGCTTCACCCAGGGCGCGTTCGCGCGCAACTCGCGGTACTGCTGGTCCATCCGCCAGACCAGCCACGGCACCCAGGAGACACCTCCCTCGAGCATCACCACCCGCAACTCCGGGAGCTGATCGAAGACGCCGTTGAACATGAGGCTGACGATCTGGTTCTGAGCGCAGCCCGGCGCTGCCAGCGTGTGCCACTCAATGAAGTACCGGGGGAAACCCAGGACGGTGCGGGTCTCGGGCCCGTGGTGAAAGGCAACGACGAGGTCGTTGCGCACCGCTGCCTCGAAGATCGGCCGGTACATCGGGTCGCCCCACTGCCGCTCGGCAATGAGCGGCAGACAGACCTGCACGACGTGCGGATGCCCGCCGACGCGGTCGATCTCGCGCGCCGCGAGCGTGGGGTCGGCGCCGACCTGCACCGAGCCATAGAGGCGCTCGTCGCGCTCGAGGAACTGCTCGATCTGCAGGTCGTTGTACCCGGATGCCAGCCCGGCGGCGAACTCGGGGTCGCTCGGCATCGAGGCCGGGTGGAAGTTCGGCCCGTTCAGGATCGCGTGGGTGACGCCCTCGCCGTCGAGGAGATGGTGGCGGAGCGACTCGACCGTGCGGCCGGCGGCCTTGCCGTCGTCCCGCCAGTCTTCGCGGCCGCTCGCCACGGGCGCCGCGTAGGTGGCCGGCTCGGGCTCGCCCATCCACAAGCCGCCCTCCCGCTTGAGGAAGCGCTGCCAGTGCGGCTCGACGTACGGCACCAGCGCCTCGGCCGGAAAGCCCGGCGGCGTCTCGTGCACGTCGGTGTCGATGAGCATCGTCGCCACCGCGGTCGCCACGGCCGGAGCCTACGAACGCACCTGGTGACTGTCAAATAGGCGAACGGTCGTCCGAAATGTCGAAAGCAGCCAGAGCGGCTTCGATCTCGACGCGCGCGAGCGCCGCGCCAAGACAGCGGTGCGGGCCGTAGCCGAAGGACAGATGGCCAGCAGGACGGTCGGGGTCCAGGTTGGCGGCGTGCCACGCGAGCTCGACGACCTCGCCGGGCAGGACCTGCGCGCCGGCGATCGTTGTCTCTTGCCGCGCAAGGCGATTCAGCGAGGGGACGGGTGGCTGGAGCCGCAGCACCTCGTCGACGCTGCTGCCCGGCGCGGCGAGCGCGTTGGCGACGGCGCTCGCGACGGGCAGTGAGCCCGCGAAGAAGAGGAAGGCCGTCTCGTGCACGAGGTACTCGACGACGAGCCGCGGGTCCCGAGGCTCGAGGGCGGCGAGCCACTCGGTAAGCGCGTCGTCGCGCGGCTCGCGCAGGCGCGCAAGGAGCTCGTCCTGGATGTACGCCAGGGCCTCCTCGCGGCGCCGCGCCTCCGCCGCCAGCTCTCGGGCGCCGAGCGTGCGCGCCGGATCCCCGGCCGGGTTCCCGAACCAGTCGATGAACCGGGCGCACATGGTGTCCGGGAGGCCGAGGAGATCGAGCATCACCCGCATGGCCAGCGGCAGCGCGAAGTCGTCGTAGACGCCCGCAACGCCCGCGCTCTTCAACTCCCGCGCGATCTCGTGCGCACGAATCTGCGCGCGCTCGAGCCGTGCCCGCGTGACGAGGACGTGCGCGGCGGCCCTCTTCGCCCGATGCTCGTCGTCGTCGCATGCCGCCATCGCGTGCGACGAGAACGCGGCGGAGGGAGCGCCGATGCGGTACTGGCCGAATGTCTCGGGCGAGCTCGCCGCCGTGACGACGTCGGCCCACCGAACGAGGACGGTCACGGCGTGGCGATGCTCTTGCCGCCGTCGGCGACGATCACCTGGCCGGTGATGAACGACGACTCGTCCGTCACCAGGTGCAGGTGCGTGAAGGCGATCTGCCGCGGATCGGCGACGCCGAGGAAGCCGGCGCCGCGCGCTGTCCCGGTCGTCAGCTCGTCGAGCTCGATTCCCTGCGCTTCGGCAGCGTGGGCGCGGAGCTCGCTCCGCATCGATCCGATCGAGACCGCATTCACCCGGATCTCAGGCGCGAGGTCGAGCGCAAGCGCCCGGACGAGTGCGACCACGGCGCCCTTCGAGGCGCAGTAGATCGGCAGCTCGGGACGCCCGCGGTGGGCGGCGACCGACGCGGTCGCCGTCATGGCGCCGCCGCCGGCCCGGCGAATTGCCGGGATCGCGTGCTTGAAGGCGAAACAGACCCCGAGCCAGTTCACGTTCATGATCTCGGCGATCTCGTCCTCCGTCACGTCGACGAGCCGCTTGCCCGTCCCGCGGCCGAGAATGCCTGCGTTCGCGGTCATGACGTGCAGCGCGCCGAACGCATCCTCCGCAGCTGCGACGACGGCCTGCATGTCCGCGCTGCGCGAGACGTCTGCCTCGACGAAGACCGCCTCGGCTCCGGCGTCGCGGATCTCCGCAAGCGTTCGCTCGCCCTCGGCGCGGCGCACGTCGCACAGCACGACGCGTGCGCCCTCCTCCGCGTACAGCTTCGAGAGCTCGCGGCCTAGGCCCGTCGACGCACCGGTGACGGCGGCGACCTTGCCGTCGAGGCGGTTCACAGCGCCGTTCTCGTCAGGACGACCGGGAACGTCTCCCAGTCGTCCTTCTCCGTGCCCTGCACCCGCCGCGGCGGCCGCTCCGGGTCGAGCCTCAGCCCCCAGACGTAGAGCTCGTGCAGCAGCTGGGTGAGCACGCCCTGCGGATCGACGGGATCGTCGGCCGCAGCCGGCGTCGCCGACCGCGAGCGTGCGGCCCATGCACATGTGCGGCCCGCCGCCGAAGGTGTAGGCGAACGGCAGGACGCCCTTCGGCACCTCGCGCAGCGGATCGAACTCGTCCGCGGTAGGGCCGAAGATCTCGGGGTCGCGCGCCGAGGAGAGCAGGTCGACGAAGACGAGCTCGCCCTCGGCCAACTCGACGCCGCTGGGCAGCGTCAACGGGGCGGTCATGTGGCGCATCAGGCCCGGGATCGTCGGATGCAGGCGCAGCCCCTCCTGCGCGACGCGCCGACAGAACGCGAACGACGAGAGCTGGCCGCGCTGCTCGGGGCTGTCCGCGAGCCAGTGCTCCAGATCCCAGACCGTGTGCTGGAGCGCGTTGGTGGTCGTGCTGGACGAGGCGATCAGGAAGAGCGCTGCCTCGCGGAAGAGCACGTCCTCCGAGCGCACGCTCCCGGGCGTCGAGGCGAGCAGCGAGATGATGTCGTCGCGCGCGTCGCCGACCGTGGCGCGTGCCGGGTCGTAGAACTCGCGGGCGAACGCATCGCGAGCCTCCGTCGCGGCACGGAGGATCTCGTCGCGGCCCTCCGTCACCCAGGTCGCAGTCACCCCGCTCAGGATCCCGTCCGCGAGCGCGCGGAGACGATCGGCGGTCGGCTCGTCCTCGATCGGCGCGAGACCGACGACCACGCCGGAGAGGCGGATCAGCACGAGCCGCGTGAAGCGCACGAGGTCGGCCTCGCCCGACGGCACCGCGTCGAGGTGCGCCTCCAGCTGGCGGCGCAGCAACGGCAGCACGACGTCCAGCTCCATGCGCCTGCGCGCCGGCTTCGTGAAGAGCGCCGACTCGAGGCGTCGCCGCTCGAAGTGCTCGTCCCCGTGGAGCGAGATCGACCGAGTCGCCGATGAACGCGTCGCTCGTCGCGCTCCCGAGCTCGCCGGCCGTCGACGAGCTGCGGTGCAGCGCCTGCCGCGCATGCGGCGAGTTGAGGACGGCGCCCACGTCGCGGTACGAAGTGACGGGAGTCGCCTCGGCCATCGCGAGCGGCGTGGCGTAGCCCTCACTCATCGGAGACCTCGATCGCGGACGCCGGGCACGCATCGGCCGCCTCGCGCGCGGCGTCCTCGAGCTCCGGCGGGACGACCTCCTGCAGCACGAACGAGACGAGCTCCGTCTCGTCGAGCCGGAAGAGCTGAGGTGCGATCCGCGAGCAGAACGCAGTGCCCATGCACAGGTTCGGGTCGATCGAGATTCGGGTCATGGGAAGACGTCGTCTCCTCTCGTGGTCGCGTCCCAGCCGCCGTCGAGAAGGATCAGCTGGCCGGTGACGAGGACGTTCTCGGAGCCGGCCAGCCAGTCCAGCAGCGCGGCAGCGTGCTCGGGCTGCCCGGGGCCGTGCAGCGGCATCGGCAACTGGCGGTCGAACTCCGGGCTGGGCGGGCGGCTCATCGGGCGTCTGGATGCGCGCCGGGCCGATCGCATTCAGCGGGATGCCGGCTCCCGCCCAGTCCGCGGTCGGAGCCGCGCGCCGCACCCAGCGCGCGAGCGCGCGCTTGGACGCCGCGTAGGCGAGCTTGGGCTCGTGAGCCGCGCGCGAGGTCGACGGCGTGCTGCTCGTCGCCGGCGAGGCAGGCGTCGACGAGCTCGGTCGGGCGTGCCGGGGTAGAGCGCGGCGATCGACGCGACGACGACGGCGCGCGGGTCGGTTCCGCGCGCGAGCAGCGGCCGGAGGAGCTCGAGCGTGGCGACCGCCCCGAAGTAGTTCACGCGCACGGCGGCCTCGGAGCTGTCGTGGGCGATCCGCCTGGCTGTCTCGGCGCCGGCACCGGAGAACGAGACGCCCGCGCAGGCGATGACGCCGTCGACCGAGGCGCCGGCGACCCGCTTCGACGGCCGCCGCCATCGCGACGCGCGCGTCCGTGCTCGACAGGTCGACGTCGACGTCCGCCGAGTGCAGGTCGACGCCGATCACGCGGTGGCCGTGCGCCTCGAGGCGCTCCTTCGTCGCCGCACCCATGCCGGACGAGCTCCCGGTGACGACGTACGTCCGGCTCATCGCGCGCTCTCGATCACACGACGCGCGCCGTCTGCCGCACGGCGTGCGGCATCTAGCGGCGGCAGCGACCGCTGCTCGTCCGACAGCACCTCGATCGCGTAGTCCGCGCCTCGTGCCGATCCCGTCCAGCGTGCGAACGAAGCTCGACGAGCGGAAACGCCCCGTCGCCCGGCACGCGCCGGCGCGAGATCGTGTCCTCGAGGAGCGTGCCGACGACGTCGGCGTCCGCATCCGCCAGGTGAATCGCCACGACGCGCTCGCCGGGGATCGGCGAACCTGGTCGAGACCGCCGCTGCCGCGGAACAGATGCCACGCGTCGACGAGCACGCCGAGATTCGGGCGATCAGCAGCCCGCACGAGCCTCCAGGCGCTCGCCGCGTCCGGCCACGCCGGTCCACGGGATGAACTCGAGGGCGACGGTGAGACCGTGCCCGGCCGCATCGTCGGCGACGGCCGCGAGCCGCTCGGCGGCCCCGCCCTCTCCCTCGGGCAGCTCCGGCGCAATCGCGATGACGTAGGAGCCGCCGACCGCGTCGGCGACGGCGTACAGCGCCTCCGCCTCCGCTTCGTCGCCGTCGGGGTCGGCCCAGGTGCGCAGCGCCTGGAGCTCTGCGACCACGACGTCGTGCTGCGCGAGCAGCGCCCGCATGTCGTCGTCGGAAAGACCCGCCGCGCGCGCACGCGTGTAGTCCTTCGCACGCAGCCCGATGCCGGCGCAGCCCGCGTCGGCGGCGGCGCGCACACGCTCCTCGAACGACTCGGTGGCGATCGTCTGGCTGCTGAGAATCATTCGGCGACCACCGTGTTGTGGAGGACGCCGATGCCCTCGATCTCGAGCTCGACCTCGTCGCCCGGCCGGGCGCGCGGGGGCGGCGGCGGGCAGCCGAGCGCGATCACGTCGCCGCGCCGCAGCTTCGTGTGCATCGAGACGGCGCTGACGACCTCGCTCGGCGCGAACCGCAGTGCGCTGCGTGTTCGAGCGCACGCGCGTCTCGCCGTTCACCCGGCACTCGACCGCGAGACCTGCGTCGACGTCGTCCTCGGCGATCGAGGTCTCGATCCACGGGCCCATGGAGGCGAACGTCTCGTTGCACTTCGCGCGGAAGTAGTCCTTGTGGGGCTCGAGGAACTCGCGCGCGGTGACGTCGTTGAAGACCGTGTAGCCGAAGATCGCGTCCGCGGCGTCCTCGCGTGATGCGCGGTAGACGTCGCTGCCGACGACAACGGCCAGCTCGGGCTCCACCCAGACGTCGAGCGTCACGAACGCCGGCACGCGAATCTCCGCCCCGTCGCCGGTGACCTCCGACGTCACCTTCGGATTGACGAACGGCGTCTCGCCCGGGAGCTCGGTGCCGTCGAGCCAGCGCCGGGCATGCTCGACCGTCACGCCGGCCGCGTCGGCAGCCGCCTCGGCGGTCCAGCCGTCGATCGGGTTCCACCCGCGCGAGAGCACCAGCACCGTGGTCGGCACGCAGGGCGCGAGCGGGGTACCGCGTCGCCCGTCGACACGCTCGCCGGTCCGTCGCCGGTCGAAGCCGTCACCCTCGAGCGCGTGCATCTCGGCGCCGTCGAACTCGACGGAGCGCACCTGCTCGCCGTCGGTGACGCGCCCGATCCGCACGTGGCGTGTCTCATATACGAACAGCTGGACGCGTCTCCGAACGACGAATAGGCTCTCACGTCGTGAAGACCTCCGAAGAGCTGCTCATGAAGATCCGGGCAGGCGCCGCGCGCCATCTCGCAAGGTACGTCGAGAGCGACGGCGAGGACGGCTACATGTACAAGGGCGCGCCGATCCTGATCCTGACCGCCACCGGGCGACGATCCGGCGAGCCGCGCAGCACACCGCTCATCTTCGGCCGTGACGGCGACAGGTTCATCGTGATCGCGTCACTCGGCGGCTCGGACGACGACCCCGGCTGGTACCGCAACCTGACCGCGAACCCCGACGCGCACGTCCAGGTCAAGGGCGAGCGCTTCGCCGTTCGCGCGCGCACGGCCGAGGCGGAAGAGCGGGCGCGGCTCTGGCGAGCTCATGGTGAACGGCTATCCGCCGTACGCCGAGTACCAGGCGCGGACGGAGCGCCGGATTCCCGTCGTCGTGCTCGAGCCGCGCTGACGCCCCTCGGAAACGGAGACGACTCATGTCACTGCAGGACATCGAGGACATCAAGCAGCTGAAGGCCCGCTACTTCAGGTACTTCGACACCAAGCAATGGGACAAGTGGCGCGACCTCTTCACCGAGGACTGCGTCTACGACGGGACGTCGCAGCCCTACACGAGCCGCGACGAGTTCATCGCCGGCACGCGCAAGCGTCTCGACCCCGCAATGACGGTGCACCAGGGCCACACGCCCGAGATCCGGATCCTCGGGCCCGTCCTCGGCGCGCGGGATCTGGCCGATGTTCGACCGGGTCGAGTTCCCGGAGGTCGTCCACCACGGCCACGGCGTCAGCCGCGGCTTCACCGGGTACGGCCACTACGAGGAGGAGTACCGGAAGGTCGACGGCGAGTGGAAGATCTGCTTCCTGCGCATCACGCGGTTGTACACCGCGCTGATCGACGAGCCGGCCCTGCGGCCGTTCGACGACGACGTGTTGAAGAGCCGCGGCCGCGACTGGTTCGACCGGCGCCCTCCTGTACGGGCTACAACGTCTGGCGGATCGGCCGCACGAGCACCTCGCTGAAGGAGACCGGCTCGGGCGCCTCGACGGCGTAGGCGATGATCGAGGCGACGTCCTCGGCGCTCGAGGATCTCGTTCGTCTCCGCCTCCGTAGACCGCGAGCAGCTCCTCCCGCGTCGCCTCGTGGGTGATGTGGTCGCGCAGCTCGGTCGCGACCGCGCCCGGCTCGATACGGGTGACGCGCACGTCCCACTCGAGAAGCTCCTGGCGAAGCGCGTCCGACCACCCGTTGACCGCGTGCTTGGTGGCCGCGTAGACGCTGGCCGACGGCCGGGCGATCTGTCCGGCGACCGACGAGACGTTCACGACGTCGCCGCCGCCCCGGCAGAGGTCGTCGACGAAGACGTGCGTCGCGTGCAGGACGCCGAGCAGGTTCGTCTCCACCATCGTCCGCCACTCGTCGACGAGCCCGGCGCGGAACGGCGAGTTGAGCGCCACGCCCGCGTTGTTGATCAGACAGTCGACGCGACCGAGCCGGTCGCGGATGCCCTCGGCCGCCTCCTCGAGCGTCTTCAGGTCGCGGACGTCCGCGTGAATCGGCAGCGCGGCGTCTCCGAGCTCCGCCGAGATCTCGGCGATGCGGTCCATCCTGCGCGCGAGGAGCGCCACCTTCGCGCCACGCGCGACGAACATCCGCGCGGTCGCCTCGCCGATCCCGCCCGAGGCTCCTGTGACGACGCAGACACGTCCGCTCAGGCTCCGCTCCATCAAGCCTGACTCATTGACGAACTCGTCCGCGCGAAGGCGCGGTCATGGATGCAACATTCGCCGCGATTTCTAGCTGCCACCTCGGTTGGAGGTTGCGGGTTGTGAATGCCGTGCCCGCGACAGGCGGTTCGATCTGCAGCGCCGCAAAGGATTCTGTTGCCAGCGCAGACGTGGATGAGAGTACGGATTGGAGTACGGGACCTGTCTCCGCAAGCTCCAGTTTGCTGCAGTTCGTTGCAGTGTCGAACCATCCTCGTTGCAGCAGGGTTCAGTCAGCTGCAGTTCGTTGCAGCGGTTCCGCGCGGACTTTTAATCCCATGTCAGCGTAGGAGTGCAGTGCAGAGAGTCGCCGGCGCTGGCGCCGGCGCCAAGCGTGCGACTCGCGCAGCCAGAGGGCTTGCTGTCTGTTCGATCCCAGATCGAACCAGTCCTTGAGGCATCCGCGCCGTCGAGGGTCGAGGGCGACCCGTGTTCGACACCCGGCCCAACCTTCAGCGCAGGTCCTTGTTCGACTCCATGTCGAACCACATGGCGAACAAGGTGAACTGCGTGCCCGAGATGAGCAGCAGCGCCACGAGGACGATCGTCGCCGGCGTGATCGTGTTGCCGCCTAGGCGCAGAACTCGTTTCGAAGATGCCGAGCGCCAAGCCCAGCACCGTCAGCAGCGCGCCCAGCGTGTAGAAGAACACCAGCGGGTGGAAGTCGCGGATCACGTACTTCTGCCAGAGGCGGCCCCAGAACCTCCGGAACAGGAGCCACGAGATCGCCGGCACGACGCGCCGGAACTTGATCCCTGACCGCTCGCCCACGCCGTAGATCGGGCGCGACGGGAAGTCCCGCACTCGCGCGTTCCACACATTGAGCTGCACCAGCATGTCGTTCGGGAAGCCGTAGCGCGGATACGAGCCGGCCGAGGTCGAGCTCCTCCAGCAGCGTGCGCGACACGGCCGTGTAGCCCGACTGCGAGTCGGCCACGTGCCAGTAGCCGCACGCGATCTTCGTCAGCAGGCTCAGGATCGCGTTGCCCAGGTAGCGCGAGCGCGGGATCAGCTTCCACGCCTCGCCCGTGAAGAGGCGGTTCGCCTTCGCGTAGTCGACCTCGTCGCGCGCCACCGCGCCCGCCAGCGTCTCCAGGTCGGCGGGATCCATCTGGCCGTCGGCGGCCATCACGCACGTCACGTCGATGCCGTCCGCCGCCGCCGCGCGGTAGCCCGTCACGATCGCGGCACCGACGCCCTGCGTTGCGCTCGTGGCGGATCACCCGGACGCGCGGGTCGCCGTTCGCTGCCCGCTCCGCCGTCGCATCGGTCGACGCGTCGTCCACCACGTAGACCGCGTCGACGAAGGCCGGGATCGACGCGAGCGTCCCGCCGATCAGCTCCTCCTCGTCGTGCGCCGGGACGACGACCGCGATCCGCCTGTCGTGAAGCACTACGCGCGCTTGCGGCGGCGCTCGGCGACCGGCTCCGCGACGCAGCGCCGCGACCGTGCCGAGCAGCAGGCCGAGGAGCGCGCCGGCGAGCATCGAGTTGCGCTTCGAGCGCGCCGTCGTCTTGACGGCGACCGGCGCTTGCAGGAGCTGCGGCTTCTCCACCTGACGGGCGAGGTTCAGCAGCTGCAGCCTGTCGAGCTGGTCGCCCTCGACCGCCGCGCGCCGCTGCTCCGCGTTGTCGGCGACGCTCGCGAGCACCAGCAGGTCGAGTGGATCGCGCTTCTGTCTCTGGGCCGCCGTGAGCGCCTCGTTGGCGATCGTGAGCTTCTTGTCGAGGGTCGCGAGCTCCTGCGTCTTGCTGTCGTACTGCTTCTGCAGGTTGGCGATCTTGGTATTCACGTAGACGCCGACGCGGCCGATCGTGAGCTTCGCGATCGCGCTCGCCGCCGCCTCGACCTTCGTCTTGTTCGGGCCCTTCACGGAGATGACCACGAGCGAGTTCGTCCCCGGCGTGACCCGGCGGCCGGCGGCAATCGTCCGGGTCGTCACGCCGTTTCGGATCTGGCTCTCCTTCATGCCGCTCCGGACCGATGCGCGATGGATCACGTCCGCGTCGTGGACGTTCTGGCTGATGATCGACGGGTTCGTGCCGAGCCCGGTCACGGGCGCCGTGCCGTTCGGGGTGAACGCCTGGCCGAGGTAGAGCGTCGCCTCCGCCTTGTAGACCTGCTTTCCGCCCGCAGCGAGCAGCAGGCCGAGCAGCGCGCCCGATGACGAGCCCGGCGACCGGCAGCCACCAGTAGCGGACGATCCGGCCCCAGTACTTGCGGACGTCGACCTCCTGCTCCTCGAGCTCGAACTCCTCGTCCACGGGCGAACGGCGCCCGCGCGGCTCGTTGCGCACGCTCATCGGCGGGACACCCTAGCGACGCCGCTCAGTAACAGACTGTTACTTGCGCGCGGAGACACGGTGAATCATCGCGTAGAGCCGCGTGTATCCCGGTCAGGTAGAGGCGCTCGCGGCCGCCGATGACGCCGGCGTACTTGCCGTCGTTGTACGTCCAGAGCAGCTTGCCGGTCTGCGGCGTCGAGCGCGAACGTCTTGCTGCCCCAGCGTCGAGAAGTAGACGACGCCGTCGATGACGGTCGCCGAGCCGGAGATCTTGCCGCCGCGCGTCGAACTTCCAGACGCTCGTCGCCGGTCGCCGCGTCGAGCGCGTAGAAGTGCTTGTCGTGCGAGCCGATCAGGACGAGCTTCTGCCAGACCGCCGGTGACGCGTAGACGTAGCTGCCGGTGCCCTGCGACCAGCGGAGCTTCCCGGTCGTCGCGCCGTACGAGTAGACCTTGCCGTCGGTCGAGCCGATGTAGACGCGGCCGTACGAGACGGCGGGCGTCGAGTAGAAGGTGCCCTGCGGCCCGAGCCGCTCCTGCGCCGGCGCGCGCCAGATCTAGCTTCCCCGTCTTCGCGTTCAGGCAGTAGACGTGGTGGTCGTACGAGCCGAGGAACACGTGGCCGCCCGATAGGCGACCGCGCCCTTCACCGCGCCGCCGGTCGTGTACGTCCAGACGCACGCGGCCCGGTCTGCTGGTCGAGCGCGTAGACGTTGCCGCGCCAGTCGCCGACGTAGACGCGCTCCTCGACCACGAGCGGCGACGTCTCGCTCGGGCCGAGCGAGAAGCGCCAGCGCTCCTTGCCGTCGCGGACGCGCAGCGCGACGAGGAGCCCGTCCAGGTCGTCTCCGCGCGCGTTGCACGGCGGCTTGTTCATGAAGGCCGCGTAGACGGTGTAGTCCGCGAGCGCGGCGAGGCGGCAGAGCAGCGGTCGAACGCCTTCGCCCAGTGCACCGTCCCGAAGCGGCGGTCGATCGAGAGCAGCCGGCCGTCGTTCGTCTGGACGAACAGGCGCCGGTAGCCGAGCACCGGCGGGAACTCGATCAGCTTCTTCGCCTTGAACGTCCAGACGGCGCGGAACGGCGGCTCGATGCCGAGCCCCTCGTCGACAGCGCCTCCGCGCGTCGTCGTAGCCGTACGTCGGCCAGCGGATCGGGTCGCGCGGCGAGCGCGCGGGACGACCTCCGTGGTGCTGAACTCCACCGTCGACGAGCCGTGACGTCCTGGCTCGCCTGCCAGCGCGTGTACGCGAAGACGCCGGCGGCTCCGGCGGCGAGCACGACGACGGCGGCGAGGACGAGCAGGGTGTACTTGACCACGCGCGGCGTTCTACAGGCTCTTCGGTGCCACCGCGTACAGCCGCGAGTAGCCGTGCAGGAGGAGGCGGCCGGCGTTGCCGGAGACCGGGACGTACTGCCCGTCGGGGAAGGTGAAGAGCTGCCGGCCCGTGCGCGCGTCGGCGCCGTAGATGCGGCCGCGGATCGACGCGTAGTAGACGACGCCGGCGACGAGGGTCGGCGCGCCGCTGATCGGGCGGCCGGCGTAGGCGCGCCAGAGCGTCCGCCCGGTGCGCGCCGAGACGCAGCGCAGGTAGCCGTCGTGCGAGCCGAAGTAGACGCGGCCGGCCCAGACCGCGGGCGACGAGTAGACGTAGCGGCCGGCCGTCACGCGCCAGCGGTACCGGCCGCTCGTGGAGAACGCGGTGAGCGAGTTGCCGGTCGAGCTCGGCACGTAGACCGAGCCGCCCGCGACGGCGGGCGTGCCGTAGATGCGGCCGTTCACGGCGGCCGACCAGCGCAGGTGGCCGTCACGAGCGTCGAGCGCGAGCACGCGGCCACCGTAGTCGCCGATGTAGAGCGTGCCGCCGACGACCGCGGCGCTCGAGGTGATCTTCGCGGCGGAGCCGTAGCTCCAGCGAAGTCGCGCGGCGGTCGAGGTCGAGCGCGTAGACGCGCCCGTTCCACGAGCCGAAGTAGTCGACGCGGTCGCGCACGATCGGCGACGACTCGACCGGCGCGCCCACGGTGTAGCGCCACAGCAGCTTGCCGTTCTGGCGGTCGTAGACCCAGACGTGGCCGTCCATGCCGTGGACGACGAGCTCGTCGCCGGCGACGGCGGGCGAGGCGGCCATCGTCACGTGCGTGTCGGCGCGCCAGACGACGTGGCCGTAGCGCATCGAGAGCGCGAAGACCTGGCCGCGGAAGTTCGTGACGTAGGCGATGCCGTCCGAGACGACGGCGGGGAACTCGAGCATCGAGCCCATGCCGCGGCTCCAGATGACCTTGAACGGCGGCCGCAGGCGGATCGCGGTCTGCGACTGCGTGCGGCGCGCCGTGACGCCGTACATCGGCCACTGGCTGCGCGGGCGGTAGAGGCGGAGCGTGACGCTCTTCTTCAGGAACGTGACCGGCAGCGCCCGGGCCGTGTAGCCGGGGGCGCCGAAGCGGACGTTCCAGCTCGAGCCCGGGCGGAGCTGGAACGAGATGCCGCCCTTGCGCTTCGTGAAGGCCGTGTCGTGGCCGATGCGAACGCGGGCGCCCTGGATGCGCCGGTTGACGTCGCCGTCGACCACGATCACGTACGTCTTGGCGGTGTGCGGCTTCGCCTTGGGCTTCGGCGCGACGCGGGCAGGCTCCGGCTGTGCGGGCGCGGTGGTGCCGGGCGCCGTCGTGCGCGCCTGGTCGGCACCACCGCAGCCCGCCGCGAGCATGCAGAGCACGCCGAGGCTGACCCCTTTCCCCGTCAAGCAGTTCACCGTAGCCCGACCTTCGGCGCGGGACCGGTGGCTTCCTCGCGTCTTAACGGAACTTTTGCGTCAACCCATCGCGGTCGCGTGATCGCCGACCGCCTGCAGGAGGCCGCGAGCCTCGACGAGGTCGGGCAGGTCGAGCCCCTCGCTGAACTCCTCGTAGACGCGGCGCAGGTCGACCTCGGCGGAGGGCACGCCGTTCTGGCACAGCGCCATCGCGGCCCGCAGCTGGGCGATCCGCGCGCCGTAGCGCTCGCCCACCCGGAGCGCTTGCCGGAACGCGTCCAGCGCGCCGTCGCGGTCGCCGGCGGCCAGCAGCAGGTTGCCCCTGAGCACGCCGACGTCCGGGAAGAGCGGCGTGTCCTCGCCCGTCATGGCGATCCCCTCGTCGACGAACTGGACGCCCTCCGCCGCCCGGCCGGCCAGGCCGAGCGCTCCGCCCCTGAGCGACAGCAGGAGCGGCCAGAACACCGGCGGCGTCTTGCAGGTCGGAGTACAGGTCGAGGCCGCGCTCGACCAGCTCGAGGCCTTCCTCGGGCCGGCCCAGGCTGCTCGTCGCCGCCCCCTGGAGCACCAGCGCGAGCGCCGTCCAGACCTCGAACTCGTGCTCCTCGGCGAGCTCGAGCAGCGCGCGCGCCCGCTCGACCGCCGGCTCGGGCTCTCTCCGCCAGAGGGCGAGCAGGCCGACGTGGTAGAGCGCATACGCCAGCGTGTACGGGTGGTTCAGCCGGCGCGACAGCTCCTCGGCCCCGATCGCCCGCTCGCGGGCGCGCTCCGGACTGCCTGTGACCCAGAGCAGGAGCGCCGACGTCGTATGCGCCACGACGCCGGGGCTCGGCCCCAGGCGGAAGCGGCCGGGCGGGTTCCGGTCGGGGTCGAAGAGCTCGATCGCGCGCGCGAGGTACTCCAGACCCGCTGCGACATCTCCCTGGAACGCGACGGCCGAGCCCGTCACCACCTCGCCCTCGATCTGGA
The DNA here is from genome assembly GCA_963734565.1 of uncultured Thermoleophilia bacterium. Lineage (GTDB taxonomy): Bacteria > Actinomycetota > Thermoleophilia > Gaiellales > Gaiellaceae > JACVRM01. Next base: position 726,611 of record CAVTHM010000006.1, on the reverse strand, counting down.
GGCCCACGTCGTCCTCCTGCTCGCGCCAGCTCGAGGAGCTGGCGGCCGAGGACCTCGGTCCTGTCGAACTCGCCCCGGTAGAGCGTGAAGCTGGCGAGGCTGCGCAGGACCGGTGCCTGCCGCGGCACCTCGCCGACCTGCTGCGCGAGCTCAAGCGCCCGGCTGTACGCCGCCTCGACGTCCTCGGTGTAGCCGCGGATCGCGAGCAGCCCGCGCGCGAGGCTCAGGTGCAGCGTGATCTCCTCGCGCGCGCGCTCGGGCGTCGAGGGCGTGGCTGCGAGCACGCGCAGCAGATCGTCGGTGAGCGCGACGGCCGCCTGGTACCGGCCGCGAGCGTCGTGATGCGCCCAGAGCGCGCCGACCAGCTTCTCGAGCTGCTCGAGGTCGCCGGCCCCGACCCAGTAGCGCCACGCCGCGGTGAGGTTGCCGATCTCGAGCTCGAGCCGGTCGAGCGTCTGCTCGCGGTCCTCGCCGGCGAGAGCGCCGGCGGCGGCCTTCCGCCAGCTCGGCGAAGTACTCGGCGTGCGCCCTCGCCGCTGCGTCGCCGAGCCCGGGCTCGGCCGCCAGCCGCTCCCCCGCGTACTCGCGGATCGTCTCGAGGAGCCAGAGCCGCCGCCCGCCGGGGCCTTCGAGGCTGCGGACGAGGCTCTTGTCGACGAGCGACATCAGCCGGCTGACCACGTCGACGCCGCGGAGCGCGTCGAGCCGGCCCGCCACCCCCTCGACGGTCTCGACCCCGGCCGGGAAGAAGAGCGAGAGCAGCGCGAAGATCGCCCGCTCCTCGTCGTCGAGCAGCTCGTAGCTCCACTCGATCGTGCTGCGCAGCGTCTGCTGGCGCTCGGGCAGGTCGCGGGGGCCGCCGCTCAGCAGCTCGAGCCGGCTGCGCAAGCGCTCGACCAGGTCGCCCGTCGAGAAGAGGCTGAGCCTGGCGGCGGCGAGCTCGATCGCCAGCGGCAGGCCGTCGAGCCGCGCGCAGATCTCGCTCACCTCGCCTGCGTTCGCGTCGGTCAGCGCGAAGTCCGGCAGCGCCTCCTCGGCGCGGTCGACGAAGAGCCGCACCGCCTCGTACGCGCCGACGGTGTCCGCCGAGGGCTCGGTGCCCGCCTCGGGGAGCGACAGCGGCGGCACGGGGAACAGGTGCTCGCCCCGGACCCGGAGCGCCTCGCGGCTCGTCACCAGGACGTTGAGCTTCGAGCAGTGCTGCAGCAGCTCGACGATCCCGGGCGCCGCGCCCATGACGTGCTCGAAGTTGTCGAGGAGCAGCAGCAGATGGCGGCCGCGCAGCGCGCGCTTGACCGCGTCCAGCGGACGGTCTGCTCAGGTGCGACGGGTCCAGCGTGCGCGCGATCGACTCGAACGCCTCGTCCGGGTCGCTCACGGTCGAGAGGTCGACGAAGTACACGCCGTCCTCGAAGCGGTCGATCTGGTCGGCGGCGGCCTGGAGCGCCAGGCGGGTCTTGCCGATGCCGCCGGGCCCGGTCAGCGTGAGGAGCCGGATGCGCTCCGCGTCGAGCAGGTCGCGGACCGTCGCCAGCTCGCCCTCCCGGCCGACGAACTCCGACGTCTGCGTCGGCAGGTTGTTGGGCCGGCGCGCTGAGCGTGGCGAGCGGCGGGAACTCGCCCGGAAGCGACGGGTGGACGAGCTGGAAGATGCGCTCTGGCTCGAGGAGGTCCTTCAGCCGGTGCTCGCCCAGGTCGCGCAGGCCGGCCTGCTCGGGCAGGCGGTCGCGGGCGAGCTCGGCGGCGGGCGCGGACAGCAGCACCTGGCCGCCGTGGGCGGCCGCCATGATGCGCGCGGCGCGGATGACCGACGGGCCGAAGAAGTCGCTCGCCCGCTCCTGCGCCTCCCCTGCATTGAGTCCCACGCGGACGCGCAACGGGCCGGTGTCGCCCCACTGCTCGCTCTGCAAGGCGCGCTGCAACTCGAGCGCGGCCGACATGGCGTCCGCCGGCGCCGGGAAGACGGCCATCAGCCCGTCGCCCGTGGTCTTGACGACCCGGCCGGCGGCGCTCTCGACCGCGTCGCGCAGGATCGCGTCGTGGCGCTCCATGGCGCCCTTCATCGCCTCGGGGTGCCGCTCCCACAGGCGGGTGCTCGACTCGAGGTCGGTGAAGAGGAAGGTCAGCGCCTCCTGCGAGGCGTCGCTGGTCATCGCGTGCCGGCGGCCTTCTCCCAGACGGGCGGCACGCCGAAGCGGAGGTAGCGCACGAGCGAGACCAGCGTCGCCCAGGTGACGAGCGCGTAGTAGTAGGCGAGGCCGGCGAGCGGGACCGGCAGGCCGAGGCGGCCGGCGGCGGCGAGGCCGAGCCACGCGAGCTGGGCGGCGAGCGCCGCGGCGTACGGGCCGCCCTGCGGCGCGAGCACGACGCTCGTCAGGAAGAGCGCCGTATGGAGCACGCCGCTGCCGTAGCGGAGCAGCCGGTGCGAGATCAGCTCGCCGAGGTACAGCGGCGTGACGCCGCTCAGCATCCGGCCCTCGACGAGGTGCTGCCACGCCCACGGGAACATGCGCACCTTGCGGCCGTACTCGTCCTCCAGGTCGGGCGGCGGCTGCTCCCACGCGAGCGCCTGCTCCTCGAAGACGGCGCGGCGGCCGCGCTTGACCATCGCGTCGGGCAGGCCGAGGTCGTGGCCGAAGCGGTGCGTGACGTAGTCCGAGCGGCGCACGGCGTAGATCGAGCCGTTGCCGCCGGTGATCGAGCCGATCGCGGACTCGCTGCGGCGCAGCCACAGCTCGTAGCGCCAGTAGAGGCCCTCGCGGTTCGAGCCGTCCGGCGCGAGCAGCCGGAGCTGGCCGCACACGTAGCCCACGTCCGGGTCGGCGAAGTTGCGGACGAGCTTGCGCAGCGCGTCGGGCTCCCAGGTCGCGTTCGCGTCGGTGAAGGCGACGATCTCGGTGTCCGTCTCGGGGACGGCGCGGTTCATCGCGGCGAGCTTCCCGCCGCGCGGGCACGCGAGGAGGCGGATGCGCGGCTCGCGCTCGGCGGCGGCCTCGACGAGCTCGTCCATCCCGTCGGTGGATGCATCGGAGGCGACCAGGATCGAGAAGCTCTCTGCCGGGTAGTCGAGCGCGAGCAGGTTCTCGAGCTTGGCCTCGATGACCGCGGCCTCGTCGTGCGCGGGGACGATCACGGTCACGGCGGGCGTGATCTCGTCCTTGCGCACGGGCCGCGGCCGCAGGCGGGCGAGCCCGGCCGCCGCGAGCGGGTAGCCCGCGTGCGTCCAGACGAGCGCGCCCAGGCTGCCCCAGAACAGGCCTTTGACGAGGACCACGGCGGCTGAGCGTACCCGTGACTTAGTGGCTGAGAGCCACTAAGTCGGCTCGGCGCGGCGCTGGGGTCGGCTCTCGCGGACTGGCCGGGGCCCGGCACTGGATAGGTCCCGGCTGACCAGGGTGCTCAGAGGTGGCGTTGCACCACGCGCGCGAGTGCGCGAACTGCCGGCCCGACCGCCTCCTCGTGCAGCCGGCCGTAGCCGACCACGAGGCCGCTTTCGTTGGACGGCTCGATGCGATAGGCGGAGAGCGGCGGGACGCGGATGCCCGCGGCACGCGCCTCTTCGCTGACCGCGGCGTCGTCGACACCCGGCGGCAGGCGCAGGAGGAAGTGCACGCCCGCGGCCACGCCGTCGACGCGCAGCTCGGGAAGCTCCGCGGCGAGCCGCGCGAGCAGCCGGTCGCGCCGGCGACGGTAGACGACGCGCGCCCGCCGCACGTGGCGGTCGTACTCCCCGCGGCGCAGGAACTCGGCGAGCGTGAGCTGGTCGAGCGCCGGCGAGAAGTCGTCGAGCAGCCGCTTGGCCCGCACCGCCTCGTCGGCGTCGGCCCGCGGGACGACCACCCAGCCGAGCCGCAGCGCCGGGGCGAGCGTCTTCGAGACCGTGCCCAGCTGGATCACGTGCTCGGGCGCCACGCCCTGCAGCGCCCGCACGGGCTCGCGGTCGTAGCGGAACTCGGCGTCGTAGTCGTCCTCGACGATCACGGCGCCGCGCTCGCGTGCCCACGCGAGCAGCTCGCGCCGGCGGCGGCCGCTCAGCACCGAGCCGGTCGGGAACTGGTGAGCGGGCGTCACGAGCACGGCGTCGGCCTCGAGGCCGTCGACGATCAGCCCGTGCTCGTCGACCGGTTGCGGGACGAGCGCGAGGCCGTGCTCCCGTATCCGCTCGTGCTGCGTCGTGTGGGACGGGTCCTCGACGGCCACGCGGCGCGCCGCCCGGGCCTCCAGGACGCGCAGCACGACCTCGACTCCCTGCGCCGTGCCCTGGACGACGACGATCTGCTCCGGCTCGGCGATCACGCCGCGTGTGCGGCCGAGGTGGTCGGCGAGCGCCTCGCGCAGCTCCTGTGCGCCGCGCGGCTCGCCGTAGTCGAGCGTCGCCGCCGATGCGCGGCCCGCGGCGTGGTGCGCCGTCCGCAGCCAGCGCGCCAGCGGGAAGAGCGTCACGTCGGGGGTGACGGGGATCAGGTCGTAGCGCGGCGCAGCCGGCGGCGGCGCGGGCGGGGGCGGCCGGCTCTCGTGGCGCGGCACGGACGCGACGACCGGTGCTGCTCGCGCGCGCGCGACGAGGAAGCCCTGCGCCTCGAGCTGCCCGTACGCGTCGGTGACCACGCCGCGCGACACCCCGAGCTGCTGGGCGAGCGACCGGGACGAGGGGAGCCGCACGCCCTCGCGCAGGGCACCGGCGCGGATCGCGTCGCGCAGGGTTCGCTGGAGGCACGCGCGCAGGGTCTCGCCCGGCCCGGGCTCGAGCGCCAGCCAACTGGCCTCATGAACTGCCATCGATCTGGATCTTTCCAGAAGGCCAGCGCGTGGGCAGGATGGCGCCCATGGGCGGGTTGTCCCCGATCCTCGAGCTTCGCCAGTACACGCTCCATCCCGGCGGCCGGGACGTGCTCGTCGACCTGTTCGACGCCGAGCTCGTCGAGTCGCAGGAGGCGCACGGCATGGACATCGTCGGGCAGTTCCGCGACCTCGACGATCCGAACCGGTTCGTCTGGCTGCGCGGCTTCCCCACGATGGAGCGGCGGGCCGACAGCCTCGCCGCGTTCTACGGCGGCCCCGTCTGGAAGGCGCACAGCGCGGCGGCGAACGAGACGATGGTCTCCTCCGACGACGTGCTCCTGCTCCGGCCGGCCCGCGCGGGCTCGGCGTTCGCGCTGAACGGCGAGCGGCGGTCGCGGAACGGCGGCGGGCGTGGGCTCGTCGCCGCGTGGGTGAGGCAGCTCGCGGCGGATTCCGTCGAGCACTTCGAGCGCACGACCGCGCCGGAGATCGCCGCGCGCGGCGGCTCCGTGCTCGCCTACTTCGTCACCGAGCCGAGCGAGAACACGTTCCCCGCGCTGCCGGTGCGCGAGAACGAGCGCGTCTTCGTCGCGTTCGCCGGCTTCCCGGACGGCGCCGAGCTGCCGCCCGACCCGCACATGCTCCGCCTGGAGCCGACCGCGAGGTCGCTGCTGCACGGCGGATCCCCCGCAATCAGAAAGGAGACACCGTGACCGAGCTGGCAACCGCACCCAGCGAGACCGCCGCCGACGGGCGGCACGACTTCGACTTCCTCTTCGGCGAGTGGAGGCTCGCGAACCGCAAGATGGTCGACCCGCTCTCCGACGGCCCGGCGGAGTGGGTCGAGTTCGAGGCGACCGCCGTCGCGGCGCCGATCCTCGGCGGGCTCGGCAACACCGACTCGATCTCGGCCCCGGAGTTCCCGAACCGGCCGGGGTTCTACGGCTTCAGCCTGCGCCTGTTCGATCCCGGCTCAGGGGACTGGCGCATCTGGTGGGCGTCGTCGGTCTCGGAGGGCCTCCTCGACACGCCGGTCGTCGGCCGCTTCTCCGACGGCGAGGGCCGGTTCGAGTGCGACGACGTCCTCGGCGGGCGCGACGTGCGCGTGCGCTACGACTGGACGGACATCACGGCGACGTCGGCGCGCTGGACGCAGTCGTTCTCGTTCGACGGCGGCAAGACGTTCGAGCCGAACTGGTTCATCGAGCTGACGCGTCTGCGCTGACGCGGTAGGCCGGGAAGAAGCCCGAGAGGTCGTCGGGGTCGCCGCCGAGCGCGCGGTACGCATCCGCGTCGTGGACGGCCTTGCCGATCGCCATCGGGCACTCGCCGTCGGGGTCGAAGCGGCGCTTGAACTCGTGCAGCGAGTCGCGGCCGCCGCCGACGCCCCCGCCGAGGTGGAAGCGCGCGTAGCCGTGCTGCTGTGCCCAGCGGGCGATCTCGTACAGCAGGAACGTGGTCGCGCCCAGCTTGCGGCCGCGGTCCGACGCGGCGCCCAGGTGGTAGTGGAGGAACGGCGGCGAGGCGAGGCACAGCGCGCTCGCGACGACGTCGGCGACCTCGAACGCCTGGAAGCGCAGCAGCGAGCTTCCGAGCCGGTCGAGCGCGGCCCAGTACTCCGGCGGGAAGAAGTAGAACGCGGCCGCATCGGCGCGGCGCATGGTGTGCTCGTACAGCGGCTGGAACCCGCCGACGCCCGTGCTCTGCTCGACCGCGAGCCCCGCCTTCTCCGCCTTGCGGACGACGTTGCGGTGCTTCTGGTGCATCCCGGCGAGCAGGTCGCCCTCGAGCCGCCAGCCGATCGTGGGCGCGAGCTCCTCGACGTGGATCGGCGCGCCCGCCTGGTTGCCGAGCAGCGGGTGGAAGCGCAGGAACGTGGTGACGACGCCCTGCTCGCGGCACCAGGCGTCGTAGGCGGGCCAGAACGCAGCCGTGTCCCCGCCCGCGGGCCCGCCGTAGCCGTACGGCGTGATCAGATCGGCGCGGCTCTTTACAGGGACTGTCCCTGTTAGGGCCGGCGCGAGCCTGTCGGCCGGCGTCTTTCGGGACTGTCCCTGTTAGGGCCGGCGCGAGCTGTCGGCCGGCGTCTTTCGGGACTGTCCCTGTTAAGGGGCGCCGGATCGCCGCGAAGACGGTGCCCTCGTGCTCGAGCAGCAGCGGCTCGCCCGGCTCGAGGACGCACGCGCTCTCGACGTAGGCCCGGCGGTAGTAGGCGTCCGCCGGGAGCTCGTCCCACTCGGCGGCGCGGACCTCCCTCACTCGGGACCAGGTCCCGGGACAGGTCCGCCGGGCACATGACCCGGGACCTGGTCGCGGGACGCACGGGCCCGCTCGATGTTCAGCGTGTCCTCGACGGGCTCCGGATCCGGCCGGCCGAGCTGCGTGAACGTGGCGAGCACGATCCGCGCGTCGAGGGCGAGCGACCAGTTGTCGACGTACCAGGCGTCCAGCTCGAACCGCTCGTCCCACGGGATCTCGTCGCGGCCGTGGATCTGCGCCCAGCCCGTGATGCCCGGCTTGACCGCGAGGCGGCGGCGGTCGCCGTCCGTGTAGTTGGCGGCCTGCTCGAGCAGGTCCGGCCGCGGGCCGACGAGCGACATCTCGCCGCGCAGCACGTTCACGAGCTGCGGCAGCTCGTCGAGGCTGGTGCGCCGCAGGAAGCGGCCGCTGCGCGTGATCCGCGGGTCGTCGGCGACCACGCCGAACGGGTCGTCGGAGATGCCCATGCGCCGGCCGGCCTCGACAGCATCCGGGATCATCGTGCGGAACTTCAGCATCGAGAACGGCTGCCCGCCCTTGCCCGCGCGGGGCTGGCGGAAGATGACCGGACGCCCCGACTCCTTCGCGATCCACGCAGCGATGCCCGCGAAGACCGGCGCGAGCACGACCAGGCCGAGCGCCGCGAGCACGCGGTCGCCGACCTCCTTCGCGAGCCGCGCGCTCACCCGATCACCTCCCGGTACACCCGCTCGTGCTGCTCCGCGGCCGCGTCCCACGTGAGCGCCGCCGCGCGCGAGCTCGGTCCCGCGGTACGCCCGCTCCAGCGCGGCCGGGTCGGCGAGCAGCTCGGCGCATGCGTCCGCGAGCGCGGCCGGGTCGTCCGGCGGCACCACGCGGCCCGCGCCGAAGTCGCGAATCGCGTCCGGCAGGCCGCCGACGTCGGTGACGACCGCCGGCCGCCCGTGGCCGAGCGCGGTGGCGAGCACGCCGGACGAGTCGATCTTCCGGTACGGCAAGACGCAGAGCGTACTGCGCTCCATGAGCGGCGCGATCTCGTCGGCGCCGATGAACCGCAGCTGCCACTCGACGCGGTCTCCCAGGCCGAGCTCGTCGACCGCCCGGCGCGCCTCCGCCACCGCCGCCGGCTCGGCCGCGTCGCCCGCCACGACCAGGCGCACCTCGGGAACGCGCTCGGCGATCGCGGGCAGCGCACGCACGAGCACGTCGAGCCCCTTGTAGGCACGTACGAGCCCGAAGAAGAGCAGCGTCGCGCCCTCCGGCGGCCGCGAGGGCGGGCCCGGGAAGACCGGGTGCGCGATCCGCACGAGCCTGTCGCGCGGGATGCCGTGCGCCACCAGTTCCTCGACCGCGCGATCGGACTGGACGACGACGCGGCCGACCGACGCGAGCGCCTCACCCCAGGCGCGCACGTTGCGCTCCTGGCGCGGCAACACGTCGTGCGCGGTGAGCACGGTCGGGTAGCGCCCTCCGACGCGGTGCAGCCAGTGCACGTCGTAGCGCGGGATCGCGAGCCACTGCACATGGACGACGTCGGGGCGCAGCGAGCGCACGCGGTTGAGCAGCCGCAGGACGCTGGGCCCGTACTCGAGCCCTTTCAGCACCACGCGCGCGCGGCTGCGCGGCGCCCGGCGCAGCAGCCGCGACGAGAGCGGCAGGAACACCTCCTCGCGCCGGTAGCCGTCCGGCTCGGGCACGTCGCCGTGCGAGAACGGCGACGCGAGCAGCGTGACGTCGTGGCCGCGCCGCGCCAGCGCCGCCGCGAGCGCGTGGTCGTAGGGCACCGTGAAGCTCGGCGGGTCGAGGAGCGCGATCCTCAAAACTTCTGCGTCAGGTACGGCAGCACTGCAAGGGCGGGCAGCGGATCGTCCTTCGCCATGACGGCGCGCACCTTGCGCGGGTGGAGGTACGGGCGCATGAACTCGCGCGGCGTCAGCTCGCGGCGGCGCGCCATCGCGAGCGACGAGTGCAGGTCCTTCGCGAGGAAGCTCCACGAGACGTCGCCCTCGAAGTGGCGCGGCTCGGGCTCCGGCTTGCCGCACAGGTCGTCGTAGGCGATCCGCGCGATGTCGAAGAAGCGGCTCATCGCGATGCCCGCCCACATCGGCACGCGCGTGTTGACCTCGAGCAGCTTGAAGTCGTCGTCGCGGTGGTCGTGCGCGAACTCGACGTGGCCGAAGCCGCGGTAGCCGGCCGACTCGAGCAGGCGGAGGCCCAGCTCGCGGACACGCGGCTCGGACTGCGTGCGGAAAACGGCGCTCGTGCCGAACCGGATCGGCCCTTGCCGCACCTTCACGCCCGTGACGGTCGCGAGCGTGCGGCCGCTCTGCCCGATGTACGCGAACAGCGACCAGATCTTCTCGTGCGCCTCGGGGATCAGCTCCTGCACGACCGTGTCGAAGCCGCGGGCACGCGCCTCGCGCCACGCGGCGACGAGCTCGTCGAGCGTGTCCGCCTCGACCACCTTCACGCCGAACGAGCCGGCGAAGTGCTGGCCCTCCACCGGCTTGAGCAGGTACGGCGGGCGCAGCTCGAGCGCGCGCAACGTCTCCTCGGAGTCCGCGGCGACCGTGGCCGGTGCGTCGACGCCGGCGCGCTCGGCCTCGGCCGGAAGCGTCTCTTTGTGGCGCAGCCGGCGCGTGACCTCCGGATCCGGCGGCATGGGCAGGCGGAAGAGCGGGCTCAGCGCGTCCCAGTTGCGCAGGACGAGCTCGACGTGGTCGTCGCGCTCCGGCAGCAGCACCGGCCGGTCCGGCGTCGCCTCTGCCTGGAGCGCCGCGACGACGGCCTCGTCGCCCTCCGCGCGGCGCACGCGGCGCAGGTAGCGGGAGCGGACGCCGAACTCGCGCGGGTGCATCGAGACGCCGGTGACCGGCACGCCGGCGCGGCCGAGCGAGCGCGCGAACGACAGGCCCGCCCAGAGCAGGCCGAGCACGACGACGGGCACCTGCGGCGCGTTGCCGTTGGTTTCCACGGGGCCACGCTAGTCGAGACGCGCGACGGTCCCTACGGCAGGATCGAGCCGAAGACCTCTTCGACGAGCGAGTCGAAGCTCGGCGGCAGGCCGCCGTCGGCACGCGCGAAGTCGCGCAGGAAGACGACGTACGCCCGCCACTCCTCGCCGCCGTCGGGCGCGCTCGCTGCGTTCGCCTCGACCAGATGCTCGAGCGCCTCGATCGTGTACGACCCTGCGGGCGCGGCGGCCGCGCGCCGGGCGATTCGCGGAGCGGGCGCCGCGACGGGTGCCAGGACGGGCGCCACCGGGGGCGGCGGCGCAGGAAGGGCGCGCTCACGCGACTCGAGCTCCTTCGCGCGGTCCTCGAGCTCCTGCGCCCGCTTCGCGAGCGCCTCACGCTGCTTCTTCGCCTCCTCGATCTCCTTGTCGCGCTCGCGGGCCGTCCGCTCGAGCTCCTGCGTCAGCCGCTGCTGCACCGCCGCGCGCGCGGCGAGCTCGCGCTCGAGCTTCGCCAGCTTCTTCTCCTGCTCGGTGAGCGCGACCGCGCGCTTCCCGCGCGACTCGTCGCCCTCCTTGACCGCCTGCTGCGCGCGCTCGACCTCGGCCTCGCCGGCAGCGAGCGTCTCCTCGCGCGCCTGGACCCGCTCCTCCCGCGCGCCCAGCTCCTGCGCGCGATTCGCGAGGTCGCGCTCGCGGGCGGCCAGCGCCTTCTGACCTTCCGCCAGCTCCTGTTGCTCCGGCCCGAGCGCGTCGCGCGCGGCGACGGCTTCGCGCGACATCTGGGCGGCCTGGCCGCTCATCGACTCGAGCGCGCGCTCGCGCTCGGCCAGCGCCTGCTCGGCAGCCTCGGCCTCCGCGGCCCGCGCGGCAACGGATGCCGCCTCCGCGTCGAGCCGGGCACGAAGCTCGTCGAGCTCGCGACGTGCCGACGTCGCGCCCTCCTCCGCCTCGACTGCCGTGCGCTCGCGCCGCTCCGCCTCGGCGCGCTCGCGCGACGCGGCCGTCTGCGCCTGCTCCGCGGCTGCCGCCGCAGCGTCGAGTGCCTGCTCGCGCTCGTCGAGCTGGCGCGTCCGTGCCTCCACCTGCTGCTCGCGCTCGGATAGCGCCTCCCGCGCCGCGGCCAGGTCGCGGTCGCGCTCGCCGAGCGCGTGCTCCAGGAGCTCGGCCTGCTCGCGGCGGCGGGTGAGGAGCTCGTCCGCGCGCTCGACCTCGCCGCGGCGGTCGGTGAGAGCAGCCTCTCGCTCGGCGACGCTTCCTTCGCGCTCGGCGAGATTGGCCCGGATCGACTCGATCTCCGCCCGCGCCTGCGCGCGGCGCGCCTCGTCGGCCCCCGCCTCGCGCTCGCGTCCTTCGAGCGCCCGCTCGCGCGTCTCCGCCTCGGCTGCGCGCCGCTCGAGCTCGGCGCCGGCGCGCTCGGCCTTGCGCTCGCGCTCCACCAGCGCGGCCTCCCGCTCCTGCGCGGCCCGCTCGCGCTCGCTCTCCCGCTCGTCCAGCTCGTGCTGGGTGCGCGCGAGCGCCTGGCTCTGCTGGTCGGCGCTTGCCCGCAGCGCCTTGGCCCGCTCGCCGGCGTCGTCGACGGCGCGCCGCGACTCCTGCAGCTCGCGGTCGCGCACGTCGAGGGCTTCGGCCCGCTCGTCGAGCTCCCGCCTGCGCCCCTGGAGGTCGGCGGTCTCGGTCTCCAGCTCGCGGCGGCGCGCGGCCAGCTCCTCGATCACGGTCGCGGCCTCGCGCTCGCGGTTCGCGAGGGCGTCGCGGCGCTCGCCCAGCTCGCGCTCGGTCTCGGTGCGCGCGCGGCAGGCGGCCTCGTCGCGGGCGGCCAGCTCCTGCTCGCGCGCCTGGATCGCGACCAGCCGCTCGTCGAGCGCGGTACGCGTCTGCTCGAGCTCCTCCTCGCGGCGCGTCAGCTCGCGCGCGCGCTCGTCGGCCGCGGCCACCGCGGCGACGCGTGCCGCGTCGCGCTCCGCGACCGCCTGCTCGCGTTCGGCGACGGTGCGCTCGCGCTCCTCGAGCGCGGCGGCCGCCTCCTGCTCGCGCCGGGCGGCTTCGCGCTCCCGCCCGGCGAGCGCGGCCTCCCGGGCCTCGGCCTCGGCGCGCGCCGTCTCGACCTCGCGCTGTGACACCTCGAGCGCGTCCGCCGCCTCGGCGCCGGCGGCCTCGCGCGTCGTCGCCGCCCGCTCGCGCTCGGCGAGCCGCTTCTCGCGCACCTCGAGCTCGCGCGCCTGCTCCTCCGCCGCGGCCGCGACCTGCTCGCGCTGCTGCTGGAGCTCCGCCTCCGCGGCGGCGGCCTGCTCCCGCGCGGCGTCCAGCTCCTGCGCGCGCCGCCCGAGCTGGGCGCGCTCCTCGCGCAGCTCCTGGCCGCGCGCCGCGATCGCCTCCCGCTCCTTCTCGAGCTCGGTCGCGCGGCGCTCGGCCTGCGCGCGCTCGCCCTCGATTCGCTGCTCCTCCTCCGCGAGATCGGCGCAGGCCGCGGCGCTGGGCGACGAGCTCCTCGTCGCGCCTGGCGAGCGCCTGCTCCCGCGCGTCGAGCCCGCCCTCACGCTCGCTCAGCGCCTCACGGGCCGCCGCGAGCTCCTCGTCCTGGCGGGCGAACGCGGCGCGCTCGCGTTCGAGGGCCGCCTCGGCCTCCGCGAGCTCGGCGGCCCGGGTGTCCAGCTCCTGCCGAGCCGTCCCGGCAGCGGCCTCGCGCTGCTCGAGCTCGGCGGCGCGCGTCTCGAGCGCGCTCGCCTGCGACGCCAGCTCGGTGCGTTGCGACTCCAGCTCGCGCCCGAGCCGCTCGGCGCCCGCCCGCGCGGCATCCCCCTGCGCCGCCGACTGCACAGCGGCGGTCTCGCGCGCCGACACCGCCCGCTCACGGCGCTCCACGGCCTGCTCGCGCGTCCGGAACGCGGCCTCGGCGTCGCGCCGCTCCTCGTCGCGGGTCGGTGAGCTCGCCGGCTGCGCTCCTCGACTGCCGCCAGCGCCTCGAGCCGCTTCTGCTCGAGCAGGTCGAGCTGCCGCTCCCGCTCGGCCAGCGCCCGCTCGCGCACCTCGAGCGCGCCCAGCGACTCCGAGGCCCGCACGTCCAGCTCCTCCGCGCGGCCGACGAGCGTCTCGCGCTCGGCCTGCAGCTCGGCGCGCATCGAGTCGAGCTCCTCGCGCAGCCTGGCCACGGCTCGCTCGTCCTCGTCCACGTGCCGCCGCCGCGCCTCGAGCTCGCGGTCGAGTGTCTCGAGCTCGTGCCCGCGCGCATCGAAGTTGGCGGCCGCCTCCTCGCGGCGCTCGAGCTCGGCCCGCCGGCGCGCCAGCCGGTCGAGCTCCTCGGCGAGCTCGCGCTGAGCCTCGGACGCGCCCTCCTGCTCCGCGAGCCCGCGCGCGAGCGCCTCTTCCTGCTCGGCGAGCTGCTGCCCGCGCTCGGACAGCTCGCGCTCGCGCTCGGCCGCCGCCTCCTCGCGCTCGGACACTTCGGCGAGCCGCTCGGCGCGCTCCTCGTCGATCGCGGCGCGCAGCGTCTCGAGCTCGGTGCGCAGCCTGGTGTTCGACGCCTCGCGGTCGGCGAGCGTCGCCTCGCGGATGTCGAGATCGGCGAAGTCCTCCTCGCGGCGGTCGACGTCGTCGCGCCGCCGGGCGAGCCGCTCGGACTCCTCCATCAGTGCGCGCTCCCGGTCCTCCAGATCGCCGACCTCGATGCGCGCCTCGTCGAGCGCGGCCTGCGCGCGGGCGAGCTCCTGGTCGCGCTCGGCCAGCGTCCGCTCGCGCTCGGCGAGCCGGTCGGCTTCGATGGTCCGCGCCTGGAGCTCGGCGTCCGCCGCGGCAAGGGCTTCCTCGCGCTCGGCGAGCTGCCGCTCGCGGGCAGCGGCAGCGCGCACCCGCTCGGCCTCGGAGCCCTCGAGCTCGGTGCGCTGCTCGGCGAGCCCCGCGAGCTCCGCACGTAGCCGCTCGCGCAGCTCCTCGGCCCCGGACTGCGCCTCCGCCGCCGCCGCGCGCGCCTCCTCGGCGACGCGCTCGCGCTCGGCGATCTGCTCGGCCCGCTGGGCGAGCTCGGAGCGCTCCGCCTCCACGGTCTCGCGTGCTGCCAGCGCCGCCGCCTGCGCCTGGGCACCTTCCACCCCTGCCCGGGCGAGTGCCGCCTCGCCCGCGGAGAGCTCGTCGGCCCGCTTGGCCAGCGTCGCCCGCTCGGCCTCAAGCGCTTCTGCGCCCTCCGCGACGGCCTGGGCAACCGCCGCCTCGCGAGCAGCGAGCTCCTCGGTGCGCTTCGCCAGTGCGGCCCGTTCCGTCTCGAGTGCCTCGTGCGCGGCAGCCGCCGCGGCCTTCGCCTCCGCGCCCTCGGCGCCGACCTGCGCCAGCGCCGCTTCGCCGGCGGCGAGCTCTTCGGCGCGCTTTGCCAGCGTGGCCCGCTCCGCCTCGAGCGCCTCGTGCGCCGCAGCCGCAGTCGCCTTCGCCTCTACAGCTTCGGCTCCGGCCTGTGCCAGCGCCGCCTCGCGCGCGGCGAGCTCGTCGGTGCGCTTCGCCAATGCGGCCCGTTCCGTCTCGAGCGCCTCATGCGCGGCAGCCGCCGCGGCCTTCGCCTCCGCGCCCTCGGCGCCGACCTGCGCCAGCGCCGCTTCGCCGGCGGCGAGCTCTTCGGCGCGCTTTGCCAGCGTGGCCCGCTCCGCCTCGAGCGCTTCGTGCGCCGCAGCCACAGTCGCCTCCGCCTCCACAGCTTCGGCTCCGGCCTGCGCCAGCGCCGCTTCGCCGGCGGCGAGCTCTTCGGCGCGCTTTGCCAGCGTGGCCCGCTCCGCCTCGAGCGCTTCGTGCGCCGCAGCCACAGTCGCCTCCGCCTCCGCAGCTTCGGCTCCGGCCTGCGCCAGCGCCGCCTCGCGAGCGGCCACTGCGTGCTCGCGCTCCTCCAGCTCCTTCAGCGCCCCGCTCATGTCCGGCGGCGGAGGCACCGCGGCCAGCTCCGACGCGCGCGCTTCGAGCGCGGCCTCGCGCTCGGCGAAGGCGCGCTCCCTGTCGGCGAGCTCCTCTGCGCGTGCCTCGGCCGACGCAGCCGCCTCGAGACGTGCATCGATCGCAGCCTCGCGCTCGGCGAACGCGCGCTCCCGCTCGGCGAGCTCCTCCGCGCGCGCCTCCGCGACTGTGGCCGCGTCAAGGCGCGCCTCGAGCTCGGCCTCGCGCCCGCGGTATGCCGCCTCGCGCTGGTCGAACTCCTGCAGGCGCGCTGCCAGCATCCCCGCTTCGGAGACGAGCTCGGCCTCGCGGTCGCTCAGGGTGCGCTCGTCGACCTC
Organism: uncultured Thermoleophilia bacterium; assembly: GCA_963734565.1. Lineage (GTDB taxonomy): Bacteria > Actinomycetota > Thermoleophilia > Gaiellales > Gaiellaceae > JACVRM01. The sequence goes on along the minus strand of CAVTHM010000006.1, from coordinate 711,389 downwards.
CAGGTCGGCGAGCCGCTTGCGCCCCGCCTCGATCTCGCGCTCGCGGGCCGCCACGACTTCCTCGCGCGCCACGACGGCCTCGAGGTCGACCCGGCGCTCGAGCAGGTCCTGCTCGATCTCCGCGAGGCGCCGCTCGCGATCGGCCAGCTCGTGGGAACGCCGGTCGGCCGCCTCGGCCGCTTCCGCACGGGCGCGTGTGGCCGCCTCCGCCTCCGCGCGCCGGGCCTCGAGCTCGCGCTCCTCCTCGACCAGCGCCTGCTCGCGCGCGGCGAGCCGCTCCGCCTCCGCCTGCTGCTCCTCCGCCTGCCGCTCGAGCTCGGCTACCACGTCTTCGCGCGCGGCCACGTCCTGCTCACGCGTGACCAGCTCCTCCTCGTCGACGCGGCGCCGCCCGAGCTCGGCCTCCGCGGCCGAGAGACGGCGCTCGCGTGCCTCGAGGGCGGCCTGGTCGAGCCGTGTCTGCTCGAGCTCCGCCTGCGCCTCGGCGAGCTGCTGGGCCCGCTCCGCCAGCTCGCGCTCGCGCTCGGTCAGCTCCGCGTCGTCGAGGCGGCCCTGCGCGACCTCGGCCTCCGCGGCCGCGAGCCGCTGCGCCTGCTCGGCCAGCTCGCGCTCGCGCTCGGCGACCCGCTCCTGCTCGACGCGGCGCTCCTCCAGCTCCCTCTCTGCCTCGGCGAGCAACCGCTCGCGCTCGACAAGCGCCGCGACCTCCAGCCGGCGCTCGGCGAGCTCCTCCTGCAGCTCCTCCACCTCGCGCACCCGCGCGGCGAGCTCGGCCTCGTCGGTCTCCCGCTGCGCCCGCGCCTCCTCGAGCGCGCGCTCGCTGTCGGCGACCTCGCGCTCGCGGGCCGCCAGCTCGTCGGCATCGACCTGCCGCCGCGCCAGCTCGGCTTCGGAGGCGGCGAGCGCCGCTTCGCGCTCGATGACCGCGGCAAGGTCGGCCTCCCGGGCCGCGACTGCCTGCTCGCGCTCGCCGAGGCCGGCGAGCTCGGCGCGCTGTTTGGCGAGCGCTGCCTCGGCGGCACCCAACGTGCGCTCGCGGTCGGCGAGCGCCTGCTCGCGCGCGTTGAGGACCGCCTCCATCGCCTCCGCGTTGCTGCCCGCTTCGGCGCGCGTGTGCGTGAGCGCCGCCAGCTCGGCACCGAGCCGCTCGCGCAGCGCCTCCGTCTCGGCCTGCGCCTCGAGGGCCGCGGCATGCGCCTCCTCCGCGGCGCGGGCGCGCTCGTTCGCCTCGTCGAGCCGCCGGGAGAGCTCGGCGCGGTCGGCCTCGGCGCCTGCCTGCAGCGTCGCGGCCACGTCGCGCGCGGCGGTCTCGTGCTCCGTCGCCTCGTCGAGCTCTCGCTCGCGGGCGACGAGCTCGCGGTCGCGCGCGGCAAGCTCGTCCTCTCGGGCCGTGAGCTCGCGTGCACGATCCTCGACGGCGGCCGCGACGCGCAGCCGCTCGGCCTCGTGCGCCTCCAGCTCACGCTCCCGCTCGGCGAGCTCGTGCTCGCGTGCCGCCGCGTCCGCCTGCGCGGCGCCCTCCTCGCCGCGACGCTGCTCTGCGGCGGCCAGCTCGGCGCGCACATCGTCGATCTGCTGCTGGAGGTCCGCGGCCTCGCGCTCGCGCAGCTCGCGAAGCGCGGTCAGCTCGACCCGTGCCGCATTGCGCTCCTCCGCGGCCGCGTCCGCCTCGGCACGTGCCGCCTGCGCCTCCCGTGCCGCGACGTCGAGCTGGCGTGCCGCCTCCTCGTTCGCCGCGCGCAGGAGCTCGACCTGATCGTCGCTGACGGCCGGAGCGGGAGCCGCCGCGAGCTGCGCCTCGCGCTCAGCGAGCGCGCGTTCGGCCCGCGCAAGCGCCCGCTCGCGCTCGGCGAGCGTCGCCTCGAGGTCGCCGGCCCGCCGTTCGCTGCGCTCGGCGGCGGACGCGAGGTTGCGGCGTGCGGCCTCGAGCTCGCGCTCGGACACGTCGCGCTCGCGGACGAGCTGGACCTGCAGCGCGGCGAGCTCGCGCTCCCGCTCGGCGAGGGCGCGCTCGAGCTCCTGGAGCGACGAGTCGCGTGGGACGGAAGCCGGTTGGTCGCTCGGCGGCGCGCCTTGCGAGCCCTCCTCGAGCCACGAGGCGGCCGCCCGAACGCGGCCGGCCAGGCCGGCGCGGCGACCCGCGTCGCTGCCCATGAAGAAGGCGACCGGCTTGCCGGTGGCGACGGCGATCCGGCGCAGGTAGCGCGACGCGTCCTCGTCGCCGGACTCGAACGACTCGAGCGCCTGGATCGTGACGCCGATTCGCTCGGCCAGCGCCTCCTGGCTCAGCCCGCGGTCGGTTCGCGCCCGACGGATTCGCTCGCCGACCGCGTTCTGCCCCGTGGTCTCGTGCCCGCGCGCCATGCCGCGGCTCCGACACTAGACGACGAGCGCGTCGGCATAAGCCTCGAGAGTCAGCTCTGTCACCCGCTGCCACGAGAAGTGCTCGGCGGCGCGCTCGCGGCCGGCCGCACCGAGCCGCCGGCGGAGCTCGCGGTCGGCCAGCAGGCGCTCGAGCGCCGTCCGGAGCGCGGCACGGTCGCCGGGCTCGACGAGGTAGCCCGTCTCGCCGTCGACGACGAGGTCGCGGAGGCCGCCGACGGCCGACACGACGACCGGCCGCGCGTGTGCCATCGCCTCCAGGCAGACGACGCCGAAGCCCTCGCGGTGCGACGGCACGGCGACCACTGCCGCCCGCGCGAAGCGGTGCTGCAGCTCCTCGTTCGGCAGAAAGCCGATCGCCTGGGGCACCTCGTCGCGCAGCGGGCCGTCGCCGACGACTTGCAGGGGCAAGCCGACCGCGGCCGCGACCAGGTCGAGGATCCCTTTCTCCGGCGACAGGCGGCCCGCGTAGAGGACATGCGGCGGCTCGTCCTCCTCGCCGACCTCGGCCGGCAGCTCGATGCCGCTCGGGATGACGCGGACGTCGCGTGCGCCCAGCTCGCGCGCCGCCTCGGCCAGCGCGGTCGACGGGCAGATGACGATGCGCGCCCGGCGGAGGATGCGCCGCGCCAGCCGCGGCGCGCGCCGGGCCAGCTCGACGTCCGTCCCCCAGAGCTGGACGACGAACGGCTTGCCCGCCAGCGCCGCGACCGCGCCCGACGGCAGCCAGTGCGCGTGGACGAGGTCGGCGTCGCGGGCCGCCCGCCGCGCGGCGCGCGTGAAGGAGGCGAGCATCGGCGGCACGAGCAGCGCCTTCGCCGGGTGCGCCTTCAGGTTCCCGACGACGCCGGCGCCGTAGGCGATGCCGAAGTGCCGGAACCGCTCCGGCGAGACCACGTCGACGTCGACGCCGCGCGCCCGCAGCTCTCGCACCGCGTCGCCGACGAAGTTCCCGGCCGGGTCGCCGGGGTGCCGCGGGTACGACGTGGTGAGAACAACGACGCGCAAGCCGCGTATTGTCGGGGCCGTGCACCGGATCTCGCACGACCAGGTGATCTGGGAGTTCGGGCCCGACCTGGAGCCGGTGCTCGAGATCGACCCCGGCGAGACGGTCACGTTCGAGACGAACGACTGCTTCACCGGCCAGATCCGCAGCGAGGACGACCTCGTCACGAGCATCGATATGTCGCGCATCAACAGCGCCACCGGCCCGGTCGCCGTGCGCGGGGCCGAGCCGGGCGACTCGCTCGTCGCCGAGATCCTCGACGTGCGGCCGGTCGAGTGGGGTGTCGCGTGCCTGATCCCCGGCTTCGGGCAGCTCATCGACTGGGCGCAGGCACCCGTCACGCGGCTGTTCGAGGTGCGCGACGGCGAGGTGCGCATGGGCGACTCGATCCGCTTCCCGGCGAAGCCGATGGTCGGCGTCGTCGGCGTGGCGACAGGCGGCGAGACGCTGTCGAACGGGCTCGCGGGCGTGCACGGCGGCAACCTCGACGACCACTTCCACAGCGCCGGCGCGCGGATCTACTTCCCGGTGCGCCAGCCGGGCGGGCTGTTCGCGGTCGGCGACATGCACGCCGCGATGGGCGACGGCGAGATCTGCTTCACAGGCGTCGAGATCGCCGGCGAGGTGGACATCCGCTTCGACGTCCTGAAGCGCAAGCACGCGACCTGGCCGGTCACCGAGCTGGCCGACCGCTGGCTCCCGCACGCGACGGCGCCGGGCTACGAGGAGGCGCTGGCGCTCGTCGCCGAGGAGGCCGGGCGGCTGCTCGTCGGCGAGCACGACTTCACCGTCGAGGACGCGTTCATCTTCCTCTCGGTCGCATGCGACGCAGGCGTCGCGCAGGCGTGCAAGCCGGCCGAGGGCTTCGGGACGATCGCGCGCTTCTCGATCCCGAAGATCGACGCCTGTCCCGCGCCGTTCGCCGCCTAGCGGCGGATGCAGAGCTCAGCCAGATCCATGCCGTAGAGCGGGTTGAAGACCTGGCAGCCGATCCGCGCAGAGAAGAAGTCGTGGCTCGACGCGTTGCCGATCGCTGCGAGCGGGGCGTAGTCGCGGACAAGCTCGGCGTCCAGGCGGCCGTAAGCCAGGTACCGAGCCGGCCCCGAGAGGCGCGCCACCGCGGCGAGCTTCCGCTGGGCCGCCGGGTCGGCGAACGTCGGGAGGACGTCGCTCGACAGCAGGACGTTGAGGAACTGGTACGGATCGATGTAGTCCGCGATCCAGCCCGCGGTCGCGATGTCGTACGGCTCGCCCTTGCGCGCCAGCCGCTGGAACAGCTGCCCCGGTGTGAAGGCTTTCACCTGTGTGTCGATCCCGATCGCGGCAAGATTCCGCTTGATGATCAGTGCCTGCTGGTCGCACGGTGAGATATTGCAGGTGTAGAGGACCGCGGTCCGCCGCTGCGTTCCCGCGAGCCGCCTGGCGGTCGCGAGGTCCGGCGTGAGCGGGTAGGCGTGCACCGGCGTGGAGCCGGGGATCGCCGACGGCAGGTACGCCTCCGTGGGCTGTCGGGGAAACGGATCGCCGAGACCGCCCAGCCGGCCGAGCCTACGGCGGTCGAGCGCGTAGTTGAGGGCACGGCGGAGGCGGACGCTTCGGAAGAGCGGGCGATGCGTGTTGAGGGCGAGGTAGTCGAGCTCGGGGAGCGAGTTCACGAAGTACTGCCGGCGGCCCTTCACCGCCGCCGGGCTCCCGGCCCCGTAACGCGCAGCGAGGCGCGGAGCCGCCACCGCCGGCACGCCGTCGGCGGCGTAGTCAGCGTTCCCGGCCTCGACCGCCTGGACCGCCTTCGCCTGCGGGATGCCGACGGCGAGCGTGATGCGGCGGAGGAGGTGGGGCCGGTCACCGTGGTAGTTGGGGTTCCGCTCGAGGACGACCCCCTGGCCGGGCACGGACGACACGACGCGGTACGGGCCGGCGGAAGCGACGAGCCGGACCCCTTTCGGGTCGAGCGGCGTGCCGATCGGCACTGCACAGAAGAACGGCAGCGAGATGACCGTCTCGAAGTCGGGCGCCGGCTCGAGGAGGCGGATTGTGAGCTTGTTGCCACGCGCGACGATCCCGGAGATGTGCGGCGCCTTGCCGGCGATGTACGCGTCGGCGCCGGCGATGTTGCGTATGTAGCCGTTGCCGATCCCGAGCATCGGGCTCTTCGTCGTCGGGCTCAGGGTCCGCTCTATCGTGTACTTGAACGTCTGCGCGGTCACCGGCGCGTTCGAGGGCGGAGAGAAGCGGAAGCCCTTTCGGATCGTGAACGTGTAGGTCTTCCCACCGTTCGACACCGCAGGCAGCGCCTGGGCCACCTCGGGGACGAGCTGCGTCCCGGCGGGTGCGGAGCGGTCCGGGTAGTTCAGCAGCTTGGCACAGGTCGCGTACTCGAGCTGCCAGGACGTCTGGGAGTATGCGAGTGCCGGGTCCGTCGAGTCGATGTCCTGCTCGGACGTCAGCCGGGCGGAGCCACCCTCGGCGCCGCTCTGGAGCCCGGGGGCGACTGCCCGGACGCTCGCCCACACGCGCCCGCCGCCGACCGCGACGGCCTGCGGGCTTCCGCCGACGGTGATCGTCGTCGGCTCGAGGCTCGAGGGATCGATGCGCGTGACCGTGCCGTCGTGGCTGTTCGCCACCCAGACCGCGCCGGCGCCAACAGCGACGGCGACGGGGCTCGCGCCGACCGGGATCGTGTTCGTGACGCCGCCGGTTGCCGGATCGATGCGCGTGACGGAGTCGTCGAGCGTGTCGGCGACCCAGATCGCGCCGGCGCCGGCGGCGACGCTGCTCGGCCCGTGGCCGACTGTGATCGGCGTGATCAGGCCGGTCGCCGGGTCGACCCGCATCACGGCGTCGGCGTGTGCGTCGGTGATCCAGATCTTGCCGGAGCCGAGAGCGACGCCGGCCGGGCTCGCGTTCGGGTCGATGCGGGCGGCGACCTGCCCGGTCGCCGGCCGCAGCCGCGTGAGGAGCCCTGCCTGCGGAGCCACCCAGACGGCGTCACCCAGCGCCGCCACCGCACCGGAAGCGTCGGACACGAGGGTTCCCAGCCGGGTTGCCGGCGAGACCGTGTCGAACTGCGGGTCGATGCGCCGGACGGTCACGGACCGGCTGCCCCGGGTCGCGCCGACGACCCACACGGCGCCGGGCGCCGTCGCGAGGCCCGTGGTTGCGTCCGGCACCGAAAAGTTCCGGGCGACGCTGTGCGTGGCCGGATCGATCCGCGTGACGGTCTGGTCGTCCGGGTTCGCCACCCAGAGCGAGCCCGATCCGTAGGCGACCGCCCCGGGATCGGAGCCCGTCGGCACCTGGCCGACCACCTTGCCGGACGACGGATCGATCTCGGCGATCCCGTTCCCCTGCACGCTCACACCGCCGCCTCCGCCGCCCTGGCCGAGTGCGAAGACGGGGATGGCGACCGCTGCGGCCAGGACGCCGACGAGCGCCGCGCCCGCATAGATCCGCCGCCGCTTGCGCGCGAGCTCGACGTCGAGCGTGTGCAGTGCACCGAACTCGTTCGGCAGGCCGTCGATGACGAGCTGGTAGAGGTGCTGCGGCTGCTCGATGTCCTTGAGCCGCCTTTCACCCAGGTCGCGGATCGTGACGCCGGCCGGGAGGTCCTCCTCGGCCAGCCCTTTCGTCGTCCACGAGAGCAGCACCTGGCCCCCGTGGCCGGCGGCGCCGACGCGTGCGGCTCGGTGGACACCGATCCCGACGTAGCGCTCCTCGCCCACCTTCGGCTCGCCCGTGTGCAGGCCCATGCGCACCCTGACTTCGGCGCCGCCAGGCCAGGCATGAGCAGCCAGGTCACGCTGGGCGTCGACTGCCGCGGCGACGCCGTCCGCCGCCGTCCGGAAGGCGACGAAGAACCCGTCGCCCTGGGTGTCGACCACGCGGCCGTCGTGTGCGGCGAAGGCGGCGGAGAGCAGCTTGTGGTGCGCCGCCAGCACCTCGTCGTAGCGGTGCTGGCCAAGGCTGTTCAGCAGCCGCGTTGACCCCTCGATGTCCGTGAACAGGAAGGTGACCGTGCCGGAAGGGAGCCCCTCGGCTGTCACTCGGAGGACAGCGTCCTCCCGCCAACCGCCCGCGTCAAGCGCGCGGCGCGAACACGACCGGCACGGCGAGCGCGAGCATCGCGAGCGCGTAGAAGTAGAAGAACGGCACGGTGAGGTAGAAGGCGTTCGCGGCGAGCGTGCCGGCGAGCGCGGCGGTGAACCCCCAGGCGAGCGGCCGGACCCGTCGCGCAAGCGGGTCGTGCGCCGCCGCCAGCGCGCGGCCGAGCCGCCGCGCGTCGCTCAGCCGCCGGAATACCCAGACGAGGAAGGCCGCGAACACGGCCGCCCCGACGACGCCCGTCTCCACGAACAGCGCGACGTAGAACGAGTGCGGCCCCCAGTTCGGCTGGCCGGTGACGAACTCGTAGTAGACAGAGAAGTTGTTGAACCCGAGCCCGAACAGCGGGTGCTGGTGCAGGACGTCGGGGATGAACCCGTAGACGTCGAAGTGCGGCGACGCGGACGCCGTGCTCGTGTTGATCCGCGACTTGATCACCGTCTCGAAGAAGTTCTGGCGCCGCCCGACGATCGCGAGCAGCATCACGCCCACCGCGCCGAGCGGGACGAGGAAGCGCGCGGTGACGAAGTGCCGCCGGTAGGGCAGCGCGAGCACGAGCACGCCGACCGCCAGCCCGAGGGCACCGCTCCGCGACAGCGTCGCGAGCTCGACCACGAGCAGGAACGCGAGCAGCACGCCGAGCGGGATCCGCAGGCGATGGTTGCGCTCGAGCCGCAGGTACAGCGGCGTGAGCACGAGCAGCGGCACGATCAGCATCACGCCGAGGTGGTTCGGGTCGCCGGTCAGCGCGTTCGGCCGGTACACGCTCTGCCCCTCGACCGCGCCGTAGATGTTGATCGAGCTCGCGCCGCCGGTCAGCGGCGAGAGCACCTTCGAGTCCAGGTCGCCGCCGGTCTCCGCGTACAGGAGCTGCAGCACGCCGTACGCCGCGTTCGCCGCGAAGCCGAGCGTGAACGCGGCCAGCGCCTGCCAGTAGTACGCCGCCGGCCGCCGCACGAGGTACGCCAGGCCGACGACGAGGAAGCCGAAGTGCAGCGCCCACTTGACGGTGCCCTTGAAGAACTGCGCGAGCGCCTGGCCGGTGTCGAGGTCCCAGAAGCCGATCAAGTAGACGGCGAGGAACGCCGCCCCGAACGCCGCCGCGATCAGGACCGTCCTGGGCACCTTCCCGACGTGGCCGCCCTCGATCGCAACGCCGACGAGCGAGAGCAGGAACAGCACCGAGACGACGTCCGAGATGCTGACCGTGCCCGCGACCTTCCAGTGCACCTTCTCGAAGGAGATGACGAAGAGCGTCGCGAGGAACAGCCAGGAGGCGGCCTTGCTCACGTGACGCTCCTGAGCACCTCGGCCAACTCCTCGACCCGCGTCTCCCGCGACAGCCGCGTGCGCCACTCATCCGAGAGCGGCGTCCCGTCGAGCGTGCCGGCCCGGAAGCTCGCCTCCAGGCCGACGAGCGCCTCGCGCATCCCCGCGATGTCGTCGGGCGCCACGACGACGCCCGCGCCGGTCGCGCGCAGCAGGTCGGCGGCGGCTCCGTCCGTCGGCACGACCGCGAGTATGGGGCGCTCCGCTGCGAGGTACTCGTAGACCTTCCCCGAGAGCACGCCACGCCCGCGGCCGCCCGCCTCGGGGATCAGGAGCAGGAGCGCCTCCGAGTCGCGCTGCAGCTCCAGCGAGCGCCGCCGCGGGACGTACGGGAAGAGCTCGAGCCGGTCGCCGAGCCCGCGCCGCTCGGCCCACTCGCGGTCATCGGGGCGGAAGCCGCCGACGAAGCGAGCGACCGCGTCCACGTTCGAGGATGCCAGCGCCTCGAGGAACGGCTTCGGGTCGCGCTTGCCGAAGAAGCTGCCCGTGTGAGTGATCCGCAGCCGCTCGCCGCGGCGGTACTCCAGGCCGGCGAAGTCCTCGAAGTCGCAGCCGTTCGAGATCGTCACGACGCGGCCCTTCGGCTCGAGCGCTCGCGCCTCGTCCGCGATCGCCTCCGACACGGCGACGATCGCGTCCGCCGAGCGAGACACGAGCCGGCCGAGCCCGCGCTCGACCCGCTCCTTCACGCGCACAGCTGCGCTCTCGGCGTTGCGGTGCGGATGAGCGACGAGCGAGTCGCGCAGGTCGGCCACCCACTTCGCGCCCGTAGCCTTCTTCACCGCCGCGCCGACGAGGTGCACGGAGCCGGGCGGCGACGTCGTGATCACCGCGTCGATGCCCTCCCGCCGCACGATCTGGATCGCCGCAGGAATCGCAGTCGCGTTCCACGTCACGCTCGCGTCCGGGACGAGCACGCGGCGGAACGCGAGGCTCGCCTGCGTCCCGAGCCGCTCGAGCCCCTGCGTCCCGTGCAGCTCCTCGGCCGGCTTGCGCGCACGCGGCCCGACGTAGCGGGCGCGGTGCACCCAGGCCTGGCTCGGCTGCTGCAGCTCCTCGTCGCGGTGGATCCACTTCGAGTCGTCCGGCGCGAGCACGTGCGTCTCGATCCCGAGCGCGGGCAGGTAGGTGGCGATCTTCAGCGGCCGCTGCACGCCGCCGCCGCCCGCGGGCGGCCAGTACATGGTCACGAGGAGAACGCGCACTACGGCCGGTAGAGCGCGAACTTCCCGTCGGTCCAGACGGGTGCCTGCTGCATCGGGGTCTTGAAGCGGTTGCGGTTGATGACGATCCAGCTGGCGCCGTAACGGCGCGGGATCGCGAGGTCGCCGGTCTTGAGGAACTCGACCGCGTCGTCGTAGCGCTCGTACGGGCGGTTCTCGGTCGTGTCGGCCACGTGCGGCGGCGGCGCATTCGCCACGTAGACGGGCAGGTACGCGGCGATCTGGTAGCTCGTGTCCGCGTCGGAGAAGACGACGTCGCGCTTGTCCGTCCGCGCCTGCAATTCGTGCAGGAGCGCCGGCGGGAGGTTCTTCGACGTGTCGCGCGGGGGCGTCGTCCAGTGGGTCGCAGCATGCACGCCGACCGGGAACACGAAGAGCACCGCCGCGAGCGCGGCGAGCCGCTCGGCCCGCTCGTGGATCCCGGGCCAGCGGACGAGCGCGGCGATCCCGAACGCGATCGAGCCGCCGAGCACGGCCGCCCAGGTGACGTACGCGGGCCCGCCGCCCTCGAGCCGGTAGCCGAAGTCGCCCGGGAAGGCCAGCTGCAGCACGATCCCCGCGATCAGCGCGACCGGCAGCACGAGCCAGCGCAGCAGCGACGTCAGCACGATCAGCCCGCCGGCGAAGGCGAACGCGAACGGCAGGAAGCCGGCTGCGCGTCGCGCCTGCGAGATCGAGACGAGGTCGGCGAAGGTCGGGAAGAGCGCCGACGTGAGCGTGACCGCGAGCACCGCGAGCGAGCCGCCGAGCACGAACGCCGACCAGCGGCGGAGCGGCACGAGCGCGGCGAGCGGAACCATGATCAGCGCCGCGATCGCGATCGCGCCGCCGCGTCCGAACACCTCCGGCGCGAGCCGGTAGCTCGCCTCCGAGAACACGTCGAGCTGCTCGGGGTACTTCGCAACCGCGGCCCTGAACGCGGCGCCGTCCGGCTGGTGCGAGGCCGTCTTCTGGACGACGGGAAGCAGCGCGGCCGCGACGGCGACCATCGGCGCGGAGAACGCGGCGTACGCGATGGCGGCGGGCACGAGCTCGCCGCGCGCCATGATCGCCCGCGCCACCAGGTAGCCGGCGAGCGGCACAGCGAGGAAGATCGCGTAGGTCGGATGGACGAGCGCGAGCGCGAGCCCGGCGGCCGCGAGCGCGGGCAGAATCGTGCGCGAGCGGTCGCGCAGGTAGGCGAAGAAGAGTGCGATCGCGGCCGGGACGAGCAGCTGGCGGCTCGCCGTCGCAGGGAGTGCGAGCGCGTTGTAGGCGCCGCCCGACCCCGGCGCGAGCGCGATCAGCCCGACCTGCGCCACGGCGACGGCGACGCCGGCCGCGCGGCTGCGGAACAGCGCGTGGCCCGCCTCGTACGCCACGAGCACCGCGAGCGGCGCGAGGATGCTCGCCTCGTGCCGCACGACGAGCGCCGGGTCGACGCCGGCGAGGTGCGCGATCATCGCCAGGAACCCGTGCCAGAGCGGGAAGGCGTAGCCCGGGTGCAGGCCGCCGTCGGCGAACTCGTCGACCGCCCGCAGCGAGAGCCCGTCGAAGGAATCGAGCTTGCGGACGCGCGCGAGATGGAAGAGCGCGTCGCCGGAGAGGGCCGGCGCGACCCGCCAGAGCGCGACGCCGAGCAGGACGCCGCCGCCGAGCAGGAGCAGCGTCCCGGCGCGCGGCTCGAGCTGCCGGCCGCGGAGCGCGAACGGCAGCGCGACGATCCCGACCGCGGCCAGCGCGATGAGCCCGAGCGTGATCGTCGCGCCGAACGCGAACATCACCGTCATCGCGAGCGCGACGGCCGCGAGTGCGAGCGGCAGCGTCGCCGAGATCCCGCGCAGCAGCAGTGCCCGCGCGACGAGGAAGCCGGGCAGCAGCACGCAGGCGGTCGCGAAGATCAGCCGCAGCCCAAGCCCGAGCCCGGTCTCCGGCAGGAGCCGCGAGATCAGCAGGCCCGGGCACGACGAGCAGCGGCACGAGCGCCGAGACCCGCACCGCCGGCCGCGACCGCGACCGCGCGTACGTGCGCCGCAGCTCCACCGACTGCGGCGCGCTCGATCACGCCTCCACGCCTCCCAGCTCGGCGGCCGACCCGCTCCCGAGCCAGCGCGCCGCGTCGCGGTACGAGCGCCCGCGTTCCCCGCGGAAGATCGCGCCGCGGAGGAGCAGCGACGCGCGCAGCAGCCGCCGTGTCCGCTCGCCCGTGCGCACGCCGTGGTGCTTCGTCATGAAGCGGACGTGGCCGCGCACCAGCTCGCGGAACATTCGCCCGCCGTGGCCGGCGCCGAGCACGTGGAAGACCTCCGCGCCCGGCCAGAAGAGCACCTTCCAGCCCGCCTGCCAGAAGCGGTACTGCCAGTCGACCTCCTCGCTGAAGAGGAAGTAGCCCTCGTCGAGCGGGCCGACCTGGTCGACGGCCTCGCGGCGCACGAGCATGGCCGCGCCCATCACGAACTCCGCCTCGCGCTCGGTCTCGTGGTCGAACCCGTTCGCGTAGAAGGAGTCGAAGAGCCGCGTCCGCGGCCCGAGCTTGCGCAGGAAGAAGAACTCGGTGGCGAGCCGCCAGAGCGTGGGGAACCCGCGCACGGAGCGCTGCAGGCGGCCGTCCGGGTAGCGCATGCGCGGCCCCACGAGCGCGGCCCGCGGCCGCGACTCGGCGAACTCGCGCAGCCGCTCGACCGCGCCGTCCGCGGCCCACGCGTCGGCGTTGAGGATGAAGAACCAGCCCGGTCCGGTGGGGGACTCGCGCATCCCGCGGTTCCAGCCGGCAGCGAGGCCGAGGTTCTCCTGCTCGACGAGGCGCACATCCGGGTGACGGGAGCGGACGAGCTCGAGCGTGCCGTCGGTCGAGCCGTGATCGACGACGATCGTCTCGTAGCCGCGCACGCTGGCGAGGCACCGGTCGATGTAGGGCATCGCATTGAAGGTCACGACGATCACGGAGACGTCGCTCATGGGCGCTTCCGGGCTGGCCTGCAATCTAGTGTCCCTTCAGGGGATGCTGCCGAGTTCCTGGGTCGTCAGCACCAAGCGAGAGACCGCACTCGGCCGCAGGGAAGGTTGCCAACCTTTTCAAGGCCGAGGGTGGGCTCTCGCGCCGCGTGATGGCGGGCCAGGGGCCGGCGTGTATTCCCTGAAGGGGCACTAGCCCGTGCTGCGGCGCAGCCCGGGCCGCGCAGCCCCGCGCGCGCCCTCCCAGAGGAGGATGCAGAGGCCGGGCAGGGCCATCACGACGGTGACGAGGAAGAACAGGAAGCCGGCCGCGAACGCCTGGTCGGCGCCGACGTCGAGCTGGCCGAGGAAGCTGACGAAGAAGGCCTCGCGCACGGCGAGCCCGTTGATCGTGAACGGGAACAGGAGCACGAAGAACAGCACCGGCCCCATCACGTAGAACGGCCGCACGGAGAGGTCGATCCCCACGGAGCGCGCGCACAGCCAGACCGGGAGGATGCGGATCGCCTGCACGCCGAGCGTCACGACCGCGAGCCAGACGAGCAGCCGGCCGTCCTTGCGGTAGGAGTGCACGCCCTCGTACACGGCGCGCACGGGCCGCTCGACCCGTGCCATGCGCAGCATCGGGACGAAGCGGCGCAACGCTCCTCGCGCGCGGGAAGAAAAGGCGACGAACGCCGCGAAGACCGTGCCGACCACGAAGAACAACTCGAGCCACAGGTAGGCGCCCAGGTCGTAGCGCCCGTAGGCGAGCACGAAGCCGATCGCGGCGAGCGCAACGGTGGCGATCCCGCCCAGCGCGCGATCGAGCAGGACGCTGCCGGTCACGACCCCCGCGGTGCCCGGGTGGCGCCTGGCGGTCTCGTAGATCCGCACCGCGTCGCCGCCCAGCGAGGTCGGCAGCACCTGGTTCGCCGTGTACGCGATGAAGTAGGTGCGCGTCAGCCACTGCAGCGGCTCGCGGATGGTGCGCGCTGCGAGGAGCTGCTGCCAGCGCCAGGCCATCGGGACCGTCGTCACGATCATGATCGCGGCGGCGAGCAGGAAGAGGCCCGGAGTCGGCGTCGCGCAGGACGTCGAGCGTCTTCGCCAGGTTGATCTTCCAGAGGATGTAGGCGACGCAGGCCGCGGTGACCGCGAGGGTCAGGCCGACACGGAGGGGACGGCTCATGCGAGGGCGGCGTGGACGCGGCGCAGGGCGGCGATCGCGTCGCCGATGTCGTCCTCCGAGTGCGCGGGCGAGAGCGGCAGCGACAGCACCTCGCCGCCGGCGCGCTCGGCGACGGGCAGGCCCTCGGCGGGCAGGTCGCGGTACGCCGTCAGCTGGTGGACGGGCAGGAAGTGGATGCTCGAGCCGATGTTCTCCTCCGCGAGCCGGCGCTGGTACTCGTCGCGCGTACCGCCCGCGCGCCCGGCGTCGATGCGCACGACGTACAGGTGCATCGCGTGCGTGTCGCGCGCGTCGCGGGCGAGCGGCTCGATTCCGTCCAGCCCGGCCACGGCCGCGTCGTACAGCTCGAACTGGCGGCGGCGGAGCTCGCGATGGCGCTCGACCTTGCCGAGCTGCACGAGCGCGATCGACGCGAGCACGTCGGACAGGTTCGCCTTGTACCCGGGCACCGGGATGTCGTAGAGCGAGCCGTGGCCGCGGCGCATGACCCTCAGGTCGTCGACGCGGCGGGCGATGTCCTCCCGCGTCGTCGCGACGAGCCCACCCTCGCCGGCGGCGATGTTCTTCGTCGCGTAGAGCGAGAAGCAGGTGACGTCAGCGACCGAGCCGACGGGGCGGCCGCGGTAGCGCGCCTCGGCGGCGTGGGCCGCGTCCTCGACGACGGGCAGGCCGAGCGCGGCGAACGCGTCGAGGTCGGCCGGCTGGCCGGCGAGGTCGACGGGCATGACGGCCTTCGTCCGCTCGGTGATGCGGCGCGCAGCGTCCTCCGGGTCGAGGTTGAGGTCGCCCTCGCGGACGTCGGCGAGCACCGGCCGCGCGCCGCAGTGGACGATCACGTTCACCGTGGCCGGCCAGGTGATCGGCGTCGTGATCACCTCGTCGCCCGGGCCGACGCCGAGCGCCAGCAGGGCGAGGTGCAGCGCCGCGGTACCCGACGAGACGGCCAGGACGTGCGGCGCTCCGCAGAGCTCGGCGAAGCGCTCCTCGAGCTCGGCCGACTTCGGCCCCGTCGTCAGCCAGCCCGAGCGGATGGTCTCGGCGACGGCGTCGATCTCCTCCTCGCCCACGGCGGGCGGCTGGAAGCCGAGAAACGTCGTCCGGCGGCGCTCCGACACGTCCTGCATCGCTGCAGGGTAGGCGGCGAGGGCTACGGAGCGGTGACGTACGCCTCGCGCAGCGTGCGCCCGCCGACCGGCGTGGTGCTGACGATGCTGCCGTCGTCCGCCTGCACCAGGAGCGCGGCCGCGCGCACACCCTGCGGGCGGGCGAGGTAGACGTTGCCCGCGACCGGAGCCCACACGACGTCGCCGCCGGGGGTCCGGATGCCAACCGCCCGGATGCCGTCCGCCGCGAAGCCGGCGACCTCTGCGACGACCGGGTACGGGTCGTCGAGTCCCTGCGTGTAGCTCGTGAGGTCGGCGACAGGCATGTCGTCAGAGGGGAAGCGTGACGGGCAGCCGAAGGCGCCGAACCGCTCACGACCCTCGACGGCGCGGCCCAGGACGACGCACGAGTCTCCCTGCGCCGTCGTCCCGCGATAGAAGCGCAGGCCGCCGCGATCCGCGAGCACGCGGAGCTCGGCGACGCCGGCGCCGTCGAGGTCGATGCGGTCGACCGGCAGGAGGCCCGTCGTCGACACAGCGCGGCCGCGATTGGACAGCCCGTCGTAGAGCGAGCGCCGGGAATCACCGCGGCTCGCGAACACCGCCGCGACCGCCGCCGCTGCGAGCAGGGCCAGGCCGAGCACCAGACTGCGCCGCCCGGTCACCAGTCGATCGCCTCGCAGAGCACCGACGACGCGGGCCCGCCCCAGGTGTGCTCGTACGCGCAGGTCGAGACGTTGTAGGGCCCTGTCCCGGTGTCGAAGCGGTCGACGGTGATCACCTGGCCGTTCCACTCGCGGCCGTAGACGCGGTAGCGCATGCTGGGGAGGCCGGAGTTGACGCGATCCCAGAAGCCGACCCGGACCCAGCCGCCGCTCGCCTTCCACATGCGGGTGCGATCCCAGTAGCTCCAGCCCGAGCAGGCGACGGCCTGGGAGCTGTGGAGCGCCGACGTGCAGCGGTCGACCGGCTCGGTCGGCGACAGCGTCCCGTAGCCGGCGTAGTCGAAGAAGCGGCAGACGCTGCAGCCGCCGTCGCCGACGACCACCGGGTCGGGCCGCGCCGCCTCGCCGCCCGACGTCGCGGACGCGAGCGCGAGGGCGGCGAGGATCCCGGTCAGCACGGCGGTCTTCACGGGAAGCGTTCTACCCCCGCCTCAGAGTTTGTGCAAGATGTCTCTTTCGGCCGTGTAGCGGCCGGTCAGTGGACGCGGAAGACGATCCGCTCGGCGGCCGCGTCGGCCTTCGCGAGCGCGTCGTCGCGGCTCTCGCCCGTCGCCAGGATCGCGCCCGCGCGGTCGGATCCGCGGCGCAGCGGGCCGAACGTGTGGCCCGCGGGGCGGTAGATGCGGACGTCGTGCACGCCGTCCGCCGCGGCCGCCTCCTCGACGCCGTCGACGCCGTCGAGCGTGCCGCGCGGCGCGACGAGGAACCGCACGCACGCGCCGCCGACCCGCGGCTCGCCGGCCGTCACCTCGGCCGAGTCGCCGAACGCAGCGTCGATCGCCGCGCCGTTCAGGTCGACGCCGAGCGCCAGCTCGCACAGCTCCGCGTCGTGGCCGCCGCCGAGCCGCGCGGCCACCTCGATCACCTTCGGCCCGTCCGCCGAGAGCCGGACCTGCGTGTACGACGGCCCCTCGTCGATGCCGAGCGCGGCCGCGGCGGCCTCTGCGGCGTCCGCAGCCGCCGCGGCGTCCCGCTCGGCCGGCCATGCGTGCGCGAGCGCGACCCCGAACGCGGGCGGCGCCGCCACGAGCCGGTCGGTCACTGTCAGCGCCTGGAAGCGCCCGCCGACGGAGAAGCCGTTGACGGTCAGCTCCGGCCCCTCGACGAGCTCCTCGACGAGACAGGCGCCCGAGCGCGACTCGGCCGCCGCGCGCTCGATCGCATCGTCCAGCTCCTCGCGCTCGTGCACGACCGACAGCCCGCGCTGGCCCTGCCGGTCGGGCGGCTTGACGACGAGCGGCAGCGGCGGCGTCTCGCCCGGCTGCCCGAGCCACCAGCGCGGCTGGGGCACGCCCGCCTCGTCGAGCCGCTCGCGCTGCCGGAGCTTGCACGGTCGCGAGCGTCGCCGTCTCGGGCGAGATCGGGTGCGGGAGAGCGAGCCGCTCGGCTACGCGCGCGGCGACGGCCGACCGGCCAGTCGATGCCCGGCGCGACGATCCCCTCGACGCGCTCGGCCTCGGCGAGCCGCGCGATGTCCTGCTCGTCCTCGGCCGAGATGATCGCCCGGCGGTCAGCGAGCGGGAACCCGACGGCCGCCGGGTCGCGGTCGGCCGCGATGACGAACAGGCCACGGTCGCGCGCACGGCGCAGCAGCCCGATCTGCGCGGGACCAGCGCCTAGGACGAGTAGGCGCCGGCCGGCGCCGGGCGCGCCGCCCTCCACCACGCTTCATTGTCGCGATACCACGCGACGGTGCGCTCGAGCCCCTGCTTCGAAGCGAGGTGCGCGCGCGCCAGCCGAGCACGCGCTCGGCCTTGTCGGTCGAGCCGATGTGGCGCGTGCACCTGGCCCGGGCCGCTCGTCCACGAACTGCTTGAGGTCGTCCGGCTTGCCGAGCGCGGCGAGCACGGCGTCGGCGATCTCGGACACGGAGATGTCGATGCCGGTGGCGACGTTGAAGACCTCGCCGGCCACGACGTCGAGCGTCCGCGGCGATGATCGCCTCGATCGCCTCGGCGTCGTCGTCGACGAAGAGCCAGTCGCGGCTGGCGTCGCCGGCGCCGTGGATGGTGAGCGGCTCGTCCATGAGCGCGGACGTGATGAAGCGGGGCACGACCTTCTCCGGGTGCTGGCGCGGCCCGTAGTTGTTGAACGGGCGCACGATCGCGATCGGGAGGTCGTAGGTCGTCCAGTAGCTGTACGCGAGCCGGTCGGCGCCCGCCTTGGTGGCCGCGTAGGGGCTGCGCGGGTTGAGCGGGTGCTCCTCGTCCATCGGGTCGCTCTCGGCGGTGCCGTAGACCTCGCTCGACGAGATGAGGATGAAGCGCTCGACCGGGTGCTCGCGGATCGCGTCGAGCAGGATGCGCGTGCCGTCGACGTTGGTGGCGACGAACTCGCGGCCGCCCTCCTCGATCGACTTCTCGACGTGCGACTCGGCAGCCGCGTTGACGATTACGTCGACCTCGGCGACGACGTCGCGGACGAGCTCCTCGTCGCAGATGTCGCCGTGCACGAACGAGAGCCGCGGGTGCGAGAGCACGTCGGCGAGGTTCTCGATGTTGCCCGCGTACGTGAGCGCATCGAGCGAGACGACCTCGTACGGCGTCGCCGCGAGCAGGTGGCGGATGAAGTTCGACGGGATGAACCCGGCGCCGCCGGTTACCAGGACGCGCTTCATGGCGCGGGAATCTACCGTGCCGAGCTCAGGCCGGGACGCGCTGCTGCCGCTCGACGCGGGTGGCCGCGAGCCGTTCGAGCCACGGCAGCGCCCCGAGCCGCTCGAAGATCTCGCCGGCCTCGTCCAGAAGCGGCTCGGCCTCGCCGGCCCGCCCGGCGCCGAGCAGCCACTCGCCGTGCTCGAGCAGGTCGACCGCGAGCCAGAACACCATCCCGAGCTGGCGGAAACCGGCCTCGGCCGCCGCGTATCCGGCCTCCGCGGCCACGTCCGCGCCGGCAAGGCGGGCGCGGAAACGGTGCGCCTGCGCCGCGAGGTACGGAGGCATGAGCCCGCCCGGGATCGCGTCCAGCGTCGCGAGGAGCTCCGCCGCCCGCTCGGTCTCGCCGAGCGCGAGCGCGGCCTCCAGCGCGTGGACGAGGCCCTGCTTCGTCGTCTGGTAGCTCGACTCCAAACGTCGCCCGCGCGAGGTCGGCTGCCTCGATCGCCAGCGCGAGAGCCTCCTGCAGTCGGCCCTCGGCCCGAAGGAGGCTGGCCTGCGCGCACAGGTGGTGCATCCGGTTCTGCGCGTTGCCCGTGTCCTCGCTCGAGGAAGGCGAAGAGAGCCAGCAGCCGTCTCGCCTCGCCGAGGTCGCCGCGCTGCAGCGTGGATGATCATTCCCGAATCGAGGAGGCCGGCCGTCGTCGCCTGGCTGAGCCGGTCTTCGGGGATCTCGGCGGCGTTGGCCAGCGCCTCGTCCCAGCGGCCGAGCATGGCGAGCGGGAAGGTCATTTCGGCGAGCACGGCCCATTCAGCGGCTCGCGCGCCGCGCCGCCGCACGATCGCGAGCGCCTCCTCGAGGTAGCCGAGCGCGTCCTCGTAGCGGTCGCGATGGAACGATTCATCGGAGAGGTTGAAGAGGACGATGCCGGCCAGCTCCCACAGCTCGTGGTCGAGCGCGATCGTCAGCCCGTGCTTCAGAAATGCGAGCGCCTCCTCGGGATGCCCTTTCCTGGAGGCGAGCATCGACCGGGCCGCAAACGTGCGCGCGAGCACCTCCGGCAGCCCGAGCGACTCGCCGATGTCCAGCGCGACCGCCAGCCGGTCGGCCGCGCGCTGGTGGTCACCGGTGAAGACGTACGCGTATCCGACCCTCGATGCCAGGTCGGCAACGGCCTCGTCGGGCTCCCCCACCGAGATGGCGTCGAGCGCGCGCTCGGCGCGCGCGATCCCCTGCTCGGAACGGCCCCGTGTGAAGTCCAGCTGCGCGAGGCGGCCCGAAACCAGGGCCGCGAGACGGGTCTCATCCGCCTGCTCGTACGTCGTGAGCGCCTCCGTCAGGCCAGCCTCGGCAGCTTCGTAGTCCCCGTCGTGGTACGCGTGCCAGGCCGCCCGGTCGAGGAGCTCCGCGCGCTCCAGCGCCTCGTCCGCGAGCACGGCCGCCTGCGCGAGGTACCGGTGCGCCTCACGCGCCGCGCCGAGCGCGTCGGCGCGCTCGCCGGCCCGGACGAGCGTCTCTCGCGCGCGCCGCCGAACGTCACCGGCGTCATCGGCGTCAGGGACTGCCGCGTGCGCGTCGAGGTAGTGCGCGGCGAGCACCTCGGCGAACTCGTCGTCGGCATATGCCTCCTCGATGAACGCGGCCGCCGCGAGATGGCGCGCCCGGCGCTCGCGCCGCGAGAGCGTCTCGTAGGCGACGTGGCGCACGAGGTCCTGCAGGAAGCCGTACTGCCCTTGCTCCGGCGAGCGTGGGTCGGCCTGCAGCGAGAGCACCTCCTTCCGCACGAGCGACGAGAGCACCGGCGCGAGCTCCTCCTCGGGCGTTCCGGACACGGCGCGCGAGCGCCCGGCTCGTGAACGTCTTGCCGAGCACGGCGCCGTCCTGGAGGAGCCGGCGCTCCTGCGGGTCGAGGCCGTCGAGCCGCGCGGCGATCAGCGCCTGCAGCGTCTCCGGCACGTCGAGCGCCTCGATCTCGCCCGACGGACGGTAGACGGCGCCGTCGGCGACGAGCAGGCCGCGGTCGAGGAGCATGCGCACCGTCTCCACGGCGTAGAGCGGAACGCCCTCCGCCCGCGCGAGGATCCGGTCGCGAAGCTCTTCTGGCAGGCCCGGGACGAGCCCACCGAGGAGCTCCTCCATCGCCTCCGCCGGGAGCGGCTCGAGGTAGAGCGACGCGAAGTTCCGGTGCCCGGCGCCCCACGTCGGCCGCCGCTCGAGCAGCTCGGGGCGACCGAGCGTCATCACGAACAGCGGGCTGGATCGCGACCACTCGAGCAGGTACTCGACGAAGTCGAGCAGCGACTCGTCGGCCCACTGGACGTCCTCGAACACGAGCACCGTCGGAAAGGCGTCCGCCAGCCGCTCGAAGAAGAGCCGCCAGGCGGCGAAGAGGTCCTGCTTCTCGCCGGACGCCTGCTCGCCGAGACCGAGCAGCTGCGACGAGGCGCGGCTGGACGAAGCGCCGCTCGTCGTCGTCCAGGACGTGCTCGGTGAGCGTCGCGTCGAGCTTGGCCAGCGCCGCCGCCGCGTCCTCCTCCTCGCTGATCCGGCAGCGCATCCGCACCATGTCGGCGAGCGCCCAGTAGGTAACGCCCTCGCCGTACGACAGGCAGCGGCCGCGGTGCCAGTAGACGGTGTCGGCGAGGCCGTCGACGTACTTCTCGAACTCCCAGGCGAGCCGCGACTTGCCGATCCCGGCGATGCCGGTGACGGAGACGAGGTAGGCCCGCCGCTCCTCCGCGCTCGCGTGGAACAGGTCCTTGATCTTGCGCAGGTCGCGGTCGCGCCCGACGAACGGCGCCTCGAGGCCGGGGCCCTTCAGCGCGCCCTGGCGGCCGGAGGTGACGCGGAGCGCGCGCCAGAGCGGGACCGGCTCGGCCTTGCCCTTCAGCTCGTGCTCGCCCGCCGGGGCGTAGGCGATCGCAGCCTCGCTCGCCCGCCGGGTTCGCCTCGCCGACGAGCACGGTTCCGGGCTCGGCGGCCGACTGGATCCGCGAGGCGGTGTTCACGAGGTCACCGGCGACCATCCCCTGCCCGTCGGCGTCCATCGTCACGGCCGCCTCCCCGGTCAGCACGCCGGCGCGCGCCCGCAGCTGCTCCGTCCCGGCTTCGTCGCCGAGCGCCGAGACGGCGGCCACCAAGTCGAGCGCGGCGCGCACGGCGCGCTCGGCGTCGTCCTCGGTCGCGATGGGCGTGCCCCAGACGGCCATGACCGCGTCGCCGATGAACTTCTCGACCGTTCCGCCGTAGAGCTCGATCAGCCGCCGGCACGTGTCGAAGTAGCGCGAGAGCAGCTCGCGCACCTCCTCGGCGTCGCGCGACTCCGAGAGCGTCGTGAAGCCGACGAGGTCGGCGAAGAGGACCGAGACGAGGCGGCGTTCGGCGGCGGGCGCCTCACGCGCGGGAGCCGGCCGGGCGGCGTCGGCCACGAGCGGCGCTCCGCACTCGCCGCAGAAGCGCTCGCCGGGCTCGTTCGCCGCCCCGCATGCGGAGCAGGCGACACTCAGCGGGGTGCCGCACTCGGCGCAAAACTTCCGGCCGTCACGGTTGGAAGCACCGCAGCTCGAGCACACCGGCATGTCTGCGGAGCGTACTCCGGCGGGCGTTGTCAGCCCAGCTCGCGCTCGACGATGTAGAGCGGTCGCCCCTCGACGTCGCGCTGGATGCGGCTCAGGTACTCGCCGACGAGCGCGAGCACGAAGCCCTGCATCGCCAGCACGTAGAGGACGAGGACGCCGAGGAGCAGCGGGCCGGGGAAGTCCGACTCGCCGATCCAGTAGACGACCGCGTAGATGCCGAGCGCCGTGGCGACGAGGGCGCACACGACGCCGAGCGCCACGCCGAGCCACTGGATCGGCTGCGGCCAGAAGCCGACCAGCACGTGCAGCGCCAGCCGCAGCAGCCGCAGCGGCGAGTAGCGCGACGGGCCGGTGCGCGCCGCGTGCTCGACGTCGACCTCGACCACCGAGGCGCCGCTCGAGACCACGACGGCCTTCGTGAACTTCTGCTTGCCGATCGTGCCGAGCAGCGGCTCGAGGGTCGTGCGCCGGTACGCGTTGAAGGCGCAGCCGAAGTCGGAGATCGGCACGCCCGTGAAGCGCCGCAGCATGCCGTTGACGAGCCGCGACGGCGCCGTCCGCCCCACGCTGTCCGCGCGGCCCACGCGCCGGCCGCTCGCGACGTCGGCTCCTGCCTCGACGGCGGCGACCAGCTTCGGGATCTCCTCCGGCGGGTTCTGCAGGTCGCCGTCCATCGTCACGACGATGTCGCCGCGCGCCCGGCTGAGCCCCGCGTGCATGGCCGGATGCTGGCCCGCGTTGCGCCGGAAACGCACGCCGCGCACGCGCGCGTCCGCAGCGTGCAGCCGCTCGACCTCGGCCCACGTGCCGTCGGACGAGCCGTCGTCGACCAGGATCAGCTCCCAGGACCAGCCGGCGCCGTCGAGCGTCTGAGCCACGCGGCGCACCAGCTCGTCGACCGTTTGGGCCTCGTCGAAAAGGGTCACAACGACCGAGACGGCGGGCTTGCCCGGGACGAATTCGGCATCCGGCCCGTCCGCGACCACCCTCATCTCCGCCATGGCCAGCCAACGCTACAGCGTTCCCTCGTCCGAGGCCTTGTCGCGGCTCCCGCCCGCTGCGACACTGACCGAGCACGTGTCCCCTCCGGCCGACCGGATCGAGGAGCTTCGCCGTGACCGTTCTCACGGCGGGAGCTGGCTGGCGCGCCACGCCGTCGAGACGCTGGTTCAAGAGGCCGCGGCACCTGCGGCAGACGCCGAGGAGCTCCTCGAGCACCTGGCCGCCGTTGCGCGCGACCTCGCCGCCGCCCGGCCGGAGATGGGCTCGGTGGCCGCCGCGACGGGACGGCTCGTGGCCGCCGCGACGCGCAGCTGGGCGCTCAGCGCGAGCGAGCTGCGCCGGCTCGTCCTCGACGAGGCCCGCGCGCTGCTCGAGGGCCGCGACCGCGCCGCGCGTGCGATCGCCGTGCAGCTCGGCCCGCGACTCCAGGACAGCGTCGTGCTCACGCACTCCTGCTCGGCCACGGTGCGCGAGGCCGTGCTGCGGACACCGCCCACGCGCCTGCTCTGCACCGTGTGCGAAGGCGAGGGGCAGAGGTTCGCCGAGGAGCTCCGCGACGCCGACGTCGCGGTGGAGTTCATCGAGGACGCCGAGGCACCGAAGGCGGCGCGCGGTGTGCGACTCGTCCTGCTCGGCGCCGACACGATCTACCGGGACGGGACGCTCCTTAACCGGCGCGGCACCCGCGCGATCGCCGAGGCGGCGGCGACGTCGCGCGTCGCGGTCGTCGTGGCGACCGAGACGATCAAGCTCGCGCCGTTCCCGGCCCCGCACGACCCCGTCGACGCCGAGCGCACCGACCTCACGCCCGCCGACCTGATCGAGCAGTACGTGACCGAGGAAGGCGCAGTCACGCCCGACGAGGTCTCGATCCTCGCCGACCGCACGCCGTTCCTGCGCGAGGGCTACGAGCTCGTCGGTGCGGCCGGCACGCGGCCGGCCGCCCTCTGAGCCAGTTGTAGGCCGCGTCGGTCGCCGGGACGGGCTCCTCGGCCCGCTGCCCAGGCGAAGGGGGCTGACGGCAGCGCGAGGCCGGCGCACACGCGGAGAGACGGGCCGGTCCTGGGCGAGGCTCGTCGGTTGCCGGGGTACGCCGTGACCCGGCTTCGCGGTGAAAGGGGCTAGCCCTCGCCGTGCGAGGGAATACCCTCGCACGAGGGATACGACCGCAAGCCGCGCGCTGCCGATAACCGGGCCGTGGCGCGAGTTTCCTGTGGACCCCGTTTCGATCTGCGCAAGGAGAGCGGCATCGCGCTTCCCATGGTGCTCGCGGCGATGATGGTGTTCGCGATCTCGATTGTCACCGTCGTCGCCTACTCCTCCTCCGCCGAGCGCGACGCGAAGAGGTCGACGGCGAAGGACGAGGCCTACCACCTCGCCGAAGCGGGACTCGCAGAGGCGATCTCGATCGTCGGCAACGCGTCCGACCCCACGGTGACGAATCTGCTGCCGTCGACCGTCAGGAACTTCAACGGCGGCACCGCCACCTACTCGGGGACCTACGACGGCTCGACGGCAACGTGGAGCATCACCTCGACGGGCCAGGTCAACAACCCGTCCAACCCGGGGACCGTGGGGGTCAAGCGCACGCTCACCCAGACGGCAACGGTCCAGCCGCTCGTCGCGGGAGCGACGGCCCCGGAATGGGATCGCTTCTTCAATGCCGACGCCAGCTCGTGCATGAACATCGACACGGTGACGATCACGGCCAACGTCACGAGCGCGGGCGGCCTCTGCCTGCAGAACACCGGAACGATCGCCGGCACTTCCTCCGTGGTCGAGGTGGGCGGCAACGTGACGCAGACCGCCTCGTCCTCGGGGTCTCCGACGCAGAACGCCGGCACGGCTTCGGGCTGGACGAACTCCACCCGGGTGACGACGAGCGACGACTCGGACGCGACGAACGTCATCGCCGGGAGCGGCAACGGCGCGAACCTGAACTCGACCAGCTTCGGCTTCTCGGTACCGAGCAATGCCACCATCACCGGCATCACCGCGACGGTCGAGCGTGCGGCATCCGCCCTGAGTTCAGTCCGCGATCTCGACGTCTTCCTCCTGAAGGCCGGCTCGCCGGTCCCGACCGATCACGCCTTCACCGCCACGAACTGGGGCACCACCGACGCGACGGTGACCTACGGCACGTCGACTGATTTGTGGGGAACCACGTGGACGCCGACCGACATCAACGCCAGCAACTTCGGCCTCCGGTTCCGCGCTCGCAACGTCAGCGGGTCGAGCCGAACCGCCAACGTCGACTACGTCGAGATCAAGGTCTACTACGAAGTCGTCAGCTCGACGATCGGCACCCTGGCGTCGCCCATCGCCCGGGCAGAGGTCGGCGGTACCTGCAAGTCCGGCTCCAACACGGCGCATACGCCGTGCAGCGGCGCGGACCGCGTCTACGCCGGGACGTACACCACCACCCCGCCGAACCTCACGAAGCCCGCGATCGACTTCGCGTACTGGTACCAGAACGCCAAGCCGGGCCCCAAGCACAATTGCACCTCGGGCAGCTTCCCCGGCGGGTTCGACAACGACTCGACGTACAACAACTCGCTCCCGGACGTCGGCAACGGAAACGAGGACCTCGACATCACACCCACGAACACGAACTACGACTGCCAGTACTGGGAGAACGGGCAGATGATCGGGCAGATCGCCTGGAACCACTCGACCCACCGCATGGACATCAAGGGCACGATCTTCGTCGACGGCCCCGTCCGCTTCGACAAGGACGGTCAGCTCGTCAACTACAACGGCCGCGCGATCCTCTACTCCGCCGGGAACATCGAGTTCGACGAGGTCGTCTGCGCCGGCGGGACCGGCACGTTCAACTGTTACAACAACATGTCGAACTGGGATCCCGAGACCAACATGATGATCATCGTCTCGGGGGGCTGGTCGGAGTACGACCAGGGCGATGACTGCTGCCCGCTCCGCGACGCCGGCTTCCAGGGCGTGATGTACGCGAAGGACCAGTGCGTGATCCACCAGCTCTTCCACTCGAGCGGCCCGGTCATCTGCAACCAGATCCAGATCGTGGACGACACCGGCACCTGGCCGACCTTCTATCCCTGGCCGCCCCTGCAGACGCTGATCGCCGGACAGATGTACGGCTCCTTCGCGTCGGCGGCCGACTACGACCTGACCCTCGGCAAAGAGCTCGGGTAGGCGCGCCTGGGCGGCGCGGCGCTCGACCGCCACGATCGGTCGAGCGGCGCCAGTTGCTCGACGCCGGCGACGGCTCGCCGATCGGGGTAGGGATCCTCGGCAACACGATCTCGCCCGACGCGCCCTGAGTGCCGCTTAGGCCGTTTCGAACTCCGGGACGAGCTCCTCGGCCCGCCGGCGGCTCGGGATTGCGAACGCGGCGAGCGCGCCGATGCCCACAGCGCCGGCACCGACCAGGATCGCGGCGTTCATGCCGTCGGTGAACTCGGTCGGGCTGCCGTAGCCGCCCACGTGAGCGAAGATCGACGCGAGCACCGCCACGCCGAAGACGCCACCGAGCTCGCGGATCGCGTTGTTGGCACCGGAGGCCTTGCCTTCCTCCTCACGGCGAACAGCGGAGAGGACGACGTTCGCCATCACCCCGAAGAAGAGCGCCATGCCGACGCCCGCGATGATGAACGGCGCAACGAGGTCGCGGTACGGCGTGTCGGGTCTCCGAGATGAGCGCCAGCCACGCGAGCGCGCCCGACTGCAGCGCGAGGCCCGTTCCGATGATCGCCCGCGGCGCGATGTGGTCCGACAGGACGCCGGCGATCGGGGCGATGAACATGGGAGCGAGCGTCCACGGCAGGATCCGCAGTCCCGACCCGAACGGCGAGTAGCCCTGCACCGTCTGGAAGAACTGGGACAGCAGGAAGATCGAGCCGAACATCCCGAAGAACATCAGGAGCGACGCGAGGTTCGCCGAGGGCGAACGTCGCGTTCTTGAAGAAGCGCATCGGCAGCATCGGTGCTACGGCACGCAGCTCCCACATGACGAACGCCGCGACGAGGATGCCGCCCGCGATCAGGGAGAACAGGATCTCGGTCGATCCCCAGCCCTGCGCGTTGCCGCGGACTAGCCCCCACACGATCCCGAACAGGCCCGCGCTGATGAGGCCGACGCCGGGTAGGTCGAGCCGGCTCTCCGGGCCGAAGCTCTCGGTGAGGCGGGCGCGCGCCAGCGGAATGAGCGCGATGCCGATCGGCACGTTGAGCCAGAAGATCCACTGCCAGGCGATGCCCTCGACGATCGCGCCGCCGACGAGCGGGCCGAACGCGACGGCGAGGCCCGCGATGCCGCTCCAGGCGCCGAGAGCGAGGGCGCGGCGCTCGGGCGGCACGGCCGCGGACAGGATGGTGAGCGTCAGGGGCAGGACGAGCGCACCGCCGAGGCCTTGCACCGCGCGGGCGAAGTTGAGGAACTCGACCGACGGCGCAAGCGCGGCCGCGATCGAACCCGCTGTGAAGATGCCGATGCCGAGGGTGAAGATCCGGCGCCGCCCGAAGCGGTCGCCGAGCGCGGCGCCGGTGAGCAGGAGCACCGCGAAGGTGAGCGTGTAGGCGTTGACCGTCCACTCGAGGCTCTCGAGTGACGCGTCCAGGTCCTTGCGGATGACCGGGATCGCCGTGGTCACGACGAGGTTGTCGAGCGTGACCATGAACAACGCGGTCGAAGTGATGACGAAGGTCCAGATCGTGCGGGTGCGGGCGCTCACGTGGCCCTCCTCTCTGCCGTGCCTTGCCGGCGATTGTTCCCGATATGTGTGTTAGCAGTCACTTACTTTGCGGTGAAAAAAAGGGAACGGACTACTCCAGATCCTGCTTGCAGCCGTCCATCAGCCGCCCGGCCCAGCCTTCGGTTTCGTCGGTCAGGCCCATGGCGGCGACGACGTTGATGAGCATGCCCTTGGCGAAGAAGCCGGAGACGCTCTGGGTATCGAGCCCGGATGCCCGCTCGGCGAACTCGACGAGCCGTCCGTACCCGTCGCGCACGATGCGGCGGACATCGTCGTCGTCGCACGCGGCGTACATATGCATCTGCAGCATCAACCGGCGCGGGTCATCGGCGAGCATGTCCATGTAGGCGTGCCCCATGGACTTGAGCGCCTTCTCGCCGGTCTGACCGACTGCAGCCTCGCGCATGGTCTCGAGCGTCTCGCGCAGGCACGACTCGGCGCTCGCCATGAAGAGCTCCTTCTTGGTGCCGAACAGGCGGAAGACGTAGGGCTGCGAGATGCCGGCGCGCCTGGCGATGTCCTCGGTCGACGTGCCGTGGAGCCCGCGGGCGGCGAACTCGTAGCGGGCGGCCTCGAGGATCTCCTCGCGCCGTTCCTCTGCTGTCTGGCGGGTCTTCACTGCCATCTCGGCCGAGATGTTAGTGACTACTTACTACGCTGTCAAGGCGAGCTGCGAGCGGTACCACGCGATCGTCCGCTCCAGCCCCTCGTCGAGCTCGACGCGGGCCTCGAAGCCGAGCAGCTCGCGCGCCTTCTCGACGTTCGGGATGCGGATCTCGACGTCGGCGTAGTGCAGCGGCTGGAAGACGATCTCGCCCGGCGCGCCAGCCAGCCGCTTGATGCGGTTGGCCAGGTCGAAGATCGTGACCGTCGAACGCGGGTTGCCGATGTTGAAGCTCTGCCCCACCGCGGCCGGGTGCTCGAGGCAGACCAGCACGCCCTCGACCATGTCGTCGACGTAGCACCAGGCGCGGATCTGCGCGCCGTCGCCGTGGATGACGAGGTCGCGGCCGGCGAGCGCCGCCTGGGTGAACGCCTTGATCGCGCCGCCGCCGACCTGGCCCGGCCCGAAGACGTTGAACGGCCGCACCGTCACGCAGGGCAGGCCGAGCTCGTCGTGGTAGGCGTGCGCCATGTGCTCGCCGGCGAGCTTCGAGACGGCGTACGTCCAGCGCGCCTCGCCGACCGAGCCGATCGTGGTGACGTGGCCCTCGCGCGCGTTGATCGCGTGCGTGCCGAAGACCTCGCTCGTCGAGAACTCGACCAGTCGCTCGAGCGTGTCCTTCGTCGCGAGCGCTGCCTCGAGCACGTTGTAGGTGCCGATCATGTTGACCCGCATCGTCCGCACCGGGCTCTCGCGGACGGTGTCGACGCCTGCGATTGCCGCGCAGTGGACGATGTGGGTCGCGCCCTGCGCAAGCTCGTTGACCGTGTCCGCGTCGAGGACGTCCGCGCGGTGGAAGTCGAAGTTCTCGTGGTCGGCGAGGTCGGTGCCGCCCAGCGCGTCGCGGTGCAGGTTGTCGACCGCGATCACCTGGTTCGCGTCGACAAGGCGGCGCGCGAGGGTCGTGCCGATGAAACCGGCGCCGCCGGTGATGAGAACGCGCTTGCCTGAGAGCGCCACGCGGGGATCCTAGGCGCGCCCGAGGGCGGCCAGTGCGCCGACGACGTCGTCCAGGGGCTGCGTCGCGTCGATCTGGTCGGTGCAGCCGGTGCGCAGCAGCGGCTCGGTCTCGGCCAGATCGGCGAGCACGCGCGCCCGCTCCTCCGGTGACTTGCCGAAGCCGTTCGTGGGCCGCGTCGCGATCCGTTCGAGGATCACGTCGGCGGGCGCGCTGAGGAGCACGACGGCGTCGAAGCGGTCGTAGAACGCGCCCTGGTTCGGCACGCAGCCCGACACGTAGAGCGTGCGGCCGTCGTCTTCGGCCAGGAGCGCGGCCATGCGGTCCTCGCGCCACACTTCGTCGCCGTCGCGCGGCTCCTTCCAGCCCGGCTCGTCCGTGTCGACGACGCGGAAGCCGCGGCGGGCGAGCTCCGCCAGCGCCGTCGACTTGCCGGTTCCGGACATGCCGGTGATGAGCACTCTGCGCACGCGCGGACGGTAGCGTCGCCGCCTGTGAGCGGGCGCACTCTCCTGTTCGTCGGCGCGGGGCGGCACCAGCGCCGCGCGCTCGCGCGCGTGAAGGAGCTCGGCGCTCGTGTGGTCGCCGTCGACCGCAACGCGGACGCGCCCGGGCTCCCGCTCGCCGACGTGGCTGAGGTCGTCGACTTCCTCGACGCGGACGCGGTCGTGGAGGTCGGCCGCCGCCACGGCGTCGAGGGCGTGATGACCGTTGCGTCGGACCGGGCCGTGCCCGTCGTGGCCGCGGTCGCGGAGGAGCTCGGCCTGCCCGGGATCGGGCGGGACGTGGCGCACGGGATGACCAACAAGATCGCGATGCGCTTCGCCCTGGCGGCGCACGGCGTGCCGCAGCCGGAGTTCGCGGCGGTGCGCACGCTGCACGAGGCGCGCGTGGCGGCGAAGCGGATCGGCTTCCCGTCGGTGCTGAAGGCGGCCGACTCGGCCGGGCAGCGCGGGCTCTTCCTGCTCCAGTCCGAGGACGATCTCGAGCTGCACCTGCACGCGTCGCTGGCGCAGTCGCTCGACGAGGAGGCGATCCTCGAGACGTTCCATCCGGGGCTCGAGGTGAACGCGCTGCTCGTCGTGCGCGACGGCGAGCCGACGGTCGTGACGCTCTCGGACCGGCGCCGTCCTGCGGGGCTCGGCTTCGGAGTCGCGATCACGCACGTGTACCCGTCGACCCTGTTCGGCGACGCGCTCGAGGCGGTGCGCGAGACGGGCATCCGCACGGTGCGTGCGCTCGGTCTGCGGAACGGGATCGCCTACCCACAGGTGCTCTGGGGCGACGACGGCGTGGCACGCCTGATCGAGGTTGCGGCGCGCATCCCGGGCGGGCAGATGTCGCTCGTCGCGCGCTACGGCGTCGGCGTCGACCTTGTCCAGGTTGCGATGCTGCAGGCGCTCGGCGAGCCGGTCCCGGACGATTTGCTTGCGACGGCGACGGATCAGCCACACGCGATCTCGTTCCTCACCGCCGAGCCGGGGCCGCTCCCGACCGGGCGGCTGCAGAGCGTCTCCGGGCTCGAGAAGGTGCTCGCCTTCCCGGGCGTCGCCGAGGCGGAGCTGTACTTCCAGCCCGGCGAGACGATCCGGCCCGTGCAGGTCGACGGAGACCGGCGCGGGTTCATCGTCGCCCTCGGCGCCACCAACCTGGAGGCAATCGAGCGTGCCGAGGCAGCTGCGTCGCTCCTGGACGTGGAGGTCTCGTGACCTGCGGCTTCGACCTCGACCACTACCGCGAGCTGCTGGCCGCCGCGCACGAGGGCGGGTACCGCCACGCCGGCTTCGACCGGGAGCCGGGGCCGGGCGACCTGCTCCTGCGCCACGACGTCGACCTCTCGCTCCCCGCCGCGGTCGAGCTCGCCGAGCTGGAGGCCGAGGAGGGCGCCTGGGCCACCTACTTCGTGATGCGCGAGAGCGTCTTCTACAACCTCGACTCGGAGGAGGGCCGCTGGGCGCTCGAGCGGCTGCGCGCGCTCGGCCACCGCGTCGGCCTGCACGCTGTCTGGCCGCGGGCCGAGCTCGACGATCGCTTCGATCCAGTCGTCGCTTGGCACAACCCCGACCCGCCGTTCATGTCCGAGCCGATCGACGGGGCGGTCAACGTGATGCAGCCGCCGTGGTTCACGCAGGGCCACTACCGTTCCGACTCCAACCAGCACTGGCGCAGCGGCTGCCCCCACGAGGAGCTGGCCCGCGGCGAGCCGGCCTGGCTGCAGCTCCTCACACACCCCGAGATCTGGGTCTACCCGGGAGATTCGATGCGCGAGACGATGGTCGCGATGCTGGACGCCGAGCGCACGAAGCGCCTCGCGCAGCTTGCCGCAGACCGGATCGACCTCTCGTGAACGAGCTGACAATCCTCGTGAGCGCGTCCGGCGCGCCGGGCACGGCCGCGCTGCTGCGCGCGCTGCGCGAGAACGGCGAGCGGCCGGTACGGCTCGTCGGCACGGACATGTCCGAGCGCTCGGTCGGCCGCCACCTCTGCGACGCGTTCCACGTCGTGCCGGCCGGGTCAGACCCCGCGTTCGCAGACGCGATGCTCGAGGTCTGCCGGCGCGAGGGCGTGCGAGCGGTGCTGCCGCAGTCCTCGTTCGACCTCGAGGGCCTCGCGGGCGCACGCGACCGCTTCGAGGACATCGCGGTGCTCGTCTCGTCGCCCGAGGCGATCCGCCGCTCGAACGACAAGGCGGAGACCTACGCGCTGCTGGACAGGATTGGCGTCCCGGGCCCGAAGTGGCGGCGCGTGGTGGGTGGCGCCGCGCTGACCGAGGCGGCCTACGAGCTCGGCTACCCGGGCGAGGACGTCTGCATGAAGCCGGTGTTCTCATCCGGCTCGCGCGGATTCCGGATCGTCTCCGCATCGGCCGACCGGCGCGAGCAGCTGCTGACGAACCGGCCCGGCGTGGCAGAGGCGATCAGGCTCGAGGAGCTCGTCGAGCTGCTCGGCGACGACCGCGAGACCGAGCTGCTGGTCATGGAGCTCGCGACGGGCGGCGAGCGCACGATCGACGGCTTCGCCCGCGGCGGCCGCATTCTGCTCGGCCACCCGAAGACGCGCGAGGCGATGCGCGCCGGGCTCGCGATGTTCTTCCAGACGCTGGAGGACCCTTGGCTGATGGAGATCGCCGCGAAGATCGTCGCTGAGCTCGAGCTCGACCACTTTTTCAACATCCAGCTGGTCGGCGACAAGGTGATCGAGATCAACCCGCGGATCTCGACGATCGTCTACCAGGAAGACCTGAACCTCCCGTACCTGGGCGTGAAGGCGGCGCTCGGCGAGATCTCGGAGGAGGAGCTGGCGGCGCTTGCGGGGCGGATCCGGCCGACGCGGCGCGCACTTCGCTACTTCGGTCAGGTGGAGTGGGATGATTGACGCGACAGGTTTCCCACTGGAGGAGGGCGTCCGATGAGGCGTCAGACGTTCGCAGCGACAGCGAGCCTGGCGACTGCGCTGATCGTCGTCGCCGGGGCCGCGGCGACGACGAACGAGGCCCGCTCGCTGAGCGTCGCGACGAGCTATCCGCCCGGCAACAAGGTGGTGCTCACCGGTCGAGTCAAGAGCCCGCACTCGGTACCCGTCTGCGTCGCCGGCGCCCCGGTCAGGCTCGAGCGGCGCGGGCTTACCGGCCGCTGGGCGCTCGTCCGGAGTGGCCGGACGGATGCCAAGGGCAAGTTCTCCTGGACGATCATCGGGTTCAAGGCTCGCGCCCGCGTGGTCGTGCCGCAGGTGAACGCGAACGGGTACGCGTGCGCACCCGTGACGCTCGGCTTCGACCGGGGGTACCTGTCGCCCGGCTAGCGTCGCGCCGCCTCTTAACAGGGACTGTCCCTGTTAAGAGCGGCGGGAGGCAGCGCGCGTGACCGAAGAGCGCCCGCTCCGTGTCGTCCACTGCCCCGTCAACGTGGCGGGCGTGGCGTGGGCGAACGTGCAGGCGCTGCGCGAGCTCGGCGTCGACGCGCAGCTCGTCGTCTTCAACCGCGGGAAGCTGCACCCGGACGCCGACGTCGACCTGCGCCGCCCTCCAGGGTTCGTGCGCGGCCAGCTCGTCCAGTGGCGCGCGCTCATGCGACTCCTTCCGCGCACCGACGTCTTCCACTTCTACTTCGGGCTGACGCTGGTGCCGAAGTCGGTGCAGTTCCCGATCCTGCGCGCCTTCCGCAGGAAGTCGCTCTTCCACTACCTCGGCTCGGACATCCGCGGCAAGTCGCCAGAGGAGCTCGCGTACGGGAAGCGCGCGGGCGCGGAGATCGTCGGCTCCTACGACGCGATCCGCTGGGTGCCCGAGGCGCAGGTGATCCCGCCGGGGATCGACCTCGACCGCTACGAGGAGCGACCGCCGTCGGATCGCGCGCGCCCCGTCGTCCTGCACGCGCCGTCGAGCCGCGGCCGCAAGGGCACCGAGCACGTGATCGCCGCCTGCGAGGGGCTCGACGTCGACCTGCGGCTCGTCGAGGGGCTCCCGCACGAGGAGGCGCGGAAGCTCTACGAGGACGCGGACATCGTCGTCGACCAGCTGAACGCCGGCTGGTACGGGCTGTTCGCGATCGAGTCGATGGCGCTCGGCAAGCCGGTGCTCACCTACCTCCACGACGAGGCCGTGCGCCGCACCGAGGAGGCGTTCGGCGTGCGCGTGCCGCTCGTGCCGACGACGAAGGAGACGCTGCGCGAGACACTTCGCCCGCTGGTCGAGTCGGCGGCCGAGCGGCGCCGGATCGGGGCCGACAGCCGGGCCTACGTCGAACAGGTGCACGACCGGCGCCGCAACTCGGAACGCCTGCTCGACCTGTACCGCCGGCTGCCACGCTAGCCGGCGTTGAATCGAGCGGCTCGCTCCGCGAGGATCGCGCCGTGGGTGCCGAGTACCGCTTTCTGACGGCATGTGCCCGGCGCGGCGCCGGAGGAGCTCTACGGCGGCGCGAGACGCCGTAGGCCGCGCCCGCACGTACGCTGAATCGACCTGAGCGAGCACGGACTCTCCACGCAGATCGGGCGCCTGGCCCGCCATTCGGCCATCTACGGGCTGGGCGGGATCGTCTCCCGCATCCTCGCGGTCTTCCTGCTGCCGCTGTACACGGCCTACCTCACCACCGACGACTTCGGCGCGGTCGGCGTCCTGATCGGCTTGTCGGCGGTGGTCGTGACGATCCTGCGCGGCGGCATCCAGAGCGCGTTCTTCCGCTTCTACTTCGACTCGAAGGAGCGCGCGGCACGACTGCTCGTTCTCCGCACCTCGTTCTGGTACACGATGACCGCGGCCACGGCCGGGCTTGCGGCCGGGCTGCTGTTCGCCGGGCCGATCGGCGATCTGGTCGGCGTGCCCGACGACGCGCTCGTCCGGGCCGCCTTCGTCGGCGTCTGGGCGCAGATGAACTACGAGCAGCTGACGGCGCTCTTCCGCGTCGAGGAGCGCTCGGTCGCGTTCGTCTGCGCGACGCTCGTGAACCTCCTCGTCACCGTCGGCGCGACAGTGATCCTCGTCGTCGGCCTCGACCAGGGCCCGCTCGGCGTGATCGTCGGCAACTGGATCGGGACGCTCGTCGTCTACCTTGGCCTGCTCGGCTACCGCCGCGAGCAGCTGGGCCTGCAGTTCGACCGCGACCTGTTCCGCCGCATGGAGCGGTTCGGGTGGCCGCTCGTGCCGTCCGCGCTCGCTTTGATCTTCATCCCGTTCGCGAGCCGCCTCTTCCTCTCGCGCTTCTCCGGCCTGAACGCGGTCGGCCAGTACGAGCTCGGGCTACGGATCGCCTCGGCGATGGTGTTACTGCTGACGGCGTTCCGGCTGGCCTGGCCGGCGTTCGCGTACTCGATCGACGACGACGCGGAGGCGAAGCGCACGTACTCCTTCGTGCTGACGTACCTGGTACTGATCGCATCGTGGCTCGCGCTGGGGCTCGGCACGCTGGCGCCCTGGCTCGTGCGCGTGCTCTCGTCGAAGGCGGCCTTCTACCCGGGCGCGGATGTGGTGGGCCTCCTCGCGTTCGGGACGACCGCCTACGCCGCGTACATCGTGATGGCCATCGGCGTTGGCCGCGCGCGGCGCACCCAGTTCAACTGGGTCATCACGGGCGCTGCCGCGCTCGTCAGCATCATCCTCAACCTCATTCTCGTCCCGCCCTACGGGATGATCGGCGCGGCGGTGTCGGTACTCGCCGCGTACGTCACGTTGTTCCTCGGAATGACGTACTGGGCACAGCGCGTGTACCCGGTGCGCTACCAGTGGACGCGCGTGGCGAAGGCCGTCGGGGTGGCGGTCGCGCTCGCTGCCACCGCAAAGCTTGTGGATGCGCCGTTGGCACTGGCGATTGCGATCGCCGTCTCGTATCCGTTCGTCCTCGGCCTCACCGGCTTCTACCTGCCGGCCGAGCGGGCTCGGCTGCGGGCGCTTTACCGGCCGCGCTCCCGGATCGCGCCTTCCTAGGGCTCCGTGTGGATCACGACGTCGCTGAGCTCGGGTCGCTCGCGGCGGATCTGCTCCTCGATGGCGCTCGCCCGCGCGTGCGCCTCCGCGAGCGGCGTGTCGGCGGCCAGCGCGATGTTCACGTGAGCGACGAGACCGTCGCTCGTCTCGAGGAAGCGGACATCGCGCGGGCCCGACCCGGTCGCCTCGCGGACGACCCGCTCGACGGTCTGGCCGGGCGCGCCGCTGGACGCCGCGCGGCCCGCGGTTGTCTCCTGCAGCGGCTCGATGTGCGTCTGGACGTCGACCGCGTCCGGGACGACCTCCACGATGGAGCGCTCGACCGCCGTCGCGACCTCATGCGCTTGATCGAGCGAGAGGTCGCCGGGCAGCTTCAGGTGGAGCGAGATCTGCGGACGGCCGTCCAGGTCGACCACCGTGATGTTGTGCACCTCGCGCACCCGCGCGACGCTCAGTGCCGCCGCCTGGGCACGGTCGCGCACGTCCTGCTCGGCGACGGGCTCGACGTGGACGACGACGTCGCTCTCGGGCAAGGCGCGCTCGAGCGCCGACTCGACCGCGTCGGCGGCGGCGTGGCCCTGCGCAACGGCGGCGCCCGGTGAGACGCCTATGACCACGTCGATGAAGTGCTTGCCGGCGGCCTGGCGCAGGCGGAGCCGACGGAGCTCCACCGGCGGGTCGATCTCGGCGATCGCGTGGAGCGCCGCGTCCTGCGCGCCGGCGGGCGCCCGGTCCATCAGCACGTCGACGTTGCGCCGCGCCAGCCTGCCCGCGGCGAGCAGCACGAGGACGGCGACGAACAGCCCCGCGACGGAGTCGCCGTTCGGGTAGCCGGCGCGCGCGACGAGCAGCCCGACGAGCACCGCGGTCGAGCCGGCGAGGTCGCTGCCGAAGTGGAGTGAGCTCGCGAGCAGCGCCGGGCTCCCGTAGCGGCGGCCCGCGCGGTACGAGATGACCGTCCGGCTGATGTCCACAGCGATGACGACGACGACCACGGCGAGCGCGTACCAGGTCACGTCGACGCTCCCTTCACTCGCGCCGGTCAGCCGCGCGATCGCGGCCGCCGCGATGAAGAGGCTGACCAGGATCAGGAAGGCCGCCTCGGCGAGCGCAGCGAGGTGCTCTGCCTTGCCGTGGCCATACTGGTGGCCGACGTCCGCGGGACGACCTGCGACGCCGAGCGCGAAGAACGTGAGCAGCGCCGCGACGAAGTCGGTTCCCGAGTGGGCCGCCTCGGAGACGAGGCCAAGGCTGCCTGTCGCAAGGCCGACGACGAGCTTCAGCGCAACGAGTCCCGCGGCCGCACCGACCGAGACGAGCGCCGTGCGCCGCTGTGGGTTCACGGCAGAAGCCTAGGCCCGCCTCCGGCGGAGGCGGGCCTGGCCGTCTGTCAGGAAGCAGGCTTGTAGATGCCGAACGTCGCGCCCGTCGGGTCGGCGGCGATCGAGAAGCGCCCGATGTTCGGGATGTCCATGGGCTGCATGTAGATCGTTCCGCCCAGCTCCTGCGCCTTCGCGGTCGTCGCGTCGACGTCGTCGGTGCCGATGTACGTGAGCCAGTGCGGCGGCGAAGGGTCATTCGGCATCTGGGTGGCTGCCCCCGCACGATCGACGCCGCCCGCCTGGAAGAGGACGTAGGTGCCCATGCCGCCCATGTCCATCTCGTTGACGGTCCAGCCGAAGACCGCCGGGTAGAACTGCTTCGCGGCCTCGAGGTCCGAGGTGTGCAGCTCGTCCCAGACGAACGCGCCCTCGGGAACCCGCGCCTCGCCCTGCGGCGTGAACGCTGAGATGACGGCGCCTTGCGGGTCGCGGATGACCGCGAAGCGGCCGACCTCGGGGATGTCCATCGCGGCGAGGACCGAGCCGCCTGCGCTCTCTGCGCGGGCACCGGCAGCGTCCGCGTCGTCGACGACCACGTGGCCGATCCAGTGCGACGGCGCGCCGCCCTGGGCCGGGCCGAAGCCGCCGTGCTGCTGGCCCTTCGCCGTGATCATCGGGTACTCGCCCTGGTCGGTCTCGAAGGGCGTGTACGTCCAGCCGAGCAGCTTCGAGTAGAAGCCCTGCGCCTGCGGCGCGTCGGCCGACATGTGGTCGTGCCAGACGAACGTGCCGGTGGCGGTCTGGGTGCCCGTGCTCATTCATGCCTCCTGGGGTCGCTTGACCGCCACCCTACCCACTATGGTTCTAAAGAACAACTGTGAAGTTCTGAAGTAGAACCGTGCCGGATAGGACCTATAACCAGTACTGCGGCGTCGCCCGCGCACTCGACCTCGTCGGCGAGCGCTGGGCGCTGCTCGTCGTGCGCGAGCTCGTCCTCGGCGGCAAGCGGTTCACCGACCTGAAGGACGGGCTCCCCGGCATCGGGACGAATGTCCTCGCGACGCGGCTGCGCCAGCTCGAGGCTGACGGGATCGTCGAGAAGCTCCGTCTCGCCCCGCCCGCCGCGACCACGATCTACGTGCTCACGGTCTACGGCCGGCAGCTCGTGCCGGCGCTGCAGGCGCTCGGCCGCTGGGGAGCTGAGTCGATGGGCGCGCCGCAGCCGGAGCAGGCGGTGCGCTCGGAATGGTTCGCGGTCGCGCTGACGGCGTTCTTCGACGCGGAGGCTGCGGACGACACCGACGCGACGATCCGACTCGACGTCCCGGACGGCCCGTTCCGGCTCGCGGTGCACGACGGCACGCTGAAGATCGACCGCGCCGACGCACCCGCCGACCTGTCGCTGTCGACCGAGGTCGGCACGTTGATCGCGTACCTGTCAGGCGCGGACGTGCCGGCCGAGGCGCTCGGCGCCGAGGGCGACGACGAGCTGCTCGAGCGCCTGCCCGAGCTCTTCCCCTTCCGGCTTCAGCCCGTGAACGTCAGGTAGAGCAGCGCCAGGTTCAGGGCGATGATGATCGCCGCGACGACGAACGCCGCCACGGTGGTGATGCGGCGGTTCACGAGCGCGCCCATCAGCCCGCGATTGCGCGTGAAGAGGACGAGCGGCACGAGCGCGAAGGGGATCCCGAACGAGAGCACGACCTGGCTCACGATCAGCGCCTTGGACGGATCGACGCCGATGGCGATCACGATCAGCGCGGGCGCCATGGTGATCGAACGGCGCAGGAACAGCGGGATGCGCCGCCGGATGAAGCCCTGCATGACGATCTGACCGGCCATCGTCCCGACCGACGACGACGAGATCCCGGAGGCGAGCAGCGCGATGCCAAAGACCACGTCCGCGTTCGAGCCGAGCTCCCGGCCGAGCCCGTGGTACACCTCGTCGAGCTCCGAGATCCCAGTCTGGCCCGTCGCGTGGAAGACGGCGGCGCCGATCAGCAGCATGCTCAGGTTGATCGCGCCGGCGATGACCATCGCGATGACCACGTCAATCCGCTCGAAGCGCAGGATCCGCTGCTTCTTCCGGTCGTCATCGCCGACGACCCGCCGCTGCGTCAGCGCCGAGTGCAGATAGATCACGTGCGGCATGACGGTGGCGCCGAGGATGCCCGCGGCCAGGAGCACGCTCTCGCTGCCGTCGAAGCCCGGGACGAGGCCGCCTACGGCTCCGCCGGGATCCGGCCTACCCAGGAACACCTCGAAGGCGAAGCCCGCGAGGATGATGCCCACGAGGCCGGCGATGGTCACCTCGAGCTTCCGGAAGCCGCGCGCCTGCAGCGCCAGGATGCCGAACGCGATGAACGCGGTGATCACGCCCGCCGGGAAGAGCGGAATGCCGAAGATCAGGTGGAGCCCGAGCGCGGCGCCGATGAACTCGGCGAGGTCGGTCGCCATCGCGATCAGCTCGGCCTGAACCCAGAGCAGGAACGAGACCGTGCGCGGGAAGCGCTCGCGGCAGACCTCCGGGAGGTTGAGCCCCGTGGCGATGCCGAGCTTGGCGCTCAGGGTCTGGATCAGCATCGCCATCAGGTTCGAGGCGACGATCACCCAGACGCAGCAGGTAGCCGAACTTCGCACCGGCCGCGAAGTTGGTGGCGAAGTTGCCCGGGTCGACGTACGCGACGGCCGCGATGAACGCCGGGCCGAGGAAGGGCCACAGCCCGCGCAGACCCCGGCGCTCCCCGGTGAGGGAGCGCTGCGCCGCCTCGAGGACGCGCGCCTCGCCGGGCAGGACGTCGGCGACGCCGTTCGCCTTGGGCACGACCTCGACGACCTGACGCCACTTCAGCATGGCGTCACCTCGATTCGTGCGGCGAGCTCGCGTGAGATCGAGCGGTCGCTGCGGTGGACGCGGATCGTCACCGGGCCGTCGAACGGCTCCGCGGCGCGCACCTCGACCGTCTCGCCGGGAACGATCCCGATCTCGGCGAGGTAGCGGAGCAGGGCAGCGTCCCCGTCGGGCACGCGCTGCACGGTGACCGACCCGCCTGGCTCGACACCCGCGAGCGGCGTCGAGTCGACGGTCGCCAGCCGCAGCTTCGCGTCGGGGATCGGGTCGCCGTGCGGGTCGGTCGTGGGGAATCCGAGCGCGGCGTCCATGCGCTGCTCGAGCTCCTCCGAAAGGACGTGCTCCCAGCGCTCGGCCTCCTCGTGCACCTCGTCCCACGGCACGCCGAGCGCCTCGACGAGGAACCGCTCGACCAGCCGGTGGTGGCGCACGACCTCGAGCGCGACCCGCTCGCCGGCCGGCGTCAGCGTCACGGCGCGGTACGGCTCGTGATTGACGAGCCTCAGCTTCGCGAGCTTCTTCAGCATCGCGGTCGTGGACGCGGGCGAGACCCCGAGCTCGGAGGCGAGCGCCGTCGTCGTCACGCGACCCTTGCGCGACAGGGTCCAGACCGCCTTGACGTAGTCCTCGGCCGCTTCGCTTAGACGAGCCACATACGAAGTTTAGGCATGACTAAACCTCAGCGGCAGTCGGAACAGCGCCCGGTGACCTCCACGCTGTGCCGCGTCACCTCGAATCCGTGCGCGTCCCCGAGCCGCGCCAGCCACGGCTCGAGATCGCACTCGCCGAGCTCGACCACGCGGTTGCACGACTCGCAGACGAGGTGGTGGTGATGGCCGGTGCCGCACAGGCGGTACACCGCCTCGCCGGGGCGGTGGGCGAGCGCATCGACAGCGCCGGCCTCGTTGAGAGCGGCGAGCGTGCGGTAGACGGTCGCGAGCCCGACGCGCGACCCGCTGCCGCGCAGGCGATCGTGGAGCTCCTGCGCGGTTGCCCCGTTCGGGTCGCCGCCGAGCTCGGCCAGCACGGCCAGCCGCTGGGCGGTCGGCCGGAGCCCCAGCTCCGCGAGGAGTGACCGGTCGTGTTGCGCTGTCGCCATCCCGATGCTTACGATAGCCGCGTTGCAAACGAGAATCGTTCTCATTTTACTGCTCACGACGATTGTCGCGGGCTGCGGCGCCGCGGGCTCGGCCGGGCACCCGACGGTGGTCGCCTCCTTCTATCCCCTCGCCTACGCCGCCGACCAGATCGCCTCGCCCGGCATGCGCGTCAAGAACCTGACGCCGCCGGGCGCCGAGCCGCACGACCTCGAGGTCGCGCCGAGCGACGTCGAGACCATCGACGCGGCGAAGCTCGTGCTGCTCATGGGCCACGGCTTCCAGCCGCAGCTCGAGGACGCAGCCGGCTCGGGCGACCGCGTCGTCCGCGCTCTCGACACGCCCGGGCTGCAACGCCTGCCGAACGGCGACCCGCACGTCTGGCTCGACCCCACCCGCTACGCGCTGATCGTTCGGCGCATCGGGGCGACGCTGCACCGGCCCGCCGCCGCCACGCGCCTCGTGCGGCGGCTCGGCGCGCTCGACCGCGAGTACCGGCGCGGGCTCACACGCTGCGACCGGCGGGACCTCGTCACCAGCCACGAGGCGTTCGCCTACCTCGCGCAGCGCTACGGCCTCAGCCAGACCGCCGTCACCGGCCTCGCGCCGGAGTCGGAGCCGACGCCGCGGGCGCTCGAGGACGTCGTCGACCAGGTGCGCGCATCCGGGGCGACGACCGTCTTCCTCGAGCCGCTGGTGTCGCCGCGGATCGCCGACACCGTGGCCCGCGAGACCGGCACGCGGACCGCCGTGCTCGACCCGCTCGAGGGGCAGCCATCTCGCGGCGACTACTTCACGGTCATGCGCGCCAACCTGGCCGCGCTGCGGAAGGCGCTCGGATGCCGCTAGCGGTCGAGCTCCGCGACGTCTCGTTCTCCTACGGCGGGCCGCCCGTGCTCCGCAACGTCGACCTGGCGGTTCCGGAAGGCGAGTTCGTCGCGATCGCAGGGCCCAACGGCGGCGGGAAGACGACGCTGCTTCGCGTCGCGCTCGGGCTCGAGCGGCCGGCGCAGGGCCAGACGCTGCTCTTCGGCGAGCCCGCGCGCGCCGGCTCGCAGCGCTGCCGGATCGGCTACCTGGCGCAGCGCGCCCGGCTCGGGCTCTCGGCGCCGATCACCGTCCGCGAGCTCGTCGCAACCGGCCGCGTGCCGCGGCGCGGCGTGCTCGGGCGGCCGACCGCCGAGGATCGCGCCCGCGTCGACGAGTCGATCGCGCGCGTCGGCCTGACCGCGCAGGCCTCGCGGGTCGTCGGCCGCCTTTCCGGCGGCCAGCAGCAGCGCGCCTTCGTGGCGAAGGCGCTGGCCTCCGAGCCGCAGCTGCTCGCGCTCGACGAGCCGACGACCGGCGTCGACGTGGACGCGCAGGAGTCGCTCGCGCAGCTGCTCGGCGAGCTGCACACCGATCTCGGCGTGACGATCCTGTTCGTCTCGCACGAGTTCGGCGCGGTCGAGCGGCTAGTCGACCGGCTCGTGCTGGTCCGCGGCGGGATCGTCTTCGACGGCGACCCGCACGCGCTGCCTGCGAGCTGGCACGACCCCTCCCACGCCCATGCTTGACCTCGAGTTCATGCGGCTCGCATTCGCCGCGGGCACGATGGTCGGGCTGCTCGCGCCGGCGGTCGGCTTCTTCCTCGTGCAGCGGCAGCTGAGCCTGATCGGCGACGGCATCGGCCACGTCGCGTTTGCGGGCGTCGCGGCCGGCTACCTGCTCGGGATCGCGCCGGTCGCGACCGCGCTCGTGTTCGCCGTCGTCGGCGCCGTGGCGATCGAGTGGCTCCGCGCCCGGCGGTCGGGGGCCGGCGACCAGGCGCTCGCGCTCGTCTTCTACGTCGGCATCGCCGCCGGCGTCGTGATGGTCTCGTCGGCCGGCGCGCTCGACGCGAACCTCTTCACGTTCCTGTTCGGCTCGATCCTCACGGTGACCCGCGGCGACGTCGTGCTCGTCGCCGTGCTCGGCGCGGCGGCGTTGACGCTCATCGCGGTGCTCTACCGCGCGCTCGTGGCGGCGGCCGTCGACGAAGAGTCCGCGCGCGTCTCCGGGGTCCCGGTCAGCGTGCTGAACGTGCTGCTCGCCGGGCTCGCCGGCGTGACGATCGCCCTCTCGATGCGGATCGTCGGCGTGCTGCTGATCGCCGCGCTGATGGTGCTCCCGGTCATGGCCGCGTCGCGGATCGCCTGGAGCCTGCGCTCGACGCTGCTGCTCTCGATGGCGATCGGGGTGGGCGCGGTCTGGGTCGGGCTGTCGCTCTCGTACTACGGCGACCTCGCCCCGGGCGGCGCGATCGTGCTGATCGCCGCCGGCGCTTTCGCGGTCGCAGCGCTCGCGGCATCCGTTAAAGGTCAGTTCAGGAACCCGCTGAAACCCGCCTTTTGCAGGCACACTCGGTCGCGCCATGCGGGGTCTCCTCACCGTGCTCGCGGCGCTGCTCGCGCTCGCGTTCCTCACCACCGGCGCGTTCGCGAAGGGCGGCCGCGGCGGTGACGACATCCCGTTCGGCTACGGCAAGGACGTGCGCTACGCGCGGGCGCTGACCTACTGCAGCGTCTTCGAGAACAGGCCCGTCCGGCTGGGCCAGTGCTACTCGGACGAGCTGTTCAAGCTCGTGAAGGGCCGCCAGTCCGCGACCGAGGTCCCGAAGATCGACGAGTACGTGAGCAAGGCGGGCGGCTACCTGCAGGGCCACTGCCACGTGCTGATGCACCCGGTCGGCCGCCGCTACGCCGCCTCCGTTCACCTCACGATCGGGAAGCTCCTCGACTACCTGCCCCGGACGAACAACGCGAACTGCTCGGCGGGCTTCTCGCACGGACTGGTGATGGCGCTTGCGCCGCAGCTCGGCAACCTCAGCCCGGAGGAGGCCGTGAAGGCGTGCGACGGCGCCGAGACGCGCTACCAGCGCTACAGCTGCATCCACGGCGAGGGGCACGCGTACATGCGGCTCTACGGGGAGCAGCTGCCGTTCGCGCTGCACGCGTGCTCGCTGCTCGGCAGCGACAACGCGCCCGACTGCGCCGCCGGCGCGTTCCACGACTACTGGCTCGCGGTCTCGGGCCTCGACCAGGCGAAGACGCCGCAGGACACGATTCTCTCGCCGCGCCTCCTGTGCGCCAAGGAGTCGGG
This sequence comes from uncultured Thermoleophilia bacterium, assembly GCA_963734565.1. Lineage (GTDB taxonomy): Bacteria > Actinomycetota > Thermoleophilia > Gaiellales > Gaiellaceae > JACVRM01. Next base: position 667,077 of record CAVTHM010000006.1, on the reverse strand, counting down.
CGGCTACGTGCGCGGCTGCTGGTACCGGGCGCTGCTCGAGCGGCCGCCGGCGAAGCCGATCACGTCGAAGGACGACGTGATGGCCGAGTGCAAGGGGCTTGCCGGCGTCCAGCTCAGCGGCTGCGTGATCGCATCGGTCGTCGTCGCCGCCGACGACCCGTTCACGGAGATGGACATCTGCGTCTCGATGCGCCGCCCGGCCGCCGCCGACTGCGTGCGCGGCGTGCGCGTCGCCGACCTGAACCAGAGCACGCCCGAGGAGCGGCTGCGCCTCATCCGCCGCTGCGCGAACGTGTGGCACGGCGCGCAGAACGCGTGCTACCGCTGGATGGGCACCGCCCTGAACGTGGTCACGAACGGCGACTTCAAGGACACCGGCTGCGACGAGCTGATGTTCGACGCGACGCGGAGCGCCTGCAAGGACGGCGCGGACGCCTACGAGGGGCCGCTCGAGACCTTCAGCTGAAATGAAGAGGGCCGGGAGATCCCGGCCCTCTCGCACTTCCTGGTGGCGCGGCTCTAGCCGACGCAGTACGCGTAGAGCGTGAAGCCGCTCGCGGAGGACTGTGTCGCCGTCCAGCCGTGACCGCTGTTCGAGCGGTACGACTCGGTGATCGAGCCGCCTACCCCGGTGAATCCGCCCGAGATCGCGTACGTCCGAGCGGTCGGATCGTCGTTCGGGTCGCTCGTGAGCGGGCAGAGGGCGGTCGCGGTCTTCGAGCCGTTCGCCGACGCCTGCGTCACCTGGACGACGGTGGACGGATCGAGGAGCCCGGCCAGCCCCTGCGGGCCAGCCGCCCCTCCCCGCGCGCACTCGGCTTTGACGGCCGAGCGGGCCGTCTCTGACGTCGTTTGCAGGAGTTTTTCGAACCGCCGGCCGTGTGTGTGTGTGTGTTGTGTGTGTTGTTTTGTGGCTTGCTGATGAATCGCCGCGATTGACGGATATGCGGGGCTTTTCAGTTGGCGGTCGGACGCTGCACGGTTCGCTTGACCCGGATGACGCCGGTGGCCGACCAAGGAATTCATCATCGCTCAAGAAGTGGCTGGAAACCGCGCCGTAGGTCCGACCCGGCGATCCGCTCGTTCCTCCCTGATCGTCGGAGTGAGCGAATGACGCACCCGAGTACGGTGCGGCCGTGGTTGCCAGACGCCGAACCCCCAGCCGCCGATTCGAGGATCCGCGGTTGGAAATGGTGTGGGCGGCCCTGCAAACACTTGACGTCGGGCTCCGCTACGTCGTCCTTCGGGAGCTCGCCACCGAGCTCGATTCGGAGCGGGTGGAGCCGCGCAGTGCACAAGGGCGGGTGCGGGCGGCTGTCCTCTGTCTGAACCATGCCGCTGACGTGCTCGGCGAGGCACCAACAGAGTCGGCGTACCGGGCGCTTCGCTCGCGACATCCCGAGCTAGGCCTCTTGCCGGACACGACTGTCCGGCGTGTTCTGGGAGGGTTGTCCTGGCCGGACTGTCTGCGCCGCGCGTTCGTCCCGGCGCCGAGCGAGGGTGATTTCGTCAAGCACGCGGGAGGGCGAGCGTTCACCGAGGACGAGGTGCTTCAGGCGCTGCGCGACTGTGTTCACGATCGCGGCGGAGTAGTACCGACGCTCGCTGACTACCTCGCGTGGGTCATGGATCCCGCCGTGCGAGATCGCCCCGGACGGCGGCCGCACGCGCAGAGCGTGTTCGCACGGTTCGGCGGGTTTCGGGCGTGTCTCGTCCAGATCGGATTGAGCGTCGATGCGCGTCAGCGCGTCGACCGCGCTGGGCGCATCGTCCCGCTGAATCGCGGCTATTCGAACGAGGAGATGCTCGAGGCGGTGCGCAGTGCTGCTGCTGAGCTGGGCCGGACGCCGCGCACGTCCGAGTACCGCGACTTGCGAGAGGCCGCTGCCCGAGCAGCGCGGGCCGGCGCCCCGGCGGTCGTTCCTCCGAGCTTGACGGCGATCGTCGAGCGCTTCGGGGCCTGGGCCGAGGTCGTCGCGCAGGCCGGCCTACCGCCGATGGAGCCCCTTCCGATGACGCGAGCGCCCGTCCGCCGGCGGCCACGCTACGCCCCGGAGCAGTTGCTTGGATGGCTGCGCAAGGCGTGGGTCGATGTCGGGCCGCCGCTGCCGCCGGCGGCGTACGAGGCGTGGCGACGACCTCGCCTCGACAAAGCACGTGCGAGCGGACGCGTGGTCGAGATCCCGTCCTGCGACGCGATCTCCCGTAGGTTCGGCGGCTGGCGCAACGCTCGCTCGCTGGCGCTCCCTGATAACGAACGCTGACGTGGACGACGTCGACGCGGTCCTCGCGCCATTGCGAGCGATGGTGTCGTTGCTCCCGATCGAGGCAAAGCACGTGCTCGCGCGGCGGCTTCATGACCAACTGTTCGCGCCGGCGACGGCCGGCGAGCGTCGGATCGCCGAGCTCGGCTTGCTGGCCGCGCTGCTCGACGAATCGCCGCAACCGCCTGGGCGGCTGCCGCGGATCGAACGAGCAGCCTACGAAGCCCGCCGAGTGGCCGAAGACGGGGCGGCTCCGCGCGCCGCCGTGCTGGTGGAGCGGTACGGGTCGTGGTCTCGGGCCTGTTGGGCAGCGTGGGGCTTGCTCGCCGATGGCCGCAACGCGATGGGTGGTCGTCCATGGCCGCAGCAGGGTCGGGCGAGCCGCTTCGACCTCAACGCGTGCGTGGACGCTGTGCGGGCGTGCGCGGCAGCGATCGGCCGGATCCCGACCTCGAAGGACTACACCGATTGGGCGCGCGCCCGCAGACGCAACGCACGCGACCGCCGGGCAGCAGTCGATGTGCCGCTGCACGCCGTCGTGCTGCGGATGCTGGCGCCTGACCGAGAACGCAAAAACGGGTGGCGCCTGGTCATCGCCCGCGTCTTCGACACACCGGCCTGACCGCGGCTCCAAATGGGAAGACGGCGCGTAGGTGGATGGCGTCCTCCTCGACCTGCTCGTCAGAACTGACCTCACCGGTCGCGTCGCCGAATCTGCTTGAACACAAGGAGTTCAGGCGGCTAGTGCGCACACAACTGAGCAGTACCGTGCGCGCCAGGCGGTGGCGCGACGGGCCGTCAGTCAACGGCTACCGACAGGCCGTCATCGGCTTCACGGCGTACCGCTGCTCGCTTTCGTCGGCAGCCGCGCAGATGGTCGCCCCGTACGCATCACCTTCGGCGCTCCGCCAGTCGGTCCGACACTGACGATACGCGTGGCCTTCGACTTCGCGGCTCTCCCGAGCGCACTCAACACCGGCTGGCGTGTAATCAACGCAGCCCCGGCGTCCCCCGCACATCGTCATGCGCGAAGCAGCGACAGCTTTCTCCAAGCCGTCGTCTGCTGAGCCTGTCGCTGCTCGTTCCGATCCACCGACTCCCGCGCATCCGGCAAGAGCGACCGCCGCGAACACAACAAGAGCCGTGGCTCGGAAGAATCGGCTCATGAATAGTTAGACGGTGCGTCCGGGATATGAGTTGCCCACGCCCGCCCGATCTCACCCACCACCGAGGCTTCAAGCACGGCGCGGCGAGTCCAATGGGCAGTCATCCTCACCCGTCCAGACGCACTTTCACCTTGGTCTCGGTCCCGTCTCGACGATGGATGGCAATCAGCGCGTCGTGGGCATCTCGGGCGAACTCTCCGTAGACCACGTTGTTCTTGATGCTCGTGGAAGCGACCTGTCCGTCGATGACCAGCGCAACCCTGTCCACGTCGTCAGACACGATCCCGGCGAGACTGCTGGGGATCTCCCCGTACCCGCCGCCGATTGTCCACGACAGGCCCGGCGTACCGTCGGTTGGGTCGCGGGGGCAAGCGCCAGCCTGGCCCGTGACGAGAAAGCAGATCGCCCCTCTGTGCGTCCGAAAGGCATACACGTCGCTGCCCGTGGTGCCTAGGTCGCGCCGGAGAAGTCGCACGCCGCTGCGAGCGAGCGCCTGATCCGTATCTCGCACACGAGCAGAGACATCGACGAACCGGATTACGCGATCAGGGAGGGCGCTTTCATTGAGCGCAGGCGCGTTCATGGCGGCGACGCCAGCGGTCAGTCCGGGCGGCACAGAACTGGCCTCGCTGCGGCGTGCGGAGGCAAGAAGGGCAGCTAGACCGAGAAGCGCCGCTAGGGCGGCTCCTACTACCGCAGCTTTCGTGTGAGAGATCCTCAATGGCACCTGCGCGCACCGTCGGTTCGGATTGAACACCAGTAGATGTACACGATGTAACTCACACCCACCACTGCTTCCAGGACGGCGCGGCGGTCGTCAGTCATCGGCATCTTCAAAACGCGTGTACTGCCACTCGTAACGGCAGCCCTTGCCGCCGTTGGCCTCGGTGAGCCGACTGACCTCCCAATCGGCCCGCTCTTCCGACCGCACGACCTTGACCACTGTCGGCTCGTCTGAGCCGTCGTCGTACCGGATGATTGCGTAGACGGGAGTCGCGTCCGTCACGGCCCGATGCTTTCCCGTCGCCGCCCGATCTCACCCACCACCGAAGCTGCCAGGACGGGGTGGCGGTCTTGTCCGGTCAGCACGTCGTTGCCCCCGCTACGAGGCAGATGGCAGCGACGGAAAGCGCCGCGATCAATCACCCGCGACCGGCTCGGGACCTGCTCCGCGCGGTACGTTCCGTTCGCATGGAGGCGCGGTTCACGCACGCTCTCACGGGGGCTCGCACGGGCCGCACATGGCGCTGGAACTTCCAGCGGGACGCGGTGCACACGAGCCGCTGGCGGGCGACAGCGGCGGATGACGGTTCGTTCGCGCTCGTGCATTGGTGTGTGAAGGACGGCATGTGGGAGGACGACGTCGACCATGTGCGCCACTCGCTGTACGTCGCGTCCATTCCCGCGATTACGGAGGCTCCGACGATTCGTCGACTACTCGATTACGAGGAGACGTTGACGGTGCCGAGCGAGTTCGGCCCGTTGAACGGCCATCTCGCAGTCGCCTGGGAATGGGCCGAGTGCTCGCTGCACGACTTCTTGCACGAGCCCGCAGCGGACGCACGCACGGCGGCAGATCAGGTTGAGGAGAACGTCGGTGCCGCGCTGGGGGTTCTGCATCAGATCGGTCTGATCCACTGCGACGTTGCGCCGAACAACGTCATGCGGGTGGGCGGTAGGTGGAAGCTGGCCGACTTGGACGCGTGTCGCCTGCGAGGGCTGCCCGCCGACCGGCTACCGCTGAACGAGCACTATCTGCATCCTGAGCGCCGCGAGGCGGTCTCGCCGCCAGCGCGTGAGGAGTTCGATAAGTACGGGCTCGACCGGATCCTCGAGCGCCTTCGACAGTGAGCCGATCGGGCTGTTTACGTGCGAGGACGGCGCGAGCCGTCTAGCGCTTTCGGACGCGCGTGAAGTAGATCGAGTCGCGGAGCTTCGGGTCAGCCTGGATCGCCGCGATCACAGCCGCCTCACGCACCTCGGGGAAGTAGTCGGGAGGAAGCTCGAAATGAAGCGCGATCTGTTCGGCGTGCCGCGGGTTCACTGCCCTCTCTCCGCGAACCATTCGGCTCAAGTAGGCGTGGTCGAGGCCACCGCCGATCGAGCGCGCAGTCGCACGTAGCGTCTCGTTCCGCTCCTTGAGCAGCCGCGGAAGCTCCTCCCGGAACGGTGCATCGGTCACGGCCGGCCGGGCCACCAGAGCGAAGTGTCGGCGACGCGTCGGACAGATTGGTGCCACGTTGGCACCAGGGTCGCCGTACGTGCTAGTTTGGTGTACTGATGTACACCACAAGCTACCGGACGCTGTGCCTCGAGGCCGAAGCCTCTGGACACATCGTGAAGCTCAGTCGATTCGACGGCGGGGACTGGGGACTCCAGCTGCTGGTGGCACCGCAAGGCGCTGCCACGCAGTGGCGGGCCGGCGGATTCGCCTTCTTCGAGCTTGAGGAACTCGACCGGCACGCCGCTCACCTCCTCGCCTGGCTACGGGTTCAGGACCACCGTCGGCGCGATCGCGTCCGACAAAACGAAGGGGAACACACGTAATGAGAGGCGAAGAAGGCTTCACTCCGCAGTCCCTGCGACTCGCACTGGCAGCAGAGGGCCAGGACGAACCCGCGATCGAGCTCTTCCTGCTGCTCTGGCAGGAGACCGACATGACGGTCGATGAGATCGCGCACCTCGAATGGGGGGACATCGACCTCCAAAACGGATGCATCCACGTCCGCGGATAAGACGTGATAGGAAGCGCAAGACCGAAAGGGCGTAGGCGAACGAGAAGTTGATCCAACAGATTGATACGGCCTCGGCGGGACTGTCCAAGCCGAACTGCGCACCGAATTAACGGAGGTGTCGGGGCCACGAAACCTCGCTGCGAAGAAGCAGCGCGAACGGAGGATTCGTGGTCATCAGCACTCCAACCAATCCACCCCACACGGGCCGGTGAAGCTCCGGAAAGTCGGCGCGGCGCCGAGGTCGGCCCGGGACGCGGACCTCCTGCTCCGGGATCCGCGAGTCGCGCGCGCGGCAGACGAAGTTGCTGCCCACCTGCGCGGTGAGGCAGGCAGGCCGTCGCTCGCGGAATTCAACGACGACGAGATCACCGCGATCTATCGGCTGGCTCGCCGGAAGAACGACGACCCGATGGACGAGCGGGCGTTCGTGCGACAGATGCACGCGACGCGCCGGCTCATGCTGCAGCCGCAGATCGAAAACCCCGCCGCAGACCTGTGGCGCGCCTTGGCGCAGCCCGAGATCCTCGAGCGCTTGTGGCCGTCGATCGACCCTCGAACCTCTCGGTGCGGCCGCGACCCGGGCTATCGCGCCAAGGCGCTCCTCTTTTACATGGGGACCCAGGGAGTGTCACCCCACTTCAACGACAGCTATGCCGCGTTCCGCGCAGATCGGCAGATGCAGGCGGTCTTCGAGTGGATCGAAGTCAGCGCCGCCGCGGCGTGGGGCGTCAGCCCGCGGAAACTCCGCCTCGGCACCTACGAGATGACGCTTAGCCAGCTACACAAGGTTGCGGAGCTCGTCACGGAACGCGCCTGCATCGAGGTGAACATCGAGCTCGTGAAAGAGGTGCATCGCATCCTCGACATCAAGAGGACCTGGTTGGGCATCGACGGGATGCTCTGGCAGGCATGGGCCGAGCAGATCGGCTTTGGCACCGACCGCGAAGCCGAAATCACGCGCGTCGCCCGTCGGGCCAAGCCGATCTACCTGGAGCGGGACGGATTCCCCGAGTTCATCCGCGGATACCGCCTGGTCAGTCTCGTCGACTTCCTGACCGGCCTGCCGTTGGTATGGACACTCTGGGACGGCGACGAGGCACACGCGCTCCGCCCGCTGCTCGAGATGCTCTACGCCCTCTGGCCCGACGTCGCGGTCGATGCGATCGTCGCCGACAGCGCCTGGGACGAGAAGTGGGCGTGCGAGCTCTGCCTCGTGAACTACGGCGTACCGCTCGTCGCGCAGCGCCGTCCGAGCCTCCTTAACCGCGAGTACCACCTAGACCGCTTCGACTTCCCGGCGGTCTCGAAGTTCCTCGGCGATGGCACGCTGTACTGCCGCAAGCACAACGCCCCGATGATCCGCGACGGTTACCAGCCGGCGCCCCGCCAACGCTCCGGGATGCCGCTCAAACCTGGGCAGCCGGCGGACCCATCACGAATCCGCCTACGCGCCCGTTGCCCGCTGTGCGGAGCAGCGCCGCGGATCAGCCTCCCGATGCAGCTTCACTGGACCGCCCTCGCGCGTCACCCCCACCGGCTCTCCGCCGGACAGCCGAACGAACACGCGCTCCGCGAGGCCCTATCCGCGCAGAGAAACGCCAACGAAACCCTCCACAGCGCGATCCAGGTAAGGAACAAACTCGGTCTCCGGAAGGCTGCTCGCATGCGCACCGCGAAGGAGCCGACGGTCCAGGCCTTTCCCTCGATCGCCCTCCTCCACCGCAGCGCAGTGATGCTCGCCGCCCTCAGAATCGACACGAACGAGTTCCCGGAGTCTTTGCCATCAGATCTCGCCGGCGTGCTGGAACGCTAAGTTTCGCCAGTGCTGACTGCCACTTAATCGTCAGCGATTCCTCATCAGCCAACCCGGCAAGGTCAAATCCGCGGAAGCGGGACGACAACTACCTCCCCGCGTCCCGCCGGTTCATCATCGGATTCATCAACGAGCCGTGTCAGGCGACGACGCGGTACACCTGGAAGCACTCCGCGTAGTCGCGGTTCACGTTCACGCCGTGCGTGCGCGCGAGGTTCCAGATGTACTCGGCGTTCGAGTAGCGGCGGTGCTGCTGGGACTCGTACTTCGCGAGCGCGGCGACCTTCCGCTCCAGGTGTTTCTTCTCCAGGGCGACGTAGGCCTGGTACTCGAAGTGGAAGTTGTTCCACGGGATCTCGTAGCCGAGGATCGTCGTCCGCTTGAAGGCGCGCAGCCCCTCCGCGGCGACGACCTGGTGGTCCTGGTGGACGTCGTACACGGAGGGCTGCAGCACCGCGTGGGGCTGCCACTCGTCCCACAGCTCGATCAGGAGCTCGAGAATGTCCTGCCGCCGCTCGGGGAAGGTGCGCACCTCAAAGTCGTGAACCGTGAGGTGCTCCTCGGGGATGCCGAGCTCGGCGGTCGCCTCACGCACCTCGCGCGCGAGCGTGTCGGGCGGGAACCCCTCCGGGAGCGACTTGGTGGCCGTCGAGAACGCAACGTACCGCACCTCGGCGCCGTGCTCGACCAGCCGGGCCATCGTCCCGCCGCAGCCGAACTCGCCGTCGTCGGTGTGCGGCGCGAGCACGAGCACCCGCTCCCAGCCCTGGATCACTGCGCCTCGACCGGGACAGGCGACGAAGCAGGCGTCTCGCTCACAGGCGCCTCTTCGCCGGACGGCGCCTCCGCTCCTGCGCCGACGGCCGCGACGGCGGCCAGCGCGAGCAGCCCCCACGTGGTCGGGTCCTCGAAGAACGCGTTGTAGAAGAGGCTGTGCACGGCGATCGCGCCGAGCGAGACGCCGGCTATCAGCGCGGTGCGGCCCTCGAACGACGGGCCCGCTCGACGGAAGGCCGCCAGCAGCGCGGCGACGAGCAGCCAGCCGAGCAGCAGCACGCCGGGGATGCCCGTCTCGGCCGCCATCGTGACGGGCGTGTTGTGCGACGCGCCCTTCTTCGGCTCCTTGCCCCTGAGCCCGGTCCGGTCGGCGTACGCGCGCTTGAACGAGCCGACGCCGACGCCCCACAACGGATGGTCGCCGGCGATGTGGAGCCCCGTCGTGACCTGGCCCCAACGGCCGCTCGTCGCGTGGTTGAGCCCCTTCTTCGACTGGTTGACGACCGAGTCGCGCGAGGTCGGGATCACCAGGGCGATCGCCAGCACGGCGAGCGCCGCCCCGCCGAGCACGGCCGCCGTGCGCCAGCGCCAGACGAACGCGGCCGCGATCAGCGTGCCCGCGAACAGCGCCGCGAAGCTCGACTGCGAGAACGACACGAGCAGCCCCAGCCAGACGAAGGCGATGCCGGCGACGCCGGCGATGAAGCGGTCCCTGCGTGCACCGAATAGCAGGATGACGAGCGTCGCGAGGATCGCGACGACGAGGAAGCGGCCGTAGATCGACGGGTCCCAGAAGACCGAGTTGACCCGGAAGAAGAGCTCGGTGTGGTACGCGTTGCCCGTGATGACCTTCGGGTTCCAAAACAGGTCGCGCGTGCCCCACTGGTACATCCCGACGGCCGCGAACACGACGGCCATCGCCGCGAGCAACGCATAGAGCCGCACGAGCACCGGCCGCGACCAGGCGAACCGCGCGAGCACCAGCGTCAGCAGCCCGAACGGCAGGACGAAGAACGCGAGCTCGATCGCGCCCTCGCGAACGTCGTCGCTCCACGCGAGCGAGAGGCCGATCCAGCCCACGAGCGCGGCCAGCGGCAGCGCGATCGGGCCGAGCTCGCCGCCGCGCACATCGCCCTGCCAGAGCTCCCACGCGAGCAGGAGCGCAGCCGCGACGACGACCGCGTACATCGGGATCAGCAGGTTCGCCTCGGTGCTGCCGACGTGCACGGGAACACGCGCCGGCACTGCCGCGAGGACGGCGAGCGGCAGGAGCCACGGCCAGCGATGGAACACGACGGCGAGGCCGGCGCAGAAGGCGAGCCCGACGACGCCCGCGGCGCCGAGGAGCGGGCGATGACCGGACGGGGCGAGCAGCGGCACGAGCATGAGCCCGCCCAGCGCCCACAGGCCGAGGCCGGCGAGCCGCAGGCCGCGCCGCGTCGAGAGCAGCAGGAGCGCGAGCCCGCCCGCCGCGACCGGGCCGCCCAGGTGCGCGAGGTTGGCGCTCACGGCACCGCTCCCACGAGCACGGTCGCGCGGTCGTGGTGGCCGTTCGCCGTCACGAAGAGCTTGTAGGCGCCACGCTTGGCGGGGGCGCGCAACCGCAGCGCGTGCGCCGGGCCGGTGCCGCTGCGGCCGGCGAGCCGCCACGCCACCTTCCGGTAGTCCGTGTCGAGCGGGACGCGGAAGCGCTTCCCCGGCCGCGTGTTCAGCGTGTGATCCGCGATCTCCAGGTAACGCAGCGTGACCGGAAGCGGCCGGGACGGCTTCGAGCGGTTGCCGGCAGCGTCCTGGACGCGCAGACGCAACACGTAGTGGCCCGGGCCCACGCGCGCCCCGTTGACGTCCCCCGACCAGGGAACAGGACGTGGCACGACCCGCAAGCGCCCGCGGGTGACGCGAGTGCCGTTCACGGTGAGCAGCGCGCGTGCCGTCTCGTTCGTCCGGTAGCGGACGAGAACGCGATCGCGGCGGCCGTCGCCGTCGGGCGAGAAGGTGTCCGGACGGACGGTGACCGCGGAGACGACCGGCGGCGTGAAGTCGAGCCGGAACGTCGTCGGGATCAGGATCGTGCGGTGCTCACCCGCCAGACGCACGCGCAGCTTGTACGTGCCGTCGGGCGCGAACCCGCCGGCGTCGGTGCGGCCGTTCCACGGCTCGGTCACCCGGCCGCGGCGCCGCTTGCCGTCGATCAGCGTCCGCACGACGTCGCCGTCGCCGTTCACGACCACCGCGGTCACCTTGTCGCGCTTGCGGAGGCGGAAGCTGAGCTCGATCGGCTGGTGCGGCCCGCCGACCTTGTCGAACCGCGTGCCGAACACCGGGCTCTTCTGGAGCTTGAGCCCCTGCGTCACGGCGAACGCGATCGCCGTTCCCGCGAGCAGGAACGCGACCAGCAGCGTCGGGCCCAGGCGCGTCACGGCTGAGGGAGTCTACGGCGGTGCGCCGTTTTGCTCCGGCGGAGCCCGGCTTGCCCGGGCGGGAGCCACGTCGCGCGAAGTCGCGTCATTCTTGCGTTACCAAGGGGGGAGCTCGAGGGGGGAACGGGACGTTCCCCATTCGAATGAAGCAATGTCGCGGCGTCAGCCGCGACGAGCGGTCACGGCGAACGCGATCGCCGTTCCCGCGAGCAGGAACGCGACCAGCAGCGTCGGGCCCAGGCGCGTCACGGCGCAGGGAGTCTACGGCGGTACGGGCACGTGTCTCCCTCATGTGAGGGACACTCGAACGGGCACGGCACGCCGATGCATCCCTCGGATGTCCACCCGCCCTGCCCGCGTCCTGCTCTGGGCGCTTGCCGCGCTGCTCGCCGTCTACGCGGCGCGCCTCGCCCTGCACGTCGCAACTGGCCCCACGGCGACCAGGATCCTCGACGACTGGGCGTACAACATCGCGATCGTCGGAACGGGACTCGTCTGCGCGGCGCGCGCGCTCTCGCGGAGCGAGGAGCGGCTCGGCTGGGCCCTGATCGGCGCCGGCATCGCCGTCTGGGGGCTCGGCAACGCGTACTGGGCGCTCCTCCTCGCCGACCAGAACCAGTTCCCGTCCTTCGCGGATGTCCTCTGGCTCACCTTCTACGTGCTCGCCTATGCCGGGCTCGCGCTCGTCTTCCGCGCCCGGCTGCCGCGCGCCTCGCTCAACGTCTGGATCGACGGCGCCATCGCCGCGTCCACGGTCGCTGCCGTCGCCGCCGCGCTCGCGTTCGACGCGGTTCTGAGCGCAACCGAGGGCCGCCCGGTCGCGGTCGCCGTCAACCTCGCGTACCCGATCGGCGACACCGTGCTCCTGGCGCTCGTCGTCGCCGCGATCGCGCTCTCCGGCTGGCGGCTCACGCGCACCTGGGCGCTGGCCGCCGCGGGCTTCGTCGTGTTCGGCGTGACCGACTGCATCTACGTCTACCAGGTCAACATCGGCTCCTACAACGAGCTGAGCCTGATGAACATCGGCTGGCCGCTCGGCTGCCTGCTGATCGCCTTCGCCGCGTGGCAGCCCGCCCGGCGTGCCGCGGCACGCGAGGAGGGCTGGAGCGGCATCGCCGTCTCCGTCGCCTGCGCCGCGCTCGCCGTCGGCGTGCTGGCCTACGACCACTTCCACCAGATCGGGCCGATCACGCTCGCCCTCGCGTGCGCGACCCTCGCCGGCGTGCTGCTCCGGGTGGCGCTCACGTTCCGTGACCACCTGCGCCTGATCCGCACGAGCCGGAGCGAAGCGCTCACCGACTCGATCACCGGGCTGGGCAACCGCCGAGCGCTGGTCGAGCACCTCGAGCTCGAGTTGCGCGACTGCGTCGAGGGACCGGGTCTCGTCCTCGTACTGCTCGACCTGAACGGCTTCAAGGAGTACAACGACAGCTTCGGCCACCTCGCCGGCGACGCCCTCCTGACGCGGCTCGGGCACCGCCTCCAGGCGGCGCTGCCGAAAGGCGGGCGAGCCTTCCGCATGGGCGGCGACGAGTTCTGCGCCGTCGTGCGCGACGAGCCGGAGGCGGCCGCGCGGATCGGCGCGACCGCCGGCGCGGCACTCGCGGACAGCGGCGAGGGCTTCGAGATCGACTCGGCCTGGGGCTTCGTCGTGGCGCCCGGCGAGGCGTCGACCGCGCACGAGGTCCTCCGCATCGCCGACCGGCGGATGTACGCGTCGAAGGCCTCCCGCTCGTCGGTCGGCCGTCAGTCGGCGCGGCTGCTGGTGCGGGCACTCGAGGAACGCGACCCCTCGTTCGGCGAGCGCGTCTCCGTCGTCACCGACGTCGCCGTCGCGGTCGGCGAGCGGCTCGGGCTGACCGGCGACGGGCTGGAGCGGCTGCGCCGCGCGGCCGAGCTCCACGACGTCGGGAAGATGGCCATCCCCGACGCGATCCTGCTGAAGACGGGGCCGCTGGACGGCGACGAGTGGGTCTTCGTCCGGCGTCACACGCTGACAGGCGAGTGGATCCTGTCGGCGGCGCCGGCGCTCGCGAGCGCGGCGAAGCTCGTCCGCTCGACACACGAGCGCTGGGACGGCGGCGGCTACCCCGACGGCCTGAGCGGCGAGGCGATCCCGATCGAGTCGCGGATCGTCGCGGTCTGCGACGCCTACGCCGCGATGCGGCACGACCGGCCGTACCGCGCGGCGCTCACGCACCAGCAGGCGCTCGCCGAGCTCCAGGCGAACGCGGGCACGCAGTTCGACCCGGCAGTGGTCATGGCGGCGGTCGACGTCCTGCGCGAGCCGCTGCGGCTCGTGACGCGCAACGCGGCCGCGTAGCCCCTGCGCAGGGCCGCCGTCACAATGCAGGCGTGACGGAGGCGCCACAGCGAACGCCCGTACGCGAGGAGCGCAGGGTCGTGAGCGTCCTCTTCGCCGACCTCGTCGGCTCGACGGCGCTCGGGGAGACGCTCGACCCGGAAGAGGTCAAGCTCGTCATCGGCGAAGCGGTCGCGCGGATCGTGCGCGAAGTCGAGGGCCTCGGCGGCGTCGTCAAGGACCTGGCCGGCGACGGGGTGCTCGCCTTCTTCGGCGCGCCGGTCGCCTCGGAGGACGACGCGGAACGGGCGGTGCGCACCGGGCTCCGCATCGCGGAGGAGATGCGCCAGTACGCGACCGAGGTGGCGCAGGCGTGGGGCGTCGAGGGCTTCGGCGTGCGCGTCGGCGTCGGCACCGGGCCGGTCGTGCTCGGCGAGATCGGCGCCGGGTCGCGGCTCGAGTACGCCGCGTTCGGCGACACGGTCAACCTCGCTGCACGGCTGCAGTCGGCGGCCGAGCCGGGCACCGTGCTCGTCGACGAGGCGACGGCCCGCGCGGTCGAGGGGGCGTTCGACACCGCGGAGCCGCTCTCGCTCGAGCTGAAAGGCAAGAGCGCGCCCGTCACCGCCCGCGCGGTCATCCGCGCGCGTGAAGGCCTGGTTCGCCGGCGCGGCCTCGCCGGCGCCGACGCCGCGCTCGTCGGCCGCGACCGCGAGCTCGCCCGCGCGGACGAGTGGCTCGAGCGGCTGCGCGGCGGAGCCGGAGGGGCCCTGTTCCTCACCGGCGAGGCCGGCATCGGCAAGAGCCGCCTGATGGTCGAGCTCGCCCGCCGCTTCGCCGAGCGCCCTGTCGAGGGAGCGGAGCCAGTCTGGCTCGAGGGCCGCTGCGTCTCGTACGGCGAGTCGCTGCCGCTCTGGCCGTTCCGCGACCTGCTGCGCGAGTGGCTCGGCGTCTCCTATCGACGAGCCGGAGCTGCGCGTGCGCGTCGTGCTGCGCCGCCGCGTCGAGGCGCTCTTCGGGTCGCGCGCCGGCGAGATCTACCCCTACCTGGGCTCGGCGCTCGGCATCACGCTGGAGCCCGACGCGGCTGCCCGCATCGGCGAGCTCTCGCCCGAGGCGCTCCAGTACCGCACGTTCGAGGTGCTCGGCGCGCTCCTGGCGCGGCTGGCCGAGGACGGCCCGGTCGTCTGCGCGATCGAGGACCTGCACTGGGCCGACCCGACCTCGGTGCAGCTCGTCGAGCGGCTGCTGCCGCTGACCGAGCAGACGGCCGTGCTGCTGCTGATCTCGCAGCGCGAGGAGCGCGACCACCCGTGCTGGGCGCTGAAGGAGCTGGCGGCGCGCGAGTACCCGCATCTCTTCCGCGAGCTCGCGCTGGAGCCGCTGACCGGGGACGCCGAGCGGGAGCTGCTGGAGTCGCTGACCGGCCGCGACACGCTTCCGCCGGACCTGGCCGCGCGGATACGCAGCCAGGCCGAGGGCAATCCGTTCTTCCTCGAGGAGCTCGTGCGCTCGCTGGCGGACGCGGGCGTGCTCGTCGCGATCCGACGACAGCTGGCGCTTCGACCACGAGGCGCCGGTCGAGATCCCGCAGACCGTCGAGCGCGTGATCGTCGCGCGGATCGACCGGCTCGAGCCGGCCACGCACGGCGTGCTCACCGCGGCGGCCGCGCTCGGCCGGCGCTTCGGGCTCGCGCTGCTCGAGGGCGTGGCCGGGCGCAACGGCGAGGTGAGCGACGCTCTCCACGAGCTGCAGCGGCTCGACCTGATCCGCACCGAGCGGCGCTGGCCGCAGCCGGAGTACCGCTTCAAGCACGCGCTGATCCAGGAGGCCGCGTACCGGCTGCTCGTCGCCGACACGCGCACGGCGCTGCACCGGCGCGCAGCCGAGTGGCTCGAGGGTCACCACGCCGACAACCTGGACGAGGTCGTCGGCCTGCTCGCCTACCACTGGCGCGCCGCGGACGACGAGACGAAGGCGATCGCCTACCTCACCCGTGCGGCGGACCGCGCCCGCCAGGAGTGGTCGCTCGACGAGGCGATCGAGCACTACCGCGCGCTGCTCCCGCTGCTCGAGGCACGCGGTGAGCGCCAGGAGATGGCGCTTGCGCTCTTCAAGCTCGCGCTCGCGTTGCACAACGCGCTGCGCTTCGGCGAGGCGAACGAGACCTACCAGCGGGCGTTCGAGCTGTGGACGCCGCCGCCGATGCCCGCCCGTGCGCCGGCGGCCACGCTGCGCGTCGGCACAAGCTTCCTGCCGAATGACCCCGACCCGAAGTCGGCGATCGCGTGGCCGAACATCCAGCTCTGCATGCAGCTCTTCGACCGGCTCGTCGAGGCGTGGCCGGAGCGGACGATCGTGCCCGCGCTCGCCGAGCGCTGGGAGATCTCCGACGACGGGCTGCGCTACGTCTTCCACCTGCGCGAGGGCCTCATGTGGTCCGACGGCGTGCCGCTGACGGCGCACGACGTCGAGTTCGGGATCAAGCGCGTCCTCGATCCATCCAGCCCGGGCTCGTCGGTCGCGATCTACTTCGTGCTCGAGAACGGCCAGGACTACTACCTCGGCCACTCGGGCGACGCCGACGCGATCGGCGTGCGGGCGCTCGACGACCGCACCGTCGAGTTCCGGCTCGTCGCGCCGGCGCCGTACTTCATGAGCGTCATGAACCGGCCCGACGGCGGGCCGCAGCCGCGGCACGCGATCCAGGCCAACGGTGCCGACTGGGCCGCCCCCGACCGCCAGGTCGTGAGCGGCCCGTTCACGACCGTCGAGCGCACCGGCGACGTCGCTCGTCCTGGAGCGCCGCGACCGCGAGCCGCTCGGCCGGCCGGGCAACGTGAAGCGGCTCGAGTTCTTCCGCACCGCGATCGCCGATGCGCT
Organism: uncultured Thermoleophilia bacterium; assembly: GCA_963734565.1. Lineage (GTDB taxonomy): Bacteria > Actinomycetota > Thermoleophilia > Gaiellales > Gaiellaceae > JACVRM01. The sequence goes on along the minus strand of CAVTHM010000006.1, from coordinate 650,716 downwards.
GCCGGGGCTCGACACCGGAGAGTCGGACATGGTGATGGTGCGCTACACGCCGCGCGCTCGCCGACCTGATGCCCGGCGCCGTCCACCCCGACGCGAGCCTCGGCCTGCCGGCGTGGTCGGCCTACCTGCGCTTCGACCACTCGCACCCGGCAATGTCGAACGTCCACCTGCGACGCGCGCTCGCCCACGCGATCGACCGCGACGCGCTGGCCGCGATGGCGCCGGCGAACCTCGTCGTCGCGACCGGCGGCGTGGTCCCGCCCGCTATCCAGGGCCACACGCCCGAGATCGCGCTCCGCTACGACCCGGACCTCGCGCGCGAGGAACTGGCGCGCTCCGGTTTCGACGGCGAGCTCGAGCTGGCCGGGATGATGGTCTGGGAGGAGATCCTCGACACGATCGCGCGCAGCTGGGAGGACGTCTTCGGCGCGGCGGTGCGGGTGCGCGACTGGTCGTGGCGCGCCGAGGAGGCGATGGAGGTCGGCGGCCGGGCCGACAACGCGTACCTGCGCGTAACCGGCTGGTTCCCGGGCTACGCCGACCCGGAGTACTTCCTGCGGCTGCTCTTCCACTCGGACAGCCGCACGAACGAGGGCGGCTTCTCGGACGAGGCGTTCGACGACCTGATCGAGCGCGCGCGGCGCGAGCGCGACGGCCGCGCCCGCCTCGAGCTCTTCCACGAGGCCGACCGCGTCGCGGTCGTCGAGCGTGTGGCCTGCATCCCGCTGGTCTACGGTCGCAACGTGGCGTACGTGAAGCCCTGGGTCAGCGGCTGGTGGGAGTTCGGCAAGTCGTCGTCGTCGTTCGCCGACCTGGTCGTCGGCGAGGAATCCCCGCGCGCATGAACGTCGAGGTGCTGGAAGGCGACATCACGCAGCTCGACGTGGACGCGATCGCGAACGCCGCCAACAACGAGCTCTGGATGGGCGCCGGCGTCGCCGGGGCGATCAAGCGGGCGGGCGGCGAGGAGATCGAGCGTGAGGCGATGGCGCTGGGGCCGATCGAGGTCGGCTCCGCGGTCGCGACGACGGGCGGGCAGCTTCACGCCGCTCACGTCGTCCACGGTGCGGTGATGGGCCAGGACCTGCGGACGACGCCGGAGCTGATCGGCCGGACGACCACGAGCTGCCTCCAGGTGGCGGACGGGCTCGGCGCGCGCGCGCTCGCTGTGCCGGCGTTCGGCACGGGCGTCGGCGCCGTCCCGGTCGACGAGTGTGCGCGGGCGATGGTCGACGCGATCCGCGCGTTCGAGCCGTCGTCGCTCGAGCGCGTCGTCGTCGCGGTCTACGGCGGGGCGGCGCTCGCCGCCTTCGAAGCCGCCCTCTCCTAACAGGGACTGTCCCTGTAAAGACGCGCGCAGCTAGAGCTGCCGCCCGACCGCGTGGCCGAGCGCCACGGCGAAGACCCCGACGGCCACGCTCGCTCCGACGTTCAGCGCCGCGTACGTGAGGTGCCGCTCGTCGCCGAGCTCCCACGTCTCCTGCGCGAAGGTCGAGAAGGTCGTGTACGCGCCGAGGAAGCCCATGACGAGCCCGACCCGCACCCAGGCCGGGAGGTGGTGGCGGTCGACGAGGCTCGCGATGACGACGCCGGCCGCGAAGCAGCCGCTGATGTTGATGACGAACGTGCTGAGCGGGAAGAGCGCGTTCGAGCGGGCCTCGATGGCGCGGTCGGCCCCGTAGCGGGCCAGTGCTCCAAGTGCTCCTCCGACGGCGACGGCGATGACGACCACGGCGACCTCCTGGGTTCGGTAGGAGCCATCAGCCGTGCCGGCGGTCGAGGGCGAGCCCCATCGCCCGGCGGAACCGTACCTAGACCTCCGCGAAGCTAGTCGTGCGAGCGGGCCGCACGAAGAGCGACTGCCCGTCGTGGAGGCCGAGCTCGTCGGCCTGGGCGGGCGTGGCCTGCGCGACGACGTGCTCGCCGCCGGCGAGCTTCAGCTCGGCGCGCACCTCGAAACCGAGGTAGATCACGCGCTCGACCGTCGCCGACTCGGTCGTCCCGTTCGGGTGCAGCGTCAGCTCGAGGTCGTGCGGCCGCACGTACTCGCCGCCGAGCCGCGAGACGGCGCCGACGAACGTCATGACGAACTCGTTGGCCGGATGCTCGTAGAGGTCGCGCGGCTTGCCGACCTGCTCGATGCGGCCCTCGTTCATCACGGCGATGCGGTCGGCGACCTCCATCGCCTCCTCCTGGTCGTGCGTGACGAAGACGGTCGTGACGTGCACCTCCTCGTGCAGGCGGCGCAGCCACTCGCGGAGCTCCTTGCGCACACGCGCGTCGAGGGCGCCGAACGGCTCGTCGAGGAGCAGCACCTTCGGGTCGACCGCGAGCGCGCGGGCGAGCGCCATGCGCTGCCGCTGGCCGCCGGAGAGCTGCGACGGGTAGCGCTTCGCGAGCCCCTGGAGCTGGACGAGCTCGAGCAGCTCCTCGACGCGCTGCCGCTTCTCCGCCTTCGGCCGCTTGCGGATGTCGAGCCCGAAGGAGATGTTCTTCTCGACGGTCATGTGCTTGAACGCGGCGTAGTGCTGGAAGACGAAGCCGACGCCGCGCTTGCGGGCGGGCACGCCGGTCGCGTCCTCGCCGAGGATCGAGACGTCGCCCTCGTCCGGCTCCTCGAGGCCGGCCATGACGCGGAGGAGCGTCGACTTGCCCGAGCCGCTCGGGCCGAGCAGCGCGGTCAGCGACCCGCCGGGGATCGCGAGCGAGACGTTGTCGAGCGCGGTGAAGTCGCCGAAGCGCTTCGTGACGCGGCGGACAGCAATGGCCATCTACTTCCCTTCTCTCGGTCGGAACGCGGTCATGAGCGCGAGCGTGACGATGGCCACCATCGCGAGCACGACCGCCGACGCGTACGCGGCCGTGTAGTCGAACCCCTGGTACGCCGCCTCGACGTGCAGCGTCATCGTCTCCGTCTTGCCGACGATGCGGCCGGACATGACGCTGACGGCGCCGAACTCGCCGAGCGCGCGCGCCGTCGTGAGCACAACGCCGTAGACGACCGCCCAGCGGATGGCGGGCAGCGTGATGCGGCGGAAGGTCGCCCACGGCGACGCGCCGAGCGTCTCGGCCGCCTGCTCCTGCTCGGTGCCGATCTCGCGCAGCACCGGCACGACCTCGCGCACGACGAACGGCAGCGAGACGAAGATCGTGACGAGGATCATCCCCGGGAGCGCGAAGACGATCGAGAGGCCGTGATCCTCGAGCCACGGGCCGAACCAGCCTTGCCGGCCGTAGAGCAGCAGGAACGCCAACCCGACCACCACGGGCGAGAGCGCCAGCGGCAGGTCGACGAGCGCGTTCAGCAGGCCGCTGCCGCGGATCGGGTAGCGGACGATCGCGAGCGCGCAGACGATCCCGAAGATCGTGTTCGCGGGCACGGCGATCGCGGCGATGATCAGCGTCACCTTCAGCGCGTGCAGGGCGTCGGGCGCCGTGACCGCGTCCCACGCGGGACCGAGCCCGTGCTCGAACGCGCGGTAGAAGATGAGCCCGACCGGCGCCGCCAGGATCACCAGCAGGTAGCCGAGCCCGGCCACGCGGACGCCCCAGCGGCTACGCACCGTCCCACCTCGTGAAGCGCCGCCGCAGCGCGCCGATGCCGAGCAGCACGGCGAGCGAGATCGCGAGCACGAGCACCGACACGGCCGCGGCCGCCGTGCGGGTCGCCGCTCTCGATGCGGCCGAAGATGTAGACGGACAGCACCTCCGTCTTGAACGGCAGGTTGCCCGTGATCAGCACGACCGCGCCGAACTCGCCGACGGCGCGCGCGTACGCGAGCGCCACGCCGGAGAGGATCGCCGGGAAGATCACCGGGAAGACGACGCGCCGGAAGGCCGTGACGCCGCTCGCGCCGAGCGAGGCGGCCGCTTCCTCCGTCTCGCGGTCGAGCTCGATCAGCACCGGCTGCACGGTGCGCACGACGAACGGGACGGTCACGAACAGCAGCGACACGAGCACCGCCGTCCGCGTGAACGCGATGTCGACCGGCGTGGGGCCGTTCGGCCCGTAGAGCGCGAGCAGCGTCAGCCCGGCGACGACGTCGGCAGCGCGAACGGCAGGTCGATGATCGCGTCGACGAAGCGCCGGCCCGGGAACGAGTCGCGCACCAGCATCCACGCGATCACGGTGCCCATGACCGCGTTGATCAGCGCGACGACGAACGAGACGACGAGCGTCAGCTTCAGCGCCGCGACCGCCTCCGGAGCGGTGATCGCGTCCCAGAAGCCGCCCCAGCCGCCGTCGCCGGCCTTCCACGTCAGCGCCGCCAGCGGCAGCAGGACGACGACGATCAGGTAGCCGATCGCGATCCCCTGCGTGAGGAGGCCCGAAGGCCTCCTCACGCGCGGGGTCGAGATCTGCTGCAGCCGAAACGCCCATCTACCCCTGCTGGCCGATGATCTTGGCCATGATCCCGTCGCTCGGGTCGAAGAACTTCTTGTCGACCTTCGCCCAGCCGCCGAGGTACTCGATCGTGAACATCTGCGGCCGCACGGCGAATGCGAAGCCCTTGTTCGCCGCCTTCACGACCGGCCGGTAGCCGTTCTGGGCGAAGAGCTTCTGCGGCGCGCACCGAGTAGAGGTACTTCACGAACGCCTTCGCCGTGGCCGGGTTCGACGAGTTCGTCGTCACCGCGACCGGGTTGTCGATCCGCAGCGTCGCCTTCGGGATGTAGTAGTCGGTGCGGATGCCCTTTCGAGTTCGCGAACAGCGCCTCGTTCTCGTAGGTGAGCAGGACGTCGCCGCGGCCGGCGCTGAACGTGCTCAGCGCGTCGCGGGCGCTCTTGTCGAGCGAGACGACGTGCTGCTTGAAGAGCGTCTTCAGGTACGCCGACGGCCTGCTTCGTGCGTCTTCTGCTCGCGGAGCATCGCGCCGTAGCCGGCCATGATGTTCCACTTGGCGCCGCCCGACGTGAACGGGTTCGGCGTGACGACCTGGACGCCCGGCTTGATCAGGTCGTCCCAGGTGCGGATCTTCTTGGGGTTCCCGTCGCGGACGACGAAGCAGACGACCGAGCGCGTCAGGATGCCCTTGTACTGGTTCTTGTTCCAGCTCTTCGCGACGAGCTTGTTGTCGACGAGGTTCGTCATGTCCGGCTCGAGCGAGAGGAACGACGACGTCGGCCTTGAGCCCCGAGATCGACGGCGCGAGCCTGGTCGCCCGAGGCGCCGTAGGACTGGTCGAACGAGACGCCCTTGCCCGCCGCGGTGCCCTGGAAGGCCGGGATGAGCTTCGAGAACGCCTCCTTCGGCGTCGAGTAGGCGACGAGCGTGAGCTTCGTGTCCTGGCGGGCGGCGTCCGCGCGCGTACCGAATCCGAGTGTGGCGGCGGCGGCGAGGACGGCGACGAGTCCTGCGAGCAGCGTGAGACGACCCACGGAGACCCCCTGAAGTCGATTGTCAGTTCTAATGTGACGCATTGCGTTCACCTATGTAGCTGCTCGTGCGGCGGCCGTCAACCGGGAACCGACCGAGAGTGCGTCAGCGGCGGGCGGGGAGCGGCGCGCGGCCGCCCAAGCGGTGGCGTTCGACCACGCCCAGCAGGACGAGCCCGGCGACGAGCGTGACGATCATGAGCGCGTTGGTCGCGGGGAGGTCGAGCAGCTTCACGCCGCTGACCGCCAGCGTCGTGGCCAGCGCAAGCCGGAGCGTGCGCTCGGGGATGTTGAGCGTCATGCGGCTCGTGATCAGCACGCCGGGGATCGACCCCAGGAGGAGCCACGCCATCGCGTGCAGATCGACGTTGCCGTGGATCAGGCTGGCTGATGCCGGCCACCCAGAGCAGCGCGGCCGCGTGCCAGATGTCGGTGCCCACGATCTTCGCGGCGGTCAGCGGGAACGCGACCATCATCACGAGCCCGAAGAACGTGCCGCTACCGACTGAGGTCAGCCCGACGACGAAGCCTCCGGAGGCGCCGAGGGCGACCGCAATGATCCTGTCCCGACGGGCGAGCAGGAAGGGGTCGTCGGTCGCGACGACGCCGCGCTTGATGAACGTCTTCGCAACCAACCCGAGCGCCCCAAGGACGAGCGCGCCGCCGATCAGCTGCGCAAGGACGTCGTTCAGGCCTGAGCCGTACTGGTTCTCGAGGTAGCTGCCGACCTGTATGCCGACCAGCGACATCGGCGCGGAGCCCAGGAACATCCAGAGCGCGAGGTGCGCGTGCACCGTGCCGAGGCGCCGGTGCCGGGCAGCGCCGAACGACTTGAAGACTGCGCCGTGGAGGATGTCGGTGCCGACGGCGAGCGTCGGCTTGAAGCCGAACAGGAGGATGAGCAGCGGCGTCATCAGCGCGCCTCCACCCATGCCGGTCAGGCCGACGAGCGCCCCGATCAGGAGGCCCGTGATCGTGAACTGCCAGGTCATCGCGCGTTCGCTCTCCAGTCGAACGTACCGACTCGACTCGCAGCGGCGACCGTCACAGCGAGGCGTGCCGGTGCGGTGGCGGATGACGTCAGGCGTACCATGAAGGCACAGGACCGAAACCGCGGTGCGGTGCTCTCGATCGACCCGGAGCGAACGATGAAGCGGAAACGGCAGAAGAAGACTCCCGAGGAGCTCGCACGCTCTGAGGAGCAGGTGAGGCGGCTCGAACTGATGGGTGAGCGAAAGACCGAGGAACGCGCGCTCGCCCAGCAGCGCCGGGCCGCGGCCTCGTAGCGTCGTCGAAGAGACGTCTCACGCGCCTCCGCGGTACGCCTCGATCAGCACCTCTGCGACTTCCTTGCGCGTGAACTCGGTCGGCGGCACCTCGCCGGCCGACAGCAGCTCGCGCACCTTCGTGCCGGACAGGAAGACGTGGTCGTCGCCGCCGTGCGGGCACGTCTTCGGCGTCGCCATCTGGCCGCAGACCTTGCACCAGAACGCGTGCTCGAAGAACATCGGCTCGATGTCGAGCTCGTGCGGCTCGAACTCGTCGAAGATCAGCTGCGCGTCGTAGGTGCCGTAGTACGAGCCGACACCGGCGTGGTCGCGGCCGACGATGAAGTGCGAGCAGCCGTAGTTCTTGCGGCAGATCGCGTGCCAGATCGCCTCGCGCGGGCCCGCGTAGCGCATCGCGGCCGGGAAGGCCGACACGACCACGCGATCGGCCGGGTAGTAGTTGTCGACCAGCACCTCGTAGCACTGGACGCGCGTGGCGGACGGCACGTCGTCGGACTTCGTGTCGCCGACGAGCGGGTGGATCAGCAGGCCGTCGACGGTCTCCAGCGCGCCCTTCGTCAGGTACTCGTGCGCGCGGTGGATCGGGTTGCGGGTCTGGAAGCCGACGACGCGCTTCCAGCCGCGCTCGGCGAACGTGCGGCGCGTGTCGGCCGGGTCGAGCGCGAGCTCCGGGAACGGCGGCGTCGCCCGCTCGAAGACGGTGACCTTGCCGGCCAGGTAGAGCGGCTTCTGGTCGTAGAGCCGTGCCACGCCCGGATGCTCGGTGTCGGTCGTGCGGAAGCACTGCTCGGCCTCGCGGTCCTTGTCGTAGGCGTACGCGCCCTCGACCTCGAGGACGGCGACGAGCTTGCCGGACTCGTCGGCGAGCGCGACGCGGTCGCCCCTCGGCGCGGCGTCGACGGCGAGGCAGACGGGCAGCGACCAGGGCAACCCCTGCTGGAGGCGCAGGTCGTCGACGACGCTGCGGTAGTCGTCCTCGGCCATGAAGCCCTCGAGCGGCGACAGCGCGCCCGAGGCGATCATGTCCAGGTCGGACAGCTCGCGGCGAGGTGAGCGTGACGACCTCGAGCGAGTCGACGTCGTCCGGCCGCTCGCCGGTGCGGTCGACGAGGTAGCCGCCGTGCGGCCTGATCAGCTTGTCGGTGCACCGCGACGCTCATGCCGCCACCTGCGCCCGGACGAGCCCGAGCTCCTCGAGCTTCGCGACGATCAGCTGCGCCGACTCCTCCGGCTCGTGCTGCCTCGGTGTCGATGACGAGCTCCGGCGACGGTGGGCTCCTCGTACGGGTCGTCGACGCCGGTGAAGCCCTTGATCTCGCCGGCGAACGCCTTGGCGTAGAGGCCCTTCACGTCGCGGCGCGCGCACTCGTCGACCGAGGCCTTGATGTGCACCTCGACGAACGTGCCCCACTCCTCGACCAGCTGGCGGGCCTTCTGGCGTGTCTCCTCGTACGGCGAGATGGCGGCCGCGATGACGGCGCCGCCCTGGCGCGTCAGGCGCGAGGCGACCCAGCCGATCCGCTCGATGTTCGTGTCGCGGTCCTCCTTCGAGAAGCCGAGGCCCTTCGAGAGGTTCGTGCGGACCGTGTCGCCGTCGAGGTACTCGACGACGCAGCCGCGCCGGTCGAGCTCGGGCCCGACGAGGTGCGCGATCGTGGACTTGCCGGCGCCCGAGAGCCCGGTGAACCAGAGCGTGAAGCCGCCGTCGCGGCGGCGCTCCGACTCCGGGTGCTCGTGCGCATAGATGTGCTCGGTCAAAGCGTTCCTTTCTGTGCGTCCGCGGTCAGCGGCTGATCGACATGGATGCCGCACTCGAGCTTGTCGGAGCCGGCCCAGCGGCCTGCGCGCTCCTCCTCGTCGGGCGCCGTCGGGCGGGTGCAGGGAATGCACCCGATCGAGCGGTAGCCCGTCTCGTGCAGCGGGTTGTAGGGGATCTCGTTCACGGTGATGTACGCCCAGACGCGCTTCTCGTCCCAGTCGGCGAGCGGGTGCACCTTCCAGACGCCGTAGCGCTCCGACCACTGCAGCTTGGGCGTGGTCGCGCGGCTCGGCGACTGGTCGCGGCGGATGCCGGAGATCCAGGCGCCGTACGGCTCGAGCGCGGCGATCAGCGGCTCGACCTTGCGGATGTGGCAGCAGCGGTCGGGGTCGCGCTCCCAGAGGTTCGGGCCTTCGCGCTTGTGCTGCTCGGCGACGGTGATGACCTGCGGGGAGATCAGGTTGAGCCCGTAGCGCTCGACGAGCCGGTCGCGCGTGTCGTACGTCTCGCGGAAGAAGAGCTGCGTGTCGAGCTCGATCACGTCGATCGGCAGGCCGAGCTCGGAGACCATGTGCACGAGCACGGACGACTGCTTCTGCCACGAGCAGGTCAGGCAGAGGCGGTCGCCGTACTCCTCGTACGACCAGCGGAGCAGGTCCTCCGCGCCCATCGCCTCGAAGTCGAGTCAGGAAGCGCCGGCGCGGTCGCCACCGAGCAGCACCTCCTTGATCGTGTCGGCGCGCAGCCCGAGGCGGAGCGTCTCGAGCGGGATGACCTCCTCCGGCGGGATGTTGCCGAGGTTCACGTCGGGGCCGAAGTGCTTGACGAACCAGGCCTGCGAGGCCTTGGTCGGCGCCTCGAACAGCAGGTCGTCGAGCGAGATCTCGTGCGCGATCTCCTCGAGCAGGCCGGTGCGCATGTCGCCGGTCTCGCGGAAGATCCCGGAGGTGCCGCCCTCGCGGCCCTCGGTGATCACCTTCCAGGCGCCGGCCTCGAGCTCCTCCTTGAGCCACTGGACCCACTGGTAGGGCGCGAAGACGACGTCGGGATCCTTCGAGCCGACCTCGGAGAGCACGGTGAAGTCGCGCGCGAGGTCGGCGATCAGCTCGAGCTTGCGCTCGCGCTCGATCTCGATCGCGCCGTCGGAGACCTCGACGTGCGAGAAGCGGTGGTCGGAGAGCCACCGCTTGTACTCGTCGACCTTGCCGCGCGCGTAGACCGCCTCGAAGAGCGTGCCGCCGCAGACGACCGGCGTCTCGAACGAGCGGTAGAGGGCGATCTTCTTCTCGAGGTTCTGGGTGACGTACGAGGTGCCCCAGCCGAGCTTGACCACGTCGACGTAGTCGCCGGCAGTGTCGAAGAGGCCCTCGATCTCGCGAAGGTTCATGCCCTTGTCGATGACGTGCGTGAGGCCGCGCTCGCGGGGCTTGGGATCGCGCGGGGGCAGGTCGAGAAAGCCGTCAGAGCCGAGCAAGGATGCCCTCCAATCGCTTGTGCGCTTGAGCCTGGACGTCGTGGTACATCGAGTTGCCGTGCGCGTCGATGCCGACCGTCAGCGGGCCGAAGTCCTTGACGCGGAACTTCCAGAGGCACTCGGGCATGAGCTCCTCCCAGGCCACCTCCTCGATCTCCTCGATCTGGGTCGTCTCGAGCGCGGCCGCCCCGCCGACGATCGCGAAGTAGACCATGCCGAGCCGCTGCATCGGCTCGATCGCCTCGTCGGGGAAGCCGCCCTTCCCGCAGATGGCGCGGACGCCGTACTGCGCGCCGAGCGGCTCGGTGAAGCGGACCATGCGGGCGGACGTCGTCGTCCCGATGCAGACCTTCTCGTACTTGCCCTCGGCGAGCTTGCGCACGCCGGGCGCCGTGTGGAGCAGGAACGCGCCGGTGAGGTCCATCGGCGGCTCGACGCCCTGGTCGAAGATACGAATCTGCGTCCGGTCGCGGATGCCGATGATGTGTCCCTGGACGACCACCTCGTCGCCGGCGCGGAGCTTGAGAATCTCCGCCTCGTCCGTGATCGGGAACGTGACCTCGTGGACGGCCATGTCTAGGCGCCTCCTCCGACGGTGCCAGGCACCGTCGCGAAACGCAGCGCTTCCGCCCACAGCACCCTGTTGAAACGGCTAGCGGCCGGCGTCTGCGGTGCTTCAACACCGGTGCCAGGCGACGGTTTAAGCGTGTGACGCGTGTGTGCCAACTCTCAGGCCTCGCGATCGAAGTCGACGGAGCCGTCCGCGGCCAGGTGAGCCGTGGCGCGCCGGGCTGCCCAGCACTGGTAGTTCACGGCGACCGGGTTGAGCGTCATGTGCGTGTCCGCGTGCTCGATGTGGCACTGGAGCACCGTCACGTCGCCGCCCAGGCCCATCGGGCCGATGCCCGTCTCGTTCAGCAGCTCATAGAGCTCCTGCTCCAGCTCGGCGACGATCGGATCGGAGTTGCGCGTGCCGACCGGCCGCGCGATCGCCTCCTTCGCGAGGTACATCGCGTAGTCGGCCGAGCCGCCGATGCCCACGCCCACGATCCCGGGTGGGCACGGCTTGCCGCCGGCGCCCACGATCGACTCGAGCACGAACTGCTTGATCCCCTTCACGCCGTCGGCGGGGACGCACATCTTCAGGAAGCTCATGTTCTCGGAGCCCGAGCCCTTCGGCACGCACTTGACGTCGAGGCCGTCCCAGTCCGGGATGAACTCCCAGTGCACGATCGGCAAGCGGTGGCCGATGTTCGGGCCGGTGTTCTCGCGCGTGATCGTGTGCACGGCGTTCGAGCGCAGCGGGTGCTCCAGGGTCGCGCGCGCGGTGCCGTCGCGCAGCGCCTCGTAGATGCGGGCGGGATGCAAAGGGAAGTGCTCGCCGACACGGCAGGTGTAGACCGCGATGCCCGTGTCCTGACAGACGAGGTTCGCCTGCGAATCGGCGATCTGGACGTTCTTGAGGATCGTGGAAAGCACGCGCCGGCCCGGCACGGAGGTCTCCCGCTCCGCCGCGTCCGCGAGCGCGTCGCGCAGGTCCTGCGGGATGTCCTTCAGCGACCAGACGTAGAGGTGCGCAGCCGCGTCCTCGACCGCCTGCTGCAGGTCGGTTCCGGTCAGCACGCTCATGCCCGCCCGGCCTCCGCGGCGTGGGCGCCGGCGCGCCGGCCGAAGACGGTGCACTCGAGCAGCGAGTTGCCCATCATGCGGTTGCGGCCGTGGGTGCCCCCCGCGATCTCGCCGCACGCGTAGACCCCGTCGAGGGTCGTGCGGGCGTGCTCGTCGATGACGAGGCCGCCGTTTTGGTAGTGCAGCACCGGATAGGTCAGGATCGTCTCGGAGAGCGGGTCGATGCCCGCCGCACGGTAGCGACGGAGCATGTACGGAAGCGAGATTTCGGCGTCCGCCTCGGAGATGCGCGTCGTGTCGAGCAGGACCGCGGGGCGGCCGTCCGGCGTCTCGACGCCGCGGCCGGCCGTGACCTCCTCGACGATCGCCTGCGACACCTCGTCGCGGGGGCCGAGCGAGTCCGTGAACTCCTCGCGCTCGGCATTCAGGAGCACCGCACCGTACGCACGGGTCGTCTCCGGGATCGAGTAGCCCTGCATCCCGGCCGGCCACGCGCCGCCGTTCGGGTGGTACTGGAGCGCGTCCAGGTCGCGCGACTCCGCGCCGAGCTCCAGCGCGAGCTGCGTCACCTCGCCCGTCGCGCCCGGGTGATTGGTGGACAGCTCGCCGCGTTCCTCGGCCTCGCGGTAGCACCGGCCGCCGGCCGCGAGCACGACCGTCGTCGCCTCGAGCTCGTGCTCACCGACACGGGCGCGCCAGTGGCCGTTCACCGGCGCCAGCTCCAGGAGCGGCGCCTTGGTGTAGACCGCCGTCGACGAGGCCTGGACCGCGTCGCGCAGCGCCTTCGTGATCGCGTGCCCGGTGCGGTCGCCCACCTGGAGCAGCCGCTTGCGGGTCGCGCCGCCGCAGCGCGCCAGGCGGTAGCCGCCGTTCTCGCGTGTGAACTCGACGCCCAGCTCCTCGAGCCAGTGGATCGCCGACGGCGCCTCGCTCGTCAGCACGTCGACGAGCCGCTTATCGGCCGTCTCGTGCGACGAGCGCCACACGTCCGCGGCGTGGATCTCGGGGGAATCATCCGCGCCGAACGCCGCCTGGATGCCGCCCTGGGCCTTCGCGGAGTTGCACGACTGCAGCGAGCCCTTCGCGGCGATCGCGACGCGCGCACCGGCCCGCTCGGCCGCCACGGCAGCCGCAAGCCCGGAAGCACCGCTCCCGACCACGAGCACGTCGAGAGGAGCCGTGCCGGCCACGCGCCGATCCTACCAGCGTTCGGCTAATAGCGGCTATTGCGTGCGCTTATCACCAGAACGCGCGTCCTCACCGGCTCGACCTTCAAGCTGCGGGCCGAGCGCTCCGGTGTCGGCGACGGCCGCATCTACTACGCGAACTTTACGGCCACCGACGGTGCCGGCGGCTCGTGCACCGGCACGGCGACGGTCGCCGTGCCGCACGACCAGGCGCATGCCGCTGTCGGCGGCGGTCAGCTCTTCAACTCGACTCCGTAACACGGCCTCCCCAACGGCGAGGGCCCGCTTCCGCGGGCCCTCGCTGCTTCTCGGTGCGAGTTGTGCCTAGACGGCGATCGGAGCGCTCTCGGGAACCTCGGGAGCCTGAGCCGTCTCCGTCTCGTGGCCCACGCGGGGGAGCCACTCGAGCCAGCGCGGGAGGTACCAGTTCCAGTCGCCGAGCAGCTTCATCGACGCGGGCAGGAGCACAGCCCGGACGATCGTCGCGTCGATCAGGACGGCGGCCGCGAGCCCGACGCCGAACTGCTTCAGCATGATGATGTCGAGCGTCCCGAAGATCGAGAAGACGAAGACCATCACGATGGCCGCGCTGGTGACCACGCCGGCCGTCTGCTTGATCCCGTAGCTGACCGCGTCCTCTGTCTTCATGCCGCGGTCGTACGCCTCGCGGACCCGGCTGAGGATGAACACGTGGTAGTCCATCGAGAGCCCGAAGAGGATCACGAAGAGGAAGACGGGCAGGAAGGCGATGATGCCGCCCGTGTAGGTGAAGCCGAGCAGGCCCTTACCGAAGCCGTGCTGGAAGACGAGCGTGAGGACTCCGAACGCCGCGGCGACGGAGAGCAGGTTGAGGACGATCGCCTTGGCCGCGATCACCACCGAGCGGAAGGCCAGGAGCAGCAGGATGAATGCCAGGAGGAGCACGAAGCCGAACACGTAGGGCGCGGAGTGCTTCATCTGGTTGCTGAAGTCGACCGACTCGGCCGTTTGGCCGTCGACGCCGACCCAGTCGACCGACTGGAGCGCTCCGACCGTCGCGGGCACGATGTCGTCGCGGAGCGTGTTCAGCGAGCGGATCGATGCCTCGTTCGTGCCGTTCCCGTTCATCGAGAGGCTGACAACCTCGACGGTGCCGGCCCGGTTGACGTCGGTGCTGACCGGGTCGTGCAGGCGCCCGGTGGCGAGCGCCTTGCCGACCATCGCCCTGATCGAGTTCTGGATCTGGGGCGTCCGGACGTTGTCGGCCTTGATCAGGACGGTCGCCGGGATGAGGTCGCCGGGGAACGCCTTCTGCACCTTGTTGTAGGCCTGGATGGTCGAGAGGTTCTGCGGGAAGGCGTCTGCGCCCGGGGCGACGAGCTTCATCCCGACCGCCGGGCGCGGCGATCACGATCAGCACGCCGGCCGAAAGGACGGCCGAGACGACCGGCCGCCGCAGGACGCGGTCGAGGATCCAGTTCCAGACGCGGCCGTCGGAGCGCTGCTGGAGCCGGCCGAGGTAGGGGATGCGGCCCTTCTCGACCTTGTCGCCGAGGCGGCCGAGCAGCGCCGGGAGCACGGTCAGCGAGCCGAGGACGGCGGTGGCGACGACGATGATCGTGCCCATCGCGAAGCCGCCGAAGGTCTTGTCGCCGGTGAAGAACATGCCCGCCATCGCCGTCATCACGGTGAGGCCGGAGATGAGCACCGAGCGGCCGGACGTGGCGGCTGCGGCCTCGAGGGCGGCTTCCGGCGACCTGCCGGCGCGCCGTTCCTCACGCTCGCGCTTCACATAGAACATCGAGTAGTCGACGCCGACGGCGAGGCCGATCAGCAGGATCACCGCGAAGATGTTGCTGTCGACGGGGTACCACTGGCTCGCGACGCCGATCAGGCCCATGGTCGCGAAGACCGAGGTCAGGCCGAGCAGCAGCGGGATGCCCGCGGCGACGAGCGCACCGAAGGCGATCAGCAGGATGAGCAGCGTGACCGGGAGTGAGAGCTCGCCGGCCTTCGCGAGGTCCTGGCCGAAGACGTCGTTGATCTGCTTGTCGATGGACGCGTCGCCGACTTCGCTCAGCGTCACGGCCGGGTGCGCCTTCTGGAGCGCGGCGGTCGTCGCGAACAGTGCGGGCACGTGCTCGTCGGCCTTGACGAGGTCCTTCGTGCGGAGCTTGAAGGTGACGATCGCCGAGTGGCGGTCGCGGGAGATCTGCCCTTCGTTGCCGGGCGCGTACGGTGAGTCGACCGACTTGACGTAGGGCTTGGCGGCGAACCGCTTGGCCGTGTCGGCGACGGCGGCCTTGAAGGCGGTGTCGCCGGTGGTAAGCGTCTTGCTCTGGATCAGAACGCTCTCCTCGGGGGTGTGGCGGAACTGGTCGTAAGCGATTGCAGCAGCTTTTCCGGACTCGCCGTTGCCGCTCTTCTCTGCGATGAGGGTCTTGGTGCCGAGGGCGCCACCGATGACGGCGGCCGCGATGACGAACGCGAGCCACCCGAAGGTTGCGGTCTTCCAGTGGCTTGCACTCCAGCGACCCATCCGGGCCGCGATGTTGTTCGAGCGCTTCAGAGGTGACATGGGATCTCCTTGTGTGAGGTCGCTGTTGCACCTCGAAGACTCGCGCCCGCCGGCTCCGGCGGGAATGCGGCCACCCGGCGTCTTGGGGTTCGGTTTACCGCACCCCCGGCATACGGAGAGGGCCCGCCGTGGCGGGCCCTCTCGGGGTCGATGCGGATCGGGTGCTACTCGGGCTGTGCTGGCACGGGGAGCGGCACCGAGGCGCGCGGCGTTTCGTCGTGCTCCAGGCTCGGAAGCCACTCGAGCCACCGCGGGAGGTACCAGTTGCGGTCGCCCAGGAGCTTCATCGTTGCGGGCAGGAGCACCGCGCGGATCAGCGTCGCGTCGATCAGGACGGCGGCTGCGAGGCCGATGCCCATCTCCTTGAAGTCGATGATCGGGATCAACGCGAAGACCGCGAAGGTCACGACCATGACGGTTGCGGCGCTGGTGACGACGCCCGCGGTCTGCCGGATCCCGAGCGAGACGGCCTGCTCGTTCGAGAGCCCGCGGCCGTAGGCCTCGCGCACCCGGCTCAGGATGAACACGTGGTAGTCCATCGAGAGACCGAACAGGATCACGAACAGGAACATCGGGAGCCACGGGGTGATGCCGCCGTTGGAGTGGAAGCCCAGCAGGCGCTCGCCCCAGCCCCACTGGAAGATCATCACGAGGATGCCGTAGGCGGCTCCGACGGAGAGCAGGTTCAGAGCCACAGCCTTGCCGGCGACGACGACCGAGCGGAACGCTGCCGTCAGGAGCAGGAAGGCGAAGATCAGGACGAACCCGAACACGAGCGGGGCCGACCTGGTCATGCTGGCCTTCCAGTCCTCGTCCGCAGCGGTGAAGCCCGTCACCGCGTAGGCGACGCCGCCCACCCGGCCGAGCGTGCTCGGCAGGACGTCGTGGCGGAGCGTCGAGAGTGCCGCCTTGGAGGCGTGGTCGGAGCCGTTCCCGGCGAGCGGGATGTCCACCGTCGCCACCGTGCCGTCGCGGCTGGTGTCGACGACGATCGGGTTGTTCATCTGGCCCGTGGCCAGCGCCTGCCGCTTCAGGTTCGCGATCGCGGCCTGGACGCGGGGGGCGTTGACGTTGTCGGCCTTGACCGCGACGCGGGCCGGCTCGTTGCCGCCGGGGAACGCGCCCTCGAACTTGAGGAGCGGCTGCACTTCGGGGATGTCCACGTCCTTGGTGCTGGTCTGGGCGATGGTCAGGGTGAAGGCCGGGACTGCCAGGGCGAGGAGCACGACGCCGGACGTCACGGCCGAGAGGACCGGGCGGCGGAGGACGCGCTCGAGCACTGCCTTCCAGAAGCGGCCCTCGCCGTCGGATGAGCGGAGCCGGTGCAGGAACGGGATCCGGCCCTTCTCGATCTTGTCGCCGAGCCTGCCGAGCAGCGCCGGCAGCACGGTCAGCGAGCCGACCATCGCGACGAAGACCACCAGCATCGTCCCCACGGAGAAGGACATGAAGGTCTTGTCGCCGGAGAAGAACATGCCGGCCATTGCGATCAGAACGGTGAAGCCGGAGACGAGCACTGCCCGGCCGGAGGTGGCTGCAGCAGCCTCGAGCGCGGCGCGCTCGCCCCGGCCCGCACGGCGCTCTTCACGCTCGCGGCGGACGTAGAACAGTGAGTAGTCGATTCCGACCGCGAGCCCGATCAGGAGGATGACCTCCGCGATCTGCTGGTCGACCGGGATCAGCTGGCTCGGGATCGAGACGAGCTGGATGGAAGCCATGACTGCGGTGAGGGCCAGGAGCAGCGGCACGAGCGCCGCAACTGCGGAGCCGAACACGAACAGCAGGATGACCAGCGTGAGCAGGAGGGCGATCAGGCCGACCTTCGCGAGCTGGCTGTCGAAGATGGCGTTGAACTTCTTCTCGGTCGAGACGCTGCCGATCTCCTCGACGTAGAAGCCGGGATGCTGCGCTTCGACCTTGTCGACGGCCTTGGTGATGTTGTCGATGTAGAGGGATGCCTCGTCGAAGGTGCCCTTCGGGACGAACGTGATCATCGCCGAGTGGCCGTTCTTCGAGATCTGGTCGGACTGGCCCGGGGCCAGCGGCGACTTCGATCCTGCTGACCTGCGGGAACCGGTCGATCGTCCGCGTGAGGTCGGAGATCACGGCCCGGTAGGCCGGATCGTGGACGTTGGCGGTCTTGGACTGGATGAAGATCAGCTCGCCCTGCTCGTCCACCTTGGTGGGGAACCCGGCCTTGATGATCTTGTCGGCGCTGGCTGGCCTCGCCGACGTTCGTGTCGGTGGTCTTGAGGTACTGGGTGCCGACGGCGGTGCCGACGGCGAATGACGGCGACCACGAAGGCGAGCCAGCCGAACACGGCGGTCTTCCAGTGACTTGCACTCCAGCGGCCCATCCGGGCTGCGAAGTTGTTCGAGTGCTTCAGCGGTGACATTCGGGATCTCCTTGTGAGTGAAGGTCTGTGGTGCTTGGTACGGCCCACAATCGCTCCGCGCGGCTCCGGCGGGAATGTGGCCAGCAGGCGTCTGCGGGTGGGGGTAGCCGCACCCCACCGGGGCGGGCCTCCCACGCGGCCCGAGCCGCTCGCTGTCGCGGATTGCGGCGCGTTCGTTCACGCCTCGACCGTGCCGGAGCCCTCGCCCGTGGACAATCCGGAAACACCCTGGTCCGACCCTCGCCTGTGAATGGGTCTGTGTCCCCGCCGGGTTTTGGCGGGGGCTGACCCAAGCCTCGTAGGGGCGCGGTCATCTCGCCCTACCGACACCGCTTGGGTCAGCCCCCGATACACCCGGAGACAAGACATCGAGTCAGCCTGTGTGGGTCAGTCCCCGATACACCCGGGACAGACCCGTAGCACGGCCGGGGCCGGCGCTTCCGCCGCGGGAGCAGTCGGCGTAGGCTGGGGTCGTGGCCCGCACGGAACACGTCGGCACGCTCGACGAGACCGAGTTGCTCGAGCGGATGACCCTCGTCGCGGAGGCATTTCGGCCCTCCGCGCCGATCGACCGGCGCGCGCTGTTCTCGGGGCGGACCGACCAGATCGCGGAGCTCTTCTCGGTCGTGCAGCAGCCCGGCGCGCACGCCGTCGTCTACGGCGAGCGCGGCGTCGGCAAGACGTCGCTCGCGTCGGTGACGGCGGAGCTGCTCGCGTCGAGCAACGTGCTCGTGGCGCGGGCGACGTGCGACTCGGGCGACGACTTCACGTCGATCTGGCGGAAGGCGCTCGGCGAGATCGCACTGCACTCGGAGGCGCACGGCATCGGCTTCGCGTCGAGCACGACGGACGTGACCCAGCCGGCGAGCGTGGTGCTCGGCGACGCGCGCGTGACGCCGCATGCGGTCGTGCGCGGGCTCGAAGCGCTGGCCCGGCCGCGGCCGCTCGCGATCTTCCTCGACGAGTTCGACCGGCTCGACAGCGCGTCGTGCCGGGCGCTTTTCACCGACACGATCAAGGCGCTCTCGGACCGGGTGGTGCCGGCGACGCTCGTGCTCGTCGGCGTGGCGGACACGATCGACGAGCTGATTCGCGAGCACCGGTCGGTGGAGCGGGCGATCGTCCAGGTGCGCATGCCGCGCATGGCGCGCGAGGAGCTCGCGGAGATCGCCCGGCGCGGGATCGAGGCGTCGCACATGACGATCCAGGGACTGGCCGTCGAGCGGGTCACGGCGCTGTCGCAGGGGCTGCCGCACTTCACCCACCTGCTCACGCAGCTGGCCGCGCAGGCGGCGCTCGGCGAGCGGCACGTGGACGTGGGCGCCGCCGAGGTCGACTTCGCGGTCGAGCGCGCCGATTCAGCGGGCGCAGCAGAGCGTGACCGACGCGTACCTGCGGGCCGAGGTGGCGGGGCCGGTCCTGCTGGCGGCCGCGCTCGCCGAGGACGACGAGTTCGGCTTCTTCGGAGCAGACGTCGTCGACGACGCGGGCGCGCTGGAGCGGCTCGTGGAGCTGGACGTGCTGCAGGCGCGCGACATCGCCGACGGCCGCCGCTACCGCTTCCTCAACCCGCTCCTCCCGCCGTACGTCGTCATGCGCGGCCTCGCGGACGGGTCGGTCAAGGCGAACGACCTGTTCACGGGTCCGTCCTCCGCCAAGGGCGGCTGACCCAGGCGGCGTCGGAGTGCGGGCGGCTGCGCCCCAAGCACGCTTGGGTCCCAGCCCCCATACAGCCGGGGGTGTGGACCCGGACAGACTGACTATCCGCGCAGGAACGCGAGCACCGCGAGCACGCGCCGGTGGTCATCGGTGGCGGGCGGCAACCGCAGCTTGTTGAAGATGCTCGTCACGTGCTTCTCGACCGCGCGCTCGGTGACGACCATCCGTTGCGCGATGCCCTGGTTCGACCGGCCCTCGGCCATCAGCTCGAGCACCTCGCGCTCGCGCGGCGTCAGGGCGTCGAGCGGGTCCTCGCGCCGGCGCCGGCCGACCAGTTGCGTGACGAGCGCCGGGTCGAGCGCGGAGCCGCCCTCGGCGACACGCCGCACCGCGCGCGACGAACTCATCGACGTCCGCGACGCGGTCCTTCAGCAGGTAGCCGACGCCCTCCGCGCTGTCCGCGAGCAGCTCCATCGCGTAGGCCGGCTCGACGTACTGGGACAGGACGAGCACGCCCACGCCCGGATGCCCGGCGCGGATCTCCTGGGCCGCCCGCAGGCCCTCGTCGGTCTGCGTCGGCGGCATGCGGATGTCCGTGATGACGACGTCAGGCGAGTAGCTGCGCACCTTCAGCAGCAGGTCGTCGGCCGTCGCCGACTGGCCGACGACCTCGAAGCCCTCGTCGGCGAGCAGCCTGGCGATGCCCTCACGCAGCAGCACCGAGTCCTCCGCGAGCACGACGCGCAGGCGCGGCCCGGCGGCGTGGTCGGCAGCCGGCGCTTCCCCGTCCGCGAGCCGAAGCGGGCCGAACTCCTCCTGAAGCCCTTCCGCGACGAGCTGGTAGATCCGCTCCGGCCGCGGGATGCCCTTCAGCTCGATGCTCGCCCAGGTCGCGGAACTCCAGCCCCTCGTCCTCTGGGGCCAGGTCGCGGGTCGGCTGCGACACGAGCACCTGCCCGCCGTGGCCGGCCGAGCAGATGCGCGCCGCACGGTGGACGTCGAGGCCGACGTAGCCGCCCTCGGACGGCGTCGGCTCGCCGGTGTGGACGCCCATCCGGATGCGGAGCGGCGCCGCCGACGGCCAGTCGTGAGCCGTCGAGTGCCCGCTGGGCCTCGACCGCGGCGCGGAGCGCGTCGCGCGTGCTTGTCGAACGCGATGAAGAACTCGTCGCCGCGGCAGTCGATCTCGTGGCCGCCGAGCGGCTCGAACGCCTCGCGCACGAGCCGCCGGTGGTCGGCCATCACCGCCGAGTACTCGGCAGCCGACCTCCTGCACGAGTCGCGTCGAGTCCTCGACGTCCGTGAAGAGGAGCGCGACCATCCCGGTGGGCAGGTCGTCCACCGGGCGAGCTTAGTGCCCCGTCAGGCAGTGCGCACCGGCCCCTCGCCCGCCATCACGCGGCGCGAGAGGAAGGGGCACTAAACGGGTCGGCGGGCGCCGGCACGATCGCTCGGCGCGTCGACCAGGTCGCTGCCCCGGCCGCCGAGTTCGCTCGCCGGCGCCGCGACCTGGTCGTGGAGCGGAGTCAGCGCGTGAGGGCCGGAGTGCGGCCCGGAGGGGGCGCGTCGGTGTCGGCGAGGTAGGCGAATGGGTGCTCGAAGGCGTCGAGCGCGGACTCGCGCGGCGCCTCGGCCTCGAAGGAGTCGCCGGTGCGGGCATCGCTCACGCGCACGGCGATGCGGTCGGAATCGGGGTACCAGACGAGCGTCACGTCCAGGCCGTCGCCGGCCCGGTGCGCCAACTCGCGTGGGGTATCGGTCTGCGTGGCGGTCAAGGAATCCTCTCGTTCGGTGTGTGTGACCAGAGTGCCTACCGCGTGCGCTTCTACCGAGTCGCTCGCGTAGGTCAGTGGAGCGGCGATCTCGCGGCAGTCGTGGCAGCGGATCGAGCCGAGCCTGACGAGGCTATCGGCCATCGGGGCGCCGCAGGCGGCACAGGTGTCGGGCTGGAAGGTCATGTCGTGTCCTCTCAGGTCGGTCATCAGCTGACCCGAGACTCCCAGCGCGGCGGCCGCGCAGACATGGAGCGAGCCGGTGTCTGCCGCGCGGCCAGCACCCGTCGCGAGGTACGGAAAGCCCTACCAGCGCGGCGGGCGAGTTACAGCGGAATCTCGGCGCGCACGCGCGTGCCGGCGCCCGGCGGGCTCTCGACCGCCAGCCGGCCCTCGAGCGCCTCGACCCGGTCGACGAGGCCGCGGAGGCCCGAGCCGCGCGCCGGGTCGGCGCCGCCCTTGCCGTCGTCGGCGACCTCGACCACCGCGCGACCGTTCTCGCGGGCCACGGAAACGCTCACGGACGAGGCATCCGCGTACTTGGCCACATTCGTCAGGGCTTCGGCCACGACGTAGAAGGCTGCAGCCTCCACCGGGCCGGGCAGCCGGTCCTCGGGGACGGCGAGCAGGTCGACGGGCAGCGGCGCCCGGTCCGCGAGCGACTCGAGCGCAGGGCCGAGCCCCCGGTCGGTCAGCACTGCCGGATGGATCCCGCGCGCGAGCTCGCGCAGCTCCTCGAGGGCGAGCGCCAGTTCCGCGCCGGCCGCGCCCAGCAGCTCGTGTGCGCCTGCCGGGTCGCTCTTGAGCCGCGTTTGCGCGAGCCGGAGCGACAGCGAGAGCGAGACGAGCCGCTGCTGCGCGCCGTCGTGCAGGTTGCGCTCGAGCCGCCGCCGCTCGGCGTCGCCCGCCTCGACGATGCGGGCCCGCGAGGCGGCGAGCTGCTCGCGCGCCTCCTCGTTTGCGAGCGCGAGCGACACGAGCTGCGTGAACTCGCCGATGCGTTCCTCCGAGCCCGGCGGAAAGACGTGCGGAGCGGTCAGCGAGACGCTGACCGCTCCCCAGACCTGGCCCGAGACGACGATCGGCGCCGCCACGACAGAGCTCACGCCCTGAGCCCGCAGCCGATCGGCCAGCGGCGCAGGGACGGTGTCCCCGTCGAGGTCGACGCGGACCGGGAGACCTGTTTCGAGGACCATGTTCACCGGCCCGCCCTCCATGCGGATCGAGGAGCCGGCCTCCTCCGCGAAGACGCCCGGTTCGCTCCACCGCCCGAGGATGACGCCCCCCTTCCCGTCGGGGTCGAAACGGATGACGTTCGCGGAGTGGGCGTCGAGCAGCCGGCCGACCTCCTCGGTGACCAGGTCGAACACGTGCTCCGTACGACGCTCGCTCGCCACGGCGACGGCGACCCGCCGCAGGGCCGCCTGCTCCTTCTCCTGGCGCGCTCGCTCGGTCACGTCGACGCCGCTGACGAGGTGGACGCTGAGCCCTGGCTCCATGTCGGGCAGCGGCGTGCACGTCCAGGCGACCAGCCGCCGCTCGCCGCCGCGCGCCAGCCAGCGGGACTCCGTCGAGACGGCCTTCCCGGTGGCGGTCACCTCGCGCACGACGCGCTCGGCCTCGGCGGCGTCCTCGGGCGCCGAGATGAGCTCCCAGAACACGGCCTTCGCGGCGTCGGCGGTACTCAGGCCGGTGAACTCGCGGAGCGTGCGGTTGATCGGCTCGCGGCTCATCACGCCGTCCTGCCCCACGATTGCCAGGAGGCTTGGCGTCGCGTCGCCCATCTCGCTGAGGAAGTCGCGTTGCGCCTCCACCGCGAGCTCGGCCCGCTTGCGGTCACTGACGTCCCTGACGATCACGAAGTACTCGGCGTCTCCGCTCGGCACAACGCGCGCCTCGAGGTGGAGCGCCTCGCCGCCGGGCTGCTCGACCGCGTAGTCGAGCGACTGAACGCCGCCGGTCTGGAACGCGCGCTCCGCCGCCTCGACGAACCGTTCCGCCAGCTCCGGTGGGAGGCCGAGGTCGCGCACCGTCGAGCCGATGAAGCGCTCCTGCGGCACCGGGAGGCGCGTCGGGTCGGCCCAGCGGATGTCGAGGAACCGGTGTCCTTCCCGCGCGACGCGATAGATGTTGTCGGGTACGCCCTCGAGCAGCGCGCGGCTACGGCGCTCACTCGTCTCGAGCGCCTGCTGCGCCCGCTTCCGGTCGGTCGCGTCGCGCACGACGACGTAGTACTCGGCCTCGCCGCTCGGCACGACACGCGCCTCGAGGTACTGGGCCTCCCCCTCGAAGTCGAGCTCGTACCCGAGCTCCTGCACGGCGCCGGTCGCGAACGCCCGCTCCACGGCCGCGACGTAGCTCTCCGTGACGGCAGGCGGGAGCCCGATCTCGAACAACGTGCTGCCGACCACGCGCTCCTGCGGGACCGGCAGCCTGCTGGGCCGCGCCCAGCGAACGTCCAGGATGCGGTGGTCACCGGGCGCCACGCGAAAGATGTTGTCGGGGACGCCGTCGAGCAGCGCGCGGCTGCGGCGCTCGCTCGTCTCGAGCGCCTCCTGCGCCTGCTTGCTGTCGGTGATGTCGCGGATGATCAGGAAGACCTCGTCCTCGCCGCTCGCGACGATCCGCCCCTCCCGGTTTCGCATGTCGCCCTTGATGTCGATGTCGTACTCGATCGTCTGCAGCTCGCCGGACTCCAGTGCCCGCTTGGCCGCGCGCGCGATCTGCTCGGCACGCTCCGAGTCGACGGTCTTGAAGAGGTTCGACCCGATGAACCCTTCGGGCGGATCGAAGTTGATGTGGCGTAGGTCGGCGTACCAGTCGACGACCGTCCCGTCGCTGCGGAGCCGGATCATGGCATCGGGAATCGCCTCGAGCAGGGCGCGGCTGCGGCGCTCGCTCGTCGCGAGCGCCTGCTCCTGACGGACGCGCTCGGTCAGGTCGAGGCCGGTGAGCAGGTAGCGCAGCTGTCCGGTCTCGCGCACGCGCCCGAGCGACCAGCCCGTGACGAGCTCGCCGCCGGGGCCGCTCATGCGCGACTCGTGCGCGGGCGCGTCGTACTCGGTGCGGGCCGCGAAGAACCAGTCGCGGAGCCGCTCGGCCTCGTCCGGGAGCGCGAACAGCTCCCACCACGGGCGGCCGCGCGCTTCGTCGTCGTCGATCACACCGGTGGCGGCGAAGAGCGTGTCGTTGAACCGGATGAGCAGGCCCTCCTCGTCGGTGACGACGAAGTAGCTCGGCGCCGCGTTGACGACGTCCCGGACGAAGTTGCGCTCGCCCTGCAGCTCGTCCAGCCTGGCGAGCAGCTCCGCCTGGAGACGGTCGCGCTCGATGCCGACCCGCAGCGCCCCGACGACGAGGTCGACGAGCTCGGCCTCCTGTCGCAACACGGGATCGTGGATGAGCGCGCCGACCGGCCGGTCGTCGTAGGCGATCGGCGTCACCACGCGCGACGGGGTGTCCTTCGGCAGCTCCGTTGCCTGCCCGGTGACGTCGACGTAGTGCTCGCGATCGGGGAGCCAGTAGACGAGCTCGAGGGTCGGGTCGCCGAGCGCCTGCCGCAGGTTCTCCTGTGCTTCCTCGGGCGTTCCAGGGCCGCGCCGGTCGAAGAGGAGCCTGCCGACGTCACCGCGTGCGAGGCGGCTGCGCAGGATGCCCCACAGAAAGAGGTAGGGCACGGTAAGGAAGGCGAGCGCAGCGAGCGCGTTGACGATCTCGGACGCGACGTCGGAGACCGGCTGCAGGCCGAGGCTGAGGCCGAGGGCCGCGACGCTGACCCCGCCGACCAGCAGGACGGGCCCGAGGAGCCGGCGGCCGGCCGCCGTCGATCGGCGCCAGTGCTGGATCACGGCGACCGCGACCCAGATCAGGAACACGGCGCCGAGCAGCTGGACGATGAACAGGATCGCGCCCGCGGCGGTTGCGTTGTCGCTGACCAGCAGCGCGTTCTTCGGGCAGTCGTCGCACCCGGTCGCCGGCTCCGGCTCGAAGAGCGCGACGGCGATGTTGGCAGTGGCGGCGAGGGCGTAGCCGAAGACGACGAGTGCGTGCTCTCGCCTGCCGGCGATGAGCCCGCTCGGGTACGCGAGGAGCGCATGGACGAAGATCGCGGCCCAGATCGCGCCGACCGCGTACCCGATCGTCCAGACGAACGAGCCGTTCGCGTACGACAGCCCGTTCAGCAACCACGCGAACCCGACGGCGATCAGCAGGATCCCGGTCCGGTTCTCGGGCCGCCTGGTGCGCGCGATCAGCCCGGCCGCGATGAACGACCAGCCGATGATGCAGGCCACGACGAGGAGCCCGACGGGCGGCGTGTTGCCGTGGTCACTCGTGAGCCCGAGCGCGAACTGCAATGCCCCCTGCGACTAGGGCGGCGGGAACGACGACGAGCCAGAGCCGGGCGGCCTGCCTCATCGAATGAGCGCTGCGATCGCCTCCGCCGAGATCTCGGCCTTGGGGACGAAGCCGCGCGCGCCGGACTCGGCGACGAGCGGCCCGAAGTCGGAGGCGTCGCGGCTGGACGTGAGCACGATGTCCGGGCCTCGAGCCGTTCGACGTCAGCTCCGTGGCGACGGCGAAGCCGTCCGTATCGGGGAGCTGAACGTCGAGCAGCACGATGTCGGGCCGGAGCTCGCGGTAGCGCGCGATCGCGGTCGCGCCGTCCTCGGCTTCGCCGACGACGGTGAAGCCCTCGCTTTCGAGGATCGCGCGGGCCATGCCGCGGAAGCTCGGGTGGTCGTCGACGATCAGGACGGTCTTGCTCATAGGGCTCATGGTCGCACGGCACGGCCTGCGGGGCCGTACGGGTAACCACACTCTTTCAGTAGACGGTTCGGAGCAGCTCCGTGACCTCCTCGGCCGTCGCCTGACGCGGATTCGCCCGCGCGGCGGGGCGCACGACGGCTGCTGCAGCCACCTCGGGCAGCTCGTCCTCTGGCACGTCGAAGTCGCGGAGGCGCTCGAAACCGGCCAGTCGGGCGAGGCGCTCGGCTGCCGCTGCGGGGTCCTCGCCGAGCGTCTGGCGGAGCCGAGCGAGCGCGTCGCCGGCGACCGGCTCGTTGAAGCGGAGTGTCGGTGCGAGCACGAGCGCGTTCATCGCGCCGTGGGGGAGGCCGTAGCGGCCGCCGAGCGCCTGGGCGATCGCGTGGGCGAGGCCCATGAACGAGACACCGAGTGCCGCGCCGGCGTGCGCCGCTCCGCGCAGCAGCCGTGTGCGGGCATCGAGGTCGTGCGGCGCTGTCGAGCACCGCCGGCAGCGCCTCGACGATCAGCGCCGCACCGGTGAGCGCGTCCTCGTCGCCGGCCGGGATCGCGGGTCGTCGTGTACAGCGCCTCGGCGGCGTGTGCGAGCGCGTTCAGGCCGTGCCGGCCGTCTCGCTGCGCGGCAGGTCGAGCGTCAGGCGCGGCTCGTAGACGATGCCGGCGAGCTGTCGCGCCGCTGCCGCCGCCCTTGACGCGCCGCTCCTCGTCGCGCGTGCCGAAGAACGTCGTCCACTCGGCGCCCGAGTAGGTCGTCGGCACGGAGACGACCGGGAGACCGGTGCGCGCGGACACGGCCTTCGCCGTGTCGATCGCGCTGCCGCCGCCGAGTGGTACGAGCGCATCGGCGCCCGACGCGGCCGTCCACCGCCGCCGCGACGCTGTCGGCCGGCGTGTGCGGCCGGACGCCCGTGAAGCGCCGCTCGACCGGCAACGTCGCGTCGCGCGAAGCGCGAGGCTCGTGATCAGCAGCGGCGCTCGGTGCTCCCGACCTCGCCAGCACGGGCCCGAGCTCGGCGAGCCCCCACCGGACGATCACGCGGGCAGCCGCTCGCGGGCGAAGACGACGAACGCGTCGGCCGCGCGGGTCAGCGCCCGGCCGCTCGAGCGGACGAGCGAGATCTCGCGCGCGGGGTCGAGGCCCTCAACGCGCGCCGCCGCGACCGTGCCGGCGGCGAGCTCCGGCTCGATCGAGAGGCGCGCCGATGAAGCCGACGCCGTGCCCGGCGAGACTGCGCTCTTGACCGACTCCTGGAGACCGAGCTCGAGCCGCACGTCGAGATCGCGCAGACGCGTGCCGCGCGGCGGAGCTCGTCCTCGATCACCTGGCGGACGCCGGCGCCCTCCTGCATGACGATCAGCGGCTCGGCGCGCAGCTCGTCGACGGCGATCGACCCGGTCGGCGAACGGATGGCCGGCGGCGTGGCGAGCACGACCTCGTCGCGGAAGAAGCGGCTCGAAGACGACCGAGCGGTGGCGGCGCGACGCGCCGACGACGCCGAGCTCGACCTCGCGACGGGCGACGTCGCTCGACCACCGTCTGCGTGTCCGAGACGGAGAGCGACACGTGGACGGCCGGGTGCTCGCGCTGGAAGTCGCAGAGCAGGAGCGGCACGACGTTCTCGCCCGGCCCGGTCGACGACGCCGATCGCGATCGTGCCCGTGATCTCGTCGTCCTCGCCGCCCATGTCGTCCAGCAGCTGCTCCTCGAGCTGGAGCAGCCGCTGCGCGCGCCGGTAGAGCAGTGCGCCGGCCTCGGTGGGCTCGACGGTGCGGCCGGAGCGGTCGAGCAGCCTGCGTGCCGACGCGCTTCTCGAGCGCCGCGACCTGGAGGCTGACCGGCGGGCTGCGAGAGCCCGAGATGCTCCGCGGCGCGCGAGAAGCTGCGGCGTTCCACCACTGCGACGAAGGCCGCTAGCTGCCGTGTGTCCATAAGCGATCGATTATGCCGGTGGCCGCCCGTCATTCGTCACAGAGCCGGCACACACGCGTGCGCTTTACCTCGCTACGCTCGCAGCGGGGAGGAGGCCAGGGGTACCTGGGCACACCTGGCGGCAACGGACAGGGCCATACGGACAGCCGGAGTGGGCGGCGGCTACCCGGCGAGGGCGGCCGAATCACGGCTCAGTACCGCGAGAACGTCGGCGCCGTAGCGCTCGAGCTTCGCCGGCCCGACGCCGGCGACGCCCGCCAGCTCGGCCGTGCTCCGCGGAGCGACTCGGACGATCTCGGCCAGCGTGGAGTCGTGGAAGACGACGTACGCCGGGACGCCGTCCTCCTGCGCGCGCTCGCGGCGCCAGTCCTTCAGCGCCCGGTACGCGGGCGGCAGGTCCTCGTCGCGGATCTTCTCGCCGCGCGGCTTCGGCCCGCCGCCGCCCGACGCGGCCCCAGGCGTCACCCCGAGCTCGCGCAGGAACCTGCTCGGCCGCCCCGCCCACGACACGACCAGAGGTGACGCCGCGCCCGCGTCAGGCCGACGTACAACAGGCGGCGCTCCTCCGCGATCTCGTCGTCCGTCCTGGACAGGCCGCGACGGCAGCTCCTTCTCCTCGATGCGGGGCAGGAACACCGCGTCCCACTCGAGGCCCTTCGCCCGGTGCAGCGTGAGCAGGTGCACGCCGCGCCCCGCCTCCGGGCCGAACCGCCGGCGCAGCTCCTCGACCCACGCCCCGACGTCCCGCTCGCCGTCGTCGAGCTCCTGACCGAGCCGCACGAGCCGGGCGAGGTCGTTCTGGCGCGTCAGCTCCCGCTCGCCCAGCCCATCCGGGACGGGATCGACGAGGCCCTGCTCGCGCGCCGCGCGCTCGACCGTCTCGGCGAGCGGCCCCTTCGCCCCGCGGAGCCGCTTCAGCAGCTGCCGTGCGGCGTCGCGCGCGAGCAGCGACGCGCCCTGGAACGGCAGGCCTGCCTTATGGAACGCCTCCTCGAAGTCGGCCGAGCGCGCGTTCGTCCGCAGCAGCACAGCCGATCTCCTCGAGCGCGACCCCCTCGCCTGCGAGCTCCTGCACCCGCGTGACGATCGCCGCAGCCTCATCCTCCGGCGCGGCGAACGGCCGCAGCTCCGGCTCGGGCCCGGCCGCGTGCGTCGCGCGCAGCGTCTTCTCGGCACCGCCCAGCTGCGGCACGAGCCGGTTCGCGAGCTCCAGGACCTCCGGCGTCGAGCGGTAGTTCGTCCTCCAGCCGGACGACCGTCGCGTGAGGGAACCGCTGCGGCAGCGCGAGCAGGAACCGCGGCGACGCGCCCGTGAACGCGTAGATCGCCTGATAGTCGTCGCCGACCGCGCACAGCTCGTCGGACACCCCGAGCCACCGGTCGAGCAGCTCCTGCTGCAACAGGTTGACGTCCTGGAACTCGTCGACCGTGAAGGCCCGATATCGCTCGCGCACCGTCGCCAGCGCCTGCCCGTCATCGTCGAGCAGCCGGATCGTCAGCTCGAGCAGATCCTCGAAGTCGACCCGGCCCGAGTCGCGCTTCCACCGCTCGTACCGGGCGAAGACCCCCTGCATGAGGTCCGGTGGGATGGGCGGGACGTGCTCACCGAGCGAGGCGAGGTACGTCTGCGGCGTGACGCGCGCGCTCTTCGCCCGCTCGATCTCCGTAGCGAGATCGCCGGCCGGCCGGAAGCGGTACGCGCCTGGCAGCGAGTTGCCGATGTTCCGCAGCGGCAGCACCTTCGACGCGAGGATCTGCAACGGCTCGTCGGGCGCGAAGTAGCGGAGCTGCGCCAGCGCAGCGGAATGGAACGTGCGCGCCGCGACGCCGCGCACGCCCAGCGCCTCGAGCCGCCGGCGCATCTCGCCCGCGGCCTTGTCGGTGAACGTGACGGCGAGGATCGCGGCGGCCGGGAACGCGCCCGCCGCCACCTGGTTCGCGATCCGCCGCGTGATCGTCGTGGTCTTCCCCGAGCCTGCGCCCGCGAGGATGCAGACCGGCCCGCGCACCGCCTCGGCGGCGCGCCGCTGCTCGGCGTTCAGGTCGTCGAGGATCCCGTCCGGGCTCACCGGTCGAGCCTACTGGCGCCTGCGGCCGACACCTGTGCCGGTTCTGCGCCGAAGATGAAACGGCTCATTCCTCGGCGACCGTGACCCAGACGCGACCGCCGCCGGTCGCGATCCCGGCGGGCGGATTGTGCAGCCCGATCGTCCTCGTCACGCGGTTCGTGGCGGGATCGATGCGCGAGACGGACTCGCCGCCCGCATTCGCCACCCACACTGCGCCCTCGCCGGCGGCGAGATCGACCGGCCGCACTCCGACCGAGATAGTGCGCACACGGGCCGGCTCGCCCGGACCACCGCCGTCGATGCGCGAGACGGTGCCGGCGCCGCGGTTGGCGACCCAGACCGAGCCGAAGCCCACGGCGATCGCCCAGGGATCCGCGCCGACGCCGATCTCGGCCGGGACGGGGCGGTTCGTCGACGCGTCGATCGCGATGACCCCGTTCTGCGAGCGGTCTGCGATCCAGGCGATCCCATTGCCGAACGCGATCGCCGCGTAGTGCGACTCGAGCGCTGCGCTCCCCGCCGCGATCGGGATCGCCTTCCGACCCGCGAGCGGGATCCGCGCCGCACTCGGGTCGAGGTCGCACGCGAGCCAGAGGCTGCCCGCGCCGATCGCGATGCCCTCACGGACGCCCCCGCACGCCGCCCCGGCACCCTGCGGAAGCGAGGCATCGCTCCTCTTCGGGTCGATCTCGACGAGCTGCCCGGTGGGACCGGTGGCGACGTGCAGCGCCTCCGGGCCGACCGCGATGTCGCTCGGATAGACGCCCACCGGCACCGTGCCCTGCAGCGAGGCGGTCGCCGGGTCGATCCGCGAGACGGTGCGGTCGGTGGTGTTCGCGACCCAGACGATGCCGTCGCCTACGGCCACCGCCTGGGGGTCGATGCCGACCTGGGTATTCGCCACCACCGTCCCGGAGCTCGGGTCGATCGCCGCCACGCTGTTCAGCGGCACGGTCGAGGCGCCCTGACGATCGCGGAAGGGGAACCCCGTCGCGGCCGACACGAAGCCGGCCAGCACGATGCCGGCTCCGACCCAGGCGAGGCGACGCTGCATCCTCCGCGCCCGGGCGGTCGCGCGGGGCGGTCCGTGGCCGTTTCGCGACGGCGCGGGTGGCGCCGGTTCGACGTCCTTCAGCGTCGCCCGCTCTCCAGGATCCAGAACCCCACGAGCGCGAACGTAGCAAGGCGCCGTTCCAGGCCCGTTCCGCGTCGACGAGCGACGCCCCGACGCAAGAACGTCTCGCGCAGTGAACGGGACGGTGACGCCGCCGACTAGCGGCGGTCGAAGAGCGCCGCGTCCACGGAGTCGCGGACAGGCGCGCCGATGGTGCGCGACAGTCGCGTCACGACGCCGAGCGTGTCGCCATCCTCGACGAGGTGCTCGAGGTCGGCGAGCTCGCCGTCGAGCCAGGCAGCGTCGACCGGTGCGCGGCGGGCGCGTGTGGATCTGCGGATGCGGCGTGTCGCCGACCTCCTCGCCCTCGCCCCACAGCTCCTCGTGGAGCTTCTCGCCCGGCCGCGCGCCCGTGAACTCGATCGCGATGTCGCGGTCGGGCTCCTGGCCGGAGAGCCGGATCATGTTGTGCGCGAGGTCGACGATCCGCACCGGGTCGCCCATGTCGAGCACGAAGATCTCGCCGCGGCCGCCGATCGCGCCGGCCTGGACGATCAGCGAGACGGCCTCCGGGATCGTCATGAAGAAGCGCGTCATCTCCGGGTGCGTGACCGTCACCGGGCCGCCGCGGGCGATCTGGCGGCGGAAGATCGTGATGACGCTGCCCGCCGAGCCGAGCACGTTGCCGAAGCGCACCGCGACGAAGCGCGTGTCGACGTCCCTGCGGTGGCCGTACGCCTCGACGACCCACTCGCAGAGCGCCTTGCACTGGCCGTACACGGCGCGCGGGTTGAGCGCCTTGTCGGTCGAGACGAGCACGAAGCGGCTCGCGCCGAACTCGACCGCGACGTCCGCCATGATCTTCGTCCCGAGCACGTTGTTGCGCACCGACTCGATCGGGTTCGCCTCCATCAGCGGCACGTGCTTGTAGGCCGCCGCGTGGAACACGACACTCGGCTTGTAGCGCTCGAAGACCTGGCGCATCTTCGTCCTGTTGCCGACGTCGGCCAGGATCGGGATCGCGGCGGAGAAGCCGCGCTCGGCGACGAGCTCCCGCTCGATCTCGAACATCGGCGTCTCGGCCTGGTCGACGAGGATCAGCCGCTGCGGGCCGACCCGCGCGATCTGGCGGCAGAGCTCCGAGCCGATCGAGCCGCCGGCGCCGGTCACGAGCACCGTCTCGCCGGCCAGGTAGCCGGCGACGGCCTCGATGTCGACGTCGACCGGCTCGCGGCCGAGGACGTCCTCCACCTGCACCGGCCGGATCTGGCCGGCGAGCTTCTCGGACATGAGCTCGTGCAGGCCGGGCACGGTCTTGACCGGCACGCCCTCGTCGCGGGCGACGTTGACGATCCGCTGACGCGTCTCGCCCGACGCGGAAGGCATCGCGATCAGCAGCTCGTCCGGCCGGTGCTCGCGCAGCAGGCGCGGCAGCTCGGCGGTCGTGCCGATCACGCGCACGCCGTGGACGCGCAGGTTCTTCTTGCGCGGGTCGTCGTCGACGATGCCGATCGGCGTCGAGCCCAGCGAGCGGTTCCTACGCAGCTCGCGGATGACGAGCTGGCCCGCGTCGCCCGCGCCGACGACCACGACCTCCTTGCCGTGCGCGACGAAGCCGCCGGGGCCGGGCCGCTCGACGATCGTGCGCGCGAGCAGCCGCGAGCCGGCGACGAAGCCGAGCAGCAGCAGCCAGTCGGCGACGATCACGCCGCCCGGGACCCGGAAGCCGGGCACCGGGTTCCAGAAGTAGACGGCCGGCAGCACGACCAGCGAGGCGACCGTCACGCCGCGCGCCAGCGCCCACATGTCGCGCGTGGACACGTAGCGCCACCAGCGGTTGTAGAAGCCGAAGGCGACGAAGACGGCGAGCTTCAGCACGACGACCGCGAAGATCGTGCGATCGAAGAGCCGGTCGTACGGCGGCGGCGTGGCGGCGTCGAAGCGAAGCTGGAAGGCCAGGTACCACGCGAGCGCGATCAGGACCGCGTCGGCGAGGATCTGCCAGATGCGGTGCCGGTTCACCGGGATCATCACGCGACGCCCACCCGGGAGGCCTGGCGGATCGTCTCGACCACGCGCTCCTGAACGTCGGCGCCGATGCCCGCCCACAGCGGCAGGGCCAGGTTGTCGCCGGCCGCGCGCTCCGTCTCGGGCAGCGAGCCCTCGGCGTGGCCGAGGAAGCGCAGCGCCGGCTGCAAGTGGAGTGGCACGACGTAGTACGACGCGTTCGCGATCTCCGCCTCGCGGAGCGCAGCAGCGAAGCGTCTCGCGCTCGGGCGTCCGCACGACGTACATGTGGTACACGTGGCCCGGCTCGTCCGCGGGCAGCTCGCAGAAGTCCCCAAGCCCGAGCTCGGCGTAGCGGGCGGCCGCCTCGCGGCGCTGGGCGTTCCACTCGTCGAGCTTCGTCAGGAAGAGGCGCAGGACAGCGGCCTGCAGCTCGTCGAGCCGCGAGTTGTAGCCCACGAACTCGAACGTCTTCTTGGCCTTGGAGCCGTGGAAGCGGAGCATCCGTACCTGCTCGGCGAGCTCGGTGTCGGTGAATGCGCAGAGGCCGCCGTCGCCGAGGCCGAAGAGGTTCTTGGTCGGGAAGAAGCTGAACGTCGATGCGACGCCGGTGGTCGCGATGCCGCGCGCACCGAACGCCTGGGCGGCGTCTTCGATGAGCGGCACGCCGAGCTCGGCCAACTCGGCAAGCGGCGCCGGACGGCCGAAGAGGTGCACCGGCATGATCGCCTTCGTCCGCGGCGTGATCCGGCCCGCGACGTCCTCGGAGTCGAGGTTCAGCGTCGACGGGTCGATGTCGGCGAAGACGGGCGTAGCGCCGCGCCGCGCGATCGCCTCCGCCGTCGCGTAGAAGGTGAACGCCGGGCAGATGACCTCGTCGCCGGGCCCGATCCCCATCCCGTCGAGGACCAGCACGAGCGCGTCCGTGCCGTTCGCGACGCCGACCGTCTCGGGCACGCCCAGGTAGGTCGCCGCCTCCTGCTCGAACGCCTTCACGTTCGGTCCGAGGATGAAGACGCCGGAGTCGACGACTTCGGCGATTCGCTGCAGGACGTCATCGCGCAGCGCAGCGAACTGCGCGCGCACATCTACCAACGGCACCGGCACGGCGGCCAGAGTCTAGCCTGGCAACTCCCCGGACTGTTCGGCCGCGCCCCGCCGGCGCTTGTTGCGCTGCCGCACGATCAGCCACGCGGCGCCCGCCACGACGAGCGCCGCGACGGCGTAGTCCGCGAAGCGGAAGCCACTGTGGAAGCTGTCCCAGCTCGACCCGAGCGCCCAGCCGATCCCCGCCAGCGAGAAGCACCAGATCGCCGAGCCGATCGCCGTGAATACCGTGTAGCGGGCCGAGCGGCATGCGCGCGACGCCGGCCGGGATCGCCACGAACGAGCGCACGACCGGTGTGATACGTCCGATCAGCACCGCCCAGTCCCCCCAGCGCTCGAACCACGCGTCCGCGCGCGCGAGCTTCTCGCGCGTCGAGATGCAGCCAGCGGCCGTGACGCTCGACGTACGGGCGGCCGCCGTAGAAGCCGATCGCCCAGCCGAGGATCGCGCCGAGCGTGTAGCCGATCGTCCCCGCGAGCGCGACCGCGAGGTAGGCGGGCCAGCCGGAGTCGAGGTGCTTTCCGAAGAGCACGACCTCCTGGCTCGCGAAGACGCCGGCGGCGAGCGCGCCCGCGTAGACCATGACGAGCTCGCTGGCGGCGGGCAGCAGGGCGTCGACGAACATCAGCCCGAAGACGGCATAGAGGCCGTGGTCGCCGATCAGGCTCTCGAGGTGCGACGTGATGCTGGCGACGAGCACGGCGCCGGGACGCTAGCCGGTGCGCCGCACGGTGAACGGCGCCGTCAGTGCTGCGGTGCCGAACTGGCTCGTCGTCGTCACGCGGACGACGTGCGCGCCGGAGTACGCGCGGACGTTCGTGCTGTAGCGACCGTCCCAGCGGAGCGACACGGGCCCCGGCACTCCGCTCCGCCCCGTGTAGGTGCGCAGGACGACACCCCCCTTCGACTCGATCGTCACCTTCCACGCAGCGGGGGCGGCGAGCGTGAACGCGATGCCCAGCAAGCCGCCCGCAGTGCCGACCGCGACGGTGGTCGGTGTGAGGCGCAGCGCACCGAGCGTCGCGTCGAGCGTGAACGGCCGGTCGGCGGTCGAGTCGCGGCCGAGGTCGTCCTTCGCGGCCACGACCCAGTGCCAGGCGCCCTGCTGCTCCAGCGTGCCGTCGGCCTTCTTCCCCGTCCACGCGAGCGTGTACGTGCCGGGCGTGCGCTGCCCTGACTCGACGACGCGCGGGGCGCCGAGCGGGTCGACGAGCGACACGGTCACGGCCGACGGGCGCACGACCCGGTAGCGGAAGGTCTGGGTCTCGTCGATGCCGTCACCGTTAGGCGAGAGCACGGCGGGGAGCGGCGGCGGGGCGTAGACGCCGCTGTACTGCACCGCGAGGAGCTCCGAGACCGCGCGCTCGCCGAGGGCGGGGCGGTTCAGGAGCGTGCCGTCGAAGGCGAGCGTCGCGGGTGCTCCGCCCTCGAGTGCCGCAGCGGTGATCGCGCCCTGGCGGACGAGCGTCTGGGCGAGCTCGAAGTTCGTCATGCCGACGCTGAAGCCCGGCAGGCCGCCGTCGACGACGACCAGCATGATCGTCCCGTCGGCGCGCTGCCCGACCGCGACTCGAGCCGAGCGCGCGGCAAGCGCGGCGGCGGAAAAGTCCTCGCGCGCATTGAAGACCGCCTTGCCGGCACGCACGAGGACCGGGCCGCCGGCGAGTCCCTCGACGACCGTCGACCAGTCGGGGTTCACGACCATCCGCAGCGTGACCGCGGTGCCCGGCTTCGCCTCCTCGGCGATCCGCTGCGCCGCCGTGCCGCGGCCGACGAGCACCGCGCCGCCGGGCGGGATCGGCGTGACGCCGCCGCTGCGCAATTCGGTCACGGTCGCGGTGCGGATGCCGCCGAGCACGGTGGTGCCGAGTCCCGCGAGAACGACCTCGGTGCTGCCCGGCTCGACCGGCGTCGCCGTGCCCCAGGCGGGCGTGTAGAGGGTCGTGCCGCTGGTACTGGGCCGACGGTTGACGGAGAACGTGCGCCGCTGGCCGGAGCCCTGCCAGGTCGCGTTGAGCCCGGGGCGCTCGACGCGCATCGTCCCGGCGGCGTCCCAGCCGATGCTCGAGCGCTTCACGTTCGGCTGCGCGTTGAGGACGCCGCCCTGGACGACGAGACCGCTCGGCACACCCTCGGCTGTCGAGAAGTCTCCGTTGACGCCGATGATCGTCGCCGCCGGCGCCAGGCGCCGCTCCATCGCAGTGACCGTCTCGCGGCCGGGGATCGCGCCGTTCGAGAGCAGCGGCCCGAGGGTGTAGAGGCCGCCTGGGCGCGGTGCGGTGACGACATGGACGACCTGCGGCCCGAAGCGCGACAGCACGAGCTGCTTGTCGTACGTGACGCCCGGCATGAGCTCGGTCGGCGTCGCGTACGCAGGCGCGGCGGCAACCGCGCCGAGGAGCGCTGCGAGCACGGTGAGACGAAGCATGACCCGTCGGGGAGCGTAGCCGCGCCGCTGGCGCGGCTACCAGCTGCGGACGACGCGATACAGCGTGTCGCGCTGCACCGGTGTCTTACCGAGCGCCCGGATCACCCGGACGAAGTCGTCGGTCGTCGCGCGGTAGGTCGTGCCGGCGGCGGAGACGACGTTCTCCTCGATCATCACCGAGCCGAGGTCGTCGGCGCCGAACTCGAGCGCCACCTGGCCGATCTTCATCCCCTGCGTGACCCACGACGACTGGATGTGCTTGACGTTGTCGAGGTAGATGCGGCTGACCGCCTGCGTGAGCAGGTAGTCGAACGAGGTCGGCATCGTCTCTCGCGGCGACGAGCGCGCCCAGCCGGTTGCCGTCGGACTGGAACGTCCACGAGATGAAGGCGCGGAAGCCGCCGGTCTCGTCCTGAAGCTCCCGGATGCGCCGCATGTGCTCGACGCGCTCGGGGAGCGTCTCGACGTGGCCGTACATCATCGTCGCCGTCGTCGACATGCCGAGCCGCTGCGCGTGGCGCATGACATTCAGCCAGGCGCCGGCGGTGGTCTTCTTCGGCGCGATGATCCGGCGCACGCGGTCGACGAGGATCTCGGCGCCGCCGCCGGGGAGCGAGTCGAGGCCGGCGTCACGGAGCCGCGTGAGCGTCTCCGGGACCGTCAGGTGCGACCGGCGCGCGATGTGCTCGATCTCGGGCGGCGATAGCGCGTGCAGGTGGATCGGGTAGCGCGCCTTGATCGAGCTGAAGAGATCCTCGTAGTAGTCGACGGCGAGGTCGGGATGGTGGCCGCCCTGCATGAGCACGCCGGTGCCGCCGATCGCGAGCGTCTCCTCGATCTTCTTGAAGATGATCGGCTTGGGCAGCAGGTACGCCTCGCCGCGGTCGCCGGGGCGGCGGTAGAAGGCGCAGAAGTCGCAGTCGGTGACGCAGACGTTGGTGTAGTTGAGGTTGCGGTCGACGATGAACGTGATCGCGTCGGGGTCCGTGCGGCGGGCGCGCAGCTCCTCGGCCGCCTGGCCGACCGCGACCAGGTCGCGCGACTGGAGCAGGGTGACGGCGTCCTCGTCGGTGATCCGCTCGCCGTCAAGCGCCTTGTCGAGGATCGTGCGCACGCTGCGCTCGATGGGCGGCGCGGTGATCGTCATGCCGGCACCTCTTCGTGGACGAAGCGGAGCTCGCGCGGCACCTCGGCCAGCTCGCCGACGTCACGGGCGAGCTCGAGGAAGCGCAGGAGCCCGGCGCGCTCACGCGGCCCGAAGCTGAAGCGGAGCTGCTCGAAGTAGCGCGCGATCCAGCCGGCCGGATAGCCGTACTCGGCACTCGCCGCGCGCGCAAGGTCCTGGGACTCGCTGCGTGCCCGCTTGACCGAGCGGACCAGCGCCTCCTCGAGCTCCGGCAGCCCATCCGGCGGCGGGTCCGCGCAGGCCCAGACGGCGAAGACCATCGGCAGGCCGGTGCGCTCGAGCCAGAGGCCGCCGAGGTCGTAGTGCGGCGTCGGGTCCTCGAAGGCGCTGCGGAGTGCCGCGTCGCCGATCAGCAGCTTCGCGTCGGCGTCCTCCCCGAGCGGAACGTGGTCCGCCTTCGGGAGGAGCACCTTTGTCAGGACGACCGAAGTGGCGCTCTCCGGCGTGATCGCAACCGTGCGCACGTCGGCGAGCCGGCCGGGCGCGACGAGCTGGATCGAGCCGACGGCGCCCTCCGAGGAGACGCAGAGGCGCCGCAGCATGAGCAGCTGGTTCGCGTTGCGGCCCCATTCGATCGACGAGATCGGGGCGAGGTCGACCTCGCCGTCGAGCAGCGCGCGGTTGAGCTCGGTCGGCACGCCCGCGACCTGCTCGACCTCGGCCTCGAGCCCGTAGAAGACGGGCGCCATGTTGAGGTACGAGATGCGCCCGAGCCGGATCACGCGGCGCTCACCTCGATTGACGCGCGCGTGTGACTTCGGGTCCCGACCCGCCCCCTGCTCGGCTTCAGCCTACGAGCAAAAACCGCACGGGTGTGTGCCGCAGCGTGCCGGAAGTGCGTCGAAAAGCCCACAGCCACCGTGGCGCTCACCACCGGTGGAGCTCGTTGTAGAGCGAGTCGCGCTGCACCGGGATCCGGCCCGCGGCCTGGACGACGCGCACCAACTCATCGACCTTCTGCTCGGTCTCGGTGCGCGCGCCGGCGGCATGGAAGATCGTCTCGCGGACGACCGTGCCCTGCACGTCGTTCGCGCCGAAGTGCAGCGCGACCTGGGCGAGCGGCATGCCCATCATGATCCAGTAGGCCTTCACGTGTGGGACGTTGTCGAGCATCAGCCTCGACACGGCGATCATCTTCAGGTCGTCCGAGCCGGCCGTGTGCACCCAGCCGCGCTTCTCGAAGACGGTGTTCTCCGGGTGGAACGCCAGTGGGATGAACGACATGAAACCGCCCGTCCGGTCCTGCTGGTCGCGCAGGCGCAGCAGGTGGTCGACCCGCTCCTCGTACGTCTCGACGTGGCCGTACAGCATCGTGCACTGCGTCGGAATGCCCATCCGATGGGCCTTGTCGTGCACGTCGAACCAGTCGTCCGGATGCTCCTTGCCGGGCGCGACGAGCCGGCGCACGCGGTCGGCGAACACCTCGGCGCCGCCGCCGGGCATCGAGCCGAGCCCCGCGTCCTTCAGCTCGCGCAGCACCTCCTCGTGCGAGATGCCGCCGAGCTTCGACATGTGATGCACCTCGGAGGCTGTGTAGAACTTGAGGTGGACATCCGGAAGCGCCGCGCGCAGCTGCCGCAGCACCTCGACGTAGAACTCGAGATCCACGTGCGGGTTCTCGCCGTTCACGCAGTGGATCTCCGTGAACCCCAGCTGCTCGTGCTGCTCCACGGCGTCCTCGACGAACTCCTCGGCGCTCAGCGTGTAGGCGCCCTCCTGCTTGTTCGTCCGCGCGAACGCGCAGAACTTGCACTTCACCCGGCAGACATTGGTCTGGTACAGGTTGATGTTCTGGACGAAGTAGACCTCGTCGCCGCCGCCGCGCTGCCGGCGCGCGAGGTCGGCGAGCTCGCCGAGTGCAGAGCAGGTCGTCCGACTCGTAGAGAAGGACGCCGTCCTCGAAGTCCAGCCGCTCGCCCGCATCCACCTTCTCGCGGATCGGGTCCAGCAGCGATGTGCGGTCGAGGACGGCCATCTACTACCTCTGTCTATCAACCACGGCGTAGGTGAGCGCCGAGAGATCCGCCGCGCGCGGGTGGCCCTCGAGCCCCCGACGCGCCCGCTCGGCGTAGCGATCGGCCAGCCCGCGCGACCGCTCGAGCGCCCCCGACTCGGCCACCCGCACGAGCACGCCGTCGAGCGGGCCGCCGAGCAGGGCCGCGCGCACGACCGGGTCGCTCCGCGCCGCAAGCAGCAGCGGCAGCGTCGGCGTGCCCTCGCGGAGGTCGGTGCCGGCGACCTTGCCGGTCTCGAGCGGGCTGCCTGCGCAGTCGAGGATGTCGTCGGCGATCTGGAACGCGACGCCCAGGGCCAAGCCGAACTCGGCGAGCGACCGGTCGCCTGCACCGAGCACGCACGACGCCTCGAAGAGCTTGCCGGTCTTCAGCGCGCACCGTTCCAGGTACGCGTGCACCGGGACATCCGGGTCGTGCGCCTGTGTTCGCTGCATTGCCTCGCCACGGGCAAGACACAGGCACGCGTCGGCGAGCACGGCCAGCCCGCGGACGTCGCCGAGCGCCGCCAGTTCCGCGAACGCGCGCGCGAAGAGATAGTCGCCCGCAGCCCGGGCCGCCTCCGGCCCGAACGACGACCACGCTGACGCTCGGCCGCGGCGGTACGCGGCGCCGTCGATGAGGTCGTCGTGCACCAGGCTCGCCATGTGGACGAGCTCGACCGCCACGCCTTCGGTGACGGGCGGGTCACCGTCGCCCGGCGCCGTGAGGTAGACGAGTAGCGGGCGAAGCCGCTTGCCGCCGGCCGCGAGTGCCTCGGCGCCGATCTCGGCCACGACGCCGCCGTCGCGCGCCACCGCTTCCGCAAGGCTCGACTCCAGCTGATCGAGATACTCGCCGACGTCGGGGGCGGCGAGGATGTCGGCGACCGCGCTCACGTGGCCTCGGCCGTATGCAGCGCGACGATGCCGCCTGCGAACAGGCGGTACTCGACCCGCGCAAAGCCCGCGCCCTCGATGGCGGCGGCCAGCGCGTCGGGCCCGGGGAAGCGGCGTACGCTCGCCGGCAGGTACGTGTAGGCAGCTCCGCCCGGCAGCACCTTCCCGAACAGCGGCACGACCCGGTCGAACCAGACGCGGAAGAACGGCCGCAGCACGCCTGAGGGCTGCGTGATCTCGAGGATCCCGAGCCGCCCACCAGCCCGCAGCACCCGGCGCGCCTCACGCACGCCTGCCTCGAGATCGTCCAGGTTGCGGATGCCGAAGCCGGCCGTCGCGCCATCGAACGTCGCGTCGTCGAACGGCAGCGCCAGCGCGTCTGCCTGCACCCACTCGATCTCGGGAGCCTTGCGGCTTGCCCGCTCGAGCATGCGCGCAGAGAAGTCCACGCCGGTCACCTGCCCGCCCGCCTTCGCGCAGGCCACGGCGAGGTCGCCCGTCCCGCAGCACAGGTCGACGACGCGGTCGCCCGGGCGAACGACCGCCGCGGCGGTCGCGCGCCGCCAGCGTTGGTCGAGCCCGGCGGTCATGACCCGGTTCATCACGTCGTAGACCGGCGCGATGCGGTCGAACATCGACTGCACCTCTGAGGCCGGCAGCGTGCCGGAGGCGAACTCCGCGTCCGGCGGAGCCTCAGGGGTGGGGGCCTGGCGCTTCACGAAGTGCCCCACTCTGGCACCAACGCGTTCTCCACGCCAAGTTGATCGAGGCAGCGCCCGACGATGAAGTCCACGAGCTGCTCGACGCGATCGGCGCCGTGGTAGAAGCCGGGCGCCGCGAAGAGCACGACCGCACCCGCGCGCCGGACACGCAGCAGGTTCTCGAGGTGGATGGTCGAGAGCGGCGTCTCGCGCGGAACGAGCACGAGCTTCCGGTCCTCCTTCAGGGCCACGTTCGCGGCCCGGTGGATGAGGTTCGCCTCCCCACCCGACGCGATCGTTCCCACGGTCGACATGGAGGACGGGCAGATCACGTAGCCGCCGACGCTCGCCGATCCGCTCGCGTAGGGCGAGCCGTAGTCAGTCGGCTCGTAGACCGTCACGGCCGCGGCGGCGCCGTCGACGAACCGCGCTAGCACCTCCTCCCGCGGCAGCGTCGCGTCGCCGTACAGCTCGGTCGCGAGCACCTGCACGCCGGCTGCCGACGCGCAGACGCCGACCTCGTGGCCGGCCGCCGTCAGCGCCTGGCAGCAGGCGCGCGGCGTACGGCGCGCCCGAGCCGCCCGTGACGCCGAGGAAGACGCGCATGGCGCCGCGGGCTCAGCCGCCGCCCTTGGAGGCGGCCAGGAACTCGCCGACCTGCTGAAGCTGCTGTGCGTTGAGGCTGCCGCCGTTGACCTTGCCGAACTTGGGCATCACGTTGTTGCCGAACTTGCTCGGGTCGGCGACGTAGCGGGCGAAGAACTCGGCGCTCGTGCCGCTCGTGGCCCCGATCGCCGTGAGATCCGGCGCGCCCAGGTTCGACGAGCCGTCGCCCGCGTAGGTGTGGCAGTTCAGGCAGCCGGCTCCGGCGAAGATGAGGGCCCCTTCGTGCACCGAGTCGGGCAGGTTGTTGTCCGCCTGCCACTTCACCCAGAGCGTCTCGCCCTCCCCGGCCAGGAACTCCTTCACCGTGGCGCCCTTGTAGGTGAGGACGCCCATCGTCGCCGCGGTCAGCGCCAGCGCCACGAGAGCGACCGGCCTCCGCAGCAGCCGCCGCTCGCGCCGCCGGTCGAGGAACGGCAGCGCGAAGAGCAGGATCATCGCGATCGTCGGGACGCCGATCGTGCCGAGGATCACGACGTTCGGGTTGTCGAAGATCCGCAGGAGGTAGAAAAGGAAGTAGAAGTACCAGTCCGGCCGCGGCACGAACGTCGTCGTTCCCGGGTCGGCCGGAGCCGCGTAGAGCGTCCCGAGCCTGCCCGGGTCGTCAGGGCGTCTCGCCGGCCGTGAACTTCCAGATCACGGCGAGCGCGATGATCACGATCACGACGACGAGGCTCATGACCGTGTCGTGGAACATCGCGTACGGGAAGAACGGCTTCCCGCGCTCGGAGACGTCCTCCTTGTAGCGCGTGAACTCCTCGCGCCGCTCGTCGGCCTGTGCGGCTCACTTCTTCAGCCCTCCGCGCGGAACCGGCTGGACGAGCCCCGCCCGCCCGGGCGGCGGCGGCGGCTCGGGCCGCTCGCGACCGGCCCGCTCGTCCGACCACGGCGGCGAGCTCACCCCGAGCCGGACGACGAGGTACAGATGCAGCACGATCAGCCCGATCAGCGCACCGGGGATCACCAGCATGTGCAGCGCGTAGAAGCGCGTGAGCGTGTCACCGCCGATCTCGGCCCCGGATCGTCAGGAACTGCGACAGGAACTCGCCGACGAACGGCGCCGTCCCGTTGAGGTTGATGCCGACGACCGTCGCCCAGTAGGCCGTCTGATCCCAGGGCAGCAGGTAGCCCGTGAAGCCCTCGAGCATGCCGAGGATCAGCAGCACGACACCGATGATCCAGTTCAGCTCGCGCGGGTACTTGTAGGCGCCGAACAGGAAGACGCGCGCCATGTGGAAGAACATCAGGATGATGAAGACGCTGGCGCCCCACCGGTGCATGCCGCGGACGAGCCAGCCGAGCGTCAAGTCGTTCGTGATGTGCTGGATCGACTTGTACGCCCCGTCCGGGGTGGGCTGGTAGTACATCGCGAGGATCACGCCCGTGATGGCCTGCGAGATGAAGGCCGTGAGCGTGGCCGAGCCGAGCGTGTGCCACCAGCCGCTGTCGCCCGGGACGTTGCGGAAGAGGAAGTACTTGACGCCACCGACGATTCCCGACCGCTCCTCGAGCCAGTCGAGCGGGTACATGACCACCTTGTGGAGCGTCGACTCCTTGCGTTCCTTGGTCGGGAGCGGCGGCATCGACTAGCGCCCCGGGGGCTGGATGGGATAGAGCCAGGCCTCGATGCCGTCGACGTGCTGGCCCGGACCGGTGAGCTCGTACGCGTGGATCTCGGCGTTCTTGCCCTTGCCATAGGTGTGGCCCACGCTGTACGGCTTGTCGAGGACGAGGTTGCCGTTGATGATCGAGTACTCGTAGCGGTCGAGTGCGCGCACCGGCGGGCCGGCGGTGCGGTTGCCCTCGGTGTCGTACTGGCCGCCGTGGCACGGGCAGCCGAAGCCGGAGGGGTCGACCGGCGTGATCGACAGGACGTAGCGTCCCCGGTCGTTCTTGACCGGGACGTTCTTCTGGCCCTTCTCGTCGATGAGGCCGTTCGGCTGGACCGGGCAGCCGAGGTGCGCGCAGCGGTTGGAGATGATCGTGAAGCTTGGCGCGTCTTCGAGCAGCCCGTTGTTGCGGATGTAGGTCGTGCGCCGCCCGACCTCGCCCATAACGGGGTTGCGATTGAACGTGGCGATCATCCACTGGTTCTCGGGGAAGTTGTCCATCGGCCCGAGGTCGACGCTGTCGTACTCCTGGTCGGTGAACCCGGGGATGACGGCGAAGCCGAGGATCGGCGCGGTCACGATCAGCCCGATCAGGCCGGCGAGGCCGAGCGTCGACACCTCGAGGAAGACGTTGCGCGGGTAGCGCTCCGGCTCGGCGACGAGCGGCTCCTCCGCGGCCGCCAGGGGCGGCGTGGCGGCGACGGCCGGGCTCGGCTCGTACGGCGCAGGCTCGGGCTCCGGCGGCGCGGCGCGGTACTCGTGCGTCGACGCCCGGATCCAGAGGAAGCCGAAGATGACGGCGATGACGGTGCCGGCGATGACCGCCGGCTTGGAGACGATCAGCCCTGCGAGGATGCAGACGATGCCGACGGCGAAGCCGATCGGCCAGATCGTCGGCCCCGGGTGCTGCCCTCCGCCTGCGTCAGCCAGTGTCCGCCAGCCTCCTTCAGCTTTCCCGCGCGTGCGCGCGAGCCTCGGCATTCAAGCGACGGGGATCATGGCACGTCAACGACGTGACAGCCGCTGCAAGCGCCTTTCGCCCGTCAGCGGCTGCCGAAGACGCGGCGCAGTCCCGACTTCCGCCCCGGCCCGGCGCCGTTCGCAGACCCTCCGCCGAGGTCGATCCCGTACT
Organism: uncultured Thermoleophilia bacterium; assembly: GCA_963734565.1. Classification (GTDB taxonomy): domain Bacteria; phylum Actinomycetota; class Thermoleophilia; order Gaiellales; family Gaiellaceae; genus JACVRM01. Next base: position 606,015 of record CAVTHM010000006.1, on the reverse strand, counting down.
CGGCCCAGCGGGCGTCCACGAGCTCGCGCACATCGTCCGTCATCTCGATCTCGGGCGGCCACTCGCGGGCACCCTCGGCCGGGCTCTTCGCGGTCGCGTCGATGCCGATCTTCCCCGAGACGAACTGGAGCGTCGTCGCGTGGTCGAGGTGATCGGCCGGGCCCTCGGTGAGCAGCACGTCGCGGGCCGGGTCGACGTTGGCGCCCACGTAGAAGAAGACCTCCTCGTAGTCGTGCACGTTCACGTGCGCGTCCACGACGACGATCGACTTCGAGAGGCTCAGCATCCCGAGGCCCCAGATCGCGTGCATGACCTTCTTCGCGTGGCCGGGGAACGCCTTGCGGATCGACACGATCACGCAGTTGTGGAAGGCGCCTGCGATGGGCAGGTCGTAGTCGACGAGCTCCGGCAGCGTCATCCGCACGGCCGGCAGGAAGATGCGCTCCGTCGCCTTGCCGAGCCAGGCGTCCTCGGCCGGCGGCTTGCCGACCACGATCGACGGGTAGATCGCGTTCTCGCGCATCGTCATCGCGGTCACGTGGAAGACCGGGAACGGCTCGGCCGCCGTGTAGTAGCCGGTGTGGTCGCCGAACGGCCCCTCCTGCGTCAGCTCACCCTGCTCGACGTAGCCCTCGAGCACGATCTCGGCCGCGGCCGGCACCTCCAGGTCGACGGTCTTCGCCTGCACCATCTCGACCGGCTCGCCCTTCAGGAAGCCGGCGACCATGAACTCGTCGATGTGCTTCGGCAGCGGCGCCGACGCCGAGTAGGCGGCGACCGGGTCGAGCCCGAGCGCGACCGCGACCTCGAGCCGCCCGCCGGACGCGAGGTAGTCCATTCGCCCGTCCTTGTGGATCTGCCAGTGCATCGCCGTCGAGCGCTCGTCGAGCACCTGCATGCGGTACATGCCGACGTTGCGCGAGCCGGTCTTGGGATCCTTGGTGATGACTGCGGGGAGCGTGATGAACGGCCCTGCGTCGCCGGGCCAGCAGGTCTGGATCGGCAGCCGCGTGAGGTCGACGTCCTCGCCGGTCAGCACGACCTCCTGGGAGGCACCGCGGCGGACGATCTTCGGCCGCGAGTCGGCGATCGACTTCAGCGTCTTCAGGCCCCTGACCTTCTCCGCGAGGCCCTGCGGCGGCTGCATCTCGAGGATGTCCTCGAGCTTTGCGGCGATGTCGTCGAGCCGCTCGACGCCGAAGCCCATGCACATCCGCCGCTCGGTGCCGAACTGGTTGATCAGCAGCGGGTGGCGCGCGTTCTTCGGCTGCTCGAAGAGGAGCGCCGGGCCGCCCGCCTTGACGGTGCGGTCGACGATCTCGGTCACCTCGAGGTGCGGGTCGACAGGCGCCGAGACGCGGACGAGCTCGCCCTGCGACTCCAGGAGCCGGATCCACGCGCGCAGGTCCCCGGGAGGTGTCACGACGACGAGTCTAGGGAGCGCGCGTAGTCCATCGCCTCCGCTGGCGACCAGGCCTCACCACGGTGCCGTTCCCGCTCAGCCTCCTCCGGGCCGAGCCGGGAGGTCACCTGCTCGGCGGCCGCAGCGTGGACGCGCTCCTCGATCGTGTCGAGGCCAGTCTCGATGGCCTCGAGCATCGCTCCGGCAGCGCCGAGCAGCCGCGCCGCCACAACTGGGCGGCCGGATTCCACCGAGATCGCGGCGAGCACGCCGAGGTCGGCCGCGACGACCCCCTTGAAGTCGATCTGCTGTGCGACGTCGATCGATTCGCGGATGTGGGCGGCGGCCGCGTCGAGATCGCCAGCCCAAAGCTCGGCGATGGCGAGATTCTCGAGAGACACGGCAACGCCCGCGGTGTCCTCGCTCCCGACCGCGCGAAACCGGTCGAGCGCGCGGGCGGCGAGGTCGCGCCCTGCCTGGGCGTCCCCCCGGGCGAGGGCGAACAGGCTGAGGTTCACGAGCGCCCCGGCCTCGCCCGTCCCGTAGCCAAGCCGTTGGCACAGGGCCGCCGCTTCGACGAGCACCGCCTCGGCCTGCTCAACGTCGCCGCAATCCTCGGCCACCAGGCCGAGGATGATCAGCGCGTCCGCCAGGTCCCGGCTCTCGCCGATCGTGCCGTAGAGCTCGACGGCCCGGGTCGCGGGTCCAATCGCCGTCTGCGCATCGAAGGACAGCGCCACGGTCGCCAGCGCCTGGTAGGCGAGCGCGCGCGGCCCCGCCGAGGCTCCGCCCCCGCGGACCAGAGCGTCCTCGAGCAGGCGGACGCTCTCGCCGTAGTGACCGTGGGTGTCCCACAGCGTGCGCAGAGAGCCGAGCAGCTCCAGCTCGCCCTCCACGTCGCCGCTGCGGCTCATCGTCTGACGGGCCAGCCGGAAGTTCGGAAGCTCCTGCTCCAACTCCTCCAGCGCAGCCGCTTCGTGGGAGCCTCTGTGCCGGCGGGCGAGCTCGAGGTACCAGCCGGCATGACGCTGCACCGGCAGATCGTCGTCGAGCCGCTCCGCCGCGTACTCGCGGATCGTCTCCAGCATCCAGTACCGGGGAGCCGCGGCGGAATCCCGTCGCCGAACGAGGCTCTTGTCCATCAGCGACTGGAGCGTGTCGGGGTCCGCGCCGCACGCATGCTCGGCCGCGTCGTATGTGCAACCGCCCGCGAACACCGACAGCGCCGCGAACACGCGCCGCTCCTCATCGGCAAGCAGTTCGTACGACCAGTCGATCGTCGCCCGGAGCGTCTGCTGCCGTGGGTCGGAGTCCCGGCTCCCTTTGAGCAGGTCGAGCTTGTCGCCCAGCCGCGCAAGCAACTGCTCCGGCGAGAAGACGGCCGTCCGTGCGGCGGCGAGCTCGATCGCAAGCGGCAGGTTGTCCAGCCGCCGGCAGAGCTCGGCGGCGGCCGCAGACGGCGCGAAGTCCGGGTGAAGCGCGCGTGCCCGCGTCTCGAAGAGCGCGACGCCGTCCTCGTCGCCGAGCGACGGCACCGGCCACGCGTGCTCTCCCTGGATCTGGAGCCGCTCGCGGCTCGTGACGAGGACCGTCGGGCCGTCGAGGTCGCGCAGCCGTGCGACATCGGCGGCCAGCTCCGGAAGGAGGTGCTCGGCATTGTCGAGCACGAGAAGCGCCTTCTGCCGCCGGAGCGCGGCCGCAACGGCATCCGCCGCGGTCGTCCCCGCCTGCTCCGTCAGCTCCAGCGTCTGGGAGAGCCTCGGCAAGACGAGCGCCGGGTCGTGCAGCTCCGCGAGCGGCACCCACCAGATGCCGTCGGGGAACTGGTCGGCTGTCTCGGCGGCCGCCTGCGCGCCGAGTCGCGTCTTGCCGGTCCCTCCGGGGCCGGTCAACGTGACGACCCGCACGTCGTCTCGCATGAGCAGCTCGACGACGGCCGCGAGCTCGTGCGACCGCCCGAGGAACGGCGTCGCCGGCACGGGCAGGTTCGTCCGGTAGAGGCTCTTCAGCGGCGGGAACGGGACGTCGCCCAGCTGGTAGACGCGCTCCGCAGCAGCCAGGTCTTTGAGCCGGTGCCGGCCCAGATCGGACAGGCGCGCAGGCTCGATCAGCTCCGCGGTCGCCGCCGAGACGAGCACCTGACCACCGTGCCCGGCAGCGGCGATGCGGGCGGCGCGATGCACGTCCAGGCCGATGTAGCCCTCGTCGGTGACGAGCGGCGCGCCCGTGTGCAGTCCCATGCGCACGCGCACGGGTCTCCCTTCGAGACCCGCCTGCGCCGCCTCGGCCGCGGCGAGGGCCGCCGCCGCATCGCCGAAGGCGAGAAAGAACGCGTCGCCCTGGGTGTCGACCTCCACGCCGCCGTGCGCCGCGACCGCCTCACGCACGCAGCGCCGGTGCTCGGCCAGCGCCTGCGCGTACCGCTCGTCGCCGAGATCGTGCCGCAGCCGCGTCGATCCCTCGACGTCGGTGAAGAGGAACGTGACCGTCCCGGCCGGGAGCTCAGGCATCGACGGCCGACAGGGCGCGCTGGGCCGCCTCCGCAAGCGGCAGCGCGCGGCCCGCCTCCCACGCCGCCGAGCCATCGAGACGATCGAGCCGCCGCGCGTACCGGACGCGTTCGTTGTCGAGCATCCGGAAGCCGACCCGGCGCTCCGTCGCCTCGACCGTTCCCCAGAGCGTCGCCGCCTTCTCGTCGGCGCCGCGCTCGACCAGGACGCAGGCGATCCCGGCGACGCAGTAGGCGACCGACCGTTCCTCGGAACGCCGAAGGGCTGCGCGGAGGCTCTGCGCGTACTGCGCGGCGGCCTCGTCCACCGTGCCTCGGTCGAGGTTGAGGTCGCCGAGGCTGTGAGTCGTCTCGTCGGCCATCCGCACGTCGCCGACGCTCCGGGCCAGCGCGATCGACTCGAGCAGCAGCGCCTCGGCCCTGTCGAACTCGCCGAGGTCGCGCAGGGCCTCGCCGAGGTGGTGCAGCGCGTTGATCTCGCCCGGGCGCTCGCCGCGCGCCTTCGCATCCGCGAGCGCTTGCTCGAGCGACGCCACCGCGCCCTCCGGCTCGCCGCGGTCCCAGGCCGCCATGCCCAGCCGGTACCGGATTGCCGCAGCGAGCTTCTCGTCACCGGCCTCGGTCGCGACCTCGAGCGCCCGCTCCAGCAGCCCCACGGCACGGTCGACGTCGGCGAGCACGAAGAAGGCGATCGTCCCGCAGGTCCGCAGGACGCGGGCGCGGAGCGGCAGCGGCACCTCCGCGGCGGCCTGCTCGGCCTGCTCGAGCCAGCTCTCCGCCTCCTCCAGGAACAGGTGCGGCCAGAGACCGCCCAGGCCCGCGCCGATGCGGAGGGACAGCTCCGTGCGGCCGGTCGCGCGCGTCCACCGGAGCGCGGCCCGAACCTCGGCACGCTCTTCCGCAACCTCGCTCCGCACGGCGTCGAACTCGGCCCCGGCGCTCTCGAGCGGGATCCGCTCCGCGAGCGCGGCGATCCAGCTCGCGTGGCGCTCGCGCACCGCCTCCTCCTCGCCCGACGCCGCGAGCCGCTCGCGGCCGTAGTCGCGGATCGTGCCGAGCATCGAGAACCGCGGCATCCGATCCTCCGCGCGCCGCGGGAGGAAGCTCTTGTCGAGCAGGCCCTGGAGTGTCTCCAGATCCGCGTCGCAGACCTGCTCGGCGGTCTCGAGGGAGCACCCGCTCTCGAAGATCGACAGACGGGCGAAGAGGCGCTGCTCGTTCTCGTCGAGGAGCTCGTGACTCCACTCCATCGTGGCGCGCAGCGTCTGCTGGCGCGGATCCGCGCCGTGCCCTGCCTGGAGCAGGTCGAGCCGTTCGCAGACGCGCGCCAGCAGCTCGTCCGCCGTGAAGTCCGACGTACGCGCGGCGGCCAGCTCGATCGCGAGCGGCAGGTCGTCGAGACGGCGGCAAAGCTCGCCCACCGCCGGCGTATCGGCGAAGGCCGGGTCGATCGCACGCGCCCGGGAGAGGAACAGCTCTTCCGCGTCTCGTTCGGCGAGCGAGCCGACGTCGAACACCTGCTCGCCGTGGAGGCGCAGCAGCTCGCGGCTCGTGACCAGGACCGTCGGGCCGACGACCGAGACGAGCTTGCCGATCGTGTCGGCGACGTCCGGAAGCAGGTGCTCGGCGTTGTCGACGATCAATAGCTGGGTTCGTCCGTCGAGAGCCGCGGCGATCGCGTCCTCGCACACGTCCGCCGGGCCGGCCGCGACTCCAAGCGCCTCGGCGACCGCGGACGCCGCCTGGGCCGGATCGCGCACGTCGGCGAGCGGCACCCAGTGCGTGCCGTCCGGATACTCGTCGGCGAGGTCGGTCGCCACCTGCAGCGCCAGCCGGGTCTTCCCGGTCCCGCCCGGCCCGATGAGCGTGACGATGCGCGTGCCGTCGCGCCTGGCGAGCTTGGCGAGGTCCGCGAGCTCGCGCACGCGGCCGACGAACGGCGTCGCGGGCGCGGGAAGACGTGTCGCGCCGAGCGCAAGCGTCGATTCCGCCACGTGCACAGCATCTCGCGTGGGCCCGCTCGAGCCAACTGCGGCGGCGCTTGTGCGTCCAAGGAAGAGAGATGCTCCCCTGGCGGACGACGACCGCGCTCTTGCTGACCGGTGCGACCGTGGCGACGGCCGCCGTGGCGCCGGTGGTCGTGTCCGGCCCGTCGCCGTTCGCCGGCTGCCCGTCCGCGCCGTCCTTCGAGGGCGCGGAGGTCGAGCCGATGGTCGCTGCGCACCCGAGCGTCGCCAAACGGCTCGTGGCCGTCTACCAACAGGACCGCTACCACGGCGGCGGCGCGCGCGGCATCGTCGCGGCCACGAGCACCGACGGCGGCAAGACGTGGCGGAAGGCCGCCCTGCCGGTCAGCGCGTGCGCCGGCTCAGCGGCGCGGCCGGCGCCGTTCGCGAGCGACCCATGGGCCAGCGTCGGCCCGGACGGGCGGATCTACGCGACCGCGTTGACCGACGTCGTGTCGGTGACGACGTCGACCGGCTGGGGGCGCACCTGGTCGAGCCCGGTGTCGATCCGCGGCCGCTACGGCCTTACCGACAAGGAGACGGTGACCGCCGATCCGCGCAAGCGCGGCTGGGCGTACGTCACCTGGTCGGACTACTTGCCAACGAGCCCGCCGGCCACCACGAGCGACGAGGTCGTCTCCGTGACGCACGACGGCGGGCGGTCGTGGAGCACGCCTCAGGTCGTGGTCCGCCACGGGCAGGCGGCCGGGCCCGAGGACGGCCAGATCCTCGTCGATCCGCGGAACGGGCGGCTGTACCTCTTCACCGCGTGGATCCGCGACGGCTACGCCACGCCGACGCGGCCGGCGTGGTACCTCGTCTCGCGCTCCGACGACGGCGGCCGCCACTGGAGCGCAGCGCGGCGATTCGCGACCGGTGCACCTGCCGAGCGGCACGGCGGGCCCGTCATCCGCAGCTCGCCCCAGGTGCCGTCGTTCGCGATCGACGGGCGAGGGACGCTCTACGCCGTCTGGCAGGACGCGCGGCTCTCGCACGGCGCCTACGAGGACATCCTCCTGACCCGCTCGACCGATGGCGGACGCCGCTGGACCTCCCCGAAGCGCGTCAGCCGGCTCTCGAGCGGGGGCGCGATCATCCCGACCATCGCGGCTCGCGGGAACGGCTCGGTCGCGGTCCTCTACCTCGCGCTCGCCGGCGAAGGCGCGACCGGCCGCTATTCCATCGCCCGCTCGAGCGACGGCGGTAGGCACATCACCACAAGCGCGGTCTCGAGCGGGTTCGCGATCACGGACGCACCGAACATCACGCCGAGCCCGCTCGTTCCCGGCGGCTTCTTCGTCGGCGACTACATGGGCGTCGCGCCGCTCGCAGGGGGCGGCTTCGGCGCGGTCTACGTGACCGCGAGGCCCGGCGCCGACAACAAGACCGACGTTCTGTACGTGGCCCGGCCCTAACCCAGCACATCCTCGACGGCCTCGTCGAGCGTGAGCTGCCGCCCGCGTGACCGGCCCCGCTCGAAGGCGGCGCCGTCAACCTCCCTGACCTTCGCCTCGTACTCGTGGCGCTGGAGCTCCCACTGGCCCACTCGCGAGCGCGCCTCCTCGGCCTCAACGGCGCCCCAGTGACGGCCGGCGCCCTCCGCGTCGCCGGTTCGCGCCGCGGCGACGGCGAGGACGGCGAGCGCCCACACAACTCCCTGGCGGTCGCCGATCCTGTGCGCGATTGCGAGCGCCTTGCGGCCCGGCGCCAGCGCCTCCTCGGGCCTGCTGCGACCCAGCTCCGTCTCGGCCACGGCGGCGAGCATCGAGACCTCCCACCAGGTGAAACCGATCGCCGCCGCGTCCTCCGCCGCCGCGCGGAAGAGCTCCGCAGCACGATCGAGATCACCCTGCAGGGCCGCGACGTTGCCGAGCACCATCAGCGCCTGCGACTCGCCGCGTCGATACCCGGCACGAGCGCATCGGGCGCGGCTCTCGTCCGCGAGTGCGACGGCACGCTCGAGCTCGCCGGTGCGATAGGCCTCGACCCCGAGTCGCATCATCATGTGCCCCACGCCGACGTCGTTTCCCAGGCGCGTGTACTCGTCGAGGGACCGCTGCATGTAGTCCACGCCCAGCTCGAACTCGCCGGCGATGTAGGTGGCGCTCGCACACGCGCGCAACGCGTCGGCAAGGAGCTCACCCTGCAACTCGTCGCCAAGGACCTCGACGTACGCGCGCAGCCGGGCGTACCCCTCGAGCGGCGCATGCGTCACCCAGAACTGCTCGACGGAGATCGCAAGCCGCAGGCCCAGCTCGAGCTCGCCCGCGGCCAGGGCCCAGTCGAGGGCCGCCCGGATGTTGTCCTGCTCCTCGATGGCGGGCCCGTTGTCCATCGGCCCGTCCGCGAGCGCCGTGAGATTCACCGCGAGCATCTCCGCCAGGAGCCACTCGGCCAGGCGCCGCCGGGTCTCGCCACCACCTTCGTCCAGCTCGTCCTGCGCGAACTCGCGGATCGTCTCGAGCATGACGAAGCGGTCGCGCCTCCGGCGCAGCAGGCTCTTGTCCACGAGCGCCTCGACAAGGAGATCGTCGGCGTCGCAGACGGCCTCGACCGCCGCCAGCGTGGCGCCTCCTGCGAAGACGGCGAGGCGCCGGAACAGCTGCCGCTCCTCGGCGTCCAGCAGCTCGTAGCTCCAGGCGATCGTCCCGCGGAGCGTTCGCTGTCGTTCCGGGAGATCCCGCGAGCGTGACGCCAGCAGCGGCAGCCGTTGCTCCAGGCGCTGGAGGAGCGCCGTCGGTTCGAAGACCTTCACGCGCGCCGCGGCGAGCTCGATCGCGAGCGGTAGGCGGTCGAGCCGGTCGCAGATGGCGGCGGCGACGTCGTAGGAGACCTCGACGGCGGGCGCCACGGCTGCCACACGCTGACGAAAGAGCTCGATCGCGGGAGCCTCGGGCAGCGGCTTGAGCGGATACTCGCGCTCCGGCGCAATGCGCAACGGCTCGCGGCTCGTGCACAGGAGCTGCAGTCCCGGGCACGAGCCGAGCAGGCCGGCGATGTCCGGCGCCGAGGCGACGACCTGCTCGAGGTTGTCGACGACAACAAGCAACTCGCGGTCACCGATGTGCTCCGGCAGCGCGATGGTCGCGCCGAGCGCGGCGCCGATCGCCCCAAGGACGAGGGTGGCGTCGCGCACAGGCGAGAGGTCGGCGAACCAGACACCCCCGGCGAAGCTCTCGGCGCATTCCTCCGCCGCTGCGACCGAGAACCGCGTCTTGCCTGTGCCGCCGGGCCCGGTGAGCGTGACCAACCGCGCCCGCTCGCGCGTCAGCAGCCGAACGACATCGACGAGCTCCTTCTTGCGGCCGATGAGCGGGGTCGCCAGCACGGGCAGGTTGACCTGGTGCAGCGTGTTCAGCGGGGCGAAATCGCCGTCGCCGAGCTGGTAGATGCGCGTTGCGCCGACATCCTTCAACCGGTGCTCGCCCAGATCGCGGAGGCGCGCCCCATCAAGGAGCTGCGCGGTCTGCTCGGAGACGAGCACCTGGCCGCCGTGCCCGACCGCGGCGATGCGCGCGCCGCGGTGCACGTCCATGCCGACGTAGCCCTCCTCAGTGAGCTCGGGCTCGCCGGTGTGCAGGCCCATGCGCACACGGACGGGCGTCGCGGCGAGCGCCTCCTGGCCGTCCGCAGCCGCCGCGGCCGCGTCCGATGCGCGCGCGAAGGCGTAGAAGAACGCATCGCCCTGCGTGTCGACCTCCGCGCCGCCGCGCGCCGCGAACGCCTCACGGAGGAGCCGACGATGCTCGGCCAGCAGGTCGGCGTAGGCGTCGCCGTGCTCGGCCAGGAGCTTCGTCGAGCCCTCGACGTCCGTGAAGAGCAGCGTCACCGTGCCGGCGGGGAGCTCGCGCATCGCGGACAGCGTGCTCCGCGGCGGGCGGCGCCGCAACTGGGCGCGGCTAGCATCGCGCGCGGTGATCCGCCCTGCCCTGATCCTCGCCGCGCTCGCGCTGCTCGCGCCCGCTCCGGCCATCGGCGGCCCGCCCGGCACGTGGACGCGCCTGCACGCAGGTAACGCTCCCGATGCCGAGCCCGGCCTCGCTCGCACTGCCGACGGGCGTCTGCACGTCGTCTGGCAGCAGGTGGAGAGCGCGCGCGCCGAGCTGGCGCACCAGGACATCTCGGCGGCGGGTGCTGCCGTGGGCTCTCCCGACCTCGTGACCAGCGGCTGGCAGGCGATCAACCCGCACGTCGACCTCGCCGCCAGTGGAGCGCGGCTGCAGGCTCTCTGGGCCGGAGCCTCGACCAACGGGCCGTCGGGCCCGCTCGTCTCCTCCTCCGCGTCCGGGGGAGCCTGGTCGGTGCCGGCGCCCGCGACCACAGCGCTGACCGGCGCGAGCGCGAGCGGCATCGGCGCCGCGGCGGCGGCGGACGGGACGCTCGTCGCCGCACAGGGCGATGCCGCGCCGGGCACCAACAAGTTCCGCGTCGGCGACGGAGCCGAGACGACCTTCGAGACCGCCGGCTGCTGTGCTGCCGAGCCGGACGCCGCGGTGGACGCCTCGACCGGGAAGATCTTCCTCGCCTGGTACTCGTCGGCGCCGAGCCGGCGCGGCCTCTGGACGCAGGAGATCTCGACCGGCGGGCTCGTCGGTGCACGCACGCGCGTCGCAGGCTCCGGGAGCACGGACGGCTCGGCCGCAGTGCCGCCCGGCCAGCGCACCGCGATCACCGCGAGGATCGGCGCGGGCGGCGTCTACGTCGCGTACGGCGCCGGCTACCCGGCGTTCACGACCGTCAACCTGCTCCGCATCGGCCGCGGGCCGCTCGTCGTCGCGCGCAGCGACCGGATCGAGCACGTGGGCATCGCGCCCGGGCCCGAAGGGCGGCTCTGGCTCTTCTGGTCGCGCGGCGACGGCTACCTCGTGACGCGCAGCAACCGGGCCGCGACCAGGTTCGAGTCGGTCACGCGCGTCTCGGTGCCTGCCGCCGATGCGACCACATACGGCCTCTACGGCGAGGGCTCAGGCGGGCCGCTCGACCTCGTCGCGCACGCGGGCAGCAGCGCCACCGTCCCCGACTGGCACACGCAGGTGCTGCCCCGGCTCTCGCTCGTCGTCACCGCGAGCCGGACCGAGGTGCGCAACAAGAAGGTGCTGCGCCGTCTGTCGCTGCGCGTGACGGACGCGGGCGACCCGGTCGGCGGCGTCCGCATCACGGTCGGCGGCAAGCGCTTCACGACAGCAGCGTCGGGGCGCGTCACCGCCGTGCTCACGGCGACCGGGAAGCAGGTCAACGCCACGGCCGCGAAGACCGGCTACGCGACCACAACGGCACGCGTCCGGGTCTAGCGCCGCGCGGGCGGCCTGCTTGAATGGAGTGCGGATGAAGCACGAGACGCGCGTCGGCCTCGTCGTGCTCGCCGAGGCGGTCGTGCTCGGCATCGCCGCCGATCTCCTCTTCCAGGGACGCCCGCTCGGCCTGAACGCAGCGCTGTGGGCGGCGCTCTTCGTCGGCGCGTTGCTGCTGCTCGTCCGCGTGGCGCGCGCGCCGTTCCACCAGGGCCGCCGCTTGATGCTGGCGCCGGTGCTCGTCTTCGCCGCGCTGCTCTCGTGGCACACGTCGCCGCTGCTCCTCGTTGTCAACGCGCTCGCGCTCGGAGCCGTGGTGGCGCTCGGCGCCCTGCGTCGTTCGGCGCCGCGGGTGACGCAGGCGCCCCTGACCGACTACGCGGGCGGAGCCGCCGCGGCGGGGACGGCCGCACTCGCAGGGCTGATCCCGATCGTCCATCGCGACGTCGACTGGGCCGACGCGACGCGCCACGGCCGGCGCAGGCCGATCGCCGCCGCTGCGCGCGGGCTCGCCTTCGCGCTGCCGCTGCTCCTCGTTTTCGGCGCGCTGTTCGTGGCGGCCGACGCCGTATTCCGCGACCTCGCCGTGTCGGCGCTGCCATCGCCGCACCGTCCGCTCGTCCAGCTGCTCTTCGTCGTCGGCTTCGCCTGGGCGGGCGGCGGGCTCCTGCGCGACCTCGCCGCACCGCGCGACGAGGTGCGCCAGCTGTCGCCTGCCGCGCTGCCCACGGTGCGGCGGCCGCGGATCGGCCTGACCGAGGTCGCGGTCGCGCTCGGGCTGCTGAACGCGCTCTTCCTCGCCTTCGTGCTCGTGCAGCTGCGCTACCTCTTCGGCGGCCGCGGGCTCGTCGAGGCGCGCACGCACTTGACCTACGCCGAGTACGCACGGCACGGCTTCTTCGAGCTCGTCGCGGTCGCGCTGCTCGTCCTGCCGCTCGTCCTCCTGGCCGACTGGACGCTGCGACCCGGCCGGCGGCGCGACGCGCTGGTCGTGCGCGGCCTGTCCGCGGTGCTCGTCGCGCTGGCCCTGGTCGTCATGGCGTCGGCCCTGGAGCGCATGCGGCTCTACGAGCACAGCTACGGCCTCACCGAGCTCCGGCTCTACGCCTCCGGGATCATCCTGTGGCTCGGCGCCGTCTTCGTCTGGTTCGCGCTCACCGTGCTCCGCGGCCGGCGCCACCAGTTCGCGGCCGGCACGCTCGTGCTCGGGCTCGCCGCCAGCCTCGCGATGAACGTGCTGAGCCCGGACGCGCTGATCGCCCGGACGAACCTCGACCGGCCGAAGGTGGACGTGCAGTATGTCGCGAGCCTGAGCGACGATGCGGTGCCGGCGCTGGTCGACCGGCTGCCGGCGCTTCCGCCGGACCTCCGCCGTTCGCTCGCGCGCGAGCTGCTGGCGCGCCCGGTCCCGGGCTCCGACTGGCGCTCGTGGAACGCCTCGCGCTCGCGTGCGCGCGCGGTGCTCGTGCAGCACCGTGCCGAGCTCGAGCGCTACGCCGGCTAGTAAGCGGGCCGGCGGCGGCGCGCCTTGCGGCGCTTGCGCAGGTAGTGCGTCGTCTCGCCGAGCGCGATGACGCCGATGAAGACAAGGCCGACGAGCAGCATCCCGGTGATGACGTCCTTGCCCTCGGAGGCGGCGTCGGCGAGCAGCGCGATCACGGGCGCGGAATCTACCCCACCTGGCGGGCGTGCGCGGCGAGCGCGGCAGCGACCGCCTCGTCGCCGGCCTCCGCGCGGGCGAGGGTGAGCAGCGGCGCGGCATCGCCGGCGGCCAGCGCCTCACGCGGCGCGGCGAGGCGACCGGTGCCGAGCGCCGACGTCGTCGCCGCCCAGGCTGCGCCGTCCCCGTCGCGGCCCTCTGCCCGTAGCTGTGCGCAGAGTGAGATCAGCTCGGCGAGATCGGCGACGGCGTCCGCGCTCGCAACCTCGGCGACGCGGACGAGGCCGTGCGCGTAGAGGTAGTCGCCGAGCAGCAGCACGATCGTCCGGTCATCGGTGCCGAACAGCCGCGAGCGACCGTAGTGGACGAGGTAGCCCTCGTAGATCGTCTCGAGGCCGAGCGCCAGCTCTGGCCCCGCGAGCGGCGAGAACACCGGCTCGGCCCGCCGCGTCTCGGGCGGGCGCAGCGTCTCGGCCCAGAGGCGGCTCTCGGCGCTCGCCTCGGCGGCCAGCGCCTCCCAGAGGTCAGTGGGTGGCGACGAAATCGTCAACGGCGTTCACCGTGCGGTCGACGTCGGCGTCCGAGTGGGCGACCGACAGGAACATCGCCTCGAACTGCGACGGCGCGACGTAGATGCCCGCGTCGAGCAGGTGGCGGAACAGGGCTGCGTAGCGCTCGGTGTCCGCCGCGGAGGCGTCCGCGTAGTTGTGGACCGGGTCCCGCGTGAAGAAGAGCGTGGCCATCGCGCCGACGCGCTGGACGACCGCCTCGCCGCGGACGGCCTCGCGCAGGCCCTCCTCGAGCCGCGCACCGAGGCGCTCGAGCTCCTCGTACACGTGCGTCGTGGCGCAGGCGCCGCAGCACCGACAGGCCCGCAGCGGTCGCGAGCGGGTTCCCCGAGAGCGTCCCCGCCTGGTAGACGTCGCCGGCAGGCGCGAGCTGCTGCATCAGGTCGCGGCGCCCACCGAAGGCAGCGAGCGGGAGCCCGCCGCCGGCGATCTTGCCGAGGATCGTCAGGTCGGGCAGGACGCCGAGGCGCTCCTGGGCTCCGCCGCGCGCCACGCGGAACCCGGTGATCACCTCGTCGAACACGAGCAGCGCGCCCGACGCGTCGCAGAGCCGCCGCAGCCCCTCGAGGAAGCCCGGCGCCGGCGGGACGACGCCCATGTTCCCGGCGACCGGCTCGACGAGGACGCAGGCGAGGCCCTCGCCGTAGCTCGCGACCGCCTCGGCGGCCGCGTCGAGGTCGTTGTACGGGCACACGATCGTGTCGGCGGCGACGGCAGGCGGCACGCCCGGCGTCGACGGGATGGCGAGCGTGGCCAGGCCCGAGCCGGCCGACGCGAGCAGCGCGTCGACGTGGCCGTGGTAGCAGCCCGCGAACTTGACGACCCGGTCGCGGCGTGTCGCCGCCCGCGCCAGCCGGATCGTGCTCATTGCCGCCTCGGTCCCGGACGAGACGAGCCGGACCTGCTCGATCGACGGCACCGCGTCCGCGATCTCGGCGGCCAGCTCGACCTCACGCTCGGTCGGCGCGCCGAACGACGTGCCCTCGCGAGCCGCCTCGACCACGGCCGCGACCGTCTCCGTGTCGGCGTGCCCGAAGATGAGCGGCCCCCAGGACATGACCCAGTCGAGCAGGCGGCGGCCGTCGGTGTCCTCGAGGTACGCGCCCTCGGCGCGGCGGACGAAGAAGGGCTCCTCCAGCCCGACCGCCTTCATCGCGCGTACCGGCGAGTTGACGCCGCCCGGGATGAGCGACTTCGCCCGGCGGAACAGCGTGCTTCCCGTCGCGAGCGTCACGCGCCGACGACTCCAAGTAACAGACTGTTACTTGCCCAGCGGGCCGGAGCTCGCGCTGCGCCTTGTAACAGACTGTTACTTGGCGAGGGGAACGCGCGCGTCAGAGCCACGGGGCGAGCTCCTTCGCCCAGTACGTGACGATCAGGTCGGCGCCCGCGCGGCGGATGGCGGTCAGCGACTCGAGCGCGGCCTGGCGCTCGTCCAGCCAGCCATGCAGCGCGGCCGCCTTCACCATCGCGTACTCGCCCGAGACGTTGTACGCGGCGACGGGCAGGTCGAAGCGCTCGCGGACGGCGCGGATGACGTCGAGGTTCGGCAGCGCCGGCTTGATCATCAGCGCGTCGGCGCCCTCGCCGACGTCGAGCTCGCACTCGCGGATCGCCTCGCGGACGTTGCCGGGATCCATCTGGTAGCCGCGCCGGTCGCCGAAGGACGGCGCCGACTCGGCCGCCTCGCGGAACGGGCCGTAGAAGGCAGACGCGTACTTCGCCGCGTACGAGACGATCGGGATCTCCTCATGGCCGTCGTCGTCGAGCGCGGCGCGGATGGCGGCGACACGGCCGTCCATCATGTCGCTCGGGCAGACGGCGTCGGCGCCGGCCTCGGCGTGGCTGACCGCCGTGCGGGCGAGCAGCTCGAGCGCCTCGTCGTTGCGGACGCCGTGCTCGTCGACCGGGCCGCAGTGGCCATGCGACGTGTACTCGCAGAGGCAGACGTCGGTGAGCAGGACGAGCTCGGGCAGCGCTCGGCGCAACTCGCGGAGCGCTCGCTGGATCACGCCGTCCGGGTCCCACGCGCCCGAGCCTTCCTCGTCCTTCGAGTCGGGGATCCCGAACAGGATCAGCGCGGTGACGCCGGCCTCGGCGACAGCCTCGGCCTCGCGCGAAAGGTCGGCCACCGAGAAGCGGCCGAGCGCCGGCAGCCCCTCGTTCGCGCGCGTGTCGGGCCCGACGAAGAGCGGCATGACGAGATCGCGGCGATCGACACGCGTCTCGCGCACGAGGTCGCGGAGCGCCCCGGTCCGCCGGAGCCGGCGCAGACGCGTCTGAGGAAAGGTCGCCACGCGGGCATTGTGGCAGCGCAGTCTCTTTACAGGGACTGTCCCTGTTAGGACGAGGCGCCGCGGGCGTCAGACGAGCAGCCGCCGGGCGGCGACCCGCGCGAGCGCCGCCAGCGCCGCAGTCAGCGCCACGAGCCACGCAGCCTCCACGGCGAGCGTGCGCCACGGCGACGCGTCGTAGAGCGCGGCCGAGAAGAAGCGCACGGCGTGCTCGACCGGGAACAGCGCCGCGATCGCGCCCGCCACCGGCACGGCGTCCGACGGCACGACCGCGACGAATGCGAGCGGCAGTGCCAGCCCGACCGCCGCGAGCAGCGCGGTCCGCGCCTCGCGTCCCAGCGCCGCGACGAGGCAGCCGAGCGCGCCGAGCGCCGCGCCGGAGAGCACCAGCCCGACGGCCACAAGCGGCACGCGCTCCCACGGCTCGCCGCCGCGGATGTCCGCGGTCTCGACGGCGACTCCGAACGCGAGCGTGAGGATCAGGCCGAGTGCGAGCGCGACGAGCGCGGCGAGCGCGATCTTCGCCGTCAGCAGCTCGCCGAGCCGCACCGGGCCGCGCGCGAGCCGCCCCACGACGTTCTCGTCCCGCTCCGCCGCGAGCGATCCGGTGGCGAGCAGCAGCGCGAGCAGCCCGACCGTCAGGGTCAGCCCGTAGGCCTGCACCTGCGCCGAGAACGCCCACGTGCGTCCTCGCTCGGGGAGCCGGACGAGGGCGATCGGGTTCGCGGTGGCGCGGAGCGCGCGCCCGGTCTGGTGCAGCGCGAGCCCGGCGATGCGGACGAAGCTGCGGACGCGTTGCACCTCGGGCGTCTGCGGCCCGTTCGCCAGCAGCTTGTCGGTGTCGCGCAGCCCGAGCACCTCGAACTTGCGCCCGAGGAACTGGCCGCTCCCGCCGCGCTCGAGCAGCTGGACGTAGTTGAGGTTCGCGTCGACGTAGGCACCCTGCAGCTGGCGGTTGAGCGCGTAGACGAACGCCTGCACCTCGCGCACGACGCGGCCCGAGAACGGGCTGGGGCTCGTCTCCAGCTCCAGCTCGGGGCTCTTGACCATCGCGCGCAGGTCGGAGACGAACCCGTGCGGCACGCGCACGATCGCCACAACGCGGCCGGTCTCGAGCTGGCGCCGCGCCTCGGCCCGTTCGACGAGGCGGACGATGCGCACCTCCTTGCCGGCCCGCTCGATCGCGCTCTTGACCGCGAAGATGCGATCGCCGATCCGGATCGACGGCGGCAGCCCCGCCTCGTCGACCAGCGCGACGCGCGGCTTCGTCCCGGCGTAGGCCGCCACCAGCGCGACGAGCACGGCGACGAGCGAGCGGGTAGCCGATGGCGGCCGCGAGCAGCAGCGGCGAGCGCCGGAGCACCCGCAGGTCCTTGCCGAGCAGGAGCCCGGCGCGCCTGACGCTCAGACGATCCGCCCCTCGTCGAGCGCGACCACGCGGTCGGCGTAGCGCTTCGGCTCGTCGCCGAGCTGCGTCGCGAAGACGAGCGCGGCGCCGGCCTCGCGCCGGGCCGCCGCGACCGCCCAGAAGCGCTCGCGCGCCGCCTCGTCGAGCGCGGCGGTCGGCTCGTCGGCGAGCAGGACGTCGGCGGCGCCGAGCATCGCGATCGCCAGGTTCAGCCGCTGGCGCTGGCCGACGGAGAGCACGCCGCTCGCCCGCGCGTCGTCCTGAGAGCCCGACGCGCGTCGAGCAGCGCGGCCGGCGCGCGCGCTCGGGCTCACCGCTCGCCCGCCAGCCGGGCGAACAGCTCGAGGTTCTCGCGCGCCGTCAGCCGCCCGTAGTGGCCGGCGCGCTGCGGCGCCCACCCGACGCGCGCGCCCGGCGGGTGCTCGACGCGGCCGCCGCTCGGCGGCAGCGCGCCCGCGAGCAGCGCGAGCAGCGTCGACTTGCCGGCGCCGTTCGGCCCGACCAGCGCGACGACCTCGCCCGCGCCCACCTCGAGGTCGGTCGGGTGGAGGGCGACGTGGCCGCCGTAACGGCGGCCGACGGCATGGGCCGCGAGCAGGACGCTCAACGCTGCGCGGCGGCCGGCGGATCCTCGGCCGCCGCGGACGACGGCGGGCACGGGCGTCACGGCGCGCGGCGTCTCCGCGGGCGGCAGCTCGGCCGCGGGCTCGACCTCCACGGGCACGCCGCATCGCCCGGCCGCCACGGCTCGAACACGACGCGCACGGAGAAGTACTCCCACAGCGCCCGCATCACCGCGAGCAACGGCAGCGCGACGAGGATCCCAGGCAGCCCGTTGATCTCGGCGCCCGCGAGCAGCCCGAAGATGACGAGCAGCGGGTTGAGCCGCAACGCGCTCCCCATCACCTTCGGCACGACGATGTGGCCCTCGATCTGATGGATGGCGAGGAAGAGCAGCGTCACCCAGATCGCCGACACCGGGTCGACGACGAGCGCGTACGATCGAGCGGCGGGATCGCGCCGAGCCACGGGCCCGAGGTACGGGATCAGCTCGGTGAACGCCACCCAGGCGCCGAAGAGCAGCGCCCAGTTCTCGCATGCCCTGGACCGCAGCCGAGCATGCCGAGGATGTAGATGCCGATCCCCGCGCTCGCGCCGATGATCAGCGAGAGGAGAGCTGCGCCTTCACGTAGCCGACGAGCGCCCGCTCGACGTGCAGGAGCAGCGACAGCTCCCCCTCCCGCGGCGGGACGCGCCGGTCGAGCGCGGTACGCAGCCGCCCGAGGTCGAGCAGCATGTAGATCGACCCACGACGATCACGAGCACCGCGCTGATCAGCAGCTGGACACGGACAGCGCGGCGCCCTCGAGGAAGTTGATCGCGTCGTCGGTGTAGCCCTGGATGTTGCGCTCGCGCAGACGCTTGACGAGCTCGTGCCCGCGCTTGGCGACGTCGACGCGCTCGAGCTTGTGCCGGTCGAGCCAGGCCTGCAGGCGGTCGACGTCGCGGTCGGCCTCGGTCTTGCCGGTTCGTCCGTCGACCTCCGTAACGTAGGTGTTCACACGCTTGACGGCCGACGTCGCCTCGTTCACGACGGAGGTGCCGACGGCCAGGATGATCGCCGCCAGCGCAGCGGCAAAGCTGAGGTAGACGATCGCGATCGACACCCCACGCGGCAGCCGAAGGCGGATGAACGCCCGCACGATCGGATCGACGAGCAGGGCGATCAGCGCCGCCACGATGAAAAGGAAGACGGCGTGACGCACCGCGCCCACCACCAGCCAGACGAAGAGCAGCAGCAGCGGCAGGCCCACGAGCTGGATCCAGCGCGGTACCTGGATCCGCGTCCCGGCGGCCATGCTCGCGATCGTAGCGCCGCGGCAGGGCGGCGGACGCGCCGCCGCCCGGCTCCTCCCGGGCGTGCACGGGCAACCGGGACCCCGAGGCCTGCGAACGCACGGGGGGCCGCCGTCGTGGAGCTCCGCCCGCCCGCGTGGGACTGGACGTGGGAGCAGGACGGGGCGCTCGCGCTGGCGCCGGACAACCTCTGGGACGAATCGTCTCTAGACTCCCCCGCGCCAGTGTCACAAAGTGCGTCACAAAGTCGCCGGTTGCAGGAGGTGGACCGGTTCAGTAGCGTCGCGCCGATGCCTCGGCGGGATGCGCACCACCCCGCTGCGCCGGCAACGGCCGAAGCGTCCGCTGCATGCGGGGCGCGATCGTCGTCGCCGCCTGATCGCGGCGGCCGTCGGCGTGACCCTCCTTGTCACCGCCTTCGGCTCGACCCGAACGAACACCCGTGTGCGGGCGGCCACGATCGCGCCCGCGCAGCGGCTGCTGCCGGCGCGCCCGCTGCCGCAGGTCGTCGCGACGCGCGGCGGTCTCCGGATCGAGCTGCCGGTCGCGCAGTCGCGCGTGACGGCGCTCGGCTACCACGCGACCTCCACCGGCGCACTCGCGCTCGACCCGATCGGCAGCCCGGCGAACGAGGGCCTGCTCGCGCGGGTCGCACACCGGCTCTTCGGCGGCTCGACAGGCGGTGTCCGGTACTACCGGCTCGGCGGCAGCGGCGGCCCTGACACCGGCGTCCTCGACGTCGGCGCCTCGCCCGGGACGGACGTGTACTCGCCGGTCGACGGCACGATCGTCGGGATCGCCGACAACATCGTGAGCGGCCGCAAGCACGGCGTCCGCCTCGACATCCAGCCGGCCGACGCACCGGCGCTCGTCGTCTCCGTGACGCACCTGCGCCCGATCCGGCGCTGGAGGTCGGCTCGACGGTCGAGTCGACCGTCTCGAAGATCGGGACCGTGCTCGACCTGTCTCGGGTCGAGACGCAGGCGCTCGCGCGATACACCCAGGACCAGGGCAACCACGTGGCGGTCGAGGTGCACCCGGCGACCGCGCTCGCAACTCCCTGAGGCTCCTCCACGTCGCCGACGTCTTCGGCGCGCCGGGCCGCCGCGCGGTCGAGACAGCGGCTGCGCCTCGCTGCGCGAGGAGCTCGACGTCGACTTCTGCGTCGTCAACGGCGAGAACGCCGCCGACGGCTCGGGGCTGACGCCGCGGCTCGCCGAGCGGCTGCTCGCGGCGGGCGCGGACGCGATCACGCTCGGCAACCACGCCTGGCGGCGGCGCGAGCTGTACGCCTATCGCGACGTCCTCGCGAACGCTGGTGCGGCCGGCGAACATGTCGCGCCACGCCCCGGGCCGCGGGCTCTGACGGTGGTGCCGGCGCGCGACGGGACGCCCGTGGCCGTCATCAACCTGATGGGGAAGCTGTTCCTCGACATCGCCGTCGGCCCGTTCGAGATCGTCGACGAGCTGGTCGAGGAGGCGCGCGCGGCCACGCCGGTCGTCATCGTCGACTTCCACGCCGAGGCGACGAGCGAGAAGGTCGGCGATGGCGCGCTGGCTCGACGGGCGCGTCACCGCCGTCGTCGGCACGCACACGCACGTCCAGACGACAGACGCCCGCGTGCTCCCCGGCGGCACCGCGACGATCGCCGACGCGGGCATGACCGGCCCGCACGACTCGGTCATCGGCGTCAAGGCGGAGCTCGCGATCGAGCGCATGCGCACTGGGACTGCCGGTCCGCTTCGAGCCGGCCGACGGCGGCGTTCGCCTGGAGGGCCTGCTCGTCGACTGCGGCGCGCGACGGCCGCGCGACCTCGTGCCGCGCCATCCGCGAAGAGCTCTAGGCCGGCTGCGCGGCGCTCGGCGGCGCCGTACGCAGGCGGCACCCAGGCCCGCACGGGCAGGACGAGCACCGCGAGCGTCGCGAGCAGGAGAGATCGCGTGTGACGACCAGCCAGGACGGGCCGGCGTCGCGAGTCGTTCACCAGGTCCCAGTAGCGCGTCGGGAACCAGACCTGCGTCAGCACCGCGGCCAGGCCGACGAGACCGGTCGCGATCGCACCGCGCCGGCCCGCCACCAGGGGCACGAGCGGGAACAGCCAGATCAGGAACTGCGGCGAGAGCACCTTGCCGAGCACGATGAACGCGCACGACCGTCGCCGCGAGTAGCGGACGAGCCGCTCGCGGTCGGCAGGGCCGCGGGCGAACGAGACCCAGAGCGCGACGACGACGGCGACCTGCGAGGACGAGCATCACCGCCGCGACGCACATCGGCGCCCGTCCCCGACGAGGTTCTGCGACCCGGAGCTCGAGGCCGACCTGCAGCCCGATCCCGCCAGCTGGTGCGCCGCGAGCAGCACGCGCGGCGCCGAGGCTCTCGACCTGGAGGCCACGCGTCGCGTGCAGCGTGACCGTGTTCCACATGCCCCCTGGTGAGAGCACGAAGAACGGCAGGACGACCACGAGCAGCGTGCCGCCCGAGATGGCCGCGCAGCGGATCGCCTCAGCCCGTCCGTGCCGCCGCCACGTGTACGCGACCGCGATCGGGATGAGGACGAGCGGGAAGACCTTGACGACGACGCCGAGCCCGAGCAGGCCGGCAGCCGAGCGGTCCCGCCCGAGCAGCAGAGCCGCGAGCGACGGCGACCGTCAGCGCGGTCGGCAGGTAGTCGAAGCGGGTGCGGACGACCGACCCGAGCAAGAGCGGCGCGAGCGCGGCGAACGCGAGCGCGGCGAACATCGGCGGCCCGCGGCGCCCGAGCGCGCGGAGGCAGACCAGCATCGCCCCGAGCGTGGCGAGCGCGCAGAACAGCATCGAGCCGTCGAAGACGTTCTCGGTAGCCCGCACTGCCGTTCCCGATCGTCGGGAGCAGGAAGGCGGGCAGCGCGGCCGGCGGGTACTCGAGATGGAAGTCGCGGTACGGGATCTGGCCGGCGGCCATCGCGCGCCGTAGCCCTCGTAGACCGGCACGTCGGTGATGACGATCCGGTTCCAGATGCTGAAGTGGAGCAGCGTCCAGGACACGAGCAGCAACACGACCGCACCCGCGACGGCGAGCACGGTGCGCCGCTCGGTCGCCTCCCGCGGCAGCCAGGCTCGGCACCTCCGCCACCGCGTCAGGCCGCGCCGCCGGCGCGAGCACGGCAAAGGCGACGAAGGGCAGGAACCACGGGATGTAGAGGTAGAACCAGTGGATCAGCACGAACTCGAACCCGATCAGCAGCGCGCCGGTGAGCGCCGCGAGCTGGAGCGGGCTCTTGCGCTTCGGGACGAACGCGAACACGACGGCGCGCGACGACGACGACGACGGTCAGCACCTTGCGCAGCCAGGCGAGATCGGGGATCCCGCGCGCGTGGTACTGGCCCCAGTCCCAGAGCGAGAACGGCGAGTGGCGGTCGAACTGGGAGACGAAGGTGCGGTCCCAGAAGACGCGCACCTCGTGCAGCGGGTGCGGCTCGAGGAAGAGCACCCAGAACGAGCGCCAGCGTCGTCAGCGCAAATGCCGCGGCGAAAACCAAGATCGGCCGCGGCCGGCGGGTCAGAACGCCGTCCGGGTAGGTCGCCCAGAGCGGCACCACGATCAGCGCGGCCATCTTGGTCCACGCCGCGAGCGCCGAGACCACGCCGCGACCGACCGGCGACGTCGCCGACCAGAAGCCGAAGATCAGGAACGCCGGCATGATCGCGTCGTTCGAGTTCGCGTTCGACGCGTACTCGTGAACGGGTAGGCCGCCCACGCGAACGGGAGCGTCACCGCCAGCCGCCAGCCGCCGAAGCGGCGCCCGACGAGCAGCAGGCCGAGCATGGCGATGATGTCCCAGAGGATGCTCGTGAAGTGGGCCGCGGGTAAGTCGTCCCACCGCCCGGGCCAGCCGAAGATCCAGAGCCCGGGCAGGTAGGCGTGGTAGGAGACCGGCCCGTACGTGTCGCCCGTCTCGTTCGCGGTCTCGCAGCGCCCGTTCGTCTGGACGCGGTCGCGGACCGCGCCGTCGGCGTTCGTGGCGCCGCACTTCGGCAGGTCGTCCTCGATCGGCATGTGCCCGTACGGCGCGTTGCCGGTCGCGATGCGCTGCGCGCCGATCACCCCCGCGTAGCCGACGTCGATCACGTTCGAGGTCTCGGTGTTCAGCCCGACGCGGAACCCGACGAGGAAGATCGTCGCGGCCGCGAGCAGCCAGATCGGCCAGACGGGCGCCGATGCGCGCACGGGTCTGCCCCTGAAGCCGATCCAGACCATGCGCCCGATCAGGTAGGCCATCGGCGGGTAGGCGAGCGGCACGCTCGCGAAGACGTCGCCGGCGTTGTAGTAGCCGAGCGAGACGCCGAACGAGAGCAGGACGAGCAGATCGAGGTTCCGCATGGAGAGCACCTGACGTCGGCGGAGGTTCGCGAGGCCGAGGAAGAAGACGGCCGACAGCGTCAGCCAGATCCACGGGCCGTTCAGCTGCTTGCCGCCGAACGCGCCCTCGTAGCCGCGCGCCATCGACCACGCCACCTGCGGCCCGGTCCAGGCCTCGATGACGCTCTTCGACGCGTCGTCGACGCGGCCGCGCGCGATCTCGCCCGCGGCGCCCCACCAGACGTGCACCGTCCACGAGCCGTCGCTCGACGTGAAGGTCGCGTCCGTCGTGCGGCCCTTCTGTGGGTAGCGGTTCAGCCAGTCGTGGACCTTGGGGTTGCGGAGGAAGATCGCCGTCGCGCCGGCCGCGGTCAGGTGCTGCTGCTGCTGCGCGACGAACGGCGCGAACGGCGTCTGGACGATGCGGCCGTGCTTGTCGTAGACCGGCGCGGTCGGCGTCGCGCTCAGCGTCGGCCGGCGCAAGAGCGAGCGCGATGAGCGACGCGGCGAGAAGCGTCCGGCGCACGCGGGCAGGGTGCCTGCTCGTGCGGCGCGCGCCGGGCCGCTCAGGTGCCGTACCGGCGGTCGCGGAACGACCAGAGCTTGTTGCCGATGAAGTTCACCGGCATGACGAGCACGATCGCGATCGCCTGCGCGACGAGCTTCCCGAGGCCCAGCCGGATCAGGAGGTGCAGGCAGACGAGGTTCGCGCCGAGCGCGAGCAGCGAGACGACGAAGAAGCGCATCCCCTGGTCCGCGACGTGGCCGCGCTGACCCCGGAACGTCCACTGCCGGTTCCACATGTAGTTGTTCGTCACCGCGACGAGAAGGAACACACCGCCGCGAGTAGGTAGTGGAGCCCCGCATTGATGAGCAGCCAGTAGACGACGAGGTTGACGACGTAGCCGGTCGCGCCGACGGCGCAGAACTTCCCCAGCTGGACCCAGTTGTGCGACTGCCGGAGCGCGTGCGCAGCGCGCCGTGCGGCGCAGCGAGGGCTGGTGGTGCCGCGACTGCCTCGCACGATTCCACGGCGGTCGAGCGTAGCGGACGCGGATCGGTCACAGCACCGGGCCTTCCCCGATCAGCGGCACGAACCGCACGGGTGTCGAGCGCACGACCGCCGGGCCCTCGGGCGTCCGGACGACCAGCGACGAGCAGCTGGCCGGTGCGGTCGCCGAGGGGAACGACGATGCGGCCGTTCGGGACCAGCTGCTCGTAGAGCGCCTCGGGGAGGCTCGCGCGCCGCGGCCGCGACCGCGATCGCGTCGAACGGCGCCTGGCCCGGCGACGCCGAGCGTCGCGTCGGCGACGATGACCTGACGTCGCCGTAACCGGCCGCGGCGAGGTTCGCCGCGCGCCTGCGTCGCGAGCTCGGGGATGCGCTCGACCGAGACGACCTCGGCCGCGAGCTCGCGAGGACGGCCGCGCTGTAGCCGGAGCCCGTGCCCGACGTCGAGCACGAGCTCGGTCGCCGTGCAGCCGAGCGTCTCGGCGATGAGCGCGACGATGTACGGCTGCGACATCGTCTGGCCGGCGGCGATGCGGCAGCGCCGCGTCGTCGTAGGCGTGGTCACGCGCTGCTCGCAGGAACGAACGGCTTCCCGCGGGCACCCGCTCCATCGCGGCGAGCACGCGCTCGTCGGTGATGTCCCGGGTCGCGCAGCTGCTCGGCAACCATCGTGCGCCGAGCCTCGGCGAAGCGCTCGTCAGGCGACACGGGCGGCCGCCGCGGCCTCGACCCCGAGGCGGCGCGCGACGAAGGGCGCGATGTCGACGATGCGCGGGGCGGCGGGCCGGCCCCGACCGAGAGCATCGGCACCTCCGAGTCGCCCGCGACCAGTGAGCCGTGGCTGCCGCCGCCGACGTGCAGGCGGCCGCCGATGTCCGCGAACTCGTAGCCCTCGGCCGCCCTGGCGAGCACCTCGCCGGCGCGTGGGTTGGCGAGCGCCTCCCAGACGCGCTCGAGGCCGTTCGGGTCGGCGCAGCAGCGTGCCGTCGCCCGTCAATCTGCCATTCCCCATCGCCGTCGGGGCGGAACCGCAGCTCCTCGCCGTGGCGTCGGACGACGGCCTCCTCGCCCGTCGCGTAGAGGACGCGCGTCGACGGCCGGATCGCGCTCGAGGCGCGCGGCGAGCTCGGCGACGTCGAGTACGGGCGCCGCGCAGGCGGTAGACCATGGCGACGCGGTTCGAGGCGGCGACGAAGACCTCCGCGTCGTAGTGCGGGCCGCGCGACGAGAGCAGCGGCACGTCGTCGAGCGCACGCTCGAGCCGCACGCCCTCGCGCACCGGCATCTGCCCGTGGTCGGAGCACACGATCACGCTCGTAGCGCTCGAGGAACGCGTCGCCGCCGCCCGCCGCGTCGAGCAGCGCGCCGACGGCCGCGTCGCTGCGCGCGAGCGCCGTCCTGCGTGCCCTCCGGGGCCCGTGCGCGTGCGAGGCGAAGTCGTAGTCGGGCAGGTAGTAGACGAGGAAGTCGAAGCCGTCGCGCGTGACGAGCCAGCGACCGACCGTGGCGGCGTAGGCGTCGATCGAGCCGAGCGAGCGGGCGCGCACGGCGATCGGCGCGCCGGTGCGGTCGGACTCGAAGAGGCTGTAGTAGAAGAAGCGCGTCGGGCCCTCGCGCGACCGGGACGAGCGACCCGAGCGTCGAGCGGTGGGCACCGGGCCGCGGTAGACGGTCATGTTCACCGCCGCCGTCGTGAGCCCGCGCCCTCGAGCGTCTCGTAGATCGTCGGGGTCTCGCGCGAGAGGTGGTCGCGGTTCATCGTGATGACCGTGTCGCGGAGCGCCCGCCCCGTCCCGACGGCCCGGATGGCGGCGAACGACGAGCCGTACTCGACGATGCGCTCCCGCTCGCGGTCGTACCAGACGAGGCCGCGGGATGCCGTGCGCGGACGGGTGCGCGCCGGTCGCGATCGAGGAGAGGCAGACGGGCGTCAGCGAGGGGAAGGTCGAGACCGCGCGCCGGTACTCGCCGTGCTGCGGCGAGGAACGCGAGCGTCGGCGCACGGTGCCGCGCTCGACCGCGTCCTCGAAGACCTGCGGCGTGAGGCCGTCGATGATCACGAGGATGAGCTTCTTGGTCACTTCTTGCTGCTCACCTTCGCGAGCGAGCGAAGCCCCGCGTAACGCTCGCCGCCGCGCCGGCGCACGCGCGCGCGATCACGGGCAGGGCGATCGCCTCCAGGTAGCCGACCAGCGGGATGAGGGCGAGAACGGCGGCGCCGAGCGCCGACCAGCGCGACGAGCAGCGCTGTCGCGCCGCGCGTGCCGCCGCGATCGAGCGTGCCGCGCACGACCGGCCCGGCGCCCGCCCCGCCGAGCAGACCGCCGACCGCGCCGCCGATCGCCTCCGGCCAGCCCGCGAGGAAAAGGCCGAGCAGCGCGCCGACGACCGCGGCGAGCACGGCCGCGACCGCAGACCCGGCCTGCGTGCCCGCGAGCCCGCCTGCGAACGCGAGGCCGAGGCTCGCGCCGAGCCCCGCGAAGAGGCCGACGAGGTAGACCGTCTCCACGGCGGCCAGTGTAGAGCGGCTGCGACGGCATACAGGCCGACGCGTGGTTCGAATCCCTGCAAACGCGGTAGATTCGCCGCGAACGGCGAGGCGGCGCCGGCAGCAGGGGCAATCCGGTCGCGGCCGCGCCGCGTAGATCCCGGTCGCAGGCGGTGCGGGACATCGCCTGGAGCGGAAGCGAAGTCGACCCACGACCCAGGAGGGGAGATATGAAGAGTCGGCAAGCAAGGCTCACGCTCGCGGTGCTGACGGTCACGGTCGTCGCGGTTGCGATCGCGGCGGTTGCCGCTGCAGGGCGCGGCGGAGGCGGCGACACGGGCGGCGACCTGACCGGCTACCAGGAGGTGCCGGCCCTGTCGACGCCCGGACATGGGACGTTCCGGGCCAAGATCGACACCGTGAAGCAGGAGATCAAGTGGACCGAGACCTTCGGTGATCTCGAGACCGCGGTGACCCAGTCCCACATCCACTTCGAGAACAAGACGAACGCCGGGCCGGTCGTCGTGTTCCTGTGCTCGAACCTCGGCAACGGGCCGGCCGGTACGCAGGCGTGTCCGGCGGGCGGCGGGACGATCAGCGGCACGATCAAGCCTTCCGACATCGGGGCGGGCGGCGCCGCGCAGGGACTCGCAGCGGGCGAGTTCAACGAGCTCGTGCGGGCCATCCGCGCCGGCGCGACGTACGTCAACGTCCACACCACCGGTCGCCCGAGCGGCGAGATCCGCGCGCAGCTCGGACACGGCCAGGGGATGAAAGGCATGGGCCACGACCACTAGAACCACCCCGCCAGGAATGGCAATCCGAGGGGCCCGGCACGCCGGGCCCCTCGCGCGTGACGGTCAGCGGCTCGTCTCGAGGCGGCGGATGACGTCGAGCCCGAAGGCGGCGGCGCGGGCGCCGTCGACCACGCGGTGGTCGAACGTGAGCGCGATGTTCCCGGTGCGCGCAACCGCGAGCTGACCGTCGCGCACGACCGGGCGGTCGGCGATGCGGCCGACGCTCAAGATCGCGACCTCAGGGTGGTTCACGATCGGCGTCTGGAAGAGCCCCGCGAGCTTGCCGGCGCTCGTGACGCTGAAGGTGGAGCCGCGCAGCTCCTCGGCGGCGAGCGTTCCGGCGCGGGCGCCCTCGGCGAGGCGGCGCACGTCGGCGTCGAGCTCCTCGACCGAGCGCGTGTCGCAGCCGCGGACGACCGGGACCACGAGCCCGGCGTCGGTCTGCACGGCGAAGCCGAGGTCGTAGCGGTCGAGGTAGACGATCGTGTCGCCGTCGAGGCGTGCGTTGAGCTCCGGGAACTCGCGGAGCGAGAGCGCACACGCCTTCAGCACGGTCGCGACGAGCCGCTGCAGGTCGACGTTGCCGAAGTCGCACTCCTCGACCCAGGTGACGGCCGGCACTTCGTGGTGCGCGCGGGTCATGTGCTCGGCGATCAGGCGGCGGACGCCGCGCAGCGGCTCGCGGCGACCCTCGGTCTCCGCGCCACCGCCCGTCGCGCCGCGGACATCGTCCTCGGTGACGCGGCCGTTCGGGCCGGTGCCTGTGACCGTGTCGAGGTCGACGCCGAGCTCCTGCGCGATCTTGCGGACGAGCGGCGTCGCCTGCACGCGGCCCGTCGGAGCGCGGCCGGTGCGGGCGCGGGCCGCGGCTCGGGGCCGGGGCCTCCTCCGCCGCGGGAGCCGCGCCGTCGCCGATGACGACGATCACGGTCCCGACCGGGACGACGTCGCCCTCCTGGGCGAGGATGCTCGTCACGCGCCCGGCGGCGGGCGACGGGATCTCGACCGTCGTCTTGTCGGTCTGGATCTCCACGAGCGGGTCGTCCTCGGCGACCTCCTGGCCTTCGCTGACCAGCCAGCGGGAGATCTCGCCCTCGGTCAGCCCCTCGCCGAGGTCCGGCAGCTTGAACTCGTAGGCCACGGCCGGGATTCTGCCGCTCGTGGGTCTGTCCCGCTGTAAGCCGGGGCTGACCCAAGCGTGGTCAGAGGGCCGGGGGCGCTGCCCCTAGACGCTTGGCTCAGCCCTCGATACACCCGGGGACAGACCGCGCGCGACAGGCGTTTACATCAGTCAGCCTGTGTGGGTCAGCCCCCGATACACCTGGGGACAGACCCTGTCTAGCGCATCTCGGGCGGAGACGACTGGGGGAGCACTTAGCGAGGACGCCCGACCCAGGCGGTCGCGGGGACGATCAGCACGCGCAGGCCGCCCTCGACGCGCCAGAGCGAGACCGCCTGCTCGTCGCCGGCGAGCTCGGGTGCCACGTCGCGCGGCACGTAGCCGACCTGGAGCGTGCGCTCCTCGTTCCAGATCCCGACCGCGTTCGCGTCGTGCTCGTTGTCGGGCTCCGGCACGAGCGCCAGCCGGCGGCCCGGGTCGAACGACGGGTCGGGGAGCGACTCGGGCCGGAACGTCACGCCCGCAGCTGCGACCACGCGGATGCGCGGGTCCTCCCAGCGCACCGGCAGGCCGGTGGCCGCGTCGCGCAGGTAGTAGCCACGACCAGGTCGCTGCCCCTGATCGGCGCCGTCGCCTGGCGAGATCGCGACCTGGTCGACCCGCTCGAGCCAGAGCCGCAGCCGCTCGGTCACAGCACGCCGTCGCGCAGTACCGCGTGCACGCCGACGCTCTCGTTGACGATCTGCGTCACGCGGAGGTCCACCACCAGGCTCGCAATCATCAACGCGTCCGGCGGATCGAGCCCGTGCTCGCGGCCGAGCAAGCCGATCATCCCGTCGATCGCGATGCGCGCCGCCGCATCGAGGTCGGGGCCGAAGCCGAAGGTGATCCAGCCGTCGGAGGTCCGTGCCACCGGCCACTCGAGCGGGGGCTCGTCGAGCACGTCCAGCCGCACCTGCCCGCGTCCCGGACACTCGATCGCGGTCCCGGAGACCTCGCCGTCGCCCTGCGCACCGTGCGTGTCACCGACGGAGAGGAGCGCGCCGTCGACCGGGATCGGGAGGAACAGCACCGACCCGGCGACGAGCTCCTTGCAGTCGATGTTCCCGCCCCAGCGCCGCGGCGGCACCGTCGAGTGCACGCCCGGCTCGGGCGGCGGCATGCCGACGACGCCGAAGAACGGCCGCAAGGCCACCACGAGGTCGCCGCTGCGCCCCATGCCGTCCGCGAGCTGCCACTTCAGCACGTGCTGCTGGTCGGGCGTGAGCGTGACGCCGCGAGACCCGGCCTCGACCGTCTCGATGCGCACGGCCAGCGTCTGGCCGGCCCGCGCGCCGCGCACCTCGATCGGGCCGGAGAGCGCGTGGCCGCCGTCGAGCTCGGGGTCGAGAGGCTCGAAGAAGCCGCCCTCGTCGAGCTCCCACCCCGCGTTCGGAACGTCGATCCGCACGGAGTCTCCGGGGTCGACCGTGAGCGCCGGCTCGAGGTCGCGCGAGAAGTGCCCGTGCAGCGAGCGCCGCTCGAGCGGGAGCTCGTGGATCACTACAGCAGCCGGCGAACCGCGTCCGAGACGCGCTCGACCGAGGGCATGTACGCGTCCTCGATCTGCCAGTACGGGTACGGCACGTCGTAGCCGGTCACCCGCAGCACCGGGCCCGACAGGTCGAAGATCGCCTTCTCGGCGATGATCGCCGCGAGCTCGGCCGCATAGCCGCACGTGCGCGGCGCCTCCTGCACGATCACGACGCGGCCCGTCTTCGCGACCGACGCGAGCAGCGTCTCCTCGTCCAGCGGCTTCAGCGTCCGGATGTCGACGCACCTCGACGGAGGCCTCGCCGGCGAACGCCCCTGCGACTTGTTCGGAGAGCGGCACCATCGACCCGTAGGCGACGAGCGTCACGTCGGTCCCCTCGCGCGCGATCCGCGCCTTGCCGAGCGGGACGACGTGCTCGCCGTCGGGCACCTCGCCGCGCAGCGTCCGGTAGTGGAGCTTCGGCTCGAGGATCACGACCGGATCCGGGTCGCGGATCGCGGCCGCGAGCAACCCCTTGGCGTCGGCGGGCGTGGACGGGATCGCAACCTTCACGCCGGGCGTGTGCACGTAGTAGGTCTCCGGCGAGTCGTCGTGCAGCTCGGGCGCGCGCACGCCGCCGCCGTACGGCATGCGGATCGTCAGCGGGAACTCCATCTTCCCGCCGGTGCGCCAGCGGTAGCGGCCCACGTGCGTGATCAGCTGGTCGAGCCCCGGGTACGAGAAGGCGTCGTACTGCATCTCGCAGACCGGCCGGAAGCCGGCCATGCAGAGCCCGACCGCGGTGCCCATGATCCCCGCCTCCGCGAGCGGCGTGTCGACGCAGCGCTCCGGCCCGAAGCGGTCGCGCAGCCCGGCCGTCGCGCGGAAGACGCCGCCCGCACGGCCCACGTCCTCGCCCATGACCATGACGTCTTCGTCGCGGGCGAGCTCGACGTGGAAGCAGTCGTTGATCGCCTCGAGCACCGTCAGCTCGGCCATGGCAGCGCAGCGCCTCTCCAGCCTTGTAACAGACTGTTACTTGATGGGCTCGGCCTCATCGCCCCAGCACCCGCCGCAGCTCCGCGAGGTCCGACGCGAACGACGCGGGCGGGTCGACGAAGGTGTTCTCGAACAGGAGCGCCGGGTCGGCGGGCGGCTCGGCCTCCGCGGCGGTGATCCCGGCCCGCATGGCCTCGAGCGCCTCGGCGCGCACCGTCTCCTCGATGTCGTCGTTCAGCACACCCAGACGACGCAGGTACGCCGAGTAGCGCCCGACGCACTCGCGTGGCCCGCTCCTCCTCGACGCGCTCCATGTCGATGTACGCCTTCGGGTCGTCGGCCGTCGCGTGCGGCGCGGCCCGGTACGAGACCGCCTCGATGAACGTCGGCCCCTCGCCCGCCCGCGCACGCTCGACGCCCTCGCGGGTCGCCTCGAGCACGGCCAGCACGTCGCCGCCGTCCACGCGCGCGGCCGGGATTCCGTAGCCGGCAGCCTTGTGCGCGAGCGTCTCCGCCTTCGTCTGCTCCTCGACCGGCGTCGAGATCGCCCAGCCGTTGTTGTTGCAGAAGAGGATCAGCGGCGCGCGCATCACGGCCGCGAAGTTCGCGCCCTCGTGGAACGCGCCCTCGGAGGTCGCGCCGTCGCCGAAGTAGGCGATCGCGCAGGTCTCCTCGCCGCGCAGCCGCTTGCCCCACGCGAGCCCGGCCGCGTGCGGGCACGTGCGTCGCGATCGGCACGCAGATCGACGCGACGTTCCAGTCGACCGGGTTCCACCAGCCTGCCGGATGGCCGCGCCACCATGAGAGCACCGTCGAGGGCGGCATGCCACGCAGCAGCCCGATCGCCGACTCGCGGTAGCTCGGGAAGATCCAGTCCGTGCGGTCGAGCGCGAACACCGAGCCGGCCTGCATGGCCTCGTGGTTCCAGTAGATCGCGTACGTCCCGATGCGCCCCTGGCGGTGGTAGACGACCGACCGCTCGTCGTAGGTCCTCAGCAGGACCAGGTCGCGGTACAGCTCGAGGAGATCGCGCTCCGAGAGGCCGTCGACCTCGCGATCGGCAACGTCCTCGCCGTCACCGATCACCCGGCGGAGCTCGTGCTCCGCTCGCACCATGTGCGCCATCGCAGCCGGAATCTAGCGTCCGGGGCAGCCGTAGGATGCCGCCGTGACCGACAGGGCCGAGCAGGTGCTCGCCGGCGCCGGCATCGCCTTCGCGGTCGTGCTGGCGGCTGCCGCGCTCATCGACGACGCCGAGACCGAAGGCCTACCTGCTCGGTCTGGCCGCGTTCTTCCTGGCCGCGTTCGTCGGCGCGCTGCGCGCCGCGCTACGAAGCGTCGAGGGCGAGACCGCGCCGCTGTCGGCCACGGCCGTGATCGGCGGCTCGGTCGTGCCGGTGCTCTACGTGACGCTGGCCGCCTCGTACTACAACGTGCGCGGCGGTTTCGAGAGCACCGTGAACCTCGACTCGTTCGCCTTCGCCGCCTGCTTCCCACAGGCCGCGGTCCTGGCCGCGGCCGGGACGGTGATGGTGCGAACAGGAGCCGTCTCGGTTGTGCTGGGCCGCGCGGGCCAGGCACTCGCGCCGCTCCAGCTCGCGCTGCCGCTCGTCCTCTTCTCCACCACGGACGACCTGGAGATCGCGCTGGCGCTCGGCCTGTTCGCCGTCTGGGTCGCCGTCGCCGGCGCGCTCATGCTGCGCCCGGCGCCTCCGCCTCCGGAGGCGCCGGCCACGAACGGGCGGCCGGGCTAGCCCAGCACGGCGACCGCGTCGCGCTCCGCCTCGAAGACTGCGTGCTCCACGTCGCCGAGGTCCTCGCCGTCCGCCTGCAGCGGCAGCGGCTCGTCGCAGCGGATCTCGATCCGGTCCAGGTCGTGCCCGTAGAGGACGTCGTCCGCGTGGTCCTGGCCGCGGCCGCGCAGCGCGTAGCCGACGAAGCGAGGCAGCGACGCGGGCCGGATGCTGCGGGGCGCCACCACGTCCAGGCCCAGGTCGAAGCGGGCCTGCGGCGCGATCCGGAGCGGCAACGGGCCCGCGAAGGAGTACGGGTCGGCGTTGGCGACGAGCGCGAACGCGGCACGGCCGAGCCCCTCGATCTCGAGCATCGGCTCGAAGCGGCCACGCCGGGCGAGCACCGCGTTTCCGGCCGCGAGCGCGAACCAGGCGGCGCTCGGGCGACGACCGTCGGCCTTCCGCCCGCGCTCGTCGATGCGCCGCACGAGCTCCGCGTCCAGGCCGATGCCCGCCGAGAAAGTGAAGCGCCGGCCGTTCACCCGCCCGAGCGAGATCTCGGCGGCTGTGGCCCTGCTCGATCGCCGCGGCGAGCGTCTGCGCCGCCTCGACCGGGTCGCGTGGCAGGCCGAGCGCCCGCGGCAGCACGCTCGCGCCGCCGCCGGGAACGAATCCGACCGGCAGCGGGTCCCGCAGCCCGTTCAGCACTTCGTTGAAGCCCGCCGTCGCCCGAGAACACCACCACCGCGTCGAGGTCGCCGCGCAGCACCGACGCGAGCTCGACGGCGTGCCCGCGGTGCTCCGTCCTCATCGTTGTGACCGTGGCGACCCGCGCGAGCACGTCCCGCACGGCGGCCGTCGAGTCGTCGTCGACGCGGCTCGCGTGCGGATTGACGATCAGGGCGACGCGGCGCATGGCCCAAGCCTAGAAACGCGGAGGCCGGCGCGTGCGCGCCGGCCTCCAAACGCCCTCAGTCTCTGCGGCTTCCTACTTGACCGAACCGGTCGCGTTGAAAACCTGCAGGTCGGCGGCCGTGGCCTCCCAGCTGCCTCCGCCGATCGCGAGCGTGACCGGCGAGGTCGAGCACTCGGTCGGGTTCGCGACGTCCGAGTCGCTCGCCCCGTAGCGCCAGGACGAGCACGGCAGCCAGAGCCACCGTCACCGCTACCCCGCGCCGCAGTCTCCTCACCGGCCCTCGCTGATGTGCTGCTCTACCCGCTACGCCGTCTTCGCAACCGGAACGAGCCGCTCGTGCGCCTCGTCGAACGTGAGCCCGCGCTGCCACTCGGTATCGAACGCGATCTTCAGCGTGGCCGCGAGCGACGGGTGCTCGACGACGACCATCGTCAGATCCGAGCCGCCGAGCGACCGGGTCCTCCATGCCGAACATGACGTAGCGCTCGTCGATGATGACGAGCTTCAGCGGCAGCTCGGGCACGAACCGCGCGTCCTCGCCGGCGTCGATGAACTGGCGGACGCCCTCGATCGTGTCCGGGTCGTCGAAGATCGAGAACTCGTAGACGCTCGTCGCCTTGAAGGTGCGGGAGACCTCGAGGCCCTTCTCCTCCTCCTGCGGCGGCGTCGCGTACGGCGGCTTCGTGAAGACGAGGATCTCGTGGTTGATGTCCTCCTGGAGCTCGCTGAAGCGCTCGTTGATCGCGCGCCGGTCGCGCAGGACCTCGATGTAGTCGAGCGGGTCGGTGACGCCCTGGCCCTCCTTGAAGGCCGGCGCCAGCTCGCTGATCATGTCGTTCGCGCCGCGCTCGAGCCGGTCGAGCGCCTGGCGGTGGTCGGAGACGAGCCGCTCGATCGCGGCGTCCGGGCGCAGAGGCGACGTACTTCACGACCTTGCCCGGCCGCGTCGACGCGAGGCCGCGCTCGACGAGGCTCGCGAGCACGTCGTAGATGCGCTGGCGCGGCACGCCGGCGATGCGCGCGACCTCGGCGGCGGTCGATGACCCGCGCCGGATGAGCGCGAGGTACGCCTTCGCCTCGTACATCGTCAGGCCGAGCTTGGTGAGCTCCTCGACGTGCGCCTGGCCGTCGTCCGCCACGCTGGAATCGTATGGTGCCACCCGATCGAGTGTCAACACCTCGCCCGGTGGTGCCCGCAACTACGGCCGCGAATCAGACGGGAGTCGCGTAGCCGCGCATGCCGTCGACGAGCAGTGCGTAGAAGCGATCGGCGAGCTCATCGGTGTCCCGGCCCGGGCGCAGCCAGGTGTAGGCCCAGTTCGCGGCCGAGAGCACGAGCAGGGCGGCGGTCGCGTCGTCGAGGTCGGTGCGCAGCTCGCCGAGCTCGCGGCCCTCGCGGAAGAGCGCGCGCACGCGCTCCTCGTAGCGGCGGCGCTCGGCCACGATCTCGTCGCGCCGCTCGCCCTCGAGGTAGCGCCACTCGCGGATGAACACCGTGGCGACGTCGAGCTGCTCGGCCACGACGCGGAGGTGGCCGCGGAGGACGAGCCGGATCCGCTCGGTCACCGGCGCGTCCTCCGGGAGCATCGTCGAGCACGCGCGTGGAAGGCGTCGGCGCCCTCGCGCATCGTCTCGTAGAGCAGGTCCTGCTTCGAGTCGATGTGCGCGTAGAGCGAGCCCTTCTGGACGCCCATCGCCTCGGCGAGGTCGCCGATCGACGTGCCGTGGTAGCCCTTCTCGGCGAAGAGGCGCGCCGCCTGGCGGGTGAGCTCGGTCCGCCGCGGCGTGCTCACGACGGCACCGGGTAGCTGCGGAAGACTTCGGCCGCGGCCTCGTGGAACCCGGACGGCTGGCCGGCGGCGGCGAACGTGGCCGCGATCTCCTCCATCTCGCCGACCCAGCGCCAGCCCTTCGCGCGAGCCGAGCGCTCGGCCCGCTCGAGGCGTCCCGGAAGGTCCGGCAGCGAGAGCGCCCACTCCTCGCGGAGCGCATCGTCGACGCCTTCGGCGCGGGCGAGCTCGCGGATCGCGAGCAGCAGCGCGGCCGTGCCCTTCGTCCAGGCGGCGTACGCCATCTTGACCGCCGATGCGTCGCCCACCTCGCCGGAGACCACGCGGGCATCGAGCGGCGAGCCGGCGAAGAGCTCCGCGGCGGCGGACGCCTCCGGGCCCGAGAGGTAGAGCCGCGTCGTGCCGGGCTGATGCGGCGGCGGGCCTACGATGCCGCCGTCGACGGCGCGGTCGACGGCCGCGGCGACCCGACGGGCGGACTCCGGCGCGATCGCGTTGGCGTCGACGAAGAGGCCGCTGAAGCCCGCGAGCGATCCCGCGACCTCGAGCGCCGCGTGCGGCGGGCAGACGGAGATGACCACGTCGCTCCTGGCGACCTCCGCCACGGTGCGCACATCCTCGAGCCCGGCGGCGTCGGCACGCGCGCGGGTGTCGGCGCTGCGCCCCTCTGACGCCCACGCGACCTGCCGGCCCGTGCTCACCAGCGCCGCGCCGACGGCGGCGCCCATCTCGCCCGGATGCAGCAGGCCGACGCGCTCGGCAGCCATTACACTGGCACCCTAACGATCGTTCGGTTGGGAGGACAGATGACGCCGCGCGAAGCCGAATTCCTGGAGTACGTGCAGTCCGGCGGGCAGGTCGAGACGCATGACTGGATGCCCGACGAGTACCGGGCGAAGCTCATCAAGTTCATCGAGATGCACGCCAACTCGGAGCTCATGGGCGTGCTGCCCGAGCGCGAGTGGATCCTCCGCGCGCCCACACTGCAGCGGAAGCTCGCGCTGACCGCGAAAGTCCAGGACGAGGTCGGCCACGCGCAGCTCATCTACCGCGTGGTCGAGGACCTCGGCAAGCCGCGCGCGCAGTGCCTCGACGACCTGCTCTCCGGCAAGAGCAAGTTCCACAACGTCTTCCACTACCCGACCTCCACGTGGGGCGACGTGGGCGTGATCGCGTGGCTCGTCGACGCGGCGGCGATCATCTCCCAGAAGGCGCTCCTCAAGTGCTCGTACGCGCCGTACGCGCGGATCATGAAGAAGATCTGCTGGGAGGAGTCGTTCCACATCCTCCACGGCCGCGACGTGATCCTCACGCTCGTGAACGGCACCGACTCGCAGCGGGAACTGGTGCAGGAGGCGCTGAACCGCTGGTGGGGCCCGCTCATGCAGTTCCACGGCAACCCGATCGCGGCGGCCGACGACCCGGTCGTGCAGTGGCGGATCAAGACGCAGGGCAACGAGGAGGCGCGGCAGCAGTTCCTCGACGGCTACGTGCCGCAGATCTGGGAGCTCGGGCTCACCGTCCCCGACCCGAAGCTGAGCCACGGCGACGACGGGACCTGGGAGTACACGGAGCCCGACTGGGAGGAGCTGCGCCACGTCGTCACCGGCCACGGGCCGCGGACGGCCGAGCGGCTCGAGCTGCGGCGGGTGACGCTCGCCGAGACCGCGTGGGTGCGCGACACCGTGCTTGCGGAGGCTGCGTGATCTGGGAGGTCTTCCGGCAGGAGCGCAAGGGGCAGGCCTTCGCGCATGCCGGCTCGGTCGTGGCGCCGGAGGCGGCGTTCGCGCGCGCCTACGCGCACGAGCAGTACGGGCGGCGTGGCGAGTCGGTCGCACTCTGGGTCGTGCCGCGGGGCTCGATCCTCGAGGTCGAGGACTTCGTCGACGAGCTTGGCCGCAACTACCACCGCGTGGACGGCTACTCGCTCAAGGCCAAGCTGAAGGAGGCGCGTGAACGAGCAGGCACGGCAGCTGCTGCTGGCGATAGCTGACGACGAGCTCGTCCTCGGCTGGCGCGACTCGGAGTGGACGGGGATCGCGCCGGTGCTCGAGGAGGACGTCGCGCTGTCGTCGATCGCCCAGAACGAGATCGGTCACGCGCGGGCGATCTACGGGCTGCTCGCGGAGGACGCCGACGCGCTGGCCTTCGACCGGCGGCCGGAGGAGTACCGCTCCTCGGCGTTGGTCGAGCTGCGGATGGTGCCCGACTGGGCGCGGACGATCGCGCGGCGCTGGCTCTACGAACACGCGGACGCAATCCGGATCGGCGCGCTCGCGGGGTCGGATGACGAGGCCGTCGCCGGGCTCGCCGCGAAGATCCGGCGCGAGGAGGCGTACCACCTCATGCACGCGGACATGTGGGCGGACCGGCTGCGCGACGAGCCGCGGTTCCACGCTGCGGTCGCGGAGCTGCTGCCGCACGCGCTCGGCATGCTCGAGCCGGCGAGCCGGCCGGCGCTCCTCGCAGCCACGGGGCTCGACGAGGTCGAGCCGGTCGAGCGCGGCGAGCACGACGCGAGCTGGCCGCAGCTCTGGCAGGAGATGACGATGGTCCGGCGGAGCGAGCCCGCGGGCGTCGCATGGTGACCGCCGAGGACGTCTGGGCCGCGCTCAGCGAGATCCCGGACCCGGAGATCCCGGTCATCTCGCTCGTCGACCTGGGCGTGATCCGGGACGTACAGGTCGCGAAGGGGCACGTGCGGGTCGAGTTCACGCCGACGTTCATGGGCTGCCCGGCGCTCGAGGTGATGCGCGACCGGATGGCCGAGCGGATCGCGGAGCTCGGCGCCGAGCCGGAGATCGACGTGATCCTCGACGACTCGTGGTCGACCGACCGGATCTCACCGGCGGGCCGCGAGAAGCTGCGAGAGGCCGGGTTCGCGCCGCCGGCGCCGCGCTCGGTCGGAGGCCCGCAACTCGTCCAGCTCCAGTCAGGCGCGTTCCGGTGCCCGTATTGCGGCTCGACGGAGACGCGGCTCGAGAACATCTTCGGCCCGACGCCGTGCCGGTCGGTGCGCTACTGCACGAGCTGCCGCCAGCCGTTCGAGCAGTTCAAGACGATCTAGGCTCTCGCGAATGCGCCTCGTGCTCGCGGCCGGCCTGGCCCTGCTCCTGCTCGCCGGCTGCGGCGGTGGCGGTTCCGACAAGCTCAGCGACCCCGACTTCCGCGCACAGGCCAACAAGCTCTGCGTCGCGTACAGCCAGAAGGTGAACTCGCTGCCGGATCCGGGTGGCTACGGCGACCTGGCGCAGTACGCGGCGACCGCGCACAAGGCGCTCGTGGTGGCGTTGGGCGGCCTCAAGGCCTTGCATCCGTCGGACACGCTCGAGCCGGATTACAAGGCCTGGCTCGCGAGCAACGACCGGTCCTTGCAGCGCGTGGACGCGCTCGAACAAGCAGCCAAGGACAAGAACGACGCGGAGATCCAGCGGCTCAGCGCGGCCGCGAACGCCGAGGACGTTCGCGCCGACCGCATCGCCACGCGGCTCGGAATCGCCCAGTGCGCGAACGACTGACCTTTCGATAGCAACGCTGGTATCTAGACTGGGGCGGTGACCAACACCCGCGGGCCCAGGCGGCGCGGCGCGATCGAGCGGTTGCGCGAACGCGTCGCCCATGTCGAGGAGGGCGAATGGCTCTTCGCCCAGATCGCCGACGACGTCGCCGAGCGGCGGCTCGAACGCGGGCTCTCACAGAAGGAGCTCGCGGAGAAGTGCGGCACCACCCAGTCGGCGATTGCGCGGCTGGAGGCCGGCGGGCGGCCGCCGCGCATCGACACGCTCCAGCGGATCGCAAACGCGCTCGACTGCGAGCTGCTCGTGCAGCTTCGCGAGCGCGACTAGCGGCCGCGGAACTCGGGCGCGCGCTTCTCGAGGAAGGCCGTGACGCCCTCACGGAAGTCCTCGGTCTGCGTCGCCTGCGACTGCAGCTCGGCCTCCATTTCGAGCTGCTCCTCGAGCGTGGCAGTGACGGCGTTGGCGAACAGCTTCTTCGTCAGCCCGATCGCGCGGGTCGGGGCAGCGGCGTAGAGCGCCGCGAGGTCGGCGGCACGGGCGGCGAGGTCGCCGGCGGGCACGACCTCGGACACCAGCCCGAGCGCGTGCGCCTCCTCAGCGTTGAGCCGGCGGCCGGAGGTCATCCACTCGAACGCGCGGGCCATGCCGAGCAGCTGGACGATGAACCACGAGCCGCCCGAATCCGGGACGAGGCCGATCGAGACGAAGCCCGGCGCGAACACGGCGGCTTCGGAGGCGATGCGGATGTCGCACACGCACGCCAGTGAGAGGCCGGCGCCTGCGGCGGGGCCGTTGATCGCGGCGATGACCGGCTTCTCGAGTGCCCGGATCGCCCGGACGTTCGGGTGGTAGGTCTCCTCGAGCCGGTCACGGATGTCGCCGATCGCCGCGCTGAACTCGGTCAGGTCCTGGCCGGCGCAGAACCCGCGGCCCGCGCCCGTCAGCACGACCGCACGGATCTCGTCGTCCGTCCGCGCCTCCTCGAGCGCGGCGTTGAGCGCCGCGTGGGTGGCGGCGTTCAGCGCGTTGAAGACCTCCGGGCGGTTGAGCGTGATCGTCAGCACGCCGCCCTCGCGCGTCGTCAGGACCTCCGTCACGGCCGTCTCCTCCCTGGGAGGGCTTGGCGAAACGCAGTCTCTGTCCGAGCGGCGTTCCGCCAAACCCTCCTCGTCGCCACCGCGCGCATCTTGGCGCACTTCCGGCACACACGCGTGCGCCTCCCCCCGATAGCGTCATCGCCGGGGAGGAGGAGTGGTGGCCCCCGGGTCTGGGTTGGGCGGTCAGCCGCGGCGCAGGCGGCGGGCGAAGGCCCACGCGACCAGCAGGCCCAGGGCGGACACGATCTGCCAGCCGAGGACGATGCGGTTCGGATCGACGGCGGGCCGCCAGCGGACCTCGCCGTCCTTGATGACGTAGGCGCCCGCCGGCTTCGCCATCAGGCCGAAGCCGCCGCCGCCGTTGTCCTCGCTGTCGCCGCCGCCGCCTCCGCCGCCCCGCACGGTCGCGGCCGGAATGACAGTCACGCCGTCCTGCTCGTGCGGCTCACCGAAGACGCGAGTGACGCTGATCGCCTCGCGAGCTCCGCGGAGGATCTCGTCGACGTCGGGCATGGGTGCCTCCTTCGAGTCGGTTACGTCTCGCCGCGGCTTTCGAGGAACGCGCCGATCGCGCCCTGCGCCTCCTCGTTCAGCATCGACAGCGAGAGCCAGTCGCGCGCGTGGCCGACGGTCAAGTTCCACGACAGGTCGCGCCAGAAGTTCAGCTGCTGCTTGGCGTAGCGGGTGGTCTCCGGCAGCTTCGTGGCGAGCTTCCCGGCGTACTCGTCGACGACGGCGTCGAGCTCCGCGCGCGGCACCGCGCGGTTGACGAGCCCCCACTCGACGGCCTGGGCCGGGGTGATCGGCTCACACAGGAGGATGATCTCGCGCGCGCGCCGCTCGCCGACCATCACCGGGAGCCACTGGGTGGCGCCGCCCGCCGGCACCGAGCCGT
This sequence comes from uncultured Thermoleophilia bacterium, assembly GCA_963734565.1. Taxonomy (GTDB): domain Bacteria; phylum Actinomycetota; class Thermoleophilia; order Gaiellales; family Gaiellaceae; genus JACVRM01. Next base: position 564,799 of record CAVTHM010000006.1, on the reverse strand, counting down.
GCTCGAGGCCGACGTGGCGGATGTACGCGTCGTCGACCATGACGGCCAGGTCGCACGCCATCTGCAGCTCGTTGCCGCCGCCGACGCAGATCCCGTTGATCCGGGCGAGCGTCGGCTTGCCGATCTCGCGCAGCCGGTCGTGCATGTCCTGGAAGGCGCCGAACCACTTCCAGTACTCCTTCGAGTTGCCGACGAGCTCGGCGCCCCACGAGCGCAGGTCGGCGCCGACGCAGAACGCGCGCCCTTCGCCGGTGACGACCAGGACGCGGATGTCGTCGTCCCACGAGGCGTCCTCGAAGGCCCGCGCCAGCTCGCGCAGCATCTGGAAGTCGAACGCGTTGAGCACATCGGGCCGCGCCAGCGTGACGGTGGCACGCGGCGGCGCCTTCTCGTAGCGGATGCGCTCGAAGCCGAGCTCGGCCGGCGCGAGCGGGCGAGGTGCCGCGGGCTCGGTCACTCGACCGACGCGAAGTGCACCTGGAACGGGACGCCCATCGCCATCGCGTCCTTCCCGGTGGCCGCGAACTCGGGTGTCGCCGCGGCGGCCTTGAACGCCGCCCGGTCGGCGAACTCGAACTCGGCGTAGTAGCGGAACGCGGGATCTCCGAACGGTGCGCCGAAAACGGGGCCGTGGCGGAACGTCGCTCCCTCGACTGCCTCGCACAGCGCAGCATGCTCGGCGTACCGATCGGCATCCGGCTCCGCCTCGTAGACCATGAACACTCGGATCATTCGCTCCCCTCCGTCGGCGACGCGCCGAGCGTATAGCTTCCGCGCCGTGTCGAGCGGAGCCGGACTCGCGGTCGCGCTGTCGGTGACGGCGGGCCTCGCCGGGTCGGTCCAGGCGGCGGTGATGGGCGAGCTCGGCGATCGGATCGGGATCGTCCCCGCGATCGCGTTCTCGACGGTCGTCGTCTTCCTCGGCGGCATCGTGCTGCTCCTCGTCGTGGAGCGCGGGCACGGGCTGGGCGCAGCGCTGCACGAGCCAGCCTGGCTCTGGATCGGCGGCCTGCTCAGCCTCTTCATCGTGCTCGCGGTCACCGTCGGGCCGCCACGGATCGGCGTGACGGCGACGGTCGGGCTCGTCATCGCCGGCAACCTCGCCATGGCCGCCGTGATCGACCGGTTCGGCCTGTTCGGGCAGGACCAGATCGCCATCGACGCGACCCGCCTGATCGGGCTCGCGCTCCTCGCCGTCGGCGCGGCGCTGACGCTGTCGAGCTCCTAGACGAGCCCGACGATCTCGTCCGGCTTGACCGGCACACGCGTCAGCGGCTTGCCCGTTGCGTCCCGCAGGGCGGCGGCGACGGCGGCGGTGGCGACCACGGTGGAGAACTCGCCGACGCCCTTCACGCCGTAGGGCGCGTCGGGCTCGGGATCCTCGATCAACACCGACTCGACCGGCGGCATGTCGAGCGTCGTCGGCAGCAGGTAGTCGGTGAAGCTCGCGTTCCGGATCAGGCCGTCGCGCGTCTGGATCTCCTCCATCAGCGCGAGGCCGAGGCCCTGCGCGGTGCCGCCCTCGATCTGGCCCTCGACGGCGGTGCGGCTGAGCGCGCGGCCCACGTCCTGGGCACAGCCGATCCAGACCACCCGCGAGAGGCCGAGGTCCACGTCAACCTCCGCAACGACCTTCATCGCCGCGCAGGCGAGCGCCACATGCGCCCGCTCGGCGGTGACTTGGCCGGTCTCCGGGTCGAGCGGCGCCGTCGGCGGGTGGCGGTAGACGCGCTCGACGTCGATCGTCTCGCCCGGGTCGAGCGTGCGGCCGCCGAGCTCGGCGAGCGCGTCTCGGCATGCGAGCTGCACGGCGCCCGCCGCCATCCACGTCATGCGGGATGCGGACGCCGACCCGGCCGAGCCGACCGATGCGGTCGTCGCCGGCGCGACCTGCACTTCCTCGGTGCCCAGCTCGCGGGCGGCGGTCTCGCGGATCACCTCGATCACGCCCTGCCCGACCTCGGCCGCCGCACAGTGCACTTCCGCGCCGAGCCCGCCCGAAGCCGCGGTGAAGAGCGTGACGCGCGCAGCCGTGAAGTCGTCGAAGCCCTCCGAGAAGCCGATGTTCTTGAAGCCGATCGCGAACCCCTCGCCGCGCTGGACGCCCTCGCCGCGGGTCGTGTTGCCGGCACCGCCCGGGAGCCGGACGACGTCGCGCGGGAGCGGCTCCGCCTCCGGCGGGCGCAGGTCCCGTGCCGCCTGCAGCGTCTCGGCGACGGGAAACGAGCCGGTGACGATCTGGCCGGTCGGCAGGTGCCCACCCGGGCCGAGCGCGTTCAGCAGCCTCAGCTCGACCGGGTCGATGTCGAGCGCCTCCGCCAGCCGGTCCATCTGCGCCTCGGCCGCGAAGCACGTCTGCACGGCGCCGAACCCGCGCATCGCGCCGCACGGCGGGTTGTTGGTGTAGACGCAGGTCGAGTCGATCAGCGCGTTCGGGACGGCGTACGGCCCGCAGGCGAAGCAGGCGGCGTTCGAGGTGACCGCCGCGGAGCTGGAGGCGTACGCGCCGCCGTCGAGCAGGATCCGCATCCGCACCGCGACGAGCTGCCCCTCGCGGGTCGCCGTGTGCTCGGCCCAGATCTTCGCGGGATGCCGGTGGACGTGGCCCCAGAACGACTCGTCGCGGCCGTAGACGATCTTCACCGGGCGGCTCGTGTGCAGCGCGAGCATCGCCCCGTGGATCTGCATCGACAGGTCCTCGCGCCCGCCGAACGCGCCGCCGACGCCCGCGAGATGGATCCGCACCTGCGTCGCGTCGAGAGCCAGGCACGGGGCGACCTGGTCGCGGTCGACGTGCAGCCACTGCGTCGCCACGTAGATGTCGACGCCGCCCTCGCCGTCGGGCACCGCGAGGCCCGACTCCGGCCCGAGGAACGCCTGGTCCTGCTGGCCGAGCTCGTAGACGCCGCTCACGGTCACGTCGCCACGGGCGTCCGGGTCGCCGTGGCGGATGACGACGTGGCGGACGACGTTCGGGCGGTCGTCCTCGCGGTAGCCGTGCCCCATCGTCGGCCGGTCCGGGTGGAGCGGCGGCTGCTCGGTCGCCCGCTCCGGGTCGACGACGAGCTCGAGCGGCTCGTACTCGACGACGATCGCCTCGGCCGCGCGGCGCGCCTGCTCCGGGTGCTCGGCGGCCACGAGCGCGACCGGCTCGCCCTCGTAGCGCACCCGCTCGTCCGCCAGCACCGGCTGGTCGGCGAACTCGAGCCCGTAGCGGTTCCGGCCCGGGACATCCGCGTGCGTGAGCACCGCGTGGACGCCGGGCATGCCGACCGCGCTGCGAGATGTCGATGCCGACGATGCGCGCGTGCGCGTGCGGGCTCCGGATCGTGCGTCCCCAGAGCATCCCGGCGGCGTTCAGGTCGCTCGAGTACGCGAACTCGCCGGTCGTCTTCGGGACGGCGTCGACGCGCCGCTTGAGCGCGGTGGCGTGGCCGATCGGCAGGTGGGTGCGCGTCGTCATCGCCGGTCGGCGGCCGAGTGGACGGCATCGAGGATCTTCGCGTAGCCGGTGCAGCGGCAGAGTTGCCGGAGAGCGCCTCGCGCACCACGTCGTCGCTCGGGTTCGGGACGCGGTCGAGCAGGTCGGCGGCGGCCACGACGAACCCGGGCGTGCAGAAGCCGCACTGCACGGCGCCGGCCGACGCGAAGGCCTGCTGCACGGGATGGAGCGCGCCGTCGCGGGCGAGCCCCTCGACCGTGACGACCTCGCGCCCGTCCGCCTGCGCGCCGAGCACGAGGCAGGCGCAGACGAGCGTCGCCGTCGAGCAGCACCGAGCACGACCCGCACTCGCCCTGCTCGCACGCGTTCTTCGAGCCAGGCAGGCCGAGCCGCTCGCGCAGCACGTAGAGGAGGCTCTCGCCGGCCCAGACGTCCGCCTCGTGCTCCTCGCCGTTGACCGTGAGCGCGATCCTCATGCGCCGCACCGGTCCAGGGCGCGCGCCGTCAGCACGCGCAGGGCGTGGCGACGGTAGGCGGCCGATGCCGCGCACGTCGTCGATCGGGCTGGCCGCCGCGGCGACCAGCTCGGCGAAGCCGGCGCGCTCGGCGACGGGCGCCGTCACGAGGTCGACCACCGGCCCGGCCGAGCCGTACGCGGCGCGCAGCTCGTCCCGCTCCTCGTCGACGGCGAGCGCGAGCGAGCAGACGGCGATCACCATCGCGTTCCGCGGCCCGACCTTCATGAACGTCTGCCGCGAGCCGTCGGCGCGCACCGACGGCGACGGCCGCGATCAGCTCGTCCTCGCGCAGCGCGTTCCGCTTCGGCCCGACCAGGAACTCGCCGAGCGGCAGCGTGCGCGTGCCGTTCGTGCTCGCCAGCTCGACCTCGCGCGCCCGCGACGAGCAGCGGCGGCAGCGCGTCGCCTGCCGGCGACGCGGTGCCGAGGTTGCCGCCGATCGTGCCGCGGTTGCGGATCTGCGGCGAGCCGACGGTCCGTGACGCCTCGGCCAGCGCCGGCAGCAGCTCGGCGAGCTCGGCCCGTCCATCGCCTCCGTGTAGGTCAGCGAGGCGCCGAGGCGCACGTGCCGTTCTCGCGCGACCAGCCGTCGAGCTCGGGCACCTGGTTCAGGTCGAGCAGCAGCTCGGGCCGGCGCCGGTCGAAGTTGAGCTCGACCATGACGTCGGTGCCGCCGTCGATCGGGACCGCGTCGGGATGCTCCGCCTTGAGCCGCAGCGCCTCGTCGAGGCTGCGCGGCGACACCGCCTCCATCGGGCAAGCGTAGTTCGGCGGGCCGGTAGGGTCGACGTCGATGGCCGATCTGCAGCGACGGCTTGCGGTCGCGCGCGGCGACGAGCCCGCCGACCTCGTCGTGCGCGGCGGGCGCGTGCTCTCCGTCTTCACGCGCGAATGGCTCGAAGACGGACGTGGCGATCGTCGACGGGTTCATCGCCGGCCTCGGCGACTACGAGGGCGCGGAGACGCTCGACGCCTCCGGCCGCTACGTCGTGCCGGGCTTCGTCGACGCGCACATGCACCTCGAGTCGTCGAAGCTCCTCGTGGACGAGTTCGCGCGGCTCGTGCTGCCGCTCGGGACGACGACCGTGGTCGTCGACCCGCACGAGATCGCGAACGTGCTCGGCACCGACGGCGTCCACTGGCTGCTCGACGTGTCGCAGCGCGCTCCCGCTCGACGTCTTCTTCATGGCCTCGTCGTCCGTGCCGGCGTCGCAGCTTCGAGTCGCCGCGGCGGCCGCTCTCGACCGGCGACCTCGCACGCGCTCCTGCGCCGCCGGCGGGTGCTCGGGCTCGCCGAGATGATGAACTTCCCCGGCGTCGTCGGCGGTGACGAGCACGAGCTCGCAGAAGCTCGCGCTGCTCGAGGGCGCGACGCACGTCGACGGCCACGCGCCCGGGCGTGCTCGGCAAGGCATCTGAACGCCTACGCCGCGGCCGGCATCCGCTCCGACCACGAGGCGCTGCACGATCGAGGAGGGCCGCGAGCGCCTGCGCGCCGGCATGTGGGTGCTGATCCGCGAGGCCTCGGCGCGCGCGCAACCTCCAGGCGCTGCTGCCGCTGGCGACGGAGTTCGGGCCGCACCGCATCGCGTTCTGCACCGACGACCGCGAGCCCGAGCACATCGTCGCGGACGGGCACATCAACTCGATGGTGCGCGACGCGGTCGCGCGCGGCGTGACGCCCGAGGACGCCCTCGTGATGGCGTCGTTCAACCGGCGCGCCTGGCACGGCCTCGCGCCACCTCGGCGCGATCGCGCCCGGCTACCAGGCCGACCTGCTCGTTCCTGTCCGACCTCGAGCGCTTCGTGCCGGAGCTCGTGCTGAAGGCGCGGCACCCGCTGGGCGACATCGAGCGCCACGAGGTGCCCGACTGGGTGAAGCCACACCGTGCGCATCCGGCCCGTCGGCCGCCCGCGACTTCCGCATTCCGTGGGAGGGCGGGAGCGCGCGCGTCATCGGCGCTCATCCCCGACCAGATCGTGACCGAGTCGCTCGTCGAGGAACCGACGGTCGCGACGGGCGATCGTGGTCGCGACCCGGGCCGCGACCTGGCGAAGATCGCGGTCATCGAGCGCCACCTCGGCACGGGCCGGATGGCCGTCGGCCTCGTGCGCGGCTTCGGCCTGCAGTCCGGGCGCGCTCGCCTCGACGGTCGCGCACGACGCGCACAACATCGTCGTCGTCGGGATGGACGACGACGACATGGCGCGTGCGATCGACGCGGCTGACCGAGATCGGCGGCGGCGTCGTTGTCGTGGAGGAGCGCGGCGTCCGCGCCGAGCTGCCGCTCCCGATCGCCGGGCTGCATCTCGGATGCGCCGCTCGACGAGGTGGTCGAGGCGAGCCGCGGCTGCATCGACGCGGCCGCGAAGCTCGGCTGCACCTTGCCCTCGCCGTTTCAGACGATGGCGTTCCTCGCGCTGTCGGTGATCCCGAGCCTGAAGATCACCGACCGCGGGCTCGTCGATGTCGACCGCTTCGAGCTCGTGCCGCTGCGCGCCGACGACTGATGCCTCTCCGACCCTGCTGGCGAACGCCTGGGTCGTCGACCATGGACGACGCGGGCACCGAGCACCGCGACGGCTGGGTGCTCGTCGAGGACGGCCTCGTGTGCGGCGGTCGGCGGCGGAGCGCCGCCGGATGCCGCCGAGCGCGTCGACCTGGGCGGCGCGATCGTCACGCCGGGCCTGTCAACACGCACCACCACCTGTACCAGACTCTCACCCGCGCGCGGGCGCAGGAGGCCGATCTCTTCACGTGGCTGAAGACGCTCTACCCGGTGTGGGCGCGGCTCGACGCCGAGGCCGAGTACGCGGCGGCACGCACGGGGCTCGCGGAACTGGCGCTCTCAGGCTGCACGACGGTCTTCGACCACCACTACGTCTTCCCGCGCGGCGAGACGGGGCTGATCGAGGCGGAGGTGCAGGCGGCGGGCGAGCTGCGGCTGCGGATCGTGGCCTCGCGCGGCTCGATGGACCTCGGCGAGTCGGACAGGGCGGCCTGCCGCCCGACTCGCTCGTCGAGTCGCTCGACGACGTGCTGGCCGACACCGAGCGGCTCGTCGGGGAGCTGCACGAGCCGGGCCGCGGCGCGCGCGTGCAGATCGCGGTCGCGCCGTGCTCGCCCTTCTCGGTCACGCGTCGCCTCATGGAGGAGTCCGCGGCATTCGCCCGGCGCGCGCGGCCTGCTGCTGCACACGCATCTCGCCGAGACGGTCGAGGAAGAGGCGTACTGCTCCGAGCTCTACGGCTGCCGGCCGGTCGAGTACCTCGAGCGGCTCGGCTGGCTCGACGGCGACGTCTGGTGCGCGCACTGCGTGCACCTGACCGCCAGCGACATCGACCCCTCGCCGACAGCGGCACCGGTGTCGCGCATTGCCCGACCTCGAACCTGCGGCTCGGGGCCGGGGTTCGCCGCGTGCGCGAGCTCGTCGACGCGGGCGTCCGGGTCGGGCCTCGGCGCGACGGGTCGGCGTCGAACGAGCGCGGCGACCTCGCGTTCGAGGTCAAGCAGGCGCTGCTCGTGGCGCGCGGCCGCGGCGGGCCGGAAGCGCTGACGCGCGAGACGCGCTGCGGCTGGCGCACGCGCGGCGGCGCGGCCGTATCCGGCGCCGCCAGACATCGGCTCGATCGAGCCCGGCATGTGTGCCGACCTGGCCGTCTGGCGGACGGACGGGCTCGAGCTCGGCGGGGCCGACGACGCTCGTCGCAGGCGCTCGTCTTCGCGCGGCCCGCAGCGCGTCGACCGCCTCTACGTCGGCGGCGAGGAGGTCGTGCGCGACGGGCACCTGGTCAACGCCGACGAGAGCGAGATCGCCGAGGAGCACCGGCGGATTGCGCGAAGGTTCCTGGCATGACAGTGCCGTTCTCGGCTGTCGCCGACAACGGTTAGAAGTTCCGAGCCATGAGCACCTCGGTCTCGACCCACGTGCTCGACACGGGCATCGGGCGCCCGGCCGCCGGCGTGCGCGTCGAGCTCTTCCACGACGGCGCGCTCGTCGGGTCGGGCACGACCGACGCGGACGGGCGAATCGCACAGCTGGGCGTCCGCGCTCGAGCCGGGCTCCCACTCGATCGTCTTCCACCCGCCGTCGCCGTTCTTCCGCCGCATCGCAGCTCGACGTGGAGCTCGGCGACGGCCACCACCACGTGCCGCTCCTCGTCTCGCCCTACTCGTGCGCGAGCTACCGCGGCAGCTGAGCGTCGACGAGCTCGCCGGAGCTCTTCTCCGGGCGCACCCGGCTCGTCGAGGTGCTCGCCGGAGCGCGAGGACCCGCTCGGCGTGGCGCCGCAGGTCGTCCGCGAGCTGAGCGAGGAGAGACCGCGCCGCCGCGCTCGCCACGCACCCGCGCATCGGCGAGCGCTCGGCCGAGCAGCACGGCGACGACCCGGCCGTGCTCGCCGAGCTGGCCGAGCTGAACCGCGCCTACGAGGAGAAGTTCGGCTTCCGCTTCGTCGTCTTCGTCAACCGCCGCTCGCGCGCAGAGATCCTGCCGGTCTTCCGCGAGCGGCTCGAGCGAGCCCGCGAGGAGGAGCTCGAGACGGGCTGCGACGACCTCGTCGCGATCGCGATCGACCGCTGGCGCAACGCCTGATGGACTGGGACTACGTCTCCGACTGGGCGGCGTTCCTGCTCCGCTGGCTGCACATCATCGCCGCCATCGTCTGGATCGGGACGTCGTTCTACTTCGTCGCGCTCGACAAGCATCTGCGCCCGCGGCGCGACGAAGACCGCACCGGAATCGTGGCGACACGTGGGAGATCCACGGCGGCGGCTTCTACCGCGTGGAGAAGTACCGCGTCGCGCCCGACGAGCTGCCCGAGCCGCTGCACTGGTTCAAGTGGGAGGCGTACACGACGTGGATCGCGGGCTTCGCGCTGCTCGTCGTCCTCTACTACTTCCACGCGCGACACGTACCTCGTCGACCCGCGGTCGCCGACATCAGCTCGGGTGCGGCGATCGCGATCAGCCTCGGGTCTGCTCGCCGGCGGCTACCTCGTCTACGAGGCGCTCTGCCGGCTGCTGACCGGCCACGAGCTGTGGCTGGCAGGGGCGATGGCCGCGTTCGTCGCGGCGGCCGCCTACCTCACCGGCGAGCTGTTCTCGCGCCCGCGGTGCCGACCTCCAGGTCGGCGCGATGCTCGGGACGATCATGGTCGCGAACGTCCTGTTCGTGATCATCCCGGGCCACTGGGAGCTCGTTCGCGCGAAGGAGGCGGGCCGCGAGCCGGACCCGGCGCCGGGGCTCGAGGGCAAGCGCCGCTCGATCCACAACACCTACCTGACGCTGCCGGTGCTGATCGCGATGATCTCCGTCCACTTCCCGACGGCGTACACGCACGACCACGCCTGGGCAGTGCTCGTCGTCGCTGATGGTCGTCGGGGCATCGGTGCGTCACTACTTCAACCTGCGCCACGAAGGGCGCACGGTCTGGTGGATCCCGGCGTCCGCCGCGGTCGTCGTGCTGCTGCTGGCGATCGCGATCCGGCCGGACGGCGGGTCGGCTCCTGCGGCGGCAACGGTCCCGACCTTCGCCCGCGTGCAGACGATCGTGGCGACGCGCTGCGCCGAGTGCCATTCGCAGCACCCGACGAACGCGGCCTTCTCGGCGCCGCCGGCCGGCGTCGTCTTCGACACGCCGCAGGACATCGTCTCGCGGGCCGACGCGATCGAGGAGCAGGCGGTACGGCTCAAGGCGATGCCGCTCGGAAACCTCACGAAGATGACCGAGGCGGAGCGCGCCGAGCTGGGCGCCTGGGTGAAGGCGGGCGCGGCAGAGCGCTAGCGCACGTCGAGCGGGGTGCCGTTCGGCAGCAGCGCGGCGAGCTCGCGGATCACGCGGTTCTCGAAGCGGATGCAGCCGTGCGAAGCGGCGCTGCCGAGCGGGTCGTTCAGCAGCGCGCCGGCGCGGCCGTGCAGCGCGACCTGGCCGGGGCTGCCGCCGAACTCCTGCAGCACCGTCGAGTAGGCGCTCGTCGCGAGCGCCCACGGGCCGAGCACCGAGCCGGCCCTCTGCTTGACGTGCTCCTCCACGAAGAAGTGGCCCTTCGGCGTGGGCGTGGTCGCCTTCCCGACCACGACCGGGAACCTGCGGCTGACGCGCTTGTCGCGGTAGATCGTCGCCTCCCGCTTCTTCCGGTCGATGACCAGCCGCCAGTGCGAGTGGATGATCGTGGCGTTCGCGGCCGGGATCCAGCCCGCGCGGCCCAGCGGGCGGCCGGGGATTGGCACGCGGAGCCACTCCTTGCCCTTGGCGTCGAAGGCGTGGCGGCGGACGGGCACCGCGGTCTGCTGCGACGTGAGCGGGCGGATGGCGCCGAGCTTGCCGCGCAACGGGCTCGCGGCGGTCGGGCGGGCGCGGACGGGCGTCGTGATCACGAGCCTCGCGATCTCGACCGTCCCCTTGCGTGCGGCCGGGGACGCCTGGCCGACGGCCGGTGCGATCAGCAGTGCGGCGGCCAGCGCCGCGAGCAGAACGTGCGCGCGTGTCATCCGGTGAACACCCAGACGCCGTTGATCTGGCCCTGCTTGACGATGAGGCGCGACTTGTCGCTCACCCGCGGCGCGTTCCCGGCCTGCGCGACCGCGACGAGGCGCACGCGCGCCGCGAGCTGGCGGTCGCCGCGCAGCTGCACCCGGTAGCGCACCTTGCCCTTCGGCGCGAGCTGCTTCTTCGTCCAGCAATACGCGTTGCTGCGCGGGAAGCCGCCCGCCGGCTTCGCGACCGTGATCCCCGGCGGCAGCGAGATGCAGGTGATGACGCCGTTGGCGGCTTCCACGCCGACGTTGGTCGTCGTGACGGTCGCCTGCACGGGGACACCCGAGGCGAGCGTGGCTGTCTTCGGCGTGATCTGGACGCGGAGCACGGTCGGGCCGGCCGTGCGCGACACCGACGCAGTGGCGGTGTTGTTCGCTGCGTCGGGATCGGTCACGCTCGAGGGCAGCGTCACGCTCGCGGTGTTCGCGATCGTCGTCGGCGAGCCTGCAGCGGGCGTGCCCTTCACCGTGAAGACGACCCGGCCGCCGGCGGCAATGTCCACGACCTGGTCGACCGCGCCGGTGCCGCTCGCCGCGCAGGTGCCGGAGACGGCCGCACAGGTCCACGTGACGCCACTGAGATTCGCCGGCACCGCGTCCTGCACGCGGGCGCCGCTGACGGCGTCGGGCCCGTTGTTCGCGACGGTCACGGTGAAGACGAGCGGCTGGCCGATCACGAAGGTCTTGCCGCTCGCCGTCTTCGTCAACGCAAGGTCGGCGCGGGCGGACACAGTTGTCGAGGCGGTGGCCGTGTTGTTGGCCAGGTTCGGGTCCGAGGTGGCTGAGCCGACCGAGGCCGCATTCACCTGGGTTCCCGGAGCCGCGGCGGTGACCACGACCTGGATCGGCGCGCTCGCGCCGCTTGCCAGCGTGGGCGTCGAGCACGTCACGACGTTGCCGGCGAGCGCGCACAACCAGCCGGCGCCGGCGGCGGAGACGAAGGTGACTCCGGCGGGCAGCGTGTCGGTGACGACCACGTTCGACGCGGCATCCGGGCCGTTGTTCGTCGTCGTCACGGTGTAGGTGATCCGGTCGCCGGTCGCAACCGTGGCGAGTGGGGCGCTCTTCGCCAGCGCGAGGTCTGCCTGCGGGCCGCCGGGCGGCGGGATCGGCGGCGCAGTCACGTCGACGCCTGCGGACGCGTCGTCATTCGTGGGGTTCGTATCCGTCGTCGTGGTCGTCACGGACGCGTTCACGGTGGTGTGGCCCACCGTCGCCGGGCCGACGAGCGCGAGCGCGATCGGCGGCGCGGTCGCGCCGGACGCAAGCTGGCCGGCCAGCTGGCACACGACCAGGTTGACGCTCAGCGAGCACGCCCAGCCGCCGCCGGCAGCCGAGACGAAGCCGTAGCCCGGCGGGATCGAGACGAGCGCCTTGACGCCGTCCGCGGACGCGGGCCCGTTGTTGGACGCAGTGACGGTGAAGCTCAGCGCCGCGCTCGGCGAGACCGACGAGGCGCCCGGCGCGATCGCGATCGCCGCGTCGGCGACGGCGGGCACGGCCGCGTTGGCGTCGGTCGCGACGTTGTTGCCCGGCTTCGGGTCGAGGACGCCCAGCGGCGTGGTGACGACCGCGGTGTTGGCGAGCGTCCCGACCGTGGCGGGGTTGACCGTGCCGGTGATCGTGTACGTGGCGACGGCGCCGTTGGCGAGGTTGACGGTCGTGGAGATCGCGTTCCCCGCGCCGGCGGCCGCGCCGCAGCTCCCGGTCCCGGTGGTCACGGCGCACGTCCAGGTCACGCCCGCGAGCGCGGCCGGCACGGTGTCGGCGACGGTCGCGCCGACGACCGGGCTCGGCCCCTTGTTCGTCACGCGGACCGTCCACGTGAGCGGGCTGCCCGCGACGTAGGGGTTCGGCGCCGAGGTCTTCGTCACGGCGAGGTCGGCGACGACCGAGAGCTTGTCGACGGTGACCGAGTCGACGTTCGAGAGCGTGCCGCCGGCCGATGCCTGAGCCGTGTTCGTGACGAGGTTCGCCGTGACGTCCGCGGCCGTGACCGCGTAGCTCGCCGAGCAGTCGAGCACCTCGCCCGGGTCGAGCGCGGCGTCGTTGTCGCCCACCGTCGTGACCGGCGGGCAGGCGACGCCCGTCTTGTTGTCAATGACGCTGACCGGGCCGGCGAGCGATGTGTTCCCGGTGTTCGTGACGCGGTAGCGATAGTCGAGCGGGTCGCCCACGGTCGTGAACCCGACCTGCTGCACGGTCTTCACGAGCGAGAGCGACTTCACCTGTGGGAGCACGACGGTCTGCGGCGTGCTCACCGGCGGCGTCTCGACGCTGTCCGCGGTGCCCGTGTTGCCGACCTGGCCGGCGTCGATGTCCGCCTGCGTGACGCTCCACGAGCCGGTGCAGGCGAGGCTCGCGCCCGGTGCGAGCGTGGCGGGCTGCACGCAAGTGAGCGCGCCCAGCTTCGCGTCGGCGATCGTGACACCGTGGAGCGTGACGTTGCCCGCGTTCGTCGCCGTCAGCGCGTAGTCGACCCGGTCGCCGGCGTCGACACGGCCGGCAGGCGCGACGACGTTCGTCACGAGCACGCCGTTCTTGGCCAGTGTGAGCTGCGGGCTCTGGATCGCGTTCACGGTGACCGTGTCCGTCGGCGAGCTCACCGACGCGTTGCTCGCGAAGGCGATGTTCGTGACCGAGCCCGCGTCGAGGTCGGCTTGCGTGATCGCATAGCTCGAGGTGCACGTGATCGACGCGCCCGGCGCGAGCCCACCCGTCGGCGGGCAGCTCTCGTTCGTCGTCACGTTGTCGGTCACGGAGAACGCCCCGAACAACGTCGTGTTGCCGTCGTTCGTGACCTGGTAGCTGTAGGCGATCACCTCGCCGATGTGGTCGTACGTCGTCGGCAGCGCCGACTTCACGATCGCGAGGCTGGGCGCCGGCGAGAGCGCTTCCGTCACGCTCGCCGTGTCGCTGACCGTGTTGGCGTTGGGGTCGGTTCCCGACGTCGTCGCCGTGTTGTCGACGTGGCCGGTGGTGACGTCGCCAACCGTGATCGTGTGCGACGCCGTGCAGGTGAGCGAGGCACCCGGCGCGAGCGTGGCCGACTGAGCCGGCACGCAGGCGAGTGCACCGAGCATCGGGTCGGCGATCGTCACGCCGGTGAGGGTCACGTTGCCGGTGTTCGTAGCCGTCAGCGTGTAGTCGAAGCGATCGCCCGCGTCGGCCGAACCCGGCGGCGCGACGACCGTCCCGTCGAGGACGGCGACCTTCACGAGATCGATCGCGGGTAACTGCGTGACGGGGATGTTCAGCGTGCTCGTCGCGGGCGCGGACTCGGCCGAGTCGACCGTGACCGTGTTGGACAGGTTCCCGCCCGCATTGAGCTCCGCGACCGTCACGGTGTGGCTGCAGCCGTAGACCCACGTCTCGCCGAGCTGGAGCTTCGAGTCGGCGTTCGCGTCGCCGGCCGACAGCGTCGTCGCCGCGCTGCACTTCGGGTCGGACACGGTGATCCCGGTCAGCGTCACGTTGCCGGTGTTCGTGACCGTGAACGTGTACGGGACGGCCTGACCGAGCGCGTTGACCGACGCGGTCGTCGACGACTTGACGACGTTGATTGCCGCGCTCTGCGTGACGGGGATGTTGAGCGTGCTGGTGGCCGGCGCCGACTCCGCGGAGTCCGCGGTGACCGTGTTCGAGAGGCTCCCGCCCGCATCCAGCTCGGCCTGGGTCACCGTGTGCAGGCAGCCGTACACCCAGGTCTCGGCGAGCTGGAGGCGCGAGTCGCCGTTGCCGTCGCCGACCGAGTAGGCCGGGGCGCTGTCGCACTTCGGGTCGGCGACCGTGATGCCGGTCAGCGTCACGTTGCCGGCGTTCGTCAGCGCGAAGGTGTACGGCACCACCTGGCCGGCTGCCGTGACGGACACGGTGGTCGACGACTTCACGACCGCGATCGACGGCGACTGCGCCACCGGGATGTTCAGCGTGCTCGCCGCCGGGGCCGACTCCACCGAGTCGACCGTCACCGTGTTCGACAGGTTCCCGCCCGCATCCAGCTCGGCCTGCGTGACGGTGTGGTTGCAGGTGTAGATCCAGGTCTCTGCGAGCTGCAGCTTCGAGTCGGCGTTGGTGTCGCCGCTCGACTGCGTGGGTGCGGCGCCGCACTTCGGGTCGGCAACCGTGATCCCGGTCAGCGTGACGTTGCCGGCGTTCGTCACGGTGAAGCGATACGGCACGACCTGCCCCGCCGCCGTCACCGACGCGGTGGTGGACGACTTGACGACCGAGATCGACGGCCCCTGGGCGACCGGGATGTTCAGCGTGCTGGTCGCGGGAGCCGACTCGGCCGAGTCCGCGGTGACCGTATTCGACAGGTTGCCGCCCGCGTCGACGTCGGCCTGCGTCACCGTCCGGCTGCAGGCGTAGGTCCACGTCTCCGCGAGCTGAAGCTTCGAGTCGGCGTTCGTGTCGCCGCCCGTGAAGGTGGGCGCGGCGTCGCACTTCGGGTCCAGGACGGAGACCGCCGTCAGCGTCACGTTGCCGGTGTTCGTGACCGTGAACGTGTACGGCACGACCTGGCCGGCCGCGGTCACGGACGCCGTCGTCGACGACTTGACGACGTGGATCGACGGGGCCTGGGCCACCGGGATGTTCAGCGTGCTCGTCGCCGGCGCCGACTCCGCGGAGTCAACGGTGACCGTGTTGGACAGGTTCCCACCTGCGTCGACCTCGGCCTGCGTGACCGTGTGGCTGCACGCGTAGACCCAGGTCTCGGAGAGCTGCAGCTTGGCGTCCGCGTTCGCGTCGCCGGCCGTCAGGGTCGGGCCGGCGGCGCACTTCGGATCGGAGATCGTGATCGCGGTCAGCGTCACGTTGCCGGTGTTCGTGACCGTGAACGTGTACGGCACCACCTGTCCGGCGGCCGTGACGGACACGGTGGTGGAGGACTTCACGACCGCGAGCGACGGGCTCGACGCCACCGGGATGTTCAGCGTGCTGGTGGCGGGGGCGGACTCGACCGAGTCCACGGTGACCGTGTTCGACAGGTTCCCGCCCGCGTCGACCTCGGCCTGCGTCAGCGTGTGGCTGCAGCCGTACACCCACGTCTCCGCCAGCTGGATCCGCCCGTCCGCGTTGGCGTCGCCGGCCGAGAGCACCGGCGCCGCACCGCACTTCGGGTCGGAGATCGTGATCCCCGTCAGCGTCACGTTGCCGGTGTTCGTGACCGTGAACGTGTAGGGCACCACCTGGCCCGCCGTCGTGATGGACGCGGTCGTCGACGACTTGACAACCGCGATGGCCGGCGACTGCACGACCGGGATGTTCTTCGTGCTCGTGGCCGGCGCCGACTCCGCGGAGTCAACGATGACCGTGTTGGACAGGTTCCCGCCCCCGTCCAGCTCCGCCTGCGTCACCGTGTGCGAGCACCCGTAGACCCAGGTCTCGGTGCGCTGCAACTTCGAGTCCACGTTCGTATCGCCGCTCGACAAGGTCGGCGCCGCACCGCACTTCGGGTCGGAGATCGTGATGCCCGTCAAGGTGATGTTGCCCGGGTTCGTGACCGTGAACGTGTACGGCACGACCTGACCCGCCGCCGTCACCGAGACGGTCGTCGACGACTTCACGACGGCAATCGACGGCGACTGGGAGATCGCGATGTTGAGGGTGCTCGTCGCCGGCGCCGACTCCGCGGAGTCCACGGTGACCGTGTTCGACAGGTTCCCGCCCGCGTCGACCTCGGCCTGCGTCACCGTGTGGCTGCAGCCGTACACCCACGTCTCCGTGCGTTGCAGCTTCGCGTCGGCGTTCGTGTCGCCACTCGAGAGCGTCGGCGCCCCCGTGCACTTCGGGTCGGACACCGTGATGCCCGTCAGCGTCACGTTGCCGGTGTTCGTGACCGTGAACGTGTACGGCACCACCTGGCCCGCCGCCGTCACCGAAACCGCCGTCGAAGACTTCACGACGGCAATCGCCGGCGACTGCACGACCGGGATGTTCAGCGAGCTCGCCGCAGGCGCCGACTCCACCGAGTCCACCGTCACCGTGTTGGACAGGTTCCCGCCGGCGTCCAGCTCGGCGACGGTCACGGTGTGCGTGCAGCCGTAGACCCAGGTCTCGGAGAGCTGGAGCTTCCCGTCCGCGTTCGTGTCGCCGCTCGACAGGGCCGGCGCCGCCGCGCACTTCGGGTCGGCGACCGTGATGCCGGTCAGCGTCACGTTCCCCGTGTTCGTGACGGTGAAGGTGTAGGGGATCGCCTGGCCGGGCGCGGTGACCGACGCGGTCGTCGACGACTTCACGACGTGGATCGACGACGACTGCGTCACCGGGATGTTGAGCGTGCTCGTGGCGGGCGCCGCCTCGGCCGAGTCCGCGGTCACCGTGTTGGAGAGGTTGCCGCCGGCGTCGACCTCCGCCTGCGTGACCGTGTGCGAGCAGCCGTACACCCACGTCTCGGCAAGCTGGAGCTTTGAATCGGCGTTGGCATCGCCCGCCGATAGCACCGGCGCGGCGGCGCACTTCGGGTCGGCGACCGTGATCCCGGTCAGCGTCACGTTGCCGGTGTTCGTGACCGTGAAGGTGTAGGGCACGACCTGGCCGGCAGTCGTCACCGACGCGGTCGTCGAGGACTTGACGACGTTGATGGACGGCGACTGGGCGACCGGGATGTTCAGCGTGCTGGTGTCGGGCGCCGACTCGGCTGAGTCGACCGTGACGGTGTTCGACAGGTTCCCGCCCGCGTCGACCTCGGCCTGCGTCACGGTGCGGTTGCAGGTGTAGACCCAGGTCTCGGCGAGCTGGAGCTTGGAGTCGCCGTTCGTGTCGCCGCTCGTCAGCGTGGGCGCCGCGTCGCACTTCGCGTCGGCGACGGTCAGCCCCGTCAGCGTGACGTTGCCCGTGTTCGTGACGGTGAACCGGTAGGGCACGACCTGGCCGGCGGCGTTCACGGACGCGGTCGTGGACGACTTCACGACGTTCATGGAGGCGCCCTGGGCGATCGGGATGTTGAGCGTGCCGGTCGCGGGCGCCGACTCGGCCGAGTCGACCGTGACGGTGTTGGAGAGGTTGCCGCCCGCGTCGACCTCGGCCTGGGTGACCGTGCGGCTGCACGTGTACGTCCACGTCTCGGCGAGCTGGAGCTTGGAGTCGGCGTTCGCATCGCCGCCGGTGAAGGCCGGCGCGGCGTCGCACTTCGGGTCGGCGACGGTCAGCCCCGTCAGCGTGACGTTGCCGGTGTTCGTCACCGTGAACGTGTACGGCACGACCTGGCCGCCGGCGGTCACCGTCGCCGTGGTCGAGGACTTGACCACGTGGATGGACGGGCTCTGCACGATCGGGATGTTCAGCGCACTCAGCGCAGGCGCCGACTCCGTCGAGTCGACCGTCACGGTATTGGACAGGTTGCCGCCCGCGTCCATCTCCGCCTGCGTCACGGTGCGCAGGCACCCGTACACCCACGTCTCGGTGCGCTGGAGCTTCGAGTCCGCATTGGTGTCGCCGCTCGACAGCGTCGGGGCGGCGGCGCACTTCGGATCGGCGATCGTGATCCCGGTGAGGGTCACGTTGCCCGTGTTCGTGACCGTGAAGGTGTAGGGGACGACCTGGCCGGCTGCGGTGATCGATGCCGTCGTCGAGGACTTCACCACGCTGATCGACGGGCTCTGGACGATCGGGATGTTCAGCGAGCTCAGCGCGGGCGCCGACTCATTCGAGTCCACGGTGGCCGTGTTCGACAGATTCCCGCCTGCATCGACTTCCGCCTGCGTCACCGTACGGCTACAGCCGTAGACCCATGTCTCGGTGCGCTGAAGCTTGGAGTCCGAGTTCGTGTCGCCGCTCGAGAGCGTCGGCGCCGCCGCGCACTTCGGATCGGAGATCGTTATCCCCGTCAGCGTGATGTTGCCCGGGTTCGTGACCGTGAACGTGTACGGCACCACCTGACCGGCCGCGGTGATCGAGGCGGTCGTGGACGACTTCACGACCGAGATCGACGGCGACTGCGTGATCGGGATGTTCAGCGAGCTCAGCGCCGGCGCGGACTCGGTCGAGTCCGCAGTGACCGTGTTGGAGAGGTTGCCGCCCGCGTCCATCTCGGTCTGCGTGACGGTGCGGCTACAGCCGTACACCCAGGTCTCCGTCCGCTGGAGCTTCGTGTCGGAGTTCGTGTCTCCGCTCGTCAGCGTCGGGGCAGCGCCGCACTTGGGGTCCGCCACGGTGATCCCGGTCAACGTGATGTTGCCGGGGTTCGTGACCGTGAGCGTGTACGGCACCACCTGACCCGCGGCCGTCACCGACGCCGTCGTCGACGACTTGACCACGGCGATGACGGGCGACTGCGTGACCGGGATGTTCAGCGTGCTCGTCGCCGGGGCCGACTCGGCGGAGTCCGCCGTGACCGTGTTGGAGAGGTTGCCGCCCGCGTCCACCTCGGCCTGCGTCACCGTGTGCGAGCAGCCGTAGACCCACGTCTCCGTCCGCTGGAGCTTCGAGTCGGAGTTCGTGTCGCCCGACGAGAGCGTCGGCGCGGCACCACACCTCGCGTCGGAGATCGTGATCCCCGTCAGCGTGATGTTGCCCGGGTTCGTGACCGAGAACGTGTACGGCACAACCTGACCCGCCGCCGTCACGGACGCGGTCGTCGACGACTTTACGACCGCGATCGACGGCGACTGGACAACCGGGATGTTGAGGGTGCTCGTCGCCGGGGCCGACTCCGCGGAGTCGACCGTCACCGTATTCGACAGGTTCCCGCCCGCATCGACCTCCGCCTGCGTGACCGTGTGCGAGCAGCCGTACACCCATGTCTCGGCCAGTTGAAGCTTCGAGTCCGCGTTGCCGTCACCGGCCGACAGCACCGGCGCGGCCGCGCACTTCGGGTCGGAGACCGTGATCCCCGTGAGCGTCACGTTGCCGGTGTTCGTGACCGTGAACGTGTACGGGATGACCTGGCCGGCAGCCGTCACGGACGCGGTCGTCGACGATTTGACGACGTTGATCGACGGCGACTGGGTGATCGGGATGTTCAGCGAGCTCGTCGCCGGCGCCGACTCGACCGAGTCGACCGTGACCGTGTTCGACAGGTTGCCGCCCGCATCGACCTCGGCCTGGGTCACGGTGTGCGAGCAGCCGTAGACCCAGGTCTCGGCGAGCTGTATGCGCGAGTCGGCGTTGCCGTCACCGGCGTTCAGCGTCGGCGCCGCGGCGCACTTCGGATCGGAGATCGTGATCCCCGTAAGCGTCACGTTGCCGGTGTTCGTGACGGTGAACGTGTACGGCACCACCTGGCCCGCGGCAGTGACCGAGCCGGTCGACGACGACTTGACCACGTTGATCGACGGGCTCTGGACGATCGGGATGTTCAGAGTGCTGGTGGCCGGCGCCGTCTCTGCAGAGTCGACGGTGACCGTGTTCGACAGGTTGCCGCCCGCGTCCATCTCCGCCTGCGTCACGGTCCGGCTACAGCCGTACACCCAGGTCTCCGTTCGCTGAAGCTTCGAGTCCGAGTTCGTGTCGCCGCTGGAGAGCGTCGGCGCCGCCGCGCACTTCGGGTCAGAGATCGTGATCCCGGTCAGCGTCACGTTGCCGGTGTTCGTCGCAGTGAACGTGTACGGCACGACCTGACCGGCCGCCGTCACCGACGCAGTCGTCGACGACTTCACCACCGAGATGGCAGGCGACTGGACGATCGGGATGTTCAGGGTGCTGGTCGCCGGCGCCGACTCCGTTGAGTCGACCGTGACCATGTTCGAGAGGTTGCCGCCCGCGTCCACCTCGGCCTGCGTGACGGTGCGACTACAGGCGTACACCCACGTCTCGGTCCGCTGGAGCTTGGAGTCCGAGTTCGTGTCGCCCGACGAGAGCGTCGGCGCCGCCGCGCACTTCGGATCGGAGATCGTGATCCCCGTCAGCGTGATGTTGCCCGGGTTCGTCACCGTGAACGTGTACGGCACCACCTGACCCGCGGCCGTCACCGACGCCGTCGTCGACGACTTCACCACGGCGATCACGGGCGACTGCGTGATCGGAATGTTGAGCGACCTCAACGCAGGCGCAGACTCGGTTGAGTCCACGGTGACCGTGTTGGAAAGGTTCCCGCCGGCGTCCATCTCCGCCTGCGTGACCGTGCGCGAGCAGCCGTACACCCACGTCTCCGTCCGCTGGAGCTTCGAGTCGGCGTTGGTGTCGCCGCTCGACAGGGTCGGCGCCGCGGCGCACTTCGGATCGGAGATCGTGATCCCCGTCAGTGTGATGTTGCCCGGGTTCGTGACCGTGAACGTGTACGGCACGACCTGGCCGGCGGCCGTCACCGACGCAGTCGTCGACGACTTGACGACGCTGATCGACGGGCTCTGGGTGATCGGGATGTTCAGGGTGCTGGTCGCCGGCGCCGACTCCGTTGAGTCGACCGTGACCGTGTTCGAGAGGTTGCCGCCCGCGTCCACCTCGGCCTGCGTGACGGTACGCGAGCAGGCGTACACCCACGTCTCAGTGCGCTGAAGCTTCGAGTCCGAGTTCGTGTCGCCCGACGAGAGCGTCGGCGCCGCCGCGCACTTCGCATCGGCGATCGTGATCCCCGTCAGCGTCACGTTGCCCGGGTTCGTCACCGTGAACGTGTACGGGACCACCTGCCCGGCCGCGGTGATCGAGGCGGTCGTGGAGGACTTCACGACATTGATCGACGGCGACTGCGTGATCGGGATGTTCTTCGTACTCGTCGCCGGCGGCGACTCGATCGAGTCCGCGGTCACCGTGTTCGACAGATTCCCGCCCGCATCCATCTCCGCCTGCGTCACCGTGTGCGAGCACGTGTAGACCCACGTCTCGGCCAGCTGCAGCTTCGAATCGGCATTCGTGTCGCCGCTCTGGTACGCCGGCGCCGACGAGCACTTCGGATCGACCACGGTGATCCCCGTCAGCGTGATGTTGCCGGAGTTCGTCACCGTGAACGTGTACGGCACCACCTGGCCCGCCGCAGTCACCGACGCCGTCGTCGACGACTTGACGACCGAGATCACGGGCGTCTGCAACGCATCCGTATCGGTCGCGCTGCTGTTGCCGGCCACCGGATCCGTCACCCCTGCCGGCACGGCCGCTGCCGCCGTATTCACCAGCGACCCCGACGCGCTGCCGCTCGTCGTATCCGTAACGGTGTACGTCAGCGCGCCACCCGCCGGGAACGTCGCCACCGTCGCGTTCAACGCACCGGATCCGGACGCCGCGGGACACACCGCCCCGCCGGAGCCCGCGCATGTCCACGTCCGCGACACCACCTGCGCCGGGACTGCGTCCGTCACTACGGCCCCACCCGCATCCGACGGCCCTGCGTTCGTGACGACCACCGAATACACGACGCTCCCGCCCGCCACGTAGGTCGCCACCCCGTCCGATTTCGTCACCTGGAGGTCGGCCTCGCGCCGGGGCACGCTGGCCATGTCGCCAATGAGCGTCGTCATCGTCCCGGAGAAGGGCGTCGCCACGCGCGTCGAGAGGTTGACCGTGTAGAGCTTCGACGGGTTCGCGCTGGAAGAAACGAGCATCTGGCCGGTCGAGGGACGAAACGCGACACCCGTGGCGTTCGCGCCCATACCCGTGATGGCGCCGAGGTTCGTCGCCGCGCCGCCTGCGAGCGGAATCGTGTAGATGTTCGTGTTGGAGACGAGGTAGAGCAGGCCGTCCAGCGGGCTGAAGGCCATGTCCCCGCCGCCGCTGCCGGCGCCCGTGATCGCGGCACCGGCCAGCGTCGCGGCGCCCGTGGTCGTGTTGATCGTGTAGAGCTGCGTCCCGTTGGTGTCCATCGCGTACAGCGTCCCGCTCGAGTTGAAGGCAAGCCGAGGCATGTACGGAGTTCCGGCGCCCGTTTGTCCGAGCAGGACCGGGGCTGTTGCCGGCGTGGCGGGATTCCATCGGTACACGGCACCGTTGCCCGAGGTGCCGGCGATGTAGAACATCATCCCGTCGCTGGCGCGCAGCGCCTGAGCGGCGCTGTTCTGGGCGGCGGGTGCAATCGGGTAGTTGGTGTAGACGGAGGTGACCGAGCCGTCGCTGAGGTTCACCTGGTAGATCGAGTTCGTTCCGTTGCCGATCGCATACACGTTGTCCGTGATGCCGGCTCCCGCTCCGTCGAGCGAGACGGTCAGGCCGAGGACGGCGACGAGGACGGCGCTGGTCAGCGCCCATCTCGACCACACATGAGGCGTCCGGGATCTCACGCGGCGTCCATCCGAGCTCGCCACCGGTGGAAGCCGGGCCCGGCCGCTCGCAGACATGCTCCACGCGGCACGCCGGCGCCGGCGAACGCCCCGGGCGAGCGCCCCCGGATCGAGCTGGGCCTCGCCCTGCGGATGTGGGTGGATGCGGTTTTCACTGGTCGGAGACGGGCCGCCGTCCCCAGGGAGAACTCGCCGGAAGTTACGTCAGTCCGCCGAAATCTCCTGCTACCACGACGCCCATTCGAGGGTTGAGTCGGCAAAACAAGGCCTCGGCATGAGGGTCTGGCATCCCCCACGCGAGGCGACATGGATGAGTAGGCTCGGTCCCGTGCTCGAGATCGACCGCCGCCGGAATGCGCTTCGTCGCCCGCTGGGAGGACGAGCTCGCGCCGAACACGGTGGCGGCGTTCAAAGGGATCCTCCCGCTCGAGGACCGGATCATCCACTGCCGCTGGAGCGGCGAGTCGAACTGGATCCCGTGGGGAGACCGTGACCTCGGTATCGGCCCGGAGAATGCGACCAGCTACCCGCACCCGGGCGAGCTGGCCCTGTACCCGGGCGGCCAGAGCGAGACGGAGCTGCTCTTCCCCTACGGCTACTGCAACTTCGCGAGCAAGGCCGGCCACCTCTGGGCGAACCACTTCGCCACGCTCGTCGAGGGCCAGGAGCAGCTGAAGGAGCTCGGCCGCCTGACGCTCTGGGAGGGCGCGCAGGCGATCAGCTTCCGCGAGCGCTGAGCGTTTCCAGCGCCGCGGCAAGCACGTCGATCGCGAGCGCGACGTCTTCCGCGCTCGAGTCCTCCTCGGGGGTGTGGCTCGCGCCGCCGGCGAGGCTGCGGACGAAGAGCATCGCGCTCGGCACGCCTCGCGCGGCAAGGACGCCCGCGTCGTGGCCCGCCCACGAGACGAGCTCGTCGCCGTCGCTTCCGCGCGTGGCCAGCCCTTCGGCGAGGAGCGCACGGAGCTCGGGCGCCATCGTGACCGGGTCGTTGCGCGGCGTCGAGTCGACGCCGAGCTCGGCAGCGATCCGCTCGAGCTCCTCGACCGTCGGCGCGCGCACGTCGAGCGAGAGCGTCACGCGGCAGGGGATGACGTTGACCGCCCCCGGCTCGACTTCGAGCTGCCCGACCGTCGCCACCGCATCACGAGCAGAGTCACGCGCGCGTAGAACGAACTCGGCCGCTTTCACGAGCGCATCGTCGCGCCCGGCCATCGGCGTCGTGCCCGCGTGGCCGGCGACGCCGTCGAAGGCCACCATGCGCCGGTAGTAGCCGGCGATCCCGCTGACGACGCCCAGCGGCCGGCCGGCGTCCAGGAGTCGGCGGCCCTGCTCGATGTGGAGCTCGAGAAATGCGCCCGGTAGCGGCCCGTCGTACGCGTGACTCCCCTGGCAGCCGGTCTCCTCGGCGCGGAAGACGACCACGCCAAGCGTGGGCCGCTGCGGCCCGACTCGCTCGACCGCCTCGAGCGCGCCGACGACGCCGAGCGCGCCGTCGAACTTGCCGCCCTGCGGGACGGAGTCGAGATGCGACCCGCTCCAGACCTCCGGCAGCGACGGATCCGTGCCGCGCAGCCGGCCGACGAGGTTGCCGGTCGCGTCGCGCTCGACCTGGAGGCCTGCCTCCTCCATCCAGCCGGCCGCTAGCTCGACGGCCTCGTCCTCCGCAGGGCTGAAGCCTGGCCGGTTGGCTCCCTTCTCGCCGCCGATGGCGTAGATCTGCTCGAGGCGGTCAAAGACGCGGCTCACGGCGCAATCATCGCGCGTGGTTGATATATCTCATTCTTGGTATGTGCAGAGGCGTGAGAGCAGCCGCCTTCGCAGCCCTCGGCGTGTCGCTCCTCCTGGCGGCGGGCTGCGGCGGCTCGGCGACGCCGAAGCTGCTCGACGAGCAGCGGGGCACGTACCAGGGCATCGGGATCGGCTCGTCGAGCGCCGACATCCGCGGGCGCTTCGGGGAGCCCTCCTCGTCCCAGGGGTTCATCCCGCTCGAGCCACGAGGCGTCAAGGGCCCGGCTGCCTTCAGCGTCCCGGCACGGCCAACGGTGATGCGCTATGACCGCGTCGCGTTCATCCTCACCCACGACCGCGTGTTCGGCTTCATCACGAGCGACCGTGGCGCCTACCTGACGCGCAAGGTCGGCGTCGGGGACAGCCTCGACGAGCTGACCAAGACCTACCCGTTCGCCTGCCGCGAGGCGATCGCAGGCGAGGCGATCATCGGGCCGATGCCCACCTACACCGTCTGCCACGCGGAGCTCGCGAACGGGTCGCAGCTCGTCGTCACGAAAGACCCCGTCCAGAGCATCACCCTCCTTCGACTATCCGCGGCCCGTCAGTAGCGGGCACCGCGAGCGGCGTCCGCGCGAGCAGGCCGAACGACGTCTCGACGATCGGCCCGATGAGGATCGCGAAGGCCACGGTGCCCACCCCGAACGTGCCGCCGAGCGCGATGCCGACGACGAGCACGCTGATCTCTATCGCCGCCCGCACGACGCCGATGCGCGCCCCCGTGCGGCGTGACAGCACGAGCATCAGCGAATCGCGTGGGCCGGCGCCCATCGCCGCGCCGATGTAGAAGCCCGTGCCGACGCCGAAGAGCAGCAGCCCGAACCCGAGCAGCGCGATCCGCACACCGAGCGGCTGCCCGTCGAGATCGTCGATCGCGGGCACGGCGAGCAGGAGCTCGATGAAGATCCCGATCAGCACGGCGTTCGCGACGGTGCCGATGCCGGGCGGCTGCCCGAGCGCCCACGCGACGCAGAGCACGAGGAGCCCGATGACGACGTTCGCCGCACCGAAGGAGAGCGGCGTGTGGAACTGGATGCCCTGGTTGAGCACGTCCCACGGCGACAGCCCCAGGTCCGACTCGAGCAGCGCGACGATCGCGCACGAGAAGAGGAAGAGCCCGCCGACCAGGCTGATGGAGCGCACGACATACCCGCCGCGGATGCGCGGCGGCGGCGTGTGGCGGCGGCCCCCGGCTACAGCCCGAACGGGTTGAACTGCTTCGGCGACGTCGAGTGGAGGATGCTCTTCGTCTCGAGGTAGAGCTCGAGCGTCTCGATCCCCAGCTCACGGCCGAAGCCGGACTGCTTGTAGCCGCCGAACGGGATGCCCGGGAACGCCGTGTACGGCATGTTGATGCCGATCATCCCGGCATTGATCTTGCGTGCCAGGCGGTGGCCGCGGGCCGGGTCGCCCGTCCAGACCGACGCGAACAACCCGTATCTCACGTCGTTCGCGATCCGGGCGGCGTCGCGTTCGTCCTCGAACGGGATGACGGTCACGACGGGGCCGAAGATCTCCTCCTGCGCGACGGTCATGCCGCTGTCGACCTTCGCGATCACCGTCGGCGGGTAGAACGCGCCGGGCCCGTCGCCCGGCTCGCCGCCGGTCGTGACCTCGGCGCCCTGCTCGCGGCCGCCCTCGACGAAGCCGTGCACCTTTTCGCGGTGCGCCTGTGAGATCAGCGAGCCGACCTGCGTCTCGGCGTCGAGCGGGTCGCCCATGCGCAGGCGGCTCGCCGCGTCGGTGAGCCCGGCGACGACCTCGTCGTAGGCGGACGCCTCGACGAGCACGCGCGAGCGGGCCTCGCAGCTCTGGCCGGCCGAGTTGAAGATCGACCAGGCGGCGCTCGGGATCGCATCGGCGAGGTCGGCGTCGGCGAAGATGACATTCGGGCTCTTACCGCCGAGCTCGAGCGTCAGCCGCTTGATCGGCTCCGAGCAGAGCCGCATGATCTCGCCGCCGGTCTTCGTCGAGCCGGTGAACGCGACCTTGTCGATGCCCGGGTGACGGACGAGGTACGCCCCGGTGCTCGGCCCGTCGCCCGGGACGACGTTGACGACGCCGGCGGGGATGCCGGCCTCGGTGGCGAGCTCGGCGAGCCGCAGCGCGGTCAACGGCGTGGCGGGGTCGGGCTTCAGCACGACCGTGCAGCCGGCGGCCAGCGCGGGCGCGAGCTTCCAGGTGGCCATCATCAGCGGGTAGTTCCACGGGACGATCTGCCCGGCAACGCCGACGGGCTCCTTCAGCGAGTAGTAGAGGAGCGAGCCGCCCACCGGGTTCGAGCGGCCGGCGATCGACCCGATCGCCGAGGCGTAGAAGCGGAAGTTCTCGACCGCCTGGGCGACCTCGCCCTTGACCGAGGAGATCGCCTTGCCGACGTTTCGCGACTCGAGCTCCGCGAGCGCCTTGCGGTCTGCCGCGATCGCGTCCGCGAGTGCGTGCAGAAGGCGCGAGCGTTCGTTGGGCGGCGTCTTCGCCCACGGCCCGGCGAGCGCCTCGCGCGCGGCGTCAACGGCGCGGTCGACGTCCGCCTCGCCGGCCATCGCGGCACGGCCCAGCGGGTCGCCCGTCGCGGGCTCGCTCAGGTCACGGATCTCACCGGACGCGGGCTCGACGAGCTCGCCGCCGATGAAGAGGCCGTACTCGCGCCCGGTCGCAACCGCCATCGGCCGGGCACCATACCGAGTTTCCCTCGCGCCCTTTCCAGTTTCCACGGAGTCTCTCTGGGCGCCGATACGGCAGAATTAGGTCAATGGACGACAACATCGTGGTAGAGGCAGCTCGGATCCCGGACCGCGACCGGCTACTTGGCGAGCTGCGCGAGGCAGGGCTCGACGCACACCCCGTGGACGAGGTGGGCATCGAGGTGCCGGTAACAAGCGACGCCGCCGATCTGGCCGACGAGCTGTTCGCGCACGCCGAGCACGTCATCCTCAGCATCGGCGCGCCTTTCGTGCCGCAGAAGCACGAGGGCAAGATCTACATCCGCCCGCCGGTCTCCTAGCTCACAGCAGGTCGGCCGGCGACAGCTGCTCGGTGAGGAGCCGCAGGAAGCGCTCGAGGTCGCCGTCGACCCAGTTCGCGACGAGGCGCTCGCCGTCGGCGTAGGTCGTGACGTACGAGCGCCAAACCGGGTCGATTGCGAAGGCGACGTTCTGACGCGCCCGCGCTTCGGTCGCGAGCGCCCACCGTTCGAGGTACGCGGTGGCTTCGTCTTCGCTCACGCCGTCCTCGTGGAGCAGGAGCGCCGCATTGCCGAAGACGTCGCCGAGCGGATGGGCTGCCGCCTTGACCGCTCGGGCGAGTTCGGCGTCGTAGTCGACGCCGACACCGGCGAGGTGCCCCGCCGCGATGTCGTCCAGCTCGTCGCCGAGCAGCAGCCGTGAGCCGACCTCCGCGATGCCCTCGGCGATGAGGGCCTGCGGCGCGCCGATCATCAGGATCGCCTCCTCCAGGTAGCCGCGCTCGCGCACGAGCCGCTGCTCCTTCCAGGCGCGCTCCGTGTGGTGCCCGGGATACGTCTCGTGGGCGACGAGCTCGACGGCCCGGGTTGCCGGCAGCGGCAGGTCGGTGTTCACCGCGATGCGGCTGCGTAGCCGGCCCTCGTAGTAGTTGAAGGCAGCCCACGGCTCGTCGCCGACGTACTCGAACACGACCTCCTCGCCTTCGGGCAGGCCTAGCGCGGCGACGGCGCGGGCGCGCAGATCGGCTCCGAGGCCGGCGACGACGCGGCGCAGCGGGTCTCCCTCGAGCGCGTCGGCCTCACGCCAGGCGAGATAGCGGTCTCGCACGGGGCCGTTGCCGGCCAGGAGGTCGTCGAGGGTGCGGTGCGCAGCCTCGAACACGTCCTCGGGGACGCGCTGCGGGCGCACGCCGTAGCAGCGTTCGACCTCCTCCGCGTACGCGATCTCCTCGCCGGCAAACCGGCGAGCGACCGTCTCGATGCCGGTCAGCTGTGCGCGGAGCCAGCGCGCGCGGCTCTCGTCCAGCCCGTCGAGCCGGCCCGCCAGCGCCACTGCGTCCGCGACGAGCTCGGCGGGTGCGCGCAGCGGCTCGGCGTCGACGCGCTCGGCGATCTCCGGCGGCCCGTAGTAGCCGTCGACGATCCCGTCGATGTGACGCCCGAGGCGCAGGTCGAGCTCGAGGTAGGCGGTGACCGGCTCCACGCGCGGGAGCCTACGGAAGCGTCAGCGCGCGGATCCGGCCGTGGCCGCCTGCGTTCTCGGCCCAGGCGAGGCGGGTGCCGTCGACGGACAGCCCGACCGGGGTGGTGGCGGCCACGACGAGCGGCAGCTTGCGGCCAAGCAGGTAGATCGAGCGGCCGACGCGGTAGACGACCCGCGTGCCGCCGGTGCGAACATCCATCGCCGCAAACGGAATAGCCGCGCGCCGCAGCGGCTGGCCGTCGAGCGAGAACGTCTCGGCGACCACGGGCCGGCGGGCTACGAGGCGCAAGCCTGAGACGGCCACGGAGAAGACCGAGCCGCTCGCCGTGGCCGTCGTGCGGAGCTCGAGCGACGCCGCGTTGCGTACCTGGACGTCGCGGAGCACTGCGCGCGGCGAGGTCGTCGCTCCCACGGTCCCACGCGGAACGAGCGCGACGTTCCCGCCGCCCGCCGCCAGCGCCGCGACTGCAGGCATGCCGGGCACCACCGTGAGACGCAGGTCGCTGCCCAGCCGCTTCACGCCGCCGTCGAGGATCGTGTACGGGAGGTTCGCCTCGAGGTCCTCGGTCGCGTGCGCCCAGCCGAGCCCGAGGAACGGCCCGTCGCCGGCGATCGAGACGCGGAGCTCGTCACCGGTGGACTCGCTGATGAGCCCCGCGTCGCGCTCACGCGGCTGCTGCGTCGAGCCCGCGAAGAGCCAGTGGTAGTAGTTGTTGCCGGTCTCGTACCGCGACCACAGTGCCCGTGCCTGCGCGCCCTGGGTGGCGACGGCGAGCTGGGCGACCGGCGCCTCCATGCGGCAGCCCGGCGTGCCGGGTCGAGTGAGCAGCATCGTGCGCCGGCGGGACGTGTCGTAGAGGCTCACGGCCTGACCGCAGCTGCGGCCGGTGGCCGCCCAGGCGAGGTAGCGGCCGTCCTGGGCGAACGCGGTGATGCGGCCGCTCGTCGTGACAAGCGTTCGCACGCCCGACTTCGCGTGCGCACCCGGCGCGGCGCCCGCGACGACCGCGGTGACGACAAGCAGGGCAGCAAGCGCGCCGCGCATGAGTCCGAGTGTCCTCCCGGGTGATGAGCGTTGCGTTAGGGCGAAGTACGGGAGAAGAGCGCAGCCTGGCCCTGGCCGACGCCCACGCACAACGTGGCCAGGCCGTGGCGGCCGCCGCGCCGGCGCAGCTCGTGGAGAAGGGTGACGACGAGCCGAGCGCCGCTCATGCCGAGCGGATGGCCGATCGCGATCGCACCGCCGTTCACGTTGACGCGCTCCGGGTCGAGGCCCAGCTCGCGGATGACCGCCAGGCTCTGGGACGCGAACGCCTCGTTGAGCTCGACCACGTCGAGCTCGCCCGCCGACACGCCGGCGCGGTCGAGCAGCTTGCGAACCGCGGGCACCGGGCCGATCCCCATCACGCGCGGGTCGACGCCGGCGACGGCGCTGCCGGCGAAGGCTGCGAGCGGCTCGATGTCGAGCTCGCGGGCGCGTTCCTCGGAGGCAATCACGAGCGCCGCCGCGCCGTCGTTGATCCCGCTCGAGTTGCCGGCGGTGACAGAGCCGTCGGGCCGGAACGCCGGCCGGAGCGCGGCGAGCTTGCCCGCGTCGGTGTCCGGCCGTGGATGCTCGTCGCGTGTGAGCTCGCCGACGGGAACGAGCTCGTCGTCGAAGCGGCCGCCCTCGGCCGCGGCCGCCCAGCGACGCTGCGACTCGAGCGCAAACGCGTCCTGGTCCTCGCGCGTCACCTCCCAGTGATCGGCCACGTTCTCGCCGGTCTCGCCCATCGACTCGAGCGGGAACATCGCTTCCATGCGCGGGTTCGGGAAGCGCCAGCCGAGCGTCGTGTCCCACATAGTCTGGTTGCCGCGCGGGAACGCACGCTCGGGCTTCGGCATGACGAGCGGCGCGCGGGACATCGACTCGACGCCGCCGGCCACGAACAGGTCGCCGTCGCCGGCGGCGATTGCGTGGCAGGCGCCGACGACGGCCGAGAGACCCGAGGCGCAGAGGCGGTTCACGGTCACGCCGGCGACCGACTCGGGGAGCCCCGCGAGCAGCGCCGCCATGCGGGCGACATTGCGGTTGTCCTCGCCGGCCTGATTGGCGCAGCCGAGATACACGTCTTCGATGGCACTCGGGTCGATGCCGGCGCGATCGACGGCCGCCGCGACCGCGAGAGCGGCAAGATCGTCCGGCCGAGTTTCGGCGAGCGCGCCGCCGTAGCGGCCGACCGGCGTGCGAACGGCGGCGAGGACGACGGCGCGGCTCACGTGATGCTCGGCACGATCGCGCGTTAGCGATTCGGCGGGCGGGTAGAGCGGGCCGATGGGAAGGAGGTGTCCATGTCCGCGCTTCTGCTGATCATCCTGCTGTTCCTGCTCTTTGCCGCGATCGGTGGCGGGATCTTCGTCGCGAAGTTCCTCTGGCTGCTGCTGATCGTCGCGCTGATCGTGCTCGTGGTCGGGCTGTTCTCCGGCCGCCTCGCCGCCTAGGTGTAGGGCCTAAGCACGTTGGTTCTGGTGACCGGGGGTTGGTGGCTGAGGGCTGAGTGTCGGCGTCGATGGTTGTAGTGCCAGAGCCAGCCGTCAAGGGCGGCGGTGCGTTCGCGGCTTGAGCCGTAGATGGCGCCGTAGGCCCAGCCGGCGATCAGGGTGCGGATGAAGCGCTCGGCTTT
The DNA here is from genome assembly GCA_963734565.1 of uncultured Thermoleophilia bacterium. Taxonomy (GTDB): domain Bacteria; phylum Actinomycetota; class Thermoleophilia; order Gaiellales; family Gaiellaceae; genus JACVRM01. The sequence goes on along the minus strand of CAVTHM010000006.1, from coordinate 533,531 downwards.
GCCGTTGGTCTGCGGCCGGTAGGGGCGTGTTCGCAAGTGGCGGATGCGCAGCCGTTTGCAGGCGAGCGCGTGCGTGACGGCGACGTAGGCGGACCCGTTGTCGGTGAGCACCCGCTCGATCTGGATGCCGTAGCGCGCGTAGAAGGCGCGGGCGCGGCGGAGGAATGCGATCGCGGTGGCGGCTTTCTCGTCGGGGAGCACCTCGGCGTAGGCGAGCCGGCTGTAGTCGTCGACGGCGACGTGGACGTACTCCCAGCCAACGGTGTGGCGCACGCGGCCGTCGCTGTCTGTGCGCCTGGTGTTGTAGTGGTGCTTGGGCCCGCTGACGCGCCAGCCGGCACCGCCCTGGATGCGGCCCAGCCGCTTGACGTCGATGTGCACGAGCTCGCCCGGGCGCGAGCGCTCGTAGCGCTGCGCCGGCTCGAGCCCGATCCGTCCCAGCCGGCCAACGCCTGAGCGCTTCAAAACCGCCGACACGGTCGACAACGGCATCGCCAGCGTGTCGGCGATCTCAGCCGCCGTCATCCGCAGCCGGCGCAGCGACACGATCAACGCCACCCGCTCCACTGGCGTGCGATTCCAGACCCGGCGAGGCGCCGACGAGCGATCCAACAGGCCTGCCTCGCCCTCCCGCGCGATCGCCGCAACGGCTCGCACCGCACTTGCGCGCACGCGCCCGCTACGCCGCGGACCGCGGCCGCCGCCGCTTCAGCGACCACCCCTGCTCGCACACGAGCGGCCTACAAGCGACGGCCGTCTCCAGCTGAGAGCCGCGTTACCGTACCGCCGCATCCGTGATCCCCTGGCTCTGGCACTAGCAACCATCGACGCCGACACTCAGCCCTCAGCCTCCAACCCCCGGTCACCGAACCAACGTGCTTAGGACCTACACCTAGGCGGCGAGGCCGACGAACTCGAGGCGGACCGGCTGCTCGAACGCGCCGGCCGCCTCGCCCCGCTTGAGGAGCTCGCGGACGGCTGCCCGGCCCTCCTCGCCGTAGTCGCATGTCAACTCGTTGACGTACATGCCGACGAAGCGGTCGGTCAGCTCGTCCGAGAGGCCGCGGCCCCAGCGCTTCGCGTATGCGAGCGCCTCGGCGCGATTGTCGAGCCCGGCGCGGATCGAGGCCTCGAGCACGGCCGACAGCCGCTGCAGCACGTCGCCGCCGAGGTCGCGGCGCGCAGCGTTCACGCCGAGCGGAAGCGGGAGGCCGGTCTCGAGCAGCCACCACTCGCCCAGGTCGACGACCTTGTGCAGGCCGAGCGACTCGTAGGTCAGCTGGCCCTCGTGGATCAGGAGGCCGGCGGCCGCCTCGCCCGACTGCACCTCGTCGATGATCTGGTCGAAGGGGACCTCGCGGTAGCGAACGTCGTTGCCGAGCAGGAGCCGCAGGAGCAAGAAAGCGGTCGTCATGCGCCCCGGGACGGCCACCTCGACCGCGGCGAGATCTTCGAGCGTCATCTTCTCGCGCGTGACGACGACGGGGCCGTAGCCGTTGCCCATGCTCGCGCCGTGCGGCAGTAGGACGTAGCGGTCCTGGACGAACGGGTACGCGTGGAGCGAGAGCGCGGTCACCTCGAGCCGCCCCTCGAGCGCCCACTCGTTCAGCGACTGGATGTCGGCGAGCACGTGCTCGAACTCGAATTCGCCGGTCTCGACGACGCCTGACGCGAGGCCCCAGAACATGAACGCGTCGTCGGGATCCGGGCTGTGTCCGAGGCGGATGAGCATCGGTCGCGGACGGTACCAACGGACCGCCGCGGCGCGCGGGACGAGCCGCCCGACCCGCCGAGCACGCGCAGCGCGCACTTAATTCACGCGCGCGCCCCGCCCCTTAGGGGTGGGGATTGGTGGTTCCGCCCGCCTCCCACCGCGGAGGCTATCGACGAAACACGCACGTGTCTGTGCCGGATCTGGGTCGCTTTCTCCACCGCAACGGGCTCGCCCATCTCACGGCGGAGGCCGGCTTGCCCGGCCGTAGCAACGTCGCGCGAAGTCGCGTCTGATTGTCTTTTTGCCCGCTGAAAGTCGTCATGGCCAGCGCGCAGCGCGAGCCGGACTTTCAGCGGTGTCCAAAGAACCAGCGCTCGAGCGGCTTCAGCAGCTCGTCGCGCGTGAACGGCGCGACGTCCTGGATGCGGCCGTCGCCGTTCGAGACGTGCAGGTCGTCCGTCAGCGTGCCGTTGGCGCTTTCGAGCGCGTCGTCGAGCTCGTAGCCCTGGAACACGTAGTCCTTCTCGCCGCCGGTGCCGGGCGGGAACTCCGGGTTCACGGCGCGCCCGACTGCCCACACGGCACCCGGCTGCCGCTCGATCCAGATGACGATCTTCTCGGCCGCGCCCGCATCGTCGACCCCTTGGACGACTCGCTCGGCGAACACGCCAGAAGACGCGCGACGCATCGGCACGGATGATAGGCGCTTCACTAGCATCCGGCCCAAGTGGGACGCGTCGGCGACTTCATCCGCAACCTCTTCAGCTCCGAGGAGCCGCTCGACCGGCTCGCTACGTACGTCATCCGGGAGCACGAGCGCGGGCGCACCCTGGCCGAGATCATGGACGATCCGTACGTCCGCAACCGGACGAACGAAGAGCAGCGGAACCGCCTGCTCGACAACCCGGCGATCATCCACGCGATCGGCCAGGACGTCGTCGAGAGCACCCGCGCGACGCTCGAGAGCAGCTAAAGCCCCTTACGCGAGCTCGCGACCCACGCCGCGTTCCCGGGCGCGCTCGAAAACCGCGGCGCCGGCGGCGACGTCCCACGCCGCAAGCCCGTTCGACTTGAAGACGACTATGTCGTCGGGCGACTCCCGGCCGGGGAGCTCTCCCGCGACCACCTCCTGCAGCTCGTGCACTTCAAGCCAGTCGAGCACGCCGCCCTCGACCGGCTCGATCAGGTCGGCCGACTCGATCCGCGCATCCTCGAGCGAGTCGCAGCAGACGAAGACGGCGCGCTCGAGCACGACGTTGTCGAGCTCGCGGGAGCGGCCGTCGTTCGCGCCCATTGCGCAGACGAGAGCACCCGGGCCGAGCCATTCGCCGCGCAGCACGGGGTCGCGCGAGGTCGTGGCCGTGACGACCACGTCGCACTCTGCGGCGTCGCGCGGGCCTTCCCCGGGCTCGGCGCCGGTCTCGGCGCAGAACGCTTCGAGACTCTTCGCGGTGCGGCAGTACGCGACCACTCGGTCGATCGCCGGCAGGGCCGCACGGATGGCGTCGACCTGCCCGCGCGCCTGCCAGCCGCAGCCGATCACGCCGAGCGAAGCCGCGCCCTCGCGCGCGAGATGCCGGGCGGCGACTCCGCTCGCGCCGCCGGTGCGGAGTCGGCCGAGCGCGTCTGCCTCGATGACGGCGTGGAGCTCGGGCCGCCGCGCGTCGAACAGGAGCACGCAGAACCGCGTCCCGGTGGCGAACCCGCTGTAGACCTTCGCGCCGGCGTAGCCGAGCTCCGGATCCGACGCCGCCATCACCGCGAGTCGGCCTTCGTCGAGGCCAAGCCGGTAGCGCGGCCGGTTCTCGACCGTCCCGGCCGCCATCCGCCCGAACGAGCCTTCGACTGCGTCGACGGCATCCGCCGGCGAAAGCAGGGCCTCCACGTCCGCCTCGGTCAGGTAGATCGGCATTACTTCTCGACGAAGCGGATCTGGCCGCTCGTCTCGAGGCCCGCCCAGCGGATGTTGGAGATGATCCGGCGAGCGAGCGGCGGGCGCTCGCGCCCGACGAGGTCGCGGTGGTGCCGCAGCGTGAGCAGGTCCGGAACGTCCGTCACACCTCGTGTCTTCGGCGGTGTCCGGGCCGTTCCTCGCCGCCCGCGGCCGGCGCGAGCCCATTTGCGCTCCGGCGGAACCGGGGCGGACTTCGCGCCGGGAATGCGCCCGGCAAGATTCGAACTTGCGACCTCTGCCTCCGCAGGGCAGCGCTCTATCCCCTGAGCTACGGGCGCGAGGGAGCGATCAGTCTAGCGCCGGACTGGCTCGGCGCAGGCGCGCGGAGGCGTCGTCGACGCGAAGGTCGGCGTCGTCCGGCACATCGGTCCGGACGTACCCGAGCGCCAGCACGCCGTCGCCGTCCGGGACGGCGCTGGTGACGCGGCCGACGACCCTGTCGCCGTGGTGGATCTCGGCGTCGTACTCGGGTAGCTCGCCGGTGGCGAGCTCGAGCACACGCAGGCCGCGGTTCGCGTGGCCGCGGTAATGGAGCCGGGCGATCGGCTCCTGGCCCGGGTAGCAGCCCTTTCGTGAGGCTGACGGAGCGCTCGACGAGCCCGGCCTCGGCGGGCATGACCCGGTCGTCGAGCTCGCGGCCCCAGGCCGGCCCGCCCGCCTCGATGCGGCGGCGCTCCAGCTCCGTGTCGTCCACCGGCTCGCCGGCCGGGTCGGCGTCGAGCACTTCCCACGCAGCGTCGCCGTACTCAGGGGCGGGCGCCGCCGAGGAGGGACGCTCGCGCCGAGCACGATCGCGGTCGACGTGCTGCTCGGGCTCGACCTCGACCTTGGCCGCGAAGCGGGCCCGGAGGAGTTGGCGCTGCACCACCTCTCCGAGCCCGGGCTCGGTCAGGAGCAGGAAGTCGTCGTCACCGCGGCGGAGCACTCGGAGCGGAGCGATGACCCGCGCCTTCGGGGTCAGCAGTAGCGCATCGCACGCCTCGCCGGCTGCGAGGGCCTCGACGTCGTTCGAGACCATTCGCTGGACGAAGTCGGCCGCGTCCGGCCCGCGCACGCCGACGAAATCCCGCGCGCGCGGAGCCCAGGCGGTTGCTGTGCTGGCCATGCGATCAGTGTGCCGGTAACGGATCTGGCCGCGCGTAGTCTGTCCCGGGTGCCGCTCTTTCGCTCGAAGGTCGACGAGAAGCTCCGCGAGGCCGGCTACGACCCGGCCCGCCTGCCGCCTGGTCAGTACCTGACCGAGAAGTGGCCGGTGCTGCACGCGGGCTCGGTCCCGAACACCGATCTCGCGACGTGGGACCTCCGCGTCTTCGGCGAGGTCGAGCGAGGAGCTCGTGCTCGACTGGGAGCAGTTCCAGGCGCTGCCGGCCGACCGAGGTCACGACCGACATCCACTGCGTGACCCGCTGGAGCCGCTTCGACGCGACCTTCAAGGGCGTGCACTGGAGCGAGCTCGCGAAGCTCGTGCGGCCGAAGCCGACGCGCGCGGTTCGTGGTCGCGCACGCCGAGCAGGGCTTCACCGCGAACGTCCCGATAGAGGCGCTCGAGGACCCGCAGGCGCTGCTTGCCTACGAGGCCGACGGCGAGCCCCTGACGAAGGAGCACGGCTGGCCGCTCCGCCTGCTCATCCCGACGAAGTACTTCTGGAAGAGCGCCAAGTGGCTGCGCGGCCTCGAGCTGCGCGCCACGGATCAGCCCGGCTTCTGGGAGCGGTACGGCTACAACAACAACGCCGATTACTGGAAGGAAGAGCGCTACGAATTCTGAGGCGTGAGGCGAATCACTCGAACGAGGGATCGGCGGTTCGGCAAGGGCGTCGATACCTAGCCCACAACCCCCTCCCCCCCTTGAAACGGCGCGAATTCGCGCCGTTTCTGTTTTTCAGGTGTGTCCCCGACGGAGGCGGGTTCCCCGCCGCAGTCACACCGCGGGAACTCGCGTGTGACGTCGGTCCCGAGGGGGGAGCTCGAGGGGGGAACGGAACGTTCCCCATTCGAATGAAACGACGAGGGGCCCGCCGAAGCAGGCCCCTCGAAGAGCAGAGACGGCCCGACGGCGGGCCGCTCTAGTGGTTACATCATCCCGTCCATGCCGCCGGGCATGCCGCCCATGGCCGGCTGCTTCTCGGGCGCCTCGGCCACGACAGCCTCGGTGGTCAGGATGTTCTTCGCGATCGACGCGGCGTTCTGCAGCGCCGAGCGCGTGACCATCGTCGGGTCGATGATCCCGGCCTTGACCAGGTCCTCGACCTCGCCGGTGTCGACGTTCAGGCCCTGGCCCGCCGGAGCGTTGCGGACCTTGTCGACGACGACCGAGCCCTCGAGGCCGGCGTTCTCCGCCAGCTGGCGGATCGGCTCCTCGAGCGCGCGGCGGATGATGACCGCGCCGGTCTTCTCGTCGCCCTCGAAGGAATCGATGTCGATGGCAGCGGCCGCGTTCAGCAGCGCGACGCCGCCGCCCGGGACGATGCCCTCCTCGAGCGCCGCGCGGGTCGCCTGGACGGCGTCCTCGACGCGATGCTTCTTCTCCTTCATCTCGGTCTCGGTCGCGGCGCCGACCTTGACGACAGCGACGCCGCCGGACAGCTTTGCCAGCCGCTCCTGCAGCTTCTCGCGGTCGAAGTCGGAGTCGGTGTTCTCGATCTCGGCCTTGATCTGCTTGATGCGGGCCTTGATCGCGTCCGACTCGCCGGCACCGTCGATGATGGTCGTCGAGTCCTTGTCGACGACGATGCGGCGGGCCCGGCCGAGCTGCGAGAGCTTCGTGTTCTCGAGCTTGAGGCCCATCTCCTCGGTGATCACCTCGGCGCCCGAGAGGATCGCGATGTCCTCGAGCATGCGCTTGCGGCGATCGCCGAAGCCCGGCGCCTTGACGGCGACGGCCTGGAAGGTGCCGCGCAGCTTGTTGACGACGATCGTGGCGAGCGACTCGCCCTCGACGTCCTCGGCCACGATCAGCAGCGGGCGGCCGGCCTGGATGACCTGCTCCAGGATCGGGAGGATGTCCTTGACCGCGCCGATCTTCTGGTTCGCGACCAGGATGTACGGGTCCTCGAGAACCGCCTCCATGCGCTCGGCGTCGGTGATCATGTACGGGGACAGGTAGCCCTTGTCGAACTGCATGCCCTCCGTGAACTCGAGCTCGAGGCCGAAGGTCTGGCCCTCCTCGACGTTCACGACCCCGTCCTTCCCGACCTTCTCGATCGCGTCGGCGATCACGTCGCCGATCTCGCGCTCGCGCGAGGAGATGGCGGCGACCCGGGCGATGTCCTCCTTGCCCGAGATCTCCTTCGACTGCGTCTTCAGGTTCTCGGTGACCGCGTCCACCGCGCTCTCGATGCCGCGCTTAAGCGACATCGGGTTGGCGCCCGCGGCCACGTTCTTGAGGCCTTCGCGGACGATCGCCTGGGCCAGGACCGTCGCCGTCGTCGTGCCGTCGCCGGCCACGTCGTTGGTCGCGGTCGCGACCTCGCGGACGAGCTGCGCGCCCTGATTCTCGAAGACGTCCTCGACCTCGATCTCACGCGCGATGGTGACGCCGTCGTTGGTGATCGTCGGCGCGCCGAACTTCTTGTCGAGCACGACGTAGCGGCCCTTCGGGCCGAGCGTCACCTTCACGGCGTCGGCGAGGATGTTGACGCCACGCTCGAGCGAGCGGCGCGCGTCCTCACTGAACTTCAGTTCCTTGTGTGCCATGCGTTCTGTTCTCCTCCGTCTGCCTGACTAGGCGGTAGCGCCGGCGGTCTCGCGCACGCCAACGACCTTTGCGAGCACGTCGGACTCCCGCAGGATCAGCACCTCGTCGGTGCCGACGCGGATCTCCGTCCCGCCGTACTTCGAGAAGATGACCTCGTCGCCCTCGGCGACGTCCATCTTGATGTACTTGCCGTCGTCGTCGCGCGAGCCCGGGCCAACGGCCAGGACACGGCCACGCTGCGGCTTCTCCTTCGCCGTGTCGGGCAGGACGATGCCACTGGTCGTGGTCTCCTCCTCCTCGAGCACCTCGACGATCAGGCGATCGCCAAGCGGCTGCAGGTCCATATGGAACCTCCTGTTGTGACTTTGTGACACGCGTTGGCACTCGCCACTGGGGAGTGCCAAGGCAGTGTAGCCAGGCAGGCGGTGCCTTTGCAAGCGGCGGGCGACGCGGCGGTGACCGCGTGTTACAAAGCCGCGATGCCCCGCGAGATCTCTGCCGGAGGCGTGCTCGTCCGACGGATGCGCGGCCGCTGGTGGGTTGCGGCGATCCGCCCCGCCGGCAAGCCCGACGGCGTCTGGGCGCTCCCGAAGGGCCGCGTCGACCAGGGCGAGGACCCCGCCGCGACCGCCGTGCGCGAGGTCGCGGAGGAAACGGGCGTGCGCGGCCGGCTCGAGGGGAAGCTCGGCGACGTGCGCTACGTCTACACGTGGGCCGGCGAGCGCATCTTCAAGATCGTGAGCTTCTACCTCATACGCCACGTGGGCGGCCGCATCGGGAACGTCCCGGCCGAGCACGCGCACGAGGTCGCCGACGTCCGCTGGCTGCTGCTGGACGAGGCGCCGAAGCTGCTCGCCTACCACGGCGAGAAGGACATGGCTGCACGGGCCGCGGCCGTCCTGGCCGAAGACGCTCTATGATCCTGCGGCCGTACAGCCAGCCCCGTGGAGACCATGTTCGCCCTCAACTTCTACTCACCGGTCGTAGCCGACCAGCTGCGCTCACATCGCAAGACTGCGACCGTGCGCCTCGGCGACAAGTCGGGGAAGTACAAGAAGGGGATGATCGTTGCGGTGCTGGTCGGCACCCGGTACAGCCCGCGCGACAGGGTCTTCGACGCGGTCATCGACAAGGTCGAGGTGAAGCAGCTGCTCGACCTCTCGCCGCGTGAGATCGAGAGCGACAACCCCGAGATCCGCCGCTGGGAGGACATGGCCGGCTGGCTGAGCCAGCTCTACAACCGCGAGGTCATCGGGACCGACACGGTCACGCTGATCCGCTTCTCCCAGATTCGCTGAGAAACGCGGCCAGCGTCCCGGGCATCGCCTCGAGCGCCTCGCGCTCGAGCGCGTAGAGCACGTAGTAGCCGTTCCGCTGCGGACGGACGAGGCCGGCTTCGTGGAGGATCCGCAGCTGCCGTGAGAGCGCCGGCTCGCTGAGATTGACGAGCGGCGCGAGCTCCTCGGTCGGACGCGGCCGCTCGCCGACCAGCTTCAGGATACGGAGCCGCGTCTCGTCGCCGGCGGCGCGAAACGTCTGGACGAGCGCAGAGGGCACGGCGTGGCGCGCTGCCTCGCGTAGCACGAACGGGGCGGCGTACATGACCACGATCGGCCACGGCGGATCGCAGTTGGCGCGCACGTGCGGCCAGACGTACGCGCTCGGGACGAGGAGAAGCGGGTTCTCCGGCGAGACCTCGACGAGGTGCTCGTGCGGCGAGCGACGCACGAGCGTGTCGCCGTCGCGCCGCAGGTCCGGCACGGACTCGAGGAACGCGAGCGGGCCGGTCGCGGCCACCAGGCGCTCGCTCTCGGCCACCGCCGCGCTCAGTGCAGGCTCGAGCCGGCGCCACTCCGATTCGAACGCCTCTTCCCAGTAGCGCTCGAGCAGCGCGACGAGCCGGTCGCGCAGGCGGCCCGGGTCGTCGAACGCCGCCGCCGCGAGCTCGGCGCCCGCCTCGCCCGCCGTCTCGCGGGCGAACGTAACGGCGCGGTCGCGAACGGCAGGATCGGACAGCCGCTCTGGGCCGCCGGCCGCCTCCTCCCAGTAGAAGAAGAGCGGCCGGGCGAGCTGGAGCGCTGCGTCCGCGTCGCTCAACGCCCGGATCGCGTCGAGCTGGAGCTCGAAGGTGGGGTCGGCCGCGATCGGGATGAAGCAGTCCGGATACGCGTCGACGTACAGGAACGCGAATGCGCGGATCTCCCGCTTCAGAGCCGGCGAGACGCGCTGCATCGCCCGAATCCACGGATGCTGGACCGCATGGATCTTCGGGAAGAGCAGCACGTGGAGGCTCATGACGGCCTCCGCCGCAGGGGCGAGCGCGAAGCGGACCGACTCGGGCCGGTCGTGGAGCCTGAACCGGATCGGCAAGCCGCTTGCGAGTTTACGAAATCAGTTGGCTCGGCCTCGGGCGACTGCCTACCTTCGGGGCGTGCGCCGCCTGCTGGTGACCCTCCTCGCGCTCGTCGTCCTCACGCTGTTCGCGACGGCGGCGGGCGGCGCACCACCGGTCGCGCGCATCGCCGGCCCGACGTCGACGGCGGATACGACACCGACCTTCCGGCTCTCGGCGACCGGGAAGCGCGGCGGCTTCCGCTGCTCGGTCGACGGCGGCGCCTACCGCGTGTGCAGGTCGCCGTGGACGCCCCGGCTCGCGCTGGGGGCGCACGTGCTGCGGGTGCGGACGGTCGACACGCGCGGGCGGCCCGGCCGGGCGACGAGCTTCCGCGTGACCGTCGTGGCACCGGGGCCGCGGGCGCGGACGGCAGTGCGGGCCGGCTCGGCGCCGTGGGGCGTCCTGCTGGCCGATGACGCGCTGTGGGTCACGAGCTTCTTCGACGACGTCGTGTTGCGCCTCGACCCGGCGACCGGCGCGTCGCGTGCGCGGATCCCCCTCGGCGGCGCAGGGACGAGCCTGGCGGCGATAGGCGGGCAGGTCTGGGCGGCGAACTTCGACGGAAATCGTGTCCTGCGAGTCGACACCGGCGCGGTGCTGTCGCCGATCGCCGTCGGGCCAGGCCCCGAGGACCTCGTCGCCGGGCTCGGCGCCCTCTGGACGGCGAACAAGGGCTGCGACGACCCGAGCAACCCGTGCCCGGGCAACGGCTCGGTGAGCCGCATCGACCCGGCAACCGGCGCCGTGAAGACCATCCCGCTCGGCAAGGAGCCGCGGTACGTCACGGCCGGCGCAAGCTCGGTCTGGGCGACGAGCTTCTTCAGCGACACGCTTTCGCGCATCGACCCCGTGACCGGGAACGTGGCGCAGGTCGTTGCCGGGCCGAAGGGTCCCGGCGGCGTGGCCGAGGCGTTCGGCTCGGTGTGGGTGGCGGGCTACGAGAACGGCGAGGTATGGCGCTACGACCCGGCCACGCTCGCGGTGACGGCCAAGATCCAGGGCGTCGGCCCAGGCATCGAGGACCTGAAGGCGAGCGCCAGCGCGATCTGGACCGCCAACAGCGCCGGCGCGAGCATCTCGCGCATCGACCCGGCGACGAACAAGCTCACGCACACGGTCGCAGTCGGCGCCGGCCCGCGTCAGATCGCTCCCGGCGACGCCTATCTGTGGGTCAGCAACCTCGACGCGGGCACCGTGCAGCGCGTCGACTACTAGAGGGTTGATGTGAAAGTCGGGCGGGCTCGCAGGGACCCGTCGTTTGAGGACGAAGGGCTTCCAGACCGGTGTCCCCTCGAGATTGGAGCTCGAGATGACGGATCTGGAAGCCCTTGTCGTTGCAGCGTACGTCTTCGCTGACGAGTGTCGGGTCCCTGCTCGTTGCGGCCGTCCGCCCTTGATTTGTGATGCCGAGTTGGTCGCGCTCGCGGTGGCGCAGGCGGCGATCGGGATCAGCTCGGAGCGGCAGTTCCTCGGCCTGGTCGGGCGGGTGCTGCCCGGCTGGTTTCCGCATTTGCCCGAGCAATCGCAATACAACCGCCGCTTGCGGGGCCTGGTCGAGCTGATCAGCATCGTCCGGCAGGAGCTGGCGCGCTGGCTCGATAGCGGCGGCGTGCGCCTCAGCGACGGCTCGTTGATCGCTGTTGCCGGCTATCCGGGCTGCCAGCGGCGAAGCGAGTTTGCCGGCTTCGCCCGCTACGGGTTCGCGAAGTCGCAGCACCGCTACGTGTGCGGCGTACGGCTTGTCCTGCTCACCGACAGCCGCGGCCTGCCGCTCGGCTACACGATCGTGCCTGCCAACGAGAAGGAGTACGAGCCGCTTGCCGACCTGCTCACCGGCAGCCCGGCCGAGGTTGTGATCGCCGACAAAGGCTTCTGGGGGCGTGCCTACGAGCAGCGGCTTGCGGCCTGCGGCACGACACTCCTGACACCAGCCAAAAAGCGCACCAGCACCAACCTCGAGCGCGAGCGCGCACTCGCCTCGACGCGACTCGTGATCGAGAGCGTCTTCTCGAACCTGAAAGGGCAGATGCGCCTCGAACGGCACCTCGCCCGCACCCCGGCCGGGCTTGCTGTCCGCATCGCCCAGCGCATCCTCGCGCTCACCCTGGGAATGCTGCTCAACACCCTCGCAGGCCGACCAGCACGTGCCCTCGCCGCCTACGACGGCCGCTAAATCACATCAACCCTCTAGCGGCCGGGCTTGCGGATCAGCGTCCCAAACTGCTCGGGCGGCCTGAGCTCCGCGCCGCACTCCTCGCACTCGACCGCGAACACCGACGCGAACCGCGCGTCGCACGCCGGGCAGCGGGCGCGCAGCTCGCCCGCGCACTGCGGGCACTCGGCGGGCAGCTCCGCCTCCCACTGCTCGAAGTAGCGCTGCGCGAACCCGCAGCGCAGGCAGAACGCAACCCAGTCGCCGAGCGTGCGGCGACGCTCCTCCTGGATCCAGTTGCGCTTGGCAGGCATGCCGTCAGCCTAGGCCTTTGAGGCCCAGACGAGGACGTGGCGATCGACGGCCTGGACCGGGCCGCGCTCGAGGTCGCGCTCGAGCCGCTCGAGCCCGGCCTCCAGGGCCTGGCGCGGGATGAGGGCAAGCGAGGAGAAGGCCAGCGTACGGAACGCCGTGGCGTCGGCAAACTCGACCGGTGTCGCCGTCCGCTCGACCCCGCGTGGCTCGAGGCCGGCGGCCGCCAGCGCCGCATCCAGCTCGTCGAGCGTCGGATAGCGCGCCAGCTCAACGGCCAGCGTCTCCGGGAAGTAGCGCCGGTGGAGACGGCTGCGGATCGACTCCTCGTCGTCCGTCGCGAGGCAGAGCACGCCGCCGCGGGCGAGCACCCGCGCCGCCTCGGCGAGCGCCGCGGGCACGTCCGCGAGGTGGTGCACGACCTGAGCCAGGTAGACGATGTCGAACGAGTCGCCCGCGAACGGCAGCCGCTCGGCGACGCCGCGGACGAACTCGACGGCAGCCGACCGCGAGGCCGCGACGGCGCGCATTTCGTCCGACGGCTCGACCCCGACGCAGGCCGCGCCCGTCGCCTCGGCGAGGGCGATCGCGTAGTTCCCCGTGCCCGAGCCCACCTCCAGGACGCGCGAGGCCGCCGTGATCCGCCCGCCCGCAATCAGGCCGCGCAGCACCGCTGGGTCGGCGCGGCGGTGCTTGGCGTACGCGGCCGCGAAAGCGTCGTAGTCCACGACCCTGCGGCCTACCACACCGATCGGCACATGCGTCAGTAAGCTGTCCGGCGCCACCCACCGCGGGAGGTTTCTCTATGGCGATTGCGCGCGAAGCCGAGCCGATCAACTCCCTCCGCGAGATCCGGGAAGCCGGTCTCGACCGTGAGGATCTCCTCGGCGCGTACCGCAACATGCTCATCACGCGCGCGATCGAGGAGCGCGGCCACACGCTCTACAAGCAGGGCAAGATCCCGGGCTCGTTCTACACGGGCCGCGGCAACGAGGCCGCCGCCGTCGGCGTCGCCACGGCGATGGGGCCGGACGACGTGGGCACGCCGCTCCACCGCGACATGGGCGTCCACATCACGCGCGGCGTTGAGCCGTGGCGGATCTTCGCCCAGTACATGGGCCGCGCCGACGGCCCGACGCGCGGCCGCGACGGCAACGTCCACATGGCCGACCAGAACCTCGGCCTGATCGCGATGGTCAGCCACCTCCCGGCGATGCTGCCCGTCGCCGTCGGCGCCGCGCTGGCCTTCCGCATCCGGGACGAGCGGCGCGTTGCGGTCGGCTGGTTCGGCGAGGGCGCATCTGCCCGCGGCGACACGCACGAGAGCATGAACCTTGCGGGCGTGCGCCGGCTCCCGGTGGTGTTCATCTGCGACAACAACCAGTGGGCCTACTCCACACCGACGCACCTCGAGTACGCGTGCGAGACGCTTGCCGACCGCGCCCAGGCCTACGGCTTCGAGGGCGTCGTCGTCGACGGCACCGACGTGCTCGCCGTCTACGCCGAGGCGAAGCGCGCCATCGACAAGGCGCGCGCGGGCGGCGGCCCGACGCTGATCGAGTGCATGACGCTCCGCATGGAGGGTCACGCCGTTCACGACGACGCGTTCTACGTCCCGAAGGAGCTCTTCGAGGAGTGGGCGGCACGTGATCCGATCGAGCGGTTCCGGTCGTGGCTGCGCGACAACGCAGAGTTGACGGACGACGAAGAGGACGAGATCTCCAACTCGGTCAAGAAGCTGCTGAACGACGCTCTCCGCCGCGCCGAGGAGTCGCCGATGCCGGAGACGCACGACCTCGAGGAGGGCGTGTTCGCCGACCCCGAGGAGTTGGACACTCCTCACCACAAGTAATGGCCGAGCGCACGTACCTCCAGGCGATCTCAGACGGGCTCCGGCAGGAGATGCGCCGCGACCCACGCGTCTTCGTCTTCGGCGAGGACGTCGGCGTCTACGGCGGCGCCTTCAAGGTGACGCTCGGCTTCCAGGAGGAGTTCGGCCCGTGGCGCGTGATCGACGCGCCGCTCTCGGAGACCGCGATCGTCGGCGGCTGCACGGGCGCCGCGATCATGGGCATGCGCCCGGTCGCCGAGATGCAGTTCGCGGACTTCATCTCGTGCGCGTGGGACCACCTCGTGACGGTCGCCGCCAAGCAGCACTACCGCGCCGGCACCGCGATCCCGATGGTCGTCCGGCTCCCGTCGGGCGGCGGCTTCTCCGGCGGGCCATTCCACTCGCAGAACCCGGAGAGCTCGTTCGCACACATCCCGGGCCTGAAGATCGTCTGCCCGGCGACGCCCGAGGACGCCAAGGGCCTGCTCGTCACGGCGATCGAGGATCCCAACCCGGTGCTGTTCTTCGAGCACAAGCACCTCTACCGGCGCATCAAGGGCGAGGTGCCCGAGGAGCGCTACACGACGCCGTTCGGCAAGGCGCGCATCGCCCGCGAAGGCGACGACCTCACGCTCGTCACATGGGGCGCGATGGTCTACACGGCCGAGGAGGCCGCACAGCAGCTCGAGGGCGACGGCGTCTCGGTGGAGATCCTCGACCTGCGCACGCTGATCCCGTGGGACAAGCAGGCGGTGCTCGAGAGCGTCGCGAAGACGTCGAAGGTGCTGGTGCTGCACGAGGACACGCGCACGGGCGGCTTCGGCGGCGAGATCGCGGCGACGATCGCCGAGGAGGCGTTCGAAGAGCTCGACGCGCCGGTGAGGCGCCTGGCCGCGCCGGACACGCCGGTGCCGTTCTCGCCGCCGCTCGAGAAGGCGTTCATCCCCCAGGTCGAGGACGTCGCCGCAGGGCTGCGCGAGCTGGCGGAGTACTGATCCACATGGCCACCGACACCGCCGTCGACGTCGTGATGCCCCAGATGGGCGTCTCGGTGTCGGAGGGGACGATCACCAAGTGGCTGAAGACCGAGGGCGACCACGTCGAGGCCGACGAGCCGCTGCTCGAGATCTCGACCGACAAGGTCGACACCGAGGTGCCGAGCCCGGGCTCCGGGACGCTGACGCAGATCCTCGTCCCGGAGGGCGAGACGGTCGAGGTCGGCACGCGGCTCGCCGTCATCGGCGGCTCGCCTTCACCCGACCAGCCGGCCGCCGAGCAGGAGGCGCCGCCGGAGCCCGCGACCGCACCGGCCGCGCAGGAGGCCGCCGCCGCGTCGAGCGCGGAGGCAGCGCCGCCCGCCGAGGCCGCGCCGCCCGCTCCTCCGCCGCAGCCGGCGCCCGTGCCGGCCGCCGCTACTCCCGCGGACGCCAACGGGAAGAGCTTCGTGTCGCCGGTCGTGGCGCGCATCGCGTCCGAGCACGGCGTCGACGTGTCCGGCGTGCCTGGCACCGGACGCGGCGGCCGCGTGACGAAGAAGGACATCCTCGCGTTCGTCGAGTCCGGCGCGCCCGCCCAGGCCCCCGCGCCGGCGGCCGCACCGGCGGCGCCCGCCGCTCCGGCTCCTGCACCCGCAGCTCCGGCGGCCGCGCCCGCTCCGGCACCCGCTGCCACGACACCCACGGCCGAGCTCGCAGCCGCGGGCGAGACAGCTCGAGCCGGTGAGCGCCATGCGCCGTGGGATCGCCGAGCACATGCGCCGCTCGCTCGACACCTCCGCCCACGTGACGAGCGCGATCGAGGTCGACATGTCGAAGGTCGTAGCGATCCGCAAGAAGCTGAAGCCGGAGTACCAGCAGGCGTACGGCGTCAACCTCACGTACCTCGCCTTCGTGGCGCGCGCGACCGTCGAGACGCTGCGCGACTACCCGTGGATCAACGGCGAGCTGCGCGGCGACCAGATCGTGACGCGCAACTACGTGAACCTCGGCTTCGCGGTCGAGCTCACAGACGGCAAAGGCCTGATCGTCCCCGTGCTGAAGCACGCGGAGGGCCTGAATCTGCTCGGCGTTGCGCGCGGCGTTGTGGACATCGCGCAGCGGGCGCGCGACAAGAAGCTGCTCCCCGACGACGTTCAGGGCGGCACCTTCACGATCACGAACCCCGGCGGCTACGGAACCTTCCACGGCACACCGGTGATCAGCCAGCCACAAGCCGGGATCCTCGGCACCTACGCGGTCGTCAAGCGGCCGTGGGTCGTCCAGGACGAGCTGGGCGAGGACGTGATCGCGATCCGGCCGATCATGAACCTGACGCTCACGTACGACCACCGCCTGATCGACGGCGCGCTCGCCGGCCGCTTCCTGCGCGACCTGCGCGAGAAGCTCGAGAACTGGGACGAGACGAACTACTGATGGCCGACGAGCCCGTCTCGCTGACGGTCGTGATGAACGAGGTCGAGGCCGGGATGATCCGCGGCCTGCTCTCCTCGGCCGGCATCGAATCGATGGAGCGGCCGAGCTCAAGCGGCGCAGGCGTAGCGCCCGGCCTTACCCCCGGCGGCGCGACCGAGATCTACGTGCGCCGCTCGCAGCTCGAGGACGCACAGGCGCTCCTCCAGGCCGATAACGCCTGACATGGCTGACCAGCCGGTCTCACTGACAGTCGTCCCGAACGAGGTCGAGGCCGAGGTGATCCGCGGCCTGCTCGGCACCGAGGGGATCGAGTCGGAGTCGCGCCCGACGAACTTCGGCGCCGGCGCGACCGACGGGTTCACGCCGAGCGGGGCGCGCGAGATCTTCGTGCGCGCTGACCGGCTCGACGAGGCCCGTGCGCTCATCGAACCAACCGGCGACTAGGCCCTCCTAGCCGCGCCGCGGCTACAGTCGGGCAGGTGAGCCGTCCCGGCTACCTCATGACCCCCGGCCTCGTTCCCTACGAGGAGGCGTTGGCGCTGCAGCGCTCGCTCGCCGGCGCCGTCTCCCAGGGCGCGATCCCGGACACCGTCGTCATGCTCGAGCACCCGCCGGTCGTGACACTCGGGCGCCGCGCCGAGCCCGGCGAGCTGCACGTGCCCGACGGCGCCGAGGTCGACGTCGTCGAGACGAACCGCGGCGGCAAGTCGACGTACCACGCGCCCGGCCAGCTCGTCTGCTACCCGATCGTCGACCTGCGCCGGCACGGCCAGGACGTCAAGCGGTACGTGCGGCTCGCTCGAAGACGCGCTCATCCGCAACCGTCGCGCCGTTCGGCATCGAGGGCGGTGCGGCTCGAGGGCGACAACATGACCGGCGTCTGGCTGGAGCGCGCCGCCGCGCAAGCTCGCCTCGATCGGCGTCCACGTCTCGAAGTGGGTGACGACGCACGGCTACGCGCTCAACGTCGACCTCGATCCGGCGCCGTTCACGGAGTGGATCACCGCCTGCGGGCTCGACGGCGCCGCGTTCACGACGATGGCGCGCGAGCTCGGCCGGCCGGTCACGGTCGACGAGGTCGTCCCGCACGCCGCCGCCGCACTCGAAGAGGTGCTTCGGGCTCACGCTCGAGCCGCTCTCCGCCGAGGACGGCGCCGGGCTCTGGCCGCAGCCCGTGCACGAGCGGCTCGCCGCCCAGGCGTAACGATTCCGTGCCGATCTCCGGCGCGCGGCGCCGGCCGCCGTACCGTCGAAGACGATGCCCCGTCACGCCGACCTGCTCCTCGCTCTCGCCGCCGCGCTCGTGGTCGCGGCGCTCGTCGCTCCGGCCGAAGGGGGAGCGGCTCTCCGCAGCGCGGGCCAGCTGGACGCTCACGCCGGGGGTCGCTCAACCCGGACGTCACCCCGGCCACGATCGCCGAGACGATCTGCAAGCACGGCTGGACGAGGACGGTCCGGCCGCCGACCGACTACACGAACGAGCTGAAGCGGAAGCAGATGGGCGTCTACGGCCGCACCGGCAGCCTGTCCGGCTTCCAGGAGGACCATCTCGATCTCGCTCGAGCTCGGCGGCCACCCGACCGACCCGCGCAACCTCTGGCCGCAGCCGTACCCGCGCGCAAGCGACGTCGACCGCGAGGAGAACCGCCTGAACGACCTCGTGTGCTCGGGGAAGCTCTCGCTCGCCGAGGCGACGAGCGCCGCGAGTCGGCCCTGAAGCACACCGAAGGGTGAGCGCCCGTACACTCACGACGTGGAGACGTCGCTGCCCGTCGCCGAGCGCCCTCGCCGGCCGGAGTGGATGAAGGTTCGCGCTCCGAGCGCCGACTCGCGCTACTTCGACGTGAAGAAGCTGATCCACGGCCAGAGCCTCCACACGATCTGCGAGGAGGCACGCTGCCCCAACATCAGCGAGTGCTGGGGACGCGGGACGGCGACGTTCCAGATCCTCGGCGACACCTGCACGCGGGCGTGCCGGTACTGCTACGTCAACTCCGGGCAGGCCCGAGCATCCGCCGGACCCGCTCGAGCCGCTGCGGCTCGCGCACGCGGCCGCCGAGATGGAGCTGCAGCCACGTCGTCATCACGTCCGTCGACCGAGACGACGTGCCGACCGCGGCGCCAGCCACTACGCGGCGACGATCCGTGCGGTCAAGCGCAAGCTGCCCGTCGTGCTCCGTCGAGGTGCTGACGCCCGACTTCCTCGGCGTCGAGGAGGAGGCGCTGCAGCACCGTGCTGGCCGCCCGGCCCGAGGTCTTCAACCACAACATCGAGACCGTGCGCCGACTGCACAGGCGCATGCGCGGCGCCAAGGCGTCGTACGACAAGGCGCTCTGGCTGCTCCGGCGCGCCAAGGAGGTCGCCGACTACCCCGTCCTGACCAAGTCCGGGATCATCGTCGGCCTCGGCGAGACGAACGACGAGGTCGTCGACACGCTGCGCGACCTGCGTGCGAACGACGTCGACGTCGTCACGATCGGCCAGTACCTGCAGCCGTCCGCCAAGCACGCGCAGATCGACCGCTGGGTGCACCCCGACGAGTTCCGCTGGTTCCGCGAGCAGGGCGAGGAGCTCGGCTTCGGCTCGGTCTTCTCGGGTCCGCTCGTCCGCAGCTCGCTACCGCGCAGACGAGCAGCGTCACGCGGCAGAGACCGGTCGCGGCGCGGTCGCCTACTAGGACCAGAGGAGAGGGCCGCTTTCCGCGGCCCTCTCCGTGAAGCGTCTGGTGCCTCGCTGCCTACCGCGGAGGCGTGACGATGATGCGAACGTGCCCGTCGCGGCTCGGGTAGGTAAGGACCTGCATCTTCGTGCCGCTGTTCGGGATCTTCACGCTCGCCCAGCCCGCCTTGTAGAAGCTGCCTCCGTCGGCGGGGTCACTTGCGCGGTAGTACGACTGGGAGTCGTCGAACATCGGGTTCCCCGCGAGCGACGGCCATGACATCGGCACGCCGGCCAGGCTGAGCGTCAGCGGCGGCGTCCCCTGGAGGCCGAACGCCGAGTCGTACGCCTGGATGCGCGGCCGAACGTTCGTGCCGTTCGCCCAGTGCATGATGTTGGGGTGGGCGTCGATGGGGAGGATCTCCCCTTCGCCCGGATGGTCTCCGACGTTGTTGTCCGAGTACTGCGAGTTGTAGTACCAGACAAGAACGCCGTTCTGGTACGAGTAGCGCTCCGTCCACTTCGGGCCGACCGTGCCGCCGAAGTTGTACGGCGCCGTGTACAGCCCGAGGTCGAAGCCGACCGGCAGCTGGTCGGGTCCGAGGTACTGGCGGTTCTCGATGAAGTACGCGTTGTAGTACGACACCGTGTCGGTCCCCGTCGTGACGTGGAAGCCGCCCGATGCCGGGTCGAACGTCCAGCCGGCGTTGGTCTCGGCGCCGTCGGTCGACTGGCCGGAGATGGCGATGTCGTCGTACGCGAACCCGGGTGCGACGGAACCGCCGTTGCCCTGCGCCGCCCCGTCGGTCCAGTAGCGGAAGCCGAGCAGGACGTTCTGGCCGCCCCACGCCGAGAGGTCGGCCGTGAGGGTCGTCCACGTGCTCCCCGCCGAGACGCCGGTGATGCCCTCGCCGAAGTTCTGCCCGTTCGGGCTTGTGTTCGTCGAGAGGTTGGTGTGGACCGGCGTCCAGCTGGCGCCGCCGTTCGTCGAGACGACGAGGTAGCCGTAGTCCCAGTCCTGCTCGGAGTTGTACCGCGTCTTCGCCGAGAGGGACGCGCCGGCGGGCAGTGACACCGGCCGGTACATCAGGACGTCGAGGTTGTCGCCGGAGCTCGAGTAGTAGAACTTCGAGCCCGCGAACGGCGTGCCGACGTTCTTCGCCACGACCTTGTCGGGCAGGTTGACGACCACGGCCTGCGGCGAGTTGCTGTTGAACGCCGTTGGCCCGAGCTCGACCCTGACCGGGCCGAACTGGCCGGGATTGACGGTGCGGTAGTTCAGCCAGCCGAGGAACCACCGCTCCCACGCGGTCATGGCGATCGGCCGGTTGCCGATGCCGTCCTGCGGCGTGCCGTCCGAGCCGTACGAGCCCTGCGACCAGTTCGTCCAGAAGCCGGTCGAGTTCTCGGCGCCGCCGGTGTTCCCGGAGGTGTCGTACTCGTCGGGGAGCCCGAGGTCGTGACCGAACTCGTGGGCGAAGACGCCGACGCCTCCGTTCTCCGGCTCGACGGTGTAGTCGCCGACCCAGTAGTTCGAGCCGCCGACCTTGATCCCGCCCAGTGGGTTGAACGCCGGCCCCTGGACGCCGAGACCCGCCGTGTTGATGTATGAGCGGTGGCTCCAGATGGCGTCGGTGCCCTCGGCGCCGCCGCCGGTCTCCTCACCAGCGCCGGCGTGGATGGTCTGGAAGTGATCGATGTAGCCGTCCGGCTCGTTGAAGTTGCCGTCGCCGTCGTAGTCGTAGCGATCCCACTTGTCGAACTGCGACAGGTACATGTTGATCTGCGTCGGGGTCTTGCCCGCCGCCACCTGGCCGCTGTACCAGGCCGCCGTCCCGTCCTCCAGCAGCCGCTGAATGTCACGGACGCAGACGATCGAGCCGCAGTAGTTCGAGCCGTAGGCCGCCTCGTTGAAGGGAACCTTCACCCAGTTCTCGACCGTGCCGTTGACCGTGTACCGCCCCGACGAAGCCTCGATGTAGAAGTTGCGCATCGAGCTCTTGCCGGGCGTCTCGGAGAACAGCAGGTTCGTGTAGTAGCTCTGGCTGAAATCAGGTGCCCAGATCGTGGTGTTGTCGACCGAACGATCCGGCTGCGGGATCTGGTTGTGCACGGGGCCTGGGGTGCCCCCGTGGTTGATGTTGCCAAGCGCGCCGTGGTTGTGCGTGGCCTGGGTGTTCCCGAACTCGACGGCAATCGTCCAGATCGAGTCCTCGCCCTCACGGCCGAGCTGCACGAACTGGCCGCGATCCTTGCCGCCCAGCTGGACGACCGAGCCGCTCGATGCCACGGCTCCCGTGGCCCGCAGCTGGATCGCCTTCTCCCGCAGAGCGCGCTCCTTTGCTGCGAGCGGTCCCGGGATGTCGTCGATGACGCTCTTGGCACCCTCGTGACTCTTCGCGGTACCGCTCGACGCGCCCGTGGCGCTCACCCCGAGCACCATGAGCGCAGCCGCCAGCACGGCGGCAAACAACGTCCTCCTCACGCTTCCCCTCCCCCCTTGGGATGGTGTTACACAGAAATGCCGCCCAACCACAATACGACGTTTGGCACGAAGTTCCATAGCCAAGCGTGACTTCGTCCGTCGTGACCGATGTGTGTGCAGAGGAGCGCTAGCGGCGCGGCGGTGGGATGCAGAAGCCCTGGTGCACCACCACGGAGGCGACGCTGCCCTTGTCGCCGCGCGCGCGGACGAAGCGCGCCGACTTGCAGCCGGCGGGCGGCGTGCTCAGCGCAACGCGGAAGCTCCCGTTCCTCGCCCGCACGGTCACGACCACCGGACCGGTGCCCGTCGCGACCGTCACGGTCACCCGCTCGCCGCCCCGGAAGTTGGTTCCCCGGACGACGAGCGGCGAGGCCGACTCGACGCGGAGCGCCGGCGCGCCGGCCGCCGAAGAGCCCGGCGTCGAGGACGCCGCGCCGGCAAGCAGCGCGGTCAGCAGGGTCGCGATCCAGATCACGCCGCGAGGGTAGCGCGACATCGCCAAACGACGGAGGGCCGCCCGCAGGCGGCCCTCCGTCAGATCCGAGGCGACGAACGGTCAGCGGTTATGGCCGCCGTGGTCGTCGCCGTTGCTGTTGCCGTACAGCTTGAGCTTCCAGATGCCCTGCGAGTGCGTGGCCGCGTAGAGCACCGGCTTGCACTTCTTGCCGTCCGCGCACGTGGGCACGCGGGACGAGGGCTGGATCTCGAGGTGCATGACCTCGTAGCGCGGCATGCCTTCGGTCACGTACCAGCCGCCCTTGCCGTCGTTGTAGCCCTTCAGGACGCCGAAGTCCGTCGCGGCGTACAGGACGTGCTGATCGTCGTCCCGCGCGACGTCGGCGACCGGGAGGTCACCGTCGTTCGTCGGCGTCGGGAACGAGGACGTGCCGGCCTCGATGTTCAGGTTCTTGAACGTGCCCGGAGCCCGCGACGGCGAAGTTGCCCTCGCTGACCTCGAACAGGTGGCCCGGCGTCCCCGGCGTGTTGGCGTTGTAGCCCGAGTACGAGACCCACGCGTGACCCGGGTCCTTCGGGTCCGGGTAGATGCCGCTCGGGTACCGGGTCGGCGAGTTGCCCGAGGCCGAGTTGTCGACGCGGTGCCACGTGACCGCGGCCGGGTCGGCCGCGTTGCCGTTGTGGGTCGTGAAGATGCGACCCGCCGACGTGGCGACCCAGATGGTGCCGTGGTCGTAGGAGTCGCGCGCGATCCACGAGACCGTGCCGCCGGCACGGTCGGCGCCGTAGAGCGCGCTGGTCAGGTCACCCGCAGTGCCCCCGCACGGCGGATCAGCAGTCCCAGCGTCGGCGTCGCAGTACGGGCCGCCGAGCGGCCTGTAATCACCGCAGCCCACCTGCCCCCCGAACGTCGTGAACTCAGGGCAGTTCGCCTCGTAGCCCGCGATGTTGGGGTTCTTGTCCTGCGGAACGTGGCCCGCCGTGCCTGCGCCCCACGCCCAGGTGCGCCAGACGTGGTTGCCGCCCGAGTAGATCGGGTGCGTGCCGGGCTCGGGGTTCGGGTCACCGACCTGCGTCCAGTAGAACGCGAACGTCTCGCCGCTGTTGACGAGCGGCGCCGACGAGATGACCCACTTGGTGGGCTCACCACCGCGGAAGTTCGAGTCGCTGAACCCGCCGGTGAACTCGTTGAACATCCAGTCGCCGTTGGTCGCGTCGAAGCCGGTGTTGCCGCCGTCCCCGTAGATCGCCTGCGTCATGTCGTCGTCGCAGTTCTCCGGGTTGCCCTTGCCGCTCAGGTTGCGGTTCGACCACGTCCCGTTGTCCTGCGTGCCCGCGAGGACCTCGCAGTCGCTGAACGGGTTGATGGCCAGGCCGATGAACTGCAGCGTGCTCGAGTAGTTCTTGTTGATGTGGTCGATCTCGGTCGGCACGCGCGACAGGAGCCGTCCGCAGTTGGCCAGGCTCGCCGCGCCGAGCAGCGGCCGCTCGTTGGGGTTGCAGCGCGCCGACAGGTCGGCGAACTGGCCGCTCGTGCGGATCACGCCGCCGTCCGAGCCCTCGAAGATCTGGGTCGGATTGCCCGGGTTGACGGCGATCGCGTGCTGGTCGGGATGGATCCCGCCCGGCGCCCACGCGCACTGGAACGGCGCGGTGACGCCGCCGAAGTCCAGCTGCGCCGAGCCGAGCGAACACCAGTCGGCCGGGTTGTTCTGCGCGTCGAACGTGAGGTCGGTGAACGTGCGGTTGACGCCCGCGCCCGGCGCCGCGGCATCCGGATCGCCGGCGGTGGTCGAGTAGATCACCGCGCGGCCGTTCGAGCGGCCGTTGCCGCAGCCGACGCCCTTCGTGTTACAGGGCAGCTCGCCGTACAAGTACGAGCCGATCACGTACACGGTGTCCGGCAGGCCGGCCGGCGTGTAGACGACCTGGTCGTACCAGCACTGGCCGGTACAGAAGTCGTTCGTCGGGTAGTAGGGGCTGGCGGTCAGGCCGACGTCAGCTTCTGCCAGCCGTTGTAGTTGGCCGGGAACGGGTTGCCGTTGCCCGGCGGCACGGTCGCGCCCGCCGCCTGCGTCGCGAGCAGCGTCGCGGCCGTCTGGTTGGCGTTGTCCGTCCGCCAGAAGTTGGCCGTCGGTGCGCCGGCGGTGCCCTCGGTCAGGTAGATGCGCGTCTTCCCGTTCTTGACGGTCGGCGCGATCATCAAGCGGTCGGTGCCACCGCCCGGGAACTGCGGGGCGAAGACCTGGTTGAAAGCCGTCGCGGCCGCGCCGGCGTCACGCCGCCAGAGGCCCTGGTCGAACGCCGCGGCGTAGACGTGTTCGCGTTCAGCGGGTCGAGCTTCACGTCCGTGATCCCGAAGACGCTGGCCGTTGCCGTTCCACACCTCGTGAACGTCTGGCCGCCGTCGAACGACTCGTAGAGGCCCGTACCGTTCGCGCCCGGCTCGAGCCGGGTGCCGCCACCTGCGCCGATCACGTGCGAGAGGCCGCGAACGGCCTGCGCCGAGCCGACGTAGAGGTGGTTCTTGTTGCTCGGGTCGATGATGATCGACGCGGATCCCGCGGCCGAGGAACGCATCGACGCCCGGGGTCACGCAGGCATAGGTCGCGTTGCTCGACGCACTTGCCGGCGAGCTTGGTCCAGTGCTCGCCCTTGTCCGTCGTCCGGTAGACGCCGACGCCCGCCTCGCAGCCGGAGCCGCAGCGGTTGGCCTCGCCCGTGCCGAGGTAGAGCGTGTCGTGCTTCTTGTCGCCCGGGTCGAGCGTGAGGACGCCGACCGAGTTCTGGTCGAGCTGCTTCGGCTTGATCTGCTCCCAGCTCGGGTGGTCCGACGTGCGCGTCCTTCGTCGTCCAGACGCCGCCGCCGGACGCGCCGACCCAGATCCGACAGTCCCAGGCCTTGCAGTCCGGATCGACCACGAGCGCCGTGGTGCGGCTCGCAGTCGTGTTGGTGTCACCCGTGAAGGCGAGGACACCAGGCTCCGTGGCGTTGGTCTGCGGAGCGATCTGGTCCCAGTTGTTGCCGATGCCGGGATTCCACCGTGCGTCGTTCTTGGACGAGAGCGCCGCGAAGGTGTCCTCGGCCTTCTGCACCTGCGCCGGCGTGATGTCCTTCGCCGGATACGCGTCGGCAGCGGCGAGATACGCCTCCCAGCCGCCGGCCGGGCCTTCGCCGCCCGGAAGTGCCCTTGCGCCACCGCTGTCCGGGTCGGTGGCGAACTTCGAAGTCTTGATCCCTCCGGCGTTGCTGCCGCCGCTGAACACGGCGTGGCTGACGAAAGCAAACGCCGCCACTGCAGCGATTCCGGCAAGCGCGACGAGCGCTCTACCCCGCATTACTTCCTCCCCTACTCGATGACGGTTCCCCGCAGCCCGGCCGAAATGCCGACATCGGCCTGCCTGCGCAGCCCGATATCGCCGTTACGGACGGTGATATCGCCTGCTTCTATCAGGCTTGGGAAACCAAAGTCAAGATGAAATCCGGGGGATGAAATGCTCCTCCTTGGGGCATACTTGCCTTTGTGCGCCGTGCAGTGTTCGTACTCGCGGCAGTCGTGGCGCTCGGCGCCGCGGCGCTAGCGCCCACCGGGGTCGGGCAAAGCTCGAGGCAGGCGCAGCTCCGCCTGATGGACACCGCCCAGCCGATGGTCCGCGGCACCGGCTTCCACGCGCGGGAACGAGTTCGCCTCGTCGTTCGCGCACCCGCCCTGGTCCTGCGCAGCGCGACGGCGAGCACGGGGGGCGGATTCACAATGCGTTTGCCCGGCGTGAGCCTCTCGTCGTGCGCCGGCTTCTCGATCACGGCCACGGGCGACCGCGGCAGCCGGGCGACGCTGAAGCGCGCGCCCGGTCAGTGCGCACAGCCCTAACTAGCCGGCCTCGCCTGCCGCGTAGCGACGCTTCGAGCTGAGCTTTCCGTCCACGAAGCAGAACTGGTACACGCCGGTCGCTCCCGCGACGCCGTAATACCAGCAGTCGAGCTCGAGGCCCTCCACGCGGGCCGTGGTGCGCCGCGCGGGCGAGCCGACGAGGCCCTGCAGCGTCTCCTGTTTCATGCCGCCGGCGGCCGAGTCGAACTCCCCGCTCGAGATCTGCTCCCCGCTCTGGCCGTCGCCGCCGCCGTGGTCCTCGATGAACGCCGAGACCTCGTCGCGGATCGAGCTGGTGCTGTCGAGCATCGACGGCGCCGCCGCAACGAGCGCCGCGACCGCGACGAGAAGCACGACGAGGCGCGTAAGGGTCACGGGTTCAAGGTTCGGCCGCGGCGCCCCTGCTCCTTCCGGGGATCGGCGGCTTGCGGCGTCAGCCGGCGGTGCCGGAACGGCTCGCCGGTACGCGGACGGGCGAGGAGCGCTTCAGCGCCGGGAACGGCACGCGCACGACCGCCCCGTTCGGCGGGGCCAGGTCATACGAGCGGGTCGGCGCCTTCGAGCCCACCGTGTTCACGCCGACCGCACCAACCACCGCGGTCAGCGCAACCGCGAGCGCAACGCCGATCCGCGGAACACCGCGACTCCAGGCCGCAGGGGCCGTCAGGGACCGCAGCCCCGCACCGAGCCGTGCGGCGAACGGAACGGACGCTTCGCGCTCCAGGCTCTGCTCCAGCCGATGCAGCAGCTCCGCGTTCAGGCTCCGTTCGTGCTCCTGCGCGGACGCGACGAGCCGCTCGCGCAGCTGCTCGGGCATCCGGAACAGGAATCGGTAGGGCTTCTCGGCCATGTGGCGTGCTCTCTCCGCTTTCGGCGGCTCGGTCTCCCCACTTGCCGCCGTGCTCGATGCTAGACGGCGTGCGCGGTCTCCGCAACCGCGCCTACGGCCCCTCCCAGGGTTCGATGCAGGCGCAGCTGGGAAGATCGCAGACATGCGTGCGTTGGCTCTCGCTGCGCTGGCGGCCGCCCTGGCCGCCGGCTGCGGCACCGCACAAGGCACGCGTTCACAGCCGTCCGTGCGCATCCTCGAGCTCGTCCCGCACGCGCAGGTACGCGGCGTCCACTTCGTGCCTCGCGAGCGCGTGACGATCACGCTCCGTGCCGGGAAGGCGGTCCGCGTGCGACGCGTCCGCGCCGGTGCCGGAGGCGGCTTCCTCGTCGGCTTCGGCAGGCTGGACGCAGCGGACCGCTGTGGCACGACGCCGACGGTCGTCGCCGTAGGAGCGAGGGGTAGCCGCGCGAGCTCCGTCAGGCCGCGCGCAGAATGCCCGCCGCCGCTCGACGAGTGACAGAAGCCGGAGGGCCGCCCGCAGGCGGCCCTCCGTTTCCGTTCGGTTCAGTGCGTGCCCGCTAGGGCGTGAACGTCAGCCACTGTGGAACCGTGGTGTAACCCGGCGTGACGTTCGAGGTCATCGTCGCGATCGACCGGTAGGTGCCCGGCCCGCTTCGCGCCGACGTCGAACGTGACCGTCGCCTGCCCGCCGGCCGTCGGCGGGCTGGTCTGGACGTCGAACTCGTGGCCGTTCACCGGCGCGGGCGTGATGTTCTTCCCGCTCGTGCCGTTCGGTTCTCGGCACCCCAGTTGACGCCCGTGCCCGGATCGCCGCTGCCGGCGTTGCCGAGACCGGGGCCGTCGCCCGGGAACGTCAGGTTCGGCCCGTAGTCGACCGTG
Source organism: uncultured Thermoleophilia bacterium (assembly GCA_963734565.1). Taxonomy (GTDB): domain Bacteria; phylum Actinomycetota; class Thermoleophilia; order Gaiellales; family Gaiellaceae; genus JACVRM01. The sequence continues at coordinate 505,861 of CAVTHM010000006.1, read as the reverse complement.
ATCGCCTCGCTACCCGGGCCGGTGCCCGCAGCCCCGGTGGCCCGCTGGAGCCAGACCTCGAAGCTGTGGGTGGTCGGGTTGCTGAAGTTGCTGGACCGCATCCCAGTCGATGACGATCCAGCCGAACCCGCCCCCGGAGAGCGTCGCGACGCGAATCGCACCCGCCGACGCCCGGGTTGAGGTCGGTCCAGAGCGGCGCAACCACGTTGTTCGGCGGTGCCGGATTCGGGAACGTCTGCGGGAACGGCGTGGCGTCGGCCGCCTGGCCGCCGCCGATCACGAGCGTGCCGTTCGAGCCCACTCCGATGCGACGTGTAGGGCTCGCCCGCCGTAGTAGAACGTCGGCACCGTGAAGTTCGTGATCGTGTCGTCGCCGACACCTGCGATCGGCGCGACGCCGAAGAGCGACAGCGCGAGGTAGCCGCCGTCCGGGCCGTGGCCCGTGATGTCCGCGATCGCGTCGACCTCGGCGGGATCGCCGGGCTCAGCGTCGTCGAGAGCCGGACGCCGTGGCCGTCCCGTTGACCGGGACGCTGGCCGCCCGACACGTTCGAGTACGTGAGGCCGTCACCGTGGTCGCTCTGCGTGACCGTCACCTGCACGTTCGCCGGCGTACGCCGGCGAAGTTCGCGACCGATCGCGCTGCAGTGCGACATGCCGCCGGAGGTCGGGAACGTCGTCGGCGCGCACGATGTGCGTGAGCGTGACGAGCGCCCTGCCGCTTGTTGAACGCCACCGGGATCGTCACCGCGTTCGAGCTCCGTCCGTCGGCGTCAGCGTGATCCGGCCGAAGTACTGGCCGTTGGCCAGGTCCGGGCCCTGGATCATGATCCAGATCTTCGTCGTGCCGCCGGCGTTGATGTGGATCCGGTTGTCGTACGCCAGCTCGCCGTCGGAGTTCGGAGCCGAGTCGGACGCCCGAATGAGCGCGTTCTGCGGCGCGTCGACCGAGACGATCAGGTCCTGGCTGACGCCGCTGACGTTCTTCGCGGAGCGGGTGGTCGTGATCTGCCCGCCGAACGTGGTCGCGTCGACGCTCGGGACGTTGAGGTCGATGCGGTGGAGCGGGTCGCTCGCCGACGCGACGTAGTTCGCGAACGACTCGTCGAACACGACCGTCGGGTTCACCGCGCGGTCGGCGCGGATCGAGCCGGCACCGTCGTCGAACGGCGTGGCCGGCGTGACGCCGTCCTCCTTGAGGACGTTGGTCACAGCCGACGTCATGAGCGCCGACTTGATCATCCCCGGCGTCCAGCTCGGGTGCGCCGCCTTGACGAGCGCCGAGACGCCGGCCGCGTGCGGGCTCGACATCGAGGTGCCGGCGATCGCCTGGTAGAGGTTGCCAGGCGGGCCGTTGACGCTGCCCGTCGGCTGCGGCGTCATCCCCGCGAGCACCTGGATGCCCGGCGCGGTGACGTCCGGCTTCAGGAAGCTGGCACTCGGGCCGCGCGACGAGAACGTCGCCATCACGTCCGGCGTCGTCGGCGTCGGGTTGCCCTGGGCCCAGCTCGCCTTCACGTTCGTATGGCCGTTGATGAACGCGAGCAGCGCCGTGGACGGGCCGTCGACGTGGATCGCCGGCAGCCAGTGGTTGTCGGACTCGGTGTCCATGGCGACCGGGTTGTAGAGGATCATCCCGGCCGCGCCGCCCGCCACGACGTTGAAGCCCTTGTCCACGCGGGCGTTCGTGCCGCGCTGGCAGGCGACGATCTTGCCCGGATGCCGCAGCGATCTGCGGCGGCAGTCGTCAGCTGCGTCTGGCAGAGGACGTCCTCACCCGGGATGCTCTGGGCGAGAATCACCGGGCGTCGCCGCCGAGATCCCGTTCGTGAGCGTGACGCCCGGCATGCTCGAAGGTCGCCCCGCCGTCCGCGGTCAGGTTCAGCGTCGACGTGAAGAACCGCGGGCCGGTGGATGCGGCCACGGTCGTGCACCCACGGGCCGCCGTGGTCCGTTGTGGCCGCAGCGGGACCGCTGTTGCCGGCCGACGCGTTCACCGAGATGCCGGCGTTGTACGCGTCGAGGAAGGCGAGCTCGACCGGGTCGGAGTACGGGTCGCCGCCGCCCGAGATCGAGAAGTTGATGACGTTGACGCCGTCGCGCGATCGCCTGCTGGACCGCGGCCACCGAGTCGGAGCTGAAGCAGCCCTGCGCTGCGCAGACGCGGTACATGCTCGACGTGCGCGCCCGGGGCGATGCCGCAGACCGGCCCGCGCTCGACGCCGTAGAGCACGGCCGACTGGACGCAGTCGCCGCCGCCGTGGTCGTCGTGTGCGTGCCGTGACCCTCCGGGTCGCGCGGCGAGCACACGTGGGTCGTGTTGTTGCAGAACTCGTTCGAGTCGGCGCCGACGTTCGCCATGTACGTGGCCATGAACGCGTAGCGCGCCGACCAGCTTGTTGTTGCAAGCGAACGTCTGGCCGAGGTGCGCCGACGTCGCTGCCGTTGCCGAACTGGCAGCCCTTGATGCCGCCGGCCGGCGCGCGAGACGCCCGTGGCGCGAGAGCATCGGGTGCTCGGGCCAGACGCCGGTGTCGATGACGCCGACGGTCACGTTCGAGCCGGCGCTGCGCCGAGCCGCCGAGCGACGGCCAGACGGCCGTGGCGCCGATGAAGTCCGTGTTGTCGTCGTGCGGCTGCTGGAGCGAGTCGCTGCTGGACGGCGACGACGCCGTGGACTTTAGCAGGTCAGCGGACCTGGTTCGCCGGGAACGCGTGCCGAACGCCGCCGTAGCGTTGGTGAACGTGCGTGCGCACCTTCGCGCTCGGCACCGCCTTCTCGACGCGCCGGTGACCTTGCGCGAGAAGTTCTTCGCGTAGCGCTGGTAGGCGCGGACTGCCGCCCTGTTGTGCTTGAGCGACTTGTGGGTGACGTGTCGGGCTCGTCGGCCTTCAGGCCGGTGATGCCGCCCGTGTAGGAGGCCGTCGCGTCGTAGTCGTACTTGATGCACCACGTTGACCGGCGGGAGTCCGTGCGGCCGAGCAGCGCGCCGTCGGAGTCGGCGAGCTCGCCCGAGCGCGACTTCGCCGCCCACGTACGTGGTGTCGGGCGTGAGCGCCGTCGCCGTGTACTTCGACGCGCCCGGCTCACCGCCCGCCGAGCCGGCCGAGACGACGACGAGGCCGCAAGAATCGCAAGCAGCGACAAGCGCACCCCTCCTCTCAATCGCTTCACGAGTTCCCCTTCTCTCGGCTACGCGCCTCTCCCGCGGCGCATTCGGGCTCGCTATCCGCACGCGAGCGGGTGAACCTCGCCGAAATCTCCGGACGTTTCCAACCCTCCGCCTCGGGAGGCCGGGCGGGAGCGGCTTAGGCGCCGTGCGGCTTGGCCATCGCGCGGAAGTCGAGCGCCTGTCGAGCACGTCGTCCTCGACCCCGGCCTCGCGCGCGACCTCGCGCAGCGAGCGGCCCGACTGCGACGCCTGCTTGACGATCTCGGCCGCCTTGTCGTAGCCGATGTACGGGTTGAGGGCGGTCGGCCGCCGACAGCGTCAGCTCGGCGTAGCGCTCGCACTGCTCGCGGTTCGCCTCGATCCCGTCGACGCACTTCTCGGCGAGCAGCCGGGAGGCGCTCGGCCAGCAGCGCGGATCGAGCCGAGCAGGTTGCGCGCCATCATCGGGACGAACACGTTCAGCTCGAAGTGGCCCTGCAGGCCGCCCGACGGTGATGGCCGCGTCGTTCCCGATCACCTGCGCCGCGACCTGCGTGACGACCTCGGGGATGACCGGGTTGACCTTGCCCGGCATGATCGAGCTGCCCTTCTGGAGCTCGGGCAGGAAGATCTCGGCCGAGCCCGGCGCGCGGGCCGGAGCCCATCAGGCGCAGGTCGTTGGCGATCTTCGTCAGCGAGACGGCAACGGTCTTGAGCGCGCCGGACGCCTCGACGAGCCCGTCGCGCGCCGCCTGCGACTCGAAGGGTCGGCGGGCGCCGAGACGGTAAGTCCGGTCTCCTCGTCCGAGGACCGCACGTACGCGCTCGGCGAACTCCGGATGCGTGTTGAGGCCCGTGCCAGTTGCGGTGCCGCCGAGCGGGATCTGCCCGAGGCGGCCGAGCGTGCGACTGCACCCGCTTGGTGGACTGGTTGCACCTGCGCCGCGTAGCCGCCGAACTCCTGGCCGAGCGTGACCGGCACGGCGTCCATCAGGTGCGTGCGGCCCGACTTGACGATGTCGTCGAAGTCGCGCGCCTTCCGCTCGAGCGAAGCGGCGAGCCGGTCGAGTGCGGGTAGCAGGTCGTGCGTCAGCTCGCCCAGCGCCGCGAGGTGAACGGCGGACGGGAAGACGTCGTTCGAGGACTGGCCCATGTTGACGTCGTCGTTCGGGTGGACGTCCTCGCCGGCGAGCGCGGCGATGACCTCGTTTGCGTTCATGTTCGAGCTGGTGCCCGAGCCGGTCTGGAAGACGTCGATCGGGAACTGGTCGTCGAGCTCGCCGGCCGCAACGCGGGCGGCGGCGGCGGCGATCCGCTCGGCCTTGTCGGCGTCGAGCAGCCCGAGCTCGGCGTTCACGCGCGCGGCGGCGGCCTTGATGCGTCCCAGCCAGCGCGCGACCGGCGCCGGGATCGGCTCGCCGGAGACGGGGAAGTTGGCGATCGCCTTCGCCGTCTCCGACGCCCCAGAGCTCCTGGCGGGTCTCGCTGGTCGTCACGCCTCGAGTGTAGTCGCCTACGGCTCGCGGCAGGCAGGACGCGGCAGCTCGAGCGTGGCGCTTGAGCCGCGCGTGCCGACTGCCCGCACGAACACGTCGCCGCACCGCCCCGGGCCGGCTGCAGCCCGCACGGCAAAGCGGCCGTCGCCGCCGGCGTGCGCGACGACCCGCGTGCGCCGCTCGCCGAGGACGATGGTGACGTTCACGCGCTCGCCAGGCACGAAGCCCGTCCCGCGGAAGGCGCGGCCGTAGGGCGTCGACGGGAGGATACGCGGCGCGCTCCTGGCAGCAAGGCGAGCCGGAGCGAGGAGCGCCAAAACAGCGAGTGCGGCAACGGCCACGCGCAGCACTTCTCGACTGTAGGCCAAGGGAGAGGCCGCCCGAAGGCGGCCTCTCCTCGACCGATGCAGCGCTAGCTGCGCGTGATCGTGATCGGAACGGTCACCGCGGTCGGCGCGGTCGACGGGCCGAGCAGAAGCTCGCCCTTGTACGTACCGGCCGGCATCGGCGACTTCGCGTACGTGACGTGCAGCGTCACCGGCGTGTTCGCCGGGACGGCGCCCGCCGGCACCCCGGAGACCGTGAGGTCGGTGCCCTGGATGATGTCGGTGTCGAACGGCACGTTGTGCGGGCCCGACACGGTGAAGCCGTGCACCCACACCTGGTACTTGCCGTCCGGCGGTGCGATCAGCGTGACCGCTTCGGCCGCGCCGGCACCGCCGGTCGACGAGCCGACGATCTCGCCTGCCGTGAAGTTGCCGTCGTTGTTCGCGTCGTAGACGACGTACAGGTCGAGGTCGTCACCACCGACGTTCGGCAGCGACCACGTCGCCCGAGATGCGTGCGCGATCGTGTCGACGCGCTTGAAGCTCGCCGTCGACGGATCGTTCGGATCGTCCTGCTTGACCGGGATCGACGCGGACGACGGCTGGCTGAGCCCGAACGCCTCGGCCGCGACGCCCGGCAGTGCCACGTTCGACTTGAACGTCACGTCGAACGAGCCCGACCCGGTCGTCGTCGTCTGGGCGACGGACGTCGGCGACACCGACGCGCTGCCGACGGACGCCGAGAACGGCACGTCGAAGCGGTCGCCGTTGAAGCTGACGCCGTGCTCCACCACCGCGTGCAGCCCGGCGGACGCCGGTGCGGCCACGATGTCCTCGTTGCCGCCCGTGGCCGTGTTGAAGCGCCACGTGCCGCTGCCGATGTAGGCGTTCGCGCTGGCCCCGACGGTGTTCAGCAGGTACCCCGGCGGGGTGGCGAAGACCGGGTTGGTGATGTTGAAGATCTGGCCCTGGCCCGTGTACCTCACGGGCCCGAACACCAGCGTGTCGAGATCGGTGTACGGGCAGCGGGTCGTCCCAGATCGTGTCCGTCAGGAACAGCGTCCCCGGCGGCACCGCGTTCGGGACGTTGAAGTAGTAGAACCGCCAATCGCCCGATTCCTGACGCCACGTCCAGTCGTTGGCGCCGAAGAACGAGCCGTTGTTGTAGAGCAGGTTGCTCTGGGCCGCCGCGACGGCCGGGCCGGCGAAGCTCAGCGACGACGCCGGGCTCCCGTCCGGGTTCTGCGGCACCGTCGCGGTGACCGTCGCCGCGACCGGGACGACCATCCGGTCACCGCCCTTGGACGCGACGATCGCACCCTCGTACATCCCTGCCGGCGTGCCGGCCGGGACGCTGAGGGTGGCGTTGAACGAGCCCGTCGCGGTCGCCGGCGTGGTCAGCCAGCTCCAGTCGACGTTCTTGTAGTAGTCGATCCGGATCGTGAAGTGCGTCTGGTCGATGGCGTTGTTCTTCGTCGAGTGCTGGAAACCGAGGAACACGCCGTCGGCCATGCGCTGGGCCGGGTTGCGGACGAAGCCCATCAGTGTGTTGGCGCCGGGGCGGTGGTAGAAGAACCGCTCGTACTCGCCCTCGTCCATCTCCGACTTCCCGAAGTTGATGTCGTTGAAGCCGTCGATGTTCGAGCTCGTGTTCTTGTCGGCGTGGTTGACGACGCCGTTGCCGTTCTTGTCCTTCCAGAGCCGGCCGTTGTGGTCGAGGTCGGTCCAGTTGTAGGCGAGAAGCCGCCACGCCTGGTCGGACTGGTAGTTCGCGTCGCCGTCGAACTCCGACCGCGGGTAGTTCGCCCGGATCACGACGATGTCGGCATCCGAATGCGCCTTGATCTTGTTCGTGATGTCCATCAGGTAGTCGGGCGCGTTGAAGTTCGACACGCTCTCCTGGGCGAGCGGCGCCGACGTGAACGGGAACGTCTCCGTGTCGTAGCGCTGCAGTTGCCGGTCGGACAGGTTCCACGTCCCCGGGCCGGTCAGCGTGAACGCCTGCGTCTTCGACTCGCCCGCGGCGATCGGCTGCGGCGCGGCGAGGCCGTTGCCCGAGTTGCTCGGCCGCCACTCGTCCGGGCTCACGCGGGCGCGCTGGCCCTGGGCGACAGTTACAGCCTTGCCGGCGTCGACCGAGCCCGCTCCCTGGACGAACGAGTCGTAGTTCAGGTCCTGCGCGCTCGACTTGAGGATCGAGCGTGCCTGCAGCGCGTTCGGGAACACGCCGCCCGTGCGACGCCGCGTACGCCTGGTAGATCAGCGCGACGGCGCCGACGGTGACCGGTGTCGAGCGGCTCGTGCCGCCCCACGTCTCCCACGCGTTGCGGCCGTCGATGACGGTGTTCAGCGTGGCGTCGCCGGTCGAGTACGAGCCGTCGGCGACGACGTCGACGCCGCCGCGGCCGTTCGCGCCGGGGCCGCGGTTCGACCACTCGATCACGTCGTTGTCCGTGACCTGCGAGATGTTCTTGATCGAGTCCCAGCCGGTGCCGCCGAACTGCGTCGACGCGCCGACGGAGATGCCACGCACCGGCGACGGCGACGTGGCAGTGCCGAAGCCCGGCGCGCCGTTCCCGGTCGAGAACACCGGCGTCACCGTGTTGCCGCCGATGCCGGCGTGGATGAGATCGGCCTCCTGGCTCGCCGGATCCATGCCGTCGTTGTCATCGTCCGAGTTGCCGTACGAGTTCGAGGTCACCTGCACGCCGTACTCGTTGGTCAGCAGGTAGCCGAACTGCGTGGAGAACGCGAAGGAGAAGTAGATGTCGCCCATCGGCGCGAGCTTCGTGTCGGGAGCGCCGCCGAGCACCATGCCCGGGATCTCGTGGTCCTTCGCCTTCTTGATCTTGACGTCCTTGAACTCGGGCGACTTGCCGTTGATCACGGCCTGGCCGACGACGTTGGACGCGGTCAGCGTGCCGTGGCCCTCGATCGCCGGGTCGAAGTCGCCCGTCCAGGCGAGGAACGAGCCGGCCGCCGGCGTGTCGCCGACGCCGAAGTCGGTCGGGCCGCCCGGAATCAGCGTGTGGCCGTCCGAGATGTAGTAGAGGAGGCCGCCGGACAGGTCGGTGTAGCCGTCTCCGTTCAGGTCGCGGTACGAGACCGGCGAACGCTTCGTGACCGGCTTCTCGTCGGTGAAGTCGTAGTTGTCGTCGAGGTCGACGTAGACGGTGTCGTACACGCCCGCGACGTGCGGGTCGGTGACGACGAACGCCGGCCGCTCGCCGTAGAGGTCGAGTAGGTGGTCGTCAGGGTGCGAGCCGACCATCACCGTGCCCGACTTCGACCACGACTGGTCGACCTTGTACGAGTGCATCGCGGTGCCCGGGTCGACGGGCAGGTTGCGCGACGGGCCGGTCAGGGTCGCGAATTGCACAAAGCAGCTGTTGCGCTTGGCGCCGCAGCCCACCGGAGTCGCCGTCGTCTTCGTGTACCAGGTGAGGCCCTGGTCGACGAAGTCCGGCGCGACCAGGTACACGAGCGTGTCGTACGGGTCGAAGGCCTTCGGCCAGCCGGCCCAGTTCGGGTCGACCGGCGCGCCGTCCGCGGCCAGCGCGTCGAGCTCGTCCTGGGTCCAGGTCTGCCACGTGCCGATCAGGTCGGGGTGGCCCCAGTCTGTGCCGCCGTCGAGCACGGACGCGGTGATGCCGTCGCCCGTGAAGCCCTGCTTCCAGGCGCCGGTGAAGTTGTGCGTCTTCGCGTCGAGGACGTTCGCCGAGGCGAGCTGGTCGAAGTTCGACGTCTTGAGCGGCGGCGCCTTGTAGTACGGGACCGAGTTCTTCTGGAACTCCCGCAGGTTCTCATTGGCCGTCTTCTTGTCCGGCTGGCGGAAGCCGTCCGGATTGGAGACATCAGGCCTGCCCGTCTGCGCAAAGTCCACCGGCTCCACGCTCAGCACGCCGGCGATTGCGGCGAGCTTGGCGAGCTGCTGCGCGCGCACGCGGCCGACGACGAGCGCCAGCTCGCCGCGCTTGGCGACGTGGTCGGCGGTCAGCAGGCTGCGCGTGGCGGCCACGTCGCCGTTTCTCAGGCTGACGAAGACCGGCACGCTGGCGGTCGAGCCGCTGTCGAGCTTGCGGACGAGCTCGGGTGCGAGCTTCGCCTTCGCCCCGTCCGACTTGGTCACCACGCGGTCAGGCTTCGCGCGGTGGTTCGGCGCGGCGTTGGTCACCGCTGCAGTGAGCGCGATCGCGAGAACCATTCCCGCAATCAGCGCGATCCGCCCGCGCACGAGCGATCGTCTCATGCTTCCTCCAATGTCGTGTTGCCCCTGTCTCCGGCCGCGAGGGGCGGCCCTTTTCAGGAGTACCGCCCGTTTCGCTCTCTGTCAAACCTCGCAGCGGGGGTTTCGCAGGGTGACCCGCGCCGCGGATCAGAGGTGTGCCCAGAGCACGAGCGCCCCGCCCAGGCCCACCACCGCGAGCGCAATCGCGGCGAGCGCCGACTCGGCGCCGCCGCCCGCGGGCGCGGACGGAGCCCGTGCGGCAGTTGCGGGCGCGACGGTGAGGTACGTGTAGCGCGCGCGTGTCTGCTCGTACGTGCCGGGCGTCGCGAGGAACGCGCTGTACTGGTTGAGGCGCGCCAGCCCGAGCATCGCGCCGACGGCGGTGCGCAGCATGCGGCGCCCGTCCGCGCGCCCCGCCGCGACGGCCGCGCGCCAGGTGCCGCCTCCGGGCGGGCTGAGACCGGCGACGGCGCGGACCGGGACGGCACTCAGCTCCAGGCGCGGGGCGCCCGCGTTCGCGACGCGTGCCCGCACGCGCAGGGTCAGCGTGCCCGCGGTGCCGCCGAAGCGGACACGGTCGCCGACGGCCGAGCCGCCCTGTACTGAGACGCCGCTTGCCGACGGCGGCAGGACGAGCGTGCCCGTGACGCGGAACGGGACGTCGACCGTGCGGGTCGCCCGGAGCGGGCTTCCGTCCACGATTGCCGGGACGATCCGCGAGCGAGTGGCGAGCCGGCGGCGCGCGGCGTCGAGCGCCCGCGCCAGCTCGGCAGCCGAACCCGTGCCGCCGATGGTCGCCACGCGCACCGCTGTCCGGTTGCGAACCGTGACGACGGTCTCGAGTTCGCCTGACGCACGCTCGCCCGGTGCGAGAGCGTGCCCGTCGACGCGCGTGCGAACGTCGATCGCGAGCGGCAGGGCCGGCGCTGCCTCGCCCGCATCGAGTCGTGCCTGCGCGGCGAGCGTGCGGCCGCCCGGAGAAAACCCTTCCCACACAATCGCCCGGTCGAGCAGCCCGGGCTGGAAGCGGGAGCCGGCCGGCGCGCGCACGTCGAGGATCGGGCCGGGCACCGAGAAGGCGTAGTCGCCCTTCCCGAGCAGCTCGATGCTCTGGTTGACCGCAACGCGGACCGGCTTGCCGGTCACGTCGATCCCGACGATGACGACCTCGTCCGTCCGTCCCGGCCGGCGCACGAGCGCCCGGCCGGCCGCGCCCGGCAGCGGCGGCGCGGCGGTCAGCCGCGCGCTCGGGTCCGGAAGCACGATCTGGCCCTGCGCGGCGAAGGCGGGCGCCGCAGAGACGAGCGCCAGCACCGCCGCTCCGGCGAGCCTCCGCATCAGCCGCCGGTCTGCGAGACGGGCGGGAGCATGGCGGACAGGGGATCGTCCTTCACCGGCGCGAACGTCATGTCCTGAAAGCGTGCAAAGGCGACGTCGTCGTCGATCACGCCCTCGTGGTTGCGCCGGTTGAACGAGCGTGCGTCCCCATTGGCGCCCTCCACGGTGGTCGAGCCGAGCGCGCGCAGAAGCGCGGCCCGGTCGCCCGCGCCACCCGCGGACTGCAGCGCCGCGAGCACAGCCTGCGTCATGTCGAACGCGTACATCGGCAGCTCCGGCGGCTGGATGACGTCCTCGCCCGCCGACGTCTTCACCCCGACCTTGTCGGGCCCGAACGCCCCCTCGTACGAGCTCTGGAACTGCGCGAACGGTGCCGGCCCCTGCTCGGCCGTCATGCGCCCGGACGCGAACGTCAGGCCGTCCACCCACTCCGGATGATCGGCGAGCTGCTGGCGGACCACCGGGTCGGCTCCCGCCTGGGTCGTATAGACGGGGACGTCCCAGCCGCGGGCACGCGCAGCCGAGATGACCGCCGCGACCGCCGGCCCGCGCGCCCACACGAGCAGCGCGTCCGCGCCGGCGCGCTTCGCACGCAGCACCTGCGGCGAGAGGTCCGGCTGACCCGAGGGCAGGTCGATCCGCGCGGCGACGTTCTCGGGGTTGAGCGCGAACGCCTTGTCGAGCGCCGCCGCCCCCTGACGGCCGTAGTCCGTGTCATCGGCCATCAACGCGACGTGGAGCTTCTTCGGCACGAGGTACTCGGCGAGCCGGAAGGCGAGCCCGCGGTCGGTCGGCGCGATGCGGAAGACGTTCGGCCGCGCCACCGGATCGGCCAGGTCGCTGCCGCCCTGGTAGACGATCCCGATCGGCAGGTGCGCTTCCGCGGCCGGCTTCCAGGAGGCGTCGACGCCCGTCCCTTCGTCGATCACCGCCAGGGCATGCTCGTCGATCGCGCGGCGCACATTACGCAGCGCCTGACCGGGCGAGAGCTGGTTGTCGAGCTTCTGCACCCGAATCCTGTACGCGTGGTCGCCGACGGAGATCACGCCGTCCCTGGCGCGCGTCTGCACGCCGAGCTCGACGCCCTGCGCGATCGCCTGCGCGACGTACGGCGCGCCGGTGAACGGCGCGTTGACGACGATCGTCAGGTCTGGGCCTTCTCCTTCGAGCCCCCTGCGCCGCCGCAGCCGGCGACGCAGAGGGCGAGCGAGAGGAGGGCGAGCCGCGCCGGCTACTCGGCGCGGCTCGTGATGCGGACCGAGATTCGGTCGTTGTCGCATTCGGCCTTCAGTGCTACCAGCCCCGTGGTCCTGCTGCCGGAGTCCTCGTAGGACACCTCGGCGTCCTTGTCCTCCTTCTCGTCGAACGGGACGTCGTACCCGGCCGACTGAAACGCGTCCTTGTAACCCGTGTACGCGCCGTCGAGGTCGCCTTCGTAGTAGGCGAGCACGACGCGGGTCGGGCCGGTCTGGGTGCTCTTCACGTACGTGACCCCGCTCGGCTTCGGGAAGCGACGCCGGCAGGCCGCTGTCCCCGGTCAGCGCGGTCCCGCTCGCACGTGATCTCGCTGCGCCCGCCTCCTTGGCGGCCGCCTCGGCCTCCTTCTCGCTCTCGCTCTTGCCGCCACCGCAGGCGGCGAGCGCGAACCCGGCGGCGAGCGCCAGGAGCAGCAGCATGAAGATCGATCGTCTCACGCGTGTTCCTTTCGTCGGACGACCGGCTTCTAGCACACCTTCGCCGGCCGAGTAAGCGGTGATATCACGCTGCAAATTGCGGGTTTTTCATGCCGCACCGGCCCGCCGGCCCAGGTAGGCCTCCCGGACGAGCGGATCGGCAGCGATGACGTCCGGCGGACCGGCGGCGATGATCCGCCCCGCGTCGAGCACGACCACGTGCGAGGCCACCCGGCGCACGAGCCGCAGGTTGTGCTCGACCACCAGCACGGCGATGCCGCTTGCCGCGACGTGGCGCAGCACGGCGGCGATGCGGTCGACGTCCGCGGGCGCTGCGCCGGCGGACGGCTCGTCGACGAGCAGCACGCGGGGGCGCGCGGCGAGCGCGGCGGCCAGCATGAGCAGCCGCTGCTCGCTCGCGGTCAGCTCGCTTGCCGGGCGCTCGGCGGCCCGGTCGAGGCCGACCTCGCTCAGAGCCGCCGCCGCGACGGCGCAGCGCCTCGCGGGCGGCAACGCGCGCCTTGGGCGTGGCGAGCAGGTCGCGGACGACGCCGGTGCGGCGGCCGTGGAGCCCGGCGCCGACGGCCGCACTCTCGAGGACGGTGCGGTCGCCGAAGATCGCCGTCACCTGAAGCGTGCGCACGATCCCCGCGAGCGCTCGTGCACGAGGGCTGCCGGGCGCAAGCTCCGCGCCGTCGAGCAGCACTGCGCCCTCGTCCGCGGGGAGCGTCCCGGCGAGGAGGCGCAGCGCGGTCGTCTTCCCCGAGCCGTTCGGGCCGACGAGCGCCGTGACCGTGCCCGGCTCGAGCGACGAGGTCGAGCCCGTCGACGGCCACGTCGCCGCCGAAGTGCTTGCGCAGGCCGCGCGCCTCGAGCCGAGCGGGCTGCGGCCTGCCGAGCGCCACGCGCGGCGGCGCTGCGATCCGGCGGCGCGGGAGCAGGGCCGGGAGCGTCGTCTCGCTGCGGATCGCGAGCGCGCCGAGCAGCAGCACCGCGGCGAAGAGCGCGTCGAGCCGCCCGGTGGCGACGTCCGCGTACTCGCCGAGCCGGTCGGCCGCCCAGAACACGAGCGCGACGGCCGCCGTGCCGGCGACCGCGCCGGTCGCCGAGCGTGCGCCGCCGAGCAGCACGGCCGCGAAGAGCGTGAAGGAGAGGAACGGGCGGTACGCGACCGGGTCGGCGATGCCGTCGAGCTGCACCGCGAAGCGCGCCGGCGAGACCCGCGTACGCGCCCGGCGACCGCGAACGCGGCCGTCCGCAGGCGGAGCGCGGGAACGCCGAGCGCGAGCGCGGCAGCCGGACGCTCGCGCAGCCCGGCCAGAGCGGCGCCGGCGCGGCCGCCAGCGAGCGCTGCGAACCCGAGCGCGCCGAGCACGACGAGCACGACCGCGATCTCCCAGTGCACCGTCGCATCGAGGTCGATCCCCGCGAGCTTGCCCTCGGGAACGACGCGGCCCTCGGCGCCGCCGGCAAGCCGTGGGAAGTCGAGCAGCGCGAAGGCCACGATCCACGCGGCGATCCAGGTGCCGACTGCGACGAACGCGGGACGCAGCCGGCCGAGACCGGCGCCGAGCAGCGCGCCCGCGCCGCAGGCAGCGGCGGCACCCACGGCAGCGGCGGCAAGCGGCGGCCAGGTGTGGTCCCGCAGTGCTGCCGCGGTGACGGCGCCGATGCCGACCAGCGCGCCTTGCGCGAGCACCGGCATTCCGGCCAGACCCACCGCAACGGTCAGCCCGATCGCCGCGAGCGCAAGGTAGGCCCAGCCGGCAAAGCTCGCCAGGCGAAGCTGGTCATCGATGCCGAGCGGCAGCAACGCCGCCGCGACAGCCACGAGGGCGAGCGCGCTCTGGCGCGGGCCCCACGCGGCCTCGATGTCGCGCACGGCATCACCGAGCGCCTGCCGCAGCTGCCTCACTCCTGCTCCTCCAGCATCTCGCGCGCCGGCCGCAGCGCGACGACGCAGCAGGACGAACGCGAACGGGAGCACCTCGCGGTACTCCGGCCCGAGCTCGTGGCCGAAGACCGTAAGGCCCGCAATGGCTGCCTCCGCCACGCCGAGCCCGACGCCCGCGGCGAAGGCGCGCCACGGCGACCCGAAGCGGACGAGCAGCGCGGCGACCAACCCCTTGACGCCGAGCAGCAGCCCCGTCTGCGTGTCGAAGGCGCCACTCGGCGCGGCCGTGATCGGCCGCCAGCGAGGCGAGTGCGCCGGCCAGCCCGAAGGCGGCGGCGACCATCCACTCGACGGGGACGCCGACGATCCGGGCGGCGTCCGCGTCGGCCGCGATCGCCTGCAGCCCGCGCCCGAAACGGGTGCGCGTGAGCGTCAGCGAGGCCGCCGCCGCGAGCGCGACGCCCACCCCGACGACGAAGAAGGCACGCGCCTGGACCTGCACGTCGCCCACGCCGAAGAACCCGGCCGACCCGATCCGGCGGAACGGCAGCGGATCGGGCACCACATAACTCGCGCGCGTGAAGAAGACGGCGATGAGCGCGTTGAGGGCGAACGCAACGGCGAGCGTCGCCGCCACCCAGCCGGCGGTCGAGCCGCGCGCGACGAACGGCTCGATCGCGAAGCGGTAGCTGGCAATCGACGCGGCCGTGCAGACGACGAGCCCGACCGCGAGCGCGAGCACAAACCGCCCCCCGTTCACGCCTGTCTGGGTCACCGGCCCCGTGCCCGACGCGACGAGCAGCGTCACAAAGACTCCGAGCCCGACCAGATCTCCGAGCGCGAAGTTGACGACGCCGGTCAGCCGGTAGACGAGCGAGTGGCCGACGGCGACGAGCCCGTAAACGGCGCCGGCGGCTGCGCCCGTGACGAGCACCTGGAAGGCGAGCGCCACGACGTTCCTGCGTCAGGCGGCGGCGTCGACCTGCTCGGCCGCGCCACGGGCCGCAGCGAGCAGGCCGTCCCACGTGAGGAGCTTCACCCGCGGCTTGCCGCGCGGCTCGCCCGCGAGCTTCTCGGCGGCGTCGAGTGCTTCCCAGCCGGCGTAGAGGACGACCTCGACGCCGCGCTCGGCTAGGAGCTCAAGAGGCGCCGCGGGGTCCGGCTCCGCCGCCTCGGGCAGCAGGCCCGCCGCAGCATCCTCGAGCAGACGCTGGACCGTCTCGGTGGCATCCTTCTTGTTGGTGCCGATGACGCCCGTGGGGCCGCGCTTGATCCAGCCCGCGCAGTAGACCCCCGGGACCTTGGCGCCGTCACGAAGGACGCGGCCATCGGTGTTCGTCATCGTCCCGCGGCGCTCGTCGAAGGGGACGCCCTCCAGCGCCACCCCGTGGTAGCCCACGCTGCGGAAGACGAGCCCGGCTGGGACCGACTCGCGCTCGTCAATGGCGACGGCGCGCACTCCGCCGCGGTCGTCGGGCTCGAGCCGGTTGCGGACGATCTCCACCGCTTCGACGCGTCCCGCGCCCTCGATCGCGACGGGCGAGACGCAGAAGCGCAGGCGGAGCGCCCGCGGCTTCCCGGACGGAGCGCGCGAGGCGAAGTCGCGCAGCACCTCCATGTTGCGGCCTGCGTTCGTGTCGGACTCCGCGAACGCCGCGCTCGCCGCGTCGAGCTCCAGCTCGGCGGCATCGACGAGGATGTCCGCGCCCACCAGCTCGCCCAGCTCCTTCAGCTCCGGCGTCGTGAAGGCGGCCTGCGCCGGGCCACGCCGCGCGAGGACGACGATCTCGCGGAGCGGCGAGCGGACGATCGCCTCGATCGCCGCGTCGGTCGTATCGGTCGGCGCCAGCTCTTCCTCGGTCAGCGCCAGCATCCGCGCCACGTCGAGCGCGACGTTCCCCGCCCCCACGACCACGGCGCGCTCGACGTTCAGGTCGAAGGGCACGTCCTGGAAGTCGGGGTGGCCGTTGTACCAGGCCACGAACTCGACGGCGCCCCACGAGCCGGGCAGCTCCTCGCCGGGGATGCCGAGGTGGCGGCCGGTCTGCGCGCCGACGGAGTAGACGACCGCGTCGTAGAAATGCATCAGCCTGTCGTGCGACACGTCGCGGCCGACCTCGACGTTGCCGACGAAGCGGAACCCGGGCCGTGCGGCGATGCGCTCGAACGCGCGCGAGACGTCCTTGATCTTCGGGTGGTCCGGCGCGACGCCGAGCCGGACGAGCCCCCACGGAGTCGGCAGTCGGTCGTAGACGTCGACCTCCGCGGGCGGCTCGGTCTTCAGCAGGGCGTCCGCCGCGTAGAACCCGGCCGGGCCGGAGCCGATCACGGCGACTCGGAGCGGGCGGTCTGGCACGGCGCGATCCTACGTGCGGCCGCCGCTACTCTCGCCCGCGGTCGCACCCATGCGAATCCTGCGCGCCACCCTGATCGTCGTCGCTCTGCTCGCACTCGCAGCCCTGCTCGGCTGGATCGGCAAGGCGTGGTGGGACAGCCGCCTGCCGGGCACCTACGACGCGATGGCCTACGCGGTGGCCGACTACGGTGGCGGGCCCGCGACCGGCCACGACCATGCGGGCGGGTTCGACATCGCGCGCCTCACCGGCCCCCGCGAGGGCAAGCCGGACGCGACCTTCACGCTCCACGCGAAGCACGCGCGGGTGAAGCTCGCCTCGGGCAAGGAGGTCGACGCGCTCACGTTCGACGGCAGCGTCCCCGGCCCGGAGCTGCGCGTGCACCAGGGCGACCTCGTCCAGGTGACGCTCGTGAACGACGACGTCGAGGACGGCGTGAGCATCCACTGGCACGGGCTCGACGTGCCGAACGCCGAGGACGGCGTCACCGGCGTGACGCAGGACGCCGTGCGGCCGGGCGGGCGCTACCTCTACCGCTTCCGCACCGAGCAGACGGGGACGTTCTGGTACCACAGCCACCAGGACTCCTCGGACGAGGTGGCACGCGGCCTCTTCGGTGCGCTCGTCGTCGAGCCGCACGGCGCGCAGCGGCCGGGCACCGACCTGACGCTGGCCGCCCACGACGCCGACGGCACGCTCGCGATCAACGGCGTTGACGACGTCTCGCCTCAGACCGTCCGCGCGGGCACGCCGGTCCGGTTGCGCCTGGTCAACACCGAGAGCACGCCGCAGCGTTTCGGGGTGTCCGGGACGCCGTTCCGCGTGCTCGCGATCGACGGCACCGACCTGCACGAGCCGGGCCTCGTCCAGGCGCAGACGCTCGAGCTCACGGCGGGCGGCCGCTACGACGTCGGCTTCGAGATGCCGGCGGGCCCGGTCGTGGTCGGCCTCACCGACGCGCCGGCGCGGATCGTGCTCAGCCCGGACGGCCGGACGAACGCGCCGCAGGTGACGGCGGGCACTCGCTTCGACCCGCTCGGCTACGGCGAGCCGGCGCCCACGCCCTTCGGGGCCGACAGCCACTTCGACCGCAGCTTCCGCCTGCAGCTCACGCAGAAGCTCGGCTTCCTGGACGGCAAGCCGGGCCGCCACTGGGCGCTGAACGGCCGCCTCTACCCACGCGTGCCCATGTTCATGGTGCGGCCGGGCGACCTCGTGCGCGTCGAGATCGTCAACGACACCGGCAACACGCACCCGATGCATCTGCACGGGCACCACGCGCTCGTCCTCTCACGCGACGGCGAGCCGGCGACGGGCAGCCCGTGGTGGACGGACACGCTGAACGTCGATCCGCACGAGCGCTACGTCATCGCCTTTCGGGCCGACAACCCGGGCATCTGGATGGACCACTGCCACAACCTCGGCCATGCGGCCCAGGGCCTGACGATGCACGTTGCCTACGAGGGGCTGTCGACGCCGTTTCGGATCGGCGGCGACGCCGGCAACCAGCCCGAGTAGCCGGCTACACGGCCGGCTCGGCCGCTCTGGCCGGGACGACCTTGCCCTCCGTCCACGCGATCATCAGGGCGAGCCCGAGGATCACGAACGCGTTGATCGGGTGGAAGAAGCCGACAGCGGGCGTCTCGCTGCCGATCCACGCGAGCAGGATCTGGAGGATGCCGAGTCCGAAGAGGGCACCTGCACGGCCCAGCTGCCGCCCGCGCACGCCCGCGACCGCGGCGATGATCAGCCCGATCAGGATCAGCAGGACGACGAGGTAGCCGAAGCCCATGTGGATCCCGAAGCCGTCGTCGAACTTGTCCTCGTTGACGGTGCCGCCGTCGACCTTCTCGGCGACGTAGAACGCGCCGTAGCCGGCGAAGCCGATCTGCAGGACGATCGCTGCGACGATGAGCCAGGACCACCATCGGTAGACGGTGCGCACAACGGCCTCCTTGGTCGAGGGTGTCCGAAACGAAGCTCGGATCCTCTCCCTTTCGGAGGCCTCTGTAAACGTCCTACTGCGGAGAGAGTGCTAGTGAGCGCAGCCGGAGCCGCAGCCCGCGGCGCCGTCGACCGGCTCACCCGTCTCGTCGTCGACCTGGAACGAGTGCCCGCATCCGCAGGCCGCCGAGACGTTCGGGTTGTTGATGGCGAAGCCGCCCTGGAGCCCGTCGACGAAGTCGATCTCGGTGCCCTGCAGGTACGGCGCGCTGTATGGGTCGACGACGACGTCGACGCCGTGGACGGTCATCACGTGGTCGCCCTCCTGGGCGGCGCGATCGAAGCCGAGCGCGTACTGGAAGCCCGAGCAGCCGCCGCCCTGCACCGCCACGCGGAGGACGCCCAGCTCGGCGTCGGTCTCCTCGGCGAGCAGCGCGCTGATCTTCACGGCCGCGGCCTCCGTGAGCGAGACCAGCTGGACGGGCTGTTCGGTCGTTGCCATCTCTCTCAGTCTAGCGACGGTCACGGCCCGTAAGGCGGGCCGCTCCTAACAGGGACCGTTCCTGTGAGGGACGCGGGCGCCTTTACAGGGACTGTCCCTGTAAAGAACGCGGCGGCCCGCGCGCGCGGACTTTGTGACACCCCGTACGCGCATCTCCAAGCCGTTTGCGGGTCTCCTCGTGCAGGTCGCCCGCCGATTGGTACGGTGCCCGCGCGATGCTCGACAACTGGCTGCCGTTCCTGATCTACGGCACCCTCGCGGTGATCATTCCCGTCTCGATGATCGCGATGTCGTTCGCGTTCGCGACGCGCCCCAAGAAGCTCAATCGCGTCCGCGAGCTGCCGTTCGAGTCAGGGGTCTCGCTCGGCCCGCCGCCGGCCCAGCGCTTCACCGTGAGCTTCTACCTCACGGCGATGCTCTTCATCGTCTTCGACATCGAGATCGTGTTCCTGTACCCGCTCGCCGTCGTGCTCAACAAGCTCGGCTGGTTCGCATTCTGGGAGCTGGCGTTCTTCGTCGCGATCCTCGCGCTCGCCTACGTCTACATCTGGCGCAAGGGGGCACTGACGTGGCGGTGAAGAAGCCGAAGCGGCTCGCCGACTACGGCCTGAAGTCCGAGCGCGTGCTGATGCGCGGCGAGGGCCCGGGCGTCTTCGAGCAGGAGCTCGGCGGCGACCTCGAGTCCAAGCTGATGCTCACCACGCTCGAGAAGGCGGTCAACTGGGCGCACTCGAAGTCGATGTGGCCCGACACCTTCGGGCTCGCGTGCTGCGCGATCGAGATGATGTCGATCGTCTCGGCGCGCTACGACATCGCGCGCTTCGGGATGGAGGCGTTCCGCTCGTCGCCGCGGCAGGCCGACCTGCTGATCGTCTCCGGGCGAGTCGCGCACAAGATGGCCGCGCCGCTGCGCCAGATCTACGACCAGATGCTCGAGCCCAAGTGGGTCATCGCGATGGGCGCCTGCGCGAGCTCCGGCGGGATGTTCAACAACTACGCCGTGCTCCAGGGCGTCGACAAGATCGTCGCCGTCGACATCCACGTGCCCGGCTGCCCGCCGCGGCCGGAGGCACTGATGGAGGGCATCGTCCGCCTCCACGAGAAGATTCAGGCGGGCATCCCGCCGGCGTACGAGCTGCGCGGGGTCGCCTCGTGAGCGAGCCGGACGCCACCGGGCCCGCGACCGGCGCGCCGCTCCGCCGCAGCGAGCCGCCGGAGGCCCAGATCGAGCAGTACTCGGCGGTGCCCGGGCTCGTCGAGACGACGACCGGACACGGCGAGGCCACGGTCGTCGTCGAGCCGACCGCGCTGATCGCGGCCGCCACCTACCTGCGCGACGAGCTCGGCTTCTGGTTTCTGTCCGACATCAGCGCCACCGACTACCTGGGCTGGGGCGAGAAGGCCGTCGCCGGGTACATCGGCACGCCGGCGGGCCGCGACCTGAACTCGCCGGCGTCGCAGGGCTATGCGCGCACGCCCGGCTCGAAGCCGAAGCGCTTCGCGATGAACTACCACCTGCTCGCGCTCCGTGAGGGCGCGCCGCGAGTGCGGCTGCAGGTGTGGCTCGACGAGGACGAGCCGGTCGCGAGCGTCGTGCCCGTGTGGCCGACCGCCGACTGGCACGAGCGCGAGGCCTGGGACCTGATGGGCATCGCCGATCGTGGGCCACCCGAACCTGTCGCGGATCCTGCTCGAGGACGACTGGGTCGGTCACCCGCTGCGCAAGGACTACCCGATCGGCGGCGAGCCGGTTCGCTTCTCGCCCGACGAATGACGGTCACCGAGCGCCCCGAGAGCACGCACCACGCGCAGCTGCGGCCCCCGATCTACGAGGGCTCGCGCATCCCGTCACGCGTCCCGACGATCCTCGACGTCCCCCAGGTGCTGCGCGAGTCGGGCGACGTGCTCGAGATCAACTTCGGCCCGAATCACCCGTCGACGCACGGCGTCCTCCGCCTCGTCATCGAGCTCAACGGCGAGCGCGTCGTCGGCCTGCGCGCCGTCGTCGGCTACCTGCACACGGGCTTCGAGAAGACGATGGAGCAGAAGACGTGGTGGAAGGGGATCACGTACCCGGAGCGCCTCGACTACCTCGCCTTCCAGAACAACGAGCTGGCCTTCGTGCTGGCGATCGAGAAGCTGCTCGGCATCGAGGTGCCGCGCAAGGCGACGTGGATGCGCACGCTGCTCTGCGAGCTGAACCGGATCCACTCGCATCTCGTCTGGCTGGGGACCGCGGCGCTCGAGATCGGGGCGATCTCGATGTTCTGGTACACGTTCCGCGAGCGCGACACCATCCTCGACCTCTTCGAGCTGGTCACCGGTGTGCGCATGCACACGCGCTACTTCCAGACCGGCGGACTCGCCGAGGACATCCCGCCGGGGTTCTTTGCGGAGTGCCGCGCGTTCTGCGAATGTCATGCCGAAGGGCGTCGACGAGTACGAGAACCTCGTCGACCGGAACGGCATCTGGCTGGAGCGCACGCGCGGGCTCGGGCTGCTGTCGGCAGACGACGCGATCGCGCTCGGCCAGTCAGGCCCGGTGCTGCGCGCGTCGGGGATCAACTGGGACCTGCGCAAGGATCAGCCCTACCTCGCGTACGACGAGGTCGACTTCCGCGTGCCCGTCTACTTCAACGGCGACGTCTACGACCGCTACCGCGTCCACATGGAGGAGATGCGCGAGTCGACGCGGATCGTCTCGCAGTGCCTCGAGCGGCTGGAGGGGATGAAGGACGAGCCGTGGATCGCGGACGACCGCAAGGTCGTGCTGCCGCCGCGCGAGGAGCTCCACACCTCGATGGAGTCGCTGATCCACCACTTCAAGATCGTCACCGAGGGCTACCGCGTCCCCGAGGGCGAGGTCTACGTCACGATCGAGTCGCCGCGCGGCGAGTTCGGCTGCTACGTCGTCTCCGACGGCGGCGCGAAGCCATGGCGCGTGAAGTTCCGGGCGCCGTCGTTCGTCGCGCTCGAGGCGACTGCGACCTGCATGCACGACGCGTACATCGCCGACCTGATCGCGATCGTCGGCTCGCTCGACACGGTCATGGGCGAGGTCGACCGGTAAGTGTCCGCTCCGGCGATGAGCCCATCACTTTCCCCACCGGCGGCGGCGCACCACCGGAGAGGACACTGATGGCGTCGCGGACGCTCACGCGCGAAATCGAAACGCTGATGGCGGCCTACCCGGAGCCGCGCTCCGCGACGCTCCCCGCGCTGCGGCTGGCGCAGGAGCGCTACGGCTGGCTGTCGCCGGAGGCGCTGCGCGAGGTCGCGGACGCGCTCGGCACGACGCCGGCGTACTGCCATTCGGTCGCGTCTTTCTACGACATGTTCCACCTGGCGCCGGTGGGGCGGCACCTCGTCGAGGTGTGCACGAACATCTCCTGCGCACTGGTCGGCGCACAGCAGGTGCTGGAGGCGTTCGAATCCGAGCTCGGCATCGGCCCGGGCGAGACGACCGAGGACGGAGAGATCACGCTGCGCACGGTCGAGTGCGCGGGCGGCTGCGGCTGGGGCACGGTCGTCGCGGTTGACCACCGCTACCACGAACCGGTGAAGCCGGAGGACGTGCCGGCCATCGTCGAGGAGCTGCGCGGTGCCTGAACGGGCACTCGTCCTCGCCGGCGCGAAGGACCGCGACCTCACCGGGATCGACGAGTATCGGGCGGTCGGCGGCTACCTCTCTCTTGCGCGCGCGCGCGCGATGGAG
Source organism: uncultured Thermoleophilia bacterium (assembly GCA_963734565.1). GTDB lineage: Bacteria > Actinomycetota > Thermoleophilia > Gaiellales > Gaiellaceae > JACVRM01. The sequence goes on along the minus strand of CAVTHM010000006.1, from coordinate 483,239 downwards.
CCGCAGGCCGTCGTCGAGGAGCTGCTCGCGTCGAACCTGCGCGGTCGCGGGGGCGCGTTCTTCCCGATGGGACGCAAGGCGAGCTTCCTCGCCAAGGGCACGGGCAAGCCGACCTACCTCGTCGTCAACGCCGACGAGTCGGAGCCGGGCACGTTCAAGGACCGCGAGATCATGTTCGCGGCGCCGCACCGGCTGATCGAAGGCTGCCTGATCACCGCGCACGCGATCGAGTGCGACCGCGTCTTCATCTACATCCGCGGCGAGTACCTGAAGGAGTTCGAGATCGTCCGCAACGCGCTCGAGCAGGTCCGCGCGGACGGCTTGCTCGGCGGCGTCACGATCGTCCTGCACCGCGGCGCCGGCGCGTACATCTGCGGCGAGGAGTCGGCGCTGCTCGAGTCGCTCGAGGGCAAGCGCGGCCAGCCGCGCTCGCGGCCGCCGTTCCCGGCGGTCGCGGGGCTCTACTCGCGCCGACGCTGATCAACAACGTCGAGACGATCTCGACGGTGCCGAAGGTGCTCGAGCTCGGCGGTGAGGGCTTCGCGGAGGTCGGCGCGCCGCCCAACTCGACCGGGTCGCGCATCTTCTCCGTCTCCGGCAACGTGCGAAACGGCGGCAACTTCGAGCTGGCGCTCGGCTCGTCGCTCCGCGAGCTGATCTTCGACTGCGCGGGCGGCCTCGAGGCCGGACGCACGCTCAAGGCGGTCATCCCGGGCGGCTCGTCCGTGCCGGTGCTGACCGCCGACCAGATCGACACGCCGCTCGACGCCGACTCGATGGCCGAGGCCGGCTCGATGCTCGGCTCCGGCGCCGTGATCGTCATCGACGACCGCTGCTGCATGGTGCAGCTCGGCCTGCGCGTCGCGCAGTTCTACATGCACGAGTCGTGCGGCAAGTGCACGCCGTGCCGCGAGGGCACGCGCTGGATGGTGCAGATCCTCCACAAGATCGAGGGCGGGCACGCCGAGCAGGGCGAGCTCGACCTCCTCCTGAACATCTGCGACCGCATCCTCGGCAAGTGCCTCTGCCCGCTCGGCGACGCGGCGGCGATGCCGGTTGCGAGCTACATCGACAAGTTCCGCGCCGAGTTCCAGGCGCACATCGACGCCGGCGGCTGCCCGTTCGGCGGCGAGTCGTCGCTCGAGGCCGTCATCGCGCCGGTCGAGCAGCACACGCACCACCCGACGGTTGAGGTGCCCGCGTGACCCGTCCTGCGACCAGGTCCGATGACATGGCCGGGCCGGACATGGCGCGGGACCAGGTCCGGGGCATCGATCACGTGCAACTGCTCGCACCGGTTGGTTCGGAGGAGGAGGCGAGGTCGTTCTTTGGCGGGTTGCTGGGGCTTCGCGAGGTGCCGAAGCCGCCCGAGCTCGCAGCCCGCGGAGGGGTCTGGTTCGCCGTCGGCCCGCAGCAGCTCCATGTCAGCGTCGAGGACGGCTTCACGCCCGCGACTCGCGCGCATCCCGCCTTCGTCGTCGACGACCTGGACGGGCTGCGCGCACGGCTGGACGAGGCCGCGGTGCCAACCCGCGACGACGTGCCGTGGGCAGGCGTGCGTCGCTTCCACGCCAACGACCCGTTCGGCAACCGCATCGAGTTCCTCGAGGCCGCGGCATGAGCACGCCCGAGCTCGTCAGCGTCACGATCGACGGCCGCGAGGTCCACGCGCCGAAGGGCCAGGGCCTCGTCGAGACCGCGATCCAGGCGGGGGTCGAGATCCCCGTGTTCTGCTACGAGCCGCGGCTCGGGCCGGCCGTCGGCGCGTGCCGCATGTGCCTCGTCGAGGTCGAGGGCATCCCGAAGCTCCAGGCCGGCTGCACGCTGACCGCGCAGGACGGGATGGTCGTCAAGACGGCCCAGACCTCCGAGCGCGCGGCCGAGGGCCAGAACGGCACGCTCGAGTTCCTGCTCGTCAACCACCCGCTCGACTGCCCCGTCTGCGACAAGGGCGGCGAGTGCCCGCTCCAGGACCTGACCTTCCGCTGGGGCCCGGGACGCACGCGCATGACCTTCATGAAGCGCACGTTCGACAAGCCGATCCCGGTCAGCCCGCTGATCGCGCTCGACCGCGAGCGCTGCATCCTCTGCTACCGCTGCACGCGCTTCTCGGAGGCCGTCGCCGAGGACGGCCAGCTCGTCGCCGTCAACCGCGGTGCCCAGTCGATGATCGCCACGTTCGAGGACGAGCCCTACCGCGCGCCGTTCTCGGGCAACGTGATCGAGCTCTGCCCGGTCGGGGCGCTGACGTCCACGACCTACCGGTTCGAGGCGCGCCCGTGGGAGATCCAGAACGTGCCGAGCGTCTGCTCGCTCTGCCCGGTCGGCTGCAACATCTCGGTCACGACGCGCGAGGGCAAGGTCAAGCGCGTGCTGAGCCGCAACCATCCCGAGGTCGACGAGGGCTGGCTCTGCGACAAGGGCCGCTTCGCCTTCCCGGCGCTGTACGCGCGCGACCGCGTGACGGCACCGCTCGTACGTGGCCCGCAGAAGCTCGACGAGGTGTCGTGGGAGCGCGCGCTCGACGAAGCGGCCACGCTGCTGCAAGCCGCGAAGGGCCGCATCGTCACCGCGCTCTCGGGCACGGAGACGCTCGAGCAGGCCTGGGCGCTCGGGCGGCTGATGCGCGAGGGGCTCGGCGCGCACACCGCCGTCCTGCCGGAGCAGACGAGCCCCGCGCTCGACCGCTTCCGCGCGCCGCTCTCCATGATCGGGAGCGCGCAGCTGATCGTCGTCGTCGGCGACGAGCCCGTCGCCGAGCGCGCGCCGATCGTCGACCTCTGGATCCGCTCCGCGCGGCGCAGGGGCGCCGAGGTCGTGAGCGTCGGCGTGGCCGGCTCGGTGCAGGCGCCCGCGGGCAACGCGGCGGCGTCCTGCCGCCGGCTCGCGAACCCCCGGAGCACGCTCGGCAAGCGCCTGCGCACGACCGAGCGGGCCGTCGTCATCTGGTCGGGGCCGGGCGGGTGCGGCGGCGAGCACGTCGCGCGCCTCGCGGAGGCGGTCGGATTCGCCGGCCGCGAGGGCTGCGGCGCGTTCCACCTCCCGTCCACGCCGAACGGCCGGGGCGTCGCCGACGCGTGGGCGGCTGCGGCGGACGAAGACGACGCGAACCCCGAGCCGCTCAAGCTGCTCGTCGTCTCGGGCGAGGAGGCGGCCGCGGACCCGAACGTGCAGGTGCTGGCCGAGCACGCGGACAAGGTGATCGTCTTCGCCATGTACAAGCGCGGGCTCGCCACCTGGGCGGACGTCGTCATCCCGGCGACGAGCTACCTGGAGCGCGACGGGACGGTGCTCAACCTCGAGGGCCGCCTGCAGCGCCAGCGCCGAACCGTGATCCCGCCCGCGACCGACGAGACCGCTGTCGTCTCCGAGCTCGGCCGCCGGGTGGGCATCTCAATTCCGGGCTCGCCGATCGAGCTGTTCGAGCAGCTCAGCGAGCGCCTGTACGGCGGGCTCGTGTTCGACGACGTGAGCGAGACCGCCGAGCTGCCGCCGCCCGCCGCGGCGCCGGCGCAGCTCGAGCCCGACCGCGACGAGGAGATCGCGACCGACTCGACCGTGGGCGCCCTGCGCGTCGTCGGCTACCGGTCGCTGTTCTCGGGCCCGATGGTCGAGCGCGTCCCCGAGCTCGAGTTCCAGCGGCCGAGCCGCGAGGTCGGGCTGGCGCAACGCGACGCAACCGCGCGCGGCATCGCCACCGGCGACCCGGTGCTGGTGAGCACGAACGGCACGTCGGTCGAACTGCGCGCGCGCATCGAGCGCGCGCTCGCGCCAGGTCACGTGCGCCTCGCGGAGGAGCACTGCCGCGACCTGGGCCGCTACGTCGAGGTGACCACCGCCATCGCACCGTTCGAGGAGCCCGCGTGAACGATCGCTGGTGGATCGACATCATCAAGGCGCTGATCATCATCAACCTGGTGATGGCCGCTTTCGCCTACACCACGTGGCTGGAGCGGAAGCTGCTCGGCCGCATGCAGCTCCGCTACGGGCCCAACCGTGCCGGCGTCTTCGGCCTGCTGCAGCCGATCGCCGACCTGATCAAGCTGATCCGCAAGGAGAGCTTCTTCCCCTCGTCCGCGGTCGACACGCTCTACATCGCCGCGCCCGCTATCTCGGCGGCCACGGCCATCGCCGCGTTCGCCGTCATCCCATGGGGCCCGGGCTGGGAGATCGGGGGCTACGAGGTCTCGGGCGAGGTCGCGAACGTCTCGATCTCGTTGATCCTGATCTTCGCCCTGGGCTCGGTGGGGATCTACGGCTTCATCGTCGGCGGCTGGGCGTCGGACTCGAAGTACTCGCTGCTCGGCTCGATGCGGACCTGCGCGCAGCTCGTCTCGTACGAGGTGTCGCTCGCCCTCAGCGTGCTCGGCGTCGTCCTGATGGCCGGCACGCTGAACCTCAGCCAGATCGTCGAGGCGCAGCACAACACCTGGTGGTACTGCCTCCCGCAGTTCGTTGGGCTGCTCGTCTTCTTCGTCTCGGGCATCGCGGAGACGAGCCGCGCGCCGTTCGACCTCCCGGAGGCCGAGCAGGAGCTCGTCGCCGGCTACCACACGGAGTACAGCGGCATGCGCTGGGGCCTCTTCCAGACGGCCGAGTACATCAACATGATCACGCTCTCGGCCCTGGCCGTGACCCTGTTCTTCGGCGGCTGGGACGGCCCGATCGGCGACAGCTACGGGCCGCTCTGGTTCCTGCTGAAGGTCTTCATCTTCGTCTGCCTCTTCATCTGGCTGCGAGCCTCGCTGCCGCGCCTGCGCTACGACCAGCTGATGGACTTCGGGTGGAAGATCCTGCTGCCCGTCGCGACGATCAACGCGGTCGTGACCGCGGCGCTGGTGGTGGCCCTGTGACGCCAAGTAACAGTCTGTTACTAGCGCGGGGTTCCGCCCCGGCGCGCGGCGCGTTCCCGAGACCAAGTAACAGTCTGTTACTTGGGGATCGGGCGGCCGGGGGTGGCGCGCGATGACGAGTCCTGCGATCGGGACGTTCAAGGGCTTCGGCGTCACGCTGAAGCAGATCTTCAAGAAGCCGATCACCCAGCAGTACCCGGAGTACAAGCGGCCGGTCTACCCGCGCTTCCGCGGGCGGCACCGGCTCTGGAAGCACGCGAACGGGCTCGAGAAGTGCGTCGGCTGCTCGCTCTGCGCGGCCGCGTGCCCGTCCGACTGCATCCGCGTCGTGCCGGCGGAGAACACGCCGTCGAACCGCGTCTCGGCGGGGGAACGCTACGCCCGCATCTACGAGATCAACCTGTCGCGCTGCATCTTCTGCGGGTACTGCGAACTCGCGTGCCCGTTCGACGCGATCACGCTCGAGCCGGAGTTCGAGCTGTCGGAGTACTCGCGCGACGACCTGATCTACACGAAGGACATGCTGCTGGCGGCGCCGACGAAGCGCGTGCCGGTCGCCGACCGCGACCTGTACGACACGCCGATCCCGGCCTACAAGGCACGCTCCTAGTGGCCAACACGCTCGTCTGGCTGGTCTGGTTCGTGGCGGCATTCGCGTGCCTGGGGTCAGGCGTCGCGGTGATCTCGTTCTCGAACCCGTTCTTCTCGGCGCTGGCGCTGATCGGCAACCTGTCGTCGCTCGCCGTGCTCTACCTGCTGCTGTCGGCCGAGTTCGTCGCCGCCGCGCAGGTGCTCGTCTATGCCGGCGCCGTGATGGTCATGTTCCTGTTCGTCATCGCCTACCTCGGCGACCGCGCGGAATCGGAATCGCCGTGGCAGAGCGGCCCGAGCGTGCAGACGCTCGCGGCGACGGTCGCCGCCGGTGCGCTGCTCGTCGAGGTCATCACCGTGCTGAGCCTCGCCGCCGGCGACGGGCTCAAGTCGGAGGCGAAGGTGTCTGACCTCTTCGGCAGCCCGGCGCAGATCGGGAGCGTCTTCCTCACCAACCACCTGCTCGCCTTCGAGATCACCTCGATCGTGCTGCTGGCGGCCGCGGTCGGCGGCGTCATCCTCGGCTCCGAGCGCAGCCGCCAGGACGAGGAGGAGGCCGCGGCGTGATGGGCCCGGACATCATCTGGTACGTCGCCGTCTCGGCCGCGCTCTTCTCGATCGGCGCGCTCGGCGTCCTCCTGCGGCGTAGCCCGCTGATCATCCTGCTCTCGCTCGAGATCATGCTGAACGGGGCCAACCTCGCCCTGATCGCGTTCGCGCGCCACGCGGGTGACGTCTCCGGCCAGATCTTCGCGCTCACCGTGATGGCCGTCGCCGCCTCGGAGGTCGTCGTCGGGCTCGGCCTGATCGTCGCGCTCTCACGCGACCGCATCGACCTGGACGTCGACAAGCTGCGCAACCTCCGCGGATGACCACCGGCGGGTGGATCTGCCTGCTGGCGCCGCTCGTGGGGGCGCTGCTCATCACACTGACCGGGACGCGGATCTCGCGCCGCCTGGCCGGCTGGATCTCGACGCTCTCGGTCGCCGTCGCCTTCGCCGGCGCGCTCGTCGCCCTCAGCGACATGCTCGGCTCCAGCGCCTCGCACCGCACCGCGTCGAGCACCGCCTACACGTGGCTGACGGGCGGCCGCTTCGACTTCGGCCTGACGATCTACGTCGACCAGATCTCGGTCTGGATGATGCTGATCGTCTCCGGCATCGGGATGCTGATCGTCCTCTACTCGATCGGCTACATGGACGGGGCCGACGAGGAGCGGCGCTACTTCGCCTACATGTCGCTGTTCGTCTTCTCGATGCTGCTGCTCGTCGAGGGCGGCGACCTGCTGATCCTGCTCGCCGGCTGGGGGCTCGTCGGGCTGTGCTCGTACCTGCTGATCGGCTTCGAGCACGAGCGGCCGGCCGCGATCGCCGCCGCCAAGAAGGCGTTCATCATGAACGCGTTCGGCGACGCGACCATGGCGCTGGCGCTGTTCGTGCTCGTCTGGCAGACGGGCACGCTGAGCGTCCCCGCCGTGTTCGACCGCGTGCAGGCCGGCGACCTCGGCGGCGGCGGGATGCTCGTCGACCTCGTCGCGCTCGGCCTGCTCGGCGGCGCGGTCGCGAAGTCGGCGCAGATCCCGCTCCACACGTGGCTCCCGGACGCAATGGAGGGCCCAACGCCGGTCAGCGCCCTCATCCACGCGGCCACCATGGTGACCGCGGGCGTCTACCTGATCGCGCGCACGCACGTGATCTTCCAGGAGGCGCCGCACGTGCAGGACCTGGCGGCCGGGCTCGGCGCCGTGACGCTCCTCGCCGCCGGGCTGATCGCGCTCGTGCAGACGGACATCAAACGCGTGATCGCGTACTCGACGATGTCGCAGATCGGCTACATGTTCGTCGCGGTCGGGATCGGCGCGTACTCGAGCGGCCTGTTCCACCTGATGACGCACGCGTTCTTCAAGGCGCTGCTCTTCCTCGGCGCCGGCGTGCTGATCCACGCGCTCGCGGGCGAGCAGGACATGCGCAAGATGGGCGGCCTCCGCCACTTCCTGCCGAAGACGTACATCGCGATGCTCTGCGGCGCGCTCGCGCTCGTCGGCATCCCGCCGTTCTCCGGCTTCTGGTCGAAGGACCTGATCCTCGCGGACACGCTCGCCGACGGCGGCTGGTGGGGCTACACGCTGTTCGTGGTCGGGATCCTCGGCGCGTTCCTGACCGGCCTCTACACGTTCCGGATGATCTTCATCGTCTTCAGCGGCGAGCCGTCGCCGTGGGCGCGCGAGCACTTCCACTCCGACCACGGCGAGGGGCCTGGGACGATGATCTGGGTCGTCGCGATCCTTGCGATCGGCGCCGTCACCTCGGGCTGGCTCGAGATCCGCGGCCTCTGGACGGTCGTCACCGACTTCCTCAACCCGGCCGCGGAGCCGCTCGTCGAGGCGACGGGCAACCAGGAGATCCTCGCGAGCGTCTGCGCCGTCACGGTCGGGCTCGTGGGCATCGCACTGGCGCGCTACCTCTACGGGCCGACGCGCGTCACGCTGCCGCAGGCGCGGCCGGTGCGCGCCGTGCTCGAGCACAAGCTCTACTTCGACGAGCTCTACCACTACGTGTTCTTCGTCCCCGCGGCGCTCCTCGCGACGGCTGGCCGGCGGTTCATCGAGACGCCCGTGATCGCCGGGTCGCTGCGCGGGCTCGGGCTGGTGACCCGCGAGGCGGGCGCCGGCGTCGGCGAGGCCCAGACCGGGATCGTCCGCACGTACGCCTTCGCCCTGGCGAGCGGCGTCGCCGTGCTCGTCCTCGTCTTCGTGGTGGTGCGCTGACGTGACGACGCTGCTGATCTTCTTCCCGATCGCTGCCGGCCTGCTGCTCTGGCTGCTGCCGCTGCCGTCGCGCACGGCCGCGTCGCTCGGCCTGCTCGCTGCCCTCGTCGAGGTCGGGTATCTGGATCTACGCCGTCCAGCAGTTCGACTTCGACAAGAGCGGACTCCAGTTCGGCGCCGAGACCGACTGGTCGACGGATCTCGGCGTCGCCTACCGGGTCGGGATGTTCGGCTTCTCGCTCTGGCTCGTCGGGCTGGCGGTCATCGTCGGCGCGGCGGCGATCGCCTACGGCTTCTGGGCGGGCCGCGAGCGCTCGCGCGCCTACTTCGGGCTGTCGCTCTTCCTGACCGGCTCGATCGTCGGCGTCTTCACGTCCCAGGACCTGCTGCTCTTCTACGTCTTCTTCGAGACGATGCTGATCCCGCTCTACGTGCTGATCGGCGTGTGGGGCGGGCCGGGGCGGCTGGGCGCGACGATCAAGTTCGTCATCTACACAGTGGCCGGGTCGCTGCTGATGCTGGTCGCGATCATCGCGCTCGGGTTGACGCAGGGGACGTTCGACCTGACGGCGCTCGGGACGAGCTCCAACGAGTGGCTCTTCTTCGGCTTCGTCGCCGCGTTCGCGGTCAAGGCGCCGCTCTTCCCGCTGCACGGCTGGATGCCGGACGCGTACCGGGAGTCGCCGCCCGAGGTGGCCGCGGTGCTCTCGGGCGTCGTGTCGAAGGCGGCCGCCTACGGGTTCCTGCGGATCGTGATCCCGATCTTCCCGGGCCCCGCGCACGACTGGCAGTGGCTGCTGCTGACGCTCGGCGGTGGTGACGCTGCTGTACGGGTCGATGATCGCGTTCCGCGCGCCGGACGTGCGCGGCGTGATCGCGTACTCGTCGATGGCGCAGATGGGGCTGATCACGCTCGGGCCTGTTCGCGCTGAACGGGCCCGGCTTCGACGGATCGGTGCTGCAGATGGTCAACCACGGGCTCGTGTCGGCGTCGCTCTTCCTGCTGGCGGGCGCGGTCGAGCGGCGCACGTCGACGGGCGACTTCGCGTTCCTCGGCGGGATGGCGAAGGGGCGGCCGCTGCTCGCGACCCTGCTGATGACGACCGGGATCATCGCGCTGGCCGTGCCGGGCGCGACCACGTTCGCCGGCGAGTTCCTGATCCTGCTCGGCGTCTTCAAGGTCGGCTGGGGCTGGGCGGTCGCCGGCGCGTTCGCGATCGTGCTGGCCGCGATGTACGCGCTGCGGCTGATCTCGGCGGTGCTGCACCGCGAGCGCGGGTCGGCCGTCTCACGACGAGGCGCTTGACCTGCGGCCCGGCGAGCTCGGGATCATCGTCCCGCTCGTCGCGTGCCTGCTCGCGCTGTCCGTCTGGCCGGCGGCGATCACCGAGCGGTCGTTCGCCGGGGACAACGCGGAGGCGGCGGTGGCGACACAGCTTGCGGCCGGGCCGTTCACGGTCATCACAGGAGTGCAGCCCTGTGCGCAGGACAGCCGCCACGGTAAGTACTTCGTCTCTTGCACCGCTCGCCGTCTCGAGCACGTTGCCGGCATCGCGTCGATGGCGGACCCAGGTGAGGTGTGCCCCGGAGAGCGGAACAGGATCGCCGGGGAGTCACTTGGAAGCGACGGAATCTGGCAGGTGACGTGCACGCAAGGCCAGGTCCTGTTGTTGCTGCGCGGCGACCAACTCGTGGCTCTTGCGCAGGCAGCCGTGCCTGGCACCGCCTGGGCCAAGATCGTCGCGTTCCTCCACCTGGACGAATCCCGCAGCACGAGCGCGTATCCGCTTCGACCCTGGACGCACGTCAGTTTCACGCCTGCCCCGGGCCCGCCAGGCACATGGACGGGTTACGGCGAAGCCGCCGGGAGTAGCGAGTGAACACGCCAAACGTCGACTGGTACGCCCTCTCGCCCGAGCTGATCCTGCTCGGCGCCGCCGCGCTCTGCCTGCTCACGGCGGTTCTCCTGCCGCCCGGCGGCCGGAGGCCGGTGAGCGCGTTCATCGCGGCGGCAGGGTTCGTCGCGGCGGGCGTCTTCGCGATCCTCGTCTTCAACGACAGCGAGAACGCCTCGCGGATCGTCGCCAACGCCGCGTACCGCGACCAGCTCGCGGCGTTCGCACAGGTCCTCATCGCCGGCTGCGGCGTTCTCGGTGTTGGCGTCGCGTACGCGCACCGCCTCAAGCCGACGCGCGTCGCCGAGTTCTACGCGCTACTCGCCACGGCCGCCGCCGGGATGATGTTCATGGTCGCAGCCGGGAACCTCATGACCCTGTTCCTCGGGCTCGAGTGGTTCTCGATCACGCTCTACATCCTCTGCGCCGTCGACCTCGACCGGCCCGACTCGCTCGAAGCCGGGCTCAAGTACCTGATCGTCGGCAGCTTCGGCTCAGCAGTGCTTTTGTTCGGGTCCGCGCTCGTGTACGGCTCGACGCAAGAGCTCGGCTTCCGCGAAATCGCCGCGGCCACCGCCGCGCAGGACCTGACGGGCGACGCGCTGCTGGTCGCGGGGCTCGCGATGATCATCGCCGGGCTCGCGTTCAAGGCGTCCGCGGCGCCGTTCCACATGTGGACGCCTGACGTCTACCAGGGCGCGCCAACGCCGGTCACCGCGTTCATGTCGGCGGCCACCAAGGTCGCCGCGCTGGTCGTCACTCTCCGCATCCTCACGATCGCGTTCCCCGAGCTCGACCAGATGTGGACGATCGCGATCGCCGTGATCGCCTGCATCTCGCTCGCGGTCGGCAACCTCGGCGCGCTCGTGCAATCGAACGTGAAGCGCCTGCTCGCGTACTCGTCGATCTCGCAGGCGGGCTTCATGCTGATCCCGATCGCGTCGAACACCGCGCTCGGCGGCCGCGCGCTGCTCTTCTACCTGCTCGTCTACGGGGCAATGTCGATCGGCGCGTTCGCCGTCGTCGCGGCGCGCGAGCGAGAGCTGAACCGGGACGTCTCGGTCGACGACCTGGCCGGCATGGGTTGGGAGCGGCCCTTCCTCGGCGTCTCGATGCTGATGTTCATGCTCGGCTTCGCCGGGCTGCCGCTCACCGGCGGCTTCTTCGCGAAGTTCTACGCCTTCGCGGCCGCTTACGACACGGGCTGGTGGTGGCTCATGCTCGTCGGCGTGGCCGCCACGGTCGTGAGCCTCTACTACTACCTCGCGGTCATTCGGGCGCTCTACATGCGCTCGCCGGTCGAGCTGCAGTTCGCGGCCGCCGGCGGGTCGCCGCCGCGCGACGCGCTGCTGCACGCGGCCGTCTTCGGCTCGCTCACCGTGACGATCGCGACGTTCTTCCTCGTCCAGCCGGTGATCGACTGGGCCCAGGACGCCGCGTCGTCGTTACCTCTGTAGCTCCGCGGGTAGGCTCAGAGCGATCCGGCGACAGGAGGTTTCCATGGCAGATCTCACGCTGACCTGGCTCGGTCACGCAACGTTTCGCTTCGACACCCCCGGCGGCAAGCGCATCTATGTCGACCCGTTCCTGAACGGCAACCCGAAGTGCCCGGACGACGAGCAGCAGCCCGAGCGCGTCGACTTCATCGCGATCACGCACGGGCACGGCGACCACGTCGGCGACACGACCGCGCTGCACAAGAAGTTCGGCTGCCACGTCCTCGCGCCGGTCGAGCTCGCCGACTGGCTCGTCATGAAGCAGGGCGTCGCGCAGAACAAGATCCACGACCCGAACAAGGGCGGAACCGTCGAGTGGGAGGGCATCAAGATCACGCTCGTCCACGCCCAGCACTCCTCGTCGACGAACGACGGCACGTACGCCGGTGAGCCCGTCGGGCTCGTGTTCGAGTTCGAGGACGGCACGCGCGTCTACGTGGCCGGCGACACCAACGTGTTCGGCGACATGCAGCTGATCGCGCGCCTCTACAAGCCGGACATCGCCGTCCTGCCGATCGGCGGGCACTACACGATGGACCCGAAGGAGGCCGCGCTCGCCCTCGAGCTCCTCGGAGTCCAGACCTGCATTCCGAGCCACTACGGCACCTTCCCGCTCCTGAAGGGCACGCCCGAGCAGCTCCGCGAGCTGACCGACGTCGAGGTCGTCGCGCCGCAGCCCGGCGAGACGATCAAGCTCGGCTCCCGCGTGGCTGCATGAGGGAGCGCTGGTTCGGCGCCACCGGGCGCCGCGTTCCGGCGATCGCGGTGGAGGGCGAGCTCGACGTCGAGGGCGCGCTCGTGCTCGACGCCGTCGACGAGGCACAGCTGCGCGAGGCGCACGACCGCGGGCAGCCCGTGGTCGTGCGCGCCGCCTCGCCGGAGCAGGTGCGCGACGCGCTCTCGCATCCCGCGGTCGCCTCGTGCGCGCTCGTCCCGCCCGGCCGCGCCGACCTGCTCGACCTCGACCTGACCGAGCTCACGTACGGCGCCATGACGTACTCGATCGCAGCCTGGGACGGCGAGCGGCGCTGGGGCGTCGCGACGCAGTCGAAGTTCCTCGCGGTCGGCTCGGTCGTCCCGTGGGCCGCAGCCGAGGTCGGCGCGATCGCCACGCAGGCGTACGCCAACCCGCGCTACGGCCCGGACGGGCTCGAGCTGCTGCGGCAGGGGCTCTCCGCCGAGGAGGTCGTCGAGCGGCTCACGAGCGCCGACGACGGCCGCGCCTCCCGTCAGCTCGGCGTCGTGGACGCGAAGGGCGGCAGCGCGAGCTTCACCGGGTCCGAGTGCTTCGAGTGGGCCGGCGGCTTCACCGGAGACGGCTACGCGGCGCAGGGGAACATCCTCGTCTCACAGGCCACCGTCGACGCGATCGCCGACGCGTTCGAGGCAAGCGCGGGCAAGCCGCTCGCGGTGCGGCTGCTGGACGCCCTCGACGCGGGCCAGGCGGCGGGCGGCGACAAGCGCGGCCAGCAGTCGGCAGCCCTGCTCGTCGTCGAGCGCGACGGCGGCTACGCGGGCCTCTCCGACGTGGCGATCGACGTGCGCATCGACGACCACGAGCATCCGCTCGAGGAGCTGCGGCGCCTGTACGAGGCGCACGACGCCATCTTCGGCACGACGCCCGAGGACAAGTGGCTGGCGGTGGACGACGCGCTCGCCGCGGAGCTCCGCGACCGGCTTGCGCGGCTCGGCTACACCGGCGAGCTCGCGGAGGCGCTCGACGCGTGGGCCGGCAACGCGAACTTCGAGCTGCGAGTCAACGGAGCCGACCGGGTCGACCCGGTCGTGCTCGAGGAGCTGAGGAGCCAGACGTGACCCACACGACCGCGACGATCGCCGATCTTCGAGCGCGACGACGGCTGGGCGCCGATCCGCAAGCACTTCGACGTGCAGTCGTTCGGCGTCAACGCGTGGAGCACGGAGGAAGCCGGCGCCACGCTCATCCCGGAGCACGACGAGGTGCCGTCGAGCCACGAGGAGCTGTACCTCGTCACCGCCGGGCACGCGACGTTCACCGTCGACGGCGAGCAGGTCGATGCGCCCGCCGGCACGCTCGTGTACATCCCCGACCCGGCAAGCGAGCGGACGCGGTCGCGAAGGCAGCGCCTGCGACGGTGGTCTCGATGGCGCGGCGTGCCCGGCAGCGCGTACGCGCCCCGTTCGTGGGAGACGAACTCGGAGCTGCTGCCGCTCTTCGAGGCGGGCGAGTACGAACAGGTCAAGCAGCGAATCCACGCCGTGCTCGACCACTACGACGACAAGGGCGGGCTGCTGTACAACCTCGCCTGCGCCGAGGCGCAACTCGGCGAGACAGAGGCCGCGCTCGAGCACATCCGCGAGGCGGTCGACGCCGAGCCGCGCTACCGCGAGTACGCGCAGACAGACGACGACCTCGCCTCGATCCGCGACGACGAACGGTTCCCGCGATGAGCGCCGGCTACGAGATCGCCAGCATCGACGAGCTGGAGGCGCTGCCCGGTCGACGACGAGGGCCTGACCTGGCGGCCGATCAGGCGGCGGTTCGGCATCACCGCGTTCGGCACGAACGCCTACACGGCCGCGAAGGCCGGCGACCGCGTCGTCGAAGAGCACACCGAGTCGACGAACGGGCACGAGGAGCTCTACGTCGTCCTGCAGGGCCGGGCGACGTTCACGCTCGACGGCGAGGAGGTCGACGCCCCGGCCGGCACGCTGGTCTACGTCAAGCCGGCGACGAAGCGCGGCGCAGTCGCCAGGGAGGACGAAACGACCGTGATCGGCTTCGGCGGCGCGGTTGGCAAGCCGTTCGAAGTGTCGAATGGGAGGCGGCGTTCGCGGCCTACGGCTACCAGCGGCTGGCGATCCCGAGCGCGCGCTCGCGACGATGCGCGGCGGCTGGGAGAGCGACCCCGACCACTGGGCCGCGAACTACCACTACGCCTGCCTGCTCGCCCTGCAGGGCCACGGCGACGAGGCGCTCGAGAAGCTCGCACGCGCGGTCGAGCTGAACGCGCAGGCGGCGGAGTGGGCCGCCGGCGACGAGGACTTCGCCTCGATCCGCGACGATCCGCGCTTCGCCTCAGCTGTCGCCGGGCAGGCGTAGGCCAGCAGCGCGCGCCCGGAACTCCGGGACCGGGTCGTAGCCGGGGCGCGCGACGAGCAGCACTGCGCCGTGCTCCGGGCCCGCGAGCGCGTCGACCACGAGCTGGAGGCCCGCAGCGAGCGCGAACGCCTTGTACGCCTGGTCGCCGCCGAACGGGATGAGCTCCTCGGGCGCCGCGTCGCCGCTCAGCACGTCGCCGTACGTGACCCGGCCCATCGACACGTCGGCGACGAGCGGCTTGCCGTCCGAGCTCGGCACGCCGATCGCGAGCGGGTTCGTGCCCGTGAGCGGAGGCCCGCCTTCCGGGTGCGGGAGGCGTGCGGGCGATGTCGCCGTGAGCGCCGCGACGAGCCCGCCCTCCGCGAGCCGGCGCGCCCAGTAGCCGAGGTGGCCGGTCGGGAAACGTCTGCGCCGCGACCACGACGCGCGCGTGGCGCGGCGGCTCGGCGAGCTGGGCGCTGCAGATTGCGGCCAGCGTCAGGTAGCCGAGCGCGCCGCCTCCGTCCCAGCGCTCGAAGCCCTCCTCGTGCGACGAGTCGCTGCGGCCTCGCCTCGGGCTGCAGGTCGGACATCGACTCGAGCCAATCGACGCGCGTGCGGCCGTGACTCGTCTTCCCGCGCCGCTCGGCGTCGGCGAAGTGCTCCGCGAGCACGGCGGCGTCCTCGGGTCGAAGCCGAGCGCCTCGAGCCGACCGGTGAACTCGTCAACCAACGGCGCGGAGCGCGAGCCGCAACGGCCGGCGGCGGAAGTCGAGCACCGGCCAGCCGCGCTCGGCGGCGACGCGGCGCAGCGCCCGGTCCGGGTTGACGACGACGGGTTGCCGACCGACTCGAGCAGCGCCAGGTCGGCGACCCCGTCCGTGTAGGCGGTGGAGGTGGCGAGATCGATGCCCTCGATCGCGCGAAGAACTTCGCGCCTTGGCGGCACCGTGGCACGCGCGCACGACGCGGCCCGTGTAGCGGCCCTCGTCGTCGAGCTCCCCGACGGTGCCGAGCGCGCCCTCAAACCCGAGCGCCGCGCGAACGGCGCGACGATCTCCTGCAGCGACGCCGTCACGAGGTAGACGTGCTCGCCGCGGGCACGATGCTCCGTCGGCAAGTCGAAGCGCCTCCGTCGTACACGAGCGGCCGCAGCACCGGGTCGACCGCGTCCGCCGCGAGCTGCTCGACGTCCGCGGCGCGCACGCCGCGCAGCAGCGCGACGCCGTCCGCGATGCCGTCCCGGACGCCCTGCTCGCCGAGACGCCCGGGCCGCGAAGAGCGAGCTGCCAGAGCCCCGCCTTCACGAGCTGGCGGCGGTTGATGATCCCGTGCTCGCGGAACGCACCGGCGAGCGCCAACGCACTCGATCGGCGAATGAACGTGCGGTCCAGGTCGAAGACAGGCGGCTGAAATCACTCGATCGAGCCTAGACGCTCACAGGGAGCTAACGGTCGTGCCGAAGCACAACCCGACCTTCGCACGAGGGGCAGACGACCAAGGAGGTAGTTCGAAATGAAGCGCCTGAAGTTCTGGCTGGGGGGGTGGTCGCGGCACTTGCGGTCACCGGCATCGCCGTTGCGGCGGGCGGTGCCAAACGGACACACCGTCGGCGACGTTCACCGCGGCCGCCAAGCGCGTGTCGACGAGGAACTGCAACGGCAGCGACGGCGCGTACACGATCACGCGTCGGCCGCTACGAGGGCACGATGACGAGCACCAACGCCGCCCTGAACGGCAAGGTGCGGATCGAGGTGCACAGCGTCTACAACAACGACGAGAAGGCCGGCTGGATGCGCGGCGAGATCCGCGTGCTCGGCGACGACAGCCGCGCCGCGGCCGTCGTTCTCGGCCGTCAACCTCGACGGCAACGTCGAGGGGCTGCTGAGCGGGCCGCGCCGGCTGGCCGAAGGCCGGCCTGCTGGCGAACTTCTCGGCCACGTTCGGCTCCGGCGGGTTCACCGACGGCAAGGTCGGCACCGGCGCGTCCGGGAACGAGGCGCTGCTCTTCAACCGCGGCTGCGTCCGCGACAACGGCGATGACACCAAGGTCAGCGCGCCGGCACCGACGCGCGAAGCGAAGCCGAAGGAGAACACCCCTCCGCGCGGCGACGCGAAGCCGAAGAACGACACCCAGCAGCAGGCTCCGGAGCGGACGCGCGGCAAGTAGCGCGGACGCTCCGAGGTGCACGCCGGCGGGCGCCGCGGGCGCCCGTCCGCGTTAACCGACGAGCGGCAGCGAGCGGACGATCTCGCCGCGCCGCGTCGCGCGGACGCGCTCCGCGAGCTCGCGAATCGCACGTGACGCCTCGGCGTCGGGATCCGTCTGGACGATGCAGCTCGCCGGCGTCGGCCGCCTCACGCAGGGCCGGGTCGAGCGGGATGCTCCCGAGCAGCGGCACGTCGAGCGACGTCGCCAGCGCCTCGCCGCCGCCTTCGCCGAACAGCCCTGGCCGGTTCCGACGAGGTACGACATGTTCTCGACCGCGCCGAGCAGGCGCATGCCGGTGCGCTGCGCCATGTCGGCAGCGCGGACGGCCACCTGCTGCGCCGCCGGCTGGGGCGTGGTGACGACGAGCACCTCGGCGCGCGGCAGCAGCTGGCCGAGCGAGATGGCGACGTCGCCCGTGCCGGGCGGCATGTCGATCAGCAGCGTGTCGAGCTCGCCCCAGTGCACGTCGGAGAGGAACTGCTCGAGCGCCGGTGCAGCATCGGCCCGCGCCACATCACCGGCGCGTTGTCGTCGAGGAAGAACCCGATCGACATCAGCTTCAGGTCGCCGCGCACCGGCGGGACGATCATCTTCTCGACGACGACCGGCCGCTGGTGGACGCCGAGCATGTGCGGGATCGAGTGCCCGTAGACGTCGGCGTCGAGGATGCCGACGCGGTCGCCGAGCGCGTCGAAGGCGCCCGCGAGATTGGCGGTCAGCGACGACTTGCCGACGCCGCCCTTGCCGCTCGCGACGGCGATGACACGCGTGCGCGGGTCGAGCGAGATGCCGCGTCGCTCGACGCCGCCGCGCAGGCGCGTCACCAGCGCCGACTTCTCCTCCGGGCTCATCACGTCGAAGGCGAGCGAGACCGAGTCGACGCCGTCGAGCGGGAGCAGCGGCGTCCTGCACCTGCTGCTCGAAGCTGTGCCGGAGCGGGCAGCCGGCGACGGTGAGCGCGATCGTGACGGCGACGTGCCAGCCGTCGATCTCGACGGCGCGGACCATGTCCAGCTCCGTCACCGGGCGCTTCAGCTCGGGGTCGATCACCTGCTGCGAGCGCAGCATGATCGCATCACGGGAGGCCTGCCACGCGCGAGCGTAGCCACGCAACCGTGGCGCCGGGGGCACCCCCTGTCCTCGGCAGCCACGGCCCCGCCGGCCATGGCCAAACCAGCATGCCCCGCCCACCCAAGGGGAGACGACCTCCACCACCCACCCGTCTCCGACGGTACCGCCGAACCTCGCACCCGTCTGTGCCGGATGTGTGCCAACGCGCGCGGCCCAACTTCGACCGCGTCGCGCCCTGGACCGCGTAGGCTCGTTCTGTGAGCGACGACTGGCCGGACGACCTTGATGCGCTCGTCGCGGCGCCCGACCACCACACCCTGCTGCTCGAGAACGACCACGTGCGCGTGCTCGACACGCAGATCGCGCCCGGGTGCGACGAACGCCGCTCCACACGCACCGCTGGCCGGCTGCGCTCTACGTGCTGTCCGGCGACGCACTTCGTCCGCCGCGACGGCGACGGGCACGTGCTGCTCGACACGCGCGAGTCGGAAGGGCTCGGCGCCGGCGCGGCCTTCTGGTCGGCGCCGTTCCCGCCGCACACGCTCGAGAACGTCGGCGCGGCGGAGATCCACGTCATCGCGGTCGAGTTGAAAGAGGTCTGACACCGAGCAGCCGCGCGTTGCGCAGCGAGGTCACGCTCCGAGCGCGGCCGCGACACGCGCGACGGCACCCGGCGAGGCGGCGGCGACGATGCGCGAGCGGCCCTCGAGATCGAGCGGCGCGTCCGCAAGCGGCCCGCCGTCGACAGCTCGGCCAGCCAGGCCCCGCTCGCGCACGAGCAGCTGGGCCGCGGCGATGTCGACCGACCGCGCCGGCTTGAGCGAGCAGACCGCGTCGACCCGCCCAGCCGCCAGGTGGCAGAGCGACAGCGCGAGCGAGCCCATCAGCCGCAGCCGCCGCGCCACGTCGCCGAGCTCCGCCGGCCACCTCCGCCACCAGCTGCGTCCGCGTCGCCTCGCAGGACGAGGATCTCGATCTCCTCGTCCGGGCCGGCCCGACGAGCGGCACCCCGCCCAGGAAGGCGCCGCCGCCGCGCCTCGCCGTCCACTCCTCGCCGGTCCCGAAGTCGTGGACGAAGCCGAACACGACGTCGCGCATGACCGGCCCCTCGGCGACGGCCAGGGACAGCGAGAAGAAGGGGATCCCGCGCTTCGCGTTCAGCGACCCGTCGATCGGGTCGAGCACGACGCGCGTCGTGCTCGTCGCCGAAGGCGCGCTCGCCGAGCTCCTCGGACACCAGCGTGAACTCGTGCCCCGCGGCGTGCAGCGCCTCGAGCCGGCGCACGACAGCCGCCTCGGCCGCCTCGTCGATCGCCGTCGTCTCGTCGCCGCCCTGCCCTGCACCGACCACCGGCTCGCGGTCAGCACGCGTCGGCAGCTCGGCCGAGCACGCCCTGAAGGTCGCGACGGCCTGGCGGGCGAACTCCAGCCAGAGCTCGCTCAAAGCTCGTGGAAGAGCAGGCCCGAGAGCAGCTTGGGATAGAAGTAGGTGCTCTTCTGCGGCATGGTGAGGCCCGCCTCCGCAACCGCGCGCACCTGCTCGATCGTCGGCGGCCGCAGCAGGAACGCCGCCTCGGCCTCGCCCGAGTCGACGAGCGCGACCGCCTCGTCGGCGCGCGGCGTGTAGCGCGGTTCGGCGATCCCGAGCTGCTCGAGCACGACCGTGTCGAGCTCGCGGTCGCCGGGCGCCTCCACCAGCGCCGCCTCTCCGCGGCGGTAGACGAGAAACGCGGGATGCTCGTGGTCGACCTCGCCGAGCCGCGCCAGCGCCTCGTGCGGGCTCGCCCTCGAGCGGCGTCACGCGGAAGCGCCCGTTCAGCTCGGGCAACTCGCGCACGACGCGGTGCGTCGGGAAGATGATCAGGCCCTCGCCGTCCGTGTTCGAGAAGACGGCCATCACCTCGTGCGCCGCCGGCGCCGGGTCCTCGTCGGCGAAGCGCGAGCGCCGTCTCGTAGCGGTGATGCCCGTCCGCGATGACGAGCGGCCGGTCGGCGAGCGCAGACTGCGTCTCAGCGAGCGCTTCGGGCTCGGTGATCCGCCACAGCCGCGTCGTGGACGTCTCGTCGGACGCCTCGTAGACCGGGTCGCCATCGGCGAGCGGCGCCAGCGCATGGCGCGGCCGGTGCTGCGGGTCGTCGTAGAGCAGCATGATCGGCGAGAGGTTGGCACGCACGGCGCGCAGCAGCGCGAGCTGCGAGCGCTTCGCCGCCTCGTGGGTGCGCTCGTGCGGGCGCACGATCGCCGCGCTCATAGGGCTCGATGTGCACGAGCCCGAAGAAGCCCTCCCGCTTGTGCCGCGCGCCGTCGGGGCCCTCGTACTCCTCGCGCAGCCACCAGAAGGCCGGCTCCTGCTCCGCCGACGAGAACGCCGTCGCCGCGCCAGTCGCGCCACGTGTCGGGCGGCCTCGTCGGGCGTCTCCGGGACGATCAGCCGAGCGACGTTGTACGGGCTGCGCTCCAGGTAGCCGAGCGCGCTCCTCGTGCGTGATGACGTCGTACGGCGGGGCGACGAGCCGGTCGATCGGGCGCGGTCTTGCGCCTCGTCGTAGCGCACGGCGCGGAACGGGTTGACCTCTGCCACCGCGTGACCCTAGCAACGCGCCTTGCGTCCACTGTCCGGCCTAGACTCGGCCCGTGAGCACGATCGCCGACCTGGCCGCGGACCGCGTCGTCGAGGGCACCTACGCAGTGGCGCGCAAGGAGCGGCGACGGACGAAGAGCGGCGCCGCCGTACCTGGCGCTCGAGCTCGTCGACCCGAGCGGCCGCATCGACGCGCGCGTGTGGAAGGACGTCGAGCTGCTCGACGCGCGCTTCAACGAGGGCGACGCCGTGCGCCTGCTCGGCCGCGTCGAGCGCTTCCGCGACCGACTGCAGGTCGACGTGCGCTCGCTGGAGGCCGTCGACGAGTCGACCCGGCGGCGCTGGTGCCGGCGATGCGGCGCGACGCCGACGAGCTGGACGGCTTCGTCGACTTCCTTGCCGCCGAGGTGTCGCATCCCGGCCTGCGCGCTGCGTGCGACGGCTGCTCTCGGACACCGGACTCCGCGAGCTGCTGCGGCGACTTCCGGCGTCCGAGTCGCACCACACGTACGCGGGCGGGCTGCTGGAGCACACGGTCGGCGTCGCCACGCTCGCCCGCGAGACGGCGCAGCTGCACGCGCGCCTGCGCCACGACCTGCTGCTCGCGGCGGCGCTGCTGCACGATCTCGGCCGCACCCGCGAGCTGCGTGCCGGCTCCAGGCTTCCCGCCGACCGACGAGGGCCGGCTGCTCGGCCACGTGCACCTGGGCCTGCGGCTCGTCGAGGAGCGCACGGAGGAGCTCGACGCGAACGTGCGCGCCGAGCTGCTCCACGCGATCGCATGCCATCACGACGTGCGCGCGGCGCGGACGGCGGAGGCGGCCGTGCTCTACCACGCGAACCAGCTCGACGCCGTCGCCGCCACCCGGCCGGTGGAGCTAGTGAGCACGGCACCGTCGCGCTGGATCACGATCGCGCCGGTCAAGAGCCTGGCGCTGCAGCCGCTCGACGAGGTGCGGCTCGAGCTCGAGGGCGCGGCCGGCGACCGCCGCTTCTTCCTGCTCGACGACGACGGCCGGCTGTTGAACGCCGAGCGGCTTCGGCCACTTGTGGGCGTGCAGGCGCGCTACGACGACGGCGGCGAACACGCTCGAGCTGCGCTTCCCGGACGGCGACGTCGTCGGCGGCGAGGTGCCGACCGACGGCGAGGTCGAGACGCGCGATCTTCCGCGGCCCGCTCATCGCGGACACGGTCGTGGGGCCGTGGGCGGAGGCGCTGTCGGCGTTCGCCGGGCGGCCTGTCCGGCTCGTGCGGCCGCGCGACTACCGACGCGACCGACCGCGGCGCGCGCGGCGGCGTCTCGCTCGTCTCGACCGCGGCGCTCGACGCGCTCGCGCGCCGAGGCGGGCTGCGAGGCCGGTCGACGGCCGGCGCTTCCGGATGCTGTTCGGCGTCGACGGCATCCGGCCGCACGCGCGAGGACGCCTGGGTCGGCGGCCGCGTCCGGATCGGCGAGGCGGTCGCGCAGCTGCACGGCAACGTCGGCCGCTGCGTCGTCACGACGCACATCCCGGACACCGGCGTGCGCGACCTCGACACGCTGCGCACGCTCGAGCCGACTACCGCGGCGACGTGCGCGACGACCGAGCGGCTGCCCGTTCGGCGTCTGGGGCGCAGGTCGCTCGAGCCGGGCACCGTGCGCCTCGGCGATACCGGTCGAGCCTGCCTAGACGTTGAAGCGGATGTTCAGCACGTCGCCGTCCTCGACGACGTAGCTCTTCCCCTCGAGCCGCTGCTGCCCGCGACGTCGACGCCTCGGCGTGCGAGCCCGCATCGACGAGGTCGTTCCAGCGGATCACCTCGGCACGGATGAAGCCGCGGGCGATGTCGGTGTGGATGGTCTCGGCAGCGTCGAACGCCGTCTCGCCCGCGCCGCAGCGTCCAGGCCCGCGTCTCCTTGTCGCCGGCCGTGAAGAAGCTGATCAGGTCGAGCGCCTCGAACAGGCGCAGGACGACCTCACCGAGCGCGGACGGCCCCTCGCGGAACGCGGCCGCCTCCTCCTCCGGGAGCTCCGCGAGCTCGGCCTCGAGCTTGCCGTCGATGCCGCCGGGCCCGTTGACGAGCGGGATGATCGGCTTCGTCGTCAGCGGCTCGAGCTCGGGCGGCAGCTCGCCGGGGTAGTCGGCGAGCCGCCCGCCGGCGTCGACGTGGGCGAGCAGCTTCTCGAGCTCGGCGACCTCGGCGCGGAGCTGCGGGTCGCCCGACTTCGCCTGGGTAGCGGACGCGCTCGAGCCGCTTCTCGACGTGGTCGCGGTCGGCGACGAGCAGCTCGAGGTTCGAGCGTCTCGAGGTCGTCGTCCGGCGTGGCGTCCGGCGAGTAGCCGTCCAGCACGGCGAGCAGCGCGTCGACCTGGCGCAGGTTGCCGAGCAGCGCCGCGCCGGTGCCGGGAACGTCGACCACGCGGACCGCGGCGGGCGTGATCTTGCGCGCGTCGACGACGGCCGGCGACCTTGGCGAGCCGCTCGTCGGCGATCGGCGCCATGCCCGACGTTCGCCTTGTCAGAGACGGTCGCGTACGCCGTGATCTCCGCGCCGGCCTGCGTCAGCGCGTTGAAGATCGTCGTCTTGCCGGCGTTGGGCAGCCCGACGATGCCGACCTCGAGTGCCACGCGGGACGGCGTGGGGCTACGCGCGCGGCGCCGAAGCCGACGCGCGACTCGCGCGCGTAGCGCTTGACGAAGACGACCTTGCGCTGAGCGACACGGCGTAATGAGCCGTCCTCGGCGTCGATCGTGAAGACGCCGTCACCGCCCTTGGCGAGCGCCTTCTCGAGCGTGTCCGCCTCGTCCGTCGTGACCAGCGCGCGAGCCCCTGGCCGCCGTCGAAGCCGATCTCGATGCGAATTCGTTCAGCCATCTGTCACCAATTCGGTCAGGACGCCGTGGACGGCGTCGGG
This sequence comes from uncultured Thermoleophilia bacterium, assembly GCA_963734565.1. Classification (GTDB taxonomy): domain Bacteria; phylum Actinomycetota; class Thermoleophilia; order Gaiellales; family Gaiellaceae; genus JACVRM01. The sequence continues at coordinate 459,812 of CAVTHM010000006.1, read as the reverse complement.
GTGCACGAACGCTACCTGGAGACCGAAGAGCCCCGTGTGCGGCTCCGTGTCGATCAGCTGCGACGCCGGCCGCCCGAGCCGCGCGAGCTCGGCCCGCACGTCGTCGACGCGATAGGCGATGTGGTGCATGCCCGGCCCGCGCCGTTGGCGAGGAAGCGGCCGACCGGCGTGTCGTCGCCGAGCGGCTGGACCAGCTCGACGCGGCTCGTCGCCGACCCGGACCGCGGCCGCCTCGACCCCCTGGTCCTCGACGCGGGCACGGTGCTCGAGCTCGCGCGCCGAACAGCTGCGCGGTAGGTGTCGATCGCAGCGTCGAGGTCGGCGACGGCGAACGCCCACGTGGTGGATCTGCCGCGCACCGGCATCCGCGCGATGCTAGCCGCGCGCCGACGCGGCCCCGTCAGTCCGCCTCGCCGGCGCCGCGTAGGCGGCGATCGCGAGCACGATCCCCATGGCCATCAGCGCGGCCGCGACGTCCCGGTACGCCGCCTCGTGCCGGACGACGAGCAGGCGGCCGGGCAGGCGATAGGTGCACGTGACGCGAGGCGGAAACCTTCGATCGAGCGCGTTCAGCCGGGCGCATCGGCGGCGCACCGCTCCCGCGTCGCCGTTGCGGGAGCTTCCGCACGACGATCCGCGCGCGAGCGGCCCACGATGAACGACCTGCGAGCAGCGCAACGGCAAGCGCGCCTCGGTGTCGCGGTCGTAGCAGTCGATGCCGTTCGCGCGCAGCGACCCGCGGACGATGCTGCGCCTCGGTGTCGTCTCCACGGCCGACACCACGACTTCCTCGTCCGCGACCACGGACGAAGGCTGCCGTTCGTCGGCGAAGGGGACCGCGCGCGGCATCGCCGACGGTCTCGGAGTGGTGCGACTCGACCATGATGTCGCCCATGCAGCTCCTCGAGCTCGGCGCGGTCGAGCGTCTCCTTCTCGAGCAGCGCCTGGGCGACGCGGTCGAGCGACGCGCGGTGCTTCTGCAGCAGGCGCACGGCCTCCTCGTACGCCTCGTCCGTCAGGTGCGCCTGCTCCTGGTCGCGCACCTTCTTCGTCTCCTCGGAGAGCGCATAGTTGTCCGCGCGCATCGTCCGCGAGATCGCCTCGTCCGACATCCCGTACTCGAAGACCATCGAGCGCGCGAGTCCCGTGACGCGCTCGAGGTCGTTGGCGGCGCCGTTCGTGACGCGCCCGAAGACGACGAACTCGGCTGCGCGGCCGGCGAGGTAGACCTTCATCATGTCGCTGAGCTCTTCCTTCGTGTGCAGGTACCGGTCCTCGCTCGGAACGTTCAGCGTGTAGCCGAGCGCCTGGCCGCGCGACACGATCGTCGCCTTCTGGACGGGCATGACCTCGCCCATCAGGAACGACATGAGCGCGTGCCCCGCCTCGTGGTAGGCGAGGATCCGCTTCTCCTTCTCGCTGACGACGCGCCGCTGCTGCATGCCGGCGACCACGCGCTCGATCGCGCCGTCGAAGTCCTGAGCCTGCGATCCAGTTGCCTCGCGGCGGCCGGCGAAGATCGCGGCCTCGTTCGTGATGTTCGCCAGGTCGGCGCCGGTGAGGCCGGCCGTCTGTCCGCGCGACCTCGCGAGAGATCGACGTCCTCGGCGAGCGGCTTGCCGCGCGTGTGCACGTGCAGGATCTCCTCGCGGCCGGCGACGTCGGGCGGCGAGACGTGCACCTGCCGGTCGAAGCGGCCCGGGCGCAGGAGCGCCGGATCGAGGTCCTGCAGCCGGTTCGAGGCCCCCATGACGACGACCTGGTCGCGGTCGCCGAAGCCGTCGAGCTCGACGAGCAGCTGATTCAGCGTCTGATCCTGCTCGCGATTGAAGCCGTGCCCCGTGCGGGCCGCGCCGACGGCGTCGAGCTCGTCGATGAAGACGATTGCCGGCGCGTTCTTGCGTGCCTCGGCGAAGAGCTTGCGGATGCGGGAGGCGCCGAGGCCGGCGAACATCTCGACGAAGGCCGACGCGCTCTGCGAGTAGAAGCTGGCCCCCGACTCGTTCGCGACCGCCTTGGCGAGCAGCGTCTTGCCGGTGCCGGGCGGCCCGTACAGCAGGATGCCCTTCGGGACGCGCGCGCCGAGCGACTCGAAGCGCTGCGGGTGGCGGATGAAGTCGACAACCTCGACGAGCTCGGCCTTGGCCTCGTCGACGCCGGCGACGTCCTTCCACGTCACCGACGTCGACGAGTTCGGCTCGATCGTTCTTCGGCTTCACGCGCGGCATGAGCGCGAGCGTGCGCCAGAGCAGATAGACGATCAGCCCGAAGAAGAAGAGCGGCAGCCACGTGAGCAGGAAGCTGGGCAGGTTGCTGAATGAATCCTCCGATGTCCGGCACGGCCGGCGTTCATCGGCAGCGGCGCCCGCCGACCTGTAGCAGACGCAGGAGCCGCCTTGAGCGGACGGGCCTCCACACGCGCGCGGCGAGCGGCTCGAGCCAGCGCTCGATCGGCTCGGCTGGAGCGCACGACGTGCATGCCCGCCTCGGCGAAGCGCTCGAACGCGGCGTCGGCGTCGTCCGTCCAGTCGACGACGTCCGGGACGACCACGGACGACGTGCAGTCCTCGAGCAGGTAGACCTTCTCGGCGAGCGTCCGGTCGACGGCCGTGATCCCGGTCAGCAGGTCGTCGATCGTCCAGGCGACGCAGTGGCTCTTCGCCTGGCCGGCGATGAGGACGGCGTCGAAGCTGAGCAGCTTCTCGATCAGCGGCCTGTTCTTCTCGCCGATCGCGTTGCCGTGCTGGTCGTCCACGACCTCGGGCCCGAGGATCGAGTAGTGCTCGGTCAGCGGGTTGTTGCCCTTGACGCGGAAGTCCGGCTGGCTGCGCCGCGCGATCCCGTGGAAGAAGATCGCCTCCTCGACCGACGGGACGAGCGCGTGGCCGATGCCGCCGAGCATCGCGTGGTACGGCCAGATCGTCAGCGCGTACTTGCCGCCGCGCGCGAGCCGCTGCACGTAGTGGATCAGGTAGCGGCGCAGGTAGTCCTCGTCGAGCTCGAGTGCGCGGGCGACCTCCGGGTTCGGCCGCCAGCGCCCGTCGAACACGTCCTGGACCGATGACGAGCGTGTACGGCGCCGGGTGGTTGCCGTGCTCGTCGACCAGCCAGATCGCGTGGAAGATCTGCATCGCCATGTGCGTGTCGAGCGTCGGCACGATCTGCGTGATCACGTCGAGGTTGCGGTAGATGAACTCGCAGAGCCGCTGGTTGTCCTCGACGGCGCCGTTGCCGCTCCGGCCGCGCACGTAGAGCTCGTAGCCCGGCAGGCAGAACGTGTTCTGGACGTCGACGCAGACGAGGCAGACCGACGGCGTCGTCCAGGCGTGCCGGCCGCACGTCGTGCTCGGCCGCCCAGCGCTCGGCCTCGGTCGCGGCCGTCTCGTACGGCACCGGCCAGACCTCCGAGACGCGCTCGGGACGGTAGTGCGAGGGCAGCGGCAGGCCGGGCATCAGGAGACGAGCTCGAGGCGCGGGTTGGGCCGGTAGCGGCGGCCGATCTTCGCCGACGGGCGGCCGTCGGTCATCACGACGTCGCCCGTGAAGTCGTTCTCGCCGCGGATCAGGGACGAGCCGACGCCGTACGAGTCGACCGGGACGCCCGCCTCCTCGAAGGCCTTGATCTTCTCGACCGTGAACCCGCCCGACGCGACGATGCGCACCCGCTCGAACCCGTCGCGGTCGAGCGCGTCGCGGACCTTGTGGACGAGCCGCTCGTTGACCCCGCGCGGGTCGAAGTCGCCCATCTCGTTCCACAGCGAGCGGTCGACCAGCTGGCCGGACGTGTCGAGGCGCACGCCCCAAAGCCGCGGGCCGAGCGCGCGGGCGACCTCCAGCGAGGTGCGCACCGAGTCGTTCTCGAAGTCGGCCAGCACGACGATGTTGAAGTCGTCGGACGCCCACTCGGCGAACTTCGTCGCGGCGAGCACGGTGTTACCGCCGTACGCCGCGATCAGCGCGTGTGGCACGGTGCCGATGCCCCGGCCTCCCCACCACGACGCCTGCGCGTCGGTCGTCATCCCGATGTGCGCCCCGATGTACGCGCCGGCCACATACGCCGAATAGCCGTCGCCGGTCTGCACGCGGTGGTGGTCGTGGCGGGCCGGCATGAAGATGATCGGCTTTGCGTTGGCCGCCTCGAGGACGCGCGTCACGTTCGTGGCGACGATCGTCCGGCGCGCGAGCGTGCCGAGGTAGACCGTCTCGAGGTGGGCAAAGGTCGTGTAGTCGCCCTCGATCGTGATGACCGTCTCCCAGGGCTCGATGCGGTCGCTCTCGTAGAGCGCGTGCACGGTCATTGCATCCCAGTCGTCGGCGCAGAGGCGTAGGACGGCGATTGCCTCGTCGATCCCGCCGAGCACGGCCTCGTGCTTCTGGAAGACCTGCATGACGACCCGCGGGTGGCGGCCGTCGGCGAGCAGGGCTGCGCGCGTGTGGTTGAAGTACGCGTCGGTGTAGTAGCCCTCGCGCATCTTCTCGACCGGCAGGTCGAAGATCTCGGCCGGGAGGCGTTCCCGCGCGGGGGCGTGCAGCGTGTCGCTCGTGGGCTCGGGCACGGGTCGGGTCGTCGTCAGGCGGCCCGCTGCGCGCGGGTCTCGAGAATGAGGCACGCGTCGAGCGCGGCCTGGGCCACCTCGAGCTGCTCGGGCGTCGGCTCGGCGGTGGCGAAGCGGTGCTGGAACTCGTGGCCGGGCCGCGCCAGCGCACGGGCGACCGGGCTCGCCGGGTGGCGCTGCATCCAGTTGAAGACCTCAGTGGCGACCGCGAGCGAGCCGACAGCGGCGGCTCCTCGCGCCGTCGGCCGGACCCGGCGCGGGCAGGCGCGAGACGATCACGTTGCCGAGCACCGAGGCCGCCAGGAGCGGTCCGACGAGGTGCGTGCCGCAGCGCTCGTGCTCCCGCGCGCGCGGCTCGTCGTGCTCGTACGTGCCGATCGAGATGTGCTCGGCGCCGTGGTAGGCGGCGAGCTCGCCGCTCGCGCAGCGCCAGCACGGCCGGCGCGAACGACACGCCGGCGCCGACGACCTCCTGAACGAGCGGGTGCAGCCGGCTGCGTCGGACGACCTGGAGGAGGGCAGCGCCGAGCGCCATCGACGCGGCGACCGAAGCGCGCTCGAACGGCAGCCGCGCCTCCGGGAGGTGGCGGCGGATCCTCGGCAGGATCGCGAACACCTCGCCGAGCCGAGCCGGGCCGCGCAGCAGCTTGTTGCGGACACGCCATGCCTGGAGCGGCTTCTCGCCCGCCGCCGACTTGAGCGTCCCGTCAGGCAGGCGGATCGCGACCGCCCACGAGGTCGGCCCGTGCACGAGCACGCCGTTCGCGAGCGCCATGCCGCCGAGCCGGATCTTGGCGTCCTCCGCCATCGACGAAGCGTATCGGGTCGACTTCGGGCCGCAGCGGGAGGTGACCGGCGGAGCCCAGCTCGCCTGGGCGGGAGCCACGTCGCGCAAGACGCGTCTGACTGATCAGTTCGATCCGTTGAAAGGCGGTCAGGCGTACCGGACTGTCGACGGCTGACATGTCCCCGACGGACCTGGCCGCGTGGCGCAGGAAGCGCACGCCGAGCTCGAGGTCGTCGACGGGCACGCGCTCGTCGGCCGAGTGGATCAGCCGCGCGGCCGTCTCGGCGTCCATCGTGCGCATCGGGAAGAAGCCGTACGAGACCGTGCCGAACGCGCTCCGCACCCAGTGGCTGTCGGTGAACCCGGGCACGATCAGCGGCACCGCCTGCGCACCCGGCTCGCTCTCGGAGACGAACGCCTCGATCGCGTCCCACAGCGGCCCCTCCATCGGCGAGCGCGTGCCGCCGGCCGCCTCGACCCACTCGAAGTCGTACTCCACATCGTCACCGAGGCACTCGCGCACCGCAGCCTCGACCTCCGCCTGCGACTGGCCCGGCAGGATGCGGCAGTCGACGGTCACCTCGCAGAGCGCCGGGATGACGTTCCGCTTCTGTGACGCCTCGACCATCGTCGGCGACACGGTGAAGGACAGCAGCGGCTCGATCATCTCCGCGGCGAGCGGGTCGACGGCGAGCGCCCGCGACAGCGCATCCTCGGCACCCAGCGAATCGCCGACGACGGCGCGCAGGAACGCCTCCGTCTCAGGCTCCAGCCGTGGCGCCACGTGCAGCTCGCCGAGCCGCTGGATCAGTCGCGCCGCCTTGACGAGCGCGTTGTCCGCGATCGCCGGCATCGACGCGTGCCCGCTCCGCCCCTGCACCTTCAGGCTGAACGGCGAGCTCATCTTCTCGGCCACGCCGACCACGTAGAACACGCGCCCGCCCAGCTCGAGGCGGTCGCCGGCGCCCTCGTTGATCGAATACTCGGCGCGCACCGCCTCCGGGTGCGTCTCGCAGAGCCACTCGAGGCCGTAGCCGTCGCCCTGCTCCTCGTCCGCCGCCGCCACGAAGATCAGGTCGCCGCCCGGCTGGAAGCCCTCGCGCGCCAGCGACGCCAGCGCGACCGCGCTCGCCGCCACCTCGCCCTTCATGTCGAGCGCGCCGCGCCCCCACACCTCGCCGTCGCGCAGCTCGCCCGACCACGGGTCGACCCGCCACTCGGCCGGATCGGCCAGCACCGTGTCCGTGTGCGAGAGGAAGAGCAGCCGTGGCCCGTCTCCGCGGCCCGGGATCCGCGCGACCAGGTTGGCTCGCTCGGGGATCCGCGAGTACAGCTCGACCTGGACGCCGTTCGCCTCCAGGTACCCGCGCAGGAGCTCGGCCGCCTGCGTCTCGTTGCCGGGCGGGTTGACCGTGTCGAGCCGGATGAGCCGCTGGAGCAGCTCGACGACCTCGTCGCGGAGCGCGACCGTGCTCACGCGCCGTGGCCGGGCATCGGCGACGAGCCCGCCTCGGCGATCTCGCCGTTCGCGATCGTCGTCAGCTCGTTGCGCGCGTCCCACAGCTCCGGGTACAGCTTCTGGTGGATCAGCTGCGCGAGCAGCTCGACCGGCGTGCCCTGGGTGCCGATCTGGCCCTCGCCGATGATGCGGCCGATCACCTTCAGGTGGCGGACGCGCCACATGGTGATGCGCTCGTCCCACTCGATCAGCAGCTCGGCGACGGTGTAGAGATCCTCGAACTCGCGGCCGCGCTGGAGCAGCTCGACGACGCTGAGACCCTCCTTGCGACGCAACTCGTGGAACGCCGCGCCGAGCTCGGGCGACACGCGCCGGATGTTGCGGAAGCCGGGCGAGTCGAAGCCGCTGCCGTGGCCGAGCACCGGCCGCACGCTCCGCGTGTACTCCCAGGGGGCGAGGTGCTCGAGCATGTCGAGCGCGTCGTGCACCCGCTCGAGGCAGCCGATCGACCGGCGCAGCAGCCGGATCGCGGGCGCGAGCTCGCCCGCGCGCAGGTGCTGCGCGGCCAGCTCGCCCTCCGTCCACGCGAGCTTCAGCCACAGCTCCGAGGACTGGTGGACGGTCTGGAAGAGCAGCTCGTCGTGGTGCGCGCGCTCGTCCTCGGTCTTCTGCAGCGAGAGCAGCTCGTCGGTGCGGAGGTAGCGCTCGTAGTCCGACGCGCCCGGTCCGGGAAGGATCGGGGCGAACTCGTCCTGGGTGTCGGGCGACGTCGCCAAGGCCGCTCGGGAGCATACTTCCGCCGTGAGCGACCTCTTCGCGGACGCCGCCCGCGAACGGCTCCCGGACGTGGCGCCGCTCGCGCTTCGCCTGCGCCCGCGGGTGCTCGGCGACTACGTCGGCCAGCGGCAGATCCTGGGCGAGCGCTCGGTCCTGCGTCGCGCGATCGAGGACGACCGCGTCTCCTCGATGATCCTCTTCGGCCCGCCGGGCAGCGGGAAGACGACGCTCGCGCGCGTGATCGCGAACTCGACCGGCGCCGCGTTCGAGGAGCTGTCGGCGGTCTCGGCGACGGTGGCGCAGGTGCGCGAGGTGATCGTCCGCGCCCGCGACCGGCTCGGCATGAGCGGCGAGCGCACGATCCTGTTCCTCGACGAGATCCACCGCTTCAACAAGGCGCAGCAGGACGCGCTCCTGCCGGCGGTCGAGGAGGGCGTGATCACGCTGATCGGCGCGACCACCGAGAACCCGTACTTCGAGGTCAACTCGGCGCTCCTGTCGCGCTCGCAGGTCTACGAGCTGGAGTCCGCACTCGCGCGAGGACCTGGTCACGGTCGTCGAGCGCGGCGCGGCGGCGCTCGAGGCGGACGTGCCGCCGGAGCTGGCCGAGCTGATCGCCGAGCGGGCCGGCGGCGACGCGCGCTACGCCCTGAACATCCTCGAGCTCGCGTGGAACACGGCCGAGTCGGCCGATGAGCCGCTGTCCGCCGAGCACGTCGAGGACGCCGCGCGCAAGCGGCCGCTCGTCTACGACAAGGGCGGCGACGCGCACTACGACTTCATCTCGGCCTTCATCAAGGCGATGCGCGGCTCCGACCCGGACGCGGCCGTCTACTACCTCGTCGCGATGCTCGAGGGCGGCGAGGACCCGCGCTACGTCGCCCGGCGCATGATCGTGCACGCCTCCGAGGACGTCGGCCTCGCCGACCCGCGCGCGCTCTCAGATCGCCGTCGCGGCGGCGCACGCCCTCGAGCACGTCGGCCTGCCCGAGGCGAAGCTGAACCTCACTCAGGCGGCGATCTACATCGCGCGCGCCCCGAAGTCGAACGCGGTGCTGAAGGCGCTCGGCGCGGCAACCGACGACGTCCGCGAGCACGGCCACCTCCGCCCGCCCGACGAGCTGCGCGACGCGCACTACGCCGGCGCGAAGAAGCTCGGCCGCGGCCAGGGCTACGTCTACCCCCACTCGGACCCGGCCGGGTTCGAGGTCGACTACCTCCCCGACGAGCTGAAGGGGCGGACGTACTACGAGCCGTCGGGCAACGGCGAGGAAGCGCTAGAGGATCCGCGCCCCGAGCGCTGACGCGATCAGCTCGACCGCCATCTCGCCGGTGCGGTTCGCCTGGTCGAGCACCGGGTTGACCTCGACCACCTCGAGCGAGGTGAGCAGGCCGGACTCGGCGATCAGCTCCATGACGAGGTGCGCCTCCCGGTAGCTCAGGCCGCCGCGCACCGGCGTGCCGACGCCCGGCGCGACCTCCGGGTCGACGACGTCCATGTCGAACGAGACGTGCACCGGCGTGCCGTCGCTCACGTGCTCGATCGCAGCCTTCATCACCGTCTCGACGCCCATGCGGTCGAGGTCGCTCATCGTGAAGACCTTCGAGTCGAGCCGGCCGAGCAGGTCGCGCTCGCCCTGGTCGATCGAGCGGGTGCCGATCAGCGCCGCGCGGCCGGGCTCAACGGCCGGCAGCGGCCAGGCGTCGCGCGAGAACTCGGGCCCGGCGACCCCGAGCGCGGCCGCAAGGGCCATGCCGTGCACGTTGCCGGTCGGAGTCGTCTCCGACGTGTTGAGGTCGGCGTGCGCGTCGATCCAGAGCACGCCGCCCGGGCCGCGTGCCCGGGCCAGCCCGCCGAGCGTGCCGAGCGCGATCGAGTGGTCGCCGCCGAGGACGAGCGGCATGTGCCCGTCGTCCACCGCTCGCGCGACGCGGTCCGCGATGCGCTCGCACGTGGCGAGGATCGGCTCGAGGTAGCGCAGGCGCTCGTCGCCCTCGGCCGTGGCCTCCGCGACCGGCGCGGGGACGTTGCCGAGATCGACCACCCGCACGCCCAGCTGGACGAGCCGCTGGTCGAGCCCGGCGTACCTGATCGCGGACGGCCCCATGTCGACGCCGCGGCGGCCCGAGCCGAGATCGAGCGCGGCACCGATGACGGCGACCGAGCGGGCAGCTGCGTCCACGGACACGGCCGCGTCAGCCTACGCAGCCCGCCTGTCAGCGCGGCAGGAGCGTCGTCGTCTCGGGGAAGCCGCTGAATGCGCGTCGCCGCGAACACCGACTGGCGCAGCTCCTCGCCCACGCGCGGCCCCGCGAGCACGACGACCGGGACCGGACGCCCGCCGACCCATGACGTCGAGACGTAGTCGCCGACGAACGAGCCGATCTCGCCGTCGGCCATCCAGTCGAGCCGCATCGACCGTGGGTTCAGGCGCACGGGCCGCGTCCACGTCTTGCCGGCGTTCAGCGAGCCGACGAAGTAGACGTCCGCGGTCGCGCAGGTGAAGCCGAAGCAGCCGGGGTCGGACGGCACCGAGTAGTAGACGACGCCGAGGCGCGTCGTTGTTCCCGAGCTCGACGGGTCGACGCCGAGGCCTGGCAGCACCTGCGCGAGCGGAGCCACCGCGCTGCGGAACGCCGGCACCCGGGTCGGCGCCGACCAGCGGACACCGTCCGTCGAGCTGATCAGGGCGATGTCGTTCACATCGCAGTCCGGCACGAAGCGGCAGTCGCTCCAGGCGGCCCAGATCGTGCCGTCGCCCGCGACCTCGGCGGACACGAACGGCGGCACGCGCAGGCCGGACACGTCCTCGCTCTGCAGCGGAACGATGCCGGTCGGCCCGCTGAAGCTGACCCCACGGTCGGTCGACCGGACGGCGGCGATCTGGTCGACGTTCGCCCGGTCGGACTCGAACACGCTGTAGAGGACGACGAGCGTGCCGTCGCGGCGAACGACCGGCGTAGCGCCGTTCACGATTGATCCCCGGATCGCGCGCGCGGCCGTGGCGACGGCGGACGACCAGGTGGCGCCACCGTCGCGCGACGTCCGCACGCTGAGCCCCGCGCCGAACGTCGTAGTACGCGAGGTAGCACGTCCCGCGGCCCGGGCTCGACGGCCAGTTGTCGCAGACGATCCAGTCCTTGTCGGGGCTCTCAGCCGACGCCCGAGGCCGCGACGACCGGCGGCCCCCAGCCGACGCCGTCGCTCGAGCGGCTCACGACGATCCCCGTGCCGTCGTCGCCGAGCACGAGCGACGCGGCGAGCCAGGTCGAGTGCCGGACGTCGTACGTGACGGACGGGTCGCTCGCTCGCTCGTACGGCCCCGCAGGGCGCGACCAGACCGTCACACCGGGCAGGAGCCCGACGCGCCACGAGGTGCCGGCGTCGCGCGAGGTGGCGAAGCCGGTGGCCGCTGCGCCGCCGCCGTCACGGGCGCGGCCTACCTGGAAGACGGCGACGATCGTGCTGCCGTTCGCGAAGCTGTCCGGCTCCGCCTCGGTCTGGTGCTGGTACTCGAAGTCGCCGAAGGGGTCGTGCGAGAGCTCGCGCGAGACCGTCTCGCAGTCGACGGCGACGGCGTCGCTCAGGTCCGCCGACACCGTGTCGGCACCTGCGCCACAGGCGATGTCGTCACGCGCAGCATCCCCTTCGCCGACGATGAAGTCGGTGCCGTCGCCGCCGCGGATCAGGTCGCGGCCGGGGCCGCCGTCGATCAGGTCGGGGCCTCCGAGCCCGCGCAGGTCGTCGTCACCGCCGAGCCCTTCGATGGTGTCACCGAAAGGCGAGCCGATCAGGCGGTCACGACCCTCCGTCCCGCGCACCGGAATCGCGGCCGCCGTGGCGCCCGAGAGCGCGAACGACACGCTTGCCCACGGATCAGCTGGCGGATGGCGCTGGACCGGCAGCCGAGCCCTGCACATGCGCCGACCGGCCCCCTTGCCACAGCGATGCCCGCCACCGCCGGCTCGGCCTCGGCGCCCTCGAACGAGGGCGCAGACCAGGCAGGCGGCGAACGGGGGCGAATCGGACACGAGCCCGCGCGCGGCTACGGCCGTTGCGACCGTCGACGCGACGAGGGCGAGCGCGATGGTCATCCGCCAGGGAGGCACCTGTTCCGTCCGCGGACGCTACGCAGCGCGTGGCCGGAGTGCGACGCAAGGCCAGTGGCGAGGGCCGGATTCGAACCGGCGACACCACGGTTTTCAGCCGTGTGCTCTACCAACTGAGCTACCTCGCCCGGCGCCGCAGTGTAGCCGGGTCGCCTCAGAGCTCCCTGGCGAGAACGCGCAACTCGCGCGTCTCATGCGTCGAGAAGACGTACAGCCCGGCGGTCGACGCTGCGAGCGCGACCGGCAGGAGGAGCGCCATCCACGCGGGGTACGAGACGAAGAGGCCGACGACCCAGAACGGGATGCCGACGTAGAGGAACGTCATCCCGCCGGCGCACAGGAAGCAGAGGCCGAGCGTCCGACGCTTGCCGGGCTCGTTCGGCAGCGTCAGGTCCGCCTGGCTGATGTCGGGGACGTACGGCTTCGCGCTCCGGTTCGCAATCGAAGCCCGGTCCCAGCCCTTCGTGTCCCCGTGGCCGTTCTCCCAGGGGACGGAGCTCTCGTCCACTCCGCGGAGTATGCCTGGATGAGCGCGAAAAAGAACGTCCGGGCCGGTGCGACCGCGCCGCGAACGTTCTTTGCGCTCGACGGTAGCGCGACGCACGGCCGGCAACGGAACCAGCAGCATCCACGCGGCGTACGAAACGAAGAGCCCCACCATCCAGACCGGGATGCAGACGTACAGGAAGGTCATTCCGAAGGCCCACACGAAGCAGAGGGCGAGCGTCTTCGAGCGTGCCCGGCTCGTTTGGAAGCGTAAGGTCGGCCTGCGAGCTTGTCGGGGGCGTACAGCGTCGAAATGCGGTACGCAGTCGACGCCAGGACCGACGCCGAGGCGCCGGCGTGCCCAAACGCTCTAGCGTCCCGAGCGGATGGGCGCGACCGACCTCGACCCACTGCTCGAGCTGCTGCGCATCCCCAGCGTCAGCGCCGACCCGGCGCACGCCGCCGACCTGGCCCGCGCGCTGCAGTGGGTTGCCGGGTTCGTCGAGCACTCGGGCGGAAGCGCCGAGATCGTCGAGGGTACGAGCGGCCGCATCGTAGTCGGCGAGCTGTCGGCATCCGCGAACGCCGCCGTGGCACCAACCGTCCTGCTCTACGGCCACGTCGACGTGCAGCCGGCGGCGCCGCTCGAGCTGTGGGAGTCGCCGCCATTCGAGCCGACGATCCGCGATGGATGGCTGTACTGCCGTGGCGTCGCCGACGACAAGGGCCAGGTATGGATCCTGCTCGACGCAGTGCGCGAGCTTGCCGGTGCGGGCGCTCTCCCCGTCAACGTCCGCGTACTCGTCGACGCAGAGGAGGAGAGCGGCGGAACGAGCGCCCCGGACTGGATTGCCGCCGACGAGCGCGGCGCTGACGCGTGCGTGATCTTCGACACGTCGATGCTGACGGACGAGCTACCGGCATTCAATCTCGGCACGCGCGGGACGGCCTACTTCCACGTAACGGTCGAGACGGGCCGACGCGACGTGCACTCGGGGGTCTTCGGGGGAGCGGGGCTCAACGCCATGCACGCCCTCGTCGCCGCGCTCGCCGCGGTGATGCCACCGCTTCCCGCGCCACTGCGCGAGGGGACGCTCCCACCGAGCGACGCCGAGCTCGCCTCGTGGAGCGACCTCCCGAACGGCAACGCCGTGCTGGCCGACCAGGGCGTCGTGCCTGCAGACGACCGGACTGCGGCCGACTTCTACCGGCGCACGTGGGCGGAGACGTCACTCGACGTCAACGGCATCGAGGGTGGATCGCCCAGGCTCATGAAGACGATCGTGCCGGCGCGCGCCGAGGCGAACCTCTCCCTGCGGCTCGCCTACGGGCAGTCGGTCGTCCGGGTAGCGGAAAGCCTCGAAGCCCTGCTCGCGGCGGCAGTGCCCGCCGGGGCGACCCTGGCGGTCGAGCTGACGGCTTCCTGCGAGGCGTCGCTGACGGCCGCGGACGCGCCGGCGATCACGCTCGCGCAAGACGCGTTCGAGCGCGTTGTCGGGTCGAGGCCGGTCCTGGTGCGATCGGGTGGCTCACTCCCGGTCGCGCCGGCGCTCGAGGACCGCGGCATCCCGGCGCTGATCACCGGCTTCGACGTCCCGGGCGGCAACATCCACGCACCGAACGAGCGCTTCCGTGTGGAGAACCTCGAGCTCGGCCGAAGAGCGGCCCGCGAGCTGTTGATGGCTTACGCCGGGCTCGCGTAGCGGTCGAAGACGTCAACCGGGAGCGCCATCGCCACGAGCGCGTTCGGCAGGTCCACCGCCTGCGCGATTCGAAGCTCGCCGGCCACGCTTGCGAGCACGTAGGCCTGCTCGCGCGACAGGCCGTGCACGGCCTCGAGGAAGTCGATCAGCTCGATGAGCGCACGCCGGGCGGCCAGGCCGATGTCCATCAGCTCGTTGGCGCCCTCGTCGGTCAGCGGGATCCCCGTCGTGACGAACGCCTTCCTGGCCGGCCGCTCCGCGGTCTCGACCGCGGGAAACCGCGGACGCCACGACGGAGCCTGGACGAGGTCGACGCGGACTGTGACGTCTGCGCCGATCTCGATGGCCGACCCGCAGACCTCGCCGGCGCCCTGCGCGAAATGGCAGTCGCCAAGCGAGAGCAGGGCACCGGGGACGTGGACCGGCAGGAAGAGGCGCGCGCCGCGCACGAATTGGCTCAGGTCGAGGTTCCCGCCGGTCTCACGCGGCGGCAGGGTGCCGAGCCCTCCTGCGGCGTGTGCCGGGATGGGCGGCGGCGAGAAGGCCGAGAGATCGAGGCCGACGCGCGCCGCGAGCTCGTCCTCACGCCGTCGCGTCGCCTCCATCAGCTCCACCGAGGGCGCGACTCCGATCGTCCCCGGGAAGGGGTCGGCCGGGATCGCGAACCCGGGGAGGTCGTCCGAGCGGGCGTGCGACCCGTCGAGCGCCCACCGGACGAGGAACGGCTCGGTGAAGAGGTCGGCGAGGACGCCGAAGCCCGGGAAGACCGCCGAGAACCCGAAGGAGCCCGGCTTCATGTCGACGAGTTCGACGACGAGCAGGTCGCCCGGCTCCGCGCCCTCGACGTAGACCGGGCCGGCGAGCAGGTCGTCGGAGAGATCCAGCGTCAGCAGATCGGCCGACCTGCTGTTCGGACCAATCTGATCCCCGCTCCCGAGCGGCGCCTCGATCGTCACCGTCCCGCCCGGGCGGACGGTGGTGATGGGCTCAACTGCGGGGTGCCAGCGGTTGTGACCGCGCATCCGCGACTTCTATCAACGCTCTCATCGAGCAGCCGGGAGCAATCGTTGACCCGTTGGATCCAGCGCTGTAGGTTCGCGCATTCCGTCACGCGAGCGAGGAGCGCTACATGAACACCCGCCACCCGCACAGCCGCCGCTGGGCCGCGATCATCGTCCTCGTTGTCTGCTGTGCGGCACTCGCCGCGGGTGCGTCAGCACGGACAACAGCTACCTCGGCGGACATCCAGCATCTGACCTGGGGAATCGGCGCCTCGATCCGCGGTCTCGAGTACACGCACTCTGCCGACTCGGGCACCGCAACCGTCGTCTCGCTCGGCTGCGAGACCCTCGTCAAGTACGACCGGCTCGGCCGGCTCGTCCCCGGTCTAGCCTCCTCGTTCGGCGCCCCGGACATCCTGACCCGCGTGTATCGGATCCGAAAGAACGTCAAGTTCTGGGATGGGTCGACTCTGACCCCTGCCGACGTCGTGTACTCGCTCCAGCAGGCGGCCAGCTCGAAGGCCGGCTCCCAGATCGCCGCTTTCTACACGGCGGTCAAGTCGATCAAGGCGCAGGGCGATCGCGTCATCATCAAGCTGAAGCAGCCCGACCCGTACTTCCGCTACGCGGTCGCGGTCACCTACATCCTCCAGAAGAAGTACTGGCAGGCGAACCTCAAGGACATCGGGACGCCGCAGAAGCTGACCATGTGCACCGGTCCGTTCCGGTTCACGAAGTTCAAGGGCGACGAGGACATCGAGCTGACCGCCTTCGACGGCTACTGGGGCGGGCGGCCGAGCGTGCGCTCGATCTCGCTCAAGGTGATCATCAACGACGCGACCCGGCTCCTCGCAATGCGACAGGGGGAGCTCGACGGCACCTTCCGCATCTCCCAGGACGCGATCGACCAGTGGAAGAAGCTCTCGGGCGTGTCGATCCAGCTGGCGCCCGAGCTCCGCACCGCCTACCTGTCGCTCGACACGGCGTCTGGCCCGTTGAGCGACGTCCACGTGCGGCGCGCGATCGCGTACTCGTTCGACAAGGCCGGGCTCGTGAAGGCGGTCCTGCACGGCTACGGACAGCCGGCGCCGACCATGCCGCCGCCCGAGCAGTGGGGCGACGTGCTCACCGTCAACCAGGCAAAGGCCTTCAACCACTCGCTGCCGCAGTACACGTACAGCCTCGCCAAGGCGAAGACCGAGCTGGCCAAATCGCAGTACGCCGACGGCTTCGACCTCACGCTGCCGTATCCGGACGCCGAGGCGACCCTGGGCAAGGCGGCGCTCCAGCTGAGCCAGAGCCTGAAGAAGCTGGGCATCAACCTGACCGTCAAGGAGCAGCCCGTCGACCAGTGGTTCGCGACCATCTACGCCCACCCGACGCCGCTCGGCCCGCAGATCATCAGCTGGGGCGTCGACTACCCAGACCCGGCGGACGCCCTCCACTTCATCTACGACAGCAAGGGCGCGGTCAAGAACAACTTCAACACCGCGAACTACAAGTCGAAGACGATGGACGCCCTGCTTGCGAAGCAGCAGAACGCGCGCACGCCGGCCGCCCGCGCCGCGGCGCTCAAGCAGGCGTTCCGGCTGGCAGCCGCCGACGTCCCGTACGTGCCGATCTGGTACCAGGACATCGCGATGGCGGTGAGCACCAAGCTGAACTACCGCGGCTTCGGAACGTGGTACCTGTACACGCCGTGGGCACTGCAGATCTCGTCGCGCTAGCGCGCGACCGGTCTTCCGCTCCCCGGGCCTGACCGGCCCGGGGAGCCGACCCTCGTGTTCGCGTGAGCACGCGGAGCCTGCTGGGGTTCGTTGCGCGCCGGCTCGCCGCGCTGGTCGTGCTGCTGTTCGGGATCTCCTTCGTGGTCTTCAGCCTGCTGTACCTCGCGCCCGGCAGCCCGGAGCAGATCCTGCTCGGTGCGCGGGTGTCGACGCCGGAGACGATCGCCGCGATCAGAGCGCAGTACCACCTCGACGACTCGTTCTTCGCCCAGTACCTGGACTGGTTGAAGGGTGCGATCCGGTTCGACTTCGGCCGCTCGATCCGGACGAACGAGCCCGTGCTCGACGCCATTCGCGAGCGCTTCGTCCTGACGCTCCAGCTCGGCGGCTTCGCCTTCATCCTCACCATGGTGATCGGCGTCCCACTCGGCATCTTCGCGGCGCTGAAGCGGCGATCGGCCGCAGACCGCGGCGTCGTGGCGGTCAGCGTGCTCGGCGTCAGCGCGCCGACCTTCGCGATCGGGATCCTGCTGCTCTACGTGTTCGCGGTCGAGTTCGGGTGGTTCCCCGTCTTCGGCCAGGGCAGTGGCGTCGCCGGCCGCGTGCAGCATCTCGCTCTCCCCGCCTTCGCGCTGGCGCTGACCGGGATCGGGCTGATCGTGAAGATCACGCGCGCGGCCGTCATCCAGTCGCTCGAGCAGGACTACGTGACCTTCGCCCTCGCACGCGGGATCCCGCGCCGCCGCGTGCTGACGGCCTACGCACTGCGAAACAGCCTCCTGCCGATCGTGACGGCCGCCGGGCTGCTGCTCGCCTACATGCTCGCGGGCACCGTCCTGGTCGAGGTCACGTTCGCGCTTCCGGGCCTCGGCTCACTCCTGGTCGACTCGGTCAAGAACCTCGACATCCCTGTCGTCCAGGCGCTCGCGATGCTCATCGCCACGATGGTCGTGCTGATCAACCTGATCAGCGACCTGATCTACGTGCTCGTCGACCCGCGGGTCACGTTCGACAAGGCGAAGGTGTGAGCGGCCTCGCCCCCGGGCTCGAGCCGGCGCCGGCGGCAGCCCGCCGCCGCTCGCGTCCACGCGTCTCCGTCCCGGTGGTGCTCGCCGGGATCGTGCTGATCGCCGCCGTCGTGTGTGCCGTCGCCGGCTCGTGGTTCGCGCCGCACGACCCGAACGAGCAGGATCTGTTCGGGTCGCTCCAGGGGCCGAGCCGCGACCATCTGCTGGGCACCGACGACCTGGGCCGCGACATCCTCGCCCGCACGATCGTCGGCGCGCGCACGTCCATCCTCGGGCCTGCGCTCATCGCAGCCGGCGCGATGCTGCTCGGCAACTTCCTCGGCGTCCTCGCCGGCTACCGCGGCGGCGCCTCGGACTCCGTCATCTCACGGCTGGTCGACTTCGTCTACGCGCTGCCCGCGTTGCTCATCGCAATCGTCGTCGTCGGCGTGCTCGGGGGCGGGTACTTCCTCGCCGTCGGGCTTCTGCTCGTGCTCTTCTCGCCGGTCGACACGCGCATCGTCCGCGCGGCGACGCTCGAGCAGCGGAACCGCCCCTACGTCGAGGCGGCGCGCCTGCTCGGACTGTCCGACCGGCGGATCATGGCCCGGCACGTCTGGCCGAACGTCCTGCCGGTGGCGCTGGCAAACGCGTTCCTGACCTTCGCGTTCGCCATCGTGGCGCTTGCGTCCCTGTCCTTCCTGGGGCTGGGCGTCGGCCCCGAGCACTCCGGACTGGGGACGAATGCTCTCCGACAGCCGCAACCTGCTGCTCGACGTCCCGACCGCTGCGCTCGCCCCTGGGATCGCGATCGTGCTCGTGGCGGTCAGCGTCAACATCCTCGGGGACTGGCTCTCGGAGAACCTCGCCGACCGCGGGCGTGCCCGGTGAGCGACGCGACGCCGGTGCTGGCTGCCGACGGTCTCCGCATCGAGGCCCGCCTCGCGGACGGCGTGCGGACGATCGTGCGCTCGCTCGACCTCGAGGTGGCGCGCGGCGAGACGGTCGGCATCGTCGGCGAGTCAGGCAGCGGCAAGTCGCTGACCGCCCGCGCGCTGGTCGGCCTGTTGCCCGGCGGCGTGCACGCCAGCGGCGCCGTGCGCATCAACGGGCGGGACGTCCTCGGACTCTCGGAGTCCAGGCTTCGGCGCATCCGCGGGCGCGAGATCTCGCTGCTCCTGCAGGACCCGTTCACGATGCTCAACCCGCTCCTGCGCGTCGGCGTCCAGGTCGTCGAGACCGCCGGCGCAGCGCAGCCGCGAACGAGAGGCCGATGCGCGCGCCTGGCCGAGGTCGGCATCCGCGATCCGGCGGTCGTCGACCGCTACCCGTTCCAGCTCTCCGGCGGGATGCAGCAGCGCGTCGCGATCGCCGCCGCGCTCGCGAGCGACCCGGACATCCTGATCGCCGACGAGCCGTCGACCGCGCTCGACGTGACCACGCAGCGGGAGATCCTGGCGCTGCTCGCGCGCGTCCAGGAGGCGCGCGGGATGGGGCTCGTGCTCATCACCCACGACCTGCGCGTCGCGTTCTCGATCTGCCGGCGCATCTACGTCCTCTACGCCGGATCGGTCGCTCGAGGTCGGCTCCGGCGCGCGGCGCTCGAGGCCGAGCCGCTCCACCCGTACTCGCTCGGGCTGCTCCTGTCCGAACCATCCGTCGACCGCCGGGTTCGCGGAGCTCGCCGTCGTCGAGGGCTCCGTCCCGCGCCGACGACGTCGCCGGGCACTGCCCCTTCGTCACCGCGGTGCGCGTGGGCGGCGCGCGGTCTGCGCGAGCGGCGATCCGCCGCTCCGCGAGGTCGATCCGGGCCGGCTCTCGGCCTGCGTCCGCCTGCGACGAGATCCGCGCCGAGCTCGCCGAGCAGCCGCCGCATCGCAGAGGACGCAGCGAGCCATCGTGCCGCAGGCGTCCGCGCGAGCCGAAGCGGCGCGGCGATCGTCACGGTGACGGGTGTGCACAAGCAGTTCGCCCGCCGGCGCGGCCAGGGCGAGGTGGCCGCGCTCAAGGACGTCTCGATCGAGATCGGCGCCGGGCGAGAGCGTCGGCCTCGTCGGCGAATCGGGGTCGGGCAAGACGACGCTCGCCCGCTGCATCGTCGGCCTCGAGACCCCGACGACCGGCGCGTCGTGATCGACGGCATCGACGCCTCGGACTACGCGCGGCTCCAGGGCGGCCAGCGGCGATCGATCCGGCGTCGAGTCCAGATGGTGTTCCAGGATCCCTACTCGTCGCTCAATCCCGTGATGACGGTCGGAGCAACGCTGCGCGAGGCGCTCTCGGTCGGCCCGGACCCGAGCGCGCGCGAGGCCGACCTGCTCGCACGCGTCGGCCTCCCCGCCCAATACGCCGTGCGCAAGCCGGTCGCACTGTCGGGAGGCGAGCGCCAGCGCGTCGCCATCGCGCGCGCGCTGGCCCTGCAGCCGAGGCTCCTCGTCTGCGACGAGCCGGTCTCGGCGCTCGACGTGTCCGTGCAGGCGCAGATCCTCAATCTGCTGACGGAGCTGCGAGCGGAGCTCGGACTCGCCTACCTGTTCATCACCCACGATCTGGCCGTGGTCCGGCAGGTCGCCGAGCGCGTGTACGTCCTCTACAACGGCGAGGTCGTCGAGTCCGGCCCGGTCGACCGCGTGCTCGACTCCCCGGCCCATGCGTACACGGCCCGGCTCGTCGCCTCGGTGCCAAGGACCGAGCCCGGCTGGCTCGACGCCTAGGACGCCAGCGGCGTCTTCGGATTCTGGAAGGCGTACATGAGGTCGGCGTAGACGCGTCCCTCGGAGCCGCCGACCGTGCACTCGTCCATGACCTGCCGGTGCTGGTGGTCGATCTCGAACGGGCGACGAGAAGAACGCCTCGTTCGCCGAGTCCATGTCGTCGACCTCGATGAAGACGGCGAGCATTTCACCGTGCTCGGTGTTCAGGATGAACGCGACCTCCTGACGGACGCCCTCGTTGTCGAGCGTCTGGAAGGCCTCGTCGCGCCGGCTCTCCAGCTCTGCGTACCACTCCTGCAGGCGCTGCTTCTTACCGGGGATGATCCCCGCGGTCGACAGCACGTAGGGCATCGGGCGCTCCTCTCGGGTAGGGAGGAGCAACTCTACGATGCGGAAGCCGCCGCGACCTCCGGAAACCGCGGACGAAAAAAGAACGTCCGGGCCGGTGCGACCGCGCCGCGAACGTTCTTTGCGTTCGACGGTAGCGCGATGCCCGGCCGCGCACAATCCTCGCCGCGCGCGAGAAGTACGGAAAGTGCGGGAAAAAGGCGCTACTCGTAGTCGGCGCGCAACACGACCGTGTCGCCCGGCGCGATCGAGAACGTGTCCGCCGCGTTGCCGCGCGAAATGGCGATCGAGACGTTCTCGTAGGCGTCCTCGTAGAGGACGATCTCGCCGATGCCGACGTCGGCGAAGGTCTCGGACGCGATCGCGTAGTAGCGCTCGGCCGCCAGCTCGATCTCGACCCGGGCGCCAGGTGTGATGCCCGCCTCGGCGAGATGCTCCTTGCGCAGGTTCAGCTGGACGTTGCCGAAGCGGTCGACCGTGACGCAGCGGCAGACGACGAGGCGCGGCCCGATCTTCGGCTCGGGGAGCTGGATGCGCACGAGTGACGACGGCTCGAGAGCAGGTCCGACGTCCTCCAGCGGAGTGCCCGCCGCGAGGTGCGCGGCAACGGGCGAGAAGATGTCCCGCGCGTGGAATGTCCGGGAGATGCGCTCGAGCCAGAGGTCGCGGTTCGTGAGCTCGTGCGCTGCCTCGATCCCGCCCAGCCGCTCGGCGGCGGGGACGAGCAGGCCGTTGTCGGGGCCGACGTAGAGCCGTCCGTCGCCGCTGCGCAGCGCGACGGGGCGGCGGTCGCCGCCGACCTCGGGGTCGACGACGGCGAGGTGGACGCCGACCGGCATGTACGGAAGGGCGTCGGCGAGCGTGGATGCACCCTCGAGCACCGCCTGCGGCCGGATCCCGTGCGTCACGTCGATCACCTGCGTGCCGGGCGCGATCCGCTGGATGACGCCGTGGCAGACGCCGACGAAGTCGTCCTCGAGCCCGAAGTCGGTGAGGAAGGTGATCAGCACGCGGCGACGTTATCGGGCTGCCGCTTCGACCGCCGCCGCCAGCGCTTCGACGTCGGGGCGCTCCGCCTGCACGGCGACGTCGAGCCCGGCGGCGCGCGCATCGGCGGCCGTCTGCGGGCCGATCGCGACCACCCTCGCGTCCGAGCCGGTCCCGGCGAAAGCGCGCGCGGCGGAGCCGGACGCCACGACGACCACGTCCGCGTCAGGGAACGGCTCGGGCCTGAGCTCGCGCGTGCGGTAGAGCGGAAGGAAGTCGGCGGCGAGCTCCTCGACGAGCAGGCGGCGGGCGGCCTCGGCCGCGGCGAGCAGCACACGACCGGCCGGCCGCGGCAGCTCACGCAGGACGCCGTCCTGGCTCGCGTCGTCCGGGACGAGATCGACGGGCAACCCGTGGGCGCGGAGCGCTTCTGCCGTCGCGGGCCCGACGGCAGCGATGTTCCGCGGCCGCCCGACGAGCCGCCGCGCGAGCTCGTCGGCACCGTTTCGGCTCGTAACGACCAGCCAGTCGTAGCCCGACGCGTCGATCGGCTCGTCCCCGAGCGGCTCGATCGCGATCAGCGGGCAGTGGACGACGTCGTGCCCGGCCGCTCGCAGCCTCGCAGCCAGGTCCTCATCGGCCCCGCCCGGCCGGGTCAGGGCCACGCGAGCCATGTCTCCGCACCCCCAACCCACGCAACCCCACCCTCCCAAAGGGGAGACGACCTCCACCACCCACCCGTCTCCGACGGTACCGCCGAACCTCGCACCTGTCTGTGCCGGATGTGTGCCGAAAGCGTCACGCCACGACGAACGACGACAACTCGCGGGCGACGCTCGACCGCGTCGTCGCCCGTGCGGCGCTCGATCCAGCGGCCGTCCTCGTCGGCGACGAGCGCGGTTAGCCGCTCGCCGTCGTGGTACGCCGCTACCGGCGCAAGACAGCCGCCGCCCAGCTCCGCGACGCACGCCCGCTCTGCCGCGACCCGCTCACGCGTCGGCTCGTGGCCGGTCGCCGCGACCAGCGCCTCCTCGCCGCGGCGCACCTGCAGCGCGAGCGCGCCCTGACCCGCCTCCGGCAGCACCTCCTCCGGCTCGAGCCGCCGGCCGATCTCGGCCGCGAGCCCCAGCCGGTCGAGGCCGCACGCGGCCAGGACGATCGCGTCGAGCCGCCGCTCGCGAGCCTTCTGCAGGCGCGTGTCGACGTTCCCGCGTATGCCCTCGATGACCAGCTCCGGCTCGAGCGCGAGTAGCTGCGCGCGCCGCCGCACCGAGGCCGTCCCGATCCGCATGCCCGAGCGCAGCTCCGACGCGCCACACAGCGCGTCGCGCGGATCCTCGCGCGCCAGGTAGGCGCCCACGACGAGGCCTTCCGGATCCCTGGAGGTCATGTCCTTCGCGGAGTGGACGGCCACGTCGATGCGGGCGTCGAGCAACGCTTCCTCCAGCTCCTTGACGAACACGCCGCGCTCGCCGATCTGGCCGAACGGGCGCGTCCGGTCGCGGTCGCCGGCCGTCGTGATCGGCACCAGCGCCACCTCCGCCCCCGCGAGCCGCAACACCTCCGCCGCCTGGCCGGCCTGGGTCATCGCGAGCCGGCTGCCGCGCGTCCCGAGCCTTACGAGCGTGGATCCTCCGAGCGATCGTCCAGCCCGAACAGGTGCCTGACCGCGTCGGCGTACACGGCACCGTCGGCGCCCGCCGCAGCCTCCTTCAGGCGCACCGTCGGCAGGTGCAGCAGCTTGTTGACGATCCCGCTCGTCACCGATTCGACCACGCGCCGCTCGTTCTCGGACAGCCGCTCGAGCGCCGCCTCGACGCGCGCAAGCTCGCCGGTGCGGATCTCCTCGGCACGCTCGCGCAGCTCGGCGATCGCCGGCACGACGTCGAGCGACGACTGCCAGGCCGCAAAGCGCTCGGCCTCCAGCTGGACGATCGACTCCGCGCGCGCAGCCTCCTCGCGGCGGCCGGCCAGGCTCGCCTCGACGACCGACCGCAGATCGTCGATGTCGTACAGGTAGCAGTCCTCGAGCGCGTGGATCGCCGGGTCGAGATCGCGCGGCACCGCGATGTCGATGAGCAGGAGCGGCAGGCCCTTCCGGCGAGCGCACGCCGCTTCCACCTGCGCCGCATCGAGCACGTAGCCGGGCGCCGATGTCGACGAGACGACGACGTCCGCCACGGGCAGCACATCCGCGAGCCGGTCGAGCGGCAGCGCCTGCGCGTCGAAGCGCCGTGCCAGCGCCACGCTCCGCTCCTCGCCGCGGTTCACGACCGCGACGATGCGGCCGCCGCGCTTCGCCAGGTTGCGCGCGGTCAGCTCGCCGGTGTCGCCGGCGCCGACGACCACCACGGCCCGGCCCGTGAGATCGCCGAACACCTGCTGCGCGAGCGCGGCCGCCGCGGACGCGACCGAGGTCGGGCTCTCGGAGATCGCCGTCTCGGTACGCACCTTCTTGCCGGCGTAGAGCGCCTGCCGGAACAGGCGGTCGAGCACCGGGCCGGTCGCGCCGGCCTCGTAGGCGGCGCGCACCTGGCCGAGGATCTCGCCTTCACCGGGAACCATCGAGTCGAGCCCGGCGGCGACGCGGAACGCGTGCAGCGCCGCCGCTTCGTCGCGCAGGCGGTAAAGCACCGGGCCGATGTCGGCGCCGGCAAGCTCGGCCAGTGCCGCCTCGGCGCGGGCCTGCTCCTCCGCCTCGTCGCCGCCTGCAAGGTAGAGCTCGGTCCGGTTGCACGTGGAGAGGCAGACCGCTTCGAGCCCCTCCGCGCCCAGCAGCGCGGCGAGCTCCGCGGCCGCGTCCGAATCGAGCGCCACCCGCTCGCGCACCTCGACGGGCGCGTGGTGGTGCGACGTGCCGACGAGGACGAGGCTCATGCGAAGTGGCTCGCTGGCAGGCCGAGCCGGACGGCGACGACGAACGCGAAGCCGGCAAGGACGAGGTACGCGACGCGCCGTCCCCGCCAGCCGAAGCCGTAGCGGACGAGCAGCAGCGAGGCGTAGACGGCCCACGTCGCAGCGGTCGCCGCCATGAGCGCATCGAAGCTCCCGCCGCGCTCGACCAGGCGGCCGATGCCGATCGCGATCCCCACCGTCAGCGCCGGCAGCGCAACCGCGATCGTCTTCGCGGAGAGCTCGTCGAGCGAGAGCAGCGCGGGCGGCGGCGAGCGCAGGATCCCCGCCTCGCGGCGCTTCAGGCGGCGCTCCTGCCAGAGATAGAGCGCGGCCAGCCCCGCCGACAGCGTGAAGCCGGCGAACGCGGCGAGCACCAGGCCCACGTGCAGGACGAGGAACGCCGTCGAGATGTCGCCGCGCCCGGACTCGGCGATCCCCCCGGCCAGGTACGAGACGGCGAGCAGCGCCGCGGCCAGCGGCATGACGACGAGCCCGAGCAGCCGGTAGCGCGGCCGACAGCCCCACACCAGGTACACGGTCACGACCAGCCAGACGAAGAGATTGAGCGAGCCGGCCCAGGTTGTCCACGGGAAGCCGTCTGCCCCGATGGCCTGGGCGGCGAGCAGCGCCGTCTGGACGAGCCACCCGATGCGAACGCCCCAGGTCGCTGCGCGGCCGAGCGCACCCGGGTGGCGCACGTTGCCGGCATACGCGAACGCGGCCTCGCCGTACGCGACGAGCGCGGGCCAGAAGAGCAGCTCAGCCAACGGGCGCCTTCTCGCGCTCGTGCTCCTCGGCGCGTTTTTCCTGCGCGCGCAGCGCCAGCTCGCCGAGCTCGCGGTCGAGCCGCGACACCTTGAGCGCGATGATCAGCAGGTACGCGAGCACCACGCCGAGGACGACCACGTACGCGGCCAGGACGTACTTCTCGGCGTCGCTCACGCCAGCGCCTCGCGCAGCTCGCGCAGGTGCCCGTCGATCCGCTTGCCGGTCAGCTCGACGTGGTAGAGCGCCGCGGCCAGCGACAGCGTCCCGCCCAGGCAAAACAGGAAGGAGACGAACATCTGCCACGGCATCTGTGGCCCGTCTCGCGTGAAGACGACCGGATGGATGAACCGCTCGGCCAGCCGGATCGCAAGAAAGCTGACCGGGATCAGCACCACGCCGAAGAGCGCGTAGACGGCCGAGAGGTTCGCCCGCTGGCGGCCGGGCTCCACCGAGTAGCGGAGCATGAAGTAGGCCGCGTAGAAGAGGAAGAGGACGAGGAACAGCACAAGCTGCCGCTCGCCCCAGCTCCACCAGACCCCCCACGACGCCTTCGCCCAGATCGAGCCGGTCGCGAGCGTGAGAACGCCGAAGATCAGGCCCATGTGGACGGCCGTATAGCTCTCGAGGTCGTACTTCTCGTCGCCTAGCCACAGCAGCCGCAGCGCCTTCCACGCGCCCCAGCCGAAGCAGGCGTAGGCGGTCAGCGCCACCGGGACGTGGATGTAGAAGATCCGTTGGCTGAAGCCCTGGTCGGCGTCGTCGGGCGCCCAGAAGAGCGCGAGCACCACGCCCGAGACGAGCAGCGCGAGCGCCGCCGCGGCGAAGACGACGGGCCTGTTATTCCGCAACGACGTACTCAAAGCTTGCCCAGGAGAGAATCGCAAAAACGAGGTCGTACAACGCGAGAAAGGCCAGGTAACGGCCGGGTTCGTCGGTCACCGTAGCGCCCACGCCGCCGACGACGATCGGGATCCCGAGCGGCAGGAAGAGCAGCGGCAGCAGCAGCTCGCGCGCGCGGGTCGCGGTTGCCATCGCCGAGAGCAGCGTTCCGACACAGGCAATCCCGACGTTCGCCAGCACAACCGCCGCCAGGAGCTCCCAGCCGACCGGCTGGAAGAAGAGCGCGTAGGCGGGCAGTGCCACCAGCTCGGCGACACCGAGGAAGGCGAAGATGCTGAGACTCTTGCCGAGCCAGATCGCGCTGCGATCCGGCGTCGCGAGCGCGAGCCCGTCCATCACGCCGCCCTCTCGCTCGGCGACGAACGCACGCGTGAGGCCGAGAATCGCCGTGAAGACGAGGCCCACCCAGAGCAGCCCATCGGTGGCGGCGTCGCCCGCGTCGGCGGGAAGCGCGAAGTGGAAGACGACGAGCGCGGTGACGACGAACAGCAGCATTGCCGGCACCGTGTCGCGCGAGCGCAGCTCGAGCAGCAGATCCTTCCGCGCGAGCGCGGCGACGTCGCCGAAGTAGCCGTTCACGCCGGCGCCAGCTCGAGGCGCGCCGAGGCGAGCGGCTCGACCCGCTCGGGCGCGTGCGTGGAGAGAACGACCGTACGGCGGCCGGCGAGCTCGCGCAGCTCGCGGTCGACGAGCTCGGCCGCTTCGGCGTCGAGCGCCGAGAACGGCTCGTCGAGCAGGACGAGCTGCGGCTCGTGGAGCAGCGTGCGGCAGAGCGCCAGGCGCTGCTGCATCCCGCGCGAGAACGTGGCGACGCGTGCGTGCCGCTCCTCCCACAGGCCGAAACGCTCGAGCAGCATCCCGATCCGCTCGCGGCGCTCGGGCACGCGGTACAGGCGGCCGTACAGCTCGAGGTTCTCGAGCGGCGTCAGCTCCTTGTAGACCAGCGGCTCGTGGGCGAGCAGGCCGATCTGCGCGCGCTCGGCGCGCACCTCCAGCTCGCCGCGGGTCGGCGCCGCGAGCCCGGCCAGCACCCGCAGGAGCGTTGTCTTGCCCGAGCCGTTCGGGCCGGTCACGACGAGGAACCCGCCCGTGTCGAGGTTGAGGTCGAGCTTTTCCAGCACGCGCTTCTCGCCGTAGCGCTTCGTCAGGCCGCGAGCCGTGATCACGCGGCCAGTCTATGGCCCGTCAGATCACGTCGAGCAGGACGAAACCGAGGAAAACGACGCTGATCACGCCATTGACCGTGAAGAAGGCGGCGTCCAGTCGCCGCAGGTCGCCCGGGCGGACGAGCGAGTGCTCGTACACCAGCAGCGCAGCAACCGCGGCAACGCCGAGGTAGTACGCGATACCGGAGTCGGTGCCGAGCCCGACGGCGACGAGCAGGAGCACCGTCAGCACGTGCAGCACGCGCGCCCAGCGGAAGACGCCGCGCTCGCCCCACCGCACCGCCCACGAGTGCAGGCCCTGTTGCCGGTCGATGTCGACATCGAAGAGCGAGTAGAAGAGGTCGAAGCCGCCAATCCAGCACGCGACCGCCGCCCCGAGCGCCCACGACTCCCACGGCAGGTGGCCCGTGACGGCGACCCAGCCGCCGACCGCGGCCAGGCCGTCGACCGCGCCGAGCCAGAGATGCGACAACCATGTGACGCGCTTCAGGTACGGGTAGATCACGAAGCCGGCCACCGGGATCGGCCAGAGCCACCGCACGATCGGGTCGAGCTGCCACACGGCCACCAGGAACACGGCCAGCGACGCGGCGCAGAAGGCGACCACCTGCACCACGGAGAGCGCGCCGGCCGGCAGCTCCCGCGTGGCCGTACGCGGGTTCCGCGCGTCGATCGTGCGGTCGATCAGCCGGTTGAGGCCCATCGCCAGCGAGCGCGCGCCGACCATGGCGATCGTGATCCACAGGAGGTCGTGGCCGGAAGGAACCTCGCCCGCGGCGAGCAACGCCCCGACATAGGCGAACGGCAGCGCAAAGACGGTGTGCTCGATCTTCACAAGCCGCGCGAACCGCACGGGCAACTGGGTGGCTGTCGCCGTCACGGCGACGATGCTACGCAGCCGCAGTCACCGGCGGAGCCCGGCTTGCCCGGGCGAAAGCCACGTCGTGCGAAGTCGCGTGTGACGTCCAACGGGAAAGGGGTAGCTCGAAGGGGAAACCCGCGAAGCAGGGGGTGCCCCTTCGAATGGAGCGCCAGCGGTCACACCGGGCGGGAGCCACGTCGCGCGCAGTCGCGTGTCACGTCCACTCGGGAGGGGGGAGCTCGAGGGGGGAACCCGCGAAGCGGGGGTTCCTCATTCGAATGAAAGCAGCGCGGTTACCCGGTCTGCCGGTGTGCGGTGCCTTCGCCCGCCAGCAGCGAGAGCGCGTGCTCGAGCGCGGGCCGCAGGACCGCGTAGCCGTCGCGGCAGCCCCCGGTCGAGCCGGGCAGGTTGACCACGAGCGCTCCGCTGCGAACGCCGGCCACGCCGCGCGACAGCAGCCCGTGCGGCGTCTTCGAGATCGAGTCGGCACGAATCGCCTCGGCGATGCCCGGCGCCAGCCGATCGACCACCTCGAGCGTCGCCTCCGGCGTCACGTCGCGCGGCGCCATGCCGGTCCCGCCGGTCGTGAAGACCACCGCGCACTCGTCGGCGAGCTCCGCGATCGCCTCCGCGATCGCCTCCCGCTCGTCGGGGACGACCCGCCGGACGACCTCGTAGCGGTCCTCGCCGAGCAGCCGCTCGAGCTCGTCGCCGCTGCGGTCCTCGCGGACACCGGCCGACACGCCGTCGGACACGGTCAATACAGCCGCCCTCACACGGGCTCCTTCGTCTTCTCGATCAGCTCGACCTCGGCGACGACCATCGCCTTGTCGATCGCCTTCGCCATGTCGTAGACAGTCAGCGCGGCGACCGATGCCGCGACGAGCGCCTCCATCTCCACGCCCGTGTGCCAGGTCGCCTCGGCGGACGCCGTGATCTCGACGCCGTCGCCCACCACGGCAGCGGCGACCTGGATGCTCGAGAGCGGCAGCGGATGGCAGAGCGGGATCAGGTCGCTCGTCCGCTTCGCCGCCATGACGCCGGCCAGCTCGCGCGGTCGTAAGCGCGTCGCCCTTGGGCAGCTCGTGCAGCCGCGCAGCCGTCTCGGCGGCCATCCGAACCGAGGCGCGCGCCACGGCCCGGCGGCGCGACAGCGGCTTGCCGCCGACGTCGACCATCCGCACGCGCCCCGACTCGTCGACGTGCGAGAGGTCGCCGCTCATGCGCTCTCCACCGGGGCCGGTGATTCGGCCGACTCGCGCTCGAGATCGGCGAGCTGGTCGTCGATCCAGCGGCCGATGTCGTGCTCGCGCACGTGCCGCCCGGATCGCCTCGATCCGCCGGCGCCGCTCCTCGACGCGGCATGACGAGCGCCTCGTGGATCGCCGGCCGCCTGCCCCGCGATGTCGAACGGGTTGACGGTCAGCGCCCAGTCGCCGAGCTCGCTCGTGCGCGCCCGCGTTCTCCGACAGGATGAGGACGCCGTCGCGCTCGTTGACGAGCGGTGCCTCCTTGGCGACGAGGTTCATGCCGTCGAAGATCGCGTTCACGAGCAGCACGTCGTACTGCTTGTACGCGGCGACCGCCTGGGGGAAGTTGTCGGCGATCCGCAGGTCGATGCGGCATCCAGTCGACCGGTGCTGGAAGCGATCGTTGACGCGCCCGCGCGGCGCGCTGGATCGCGCCCAGGTACTCGGCGTACTCCGGGATGTCCTGCCGCGACGGGTCGAGCAGCGCGAGCATCGGCACGCGCCCGTGCAGCTCCGGGTGCGCCTCGAGGAAGAGCTCGAACGCGCGGAAGCCCGCGGACGACGTTCTTCGACGGGTCGGTGCGGTCGACCCGGAGGATGAGCTACTCGGGCCGCGCCTCGCACGATCAGCTCGCTCCTCGGACGACCGTCCGGGCTGCGTCGCGAGCGCGTCGAACTCCTGCCGGGTCGACCGAGATCGGGCGCGCCGGGCACGGCGTGGGCGGCCGTCGTGGTGCGACTTCGCCGCTGGAGACGTCGACCTCGGCGCTCGGCGATCTCCTCGCAGCTTCGCAGGAAGTTCCGCCGCCAGCGGGCGGTGTGGAAGCCGACGACGTCGTTCGCGAGCACGCCTTCGTGCACGGCCCGGCGGACGTCCTCGGGCAGCACGCGCCAGTAGTCCGGCTGCGGCCACGGGATGTGGACGAAGTGGCCGAGCGCGCGTCCGGGCGCCCGCTCACGGACGAAGCCGCGGCGCCACGATACAGGTGGTAGTCGTGGAAGAAGACCGTCGGCGCCGGGCTCGCGCTCGAGCTCGGCAGCACCGCCTCGGCGAAGTTCTCGTTGACGGGCCGGTAGCCGTTCTGCCACGCGTTGTGCAGCCCGTGATCGACCGTCGGGCGAGCGCGCAGGTCCCAGAGGTAGTGCTGGACGAACCAGAGCGATCGGGTTCGCGACGACGTTGTAGTAGCAGTCGTACGCCTGGATCGTGGTGCGACGAGCCGCAGCCGGTAGGTCGACCCGTCGCGCGCCGCTCCTCGATCGCCTCGCCGCCGTGGCGCTCGGCCGACCAGCCGGTCGCTCGTCGCTCATCGCGCTCGCGATCCAGGTCACCTCGTGGTGCGTCACCAGGCCGCGCAGCGCCGTCACGAGCCCGCCGCCGCCGCGGCGCGCATGGATCTCGCCGTCGGGCCGACTGCGTACGAGACCGGGCCACGGTTCGACACGATGATCAGCTTGCGCCGGGTCGCCATCGCCCCGGGCACCCTAGAGGGGATTGGCGGAACGTCGCTCGTCGCAGGGGTGCGATGCTCGTTCCGAGGCTAGGACGCAGGGAGCGTTCGTATGCTTGTCATACGGGCGCGACTGAGGACGACGCATCGGGGCGAGCAGCGCGGCCCTGCGGCTCAGACGTCGTTTCGCCAAGCCCCTCTGCCCCGAGGCCCGCGTGAATCTCAGGCGCCGTGCCACGACGAGCTCGTCTCGCCCGTGTCGCGCCCCGACAGCCGGTTGAAGAGCGCGAGCCAGTCGCGCAGCAGGCGCGGCGTGAGGAAGCGCCGGCGGACGTGCTCCTTGCCGCGCAGGCCTCGCTGTCGCGGGCGATCCGGGTCGGCGAGGATCTCGACGGCACGCGACGGCGCACTCGGCGGCCGAGTCGACGAGACAGCCCGTCTCGCCGTCGTCGATCTGGGCGACGATCCCGCCGACGCGCCCGGCGACCGTCGGCCGCGCTCTTCCACAGCGCCTCGGTGACCGTCAGCCCGAAGCCCTCGCGGATCGACTTCTGCAGGACAGCGCCGAGTGCACCTGGAAGGCGTTTACCTCGACCGCGCCCACGTTGTTCAGGTTGGAGAGGATGAAGATGTCGGGATCGTCGTCCGCGTACGTCACGGTCTGGTTGTAGAACTCCCAGCCCTCCGGGTCGTCGTGCGCCATCGAGCCGACGAGCGCGAGCTGCACGTCCCGGGATGGATCGCGCTTCACCTCGCGGTACGCGTCGATCACGCCGAGCGGGTCCTTCCAGGGGTCGAACCGCGAGACCTGCGAGCAGCAGCGGCCGGCTCGACGTCGATCGCCGAACTGGTCGACGATGTAAGCAGCGTCCTCGGCGGACGAGCGCCATGTTCTTCGGGTTCGAGCGGGTCGATCGCGGGCGGCCAGATGTACGCGGGCGGCAGGCCGTCGACGTGCGGCACGTACTCCGGCATGTGGAAGATCGCCGCGTCGTAGCGTCTGCAGCGGCGGTGCGAGGAAGTCGAGCACCTCGGCCGGTTCGGCGTCGAGAGGTCGATGTGGCAGCGCCAGATCCAGTGCGGCCGCGTGGTCTCGCCGACGTACTCGATGATCGCCGCCGGCTGCGGGTCGTGGACGACGACGAAGTCGTACTCGTCGGCTCCCGAGCTCGTCCGCGTTCAGCGGTTGTAGCCGTCGAAGATCGCGCTCCTGCTCCGGCGTCAGCCCGTCCGGGCGTCGCCCTGCAGTGCGTTGTGGATCGTCTTCGTGACGTCGAAGAACTCGTCCTGGCCGCGGATGATCCGCCACTCGACGTCGAGCCCCGCGTCGATCATCAGCGGGATCAGCGTGTAGTTGATCTCGGCCACGCCGCCGCCGAACGCCGTGGCGGAGAGGTGCAGCACGCGCGCGCCCTCCAGCGGTTCGCGCGAGTCGCCTGATCTCGTCGACAAGGCCGCGCGACACGATCGTGGCGTACTCGGCGAGCGGCTTTGTGTCCGACGTTGACGAGTTGGAGCATCGAGGAGAAGGCGCTCGCGCGCCGGACGACGGTGCGGTTATTCGCGCAGCAGCTTGACGAAGCGGAGCCGCGAGCCGACGCCGTCGGGACGCGACCCGACCTCGAACTCGTCGGCGAGCGCCTGGATGATCGCGATGCCGAGGCCGCCCTCGTCCAGCTCGCCGCGGTCGTCGCGGGAGCCCGGCACGAAGCCCTGGCCGTTGTCGGCGACCTCCACAATGAGCCGGTCGCCCTCGAACTCGTAGACCACCTCGACCACGCCGTCGCCGTTCTCGTACGCGTGCCGGACCGAGTTGGACGCGGCTTCGGTGACCGCCAGCTTGAGGTCGCCGAGCGTCTCGTCCGTCAGCGGCCGGAGCCCGGCGAGGCCGGTGAGGGCCAGCCGGAGGAGCGTGATGTACTCCGGCTTGGCCGGAATGGTGAGCCGAACGGCGTTGTCACTAGCGGTCTCTGTCGGCATTCGGGAAGTTTAGGCAGATACGCGGCGGTTGGCCGTCACCGTTTCTCCTCATTCGACCGTCGTTCGCCGAGTCCTATTCCCGGCCGCGCTGCATCCAACCCCCCGACGCGGCTACGGGGTGGTGTCGGGATTCGCCGGGCGGGTCCCGAGCTTGACGGCGATGCGGTCGCGGCGTCCGTCGCGGACGACCACGAACGTGACCGACTCGCCGGGCCGGTGGTGGTCGACCAGCACGCGCGCCACGTCGTCGGCGCTGCGCACAGGTAGGTCGCCGATCGCGACGACGACGTCGCCGCCGCGGCGGATCTCGGCGCCGTTGAAGAGCTCGAGGTCGCCGCCTGGGGGCCGCAGGCCGGCTCGGGCGGCGGGACTGCCTGCGGAGACCGTGGTGACGAGCGCGCCGCGCAGGACCGGGCAGGTGGAGGTGGCGTGCAAGCGTCGGCGTCAGGTCGTTGGTCTCGATGCCCACGTACGGGTAGCTGACCGTCCCCGCTGCGATCAGCCCGCGCAGCGACCGCTTGGCCGCGTTGATCGGCACGGCGAAGCCGACGCCCTCGGCCGCCCCGTTGTCCGTCCGGATCTGCGCGTTGATCCCGACGGCGTTGCCGCGACCGTCGAGCAGCGGGCCGCCCGAGTTGCCGTGCGTGATCGGGGCATCGGTCTGGATCGCGTCCGAGAGGAAGTACTTGGAGGTCAGCGACGGAATGGAGCGTCCAACCGCAGAGACGACACCGACCGCCAGCGAGCCGGTGTTGCCGAACGGGCTGCCGATCGCCGCCACCGGCGCGCCGACGCGCAGCGTGGCCGAGTTGCCGAGCGGGATGGGCCGCAACCGGTGCGCAGAGGGCTTCACGCGCACGACGCCGACATCGTCGAACAGGTCGTAGCCCACAACCTCCGCCTCGACGCGGTCGCCGTCGTTGAACGCCACGTAGACGCGCTTCGCCGGCCTGGTGGCCCCGGAGCCCTGGCCGGCCGTGGTGATGACGTGTGCGCTCGTGAGCACGTAGCCGTCCGGCGAGACGACGAAGCCGGAGCCCTGCGCCGCGTGGGTGGCATCCGCCTCGCCCCCGAAGAACACGTACACGGTGACGACACCGGGCGACCGCGCCGCGTAGATGCGCTCCGGGTCGAACGCGTTGCTCAGCCGAAGCGGCGCAGACGCGGCGTCTCCGGACGCGTCCAGTTCGGCGACGACCACCTTCCCGGGCCGCACAACGGGATCGTCGTCGTTCACACCTCCGAGGTAGACGACGGCGCCGCCAACGAGCGCCGCGGCAAGCGCGACAGCGGCGACGGCGAGCGGGCGCACCGGTCGAGAGTAGCCGGGTCCGGGTGACACGCGTTTTCCCGTGAAAACGGCTACGAGGCCGCGTCGCCGGGGAGCGTGAGCGTCACGCTCGTCCCGTCCGGGCCTGACGCAAGGCGCAATTCGCCGTGCATGAGCTCCGCGAGCTCGTGCGCAATGGCGAGCCCAAGGCCGCTGCCGGACGCGCGGTTGCCGTCCACGCGGTAGAAGCGCTCGAAGAGGTGCTCCTGCTGCTCTGGCGGCACACCCGGGCCGTCGTCGGCGATCTCGAGCGTCGCGCGGCCGTTGTCCGCGTGCGTGGCGATGCGGATCCTCGTGCCCGGCGGCGTGTGGACGAGCGCGTTTTCGACCACGGCGCGGCCGATCCGCAGCACCTGGTCCTCGTCCGCCACCGCGCCCGCCGACCCGTTCGCGACAACCGCGAGCGTGTGCCCGCCCGCGCGTGCGGCGGCGCCGAACTCGCGACCGAGGAGCGCGGCCGTCGCAGCAAGGTCCACCGGTTCGGCCTCGACCGGCATGCGGCCGGCGTCCAGGCGCGTGAGATCGAGCAGGTCGGCCGTGAGGCGCGTGAGCCGCCCGACCTGGTCGCGCATGGTCTCGATGAACTCCTCGCGCGTCGGCTCGTCGAGCGTCTCGTCCTCCAGCAGCTCGAGCGCAGCGCCGAGCGCGAAGATCGGCGTGCGCAGCTCGTGGGAGGCGTTCGCCACGAACGCACGGCGCGCGTCGTCCAGCGTCGCGAGCCGCCGGCGCATGTGCTCGAATGCCTCGGCGAGCTCGTGCAGCTCGTCCGAGCCCTGGTCGACGACCGGCTCGTCGAACTTCCCGTGCGCGATGCGGTCGGCGGCCCGTTCGAGGCGCCGAATGCGCCGCGCGTGCATCGACGCCGCCGCGAAGCCGACGCCGACCGCGACGAGGAGCCCCAGAAGCCCGGCGATCACGATCCGCCGACGCACCAGCTGGATGTCGTCCAGCTCGCTCTGGATCGACGTCGAGATGAGCACCACCCGCGGGTCGGCGCCGAGGTAGTTGATCGGCTGGGCCGCCTCGGCGAAGTGCGTGCTGCCGCGCGTGACTGTCCCGGCGCGGATGCGGCCTGCCGAGAACGCGCGCCTGGCGACCGGGTCGTCGGCGATGTCCTCCGACGAGCCGCCGACCGCAGAGTCCTCGTACACGGTCAGCCGCTCGCCGAACGGCGTCAGCACGGCGACGCGGTAGGACGGGAAGGTATTGGCGAGCTCCGTCGCGCTCCAGAGCCCGCCGCGGTAGTAGTTCGCGATCGTGCCGACCTGACGGTGCGTGCGCGCGATCTTCTCGTCGACGAGCCGCTTGTCGAGCGAGGGCACGACCGCCGCGTAGACGATCGCGAGCGACGCGGCCACGAGCACGAACAGCGCGAGCCCGAGCCGGACGGCGACACCGAGCCGCATCAGGCGTCCCGGAAGCGGTACCCCACGCCGCGCACCGTGAAGATGTACTCGGGCCGGCGTGGATCGGTCTCGAGCTTCTCGCGCAGGTGGCGGACGTGCACGTCGATGGTGCGCGGATCGCGGTAGTCGGAGTCGCCCCACAGGCGCTCGAGCAGCGCCTGGCGCGTGAACACGCGGCCCGGCCGCTCGGCCATCGCCCGCAGGATCTCGAACTCGACGTAGGTGAGCGTCACCTCGTCGCCGCGCAGCAGGACACGCCGCCGCGCGGAGTCGATGCGCAAACCGTCGGCCTCGATCACCTCGTCGGCGCCGGGCTCGTGGCGGGGCGCGGAGGCGCGGCGCAGGAGCGCCCGCACCCGGCTGCGGAACTCGCGCACCGAGAACGGCTTCGTCATGTAGTCGTCGGCGCCGAGCTCGAGCCCGAGCACCTTGTCGAGCTCGTCGTCGCGCGCGGTGAGCATCAGGATCGGGACGCTGCTCGTGGCGCGGAGACGGCGGCAGACTTCGAGCCCGTCGAGCTTCGGCAACATCACGTCGAGAACCACCAGATCGACGCGCTCGCGCGGCGAAGCGGTCGAGCGCTTCCTCGCCATCGTGGGCGGGGATCACGCGGAACCCCTCCCGCTCGAGCGGGAACGTCAGCAGCTTCTGGAGGGATTCCTCGTCATCGACGAGGAGGATCGTCGCGGAGTCGGGCATGTTCATGGAGCTGGGCCCTCGCAACCGCAGCTGGACCTACTATAGCCCCGCAAATGCCCAGCCTTCCGCGCGCGGCCCGCCGGCGGCGACCAGCGGCCGACCTCGACCGGCCGATCAACGCCCGCCTGTACCGGATCTCTCTGGGAGCCGCGCTCCTGCTCGCGCTCGCGGTCTCGTTCACCGTCACGCGCCCGCAGGTGCTGCCCGCGCCGCCGCCGCCCGCCTTCGACGCCGCCTCCGCGACCGCGCTCGCGACGAGACTGGCGACCCAGTACCCGGATCGCGAGCCGGGCACGCCGGGTGCCACGCGGGCCGCCGACTGGGTGCAGCGCACGCTCGAGGGCTACGGCTACACCGTTCGCCGCGACCGCTTCGAGGCGACGATCCCGGGCCGCGGGCGCGTGCCGATGCAGAACCTGACGGCCATCGCGCGCGGGGAAACCGGCAAGGCGATCGTGATCAGCGCGAATCGCGACGACACCGGCGACGGGCCCGGCGCGGACGTCAACGCCTCGGGCACGGCGGCGCTGCTCGAGCTCGCGCGCCTCTACGGCAACGCGCCGGCGACCGCCGGCGGCGGCGCGCTGAAGCCCACGCACACGCTGATCTTCCTCTCGACCGACGGCGGCGCCTTCGGCGGCCTCGGCGCCGCGCACTACGCCGCGCTGCCGGGCGTGCGTGAGCGGACGCTCGCGGACGTCAACATCGCCGCCGCCGCCGGGCATGCGCGGCCGCGGATCGACGTGGGCGGGGCGGGAGCGCGGTCGCCGGCGCCGCAGCTCGCCACAACCGCCAATGCGCGCCTGCGCGAGCTCACAGGACGCAGTCCGCGCCAGACGGGGATCGCCGGCCAGTTGATCGACCTCGCGTTCCCGCTCAGCCTGTACGACCACGCGCCCTTCCTGGAGCAAGGAATCCCAGCACTCACGCTGACCACCGCGAACGTGCGGCCGCCGGAGCCGTTCGGCGACGGCCCCGAGCGGATCTCGTCGTTCCGCCTGGGCCAGATCGGATCGGCCGCCCAGGCGCTCGTCGACTCGCTCGACCAGGAGCCGCAGCTCGACTCGACGCCGGCCAGCTACCTCTTGCTCGGCTCGCGGATCATCGCCGGCTGGGCGGTGGAAGTCGCGCTCATCGGGCTGGTGATCCCCGTCGCGCTGGTCACGCTCGACGTCCTGAGCCGCCGGCGCCGGCTGCTGCTTCCGATCTCGGGCGCCGCGCGAGCTCAGGGCCGCCGCCTCGGCTTCTGGCTCTTCGCAGCGCTCGCGTTCTGGGTGTTCGCGGGAGCCGGCTTCTGGGTCGAGGGCGAGAAGCGGCCGCTCTCGCCGTTCACCGGCGCGGCCGGGGACTGGCCCGTGCGCGCGATCGGCGCCTACCTCGTGGTGCTCGCGATCGGCTGGGCGATCGCGCGCCTGCGCCTGACCGGGCCAGCGCCGAAAGCGCCGGAGCAGGTGGCCGGCTACGCCGTCGCGCTCGTGCTCCTGCTCGCGACGGCGGTGCTCGCGATCGCCACGAACCCCTACGCCCTGCTCTTCATCCTGCCCTCGCTGCACGCGTGGCTCTGGCTGATGCACCTGCGCTCGGCAAGCAGCTGGCTGCGCGTCCTGCTCTACGCGATCGGGTTCGCCGGCCCGCTCGTGCTGCTCGGGTCGCTCGCAACCCGCTTCGGGCTCGGCCTGGACGCGCCGTGGTACCTCGCC
Source organism: uncultured Thermoleophilia bacterium (assembly GCA_963734565.1). GTDB lineage: Bacteria > Actinomycetota > Thermoleophilia > Gaiellales > Gaiellaceae > JACVRM01. The sequence continues at coordinate 421,743 of CAVTHM010000006.1, read as the reverse complement.
GGGGCTCGCCGCCGTCGGCTACCTGCCCGCGACGGCGGTGCTCGGGGCAGTGGCGTGGCTCGCCGCCGCGGGCCAGGTCGGCGCACTCACGTTCGGGCGCTACGCGGCGTACCCGAGTCGCGGCCTCCGCCGGCGCGTCGGCGCGCTCGCACTCGCTCGTCGCCTCCACATGCCGCGCGCCTGACGCACAATGAGGGCGATGCCTCTGCGGCGACTCACTCGCGTGCTCGGGACGATGCTGATCGTCGCGGGCGTCCTCTCGCTGGCCTGGGCGTTCCTGATCTGGCGCTGGCAGGACCCCTTTACCGCGATGTACACCGCGTACCAGCAGCGCGAGCTCCGCAACCAGTACCAGCATCAGCTCGAGGACTTCCATCCGCCGCCGGCACCGAAGAGCGCCGGCCGCAACCTGGCGAGCTATGAGCTCTCGATCGCGCAGGCGGCGAAGCGCTACCGCCGCTCGCTGCACGAGGGCGAGGCGATCGGGCGGATCATCGTGCCGCGGCTCGGGCTGAAGATGGTCTTCGTCAACGGCACCGACACGTCGACGCTCGAGAAGGGGCCTGGCCGGCAGCTGTCGACGTTCATGCCGGGCGAAGGTCAGCTCATCTACATCGCGGGGCACCGGACGACGTACCTCGCGCCGTTCTCGGCCATCGACAAGCTCCGCGCCGGCGACTCAGTGACGCTCGAGGTGCCCTACGGCACCTTCCAGTACCGGATCACGGGCCACACGATCGTCCCGGCCAACGATCTCGCAGTCCTCAAGTCGCACGGCCACGAGGTCGTGGCGCTCCAGGCCTGCCACCCGCGCTTCTTCGCGTCCGAGCGGTACATCGCCTGGGCGAAGCCGATTCGCGTGATCCCGCGGACCGGCCCCGCGTACCAGTACAGGGGCACCGAGCTCACCGCCGAGGGCCGCGCGAAGTTGCCGCAGTAGCAAACGGCAGCGGGACGTTAGGGTCCGCGATGTGATCTCGGTCGTCGTCCCCGTCTGCAACGAGGAGGCGAGCGTCGAGCCGCTCCATGACGAGCTGCGCGCGGCGCTCGATCCGCTCGACCGCGAGTGGGAGGTGCTCTTCGTCGACGACGGCTCCACCGACGGCACGTTCGCGGCGCTGACGCGGCTCCATGCGAGCGAGCCGGCCGTGCGGATCGTGCGGCTGCGCCGCAACTTCGGGAAGGCGACCGCACTCGCCGCGGGCTTCGCGGAGGCCGCGGGCGACGTCGTCGTCACGATCGACGGCGACGGGCAGGACGAGCCGGCGGAGATCGGCCGGCTGCTCGCCAAGCTGGACGAGGGCTTCGACCTCGTCAGCGGCTGGAAGACACGCCGCCGCGACCCGTGGCGGCGGCGGGCGGTCTCGCGCGTCTTCAACGCCGTCACGGGCCGGGTCTCGGGCCTGCGGCTGCACGACCTCAACTGCGGGCTCAAGGCATATCGCGCGGAGGTGCTGCGCGGCCTGCGGCTGTACGGCGAGCTGCACCGGTTCATCCCCGTGCTGGCGCACTACCGCGGGTTCCGCGTCGCCGAGCTGCCCGTCTCGCACCGGCCGCGCGAGCACGGGCGATCGCGCTACGGCATGGAGCGCTACCTGCGCGGCTTCTTCGACTTGCTCACGGTCACGTTCATGGGCCGCTACCGCTACCGGCCACTGCACCTCTTCGGCGGCGTCGGGCTGGCGCTCGGGCTCGTCGGGTTCCTGCTGCTCGCGTACCTGACCGTCGTGAAGCTGATGGGCCACGCGATCGGCCAGAGGCCGCTCCTGACGCTCGGCGTGCTGCTCGTCGTGGTCGGGATCCAGCTCTTCTCGCTCGGCCTCGTGGGCGAGCTCGTCACGAGCCTGCACGAAGAGCGGGTGGGCGACCGCGAGCGCGTCGAGGCGCTCGTCGACGAGATCGTCGGCTAGTGCCCCGTCAGGTACTGCTGGCGAGCTCCTGGCCGGCGGGCATTGCCTGATGGGGCGCTAGCGGTTGCGCGTCCTCTACTTCGGCACCTACGAGCGCGACTACCCGCGCAACGCCCAGGTGATCTCCGCGCTCCGGCAGGCCGGGGTGGAGGTGGAGGAGCGGAACGAAGCGGTGTGGCACGGCGGCGAGCAGTGGCGCGCGGGGCTGCGTGCCGGTGGACGGCTGCTCGCGGCGCAGGCCCGGCTGCTCCGTTCGGGCCCCGCCGAGGCGGACGCCGTCATCGTCGGGTACCCGGGGCAGGCCGACCTCGACGTCGCCCGCCGCGTCGCGCGGGACCGCCCGGTGATCTTCAACCCGCTGGTCTCGCTGTGGGACACGCTCGTCGAGGACCGCGGCCGCTTCGGCGCCCGCTCGGCGGCGGGCCGCGCACTGCTGTGGCTCGACCGGCATGCGTTCCGCTCCGCGAACCTGGTCGTGGCCGACACGCAGGCGAATGCGGGCTTCTTCGCGGCGCTGGCGGGGCTCGGGGCGGCACGCGTCGCCACGTGCTTCGTCGGCGCGGAGGAGCGCCTGTTCGCGCCGGCGGAGCAGAAGCGCGACCCGGCCACAGTGCTCTTCGTCGGCAAGCTGATCCCGCTGCACGGGCTGGATACGGTGCTCGCGGCGGCACGGCTCGTGCCCGAGCTCCGCTTTCGTGTGATCGGCAACGGCCAGCTGCGCGCGCTGCTCCGCGGCCGGCCGGCGAATGTCGAGCACGTGTCGTGGGTGCCCTACGAGTCGCTGCCCGGAGAGCTGCAGCGAGCGACGTGCGCGCTGGGCGTGTTCGGCACGTCGGCAAAGGCCGCGCGCGTGATCCCGAACAAGGCGTTCCAGGCGCTCGCGTGCGGCACGCCGCTCGTCACGGCCGACACGCAGGCCGCGCGCGAGCTGCTCGTCGACGGGGAGAGCGCGCTGCTGGTGCCGCCGGGCGACCCCGAGGCGCTCGCACAGGGCGTTGACGCGGCTCTGCGGAGACGCCGAGCTCGCGCAGCGCGTCGGCGCCGGCGGGCTCGCCGCGTACCGGGCACATGCGAGCGAGGAGGTGCTCGGCCGGCGATGGCGCAAGCTGCTCGAGCACGTGATCTGACGCACGCGGCGGCTGCTCTGGGCGGCGATCGCCGCCTACGCGGCCGGGTTCACGGCACTGTCGGCGCTGCGTCACCGCGCGTTCGAGACCGGCCGCTTCGACCTCGGCAACATGGTGCAGGCGGTCTGGTCGACGGCGCACGGGCGGCCGCTGCGAATGACCGACCTCGCCGGCGAGCAGGTCTCGCGGCTGGGCTCACACGTCGATCCGCTGCTCGCCGTCTTCGCGCCGCTCTGGTGGGTGTGGCCGCGGCCGGAGCTCCTGCTCACCACGCAGGCGATCGCCGTCTCGCTCGGTGCGCTGCCCGTCTACTGGCTCGCGGAGAAGCACCTCCACTCGCGCACGGCAGCGCTCGGGCTGGGGCTCGCGTACCTGCTCTACCCGCCGATCGAGTGGGCGACCCTGAGCGAGTTCCACCCGGTGGTGCTCAGCTGCCCGCTGCTGCTGTTCGCCATCTGGTTCATCGACGAGGAGCGGATCTGGCTGTTCGTCGCCTTCGCCGTGCTGGCCGCGCTCGGCAAGGAGGAGATCGGGCTCGTCGTCGCCGGGATCGGCGTCTGGTACGGCGTATCGCACAGGCGCCTCGGCGCGGGTGCCGCGATCGCGGTTGCAGGCGTCGCGGCGACGTTCGTAGCGGTGGACGTGATCGTTCCGCACTTCCACGAGGGCGCGTCGCCGTTCCTCGGCCGCTATCGAGCCGTCGGCGGATCGCCGGGCGGGATCGCGAGGAACCTCGTCACCGACCCGGGGCTCGTGCTCGGCGCGGCCTTCGACGAGCGCGGCGTTCGCTACCTGCTGGCGCTCGTCCTGCCGCTCGCGGCGCTCTCCCTCGCTGCGCCGCTCGCGCTTGTGATGGCCGCGCCAGAGATCGCCCTCAACCTGCTCTCGTCGGTGAGCACGCAGACCTCGGTGGAGCAGCACTACGCCGCCGGCGCGACGCCCGGCCTCGTGGTCGCGGCGATCTTCGGCGCCGCACGGCTCTCACGCGGGAGGCCGGATCGGGCCCGGCTGCTCGGCGCGGCAGCGGTCGCGGCGGCGCTGGTCGCCAACGTCCATCTCGGCGCGCTGCCGCTCTGGAGCGGACGGGCGGCCTCGCTCGTGTCAGTGTCAGCCCACGACGACGCAGCCCGGCGGGTGCTCGCCCGCGTGCCGGCCGCCGCGAGGGTGAGCGCAACCAACACGCTCGGCGCGCACCTCTCGGACAGGCGGCGCATCCTCAGCTTCCCGAAGACTGACGGCGTCGACTGGGTCGTCGTTGACCAGAAGCGGCCGACGCTCCTCGACCGCGCGAGCCCCGGCCCGGCGGGCGACCAGGCGATCGCCGCACTGGAGCACGATCCACACTGGCGACTCGTCGCCTCGGACGACGGCGTGGAGCTCTATGTCAGAGCGGGATCGCCTGCGGCAAGAGGTACGCCGACAGCGCGACCGTGAGCCACTGGGCCGTCCGGTCCTCCTCGGCGCCGGCCAGCGAGACCGGCCAGGCGAGGTACCAGACGACGAGCCACGGCGTTGCCAGCAACAGCAACACCGATGCGAGCGCGAGGCGGGGGCGGCCGCGGGCCGCCTCGCGCACGAGCAGTGCATAGGCGGCGACGAAGGCGGCGGCGAGCAGCGCCGCCGCCAGGTCGCGCGGCACGCCGAGCTCGGCGATTCGCGAGGGCAGCGCATAGCTCGTCCGCTCGCCCGCCTTGCGGGCGACCGGTACGAGGGCCCCCAGCCAGCCTGTTCCGTAGCGCACGGTGGCGACGGCGCCCACCGCGGCGAGCGCGGCTCCGAACCCGGCCCAGCCGAAGCGCCGCCGCTCGGCAAGCACATGCAGCGGCAGGAGCAGCAGCGGGATCCACTTGACCAGGATCGCGAGCGCCCAGGCAACCCCGGCCCACTGCCTGCGCCCGGCCGCCGCGAGGGCGAGCGCGCCGGTCACGAGCGCGGCCATCCACGCGTCGTTGTGCCCCCCGCCGGCCGCATGCAGCGCCACGACCGGGTTCCAGCCGACGAACGCAACGGCAGCCGCACGGTTCGACGCCACGCGAGCAGCTGCGAGCGTGGCCAGCAGCATGGCCAGTGCCGCCGCGCACTTGAAGTACCAGGCGGCGACGTAGGGCGACGACGAGTGGCCGACCGGCTCGGACGCCAGCGTGAACGCCGGCCCGTAGATCGACGAGGTGTCCACCCAGACGGCGCCGACCCATGGAAGCGACGGGTCGCGGAGCTCGTCCTCCGGCACGGAGCGATACGGATTGCGGTCGTGGACGACGGAGAGCCGCGCGTAGCTCCAGTACGTCCACGCGTCCGTCGAGAGCAGCAGCGGGCCTGCGAGCGGCGCAAGCTGGACGGCCACCGCGACGGCGGCGACCGCACCGAGGGCGACGGCTCTCGACCGCAGCAGCGACCAGCCCACGACGTAGGCGGCGAGCGCCCCGGCTGCGGCGGCCAGGAAGAACCACGACCAGCTGCTGTCGCCCTCCGGATTCCCGCCGTGGAGCGGCTCGAGCGGCGATGGGTCCGGCCAGGCGAGCATCGCGGCGCCGAAGACGAGCGCCGCCGTGACCGCGCCAAGCGCGAGTGCGACGCGTGGCCTAGTCAGTGGGCGGCGGCACGTGCCGCGGCGGCGGCGTCACGGGAGTGGCCGGCGACGTGGTCGGCGTCGCGTGCTGCGGCGCCGCGTGCTGCGGCGGCGGAGCTTGCTGCTGCTGCGGCTGCGTGGTGGCGGCCTGCGTCGTCGTGGTCGACGTCGTCGTCGTCGACTCCTGCGACGACGAGCTCGAATAGCCGTACGGGTCGTACGAGCCGCCCTCGTACTGGTACTGGCCGCGGTAGTTGTCCTGCCAGACCGGCGTGCCCCGCGGAACGGGGAACTCCCGATCGCCCGGCGAGGCCGTGGCCATGAAGTCGTGCCAGATCTCCGCCGGGAACGTGCCGCCGGCGACGGCGATGCCGTGCACGTTCGTCATCGGGATCTCCGCGCGTGGGTAGCCGACCCAGATCGCAGTGGAGAGCACCGGCGTGTACCCGACGAACCAGGCGTCCGCGTGGTCCGTCGTCGTCCCGGTCTTGCCGGCCGCCGGCTGGCCGTAGTTCGCCGCCACGCCGGTCCCGCCCTGGACGTTCTCCTCGAGAATGCGCGTCACCTCGCCCGCGACCCAGTCGGGGATGACCTGCTCGCGGTTCGGGATCCCCCAGCCGGCCCCGCGTGTCCTCATGGCCGTTCGGGAGGACGACTTTGCGGATGCCGGTCGGCTCCGAGTACCAACCGCCCGCCGCCAGCGTGGCGTACGCGGACGCCATCTCGAGCGGCGAGACCGCGATCGAGCCGAGTCCCATCGACGGATACGGCGGCAGGGCGGTTGTGATGCCGAGCAGGTGCGCGGTTCGTGCGACGTTCTCCGGGCCGACGTCGAGCGTGAGCCGCGCGTAGACCGTGTTGTCGGACTTCAGCGTGGCGCTCTCGATCGAGAGGCTGCCCGAGTACGAGTGGTCGTAGGTCGACACCTCCCAGGGCGGCGAGAGCGGATCGGGCTGGTAGCGAAACGGCGCCGACAGGTAGTAGGTCGACGACGGATCGATCCCCTGCTGGATCGCCGTTGCGAGCACGAACGTCTTGAACGTCGACCCGGCCTGGCGGCGCGCCTGCGACGCCAGGTTGAACTGGTTCTGCCGCTTGCCCGGGACCTCCGCGGTCATCGCCTTGATCCAGCCGGTGCGCGGATCGATTGAGACGACGGCCGCCGCCGGGTCGGTGCGCAGGTTCAGCTGCCCGCGGATCGACTGCTCGGCGGCCTTCTGCAGGCCCGGCTGGATGGTGGTGTAGACCCTGAGACCGCCCGACCGCACTGTGCTCGCGCCGTACTGGGCGACGAGCTCGTCGTAGACGTAGTTGAAGAAGTAGCGGTCGCGCGGCGGCACACGCTTGATGTCGTAGAGGCCGCGCCCGTCGCGCAGACCGAGCGGCGCCTCGACCGCACGCCGGTACTGGCGCTGCGTGATGTCGCCGTTTTCGAACATGGCTCGCAAGACCTCGTTGCGACGGGCGAACGCCGCGTCCGGTCGGACGAACGGGTCGTAGACAGACGGCGCCTGCGTCATCCCCGCGATCAGCGCCGCCTGCGGCACGCGTCAGGTTGCGGACCGAGGTGTTGAAGTACGTGCGCGCCGCGGCCTTCACGCCGTACGCGTGATTGCCGTAGTAGACGGCGTTCATGTACGTGGCGAGGATCTTGTCCTTCGACCACTTACGGCTCAGCTTGATGGCGAGGCAGGCCTCCTTGACCTTCCGCTCCAGCGTCCGCTCGGACGAGATCGGGTAGAGGTTGCGCACGAGCTGCTGCGTGATCGTCGACGCGCCCTCGACGGCCTTCCCGGCCTCGATGTCGCGGACCGCGGCGCGCAGGATTCCCTCCCAGTCGACACCGCCGTGCTCGTAGAAACGCCGGTCCTCGATCGCGATCGTCGCCTTGCGCAGCGACGGCGAGACGTTTTCGAGCGAGACCAGCTGGCGGTTGCGCTCGGACGGGATCGACGCCATCAGCTTGCCCCGGCCGTCGTACACGAACGAGTTCTGGCCGATCGCGACCGGCCGGAGCGACGAGAGGCTGCAGTTGTCGAGCGCCGCGGCCGCACCGCCGAAGGTCGCGGCGACGGCGGCGCCCAGCACGAGGACGACGATCAGCAGGACGACGAGCGTGCGGCGGCGGCGGCGCAGCGCGCTGCTGGCGGCGGCGGGCTCGGCGCCGCTGACCCGGCACGAGCTCCGGGCGGCGGAAACGCGGGGGAGGGCTCACGCCAGCACGCCGGCCTCGCGCAGGCGCGTGAGCGCGCGCACGCGAAGCTGGCTCTCCAGCCGTTCGGCCGCAGCCGGGTCGTCCGCGGACGCGCGCAGCGTCACGGTCGCCACGCCGTCGAGCGACGTCACGAGCACGTCGGCGCGCGGGTCGCCTGCCGTCTCCTCGCGCAGCAGGTCGACCACCTTGCCGAGATCCTTGTCGAGCGGTACCTGCACGGTGATCTGAGCCAGCTTCTCCCTGCTGACGATGGTGGCGTTCCGGATGGTATCCGAGGCCAATTTGCTGTTCGGGATCACGAGCCGCGCCTGGTCCCGCGTGCGAATGAACGTGTAGGTCAAGCCGATTTCCTCGACGACGCCTTCCTCTCCTCCGACGGTCACGCGGTCGCCGAGCCGCAGGGGCTGGCTGAACGCGATCAGCAGGCCGGAGATGAAGTTCGAAAGCGTCGTCTGCGCGGCGAACCCGACGATGATCGCCAGCACGGCGCCCGAGGCGAGGATCCCGCCGGCGATTGCGCGCACCTGCGGGATGACCAGCAGCGCCGACAGCACCCCGATCGCCACGATCGCCGCGACGATGCTGCGCCGCAGCACGCGGTAGCGGGTTGCCGTCTCGGGCGCGAGATCTCGCCGCGACATGCGGATGTCGACGAGCTTCGCCACCACGAGCGTGGCGAGAATCGCGCCCACGGCGATGGCCGCACGTTCCCAGGAGGGCATGCCGCTTCTTTACGCGTGCGGTCGGACGCTACGGGAGCGGCTGCCGCCCGCCGAACCCACCGTCGAGCGTGTGCCACCAGGCCACCTCGGGCTCACCGACCCGCCAGCAGAGCATGACCTCCTCGCCGTCGCGCTCGGACGGGAAGTCGAGGAGCCCGCTCGCGAGGTCCTTCACCTGGACTCCGGCGGCGTCGAGCTCGGCCACGCAGCGCGCGAGCTCGGCCTGCTCACGCTGGATCGTCTCGGCCAGTGCGGCAAGCCGGTTCGGGCCGGGACCGCCGCCGTTCCCGGCCGCCGCCTGGGCGAGCGCCTGGCGCTCCTCGACCGCCTCCTGGAGAACTGCGCTGCGCTCCACCAGCTGCTCGGCGAGCGGGCGAACGGTCTCGAGCGCCGCGTTCGCCTCTGCCGCCGTGAAGAGCCGCCGCGCCACCAGGGCTATCATCGGGCGGTCGTGAGCGTCGGTCAACGGGTCCCGACCGGCCGCGAGCAGGTCTCCGAAGCACCTTCTCCGCCCGTCTTCCGCAGCCCTGCCGTCGAGATCTTCCTCTGGAGCCGCGCTGGCGATCTGGGGCGCGGCGCTCCTCGCGCTGACGCTCCTCGACCGGAGCCGCAACCCGCGCTGGTACCTCTGGGACGAGCCGGCCCTGACCCACGACCTCGGGCGGATCACCGACGTGTGGGCGCGGTGGGACAGCGTCTGGCTGCTCCGCATCGCGGAGCACGGGTACGGCGCGCACGCCCACGACACCGCCTTCTTCCCGCTCTACCCGGGCGCCGTGGGCCTGCTCGGGCGCGTGCTCGGCGGGCACTTCGTGCTGGCGGGCATCGTCGTCGCGCTCGCCGCCGGGCTGGTCGCGTTCGAGCTCTTCTACCGGCTCGCCGAGCCGCGGCTCGGCGCGGACGGGGCGCGGCGAGCCGTGCTGTACCTCGCGATCTTCCCGGTGTCGCTCTTCTTCGGCGCCGTCTACACCGAGTCGCTCTACCTGCTGCTCACGGTCGCCGCGTTCCTGCTCGCCGAGCGGACGCGCTTCGTGGAGGCCGGCCTGGTCGCGGGCCTCGCGCTGCTCACCCGGCCTTCTGCAGCGGCGCTGCTGCCGCCGCTCGCGCTGATCGCGTGGCGAGCGGCGCGCTGGCGCGGGCTGGCGCGACTCGCTCCCGGCACGTTGCTCTGCGCCGCCTACCCGCTCCTGCTCTGGTGGCAGGTCGGCGACCCGTTCGCGTTCGCGGACGCGCAGCACCACTGGCGGAGCGTCTCGCCGCTCGGCCCGCTGGGCGGCGTGTGGGACGGGCTGCGCGCCGGGATCGCCGGAGTCCGTCAGCTCTGGGTCGGCGACAACGGCCACGTCTACTGGCCCTCGGTGACGCAGTGGACGCCGCTCCAGGTGGCGGCGATCAACCTCTCGCTGCTCGCGGCGCTCGCGTTCTTCATCTGGCTGACAGTGCTCGCCTGGCGTCGCTTCGGCGCGCCGTACGGGCTCTTCTGCGCGCTCAGCCTGGCGCTGCCGCTGAGCACGCCCGCCCACGGCTGGCCGCTGCAGTCGCTGCCGCGCTTCGGCCTCGTCGTGTTCCCGTTCTTCCTCGCGCTCGCGGCGATCGGCGGCCGGCCGCGGCTGCACGTGGCGATCGTCTCGGTGAGCGCGATCCTGCTCGGGATCGCGATCACGCAGTGGGCGCTGTGGCAGTGGGTGGCGTGACGCCCGCAGAGCTCGACGCGGTCACGCTGGACGCGTTCGGGACGCTCGTCGAGCTGGACGACCACGTCGAGCGGCTCCGTGCGGCGCTCGCCGCGGCCGGTGTGGAGCGCGACGCGACCGCCGTCGAGGACGCGTTCGAGCACGAGGTGCGCCACTACTCGGCGCACAAGTGCGAGGCGCGCGACGCGGGGTCGCTGGCGGCGCTGCGGAGCGACTGCGCGCGCATCTTCGTCGAGCGGCTCGCCGCCGACCTCGACTTCACGGACGCGTTCGTCGAGGCGATCGCCTTCCGCCCGCTCCCGGGCGTGGTCGACGCCGTCGCGACCTTGCGCGCCCACGGGCTTGCGCTCGCAGTCGTCTCCAACTGGGACTGCTCGCTCCCCGGCCACCTCGACCGTGCAGGGATCCGCGTCGACGCCGTCGTCACCTGCGCCGAGGCGCGCGCCGCCAAGCCCGACCCGGCGATCTTCCGCACCGCGCTCGCGCGGCTCGGCGTCACGGCGGGACGAACGCTCCACGTCGGCGACCAGCTCGAGGACGAGGCGGGCGCGCTGGCGGCCGGCCTGCACTTCGCGCCTGCGCCGCTGACGGAGGTCGTGGCCGCATGGATGTGACGGCACAGGAGCTGCCGCCCGCCGCGCGCAGCGACGCGCGGCTCGCCGCGTGGCTGAGCATCGTCGGCGTCCTAGCGCTGACGAACTTCATCGGCAACGCCGAGTCGAACCCGCCCGAGGACTTCGTCTACCTCTGGTCGTCGGCGCTCTCGCAGGGCATCTACCTCGTCGTCCTGCTCGCGATCGTGCTCGCAATCGCCGGGCGCGACCGCACGCGGGACGTCCTCGCGCTGCGCCGCCCGCTGTCGTGGCCGCGGTCGCTCGGCCTGGGCCTCGTGCTGATCGTCGCCGTCTACCTCTTCGTCGCGGCACTGAGCCCGCTGCTCAATCCGGGAGGGGACCAGGGGCTGACGCCGAGCGGGTGGGACTCGAGCCGCGCGCCGCAGTTCGTCGCGAACTTCATCGTCATCGCGGTCTTCGTCCCGATCGTCGAGGAGCTGATGTTCCGCGGGCTCGGCTTCTCCCTGCTCGAGCGCTTCGGCGAGTGGTTCGCGATCATCGCCGTCGGCGTGCTGTTCGCCGCCGTGCACGGGATCCCGGCCGCCCTGCCCGTCCTCGCGCTGTTCGGCGGCGGGCTCGCCTACATCCGCAGCCGGTCAGGGAGCGTCGTGCCCGGCATGATCGTCCACGGGACCTTCAACGCCGTCTCGCTGATCCTCGCCGTCGCCGCCTGACTGCCGATATTTACGCTTGTGACGGTGCGCCGCCTCCTCGTCCCGGCCGCGATTCTCCTTGCGCTGCCCGCACACGCGGCGTTCGCCGCAGCGCCGTCTGTGACCGTGAGCGCAGCCAAGGCGCTCGGCCCTGCACCGCTCACCACGACGCTCACCGCAAGCGGCGACGCCGTCTCGTATCGGTGGGAGCTTCCGGGCGGCGCGACGGCCGCCGGCCCGAGCGCAACCACGACCTTCAAGGCCGGCCGGTGGACGGTCACGGCCATCGGCACCTCCGCGACCGGCGAGGAGACCCGCGCCACCGCGACGGTGACGGCGGTCGCGCTGACCCTGCGCGGGACGAGGCCCGTCGGCTACCGCGAGCGCGGCTGGCTGACAGGGCGAATCGTCCCGTCGCTGCCCGGCACCCGGCTCGCAGTGCGGCGGGACGGGCGCGCGGCCGGCTCGGGCACCGTCCGCTCCGGCGGCGGCTTCCGGATCGGGATCCGCCCGCGGCTGCCCGGCAAGTACACCGTCGCGTTCGGCGGCGCGGCCTCCAATGCGGTAGCCGTGTCGGTCGTCCCGCGAATCGAGCTCGTCGTGCGCGGAACGCCAGTCGTCGGCGGCCTGCAGACCGCCGTCGCCACGGTCACGCCGGCCGCGGCCGGGCGGCTCGTCGTTCGCTCCTACCGCGGCGGGAAGCTCGTGCGCGGGCGGGGCGGCGCCGGCACGGTGCGGCTCGCGCTCGACGGGAATCGGGCCGGGTCCTACCGCGTGCGTCGCGCAGCTCCAGCCGGCGAGCGGCTACCAGCGGCGTCCGCAAGCTGGCCGACGCGACCGTACGCGTCCCCGATCTCGGCCTCGGCTCGAGCGGGCCGAGCGTGACGGAGCTCGCTCGCCGGCTGTCAGCGCAGGGCTACGCGCTCGAGGGCGTCAACGCGTACTTCGGGGTCGACGACATGGAGGCGGTGCTCGCCTTCCAGAAGGTGCACGGCCTGCCCCGCACGGGCCGGGCCGACACACGCCTCTGGCTCGTGCTCGAGCACTCGTCGCGGCCACAGCCGCTCTACGGCGGCAACCACATCGAGGTCGACAAGACGCGCCAGGTGCTCTACCTCGTCCGCGACGGGCGAGTGGCGCTCATCGTCCACGTGTCGACCGGGGCGACGGGCAACACGCCGATCGGCACCTTCCACGTGTACCGCAAGGTGCCCGGGTTCGACTGGGTCCTCTACTACCCGATGTACTTCCTGCGCGGGTTCGCCATCCACGGCTACCCGGACGTGCCTGCGTACCCGGCCTCGCACGGCTGCGTGCGGATCCCGATGTGGCTCGCGCCGCGCCTGTTCGCCGACAACGGCTACGGCACAACCATCATCGTTCACTACTGACTGAGCGGCGAAATCATCGTTCACTACTGACCGAGCGGCCGAGATCATCGTTCGCTACTGACCGGGCGGCGAGATCATCGTGCATTACTAGATGTTCCACCGCCGGCGAAGGCCGGCTTGCCCGGCCGAGAGCCACACCGCGCGAAGTCGCGTCTGACTCCAGGCCGGGAGGGGGGAGCTCGAGGGGGGAACCCGCGTAGCGGGGGTTCCCCATTCGAATAGAGCGCAGTCACGACGCCGAAGCGCCTGGCCTCGTCACAGCGGCCGGCCGTCGTGACTACGCGGTCTCTTCTTCGTCCTCGACGTCTGCGGCGAACTCGTCGGGCGTGACGTTCTCGAGGAACTTGCGGAAGTCGGAGACGATCTCCTCCTCGTTGACTTCCTCGCCCTCGAACTCGATGGCGGACTCCTCGATGACGCTCGCCGCGGCGAAGATCGGCGCCTCGGCGCGCACGGCAAGCGCGATCGCGTCGGACGGGCGCGAGTCGATCTCGAGCTCCGTCCCGTTCTGCTGGACGGTGATCGACGCGTAGAAGGTGTTGTCCTTCAGCTCGGTCACGGTGATGCGGACGACCTGCGCCTCGAGCTGCTCGAGCACCTCGGCGAAGAGGTCATGCGTCATGGGGCGGGGGGTCGACGCGCCCTGGAGCTTCATGAGGATCGCGGCCGCCTCGGGCTGCCCGATCCAGATGGGCAGGTAGCGGTTCCCGTCGGCCGTCTTGAGCAGCACGATCGGCTGCTTTCCGACCAGGTCGAAGCTCACCCCGTAGATGACCATCTCCTGCATGGCTCAGTCGCATCGTAGCTCCACCCCTTGTCGGAGAAACCCCCGCGCCGCGTCTGTTAACAGAGAACGGCGGCCCCGCTGGAGCCGCCGCCGAGTGGGCGATCGTGGATTCGAACCACGGACCTCCGCCTTATCAGAGCGGCGCTCTAACCAACTGAGCTAATCGCCCGCGGAGGCTGAGTGTAGCTCAGGCGTTCGCGGCGGCCCGGTGGCCCGCCCGCTCGAGCGCCTCGGCCAGCTCGGCCAGGTCCCACTTGTCCGTGAAGGGGATCTCGATGTGGCCTGCCCGCACGATTGCGTCGCGGCCGGTGGCGTCCTTCACGGCGGCGACGACCCGCTCGGCCAGCGCCGGATCGACGGACGAGCGGCCGCGCGTCTTGTGCTGCTTGGCCCCTGCCCAGCGCGCGGCGCGCTCGGCGTTCGCGCACCGACATGCCGGTGCGGACGATCTGCCGCGCGAGCCGGCGGCGGCCCTCGTGGTCGGGGACGGCGAGCACGGCGCGCGCGTGGCCTTCGGTCAGCTCGCCGCGCTCGACCATGGCGAGCACGTCGTCCGGCAGCTCGAGCAGCCGGAGCCGGTTCGACACGGTCGGCTTCGCCTTCGCGACGCGCTCGGAGACCTCGCCGAGCGACAGGTCGAACTCGTCGACAAGGACGGCGTAGGCGCGGGCCTCTTCGACCACGGACAGCTGCTCGCGCGCGACGTTCTCGACCAGGCCGAGCAGCAGCGCGTCGCGGTCGTCGGCCTCGCGCACGATCGCCGGCACGGTCGGCAGCCCGGCCTCCTGCGCGGCCCGCCAGCGGCGCTCGCCGGCGATCAGCTCGTAGCCGCCCGCCTCGCGCTGGCGGACGACGACCGGCTGGATGAGGCCCTGCGCCTTCACGGACTCGGCGAGGCCAGAGGTGGCCTCCTGCTCGAAGCGGCGCCGCGGCTGGCGCGGGTTGGCGTGGATCATCTCGACGGGCATGTGCATCAGCTGCGGCTCGGAGCCGCCGCCGATCAGCACCTCGAAGCCGCGGCCGAGACCGCGCCTGGCCGGCTCGCTCATCGCAGCTCTCCCGCGAGCGCGAACGACTCGGCTTCGGCCCGGTGCTCGGCGACGCGCTCGATCAGCTCGTTGGCGACTTCCCAGTACGCGCCGGCTCCGGCCGAGCGGCGGTCGTAGTGGATGACCGGCAGCCCGTGGCTCGGCGCCTCGGCCAGACGCACCGAGCGGGGCACCCGGGCGCGGAAGAGCAGGTCGCCGAGATGGCGGTGCAGCTCCTCCGCGACGTCGGCCGAGAGCCGCGTGCGCGCGTCGACCATCGTCAGCACAACGCCGGCGACCGCGAGCTCCGGGTTCAGCCGCGCACGCAGGACGCTGATCGTCTGCAGCAACTGGGCGAGGCCCTCCATCGCGTAGTACTCGGCCTGCACGGGGACGAGCACGCGGTCGGCGGCGGCCAGCGCGTTGACGGTCAGCGGGCCGAGCGACGGCGGGCAGTCGAGGAAGACGAAGTCGTATCCCGCGCGCGCGGGCGCGAGCGCATCGGCGAGGTAACGCTCGCTCGCGTCGCGGCGGCCGAGCTCGGCGGCCGAGCCAGCCAGATCAGGGCTCGCCGGAACAGCGTCGAGATTGGCGAAGCGCGTCGGGCGGACGACCGCTTCGAGCGGGGCGCCGTCGAGCAGGTCGGCGGTCGACGTGCCCTCCGTCTCGAACCCAGCCCCGACGTCGCATTGCCTGCGGGTCGAGGTCGACGACGAGCACCCGCTCACCGGCCTCGGCGAGGCAGGCGGCGAGGTTCACGGCCGTCGTCGTCTTGCCGACGCCGCCCTTCTGGTTCGCGAGCGCGTAAACCGTGCCGGCCACGCGGCACAAGGTACTCAGGCGAGAGGACGTTTCCGGGCCGCGCCCGGGCGCCGCGGGAAGCCCGCCGGCGTCGGCTCGAGCTTGGGCGCACGAGCAGCGCGCGGCTGCCGTCGGCCGGCACGGCCCGCACGTCGCCACCGCCGACGCCGGTGCGACACGGCGCTCGCGCGCGATGAGATCGACGCCGGCTGCCGTGTAGAGCACCGCCACTCCGCCCGGGCGCACCAGCGCGCAGGCACCACTCGAGCGCGACGGGCGGCGCGGCGAGCGCCTTCGCGACCGCGGCACCCCATGCGTCGACGGGCTGCTCCTCGGCGCGCCCATGGACGACGCGGCACGTTCGGGAACGGCTCGCCGCGACCGGCGCAGGAAGTCGCACTTGCGGCCGGCGGCCTCGAGCAGCGTCAGCTTCGCGGTCCGGAAACGCGGCGGCGAGCGGCAAGCCCGGCGCGCCGCCGCCGGAGCCCACGTCGACGATCGCCCCATCCGCGGCGGCGAGCACCGGCACCGCGGCAAGGCTGTCGACGACGTGCTGGCGGAAGGCGTCGCCGCGATCACGGATGGCGGTCAGGCCCGGGGTCGCGAGCATCGCGTCCACCCAGGCCGCGAGTCGCGGATCGCTCGCCACAGCCCCAACGTCCCCCAGGGGCACCCCCCGTGTCCGGCCCTCGCTCATAGGTCGGCTACCAGCAAGGCCACGTGCCTGGCTTCAGCCTGGCACGTACGTGCTGGTGCACGCTGCCGGGGGAATCACTACGCGTCTGCGCCGTTTTCGTGCCGGGATTCGCCCGCCGGCGCGACGACCACGTAGCGGTTCGGCTCGGTGCCCTCGCTGCGCGTCTCGACCCCGGCCACCTCCTTCAGACGGAGATGCACGATCTTGCGCTCGACGGCCGTCATCGGCTCGAGCGCAGCCTGCCTCGCCGGTCTCGCGCACGCGCTCTGCCATCCGGTCGGCAAGCGCGGTCAGGGTCGCCTCGCGGCGCGCACGATAGCCCGCGGCGTCGACCACTACCGGCTTCGCGTCTGGCAAGTCGGAGCGGAGCACGATCGCGTTCACCAGGTACTGCAACGCGTCGATCGTCTGGCCGTGGCGCCCGATCAGCCGGCCGAGATCGCTCGCCGGTCAGCGTCGCGTACACGGCGTCGTCGTCCTCGCGCACGGAGAGCGTCGCGTCCAGGTCGAGCCCGTGGCTCACCTCGGTGAGCACCGCGCGCACCCGCTCCGCAACCGCGCCGGCGGCTCCTGCTCGACCGATCGTCGAGGCTGGCGATCACGCGCGCCGGGGAATACCCGACGCCGAGCAGGCCCGCGCTCGCCCTCGGAGACGACCTGGAAGCGGACGCGCGCCTTGTCGAGGCCCGGGTGCACGCCGCTCGAGCTCGCGCACGGCGGCCCACTTGGCCTCGCCGACGGTCTCGCCGGTCCGCCTCGACGTCCATGACTAGCGGCGCGCGCGCTTCTTGCGCTTCACGCGGCGCGGCGCGGCAGGAGCCGGCGGCGAGCCGTTCGGCCGCGCGGGAGAGCCGCCGTTGTCGCCGCCGTCGCTCTTTGGCCCGCCGCCGGGGGCGGTGTCCGAGACGAGCGCTTCGGCGGTCGAGCGCGACGTCCGCGGCACCAGCCGCCGCGTCACGAGCCCCTGGCCGACCGTCCACAGGTTCGTCGTCACCCAGTAGAGGAGCAGCCCGGCCGGGAAGAACGTGCTGCCGCTCAAGATGAAGAAGACGAAGCCGAGCGGCAGGACCATGAACAGGATCCGCTGCGTCTTGTCCATCGTCGTCGACATGAAGTACGTCGACGAGACCTGGCTGACCGCGTAGATCAGCGACGAGCAGGTAGCCCGACCAGTGGGTCGTGACGTCGTTCGTGATGTTCGGGACGAAATGCAGCCAGCCGAGGTCGGAGTCCTTGTACTGCGCCTGGGTCAGGACGTTCTTGTCGAAGTCCTTGAGCACGAAGTAGAGCGCGAAGAAGATCGGGATCTGCACGAGCATCGGCAGGCACGAGGCGGCCGGGTTGATGTTGTGCTCCCGGTAGAACTTCATGAGCTCCTCGTTCGTCTTCTGCTTGTCGCCCTTGTACTTCTTCTGGATCTCCTTCATCTGCGGCATGAAGGCCTGCATGCGCTGCATCGAGTGGATCTGCCGGACGGTCAGCGGCACGAGCGCGAGCCGGACGATGATCGTGAGCACGACGATCGACCACGCCCAGGTCAGGCCGACCTGGCTGTGAAGGTTCTCGAGGCCCCAGCGCAGTGGCTGCTCGATCGGGTCGAGGATCGCGAAGAGCGGCAGCGTCGGCATCACGACGTGTCTCCGGAAGAGCGTCTGGTCGCAGACGTGGTCGACCCCGCCGCGGCTCCACGGGTTGCAGCGCAGGAGCCGCCAGACGGCGAGCGCGCTGCCGCGGACGAGGCCGTACTGCACTCAGCGCCTCGATCGCGTAGCGCGAGCACGACGGGTGGTACTTGCAGCTCGCCGGGAAGAGCGTGCCGAGCGTGTAGCGGTACGCGAGCACGAGCCCGACGCCGAGGTAGGCCGGGCAGGTGCAGGATCGCGCGCGCGTCACGGCGTCGGCTAGCTCCAATGCCTCGACGACGCGCGTCCGAGAGCCAGCCGATGCCCGTTGCGCTCGGCCGCCTCCGCGAAGCCGGGGCGTGCGACAGGCACGTAGTCGCGGCCGGGCGCGATCCGCTCGACCTGCGCCCGCCACGCCTCGCGCAGCTGCCGCTTCACGCGGTTGCGCACGACGGCGCCGCCGACCTTGCGCGGCACGGCGATGCCGACCCGCGGATCGGCGTCGTGGTCGTCGTGGCGCTCGAACCAGTAGAGAACGAGCGAGCGTGTCGAGACGGACTTGCCCTGCCGGTAGACGGCGTCGAAGTCGCGGGAGCGGGAGAGGCGGTGCCTGCGCTGCACGGGCCGAAGCTGGTCGCCGGGCCGTCAGGCGGACAGCCGCTTCCGCCCGCGCGTCGCGGCGCCGCTTCAGGATCGTCGCGGCCGGCACGGGTCGACATGCGTGCGCGGAAGCCGTGCTTGCGCTTCCGGCGGCGGACGTTGGGCTGGTACGTGCGCTTCATCTGGTCGGTCCCGGATCGAGTGAGAGAGCGCCGGTCGGCGCCCGCCGGCAAGTATAGAGAACGGCTCTCTGCGCTCCGTTGTCCACGGCCCAGAAAGAGCCGCAAACTCCGGGAAAACCACGCCTCTGCAGACGGCTCGTTTCCACAGCTGTTGAGAGTCGTGTGGACGAGGCAAATTCCCTGCAAATTGGCGGTTTCTGGCGCATGTTAGGGGCCGTTGAGCGCGCGCTTGAGACGCTGCTATGCTCGCCGCTCTCGTCGGCGACGAGGGAGGGGCTCGGCGGACAGCCGTGGAGCGCGCAGAAGACCTGACAGCACAGAACCTCTGGGCCGAGGTCTCGCGGCGTCTTCAGGAATCGCTCAACGAGTCGACCTACCGAACGTGGTTCGGCGAGGTCGAGGGCGACGAGCTCAGCGACGGGACGTTCGTGATCGCCGTCCCGAACGACTTCACGCGCGACTGGATCGAGGGGCACTTCGTCCACCTGATCGCCGCGAGCGTCGCGCGAGGCGACCGGCTCGGAGCTCGCCGTCGAGCTCGTCGTGCACGACGAGCCGCCGGCGGCCGTCGCGGCCTAGCGCCCGCCCGCGGAGCTGGCCGTGCGCGTCGAGGGGATGAGCGCGAAGTACACGTTCGACTCGTTCGTCATCGGGTCGTCGAACCGCTTCGCGCACGCGGCCGCGCTCGCCGTCGCCGAGGCGCCGGCGCAGGCGTACAACCCGCTCTTCATCTACGGCGGCACCGGCCTCGGCAAGACGCACCTGCTCCAGGCGGTCGGCCAGTACGTCGCCGAGCACGCCGGCGAGATGTCGGTGCGCTACGTGACGAGCGAGACGTTCATGAACGACTTCATCAACTCGCTCCGCGACAAGCGCATCGAGGGCTTCAAGCAGCGCTACCGCACCTACGACGTGCTCCTGATCGACGACATCCAGTTCCTGGAGCACAAGGAGCGGATCCAGGAGGAGTTCTTCCACACCTTCAACACGCTCTACGAGGCCGGCCGCCAGATCGTCATCTCGTCCGACCGCCCGCCCCGCGAGCTGTCCACCCTGGAGCACCGGCTGCGCTCGCGCTTCGAGTGGGGGCTGATCACCGACATCCAGCCGCCCGACCTCGAGACGCGCATCGCGATCCTGCGCAAGAAGGTCAAGACGGAGGGGATCCACATCCCCGACCCCGAGCTGCTCACGTTCATCGCCGGGCGCGTCTCGACGAACATCCGCGAGCTCGAGGGCGCGCTCACGCGCGTGGTTGCGTTCTCCTCGCTGACCGGCCGGCCGATGACCGTCGAGCTCGCCCAGGACGTGCTGCGCGACGTGTTCCCCGGCGGCGACGTGCCCGAGGTCTCGATCGAGCGCATCCAGCAGACGGTCTCCGAGCGCTTCGGCATCTCGACCGACGAGCTCTGCAGCGACAAGCGCTCCCAGAACATCGTCTACCCGCGCCAGGTCGCCATGT
The DNA here is from genome assembly GCA_963734565.1 of uncultured Thermoleophilia bacterium. Lineage (GTDB taxonomy): Bacteria > Actinomycetota > Thermoleophilia > Gaiellales > Gaiellaceae > JACVRM01. The sequence continues at coordinate 401,669 of CAVTHM010000006.1, read as the reverse complement.
ACCTGTCGCGCGAGCTGACCGACTCCTCGCTCCCGAAGATCGGCCGGGAGTTCGGCGGCCGCGACCACACCACCGTCATCCACGCGACCTCCAAGATCGCCCGGCTGATCCGCGAGGACCGCTCTGTGTACAACCTCGTGCAAGAGCTCACCGCGCGTGTGAAGCAGGTCCGGTGATCTGTGTGGTCCGGTCCGGCTGAGAGCCCTGGCCCTGTGGGCATGTCCGATCTCTCCCCAGTGACCGCTCCCCAGCGCAAACCGCCGATCCATGCGGAAAGATGCCGTCTTCCCCGGGACCCACACTCCCTAGTACTACGATCGAAAGACTTCTTAAAAGAACATGGATATAGAGACAGTGGTAGAGACAGGCACGGGCGTACGCCTCACGTGTCGACCGTGACGAGTTGGTGCGCCGGCTCGCGCATCGTGTCGCGCGCACTCTCGACGCGCACCACCGTCCAGGTGCTCTCGGGGATCCTGCTGGAGGCCGAGGGCGAGCGGCTCACGCTGGCCGCCACCGACATGGAGCTCTCGCTGCGCTCGTCGCTCGATGCGCAGATCGAGAGCGAGGGGCGCGTCGTCGTGCAGGGACGGCTCCTGGTCGAGATCGCGCGCCTGCTGCCCGGCGGCGAGGTGACGCTCGCGCACCGGCCCGAGGAGGGCGTCGTCGAGATCACGTCCGGGCTCGGCCAACTACCGGCTGCACACGCTGAGCGCCGAGGACTTCCCGCGCCTACCCGGATGCGACCGGTGCCCAGCTGCACTCGATCGACGCGGACGCGCTCGTTTCGACGGCCGCGCAGGTCGTCGCGCGCCGCGTCGCGCGACGAGTCGCGCCCGGTGCTGACCGGCGTGCTCGTCCGCTTCGACGGCGGCAAGCTCGTGATGGCCGCGACCGACTCGTACCGCATGTCGGTGCGCGAGACCCAGGTCGAAGGCGAGGCGCCGGATCTGGAGGCGATCGTGCCGGCGCGTGCGCTCTCGGAGCTCACCCGCATCGCCGGCGGCGCCGGCGAGCTCGATCTCGGCATGCACGACAACCAGCTCGTCTTCTCGCTGCCCGAGGCGGGGGTGCTGCTGACCACGCGCCGCATCGACGGGCAGTTCCCGAACTACCAGCAGCTGCTGCCCGACACCTTCGAGCACGAGCTGACGCTGCCGCGCGAGGAGCTGCTCGAGGTCGTCCGCCGCGTGGCGGTCGTGTCGCAGCGCAACTCGCCGCTGCGGCTGCGCTTCGCAGAGGGCGAGCTGACGGTGTCGGCGCGAACGCCGGACGTCGGCGAGGCGTCCGAGTCGCTGCCGGTGCCGTTCGAGGGCGAGCCGCTCGAGATCGGCTTCAACCCCGAGTTCCTGCGCGAGGGCATCGAGTCGGTCGAGGGCGACGAGATCGTGCTGCGGCTGATCAGCCCGCTGCGCCCGGGCCTGCTCCAGAGCCCGGAGCGCGACTTCTGGTACCTGATCATGCCGATCAGGCTCGCCGGGTAGCGTCGGCCACGGTTCTTCGCGACGCTCCAGCGGCAGAGGAAGCTCGCCCCCGCCGGTCGCAGCAGACTGACCGCGTGATCGTCGACCATCTCGACTTCGCGACTACCGCTCCTACGAGCGGCTCGAGCTCGAGCTCCTGGCCGGGGACGGTGCTCGTCGTCGGGCCGAACGGAGCCGGCAAGACGAACCTGCTCGAGTCGCTGCACGTCGGGACGCAGGGCTTCTCCCCGCGCACGCGTGTCGACGGGCAGCTGATCCGCTTCGGAGCCGAGGCCGGCCGGATCGTCGTTCGCGGCGAGCGAGAGGCAGTCGCCGGTCGAGGTGGAGGTGACGCTGCGGCGCCGCGAGGGCAAGCGGGTGCGGCTGAACGGCGCTGCGCTGCCGAGCGCGGAGCAGCTGCGCAGCGAGCTCACGACGCTCGTCTTCACGCCCGACCGGCTGGCGGTCGTGAAGGGCGGCCCGGCCGTGCGCCGCGCGTACGTCGACCGCTCGCTCGCCCGGCTTGCTGCCGGCCCGCGCGTCGCTGCCGGGCAGGTACGGCGCCGCGCTCTCGCACCGGAACGCCGCGCTGCGCCGCGTGGCTGCAGGCGTCGCCGAGCGCGACGCCCTCGACCCGTGGACGGAGCAGGTCGCCGCGCTCGGCGCAGAGCTGGTCGCTGCCCGCGAGGCAGCGCTCGAGCTGCTGGCGGAGCCGTTCGCCGAGCGTGCCGGCGAGCTGGGGCTCGACGCTGCGGCGCTTCGCTACGAGGGCGCGCCGCCGACGGCCGCCGCGCTTGCGGAGCGCGTGTTGCGCGATCTCGAGCGCGGGTTCACGACGGTCGGGCCCCACCTCGACGACGTCGCGATCCTGGCCGGCTCCGCGCGACCTGCGGCTCTTCGGCTCGCAGGGCGAGCAGCGCCTCGCCGTCCTCTCGCTGCTGCTCGCCGAGGCGACGCTGCTCGCCGAGCGCGGCACGGCCGCCGCTGCTCCTGCTCGACGACGTCCTCTCCGAGCTCGACACCGGCCGCCGCCGCGCGCTCGCCGAGCGCCTCGCGACGGGCGGCCAGACGATCGTCACCGCCACCGCGGCCGGCGCGCTGCCGGTGGAGCCGGCGCTGGTCGTCGAGGTGAGCCCCGGGAAGGCGGTGACGGCATGAGCCGGCTCGAGCCGATCGGCGACGAGGTGCGGCGCGAGCTCAGGCGCTTCCCCGCGGCCGCCGGGATGACCGACGTGGTCGCCGCGTGGCCGGCGGTCGGTCGGTGAGGCGATCGCGCGAAACGCCTGGCCGGCACGCCTCGCGCGGGACGGCACGCTGCACGTCGCGACGAGCTCGTCGGCCTGGTCGTTCGAGCTGACCCAGCTGCGCGGCGACATCCTGCCGCGGCTGCAGTCGGCGGTCGGCGGCGAGGTGTCGATCGCCGCGCTTCGCTTCGCTCCGGGGCGAGCTGCCGGCGGCCGATCCGGCGAGGCCTCGGAGACGGCTCAGACAGGCGTCGCGGCGGCCTCGCCGGAGGCCACCGCCGAGGCCGAGCGGCTGACTTCGCAAATTGGGGACGAAACGTTACGAAATCTGGTCGCGAGAGCGGCTGCAGCGAGCCTCGAAAGGGCCCGAACCGACCGCTCTGTCTGATACACTGCCGTCCGCCTGCATTTGGCTTATTTGCAGGCATTTTTCATGGCCGAAGCTGCGTACACTGCCAAAGACATCACGGTTCTCGAGGGCCTCGAGCCCGTCCGCCTGCGTCCGGGCATGTACATCGGCTCGACGGGGTCGCGCGGACTGCACCATCTGATCTACGAGGTCGTCGACAACGCGGTCGACGAGGCGCTTGCCGGACGCAACGATTTCGTCGAGGTCACGCTCCATCCGGACAACTCCGTGACCGTCCGCGACGCCGGTGCAGGCATCCCGGTGGAGGTCATCCCGGAGCAAGGGTTGTCGGCCCTCACGGTCGTTCTGACGAAGCTCCACGCGGGCGGCAAGTTCGGCGGCGACGGCTACAAGGTCTCGGGCGGTCTGCACGGCGTCGGCGTCTCCGTCGTCAACGCGCTCTCCGAGTGGCTTCACGCCGAGGTGCACCGCGACGGCAAGGTCTACCGCCAGGAGTTCGCACGCGGCGAGCCGACCACCGAGATGAAGGAGGTCGGCACGGCGACCGACACCGGCACGACGATCAGCTTCCTGCCCGACGCCGAGATCTTCGAGGAGATCGAGTGGTCGCGCGACACGCTTGTACAGCGCCTCCGCGAGACCTCGTTCCTCACGAAGGGGCTGCGCATCGTCCTGGTCGGACGAGCGCGAGGGCCAGACGCGTGACGAGTTCTACGCCGAGGGCGGCATCCGCGACTTCGTGGCCTACGTCAACGGCGCCAAGGACCCCGTCCATAAGCACGTCGTCTACTTCGAGGGCGAGCAGGAGGACGGCGCCGTCGAGGTGGCGATGCAGTGGAACGCGTCCTACGTCGAGTCCGTCTTCTCGTTCGCGAACAACATCAACACGCACGAGGGCGGTGCGCACCTCACCGGCTTCAAGGCAGCGCTCACGGCGACGCTCAACCGCTATCGCGCGCGACAAGGGCCTGCTCAAGGAGAAGGAGGACAACCTCGAGGGCGAGGACGTCCGCGAGGGGCTCGCCGCGATCATCTCCGTGAAGCTGCGCAACCCGCAGTTCGAGGGCCAGACGAAGACCAAGCTCGGCAACCCGTGGGTCGAGGGCCTCGTCAAGCAGACGGTCAACGCCAGACTCGCCGAGTTCCTCGAGGAGAACCCGCAGGACGCGAAGCAGATCATCACGAAGGCCGTGGCGGCGCGGAACGCGCGCCAGGCCGCTCGCAAGGCGCGTGAGCTGACCCGTCGCAAGTCGGCGCTCGACGGCATGTCGCTGCCGGGCAAGCTCGCCGACTGCGAGCTCAACGACCCGAAGTCCGCCGAGCTCTTCCTCGTCGAGGGCAACTCGGCCGGCGGCTCGGCCGTCGACGCGCGCAACCGGCTCTTCCAGGCGATCCTGCCGCTGCGCGGGAAGGTGATCAACGCCGAGAAGAACCGCATCGGCAAGGTGCTCTCGAACACCGAGATCCAGGCGATCATCACGGCGATCGGCACCGGGATCGCCGACGAGTTCGACGTCTCGAAGCTGCGCTACAACCGGATCATCGTCATGACGGACGCGGACGTGGACGGCTCCCACATCCGCACGCTGATCCTCACCTTCGTGTACCGCCAGATGCCCGAGCTCGTGGAGCGCGGTCACGTCTACATCGCAGTGCCGCCGCTCTACCGGGTGAAGGTGCGCAACCAGGAGCTGTACATCGAGAAGGAGTCGCAGCTCGAGGACCTGCTCGCGCGCGAGGTGATCAAGGACATGGACGTCACCGATCGCGACGGCGACACGCAGAAGTTCACCGAGGCGCGGTACGCCCGCTTCGTCGAAGTCGCTGCACGAGTTCGAGGGCTGGGCCTCACGGCTCCGTGTCGACTTCGGCGCCGCGCCGGCCAACTTCGTCATCAAGCACCGGCTCGTCGAGACGGACGCGTCCGCGCTCGGCGACGTCGAGAGCGCGCTCGCTTCGCTGGACGGCAACGGGCACGAGGTCTCGATGATCGAGCAGACCCCCGAGGGTGCGCGCCTGAAGGTCGTCGAGCGTGAGACGAGCGCCGCGACGCACGTGGTCATCCCGGCCGAGCTGCTCGCCTCGCCCGTCTACGCGAACCTGCGCAAGACGTATGCGCGCTTGCGCGAGATCGTCGGCCCGCCGCCCTTCGACATCGCGCTCGGCAAGAAGACGCGGCACGCGGAGACCTACGAGGAGCTGCGCTCGCAGGTGCTCGAGCTGGCGAAGGACGGCGTCACGCTGAGCCGTTTCAAGGGTCTCGGCGAAATGGACGCCGCGGAGCTCGCCGACACGACGATGGATCCGGCCAACCGGATGCTCGTCCGCGTCGACGTCGAGGACGCCGCCGCGGCCGACCGCCTCTTCTCGATGCTGATGGGCGATCAGGTCGAGCCGCGCCGGCTGTTCATCGAGGAGAACGCGAAGGACGTGCGCTTCCTCGATGTCTAGTCCCTCCAGCATGGAGCCGCTGAACCCGGGGCGCATCGAGTCGCGCGAGCTCGAGCAGGAGATGCGCTCGAGCTTCCTCGACTACGCGATGAGCGTCATCGTCTCGCGCGCCCTCCCGGACGTGCGCGACGGCCTCAAGCCGGTGCACCGGCGCATCCTCTACGCGATGCACGAGGCCGGCCTGCAGCCGAACCGGCCGCGGCTGAAGTGCGCGCGCGTGGTGGGCGACGTCATGGGCTCGTACCACCCGCACGGCGACACCGCGATCTACGACACGCTGGTCCGCATGGCGCAGCCGTTCTCGCTGCGCTACCCGCTCGTCGACGGCCAGGGCAACTTCGGGAACATCGACGGCTACCCCGCCGCGGCCATGCGGTACACCGAGTGCCGGCTCGCGCGCCTCGCCACCGAGCTGCTGCGCGACATCGACGCCGATACCGTCAACTTCAAGCCGAACTACGACGAGTCGCGGCGCGAGCCCGAGGTGCTCCCCTCGCGGTTCCCGAACCTGCTCGTCAACGGCTCATCGGGGATCGCGGTCGGGATGGCGACCAACATGCCGCCGCACCATCTCGGCGAGGTCACCGACGCGCTGGTGGCGCTCATCGACGAACCGTCGATCGACGTCGACCGGCTGATGAAGCACATCAAGGGCCCCGACTTCCCGACCGGCGGCATCATTCTCGGCCGCGAGGGCATCCGCGAGGCGTACCGCTCGGGTCGCGGCCGCGTCGTCATGCGCGCCCGCGCGCACGCCGAGGAGCTGCGCGGCGGCAAGTCGGCGATCGTCGTCACCGAGCTCCCCTACGCGGTCAAGAAGGGCGGCGACGACGGCGTCATCACCAAGATCGCCGAGCTCGTCAAGACCGGCACGCTCAGCGAGATCTCCAATGTCCGCGACCTCTCCGACCGGAGCGGCATGCGCATGGTCATCGAGCTCAAGCGCGACGCCATCCCGCAGGTCGTCCTGAACAAGCTCTACAAGCACACGCCGCTCCAGTCGACCTTCGGCTACAACGCCGTCGCGCTCGTCGACGGCGTGCCGCGCACGCTCGCGCTGCGCGACCTGCTCCAGCACTACCTCGACTTCCAGCGCGAGGTCGTCACCCGCCGGTCGAAGTACGAGCTGCGCAAGGCCGAGGCCCGCGCGCACGTCCTCCAGGGCTACCTCATCGCCCTCGACAACCTCGACCGGATCATCGAGCTGATCCGCGCGTCGGCCGACACGGAGGCTGCGCGCGAGGGCCTGATGCGCGAGTTCGAGCTCAGCGAGATCCAGGCGCAGGCGATCCTCGACCTCCGCCTCCGCGCCCTGACCGCGCTCGAGCGCAAGCGCGTCGAGGACGAGCACAGCGACCTGCAGGAGCGCATCACCGAGCTGCGCGCGATCCTCGGCGACGAGACCCGCATCGACGGCCTCGTCCGCGAGGAGCTCCTCGAGATCCGCGAGATCTACACGAAGAACGACGACCGCCGCACAGAGATCGTGGCCGCCGAGGGCGAGTTCGACCTCGAGGACCTGATCGCCGAGGAGGACATGGTCATCGCGATCACGCGCTCCGGCTACATCAAGCGCCTTCCGGTTACGACCTACCGCGAGCAGCGGCGCGGCGGCATCGGCGTGATGGGCATGGACCTCAAGGACGAGGACTACATCGAGCACCTGTTCGTCGCCTCGACGCACGACTACCTGCTGTTCTTCACGTCCGTCGGCAAGGTCTACCGGCTGAAGGTGCACGAGCTGCCGCTCGGGTCGCGCCAGTCGAAGGGCCGCGCGATCGTCAACCTGCTGCCCTTCCGCCAGGACGAGAAGGTGCGCGCCGTCATCGCCACGCGCGAGTTCAAGGAGGCGCAGTACCTCGTCTTCGCGACGAAGAACGGGATCGTCAAGAAGACGAAGTTCCTCGACTACAACACGACGCTGAAGGCCGACGGGATCATCGCGCTGACCATGCGCGACGAGAACGACGAGCTCGTCGACGTGCGTCTCTCGACCGGCGACGACGACATCCTCATGGTCTCGCGCAAGGGCCAGGCGATCCGCTTCCACGAGACGGTGGTGCGCCCGATGGGCCGCCCGGCCGCCGGCGTGACCGGCATGAAGCTGCGCGCCGGCGACGAGGTGATCGCCTGCGAGATCGCGCGCGAGGACGCCGACCTGCTCGTCGTGACCGAGAACGGCTACGGCAAGCGCACGCCGATCCGCGACTACCCGGTCAAGGGCCGCGGCGGCATGGGCGTCAAGACCGTCCAGCTGACCGAGGCGAGGGGTCAGCTCGCCGGCGCGCTCGCGGTACGCGACGGGTACGCGGTGATGCTCATCTCCACGTACGGCACCGTCATCCGCATGCCGGTCGACGGCATTCGCCGCGCCGGCCGGTCGACGCAGGGCGTGATCGTCATGCGTCTGCGCGGCGACGACGAGCGCGTGTCGACGCTTGCGCCGGTGGTCGAATCGGACGACGAGGCCGAGATCGCGGACGAGGTGGACGCGGTGTCGCAGAACGGGTCCGGCGAGGTCGCCGAGTATCCGGTCGAAGAGGACGAGGCCGACGAGGACGAGTCAGCCGACGCCGACGACGCCCCCGGCGAGGGCTAGTCGCCGCGTAGCCGGGTGGCGGTGTCTTCGGGCGCCAGCGAGTTGAGGTAGATCCCGGCGCCGAGCTCGAAGCCGGCGTGGATGCTGAAACGCGGCACGACCTCCAGGTGAGGGTGGCCCGCGTCGTGCAGCCAGACGTTGAGCGGCACGGGGCCTTCGATGTCGCGAAGCCGGCGGAGCGCCTGAACGACCAGCCCAAGCGCTGTTCGCAGGAACGCGGATTCGAAGCCGCCGGCGTCGTGGCCGCCGACCACCCAGAGTTCGTACGGTGACCGGCTCGCCCAGGGGGCGAACGCGATCAACTCACCGTCTTCGGCGACGAGCCGCGCCCCGTCGCTGCGCTCCTGCTCGACGAGTTGGCAGAGGGGGCAGCCGGCCTTCATGCGAGCCGCCTCGTCCGCGACGAGCGGCGGAGCCTCGGGCAGCCAGACGAGCTGCGAGTGGGAGTGGGGCAGGCTGGCGCCTGCATCGCGCCCCTCGTTGACGACGAGCTGGACGTACGGGAAGCCGGCCGCCCTCGCCGCCTCGGCACGCAGGCGCCAGGCCTCCGCGACTGCGTCCAGCTCCGCGTCGTCCAGGTCGGCGAGCGACCGTACGTGTCGCGGCGAGTGGATCACGACCTCATGGTGCTCGAACGCCGGGTACTTGTTCGGGACGACGCGTACCTCCCAGCCGGGCGTGTCGGGTTCGCGGCCGGGCGGTGCGATCGCCAGCACCTCGGGCGGCGTCTGCGCCTCGCGGCCTTCACAGAACGGGCAGGAGGCGAGTTCTGCGTCGGTCGGCGGCTCCACGCGAAGCGTCGCGGCGCCCGGCCGGTCCGCGCGCCACGGCGCCAACGCCACCCAGCGATCGGAGAGCGGATCCCGGCGGAGCTCCGGGACCCGCGGCTCGTCGGTCAGCTCGCCTCCGTGCCGCTCGTGCCGCTCGTGCCGCTGGCCTTTTCGAGGAACGGGCGAATGAGATCGATCGGCGCCGGGAAGACGATCGTCGTCGACTGCGAGCCAGAGATGTCGAGCAGCGTCTGCAGGTAGCGAAGCTGCAGCGACATAGGCTGTTTCTGCATGACCTGCGCCGCCTCGCTCAGTCGCTGCGAGGCCTGGAACTCGCCCTCCGCGGCGATGACCTTCGCGCGCCGCTCGCGCTCGGCCTCGGCCTGCCGTGCCATGGCCCGCTGCATGCTCGACGGGATCTCGACGTCTTTGATCTCCACGATCGAGACCTTGATCCCCCACGGCGCGGTCGCCTCGTCGATGATCTTCTGCAGGATCTCGTTGATCTTCTCGCGCTCGGACAGCAGCTCGTCGAGCACGTGCTGGCCGAGCACCGACCGCAGAGTGGTCTGCGCGATCTGCGACGTCGCGGCCATGAAGTTCTCGATCTGCACGACCGACTTCTCCGGGTCGATGATCCGGAAGTAGGCGACCGCGTTCACGCGGGCGGGGACGTTGTCCTTGGTGATGACCTCCTGCGGCGGCACGTTCAGCGTCACCGTGCGCAGGTCGACCTTGACCATCTTGTCCACGACCGGGATCAGCAGGAAGAGGCCAGGGCCCTTCGGTGGAGACTTCAGCCGGCCGAGCCGGAAGATCACGCCTCGTTCGTACTCGCGCGCGACCTTGACCGCGGCGAAGAGGACGATCAGCAGCAGGATTGCGACGGCGAGGACGGCGATTCCGGCGGCGGCCACAGGGGCTCCTTTCAGGGGTCGCCGGAAGCTTACGCCCGGCGGTTCAGGTGAGCGCCGGCGCGGCCTCGGCAACCGGCGAGACATCGAGCACGAGCTCGTCGTCGATCGCCTCGACGCGTACCGGTTGCCCGACGGGGACCCGCCCCCCGACTGACCGCGCACGCCAGAGCTCGCCGTGCACGAAGACCGTGCCTTCCGGGTCGAGCGCGCGCCGCACGATGCCCAGCTCGCCGATGAGCTCCTCGGTGCCGGTCTTCGGCTTGGCCCGCCGCGCCTGGATCACCTTGGAGATCGCGACGCCGAAGAGAACTGCGATCGTCCCGGCGATCGCGAGCACGACCCAGAGCGAGACCTGATAAGCAGAGCCGGCCGGGTCGAAGAGCATCAGCGAGCCCAGCACGAAGCTCGCGAGACCGGCGAGCGTCAGTGCGCCGTGGGTCGGGAGGAACAGGTCGGCCACGAAGAATCCGGCAGCGAGCAGCATCAGCATCACCCCCGCCCAGCTGACGGGCAGCACTTGCAGGCCGAAGAGCCCGGTGATCAGCGCCAGCGCCCCGAACGTGCCCGGGAAGATCAGCCCGGGATTGAAGATCTCGACGGTGATGCCGAGCACGCCGAGCGACATCAGCAGCAGGATGATGTTCGGGTCGATCAGCGTGTCGAGGATCCGCTTCCACAGGGACATGTGGACCTCGGTGACCTCCGCGCCGGCAGTGTGCAGATCGATTCCCTTCGGCACCGTCTTGCGGCCGTCGATCTTGTTCAGCAGTGCGGGGAGCGAAGGCGCGACGACATCGATCACGTTGCGCTGGAGCGCCTCGTACTCGGTCAGGTTCGACGCCTGGCGGACGGCCTGCCCGGCCCACTGCTCGTTGCGGCCGTGGTTCTTCGCCAGCGTTTTCAGCGACGCGGCGGCGTCGTTGATGACCTTGCGCCGCAGGTCTGACTGGATGTTCCCGCCGCCGACGTCGATCGGGGTCGAAGAGCCGATGTTCGTCTGGGGCGCCATGGCGAGGATGTCCGCCGCCTGGCCGATCCAGACGCCCGCCGATGCGGCGCGCGAGCCGGCCGGGGAGACGTAGACGATCACCGGCACCTTCGAGTCGAGCTCGGCCTGGTAGATGTCCTTCATCGCGCTCGAGAGCCCGCCCGGCGTGTCGAGCTGGATGACGATCGCGTCGTAGCCGTCCCGGTTGGCGCGGTCGATCTGCGACGTGACGTAGTCGGCCGTCACCGGGTTCACGTCGTTCGCGAACTCCACTGCGAGCACCCTGGGAGTGGCGGCGCCGGCAGGGACGGCGGACGCTCCCAGGAGGAGCAGGGAGAGGAAAAACGCCCGCAAGACGAGGCTTTTCACCGCTGTAAAGATTGTACAGAGGGGTTGTCGCGAGCCGGTCGGGCTGGCACCGTAGACCGGCCGTCATGCGCGTCCCCGTTCTCGCCGCTGCCGTGCTGCTCGCCGTGCCGTCCGTGGCGCATGCTGCTGACGTGCGCTCGCAGACGCGCGACGTCCATCCGCAGGGACGCACCGTGACGCAGCGCTTCGGCGGCAGCTTCGACCTGGTCGGCGTCAACTGGCTCGGCTCGGGGCACGTGACGCTCCGGGTCAGGAAGGCCGCCGGCTGGACACGCTGGCAGGCCGCGCGCCCCGAGGCGGAGGACGTCCCGGATGCGTCGAGCCGCTGGCGGATCGGCAACCCGTGGTGGACCGGCGACGCAACAGTCGTCCAGCTCCGCCTCTTCGGCCCCGTCACGCGGTTGCGCACGACGGTCGTCCGCAGTGTCGAGGAAGAGGTGCCGCTGCGGACCTTCGCGCTGGCGGGCTCGCCGGGGATCATCCCGCGCCTGGCGTGGGCCGGCTCGGACACGGCATACCGGCGCAAGGTGCCGCCGAGCTACGCGGACGCTGTGCGCTTCGCCGTGGTCCATCACACGGCCGGGGCGTCGCCGGCGACGCCGGCCCAGTCGGCGGCCATGGTGCGCGCCATCGCCGTCTACCACGTGCAGGCGAACGGCTGGAACGACATCGGCTACAACTTCGTCGTCGACCGCTTCGGCCAGATCTTCGAGGGCCGCTACGGCGGGATCGACCGCGCTGTGATCGGTGCGCACGCGCAGGGGTTCAACACCGGCTCGGTCGGCGTCGCGCTGCTCGGCACCTATTCGGGAGCGGCGCCCAGTGCCGCGGCCCAGGCTGCGCTCGTGCGCCTGCTCGCCTGGCGGCTCGACCTCGCCCACGTCGATCCGCTCTCGAAGGTGACGTACCGCTCCGGGGGCAACGCCGAGTACGGCGCGGGCGTGTCCGTTCCGCTGCGCGTCGTCTCCGGCCACCGCGATACGGGCTACACGAGCTGCCCCGGCGACAGGGCGTACGCGCTGCTGCCGCAGATCGCGGCGCGCGTGGCGGCCACCGGCCTGCCGAAGCTCTACGCGCCGAAGGTGCAGCCCGCGCCGGACGGGCTCGTCCGCTTCACCGGGCGGCTCTCGGGCGCGCTGCCCTGGCAGGTGACCGTCTCGGACGCGGACGGCGCGGTGGTCGGGTCGGGGACGGGCACGGGGCCGGCCGTCGACTGGACGTGGGACTCGACGCAGGTCCCGGCCGGCACCTACCACTGGGCGATGGGCTCAGGGACGGCGAGGCCTGCGCGCGGATCGCTCACCGCCGGGAGCGCGGCGGCCGTGCTGGCGATCACCGCGACCGCGAGCCCGGCAGTGGTATCCCCTGACGGCGACGGCCATGCCGATGCGGGCATGGTCAGCTACCGCCTCGGGCGCAGCGCGCTCGTCACCGCCACGCTGCTCGATCCGCTCGGAACGGTGCTGGCGACCATCCCGCAGGGGGAGCAGACGGCTGGAGCGCACACGCTCACGTGGCCGGCCGAGGCGTACCCGGACGGGCCGTACAGCGTCCTGCTCTCGGCACAGGCGGCCGGCCGGCAGGTGACGGCGACGGTGCCGGTCAGCGTCAACCGCACACTCGCCGGGCTCGCCGTGACGGCGCCCGCCTTCTCGCCGGCGCTTGGTGCGCTGAGCTACTCCTTCGCGCTCACGACCGCTGCGGACGTGACCGCTACGGTCGCGCGGCCTGGTGCGGTGTCGGTCGTGCTCTCGACGGCATCGCTGCAGCCAGGGTCGCAGACGCTCCAGTGGACGGGCACGGACGCCACCGGCACGCAGGTCCCGGACGGTGCGTACACGCTCTCCGTGCAGGCGGTGAACCAGGTCGGGGCGGTGACGCAGACAGCACCGGTGGTCGTCGACTCGCAAGCCCCGCAGCTCCAGCTCGTCTCGCGCAAGCCGGTGAGGATCCGCGCCAGCGAGGCGGTGACGCTCACCATCACGGCCGACGGGCGGACGATCACGGCGCGCGCGAAGGTGGGCGTGCGCCGCATCAGCGTGGTCGGGCGGCGCGTCGTCGTCTTCGCGACCGACGCCGCCGGCAACCGCAGCCCGACGCTACGGCTCCGCTAGCCAGCTGTCGTAGCGGCGCTCGAGCGCCTCGAGCACTCCGGCCAGCAGCTCGCCGCGATCGTGCTCCTCGCCGGTCTCGAGGAGCAGCGAGGTGGGCGGGGTGACCGTCTCGCGCGGCAGCAGGCCCGCGGGGACGTTGACGTTGATCCCGATGCCGAGCACCACGCGGCCGTCGCGCGCCTCGCCGAGGATCCCGGCCACCTTGCGCCCGCGGACGAGGACGTCGTTCGGGTACTTGATCGCCGTCTCGACCGGCAGCGCGCCCGCAACGGCGTGCGCGCCGAGGAGCGTCAGGCCCGCTAGTCGCTCCGGCGCGACCTGCGGCGTGAGCACGACCGAGAACAGCAGGCTCGTGCCGGGTGGCGCATCCCAGGCCCGTCCGAGCCGGCCGCGGCCGGCCGTCTGCACGTCTGCGGCGACGACTGCCCCCTCGCCGGCGGTGTCCGGCACAGCCTCCTGCGTCGACGCGCATTCGGCCAGGAACGTGTACGAGCGTCCGAAGCGGCCGCGCAGCAAGGGCAGGACGGCCGTGGGAGACAGGTCGTCCATGGCCATCGGTCTACACTAGGCGCCGCGTGGCCCTCGGACGCAGTGAGATCGAAGCGATCCTGCCCCACCGCGACCCCTTCCTCCTCATCGACGAGGTCGTCGAGCTCGAGCCGGGGACTCGCGTGGTGGCTCGAAAGCACGTGCGCGAGGACGAGTTCTGGACCGCCGGGCACTTTCCCGGCCGCCCGGTCATGCCCGGCGTGCTGATCGTCGAGGCGATGGCCCAGACGGGCGCTGTCGCGGTGCTCAGCGAGGAGGAGAACCGCGGCCGCATCGCGTTCTTCGCGGGCATCGACAACGTGCGCTTCAAGCGGATCGTCGAACCCGGCGACGTCCTCGAGCTCGAGTGCGAGCTGGAGCGGATCCGCGGCCCGATCGGGCGCGGCAAGGCGACGGCCAAGGTCGACGGCAAGCTCGCCGCGCGCGGGACGCTGACCTTCGCGGTGGAGCAGTCGTGATCGGTACGACGAACGGCCGCGGCTCGATCTCGATCACCGGCTTCGGCACGCACGTTCCCGAGCGCGTGATCACCAACGACGAGCTGGCGACCATGATCGACACGTCCGACGAGTGGATCATGGAGCGCACCGGCATCCGCCAGCGGCACGTCGCCGCGCCCGAGGAGGCGCTTTCCGACATCTGCCTCCCGGCTGCGCGACAGGCGCTCGAGCAGGCGGGCGTGCAGGCGAAGGACGTCGACCTGCTGATCGTGGCCACGATCACGCCGGACATGTTCTTCCCGTCGACCGGCGTGATCCTCGCCGACGCGCTCGGGATGCCAGATGCGGCTGCCTACGACCTGTCCGCCGGGTGCACGGGGTTCATGTACGCGCTGGCGCAGGCATACGGGATGGTCGCGGCCGGCCTTGCCGACCGCGCGCTCGTTGTGGGCGGCGACGTGCTGTCGAAGATCGTCGACTGGCACGACCGCTCCACGTGTGTCCTCTTCGGCGACGGCGCGGGCGCAGTCGTGCTCGAGCATGTTCCGCAGGGCGGCTTTCTCGGCTTCGAGCTGGGCGCGGAAGGCGCGGGAGGCGTGCACCTGTACCTGCCGGCGGGCGGCTCGCGTGAGGCCACGACGGCGGAGTCGGTCGCGGCCGGCCATCATTTCGTTCGCATGAACGGCCGCGAGGTCTTCAAGTTCGCGACGCGGGTGCTGGTGTCGTCCGCGAACGACATCCTGGAGGAGTGCGGACGGACGATCGACGACGTCGACGTCTACATCCCGCACCAGGCGAACGTGCGGATCATCGATCACGCGGCGAAAAAGCTGGGAATCGACCATGATCGCGTGGTGATCAACGTTGACCGCTACGGGAACACGTCGTCGGGCTCGATCCCACTCGCCATCGCGGATTCGGTGGAGGACGGCAGGCTCAAGCCGGGCGAGCTCGTATTGATGACCGGTATGGGTGCCGGCCTCACGTGGGGCTCGGCGTTGATGGAGTGGACCTTGAACGGAGGCCGATGAGCAAGATCGCGTTTTGTTTCCCTGGGCAGGGCTCCGTCGAGGTCGGGATGGGCCGCGACGTCGCCGAGGCCGTCCCCGCGGCCATGGATGTCTTCGAGCGCGCCAGCGAGGCGTCCGGGCTCGACCTGCGCCAGCTGTGCTTCGAGGGCCCGATCGAGCGGCTGACCGAGACCGAGCTCCAGCAGCCGGCGCTCGTCGCCACCAGCCTGGCCGTGTTCGCGGCGATCCGCGAGCAGGGCATCGAGCCCGACTACGTCATCGGCCACTCGGTGGGCGAGTTCGCTGCGCTCGCCGCTGCGGATGCGATGACGCTCGAGGAGGCGATCGAGCTCGTGCGCGAGCGTGGCCTGGCGATGGCCGAGGCCGCCCGCGAGCGACCGGGCTCGATGGCCGCGGTGCTCGGTCTCGATGACGAGGTGGTCGAGAACCTGTGCCGCAAGATCCTCGGCGTGTGGCCTGCGAACTACAACTGCCCTGGCCAGATCGTCGTCTCGGGCGAGGACTCGGCGGTCGAGGAGCTGAGCGCCGAGGCCCAGAGCCTTGGCGCACGAAGAGCCATCAAGCTCAAGGTCTCGGGCGCCTTCCACAGCCCGCTGGTGGCCAGTGCCGCCAAGCGCCTCAAGCCGGCCATCGAGCGGGTGCCGTTCCGCGAGACGAGCGCGCCGTTCATGTCTACGGTGACGGCCAAGGTCGAGCCCGCGACACGTCTGGGCTCGCTGCTCGTCGACCAACTGACCGCGCCGGTGCGGTTCACCCAGGCTGCGACCGGACTTGTCGGCGAGGGCGTCAAGACGTTCGTCGAGGTCGGTCCCGGCAACGTGCTCTCGGGGCTCGTCAAGCGGATCGACAAGAGCGTCAAGACCGTCTCGGTGAACAGCGTCTCCGCGCTGCACCAGCTCGAAGAGAGCCTCTCCTCCAGGGCGTGACGTTCGCGTCGCTCGACGGCAAGAACGCGCTCGTCACCGGCGGCTCGCGCGGGATCGGCCGTGCCATCGCCGAGGAGCTCGCGGCCGCCGGCGCGACGGTCGTGGTCGGCTACCGGTCCGGCGCCGACGAGGCCGAGGAGGTCGCGGAGGCGATCGGCGGCAAGGCCGTGCAGGCGGACATCTCCGATCCGGAGCAGGCCGCGCGGCTCGTCGAGGAGGCGGGCGAGCTCCACGTGCTCGTCAACAACGCGGGCCTGACGCGCGACGGGCTGATCGCCCGCATGCCAGACGAGGACTGGCGCGAGGTGATCGACACGAACCTCGGCGGCGTCTTCCACACGTGCCGCGCGGCGGCGCGCGGGATGATGAAGCGCCGTTCGGGCTCGATCGTGAACATCTCGAGCATCGTCGGCGTCCACGGCAACCCGGGCCAGACGAACTACTCGGCGGCGAAGGCCGGGATCATCGGCTTCACGAAGTCGCTCGCGCGCGAGCTCGGCTCGCGCGGCGTGCGCGCCAACGTGGTCGCGCCGGGCTACGTGTCGACGCGACTCACCGACGTGCTGCCTGACGAGCTGAAGGACGTGATGCTTGCGAACACGCCGCTCGGCCGCCTCGGCGATCCGGAGGATATCGCGGGAGCGGTACGCTTTTTGGCGTCAGATAGCGCCGCTTTCATCACGGGTGAGGTGCTGCTCGTGGACGGCGGATTGGGCATGTAGGCCGTCGAAAGTCCGGCTTCGCCATGACGACTTTCGACGGATAACTGCGAACATCCCGGTCACACGCGACTTCGCGCGACGTGGCTCCCGCCCAGCAAGCTGGGCTCCGCCGGCGCGTCGCACAGTGATTGCGCCCAGCCGTTCGGGCGTGAACGGGCGGTAGGCTTCCGCGCGGCGCGCCGGAGCAACCTGGGAGAACAGCGGATGAGCATGAACGGGAGAAGGCGGGTCGTCGTCACCGGCATGGGCGGGGTGACGCCGCTCGGCAACGACATCGAGACGACCTGGACGAACCTGATCGCGGGCAAGAGCGGCGCGAACCGGATCACCGCGTTCGACACCGAGAACTACCCGGTCGACTTCGCCTGCGAGCTGAAGGACTTCAATCCCGGCGACTGGATCGAGCACAAGCAGGCCCGGCGAATGGACCGCTTCGCGCAGATGATCACCGCTGCGGCGCGCCAGGCAGAGACGGACTCCGGGCTCGATGTGAAGGCGGAGGCCGACCGCGTAGGGGCCGCGATCGCCACGGGGATCGGCGGGCTCAAGGCGTTCCAGGATTGCTACGACAAGCTGCTCGCCAGCGGGCCCGACCGGGTCAACCCGTTCTCGATCCCCCAGATCATCCCGAACATGGGCGCCGCCTGGGTGTCGATGGAGCTCGGCACGCGCGGGCCCCTCTCGTCGCAGTGCACGGCCTGTGCCGCGTCGAACATGTCGATCGGCGACGGGATGGACTCGATCCGGCTCGGCCGCGCGGACGTCATGTTCTGCGGCGGGACGGAGGCGGGAATCACGCGCGTCGGCATCGCGGGGTTCGGCGCGATGCGCGCGCTGTCGCGCCGTACGGACGACCCCGAGAAGGCGAGCCGCCCGTTCGACATGGGACGCGACGGCTTCGTGATGGGCGAGGCCGGCGCGGTGATGGTGCTCGAGGAGCTCGAGCACGCGAAGAGCCGCGGCGCGAAGATCTACGGTGAGGTGCTCGGCTACGGGCTCTCCTCCGACGCGAAGCACGTCACCGAGCCCGACCCGACCGGCGTGAACCCGGCCCGCGCGCTCGGCATGGCGCTGACCGACGCGGGCGTCGATCCGAGCGAGATCGACTACATCAACGCGCACGGCACCTCGACGCCGATCGGCGACGCGGCCGAGACGCGCGTGATCAAGCTTGCGCTCGGCGAGGAGAAGGCGCGCCTGACGCCGATCTCGTCGACGAAGGGCGCCACCGGCCACTGCCTGGGCGCCGCCGGCGCGATCGAGGCGATCTTCACCGTGCTTGCCATCAACCGGGGCGTGCTGCCGCCGACGATCAACTACGAGGATCCCGACCCGGAGTGCGACCTCGACTACATCCCGAACGAGGCGCGCGAGGCGCCGGACGCCAGGATCGGCGTCAACAACTCGTTCGGCTTCGGCGGGCACAACGCGTGCGTCGTGTTCCGTCGCTTCGATAGCTGACGCCGCATAGCGGGCCGATAGGCTCGAGCTCGTGGAGCGCTGGGCGACGTTCGACTGCTACGGCACCCTGATCGACTGGAACGGCGGGATCCGCGGTCAGCTCGCGCGGCTCTGGGGCGAGGAGCGCGCCGACGAGCTGCTGCACCGCTACCACGAGGTCGAGCCGGAAGTCGAGGCGGAGACGCCGGGCATGGCGTACCGCGACGTGCTGGCCACCGTGCTCGCCCGGCTCGGTGACGTGCCGGCGGGCGAGGAGGACGCCCTTGGCGTCTCGCTGCCGGACTGGCCGCCGTTCCCGGAGGTGCCTCCCGCGCTCCAGGAAGCTCGCGACCGCGGCTGGCGGCTCGCGATCCTCACGAACTCCGACCGCGACCTGATCGAGGCCTCGAAGGCACGGCTCGGCGTGCCGTTCGACGAGACGATCGTGGCCTCGGAGATCGGCTCGTACAAGCCGGCGACGCGTCACTGGGAGGAGTTCTTCGCGCGCACGAATGCGCCCCGCGAGGGCCACGTGCACGTGGCGGCGAGCCACTTTCACGATGTCGTCACGGCCCGCAACCTCGGCCTGCGGACGGTCTGGATCAACCGGCTCGACGAGCGCCTGGCGCCTTCGCCGGACCGCGAGCGACGCGACCTCGTCGGCCTCGCCGCCGTCCTCGACGAGCTCGTTCCCGCGTGAACGTGCGGGCGCCGCGTCGAGAGGAGCTCGACGCCGTGCTCGCCCTCATGCGCGCGCACGACACCGCCGCCTGGGGCGACTCCGACTGGACCCGCGACGACCTGGCGGAGTACTGGGACGAGCTCGACCTCGAGCAGGACGCCTGGGTCGTCGAGCTGGACGACCGCGTGGTCGGCTACGTCGACTTCGAGGCGCGCGGGAGCGGCCGGCTCATCGCCGACGGCTACGTCGACCCGGACACCCGCGGCCACGGTGTCGGCACGGCGCTCGCCGAGGTGGTCGAGACGCGCGCAGCCCGCGAGCTCGAGCGGGCGACCGGCCGCGCGTACCTTCAGTACGGCGCGCTCCGCGCCGAGGCCGGCAGCGTGGAGTTCTTCCGGCGCCGTGGCTATGACGACGTCCGGCGCCAGTACCGCATGGTGATCGACCTGGACGAGCCGCTTGCCGCCGAGCCGCCTGCGGGCGTTGAGATCCGCCCGTACAGGCCCGGCGAGGAGCGTGCGATTCACGCCGCCGTCGAGGAGGCGTGGTCGGTCGGCGGCTGGCTGCACGATCCGCGGCCATATGCCGAGTGGGCGCGCACCCTGTTCGACCGGCCCGGCCACGACCCGTCGCTCTACCTCGTGGCCGAGTCCGACGGCGAGATCGCCGGCGTCGCGCTGTGCGACTGGAAGCGCAACGGTGATTGGGGCTGGGTGCAGACGCTCGGCGTGCGGCCCGCCTGGCGCCGCCGCGGGATCGGCGAGGCGCTGCTGCGAACCGCCTTCGCAGAGTTCTTCCGGCGCGGCGAGCGCACCGTCGCGTTGCAGGTGGACGCGCAGAGCCCGACCGGCGCGACCCGGCTCTACGAGCGCGCCGGCATGAGTGTGCTCTACGAGGTTGTCGTCTGGGAGAAGGAGCTCCGTGCCGTCTGACTGGACGATCCGCGGCGCACAGCCGGGCGACGAGCCGGCCGTGCTCGAGCTGGTCAACGCCCACGGCAATGCGATGTGGGGCGAGGACACAGCTGGCCCCGACGAGGTGCATCAGTGGTTCACCGATCCGGTCGTCGACAACGAACACGACTTCCTGCTCGCCTTCGATCCCGACGGCCTCCTCGCGGCGTTCACGGTCATCGAAGACCCGGCCACCGACCACTCGCTCGTCTGGACGCGCGTCGTGCTCCATCCGGACCGCGGCACGGAGGCGATCGGCGACGAGCTGTTCGCCCGGGCCGAGGCGCGCGCCGCCGAGCGCGGGGCGGCCGGCGCGATCCAGCGCAGCGGCTGCGCTGCACCGGACGAACGCGTGGCCGACCTCCTGCGCCGCCGCGGCTACCGGCTCGTGCGTCACTTCTTCCGCATGGTCGCGCCGCTCGACGAGGCGCCCGCCGCGCCCGTCTGGCCGGAAGGCTTCGAGCTGCGCCCGGTCGGCCCGGACGATGACCTGATGCCGCTCTTCATCGCCGACGAGGAGGCGTTCGAGGACCACTGGGGCTACGTCCGCGTGTCGTACGAGCTCTGGCTCCACTGGGTGACCGGCGCACCTCACGATCCGACGCTCTGGTTCGTCGCCTACGACGGCGACGAGATCGCCGGGTTCGCGATCTGCCATCCGCAGGAGGGCGGCGATCCGTCGTTCGGCTGGGTGGGCGTGCTCGGCGTCCGCCGGCAATGGCGCCGGCGCGGGCTGGCGCTTGCGCTCCTCCTCCACTCGTTCGGCGAGTTCCATCGCCGCGGCCACACCCGCGTCGGGCTTGCTGTCGACGGCGAGAACACGACCGGCGCGGTGCGTCTCTACGAGAAGGCCGACATGTGGCGGGAGCGCCAGTGGGACGTGTACGAACGGCAGCCGTGAGCGCCGCCGCGGAGAGGGCCCTCTGAGCACGCTCCGCGCCCGCTGTCCCGCGTGCCGGACGCTCACGGCCGTCGCGATCGGGCCGGAGTATGAGTGCCACGCCTGCGGTCGCGTCTTCGGCGCCGGGCTGGTGCGCGTCCCGCGGGCATGGGGCCGCGACGGCGACCCGATGGCAGAGGCGGCGGCGCTCCCGCTCGCGTTCCCGGAGGTTGCGGTCGTCGAGGAGCCGACGCTGCCCGAGCAGTCGCTGGCCATTGCCACCCAGCTGCCGCAGCGCCCGCTGATCCTGGGCGGCTGTTGCTGCGCGCACGTGGGCGCGGTCGAGGGGCTGGCCGCACGGCATGACCGGCTCGCAATCGTCTGGCTCGACGCGCACGGCGACCTGAACACGATCGAGTCGTCGCCGTCCGGGAACCCGTGGGCGACGCCCCTGCGGCGGCTCATCGACTCCGGCGTCGTCGAGGCAGACGACGTGGCGCTCGTCGGTGCCCGGAACCTCGACCCGCCCGAGGAGGCGTTCATCGCCGATCGCGGCGTTCATCGGGACGACATCGCGCGCGCTGCGGCCGGCGCGGACGCGGTCTACGTCGCTCTCGACGCCGACGTGCTCGACGAGCACGAGGTGCCCTCCTTCATGCCGGAGCCGGGCGGGCTTTCGGTGGACAGGGTCGCCGGGCTGTTTCGCGAGCTGGCCGAAACGGCGGTTGTCGCGGGCGCGGGCATCACCGCGCTCGCTCCGGAGGAGGGCTCCGTGCCCGCGCTTGAGCGCCTGTGTGGCGCGCTGGGGCTCGAGCCCGGCGCGAATTAGGGGCGTCTGGCGAAACGACGTCTGAGCCGCCGGGCCGCGCTGCTCGCCCCGATGCGTCGTCCTCGGTCGCGCCCGTATGAACACTCCCTGCGTCCTAGCCTCGGAACGAGCAGCGCACTCCTGCGACGAGCGACGTTCCACCAAACGCCCCTACACTCACGCCGTGTCCGAACGGATCGATGTCTCGATCGAGCACCGTCACGACCCCGGTCCGGATCACGGCGGCAAGAAGCACCCGAACACGTGTCCCTCGTGCGGGTCGCACTACCGCGACGACGAGCTCGATGAGCACCTGCGCGTCTGCCCGCAGTGCAGCCACCACTTCCCCGTCACGGCGCGGACGCGCATCGAGCAGCTGACCGACGAGGGCAGCTTCGGCGAGGACGCCGCCGGCCTGCGCTCGCAGGATCCGCTCGACTTCTTCGACCTGCGTCCCTACACCGAGCGGCTCGCCGAGGCGGAGCTCGCGACCGGCCTGGGCGACGCGATGGTGATCGGCAGCGGCTCGATCGGCGGCCGCGACTGCCAGCTCGCGGTCATGGACTTCATGTTCATGGGCGGCTCGATGGGCAGCGTCGTCGGCGAGAAGTTCGCACGCGCCTGCGAGGGCGCCGCCGAGCGCGGCGTGCCGCTCGTGACCGTCACCGCGTCCGGCGGCGCGCGCATGCAGGAGGGGATCCTCTCGCTGATGCAGCTGCCGAAAACGGTGTGCGCGGTCGCCGACCTTCACGACGCGGGCGGCGCGATGATCACCGTCATGGCGCACCCGACCACAGCGGGCGTGCTCGCGAGCTTCGCGACGCTCGGGGACGTGACCGTCGCCGAGCCGGGCGCGTTGCTCGCGTTCACCGGCCCGCGGGTCGTGCAGCAGACCACCCGCGAGAAGCTCCCCGACGACTTCGGCCTGGCCGAGTCCAACTACCGCTTCGGCCATCTGGACGCGATCGTCGCGCGTCCCGACCTGCGTGACTACGTCACGCGCGTCCTCGGCCTCTTCGCGAATGGCCGCTGAGGACGAGATCCGCCTTCGCGAGCGGCTGAGCAAGCTGCGCTCGCTGCCGCTCCTGCGCGGGGCGCGGCTTTCCGGCGAGCTCGCCAAGCTGCAGCGCCAGCTCGAGCGCATCGGCCAGGAGGCGGTCGGCGAGGAGGAGATCTGGCGCTCGGTGCAGCTCGCTCGGCACGAGGAGCGGCCCTACGCGCTCGACTACATCGAGCGGATCTGCGAGGACTTCGTCGAGATCCACGGCGACCGTGCGCGCGCCGACGACCTGGCGCTCGTCGCCGGGCTCGCCCGCTTCGACGGCCGGACGGTCGTGGTGCTCGGCCAGCAGAAGGGCCGCGACATCGCCGAGCGCACCCGCCGCAACTTCGGCATGGCCTACCCGGAGGGGTACCGCAAGGCGATGCGGGCGATGACGCTCGCCGGCCGCCACGGCTTCCCGCTGCTCACGCTCGTGGACACGCCCGGCGCCTACCCGGGCGTTGCCGCCGAGCAGCACGGGCAGGGCGGCGCGATCGCCTCCTCGCAGGCGGTCATGGCGCGGCTGCCGGTCCCGATCGTCAGCTGCGTGATCGGCGAGGGCGGCTCGGGCGGCGCGATCGCCATCGCGCTCGCCGACCGGGTGCTCATGCAGGAGAACGCGCTCTACTCGGTCATCTCGCCCGAGGGCTGCGCGGCGATCCTCTGGCGCGACGCGAACGAGGCCCCGAAGGCGGCCGCCGCGCTGCGGCCGGACGCGCGGCACTGCCTCGAGCTCGGCGTGATCGACGCGATCGTCCCCGAGCCGCCGGGCGGCGCGCACAGCGACCACGATGCGGCGGCCAGGATGCTCGGCCAGTCGGTCAGGGATGCGCTCGGACTGCTCGAAGGCATGTCCGGCGACGAGTTGCGCCGGCGCCGCCGGCAGCGATTCCGTAGGATCGGCGTCTTCACCGAGGCGTTGACTGCGGCCGCGCCGGGGGTCTCCGAGAGTGCTGCGCCGTAGGCGCGTTTTCCACACCATCCACAGCCTTATCCCCCATGCCTGATCGGGCTACGGGCGGCTAGAACCCCGTCATGTCGCTCCGCGAGTACCGGCGAAAACGCGACCCGAAGCAGACTCCGGAGCCCTTCAAAGGTACAAAAAAGCATGGAAAGATGCCGATATTTGTTGTGCAGCGACACGATGCCCGGCGCCTCCATTACGACTTCCGCCTCGAGCTGAACGGGGCACTCGCCAGCTGGGCAGTGCCAAAAGGCATCCCGCTGGAGCCGGGCGCCCGCGCGCTTGCCGTCCACGTCGAGGACCACCCGCTCGAGTACGCCACGTTCGAGGGCGAGATCCCGAAAGGCCAGTACGGCGCAGGCACCGTCGAGATCTGGGACACGGGCACCTTCGAGCTCGTCGAGGAGAAGAAGGACGGCGGCCTGACGGTCCGGCTGCACGGCAAGCGGCTCGAGGGGACGTGGACGCTCGTGCCCGCGCACCTCGACGGCCAGGAGCGCAACTGGCTGCTGCTCCGCAAGCGCGACGAGGCGGCCGCGCCGCGGCGGTACGCCGACTACGCGGCGATGCTCGCGACGCCGTCCGACCACGTCCCGCGGGGCGAGGGCTGGCTCTACGAGGTGAAGTGGGACGGGTACCGGGCGCTTGCGCGCCTCGTCGCCGGTGAGGGGGCGACCCTCAAGAGCCGGCGCGGCAACGACTTCGCAGAGCGGTTCCCGACGGTCGTGAGCGCGCTGCCGCGTGCGGTGCGAACGCCCGACTGTGTGCTCGACGGCGAGGTGTGCGCGCTCGACGACCAGGGCCGCTCGAGCTTCTCCGCGATGCAGCAGGGCAAGCCGGGGACGCCGATCGTCTACTACGTGTACGACGTGCTGGAGGTCGAGGGCGAGCCGCTGCTCGACCTGCCGCTGACCGAGCGGCGCAAGCGGCTGGCCGCGCTGCTCGACCGGCGCAACCGGACCGTCAGGCTCTCCGAGACGTTCGACGACGGCGAGGCGCTGTTTCGCGCCGCCGTGGAGCAGGGTCTCGAGGGCATCGTCGCCAAGCGTGCCGAGTCCCGCTACCTGCCCGGCAAGCGCAGCCGCGACTGGCTGAAGATCAAGACGCACGGCCGCCAGGAGTTCGTCATCTGCGGCTACACGCGCGGGCAGGGCAAGCGCGCGTCGGGCTTCGGGGCGCTGATCCTTGGTGTCTACCGCGGAGCGGAGCTGCAGTACGTCGGCAACGTGGGCACCGGGTTCGACGAGGCGGAGATTCGCAAACTGCTCGACAAGCTGCGTCCGCTCGAGACTCCCAAGCCGCCGTTCGGCGAGGTGCCGAAGATGCCGAAGGTGCGGCGCGACGCGGTCGTCTGGGCTCGGCCGAAGCTGGTGTGCGAGGTCTCGTTCGGCGAGTGGACGCATGACCGGCGGCTGCGCCAGCCCGTGTACCAGGGGCTGCGGGAGGACAAGTCACCGCGTGAGGTGCGACAGGAGGTTCCGATCGAGGACGAGATCTCGAGCGGCGGCCGCCTGGTCAAGCTCTCGAACCTCGACAAGCCCTTCTGGCCGGACGACGGCATCACGAAGGGCGACCTGCTCGCCTACTACCGTGCAATTGCGCCGGTCGTCCTGCCGCACCTGCGCGACCGGCCGTTCACGATGAAGCGGTACCCCGACGGCTGGCAGGGCAACTTCTTCTTCCAGAAGGACGCGCCGCGAGGCATGCCCGAGTGGATCAAGCGGGTACGGATCAAGGTCTCGACCCGCGAGTCGCCGCGGCGGGTGCGCGAGATCGACGCACCGCTCGTGAACGACGAGCTGTCGCTGCTCTGGATGGCCAACATGGCCTGCATCGACCTGAACACGTGGTACTCGCGGATCGACCGGCCCGACCGGCCGGACTTCGTGCTGTTCGACCTCGACCCCTCCGCGAACGTGGCGTTCCCGGAGGCGGTCGAGGTTGCGCTGCTCGTGAAGCAGGTGATGGACGCGCTCGGCCTGCAGTGCTTCCCGAAGACCAGCGGATCGAAGGGCATGCACGTCCTGGTGCCGGTCGAGCGGCGCTACAGCTACGCCGACACGCGCCAGTTCGCCGAGATCGTCGCCGGCGCGCTGGCGCGGACGCACCGCGGGCTCGTGACGACCGAGTGGTCGAAGTCCAAACGGCGCGGCGTGCTCATCGACGCGAACCAGAACGGCGAGGGCAAGACGATCGCGTCCGTCTACTCCGTGCGGCCGCGGGCGGGCGCGCCGGTGTCCACGCCGCTGCGCTGGGAGGAGGTCACCAGCGACCTCGACCCGGAGGCGTTCACGATGGACGCCGTGCTGGCGCGCGTGGAGCGCTTCGGCGACCTCTACGAGCCGGTGCTCACCACCAGGCAGCGCCTCGAGCCGGCGCTAAAGATGCTCGAGGGCTAGGCCCCTACTCGTCGCCCTGCCCCATGTGCATGATGCCGGGGTCGCGCTGCTCGGCGGCCATGTCGGCCTTCTGCTCGTGGTACTGGTCGAGCTCGTCCTCCGACGGCTCCGAGAGGCCGGTCTCCTTCTTGTACTCCTCCTTGTCGACGTTGCCCATCAGCTTGTCCCACCAGTCCTTGAGCCCACCCATGGTTCCCTCCTCGTTTGCCGTTGCGCCTAGCGCGCTGCCTCGTCGTCGGCAGCTGTCTCGGCGCCTGGAAGCTCGTACTCGGTCGCCGTGGTGTCGTCCTTGATGCCCTCGTAGTCCTCCTGCGCCGCCGGCGCTTCGCCCGCCGGGCGGTTGCGGATCGCGTCCTCTTCGCGTTCGAGCCGGTCGGCGTCCCCGCCGGTCAGCCGCGCCCACCACTGTCGCAGGCCCATGTCGCCTCCTCGGGTCGGAGACGATGCTACTCCCCGCTGCGGCGCAGCAGCTTGACGTAGCGGCCGACGACGTCGAAGCCGAGCTTGGCGTACAGCTCTTTCGGCCAGTCGTGCGCGTCGGCGACGAGGAAGACGAAGTCCGCGCCGGCCGCGCGAGCCTCTTCGGCGGCTCGCGTCACGACCGCCTTCGCGTACCCATGCCCGCGGTGCTCGGGCAGCGTGGCGACGTCCTCGATCTGCGCGTCCGCCCTGTCGACGTAGAGATCCGCGTACGAGACGATCTCGCCGTCGACCGGCACTCCGAAGCCGCGCACGGTGACCCAGCCGGCGAGCAGCGGCTTGTAGTCGAGCAGCTGCTCCGCGACCGCCGGTGAGCCCCACTCGTACGTCCCGATCATCCGGCGGCGGGCCGGGCGGATGCCTTCGTGGCCGACCTCGGCGACGCCGCTCGTGTCCACGCGTGCGTCTGGCTCGCGCAGCTGGGCCATGACGACGTGCTCGTCGCGCTCCCACTGAGGCAGGTCGGCGGCGAGCCGGTCGCCTTCGTCTGCGTCGCGGAACAGCAGGGCGCGATGCGAGAAGCCGGCCTCGTCGAAGAGGCGGTTGACCTCTGCCTCGAGCTCGGCCGCGGTGGTGACCGGCCGATCGACGTACAGCAGGTTCGAGTCGTAGCGCTGCGGCAGTTCGGGCGTGAAGACCGCGGTGCCGAATCGGAACGCCCGCTCCTCCGTCCCCCGCACGTCGCCGCGGCGCATGAACGCGAACGCGCGCTCGAGGTGGTCAGCCATCGCCGAGCCGTTCCGGATGGCCGAGCTGGCCGAGCTCGGCGATGTCGCGGCGGAAGAAGAGCCCGACCGTCCAGTCGACGACCACGCGCAGCTTCCGGGTGACCGTCGGCAGCTGGTACAGGTGGTACGTCCGCGTGATCCACCAGCCGAGGAAACCGCGGAACGGGAAGCCGAAGACGTCGGCGATGCCGCGGTGGCGGCCGAGCGTGGCGACCTGGCCGAGCATCCGGTAGCGGTAAGGGCGCGGCTGGCCGGTCAGGTTCTTCGCGAGCCGGCGCGCCTGGCGCAGCGCGTGCTGGCAGGTGGGCGGGTCGAACGCGCCCGGTGTCGCCAGGTTCGGCACCCGCGCGCAGTCGCCGAGCGACCAGACGTGGTCGTGGCCCTGTACGCGCAGCGTCTCGTCGACGACCACGCGGCCGCGCTCGTCGAGCGGCATGCCCCAGTCGCCCAGCCGCGGGTTCGGCCGCACGCCGGCCGTCCAGACGAGCGTGTTGGTCGGGATGCGCTCGCCGTCGGAGAGCGTCGCCGCGTGCGCCTCGACCGACTCGAGGGTCGTGGACACGCGGATGTCGACGCCGCGCCTGGCAAGCAGCCGCGCGGCGTACTCGCCGAGCCGCCTCGGGATCTCGGGGAGGATCTTCGGCGCCGCATCGACGAGCACCCAGTGGGTCGGCAGCCCGCGCAGGGACGGGTAGTAGCGCAGCGCGTCGCGGACCATGTCGGAGAGCTCGGCGAGCGCCTCGACGCCTGCGTAGCCTGCGCCGACGAAGACGTACGTCAGGTTCTCGGCGACCGACTTGTTCAGGTCCGCCCGGGCGACGGCGCGCTCGAGCTGCTGGAGCACGTGGTTCCGCAGGTGGATCGCGTCGGGGAGGCTCTTGAAGCCGAGCCCGTGCTCGGCCAGGCCGGGGATCGGCAGCGTTCGCGAGATCGCCCCGAGCGCGAGGACGAGCTCCTCGTAGCGGATGTCGAAGGTCGTGTCGTCGGCCTGGACCGTGACCGTGCGGGTATCCGTGTCGATGGTGGTCGCCTGGCCGAGCAGCAGCTCGGAGCGGCGGCACATCTGCCGGATCGGCACGACGACGTGGCGCGGCTCGAGCGTCCCGGACGCCGCCTCGGGGAGGATCGGCGTGTAGAGCATGAAGTTCTCGCGGCTGACGATCGTCGCGCCGCGCCGGCCGAGCAGCTTCGCCACGTATGCGCCGGCGAAGCCACCGCCGATGACGAGCGTTCCGCCGAGTGCCTCGCGTTGGGGCATGACGCGCTTCTACCATCGGGCGGGTGGCGGGCATCCAGGTAGCGGTCATCGGGAGCGGCGCCGAGCACGAGCCGGTCGCCGAGGAGATCGGCCGGCTCCTGGCCGAGCGCGGCGCGACCGTGGTCACCGGCGGGCTGGGCGAGGTGATGGCCGCTGCCGCCCGTGGTGCGAAGTCGGCAGGCGGGACGACGATCGCGATCGTGCCCGGCGAGTCGCGCCTCGACGCGAACGAGTGGAGCGACCACGTGGTCGTCACGGGGATCGGGCATGCCCGGAACCTGGCGGTTGCTGCATCCGGGGACGCGGTCATCGCGGTGGGCGGCTCGTGGGGGACGCTCGCCGAGATCGGCTTCGCCAAGCGGCTCGGCCGGGTGGTCGTCGCTGTCGCGGGTGGCTGGGAGCTCGCGGGCGTCGAGCGGGCCGGCTCTGCCGCCGACGCAGTCGAGCTCGCGCTACGCGACCTGCGCTAGCCGGCGCTCGAGGAACTCGCGCTCGACCGGGTTCGTGGCGAGCTCGAGCGCCCGGCGGTACGCGTCCGCTGCTTCCTGCGGGCGCTCGAGGCGGCGCAGGAGGTCGGCCCGCGTCGCGTGCAGCAGGTGGTAGGCCTCGAGGCCCTCGATCGCGTCGACGACCGCGAGGCCCTGCTCCGCGCCCGCGGCCATCGCGACCGCGACGGCGCGGTTGAGCTCGACGACCGGCGAGGGCTGGACGCGGCCGAGCTCGGCGTACAGCACCGCAATCTGCGCCCAGTCCGTGGCGTCGGCCGTCGCCGCCTCAGCGTGGAGCGCGGCGACGGCGGCCTGCAGCTGGTACGGGCCCGGCCGGCCCAGGCGCATCGCGCGGTCGAGCACGCGCGTGCCCTCCTCGATGCGCGCGGCGTCCCAGCGCGAGCGGTCCTGATCCTCGAGGAGCACGAGTTCGCCGCTTGTGGTCGTGCGGGTCGTGCGGCGCGAGTCCTGGAGCAGGACCAGGGCGAGCAGCCCCAGGGGCTCCGGCTCGTCGGGCATGAGCACCGCGAGCAGCCGGGCGAGCCGGATCGCCTCGTCGCAGAGCTCTTCGCGGATCAGCCGGTCGCCGCCTGTCGCCGCGTACCCCTCGTTGAAGACCAGGTAGAGGACGGCGAGCACGACGGCGAGCCGCTCCGGCAGCAGATGGTCGGGCGGCACTCGGAACGGGATCGCCGCGTCGCGGATCTTCCGCTTCGCGCGGACGAGCCGCTGCGCCAGCGTCGGCTCGGGGAGCAGGAAGGCGCGGGCGATCTCGGGCGTCTGCAGGCCGCCGACGAGGCGAAGCGTGAGCGCCACCTGCGCGTCCGGGGCGAGCGCCGGGTGGCAGCAGGTGAAGACGAGGCTCAGCCGTTCGTCCGGGATCGTGCTCTCGTCCATGTCCTCCTCGGTGGTCGCGATCTCCTCGAGCCGCGCCAAGAGCTCGGTCTTGCGCTGGAGGTTCTGGTCGCGGCGGATGCGGTCGATGGCGCGGTTGCGGGCCGTGGTGACGATCCAGGCACCCGGGTTGTCCGGCACGCCGTCCCGCGGCCAGCGCTCGAGCGCGACGGCGAACGCGTCCTGCACTGCGTCCTCCGCACGGTCGAGGTCGCCGAGCGCGCGCGCCAGGTAGGCGAGCGACCGGCTCCACTCCTCGCGAAAGGCACGCGCGACCGCCTCTATGCGCCGGCCTCCTGCTCGACGAGCGGGCGGATCTCGACGGAACCGCGCCTGGCGATCGGCACGCGTGCGGCCATGTCGATCGCCTCGTCCAGGTCCTTGCACTCGAGGATGAAGAGGCCGCCGATGAGCTCCTTCGTCTCGGCGAACGGGCCGTCGGTCACCACCGCGCGGCCGTCCTCGTAGCGGAGCGTCTTCGCCGTCTCCGGGTCGTCGAGCTCGAAGCCTTCGACGGACGTTGCGTGCGTGCCGAGGTAGTCGAAGAGCGCGATCCACTCGGGCATGACCTCGGCGCGCGAGGCCTGGATCTCCTCGGGCGTCATCCCCGCTGCACGTGACGGGTCGGAATAGATGAGCAGGAGGTAGTTCACGCGTCGTCCTCCTCCTGGTAGACGGGGCGTATCTCGATGCCGCCGCGCCCATGCGGCGCCGGCAGCTGTTTCGCGAGCTCGACGGCGTCGTCGAGCGACTGCGCGTCGACGAGAAAGAAGCCGCCGAGCACCTCGCGGGTCTCCGCGTAGGGGCCGTCGGTCACGAGCGTCGTGCCGTCTTCGACCCGCACCGTCGTTGCGCTGGCCGTCGACTGGAGCTCGCCGGCGCGGAGCAGCGCGCCTCGCTCCTGCGCCGCCGCCGCGAAGGCGGCGTACCGCTGGCGGGCTGCCTGTTGCTCGTCCGCGGTTAGGGCGTCCCACGCGTCTTCGGCGCCGTGGATCATCAAGAGGAACTTCATCGGTGGTCGCCTCCCGGGTCAGGCCGCGTCGTGGTAGCGGCGGGCGTGGGCGTCGTCGACGAGCTGCAGGTGCGGGTCGGCGTAGCGGTGGCGCTCGCGGGTGGTGCGCAGCGCGGCCAGGTGGCGCCGCCGGGCGAGCTCGCGCTCCGTGTAGCGGTCGTCCGGGTCGTCGCCGGTGCCGCCGTGGATGAGAAACAGGTGCCGTGCCATTGCGTCCTCCTCGGTTCGGTCTCGCCTGGAGGACGAACGGCGGCTCTCGAAATCGACACGGTGCAAATGTGGCACGAACCCGGAACAGACGGGTGCGCACTTCGTCGATAGCCTCCGCGGCGGGAGGCGGGTGAAACCACCGCTCCCCACCCTTATAAGGGGCGGGGTGCGCGTGAATTAGAAAGGGGCGTCCGGGAGCGCGGTGTGCAGCCGCCCGGTCTCGAAGGCTTCGCGCCAGGCGGTGTAGATCCGCGGGCCGTTGCCGGGCGGCGAGACGCCGGCGGGCAGGCTGTCCGGCGAGAACCAGCCGAGCTCGGCGACCTCCTCGGCATCGGCTCGCGTGTCGGCGGCGTCCTCGGGCACGGCATGGAAGTACGAGACGGCGCAGTACTCGGGATCGGCGCCCTCGGGGCCGCCGGGCAGGTACTCGTCGATCCAGTGGCCCAGGTAGCCGACGATCCGCACGCGGATACCGGCCTCCTCCTGCGCCTCGCGCACCGCGCACGCCGCCGGATGCTCGTCTCCGTCGCAGAACCCGGACGGTGCGCACCACAGGCCGCGCCGCGGCTCGATCGCCCGCCGCGTGAGCAGGAGCCTGCCGTCCGCGACGACGAGGGCTGCGCCGGCCGGCTTCGCGTTCAGCCAGTGCCGGGTGCCGCACGTCGCGCAGGCGACGGGTGCCTGCGTTCCGATCCAGCCGCCGCAGGCGGAGCAGTGGCGCGGCACTCAGGCGCTCGCGAGCATGGCGTCGAGGAGCGCCAGCGAGCCGCCCTTGTCGAGCGGCTCGTTCAGGTTCCCGCACTTCGGCGATTGCACGCACGACGGGCAGCCGTGCGAGCACGGGCAGCCGCGGATCATGCGCGCGGTGTCCGCGACCCAGTCTCCGAAGACGTCGAAGCCGCGCTCGGTGATGCCGACGCCGCCCGCGTGGCCGTCGTAGACGAAGATCGTCGGCCGCCCGGTCTGGAAGTGGACGTTGGTGGAGAGGCCGCCGATGTCCCAGCGGTCGCACATCGCCCATAGCGGCAGCAGCGCGATCAGCGCGTGCTCGGCCGCGTGGAGCGTGCCGAGCAGCCGCGGCATCTGCTCCGAGCCGTGCAGCTGCTCGGGCTCTGGCAGGAACCAGATCGCCTCGGTGTCGAACGCGGTCGCGGGCAGGTCGAGTGGCTCGATATCGATCGTCGAGCCGTCACGGAGCGTCTTGCGCTGGAACGCGACGACCTGCTCGGTGACGGTGACGCGGCCGAAGAAGACGTCGAGGCCGAGTAACCGCCCGCGCCGCAGCTCCTCGCCGATGGCCGTCGTCGTCTCCTTCTTCGCCTGCGTGTAGTAGTCGCCGCGGAACGGCTCGACGACCGCCGCGCGCCCGTCGAGATCGAGCGTGACCACGCGATACGACTCGCCTGCGTGCAGGTAGATCGCCCCGTCGTGCACGGTCGAGTAGGCGCGCTCGCGCTCGGCGCTGCCGAGCACGGAACCCGTTTCCTCGTCGACGATCGTGAACGGGTCGGGCGACGCGGACCGCAGTCCGAATCGCGCGGCGGGGTAGTCGCGGCCGTTCCAGACCCAGCCTGCCTTCGTGCGCTCCAGCTCGGGCAGCGCCTCTGCGCGCTCGAGCGCCCGGGTCCCGAGCACGGGCACGTCGCGCTCGTCGATCGGCGCCTCGAACGCGGCCGCGCGCACGTGGCCGTCCAGGACGCGGTCGTTCTCGTGATCCAGGATCGCGGCCTCCACGCGGCGGCGCAGAAGCGTCTCCGGCTCGCGCATGAAGTACTGGTCGAGTGCGTCCTCGCTCGCGACGAGCACGGCGAGCCCGTGGCCGCGCCGGCCCGCGCGCCCCCACTGCTGGCGCAGGCTCGACATCGTGCCGGGGAAGCCGACCGAGATGACCGCGTCGAGCAGCCCGACGTCGATGCCGAGCTCGAGTGCGTCCGTGGCTGCGACGCCGAGCAGCTCGCCGTCGACGAGCCGCCGCTCGATCTCGCGCCGCTGCGCCGGCGTGTAGCCGGCGCGGTACGGCGACAGGCGGCCCGCCAGCTCCGCGTTGAGCCGCTCGGCGGTGAAGTGGTGGACGAGCTCGGCCGCCTTGCGGCTCTTCGCGAAGCAGAGCGTCCGCAGCCCTCGCTCGACCAGCCCTGCCATCAGCCGCGACGCCTCGCCGAGCGAGCTGGCGCGTAGGCCGAGCTCGGCGTCGGTCAGCGGCGGGTTCCAGAGCGCCACCGTGCGCTCGGCCCGCGGCGCACCGTCGTCGCCGATCACGGTCGCGTTCACGCCGGCGAGCGAGCGGGCCAGCTCGCCCGGGTTCGCGATCGTCGCTGACGCCAGCAGGATCTGCGGGTCGGCGCCGTACACCCGCGCAAGCCGCCGCAGACGTCGCAGGACGTTCGCGACATGCGAGCCGAACACGCCGCGGTACACGTGCGCCTCGTCGACAACGATGTAGCGCAGGTTCGCGAGCACGTCGCCCCAGCGGTCGTGGTGGGGCAGGACGCCGACGTGGAGCATGTCCGGGTTGGTGAGGATCACGTTCGCCGACTTGCGGACCTGCCAGCGCTGCTCACCGGGTGTGTCGCCGTCGTAGATGGCCGGCCGGAGCCTCGGCACGCCCAGCTCCGCGAGCCCGCGCAGCTGGTCCTGCGAGAGCGCCTTCGTCGGGTAGAGGTAGAGGGCGCGGAGCTTCGGCTCGCGGGCGAGTGCGTCGAGCACGGGCAAGTTGAAGGCGAGCGTCTTGCCGCTCGCGGTGCCCGTGGTGACGATCAGATGCTCGCTGCGCTGTGCGGCCATCCACGCGTCCGCCTGGTGCGAGTAGAGCGAGTCGACGCCGCGGGCTGCAAGCGCCTGCACGACGCGCGGGTGCAGCGCGGGTGGCAGCCCGACCAGATTCGCGGGCCGTGCGGGCTCCGTGCCGAGGTACGCGAGCTCGTCGTCGGATGCCGCGAGGACGTCGTCCCAGAGCGCGGCGTCGACGGCGCGTGCCATCGACCTAGGCTAGCCCGCCACCCGCTGACTACCATGCGGCCGAACCGGGGTGCTCCGCGCAGCGGGGCTGAGAACACACCCGCGAACCTGATCGGGGTAATGCCCGCGAAGGGAGTAGATGGTTGCACGAGCACTCACGATCGCCGGCTCGGACTCGGGCGGCGGCGCCGGCATCCAGGCCGATCTGAAGGCCTTCGCGGCGACTGGCTGCCACGGCATGAGCGCGATCGTGGCGCTCACCGCACAGGACACGATGGGCGTCAACGGGACGCTTGAAGTGCCGGCGCAATTCATCGAGCTCCAGCTCACGACCGTCTTCTGGGATCCCGGGGTTGATGCGGCGAAGACGGGGATGCTGTTCTCTCGCCGCATCATCGAGACGGTCGCCGCGTTTCTCGAGGTGCACGCGGTCCCGCTCGTGGTCGACCCGGTCATGGTCGCCAGCTCTGGCGCGCGCCTGCTCCAGGAAGATGCGGTGGACGTGCTGGTCGACCGTCTCTTCCCGCTCGCCACCGTGGTGACGCCGAACCTGATGGAGGCACAGGTGCTTGCCGGCCGCGAAGGCAGCCGCCGGGAGCTCGCCGAGGCGATCCACGCGCGCGGCGCGTCGGCCGTGATCGTCACGGGCGGGCACGGGGCCGAGCCGGGCGACCACCTCTTCGACGGCGAGGATCATGTGGTGATCCCCGTGCCGCGTCATGACGTCGCTGCGACCCACGGTGCCGGGTGCACGCACTCGGCCGCGCTGGCCGGCCTGCTCGCACACGGCCGTCCCCTCGCGGACGCTGCACGCGAGGCCGCCGCAGTCGCGGCCGCGGCGGTGGAGCACGGCCACCCCGAGCTCGGCCGCGGCGACGGCCCCGTCGACGTTCTGGCGGCGGCACGGTGATCGCGCCCGGCGCAGCGCTCGCGCGGCTCCGTGAGACGCGGCCGCTCGTCCACCAGATCACCAACTACGTCGTCATGAACGAGACCGCGAACGCGACCCTCGCAATCGGCGCGCTGCCCGTCATGGCCCATGCCCGCGAGGAGGTCGAGCAGATGGCGGCCGCCGCCGGCGCGCTCGTCCTCAACATCGGCACGCTCTCGGCGCCGTGGGTCGAGGCGATGCTGCTCGCCGGCCGCGCGGCGAACCAGGCGGGCGTACCGGTCGTCCTCGATCCGGTCGGCGCCGGCGCTACCGACTACCGCACGGACATCGCGCGTCTCCTCGCTGCCGAGCTCGAGCTCGCCGTCGTCCGCGGCAACCAGGCCGAGATCGCCACGCTCGCCGGCCGCCAGGCCGAGATTCGCGGCGTCGAGTCGATCGGCACGGACGCCGACGCCGCCGAGCTCGCCCGCACCGCCGCCCGGACGCTCGGCGCTGTCGCCGCTGTGACCGGTCCCGTCGACCACGTTTCCGACGGCGCGCGTGTCGTCTCGGTCGCAAACGGGCATGCCCTGCTTGCGTCCGTGACCGGTACCGGCTGCATGTCGACGGCGATGACGGGCTGCTTCCTGGCGGTGGCCGAGCCGTTCGACGCTGCGGTGTGCGCGCTTGTCGCCTTCGGCGTCGCGGGCGAGGATGCGGCCCGTGAGGCACGCGGCCCTGGCTCATTCCACGTCGGGCTGTACGACGCCCTGGCGGCGCTCGACCCGGGAACCCTCGACGCCCGTGCGCGGGTGAGCGAGCTGTGAGGCTGCACGCGCTCGTCGACGACCTCGAGACGGCGGAGCTCGCACTCGAGGGCGGCGCCACCGTCTTGCAGCTGCGCCTCAAGCGCCGGCCCGCCGCAGAGATCGTCGAGCGCGGCCGGCCGTTCCGCGAGCTCGCGACCGCGCATGGCGCGACGTTCATCGTCAACGACGACGTGCGCGCGGCGCTGTCGCTCGGCGCCGACGGTGTTCATCTCGGCCAGAGCGACCCGGGGCGCGAGCAGGCCCGCAAGGTGGGGCTGCTACTCGGCGTGTCCGCGTCCTCCGTCGCGGAGGCGGTCGAGGCCGTCGAGGCAGGTGCCGCCTACGTGGGTGCCGGGCCGGTGTGGTCGACGCCGTCAAAGACCGACGCAGACCCGCCCATCGGGCTGGACGGGCTCGCCGCGATCTGCGATGCCGTCCGCGTCCCCGTTGTGGCGATCGGAGGCGTGGACGCGAAGACGGCCCGCGCCTGCGTCGATGCCGGCGCCGCCGGGGTGGCGGTGGTGCGCGCGGCCGCCGATGCCGCCGCGGTCATGGCGGCGCTCGATGCGCCTCGCTGAGCTCGGCGAGCTCGGCCTGCTCGCGGAACTGGAACGGCGCGGCCTCGCGCAGCGGATCGGCGCTGATGCCGCACTCGTCGAGCCCGACCTGGTCGTCACGCAGGACGCTCTCGTCGAAGGAGTCCACTTCCGGCTCGACTGGACGTCGTGGCGCGACCTGGGCTGGAAGGCGGCTGCCGTGAACCTCAGCGATCTCGCTGCCTCCGGCGCCGAGCCGCTCGGGCTCGTCGTCACGCTCGGCGCGCCGCCTGAGACGGCCGCCGAAGACGTGCTCGAGCTCTACGCCGGGATCGCCGAGACAGGCGTGCCCGTGATCGGTGGCGACACGACAGCTGCGCCCCAGCTCGTCCTGAGCGTGACCGCGCTCGGCCGCTCGGAGCGCGTTCCCGGCCGCGCCGGGGCACGCCCCGGTGACCTCGTGGTCGTCACGGGCCCGCTCGGCGCCTCCGCGGCCGGCTACGAGGCGCTGCGAGCCGGCATCGACTCGCCGCTCGTCGACGCACACCGCCGACCGGCGCTCCGCCTCGACGAGGGCCGGCGTCTCGCCCGCGAGGCGACTGCCCTCATGGATCTCTCCGACGGCCTCGCCTCGGACGCGGGCCAGCTCGCGCGCCGCTCCGGGTGCCGGATCGTCGTCGAGCTCGAGCGGGTTCCGGTGGCCGAGGGTGTCGCCGAGCTGGCGGCCTGTGTGAACCGTTCGCTGTGGGACCTCGTATGCGGCTTCGGTGAGGACTACGAGCTGCTGGCCACGCTCGCGCCGCAAGCGGCCGCCGGCTCTGGCTTTCCGGTGGTCGGCCGGTGTGAGGCGGGCGCCGGCGTGGTGCTGCTCCTCGACGGGGCGCCGATCGAAGCGGGCGGCTGGGAGCACTTCCGCGCGGGCGGCTGACCCCGCAAGCGCACGGGGTACGCTGCTCTACGTCCCCGCGGCGCCTCGAGGAGAGGGGAGGGCGAGGCAGTGTTCCAGTACCTGATCGGCCGCTTGCTGTGGTCGGTGCTCCTGTTCCTCGCACTGACCCTGGCCGCGTACGTCCTCTTCTTCATGATCCCGTCCGACCCGCTGCGCGCCTCGCGCTCGCAGGAGACGGAGGGCCTGCCGATTCGCGACGCGTACGCGCTGCACGGCCCGTTCTACGAGGACTGGGCACGGTTCGTGTGGCGGTTCGTCACGGAGCGCGACCTGGGCAACTCGGTCGCGAACCGCGAGCCGGTCACCGAGCGGGTCATGCGCGCGGCGCCCGTGACGCTGTCGCTGATCTTCGGCGGGATGGTCGTGTGGATGCTGATCGCGATCCCGCTCGGCATCCTCTCGGCGCTGCGGCCGCGGTCGCTCTTAGACCGAGCCGCGGTGATCTTCGTGTTGATCGGGATCTCCGCGCACCCGATCTGGCTCGGCCTCGTGCTGCGCTGGTTCTTCACGGGCCAGCTCGATGTGCTGCCGGCGGGCGGCTACTGCAACATCGTCAACCCGGTCGGGCAATGTGGCGGCCCGGTCGACTGGTTCTCGCACCTGATCATGCCGTGGCTCGCGTTCTCGCTGCTTTTCGCCGCCATCTACGTGCGGATGGTGCGTGCGAGCGTGATCGAGACGCTCAACGAGGACTACGTGCGTACGGCGCGGGCAAAGGGGGCGCCCGAGCGGATCGTCATCAGGCGCCACGTGCTGCGCAACGCCATGCTGCCGCTCGTCGCGATGGCGAGCGCCGACCTGGCGCTGGCGATCGGCGGGCCGATCGGCGGCGCGGTCGTCGTCGAGCGCGTGTTCGGGCTGCCGGGCGTCGGCCAGCTGGCGGTCACGAGCCTCGCGCGGCGCGACACGCCCGTGATCCTCGGCGTCACGATCTGGGTGATGGTGCTCGTCCTCGTGCTGAACCTGATCGCGGACATCATCTACGTGTTCGTCGACCCGCGCATGAGCTTCAAGTCGCAGTCGATCGAGAGGGTGGAGGTGCCGTCCGGCGGTCGCGCACCCCTGCCGTCGCCGGCGCCCGAGACGGTCTGAGCGTGCGGGCGGTCACCGACGCGAGCTTCGAGCAGGACGTGCTGCGTGCCGAGCGGCCCGTGGTTGTCGACTTCTGGGCCCCGTGGTGCGGGCCGTGCAAGGCGATCGAGCCGATCCTCGAAGAGCTCGCCGCGGAGCACGCCGAGCGGGTCGAGTTCGTGCGCATGGACGTGGACGCGAATCCGCTGACCGCGGCGCGCCTGGGCGTGCTCAGCCTGCCGACCGTGACGCTCTTCGACGGGGGCGAGCCCGCCGCCCCGGTGCCGGGCGCGCGCAAGCGGGCCGACTACGAGCGAGCCTGGTTGCGCTGGTTAGAACCGGCCGCGTAGCGCGGCGAGCCTGAGCGCGGGCACGCGCCAGAACCCCTCGACGACGATCGAGCGGCTCATCTTCGAGCCGCCCACCTCGCGGTCCACGAACGTGATCGGGATCTCGGCCACGCGGAAGCCGCCGCGGATCGTCCGGTAGGTCGTCTCGATCTGGAACGCGTAGCCGCGTGCGGCGATGGCGTCGAGGTCGATCGTCTCCAGCACGGCCCGGCGATAGCACTTGAAGCCGCCGGTCAGGTCGCGCACGTGCACTCCGAGCAGGACCTGGGCGTAGAGCGAGCCCCAGCGCGAGATGGCGCGGCGCACGAGCCCCCAGTTGCGGGTGCCGCCGCCGCGGACGTAGCGCGAGCCGAGCACGAGGTCGGCGTTCTCCGCGGCCGCGATCAGCCGTGGCACGTCGGCCGGGTCGTGCGAGAAGTCGCAGTCCATCTCGAGCACGAGCTCGGCGCCCGCCGCGAGCGCGTGGCGGAAGCCGTCGAGGTAGGCGGGGCCGATGCCCTGCTTCTCCGGCCGGTGCAGCACGTCCACGTGGCCCAGCGCGGCGGCGAGCCGGTCGGCGATCTCCCCGGTCCCGTCCGGCGAGCTGTCGTCGACGATCAGGACGCGGTCGTCCGGCTCGAGCACGCACCCGAGCGCGTCGACCATCGCCTCGACGTTCTCCCGCTCGTTGTAGGTGGGGATGCAGATCATCGCGCGCACGACGTGCATCCTGCCGCTCGGGCGTCACTAGGGGGCTTTGGCGAGACGCAGCCTGTGTCCGTCGCGGCACGCTGCTCGTCCCGATGCGTCGTCCTCGGTCACCCCGATAGGGCACCGCTATCGAGGCTCCCTGCGTCCTAGCCTCGGAACGACCATCGCACCACGCCGAACGAGCGGCGTCCCACCAAAGCCCCCTAGGATCGAGCCGTGGCGACGGGACTGCCCCGCAACAGCGACGTCGCCGACCAGTTCGACCTGCTCGCCGACCTGCTCGAGCTCGAGGGCACCGACGCGTTCCAGGTGATCGCCTACCGCCGTGCGGGATCGCTGATTCGAGAGACGCCGCGCCCGATCGCCGAGCTGGCGCTCGCCGGCCGCGCGAAGGAGCTCCCCGGGATCGGGGCGACGATCGAGGGCAAGATCGTCCAGATCGTCGACAAGGGCGAGATCGAGACGCTCACCCGCCACCGCGAGCGCGTCCCCCCCGACGTCGTCGGCTTCATGAAGTTGCCCGGCCTCGGGCCGAAGACCGTGAAGCGCATCTGGCAGGAGCTCGGCATCACGACTCGCGACGAGCTGCGCGCCGCGGCCGAGCAGCAGCAGCTCCGGACGCTCCGCGGCCTCGGCGCCAAGACCGAGGAGAACGTCCTCAAGGCACTCGACGCCAAGCCCGCCGGCCCGCCGCGCACGCTGCTCGGCCAGGCGCTGCCGGCGCTGCTCGCGGTCGTCGAGATCCTGCGCGAGCACCCGGCCGCCGATCTCGTCTCGGAGGCGGGCAGCGCGCGTCGCCGCCGTGAGACCGTTCGCGACCTCGACATCATCGCCACCGCCACCGACCCGAAGGCGCTCACCGAGTACCTCACCAAGCTGCAGTGGGTCGCCGAGGTCGCCGCGCAGGGCCCGACGAAGGCGACCGTCGTCTCGCACGACGGCCTGCGCTTCGACTTGCGCGTCGTGCCGCCGGAGTCGTACGGCAACCTGCTCCAGCACTTCACCGGCTCGAAGGACCACAACGTGGCCCTGCGCGAGGACGCGGTGCGGCGCGGGCTCTCGATCTCGGAGTACGGGGTGCAGACGGTCGAGACGAAGGAGGTCTTCCAGACGCGCTCGGAGGAGGAGCTGTACGCCTTCCTCGGCTACCAGTTCATCCCGCCTGAGCTGCGCGAGAACCGCGGCGAGCTGGCGGCGGCGCGCGAGGGCAGCCTGCCGGAGCGGCTCGTCGAGGCCGGTGACCTGAAGGGCGACCTGCACACGCACACGCGCTGGTCCGACGGGCGCAACACGGTCGAGGAGATGGCGCTGGCGGCGCGCGAGCGCGGCTACTCGTACCTCGCGAT
The DNA here is from genome assembly GCA_963734565.1 of uncultured Thermoleophilia bacterium. GTDB lineage: Bacteria > Actinomycetota > Thermoleophilia > Gaiellales > Gaiellaceae > JACVRM01. Next base: position 360,898 of record CAVTHM010000006.1, on the reverse strand, counting down.
CTGCGACCACTCGCACCGGCTGCGCGACGGCGCGCTCGAGGCGCAGGCGGCAGAGATCGACGCGGTTGCCGCGCGGGTCAAGCCGCTGAAGCTGCTCAAGGGGGTGGAGGTGAACATCCGCCCTGACGGCTCGCTGGACATGGCCGACGAGGACCTCGCCGGATGCGACTGGGTGGTCGCCTCGCTGCACTCGAGCTTCGACAAGAGCCCGACCGAGCGGATCCTCGCCGCGATGGAGAACCCGCACGTCGACTGCATCGGCCACCCGACCGGGCGCAAGATCAACAAGCGCCCGCCGGCCGACGTGGACGTGGAGCGCTTGATCGAAGCGGCGCTCGCGACCAATACGGCGCTCGAGATCAACTCGCAGCCGGACCGGCTCGACATGACCGACGCGCACGCGCGCGCTGCTGCCGAGGCCGGCGTGAAGATCCCGATCTCGAGTGACGGCCACGGCGTCGAGACGCTCCAGTATGTCGAGATCGGCGCCGCGCAGGCCCGCCGCGCCTGGATGACGAGGGAGCAGGTGCTGAACACGCGGCCGTGGAGCCGCATCCGCCCGAAGTGACGTTCCGCGACGACGGCCATGCTGCGGTCGAGTGGGCGGCGCGCTACCTCGAGCGGGTCGGCGAATTGCCCGTCCTGGCACAGGTGCGGCCCGGCGAGCTGACCGACCGGCTGCCCGCGTCGCCGCCCGACGAGCCGGAGCCGTTCGCGAACGTGCTGCGCGACCTCGACGAGGTGATCCTTCCGGCGGTCACGCATTGGAACCACCCGCGCTTCTTCGCCTACTTCGCGACGAGCTCGTCCGAGCCGGCCATCCTGGCCGAGCTGATCGCGGCGACGCTGAATGCGGTCGCGATCCGCTGGCGCGCCTCGCCGGCGGGGACGGAGCTCGAGTACGTGGCCGTCCGGTGGCTCGCACAGCTGCTCGGGCTCCCGCAGGATTGGCACGGCCACATCGAGGACACCGCGTCGACTTCGACGCTCGCCGCGCTCGCAGCTGCCCGGACGGCCCGCCCGGACGCCCGGTTCGTCGTCTGCTCCGAGCACGCGCACTCGTCGGTCGAGAAGGCGGCGCGGATTGTCGGGCTCGAGACGCGCAAGTCGCCGGCCGACGACGCGTTCCGGCTGCGCCCGGACGCGCTCGACCTGACCGAAGCCTGCGCGGTCGTCGCGACCGTCGGGACGACGTCGACGACGTCGGTCGATCCTGTGCCCGAGATCGCCGACCGGGCTGCCGAGGCGGGCGCCTGGTTGCACGTCGATGCGGCCTACGCCGGCGCGGCCATGGTCTGCCCGGAGCTTCGCTGGGCCTTCGCCGGCGTCGACCGGGCCGACTCCCTCGTCGTGAACGCACACAAATGGCTGCTCGTGCCTATCGACTGCTCGTGCATCTGGACGAGCCGGCCCGACGTCTTTCGCGAGACGTTCAGCCTCGTGCCCGCGTACCTGCGGTCGGGAGACGAGGAATCGCTGAGCCTCAGCGACTACGGGCCAGCGCTCGGGCGCCGCTTTCGCGCGCTCAAGCTCTGGGCCGTGCTCCGCTGCTTCGGCCGCAGCGGTCTGCAGGCCGTCATCCGCGAGCACGTGCGGCTGGCGGCGCTCTTCGAAGAGTGGGTGCGGGCCGAGCCAGGCTGGGAGGTCGTCGCGCCGCGTCCGTTCTCGGTCGTGTGCTTCCGGCGCGAGGGCTCGGACGAGGAGAACGCTGCGCTTCTCGACCGCGTGAACGCGACCGGCGAGATCTTCATCTCACCGACGGAGCTGAACGGCCGCTACGTCCTGCGGCTCGCGGTCGGCAACCTCTGGACGACCGAGGCCGACGTGGCCCGCGCCTGGGACGTCCTCAGGGCTACACGCTCTGAGCAGCTCGAGCATGCCGGCGGTGCCGTCGACGACGACGTCGGCCTGCTCCGCGAGCCCGGCGGGCGCCTCGGCGGAACGGACGGCGACCGCGACGCCGAGCTCCGTCTCGCGCACCGCGCGGAACGCGTCCACGTCGGTCGTGTCGTCGCCCGCGTAGAGCGCGCGCCGCAGCCCGCTCTCGGCGAGCAGCGCCGCCACCGCCGTCCCCTTGTCCGCACGCACGGGCGGCCGCAGCTCCAGCACCTTGCGGCCGAAGCGCGCGTCCAGGCCGGCCTCGCGCGCGCGCTCTGCGACCGTCTCCAGGTACGTCTCGGCGGCCTCCTGGTCCGCCGCGGTGCGCCAGTGGAACGACACGGTCAGGCCCTTGTCCTCGACGGGCCAGTCGACGGTCGCCGAGAACTCGCGCAGGAGGTCCGCCCACTCAGCCGCCTGCGGGCGCGAGCTCGAGCCCGTGCGAGCCGACGTACCGAAGCCCGTCCACGCCGACGACGCGCCGCGCGTCCACGCCGCTCCGGCCGCTGATGCAGGCAACCAGCGCGTAGCGGCCGCGGAGCCGCTCGAGCTCTGTCCGCGTCTCGGGCGGCACGGCCGCGTCCTCCGGCCGGTCGACGATCGGCGCCAGCGTGCCGTCGACGTCGAGCAGCAGCGCGGCCGCCCGCGGCTCCTCCGCCAGGCGCGCAAGGAGGGGCGGCAGCTCCACGGGCGCAGGATAGGCGGGAGGCCCTCGTATGCTCCCCGGGTGGCCCCGAGCACGCTGCGCCTCGTGATGATCGGGGCCGTCGCCGGGTTGTTCTCGGCGCTCTTCGGCGTCGGCGGCGGGACCGTCATCGTCCCGCTGCTCATCCTGTTCGTGCACTTCGAGCAGCGCGCGGCGGCTGCGACCTCGCTCGCGGCGATCGGCGTGATCGCCGCTCGCGGGCGTCGTGCTCTACGGGATCCGTGGCGAGGTTCGAGGTCGGGGCGGCGCTGCTTGTCGGGCTGCCGGCAGCCGCCGGCGCGGTCTTCGGCGCCGTCCTCCAGCAGCGCCTCGAGACGCGCACGCTGGCGCTCGCCTTCGCCGTGCTGCTGGCAGTGATCGGCGTCCGCCTGATCGTCGTATGACCGGTGTCCTCCTTGCGCTGGCGGTGGGCCTCGCGGCGGGCGTCATCGCCGGGCTCTTCGGCGTCGGCGGCGGCATCCTGTTCGTGCCCGTGCTGACGCTGGGGCTCGGGCTCGGCGCAGCTCGAGGGCGAGGCGACGTCACTCCTCGCGATCATCCCCACCGTCGTGGCCGGCACCTGGACGCAGCGGCGGTACGGGAACGTCCGCTGGCGTGCCGCGGCCGTCATCGGCGTTGCCGCGCGTCGTGGGGGTCGAGGCCGGCGTTCGGATCGCCTCCTCGCTGCCGGAGCACGCGCTGCGCCGCCTCTTCGGTGTGCTCATGATCGTCGTCGCTGCGCAGATCGCCTGGCAGGCCTGGGGAAAGAAATCCAGCGATTCCGGCCTCGTGGCCGATAATGCTGGCGTGTCGCGCCGTCTCGGCATGTTGCTCGCTGCCCTCGTGGTGGTGCTCGTCGCCGTCTCGGCGGGCGCATCTGCGCCGCCCGCCACGGTCGAGGCCGGTGCGGACGCCGAGCGCATTCGTCGTCCAGATCGTGACGCCGGACGCGAAGGTCGTGGCCGGCGATGTCGCCGCGCCGCCTGCGCCTCGTCGCCGAAGGCCGCCTTCTCGTACCCGGCCGACGCGCTCGATCGTCAGCGCGGCGACGGCGGTGTCGAACGCAACGGCGAGCATGACGAACGCCGTCACGGCCAAGGCGACTGCCGAGGTCACGAGCCTGTCGCTCTTCGGCGGCGAGATCACTGCCGCCACCGTGACCGTCAAGGTTGCGGCCAGGGCCGACGGCGGGAACGCGAAGGCCGACTACGCCGGGACGCGCGTCGTCGGGCTGCAGGTGTTCGGCGCACCCGTCGCCGGCGAGCCGGGCACCGAGATCCCGCTCGCCGACTGGGGGAAGCTGACGGTGCTGACGAGACGGCACAGCCGGGCACGAAGCGAGGTGCGCCGAGGTTCAGCATCTCGGTGTCGGCGCTCAGAGGTCGAACTGCTCGCCGACCACGGCGGCCTGCCGGCGGGCTCGACGATCACGGTCGGCTATGCCAATTCGGCCGTCCAGGCCGCGACGCCGGTCCTCCAGGAGACGACCACCTCGAGGCCGCCGGTCACGACGTTCGTCGAGACCCGGTCACGACCCCGGAGCCGCCGGAGTCGAAACCGAAGTCGAAGCGCGGCCCGGGCCTGAGCCTCGAGCTCCCCACGCGCAAGCCCAGCAAGGTGCACCCGCCGCTCACCGCCGGCGGCTACGTCTTCCCGATCTACGGGCCGTCGTCGTTCATCGACTCGTTCGGCGCCGCCCGCGCCGACGTGTCGTGGCACCACGGCGACGACATCTTCGCGCCGGTCGGCGCGCCGCTCCTCGCCGTCGCCGACGGGACGCTCTTCTCCGTCGGCTGGAACGACATCGGCGGCCTGCGCCTGTGGCTGCGCGACGGCGCCGGGAACGAGTTCTACTACGCGCACCTCTCCGCGCTCTCGACGAAGGCCGTCGACGGCACGGCCGTGCAGGCGGGCGACGTGATCGGCTTCGTCGGGAACACGGGCGATGCGCGCGGGACGCCGACACACCTCCACTTCGAGATCCACCCCGTCTCGATGCTGTACCTCGGCTACGACGGCGCGGTCGACCCGACCAACTACCTGCAGGCGTGGCAGCGCCTCCAGGACGTGCCCATTGAGGGCGTCGTCGGCTGGGCGCCGCCGCTCGGCGGGGCCGCCCCGAAGGCGGGCGCCATCCTCCTGCAATCGTCCGACATCTCAACGGCGAGCGGCCTCGATCCGGGCTCGCTTCGCCGGGCCGTCAGCGCCAAGGCCGGGTTGCGCGGCCTGGGCCGGTCCGGCCGCGGACGCGGCACCGTCCCGCTGGTGCCGGCGCGTCCGCTAGACCGCGGCTAACCGGTTACGCGGCTACGAGCCGTTGTTGCTGGTCGGCGCGTCGCCGAAGTCGGTGCTCTCGTCGCCGCCGATGAGGCCCTTGAGCCACTCGCGCGTCGCGGGGCCGGTCACCGGGTTGAAGAGCACGCCGACCACGATGCCTGTGAACAGCACCATGTTGCGGGCCTTGTGGCTCTCCTTGGCGCCCTGGACGCGGTCGGCTGCGCTGCGCAGGTTGTCGATCGCCTGCCGCAGGCTGTCCTGGATGTCCTTGTCGCTTGCGACGCGGGTCGCGATGGTCGTGACGCCGCGGTTGCCGATCAGCTCGTCGTAGATCTCGCGGGCCGCCGAGATCGCGTCGCGCACGTCGTTGCGCACCTTCTCGTCGGTGAACGCGCGCTCGACGTAGGGCTTCATGTCCCCGGCCCGTTCGGTGAGACGGTCGCGTGTGCTGGCCACTGCAGTCCTTTCCTCGGGTTCATCAGAGCCTCATTTCCAGCGGCTCCAGGAGAGAAACTACGCGATCCGCACGCATCGTCGCGCTGAGTGCCTAGCATCCGCCCGTGCCGAAGGGACTGATCTGCGCGGGCGGGACGGCGACGCGGCTCCAGGAGCTGACCCGCGTGACGAACAAGCACCTGCTGCCGGTCGGCCGCTGGCCGATGGTCTACTACCCGCTCCAGCTGCTCCAGCGCTCTGGCGTGACGGACGTCCTGCTCGTCACCGGCCAGCAGCACGCGGGCGACTTCATCGACCTGCTCGGCGACGGCCGCGTCCGCGCGCGGGCGACCGACGACCCGCTCTTCGAGCTCGACCTGACCTACAAGGTCCAGGTGGAGCCGGGCGGGATCGCCCAGGTAGTCGGCATGGCGCGCGACTTCGCGCGCGGCGACCGGCTCGTGGTGTGCCTCGGCGACAACATCTTCGAGCACGCGCAGGCGGCACCGATCCGCGCGTGGGCGGAGGACGGCGACGGGGCGCTCGTCTTCGCCAAGGAGGTGCCCGACCCGGAGAACTTCGGCGTCGTTGTGTACGACGGCGACGGGACGGTCACCGACGTGGTCGAGAAGGCGGGGCGGGTCGACATGCGGTACTCGGAGCCGCCGTCGTCCGACGCGATCGTAGGCCTCTACTGCTACCCGCCGGATGTGTTCGACATCATCGACGGGCTCGAGCCCTCGAGCCGCGGCGAGCTCGAGATCACGGACGTGAACCGCGTCTACGCGCAGCAGGGCCGGCTGACGGTCGAGCGCGTCGAGGGTTGGTGGCACGACGGCGGCAAGCACTGGGGCGACCTCGCCGACGTGGGCCGGCTCATCGAGGAGACGGGCGCCAACAAGTGATCGTCGAGCGGTTCGAGCTGCAGCGCCATGACGACGAGCGGGGCTGGTTCATGGAGCTGATGCGCGCGAGCGGGCTGCCGAAGCCGGTGCGCCAGGCGAACCTCGCGCGCTCGCGCGCGGGCGTGATCCGGGCGCTCCACTACCACGAGCGCGGCCAGGACGATCTCTTCCTGTGCCTCCAGGGCATGGTGCGGGTCGTCGTGCTCGACCGGCAGACGGGCGAGACGTTCACCGAGGACATCGGCGACGACAACCCGGTCGCGATCTACGTGCCGGGCCAGCACGCGCACGGCTACGAGGCGTTGACGGATTGCCTCTTCTGCTACTTCGTCACCGAGGAGTACGACGCGGCCGACCCGGACGAGCACGCCGTGCCGTGGGACGACCCGCGCGTCGTCGACCTGTGGAGCACGCGATCGCCGATCCTGTCGGCCCGGGACCAGCTCGCCGCGTCCTGATCACGGGCGCGGGCGGGCAGCTCGGGCACGCGCTCGCCGACGCGTTCGCCGGCGAGGAGGTCGTCGCGCTGTCGCACGCGGACTGGGACGTGCGCGAGCCGCTTTCCGCAGGTCTCTCGCCCGACCTCGTGCTGCACGCGGCCGCGTGGACGCGGGTGGACGACGCCGAGCGCGACCCGGCCGGCGCGGCGGAGATCAACGTGACGGGGACGCGGAACGTGGCGCAGCTGGGCGCGCCGCTCGTCTACTACTCGACCGACTACGTCTTCGACGGCGCGAAGCGCGAGCCGTACGTCGAGTCCGACCGCCCGCACCCGCACTCGGTCTACGGGATCACGAAGCTGGAGGGCGAGACCGCCGCCGGCGACGCGTGGATCGTGCGCTCGTCGTGGCTCTTCGGCGCGACCGGCCACAACTTCGTGCGGACGATGCTGCGCCTGGGCGCAGAGCGCGACGAGGTGCGCGTCGTCGACGATCAGGTCGGCTCGCCGACCTACGTCGGCCATCTTGCGGAGGCGACGCGGGAGATCGTGGAGCTGCCGCGCGGCGTGTGGCACGTCGCCGCGGGCGGCGAGTGCACGTGGGCCGAGTTCGCCCGTGCGATCTTCGAGGAGGCGGGGCTCGACTGTGGCGTCGTCCCGATCACGACGGCGGAGTACGGCGCGCCGGCGCCGCGGCCCGCATACTCCGTACTGCGGAGCGAGCGGCCGGGAGCGCCGCGGCTCCCGCACTGGCGTGACGGCCTGCGGGCCTGCCTCGACGCGCTCAGCGAGTGATCGTCGGGACGCCGCCCGTCACCGGCGCCAGACAGCGGACGTACGGGTTGGTTTCGATCGCGACGCGCGGTGAGGAGTCGGCGCCACGAATCGTCGCTGCTCACATCCGGAACATTGCGACCGTGCGATTTCAACGCACCCCAGCTATGCAGCCGGGGCTAGCGCCAGGCCGTCTCGGAGACGGGCGCGCGCTCCTTGAGCGGCTCCCACCAGGGGCGGTTCGCGCGGTACCACTCGACCGTGTCGCGCAGGCCTTCCTCCCAGCCGATCCGCGGCGCCCAGCCGAGCTCGCGACGGATCTTCGACGAGTCGAGCAGGTAGCGCCGGTCGTGCCCGGGCCGGTCCTGGACGATCGTCTTCAGGTCCTGCGGTTTCCCGGTCAGGCCGAGCAGGAGATCGGCGAGCTCCGCGATCGACACCTCGACGCCCGAGCCGATGTTGTACGTCTCGCCCGGCACGCCGTCGCTGATCGCGAGCTCGATCCCGGTGCAGTGGTCGAGCACGTGCAGCCACTCGCGCTTGTTCTGCGTCGACGCGTACATCGGCAGCGGGACGTCGTCGAGCGCGTTGGTCGTGAAGAGCGGGATGACCTTCTCCGGGAACTGGTACGGCCCGTAGTTGTTCGAGCAGTTCGTGATCGTGATCGGCAGCCCGAAGGTCTCGTGGTACGCGCGCACCGCGTGGTCGCCGCCCGCCTTCGACGCGTTGTAGGGCGTCCGCGGCCGGTAGGGCGACTCCTCGGTGAACACCTCGTCGGTGTCGAGCGCGAGGTCGCCGTACACCTCGCACGTCGACACGTGGTGGAAGCGCTCGACGCCGACACGCACGGCCGCCTCACACATCGTCGCCGTGCCGACGACGTTCGTCTGGAAGAAGCTGCCCGGGTCGATCACCGCACGCGAGTTGTGCGACTCGGCGGCGAAGTTGACGACGACGTCGATCTGCTCGTCCCGCAGCGTCCGCTCGGCGAGCTCCAGGTCGCCGATGTCGCCCTCGACGAAGACGATCTCGCTGTCCAGGTCGGCGAGGCTCGTGCGGCTGCCGGCGTACGTGAGCAGGTCGTACGCGACCACGTGGTCGCCGGGATGACGCTCCAGCCAGTAGCGGACGAAGTTCGAGCCGATGAACCCGGCCGCGCCGGTGACGAGCAAACGCATGGGCGGAAGCCTAGTGGCGCTTGGCGCCGTGCCCGCAGGCCTGGTTCGCCGCGTCGATCCCGATGCGGTGGCCCTGGATCTTCTGACTGTCGTCCAGCGCCAGCCGCTGCGCGATCGACCCGCCGGGCAGGAGCTCCATGACGAGGAACGGGCGCCCATCCGCCTCGCCGACGTCGAAGATCGTGACGATCCCCGGCTCGGCCGACAGTCGTGCGGCTGCGAGCCCCTCCCGCTCGAACCTCGCCCGGATCTCGGGGTCGGCGGCGAACCGCTCGCCGAGCAGCTTGATCGCCACGTCGCGGTCGAGCAGGGCGTCTCGCGCCTTGTAGACGTCTCCCATCGCCCCGTGCCCGATCTGGACGGGGTCGCGGTAGCGCTCAGCGAGTACCTGGGTCTCGAGTTGCATGCGAACGGGGCCCCGCGCGCGCCCTGCTTGCTGCTCTCCGTTTGCCGCGCGAGGGAAACCCGAACTCGTAAACGCCCTGTAAAAGGGGCTGTAGAACGGGCCGGGGATGCGTTACCGTGCCCTGGGTCGCGCGCTCAAGCCCCATCGAGCGTCGGTCGAGAACAGACACGGGAGCCGTGACCATCCGCAAGCTCGCACCCATCCTCCTGTTCGCGCTGGGCTCCGCCTGGGTCGCCGGCGAGTCCGCGGCTGCGCCGCGCGCGCTCGACCCGGCCCGTCTCGCCTCGCCGACCTTCGTGGTCAGCGGCCACGGCTGGGGCCATGGGATCGGCATGAGCCAGTGGGGCGCCTACGGCTACGCCAAGAACGGCTTCACCTACAAGCAGATCCTCTCGCACTACTACCCGACGACGACACTCGGGCCGGCGCCGCTGCGGCGCGTCCGCGTGCTGCTGGCGAGCGGCTCGCCGTCGCTCGTGGTCTCGTCCGAGGACGATTTCAAGGTCAAGGACGCCGACGGTGCCATCTACGAGGTCACGGCCAGCAAGTACACGCTCAAGCCGAAGCTCGCGCTCCCGGTCGACGGGGCCGACAAGCCGCAGCAGCTCACCGGCCCGCTCACTATCACGGCCGGGAAGAGCCCGCTCGCGCTCGGCGACCGCACGTACCGCGGGACCTTCGAGGTCTCCGCCGACGGCAGCAAGCTCAAGATCGTCAACACCGTGGGGCTCGAGCAGTACCTCTACGGCGTCGTCCCGGCCGAGGTGCCAGACGACTGGCCGGCCGAGGCGCTCAGGGCCCAGGCCGTCGTCGCCCGCTCGTACGCGCTCGCGCACCTGGCCGGCGGCGACTTCGACGTGTACGCGGACACGCGCAGTCAGGTCTACCTCGGCGTGCCGGAGGAGGTCGCCTCCACGACGGCGGCCGTGAACGCGACGGCAGGGCAGGTCGTGCTCTACCAGGGCAAGGTGGCGAGCACCTACTACCACTCGACGTCTGGCGGCCGCACCGCGGCGATCGAGGACGTGTGGCCGGGCGAGACACCGGTGCCGTACCTCGTCTCCGTGCCGGACCCGTACGACAACGCCTCTCCCTACCACGACTGGGGCCCGGTCGTGGTCAAGCGCGAGCGGCTCGCCAAGCTCCTGAAGGTCCAGGGCCCGCTGATGGACGCGACGGCGGTGGTCAACGCGTCGCAGCGCGTCACGAGCGTGACGGGCGTTGGCCGCAACGGTCCTGCGGCGCCGATCGATGCCACCACGCTCCGCACCGCCCTCGACCTGCGCTCGACCTGGTTCACGATCGGCGTGCTCGCGGTGGAGCGCCCGGCGGCGCCGGTCCCGTTCGGCAAGAAGCTGGACCTGGGTGCCCTCGCGCGCGGCCTCGGCAAGGTGACCGTCGAGCAGCGCGTCGCCGGCGAGCGCAGCTGGTCGCCCTTCAGCACCCTCGCGAGCCGCGTGGACGGCGTGCTCTCGATCCCGGTCAAGCCGAAGGTGACGACCGCGTTCCGTCTCGTGACGGACACGGCGACCAGCGCGCCGGTGCGCGTCACCGTCTCTCCGCTCCTGAAGATCTCGACGGCGCTCGACGGATCGGGGCTCGTGGGGCTTGCACGACCCGCTCCGGCGGGTAGCGTGGTACAGGTGCAACGGTTGAGGGGCACCACCTGGAAGCCCGTCGCCGGCGCCCGGACCGACGACACCGGCCGCTGGGCGGCGACGCTTACGCTGAAAGCCGGCAGCTACCGCGCCTGGATCCCGGCCACGCCTGGTTACGCCGCCGGCGCGAGCCAGCCGCTGAACGTGGAGCCGTGAAAGCCGCCCTCGCGCTGACCGCCGCCGCCCTCGCTGTTATCTGCGCGAGCCCGGCGAGCGCTGGCCGGTTCGCGATCGGGCTTCAGGATGGCGCCGATGCCGACGCGGTTGCCGCACGCGTGGAGGCGGCCACCGGCGGTCAGGTGCAGAAGCTGACTCCGTTTGCGCTGGTTCTGCGCGACCGGTCCGCCGCCGCGGCCGCCGGCGTGAACGGCGTCTCATACGTCGAGCGGATCGAGCGTTCGCGGCGGCTCGCCTTCACGCCCAACGACCCGATGGTGAAGAAGCAGTGGTACCTGACCGCGATCCACGCGTTCGACACCTGGCCGGTCTGGCCCGTGAAGCCCGCGCTCGGCACCGTGAAGGTCGCGATCATCGACTCCGGCATCGACGGCAGCCATCCGGAGCTCGCCGACCAGATCGAGGATGCGCAGTCGTTCGTGCCCGACTCGCCGAACGCCCGCAAGGACCCGATCGGCCACGGGACGTTCGTCGCGGGGCTGATCGCCGCCGAGCTCAACAACAGCACCGGCATCGCGGGCATCGGCTTCCCTGCGAAGCTGCTGGTTGCCAAGGTCGTACGCTCGGACGGCACGATCTCGCCGGAGGCCGAGGCGCGGGCGATCCACTGGGCCGTCGACCGCGGCGCCCGCGTAGTCAACCTGAGCCTCGCTGCGTTCCGCAACCCGCTCGACCCGGCCGACGACCAGTACTCGGCACTCGAAGAGGGCGCGATCGACTATGCCGTCGCACATGGCGCGGTCGTCGTCGCGGCAGTCGGCAACGGTGACGGCGCGCCGAAGCTGCCGTGGCGCTACGCGAGCTACCCGGCGGCGCTGCCGCACGTGATCGGCGTCGGCGCATCGGCGTTGGACGGGAGCGTCCCCGACTTCTCGAACGGCGATGCGGTGTTCAACGACGTAACGGCGCCCGGCGCCGCGATCCTCTCGACGGTGCCGCGCGACCTTTCGACGGACAAGCCGGCCTGCCAGGGCTACTCCGTCTGCGGGCCTGACGACTTCCGCCGCGGCGACGGCACGTCGTACGCGGCCGCAGAGGTCTCCGCGACCGCGGCGCTGCTGCTCGCCCAGAACTCGGCGCTGACGCCCGACCAGGTCTCATCGCTGATCGAGCACGGCGCGATCGACATGACACCCGGCGGCGGGTGCAAGCGCTGCGACTACGGTCGTGACGACGCGAGCGGCTGGGGCCTGCTGAACGTCGCCGGAGCGCTCCAGCGACTGGCGACCGATCCGCCGATCGAAGACGCGTACGAGCCGAACGACGACGCCGGGACGAGGGCGTACACGGTCCCCGCCGGGAAGCGCCTGCTGCGGGCCACGCTCGACTCCTGGGACGACCCCACCGACGTGTACCGCGTTTTCCTCAAGCCGGGCACGACGCTCTCCATGCAGCTCGACGGCAGGTCGGCGGGCCCGACGCTGAGCCTGTGGCGGCCGGGCACGCGCTCGATCGACACGACGCTGGGCGTTCCCGGCAAGCCGCTGCTGCGCGTCACGGCGAGTGCGACGACGACGAAGCGCGTGTCGTTCAAGGCGCCTTCGAAGGGCTGGTACTTCGTGCAGGTCGGAGTCGCGGTCGGCGCGGGTCAGGCGGGCGCGTACACCCTGACGCTGGCGAAGCAGCGCCCGGGCCCCTAGGGCGCGAGCTCCTCCTCGGGCACCTCGCGCAGCACCCGTGCCGGGTTGCCGACGACCACCACCCGCGGCGGCACGTCCTTGACGACGACCGCGCCCGCACCGACGAACGCCTCCTCGCCGATCTCGACGCCCGGGCAGAGGATCGCGCCGCCGCCGACCCGCGCGTTCTTGCGGATCGTCGGCCCCCGCACGAGTTGCTTGCGCTTCTCGGTGCGCCCCATGAAGTTGTCGTTCGTCGTCACGACGCAGGGCGCGATGAAGACGTTCTCCTCGAGCGTCGAGTACGCCGTCACGTAGGCGTCGGCCTGGATCCTCGTCTGCGCGCCGATCGTCGTGTCGTTCTCGACCAGCGAGCCGCGCCCGATCACGACGTCGTCGCCCACGATCACGCGCTCGCGCACGCAGGCCTGGTCGCCCACGATCACGCGCTCGCCGAGCTTCGTCCCGGCGAAGACGATCGCGCCGGTGGAGACGATCGTCCCGGCGCCGATCTCGAGCGGCGGCAGCGGCTCGCGCGACGCGGTCGACCGCGGCGAGAGCGACGGCTGCTTGCCGACCACGGCGCCGTCCGCGATGTGGCAGCCGTCGCCGATCACGGTGCCCGGGTAGATGACGACGTGCTCGCCGACCGTGTAGTTCACGCGGCTGTCCCGGCAGGCCGCCGCGCAGGCCCGAACCTCGCCTTGTAACAGTCTGTTACTTGGCGCTCGAGGGTCACGCGCGCACCGCGGAGAGCGAGTCAGTGAGCCGCTCCAGGGCGCGTACGACCATAGCGCCGTCGCTTGCGACCTTGCGGCGGTCGCCCTCGCCGCGCACGAGCCGCAGGAACTCCTGGCACTCGAGCCGCAGCGGCTCGTCGGTCGGGATCTTCGGGATGTAGATGTCGCCACTGCGCGTCTGCCACTCGCCGTACGTCTCGGCCCGCTTCCACGGGGCCTTCTCGTACACGGTCACCTTGCGCTCGAGCTCCATGTCGTCGAAGACGGCCATCTTGTGGTCGCCGACGACGGTCATCCGCCGCATCTTGTGCGGGTCGAGCCACGACAGGTGCATGTGCGCGATCTTTCCGGAGGGGAAGCGCAGGTAGCAGAAGACGACGTCCTCGACGCCCTCGGTGAGGAAGTCGCGCCCGTGCGCGACCGCCTCGACAGGATCCTCGTCGAGCAGGTAGAGGATCACGGAGAGGTCGTGGACGCCGAGCGACCAGAGCGCGTTCTCGTTCGTCCGCACGATGCCCAGGTTCTGGCGGTTGCCGTAGATGCAGAGCACGTCGCCGAGCTCCCCGGAGTCGACCAGCTCCTTCAGCTTGCGGACGCCCGGGTGGTAGAGCAGCAGATGGCCGGGCATGAGCGTCAGGTCGCGCTCTTCCGCGATCGCGACCAGCTCCTCCATCTCGTCGCCGTGCATCGCGGGCGGCTTCTCGACCAGCACGTGCTTGCCGGCCTCGAGGGCACGCTTCGCGAGCGGGTAGTGCGTCGGCACCGGTGTCGCAACCACGACGGCCTCGAGCTCCGGGTCGGCGAGCAGGTCGTCGAGCTCGCCGGTGACCTGCGCGTGTGGGTAGCGGGAGGCGAAGCGCGCCTGGATCTCGGTGTCTGCATCGCACAGCCAGCGGAGCGTCCCGAGGTCGTCGAAGTTGCGCGCCAGGTTCGGGCCCCAGTAGCCGAGGCCCACCACCCCGACGGTCGTCATGTCGTCTCCTGCACGCCGCGCGAGAGCATAGACAGCGTCGCCGCGATCCTCTCGGAGGCGCGCCCGTCGCCGTAGAGCTGCGGCAGGCCTGCGGGCAGCCGGGCCGAGCGCACGGCCGCAACCAGCGCCCGCGCGTCGGCGTCGACCAGCACGTTGGCACCGAGCTCGACCGTGTCCGCCCACTCCGTCGACGGCCGCGCGGTCACGCACGGGACGCCGTACCAGTACGCCTCCTTCTGCAGGCCGCCCGAGTCGGTGACGATCACGCGTGCCTGCGAGGCGAGCGCCGCGAGGTCCAGGTAGCCGAGGGGCTCGGCGATCGTCACCGACGCGGCCGGGACCATGCCGGCGGCCTGGAGAACCGCGCGCGTGCGCGGGTGCGCCGGGAAGATGACCCGTTCGTCGAGCCGGCCGAGCGCGTCCACGATCGGCTGCAGACGCTCTGGCTGCACGTTCGCTTCGCGGTGGATCGTGGCGACGACGTAGCCGCCCGGCTCCACGGCGAACCGCTCGAGCGCACGAGAGCGTGCGCGGGCGATCGGCGCGAGGCGGAGCGTGGCGTCGAGCATGACGTCACCGACGACCTCGACGTGGCCGCTGACGCGCTCGACGGCGAGCAGTTCCGCCGAGCGCTCGTCCGGGCACAGGAGCAGCGCGGCCAGGCGATCAGTCTCCACGCGGTTGTGTTCCTCGGGCATCGACCAGTCGCCGCTGCGGAGGCCTGCCTCGACGTGCGCGACCGGCACGCCGAGCGCGACCGCGGCGCGTGCGCCGGCGAGCGTCGAGTTGGTGTCCCCGTAGACGAGCACGGCGTCCGGCTGCTCCTGGTGAATCGCGTCCTCGAGCAGCGGCTGGAGGCGGGCGAGCATCTCGTCGCGAGGCAGGCCGCCGATCCCCAGCATGTACGCGGGCGGGGCGAGTCCGAGCTCCTCGAAGAAGACGTCCGATAGCTCGCGGTCGTAGTGCTGGCCCGTGTGTGCGACCACCTCCTCGTAGCCCGCGGCGCGGAGCGCCTCGGACAGCGGGGCGGCCTTGATGAACTGCGGCCGGTTGCCGACGACGGACAGGATCTTCATCGGGCGGCAGCGTAGTTTGGGCGGTACCATGGGCGCCCGCTTCCGCGTCTCGCGCGCTGTGAAGCGCCAGGGCCGTTAGCTCAACTGGCAGAGCAGGGGACTCTTAATCCCAAGGTTGGAGGTTCGAGTCCTCCACGGCCCACTCCGAAAGCCTGCATGCGGGCCGTCCGCGTCCAAGGAAAGAGTCCTGGAGAGAGGCGGCCGCGTACCGCCTCCCTCCATGGAGTGACAACCAGGCGCACGCTAGGCGGGCATTGCGGCTGCGCGATCCGCGCCGGTGTCGGCTTGAAGGATCGGCGACGACGGCCTGAACCCCTTCACCGTGCAGTAGACGCCGAGCGAGAGCTCCCAGAGGGCCTCCGGGATCGTCGCGAGGCCCTGCAGGGTGCCGCCGGGCTCGGCGACGTCGAACAGGACAAGCGTGCCCGAGACGATGATGAGCGGTCCCCCGATGAGGCCGAGCATCGCCATCTTCCGCGGCACCAGGCCCGAGCTGTACATCAGGTAGCCGAGAATCAGCCCGTTTCCCCAGCCGACGACCCAGCCCGGCCCGAGGATGAACGTCCAGTCCTTGATTGCCGCGAGGGTGTAGGCAACCGAGGCTTCAGTCGCGCCAGCAACCTCCTGCTGCAGCGTGACGATCCCGAGGACGGCGACGATGCCGACGAGGATGAAGGTGCACTCGAAGAGGCGAGCCGTGACATACCCCAACGCGAGCTCTTCGCTCTGTCGCTTGACGATCGGGAAGATCACGACTGCGGTGCCGATGTTCGCGATGATGAGCAGCAGCTCCAGGAGCACGCCGAAGACGATCTGGTTGTTCTGCCCGGCGCCCGCGATGTAGCCGACGGGGTCGTCGAGCGCCGGCTGGTAGAGCGCCAGCGCGGGGATCGACGTGATGAACGTGATGAGGAAAAGCACGCCGAATACGCGCGCTCGTTTCTGATCGAGACTCACTCCCACGGACTCCTTTCCCCGGGTGATCGCCTGTAGGAGGGTCCTGCGCGATCGTGCCCGGTAGCCGGCGAGCGTAGTTCCTTCCTCCAACACGAAGCCGGACGGCCCTATTCGTGCGAGAGCCGCTGGACGCCGGCGGTGCCTCAGCGGTCGGAGTACGGAGCGCCGGCGGCGCTCAGATCGACACAGCCGTCCCTCACTGCGAGCCGGCGCGCCAGCCGTACACGCCGATGACCGGCATGCTCAGCACGAAGAGGAGAAAGACGTACGCCTGCGCGTCACTCCAATCGAGCTCGTCCGAATAGCGCAGCAGGACGATCAGCTCGAGGACGCCGATGGCGGAGTACCCGGCCATCGCCACCCGGACCCGGCGCCAGTCGTTCTCCCAGACCACCCAGGCAGCAGCGAGTCCGATGCCGAGCAGCCACGCGCCTGCAGCCCGGGCAGTCAACGGCGTGAGCGCCCACGGCCAGAGCCCCTTCGTATCCTCCGGCGCCAGGAAGAGCAGCGCACCGGCCACCACCATGACTCCCGCCTGGGCGACGAGCACGAGGCGCAGCGCCGCAGGCAGCGGAGCTTCTCGCGGCGGGTCGCCGCCGGGTGCCCGGATCTGCCGGACGAGCAGCACCGTCATGACGGGCGGCACGATCACGTAGACCGCGAGCCACCCCCAGGTGCTGATCTGAGCTCCGCTCGAGGAGCTGTGGAAGTGGAAGCGGTCGAGGTGCAGGAGCGTCGCGACGAGCGTCAGCACCGTGAACGTCAGCACGGGGGCAACCGCGACCCGCGCACGCGCCCACACACGCTCCCGCGCGGCGAGGAACTCGAGGACGACGCTCCCCCAGTGGGCGGCACCCAGGCCGGCGGCCCTTTCGCGCGCGTCAGACGCGCGCCGGGACGCGGGCGCGGACTGCGGAGCGGCTGAAGACGATCAGCGTCGCGAGGCTCACCGCCGCAGCAGCGAGGAACGCGGTGCGGTCGCTTGTCGCGCGCGCGAGCGCGCCGCCGCCGGCCGGGCCGATGATGTTGCCGAGCGCCCAGGCGGCGCTCATCGTCCCGAACGCGAGCGCCTGCGCGATGCCCGCGCGCTCGGCGCCTTCGGCGATGAGGGCCAGCCCAGGCGTGAACAGCGAGCCGAACGTGAGGGCTGCGACAACCGTGAGGACGGCGAGTGCAGCAGCCGAGCTCGCGAACGCGAAGACGACCGCCACCGCCGTCGATCCTGCGATCCCCAGCGTGACCGGCAGCATGAGGCCCCGCCGGTCGATCCACCGGCCGAGGAACGGGTTCATCCCGGCCTCGAGCCCGGCGGAGACGAGGAAGAGCGCGCCGATCGCCGCGGCGCCCCAGCCGAGCGCGTCGAGGTGCAGCGACACGAGGACGTTCATCAGCCCGAAGAGCAGGGCGGGCAGCGTCATGAGCCAAAACCCGGCGAGCAGCTCGGGCTGGCGCACGGCGTGCCGCAGCGCTCCGAGCTCGAGCGGCTGCGGCCCGGAGTCGGGCAGGCGGGAGGCGGCGACGGCGAGGCCCCAGGCGACGAACGCGAACGCGACGAAGGTCGCCCGCGAGCTCGTCACGCCCGCGAGCGCACCGATCGCCGGCCCGAGCATCGCGCCGAACACGGCGCCGCCCATGGCTGTCCCGATCGCCTGTCCGCGGCGGGCCTGCGGCGTGCTCGCGACGATCCACGAGAACGCGCCCGCCCACGCGAGCGAGCTGCCGATCCCCTGCGTGAAGCGCGCAGCTCCGAGCGTCCACGGGTCGCCCGCCAGCCCGAAGACGACGCTGGCCGCGCCGACCGCCACAAGGCCGGTCAAGGCGGCGGTCCGCGGGCCGAACCGAGCCGCCGCGATGCCGCCCGGGATGCCGCCGACGAAGGTGCCGGTCGCGTACGCAGCCGCGAGCAGGCCGGCGCCCGCCTTCGTGAGGCCGAACTCGTCGGCGTAGCCAGGCAGCAGAGGCGTCAGCGCTGCGTAGAGCGTGCTGTCGACGAGGACGACGAGCGTGGCGACGACGACGAGGCGGCGCACGCCGCCACGCTAGCCGGAGGGAATACGTGAAACTCGGGCAGGAAGCTCGTGTTCCCGCGAAGCCACTCCTTGCTCAGGTGGGCAGTCACTCGAATGAGGGACGGCTCGGCTCCGCGGTCCTCCCCCGAACGAGGGTCGCTCGTTCGGGGCGGTCAGCCGATCCAGGGCAGGCGAATGCCCGTCCGCGCCTCCATCGCCGTGCTCGTCGCGGTTGTGCTCTCCGGTTTCGCCTCCGCGTCCAGCGCGGCGCCGATCGCCTCGAGCTCCGCCGTGCGCGACCCGAACGTCGCCGCGCTCCAGGTCGGCCTGCGCGCCCGCGGCGTCTACGCGGGCCCGGTGGACGGGCTCGCCGGCCCGGGAACGGTCGCCGCCGTCCGCGCGCTCGGCGGCAGCGGGCTGTTCAGCGCTCGCACGCGCGCAAAGCTCGGTCGGCTCGGCCGCCACCCGCTCGGCAGCCGCGCAGTCGCGGGCGGCGCGGTCGGCTGGGACGCCGCCGCGCTCCAGTTCATGCTGGCCTGGCACGGGTTTCCCTCCGCCACCGTGGACGGCAACTTCGGGTCGCACAGCGTCGCAGCCCTCGAGAAGTTCGAGGGCTGGGCGGGCCTGCCGGTCGACGGGGTCGCGGGTCCGGCGGTCGTCGCCGCGCTGCGCGAGCCGGCGCCGACCTGCCCGATCGCACTTCGCGCGCCGCTCGCCGTCCCCTCGGCAGACGGCTTCGGGCCGCGCGGCAACCGCTTCCACACGGGTCTCGACTTCCCCGCCGCGACCGGCACGCCCGTGGCGGCCGCGGCCTCCGGCCGGGTGGTGTGGGCCGGGAACATGGGCGGCGGCTGGGGCAAGGTGGTGCGCATCGCCCACGGCGGCGGCGTCGACACGATGTACGCCCACCTCTCGAAGGTGTCCGTGGTCGTCGGCGCTCGCGTGAAGACGGGCCAGCTCGTCGGCGCCGTCGGCTCGACCGGCGACGCGCACGGCTCGCATCTGCACTTCGAGGTCCGCATCCGCGATGCGGCCGTCGATCCGCTGACCGGCCTGCGCTAGGCGGGCAGGACGAGCTCGAAGCGGGCGCCGGGATCGGCCCGCTCGTAGCGGAGGTCGCCGCCGAGCGCGTACGCGTACGAGCGTGCGATCGCCAGCCCGAGCCCGGCGCCGCCGCGGGCACGGCCGGCCCGCGCGAAGCGGTCGAAGAGCCGGTCCACGAAGGCGGGATCTACACCCTGCCCGTGGTCACGCACCGCGAGTCGGAACGGGGGGCCGCTCTCGGCGTGGATTTCCACGGGCGGCTCGCCGTGACGCAACGCGTTCGTCACGAGGTTGCCGACGACGCGGTCGATGCCGTCGGCGTCGGCGACGATCTCGAGGTCTTCGGGGATCTCGACGCGCACGCCGCCGCCCGGAGCGATCTGCTGCAGCAGCGCGGTCACGCGCTCGCGCGGCCGAAGCCGCCGCGGCTGCACCTGCATCGCCCCTGATTCGATCCGTGACAGGTCGAGGAGGCTCTGTGTCAGTGCCGCCAGCCGCGTCGTCTGCTCGTACAGCGTCGCGCGCAGCTCGACGAGCTGGTCGTGGTCAAGGTCGTCGCCGCGCAGATGGAGCGTGGATGCGATCCCGTGCACCACCGCGATCGGCGTGCGCAGCTCGTGCGACGCGATGCCGACGACGTCGACGCGGTCTACATGCCGGCGCTGCGCGGACGCGCCGGCCCTGTCGACCAACACGGCGGTGACGCCTCCGAGCGCAGTCAGGAGCGCCAGCGCCTCCTCGTCGACGTTGAGGTTCTCGCCGTCGGGCCCGCCCGCGAGGAGGAAGCCGATGCAGCGGTCCTCGAGCGCGAGCGGGACGACGACCCGCGCCCCGTACTCGCCGCCCGGCCAGCGCCCCGTCGACACGAGTGCGCGGCCGGACGAGGCTGCCTCGTCGAGCGGCCGGATTTCGTCGATCGCGACCGCTGCGTCGGGCCAGGCCATGTTCTGGCGCACGGTCGGCTCCACCGAAGCGCCGTCGAACCGCAGCAGGAGCGCTCCGTGGAAGCGGAACCCGCTCCGGACCTCGGTGCAAACCCGCTCGACGATCTCGGCGGCCGATTCGGGCCCGTCCCCCAGCACGCGTGCAAGCGCGAGGAACGGGCGCAGCTCCGGCGCACGCTCCCGACTGATTCGCACGGCCCCTGCTCCCACGGTCCTCCCTCGAAACGACAGGGGGCGAGGCGCTTCCGCCCCGCCCCCGGGTCTCTACAAGCTGCTGCCGCTCTAGTACGGCGGCGGTGCGGCCGGGCCTTCCTCGACGTACGTGCGGCGCCGGCTCGGGAAGTAGCCGGGCCCGCCCCACGACGACCAGAAGATCATCGAGAGGACGAGGCCCATGATGCCGACGGCGAGCACGATCCACCCCACCGTCTGGATGTCGATGCCGTTTGCTTCGGCGCTCACCGCGAAGGCCAGGATGGCCCCGACTGCGATCAGAAAGATGCTTACGCCAATACCCGTTTGGATGTTCCTCCTTCCAAGTCCTTGCGCGGAGCCTGGTACCCCGAAAGGCGCGGCGCCGAAACGTCCGGGGCCGCGAAATCATCCGATCAGAGGTGTGCGAGCGTCCTCTGCGCGACGCGATAGTCTGCGCGCCTCGTGCAGAAGGGACACCTCCTACGCGTGGTCGGCATCGCTCTCGTCGTGGCGGCGATCTGCACCGTCATTGCCCTCTTCCTGCCGTGGCTTCCGGCCGCCGACTCGACGCAGGCGGACCGCATCGACGAGATCATCTGGTTCGTGACGGCGATCTGCATCGGCGTCTTCGCACTCGTCACCGGCGTCTTCGTCACGTCGCTGTGGATGTTCCGGGCTCGCCCAGACGACGACACGGACGGCGCGCCGGTGCACGGCCACACGGGCCTCGAGATCACGTGGACGGCGATCCCGTTCATCCTGGTCACCGCGATCGGGATCGTCAGCGCGATCGCACTGACGAGGAACGAGGACGTGCCGAAGGATCACCTGACGGTCAAGGTGCTCGGCCAGCAGTTCGCGTGGAGCTTCACGTACCCCGGGTACGGCAACATGGAGTCCACGACGCTGCGTCTCCCGGTGAACAAGACGGTCAAGCTCGAGATGACCGCGCGCGACGTGATCCACTCGTTCTACGTGCCGGAGTTCCGGCAGAAGGAGGATCTCCTGCCGGGCGAGGTGCGCAACCTCGTCATCACCCCGACGAAGACGGGCAGCTACGTCATCCAGTGCGCCGAGCTTTGCGGGCTCGGCCACGCGGGCATGCTCGGCCGGGTGATCGTGATGCAGCAGGCCGCCTTCGACAAGTGGGCCAACGCGAGCGGCTCGACCACCCAGGCCGGGGGCGCGGACGCGGGCAAGACGGTCTTCGCGAACAACGGCTGCGGCAGCTGCCACACGTACCAGCCCGCCGGCGCCACGGGGAAGATCGGCCCCGACCTCGATAAGCTCCCGCAGTACGCCGAGCAGGCGAAGAAGCCGCTCGACGAGTTCGTCAGGGAGTCGATCGAGAATCCGTCCGCCTACATCCAGCCCGGATTTCCGAACGTGATGCCGCCCTTCAGCAGCCTGCCGAAGGATCAGATCGACGCATTGGTGACCTTCCTGACCCAGAGCTCCTCGTGACGAGCGTCGCGCACGGCCACGGCGCCCACGAGGCGCCCCCGACGACGCCGTCCTCGCCGTGGCGCCGCTACCTGCTCGGCCCCGGCTGGATCCGCGCGCTGTGGATGGCGCCGCTGTTCGCGCTGATCGGCTATGGCATCGTCATCGCCTTCCGCTGGTGGGGCGGCTACGAGCCGCTGAACCAGACCGAGTCGGTCGTGACCGTGGCGTTCCTCACGGCCCTGCCGGTCGGCTTCCTCGCCGGGATCGGCGCCTTCGACTACTGGGTGCACTACTTCCTCGGCAAGCCGACGCTCCCCGAGGACCACTCCGGCCACGGCGCCTACTCGTGGAAGGACTACTTCCGGGTCAACACCGACCACAAGGTCATCGGGATCCAGTACGTCACCACGACGATCTTCTTCTTCCTCGCGGGCGGCCTGCTCGCGATGCTCGTGCGCGCCGAGCTCGCGCGGCCGGGGATGCAGTTCACCGACACGGAGACCTACAACGGCCTCTTCTCGGCGCACGCGTCGCTGATGATCTTCCTGTTCGTGATCCCGGCCTTCGCGGGACTCGCGAACTACGTCCTCCCGCTGATGATCGGCGCGCCGGACATGGCGTTCCCGCGCCTGAACGCGCTGTCCTACTGGATGCTGCCGATCGCGGGGACGATGATGATGTCGAGCTTCTTCGTCGACGGCGGGCCGTTCGCGGCCGGCTGGACCGGCTACCCGACGCTCTCGACGTCGCTGCCGCTCGGCCAGACGTTCTTCAACATGGCCGTCCAGTGGGCAGGTGCGTCGTCGATCGCGACCGCGCTGAACTTCCTGGTGACCATCATCACCATGCGCGCGCCGGGGATGACCTTCTGGCGCATGCCGCTCCTCGTCTGGGCGAACTTCACGACGTCGCTGCTAGTGGTGCTCGCGACGCCGTTCATCGCCGGCTCCCAGTTCATGGTGCTGTTCGACCGGGTGATGCACACGCACTTCTTCGAACCCGACGGCGGCGGCTACACGCTCGGGTACCAGCACATCTTCTGGTTCTACTCGCACCCGGCCGTCTACATCATGATGCTGCCCGGCTTCGGCATCGCCTCGGAGGTCATATCCACCTTCAGCCGGAAGCCGATCTTCGGCTACCGCCTGATGGCGCTGTCGCTGTGCGCGATCGTCGTCCTCGGCTTCTCGGTGTGGGCGCACCACATGTTCGTGGCCGGCATGGCGCCGTGGCTGCGCGTGCCGATGATGATCACGACGCTCCTGATCGCGGTGCCGACGGGGATCAAGATCTTCTCCTGGCTCGCCACGACGTGGGAGGGGAAGATCCACTTCTCGGCGCCGATGTTATGGGCGCTCGGCTTCCTGTCGATGTTCGTGATCGGCGGCCTCTCCGGCATCTACCTGGGCTCGGTGCCGATCGACATCCACGTGTCGGACACGTACTTCATCGTCGCGCACATCCACTACGTGCTCTTCGGCGGCTCGCTGTTCACGATCTTCGCCGGCATCTACTACTGGTTCCCGAAGATGACGGGCCGCATGTACGACGAGCGGCTCGCGAAGATCCACTTCTGGCTGACCCTCGTCGCCTTCAACGCCACGTTCTTCCCGATGCACCTCACCGGGACGCAGGGGATGATGCGCCGCTACGCCGACCACGGGCCGAGGTTCGAGAACTGGAACATGTTCATGTCCATCGCGTCGTTCGTGCTCGGCGCCTCATTCATCATCTTCGTCTACAACATGATCAACAGCTGGGCGCGCGGGCCGAAGGCGCCCGGCAACCCGTGGCGCGCGATGACGCTCGAGTGGCAGGTCTCCTCGCCGCCGCCCGTCTTCAACTTCGACGAGATACCGCAGGTCGTCGGCAGCCCGTATGAGTACGGCGTCCCGGGCGCGCGCCATGCGGTGCTGGCAGGTGAGAAGGCGGGCGAGCTCGAGGAGGCGCACACGTGAGCGAGGCGTCCGCTGCGCGGGCGCACGTCCTGGTGGTGGCGAACGAGACGGTCGGCGGCGAATCGCTGATCGACGCGCTGCGCGCACGTGGCACCGGCATCCAGATCACCGTGCTGAGTCCTGTCAATCCGCCGCGCCAGGGATACGTCGTCTACGAGGACTCGCGCCGTGCGTCTGCCGGGCGCCGGCTCGACCGGACGCTGAAGCGCCTGCGCGACGCGGGCATTTCGGCCGACGGCTTCGTCGTCGAGGGCGACGCGGCCGAGGCGGTGCGCGACGCGCTGCACCAGCTCGAGCCGCCGCCGACGGAGATCGTGGTGTCCACGCACGCCGTGCAGCGCTCCGGCTGGATGCGCCGCAACGTGGTCGACCGCATCAAAGCGGTCGCGGGCGGCCGGGTCCCGGTCGAGCACGTCGTCGTCGAGCAGACGAAGGGCGACGAGGCGAACGTGCTCGTGGTCGCGAACGAGACGGTCGTGGGCGACGCGCTCTTGCAGCGGATCCGCGAGCGCGCACAGCGCTCACCGTCGAGCTTCCTGCTCATCAGCCCGCAGAGCGACCCGCGGCAGGCGCCGCATCCCGAGGCAGAGCGCCGCCTGCGCCGCGCGCTGGCCACGCTGCGCTCCGAGGGCATCGACGCGCACGGCCAGGTGACGCATCCCGACCCGTACACGGCGACGCTGCAGGTGATCGCGGACGAGCGCGTCGACGAGGTGCTCGTCTCGACGTTCCCCGGTCAGCGCTCGGGGTGGCTGCGCCGCGACCTGGTCGAGCGGCTGCGCAAGGACGCAGGCGTCCCGGTGGAGCACGTCGTGGTCGAGCCGGAAGCGGCGGCGGTCGCCTCGTGAGCGCGCACGCCGAAGCCCATCACGGCCCGCCGCTGGCGCACCACAGCTCGCGCGTCGACGCGGCGACGCTCGGGATGCTGCTGTTCATCGCGTCGGAGATCATGGTTTTCGGGTCGTTCTTCACGGCCTACTTCTTCGTCCGGGTGGTCGCGAACTATCCGTGGCCGCCCGAGGGCAGCGAGCTGCCGGTCTTCGTCGCGGGGGTCAACACTGCGATCCTCGTGACCTCGAGCTTCACGATGCACTGGGCCACCCAGTCGATCAAGCGCGGCAACCGCGCCGGCCTGCAGGCCGGGATGGTGCTGACGCTCGCGCTCGGCATCTGCTTCCTGCTGACGCAGGCGCGCGAGTACTCGCGCATCGGCTTCGCGCCGCACGACAACGCGTTCGGCACCGTCTTCTACGCTCTGACCGGCCTGCACGGCGCCCACGTCCTCGTCGGCCTGACGCTGCTGTCGATGGTGACGATCCGCTCCTTCCGTGGCCACTACTCACCAGAGCACCACCATGGCGTCGAGATCCCAGGGATCTACTGGCACTTCGTCGACGTCATGTGGGTGATCGTCTACACGACGATCTACATCCTCTGAAGCCGCCGAAAGTCCGGCTGCGCCATGACGACTTTCGACGGATGAACTGCTGAAGGGCTGATCACACGCGACTTCGCGCGACGTGGCTGCGCTCGAGCAAGCTCGGCTCCGCCGAATGAAGAACCACTCCGCTCCGGCTCACGTATCGTCAAGGCGAGATTCAACGCCAGAAACTCAGGGAAGGAGCGTGCTGAGATGGCGAATCCGTTGCGCAGTGAGGCGGCGGCTTACCGCTTCCTGCTTCTCACGATCGGCTACTTCGCGCTCATCGTCGCGGGGACGCTGATCTTCGGCACCTGGGTCGGCTTCACCGTCTTCGTCGTGCTCAGCGCGATCGCGCTCTGGCGGCTCTTCAACGGGCGTCGCGAGGCCGCGCGGCCCGTCGCGGCCGGGGTCGCACACGCGGAGGACGACAGGCGCATCCTCGTCGTCGCCAACGAGACCGTCGGCGGTGCGACGCTGGTCGACGAGATCCACCGGCGCGCCGAGGGTGTCGACGAGCACGTGCTCGTCGTTTCGCCGGCGCTCAACTCGCCGCTCAAGCACTGGGTCTCCGACGAGGACGGCGCCCGCGCCGAAGCGGCCGAGCGGCTCCAGCGGAGCCTGGTCAGACTCCGGGCGCTCGGCGTCAACGCGGAGGGCGAGGTCGGCGACGCCGACCCGCTCCAGGCGATCGAGGACGCGCTACGGACCTTCGGCGCGGACGAGATCATCATCTCGACGCACCCCGAGGGCCGCTCGCACTGGCTCGAGCGCGGCGTCGTCGATGCGGCGCGCGAGCGCTTCTCGCCGCCGGTCACGCACGTCGTGGTCGACCTGGCGGCCGAGCGCGAAGAAGTCCGCAGCTGACCTCAGTAGTTTCGTCGTTGGCGGAGCTGTCCCCGAGGACCACGATGTACGTGCCCTTCCCTCATCGCCTACACCCGCGAGGACACCGATGCGCCACCCGTTCAGGAGCGAGCCGGAAGCCTTCAACTTTCTCCTTCTCACGGTCGTGGCGTTCGCGATCGTCGCCGCGGCCGGCCTGCTCGGCGGCTGGTGGGTGGGCCTTCCGGTGTGGATCCTCGTCACCCTCGGCGCCGTCTTCATCTACCTGCGCGCGGCGTCGAGCGAGCCGCCCGAGCGCATAGAGCCCGTCTCGCACATCCAGGGCGAGCGGCGGATCCTCGTTGTCGCCGAGGACACGATCGGCACGGACGCGCTGACCGAGGAGATCCACCGGCGCTCCGAGGGCGTCGTGGAGCACGTGCTCGTGGTCGAGCCTGCGGGTGCCTCGCGTCTCCATCACTGGGTGTCGGACGAGGACGGCGCTCGCACCGAAGCGCGTGCCCGCGTCGACGAGAGCCTCGCCAGGCTGCGCGCGGCCGGCATCAACGCCGAGGGAGCTGTCGGCGACGACGACCCGCTTCAGGCGATCGAGGATGCGCTACGCACGTTCGGCGCCGACGAGATCGTCATCTCGACGCAGCCCGATGGCCGGTCGCGCTGGCTGGAACAGCGGGTCGTCGAGGTCGCTCGCGAGCGCTTCTCGCCGCCGGTCACGCATGTCGCGATGGCGGACGAGCGCGGAGAAGTTCGCGGCTAGCCGCTCTCGGCGGCGAGCGGATTCGTCCAGCGCAGGCCCGGAAAGCGCCCGAAGTCGGTATCGGCGGAGCAGAGCTCGGCGCCGTGCTCGATCGCAAGCGCGGCGAGATGGGCGTCGGTCGTCAGGTTGCCGGCGGTGCCGAGCGGGCCCAGTAGCTCGCGCAGTCGTGCTGCGTGCCGGGGAGTTGGCTCGAGTACGGCGACAGTCGGCTGGTCGAGCCACGAGTCGACGAGGTCGAGCGACTCGTCCACGGCCAGCGGTGCCTCGAATACGCGCGCGTTGGTGCTCAGGCGGAGGAACGCCAGGAGCACCGGCCACGCGAGCCCGAACGTCTCCGGGCCGGAGAGTGCGTTCTCGACCCACGGTCGGGCCGTCGCGTGGTGCGGCGAGCGCTCGTCGACGGCGTAGAGAAGGAGATTGACGTCGACGAGCTTCACTTGCGCAGCTCGAGCTTGCGGATCGTCTCCGCATCCTCGACTTCCGCGGCGAGGCGAAGGGCCTTATCGAGGTCGATGCCCTGACGCAGCCCCAACGGGCGGGTCGGCAGGAGGTACGGCCTGCTCGATTCGTCCCCTCCGGCCAGGCCCCGCCGCAGGACCGCATCCAGCGCGTCTGTAAACGACAGGTTGCGCTCGCGGGCGATCGCACGCACGCTTGCGGCCACGTCGGGGCGAAGACTCACGGTAGTGCGCACCCGGCGCATCATAGCATCACAAGCCGCGATGCAGTGATGCGTCGCTCTGCCTATGCGCAGTCGGCGACCTCCGTGCGGCGGCCAGTGTTTCGGATGTAGGAGGGGACTACTGGCCGCGCGACGTCACGACGAAGTGCGCGACGGCTTTGATCTGCTCTTCCGAGAGCTGATCCTTGAAGGCCGGCATGACGACGCCGCCGTTCTCGACCTGGTGGATCGCCCCGGCCTCGTCGATCGTCGACTGGTCGAGGTTGGGGCCGACCTTGGCCGTTGCTCCGGCCGCCTTCAGCGTGTGGCAGCTGACGCAGCCCGCGGAGCTGAAGATCGCCTTGCCGTCGGTCTCGTTCCCGCCGCCACCGCCGCCGCCTCCACCGGTGCCCGAGCCTGCCGCCCCGCAGCCCAGGTCCACGGCCGCCTTCACCGGGATCCCGGCCGCGCACGAGACGTACGAGGCGACGTCGTCGACGTCGGAGCCCTTCACGAGGTTCGCCGGCATCCCCGGCGCTCCGGTCGCGGGGTCCGTGTTGGGGTACTTGATCTGCATCGCGACGATATTGCGGATCGTGCTGAGCGGGTACTTCTCGTCGCGCATCACCGCGAACGCGGCGTCCAGGTTCGGGCCGATCTTCCCCTGCGCGCCCGCATGCGCGAGCGTGTGACACGAAGAGCACTGTCCGTCGCCGGTGAAGAGCGCCTTGCCGTTCGAGACGCTGCCGGGCTCGGCCAGCCCGCCGGTCCCGCAGCCCGAGAGGACGAGCACCAGGCTCCCCAGGAGGAAGGCTGCCGAGAGGGCGCGGCGCACTATGCGGAAGGTCCGGCGACGCCGAGGGCCGACACAGCTTCGTCACGGGTCGAGTGGATCGTGAACACGCGGTCGAGGCCCGTGATCTCGAAGATCTTCGTGATGTTTCGGTCGGAGCAGATGAGCGACAACTGGCCGTCGTTCGTCCGCAGCCGCTTCACCCCGCCGACGAGGACCCCGAGGGTCGTCGAGTCGATGAACGTCGTCCCCGAAAGGTCGACGACGACGTGCTTCGCGCCCTTGGCGATCGCGTCGAGCAACTCCTGCTTGAACTCGGGCGCGGTGTACAGGTCCACCTCGCCAGTGAGCGCGATCAGGTAAGCGTCGCCCGAGAGCTGCTCTGTCGAAACCGAGAAGTCCATAGCGCGTTGCCGCCTCCGCGGCCGCGCGAGTCTATCGGTTGATCCGGGTGATGCCGCCGCTTGAAACGACGCCGCTCGACGTCTGCTGCAAGCTCTTGAGCTGCGCCTTGACCTGTGCTGCATCCGGCGCATCCGGCGACAGCTTCAGATACTGCTTGTACCCCTTGATCGCGTCGTCGGTGTTGCCCGCCGTCTGCGACCAGTACGCGTAGAGCGCCCACGTCTGGGCGTCGCGCGGGGTGAGCTTCGCGATCCTGCCGTACGTGGCCGCGGCGCCCTTCAGAGCCGTCGAGGCCTTGCCGTTCGCCTCCTGGCCGCGCTTGCTGACGTCGTCCAGAATGGTCTGGTCGAGCGCGCCCGCCTGGAAGAACTGCTGCGTCGTCCCCGACACCAGCGATCGTGATGCCCGAAGCGCTCTGGTATTCGGTGTTCGCCGCCGACGCGATCGCCTGCTGGGTGCTCGCCTGCTGCGCGTAGATGCCGGCGAGCTCGTTCAGGTAGTCCGGGTTCTTCGGAGCGAGCTTCGTGGCCTTCACGAGCGGCGGGATCGCGTTCTCGAACTGGCTCTCACTCTGGTACGCGCGCGAGAGCTCGACCTGCGCCTGCGCGCTCTTCGGGTTGGCGGCGACCTTCTTCTGCGCGTCGGTGATCGACGCCGCGGTGTTCGAACCGTTGCTCCGGATCAGGTCGCCCAGGCCGCTGGGCAGGCTCGAGCCGACGCCGAAGATGACGAAGCCGACGCCGAACACGAGCGCGAGGAAGACGAACATCCACTTCGCGTGATTGCGCAGGCGCGGGAAGAACATGAGGTCTTCCGGCTTGGGCTGGCGCTTCGGCGGAGGCTGACGCCGCCCACGATCGGGCGTTGCGACCGGCTTCGGCCGGCGTCCTGCTGCAGAACGCGCCACGATCGCAGCGTAGCGGCAACTCGCGCGATAGGAAGGCCCGGCCGGACGAATTCCGCGGGCCGCGCCGCAATCTTCATCGAATCCTCACCTTGCTGCGCCTTCCTCGCGCCGTGCAGAATGCCGCCGTGGCCGGAAGACCCTCGTGACGCAGCTCGCTTCAGGGACCGAGGCCGCGCGGATCGCCGGCGAGCGTGGCCGCTGGGTCGCGCGCGGCGTGTCGACCACGCCGCTCGTTGTCGCGCGAGCCGAGGGCGCGCAGATCGAGGACGTCGACGGGCGCACGTACATCGACTTCGCCGGCGGCATCGGCTGTCAGAACCTCGGGCACGGCCATCCGGCGGTGGTTGCGGCCATCCACGAGCAGGTCGACCGCTACCTGCACCAGTGCGTGATGGTCGGCCTCTACGAGCCGTACGTCGACGTGTGCCGCAGGCTGGGCGAGCTGTCGCCGTGCACCGGTGCCGAGCAGAAGAGCCTGCTCGTCAACTCGGGCGCGGAGGCGGTCGAGAACGCGGTCAAGATCGCGCGGGCCGCCACCGGCCGCCCCGCCGTGCTCGTCTTCGACAACTCGTTCCACGGCCGGACGCTACTGACGATGACCATGACGGCGAAGCTCGTGTACCGGAAGGGCTTCGGGCCGTTCGCGCCAGAGGTCTATCGCGCGCCGGCGCCGTACCCGTACCGCGGCATCTCGACCGACGAGGCGCTGTCGGGGCTCGAGCTGCTGTTCAAGCGCGAGCTCGACCCGGCCTCGGTCGCCTGCGTCGTGCTCGAGCCGGTGCAGGGCGAGGGCGGGTTCATCCCGATGCCGCACGACTTCCCGGCCGAGCTGCTCGCGGTCTGCCGCGAGCACGGGATCCTCTACGTGGACGACGAGGTGCAGAGCGGGGTGGGCCGCACCGGCCGCGTCTGGGCGATCGAGCACTACGACGCCGCGCCCGACCTGCTCGTCTCGGGCAAGTCGCTCGGCGGCGGGCTGCCGCTCGCCGGCGTCACCGGCAACGCGGAGATCGTCGACACGGTCGCGCCCGGGTGGGCTCGGCGGGCACGTTCGGCGGCAACCCGGTGTCGTGCGCGGCCGCGGTGGCCGTGCTCGACGAGGTCTCGTCGCCGGACTTCCTCGCGCGCGCGCAGGAGCTGGGTGCGCGGCTCAGCGCGCGGCTCGACGACCTGGCCGAGCGGGTTCCGACCGTCGGCGAGGTGCGCGGCCTCGGCCCGATGCTCGCCCTCGAGCTGGTGCGGGACCGCGAGTCGAAGGAGCCGGCGCCGCGAGCTCGCGTCCGGCGCGGTCAACGCGGCCCGCGAGCGCGGACTGGTGCTGCTCTCCTGCGGGCTGCACGGAAACGTCGTCCGCGTGCTCGTTCCGCTCGTCATCGGAGACGACGATCTCGAGCGCGGGCTGCAGATCCTGGAGGAATCGCTTGTCGCTGCCGGCAGCGGCGGCGCCTGACGCCGCGTCCAGCGCGGGGCCCGCGGCCGCCGCCGTCCACCTCGAGGGCCTGACGAAGCGCTACGGCGACGTGCGTGCCGTCGACGAGCTCGACCTCGAGATCCGCCGCGGCGAGTTCTTCACGATGCTCGGCCCGTCGGGCTCGGGCAAGACGACGACGCTGCGCCTGATCGGCGGCTTCGAGCGGCCCGACGCCGGCCGGATCCTGCTCGGCGGCGTCGACGTCGCCGGCCGCCCGCCGTACCAGCGCGACGTGAACACCGTCTTCCAGGACTACGCGCTCTTCCCGCACATGACCGTCGCCGAGAACGTCGAGTACGGGCTGCGCGTGAAGGGCGTCGCGCGCCGCTCGCGCAAGGCGCAGGCCGAGGAGGCGCTCAACCGTGTGCGGCTGGCCGGGCTCGGCGGCCGCAAGCCCGTGCAGCTCTCCGGCGGCCAGCGCCAGCGCGTCGCGCTCGCGCGCGCGCTCGTGAACGACCCGCAGGTGCTGCTGCTCGACGAGCCGCTCGGCGCGCTCGACCTGAAGCTCCGCCAGGAGATGCAGGTCTTCCTCAAGGCGCTCCAGCAGGAGCTCGGCAAGACCTTCGTCTACGTCACCCACGACCAGGAAGAGGCGCTCGCGATGAGCGACCGCATCGCCGTCTTCAACCAGGGCGGCGTCGAGCAGGTCGGGTACGCCCGCCGAGGTCTACGAGCGGCCGGCAGACCGAGTTCGTGGCCGGCTTCGTCGGCGTCTCGAACATCATCGAGCGCGACGGCCGCCGGTTCACCATCCGGCCGGAGAAGATCCGCATGCTGGCACGGCGAGCCCCCGGGCCGGCGACCACCACCGAAGAGGGGCACGATCGACGAGGTCGTCTACCTCGGCCCCGTCACCCGCTATCGCGTACAGCTCAACCGCGGTGGCGACGCTCGTCGTCGTCACGGCAGAACCTCGAATCGTCGTCCGAGCAGGTCCTCACGGAGCAGGGACGCCCCGTCGAGGCTTGCATGGTCTCCCCGCGACGCGTTCACTATCGACGTCCCACAGGAGGAAGAGCAATGAAGCATGTTTCACGGCGGCACGCGGTGATCGCGGTCGCACTCGCGGCGTTAGTCGCCGCGCTGGTCGTTCCCGGCAGTGAGCGTCGGCGCCTCGCAGGCCGGCGACGCTCAAGATGATCGCCTGGGACGGCTACCTCGACGCGAAGTGGGTCAAGCCGTTCGAGAAGCAGTCCGGGTGCAAGATCCAGGCGAAGTACGCCGCGACCTCGGACGAGATGTTCACGCTCATGCGCTCCGGCGGCGGCAGCCAGTACGACATGGTCTCCGCGTCGGGCGACGCGAGCCTGCGGCTGATCTACGCCAAGCTGGTGCAGCCGGTGGACGTCTCCAAGGTTCCCGAGTGGAAGCAGTTCTTCGGGCCGTTCAAGTCGCCGTCGAACAACACGGTCGACGGCAAGCACTACGGCATCTCACTCCAGTTCGGGCCGAACACGCTGATCTACCGGACTGACAAGGTGAAGCCGGCACCGACGAGCTGGTCGGCGATCTACGACTCGAAGTTCAAGGGTCGTGTGACGATCCCGGACAACCCGATCCAGATCGCGGACGCTGCGCTGTACCTGATGAAGACGCAGCGCTCGCTCGGCATCAAGGATCCGTACGAGCTGAACAAGACCCAGTTCGACGCGGTCGTGAGCCTGCTCAAGAAGCAGCGTCCGCTGATCAAGAAGTACTGGGTCGGCGTGGCCGACAACACCGAGCTGATCTCCAGCGGCGATGCGTGGCTCGGCCCGACCTGGCCTGTCACGACCGGCTCGTTGCTCGCGAAGAAGTCGCCGGTCAAGGAGTTCATCCCGAAGGAGGGCGCGACGGGCTGGCTCGACACCTGGATGCTCTCCGCCAAGTCGAAGAACACCGACTGCGCCTACAAGTGGTACCGCTACATCTCGGGCGCGAAGGTGCAGGCGCTGCAGGGCACGACCTATGGCGAGACGCCGGTGAACAGCAAGGCGTGCGCCTACATGAACGCGATCTCGAAGGGCTCGTGCAAGCTCTACCACGCCAACGAGCCGCTCGTCTACTACAAGTCCCTGTACTTCTGGAAGACGCCGGTGGCCGACTGCGGCAACGGCAAGAAGGACTGCATGGACTACTCGAAGTGGCTGCAGGCCTGGACGTCGATCAAGGCCTCGTAGCGTCCTTTGGCGGTCTGACGCAGCACGGGGCGGGCTCCCTTCGGGGGGCCCGCCTGCGCCTTTCCGGCTGGCTGCTGGCGACGGCCGTGGGCGAAGGCGGTCGCGCTGCTCGGGCTGCCGCTCGCCTGGCTCGTCCTGATCTACCTCGCGGCGCTCGCCGCGCTGCTCGTGTCGGGCTTCTGGAGCTCGGACTTCCTGACCGGCGAGATCGTCCGCAATTGGAACCTCGACAACTTCCGGGTGATCTTCAGCCTGGACGACACGACCTACCTGCGGATCGCCTGGACGACCATCTGGATCGGCGGCGCCGTGACGCTGCTCGACATCGTGCTCGCCTTCCCGATCGCGTACTTCATGGCGCGGCTCGCCTCAGCGCGCACGCGGTCGCTGCTGTTCGTGCTCGTCCTGCTGCCGCTCTGGTCGAGCTACATCGTGCGCGTCTACGCCTGGCGCGTGATCCTCAAGGAGAACGGCGTCCTCAACTGGTCGCTCAACGGCATCGGGCTGCCCGACGCCGACCTCGCCTTCACGCGGACGTCGATGGTGATCGTCTTCGCGTACGTCTGGCTGCCGTTCATGATCCTGCCGATCTTCGCGTCGCTCGAGCGGATCCCGGACAACTTCATCGAGGCGTCGGCCGACCTCGGCGCGCGCAGCTGGGCGGACGCTGCGCAACGTGATCCTGCCGCTCGCGCTGCCGGGGATCGTCGCCGGCTCGATCTTCACCTTCTCGCTGACGCTCGGCGACTACCTGACGCCCGTGCTGATCGGCGGGCCGAACGCGCAGTTCATCGGCAACGTCGTCTTCGCGAACGTCGGCGTGGCGAACAACGTGCCCTTCGCCGCCGCCTACGCGCTCGTGCCGGTGGCGATCATCACGCTGTACCTGATCCTGATGCGCCGGCTCGGCGCGTTCGAGGCGCTTTAGTGCCCCCTCAGGCGATACACGCCGGCCCCTGGCCCGCGATCACGCGGCGCGAGAGTCCACCCTCGGCCTTGAAAAGGTTGGCAACCTTCCCTGCGGCCGAGTGCGGTCTCTCGCTTGGTGCTAGCGACCCAGAAGCTCGCCAGCATCACCTGAGGGGGCACTAGTGGAAGGGCGCGGCCTGCGCATCGGACTGGCCGCCTGGACGGTGCTCGTCGTGGCGTTCCTCTGGCTGCCGCTGCTCCTGATCTCGGCCTCTACGCCTTCAACTCGTCGAACATCCAGGACTGGCCGCTGCCAGGGTTCTCCACGAAGTGGTTCTCGGAGGCGCTGGGACGACCAGGAAGTCCGCGACGCGCTGAAGCTCTCGATCAAGGCGGCGCTCGCCGCGACCGTCGTCGCGATGCTGCTCGGCGTCGGCGCTCGCGTTCGCGCTGCACCGCTTCAAGTTCTTCGGCCGCGACGCGATCTCGTTCCTGTTCGTGCTGCCGATCGCGCTGCCCGGGATCGTGACGGGCATGTCGCTGAACCGCTTCTACGACGTGGCCGGGATCGACCTGTCGCTCTGGACGATCGTGATCGGCGCACGCGACCTTCTGCATGGTCATCGTGTTCAACAACGTGGTCGCGCGGCTGCGGCGTACGTCGGCGTCGCTGATCGAGGCGTCGCAGGACCTCGGTGCGGACGGCTGGCAGACGTTCCGCTACGTGACGCTGCCGACGATCGCGACGTCGCTTGTCGCCGGCGGGCTGCTCGCATTCGCGCTGTCGTTCGACGAGGTCATCGTCACCTACTTCACGGCGGGATCGAACAACACGCTGCCGCTGATCATCTTCGGCTACATCCGCGAGGGGCTCCGGCTGCCGGTGGTCAACGTGATCGTGCTCGTCGTGCTGCTGCTGACGGTGATCCCGGTGGTCATCTCGGTGCGGCTGACGCGCGACACCGGGGTGATTCGGCGGCGGTAGGGTCGCACCACAGAGACGAGGGAGGCGCAGATGGCAGTCGCAGTCACACGGCACAAGAACTTCGTCGGCGGCAAGTGGGTCGACTCTGCGAGCGGCGAGACGATGGAGGTGCTGAACCCGTCGACCGGCGAGGTGATCGCCGAGGTGCCGCGCGGGACGGCCGAGGACGTCGAGCGCGCCGTCGAGGCGGCGAAGAAGGCGTTCGCCGAGTGGCGCGACAAGACGCCCAAGGACCGCATGGAGCTCTTGCTCAAGCTCGCCGACCTGATGGACGAGCACGCCGAGGAGCTCTGGCAGCTCGAGTCCGCTGAACGTCGGCAAGCCGAAGTCGATCGCCGTGGACGAGATCCCGTTCGCCTCGGACAACCTGCGCTTCTTCGCCGGCGCGGCCCGCACGCTCGAGGGCAAGAGCGCGGGCGAGTACGTAGAGGGCTACACGTCGATCATCCGCCGCGAGCCGCTCGGCGTCGTGGCGGGGATCACGCCGTGGAACTACCCGCTGATGATGGTCGTCTGGAAGATTGGCCCAGCCCTCGCGGCCGGCAACGTGCAGATCATCAAGCCGGCCGAGCAGACGCCGCTCACGACGCTGCGGTTTGCCGAGCTGGCGCAGGAAGTGCTCCCGCCCGGCGTGCTCAACGTGATCACGGGCGACGGCGTTCCGGTCGGCGACGGGCTCGTGCGGCACCCGGACATCGCGCTCGTCTCGCTGACCGGCGACGTCGCGACCGGGAAGCTGATCGCGCGCAACGCGGCCGACACGCTGAAGCGCGTGCACCTGGAGCTCGGCGGCAAGGCGCCGATGGTCGTGCTCGACGACGCCGACCCGGCGACGGTCGCCGAGGCGGTCAAGATCGGCGGCTACTGGAACTCCGGCCAGGACTGCACGGCGTCGTCGCGGATCCTCGTCAGCGAGCGCGTGTACGACGACGTGCTGAGCGCGACCAAGGACGTGATCGAGGCGATGAAGACCGCCGACCCGGCCGACGGCGACGACGTGGACATGGGGCCGGTCATCTCGGCCGAGCAGCGCGAGCGCGTGCTCGGCTTCCTCGATCGGCTGCCGTCGCGCGCGACCGTCGTGACCGGCGGCGAGGCGCATCGGCGACCGCGGCTTCTTCGTCAAGCCGACGATCGTGGCCGACGTCGAGCAGAGCGACGAGATCGTCCAGGACGAGGTGTTCGGGCCGGTCGTCACGATGCAGCGCTTCTCCTCCGACGACGAGGCGATCGAGATGGCGAACGGTGTCCGCTACGGCCTGGCCGCGTCGGTGTTCAGCGAGAACGTCGGCCGCGCGCTGGCGGCGGCGAAGAGGCTCGACTTCGGCACGGTGTGGATCAACGAGCACCTGTTCCCGCTCGCGTCGCGAGATGCCGCACGGCGGCTTCAAGCAGTCCGGCTACGGCAAGGACATGTCGCTCTACTCGATGGAGGAGTACACGCGCATCAAGCACGTCGCGGTGAAGCTGGGGTAGGAGACCGCTGCGCTCTATTCGAAGGGGGCACCCCTGCTGCGCGGGGTTCCCCCTTCGAGCTACCCCCTTCCCCAGGGACGTCACACGCGACTTCGCGCGACGTGGCTCCCGCCCGGCAAGCCGGGCTCCGCCGACGAACCCCTGCAGGGACAACGGCTTGCGGTTGACTGATTGCGAGGTGGTGTGGGAGCATCGCTGCGCTTTGCGCACCCCGCGCCCTGCCCGACCGCGCGATACGCAGCGCACCGGCCCCGTCGGCCGTGCGCGGCTCGACGCCGTCGACCGGGCGATCATCGAGGCCCTCCAGCGCAACGGGCGCGACTCCTTCCGCCACATCGCGGCCGAGGTCGGTGTTTCCGAGGCGACCATCCGCGCCCGCTACTCGCGCCTGTGCGAGGACGACGTCGTCCAGGTCACCGGCGTGACCAACCCGATGGGGCTCGGATTCGAGGCCATGGCGATGGTGGGTGTGCGGACGGCCGGCTCGCCCGAGGAGGTCGGCGAACGCGCTCGCCGGCTGGGAGGAGGCGAGCTACGTCGTCGTCACGGCCGGCCGCTTCGACCTGCTCGTCGAGCTGGTCTGCAGCGACCGCCGGCACCTACTCGAGATCACCAACCGCATCCGCGCCGTCCCCGGCGTCGTCTCGACCGAGAGCTTCGTCTATCTCGAGCTGCGCAAGCAGCTCTACGACTGGGGCACAGGCCGTGCGCACGCGAGCGGGCTCGGCCCGGGGGTCGCCGCGTGAGCACCGCCGAGACCCCGGTCGCACAGCGTTCTCACCTCGAAGGAGCCGCGCTCGAGAAGGGGCTGAAGGCTGGCGCGATCGGCTTCGTCTCCTCCGTCGTCATCGGCGTCGCGTCCACGGCGCCCGGCTACAGCCTCGCGGCCTCGCTTGGCGTCGTCGCGGCTGCCGTCGCGTTCCAGGCGCCGGCGGCCCTCCTCGTCGCCTTCGTCCCGATGTTCCTGATCGCCGGGTCCTACTACTCGATGAACCGCGTCGATCCCGACTGCGGGACGACCTTCACCTGGGTGACGAAGGGGATCGGCCCGGTCCCCGGCTGGATCTCCGGCTGGGCGCTGCTGCTCGCGGACATCCTCGTCATGGCAAGCCTCTCGCAGATCGCGGGGCAGTACACGTTCCTGCTCTTCGGTGCCGACAGCCTGGCGGCTAGCACCTTCTGGGTGACGGTCGTCGGCGTCATCTGGATCGTGGTCATGACCTCGATCTGCTACGTCGGCATCGAGCTGTCGGCCAAGACGCAGTGGTTTCTGCTCGCCGCCGAGATCATCACGCTCGCCCTCTTTGCCGTCATCGCCCTCGTCAAGGTCTACTCCGGCGACTTCGCCGACTCGGTGAACCCGAGCCTCAGCTGGCTCAATCCCTTCGACGTGTCGTCGAGCGCCCTCACCGCCGGCGTGCTGGCGTGCATCTTCATCTACTGGGGCTGGGACACTGCGGTCGCCGTCAACGAGGAGACCGAGGACGCCTCGCGCATCCCGGGGATCGCCGGGGTCACCAGCGTGATCCTGCTGCTCGGGATCTACGTGACCGTCTCGATCGCGGCCATCGCCGTCCACGGACCGCAGTTCCTGGTCGACAACCAGGACGAGGTGCTGAGCCCGCTCGGCCAGGACGTCCTGCCGGCCGGCCTCGACAAGCTGCTGATCATCGCCGTGCTCACCTCCGCGGCCGCCTCGACGCAGACGACCATCCTTCCAGGCACGCGCGCCGCGCTCTCGATGGCCGCGCACGGCGCCGCGCCCAAGGCATTCGCCGCGATCAACCCGCGACGCCTGACGCCCGGCTACGCGACCATCTGGTATGGCGCGATCTCGATCGTCTACTACGTCGTGCTGACGATCGTGAGCGAGAACATCCTCGCCGACTCGATCACCGCCACCGGGCTGATGATCACCTTCTACCTCGGGATCACCGGCGTGGCCTGCGTCATCTACTTCCGCAAGGCGATCTTCAAGGACCGGCGCACCTTCGTGCTGGCCGGCCTTGGCCCGGCGCTCGGCGCGATCCTGATGGGCTGGATCTTCGTCAAGTCGGCGATCGACCAGTTCGACCCGGCCAACTCGTACACGGGCGAATCCCTGCTCGGCATGGGCCCGCCACTCACGATCGCGCTGCTCGGGCTCCTGCTCGGGGTCGTGCTCATGGTGCTGCAGTGGCGGAAGGACCCCGCGTTCTTCCGGCGCCGTCGGGAGGCGGCCGCCCCGGAGATGCGCCTGTGAGCGGCGTGCTGGTACTCGGCTACGACGAGTCGCCGTCGGCCAACGCGGCGCTCCAGGAGACGATCCGGGTTGCGAAGGAGCGGCACGCGCGTGTGGTGGTGGTCTTTGGCTTCTACGTCACGCCCTGGGGTGGGACGGGTGAGGGCTCCATCCGCCAGGTCGTCGCGCAGGTCGGTGAGCACGCGCTCGCGCGGGCGCGTGCCGACCTCGAGGCGGCCGATATCGACGTGACCGCTCGTCTCGTCGAGGGCAAGCCGGCCGACGTCCTGATCGCGGTCGCCGACGAGGTCGGCGCCGACACGATCGTGGTCGGCACGGTGGGCGAGAACCCGATCGCCGGCGCGTTGCTCGGGTCGGTCGTGCTCCGCCTCGTCCAGCGCTCGCAGATCCCGCTGCTGGTCGTGCCGGCGCGGGAGGAATCGTGAGCTACCTGTTCCAGCGAAGGAGTAGCACGTGGAAGCGGCCGCAGCCGGCGTAGCCCGCGCGCATCCGGTCGAGCACACGACCCAGCTCGCGCTGCACGAGAAGGCCAAGCTCAAGAAGTCGCTGCGGCGCTTCGACATGCTGTTCTTCCTGCTCTGCGCGTTCGTGGGCCTCGACACGCTGGGCCTTGTCGCGTCGAGCGGCGGCCAGGGCTTCACCTGGCTGATCGTGCTCGCGCGTCGCTGTTCGTGCTGCCCATACGCGCTCGTCATGGCGGAGGTCGGAAGCGCGTTCACCCAGGAGGGCGGCCCGTACGAGTGGACGAAGCTCGCGTTCGGCCGCTTCCACGCCGGCCTCGCGGCCGTCTTCTACTGGGTCACGAACCCGCTCTGGGTCGGCGGCTCGCTCGCGTTCGTCGCCGCCGACGGCGTGGAACACGAGCCACCATTTCGCCGTGACATCAGCGCCGGCTCGTTCGGCGACTACGTCTTCAAGCTGCTCTTCGTCTGGTTCTCGATCGGCGTTGCGATCGCGTCCCTCTCGCGCGGGAAGTGGATCCCGACGGCAGGCGGCATCGCCCGGGTGATCGTGCTCGGCTTCTTCACGGTCACGGTGGTCGCTCTACGCCGCGGAGCACGGCGTGCACGGGATCACGTTCGGCGACCTGAGCCCGACGCATGGCCGTCTTCCTCGGCCTCGTGCCCGTACCTGCTCTTCAACTACGTCGGGCTTCGAGCTGCCCAACGGCGCCGCGGAGGAGATGGTCAACCCGCAGCGCGACGTCCCCGTCTCGGTGATCCGCAGCGGGATCGGCGGCGTGCTCATGTACGCGATCCCGGTGCTCGGCATCCTGCTGGTGCTGCCGGCGAGCGCCATCTCGGGGATCGGCGGCTTCATCGACGCGATCCAGACCGTCTTCGGGTCTACGGCGGCGCCTCCGAACGTCCATCTTCGACATCATGGCGCTGCTCTTCATCTTCACGCTGATGACCTCGGGCGCCGTCTGGATGATCGGCTCCGACCGCATCCAGGCCGTCGCCGCGTACGACGGCGCGTTCGCCGGCTTCTTCGGTGTCTTCAACCGGAAGCTCGGTACGCCGGTCCGCGTGAACGTCATGTCCGGGAGTCGTCGCGAGCGTGTTCACGATCGCGGCGATCAACCTGCTGCAGAACGAGAGCACCGCGGACGCCTTCACGGTCGTGCTCACCATCGCCATCTCGACGACGCTGATCTCGTACCTCTGGATCTTCCCGGCCGCCGCCGTGCTGCGCCACAAGTACCCGGAGGTGCACCGTCCCTACCGTGTCCCGTTCGGGACGCTGGGGCATCTGGGTGGCCACGGCGCTGATCACGTTCTGGGTTGCCCTCGGCAGCTGGGTGTCGATCTTCCCGGGCACGCTCGAGCGGCTGCTCGGGATCGACTACGACTTCGAGGCCACCTGGGGCGTCTCGTTCGCGAAGTTCGAGGCGCTGACGCTCGGGACGCTCGCGGTCGTGCTCGTCTTCGCGGTCGTCGGGTACGTGCTGGGCGCGCCCGTGCGGCGCCGCCAGGTCGACGTGCTCATCGAGGCGCCGGACTCCGGCTCGCTGGAGCTCGAGGGGACGCCGGTGCTGAGGCCGACGACGTGATCGACCTGCAGCAGGCTGCGCGAGACCACCTCTGGCTGCACTTCACGCGCATGGGCGCGTACCGCGACGGCGAGGTGCCGATCATCGTGCGCGGCGACGGCTGCTACCTCGAGGACACGCACGGCAAGCGTTACCTCGACGCACTCGCCGGGCTCTTCTGCGTCAACGTCGGCTACTCGTACGGGGAGGAGATGGGCCAGGCCGCGCTCGAGCAGATGCGCCAGCTGCCCTTCTACACCAACTGGTCGTACGCTCACCCGCGCGCGGTCGAGCTC
Source organism: uncultured Thermoleophilia bacterium (assembly GCA_963734565.1). Classification (GTDB taxonomy): domain Bacteria; phylum Actinomycetota; class Thermoleophilia; order Gaiellales; family Gaiellaceae; genus JACVRM01. The sequence continues at coordinate 319,766 of CAVTHM010000006.1, read as the reverse complement.
GCCGCCGAGATCGCGTCGCTCGCGCCCGGCGACCTCAACCGCGTGTTCTTCGTCTCCGGCGGCTCGGAGGCGGTGGAGGCCGCCTGGAAGCTCGCGCGGCAGTACTACCTCGCTCGCGGCGGCAAGCGGATCGCGGGCGGCGGCTTCGAGGTGACGATCCTTCACGACGAGCATCTCGGCGCCCCGGCGGCGCGCAAGTACAAGGCGATCGCGCGGCGCATCGCGTACCACGGCACGACGTTCGGCGCGCTGTCGATCAGCGGCATCCCGGCCATCCGTATGCCCTTCGAGCCGCTCGTGCCCGAGGTGCGCCACGTCTCGAACACGAACCGCTACCACCGCCCGCCCGGGGAGACGGAGGAGGAGTTCACGCGCTTCCTGCTCGTCGAGCTCGAGTCGACGATCGAGTCGATGGGGCCGGAGACGGTCTGCCTCGTGCACATGGAGCCCGTCCAAAACGGCGGCGGCTGCTTCGTGGCGCCGGCCGGCTACTGGCGCGGCGTGCGCGAGCTCTGCGACCGCTACGACATCCTGCTCTCGGCCGACGAGGTGATCACCGGGCTTCGGCCGCGTCGGGCACTGGTTCGGGTCCGAGCGCTACGACATCCGCCCCGACATCGTCTGCTCCGCGAAGGGGCTCTCGTCGGCGTACGCCTCGATCGGCGCCGTGATCGCGACCGACCGTGTCATGGAGCCGTTCCTTGCGGACACATCCATGTACTCGCACGGCATCACGTTCGGCGGCCATCCCGTGGCGTGTGCGGTCGCGCTCAAGAACATCGAGATCATGAAGCGCGACGGGATCGTCAGCGGCGTGCTCGAGCACGAGGACGCGTTCCGCACGACGCTCGAGCAGCTGCTCGACCTGCCGATCGTCGGCGACGTGCGCGGCGCCGGCTTCTTCTACGCGATCGAGCTCGTCAAGGACAAGGAGACGCGGGAGACATTCTCCGACGACGAGTGCGAGACGCTCCTGCGCGGGTTCCTGACGCCGGCGCTCTTCGACGCGGGCCTGATCTGCCGCGCCGACGACCGCGGCGACCCGGTGATCCAGATCTCGCCGCCGCTCGTCGCGCGCCAGGCCGGAGTTCGACGGATCGTCTCGGATCCTCGGGGACGTGCTGAGCGAGGCGTGGAGCCGGTTGCGCCCGGCCGCCGTGACGACTTCGTAACAGGTGGTACGCAGCCGCGAGTCGACGCGTACGCTGGCGCCGTGCGGCGGGTTGCGGTCGTTCTCGCGTTCGTGGTGCTCGGCGCGAGCCCGGCGAGCGCGCACAGTCCGCCCGGGCGAGTCGCGTTTGTCCAGGTGCGCGGCGTGCACTCCTCGATCTGGGTGATGAACGCCTTTGGAACCGGGCTGAGGCGGCTTGTCGCCGGGTCGAGCCCGGCCTGGTCGCTCACCGGCACGCGGATCGCATTCGTCCGGGAGGGCGCGGTCTGGGTCATGCAAGGCGACGGCAGCCGGCGCGGCGGCTTGTTCGCGGCTCACAGCCCTCGTGGGCCCCTGACGGCACGAGGTTGGTGTTCGCCCGCGCGGGCGCGGTCTGGATCGTGGGTGCCGACGGTCACGGCCTGCGCCGGCTGGCCGCCGGTGGCGCGCCAGCGTGGTCACCGGATGCGACGACGATCGCGTTCGAGCGCTCTGGGTCGGTCTGGACGATGCCCGCTGTGGGCGGGAGGGCGCGCCTCTTGATCCGCAACGCCGGCGAGCCCGCCTGGTCACAGGACGCACGCCGGCTCGCCTTCACCTCGACCCGTGCCCGCTTCGGCGGGCGGGAGGTGTACGTCGCAGACGCAGACGGCTCGCACGTACGCCGCGTGACGCGTACCCGGGCCGACGAGCGCTCGCCGTCATGGTCGACGGACGGGATCTGGATCGCGACGGCTTCGAACCGCTCGGGCCGCTACGCGATCTGGCTCGTCAGCCTGCAGCCGCCAGAGGTGATCCGCGCGACCGTCGACCGCTGGAGCGACGCTGCCCCGGCCTGGGGCCTCTAGACGGGTCCGGGCGCCAGGTCGCGTGCCGCCATGCGCCGCTCGGTGATCACGACGGCCCAGATGGAGATCTCGAACAGGGCCACGATCGGCAGCGGTCTCGAGCAGCATCGAGACGAAGTCGACGCCCGGGCAGCAGGACGCCGATGACGATGCAGATCCCGTAGCCGATCCGGCGCTCGCGCCGCAGCTTGTCGGACGAGACGATCCCGAGGCGCACGAGCCCGACGACGAAGATCGGCAGCTCGAAGACCAGCCCCATCGTGAAGATCATCACCGCGGCGAAGCCGTAGTACTTGCTCGCCTGGAGCTGCGCGTTGTAGAGGCCGCTGTCGAAGTTGAGCAGGAAGTTCATCGAGATCGGCAACACGACCCAGTAGGCGAACGCCATGCCGACGGCGAGCAGCCCTGTCGCGACCGCCGCGAGCTTCACGACGGAGTGCTGGTTCTGCGGCTCGAACGCCGGAGCCAGGAAGGCCCAGAGCTGCCAGGCGATGATCGGGATCGACAGCGCGACCGCGGTCCACAGGCAGACGTTGAAGGAGGTCGTGAACGGCTCGGCCGGCCCCAGCGTGATCAGCTTCTTGTCGTCGGGGAGCGGATTGTTCAGCCACCCGATCAGCGTGTCCCGGAAGATGAAGCAGAGCGTGAACCAGAAGACGACGCTGCCCAGGCACACGATGATCCGCATGCGCAGCTCGGTCAGGTGCTCGACGAGCGACGCCTCTTCCTCGTGCCCGAGGCGCCGGGGAAGCGGCCTCCTCAGTTGCGGCACGGCCGGCGGCTAGACGACTTTGTCGTGCTCGCGGGCTTCGGGCAGCGCTTCGGGCTCGGGCGACGGCGACTGGCCGATCTCATGCTCGGGAGCCTGCAGCTCCGAGTCGTCCTTGTGGTCGCCGGAGACCGAGTCCTTGAACTCGCGCATCCCGCGCCCGAGCGAACGGCCGAGCTCGGGGAGGCGCTTCGGCCCGAACACGACCAGCAGCACCAGAAGGATGATCACGAGCCCCTGCCAGCCGATGTTCCCAGGCATGTGGGGAGCGTAGCAGCGCCCCTCGGAGGGCCTATCCCCGCGCGGGGTGGTTCGTGCCCTCCGAAGCGGGGTAGGCCTCCGGTACGATCGTGTTACGAGCGGCGGCGCAAACCCGCGTCGCGCCTAGACCTACGGAGGCACAAACTCTGTCTCAGCTCGAGATCAAGAACCTGCACGTCGCGCTCGAGGACGGCACCGAGATCGTCAAGGGTGTCGATCTCTCCGTGAGCGCGAACGAGGTGCACGCGATCATGGGTCCGAACGGCTCGGGCAAGTCCACGCTCGCCTACGCGCTCATGGGCCACCCGGCCTACGAGATCACCGAGGGGCAAATTCTCCTCGACGGCGACGACGTGACCGAGCTGGGGGCCGACGAGCGCGCACAGCGCGGGCTCTTCCTCGCGTTCCAGTACCCGCACGCGATCCCGGGCGTCACCGTCACGAACTTCCTGCGGAGCGCGATCAACGCGACCCGCAAGGCGCGCGCCGGCGAGGAGGACCCGGTGCCGATCCCCGAGTTTCGCAAGGAGCTCCTCGCTGCAATGGAGCGGCTCGGCATCTCGCGCGAGCTCGCCTCCCGCTACCTGAACGACGGCTTCTCGGGCGGCGAGAAGAAGCGCGTCGAGATCCTGCAGATGGCGATGCTGAAGCCGAAGATCGCCGTCCTCGACGAGACCGACTCCGGGCTCGACATCGACGCGCTGCGCATCGTCGCCGGCGGCGTCAAGGAGCTCGTCGGCCCCGAGATGGGCGCGCTCCTGATCACGCACTACCAGCGGATCCTGAATTACATCAAGCCCGATTTCGTCCACGTGTTTGTCGGGGGGCGTATCGTGGAGGAAGGCGGTTTCGAGCTGGCCCACAAGCTCGAGGCCGAGGGCTACGAGGCATTCATGCCGGAGGCGGTGTCCTAGTGACCACGATCGACGAGACAGAGGTCGTCGCAGGGATCGGGAACGACTACAAGTACGGCTTCCACGACAAGGAGGACTACTTCTTCAAGTCGGGCCGCGGCCTGACTCGCGAGGTTGTCGCGAACATCTCGGAGCAGAAGAACGAGCCGCAATGGATGCGCGACCAGCGGCTGAAGGCGCTCGAGTACTTCGAGGCGCGCCCGCTGCCGACCTGGGGCGGCCGCCTCGAGGACATCGACTTCGACGCGATGTACTACTACATCCGCCCGACCGAGAAGCAGGCGACCTCGTGGGAGGACCTGCCGCCGGACATCAAGAACACGTGGGACCGGCTCGGCATCCCGGAGGCGGAGCGCAAGTTCCTCGCCGGCGTCGGGGCGCAGTACGAGTCCGAGGTCGTCTACCACAAGCTCCAGGAGCACCTCGAGTCGCAGGGCGTCCTCTTCCTCGACATGGACTCGGCGCTGCGCGACCACGAGGACATCGTCAAGGAGTACTTCGGCTCGGTCATCCCCGCCAACGACAACAAGTTCGCGGCGCTGAACTCGGCCGTCTGGTCGGGCGGCTCGTTCATCTACGTGCCGCCGGGCGTGCGCATCGAGCAGCCGCTGCAGGCCTACTTCCGCATCAACGCGGAGAACATGGGCCAGTTCGAGCGGACGCTGATCATCGTCGACGAGGACGCCTACGTGCACTACGTCGAGGGCTGCACCGCGCCGATCTACTCGTCCGACTCGCTGCACTCGGCGGTCGTCGAGATCATCGTGCGGCCGCGCGGCCGCTGCCGCTACACGACGATCCAGAACTGGTCGACGAACGTCTACAACCTCGTCACCAAGCGCGCGGTCGCCTACGAGAACGCGACGATGGAGTGGGTCGACGGCAACCTCGGCTCCAAGCTGACGATGAAGTACCCGGCCATCTGGCTGATGGGCGAGGGCGCGCACGGCGAGGTGCTCTCGATCGCGTTCGCCAACGAGGGCCAGCACCAGGACGCGGGCGGCAAGTGCGTCCACGTCGCGCCGAACACGACCTCGGTGATCACCTCCAAGTCGATCTCGAAGAACGGCGGCCGCTCGTCGTACCGCGGCCTGCTCGAGGTGGCGAAGGGCGCGCACGGCGCGAAGTCGAAGGTCGTGTGCGACGCGCTGATCCTCGACGCGGACTCGCGCACCGACACGTACCCGTACATCCGCATCGACGAGGACAACGTCGACATCGGCCACGAGGCGACGGTCTCGAAGATCGGCGAGGAGCAGCTCTTCTACCTCATGTCGCGCGGGCTCATCGGAGTCCGAGGCGACGGCGATGATCGTGTCGGGCTTCGTCGAGCCGATCACGAAGGAGCTCCCGCTCGAGTACGCGGTCGAGATGAACAGGCTGATTCAGCTGCAGATGGAAGGCTCCGTCGGCTAGGCGCCGACGGGGTTCGTTGTGATCGAGGGCACCGACTTCATCTCCTTGCCGACGCGCGACATAGGCCGCGCGACGCAGTTCTACGGCGAGACGCTCGGGCTGCCGCGCTCGGAAGCGGACACCGACTTCGTCGGCTTCGACGCCGGCGAGGTGACTGTCCTGCTCGTCGACCCGGAGGCGATCGGCGTCGCGTTCTCGCCGAATCGGAACGGCTTCGCCTTGCGCGTGGCGGATGTCACCGCGGCGCGGCAGCAGCTCGAGGCGAGAGGCGTCGAGTTCTTCGGCGACGTCGTCGACACGGGCGTGCGCCAGATGGCGTTCTTCGCCGACCCGGACGGCAATGGGGTCGTCCTGCACCGGAGGAACGCGTGAAGGTCGAGCGCGTGGACTTCGTGGACGTGCCGACTCGCGACCTGGAGCGGGCGACCGCGTTCTACCGCGACGTGCTCGAACTGCCGCAGGATCCGCGCGAGCCCACCGAGTTCGAGGCCGGTAACGTCACGCTCGCGCTCTGGGAGCCGGAGAAGATGGGCGTCGAGTTTCCGCGCAGCGCCGCACACGGCATCGCGCTCCGGGTGGCCGACGTGGGCGCCGCGCGCGCCGAGCTGGAGGAGCGCGGCGTCGAGTTTGTCGGCGAGCGCGACTCGGGCGTCTGCAACATGGCCTTCTTCACCGACCCCGACGGCAACTCGCTGATCCTGCACCGGAGGTACGCGCCGTGAGGACCGACCTGCTCGAGCGCTACCAGGCGCTGCCCTTCCCGACGACGACCGACGAGCCGTGGCGGTTCACCGACCTCCGCGGCTTCGACCCGGACGCGTTCGCCGTCAACGGCGCCTCCGTCGCCTTGCAACAGACTGTTACGAAGTCGGAAGGGACGATGCTGGACATCGACGTGGCCGGGCTCGCCGTCATGGACGCGTCCGGGATCACGATCGAGCGCGCCCCCGACGGGATTCGCTTCGAGCCGCTCGGCGATCACGAGCGCCTCGGCACGCTGGTCGGCGCCGACGAGAAGTTCGCCGCCCACAACGCGGCCGCGTGGGAGCACGGCCTGCTCGTCCACGTGCCGAAGGGCGTCGAGCTCTCCAAGCCGCTCTACGTGCGCGTCGCCAATCCCGCCGACGGCGGCTCGCGCTTCTGGCGCCTGCTCGTCGTGGCCGAGGAGGGCAGCCGCTTCTCGATCGTCGAGGAGCTGGCCGGCGCGGCCGACGAGACGGCCGGCTACTCGAACGCGGTGAGCGAGATCTTCGTCGAGCAGGCCGCCAAGGTGGAGTACGTCTCGATCCAGAACCTCGCGCGCGAGACGTGGCACTTCGCGTCGCACCGCGCGCGCGTCGGCCGCGACGCCGAGCTCGACTGGGTCGCCGGCGGCTTCGGCTCGAAGAAGGGCAAGGTGCGGATCGAGAACGACCTCGCCGGGCAGGGCGCGACGTCGCGCGTGACCGGTGCCTACTTCGCGGACGGCCGCCAGCACCTCGACTTCGACACGTTCCAGTCGCACCAGGCGCCCGACACGACGTCCGACTTCGCCTTCAAGGGCGCGCTCCGCGACCGGGCCCGAGCGGTCTGGCGCGGGATGATCAAGGTCGAGAAGGCCGCGCAGAAGACGAACGCGTACCAGGAGAACCGCAACCTGCTGCTGTCGCCGCGGGCGCACGCCGACTCGATCCCCGGCCTCGAGATCGAGGCGAACGACGTGCGCTGCACACACGGCGCGACGGTCGGCCAGGTCGACCGCGAGCAGCTCTTCTACCTGATGGCCCGCGGCCTCTCCCGCAGCGAAGCCGAGCGGCTGATCGTGCGCGGCTTCTTCGCGGACGTGCTCGACCGCATCGAGCTGGAGCCCGTGCGCGAGGCGCTCGGCGCCGCGCTCGAGGCGCGCATCCCCCAGGCCTAGCCCGGTCGCGCCTCGTAGAGGGCGAGGCCGCCCGCCGGCGTGCTCGCGTCCAGGCGCAAACCCGCCTGCTCGAACAGGTGGGCGTACTCGTCCCGGGTGCGCTCGCGGCCGCCCGGGTTCACGAGCATGTTGAGGTCTGAGAACTTCGGCTCGGGCTCGGCGTTTGGCGGGCCGAGGTCACGCTCGATCATCAGCAGTGTTGCGTCCCGCCCCATCGCGGAGCGGCATACCCGCAGGATCTGGAGCGCCTCCGGGTTCTCCCAGTCGTGGATGATCGACTTCAGCAGGTAGGCGTCACCGCCCTCCGGCACCGACTCGAAGAAGCTGCCGCCGACCGTCCGTACGCGGTCGGCGACGGGTGCGAGCACCTCGCCGGCCCCCGCGACGACGTGTGGCTGGTCGAACAGCACGCCCTGTACGCCCGGGTGCGCGGACAGGATCCCGGCGAGGAGCGTCCCGTTCCCGCCGCCGACGTCGATGACCGTCGTGAAGCGGCCGAAGTCGTACGCCTCGAGCACCGCCCGGTTCGCAGCGCTGGTGAGCGCCGCCATCGCGCCGTCGAACACGGCCTGCTCCTCCGGGCGGCCTGCCCGCCACTCCCAGATCGACTCGCCGTGGAGCGACCGAAACGCGTTCTCGCCGGTGCGGACGCTGTGCAGGAGCGCGCCCCAGCTCTCCCAGAACGCCGGCCGCCCGATGAACCTCGCCCAGCCTGCGAGCGATCCCGGGACGTCGGACCGCAGGCCCTCGCCGAGCTCCGTGAGCGAGAAGCGCCGCCCGTCCTCCTCGTGCACCACCCCGATGCTCGCCAGCGCGCGCAGCAGGCGGTAGAGCGAGTCCGCGTGCACGCCGGTCGCCTCGGCGAGCTCGTCGGAGGAACGCGACCCGGCGGCGAGCTCGTCCGGGACGCCCAGCACGACCGCGACGTAGATCGCCTGCGACGAGCGGTAGCCGCTGACGAGCTCGCCGAGATCGGCCACGTCAGGCGTCGATCGGCACGTGGCCCGGCTCGGCGGCGACCCGCGCGAGCCATGCCCGCACTGCCGGGTACGGCTCGAGGTCGAAGCCGCCCTCGTCGGCCGCGTGCGTGTACGCGTACAGGACGATGTCCGCGAGCGACATCGTGTCGCCGGCGAACCACTCCCGCCCGTCGAGGTGGCGTTCCATCGCGTCGAGCGCCTTCACGCCCCGCTTGTGCAGCTGGTCGCGCTGCGCCTCGTACCACTCCGGGTGCCCCGAGTACGTCTTCAGAAAGCGTGCGACCGCGATCGCCGGCTCGTGCTCGTACTGCTCCCAGAACATCCACTGGAACATCTGCGCGCGGTCGTAGGGCTCCTCCGGGACGAACCGCGTTCGCTCGCCGAAGTAGGTGAGGATCGCGTTCGATTCGGCCAGCGGGCGGCCGTCGTCGAGGACGATCGTCGGCACGCGCCTTGTCGGGCTCAGACCGGTGAGCTCGTCGCGTTTCTGGGTGCGGTCGACGGCGTCGACGAACTGCGTGTCGTACGGAACCCCCAGGTGCGCGAGCAGGAGCCGCACCTTGTAACAGTTGCCGGAGATCGGGCTGTTGTAGAGGAGCACCGGGCCTAGTCTTGCCGAACGAGTGCACTCCACGGTGTGGGTAGCTCCACCCTGATCAACGGGGAAGCACGATTCCGGCAGCCGCGGCCCGGCGGGAAGGTCTGGTGCACGACACCGAATCCCGGAGGCTTCTCATGACCACGCACGCCAACCCCGCCACCGCTGCGCCGCCCGGCGCGCGGGTGCGCGCCGCGCTCGAACGCACGGGCCGCTTCGTCCGTACCGAGCGCGGTGTCTTCTGGACCGCGCTGGCCGTGATCGGTCTGCACATCGCCGACGACAACTTCCTGCGGCCCGCGCCCGGCACATCGCCGCGCGACCACCTGGCCAGCGGGCTGGTCCCACTCGCGGCCCTCGCTTTGGCCGCCTGGGCGTATCCGCACGCCCGGGCCGGGCTTCGCGCCGCGCTCGCCATGACGCTCGGCGCCCTCGGCATCGCGTTCGGCATCCCGGGCGCGTACTACCTCTCGCATGGCGCGGCGGAAGGCGACCACTGGACCGGCCTGCTCTCGATCGCCGCCGGCGCCGTGCTCTTCCTCAGCGGGCCGGTGATCCTGTGGCGCAATCGCTCGCGTGACGTGAGCCGGAAGCGCCGCTACGGCCACCGCGCCCTGACCGCCGCCGGGATCCTCGTGCTCGCCCCGGCGCTCTTCGCGACGGTCGTCTTCCCCATCGGCTTCCCGTACATCTACACCCACAGCGGCCGGATCGTGGAGAACCCGACGCTCGGTGTCCCGTACGAGACCGTCCACTTCACCACTAGCGACTCGCTCCGGCTGACCGGCTACTACGTCCCGTCGAAGAACCGGGCGGCGGTCGTCCTCTATCCGGGCCAGAGCCGCTCGAAAGAGGCGCGCATGCTCATCCGGCACGGCTACGGCGTGCTGCTCGTCGACGCACGCGGCCAGGGCCGCAGCGAGGGCGACGTCGGCCGCTGGAACGGCTACCGCGACCTGATCGCGGGGGCCAAGTATCTCCAGGCCCGCCCTGATGTCGACCCAGGGCGGATCGGTGGCTACGGCTTCTCGATCGGGGGCGAGCAGCTGCTTGAGGCCGCCGCGCGGTCGCAGGCGTTCGCCGCCGTCGTCTCGGAGGGAGCCGGCGGCCGCGTCGGCGCCGAGGCCGGCCTGTCACCGATCGCGAAGGTGATCTCGGCGCCCACGCTCGCCGTGATGACGGCCGCGATGACCGTGTTCCAGAACGACGCCCCACCGGCGCCGATCGAGGATCGCATCGGGCGCATCGCCCCTCGCCCCGTGTTCCTGATCTACTCCGACCCCGGCATGGGCGGCGAGGCTGAGCTGCAGCCGACGTTCTTCAAGGCTGCCCGCGGCCCCAAGCAGCTCTGGAAGGTGCCCGGAGCCGAGCACACCGGCGGGCTCGATGCGCAGCCGGCCGAGTACGAGAGCCGCGTCGCGGGCTTCCTGGACCACGCGCTCCTGCAGCGCTGAACACGCATGAACGGGCGCCCGCAATCCTGTGGGCGCCTGACGCTGGTCGGGCTCAGCGGTTGCGGTAGACGATGCGGCCGCGATCGAGGTCGTACGGCGACAGCTCGATCTTCACGCGGTCGCCGGGGTTGATGCGGATGCGGTAGCGGCGCATCTTGCCGGCGGTGTAGCCGATGGTGGGGTGGCCGTTGTCGAGGATGACCTTGAACTGGCCGCTCTGGTACGCCTCAACGACCTCGCCCTCCATCTCGATCTTCTCTTCCTTGTTGGCTATGTCTTCACCTCCTCTCGCGGGGATTCGACGGAGCGCGCGCGAACCGCGCGCGCTCCGTCAATTCTGCCTGCTAACCGACCGGAATGACGTTGGTCGCCACCGGGCCCTTCTCGCCCTCGGCGGGCTCGTACTCGACCTTCGCACCCTCGGTCAGGGACTTGAAGCCCGAGCCGGCGATGTTGCTGAAGTGCACGAACAGGTCCTTCCCGCCCTCCTCGGGCGTGATGAACCCGAAGCCCTTCGAGTCGTTGAACCACTTGACGGTTCCTGTTGCCATGGAAACACCTCCTTCCCAGGAGTAACTCACGAACGGGTAAGGAGGCGATGGAGCCGCCCGAACTCGCTCTCTGAACTTGGGCCAGATTAGCACCCTACGAGCCTCGATTTCGTGTCGAGATAGTGTCGATTTCGTGTCCACGGAACGGGAGCGGATGGTCGCCGGAGAGCTCTACCACGCCGACGATCCCGAGCTGGTCGCTGCACGCCTCCGCGCGCGGGCGCTAACGGCGCAGTACAACGCTACGGCGGCGGACGACGAGGCCAGCCGGCGGTCGCTTCTCGAGCAGCTGCTCGCCGCGGGAGGCGAGGACGCCTGGATCGAGCCGCCCTTCTTCTGCGACTACGGCTGGAACATCTCGCTCGGCCCACGGGTCTTCATGAACTTCAACTGCGTCGTCCTCGACGTCGCTTCGGTGCGGGTCGGGGAGGCGGCGATGTTCGGGCCGGCGGTTCAGCTCTGCGCGGCCACACACCCGCTCGATGCTCGGGAGCGCGATCGCGGGCTCGAGTACGGGCAGCCGATCGACATCGGTCGCAGCGTCTGGGTCGGCGCCGGCGTCATCGTCGGCGCGGGCGTCACGATCGGCGACGACTCGGTCATCGGCGCCGGGAGCGTCGTCGTGCGCGACATCCCGCCCGGCGTCCTCGCGGCCGGCAGCCCGTGCCGCGTGATTCGCGAGCTGTGACCGGGCTCCGCGCAGCGAACCTCGGCCTGCGGTTCCTGCTCGAGCTGGCGTCGCTCGCCGCGCTCGCCGCCTGGGGCTTCCACACGGGCGACTCGCTTGTGGCAGACCTCGTCCTCGGCGTGTGCGCGCCGCTGGCCGCTGCCGTCCTGTGGGGCGCGTTCATCGCGCCGAAGGCGAGGTTCCCGGTGCCGCTCGCCGTGCGCGCGGTGCTCGAGCTGGTCGTCTTCGGCGCCGCCGCGGTCGCGCTCTGGGCCGCCGGCTGGGACACGATCGCACTGCTCTTCGCTGTTGCCGTGCTCGTCAGCGAGTCGCTGCTCTACGGCCTCGGCGACCCGCAGACTCGCAACCGGTAACCGGCCCGCCTGGAACGTCCGGGCCGCCCGCGGGGTAGTACGACGTGGCTGTCAGCGGCCGGTTCTCGCGACGGGGCTTCCTGGGCGTGCTCGGGGCGCTCACGCTCGCAGCAGCCGGCCTGACTCGATGGAGGTTCGAGGACGAAATGACCGTGAGAACCATCGGGATCGCGGTGTGGGACGGCGTCGAGGAGCTCGACTTCGCCGGTCCCTACGAAGTGCTCACGTCGTGGGCGGCGCTGCAGGGCGAGGGCATGCGCGTGCTGACGGTGGGCGAGACGACTCGCACGGTGCGCTGCGCGCACGGGCTTCAGGTCGTGCCGGACACGTCCTGGGCGGACATCGGGAAGGTCGACGTGTTCCTGCTCTCTGGTGGGAACTCCACCGTCCAGATCGAAGACGAGGTGTTCCTCGAGCGCGTCCGCCGGCTCGCGGCGGTCGGGACGCTGATGACGAGCGTCTGCACCGGCGCGCTCGTGTACGGCGCGGCCGGGCTGCTCGACGGGCGGCCGGCGACGACGCACTGGCAGTCGCTCGACCAGCTCGCGACGTACGGGGCAGACGTGCGGCGCGACGACCGGTTCGTCGACGACGGCGACGTCGTGACCTCGGCGGGTGTGTCGGCCGGCATCGACATGGCCCTGCACCTGGTCGCGAGGCTCGACTCGCCGGAGCGGGCGCGCGACGTCAAGAGGTACATCCAGTACGACCCGAGGCCGCCGGTGTGATGCGCGCCATCGCCGTCATCGGGGCCGCCTGCCTGCTGCTCGCCGGGTGCGGCGGCGGAGGCGGAGACAAGCTGGAGGGCACGACCGCGCGGTCGACGACGGGCATGTACGAGGTCGTGGTCTCGCCGCACCCGGAGCGGTCGCCCGTCAACCAGATGCACACGTGGACGCTCGAGCTGCGCGATCGCGACGGTGACACGGTGGAGGGCGGGTCGATCAGCGTCGACGGCGACATGCCCGAGCACGGCCACGGGCTGCCGACCCAGCCGCGCGTGCGCGAGGTCGGCGACGGACGCTACGAGGTCAACGGCATGAAGTTCCAGATGGGCGGCAAGTGGTACGTCCAGTTCAGCATCGCCGCCGCGCCGGGGCGGGACCTCGCCCGCGTCGAGTTCGAGCTGCCCGAGCAGTGATGCGTCTAGCCGCGGCGACTGCGGTGCTCCTGGTGGCCGGCGGGCTGGTCGCCGTTCACGAGCTGCGTTCGGGCGGCGGCCCCTGGACGGCCGAGCAGGAGCGCCTGCTCGGCTCGCTCTCGCTCGCCTCGCTCGAGCAGCCGCGTGACCCGTCGAACCGCTATGCCCGCGATCGGGCGGCCGCGCGCCTGGGCCGCGCGCTCTTCTTCGACACGCGGCTGAGCGCGAACGGGAAGGTGTCGTGCGCGTTCTGCCACTCGCCCGAGCGCGGCTTCCAGGACGGGCGCGCCGTCGGGCACGGGATCGCGCTTACGAAGCGGCGGACGATGGCGATCGTCGGTGCCGCGCAGCAGTCGTGGCTCTTCTGGGACGGGCGGAAGGACAGCCTCTGGTCGCAGGCGCTCGGGCCGATCGAGAGCCCGGTCGAGCACGGGCTCACGCGCGTCGAGGTCGTGCGCACGGTGGCGCGCCTGTACCGGCGGCCCTACGAACACGTCTTCGGGTCGCTGCCTCTCCTCACGGGCCTGCCCGTGCGAGCGTCGCCGCTCGGCGATCCGGCCGCGCGCCGCGCCTGGGCGCACATGGCTCCCGGCGACCGCCGCACGGTGAGCCGGGCGTTCGCGAACGTCGGCAAGGCGATCGCGGCCTACGAGACGCGGCTGCGGTTCGGCCCCGCGCGCTTCGACCGCTACGTCGCCGGCAGCGCCAAGCTCACCGAGCAGGAACTGGCGGGACTCCGGCTCTTCATCGGCGAGGCGCACTGCATCGACTGCCACAGCGGCTCGCTCTTCACGAACGGCGAGTTCCACAACACGGGCGTGCGGCCGAACGGCGCCGACGTCGGCCGCGCGGAGGGCGTCGAGCGGGTCGTGCGCGACGAGTTCAACTGCCTCGGCCCGTACAGCGACGCGCCGGCCAGCGCGTGCGCCGTGCGTTTCGTGCCGCGCGAGTCCGCCCGCCTGCGCGGCGCCTTCAAGCCGCCGTCGCTGCGCAACGTGACGCGCAACGCGCCGTACATGCACGCCGGCGAGCTTGCGACGCTCGGCGCCGTGCTCCGCCACTACAACGAGGCTCGGCCCGCGGCCGTTGGCCATTCGGAGCTGCACGCGCTCGGCCTGAGCGACGCGCAGCTCGCGGCGCTGGTCGCGTTCCTCGGGACGCTCGAGAGCCCGATCCTCGGGGCCGGCTAGTCGTTCAGGTCGAGCGCGTCCAAGAGCTCGGCGATCTGCTCCTCGAGCCGGGCGACCCGCGCTTCGAGGCCGCCGGTCGCGGGGGGAGCCGTGGCGACCGGCGCGGCCGGCTCGGCCGACTCGCCGCCGAGCAGGTGCGCGTAGCGCTCCTCCTTCTGGCCGGGCCGGCGCTCCTGGCGGACGGCGAGCTCGCGGTCGATCAGCCCCTCGAGCGTCTCGTGCACCGCGCCGAGCGAGTCGAACGCGTTCAGGCGCTCGGTGCGAACCTTGAGCTCGCCGGGCGTCTGCGGGCCGCGCAACATCAGCACGGCAAGGACGGAGATCTCGGCGGCGTCGAGCGAGAGCTGCTCGTCGAACAGGTGGCGGTACTTGACCGCGCGGCTCCCCGGCCCGCTCGCGAGCCGCACCCAGCCGCGCCGGCTGAGCCGCTGGAGCGCGTCGCGGATCGTGGGCTCGTCGTAGTCGACGACCGGGTCGCGGTTCGTCGACTGGTTGCAGGCCCCACGCAGTGAGTTCAGCGAGAGCGGGTAGACGTCGGGCGTCGTCCGCTGCTTCTCGATCAGGCAGCCGAGGACGCGCAGCTCGGTCGGCTCGAGGTCGTACACCGGCTGGAAGCCTAGATTTCGCTACCCGAGCCAGCGCCGCTTGCGTCGCCCGGGCTCCTCGCCGAGGCCCCGCGCGGCGGTGACGACGTCGTCGGCGGTCAGCGTCGTCACGTCGTCGCGTTCCAGCTCGGCCAGGTCGCGGCCCTCGACGTGCGCGAGGCGGAGCGCCTGCCGGTTCAGTGCCTGCTCGAAGATCGTCCGCGCATAGCGCGCGTTGCCGAACCCCTCGCCGCGCTGCGCGTTCTCGAAGATGCTCCGGAGCGCCTCGAGCGCGGCCGGCTCGAGCTCGTACTCGTGCTCGCCCGCGAGCTTCTCGGTGATGGCGAGCAGCTCGGCGTTCGAGTAGTCGGGAAAGGTGATCTCGCGCGAGAAGCGGGAGCGCAGGCCCGGGTTCGAGTCGAGGAATGCGCGCATCAGCCTCGGGTAGCCGGCGACGATCACGACGAGTCGGTGGCGGTAGTCCTCCATCCGCTTCAGCAGCACCTCGACCGCCTCGGGGCCGAAGTCGTTGCGTGCGATGCCGTCCGGCGCGAGCGAGTACGCCTCGTCGATGAACAGCACGCCGTCGAGCGCTCGGCGGATGGCACGGTTCGTCTTGATCGCGGTGGCGCCGACGTACTGGCCGACGAGCGACGCGCGGTCGACCTCGACGAGGTGGCCCTTCTCGAGCAGGCCCATGGCCCGGTACATCTGCGCAAGCAGCCGCGCAACGGTCGTCTTGCCGGTGCCCGGGTTGCCGAGGAAGACGAGGTGCTGGCTCGTCGCGACCTCCGGGAGCCCGTGCTCCTTGCGGCGCGCCTGCACCTGCAGGAACGCGGTGAGCGCGTGCACCTGCTCCTTCACGGTCTCGAGGCCGACGAGCGAGTCGAGCTCGGCCTGGAGCTCCTCGAGCGGGAGCGGCGGGAGGCGCTTCGGTGCGAGCCGGTCGCCGAGCCACTCCTCCAGCTCGGGCCCGGCGCTGCGCCGCAGCTGGTCGCCGAGCTGGCGGACCGCGTCGAGCGGGTTCGTCGGCATGGCGCCACGGTAGCCGCTTCGCTCCATTCGAATGGGGAACCCCCGCTTCGCGGGTTCCCCCCTCGAGCTCCCCCCTCCCGGCTGGACGTCACACGCGACTTCGCGCGACGTGGCTCTCGCCCGGCAAGCCGGGCTTCGCCGGTGGAGCCGACGCAGAAGGGCGCGAGATCGCGCGGCGTCAGGGGAGTTGTGGCCCAGGTACCAGGCTGTTACTTCGTGTCGTGGGCGTGCGCTGCGGCGTCGAGCTGCGCGACGAGCCGCTTGGGCGCCGTGAGCCGGTAGCTCTCCTCGACGAGGTCGGCGAGCTCGTCCCAGTCCACGGAGCCGTCGAGCCGGATGCCGACCCAGCCGCGCTGGCCGACGTACGGCGGCCGGAAGAACCGGGTCGCGTCGTGGCCGGTCAGCAGCTCCTGCACGCCCGGTGCCGCCTTCACCCAGCAGGACGGCCGGCCTTCGTGGCCGTGCTGCATCGCGAAGATCCTGTCGCGCACCTTGAACGACGGGTTGCCGACGCCGCCCGCCTCGACCGCCTCCGGAAGGCACAGGCAGATCGTCCGCAGCCGCTTCAGGATCGATGCCGGCGCGTGGACGATGGCCTCGCCGGCCACTAGTCGAAGACTTCGACCGGCTCGAGGCGCTGACTGGGCTGCGGCTCGATCGACAGCGCGATGAACGCCGCCGCGAGTCCCGCCACCGCGCTCAGCGCGAAGGCGGTCGTGAACGCGGACTCGGCCGGGATGGTCGTGCGCCCGATCGTCTCGGACGTGAGCAGCGCCGCGCCGACCTGGCCGCCGATGACGGCGCCGATCATGCGCACGACCGTGTTGATGCCCGTCGCGACGCCGGTCTCGGTCGCCCGGACGTTCTCGGTGATCAACGCAGCGAGCGAGGCGAACGCCGTTCCGACGCCGGCCCCGAGCGCGGCGGTCGCTGCCGCGACGTGCCACGACTCGTTGTGGGCGAAGGCGAGCAGGGTGGCCGAGATGCTGATCAGGAGCATGCCGGCGACGAGCGGCCACTTGGAGCCGAAGCGTCGGCCGGCGATGCCCGCGACCGGCCCCGCGACGAGCAGCGCGAGCGAACTGGGCAGCAGGTAGAGCCCCGCCTGCGTGGCCGACGCGCCGAAGCCGTAGCCGCGCCATGAAGGCGTCTCGACGAAGGTCGGGACGAGCACGAAGCAGCTGAACAGCGCGAACCCGGCGACCAGCGTGGTCATGTTCGTGAACAGGATCGGGCGGTGCGCGAGCATCTGCATGTCGACGAGCGGGAACCTCGTGCGGCGCTCCACGATCCCCCAGACCCCGAACGACGTGGCCGACAGTGCGAATAGCGCAACGATGCGGGCAGACGTCCAGCCCCAGCTCTCGCCCTCGGTCAGCGCGACCATGAGCAGGAGCAGCCCGGCCGCGAGCAGCAGCGCCCCGGGGATGTCGACCCGCGAGCGCTGACGCACCGGCGACTCGGGCACGTACCGCCGGATGAGGACGATCGCCAACGTCATGGGCGCGAAGCCGAGCAGGAAGAGGTAGCGCCACGACAGGTGGTCGACGATGACGCCCGAGAGGACGATCCCGAACCCGCCGCCCACGCCGAACACGGCCGACATGAGCCCGATCCCGACCTTGACCTTCTCCGGCGGGAACTCGTCGCGGATGATCGCGAAGCTGAGCGGGAAGAGCGCTGCGCCCGCGCCCGCGACGGCGCGGAACGCGATCAGCGAGGCGATGCTCCAGGCCGTCGCTGCGCCCAGGCAGCCGAGCACGAACAGGGCGAGGCTGACCTGGAGGAGCCGCGCTTTCCCGTACTGGTCGCCGAGGCGGCCCAGGATCGGCGTGGTCACGGCGCCCGAGACGAGGAACGCGGTGACGACCCAGGTCGCCCAGGCGGTGGTCGTGTTGAACTCCCGGTGGAAGGTGGAGAGCGCGGGGAAGACGAGCGTCTGCTGGAGCGAGAACGCGGCGCCGGCGAGGGTCAGGATCGCAAGCGTGACGTTGGGATTCGCCCGCTCGCGCTCCATCCCACGAACCTAGCGGAGGTTCAGTAGTTCCGGGCAGCCCGGGTCAGGGCTGCCGCAGATGGCGTTGCGGCGTACCCGTGGCAGCCTCTCACGGAACCTGCAAAGGAGGTGACATATGTTCACGTACGTCAGCTTTTTCGAGCTGACCCCTGAAGGCAGGGAGAAGTTGCCGTTGGCGCCGGAGCACTTCGAGAAGATCACCAAGATCATCGAGAAGGAGCAGGGCGTCCTCGACAAGTGGTACGCGTTGATGGGCCCGTATGACTTCTTCGCGATCACGAAGTTCCCCGACAACGAGAAGGCGCTTCGCGCCCTCGGCCTGATTGGGCGCATGAAGTATCTGAAGACGGAGACCTTCCCGATCGAGGAGGTCGAGGTCTTCGTGAAGGCGTTCGTCTAGCGGCGAACTGGGAGGGCTCTCTCTCAGAGACGACGAGGGGCCGCTTCGGCGGCCCTTCGCCTTACGTGCGCGTCAGCCGCTTGTAGGTGATGCGGTGCGGCTCCAGGGCGTCCGGCCCGCGCGTTTCCTTCATCCACGCCTCGAACTCGTCGTAGGCGCCCTCGAACCACGTCACCTGCGAGTCGCCGTCGAAGTGGAGGATGTGCGTCGCGACGCGGTCGAGGAACCAGCGGTCGTGCGAGATGACCACCGCGCAGCCGGCGAAGTCGAGCAGCCCGTCCTCGAGCGCGCGCAGCGTGTCCACGTCGAGGTCGTTCGTCGGCTCGTCGAGCAGGAGGACGTTGCCGCCCGAGCGCAGCAGCTTGGCCAGGTGGACGCGGTTCCGCTCGCCGCCGGAGAGGTCGCCGACTCGCTTCTGCTGGTCGGAGCCCTTGAAGTTGAACCAGGACACGTACTGGCGCGAGTTCACCTCGCGCTTGCCGAGCTGGATCGTGTCGTGGCCGCCCGAGATCTCCTTCCAGACGTTGTTCGCCGGCTCGAGGTCGGCGCGCGCCTGGTCGACGTAGGCGAGCTCGACCGTGTCGCCGATCCGCAGCGCGCCCTCGTCCGGCTGCTCCTCGCCGGCGATCATGCGGAAGAGCGTCGTCTTGCCGGCGCCGTTCGGCCCGATCACGCCGACGATGCCGCCCGGCGGGAGCGAGAAGGTCATGTCCTCGAAGAGCAGCCGGTCGCCGAAGCCCTTCGCGAGCCCGTCCGCCTCGACGACCGTGTCGCCCAGGCGCGGCCCCGCCGGGATGTGGATCTCGATCTTGTCGAGCTTCTTCGCGCTGTCGGAGGCGAGCAGCTGCTCGTAGGCGGTGACGCGCGCCTTCGACTTGGCGTGCCGCGCGCGCGGGCTCATGCGCACCCACTCGAGCTCGCGCGCGAGCGTGCGCTGGCGGGCCGACTCGGTCTTCTCCTCGACGGCGAGCCGTGCCTGCTTCTGCTCGAGCCAGGACGAGTAGTTGCCCTTGAACGGGAGGCCCTTGCCGCGGTCGAGCTCGAGGATCCAGCCGGCGACGTTGTCGAGGAAGTACCGGTCGTGCGTGACCGCGACGACGGTGCCCTTGTACTCGGCGAGGAAGCGCTCGAGCCAGGCGACCGACTCCGCGTCGAGGTGGTTCGTCGGCTCGTCCAGGAGCAGCAGGTCGGGCGACGACAGCAGCAGCCGGCAGAGCGCCACGCGGCGCCGCTCGCCGCCCGAGAGCGTGGTCACGTCGCGGTCGCCGTCCGGCAGGCGGAGCGCGTCCATCGCGCGGTCGAGCGCCGCGTCGAGTGTCCACGCGTCGCGCCGGTCGATCTGCTCCTGCACCGTGCCCTGCTCGGCGAGCAGGGCGTCGAAGTCCGCGTCCGGCTCGGAGAACTTGGCGGAGATGGTGTTGAAGCGGTCGAGCAGGTCGCGCACCTCGCGGACGCCGTCCTCGACGTTGCCGCGCACGTCCTTGGCCGCGTCGAGGTCGGGCTCCTGCTCGAGCAGCCCGACGGTCGCGCCGGGCGCCAGCTCGGCCACGCCGCTCGACGGCTCCTCGCGGCCGGCCATGATCCGGAGCAGCGTCGACTTGCCGGCGCCGTTGGGGCCGAGTACGCCGATCTTCGCGCCGGGCAGGAAGGACAGCGAGATGTTCGCCAGCACCTGCCGGTCGGCGCCGTAGAACTTGTCGGCGCGGTACATCGTGTAGACGTAGTCGCTCACGGGCGCGAACCGTAGCGGGCGCTTGGTACCGTGCCGCCGCTTTTGCTCGGGTCGATCTTCGAGAGTGGGGCCGTCTACTACCCGACGCTGCTGGGCGTGCCGATCGTGGTCGGCGCCGTCGTCGGGTGGCGCCGCGTGGGCCGCCGCCGTGGGCTGTGGATTCTCGCCGGCGCGGTGCTGGCGCTCGTCCTGCTCGACTTCGCCTTCGACGACACGCGGATGGAGGACATCGCGTTCTTCGTCGTGGTCGGGCTCTGCCTGTTCGGGCTCGGCGCCCTCGCGCGGTCGATTACCGGGCGACTTGCGCCGGGCGCTGAGTTAAGCCGCACGTAACAGGCGCGACGTACCCTTTTCGGCGGGGTGCTCGTACTTCTCGGCATCGCTTTCCTCGCCGGAATCATCACGGCCATCTCGCCGTGCGTGCTCCCGGTGCTGCCGATCCTGCTCGTCGGGGGCGCCACCGGGACGTCGAGCCGCTGGCGGCCGTTCGCCATCGTCGCGGGCCTCGTCGGCAGCTTCACGCTGTTCACGCTCGCGGGCGCGGCGATCCTCAGCGCGCTCGGGCTGCCCGCGGACTTCCTGCGCAACTTCGCGATCGCGATGCTCTTCGTGCTGGCGGCAACGCTGATCTTCCCGCCGTTCGCGCACCTCCTCGAGCGCCCGTTCTACTTCCTGACTCGCCGCCGCGCGAACACCGAGGCGAACGGGTTCCTGCTCGGCGCGAGCCTCGGCCTCGTGTTCGTCCCGTGCGCCGGGCCCGTGCTCGCCGCCGTGGCCGCGATCGCCGCCAACGGTAACGTCGGCCTGCGCACCATCCTCATCACGGTCGCGTACAGCCTCGGCGCGGCGCTGCCGATGCTGGCGATCCTGCTCGGCTCGCAGCGGCTCGCCAACGGCATGACGCTGCTGCGACGTGAGGCACCGCGCATCCGCGTCGCGGCCGGAGTCGTGCTCGCGCTGACCGCGTTCGCGATCGCGAAGAACTACGACCAGCGCTTCACGACGGCGCTGCCCGGCTACACGCAGGCGCTGCAGAAGCACGTCGAGGAGACCTCCACCGCGAAGCGGCAGCTGCGCGACCTGAGCGGCACCGGCGAGGCGCTGGCCGCGAACAAGGGGCCGACGGCGCCCCGGTTCATCGGCCTCACCGACTGGATCAACACGCCGGGGCGCAAGGCGCTGACGTTGCATGGCCTGCGCGGCAAGGTCGTGCTGGTCGACTTCTGGACGTACTCATGCATCAACTGCCTGAGGACGCTCCCGCACCTCAAGGCCTGGGATGCGCGCTACCGCAAGGACGGGCTCGTGATCGTCGGCGTCCACACGCCCGAGTTCGCGTTCGAGCACGTGCCGTCGAACGTGCGCGCCGCCGTCAAGAAGCTCGGCGTCCGCTACCCGGTCGCCCTCGACAACCAGTACGGGACCTGGACGGCGTACCACAACGAGTACTGGCCGGCCGAGTACCTGATCGACCGCACCGGGCGCCTGCGCCACACGCACTTCGGTGAGGGCGACTACTCGGAGACCGAGCAGACGATCCGGCACTACCTCGGCGACGCGACCCAGCCCATGACCGAGGTCGCGGACACGACGCCGAACCACGCGATGACGCCCGAGTCGTACCTCGGCTACGAGCGGCTCGACCGCTTCGTCGGCGGCATCCACCCGGACCGCTTGGCCCTCTACAAGTTCCCGTCACAGCTCGGCCCCGACCAGCTCGCCTACGACGGCAGCTGGAAGGTCACGGGGCAGCGGATCGTGGCGGGGACATTTGCTCGCCTGCGGCTCGACTTCGCGGCCCAGAAGGTGCACCTCGTCCTGGGCGGGCGCGGCCGGGTGGACGCACTCGTGGACGGGAAGCCGGTGGGCACGACCACCGTGCGCGGCGAACCGCGGCTCTACACGCTTGCGAGCTTCCCGAAGCTGCGCTCGGGCCTGCTCGAGCTGCGCTTCACGCAGGGCGTGTCCGCGTACGCCTTCACGTTCGGCTAGGTCGGACGGCCTTATGGACTCCGAACGCTTCCCGGGCGCATATCACTCGGATGGGGGAGTTCACGAGGCGATTTGCGAGGGAACATGGGCACGAGGGCCGACTGCGGCGGCCTGCGAGAGAAAGGTGCTGTTTCCAGATGACTCCATCGCCGCTTGGCCATGTCCTAGTAGTCGACGACGAAGCTGACATCCGCAGCATGCTCGCGATCGTGCTGTCGACCGAGGGTTGGGAGGTCGACGAAGCAGCCGACGGGAGCGAGGCGCTTCTGCGCTGTGCTGCGGCCCCCTACGACATCGTCGTGCTCGACCTGCGCATGCCCGGCCTGACCGGGATCGACGTCGCGCAGCGGCTGCGCGCCGACGGGTACGGCGGGCACCTCGTGCTCTTCTCGGCGTTCGTCGATGCGGATGTCGAGCGCGAGTGCGCCGCGATCGATGTCGCGGTCGTCGACAAGGTCGACTGGTACGGGCTCGTGGATGCCTGCCGGAACGTGTCGCCGGCTGCCGCCTCGGCCTAGAGCTTTTTCCGCAGCAGGCTGAAGACGCCGCGGACGACTTCGCGTTGCAGCGCTTTGCCCTGCCGCGAGCCGAGGAAGTCGGTGAGCTCGTCGCTCGGCTCGGTCTTGCCGTTGTGGTGCTCGGGCATCGGCTTTTCGGCCTTCGGCTCAGGCTCCGGCGCGGGTGCCGCTTCGACGCGCTTGGCGAGCAGCTCGTAGGCGCTCTCGCGGTCGATCTCGGTGCCGTACTTCGCCTGCAGTGCGGAGGCCTTCGCCAGCGCGTCCACGTCCGCTGCGGGCTTCATCGACGCGCTCGGCGCGCGGAGTCGCGCGTGCACGACCGGTGTCGGGACGCCGCGCTCGCTGAGGATCGTGACGGCCGCCTCGCCGGTGCCGAGCGAGGCGAGGAGCTGCTCGAGGTCGTAGAAGTCGGACGTCGGGTACGTGCGGACGGTCTTGCGCAGCGCGTCGGCGTCCTCCGGGGTGAAGGCGCGCAGGGCGTGCTGCACGCGGTTGCCGAGCTGGCCGAGCACGGCGCTCGGCAGGTCGGTCGGCGCCTGCGTCACGAAGAACACGCCGACGCCCTTCGAGCGGATCATCCTCACCGTCCGCTCGACCGAGTCGAGGAAGGCGTCGGTCGCGTCGTCGAAGAGCAGGTGAGCCTCGTCGAAGAAGAAGACGAGCTTCGGCTTGTCGAGGTCGCCGACCTCGGGCAGCTGCTCGAAGAGCTCGGCGAGCATCCACATCAGCACGGTCGAGAAGAGCTGCGGCTTGTCCTGGACGGCGGCGAGCTCGAGGCAGGTGATCTGGCCGCGGCCGTCCGGTGCGGTGCGGAGCAGCTCGGCGATCTCGAACTGCGGCTCGCCGAAGAACTCGGTGCCGCCGCCGTCCTCGAGCTCGACGAGCGAGCGGAGCAGCACTCCGATCGTCTGGCCGGAGACGCCGCCGATGCCCTTGAGGTCCTCGTTGCCCGCGTCCGAGTCGAGGTAGGTCAGCAATGCGCGCAGGTCGGCAAGGTCGAGGAGCGGGAGGCCGCGCTCGTCGGCGAAGCGGAAGACGAGCGCGAGGCTCGACTCCTGCGTCTCGTTCGCCTTCAGCACCTTCGCGAGCAGCTGCGGGCCGAAGTCGGTGACCGTGGCGCGGACGGGGACGCCTGGGCCGATGCCGCCGAGCGACAGGAACTCGACGGGGAACGCGGCCGGTGCGTAGGGCAGGCCGAGCTCCTTCATCCGGTCGGGCGCGGGCCCGTCGGCTGCGCCCGGCTCGGCGAGACCGGAGAGGTCGCCTTTGTAGTCGGCCGCGAAGACCGCGACGCCCTGCGCGGAGAGCTGCTCGGCCAGGAGCTGGAGCGTGCGCGTCTTGCCGGTGCCGGTCGCGCCGGCGATCAGGCCGTGGCGGTTGAGCGTCTTCAGCGGCGCGGCGACGACAGCCTCGGGGACGAGCTTGCCCTCGTGGACGCCGCGGCCGAGGTCGACCGTCGGGCCGGTCGTGGCGTACGCGTCGGCGATCGTCTTGGCGAAGTCGGCCATGGCGCGAGGAGCCTACTTCGGTGAGCCGGGTGCCCCGGAGTAGCATGGCTGGGTGGCCGTGACGACGCCGAAGAAGCTCGACGCACGCGCGTTGCGCGCGGACTTCCCGATCTTCGAGCAGCAGATCCACGGCAAGCCGCTCGCGTACCTCGACTCGGCGGTCAGCTCGCACAAGCCGCGCCAGGTGCTCGACGCCATCCGCGACTTCTACGAGACGTCGTACGGCAACGTGCACCGCGGCGTCTACGCGCTGTCCGAGCGTGCGACGGCCGGCTACGAGGGCGCGCGCCAGAAGCTCGCGTCGTTTGTGAACGCGCGCACGCCGCGGGAGATCATCTTCACGCGGAACGCCACCGAGAGCCTCAACCTCGTCGCATACGCGTGGGGGCTGTCGAACCTCGGGCCGGGCGACGCTGTGGTCGTGACGGAGCTCGAGCACCACTCGAACTTCGTGCCGTGGCAGTACATCGCCCGGAAGACCGGGGCGACGCTGAAGCTGCTTCCGGTCGACGACGGCGGCGAGCTCGACCTGTCCGCTCTGGACGGGCTCGCAGCCGACGGCGGGGTGAAGGTGGTCGCGATCAACCTCGTCTCGAACTCCCTCGGCACCGTCAACCCGGTCGAGCAGGTGGCGGCCTGGGCGCACGACCAGGGCGCGATCGTGGTCGTGGACGGGGCCCAGGCGGCGCCGCACCGGCGGATCGACGTGCAGGCGCTCGGCGCGGACTTCCTCGCGTTCTCGGCCCACAAGATGTGCGGGCCGACGAGCGTGGGGGCACTCTGGGGCAGGCTCGAGCTGCTGGAGGCGATGGAGCCGTTCAACCTTGGCGGGCACATGATCAAGAAGGTCACGTTCGAGCAGACGACCTGGGGGGACGTGCCGGCCAAGTTCGAGGCGGGCACGCAGCCGATCGCGGAGGCGGTCGGGTTCGGCGCCGCCGTCGACTACCTGGAGGCGGTCGGGCTCGAGTCGATCGAGGCGTGGGAGCACGAGCTGACCGAGTACGCGCTCGAGCGGCTGGTCGACGTGCCCGGGATCACCCTGTACGGCCCGCCGGCCGAGAAGCGCGCCGGGATCGTGTCGTTCAACCTCGACGGCATCCACCCACACGACGTGGCGCAGATCCTCGACATGGGCGGCGTTGCGATCCGCGCGGGCCACCATTGCTGCCAGCCGCTGATGGGCCGGCTGGGCGTTGCGGCGACGAACCGCGCGAGCTTCTACCTCTACACGGTGCCGGAGGAGATCGACCGGCTCGTGGAGGGCCTCCACAAGGCCCGCTCCGTCTTCGCCTGACCCGCAGTCCGGCATGTCCCGCGCGGCCGTGTCCGCGCGCCGCGAACACCGGTGCCAGGCACCTGCGCAGGACCGTGACGCGTGTGTGACAGAACTGTCCTGCGCGGCTTTCCCATGCGGCGTTTCGCGGCGTACGGCCGGTGCCAGGCGTGGTGATGGGACCGTCACGGCTCTGTGAAAAGTTCTGCGCGTCGCCAGGCTGGGCATCGCTCGCTAAGGTGGATTCGTGAGCGAGTTCGACCAGATGTACCGCGAGGTCATCCTCGACCACTACAAGAACCCGCGCGGGCACGGGACGCTCGACCATGCCGACGCCACCGCCGAGGGCATGAACCCGCTCTGCGGCGACGAGGTCTCCGTCTCGGTCGCGTTCGCCGCCGACGGGGATACGATCGAGGACGTCCGCTTCGAGGGCCGCGGCTGCGCGATCAGCCAGGCGGCGACCTCGATGCTGATGGAGATGGTCAAGGGCCGCAGCGCCACCCAGGTCGCCGCCATGCCCAAGGAAGAGCTGCTCGACGAGGTCGGCATCCCGCTCACACCGGTCCGCCTCAAGTGCGCGATCCTCGGCCTCGGCGTCCTCAAGCTCGCGCTCCACAAGGCGAAGGGCACGCCGCTCCCCGAGGAGTGGACGAGCGCGGCCGACCTGACGCTCACCTAGCGCCGTTGGAAGTCGACGTCTGCCCGCTCGACGAGCTGCCGCCCGGCTCGTCCAGGACGGTCGTGTCCGGGTACCTGGGCGCCTGCGTCTTCAACATCGACGGGGAGCTCCACGCGATCGAGGACCGCTGCTCACACGACGACGGCCCGCTCTGCGAAGGCCCGGTCGACTGGGGCGACCACACCGTCATCTGCCCTCGCCACGGCTCGAAGTTCGAGATCAAGACCGGCCGGGTGCTGAACCCGCCCGCCTACGCGCCCGTCGAGACGTTCCCGGTGCGCGTCGACGACGCCGGGATGATCAAGGTCGACATCACGGACGACTGACGAGCCGGAACACCGGGTGCCGGTCTGCCTCCGCTGCGAAGTCGGCGAGCGGCGCCCCCCGCGCCGCGTCGAACAGGTCGCGGGTGCTCGGATTCCGGTCGAGGTAGGCGCGCAGCACCGGCGCCCGCTCGTCCCGCGGGACCTCCTCGACGGCGACTCGCTCATGCCGTCGCCCACGCCGTAGCTCGACGAAACCGGCCGCGCGCGCGTTCTTGACCCAGCTCCGCTCGCCGTACGGCGCAACGAGCCACCGCCCGCCCGCATGGCCCACCACCGTGACCGGCGTCGTGTACCGCTGACCCGTCCGCCGGCCGGTCACGGTCAGCAGGTGAATGTCGAACGGCGCGACGCCGGCCCACGCCAGCGGGGTCACCGCCGCGCTCAGCACGCGACGAGGCAGATGGACGCCCAGCACGCGTGGCATCGGCCCACCCTACGAAGTCCGGTGACGCGTCGGCTATTCTCTGAGTACCGCGGAAAGGAGGTGGTCCGGACGTGACAGATTCCAGTACGGGCAGTGGAGGTACCAGCGGGTAAGGACGTTGTCCCCGAGACCTACGGGGAATCGTCTAGCCAGCGTGGGGGACCCGCTTAGAGCGCCGCCGTCCTCGGACGGCCGGAAAGCGTCCTTACCAATTCACCGCTGGTAACCGGAATGAGGGGCTGCGAAAGCGGCCCCTCTTCTTTTCAAGAAGGCAGTCGACCAGGTCGCGTGATCGCGGACGTCACCGCGTCGCCGATCCAGCGACCTGGTCGTAGTCGTGCGCGCGCTCGGGCGCCTCGACGTGCACATTCGGAAGCCACTCGAGCCAGCCCGGCAGGTACCAGTTCCAGCGCGCGAGCAGCTTCATGCTGGCGGGGACGAGCACCGAGCGAATCACGGTTGCGTCGAGGAACAGCGCCACCGCGACGCCGAAGCCCATCTGCTGGAACTGCACCAGGTCGCCGCGGGCGAAGCCGGCGAACACGGCGATGATGATCAGCGCCGCGCCGGTGATCAGTCGCGCGGTCGAGCCGATCCCGAACCGGATCGAGCCGTCGTTGTCGCCCGTCTCGCTGTACCGCTCGCGGATCCGGCTCAGCAGGAACACCTGGTAGTCCATCGAGAGCCCGAAGAGCACGCTGAACAGGAACAGCGGCACCCAAGCCTCGATGAAGTCGACCTGCTCGAAGCCGAAAAGCTCGTTGCCGACGCCGTGGACGAACACCAGCACGAGCACCCCGTACGCCGCGCCGACCGAGAGCAGGTTCAGCACGATCGCCTCCAGCGCGACGACGATCGACCGGAAGGCGAGCGTCAGCAGGACGAAGCTCAGCAGCAGCACGAAGGCGATCACGCGCGGGAGCCAGGTCTCCGTGACCGACCGGTAGTCGACCGACTCCGCCGTCTCGCCGGTCACGAGGCCGGTTGCCGCCACGCCTTCGAGCGCTGCGGGCACGGTGTCGGAGCGGAGCCGCTTCACCGTGGCGATCGCCGCGTTGCTGCGGCTGTCACCGACGGGGAGCGCCTCGATCACGGCGAGCTGCACGTCCGGGTGCCGCTGGACGTCGATGCGCCGGAGCTCCGGGTTGTTGCGCAGCGCGGTCGCGAGCCGGTTCACCGCGTCGGCGACCGGCGGTGTGCGGATGTCACCGTCGACGACGACCTGCACCGTGTCCGTCGTCCCGACCCCGAACGAGCGCTCGAAGGCCAGGAAGCCCTGCTTCGACGGGAAGCGGTCGGGGAGGATGCTCAGGCCGTTCTCGCCGGTCTTCAGCCCGACGGCCGGGAGCGCGAGCAGGATCAGCAGGCCGGCGCTGACGGCGAGCGAGATGCCCGGCCGGCGCAGCACGCGGTCGACGACGCCGAGCCAGAAGCGGCTCTCGCCGCCTGCCGAGCGGCCGGCGTACGGCACGCGCAGCGCGTCGACCCGGTCGCCGAGCAGCGAGAGGACCGCCGGCAGCAATGTCAGCGCCGCGGCGATCGAGACGACGGCGACCAGGATCGCGCCCGCAGCGAGGCTGCGGAAGATCGTGCTCGGCACGAGCAGCAGGCCCGTCATTGCGAGGATGAACGCGAGCCCGCTGAACACAACTGCGCGGCTCGCCGTCATGCCCGACATGGCGATCGCGTCGAGCTTGTCGCGGCCCCGCGTGCGCTCCTCCCGGAAGCGCGAGAGCACGAACAGCGTGTAGTCGATGCCGAGCGCCAGTCCCATTCCCGTGAGCATGTTCACGACGAAGACCGAGAGGTCCCACTCCTGCCCGACGATCGCGACGAGGGCGAGCGCGACGATGATCGCGACGATCGCCATCAGCAGCGGCAGCACGCCGGCGACGAGCGTGCCGAAGACGATCAGCAGGATGATCAGCGACGCGGGCAGGCCGAAGAAGAGCTCGCCGTGCTGCAGGTCCTCCTGCGAGAGCTTCGAGAAGTCCTCGTCCGCCGTGTCCGTGCCCGTGATCGTCACGGCGAATGCGCTCCGGCTGAGGGCATTCACGTGGTCGACGACATCGGGGATGACGCCGTCGGCATTGGTGTGCAGCGTGATCAGCGCCGCCTTGCCGTCGCGGGAGACGGCGGCTGGCGCCTCGACGATCGTGACGTCGCCGGTGGCCCCGAGGTCGTTCGCGACGCGCGTGGCGTAGGCCTTCACGCCGGCCGTGTCCGCCTGCGCCGAGCGGGCGCGGACGACCACCACTTCCGAGACGTAGTTCGGGTCGGGCGGCAGCCGCTGCGCCATCAGCGCATAGGCGCGGTAGGACGCGGGGTTGTTCGTCAGGGTCGCGTCGCTCGTCAGCACGTCGCCGAGCGACGTGGCGACGACGCCGAACGCCAGGAGGATCGCGACGACCCAGGCGCCGACCGTGCGCCACGGGTGATTCGCCGCTGCGCGGGCGAGTCGCTCGGTCACGGCACCGCGAGGGTACGCCGCCTCGCGCCGTCCGTCTACGCCGGGCTATTCCGTGCCGTGGCGGAGCTGCTCGTCGAGCGCGACGAGTGGAATGCCGAACGTCTGCTGCGCGGAGTCGTCGGCCGGCACGTTGTCGCCGGCCTCGAGCATCTTCAGCAGGTCGCGCGTGAGCGGGATGTTGCCGGGCAGGCGCTCCGTCACGAGCGCGTTCGCGCGCATGAACCACATCGGCATGTGCACGATCGGCCGCCGCTTGATACCGAGCACGCGCCGGAGCCGCTGCCAGAACTCGTTCCACGTGACCGCCTCCGGCCCGCCCAGCTCCCACGTCTGGCCCAGCGCGGTCGTCGAGCGTGGCAGCGGCGGCGAAGTACTCCGCGACGTCGTCGATCCAGATCGGCGCGATCCGCTGCGTGCCGCTGCCCGTCACCGCCGTGAAGGGCGCCGAGCCTGGCGAGCTTCGCGAACGTCGGCAGGATGCCGCCCTCACGGCCGAAGATGAAGCTCGGCCGGAAGATCACGTACGGGATCCCCGAGGCCTTCACGTCCTGCTCCTCGGCCCACTTGGCGCCGTAGTAGGGGACGAGGTCCTTGGTTTCGGGCGTCGTGCCGAGCGCGCTCATGAGGACGAAGCGCTGGACGCCCGCCGTCCTTCGCGGCGGCCAGCAGGTCGCGCGTGCCCTGCATCATGAGCCGCTCGAACTGCTCGCGCTTGCCCTGGCGGATCGCGACGAGGTGGACGATCGTGTCGACGCCCCCGACCGCGCGCTTCAGGCTCTCCGCGTCGGTCATGTCGCCCTGGACGAGCTCGACGTCCCAGTTGCGCAGCGTCTCGTCGCGCTCCGGCTTGCGTGCGAGTGCGCGGACCGGCAGGTCGTGCGCGCGCAGGGCGTGGACGACCCGCGGGCCGACGAAGCCCGTGCCGCCGGTGACGAGGATCAGGACGGTTTCCCGCTCGAAGTTCTGCCAGTAGCGGCTGCGGCGTCGGGCCGCGCTGGCCCTGGTACTTCGAGCCGAGCTCGCCGGTGCCGTACGGCGTCTCGGCCGGCTCCGTCAGCTGCATGAAGGAGAGCTGGCCGATCTTCATCCCGTAGTAGATCGTGATCGGGAGGTTCGCGACGTTCGACAGCTCGAGCGTCACGTGCCCGTCCCAGCCCGGGTCGATGAAGCCCGCGGTCGAGTGGATCAGGAGGCCGAGCCTCCCTAAGACTCGACTTCCCCTCGAGGCGGGCCACGAGATCGTCGGGCAGCGTGACGCGCTCGAGCGTCGACCCGAGCACGAACTCGCCCGGATGCAGGACGAACGCGCGCTCGTCGTCGATCTCGACGAGCTCGGTCAGCTCCTCCTGCGGCTCCCGCACGTCGATGTACGGGTAGCGGTTGTTGTGGAACACGCGGAAGAAGCGGTCGACGCGCACGTCCACGCTGGACGGCTGGAGCAGCCCCTCGTCGTACGGGTCGATGCCGATCCGCCCTTCTTCGAGCAGCCGGCGGATCGTGCGGTCGGAGAGAACCACCGCGTCGATTCTATGGAGCGTGGAGACCGCTGCGCTCCATTCGAATGGGGAACCCCCGCTTCGCGGGTTCCCCCCTAGAGCTCCCCCTTCCCGCGTGGAGTCACACGCGACTTCGCGCGGTGTAGCTGCGGCGGGCAAGCCCGCCTCCGCCGACGAAACACGTCTCGGCGAATCCGCCAGCGGCGCTCGTCACTCCTTACGGGGCGAGCCGCTCGCGCACCCAGGCACCGCCGTCGCGGCGGTAGCGCAGCCGGTCGTGGAGCCGGTCGTCGCGGTGCTGCCAGAACTCGTAGACCTCCGGCCGCACCCGGAAGCCGCCCCAGTGCGGCGGCCGCGCCACCTCGGCGCCGAGGTGCTGCCGCATCTGCTCGACGCCCTCTTCCAGCACCGCGCGCGACTCGACCGGCTCGCTCTGGCGCGACACCCACGCGCCGAGGCGCGCGCCCAGCGGCCGCGAGTCGAAGTACGCGTCCGACGCGGCCTCGTCGAGCCGGGTCGACTGATCCTTCGATCCGCACCTGGCGGCCGAGCGGCTGCCAGTGGAAGAGCAGGGCCGCGCGCGGGTTGGCCGCCAGCTCGCGGCCCTTGCGGCTCTCGTAGTTCGTGAAGAAGACGAAGCTCTCCGCGACTGCGTCCTTCAGCAGCACCATCCGCGCCGACGGCGCGCCGTTCGGCGTCGCGGTCGCGACCACCATCGCCTCGCGCACCGGCACCGCGGCCTCCGCGTCGGCGTACCAGGCGTCGAACTGCTCGAACGGATCGCCGGCCGCGTCCGCCTCGCGTAGCTCCGTCACGCGTCGACCAAGACCGACTCGTCGACGGACAGCGCGAGCTCAGCGGCAGCGTCGACGGACAGCGCTTTCCCGGCCGCGAACTCGCGCTCGAACACGTCCTCGCCGAGCACCCTGCGGCCCTCCGCGACGCTCCAGCGGTGCAGCGCGAGCTCGAACGGGTCGAGCGTCAGCTCGAGGCTCAGGCACACCGCCTCGGACGCGCCGAGCAGCCGCGCGGCCCGCGCGCCGTTCCCTTCGGACACGGCTTCCGCGGCCAGCCCTTCCAGGCAGTAGGCGATGCCCTCGCGCGAGCCGATCGTCGCGAACCGGCGCAGGCTCTCCCTCATCAGCGCCGCCGCCTCGGAGAACGCCGACCGCTGCCAGCTCGCGAAGCCGAGGTTCAGCAACGAGCGCGCTACGCCCTCCTCGCTCGAGAGACGCCGGAACACGATCAGCCCTTCCTCGAAGAGCTTGCCCGCGCGATCGTTGTCGCCCTCCATGAGCAGCAGGTAGCCGAGATTGCCGAGCGCGCTCGCCAGGCGGAACGGGTCGTTGAGGTTGCGGGTCGAATCGAGCGCCTGCTCGTACAGCTCCCGCGCGCGCGCACCGTCGCCCTCGACGAGCGCGGCGCCGGCGAGCGTCGTCAGCGCGGCCGCCTCGCCACCGAGGTCGCCGACTTCTCGGTAGAGGCCGACGCTCTCCTTCGCGTACATCTTCGCCCGGCGGGTGTCACCCAGCCGGTGCGCGAGCGCCGCCACCGTCCGCAGCGCGTCGGCCCGCAGGAGCGGCGGCTGGGAGGTCGAGCCCTCGAGCGCGCGCTCCACTGTCGTCATGCCCTCCGTCAGGTGGCCGTGGACGATCCAGAAGAACCAGAGCGCCGCGACGAAGCGCAGCTCGAGCTCCTTCTCACCCGCGCCGCGCACGTACTCGATCGCGGCGCGCAGGTTCTGGTGCTCGCTGTCGAGCGCGGCGAGCCAGCGCACCTGGCCGGCGCCGCGCATCTCCAGGTGCGCCTGCTCCGCGAAGCCGAGGTAGTGGTCGGCGTGCCGACGGCGCAGCTCGTCGATCTCCCCCAGGTCGCGCAGCCGCTCGAAGGCGTACTCGCGGATCGTCTCGAGCAGGACGAAGCGGATCTCGTCCGCGCGGTCGTGGCGGCCGAGCAGGCTCTTGTCGACGAGCGAGGCCAGGTCGTCGAGCGACGCCTCGCAGACCTCCTCCGCCGCTTCGAGCGTGCAGCCGGAGTAGAAGACGGACAATCGTGCGAGCAGTCGCTGCTCGGTCGCGGCGAGGAGCTCGTAGCTCCAGTCGATCGTCGCGCGCAGCGTTTGCTGGCGCTCGGGCAGGTCGCGCGCGCCGCCGGTCAGGAGCTGCAGCCGCCGCCCTAGCCGCCCCTGCAGCGCGCGCGGCGAGAGGAGCTTCACGCGCGCCGCGGCGAGCTCGATCGCAAGCGGCAGGCCGTCGAGCCGCCGGCAGATCTCGTCGATCGCCTGCCGGTCGAGCTCGTTGTCCTCGAACGTCGGCAGCGCCGCTCGCGCGCGCGCCATGAAGAGCGCGACCGCGTCGGCGGGGCGGAGCGGCGGGACGACCATCTCCTGCTCGCCCGAGAGGTGCAGCCGCTCGCGGCTCGTCACGAGCGCGGTCACGCCTGGTGCAGCGGCGAGCAGCTTCGCGATCGACGGCGCCGCGCCGATCACGTGCTCGAAGTTGTCGAGGACGAGCAGCAGCCGCCGCTCGCGCAGGTAGTTCGCCAGTGCCTCCTCGAGCGAGCGCCCGCTCGAGCCCTCGACGCCGAGCGCCTCGCCCAGCGACGGCAGCACGAACTCCGCGTCGCCCAACGCCCCGAGCGCGACGAACGTCACGCCGTTCGGGAACTTCTCGACGAGCTCGCGCGCCGTCTCGAGCGCCAGCCGCGTCTTGCCGGTCCCGCCCGGGCCGGTCAGCGTGACCAGCCGAGTCTCATCGCGGAGCAGCAGCTCGCGGACGGCGTGCACCTCACGGGCCCGCCCGATGATCGGCGTCGGCGGCTCGGGCAGGTTCGCGTTCGTCAGCGTCTTGAGCGGCGGGAAGTCCCCCGGGAGCCCTTCTGCCGCGAGGCCGAACAGCTCGATCGAGCCCTCGAGGTCCTTCAGCAGGTGGTGGCCCAGCTCGACGAGCGTCGTGTCGTTGGCCAGCGCGTCGCGCGTCGCGCGCGTGAGCAGCACCTGGCCGCCATGGGCGGCGGAGCAGACCCGCGCGGCCGCGTGCACGTCGATGCCGACGTAGTCGTCGACCGCGACCACGCCTTCGCCCGTGTGCAGGCCGATCCGCACACGGATGTCACGCTCGCCCGGCCACGTCCTGCGCGGTCAGCTGCGCGCTGCGCAGCGGCCGCCGCCGTCGACGGCCCGGTCGGGGTCGGTGAACACGGCGAAGAACGCGTCGCCGTGTGTCGACACCTCCAGCCCCTCGGCCCCCTGGATGGCCGAGCGCAGCACGCGGTGATGCTGCGCGAGTGCGTCCTGGTAGACGGGCCCCGAGCTCGTGCAGCAGCCGCGTCGACCCTTCGATGTCCGTGAAGAAGAACGTGACGGTGCCGGTGGGGAGCTCTCGCGTTGCCACGTGCTTCACGATATCCAGCTAGGGATGGCCGCCAAGTCCGCGCCCAAGAAGCTCGGCCGCGTCGAGCGCACCGTGCTGACGCTGCTCATGCGTGTGACGACCGTGCTCATGGCGAGGCGTCGCTGAAGAAGGCGCTCAAGCGTCGCAGTCGAGGTGTTCTCGGCGGAGGCGGGCTTGCCCCGCCGCAGCAACGCCGCGCGAAGTCGCGTCTGACTAGAAGTCGAGACCGCCGAAAGTCGTCATGGCTGCGCGCAGCGCGCCGGACTTTCGGCGGCTACTAGCGGTGGCGCCAGAGGTCGCCGAACAGGACGACCGTCACCGTCGCCGCGATCGCGCCGAGCGTCACCGGCGCCCAGTCGCCGACTGAGTCGCTCGCCGCCGTCGCGCCCGTGGCGGCCCAGGTGCCCGCGGCGACGAACGCGAGCGAGATCTGCCGCGCGGCGCGGCGAATCGTCGACTCGAGCTCGGGCCCGCGGAACTGCACCTGCAGCCGGTTACCAGGCCGCGAGCCGACGACGCGCTCGAAGCCCTCCACGAGCCGCGACGCCCGCGCCTTCAGCTTCTGCGCGTCGTAGAACAGCTGTTGCGGGTTGGCCGCGCCACGCACCTGCGTCGTCAGGTGCCGGCGCAGGAACGTTCCGATCACCGACAGCGGGTCGAGCGTGGGGTCGAGCTCCGCGGCGGCGAGCTGCATCTGCGCGAGCGCCTTTCCGGTCAGCGCCATCGACGCGGGCAGCCGCACGCCATGGCGCGCCGAGATCTCCGTCACCTGCTGGATCACCGGGCCGAGCTGGATGTCGGACAGGTTCTGGTGGCGGTACGTCTTGAGCAGGTCGCCGAGCTCGCGCTCGAACGCCTCCGGGTCGTCGGGCGTCGACGTCGCGCCGCCGAGCATGAGCACCACGTCCGCGAGGAACGGGACGTCCTCCTGCCAGAACGCCATGAGCAGGAGCAGCACCAGCTCGCGCACCTCCGGCGGCACCTCGCCGACCATGCCGAGGTCGAGGAAGTAGATGCGGTCGCGCCACCAGAGCAGGTTCCCCGGGTGCGGGTCGGCGTGGAAGAAGCCGTCCGTGAGGATCTGGCGGTAGTACGCCTCGACCAGCTGCCGCGCAGCCTCCTGGCGCTCGGGCCCGGGCGGCGCCTCGCGGATCGGCACGCCCTGGATGTCCTCCATGACGAGCAGCCGCGACGACGTGTAGCGGTCGTACAGCGCCGGCACGTCGAGCCGCGAGAACGGCGCCAGCACCTCGCGCAGCCGCTCGATGTTCTTCGCCTCGATGCAGAAGTCGAGCTCGCGGCGCAGCGAGCGACGAGAGGTGCTCGACGACCGCGGGTACGTCGACGACGCGCTGGAAGACATCGCGCCCGGCGATCTGCTCCGCGAACAGCTCGAGCAGCGCGACGTCGCGCAGGATCTCGTCGCTCGCGGTCGGCCGCTGGACCTTCACGACCACGCGCTCGCCGCCCTCGAGGGTGCCGCGGTGCACCTGGCCGATCGTCCCGGCGGCGATCGGCACCGGGTCGATCGTCTCGAAGACGTCCTCCCACGGGACGCCGAGCTCCTGCTCCATCACCGCGACGACGTCCTCCTCCGAGAGCGGCGGGACGTTGTCCTGCAGCGACGAGAGCTCCGTCGACGTACGCGGGCGGGAGCAGGTCCGGCCGCGTGGAGAGGATCTGGCCGAGCTTCGCGAAGGTCGGGCCGAGCTCCTCGAGCGCCTCGCGCAGGTGGCGCGCGCGCACCTCGTCCGACTCGTCGCCGCGGCGCTCGCGCAGGCCGTGGCGCGCGAGCACCGCGCCGATGCGCGTGGCGCGGCCGAGCAGCCCGGCAGGCAGGTCCTCGCCGACGGTCACGCCTCGCCCGCCGTGTTGACGATCACGACCGTGCAGCCGGCAGCGTGCGAGACGCGGTTCGGCACGTTGCCGAGCAGGAACTGGCGGCGCCCGCGCATCCCGACGCTGCCGACGACGACCACGTCCGCGCGCTCGGAGGCGATCGCGGCCACGATCGCTTCGGCCGGGTCCTCGCCCGTCGCCACGACCGGACGCGCGTTCGGGGCGACACCGGCCGCGTAGGCGCGCAGCTCGTCCTCGGCGGCCGCCGGCGACGTCCCGTTCGTCACGACGCGCAGCAGGATCAGCTCCGCGTCGTAGCGCGCGGCCATGTCGGCCGCCCACGCGACGGCGCGCTCGGCCGTCGGCGAGAGGTCGGTGCCGACCAGGATTCGGCGGACGGCTGGCTGCTCCGATGCGCTACGGCGGCGAAGGGGCATTGGAGGATTGTGCGGGAAGGCCGCAGCCGGGTGGGCCGATTGCTCGGATATCGTGGATTCGATGGCTGCCACCCGGTCCATCGACGTGCGCACGGAGATTCCCGGCCCGCGCTCGCGTGAGATCCTCGCGCGCAAGGCGCGCGTGGTTGCCGACCCGCTCTCGATCGTCCTGCCTGTCGTCGCCGAGGAGGGCCGCGGGGCGCTCCTCACGGACGTGGACGGCAACACGTTCGTCGACTTCACGGGCGGCGTCGGCTGCCTCAACGTCGGCCACTCGCACCCGGACGTCGTCGCGGCCGCGCAGGAGCAGATGGCGCGCTTCTCGCACACGGACTTCACCATCGTCCCCTACGAGGTCTACATCCGGCTCGCCGAGCGGCTGATCGAGACGATCCCGATCGCCGGCCCGAAGAAGGCGGCCTTCTTCAACGCGGGCACCGAGGCCGTCGAGAACGCGGTCAAGTTCGCGCGCGCGTACACCGGCCGGCCCGCGGTGATCGCTTTTGAGGGGGGCTTTCACGGCCGGACGCTCCTTTCGCTGAGCCTGACCTCGAAGACGCACCCCTACAAGGCGGGGCTCGGGCCCTTCGCTCCCGAGATCTACCGCGTGCCGTTCGCGCAGGAGTACCGCGGAACGGACCCGCGCACCGCGCTCGAGGCGCTCGAGCGCGCGCTGCTCACCCAGGTGGCGGCCGAGACGGTGGCAGCGCTCGTGATCGAGTGCGTCCAGGGCGAGGGCGGCTTCGTGGTCGCTCCGCGCCCGTTCATGGAGGGTGTGCGTCGCATCTGCGACGAGCACGGGATCGTGATGGTCGTCGACGAGGTGCAGACGGGCTTCGCGCGCACAGGCCGCATGTGGGCGATCGAGCACTACGACGTCGAGCCCGACCTGGTGACGATGGCCAAGTCGATCGCCGCCGGCCTCCCGCTCTCGGGCGTGATCGGCAAGGCGCACATCATGGACGCGCCCGGCGACTCGGCGGTCGGCGGCACGTACGTCGGCAACCCGGTCGCACAGGCTGCTGCGCTCGCCGTCCTCGACGTGATCGAGGACGAGGGGCTCGTCGCGCGCTCGGGCGAGATCGGCGAGGTCATCCGCGGACGAATGCTCGAGTGGCAGCAACGGCACGCCGCGATCGGCGACGTGCGCGGCCTCGGCGCGATGCTCGCGATCGAGCTCGTCTACGACCGCGACACGAAGCAGCCGGCCCCGGAGCTCGCGACTGCGGTTGTCGAAGAAGCCGCGGCGCGCGGCCTCCTGCTCCTCAAGTCGGGCATCTACGGCAACTGCATCCGGGTACTCGTCCCGCTTGTCATCTCGGACGCGGAGCTCGAGGAGGCGCTCGACGTCTGGGAGGAGGCGCTTGCTGTGGCGCTCGGGCCCGGCGGCCACCTGCACCTCGACGAGATCGCCGCGGACGCGCCGAGCTAAAGCGCGCACTACGCTCCCTGCGTGGTCGGGGAGCTGATCGCGGGGCGCTACGAGCTGGAGGAGATCGTCGGCTCGGGCGGCATGGCGACCGTCTATCGGGCGCAGGATCGCCTGCTCGAGCGATCCGTCGCGTTGAAGATCCTCCACGAGCAGTTCTCCCAGGACCCGGATGCGCTCGAGCGCTTCGGCCGCGAGGCGCGTGCCGTCGCCCAGCTCGCGCACCCGAACATCGTCACGGTCATCGACCGCGGCGAGGACGGCGGCCGCCCGTACATCGTCTTCGAGTACGTCAGCGGCGAGAACCTCAAGCAGCTGGTCGCGCGCGAGGGCCCGCTGCCGGTCGCGACCGTGATCGAGCTCGGCATCCAGGTCGCGCGCGCGCTCGAGGCGGCCCACGACCGCGGCGTCGTCCACCGCGACATCAAGCCGCAGAACGTCCTGCTCGCGGAGGAGGGCCGGGCCAAGGTGACCGACTTCGGCATCGCCCGCGCGCGCAACACCGAGGGGATGACGCTCACCGGGACGATCATGGGCACGAGCGACTACATCCCGCCCGAGCAGGCGCGCGGCGAGACTGCAGGCGAGGCGGGGGACGTCTACTCGCTCGGCGTCGTGCTCTTCGAGCTCCTCACCGGGCGGCTGCCGTACGAGGGCGACAACGCGGTCGCGGTCGCGATGCGCCACGTCAACGACCCGGTGCCGGACGTGCGCGAGCTGCGGCCGGACGTGCCGCCGCGCCTCGCGGCGCTCGTGCACCGCGCGCTGGCGAAGGAGCCGCGTGACCGCTTCCCGACGATGTCGGACCTGGTCGCCGAGCTCGAGGCGTGCGGGCGCGGCGACGTCCCGCCGCCCAGCGACGGTGCGCCGACGATGATCGTGCCGCCGCCGCCCACGCGGCAGCGCGTACGGCGCAGGCGCGGCCGGCGAGCCCTGCGGGCGCTCGTGCTGACGCTGGTCGTGATCCTGCTCGTCGTGGGCGCCGCGCTCGGCGCCTACGTCATCGCGAGCGGCCTGTCGGGCGACGACAACGGAGGCGGCTCGTCGGGCGGCAGCGCCATCGCGCTCCAGGGCGTCCGCGCGTACGACCCGAAGCCGCCCGGCGACAACAGCGAGCACGACGACGAGGCGCCACTGGCGACGGACGGCAGCCCTGCGACCTTCTGGAAAACCGAGACGTACAACACCTTCTTCAAGCCCGGCGTCGGCCTCGTCCTCGATGCCGGCGCCCGCCGCCAGGTGAAGCACCTGACGGTGACGACCGACACGCCCGGGTACACGGCCGAGATCAGGGCCGGCGATTCGGAGACGGGGCCGTTCACGGTCGTCGCGCCCGGGAAGACGGTCGGCCGCGCGACGGTGTTCGCGCTGGGAGGCGCCGACGCGCGCTACTACGTGGTTTGGATCACCGCTCTCGGCGGGACGAGTGTCGCGCACGTGAACGAGGTGCGTGCCACCGGGTAGTCAGGAGGGCTTGGCGAAATGCAGCCTGTGTCCGTCGCGGCACGCTGCTCGTCCCGAGGCGTCGTCCTCGGTCGCGCCCGTATGGCGAGCATACGAACACTCCCTGCGTCCTAGCCTCGGGCCGAGCATCGCACCACGCCGAACGAGCGGCATTCCGCCAAGCCCTCCTCCGTCCGGCGCCGTCCATACCGTGGCGGAGAGTGTCCCGGCGTGCGCGGCCCACGGTTCGGACCTGTCTTCAGTGCGGCTCGTCGCTGAGCCTCGAGCTGGGGTTCTCGTCCTTCTGCTCGGCGTCGTGCGTCTGGGACGCCGGGAAGTTGCGCGAGCGGACCGAGGAAACGCTCGCGGCGCTGCGCGCGGAGGTCGAGGAGCGTTCGAGGCGGCGCAAGCCGCGGCGCTCTTTCTTTGGCCGGCTGCGCAGCCAGGTGGAGCTCGACGAGGACGCCGCAACCGTCGTGGCGATGAGCGCCGCGGGAGCGAACGTGCGCCAGATCGCGCGCTACACCGCGCTTGAGCCGGCCGACGTCGAACGGCTCCTGTCCGGATCGGGCGGCGGTCCGGCGGCGAGAGCAGAGGCGCGAGCCGCCCGCCGCCGCCGTGCGGCCGAGCGGGCCTACGAGGCGCCTGGCGCCGACGTGGCGCAGGCGTCCTGATCGACTGACGCCGGCGGCGTTGCGTGCCCGACTGATTCAGCTCTGCGTGCCTGCTGCCCGGCGCTCGAGCGCCCGCAACGTCTCGTCCGCCCACCGGATCGTGCCGTGGGCGCGCTCGATGCCTGCCCTGAGCGTGACCAGGCGGAAGAAGTCCTCGTCGCTGTCACCGAGGCCCGCGGCCGCATGCTCGAAGTTGACGAGCCGTTCCTCGGCCCACTTGCGCCGCAACTCGATCCGTTTGACCAGGCGCTCGGGTGCGACGAAGCGGCCGAATGCGAGCATCAGCAGTACCGGATCCTTGATCGCGTAGCCGAAGTCCTGCTCGAGGCCGCTGCGGAGCGCATCCGTTCCCGCCGGCGTCAGCCGGTACATGAGCTTGTCCGGACGATCGGACTGCTCGATGTGACGCACCGTCGCGAACCCGCGCTCGACGAGCCTCGGCAGGACGGCGTACACCTGGCTGCGCGCGGGTGTCCAGAACACCGCCGCACCTTCCTGGATCTCGCGGAAGATCTCGTACCCCGAGCGCTCGCCGCGACTGAGCATTCCGAGGACGAGACACTCGGTCGCCGTGGGGAGCGAGGGAGGCACGAGCGGATTCTCGCCCGTCACCCGGCCGACCCCGATTGAACCGGGCCGATAGAGCGTTGGCGCACGGCTCGTGCCCCGTGTTGCATCGCGCTGCCCCCGGAACGGGGATCATTCGCCCGCGGTTCGACAAGGTACGAAACGGCATAGATCAAGTCCTTGAAAATCACAATCTAGTCGTTCTATAGTAGTCCGAATCGTCATATGACACGTTCTCGTTTGATCTCTCCAGCTTTCGTGCCCGCGCGCTGGGTCGCTGTCTGCCTGGCGGCTGCGGCCACGGCTGTGGGAACCGCCGCCGCGGTCGGTCCGGAGGCGAGCAGCGTCGTGGCCCGGATCGACACCGGCTCGAAGCCGTGCGGCGTCCTGTTCGCCGCCGGATCCGTCTGGGTGACGAACTTCGGCGACGCATCGCTCGTGCGGATCGACCCGGCCACGAACGCGGTCGTCGCACGGATCCCGGTCGACGCCCAACCGTGCGGTCTTGCCTTCGGGAACGGGTCGCTCTGGATCGAGACCGGCTCTCGCGTCGTCGATCGCGTGGACGTGACGGCCAACCGGGTGGCCGCCCGGGTTCGCACCGGCGGTGACTCGTACGACGTGCAGGTTGGCGGCGGCTCCGTGTGGGTGACGAACCGGCTGCCGGCCACGGTGACGCGCGTCGATCCGAAACGGAACCGCGTGACGAAGACGATCAAGCTCGCTGGAGCGCATCCGACCGGGGTGGCGGTTGCGGGCCGCTTCGTCTGGGTCGGGGACGAACAGGGTGCCGCGCTGCTCCGGATCGACCCACGCACGAACCGGGTCGGGCGGATCGCCAGTTCGCAGCTCGGTCCCGCTTGGTTCGCACTCAGCGCCGGCAAGCTCTGGGTGACGAACGCCGTCTCGCGAACGGCCTCACGCGTGAACACGACGACGGGCAAGCTGTCCGCGCGGGTGCCGGTTGGAACGACCCCGGTCGATCCCGACTTCGTCGGCGGCGACCTCTGGGTTCCGAACCTCGGAGACGGCACGCTCACCCGCGTCGACACCGTCGCCGCCCGCACGGTCGAGACGGTGGCGGTCGGAGGTCAGCCGATCGTCGTCGCCGCGGGCGGAGGCGACGTCTGGGTCACCGACTTCGCCGGCTCCGGCGTCGTGCGGGTCCACCCTTCGTAACGGCGGCGGCGAGGCTGACGAAGCCGAGTCCCCGGACGCAACC
Organism: uncultured Thermoleophilia bacterium; assembly: GCA_963734565.1. GTDB lineage: Bacteria > Actinomycetota > Thermoleophilia > Gaiellales > Gaiellaceae > JACVRM01. The sequence goes on along the minus strand of CAVTHM010000006.1, from coordinate 278,090 downwards.
GGGACGACGAGGAGATGGCGACGGCGTCCTAGGCGGTGGGCTGCACGACGCGCCGCCACGGCAGGCGTGGCTTCATCGCGATCAGCACGACCACGAAGCCCGACGCGAACAGGATCGCGTCGCCGACCGAGTAGACGTTCGCGAGCGGCACCCAACCCGGCGCGACCCACCGGTCGACGAGCAGCGCCAGGTGCGGGTCGGCGATCGACCGCGCTGTTTGCATGGACGCCGTGCACGCCCGTCGCAGCGGCCGCGTGCGGGAGCGCCGGCATGTGCCCGCCATTGGCAAGGATCGCCACGAGGTTGCACGCCATGCCGAGCCCGACGAACCCGATGCCGTGGATATGCCCGTTCCGGAAGGTCGCCGCGATCAGCAGTGCGTAGGAGCCGACCCACAGAAGCGTCGCGACGGCGTCGCCGGTGTGCCAGGGCAGCGCCCCCGACGGAAACGCGGCCACCTGCGCGGCCAGCGCGACGACGATCATCCATGTCCCGCGGAAGTGCAGCTCGGCCAGCGCACTGACGCGGCCGCCGAACGCCGTGCCGACGATCACGCCGAGCAGGCCTGCAAGGGCGAGGATCATGCGACGCGGCTCGCGAGCGCGGCCGTGGCCGCGGCGGACGTGTCGAGGGCCCGCTCGAGCGCGCCGACCACCGCCGGGTCGAACTGCGACCCCGCGTAGCGCCGCAGCTCCTCGAGCGCCTCCGCGACAGAGCCTGCCTGTCGGTAGATGCGGTCGGTCGTGATTGCGTCGAACGCGTCTGCGGCGAGGATGATCCGCGAGCCGATCGGGATGTTCTCACCGGCGAGCCCGTGCGGGTAGCCGGAGCCGTCCCAGTGTTCGTGGTGGTGGAGGATCCAGCTGTCGACCGGGTCGACGGCGAGCCCCTGCAGGAGGTCGTGCCCGGTTTCGGGGTGCTTCCGCAGGACGGCGACCTCGTCGGGGTCGAGCGCGCCGGGCTTCTGGAGGATCCGGTCGGGCACGGCGATCTTGCCGAGGTCGTGGAGGAGCCCGGCGAGGCGCAGCTGCGAGACCGTGGCCGTGTCGAAGCCCATCGCCTGGGCGATCGTCTCGACGAGGATCGCCACGGACTGCGAGTGGCTGCCGGTGTACGTGTCGCGCGCGTCGACGACCCGGATGAGGCTCTCGGTCGCGCGAAGGCGCGCGTCCTGCTCGACGCTCTCCGCCAGCTCACGCGACCAGGACAGGCCGACCACGGCCGGGTCGAACGCGAAGAGCTGGTTCTTGCCGTGGCGCTTCGACCAGTAGAGCGCGGCGTCGGCGGCCTGCGTGAGCTCCTCGCGTGTCTTCGCCTGCCGCGGGAAGGACGCGACGCCGGCACTGAAGGTCGGCGTGGTCCCGTCCTCGAGCCGCTCGCCGCTGATTGCGAGGCGCACGAAGTTGGCGACCTCGCGGATCTTCTTCTCGCCGGCGGTGGTCAGGAGCGCGAACTCGTCACCGCCGAGCCGGTAGGCACGCGCGCTCGGCGCGTGCTCGGCGAGCAGCTCGGCGAAACGGACGAGCACCCGGTCGCCGACGGGGTGCCCGAACTGGTCGTTCAACCGCTTGAAGTTGTCGATGTCGAGCAGACACAAGGCGACCTCGCGACCGTCGGCGTGCTCGAGCGTCGCGACCAGGTCGGCCTCGTACGCGCGGTGGTTGTGAAGGCGCGTGAGGCTGTCGGTCGACGCGGCGCGGAGCGCGACGCGGCTGCGGAGCGCGTAGCGCTGGAAGAGCGCGAGCGCGAACACGGGGCCTGCGAGCAGCCCGAGCAGCGGCGGCGAGACAGTCCAGAGCGCAACGGCAAGCGCTGCAATGAATGCCATGATCGCGAACGCCGGCCCGGAGTGGCGCAGGTGGTCGATGACGACCCGTCGTACCGCGGTGCCCTCGTACAGGGCGACCGCGATGCAGACGAGCAGCACGTTCAGCGCCACGAACACGGCACCCTCGGCGAACGACAGCGCGGTCAGCCGGCCGAAGGACGGGGAGGCCGGGTCCTGCGTCGTCAGGAGCCCGAACAGCGACGCCGCGAACGCCGCGACGACGTAGGCGGCCGCGTTGAACGCCGTTCGCAGCACGTTTGTGCTCGCGACCGACTGCGCGACGACGAGCGCGGCGGCGCTGATCAGCACGCCGTACTCCCAGCCGAAGAGGATCTGCGCGGAGACGATGAAGACGAAGGCGAGGGAGACGAGCCGCCCTTCGTCCTCGTCGAGCGGGACGGGCTTGAGCTCGGCCAAGAGCGTGAGCGCGAAGAACACCGCGACGCCGATCGCCATGCGCGCCCCGGGCGGGTCCAGCGCGACAGCGGCCACCGCCCCGACCACCATCGGCGTGGCCACCACGATGATCGCGATGACATAGCCGAAGAGTCGGGGCGCGTAGCCGCAGATCGACCGCTGCGCGCCCTGCTCGCTCATGGCATCGAGCGAGCGTCCTAGTTGTTCCAGCGCGTCCCGGCGCCGCTGGCGACGAGCAGAGCCGCGAGCGTGCCGAGCACGAGAAAGGTCTTGGCGAAACGCTGCCACTTGATCAATTCGGTCACCTCCTTCGAGGCCGCAGGAGAGGCGGACATACCCCCAGGTAACCCCCGGCACGGGGGTGCGTCCTCCCCCTTCAGGGGTATGTGGCGGCTCGGCTCTCGCGGCCGCAGAACCCCGCTACGATGCGACCTGCGCCGACGTAGCTCAGCTGGTAGAGCACTTCACTCGTAATGAAGGGGTCCCCGGTTCGAGTCCGGGCGTCGGCTCTCTTCCTCGAGCCGCATGCCGTCGTCAGGGTCGGCGACGGATGGTTCTTCGAAGGGCTCTTCGGCTGACGGGCTGCTAATGCGGGAAGGTCTGCCGTGGGACGACCCTCCTGGGAGAAGCCCGAGAGCTGTACGTTCCGCGCCTCTGTCGAGGACCGCAACGGGAGTGCGCCCGAGCAGAAGGTGGCAATCTCGAACCCGGTCACGGTCAGCTGGGCCGGCTGAGCTCGGCTCACAGGGAAACTCCCGCACGCGGGGTTTCTGTTTCGTGGGCACAGGTGTAGGTTCGGCCCCATGAGGCGCACGCTCCTCGCGCTGGCGGTGGCGGCGGGCGCGACGCTGCTGCTCGCGCCCGGAGAGAACGCACCGGCGCGGCCTCCGCTCCGAGTCGGGCTCGTCGTCGGGGCCGGCGCGACGCCTGATCGCAACCAGCTCTTCGGCCTCCCGTACGACGGCTTCATCCGGGCGGTGGAGAGACTGGGTATCGAGGGCCGTGTCCTGCAGGCCGCACCGAATCAGGATGCCGTTGGCGCTCTCAGCTTCCTGGCGCGCCAGCGGTACGACCTCGTCATCAACGCTTTTCCTGACGCCGAGCCACTCGTCACGGTCGCGCGCGACTTCCCCAAGACGAAGTTCCTCATGCCCGACCAATCCGTGCACGACCTTTCGAGCCCTCGGAAGAACGTCCAGGGCACGGCTTTTCGCGCGGAGGAAGCCGGGTATCTCGCCGGCTATCTGGCCGCCCTGATGGAGAAGCGCCGGCCCGGTCGTGACGTGGTCGCCTCGGTCGGCGGCTACAAGTTTCCCGGCGTGGACCGCTGGATCGTCGGCTACCGGGCGGGCGCGCGAAAGGCAGACCCCGGCATCGTCACGCTGAACACCTACTCGAACAACTTCTCGAATCCCACGAAGTGCAGGACGGTCGCTCTCGCTCAGATCGCCAGGGGGGCCGGGGCCATCTTCAACGTCGCGGGCGGGTGCGGGTTCGGAGCGCTCGAGGCTGCCAAGGAGAAAGGAGTCTGGGGGATCGGCGTCGACGTCGACCAGTCCTTCCTCGGGCCGCACATCCTTACGAGCGCCGTGATCAGGCTCGACAAGGCGGTCGCCACCGCGATGCAGCGGCTCGCCGGCGGGAGGTTCACGACCGGAGGCGACACCGTCTTCAACCTGCGCAACGGCGGCGTGGGGCTCGGCAAGATCAGCCCCGACGTGCCGCGGTCCGTCAGGCGTCAGGTCGACCGCATCCGGCGCCAGATCATCGCCGGGAAGATCAGGGTTCCCAGGGTCACCTGAACCGGCGCCCCTGGACGCCGACCCAGATCGCGCCGTACCCCGCCGCGACCGAGATCGGATGGTGACCGACCTTCACGACACGTCTGGCTTGCGCGGTTCGGGTGTCGATGCGCCAGAGCCGGCTGCTGAGGTGGTCGACGGCCCACACTGCTCCTTCTCCCGGCGCGAGGCCGGTCACGAAGCCGCCTGGAAACGGGATCGCCGCTGATTGCGTGACGCTGCTCGGGTCGATCTTCGACACCTGCGGCGTGTCGCTCGTGACGATGAGCCAAAGTGCATCCGCGGCAACGACGGGCGAGAAGCCCGCGCCCGGAAGCGGTGAGGTGGCCGACTTCGTGCCCGAGCGCTCGTCGATCCGGACGAGGCGCTCGTCCTCGAGGGGCACCCAGACGTTGCCTTGCCCGGAGCCGAGATCGAGCGGGACGCCGGGGAGGGGAACGCGCTTGCTGACCCTGTTCGTGCCAGGGTCGATCCGGAGGACGGTGTTGCCCCTCGTTACCCACACGGCCCTGCGTCCTGCCGTGACGAAGAAGACCGGTTGCGGGCGCAGTGGGTCGGCGCTGCCAATTCGGAGCGTCGCCTCCACGGCGTTGAGGCGGGGGTCGATGCGGAACAGCGTCTCGTCGTTCCCGCCGGCCACCCAGACCGATCCGAAACCGACCGCGACGCTGCTGACGTCGGCGCCGAGGCCGATCGTCTTCACGACCTGGCGGCTGTCCGGATCAATCCGCAAGACGGTGCCGTCATCGGCGTTCGCGGTCCAGACGGCGCCCTCGCCGGTCGCGACCCCGATCGGCCGTCCACCGGTCGGCACGTCTCCGACGAGCTTGCCGGAGTCGGGGTCGACGACCGCGACCGAGTAGGGCGCGACCTCGACAGAAGCTCCTCCAGAGCCCGTCGACAGCGCGACGACGACGGCTGCGATCGCCCCGGCGAGGATCAGCGCGCCGAGCACGGCGACAACCCGTGAGCGCCGGGAGAACCGGGACCGCCGTTCCTCCGTTTCGAGCGCGGCCTCCGCGGCCTCGGCCAGCTCCTGCTCGCGCCCGCCGATGGTCATGACGCGCGCGGCGGCCGCCGTCTCGAGCGGCGGGAAGCTCTCCGGCAGGCCCGGTGCGACGACCTGGAAGATGCGTTGTGGCTGGTCCAGGTCCTTGAGCCGGTGCTCGCCGAGATCGTCGAACGTGACCTCGTTGAGCGCGGTGCCGACGAGATCCCGGGTTGCGGAGGACACGAGTGTCTGGCCGCCATGCGCCGAGCCCGAGATCCGTGCGGCTCGCACGACGTCGAGACCGTGGTAGCCGCTCTCGGCGAGCCCGGGTTCGCCGGTGTGAATGCCGATGCGGATGTTCACGGTCGCGTCCTGGGGCCAGGGCGCCTCTGCGAGGCGCCGCTGGACCTCGACGGCGCCTCGCACGCCGTCGCGCGCCCGCCGGAAGGCGAAGAAGAAGGCGTCCCCCTGGCTGTCGATCTCTTCGCCGCCGTGCTCCTCGAGCGTGGCTCGTACGAGACCGTGATGCAGCGCGAGCAGCTCGCCGTAGTCGTCGCCGAGCTCTTGGACGAGCCGTGTCGAGCCCTCGATGTCAGTGAAGAGAAACGTGACCGTCCCCGTTGGAGGCTGTGGTTGGGGCGCCTTGGGGGGCGCGGCCGGCGCCGGCACCCCGAGCGACTCGTCCTGGGCGAGGATGGCCCGCTCGAGGCGCCGAAGCTCTTCTCCCGGCTCCAGCCCGAGCTCCTCGTCGAGCAGGCGGCGGCCGGACTGGTAGGCGTCGAGCGCCTCCGCCTGCCGCCCGCAGCGGTAGAGGGCCAGCATCAGCTGCCCGCGGAGGCGCTCGCGGAGCGGGTGCTCGCGGACGAGTCGCTCGAGCTCGGCGACGAGCTGGGCATGACGGCCCAGCTCGAGGTCGGCGTCGATGCGCTGCTCGAGAGCGGCGAGGCGCTGCTCCTCGAGACGGGCACGCTCGTCACGCGCGAACGGGGCGTCGAGCTCGGCCAGCGGGGCGCCGCGCCACAGGGCCAGCGCATCCCTGAGTAGCCCGGCCGCCTCGGCCGGCGGCGCGGCCCGGGCCGACGCGACCGACTGCTCGAAGCGCTTCAGATCGAGCTCGCCGTCTGCCACGCGGATCAGGTATCCCGGCGGCTGGGTGACGATCACGTCGTGGCCGAGCGTCTTGCGCAGCTGTGAGACGTGCACCTGGACGGCCGTCGAGACCGTCTCCGGCGGCTCCTCGCCCCAGATCTCGTCGATCAGGCGGTTCCGCGGAACCGCCTCGTTCGCGTGCAGGAGCAGCAGGGCGAGGAGCGCGCGCTGTTTGGCGCCGCCCAGCTTGAGGACCTGGCCCTCCTCCTCGACCTCGAGTGGCCCGAGGATGCGGAACTCCATGCGCTCTGTGCCCTTCCTTTAGCGGGCCGTTAGGTCCCCTGAAGCGCTCTTTTAGCCCCTCACGGTCTCGTGTGCAAAGGCCGCAACCGGCGGCGAGAGACCGAAGGAGGGCACGTGAAAGCTTTCAAGACATGTCTCGTGGTCATGGCGGCGCTGGTCGTGACGATCGTCGCGGTGCCGGTGGCCCAGGGCGGCAACCCGACTCCTGCGCAGCTGCGCGGGATGGAGATCCGCGGGCAGGCGATGAACAGGCTGTGTGCGGACTCGACGCTCACTCGTGCAGGGCATCACGCACTCTGCGGCACCGGGACCGGCGCGCTGACCGCTGCTCAGCTCCGCGGGATGGAGATCCGCGGCCAGGCGATGAACCGCCTCTGCCCGGACTCGACGCTCAGCCCGGAGGCGAACAGGGCGCTGTGCGGGAGTGCCGGTGGCGGCAGGCTGTCCGCGGCGCAGCTTCGCGGCTTCGAGACTCGTGGCCAGGCGATGAACCGCCTCTGCTCCACGAAGCACTTCGCGACGGCGGAAGCGTCCGCGGCCGTGTGTGGCGACGGCCGCTTCGTGAGCACCGCCCAGACCGTCGCGGCGGCAGCGTCCACGGGGTTCCACTGGGGCGACTTCGGCATCGGTGCAGGCGCGATGCTCGGGCTCGTGCTGCTGGCTGGAGGCATCGCGGCACGCCTCCACTACGGCCGCAGCCGCAGCAGCGTGCGTCCTCGCCACGCTTCGTAGGCGACGGGCGCTCGAGAACCGGCCGGGGACGAACCCTCCTCGGGTGCGCTCCGGCCGGTTCGCTCCGGCCGGTTCGTCCTGTTCAGGCTTCGGCGGAAGCAGGTACCCGGCGTGCCTTGACCGGCGGGACGAGTACCCGCCAGGCAGTCGCGCCGATCACGAGCCCGACGGCGGCGAGGTAAAGCCCACCCGCCCACGCGCGGTCACTGTCGGAGCCGCTCAGCAGGCCGTGAAGCGTCGCCATCGCGAATGCTCCGTACGTCGCCCAGTGCAGCCGCCGCCAGTTCCTCGTCCCGATCCGCTTCCTGATCGAGAACGAGACGTAGATGACGGCCACCAGCTCCGCGGTCAGCACGCCCACGCTCGTCCAGACGGGCCTGTACGAGATGAGGCCGGGGACGAAGAGCGCCGGAATCGTGACCGTGACCGTCCGGTCGAGGACGAGCGCGGCGCCGTGCGCTGCCATGGCGAGCATGGCGAGCATCGCCACGAAGCGGTGCAGGTCGGTGACGGCAGCCGGCTTCGGAGACGATCCGAACGGCCTCGACTTGAGCAGGAGCCCGGCGAGCACCGACGCCGTCAGCAGCGCGTATGCGGTCAGCCCGGTCGCGCGGGCGGCGATCCAGAAGGTCGGATCGGTCTTCAACGCTCGAGACCGCCCGCCAGGACGAGTTCGTCGGTGGTGACGAGGACGCACGGAATGCCGAGGACGTCGGCCTCGGTGACAGCGTGCGTCTTGCCGACGAGGAAGAGTGCCGTCGCGGTCACCTCGGCCTCGACTGCGGTTCCTGCGACCACCGTCACCCGTAGCAGGTCGACCGACGCCGACGCCCCGGTGGCCGGGTCGATGACGTGGTGTCGCTCATCGCCGTTTCGGCGCCACCGGCGCCGGTCACGGCCCGTCGTCGCCACGCCGCCCTTCTCTACCGCGAGCGTGATCGGCTCCCCGAGAGTTTCGATGCCGACCGGCCAGGGCTCGCCCTGCAGAAGCCCCCGCACGGCGATGTCGCCGCCCGCGTTGACGAGACACGGCCCCGCGGCGGCGAGCAGGTCGCAGGCCTGCTCCGCGGCGTAGCCCTTCGCGATCCCGCCGAAGTCGAGCCGGGCGCCACGCTCGAGCCGGACGAGCCGTCGTGCGGGCTCGAGGTGGACGGCGCCTCCGCAGCGTGGCGGCGCAACCGCCTGGTGATCCCGCGCGTCCGCGGGCAGGTCGACGAACGTGCGGTAGTAGCCGGCGGCGACGATCGCGTCGTGGACGGTCGGGTCGAAGCGGCCGGCTGTTTGCTCGCGGGCAGCCAGCGCCAGCTCCGTCAGCTCGAACAGCTCCGGGCTGACCAGAGCCTGGCCTGCACGGTTGAGCGCCGAGAGCTCGGAGTCCGGGCGGAAGCGCGAGAGCATCCGGTCGAGCCGGTGGAGCTCCGCCTCGGCAGCGTCGAGGGCCGCGTTCGTCTCCTCGCACGCGGGGGTGTCGACCAATAGCTCCATGGAGGTACCCATGCACTCGAAGCACCGACGCACGAGCGCGCCGGTCGTCCACGGGGCCGACAAGAGAGCCGGGCTCACGAGCTCGCCGTCACGGCCACGGGCGGAAGCGACACGACCCGGACCTTCGGCGGCAGCACGACGACGCGGGGCGGCGTGGCGACGGCCGGGGCAGGCGGCGTCGCGGGAGCCGCAGCCGCGGCGCTCACGGGTATGGGCGTCGGTCCGCTTGCCCTCTGGGCCGCGATCGCGGCGAGCGCGGCCTCGCGGGCGTCCTGAGCGCGCAGCGCCGAGGCGAGTTGCGCAGCATGGCGCCGGCGCGCGGCGGCGATCTCCTGACGGCGTGCGCGGAGACGGTGCTCGTACGCATGCCAGCGCCGCTGAACCGTGCGCTGCACGGTTGCCGCCTCGTGCCGGAGCCGCTGTTCGCGGGCCTTCAGTGCCACCAGGCGGGGATCGACGGCCTGGGCGGGGCCCGCGCTCCACGGGCTCGCGGCGATCACAACCCAGAGTGCGAACAGCACGCCGAGCGAGACGACTGCGGCGTACACGCGGACGAGGTGGTTCGTCACGGCTCAGTCCCCGTGCTCGGACTGCTGCTTCTGCGCCTCGCGGCACTTCTCGTATGCCTGCTTCTGGGCCTCGGCGATCCGGTCCGCGTTGTGCGGCTTCGCCTGCTCGGCGGCGAGCAGGTCGAGCGCGTCGCGGCAGTCGCGGTCGAGCTTGGCCTGCTCGCGCGACGCCTCGCGGTCGCCGTGCTCTTCCTCGTCGTCACGGTCGTGGTGGGACGGCGTGGTTGTCGTAGTCGGCGCCGGAACGTGCTTCACGACTGGCGGCGGTTGCACGTACTTCACCGGCCGCGGCCTCGGCGCCGCGGCCGGCTGGGCGGCGGGTGCCGCGGCAACCGTCCGGGAGACGGGCGCCGGCGTGGGAACGGCCGGAACGCTCGGGATGCGGACGGGCGCGTACGTGGGCACCGAGGGAAGTCGCCCGGGGCGCTTTGCGAGCGTCTGCTTCAGCGATGCCTCGAAAGCGTCGAGCTTCCTCGCCCGCTTGGCGATGACCGAGTCGGGAACGCGCTTCGGCTTCGTCGTGGTTGCGCCCAGGTCGGCGGTGCGCGTGGCGGCGAGCGTTCCGAGCACGCCCGCCGCGGCGAGCAAGACGGACAGGACGAGCGCGTGGTGGCGCTGCAGCCGCCGCCCCGCCGGGCCTGCGTTCTTCACGCGGGCCATGTGGTCGCATGGAGACGATGCATGAGGACGAGGGGGCGTCTCATGGTGTGTCCTACATCGGCTCCCGGCGGAACATTGTTGAGATCTTGCGGTTTCGTGCGCCCCTCGCACGGGGGCACGAAGACGAGGGATTTCGCATGGCCACGCCTGACCTCGACCGTTGGGTCGAACGCGACTGCCCCTGGGCCGGCCCGCACGAACTCCGCCGGCAGTCCGTTCCTGATCAATTGTCGGCAGAGCAATTGGTCACGCGATATCTGTAAGGTTTTCGTCAGTCGTGCCGTATATTGCTCCGAGTACCTTGCACAGCACCGATGTTTCATCTATCCTCCGACGCGGCAACAGCCATCCGACCATGCTGAAAGTCATCGACACCATGAGCTCATTCGCCGAAGCGGCCTTGGCCGCCCAGGTGAAGCCGTGCCTGCATCGCGATACCGAGACGCTTAGGCCCGGTTACGTTCAGGCCCTCGCTGGGAGGTATGCGCGCTAGGTCTCTAGCCCGCATAGCAAGCCAGTCGAGGGCGATCCCAAGGGGTCGCCCTTCTTGCGTTCCGGGCGATCCGGTTCCGTCGACAGACAGAGGTGATGCCCAGCTTGAGAAAACCTAGTTCGGATCGAGGCCCCGCCTGAGAGAGAAAGACCCTCGGCGCGCTGAAGGCGAAATGACGACTGGCTATTAGCTGGTGCTTAGCTGGTGCTTTAGCCTGCCGATTTCGCCGGGTGCGCGAGGCTCGGGCTCCAACACTCCTCCACGTAGGACGACGCGCGCGTGAGAAGGCGCAGCCCGCGAGCGGCGATCCAGGGTCGAAGGGTAGGCGAGTGGCTTGAACAACATCGTCCGCTGTCAGGTGGCGGGCGTGACATGCACACGTGACCCGTTCCTCGGAGCCGGGCCTGCTGCGTCGATCCCACGCGGGTGGATGGACGGAGAGGCTTCGTTCCGGGCTGGTCTAACCGGTAGGACGCCAGGCTCTGACCCTGGCGGTCGAGGTTCGAATCCTCGGCTCGGATCCTGCCGGCGAGTAGCTCAGCGGATAGAGCGCCTGTCTTACAACCAGGAGGCCGCTGGTTCGACTCCAGCCTTGCCCACTTGCAGGCGGATAGCTCAGTGGAGAGCACCTCTCTGATACGGAGGAGCGCGCCGGTTCGACTCCGGCTCCGCCCACCTCGCGTGGCCGTAGCTCAGCGGTAGAGCGCTCGCCTGAAACGCGGGGCGTCGCAGGTTCGATCCCTGCCGGTCACATCTCGGCTCCGTAGCTCAACGGGCAGAGCTCCCGCCTCTTACCCGGGGACGTGCAGGTTCGAGGCCTGCCGGGGCCACTCTGGAAGGACTGCCACCGGCGCGGTACGCCGTCTCGAAAGCGGGTGGGTCACGAGCCTTGGGGGTTCGACTCCCTCTCCTTCCGCTTCGTTCCGGTGTCGTCCGACAGGGAGGGCCCGCGACTGTTACTCGCGAGATGCAGGTTCGACTCCTGCCGCCGGAGCTGTGCCGCCGTGGTCGAGCTGGAAAGACGCCGGGCCCTCAACCCGGAAGCTGCGGGTTCGAGTCCCGCCGGGCGGCTGCTCGAACATCCTGGCTGTAGGGGAGACGGCCATCCCGCCGGTTTCGGGAACCGGAGACCGCAGGTTCGAGTCCTGCCGGCCAGACCTGTTGTTGCGCGGTAGGGGAGCGGCTGTCCCCGCGAGCCTCATGAGCTCGAGACCGTGGGTTCGAATCCCACCCGCGCTACCTGGGGGCGTAGCTCAGCGGCTTGAGCGCCGGCTTGTCAGGCCGGAAGGCGCCGGTTCGAGTCCGGTCGTCCCCGCTTTCATGGTGGCCGTGGTGTAGACGGAAGCACCCGGGGTTGTGAGCCCCGCTGGCGCCGGTTCGAGCCCGGCCGGCCACCCCTTTTGGCGGACGCTGAGCACCGGTGAGCTCTGCGCGCTGTAACCGCGCTGCCTCGTGCTGTGGTGGTTCGAATCCATCCGTCCGCACCTGTCACGGGGACGTAGCTCAACGGAGAGCACCTCGCTTGCAACGAGGAAGGTGTCGGTTCGACTCCGACCGTCTCCACTTCGTGGGGCCGTTCGACGGCAGAATGCGATTCGGCGATTGCGCCCGCCGGGGTTCCTGGTAGTTGCCTCGAGCAAAAACCCCAAGGAGGCGGCGGGAAGACGAGGGTTCGAATCCCTCCGGCTCCACTCCAGGCCTTCGTAGTGTCAACGGCTAGCACGCGCCCTTTGTACGGCCGAGGTGCGGGTTCGATTCCTGCCGAAGGCTCTTCACACACACGCCCGTAGCTCAGTGGACTCGAGCGCTGCCTTGCGAGGGCAGAGGACGCTGGTTCGACTCCAGCCGGGCGTACTCGCTTGCGGACGTAGCTCAACGGAAGAGCACCGGAGCGCCATTCCGGGGAGGCCCGTTCGATCCGGGTCGTCCGCTTACAGGTCCGTGGTGTAACGGAAGCACGGCGAGCTCCAACCTCGCCTGTCCGGGTTCGAATCCTGGCGGACCTGCTCGTCGCGGGCCGGAGCGGCTCGGTTATCTCATCGGTAGAGGGCCTTCGGGCCTGCGGTTCGACTCCGCGTACCCGACCGCACCCCACGACCGCGACGAACGGCCTGCTGCGGGCCGAAACGACTCGGGTTATCGACTCCTGATCGACAGGTCGCGGGTTCGAATCCCGCCCGGAGCCTCGTGCTCCGGTAGCTCAGTGGTAGAGCAGCTTCCGGGACGTGACACCACGACCGCAGCAGCACGAATGCCCATCCGGCTGCGGGCCGGGGCGGGACGGTTCTCGGGAAGAGCGCCCGCTCCGGTCTAGGGGGCGGGAGGTCGGCGCGTTCAAGTCGCGCCCGGGCGAGAGCCCGTAGCTCAGTCATGCCGTTCTGCGACACCACGACCGCAGCCTTCGACCGACGAAGGGAGGTGCGCCATGACCTATCTGCTGCAACTCCTCCGGCGCCCGGGCTCGCCGGTCCGGCGTGGCCACACCCGCGTCGACGAGTACGCCCGCCTCAACCGCCCGGGCCTCTACGGGGACGCCTTCATTCGCGTGTTCGTCTCGGACACGACGCGGTGGCGGCACGAGACGGAGTTCCTGCTCCAGATCGCCGACTGCATGAACACGATCAACGTCGAGTTCTCGGTCGAGACCGCCCAGCTGCGTGACAACTCGCTCTTCAAGGCGGACACGCTGATCGAGACGCTCGTTCGCTTCCGCGAGGCGCTCGCCGCCGAGGCGGCGCTCGCGGAGCACCGGGCCGACAACTGAAAGGAGGTGCGCGATGACGTACCTGAAGCGACACGGCACGCGCCGCGTGCCGCAGTGGGCCCCGCTCGCGGGCCAGACACCCAACTCGGCCGGCGGCCACTCGTGGGCCGTGGACGTGTGGACGCGGCTCCGCCGCTTCCTGATCCTCGGCTCGGAGGGCGGCTCGTACTACGCCTCGGAGTGGAAGCTGACCCGCGCAAACGCGCAGGCGGTGACCGAGGCGGTGCGTGAGGACGGCCTGCGCGCGGTGGCCGAGATCGTTCGCATCTCGGCGGAGGGCCGCGCGCCGAAGAACGACCCGGCGCTGTACGCGCTCGCGGTAGCCGCGGGCGCAGAGGACGTCGAGACGCGCCGCGCGGCGCTGGACGCGCTGCCGCAGGTGGCCCGCACAGGCACGCACCTGTTCCAGTTCGTCCTCTTCGCCGAGGGCTACCGCGGCTGGGGCCGCTCGCTGCGGCGCGCGGTCGGGCGCTGGTACGCCTCGCGGCCGGTGGACGCGCTCGCGCTCCAGGCGGTCAAGTACCGCCAGCGGGCCGGCGTGACGCACCGCGACGTCCTGCGGCTCGCCCACCCTGCGCGTCGCGTGGGCGCGGGCAACCCGGCGCTCGACGTCTGGGACGAGCACGCTCGCCTGTTCGAGTGGATCGTCCGCGGCGGCGAGACCGACGGCGTGCCGCGCGTGGTCGAGGGCTTCGTCCTCGCGCAGGAGGCGGCATCGGCCCGTGAGGCGGCGGAGCTCGTTCGCGAGTACCGCCTGCCGCGTGAGGCGCTCCAGCCGGAGCACCTGACCTCGGCCGAGGTCTGGGAGGCGCTGCTGGAGGACATGCCGATGACGGCCCTGATCCGCAACCTGGCGACGATGACGCGCGTTGGCGTGCTCGCGCCGGGCTCGGACGGCACTGCCCGCGCGGTCGCCCAGCTCGGCGACCCGGAGCGCATCCGCCGCGCGCGGGTGCACCCGATCGCCGTGCTGGCGGCGCTCCGCACCTACTCGGCCGGCCGCGGTGCCCGTGGCCGCGGCGAGTGGAACCCGGTGCGCGAGATCGTCGACGGCCTGGACGGCGCGTTCTACGCCGCGTTCGGCAACGTCGAGCCGGCCGCCACGCGCATGCTGCTGGCGCTCGACGTGTCGGGCTCGATGACGTGGGGCGAGGTCGCCGGCGTCCCGGGCCTGACCCCGCGCGACGCCTCGGCGGCGCTGGCCCTGGTGACGGCGGCGACGGAGGAGCAGCACGAGATCGTCGGCTTCTTCGCCGGTCGCCGCGGCTGGAAGGCCGGTACTCGGCGCGCCCACTGGAACTGGGGCGCCGACGGCCTCACGCCGCTGACGATCTCGCCGCGCCAGCGGCTGGACGATGCGGTGAAGGCCGTGTCGGACCTGCCGTTCGGCGGTACTGACTGCGCCCTGCCGATGCTGTACGCGCAGGCGCAGAAGCTGGCGGTCGACACGTTCGTGATCCTGACCGACTCCGAGACCTGGGCCGGCCACATCGCGCCGGCGCAGGCGCTCGAGGACTACCGCCAGGCGTCGGGTATCGACGCGCGGCTGGTGGTCGCGGGCATGGTCTCGAACGGCTTCTCGATCGCCGACCCGAACGACCGGGGCATGCTCGACGTCGTGGGCTTCGACGCCGCGACGCCGCAGCTGATCTCGGACTTCGCCCGCGGCGCCCTCTGATCCGGGGGCGCCGCGAGGCGCCCTTTCGACTCAGAGAGGAGGCGGAGATGCATCTCCACCTCGTACGTGTTCGCGCGCGGCCGAAGGCTGTTCCTCGGCCCGCGAAGGTCGTGGTGCTCGAGGCGCGCCGGAAGGCCCGCCTCGAGAAGTCGCGGCCGGCGCCGTTCCCGCCGGCCGCGTGAATCGTGCCGCTCGGTGACTGAGTGGCTGACAACCACTCAGTCCCAGCGGCCCGTGCGGGCGTGGCGCAACTGGCAGACGCGCTGGTCTCAGAAACCAGAAATAGTGGAGGTTCGAAGCCTCCCGCCCGCATGGCCCAGTGCCAGTCACGGTGACATCTCGTCCAGAGCTACGGCAGCTCATGGAACCGGGTTCGGGACGATCTGCCCGAGTGCGTTGCATTCTCGTCACCGTGCCTGGCACCGCCTGACGCCACGAGTCACCACACGCCTCCGTAGCTCAGCGGACGAGAGCACCGGGCTTCGACCCCGGGCGCAGAGGTTCGAATCCTCTCGGAGGCCTTCGGTCACAATGGAGCCGGGTGACCGACCCCGGCGGCTACCGCTTCGAGGAGCTGGGCTGGCTTCAGTTCCAGCAGCTCTGCACGGAGCTGTTCGCAGATGCGGGGCTTTCGCGCGACGCCTGGTACGGCGACGCCGACGGGCTGCGTACCGCCCGTCTTCCCGACGAGGTGGCGCCGGCGCTCGGCTGGTCGCGCTCGAAGGAGGTCGTCGTGCTCTGGCTCGTCCGCGACCGCCAACGGCCGTACCTCCGCGAGTGGCTGCGGGAGGCCACCGCACCCCTGCTCCTCATCTCGAACCGGGACCTCCCCGAGCTGGAGGTCGACCCAGGCGTGATCCGCGTGGGCCCGACGGAGCTCGGTGCGGCGCTCGATGCGCGGCCGCACGTGCGGCGGCGCGTGCCGTTTGTGCTCGGCATCCGCGAGGACATCGCGGACGCCGAGGCGCTGAAGCGCTCGACCTTCGACGTCGACGAGGCGGTCGCGCTCGCCCACGTCTTCGTCCCGACGGCGGCCTACAGTCGCGCGCTCGACGTGCTCGACCAGCACGGCTTCGCCGTGCTGACCGGGCCGCCCGAGATGGGCAAGACGGCTGCGGCCCGCACGATCGCCCTCGCCGGCCTCGCCGCCGGCTGGGAGGCGCACGAATGCACCCGGCCCGACCAGCTGTGGGAGGCCTACAGCCCCGACCGGCCGCAGGTCTTCATCGCCGACGACGCGTTCGGCTCGACCGAGTACAACCCGACGGCCGCGGAGCGGTGGGCCGTCGACCTCGACCGCATCCTGCGCGTGCTCGACGCGAAGCACCACCTGATCTGGACGAGCCGCCCCGGGCCACTGCGCGCCGCGCTCCGCCGCATCCAGCGCGAGCACGGCGTCGAGCGCTGGCCGAGGCCGGCCGAGGTTCAGGTCGACGCGTCCGCACTGGATATCGAGGAGAAGGCGCTGATGCTCTTCAGGCACGCACAGTCGGCGCGTCTGGGCTCCGGCGCGGTGAGCGTCGTACGCATGCACGCGCGCGCGATCGTCGTGAACGAGCACTTCACGCCCGAGCGCATCCGTCGGTTCGTCGGCCGCCGCCTGCTCGAGCTCGCCGACCGGGAGCCCGGCCTCGTGCATGAGGCGATCCAGTGGGAGCTCCGGGAACCCACGACGGCGATGGCGACGTCCTTCGACGCGCTGCCCGGCGACCTGACGACGGTGCTCGTTGCGCTCGTCGACTGCCCGCCGGGCCCGGTCGCGCAGCGCGACCTCGCCACGGCGGTCCGCCGGCACGCCGACAGCGGGCTGTCCCGCCCGGTCCCCGAGCTCGTCGACCTGCTGGCCGACCACTTCGTGCGGCTCGCGCCGGACGATCGCGTCGCGTGGGTTCATCCAAGCTGGCGCGACCTGGTCATCGAGCGGCTCGCGGGCGACGCGGACGGGCGCCGCCGCTTCCTCGAGCGCTGCTCCGTCGACGGCCTGCTGCTGGCGCTCTCGACGGGCGGCGGCGGAGAGGGCGAGCGCCTGCTCCCGCTGCTCGTCGAGGACGCCGACTGGGATGCCGTCGCCGCGCGCATCTACGACCTGGCGCCCGGCCTAGACGACCACGACACGCTGCGCCTCCTGCTCGCCCTCCGCGAAGCGCTCATCCACGCGTTCGGCAGCGACCGTGCCGAGGTGGCCGCGACCGCGGGGTCGGTGCTTGCCCGCTTGCGATCGCGCTGGGACGAGTCGCACGTGGCGATCCCGGTCGCGATCGTGGTCGAGTGGTTCGCAGTCGCAGAGCGGCTCCGCGAGCGGCCGGAGCCGCCGGATCTGACCGCGACGTGGATCGAGTCGCTCCCGACCATCTCGGCGACGCTTCGCGACCGCGACGATCTTCGGCGCCTCGACGACTGGCTGACCCTCGTTGACCTCCTGACCGCGAGAGATCCCGCGACGCTCGAGCGATTCGGCTTCCCCGAAGCCCAGGCGGCAGCCGCGCGCAACCTCGCGTTGAGCGGACGCCAGCTGGCGCTCGAGCCGCTCGACGACCCGCTCCGCGAGCATCTCACCCGAACGCTGGGCCGCCTGTCGCGGGCATGCCCGAGCGCCGGCGAGCTCGCGCACGAGGCGCGCACCGAGATCGTCCAGGCCGAGCCTGAAGGCGACTGGTGGGAGCCTGACCTGGGCGACCTCGACCCGGCCGCCGAGCCCGGTCCGCCGGGCATCGTCGCGCGGATCATGCGCGACCTCCGCGCCACCTAGCACCTATCCGACACTGTGGCCGAGCGGCGAGGCACGCGGTTGCAACCCGCGACAGGGCGGTTCGACTCCGCCCGGTGTCTTGAAGGAACTAAGGGCCGCCGCTTGGCGGCCCTCGGCCGTTAAGCGATCAGCAGCGCGCCGGAGTGCCCGGGTGCGCCGGCTGGAACGAGCCAGCCAGCCGCTTGCTGATCGCGTTGCCGTCGCGAAGGTTGGCGACGACCGACATCGGCGCGCAAGCCTCCACGCCGTCGGGCAGCGTGACCACGTAGAAGTTGTCGACCACGTCCGCGGTCACTGATCGGCCGTCGTCGAGCCGAACGGTGACCGAGGCGACGTCGTCTCCGGCGATGCCGTACACCTGTCCCGGGTCGCCGCCGCCGATCACGTCCGGGTCGGCGCCGACGATGTCGATCGGCTCTTTCAGGGCGTCGAGGCACCCGCCCGTGAGGAGCGCCGACATGCAAATCCGGCCGGAGGTGGTAATCCACGCGTAGGCGACGCCGGCCCCGAGAACGTGCACGCTGGCCGGCCGCGGCGCCAGGCTCCCCGTCCGGCCGCTCAGGTCGTCCGGGATGCCTGCCAGGCGCGTGCTCTCGCTCGTCAGTGCACTGAGGTTCGACGGCGTGATCCCGGGCCCGTCGTAGCCGTGTTTCTCGGCGGACGCGTTGGCCACGATCAGGCCGATCGCGGACGCGACGGCCACGGCAAGTAGCGCGAGCAGCAGGACCACGCGAGGCCGGCGCCTCGGCCGCAACGCCTCCCCAAGCGCGTCCGCGATCGCGAGCAGCTCGGGATCGCCGCGCAGCTCGGCCAGCAGTTCCTCGTCACGGAGCATCATGGTTCGACCCTTCCTCGAGCAGGAGCGCGCGCACCTTCTCGAGCGCGCGCGAGAAGCGCATCCGCGCCGCGGCCTCGGAGATGCCGAGCTCCCCCGACACCTCCGTGAACGACAGGCCGCGCACCAGCTTGAGCAGCACGACGCTCCGCTGGCTCTCCGGCAGTTTCGCGAACGCCGTGACCAGCGCCCTGCGCAGGTCATCGTCGTACGTGACGGGGCGTGGCAGGCCGACGAGACGAGCCGCCCTCGCACGACCCCGAAGCTCGTCCGCGAACCGCCGCTTGGCGACGGTGTACAACCACGCCAGCGGTGGCCGGCCGTCGTCGCGGAGATCCGCGGCGGCGTCGGCGAACACCTGCTGGGCAAGCTCCTCCGCCCGATCTGCGCTGCCGGTGCTCCGGCGCAGGAACGCGACGACGTCGGCCCAGTAGGCGCGGAACACCTGGTCGACGTACTCGCTCACATCTTTTCTCGCTCGAGCTACCCCGAACGTAACGCCCTGCCGGCCGGACCGCGTCCGGGGAAACCAACCGGCCGACTGCGCGGAGACCGATACGGTCACGGCATGGCCGACGTGGAGCTGAGAGAGGTGCAGGACGGCGACCTCGAGACGCTGTACGAGCACCAGCTCGACGAGCAGGCGGCGGCGATGGCCGGCTTCCCGTCTCGCGGCCGGAAGGCCTTCCTCGCCCACTGGGAGCGCATTCGCGCCGACCCGGCGGTCGTGACCCGCTCGATCGTCGCCGGGGGCGACCTGGCCGGCAATGTCGCCGTCTTCCCCGACGTGGGCAAGCGCGCGGTCGGCTACTGGATCGGCAGGGAGTTTTGGGGGCGTGGGATCGCCACCGCCGCGCTCGGCCGCTTCCTGGACGGCTACGAGGAGCGGCCGCTCCACGCCTGGGTGCTCATGTCGAACGTCGCCTCGCGGCGCGTCCTTGAGAAGTGCGGCTTCCGGCCGGCCAACGACGCGAAGGTCGAGCCGGGCGAGGTCCTCTACCGCCTCGATTAGCCTGAGCCGATGGAGCGCCCCGTTACCAACCGCGTCCGCGTGCGCCGCCAGCCCGAGCGCGGGCAGTACTCGCGCGCGGAGATCGAGGCTGTGCTCGACGCCGCGCTGGTCGCCCACGTCGCCTTCGTGCACGACGGGCAGCCGATCTGCATCCCGACGCTCTGCGCGCGCTCCGGCGACCGCGTGCTCGTGCACGGGTCGAGCGCGAGCCGAACGCTGCGCACGCTCGCGGGCGGGGCCCCCGCCTGCCTGACCGCCACGGTGATCGACGGGCTCGTCCTCGCCCGCTCCGTCTTCGAGCACTCGGTGAACTACCGCTCCGCTGTGCTGCTCGGCTCGTTCGCGCCCGTGGAGGGCGAGAACGAGCGTATGGCCGCCTACGAGGCGTTCACCGAGAAGCTCCTGCCGGGCCGCTGGGACGAGGCGCGTCCGCCGAACGAGCTCGAGCTGCGCGCCACGGAGATCCTCGCGATGCCGATCGACGAGGCCTCGGCAAAGGTGCGCACCGGAGGGCCGCACGACGACGACTCGGAGGACGCGGCGCTCGACGTCTGGGCCGGGATCCTGCCCCTCGCGCTCCGGTACGGACAGCCGCAGCCGTCGCCGGGGCTGCGCGGCGGAATCGCGCTTCCGCCGAGCGTGACGCACCTGCTCGACAGTGGCGGCCCGTCCGCGTAGGGTCGAGCGCGCCGGCCCAGACCCCTGCCCGGCTCCGGCCATTGCGGGCAACGAAAGGGGATCGATGTACGCGACGATCCGGACCTATGCGAACGCGCCCGACCTCGCCGACGAGCTGGCGGCACGGGAGGGCGAGATCGAGGAGCTCATCTCGACCGTTCCGGGCTTCCAGGGCTACTTCCTCGTCAAGACGGACGGCGGCTGCGCGACCATCTCGGTGTTCGACGACAAGGCTGGTGCCGAGGAGTCGACGCGCCGCGCCAAGCAGTGGCTTGCCGACCATGCGAACGAGATCAGCGCGCCGCCGATGACTGTGTGGCAGGGCGACACGCTCGTGCAGTTCGGCGCCCTCGCGCGCGCCTAGAGGAACCCGGCGGGGCGCCCTGCCGGGCGCCCCGCTGCCACGGTCCTTAGGCGAGCTTCTGCGGGAACTTCTTGGCGATGCCGGCCGCAAGCGCGTCGCCGAGCATGAACATGTGCTCGTACGAGGCCCGCGTGAGCGCCGCTGCCTTCGCGTAGTTCTTGGCGTGGTAGGCGTCGACCTGCCCCTTGAGCTGCATGATGTGCTTGGTCAGGCCGGTGACGAGCGCCTTGGTCGACACGCCCGTGGCGCCGTGGAAGAAGTTGGCCGAGGCGCCGATGTAGCCCTTCAGGTTGTTCACGGCCTTCGTCTGACCGGCCTTGTCGCCCTTCGCGGTTGCGACGGTGTAGTCGACGAAGAAGCCGATGTGCGCTCGCCAGCCGAACTTGCTGTTCAGGAACTGGTTGCGCGCCTTCGCGCCGTACAGCGAGCCGATTGCGTTCGCGAGGTCGACGCTGTTGGTGTCCAGCGACTTGGCGATCGCGTTGAAGTCGGAGCTGCCGTTGAGGCCGGCCCGGGTGGCGGCGACGGCCAGCTGGGCGTGCTTGCCGAGCAGCCGGTCGAGCGTGACGCGCAGATCGGCGGCCGTAGGCTTCGCCGCGGCGGTCATGGTCATCCCATGCATGCCGGCGTGATTCGGCGCGGCTGTGGAGGAGGTGCTGTTCGTGCTCGCAACGGCGGCGACCACGCCGATGACGAGCGCCGCGACAGCAATCGGAAGAGTTAGCCACTTTTTGGACATTTGACCCCTTTCGGGAGCGTTGACGACTGGGCGGCGTTGTTCGCGGCGCGCTCCGAACCGGTTCGGCAGAGAGAATGGCGCCGTGGCGATCGAGGAACAGCAACGGCGTCTCCAGACGCTCGTCGAGGCGGGCATCGCACTGTCGTCGGAGCTGTCGCTCGACGCCGTCCTGCAGCGGATCGTCGAGGCCGCCGCTGAGCTCGCCGACGCGCGCTACGCGGCGCTCGGCGTGATCGACCGGCAGCGGCGCGGGCTCGAGCGCTTCCTCACGACCGGGATCGACGCTGAGACCCACAAGGCGATCGGCGAACCTCCGAAGGGACGCGGGATCCTCGGCGTCCTGATCGAGGACGCGCGGCCGCTTCGCCTGCACGACATCGCCGACCACCCGCGCTCGGTCGGCTTCCCGGTCAACCACCCGCCGATGAAGGGCTTCCTCGGCGTCCCGATCATGCTGCGCGGCTACGCCTACGGGAACCTGTACCTGACCGAGAAGCGCTCCGGCGAGGACTTCACCGAGGAGGATCAGGAGCTCGTCCAGCTGCTCGCCGCGCAGGCGGCGGTCGCGATCGAGAACGCGCGGCTGTACGAGTCGGCGACACGCTGGCTGCGCCAGCTCGAGTCGCTGATCGAGGTCGGCAATGCGATTTCCACGGAGATCGAGCTGCCGAAGCTCCTCGACCTGGTCTGCCTGCGCCTACGCGAGCTCGTCGGTGCGCGGCTGGTGGCCATCGCCCTGCCGCACGGCGAGAGCTCGCTGCGGGTCGAGGCGGCCGAGGGGCCGGGCGCTGAGGAGTTCTGCGGCCTCATCCTCGACGCGAGCGAGTCGAAGCTCGGCCGCGTGTTGCAGCGGCGGCGGAGCGAGCGGGTTGACTCGATGATCGAGGACCTGGAAGTCGATCAGGAGACGGCGCGGCTCATCAACGCGACGACGGGGCTGTACGTGCCGCTGCTCGTCCGCAACCGGGCGCTCGGCATCGTCGCCGTGCACGACAAGGAGGGCGACGACCCGCGCTTCGCCGAGGAAGACCTGCGGCTGGTCGAGACCTTCGCGCAGCGGGTCGCGACCGCGGCCGAGCTCTCGCAGCGCGTCGCCCGCGACTCGCTGCGGCGCGTGATGGACGCGCAGGAGCTCGAGCGGCGGCGGATCGCGCGCGAGCTCCACGACGAGACCGGGCAGGCGCTCACTTCGCTGCTCCTTGGGCTCAAGGAGGTCGAGGAGGCGCCCACCGACGAGGCCCGGCGCGCGAGCCTGGCGACGCTGCGGGAGATCACCGTGGCCGCGCTCCAGGACGTACGCCGCCTCGCGGTCGAGCTGCGGCCGAAGGCGCTCGACGACTTCGGTCTGGCGCCCGCGCTGGAGCGGCTCGTGACGCTGTTCTCGGAGCAGACGGGCATCCCGGCCGACCTCGAGCACAGGCTCGGCGACACCCGCCTGCCGGCCGGCGTCGAGACCGCGCTCTACCGGATCACGCAGGAAGCGCTCACCAACGTGGTGAAACATGCACAGGCTTCTCGTGTGAGCATCGTGCTGACACGTAAGGATTCCTCGGTGAAAGCGGTGATCGAAGACGACGGACAGGGCATCGATCTGGAGCACGGCCGCGAGGGCGGCTTCGGGCTGCTCGGCATGCGCGAGCGCGTCGAGCTGCTCGGCGGCCGGCTGCAGGTCGAGAGCAATGAGGCTGGGACCGCCGTGATCGCGGAGGTGCCGTTCGCATGATCGAGACGATCCGCGTGTTGATCGTCGACGACCACGCCGTGGTGCGGAGCGGGCTGCGCAAGGTGCTCGAGGCCGCGGACGGGTTCGAGGTGGTCGGCGAGGCGGGCGACATGCGGAACGCCGTGTTCGAGGCGCGTGCCCAGAAGCCGGACGTCATTCTCATGGACGTCGTCATGCCCGGCGCGAGCGGGATCGAGGCGACGCCGGCCGTGCTGCAGGAGGCGCCCGGGGCGAAGGTGGTCGTGCTCTCGATGCAGGACGACCCGCGCTACGTGCGCGAGGCGTTCGCCGCCGGCGCGTCCGGCTACGTGCTGAAAGAGGCCGCGGACACCGAGCTCGTGCAGGCGATCCGCGAGGTGGCCGACGGGGGCCGCTACGTCCACCCGGCGCTCGGCGCGCGGATGATCACCGCCGAGGCGGAGGAGCGCCGCCGCGCCGAGGAGGATCCGCTCTCCGAGCGTGAGCGGGAGGTGCTGCGCCTCCTCGCCCTGGGCCACACGAACCAGGAGATCGCGAAGATGCTCTACATCTCGGTGCGCACGGCGGAGACGCACCGGGCGCACATCATGCAGAAGCTCCGCCTGACGACCCGCGCCGAGCTCGTTCGCTACGCCCTCGACCAGGGCCTCCTGGAACCGAACGAGACCTGAAGGCCCGTCCCCGCGGGGACGGCTGCCTGCCCTCACGTTCCAGCTGCTGTCAGTACGCGTTCAGTCGCCGCGCTGGTCTGGGCTGCGCGGCCGGAGCTGACGAACTACCAGGTGGCCGACATCATCAAGCAGTCGGCACGGCGCCCCGCCGGCGACTGGTCGCCCACGTTCGGCTGCGGGATCCTCGACGCCGGGGCGGCGCTCGAGCTCGCGACCGGCCGGGCCGCGTTTTCGCAGGATGGACACGTCGTGGACGATGCCTGCGCATTCGACAGCAGCCCGGCCGTCGCGTGGCCGGACCGGACGCCTGCGCCGACCCTTCGCGCACTCGCGGCCACCGGCAAGCACGGCGCCAAGGTGGTGCTCCGCTACGAGGCCGGCGAGGACACCCACGACGTCGCCGCCGCGCTGACCGTCCGCCGGAACGGCAAGACGATCGAGCGCCGCACGAGCCGCTTCATCAGCGTCAACCCGGGCGAGGCGTACGGCTTCTCCTGGCGCTCGCCGAAGGCGGGGCGCAAGGCGGCGTACAGCTTCTGCATCACGCTCACCAACCGTAAGGGCGTTACGAGCGCGCCGAGCTGCGCGCCGATCGATCTGAGGTAGCCCTCCTCAGAACGGCGTGAAGGGCCCCAGGCAACGGGGCCCTTCTCGCCAGCTTCGACGCTGCTAGTGCGACATCGTGCCCGGCGGGTTGCCGACCTTCAGCAGGCCGACCTGGCCGAGGTCGACCGCCGCGAAGGAGTGGCTGACGAAGGGATAGAGGCCCTCGTCCGGGATCTGCACGTCGAAGATGCCGCCGCCGCCCGCAGGCACCGTGACCGTCTGGACGCCGTGCTGAGGCGGGTCCGTCACGTCGGCGTTTGCCCACGCGCGGTTGAAGATCGTCCCGACGACGTGGAAGTCGGTGTCCATGCTCGGGCCGGCGTCGACGACGTAGAACCGCGTCACGTCGCCGGGGTCGGCGGTCAGCGGGTGCTTGACGTACTGGCCCGCATAGCCGTTGAACGTCATCCAGTCGGGCATCATCGCGTGGGCCTTGTCCATCGCGAACGAGGCCGGCGTGTCCGTGCCCGGCGTCGTGAGGTACCACTCGCTCGCGACGATCACGTACTCGTTGTCGGCGTGCGGCAGCG
The DNA here is from genome assembly GCA_963734565.1 of uncultured Thermoleophilia bacterium. GTDB lineage: Bacteria > Actinomycetota > Thermoleophilia > Gaiellales > Gaiellaceae > JACVRM01. The sequence continues at coordinate 253,393 of CAVTHM010000006.1, read as the reverse complement.
GCGTCGCCGGGTCGACCACGATCGCGCCGTACATGCCGTTCGCGATGTGCGCGAGCACCGGCTTGGTGCCGCAGTGGTACATGTAGACGCCCGGGTCGCCCGCCTTGAAGCTGAAGGTGAACGAGGTGCCCGGATCGACATCGCGGAAGGCGACGTTCGGCGCGATGCGCGCCGCGTGGAAGTCGATCGAGTGCGGGATCGCGCCGCCGTTCGTGAGCGTCATGCGCACCGTCTGGCCTTCGCGCACGTGAACGACCGGGCCGGGCGCGCCGGCGTCGAAGCCCCACGCCGCGTACTTGATCCCGGGCGCGATCTGGATCGTGACGTCCTTGAGGGTCATGTGCACGCTGGCCACCGGTCCTGCGGGAACCGGCGGGAGCTTGGCCGGGTACGGCTTGTGCGCCATGGCCAGCTCGTCGGCGTTCGCCGGGGACGTCCCGGCGTAGCTCACCATCGACGCCTTGCCGCCCGACGAGCCGGTGCTCATGTCCATGCCGGCCATGTCGTTGCCGGACGTCGCGGGCGTGGCGGCGTCCGACGAGCCGCCGCTGCGCATCAGCGCCGCCGATGCTCAGCAGGAACGCGGCGACGCTCAGGATGATGATCGCCTTCTTCATGTCGCTTCCTCCATTGAGTTTTCACGAGGAAGGTAGGAAGAACTCGACGCTGCGCCATCCGTAGCAGCGACCGTTCTCGAATCGGTGAAATCCCCTACGAAGTCCTGCGGGACGCCCGGAGGCCGGCGCGGCGCGTGCGCGCAAGAGTGCGGTTTGTCCGAATGGGCTCGGAACTTCCCACCCGCCACCGTGCGCTCGCCGATCCAAGCCGCGAGCGCGTGCTCGCCGCGCTGGTCGAGGCGCGGGAGCCGCTCGACGCAGCCGAGCTCGCTCGGCGGGTCGGGCTCCACGCGAACACGGTCCGCTTCCATCTGGGCCGCCTCGCGGAGGCCGGCCTCGTCGCGTCGACGCTCGAGGCGCGCAGCCGGCCGGGCCGGCCGCACGTCCTCTACGAGCCGACTGCCGAGGCGGGCGAGCCCGTCGAGGACTACCGCTTCCTCGCTCGCATGCTCGCGACCGCGCTCGAGGCGGGGCCGGAGCCGAGCGCCAGGCGGAGCACGCCGGCGAGGGATGGGGCCGCTACCTCATCGAGCGGCGCGCGCCCGACGAGCCCGTGTCCGCCGACGAGGCGGCACGGGAGATCGAGCGGCTGCTCGCCGACCAGGGCTTCGCGCCCGAGCGCGCCGGCGACGGCGTGCGCATGTGCCGCTGCCCGTTCAAGGACCTGGCCGAGTCGCACGGCGCGCGTGATCTGCGCGCTCCACCTCGGCCTGCTGCGCGGCGCCCTCGAGGAGCTGCGCGCCCCCGTTCAGGTCGAGGCGCTGCGCCCGTTCGCCGAGCCGGGCATCTGTGTCGTCGACTTCGCCCCGTCCGCCTGACCCGCGCCGGCGAAGCCCGGCTTGCCCGGGCGAGAGCCACGTCGCGCGAAGTCGCGTGTGTCCTGCGGTACCGAAGGGGGAGCTCGAGGGGGGACGGGACGTCCCCATTCGAAGAGAGCAAAGCCCGCCACCGCCGAAGGCGTGACGGGCAAGCGGTCTCCACCTGCGGGAAAGCCACAGGGCTTGCCAGGGGGCGCCCCGAAGCCGTTTGCCGCCCGGGGGACGGACGATGCGGGCGATGGCTGCGACGGCCGCTCACGACGCGCTGATCGGGCTCGACGGGCTCGAGGCGCTCGTGCGCGCGCTGCGAGACCGCGGCTACCGCGTCGTCGGCCCGACCGTCCGTGACGGCGCGATCGTCCACGCCGAGCTCGGCTCGGCCGACGACCTGCCGATCGGCTGGACGGACGAGGCCGAGGGCGGCCGCTACCGCCTCCACCGGCGGGAGGACGCGGCTCGGTTCGGCTACGCCGTCGGTCCGCATTCCTGGAAGCAGTTCCTGTTCCCGCCGCGGCTGCGCCTCTGGCGCGCCAGGCGGAACGACGGCATCCACGTCGAGCCGGAGCCGCCGCCGGATGAGCCCTACGCGTTCCTCGGGGTGCGGCCCTGCGACCTCACTGCGATCGCGATCCAGGACCGAGTCCTCACGGGCGGCGTGTACGTCGACACCGACTACGCGTCACGGCGCGAGCGCGCCTTCGTCGTCGCCGTCGACTGCGGCGATCCGACCGCCACCTGCTTCTGCGCCTCGATGGGCACCGGCCCAGGCGCGGACGAAGGCTTCGACCTTGCGCTGACCGAGCTGCTCGACGGCGAGCACCGCTTCCTCGTGCGCGTCGGCAGCGACCGCGGCGCCGAGCTCCTCGACGAGCTGCCGCACCCGCCCCGCGACGGACGCCGACCGCGAGGCGGCGCACGCCGTCGTCGACGGGGCCGCCGCGCGCATGACCCGCGCCGTCGACGCGGCGCACGTGCGCGAGACGCTGATGGCCAACCTCGAGCACCCGCGGTGGGACGACGTCGCGCGCCGCTGCCTCTCGTGCGGCAACTGCACGATGGTCTGCCCGACCTGCTTCTGCACCGCAGTCGAGGACACGACCGACCTGACCGGCGCGGAAGCCGAGCGCACGCGCGTCTGGGACACGTGCTTCTCGGTCGAGCACGCCTACGCCGCCGGCGGCAGCGTCCGGCAGTCGGGTCGCTCGCGCTACCGGCAGTGGCTCACCCACAAGTTCGCGACCTGGCACGACCAGTTCGGCACGAGCGGCTGCGTCGGCTGCGGCCGCTGCATCGCCTGGTGCCCGGTTGGCATCGACGTCACCGAGGAAGTGGCCGCCCTGCGGACGGCCGGAGAGGAGACACCATGAAGACGCTCGACAGCGTCGTCCTCGAGGCGCCGCTCTTCGCCAACCTCGACCCCGCCTTCGCCGAGCTGCTCGCCGGCTGCGCGACAACCGGAGGCGCGGCCCGCGGCGAGATGATCTTCCGCGAGGGCGAGCCGGCCGACACCTTCTGGCTCATTCGCCACGGCCGCGTCGGGCTCGAGCTGCACAGCCCGAGCCGTGGTGGGCTCGCGATCGAGACGCTCCAGCCCGGCGACGTGCTCGGCTGGTCGTGGCTCTTCCCGCCGTATCGCCGGAACTACGACGCCCGCGCGCTCGACGACATGCGTGCCATCGTGGTCGACGGCGCTTGCCTGCGCGGCAAGTGCGACGCCAATCCCGCGTTCGGCTATGACTTGATGAAGCGCTTCTCGCAGGTGATGCTCGACCGCCTGCAGGCGACGCGGCTCCGGCTCCTCGACGTCTACGGGGTGGCCAGGGCATGAGCGCCGTCGCCGTCGAGGCGGGTCCGATGGTGCCGCTCGCGTACCGGGTGACCGCAGCTTCCCGCGACACGCACGACACCTGCACGCTGGAGCTCGACCCGGTCGGCGCGGCGATCGAGCCGCAGCCCGGGCAGTTCGCGATGCTCTACGCCTGGGGCGTCGGCGAGGTTCCGATCTCGCTGAGCGGCCTCACGGGCGAGCGGCTCCTCCACACGATCCGCGACGTTGGTGCCGTCACGCACGCGCTGTGCGGGCTCGGCCCCGGCGACGACCTCGGCGTGCGCGGCCCGTTCGGCAACACCTGGCCGCTCGTCGAGGGAGCCGACCACGTCGTCGTCGCCGGCGGGCTCGGCCTCGCCCCGCTGCGGCCCGCGATCCGCGCGCTCGCGGCCGAGCCGGAGCGCTACGGGCGCGTCTCGGTGCTGTACGGCGCGCGAACCCCGGATGACCTCCTGTACCCGCGCGAGTGGCAGATCTGGCACGAGCGCGGGCTCGATATGCGCGTGACCGTGGACGCCGCCGCGGCCGGCTGGGACGGCACGGTCGGCGTCGTCACGAAGCTCGTCGAGCGCGCCGCGTTCGACCCGGGCTCGGCGGTCGCGCTCGTCTGCGGCCCGGAGATCATGATGCGCTTCGCAGCGCCAGGCCCTTGCCGCGCACGGCCTCGGCCCGGAGCGCACGTACGTCTCGCTCGAGCGGGCCATGAAGTGCGGCATCGGCCACTGCGGCCACTGCCAGCTCGGCCCGACGCTCGTCTGCCGCGACGGCCCGGTCTACGCCTGGAGCGAGGTCGCGCCGTGGCTGGAGGTGCGCGAGCTGTGAGCAAGCCGACCGTCGCCGTCTGGAAGTTCGCCTCCTGCGACGGCTGCCAGCTGAGCCTGCTCGACTGCGAGGACGAGCTGCTCGCCGTTGCCGAGCAGGTCGAGATCGCCTACTTCCTCGAGGCGTCGAGCGCGACCGTCGAGGGGCCGTACGACGTCTCGATCGTCGAGGGCTCCATCACCACCGAGCACGACGCAAAGCGCATCCAGGAGATCCGCGCGTCCTCGGCGACGCTGATCGCGATCGGCGCCTGCGCGACCTCGGGCGGCATCCAGGCGCTCCGCAACTTCGCGGACATCGACGGCTTTGTGGCGGCGGTCTACGCGTCGCCCGACTACATCTCCACGCTCGCCACCTCGACGCCCATCTCGGAGCACGTGAAAGTCGATCTCGAGCTGCAGGGCTGCCCGATCAACAAGCGCCAGCTGCTCGAGGCGATCGGCGCGCTGCTTGCCGGGCGGAAGCCCAACCTGCCGTCCGTCTCCGTCTGCGTCGAGTGCAAGCTGCGCGGCGTCGCGTGCGTGATGGTCACGCGCGGCGTGCCGTGCCTCGGCCCGGTGACGCACGCCGGCTGCGGTGCGCTGTGCCCGGCCTACGCGCGCGGGTGCTTCGGCTGTTACGGGCCGAAGGAGACGCCCAACCTTCCCGCGCTGCGCGAGTGGTGGCGAGGCCCGCTCGGCCGTGACGAGCGCACGGTCGACCGCGCCCTCGCGACGTTCAACGTGACAAGGTTCGGGGAGTGACGCGGCGGACGATCCGCACCGACTACCTGGCCCGCGTCGAGGGCGAGGGAGCGATGTCGGTGAGGCTGCGAAACGGCAACGTCGAGTACGTCGAGCTTCGCATCTACGAGCCGCCGCGCTTCTTCGAGGCGCTGCTCCGTGGACGCTCGTTCATGGAGGCGTCTGACATCACGGCGCGCATCTGCGGCATCTGCCCGGTCGCCTACCAGACGAGCGCCGTCAACGCGATGGAGGACCTCTGCGGCGTCGAGATCGACCCGCAGATCCGCGCGCTGCGACGGCTTCTCTACTGCGGCGAGTGGATCGAGAGCCACGCGCTGCACGTCTACATGCTCCACGCGCCCGACTTCCTCGGCTACGACGGGGTCGTCCAGATGGCGCGCGACCACGGCGCGGTGGTCGAGCGCGGGCTGGCGCTCAAGAAGGTCGGCAACGAGGTGCTGGCGCTGCTCGGCGGGCGCGAGATCCATCCGATCAACGTGCGCGTCGGCGGCTACTACCGCACGCCGTCGAAGGCGGAGCTGCGGACGCTCGTCGAGCCGCTCGAGCGGGCGCGCGAGGCGTCGCTCGAGACGGTGCGCTGGGTCGCCGGCTTCGACTTCCCGGAGCGCGAGGTGGAGTGCGAGCTCGTGGCGCTCGCCTCGGACTCGTACCCGATCGAGGACGGCCGGATCGTCTCCGACCGCGGCCTCGACATCGCGCCCTCGGGCTACGACGACGCGTTCTACGAGGAGCACGTCGAGCGCTCGAACGCCCTCCACTCGCGGCGCATGGACGGCTCGGCATACCTCTGCGGGCCGCTCGCCCGCTACTCGCTCCACTCGGCGAAGCTCTCCCCGCTCGCGCGCTCGGCGGCGGCGGAGGCGGGCCTGGGGCCGGAGTGCCGCGACGCGTTCCGCTCGATCGTCGTGCGCGGCGTCGAGCTCGTGTACGCGTGCGACGAGGCGCTGCGGCTGATCGACGAGTACGAGGAGCCGGATGCGCCGCACGCCGACGTCGAGCCGCGGGCCGGTGTCGGCTTCGGCGTGAGCGAGGCGCCGCGCGGGTTGCTGTACCACCGCTACACGCTCGACGCCGACGGGACGATCACGGATGCGAAGATCGTGCCGCCGACGTCGCAGAACCAGCTGGCGATCGAGGACGACCTCCGTGGCGTGGTCGCGCGCTATGCCGAGCTGCCGGACGACGAGCTGCGGCACGTGTGCGAGCAGGCGATCCGCAACTACGACCCATGCATCTCGTGCGCGACGCACTTCCTGCAGCTCGAGGTCGAGCGCTTGTGAGTCCCGAGCCCGTGGTCGTGATCGGCGTCGGCAACGTGTACGGCGGCGACGATGCGGCGGGCGTCCTGGCCGCCGAGCAGATCCGCGACGGCGCTCCTGGAATCGACGTACGCATCTGCGAGCTCGAGCCGTCACGGCTCGTCGACGCCTGGAGCGGCGCCGGCACCGTCTACGTGGTCGACGCGGTGTCCTCCGGCGCGCCGCCGGGCACCGTCCACCGCTTCGACGCGGCCAACGGCCGCCTCCCGACTCCGATCTTCGGCGGCACGTCGTCGACGCACGCGCTCGGCGTCGCCGACGCCGTCGAGCTGGCCCGCGTCCTCGGCCGGCTCCCCGAGCGCACGGTGATCTTCGGCATCGAGGGGGCGACCTTCGACGCCGGCGCTCCGGTCACACCGGCCGTCGCTGACGCGGCGGCCGTCGTCGCCCAGGCCATTCTCGAGGAGGTATCCGATGCATGAGCAGGCAGCGATGCGCGATCTTGTCGGGCACATCGTCCGGCTGGCGGAGCATGAGGGGGCGACGAACGTGACGCACGTCGACGTGCGCCTCGGCGCGCTCTCGCACTTCACGCCCGAGCACTTCCGCGAGCACTACGCGGACGCGAGCCGAGGAACGATCGCCGCGTGCGACGACGTGGAGGCAGAGCTGGCGGACGACCCGTACGACGAGCGCGCGACGGACGTCGTCCTGCTCGGCGTCGAGCTCGAGATCCCGGCCTAGGAGGGCTAGCCGGCGCGGAAGCGCGGCAGCCGCCGTCGCCTGCGCGGTGGGCGCCGCTTCCAGCTGAGCTGCCGCTTGAACATCCCTGCCGAGAGCATGATCAGCAGGGCGAGGCTTGCTGCAACCGACGAGGTGGCGGGATCCATGCCTCAATCCTTATCGGCCGGAATCAGAAAGTCATCAGTCCTCGCCCGCAATCGACATGGGACTGTTCCCGGAGGGGACCCCGGCCGGCCTAGCGAACGACGAGCACGTTGCAGGGCGCGTGCTGCAGCACCCGCGTGCTCACCGAGCCGAGCAGCCAGCGCTTCGTACGGCCGAGCCCGCGCGTGCCCAGCACGAGCAGGTCGGCGTGCTCCAGCTCTGCCTCGTCGATGATGCGCGTGGCTGCGTCGCCCTCGCGCTCGACGACCGCGGCCTCGACGCCGCGTTCGGCGAGCAGCGTCTTCGCCTCGGCGAGGTCACGCGTGCGGTCGGCGACGTCCTCGGGGACGACCACCTCGCCCGTCCGCCCGAACTGCGGCAGCGGCTCGGTGACGCTGACGACCGTCACGGTGTTGCCGGGGGCGAGCCTCGCGGTCTCGGCGAGCGCGCGGCGGCCGCTCTCGGACCCGTCGTACGCGACCAGGATCTTGCTCATGGCCGTGTCTCCTTCCAAACCCGTTTCCGTGTGTCGCCCAGAGGGTGATCCCGGCCAAGCGGCACGGCATCCGTGAGCTACGCCGCCGTCGTGCGGGTCTCTACGCAGCGGGTTTGCGCGCGGCGCTGCCCCTGTGGCTTTCCCGCACGGCGTGCCGGTGCTGTGCGGATGTGGGTACGGCCGGCCGTAACGACGATGGCGGCATGAGCGCCGCGGCGACACCCTTCTCGGGGGGCCACATCGTCGTCGGTGTCGACGGGTCGGACCACGCGCGTCGTGCGCTCGCGTGGGCGATCGCCGAGGCGCAGACTCGCGGCGCGGCGCGTCCACGTGGTGTCCGCGTGGTCGGTGCCGGGCGCGCTGTACGGCTCGGTCGGCGTCGGCGGCTACGACGAGGCGCGGCACGAGTTCCACGCCGCCGCCGAGCGGGCGGCCGAGGCGGCCGCAGAGGACGCACGCGCCGCCGGTGTCGACACCAGCGTCTCCGTGCCGGATGGGCACGGCGCGGACGCGCTGGTCGAGGCCTCTCGCGACGCTGACCTGCTCGTCGTCGGATCACGCGGCCACGGCGGGTTCCTGGGGTTGCTGCTCGGCTCGGTGAGCGCACAGTGTGCGCAGTACGCCGCATGCCCGGTCGTGATCGTCCGCTGACGCGCGCGGCGGCCGAGCCCGCGTCTCAGGCCGGCCCCTTCCACGCGGCGGAGGCGGTCGCTGTCGCCGCGCGCCTGGGCGCCGACCCGGCGCGCGGGCTGCCCGCGGACGAGGCGGCCGACCGGCTCGCCCGCGTCGGGCGCAACGAGCCGGCGCGCGATCGCGGCCACTTACGGCTGCGGCTCGCGCTCCGCCAGCTGGCCGACCCGCTCGTCGCACTTCTGCTCGCCGCCGCCGTCGTCTCGTTCGCGATTGGCGACACCGTCGAGGCCGCCGCGATCGCCGCGATCGTTGTGCTCAACGGCGTCTTCGGGTTCGTCCAGGAGGCGGGTGCCGAGCGCGCGATTCTCGCGCTCTCGCGGGGCTTCGCGCAGCACGCGCTGGTCGTTCGCGACGGGGTCGAGGTCGAGGTGGAGGCGGCGGAGGTCGTACCGGGCGACATCCTGCTCGTGACCGAGGGCGAGCCCGTCGCCGCCGACGCGCGGCTGCTGGAGGCTGCCGGCCTCGAGGTCGACGAGTCGGCGCTGACCGGGGAGTCGCTGCCGGTCGCGAAGAGCGCACAGGCCGTCGAGCCCGGTGCGCCGCTCGCGGAGCGGTCATCGGTGCTCTACGCGGGAACGGGGGTCACGCGCGGCCGGGGACGTGCAGTCGTCGTTGCGACGGGTGCCGAGACCGAGGTCGGCGCGATCGGCGCGCTCACCGCAGCCGCGAAGCCGCCGCAGACGCCGCTCCAGCGCCGTCTGGGCCAGCTGGCGAGGCAGCTCGTCTTCGTCGGTGTGCTGGTCACGCTGATGGTGGCAGGGCTGATGCTCCTGCGCGGGGACCCGCTCCACGAGGCGTTCCTCGTCGGCGTCGCGCTCGCCGTGGCCGCCGTTCCGGAAGGGCTGGTCGCGACGGTCACCGCGGCGCTTGCATTCGGCGCTGCCGCGCTCGCCCGTCGCGGCGCCATCGTGCGTCGACTCGACGCGATCGAGACGCTCGGCGAGACGACCGTCATCTGCACCGACAAGACCGGGACGCTCACCGAGAACCGGATCGGCGTGGCCGCCCTGCGCACGGCGCCCGACGTTCATGAGCGCACGCTGCTCGAGGCGGCCGTGCTCGCGTCCACCGCGCGTCTTGTCGGCGAGGGCGCTCACGGCGACCCGCTCGAGGTCGCGCTCTTGCTGGCCGCGCTCGAGCGAGGTGTCGACGTCGAGGCCCTGAGCGCCGGGCGCCGGGTCGTTCGCGAGCTCCCGTTCGACGCCGAGCGCAAGCGGATGACGCTCCTCTACGAGGAGGCGCAGGGCGTCCACGCCTACACGAAGGGCGCGTTCGAGCTCGTCGCGGTCGACGACGACGCGGACGGCGAGCTCGCCGAGCTGGCCGGGTACTGGGCCGGCGAGGGCCTGCGCGTCCTCGCGGTGGCCGACCGGCTCGATGTCGACCCGGAGGCCGAGCCCGAGGAGATCGAATCGGGGCTCCACCTGCTAGGGCTGGTCGCCTTCCACGACCCGCTGCGGGCGAGCTCCGTCCAGGCTGTGGACGAGGCGCGCGCCGCGGGGATCGAGGTTCGCATGGTGACCGGCGACCACCCGTCGACGGCCCGGACGATCGGCCGCGCGCTGGGCCTCGCCGAGGAGGCGATCACGGCTCGCGTCACCCCCGCGGAGAAGCTGAGGCTGGTGGAGGAGCTGCAGGCCGCCGGCCAGGTGGTGGCGATGACGGGTGACGGCGTGAACGACGCGCCGGCACTGCGGCGCGCGGACGTCGCGGTGGCGATGGGCCGCGGCGGGACGCAGGCCGCGCGCGAGGCGGCGTCGATCGTGCTCACCGACGACGACTTCGCCACGATCGTCGCCGCGGTTCGCGAGGGGCGCCGCATCGGCGACAACATCCGCAAGTTCGTTGCGTTTCTCCTCTCGGCCAATCTCGGCGAGGTGCTGGTGTTCGTCGTGGCCGTCGCCGCCGGCCTCGGCGCGCCCCTTGCAGTGATCCAGGTGCTGATCGTGAACCTCGTCACCGACGGCCTGCCGGCGGTCGCGCTGGCGCGCGACCCGGCCTCCGCGGAAACCATGGCCACCGGGCCGCGCGCCGGGGCGCAGCTCTTCGACCGCCGGGCCTGGGCGGCGCTCGCCGGCATCGGCGTCCTCGTCGGCGGCGCCAGCTTCGCGGGCTTCGCGATCGGGCTGGGCGTCGACGACGACACCGCCCGCACGGCCGCCTTCGCGACGCTCGCGCTGTCCGAGCTCGTGCTTGTCTTCGCGCTGCGCTCGGCGATCGAGCCGGCGTGGCGCCTGCCCCGCAATCCCTGGCTGTCGGCGAGCGTGCTTGTCTCGGCCCTCCTGGTCGCGGCGCTCGTGTACATGCCCGTCGCGCACGAGGCGTTCAAGACTGTGCCGCTCGCTGCTTGGCTTGCCGCCACAGTGTGCGTGCTCGCCCTCGTGCCCTTCGCGGGCGTGGAGCTGGGCAAGGCCGTTCGCCGCCGCCTGCGTCGGTAATTGCGGGCAAGCTGTCTCCGCGTCGCGCCCGATGAAGCAGACTGCAGGCGGCGCCACAGTGCGCCGCATCGAGCCAGACGAGGAGGACTCACCGATGCCCGACACGCTGTCCATCACCGACAACCGCACCGGTCGCAGCTACGAGCTGCCGATCGAAGACGGCGCGATTCGCGCTGACGCGCTCCGCCAGATCCGCGTCGACGAGGACGACTTCGGGCTGATGAGCTACGACCCGGCGTTCCTCAACACGGCCGCCTGCCGCAGTGCGGTGACCTACATCGATGGCGACGTCGGCATCCTGCGCTACCGCGGCTACCCGATCGAGCAGCTCGCGGAGAACAGCACTTACCTCGAGGTCGCATACCTGCTGTTGTTCGGCGAGCTGCCCACCCAGGAGCGAGCTCGCGCGCTGGTCGCACGACATCACCGTGCACACGTTCCTGCACGAGAACGTGAAGCGACTGATGGAGGGGTTCCGCTACGACGCGCACCCGATGGGGATGTTCGTCAGCGTGCTGGGTGCACTGTCGACCTTCTATCCCGAGGCCGGCCACGTCGACGACCCGGGTGTGCGGCTCGAGCAGGCGGTGCGTCTGATCGCCAAGGTGCCGACGATCGCCGCCTGGTCGTACCGGCACGGCAAGGGCCTCCCGTACGTGTACCCGGACAACGACCTCAACTTCACGGCGAATTTCCTCTCGATGATGTACCGGATCGCGGAACCGCGCTACGAGGCCGACCCCGTGCTCGAGCGCGCGCTCGAAGTGCTGTTCATCCTGCACGCCGACCACGAGCAGAACTGCTCGGCGAACGCGATGCGCTCGATCGGCTCGAGCAAGGTCGATCCGTACTCGGCGATGGCCGGCGCGGCGGCGGCGCTCTACGGCCCGCTGCACGGCGGCGCCAACGAGGCGGTGCTGCGAATGCTGACGTCGATCGGCGACGTGAAGCGGGTGCCCGATTTCATCGAGCGCGTCAAGGCCGGCGAGGGCCGGCTGATGGGCTTCGGCCACCGCGTCTACAAGAACTACGACCCGCGCGCGAAGATCATCAAGGAGACGGCCGACTCGGTGTTCGAGGTGACCGGCCGCGACCCGCTGCTCGACATCGCGCTCGAGCTGGAGCGGATCGCGCTCGAGGACGAGTACTTCGTCTCGCGCAAGCTCTACCCGAACGTCGACTTCTACTCGGGGCTGATCTACCAGGCGCTCGGGCTGCCGACCGCGCTCTTCCCGGTCATGTTCGCGATCCCGCGGACGTCCGGCTGGCTGGCGCAGTGGCTCGAGGGAATCCAGGACCCGGAGCAGAAGATCGCGCGCCCGCGGCAGATCTACACCGGGGCGGAAACGCGGGACTACGCACCGATCGAGGAGCGCGGCGCGTCGCCGGTCGCCGTGTGAGGCTCCGCCGGCTCTGGGTGCCGGAGCCGGATCGAGAGGTCCTGCGTGATCACCCCGTCGACGCCGAGCTCGATCAGCTCGTGCGCGCGGTGGTCGCTCGCCACCGGCCAGGCGAGGATGAGGGCGGTGCGGCGCCGTAGCTCGGCCACCGTGTGCTCGTCGAGCAGGCGATGGTGGATCGACACGCCTGCGAGCGGCGCGTCGTCGGGGCGCGCGAGCAGCGCCTCGAGCTCGGCCTTCGTGCCGACCGAGTAGACGACGCGCACGGTGCCGTGGTGCTCGAACGGCTCGAGCAGCCGCCACTCGCGCGAGCACACGCTGACGGCGCGGCCCGACGGGAGTGCTGCGAGCACGAGCTCCGCGAGCCGCGGTTCGCCGCCCTTGAGATCGATCAGGAGCTCCGTCTCGGGGCCGGCGGAGGCGAAGAGCTCGTCGAGGCGGAGGCGGCGGCGCAGCGGGTTGCCGAGCCGCCACTTCTCCCAGTGGATCGGAAGCCGCCCGACGGCGCGCAGGTGCGTCACCTCGATCTGGCCGCGCCACAGCCGTACGTCGCACTCGACGAGCCGGATGCCGAGACGCTCGCACTCCCGCAGGCGCGCGAGGTCGTTCCCGCCACGGTGAGCCACGAGGAACGCCACGCGGCCGAGTGTGCCTGAGGGCGAGCCGGTCGCCGCTGGGAGGCGTCCGCGCCTGCCGCTCGCTGCTACTCGGGGCTCGGATGTGTCAGCTGGTCGGGATCGAGCCGCGGGTTGGGAAAGGTGTGCGCGCCGGGACGGGCGGCGTCGTGGACATCGTCCTTGTGCATGCGCCAGATGAACCGGACCACCACGTACGCGATCGCGGACAGGAAGCCGATCAACAAGACGGAGCCCACGATCCAGAACCATGTGCTGCCCTGCTGCATCCCGACAGCCTCCGGGGCCGGCTTGGGCTTGCCGGCGGTGTTCGGGACGATCAGCACGACCGCCACGAGCGTGGTCAGCGCGACGACGCCGGCTACCAGCCAGGCGAGGTGCCGCCGCTTGCGGGGGCTTGAACGCAAGGTCGCGATGAAGCGCCGCGCTCGAATGTCACCCACGTACGGACCATCCGCGGACGGCGCGACGCGAAACCCGCTGCCGCAGGGGAACCCTTGGCCGCCTCCGGGCACTATGGCGAGGAATGTCGCTTCTCTCCTCGCCGCGGCGGCGCCGGCAGCTCCTGTGGCTCACGCCGGTCCTCGGCGTGGTGGTCGTTGTCGCGGCCGTCGTGTGGCTGCTGCCGTCGAGCGGAGGATCGAACACCGTTCGCGAGCCGATCGCGCTCAACCCGAAGCCGACCGGCCCGGTCGTGCCGCGTCCGACGAACCCGGCCGCCGATGTCGCGAACAGGAAGGCCGCGGACAAGGTGGTGCGGCCGCTCGCGGAGGCGTTCGTCGCAGACGTGGTCAACCGGCGCAACCTCGCGAGAGCTCACGCCCTGCTCGCGCCGTCGCTGCGGGCGAAGTACTCGCTGGCCGACTGGGAGGCCGGAAAGGGCCTGCCGTTCTCGGCCAACGGCCCGGAGGGCGGCGCGCCGTCGACCGTGCTGTCGTTCTACGGGCCGAAGTCGGCCGGCTTCGTTTCCTCGGTCGGCTTTGACGACGCTGCCACGGGCGAGCAGGCCACGCTGGTCGCGATCCGCTTCGTGAAGAGCGACCGGTGGCTGATCGACTACCTGCACCGTGGGCACAGCTCGCGGTACATCAGCCAGACGAACTACGCGCCGAGCGGCTTTCTGCCGGGCTCGCACGTGGAGACCCTCTGGACGTGGGCGATCCTCGTGCTCGGCTTCCTCGGCGTGGTCGCGATCGTCGTGTTCCTCGATCGCCGGCTCGCGCGCGGCGGGCGGCGAGCCGCCGGCGAAGCCGTGTAGCCACGCCCGCTCGGGCCGCCGCGCATCGGCACACATCCGGCACAGACGCGTGCGCGTTTCCGCGATAGCCTCGGCCGCGGGAGGCGGGCGGAAGGGCCCACTCCCCACCCCAAGGGGCGGGGCGCGCGCGTGAATTGGAGCGCCGCGCGGCGCCGGCGCCTCCCCTGTGGCTTTCCCACAGGCTCTTCCGCGCCGGCGCGGATGCCGGGACGACGCCGCGGCCCGATCGTCCGGCCATGGACACGATGTGGGCGCTCCGCAAGCTCGGGCCCGCGCCGGGTCTCGAGCTCGTCGAGGTGCCGGTGCCCGTCCCGCCGAGGACGAGGTGCTCGTCCGGGTCGAGGCCGCGAGCGTCTGCGGCACCGACCTGCACATCTATCGCTGGGACGACTGGGCGCGGAACCGCATCGCGCCGCCGGTCACGCTCGGCCACGAGTTCGCGGGCACCGTCGTCGAGACGGGCCGCGCCGTTCGCCACGCCGAGGAGGGCGACTTCGTCTCCGCCGAGAGCCACGTCACCTGCGGCGGCTGCTTCCACTGCCGCACCGGCCGCGCCCACATGTGCGAACGCACGCGGATCCTCGGCGTCGACCGCGACGGCGGCTTCGCAGAGTACGTCGCCGTACCCGAGTCGGTGCTCTGGCAGAACGACCGCGACAAGCTGACCGCCGAGATCGCCGCCCTCCAGGAGCCGTTCGGCAACGCCGTCTTCACGGTCGAGCACGCCGACCTCGCCGGCAAGACCGTCGGCGTCCTGGGCTGCGGGCCCGTCGGCCTGTTCACGATTGCCCTCGCACGCGCGTTCGGTGCCGGGCGAGTGCTCGCCTCGGATGTCGTCCCCTACCGCCTCGAGCTCGCTGCCCGCATGGGCGCGATCGAGCACTGGACGCGAGCGTCGGCGATATCGCACGCGCGCTTCGCTCGGCCGAGAACGAAGGCGAGCACCTCGACGTCGTCTTCGAGATGTCCGGTGCGCCGACGCCGTCCGCGACGCCTTCCGGATCGTCCGGAACGGCGGGCACGTCGTGCTGTTCGGCATCCCCGGCCAGCCCGTGGAGCTCGATGTAGCCGAGGCGCTGATCTTCAAGAACCTCACGGTCTCGGCGGTCAACGGGCGGGAGATCTTCGCCACCTGGTACCGGACTCGCTGGCTGCTCGAGCACGGCGTCGTCGACCTGCGCCCGCTCATCACCGCACCGGCTGCCGCTCGCGGACTTCGAGAACGCCTTCGCATTGCTCGACGCAGGGCGGGCCTGCAAGATCGTGCTCCATCCGAACGGCTTGCCCGCCGCCCAGGAGGCCGCGAAAGCTCTGGCTGCCGCATGAACGAGGAGCTGCACCAAACGGCAGCCGCCGAGCTGGACGCGCTGCGCGCCGCAGGCACGTTCAAGACGTTCAACACGCTCGACTCGCCCCAGGGCGCGGTCGTCCTCATGGCCGGCCGTGGCGAGGTCGTCGTCCTCTCGTCGAACAACTACCTGGGGCTCGCCGCGCACCCGGACGTCGTCCGGGCCGGCCGCGACGCGCTCGAGCGGTACGGCGCCGGCACGGCGTCCGTCCGCTTCATCTGCGGAACCTTCGCCGCCCACCACGCGCTGGAGGCCGAGCTCGCCGCGCTTCTCGGACACCGAGGCGGCGCTCACGTACGTGTCCTGCTGGAACGCGAACGAGGCAGCGATCCCGACGCTGACGGACGAACGGACCGTGATCCTGTCGGACGCGCTGAACCACGCGAGCATCGTCGACGCGATTCGGCTCTCCCGCCCGGCGCGCAAGGTCGTCTACGGCCACTCGGACATGACGGTGCTGCGCGAGGCACTGCGCGAGTGTGGCGCGAACGAGCGGAAGCTGATCATCACCGACGGGGTCTTCTCGATGGAGGGCGACGTCGCGCGGCTGCCCGACATCCTCGACCTCGCACGCGCCTTCGACGCGGCGGTCGTCGTCGACGATTCCCACGGTGTCGGCGTCCTCGGCGCGACCGGGCGCGGCGTCGTCGAGCACTTCGGCGTCGAGCGGGCAGGTGGACGTCCTCACCGGCACGCTCGGCAAGGCGCTCGGCGGGGCGGCCGGCGGCTACGTCGCATCCAGCGCGGCCGTCTGCGACGTGCTCGCGCAGCGCTCGCGGCCCCAGCTCTTCTCGAACGCGCTGCCGCCGACCGTCGCCGGGAGCGCGCTCCGGGCGCTCGAGCTGCTGCGCGAGGAGCCGGAGCTGCTCGCCCGCCTGCGCAGCAACACCGACTACTTCCGCGCCGGCCTCGTCGAACGCGGCTTCGACCCGCTGCCCGGCCAGGCCGCGATCATCCCCGTCATCGTCGGCGACACGGCGCTCGCGATCCGCTTCAGCGAGCGGCTGCTCGACCGGGGCGTCTTCGTCACCGGCTTCGGCTATCCGGTCGTGCCGGAAGGGACGGCGCGCGTACGGGTGCAGATGTCCGCGGCGCACGAGCTCGACCAGCTCGATTTCGCGCTCGACGCGTTCGCGTTCGTCGGCGCCGAGCTCGGGCTCCGGCGCGGCGTGCCCTCGCCGTGAGGGACGCGGCTCGGCCGCACGATCCTCGGGTTTTTCACGGATGGCCCGACGCCGGCGCGTCGGCACGCTGACAGCGTGTTCCAGGTTCGCATCCACGGGCGTGGCGGCCAGGGCGTCGTCACCGCTGCCGAGCTGCTGTCGGTCGCCGCGTTCGCCGAGGGCAAGCATGCGCAGGCCTTCCCGACCTTCGGCTCGGAGCGCACGGGCGCGCCCGTCGTCGCCTTCTGTCGCATCGACGACCGCCCGATCCGTAGTCGCGAGCCGATCGCCGAGCCAGACGCGTTGATCGTCCAGGACCCGACGCTCCTG
Source organism: uncultured Thermoleophilia bacterium (assembly GCA_963734565.1). Taxonomy (GTDB): domain Bacteria; phylum Actinomycetota; class Thermoleophilia; order Gaiellales; family Gaiellaceae; genus JACVRM01. The sequence continues at coordinate 236,653 of CAVTHM010000006.1, read as the reverse complement.
CATCAGGTCGACCTCTTCGCCGGCCTCCACGGCGGCGGCCTCGTCCTGCTGAACAGCTCGCGCCCGCTCGACGAGCTCGGGCTCGACGCGAGTGGCTTCCGCATCGTCGACGATCGCCGGCGACCGACATCGCCCGCGAGCACCTCGGGCGGCCCGTGCCGAACGCGGTGCTGCTCGGCGGCTTCGCCGCGCTCACCGGCGTCGTGTCGCTCGACGCGGTCGCCGAGGCGATCCACGAGAAGTTCCCCGGCGCCGTCGGCGAGAAGAACGTCGCGGCCGCTCGTGTCGCCTACGAGCAGCTCGAGGCTGTCCATGCTTAGGCAGCTCGAAGGCTCCGTCGCCGTCGCGAAGGCGATTGGCCTCTGCCGGCCCGAGGTCATCTGCGCCTACCCGATCTCGCCCCAGACGCACATCGTCGAGCACCTGTGCGACATGGTCCGCTCGGGCGAGCTCGCGCCGTGCGAGTACCTCAACGTCGAGTCCGAGTTCGCCGCGATGTCGGCCGCCATCGGCGCCTCCGCGGCCGGTGCTCGCACCTACTCCGCCACGGCCAGTCAGGGGATCCTCTACATGGTCGAGGCGCTCTACAACGCCTCCGGCCTCGGTCTGCCGATCGTGATGACGGTGGCCAACCGTGCGATCGGCTCGCCGATCAACATCTGGAACGACCACTCCGACTCGATGTCCCAGCGCGACTCGGGCTGGATTCAGCTTTACGCCGAGTCGAACCAGGAAGCGGTCGACTTGCACGTCCAGGCGTACCGGCTGGCCGAGGCGCTGTCGCTGCCGGTCATGGTCTGCATGGACGGTTTCATCCTCACGCACGCGTACGAGCGCGTCGAGCTGCCCGACCAGGAGACCGTCGACGCGTTCCTGCCGCCCTTCGAGCCGCGCCAGGTGCTCGATCCGGCCGACCCGGTGACGATCGGCGCCATGGTCGGCCCCGAGGCGTTCACCGAGGTGCGCTACCTCATGCACGCGAAGCAGATGCAGGCGCTCGACGCGATCCCGGCGATCGCCGGCGAGTTCGCGCAGGCGTTCGGCCGCCAGTCGGGTGGCCTGCTGCGCCAGTACCGCAGCGCCGACGCCGAGACGGTCGTCGTGGCCCTCGGCTCCGTGCTCGGGACGATCGAGGAGGTCGTCGACGAGCTGCGTTCCGACGGGGTACGGGTCGGTGCGCTCGGAATCAAGACCTTCCGGCCGTGGCCGCTCGACGAGGTGCGCGAGGCGCTCGCGCACGCCGAGCGCGTCGTGGTCGTCGAGAAGGCATTCGCGGTCGGCGCCGGCGGGATCGTGGGCCAGAACGTGCGGCTCGCGCTCGCGGGGCTGCCGCCGGTCGTCCACGACGTGGTCGCCGGCCTCGGCGGGCGGCCGATCACGCAGCGCTCGCTCCGCGGGCTCGTGCTCGACGCGATCGCCGGGCAACTGCCGCCGAACCGGCTGACGTTCCTCGATCTCGACACCGGCGTCGTCGAGCGCGAGCTCGATCGGCCCAGCGGCCCGCATGCCGAGAACATCCTTCGCGACCTGGGCGTCCTGGCGAGGCCGTACTGATGACCGCCGAGCGCGTCCGCTTCTACCAGGTCGGCTCGTTCGCGGCCGGTAACCGGCTGCTCGATCCGGAGCAGCGCACGGTTCAGTCCCGCACCGAGCGCTCGAACACGCTGACCTCCGGCCACCGCGCCTGCCAGGGCTGCGGCGAGGCGCTCGGCGCCCGCTACGTGCTCGACGCCGCAATGCGCGCGACCGAGGGCCAGCTCGTCGCCGCCAACGCGACGGGCTGCCTCGAGGTGTTCTCCACGCCGTACCCGGAGTCGTCGTGGCAGCTGCCGTGGCTCCACTCGCTGTTCGGCAACGCACCGGCCGTCGCGACCGGGATGCAGGCTGCGCTGAAGGTGAAGGGCCGCGAGGACATCCGCGTGCTCGCGCAGGGCGGCGACGGCGGCACGGTCGACATCGGCTTCGCCTGCCTCTCGGGAATGTTCGAGCGAAACGACGACGTGCTCTACGTCTGTTACGACAACGAGGCGTACATGAACACGGGCGTGCAGCGCTCGGGCGCGACGCCGCCTGCGGCGCACACGGCGACGACGAAGGCGATCGGCGCCGAGCCGGGCAACCGCTTCGGCCAGGGCAAGAACGTGCCGCTGATCGCCGTTGCGCACGAGATCCCGTACGTGGCCACGGCGACCGTGGCCGACCTGCACGACCTCGAGGCCAAGGTGGAGCGCGCGATGAAGTTCCGCGGCGCCCGCTACCTGCACGTGCTCGTGCCTTGCCCGCTCGGCTGGGGCTCCGCGGCGGGCGACACGATCAAGATCGCGCGGCTCGCGGTCGAGACGGGGCTCTTCCCGCTCTTCGAGGCCGAGCACGGCGAGATCACGGCGACGACGAAAATTCGCCGGCGCACGCCGGTCGAGGCGTACCTCAAGCTGCAGAAGCGCTACGCGCACCTGTTCGGCGACCCGCCGCGGCCGGACCTCGTCGCCCGGCTGCAGGCGGGGGCGAACCGCAACATCGAGCGCTTCGGCCTGGTCGAGGTCGAGGAGGCGGCGGCATGAAGAAGCCGTTCGCGATCACGCTCGACGTCGGCTCGAGCCTCGTCAACAAGACGGGCTCGTGGCGCACGGAGCGCCCGGTCTACGTCGACCGGCTGCCGCCCTGCGCCGACAAGTGCCCGGCGGGCGAGAACGTCCAGAAATGGCTCTACCACGCCGAGGAGGGCGGCGAGGGCTACGAGCGCGCCTGGCGCCAGATCATGGAGGACAACCCGCTGCCGGCCGTGATGGGGCGGGTCTGCTACCACCCGTGCGAGACCGCGTGCAACCGCGCGCAGCTCGACGAGTCGGTCGGCATCAACTCGGTCGAGCGCTTCCTCGGCGACCTGGCGATCGAGCGCGGCTGGCGCGTCGAGCCCGGCGAGCCGACCGGCAAGCGCGTGCTCGTCATCGGCGCCGGCCCGTCAGGGCTCTCGGCCGCCTACCACCTGCGGCGCCTCGGCCACGAGGTGACGATCCTCGAGGCGGGACCGATGACCGGCGGGATGATGCGCTTCGGGATCCCCCGCTACCGGTTGCCGCGCGAGATCCTCGACGCCGAGATCGACCGCATCGTCGACATGGGCGTCGAGTTGCAGCTCGACACGAAGGTCGACGACCTGCTCGACGCGATGCGCGGCTACGACGCCGCGTTCGTCGCGGTCGGCGCGCACATCGGCAAGCGCGCGTACATCCCGGCGGGCGAGGCGGCCCACATCCTCGACGCGGTCTCGCTGCTGCGCTCGATGGAGGGCGAGGACAAGCCCCTGCTGGGGCGCCGCGTCGTGGTCTACGGCGGCGGCAACACGGCGATGGACGCGGCGCGGACGGCGAAGCGGCTCGGTGCCGAGGAGGCGATCGTCGTCTACCGGCGCACGCGTGACCGCATGCCGGCGCACGATTTCGAGGTCGAGGAGGCCGAGGAGGAGGGCGTGCTGATGAAGTGGCTCTCCACGATCAAGCACGCCGAGAAGGGCAAGCTCGTCATCGAGAAGATGGAGCTCGACGAGACCGGCTTCCCGCAACCGACCGGCGAGCTGGAGGAGCTGGAGGCGGACTCGCTCGTGCTGGCGCTCGGCCAGGAGTGCGACCTCTCGTTCCTCGCCGGCGTCCCGGGCCTCGAGATCGAGGACGGCGTCGTCAAGGTCGGGCCAGACCTCATGACCGGATACCCGGGGATCTTCGCGGGCGGCGACATGGTGCCGGCCGAGCGGACGGTCACGGTCGCGATCGGCCACGGCAAGAAGGCGGCGCGCTGCATCGACAGGTGGCTGCGGCCGGTCGGCCACGCGGTTGCGCCCGCGGCACGAGCTCGCGGCGTTCGAGCATCTGAACACCTGGTACTACGCCGACGCGCCGCGGACGGTGCAGCCGCAGCTCGAGCTGGCCCGGCGGCGCGTCGACCTTCGAGGAGGTCGTCGGCGGGCTCGACGAGTCGAACGCGCTCTTCGAGGCGCGGCGCTGCCTCTCGTGCGGCAACTGCTTCTCGTGCGACAACTGCTTCGGCGTGTGCCCGGACAACGCGGTGATCAAGACCGGCGACCCGGACCGCCCGTACGCGATCGATCTCGACTACTGCAAGGGCTGCGGCATCTGCGCCGCCGAGTGCCCGTGCGGCGCGATCGAGATGATCCCCGAGACCGTCTGAACGCGCCTTCGCGGCCTCGGCTTCGAGCCGAGCCGAGCCGAGCCGTGCCAGGCACGCGCGCGGAAGTGTGACGCTCTATGACGGCGATTCCGCAACCGCCCGGCGGAGGCGGCATCGCCTGTGACGATCCGACACCGTGCCAGGCACGGGGTCGGATCGGCGCCCGCGAGACGAGGCTGCCTTTAGGCGGTGCGGTGCATCTGCTGCGCGACGTAGTCGACGCGGCCCTGGAACTCCTCCTTGGCGCGGTCGAACCAGCGGATCGCGTGCAGGTAGTGCACCGTGAGCGCCGTCAGCCAGGCCGCGGCCACGAGCGTGAACAGCCCGAGCCGCCCTGCGATCAGCGCCGCGGGGAGCAGTACCAGCAACCCCGCGATGCACAGCTTCAGGTGCGTACGCCACTGCCGGACGCTGTCGCGCCGCATGATGATCAGCTCCGCCTGCTTGTACTCGTCTGTCGTGAACGCGGTCATCTCAGGCCTCCGGGGAGTTTGTGCTCTGGATGACCCAAAGGTGCCCACATGCCCGCCCCGCGACATCCGCGTGGCCGCGGCGACGGACCCGGGGAATCCCGCAAGCGATTCGCGGCCGCGCCGTCTAACCGCGCCGGGCCTACGCGTACCGCAGTGCCCGACCGGGCCGGTAGCGCACGGCCCGCCGGATCGGCAGGTAGGTGATCACGAGCGCGAGCACCACGGTGCCGACGAGCGCCGCTACGACGTTCCACGCCGGGAACGTGAACGGCACGACGACGTTCACCTCTTCCTTCACCAGCCAGACGAGCATGTGGTCGAGCGCCCAGCCGACCGGGATGCCGATCAGCCAGCCGCCGGCCGCCAGGGCGACGCTCTCGGCGGCGAAGATTCGCCGGACGTCCCGCGCCCGGGCGCCGATCGTCCGCAGGATCCCGATCTCCCGCGTCCGCTCGATGACGCTCATCGTGAGCGCGTTCGCAAGCCCGACCATGCTGATCGCGACGATCAGGAAGCCGAGCACGGCGATCGACGTCGTGAGCGTCCGGTTCGCCGCGACGTTGTCCGCTTCGCGGACGTACTCGATCTCGGTGCCGATGCCGTAGCCGCTCGACGAGAGGACGTCCTCGAGCGCCGTCGTCGTGCGGTCCACGAATGGGTGGTCGTGCGAGGTGAAGCGCACCCAGAAGCTCGGCCCCGCGCTGTTCGTCGCCCGCAGCACCTGCTGCATGGTCGCCAGCGGGACGAAGATCGCCGTCCCGTTCTCCTGCTGATTGGTGGCGATTCCGATCACGCCGAGACGAACAGGCCCGGCCGCCGTCTCGACGCTGATCCGGTCGCCGACGTTCGTCCGGGTGATCCGCGCGATGTTGCGCTCGACGACCGCCACCCGAGCGCGCCGCTCGGCCGTGGTGTACCAGCGCCCGTCCGAGAGGTGAACCCGGAACATCGTGCGGGGCTGCACCGCCCAGATGTAGCCCTCCTCGCCGGCCAGCCGCGTGCCGCGGACGAACATCGGCTCGACGGCGGCGACGCCCGGGGTGAGCCCGATGATCCCCGCCGCGGCGGCGTCGAGCCCATGGCCGCCCTCCGACGTGATCTTCACATCCTCGCCGTGGTCCGACCACTCGGCATGCGTCGTCTGGGTGATCCCTGCCGCCAGGCCCATGATCGCGAGCAGGTTGCCGACCGCCAGCGCGACGATCGCCATCGTGGCGAGGCTGCGCCGGCGCCGCCGCCCCACGTTGCGCAGGCCGATTTGCGCCGTGCGCGGCAGGAAGCGGATTCGCCGCAGCCACCGGTCGCCCGCGTCGAGCGTCCCCACGGCGGAGCCGCTCGCCTCGAGCGCCTCACGCAGCGGCACGCGCGTCGCTCGCCGGATCGCCGGCAGCGCCGCGAGCGCCGGGCCGAGGACCCCGACGAGGACGCTGACCACGAGGATCGTCCAGTCGATGCCGAAGCCGACGTCGATGGCGAAGAACGTCGAGCCGAGGTAGCGGACGAGCACGTTCGAGAGCGCGATGCCGAGCGCGATCCCGGCGGCCGTCCCGACCGCGCCGAGCAGCATCGCCGTCCTGACGTACACCGCTGCGATCTGCCGCCGCCGCCCGCCGATCGCCTTCATCGCCCCGATCTCGCCCGTCTGCTCCGCGACGAGCGTCGTCATCGTGTTGGCGATCAGCACGAGCGCGGAGAGCAGCGCGAGCACCGTGATCACGTAGAAGAAGTCGGAGAAGCTCTGGAAGTCGTCCTTGCCCGGCCAGCTTCTTGGCTCGCGGATCTCGGGCAGCCCGTTGAAGCCGGTGAACCCTGCGTACTGTGGCAGCGTGCGCCGCAGGAGCGCCACCGTCCGCGCCACCGCGGCGGGCCGCGCGTCGTCGAGCCGGAAGGCGAACGCCGAGTAGCCGAAGACGCCGCTCAGCGCGCTGACCGTCTCGGGCGTGCCGTAGAGCACGATCACGTCGTCGTCGGTTGCGTCCTTGCCGCCGTTCAGGTTCCGCCCCTCGCCGGTCACCCGCAGCGCGATGTCGGTTCCGCGCGCGTCGACGATCCGGAGCGTGTCGCCGGCGTGGGCGTTCAGAAGCCCCTGGTTCGCGTTCTGCGCCTCGGACAGCACCTCGAGGTTCCGCGGCGCCCGCCCGGTCACGATGTGGACGACGTCGGCGCTCTGGTGGGTGTAGTCCCGCACGCCGAGCACGTAGGCCGGCGCCCGCCGCGCGCCGACGTACACGCGTGCCGAGTAGTACGAGTGCGGCTGCACTCCCCGGACGTTCGGCAGCCGCCCGAGCGTGGCGATCTGCGCCGGCGTCAGGTCGAGCGCGTTCGTATAGACGGTGAGGTCGGGCAGCTTGCCGGCCTTCACCTCTGCCTGCATCGAGCGGTCCATCAGGGCCGGCATCGCGAAGATGCCGATGCTCGCGACCGCAAGCGCGAGCGTCAGGCAGGCGAAGAACGTCCGCGAGCGCCGGCGGCTCAGGTCGGCGATCGACTTGCGCAGGAGCGCGGAGCCCACGGGGCGCCTTTCAGGCGGAGACGACGAGCCCGTCGCGGATCGAGACGATCCGGTGTGCCCGGCGCGCCAGCTCGCGGTCGTGTGTGACGTAGAGGATCGTCTTGCCCTCGGCGTTCAGCCGCTCGAGCAGCTCGAACATCTCGCCGGCGGTGACGGTGTCGAGGTTGCCGGTCGGCTCGTCGCCGACCACGAGCTTCGGGTCGGAGGCGAGCGCGCGCGCGATCGCGACGCGCTGCTGCTCGCCGCCCGACAGCTCGGCCGGGAGGTGGCCGCCCTTGTCGCCGAGCCCGACGAGCTCGAGGTTGTGCCGGGCGCGCTCGTACCGCTCGCGCCGCGAGCCGCGGCGGGCGAAGTCGAGCGGCAGCACCGCGTTCTCGAGCGCGGTCAGCGTCGGCAGCAGCTGGAAGAACTGGAAGACGACGCCCACGTGCTCGCCGCGCCAGACCGCGAGCTGCTCCTCGCTCATGTCGTCGACCCGGCGGCCGTCGACGGTGACCGTGCCCGATGTCGGGCGGTCGATCCCGGTGACGAGATTGAGGATCGTCGTCTTGCCGCTCCCCGAAGGCCCGACGACGGCGACCAGCTCGCCCGCGCCGATCTCGAGATCGATGCCGCGGAGCGCTCGGTACTCGAGCTTGCCCATGCGGTAGGACTTCTCGACGCCCTCGAGCACGATCAGCGGCGCGGATGTCGCAGCCGCCGCCGGCGCGGGCTCGGTACGAGTCAATGTCGCCATGCAGAGCCTCCCGGTCTCGAGACGAGCATCCGGCGCCGCGCTCGGGGCGGCATCGGTGGCGGCGCTGACCGGCCTGCCGCGTTCTGCGGACGGGATGACTACCCAGCCGTGCGCTCGGCGATGTCGCGCGCGACGTCGGCGGCGTCGTGGTTCGCCGCGAAGACGAGGAGCTGGCGCATCGCGCCGTTGCCGCGCTCCAGGATCCGCCGCACCTCGTCGAGCTCCGCCTCGCAGCCGAGCTCGCGCGCGAGCGGCGCCAGCGCGCGGAGCCGGCGGCGGACGAGCCGCGCGACCGGCACGCGCCTCGGCGCGTCCTCGCCGAGATCGATCAGCTGCGCGTCGAGGCCCCAGCGGACCGCGCGCCAGCGGTTCTCGGCGACGAGCGCCGGGTGCCGCCAGGGCGGGTCGATCTCCGAGTAGTGGCGGACGAGGCACTGGACGTACGCGGCCAGCGCGACCGCGTCGTCGAGGCGCGACACCGCGTCCATCATGCGGGTCTCGACCGTGCCGAGCCGCGGGTGCGGCCGCACGTCCCACCAGATGCGCGTGTAGTCCTCGATGCAGCCGGTCGCCTCGAGGTGGCCGACGAGCGAGACGAAGTCCTCCCAGTCGCGCAGGGGCGGCGGCGGGCCGGCGCGCGGGAAGCCGGCGAAGATCTGGGCGCGCGTCGAGGCGAGGCCGGTCGGCTCGCCGCGCCAGAACGGCGAGCTCGCGGACAGCGCGCACAGCTCGCCCAGGTGCAGCGCCAGGCCGCGCGCGACCGTGATTGCCGTCTCCGGGTCGCTCACGCCGACGTGCACGTGCAGCCCGAAGATGAGCTCGCGCCGCGCCACGTACTGCAGCTCCTCGACGATGCTCCGGTAGCGGTCGCGGCCGGTGATCCGCTGCAGCTCGAAGAGGCTGAACGGGTGCGTGCCGGCGGCCCCGAACTCGCAGGCCGTGGAGGTGCGCGATCTCGGCCACGCGTGCCCGGAGGCGCGTCAGCTCGTGGTGCGCCTCGGCGACGTCGCGGCACACCGGCGTGTGCGTCTCGAGCAGCGACTCGAAGAGCTCCGGCGAGAGCTCGGCGTTGCCCTGCAGCAGCGGCTCGACGCCCGTCGACGAGGTCGAACGTGTCGGGATCGAGGAGCATGTACTCCTCCTCGATCCCGACGGTGAACGGCGAGCTCTCGCCGAACCGGTGGTCGGTGACGCTTGCCGGTGGCGACGTCGAGCCGCGTCACGCCGCGACCAGCCCCGGCGTGCGCAGCTTGAGCTTCAGCTCGACCGGCACCTCGAGCGCGTTGCCCACGATGCAGAGCTCGTGCGCCCGGTGGGCGGCCAGCTCGGCGATCCCCTCCTCTCCCGTCTTCACCTCGAGCCGGACGTCGAGCTCGATCGCGAGGAAGCCGATCCGCCCGCGGGCGAGCTGGGTCACGTGGCCGGTCGCCTGCACCTCGACGTTCGTGAAGCGGATCTGCCGCCGGTCGGCGATCGCGCGGAGCGTCAGCTCGTAGCACGACGCGACGGCGGCGACCAGCAGGTCCTCCGGCGACCAGTGCCCCTCGACGCCGCCGCGGAACTCGGCGCGGCACGGCGATCTTGAGGGGTGGCTTGTGCGGCGCGCGGCCGTCAACCACAGCGCCTCCGACCGCTCGATGCCGACCGGGAAGCGGAAGTCCTTGACCGTGCCCATGGCGCCTCCTCTGGATCGCTGCCCGCAGCGTGGCCGCGCGCGCGGACGGCCATCGGTGCCGTCCGGTGCCACGCATGCGGGAAGGCCGCGGGGTGTAACGCGAGCGCCCTCGGGTGACTGGAGCCGCATGCTGCCGCCGCGTCGCCCTCGCCCGCTGCTGCCGCGCTGGCACTCGTGCCGGCCGGTGGCGCGGGCACCGCCCGACCCACGCTCGTCGTCCTGGGCGCGGACTACGGGCCGATCCTCTGGGACGCGGCCACCGCGCGCTCTACGCGTTCACGCCGACCGCGCGGAACAGCCGCTGCTCCGGCGCCTGCGCCCGGGTGGCCGCCGTACTACGCGTCCGCAGATGCGGGCCGCAAGCGTCAACAGTCGCTCTCGGAACGGTGCGCCGGGCCGCGGACGCGCCAGATCACCTACGCCGGCCGGCCGCTCTACTACTACGTCGGCGACGGCAAGGGCCGCATCCTCTGCCAGAACGTCAACGAGTACGGCGGCGACTGGCTCGTCGATCCGCGCCAGCGGCAAGCTCGTTCCGCTAGCCACAGCCCGCCGCGGGGCCGGCGTAGCCTCGCCGCGTGGAGGGCCTGACCCAGAAGGACGCCGAGCGGCGGCTGCGCGAGCGAGGGCCGCGCGAGCCCGCCGCCGACGAGCCGCTCCTACGGGAGCATCGTCCGCGCCAACGTCTTCACCGTCTTCAACCTCGTCCTGCTCGTCTTCGGCGTGATCACGCTCGCGTTCGGCAAGTGGCAGGACGCCGTCTTCCTGCTGATCCTGATCGCCAACGCCGGTATCGGCATCGCGCCAGGAGGTGCGCGCCAAGAACGCGCTCGACCGGCTCGCCGCGCTCGTCACGCCGACGGCGCGCGTCGTCCGCGACGGCGAGACGCGGGAGCTGCCGATCGAGCACGCCGTCGTCGTCGACGACCTCGTCCGGCTGCGTGCCGGCGACCAGGTCGTCGCGGACGGGCAGGCTCGCGCGCGCCGACCGGCCTGCGCGTCGACGAGTCGATCCTCACCGGCGAGGCGGAGCCCGTCGCGCGGGCCGACCGGGGACGAGGTGCGCTCCGGCTCGTTCGCGGTCGAGGGCGAGGGCGCCTACGTCGTGACCGCGGTCGGCCCGGAGAGCTACGCGGAGCGCGTCGCCGGCGAGGCGCGCCAGTTCCGGCACCCGCGCTCGCCGCTCGAGCGCTCGCTGAACCGGCTGCTGCTCGATCACCGTCGGGGTGCTGGTGCCGCTCTCGATCGTGCTCGGCTACGCGCTCTGGGAGCGCGACACGCCGAAGAACGAGGCGGCCTCGACCGCCGTCGCGGCCGGCGTCACCCTCGTCCCGGAGGGGCTGATCCTGCTGACGAGCCTGACGTTCGCGGTCGCGGCGCTCGCGATGGCGCGCCGCGGCGCGCTCGCCCAGCAGCTGAACGCGGTCGAGTCGCTCGCCTCCGTCGACGTGATCTGCCTCGACAAGACGGGCACGCTCACCGAGCCGCACCTCCGCGTCGTCGAGGCGGTCCCGGCGAACGGCGACCGCCGGCGCTGCAACGCGAGCTCGGCCGCTTCGCCGCTGCATTCCCGACCCGCAACGCAACCCTCGAGGCGGTCGCGGACGCCTACGACGCGCCTGTCGAGCAGCCGAGGAGACCGTTCCGTTCTCGTCGCGGTACCGCTGGAGCGGCGCCCGCCTCGGCGGCACCACCTACGTGCTCGGCGCGCCCGAGCGCTTCCCGCTCGGCTCGCTCGCCGGCCGCGCCGCGGAGGAGGCGGACGCGGCCGGCGCGTCCTCGCGCTCGCGTCGACGCAGGAGCCGCTCGGCGGCCGCGACCCCGGCGAGGGGCCACCGCCGGGGCTCAGCCTGCACGGGCTCGTCCTGCTGGCCGAGCGCCTTCGCGACGATGCGGTCGAGACGGTCCGCTTCTTCCTCGACCAGGGCGTCGAGCTCAAGGTCCTCTCCGGCGACCGACCGGCAACGGTGGCCGCGATCGCCGCTGACGCCGGCATCCCGGTCGGCGGCGGGCCGATCGACGGCGAGTCCCTTCCGGACGATCCGCCGCGCTGCGCGAGGCTGCGCTCGCCGCGTCGGTCGTAGGCCGCATCTCGCCGGAGGGGAAGCGGCGCGTCGTCGAGGCGCTCCGCGACGCCGGGCGCTACGTGGCCATGGTCGGCGACGGGGTCAACGACGTGCCGGCGCTGAAGGCTGCCCGCCTCGCGATCGCCCAGGGCAGCGGCGCGCAGATGGCGCGCAGCGTGGCCGACGTCGTGCTGGTCAAGGGCACCTTCGCGGCCGTGCCGCCGATGGTCGGCAGGGACGGCGTGTGTTCCGCAACCTGCAGCGCGTCGCGAAGCTGTTCGTCACGAAGTCGGTGTTCGCCGTCGTCCTCATCCTGTCGATCGGACTGACCCCGATCGCCTATCCGCTGCTGCCGCGGCACCTGACGATTGCGGCCGCGATCACGATCGGCATCCCGGCGTTCTTCCTCGCGCTCGCGCCGAGCGGCGGCGGTTCCGGACCGAGGGCTTCCTGCGCGACGTCGCGCGGTTCTCCGTTCCGGCCGGCACGGCGGCGGCACTCGGCGTGATCGCGAGCTACCTCTTCTCGTACAACGTCGCGAACATGAGCCTGATGCGGTCGCAGACGGTGGCCACGACGGTCGTCGTGATCGTCGGCCTCTACCTCATCCTCGCCCTGGAGGCCTCGGGGCTTCGCCGCGGCGCGGCCGTCTCGGTAATGGTCGCCGCCCTCGCCGCGCTCTACATCGCGGTGCTGGCTTTCCCGCCCACGCGGCACTTCTTCGCCGTCTCGCCGCCGGGGGCCGGGCGTCCTCGGTCATCTCAGTGATCGGCGCGGCATTCGCGATCACGTTCCTGGTGCTGACGGACGACCGCTTCGTGCCGCCGCTCGCCCGCGAGGTGGAGGGCGGCCGGCTGCGCGACGAGCAGCCGGCCGCCTGAGGTCAGTCGTGCGGAGGCAGGAAGACGTCCGTCTCGGAGCTGTGCAGCACGGCCGAGACATGCAGCCCGATGTGCGCCACCGGCGCCCCGAACGGGCTCATAGTCGCGAGCGTCGGGGCGCTCCAGACGAGGTCCCCGGCGAGCGGCTTGCGCAGCTTCTCCGAGCGGAAGTCGCTGTAGCCCGCGTGGTACACGGCGGTGAAGAGCAGTGACGCGGCCATTGCGGTGGTGAGGATCAGCGCACGCCGGCCGTTGCGGCCGTGCAGGCCGCCGAACGCAGCCACGACGACGAGGATCGGGAACACGGAGAGCAGCACGCCGTCGGCCGTGCCGTAGACGACGCCGCGCCAGAGCACTGCGAGCCCGAGCTCGATGCCGCCGGGACGCGGGGTGGCGCCCTCGGTGCCGAGCACCATCGCCACGAGGACGACGGCGGCGGCGAGGCCAAACAGGACGCCCCACTTCCAGCGGCGGAGCAGGACGGCGCGCGGGTCGGCCCGCGTCCGCGGCCAGCCGCCGAAGAGTGCGGCGACGGTGAGGACGTAGATGCCGTAGTACAGGTCGCGCGGCAGGTCGAGCGTGTCGGCGAGCAGGAACGGCACGGCGAACGCGACGACTAGCCCGCCCGCGAGCCACTCGAGCTGGGTGCGGGTCTCGTGTGCGACCGCAGGCGGTGCGAGGGCGGGACGGCTCTCAGTGGCCGTGAGCGACACGTGATCCTCCTCCCTCGGGCTCGCGAGCGCCCTGATCGAGGCGGAACGGCGGGTACCGGTCGGTCATGAGCGCCACGTAGGCCGCGACGCGAAGCACCCAGCGGTTCAGGCCCATGACGAGGTCGTAGAGCCCGCTCGGGTAGCGCGATACGAACAGGAGGCAGCACGCGACCACGAGCACGAGGGCCATGATCAGGCCGATCTGCGTGTACCACGGGCCCCAGGCCGCGCCGAGGAAGATCGTCACGATCACCAGGTGCGGGATCGCGAGGAGCCACGACTTCACGAGCACCTTCCAGTGCGACAGCCGCTCGGGGTACTCGATCTCGAGCCGCGCCGGGTAGTCAGGCACGTCTGCGAGCGTGAACGGCGGGTAGCGGTCGGTGCCGAGCGCGCCGTACGAGTAGTAGACGACGCGCCACGTCCAGCGCAGCACGCCGAGGTTGAAGTCGAAGAGCCCGCGCGGATACCGGCCGGTGAACAGGATCGCGAAGAACGCCACCAGCGTCAGGACGGCGAAGGCGATCCAGAGGAACACGAGCACGAAGACGTGCGGGATCAGCAGCAGCCACTTGACGAGCCAGAGCCAGCGGCTCAGCTTCGGCTCGAGCGTGGCGTTGACGACGACGGGCGAGCCGCGGTCGACCCTGACTGCCGCCTCCGTGGTCGGCAGCGCGCCCCCGGGCGGGGAGTCGTCGGACGGCCGCCGCACGCCGAGCAGGATCAGCGCCGCCGCGCCCGCCGCGAAGAGGATGCCCCCGGCCAGCAGGCCGAGCGACACCCAGCCGAGGAAATTCACCTTGACTCCGAGCTTGACGTCCGCGGCGAGGCCGCGCGAGCCGTCGGCGTTCCTGATCACGAGCGCCCAGTTGCCCTTCTCGACCGGCCACGTGATCGTCGGCGCCAGGCCGCTGGTCGCGATTGCCCAGTCGGTCTGGACGTCCCGCCTCGGCGTGCCGGCGGCGACGCGCTCATACGTGGCGTCGAACGGCCGGAAGTCGACCGAGCTGACCCGGTCGTGGAGGACGCCGAGCAGCGAGTCGTGGACGGCGTGTGTGCTCGCGATCCCGATGAAGATCGGCTTGCCGTTCAGCGAGTGCACCTTGATGCGGGCAGTCGCGAGGCGCCCCGGATCGGTCACCCAGCTGGGCGCATCGGAATTGGCGAAGACGTCGGCGCCCTCGTAGGTGAGCGCCGCGGTCGGGGTGGCGTAGCGGTGGTAGCCCGTGGTGAAGAAGCCGCCCGCATCGCGCTGTGTCGTGTTCGCCCAGATGAGCGCGGCCCCGCCTGCGAGCAATGCGCAGGCGATCAATGCGACGACGCTGCCGGCAACGATCAGGAGGATGCGCCCGAAGTCGAAGTGCGGGCCGGGGCGCGTTGCAGCAGGTGACGCGAACGTGCTCACGTCGACCTCCTTCCGTCGAGTGTCCCTCTGAGCGTCCCAGGAGCCGGGCCTGCCGCCATCCGGGCGAACGCGGGTGGCAACGCGGACAGCTACGCACGCCGGCGCCGTCAGAAAGCGGCCACGGGGGAACCGGAGTTCCCCCGTGATCGGTTCATCACTTGCCGATCGGCACCTGGTGCGGCTTCGCGGCCACGGTCTTGGGCGCGCGAACCGTCAGCACGCCCTCGTGGAACGAGCCCTTGAGTTGGGCCGTGTCGACCTCCGACGGCAGTTGAAACCGCCGCTCGAACGAGCGCTCGAGCCGCTCGTGGAGGAGGAACGCACGCTCCTTCTTCTCGACCGTCGCCTCGTGCTCGCCCTTGATCGTCAGCAGATGGTCCGTCTGCTGGATCGAAAGCTGCGGCTGCTTGAAGCCCGGCACCTCGAGCTCGACGACGAACTCGTCGTCGGTCTCGAAGACGTCGGCGGGCGGGAGAAAGCCTGGAACGAAGCCGGCGTCATCGAAGAAGCGGCGCATGCGGCGCTCCATCGAGTCGAGCTCCTGCCACGGCGTCCACTTGGCAATCGCCATGACCAATCCCCTCCTTTCGGGAGACGCCTCGAATCTTCGCGGCCGCCCGCGGGAGTCGCATCCGGGGATTCGCGGCACGCGCGTCAGGGTTCTGCGGGTCGCGGGTACGGATGCGGGTTTCTGCGGAAGTTTCCGCACGGCGATCCGCCGCGGCGCGGATGCTCTAGTGTCACCGGTCGCCGAGGCTCGGGCCATGACGACGAAGATCGACAACCACGCTGTGAGCCTCCGCATCGCGCAGGAGGCAGAGCCCGGCCCGATCGCACAGGTCGCGGAGGAGCTCGGCCTCGCCGACGACGAGATCGAGCTGTACGGCCGCTACAAGGCGAAGGTCGGCCTCGACGCGATCGAGCGCCGCGCGGACACGCGTAGACGGCGCGCTCGTCTGCGTCACCGCGATCACGCCGACGAAGGCGGGCGAGGGGAAGACGACCACCGCGATCGCGCTGACCGAGGCGCTCGGGCGTGCTCGGCGAGCGCGCCGTGCTCTGCCTGCGCGAGCCGTCCATGGGGCCCGTTTTCGGCATCAAGGGCGGCGGCGCCGGCGCCGGCCGCGCGCAGGTCGTGCCGATGGAGGACCTGAACCTCCACTTCACCGGCGACATGCACGCGGTCACGGCCGCCAACAACCTGCTCGCGGCGATGCTCGACGCGCACCTGCTGCACGGCAACGTGCTCGGCATCGACCCGCTCCTCGATCACCTTCCGCCGCTGCCTCGACACGAACGACCGCGCCTGCGCGACGTCGTGATCGGCCTCGGCGGCCGCGCCAACGGCTATCCGCGCGAGACCGGCTTCGACATCACCGCCGCCTCGGAGGTCATGGCGGTGCTCGCCGTCGCCCGCGACCTGCACGACCTGCGCGCGCCGGCTCGGCGAGATCACCGTCGCGCACACCTACGACGGCGAGCGCGTCACCGCCGAGCAGCTCGGCGCGGCCGGATCGATGGCCGTCCTGCTCAAGGACGCGATCAAGCCGAACCTCATTCAGACGCTCGAGGGCCAGCCGGTGCTCGTCCACTGCGGGCCGTTCGCCAACATCGCGCACGGCAACAACTCGCTCGTCGCCGACCGGCTCGCGCTCAAGCTCGGCGACTTCGTCGTCACCGAGAGCGGCTTCGGCGCCGACATGGGCTTCGAGAAGTTCGCGCACATCGTCGCGCCGCTCGGTGGGCCTCCGCCCTCCGCGGTCGTCGTCGTCGCGACGGTCAAGGCGCTGCGCGAGCACGGCGGCGGCGACCTCGAGGCGGGCGGTGAGAACCTGCGCCGCCACGTCGAGGTCGATCCGCGACTTCGGGCTCGACGCCGTCGTCGCGGTCAACAGCTTCCGCGGCGACACGCGAACCGACTCGCAGCCGTGCGCAGGCATCTGGCCCTCGACGCGGGCGCCGCTCGCCGCCGAGAGGAGCGACGGCTTCGAGCACGGCGGACGCGGCGCGCGGCGCTCGCGGAGGCGGTCTTCGAGGCCGCGCAGGCGGGCCCGCGACTCACGCCGCTCTACCACACCGGAGGACCCGCTGCGCCAGAAGATCGAGGCCATCGCCACGCGCGTCTACGGCGCCGGCGCGGTCGTCTTCTCGCCGCGCGCGCAGGCGGCCGCCGAGCAGCTCACCCGCGACGGGCTCGCCGGCCTGCCGGTCTGCCTCGCCAAGACGCCGCTGTCGCTCTCGCACGACCCGGGGCTCGGAGCCTCGCCGAAGGGGTTCGCCCTGCCCATCACCGATCTCCGTCCCTACACCGGGGCCGGCTGGATCGTGGCACTCTGCGGAGACACGATGACCATGCCCGGCCTCGGCAAGAGCCCGGCCGCCCTCGGGATCGACGTCGACGCGGACGGCCGGACGGTAGGACTGTTCTGACCGCGACGCCCGAGACCACCCGCGCGCTCCACCCGTCGGCGCAGTTCAGCGCGACCATTCGCGTGCGCCTCGACGACCGGCCCGGGACAGCTAGGCCGCCTCGCGTCCGCAATCGGCGAGGTAGGCGGCGACATCGGCGCCATCGACATCGTACGTGTCAACCGGAGTCACATCGTCCGTGACGTCGTGATAAACGCGCGCGACGAGGACCACGGAAAGACCATCGTCGAACACGTGCGGCACTGTCAGGCTTCAGAATCCTCCACGTCAGCGACCGCACCTTCCTCATGCACATGGGCGGGAAGATCGAAGTTCTCGCGCGTGCCCCTGCACAACGCGAAGAGCTCTCGATGGCCTACACGCCCGGAGTCGCGCGCGTCTCCGCGGCCATCGCGGCCGACCGATGCGGTCTACCAGCTAACGATCAAGCGCAACACCGTGGCCGTCGTCACCGACGGCTCGGCCGTGCTAGGGCTAGGCGACATCGGCCCGGAAGCCGCGATGCCCGTGATGGAAGGAAAGGCCCTGCTCTTCAAGGAGTTCGCGGGCGTAGATGCGTTTCCGCTCTGCCTGGACACAAGGACCCGGACGAGATCGTGCGCGTGGTGCAGGCGATCGCGCCGGGTCTTGGCGGCATCAACCTCGAGGACATAGCCGCGCCGCGGTGCTTCGAGGTCGAGGATCGGCTCACGGCGCTGCTGGACATCCCCGTGTTCCACGATGACCAGCATGGCACGGCTGTGGTCGTGCTCGCGGCGCTGCTCAACGCGCTGCGGATCGTCCGGAAGCCGATCGATCGTACGCGAGTCGTGATCAGTGTGGGCGCGGCGGGCATAGCCTGCGCCCGCATCTTGCTCGGCGCTGGAGTAGCGCACATCGTGGGCTGCGATCGCCAGGGCGCTATCCACTCCGGCCGCGACCGGCAACCCGGCGAAGCAATGGATAGCCACAGCACACGAACCAGGAGGGATTCTGCGGCAAACTTGGCGCCGGCGCTCGAAGGAGCTGATGTCTTCATCGGCGTCTCGGCGCCGAATCCGGTACCGCCGACGACGTCCGCTCGATGGGCCGCGACCCAATCGTCTTCGCGCTGGCCAACCCGATTCCGGAGATCCTGCCGGACGACGTCGAAGGCATCGTGCGAGTGATGGCGACCGGCCGGTCCGACTACCCGAATCAAATCAACAACGTGTTGTGCTTCCCTGGCATCTTCCGCGGAGCGTTCGAGTGTCAGGCCAGCCAGATCACCGAGCAGATGAAGCTCGCCGCGGCGCACGCGATCGCCGAGTGTATCGCGCCTGACGAGCTGACCGAAGAGTACGTCGTGCCCAGTGTCTTCACCCGCGACGTCGCGCCGGCCGTGGCCGCCGCGGTGGCCGAAGCCGCGCGCGCAGCCGGCGTCGCCCGCCGCGCCTAGGAGCTACGTCTGTCCGGGAGGGATTGTCCCTCCACTCTCCGCTGCGGCTGCCCCTCAACTGGGACAGTCCCCGTGCGGGGATCGGTCCCCGGTGACCGTTCGAGCGAGCGGCTGCCCGGGGCTACGCGGCGGCGCGCCACGCGGCCCCGCCGCCTGGTCTCACCGTTTCTTGCGCGGCCGCGCGCGGATAGTCGCGTCGCTCGAGGGAGTGAGGATCGACTCGTGGCCGTCCTCCCAGCGGACCCGGTAGTGCTCGCGTTCGCCCTTGCAGCGCCTCCAGAACCTTGCCCACACGCGGCTGCTGTCCGACGGCGTGGCCGGCGACGACGATCTCGTCGCCGACATGCGCACGGCTGGTCGCTTGCATCGCGTCTCCTTTCGCGTGGATACCGTGGCCCAGGATCGCAGGCGCGACCGTCTTGCGGCATCCGCGCGCGCCCCGATGGGCGGAGGCGGGGTTTCGCGGATGCCCGCGGGCGGCCGGCCGCCGAGCATGAAGGGAGTGCCATCCGCCCCCCTGGAAGATCAAGGTTGTCGAGCCGATCGCGCTACGCGATCCCGAGCGGCGGCGCGAGGCGATGGAGGAAGCCGGGTGCAACACCTTCCTCCTCCGTTCCGACGACGTGTTCATCGACCTGCTCACGGACAGCGGCACCTCCGCCATGTCGCAGGAACAGCGCGCCGCCATGGAGCTCGGCGACGAGGCCTATGCAGGCTCGCGGAGCTTCTTCCGGCTCGAGGCGGCGATGCAGGAGGTCTACGGCTACCGGCACCTGATTCCCACGCACCAGGGACGCGGCGCGGAGCACCTGCTCGCGCGCGTCCTCGTACGGCCGGGCTCGGTCGTCCCCTCGAATCTCTACTTCACGACCTCGCGGGCGCACGTGGAGCTCGCCGGCGGCATCTGGCGCGACGTCTCCGTGCCCGAGGCGATCGACCCCGCGTCGACCTTCCCGTTCAAGGGGAACATCGACCTCGTCGCGCTCGAGCGCCTGCTGCACGAGGTCGGCCCGGAGAACGTCGCCTTCGTCCGCCAGGAGGCATGTCTGAACATGGCCGGCGGTCAACCGTTCTCGCTCGACAACCTCCGCGCCGTGCGAGCGCTGACGCAGGAGTACGGCGTCCGGCTGATCCTCGACGCGACCCGCATGTCCGAGAACGCCGTCTTCGTCAAGGACCGCGAGCCCGAGTTCGCCGGTTGCTCGCTCCCGGAGCTGATCCACGAGCTGGCGAGCCTCTCGGACGGCGCCGTCTTCTCCTCCAAGAAGGACCACTTCGTCCCCATCGGAGGCTTCCTGGCCCTGAACGACGACGAGCTCGCGGAGCGCTCCGCGAGGAGCTCGTCCTCTACGAAGGCTTCGCCCACTACGGAGGCATGGCCGGGCACGACATGGAGGCCCTGGCCCAGGGGATCCGCGAGGCCGCCGACGAGGCGATGGTGCGGCACGTGATCGCACAGGCCGCGTACCTCGGTCGGGAGCTGATGAGCGCGGCGTGCCCATCGTCGTCCCCGTCGGCGCCCACGCGGTCTTCCTCGACGCGAAGCGGATACTGCCGCACGTCCCGCAGGGCCAGTTCCCGGCGCAGTCGCTCGCGGCCGCGCTCTACCTCGCCGGCGGCGTGCGGTCGATGGAGCGCGGCATCGTTTCCGGCCAGCACGGCGACCGAGTCGTACGACGGGCTCGAGCTCGTGCGGCTGACGCTCCCGCGGCGCGTCTACACGCAGGAGCACCTCGACTACGTCGTCGACGCGGTCGACGCGGTGTGCGAGTGCGAGTCGAGATACCCGGCCTCGCTTCACCTACGAGCCGGAGCGTCTGCGCTTCTTCCTCGGCCGCTTCGAGCCGCTTGCGCCCTATCCGGAGCTGGCCGTCGAGCGCCGCGAGCAGCTGCCGATTACCGTCTGAGTGGCCCGCTCCTACCAGGGACAGTCCCTGTAAAGATCGCGGCCCCGCGGCGCCCCTAACAGGGACAGTCCCTGTTGGAACGCCGCAGGACGGCGCGCCGCTACTGGTAGCGGAGCGCCTCGGCCGGGTAGACGCGCGACGCGCGCACCGCCGGCAGCAGCGTCGTGCCCAGCGCGACGAGGTACACCGTCAGGAAGATCACGCCGAGGCTGAGCCACGGGACGGTGAACGTCAGCGAGTCCCGCGAGGGCTGCGACGCCGAGTCGGCGACCACGTTGTACGAGATCGCCAGCCCGAGCGCCGTCCCCACGAAGATCGCCGCCAGCGCGATGAACGACGACTCGAGCAGGAACGCCGCCTGGATCATCCGCCGCTGGAAGCCGATTGCGCGGAGCACGCCGATCTGCTGCCGCCGCTCCACCACGGCCCGCGCCGTGATCACCCCGAGCGCGGCCACGCCGACCACGAGACCGAGTCCCATGAACGCCTCGATGATCAGGTTGAACGTCTTCGAGGCGCCCACCTGGTCGTCGAGCGTCGCCTGGAGCGACTCGGCGTCGATGCCGTTGCCGAGCCAGCTCGACTCGAGCAGCTTCGCCGTCGCGTCCGGGTCGACGCCGGGCCGCAGCTTCAGCCAGTAGGTGGTCGGTTCGGCCCGGTCGCCGACGAGCGTGTAGAGCGTCCGCTCCGACGTCGCCAGGCCGGTCAGCGCGCCGGCGGACGCGTCCTTGAGCACGCCGATGACCGTCACGCGGATCTGCCTGCCGGTCAGGTCGTCGTGCACGACCACCGGAACCGGATCGAAGGTCCCGTCCTCGACGTAGAAGCCGCTCAGCCGGAAGTCGGGCATCGGCCCGAAGCTCCAGTTGTCCCGGCGCGGCGCGACGATGCCGTCCACGACGGCGAGGTTCGGCCGCGTCTGCACGGCGTGCCAGATGTCCTTCGCCGACCCGTAGCCCTTCGCCGTCGCGGCGAAGCCGTACGTCGTCCGCGACAGGAAGCGGTCGTCGAACCCGAGCACCGGATACGTCGCGAGCCCACGTCCGCTGCCGAGCTGCGTCAGCTTCAGGGGCACCGAGGCCTGTGAGCCCGCCACCTGGATGTCGCCCGGCTTGAAGCCGGCTCCGTGAAGCGTCGTGACCGCGCCGCTCAGGTTGCGGATCGGCGTCGCCGGGGCCGCCTGCGCGCGCACGTCGAAGCCGCCGCCGAACAGGTCGACGCGGTCCCACGCGTGCACGAACGAGCCGGAGATGGTCGTCCCGCACACGAGCGTGAAGACGACGAGCGTGAACATCGCGAGCGTCACGCCCGTGCGGAACACGTTTCGCAGCGGGTACGCCGTCGACAGCTTCAGCACCGGCGCGACGGCGCGGATCCGGCCGAACATCCACGTGAGCCCGGCCGACGATCGGCTCGGCGTTGTAGACGATCACCCAGGTCGCGCCGAGCACGATCACGAGCCCGCCGGCGAGGAAGTACGAGTAGTCGAGCGAGAAGTTCGGCGATGAAGTCGAACGTCCCGATCGGCAGGAGCGAGTACGCGATGATCACGAACCCGGCCGTCGTGTACGCGATGCGCTTGTGGACGCCGAGCTTGGTGGCGAGCGAGGCGAGGCTGATCACGACGAGCGAGAAGCCGACGAGGAACGACGTCCCGTTCGCCGCGCTCACGCCGGAGAACGCGAACAGCAGCCCGAGCGCGAGCCCGACGAGCGCACAGGATCCAGCGCCGGCGGCCGTGCTTCGCGCAGCCGGGATCGGGCAGGTTGCGCACCGCGGACGTGATGTTGAGGACGCTCACGCGCCAGGCCGAGATGGCCACCACGATGAGCGTCAGCAGCACGCCGAGCGCGTACGACAGGACGAGCGACTGCGTCGTCACGTGGAACGTGATGGCGAAGCCGAACGAGGCGAACGGCCCGAGCGAGGACGTAGACCATCCCCAGCGCCACGGCCACGCCCAGCGCGACCCCGACGATCGCCGCCATCAGGTCGTACGCGACGCCCTCGAAGAGGTACATCTGCACGAGGTGGCTGCGCCGCGTGCCGATCGCCCGCGCAATGCCGAGCTCGCCGCGGCGCTCGGCCGCGAGCATCACGAACAGCAGGAAGATCAGCATGATCCCGGCGACGATCGAGAAGGTCCCGAACGTCGTGAACAGGGACATGAAGCCGTTGCCCTGCTCGTCGGCGAGCTCCAGGCCGTCCTGCTTGTTCGTGTCGATGCTGAGGCCGAGGTTGCTCAGCGTCGGGGCCAGCTGGTTCACGACGGTGTCGCTGAGCCCCGCGCCGGATGTCGTCCCGCCGCGGTTGGAGACGAGGATGTGCTCGATGCGGCCTGGCTCGTGGAGGAGCCGCTGCGCGGTCGCGAGCGGCGCCAGCGCGGCCTCGTCCGAGTCCAGCGCGCCGTCCCAGCGGACGACGTCCTTGACGGTGAAGCTCTCCTGGTTGTCGCCCGCGAAGGCGACCACCGGGTCACCGGGCGCCGCGGCCAGCTTGTCGGCCGCCTCCTTGTTCAGGTACAGCTCGTGCGAGCCGAGTGCGGCGAGCGTCACCGGGCCGCCGAGGCCGTGCATCGTGCCGAAGCCCTTCATCGAGCCCGGGTCGCTTGCGAACAGCGTCACGCGCGGCTCGCTCTGGCGGCTGGAGACCGACTGCATCGCGAGCGGCTCGACGATCGCGGGCGTCACGCCGTCGATGTCGCGCGACCGCTCCGCGGCCAGGCGGACGTACGCGGTGTCCTCCTGGTCGAAGCAGCGTCGGCCGCGTCCCGAGCCCGGGCGGCGCGTCGGTCGCGACGCTCTGGGCCGAGACGATCTCGTCGGTCTGGCCGTAGGCGGCCAGGATCTCCGACCGGATCGTCGTGCTCATCGTGTCGCCGGTGGCGAGCGCCGACGCGATGATCGTCGTGCCGAGCATGAGCCCCGCCACGATCAGAACGGTGCGGCCGCGCCGGCGGGGGATGTTGCGCAGGCCGAGCTTCAGGAAGATGGGGTTGCGCGCCGCGAGCACGGCCACGACGAGGAGCGCCAGGCCGAGCGCGGCGGCGGTGCCGACGGCGAGGCCGCCGGTCGGGATGCCGAAGAGCTTGTTCATGGCCCGCCCCCTACGTGTGGGTGCCGACGGGAACGTCCTCGAACGCGACCAGGTAGCGGTCGCGGCCGGGCGGCGACTTGAAGAGCGTGGCGTAGCGGGCGAGCGTGTCGGGGTAGAAGCCCGGCCGGCGGGCGTGTCTCCGCCTGCTCGTCGGTCTCCCAGAAGGTAACGATCAGGGCCTTCCCTTCCGGCGTCGGTCAGCACACGGCAGCCGAGTACCCCTCCAGCTCGCGCAGAACCGGGACGACGTCGCGCTCGTAGAGCGCAACGGCGTCTCGATGTCGATCCGGAGCGGGTCGATCTCGAGCATGGTGACGCGTGCGTACATCGTCACATCACCTCCATGACGTGCTCTTCTTCAGCGACCTCGCCGTCGAGCATGCGGACGATCCGGTCGGTTGCACGGCCGACGGAGATGTCGTGGGTGACGATCAGGAACGTCAGCCCCCGCTCGCGATTGAGCCGGCGCATCAGCTCGGTGATCTCCTGCGCGTTCTCGGAGTCGAGGTCGCCGGTCGGCTCGTCGGCCCACACGATCGCCGGGTCGTTGACGAGCGCGCGCGCGATCGTGACGCGCTGGCGCTGGCCGCCGGACAGCTCGTCCGGCACGTGGTTCGCCCAGTCGGCGAGCCCGACCATGTCGAGCGCCTCGAGCGCGCGCTGCCGCGCCTCCTTCGCGTGCCGGCGAGCGACGAGCAGCGGCAGCTCCACGTTCTCGACCGAGGTCAGGACCGGCATCAGGTTGTAGAACTGGAAGACGAAGCCCATCCGGCGCGCTCGGTAGTCCGTGCGCTCCCGGTCCGACAGCTGCGACAGGGGCGTGCCGTCGATCAGCACCTCGCCCTCGTCGATCGCGTCGAGCCCGGACAGGCAGTTCAGGAGCGTCGTCTTGCCGCAGCCCGACGGGCCCATGATCGCGAGCATCTCGCCGCGCGCCACCGAGAGGTCGACGCCGCGCAGGGCGCGGACGCTGACCTTCCCGGTGTCGTACGTCTTGTGGACGGCCCGCGCCTCGACGATCGCCTCGCGCGAGGGCGGCGCCTCGGGCGGCGGCAGCGTGCGTTCGAGGGGCCTTGGAGCCGTCCGCTCCAGGACAGGTGCAGACATGGCTTCCTCCTCGATTCGGGGTACGTCCGCACCGTCGCGCGGTTGTCGAGGCGCGCCATCAGCGGCCGCCACACGGCCCGCGCGGGGAATCCCGTAGCGTCCGCACGTGGTCGATGGCAAGCCTGCCGTGCGGGTCGAGCACCTGCGTGTCGTGCGCGGCGGAGCCCTCGTGCTGGCCGACCTCACGCTCGATGTCGCGGCCGGTCTCGTCACCGGGCTGCTCGGCCCTAGTGGCTCGGGGAAGTCGACGCTCATGCGCTCGATCGTCGGCGTGCAGCGGGTCGAGTCGGGCTCGGTTCGGGTTCTCGGGCTCGAGGCCGGCTCGCCCGCCCTGCGCCGCCGAGTCGGGTATGTGACGCAGGCGCCGTCGGTGTACGGGGACATGACGGTGCGCGAGAACCTGCGCTACTTCGCCCGGGTGCTCGGCGCCGGTCCCGAGACCGTGGACGCGGCGCTCGCGACCGTCGCGCTCGAGGCGTTCGCCGGGCGGATCGTGGGCCGGCTCTCGGGTGGGCAGCGGGCTCGTGTCTCGCTCGCGACGGCGCTGCTCGGCTCGCCGGAGGTGCTCGTGCTGGACGAGCCCACGGTCGGCCTCGACCCGGTGCTGCGCCGCGACCTGTGGCAGACGTTCCACGAGCTGGCCGCGGCCGGCGCGACGTTGCTGGTCTCGAGCCACGTCATGGACGAGGCCGACCGCTGCGACGAGCTGCTGCTCCTGCACGAAGGGCGCGTGATCGCGACGGGCTCGCCGGACGAGGTGCGCGCCCGCACGGGCGTCGAGCGCCTCGACGACGCGTTCCTCGCGCTGATCGAGGCGGCTGCATGAGCCCGCGCGTCACGCTCGCGACCGCGCTGCGCGTGCTCACGCAGCTGCGCCGCGACCCGCGGACGATCGCGCTGCTGCTCCTCGTGCCGGTCGGCGCTGGTCGTGCTCCTGCGCTACGTGCTGGACGGGCAGCCGCTCGCGTTCCAGCGCATCGGCGGCCCGCTGCTCGGGATCTTCCCGTTCATCTCCATGTTCATCGTCACGTCGATCACGATGCTGCGCGAGCGGACCACGGGGACGCTCGAGCGGCTCATGACGATGCCGCTCGCGAAGCTCGACCTGCTGGTCGGGTACGCGCTCGCCTTCGGTGCGGTCGCGCTCGTCCAGGCGACGCTGGTGTCGGCGGTCGCGCTCTCGGCGCTCGACCTGAAGGTGGCGGGCGCGGAGTGGGCGGTCGTCGCGCTAGCGGTCGGCAACGCGCTCCTCGGCATGGCGCTTGGCCTCTTCGTCAGCGCGTTCGCCGAGACCGAGTTCCAGGCCGTGCAGTTCATGCCGGCGATCGTGTTCCCGCAGATGCTGCTCTGCGGCCTGATCGTCGCGCGCGAGGACATGGCGCAGGTGCTGCGGGCCGTCTCCTGGGCGCTGCCGCTCACGTACGCCTACGACGCACTCGACCGCGTGACGCACAAGGGAACAGGAGGCGCCCCGCTCGCGCGTGACGTCGCCGTCGTGATTGGCGCGACCGTGCTCGCGCTCGCCCTCGGCGCGCTCACCCTGCGCCGCCGGACGCCTTGACCCATGCGGGTTTCCCGCATGGGCGCGCCGGAGGGCGACCGGATTGCGCCCTCCCCGATCGCGGACACACTCCGTCCATGGAAGCGTCGTACGCGGTCAGCTGGCTGGGTTTCGACGGCCGGGAGCACACCGGCCGGCTCGACGTCGGACCGACCGCGCTCCACCTCGAAGGCGGCAACGGCAGCGGCCCGGTCGTCTGCGACGTGGACTACGCGGAGCTCGACGACGTGCACGTCACTCGGCAGATCGAGGAGCGCCTGCGCGGCCTGCCGACGCTCGTCCTGCGCCGCCGCGGCGGTGACATCCTGCGCGTCGCAACCATCTCCGCGCCAGGGGCGCTCGCCGACCTGGCCGAGCAGCTGCTGCGTCAGCTGCCGTAGCCGAGCGACCGCACCGCCCCCGCGATTGTCAGCTCCTCGCGCGCCGGCACGGCATGCACCTCGAACGGCCGGAGGAACTCGAGCCGGGCGGCCACGGCGTTCCGCACGTCGGCCCGGTTCTCGCCGATGCCGGCCGTGAAGGCGAGCGCGTCGAGCCCGCCGAGTGCGACCGCCATTGCCGCGACCGCGCCGGCCACGCGGTAGGTGAAGAGCTCGAACGCGAGCGGCTCGTCGAGCCCGCCCAGCGCATCGATCCCCGAGTCGTGCTCGAGCGCGCGGTCGAGCCCGTCGGCGTCGAGCCCGGTCCGCCGCAGCACGTGGATCAGCACCCCTGGGTCGATCGAGCCGGAGCGCGTCTTCATCGGCACGCCCTCGAGCGGCGTGAACCCCATGGTCGTGTCGACCGAGCGCCCGTCGCGCACCGCGGTGACGGAGCAGCCGCCGCCCAGGTGGCAGACCGACGAGGCGCGGACACCTGCACCTGGCTCGCGACCCACTCGACGTTGAGCCCGTGGAACCCGAAGCGCCGGATGCCGAGCTCCTCGCGCCAGGCCCGCGGCACGGCATAGGTGGACGCGTGCGCCGGGATCGTTGCGTGGAAGGCGGTGTCGAAAGCGGCGACGTGCGGCAGCCCGGGCAACGCCGCACGCGCTTCGCGCAGCCCGCGGAGCGCCGGCTCGTTGTGCAGCGGCGCGATCGCCCGCAGCTCCTCGATCGCCGCCTCGACCATCGTCGTCGACGAGCACCGGCTCGACGAAGCGCTCCCCGCCGTGCACGACCCTGTGCCCCACCGCGGCGACGCCTTCCGCCTCCTCGAGCGACTCGATCGCCCGGCTCTCGATGCCGTCGACGACGTGGAGCTTGAGGCTCGTCGAGCCGGCGTTGACGGCGAGGATGCTCATCGGCGGAGCCAGGCGAGCAGGCTCGCGCGCGGCTGCGTGGCCTTCCACTCGTCACGCGTCGGGAAGCCGCCCGGCCTTCCGCTCCGCGGCCACGCACTCGGTGTGCGCGTGCCGGCGCCGCGAGCGGTCGTCCTCGGGCGCGATCAGCAGGTGGTCGCTGGTGGCGTGCAGCAGCCGGTCGCAGAACGGGCACCGGTAGGTCGCCGGCTTGAGGCTCGACACGGGTCGGAAGCTCCACCACCGAGGCTCGTCCACGCCGTCTTCCTAGCACGGCCTGTCGAGCAGTCGGCACGGGTCCGTCAGGGTGCCTGGCACCGGTGGGAACGCCGCGAGCCTGACAGCGGGGCGCTCGGGGCGAGAGCGTGCCGACGGCGGTGCCAGGCACCGGAACACTTCGTCCCCGGCCGATGGCTTCGCCTATCGTCGTTACGGCCACCGCCGCCGCCGAGGAGGAGAGATGAGCACCGAGACGCTTCCGGAGACCCAGACCGCCCCGCTCGCCGCCGAGGAGCTCCGCCTGATCGACGCCTACTGGCGCGCCGCGAACTACCTCTCCGTCGGCCAGATCTACCTGCTCACGAACCCGCTGCTGCGCGAGCCGCTGCGCAAGGAGCAGATCAAGCCGCGCCTGCTCGGCCACTTCGGCACCACGCCCGGCCTGAACCTGATCTACGCGCACATGAACCGGGCCATCCGGCAGCGCGACCTGAGCGCGATCTACATCGCCGGCCCCGGCCACGGCGGCCCCGGGCTCGTCGCGAACGCGTACCTCGAGGGCACCTACAGCGAGGTCTACCCCCACGTCACGGAGGACGAGGAGGGCCTGCGCGAGCTCTTCCGCCAGTTCTCGTTCCCGGGCGGCATCCCGAGCCACGTCGCGCCCGAGACGCCCGGCTCGATCCACGAGGGCGGCGAGCTCGGCTACGCGCTCACGCACGCGTTCGGCGCCGCGTTCGACAACCCGGACCTCGTCGTCTGCTGCGTCGTCGGCGACGGCGAGGCGGAGACGGGCCCGCTCGCGACGAGCTGGCACGGCAACAAGTTCCTCAACCCGCGGACGCGACGGCGCCGTGCTGCCGATCCTGCAGCTGAACGGCTACAAGATCGCGAACCCGACCATCCTGGCGCGCATTCCCGAGCGGGAGCTGACCGCCTTCATGGAGGGCAACGGCTGGCACCCGCTCTACGTCGAGGGCGACGACCCCGACGTGGTGCACCAGGCGTTCGCCGCGACGCTCGACGAGGCACTCGACGAGATCGCCGGCTTCCAGCACGCCGCTCGCGAGCGCGGCGACGTCTCGCGCCCCCGCTGGCCGATGATCGTCCTGCGCACTCCGAAGGGCTGGACCGGCCCGCACGAGGTCGACGGCGTACAGGTCGAGGGCACGTGGCGCTCGCACCAGGTGCCGATGACCGACGTCCGCACGAACGACGCGCACCTCAAGGTGCTCGACGAGTGGATGCGCTCGTACCGGCCCGAGGAGCTCTTCGACGAGCACGGACGCCTGGTGGCCGAGCTCCGCGAGCTCCCGCCGCGCGGCGACCGGCGCATGAGTGCCAACCCGGTCACGAACGGCGGCGAGGTGCTGCGCGACCTCGTCCTCCCGGACTTCCGCTCGTACGCGGTGGAGGTCGAGAAGCCCGCGACGACGTCGAGCGAGGCGACGCGGGTGCTCGGGACGTTCCTCCGCGACGTGGTCAAGCGCAACCCGGACAACTTCCGCCTCTTCGGCCCCGACGAGACCGCGTCCAACCGGCTGAGCGCGGTCTTCGAGGTGACCGACAAGGCCTGGGAGGCCGAGATCCTCCCGGTCGACGAGAACCTGAGCCGGGGCGGCCGCGTGATGGAGATCCTCTCCGAGCACACCTGCCAGGGCTGGCTCGAGGGCTACCTGCTCACCGGCCGGCACGGGCTCTTCAACTGCTACGAGGCGTTCATCCACCTCGTCGACTCGATGTTCAACCAGCACGCGAAGTGGCTGAAGGTGACGAGGCACATCCCGTGGCGGCGCCCGATCGCGTCGCTCAACTACCTGCTCACGTCCCACGTCTGGCGCCAGGACCACAACGGCTTCTCGCACCAGGATCCGGGCTTCATCGACCACGTCATCAACAAGAAGGCGGAGGTCGTGCGCGTGTACCTGCCGCCCGATGCGAACTGCCTGCTCTCGGTCGCCGACCACTGCCTGCGCTCGAAGAACTACGTGAACGTGATCGTGGCCGGCAAGCAGCCGGCGCTCGACTACCTCTCGATGGACGACGCGATCGTCCACTGCACGCGCGGGATCGGCATCTGGGACTGGGCCTCGAACGACGAGGGCGGAGAGCCGGACGTCGTGATGGCCTGCGCCGGCGATATCCCGACGCTCGAGACGCTCGCCGCGGTGGCGTTGCTCCGCGAGCACCTGCCCGAGCTGAAGGTGCGTGTCGTCAACGTCGTCGACCTGATGCGGCTGCAGCCCGAGTCGGAGCACCCGCACGGCCTGTCCGACTCCGCGTTCGACGCGCTCTTCACGGCCGACCGGCCGGTGATCTTCGCCTACCACGGCTACCCGTGGCTCATCCACCGGCTGACGTACCGGCGGCGAAACCACGACAACCTGCACGTGCGCGGTTACAAGGAGGAGGGGACGACCACCACGCCGTTCGACATGGTGATGCTGAACGACATGGACCGCTTCCACCTGGCCATCGACGTGATCGACCGTGTGCCCGGCCTGGCCGGCCGCGCGGCGCACCTGCGCCAGCGGATGGTCGACGAGCGGCTGCGCGCGCGCATGTACACGCGCGAGGTTGGCGACGACATGGCCGAGGTCCGCGACTGGGTCTGGCGGCCCCGCTGAAAGTCCGCCTCGGCTTCGTTTCCCGCTGAAAGTCCGCCTCGGCTCCGCCGTAGGCATGACGACTTTCAGCGGGTAACGGCAACGGCCCGGTCAGACGCGACTTCGCGCGGCGTAGCTGCGGCGGGGGACCCGCCTCCGCCGAAGACGATCAGCCGAGCTTCGCCAGCGGCGTGGTCAGGAGGGCGTGGCGGAGGTACGGGTCGGTCGCCTCGATGCGGAGCCGGTAGCCCGTTCCGGGCTTGAGGCCCTTCGTGCGGACGCGGACGCGGAGCGGCAGCGCTCCCGGCCGGAGCTGCAGCGTCTTCAGCGTGGTCGCGGCGCCGCCCTTCAGGTACGCGCCGATCCGGCTGCCCTTCGCGAGCAGTGCGACCCGACGGCCCTGCCGGTTCACGACGGTCACCACCAGGTGCGCCTGCGAGTCGAGCGTGAAGCGGGTGCGCAGGATGATCGCCCCGTGGACGGGCCGCCCGGCGAGGACGTGGCTCACGAGCGTCAGCCGCGGCCGCGCGATCGAGGCGAAGCGCGGGTCGCCCCAGGCGTCGGGCTCGAACAGCGCAATCCGGCCGGGCCGGCGCAGCAGTACGTGCAGCGCGCCTGCGATGTCTCGGTAGGCGCCCAGCTCCTGGCCGGCGGGCAGCGCGGACGACGGCAGCGTCGTCACCGCCTGCCAGACGCCGCCTGTTGCCCCGATGAACCCGGGCACGGCGGTCGGCGGCGCGGCCGCGTACTGCAGGTCGACCGGCCAGCGGAGCGGCGTGGTCGCGCTCAGCGCCAGCGTGAACGACGAGCCCTTCAGAGAGAGCCTGCTCGGCGTCGCCGCGAGGCCGACCGTCGAGAGCGGCGGCACGGTGCCGGGCTGCCACGTAACTGTCGCGGCACGGTCGTCCGTCGTCACGGCGCCCGCCTGGCCGGCCTGTGCGACGGCCGAGCCGACCGCGGGCGGCGGCAGCGGGGCGGCCAGGACGGCCGAGCTCGGCGACGAGCTCTGCGACGCCGAGCCGCCGGAGCTCGTCGCGGTGACGACGAGCAGGATGGTCGCGCCGATGTCGTCGGGCGTGAGCGGGTAGCTCGACGCGCTCGCACCTGGGATCGCAGCGCAGCTGCCGTCCGTGCCGCAGCGGCGCCACTGGTAGGCGTAGGAGGTCGGCGAGCCCGTCCACGTCCCGACCGACCCGGCGAGTGTCTGGCCGACCTGCGCCGTGCCGGTGATCTTCGGCGGCGAGGTCGACTTCGGCGCCGTCGCGGCGCCGGTCCCCGCGATCGCGAGCGTGGGCGCGGACGTCGCCGTGGCAGTCCCGGAGGCCGTCTGCGCCGTCACCGTCACGACGAGCGCGTGCCCGACGTCGGCGGTGACCGGCGTGTAGGAGACCTTCGTGGCGTTGGCGATCGGCGTGCAGCCGGCGCCGGCCGCGTCGCAGCGTCCCCACGCGTAGCGTGAACGCGACCGGCTTGCCGCCGGTCCAGGCGCCCGCGGTCGCGGTCAGGAGCTTGCCGGTCTGCGGCGGGCCGACCACGGTCGGCACCGACGCGTTCGCCGGGAGCCCGGCCGGGAGCGCCGGGATCGTCGAGGGCTGTCAACGTCGACGCCGTTCAGCCGGTCGCCGTCGACGCAGCCCGAGATGCCCGGCACCTTCGAGCAGTCGGTGTACTGCCAGAACGTCCAGCCCTGGCCGCCCCAGCTCCCGGCCGGCAGAAGGGGGAGCGACGCCGACGTCCAGTGTGCGATCCAGAGCCGGTTGCCGGCCTGCGCGAACACCGGCGTGTCGCCGAGCGACGTCTTCCAGAAGCTCGGCGACGCGTAGATGAGCGGGCGCACGCCCGTGCGGGCGTAGACCTGGTCGAGGTACGCCTTCGTCCAGAGCACGAGCCGCGTGACCGTCAGGCCGCCGTTCTTCTCGAGGTCGAGCACGGGGAGGAGGTCGCCGCGGCGGGGCTGGCCGTACGCGATGAACGCGTCCGCCTGCGCGATGCCGCTCGCGACCGCGGCCGCGTCCGAGCCGGCCGTCGGGCGCGCGAAGTGGTACGCGCCGAACTTCATCCCCGCGGCCCCCGCCCCGGTTCGGTTCGTCCCGTAGGTCGGGTCGGTGTAGGTCGTCCCCTCCGTCGCCTTCGCGAACGCGAAGTCGTAGCCCGCCGCGCCGACCTGGAGCCAGCCGATCTCGCCCTGCCAGTGCGACACGTCGATTCCGACCGGTGCCGTCTGCGCGCCGGCGGCCTGCGCCGGGACGAGCACGGCAAGCAGGGCGAGCACGATCCGCAGAACGACCCCTCGCATCCCGTTTCACGCTAGCGGGCGGGCGTGAAGTCCCTGTAAGGAGGGATATGCTCGGCGGGACGGCGTTTTCCGGCTCTATGAAGATCACGACCGTAGGCAGAGGCAACATCGGCGGCGGGCTCGCCCGCTTCTGGGAGCAGGCCGGTCACGAGGTGACGACGCTCGGCCACGAAGGCGGCGACGTGTCCGACGCGGATGTCGTGCTCATCGCGGTGCCGAGCGGATCGCTGGGCGAGGCGCTCGAGAGCGTGCAGCGGGCTGGCAGGCAAGACGGTGCTCGACGCGACCAATGCGTTCGCGGGGCGCAACGACAGCTTCGAGTCGCTCGCCCACCAGATCAGGCGACGACGGCGGCCCGGTCGCGAAAGCATTCAACGCGAACTACGCGCGCATCTACGACCAGGTCGCGGAGCAGCGGCAACCGCCCCAGCTGCCTCTACGCAGCGGACGACGAGGCGCGGGAGGTGACGGAGCAGCTGATCCGCGACGCGGGCTTCGACCCGGTCTGCGTCGGCGGGCTCGAGAACGCGCGGGCGCTGGAAGACTTCGTCCCTGGCGTACTCGGCAAGATCGGGATCGT
Organism: uncultured Thermoleophilia bacterium; assembly: GCA_963734565.1. Lineage (GTDB taxonomy): Bacteria > Actinomycetota > Thermoleophilia > Gaiellales > Gaiellaceae > JACVRM01. Next base: position 203,509 of record CAVTHM010000006.1, on the reverse strand, counting down.
CTTCTATCGCTTCGCGCCTCCCGGCGAGCTCTGACCGCGTCGGGACGAAGCGTCACAGTTTGTGACGCTTCGGTCACCGTGCCTGGCACCGTTTCGGCGCGCGTGCGAACGGCATGCCGATGCGCTTCGGCGGCGTCTTGTTCCGGGTCGCGCGCACGCGGCGGTGCCAGGCACGGTGTCGATCGGCTCACAGCTGCGGCTGCGCCGTCAGTACTTCGCCGCTTCTCTATCCGCGGCCGCTCCGATGGCCCTCACCGCCTGGCGCCGGAGACTCGGGGCAGAACCCGACGAACCCGAAGGAGGTTCGGAACCGATGGCAACGCTCCAGCCCAACCCGAAGGACGCGGAGGCGCTGCGAGCGTTCCAGTGTCCGCGACGCCATGCACATCGGCGCTCATCACCTGCACGCCCGACACGCCGCTCGAGGAGGTCGCGCGCCTCATGGCCGTGCACCGCGTCCACGCGATCGTGGCGTCGGCGAGGACACTGCCTCTGGGGCGTCGTCTCCGACCTCGACCTCGTCTCGATGCTCGCGAGCGGCGACGGGTCAGTTCACAGCGGCCGACGCGGCGGCGACCGACGTCTGCCGATCGCGCCCGACGACACGCTCGAGCACGCCGCGCAGCTCCTCAGCGAGCACGAGTCGACTCACTGATCGTCGTCGAGCCCGGCGACGAAGCGGCCGGTCGGCGTCATCTCGACGCTCGACATGGCCGGCGTCTTCGCCGGCGTCCGCACGAAGCACGACCCTCCGCGATGCGCGTCGAGAACGTCATGACGCGGACGTCGCCACCGTCACGACCGTCGACGTCGCTGAAGACGTGGCGACGCTGCTCGTCGAGCGCGACATCTCCGGCGTCCCGGTCGTGACGGCGCGGGCGAGCTCGTCGGTGTGGTCTCCGAACGCGACCTGCTCGCCAAGGAGCGCTCCGACGTCGGCCGGGCCGACGGGCTGCTCGGCTGGTTCCTCGGCGAGGACGTCGACGCCGAGAAGCACTGGGCGCGCACGGCCGGCGAGGCGATGACGGAGCCGGCAATCACGATCGAGAGCTGGCGGTCGACCGCCGCGGCGGCCGGCCTGATGGCCGAGTACGGGCTCAAGCGCCTTCCTGTCGTCCACAACGGCGAGCTGGTCGGCATCGTCACGCGCCGCGACCTCGTGCGGGCCTTCGCGCGCGCGACGACGAGATCGAGCGGACATCAAGGAGCAGGTGATCCTGCGCTCCTTCTGGCTCGCGCCGGACACGATCGACGTGAAGGTGCGCGGTGGCGACGTGTCGCTGAACGGCGAGGTCGACAGCGACGCCGTTCAGGCCGCGCTCGCCGCAGAGGTTGCGCGCGTCCCGGGAGTCGTGTCGGTCGACGCGCGCGTCACCGTCAGGCACCCCGCTTCCGCCTGACTCCCCCAGGGGCGGCCGTCTCGCACGGCCGCCCCTACTCCGCGCAAGCGGAGCTTCGCGAGGTCGAGCTCGCCGGCGCCGCCGAGACGGCCGAGCCGGGACGAGCGATCCCGCGCTGGGGAAGTCGTCGAACGTCTACGTCATGCGGCCGAACGGCACCGGCTTCCACGTGGATCCTGAACTCGAGCGGGATGCAACGCTCAAGCGCCTGGGGCACGACGCGCTGACGTCCATAGCGCGGCGGGCCTAGTGGCTCTGAGCCGCTGGGTCCACCGGCGCGGCGCGCAGCAGCCGCACCGACGTGAGCACGGCGAGCAGCGCGAGGATCACGTCGCTTGCGAGGCACCACTGGCACCAGGCGTGGATCTTCGAGTTCTGGACGTAGACCAGGTACAGGGCGAAAGCGACGCCGCCGACCGCGATCGCCGCGCCGACCGCCCGCGCGGCTCGCTCCGTAGCAGGCCGGTGGTGAAGATGCCCGATGTAGGCGAACAGCCCGAGCAGCGCGACCGGCACGCCCGCGATCTTCGAGTACTTCGACTCCTGCACCGTCTCGCAGCCGCCGGTCGAGCAGATGAGCGGGCCGCCGGTCCAGCGCTCGTAGAGCAGGTACACGCAGATGCCGCGCCGGCCGCGGCGAGCACGCAGATCGCGACCCGCAGGTGTGCGGTCGGTCACTGCTTGCTGCGCTGCTGGATGATCTGGTCGAAGGTCGGGGCGAAGGCGTCCACGCTGTACGCCGACGGATTGAACACCTGGAGCGTGCCGCCTGTCGGCCCGATCGCGAAGCCGGGCGTGCTCCTGGAAGTCGTACGTCGAGTACTGGTTGGCCGCGTCGGCCATCTGGCGGTTGACCGCCGAGCTGTTGATGTCGGCCTCGACCTTGTTGACGTCGAGCCCGGGCACGGCCGCGCCGACCGAGCGCAGCAGCTCGTTCGTGACCCAGCCGGAGTTCTCCGCGCCCTGGTTGCGGTACAGCAGCTCGGCGACGTGCCAGAGCCTGTTCTGCTGGCCCGGCGGCGTTCGACGTAGCGCAGCGCCTTCTCCGAGTCGGGGCCGACGAACGCGATCCCGTTCCACACGACCTTGACCTTGCCGGTTCGCACGTACTTGCGGACGATGTCCGGGAACGCGGAGTGCATGTACTGGTGGCACCCCGGGCACTGGACGTCGGCGAACTCCTACATCGTGACCGGCGCCTTCGGATTGCCCAGCGTGACCGCCGTTCTGGGGATGCCGGCGAGCAGCTTGTTGGTGGCTGCCGCCGACGGATCGAGACCGTGCCCGACGCCTTGCTCGCGACGAGCTCAGGACGCTCGCGACGCACCAGGACACCGCGAGCAGCCCGACGGCGCCGACGACGCCCGCGTAGAGGTCGCAGCGCGAGTCGGTCTGGCCGGGCGGCGGCGGGCGTCACGCGACGCCCTGCGCTGCTTGGGCGCCTGCACTGCGCTGCGCCGGATGCGGGCTGCCCTTGCTCACGGCTTTCGAACGGTAGCCGGGTCACATTCCGCTTCAACTCGGCGCCGCCGTAGCGACATTGTGGAAAACCCGCAGTGCCGTTATGCCTCGGTTGCGACCTCCGACGGTCGACGTCGACCGAGACCCCCTTGCCGGCCGGCGGCGCCGCTGCCTGGCCCAGACGCAGCGCCAGGAACGGCGACAGGTGGCGGCCGACGATCTTCGTCGGCGGCCACCAGAGCGGCTCGGTATCGGCCGTCCGAGTGGCCTCCGGACTCGCCGCCGCGCAGGTAGCGCGGCACCAGGCCGGTCAGGAGCAGCCCGCGCAGCACGGGCCGGAACGGCGCTCGGCTCGACGTCCGCGCCCGCGCGGGCAGCGATCGCCTCGGCCGCCGCGTCCGCCTGCTGCGCGGCGATCCCGCCCTGCTTCACCGTTGAACGTGGTCAGGTCGCCCGCCGCCCACACGTCGTCGAAGCCGACACGGCGCCGTACGGATCGACGGCGACGAACCCGTCGCTGTCGGCCGGGACGCCCGTCGATCCGCAGCCCTTCGAGCCGGGCATCGCGACGACCGCGTCGGCCGGAATCCCGTCGCCGTCGGGCGCGACGCGCAGGACGCCGTCGGCGAACTCGAGCGGAACGGTGCCGATGCGCACGCTCGACACCGCGGAAGCGGAGCACCTCCGCGACGGCGCTGCTCGCGCCGGCGCCGAAGAGGTCGAGCGGCGCGTCCTCCGGTGTCACGACGTGCGACCTCGACGCGACGAGGCGCCGGCGTCCGTCGAGGTAGCCCGCGGTCAGCAGCGCGAGCTCGTAGGCGGGCAGCGGCCAGCCGCGTCTCGACGGCAGCGCGAAGACGAGCCGCCGACGCGTCCGTCAAGCGCAGCGTCGAGCAGCGTCGCGAGCGCCGGCTCGTCTCGGGGCCGGCGAACGTCACCGCGCCGGGCATCGACGGGCGCGAGACGGCGCCGAGCGCGAGCAGGAGCGCGTCGTAGTCGAGCGTCTCGCCCGCGTCCGTGGCGACGCGGTGCGCGTCGGCGTCGACCGAGGCGAGCGAGCCCTGGCGGAGCCTCCCGCCGGCTTCCTCGACGAGCTGGTGCAACGGGAAGTGCGCGAGCTCTGCGGCACGGAACGGCGCCGCGGTCGCGAGCGGCCGGTAGGTGAAGTCGGCGTCCGGCGCGAGCACCTCGACGTCGACGAGACCGGCGGCGCAGGCGCGCAGCGCGAGCGTCGCCTCGAGGGCGGCCACGCCGCCGCCGGCGACGAGAACGCGGAACGGGCTGGCAGCGGACATGGGGTGCCTCCTGTCGTCTCGGAGCCTGAACTGTGCGTGCGCCGACCCCGCGTGCCATCCGCGCCGGCACCTTCGCGCCATCCGTATTCGTTCCGTAGTCGGCCGGTCGCTTGCACCGGCTGGCCCTCTAGTAGGAGAGCATGCCGGCGCTGCGCGCGTAGCGGACGAGCTCGGCCCGCGTTCGCACCCGGAGCTTCGCGAGGATCGAGGCGCGGTGCGTCTCGACGGTGCGGACGGAGATGCACAGATCGTCCGCGATCTCGCGGTTCGTGTAGCCGAGTGCAAGCAGGCGCAAGACCTCGCTCTCGCGCGGCGTCAGCCTCTGCGACGTCAGCGTCATGTGCAGATCGTCGTCCGCGCGGGCGCCCGGCGAATCGTGAGGAGGCCGCGTCCCGGGTGCGTAGTTCCTACAGACGGAGCCTGGGCTACCAGCTCTTGGTGCGCGGCGCCCGGTCCGGCGCCTGGACGCGCACCCGCGCGTCGACGGCGAAGCAGCCGTCGGCGGAGGCGATCACCGGGTTGAGGTCGAGCTCGGCCACCTCCGGCAGCTGCTCCCCGAGCAGTGAGAGCCGGTGGAGGAGGTCGGTGAGCGCGGCAACGCTCGCGGGTGGGCGCCCGCGGAAGCCGCCGACCAGGCGCCCGGCCTTGCCCGATGTGACCAGCTCGTGGGTGTCTGCATCGGTGAGCGGCGCGATGCGGAACTCCGCCTGGCCGATCAGCTCGGCGTAGACGCCGCCCGGCCCGAACGCCACCAGCGGCCCGAAGACCGGATCCTGGACGAGGCCCGCCAGCAGCTCGACGCCGCCGCCGACCATCGGCTGGACGACCACGGGGCCGCCGATGCGCTCGGCTGCGAGCCGCACCTCGCCCTCGTCGCGCAGGTCGAGTGCGACGCCGCCGGACTCCGTCTTGTGGGCGCCCGCCTCGGCCGTCTTCACGACGGCGGGGAAACCGAGCTCGGCGGCCGCCTCTGCTGCGGCCGCGGGCGTCTCGGCCAACCGCTCGGGGACGAGCGGGAAGCCGAAGCTCTCGAGCAGCGCGCGCACCTCGTCTGGCGTGAGCCAGCCGTCGTCGCCGCGCGCGAGTGCGCCGTCCGCGACGAGCTTTGCGCGCGAGAGGTCGATGCCCTCCAGGTGCGGCACGGTGCCGTGCGGCCGGCGCAGCCACTCGCTGCGCCGTGCGGCGAGGCCGAGCGCACGCGCCGCCGACTCCGGGTACGGGAACGCCGCCACGCCTGCCTCCGAGAGACCGGCGGGGACGCCGCCCTCGGCGACGATCGCCGCGAGCACGGGCTTGTCGGGGTGCGCCTCGCTGACGACGCGCCCGATGGAGGCGGCGACCTCGTCCGCACCCGCCATCACGGGCGGTACGAAGAGGACGATGACCGCGTCGACGTGGCCGTCGGCAAGCACCAGCGGCACCACCTGCTCGTACGTCTTCTCGGTGGCCGAGCCGAGCATGTCGATGGGGTTGGCGATGCTCGCCTCGGACGGAAGGATCTCGCGCAGCGCCGCGATGGTCTCGTCGCCGAGCGCCGGGAGCTCCAGCCCGGCCGCCTCGCACGCGTCGGCGCAGAGGATCCCGAGGCCGCCTGCGTTCGTGAGCACGGCGACGCGGCGTCCGCGCGGGAGCGGCTGCGACGAAAGCAGCACCGCAGCGTCGATCAGCTCCTCGAGCGTCGTCGCGCGGATGACGCCGGCCTGGTGGAAGAGCGCCTCGACGGCCGCGTCGGAGCCGGCGAGGGCGGCTGTGTGGGAGCTTGCCGCACGCGCTCCGGCACCCGTCGAGCCGGACTTCATGGCGAGGATCGGCTTCGTCTGTGCGAGCCGGCGGGCGATGCGCCCGAACTTGCGCGGGTTGCCGAAGGACTCGAGGTACAGCAGCACGACGTCCGTTTCCTCGTCGTCCTGCCAGTACTCGAGTAGGTCGTTCGACGAGACGTCGGCCTTGTTCCCGATCGAGACGAACCCCGAGAAGCCCAGCCCGCGCTCGGCAGCGCTCTCGAGGAGCGCGAGTCCGAGGGCGCCGCTCTGCGAGGAGAAGCCGACGTTGCCGGGCGGCAGGGCCTTCGGGCCGAACGTCGCATTGAGGCGCTGGCCCGAGACGGCGATGCCGAGGCAGTTCGGCCCGACGAGCCGCGCCCCGTGGGCGCGGACGAGGGCGAGCAGCCGCGCCTGGCGCTCGATGCCCTCGGGGCCGATCTCGGCGAACCCGGCGGAGATCACGCAGAGCGCGCGGATGCCCTTGTGCAGCGCCTGCGCGGCCGCGTCGATGACGCGCTCGCCCGGCAGGCAGATGACGGCGAGGTCGACGTCGTCGGGGATGTCCTCGACCGAGGGGTAGGCGCGCACCCCCGCGACCGACTCGGCGGCCGGGTTGACCGGGTAGGCGGCGCCCTGGAAGTCGGCGCGCAGGATGTTGCGGAAGAGCTCGCCGCCGATCGAGCCCGTGCGCTGCGAGGCGCCGATCACGGCTACCGAGCGCGGCTTGAAGAACGGTGCGAGCGATGCGGCGGTGCCCACGTGGTCGCGGCTCTCGACCCGCTCGCGGTAGGCCTCCGTCGACCGGATCGGGAACGAGATCTCGACCTCGCCCTGCGCGAGCTCGCGGGTGATGTCGAAGCCGACCCGCTCGAAGACCTTGAGCATCTGCTGGTTCTGCGGCAGGACGACCGCGACGAAGCGCTCGATGCCGGCTTCGCCCGCGCGCTGCGCCAGCTGCTCCAGCAGCCGCGTTCCGATGCCGCGCCGCTGGAACTCGTCCGCGACCGTGAACGCGGCCTCGGCGGTGCTCGGGTCGCGCAGGCGTGCCCACGTTCCAGTGCGACGACGCGTTCCCGCCGTCGTCGGCCAGCGTGCCGATCAGCGAGCCGGTGGTCTGCCAGTCCGGCTCGAGGAAGTGGCCGACGAGCTCGTCGCCGATTCGCTGGATGCCGTGGAAGCGGAGGTAGAGGCTCTGCTCGGAGAGGCGCTCGAAGAACTCGCGGACGGCGCTCGGCGTCAGCGGCGAGCGGCGAGCGCAGCCGAAGCGTGCTGCCGTCCCGCAGGATGACGTCGACCGCGTCGGCGGCAGGCGCGAGCATCTCCATGGCAGAAGCGTCGTCTCGTGCGGGCGGCGCGGGCATCAGCGGATGGTCGAGGCCGGGTGCGGGCTTCTACGGATACATGCCAGCCTACGGTTGCGGCGAAGCGGCCGCGCGGCTTTCCCACACCGAACGATCAGGCGCCCGCCCGATTCCGGGCAGCCCGTGCACGTCGAAGCTCTGGCCGAAGGCAATCGAACCAGAGGTGGATCATGGAGAGCATCCTCATCGCAGTCGACGGATCGACGGGCAGCGACCGCGCGGTGGAGGAGGGCCTTGGGCTCGCCGCCGCGACGGGCGCGGCGGTGACGTTCGTCTTCGTCCGGCAGCCGCCGATGCCGATCCTGGGCAGCCCGTACTACCAGCGATCCCGTGACCAGCGAGCTCGAGCACGCCGAGGAGGCGCTCGGGCGCGCGCTCGTCCGCCGCCGCGCGACTACGGTGTCGCCGGCGTCCGCCGACATCTTCGAGGGCTGCGGCTGCCCAGGTGATCGTCGAGCTGGCGCGCAGCCGCGACGTCGACGTGATCGTCGTCGGCTCGCGCGGCCTCGGCGCGGTCGCCGGAACGCTGCTCGGCAGCGTCTCGCGCGCCGTCGTGCACGACGCCGACCGGCCCGTGCTCGTCGTCCCGCACGCAGCTGTGCCGGCGCAGCTCGCCGGCGCGGCCTAGACGTTTGCGGCACGACTGCGTCCGGGGTAGGCGCCCCGTCCCTTTACGGCAGGGCGCGGCGCATGGCGTAGAGCAGGATCCCGCCGTGGCGGAAGTACTCGAACTCGCGCGCGGTGTCGATGCGGACGCGCGCGTCGAACGTGACGCTCACGCCGTCCGGCGCTCACGCGCACCGTCCCGCCCGGGCCTGACGGCGCCTCGACGTCGAACGTCTCGCGGCCCGTCAGGCCGAGCGACTCGGCGGTCTGGCCCTCCGGGTACTGGAGCGGCAGGACGCCCATCATCAGCAGGTTGGTGCGGTGGATCCGCTCGAACGACTCGGCGATCGCGCGCGGACGCCGAGCAGGTTCGGGCCCTTCGCGGCCCAGTCGCGCGACGAGCCGGAGCCGTACTCCTTGCCGGCGAGCACGACGAGCGGCGTGCCCTCGTCGGCATAGCGCTGCGCCGCGTCGTAGATGGTCATCTCCTCGCCCGACGGGACGTGCACCGTCCACGTGCCCTCGCTCCCGGGGACGAGCTGGTTCGTGCAGCCGCACGTTGGCGAAGGTGCCGCGCATCATCACCTCGTGGTTGCCGCGCCGTGAGCCGTACGAGTTGAAGTCGCGGCGCTCGACGCCGTGCTCGACGAGGTACGTGCCGGCCGGGCTGTCCGGGCGGATCGCGCCCGCCGGCGAGATGTGGTCGGTCGTGACCGAGTCGCCGAGTGAGACGAGGCAGCGCGCGCCGCGCATCGGCTCGACCGGCGCGGGCTCGCGCTGCATGCCGTCGAAGTACGGCGGCCGGCGCACGTAGGTCGAGTCGGCGATCCCAGTCGAAGAGCGCGCCCTCCGGCACGTCGAGGCTCGCGCCACGCTCGTCGCCGGTGAAGACGTCGGCGTAGGTGCGCTCGAACATCTCGCCCTTGCACGGAGCCGGCGATCGCCTCCTGGATCTCGGCGGAGGTCGGCCAGATGTCGCGCAGGAAGACGTCGTTGCCGTCGTCGTCGTGGCCGATCGGCTCGCTCGTCAGGTCGAGGTCCATGCGCCCGGCGAGCGCGTAGGCGACGACGAGCGGCGGCGAGGCGAGGTAGTTCGCCTTCACCTCCGGGTGGATGCGCGCCTCGAAGTTGCGGTTGCCGGACAGCACCGAGCAGACGACGAGATCGCCCTCGGTGACAGCCTCCGAGATCGCCTCGGGCAGCGGGCCGGAGTTCCCGATGCAGGTGGTGCAGCCGTAGCCGACCGTGTGGAAGCCGAGCTCCTCGAGGTACCGCGTCAGGCCGGCGCGCTCGTAGTACTCCGTGACGACCTTCGAGCCGGGCGCGAGCGCGACTTGACCCACGGCTGGCGCTGCAGCCCGCGCTCGACCGCCTTCTTCGCGAGCAGGCCGGCGCCGAGCATGACCTGCGGGTTCGACGTGTTCGTGCAGCTCGTGATCGCGGCGATGACGACGGCGCCGTGGTCGAGCGCGGAACGTCTCGCCGTCGAGCTCCACGTCGACGCTCGGGCGTCGGATGGGTGCGCGGTCGCGACGGGCTGCGGATCGGGCTCGAGCTCGCGACCTCGTGCGAGCCCGGCTCCTGGCCCGGCGGTCGGGTCGCTCGCCGGGAACGTGTCGGCCACCGCGCGGTCGTAGCTGCCGTTCCCGTACGACGCGCCGAACGACGGCATCGCTGCGATGAACGACGACTTCGCGTCGGTCAGCGGCACGCGGTCCTGCGGGCGGCGCGGCCCGGCGATGCTCGGCTCGACGTCGCCGAGGTCGAGCTCGACGACCTGCGAGTACGTCGGGTGGTCGTCGGGGTCGTGCCAGAGCATGTTCTCGCGGCAGTACGCCTCGACGAGGTCGATGCGCTCCGCCGGCCGGCCGGTGAGGCGCAGGTAGTCGATCGTCACCTCGTCGACGGGGAAGAAGCCGCACGTCGCGCCGTACTCGGGCGACATGTTCCCGATGGTCGCGCGGTCGGCGAGCGCGAGCCCGGCGAGGCCCGGGCCGAAGTACTCGACGAACTTCCCGACCACGCCGACCTGGCGCAGGATCTGCGTCACCGTCAGGACGAGGTCGGTGGCGGTCGCGCCCTCGCGCAGCCGGCCGTCGAGCGTGAAGCCGACGACCTGCGGGACGAGCATCGACAGCGGCTCGCCGAGCATGGCGGCCTCGGCCTCGATGCCGCCGACGCCCCAGCCGAGCACGCCGAGGCCGTTGATCATCGTCGTGTGCGAGTCGGTGCCGACGAGCGTGTCGGGGAACGCGCGGCCGTCCCGGCTCTCGACGACGCGGCCGAGGAACTCGAGGTTGACCTGGTGGACGATCCCGGTGCTCGGCGGCACCACCTTCAGCCCGTCGAACGCCTGCTGGCCCCAGCGGAGCAGCGCGTAGCGCTCCTTGTTGCGCTCGAACTCGCGCTCCGCGTTGAAGCGGAAGGCCGCGCGGGTGCCGAACTCGTCGACCTGCACCGAGTGGTCGATGACCAGCTCGGCCGGGATGCGCGCCTCGATGCGCGCCGGGTCGCCGCCGAGGTCCTGCATCGCTGCGCGCATGGCGGCGAGGTCGACGACGACGGGGACGCCCGTGAAGTCCTGGTGCAGGACGCGCGACGGCCGGAACGTGATCTCGCTGTGGGGCTCGTCGGTCGCGACCCAGCGCGCGACTGCCTCGACGGTCTCGCGCGTAACGGTGTCGCCGTCCTCGTGGCGGAGCAGGTTTTCGAGCAGGATCCGCAGCGTGTACGGCAGCCGCGCGACGTCGTAGGAGTCCTGCAGCGCGGCGAGCCGGAAGATCTCGTAGTCCTGCCCGCCGACGGCGAGCGTTCCACGGGCTTGGAACGTGTCCGCGCTCACGCTGTCCAGCCTATCGAGCGACCAGCCCGCGACGCCGGCCAGCCCCATCGATCGCGGGCCATGTCCGCGCGCCCCGCCAGACGGTGCCAGGCACGATCCGGAAAGGCGCGCGGCTTCGCAACACGATCCGCACACACTGAGCCCAGCGCCGCTTCGGTGGCGGGATCGACTCGGGCCGCTCGGCGGTTCATGCGGTGCCAGGCGCCGGTGCTAAACGCGCGCGGAAGGGTCACGGCTTTCCGGCGGCCAGCAAGGCCTGTCCGGGCGACACCGGGTCAGTCGGCGAGCTGCTGCAGCGCTACGCCGAGCACCGGGACGGCGATCGTCAGCACGAACGCGATCCGGCCCACGAGGATGAGCCGCGGCCGCTCCGTCGGCGGCTCACCGGCTCGCATCTGTGCCGCCAGACGCGGGCCGAGAACGAAGTCGTGGAACAGCGAGAGGCCGATCATCAGCGCGACGGTGGCCATCTTCACCGCCAGCACGACGCCGAACCCTGCCGACGCGTCGCCGAGGTCGTCGTCTGCCAGCAGCAGGCCGGTTACCACGGCCGCACCGAGCGCGCCGTAGCCGATCGGCCGCCAGCGCGTGCCGAGCATCTTCAACGCGCGCGCGCGAGCCTCGCCCTCCAGCGTGCGCACAACGGGCACCCCGACGAACACGAGCGCGACCGTGCCCCCGACCCAGACGGCGGCCGCGAGCAGGTGGACGGCGACGAGGACGGTCTCCACGAATCGCACACGCTAATCGCCGCGGCGCCAGCGCCATGTTCTCGGCGTTTCCGGCGGAGGCGAGCTTGCTCGCCGTAGCTACGTCGCGCGAAGTCGCGTCTGACTTAGCTGTTCATCCGTCGAAAGTCGTCATGGTGCCGGCGGAGCCGCACCGGACTTTCGACGGCAACTATTCCATCGGAACCTGGAGCAGCAGGCGCGGCTGGATGCGATCGAGGATCTCGGTGAGCGACTCACCGGTCGCCGTGATGCCGTGGTTCTTCAGCCCGACGATCGCGTGCCCCGGGTCGGGCGCCGCGTCGATGAGGTCGGAGACGCTGCGCGCCAGCTCCTCGGTGCCGCACGGGTAGTTGATCTCGGTCGCGGTGATGCCGTCGACCCACGCGTGCACGTGGAGGATCGCGCCGACGTCCGGGTGGTTGCGGTAGATCATCCAGTGCTCGATCGCGTCCACCGAGACGCGCCGCGGCTCGACCGTCGGCGGCACGCTCAGCACCATCCGCCCGCCGTCGACGTCGTAGTCCGGAGACGAGCAGGATGTCGCGTCCCGGAACGTCGAGCTGCGTCTTGTCCACGCCGCTCGCGCTCATCCAGAAGCGGCGCTCGTCGAGCCGCGTGGAGAGGTTCCCGTACGAGAGCCCGCCGAGCCCGTACAGCCGCTTCACGTGGCGCAGCTCCCGCTCGCTGAGCAGATCGTCGATCGGGAACGGGTTCGGGAGCAGGCCGAGCTCGCCGAGCCGCACGCCCGCTGCGCGGATCTCGCGCGTGCGCTGCGTCGCCCTCCCAGAGCTCCGGCTCGAGGTCGGTGCGGAACTCGTTGTCGATCACGAGCCGCGACGTCGCCAGCGGCTCGAGCCGCTCCACGACCCCGCGCGCCAGCGACTCCAGCGTCGCCGTCGTCCGGCACGCGATAGCTGCCGCGCTCCATCGTCGTGAACCAGACGCCCGAGCCCGGCACGAACATCAGCGAGACGTTCGCCAGCGCGCGCACCAGCATCGGGTAGGTCGCGGCGAGCACGTCGGCAGGCTGCTCGGGAAGCTCCCAGAGCGCCGCGACGAACGTGCCGCGGGCGCGCCGCCGGTACGGCTTCGGCGCGCGCCGGGTCGACGAGGTTGACGACGAGCGCCGCGTCGGGCGCGTCGGTGCGCTCGAAGCCGCGCGCGCCGAGTGCGACGGCGACCTCGCGGCGCGAGTGCGGCATGCGTCGGGGACGTCGGGGTGCCGACGAACGCGAATGAGCCGCGCGGACGGCGGCCGGCTCGCTGCGTGCGGGGTGGGTGTGGATGTTCTGGGTCACGGGAGCGCCTCCGGTCGAGAATCGGTTGCCGCATGGTCGGCGATGCGGCACGCCGTGCCATCGGGATCGGTCCGGAAGCAGGTTGCGGCCTTTCGCGGATGGGAAGACGCGGCTTCGGGTAGACGTTTGTCGGGCGCGTGGACGTGACCGAGCAGACCTTCGCCGCCGACGTCGTCGACCGCTCCGCCGAGGTGCCGGTCGTCGTCGACTTCTGGGCCGAGTGGTGCGGGCCGTGCCGCACGCTCACGCCTGTGCTCGAGACGCGAGATCGAGTCGCGCGCGCGGGCAGGTCGAGCTCGCGAAGGTCGACGTCGACGCGAACCCGGCGCTCGCCGAGGAGTACGGCGTCCGCGGCATCCCCGCCGTGAAGGCGTTCCGCAACGGCCGCGTGGTCAGCGAGTTCGTCGGCGCGCAGTCGCCGCAGTCGGTGGCCGCGTTTCTCGACGCGCTCACGCAGCCGACGGAGGGCGAGCAGCTGCTCGCCGAGCTCGCGCGAGAGCGGGGAGGAGCCCGACCTGCGTCGCGCTGATCGACCGCGGGCGAGTACGCGCCCGCGCTCGACCTGATCCTCGACGAGATCGCCGACGCGGCGCCCGAGCGGCGCGACCTGCTGCGCCGGCTCGCGCTCGCGATCTTCGACGCGCTCGGGCCGGAGGACCCGGTCACGCAGGCCTACCGCCGGCGGCTCGCCAGCGTGCTCTTCTAGGCGCGCGCGAGCAGCACCTGCAGCGCCAGCATCGCCGCGAACGAGACGGCGAGCGCGGCGGCGACGGTCTGCGCGCTCGCGACGCGGCGCGCCGAGGGGATGCAGCTCGGCGACGACGAGCCATGCCATCGCGCCGCCGGCGAAGCCGAGCCCGACCGGCAGGAACGAGCGGAACTGCTCGACGAAGATGAACGCCGGCACGGCGAGCAGCGGCTGCGGCAGGCTCGAGAAGACGCTCCACCAGGCCGCCGCGCAGCACGCTCTCGCCGCGCGGGACGAGCACGAGGCTGATGGCGAAGCCCTCCGGGATGTTGTGGATCGCGATCGCGGCCGTGATGAAGATCGCCGAGCTCGCTGCCGCCGCCGAACGAGACCCCGATCGCCGACGCCCTCGGCGACCGAGTGCACGGTCATCACGGCGATGATCGTCACCGCGGTGCGGGCGTCCGCGCCGCGGAGCCCGCCGATGTGCATGCTTCTCGCGCCCGGCCAGGATGCGCTGCGGTGAGCGCGATGAAGGCGACGCCGAGCACGACGCCCGCGAGCAGCCGGGGAGAGCCTCGGCCCCAGCCCTCGTAGACGAGCACGACCGTGGCGGCCAGCATGGCGCCGGCCGCGGCGGCATCGGCGATGCCGAGCCGCCCGCGCATCGCGTCGGCGCCGAATGCGAAGGGCAGCGCGCCCAGCCCGCACGCGAGCGCCGTCACCAGCGCGGCGGCGGCGACCGTGAACGCGTTCACGTCCACGGTGGCCACCGTTGCACGGCTACGCCGGCGGCGAAACCGTGCTTTCCCGCGTCGCTACTGCTGCTTCTTGGCGGCCGGCTTCGCGAGCTTGCCGGTGCCCTCGGCGACGATGTCGGCGAGCTCGAGCGCGTAGGCCTTCTGCGCGGAGAGGATCTCGTTCGCGAACGTGAACGAGCTCTCGACGATCTCGCGCGGCGTCGGGAAGCCGGTCGCGGCGCCCGCGTCCGGGATCAGGCCGACGGCGACCTTGGTGGCGCGCAGCGAGACGTCCTGCGCCTGCTTCAGCGACGTGATCGCGGCCTTCTCGGCCGAGGCGAGCAGGGCGTTGTAGTCGGTGGTGACGGTGCTCATCGCAACCCTCCAGCGTTTGGATTCCTTAGGCTGCTAGGTATACCAAGCAGTCGCTTGGTACGTCAACTCGCGCCCGTGAACCCGCGGTAGACGCGGATCAGCGTCTCCTTCTGGTCGGCCGTCAGCGCGTCGTCGAGGCGGATCGCCTCCTCCACTCCCGCCACGTGCTCGCGCTCGTCGAGCAATCCCGCGCGCTCGTAGAGCGTCGCAGCGGAGAGGTCGAGCGCCTCGGCGACGTTCTTCAAGACCTGCGCGGACGGCTGATAGAGCCCGCGCTCGACCTGGCTGAGGTACGCGTTCGAGACATCGGCCATCTCGGCCAGCTGGCGCAGCGACAGGTCTGCAAGCTCGCGCTGCATGCGAATGAACCCGCCGAGCGGATCGGTCTCGTCGGCCACGCCCGCAGAATAGGCGCTGCTTGGTCGGCCAAGCAAGCGCTCAGCCTGAGGCGAGCGGAGCTGCTCGACGCGGCAGGCGGTACCAGATGTGCGCGACGACGGCCGCGGCCGCGGACAGAGCCAGGACGAGCTGCATCGTCACGCCGACCCAGTGGGCTGAGGGCAGCTCAGCCCAGAACCAGTCTCTCGGCGATTGATCGAACCGAAGCCAGCCGAGATCACGGCGTTCCGCGATCGATATCCAGGGCCAGCTGTCCGGCCGGCTGTCCCATTTGAAAAACAGTGCGGGGAGCACGCTGGCGATGACCGCGAGACACGCGATGACGAGATAGCCGTAGCGCCGCGCAGGGGGCGAGGCGATGACGGCGGCCACGGTGGCGAGCAGCACCGCGACGGCGAACATCACGGCCGCCATCGAAAGACAGACGGGGCCTCCGCTGTCCTTGCACTGGCCGGAGCAGCCGTGGTAGAGCGGGTTCCATGCCCGGTAGGCGATCAGCGCCGCCCAGGCGACGAGCGGGGCGGCGAGCACGATCCTGACGAGAGTGCGGTTCGCCGTGTGGACCTCCGTGCTGAGGCTTGCATGTGACCGCGAGACAGGCATCCGTAGACGCAGGCAAGGCGCGTCAGGACCGAACCGGTTAGTCGTCACTCGGACGAGGGGCGAACCCTCCGCCCGAGCCTGCCGACAACTGTCGCTACATGCGGCTGTCTTCCCCTGTCCCTGTTCGCCGCCGGCTTGCGCTCGTCACCGGACTGATCGTCGTGCTCGCCGCCGCGGCGACTGCGTTCGGCGCGACGAAGACGGCCGACACCCGTGCGCTGCTCCTCACCGAGCGGTTCACGCCGGACGCGGCGCCGGCCGCGTCGAGCCCGCTTGCGACAAGCCTCGTCGCGCTGCGCGGCGAGACGGAGGGCTTCCAGCTCGCGATCCAGGCGCCGGGCAGCAAGCTCAAGGCGAGCCTCGCGGCCACCTCCGACCCGTTCTTCGGAGGCAAGGTGCGGATCCTGCGGGCCGGCTTCGTGAACGTCGCGACGCCGTCGGCCGTCGTCAGCCTCGGGGCGGGCGCCTACGAGGACCCGCTGCCGCCGCAAGGCCCGGGCGGCCTCGCCACGACGGCCGGCAAGTGGGCCGGCTTCGTGATCCTGATCGACGTCCCTCGTGGGGCGCTGCCCGGGAGCTACCACGGCCAGATCGACGTGGACGACGGCGCCGGCACGGTCGTCGCGCAGCAGGCGTTCGACCTCAAGGTCTCGACCGTCCAGACGATCGCGCCCACCGACAAGAGCGCGTTCAAGGCGATCGGCGGCTTCCTGACGGGCTGGTACCTGAACTACGCGCCGATCGGCGACCCGCAGGCCGACAACGGCCTGAAGCTGCTCAGGCTCTACACGAACCTCACCAGCTTCCTGGCGCAGCACGGCATCACGCCGACCGGGTGGGACTACGGCCGCCCGGACAAGACCGGCCACTACGCCGACGGCTCGTGCAAGACGTGCTGGTGGCGCTCGCCCGAGTTCCCGCACGCGTACCAGTCGCAGGCGTGGCCGGCCAAGGTGCTGCCCGCGCGCGGCGACAAGTTCACGCTGGAGCGCGACTGGTCGAAGCACGGCGCCACGTACCTCAAGAACGTCGGCTCCTACTGGAAGTCGAAGGACTGGGTCGGCGACAACTCCTACCTCTGGGTCTGGGACGAGCCGGCGCAACAAGCAGGAGACGAAGGACATCCCGGCGATCGACAAGCTCGTCCACCAGAACGTGCCGGGCGCGAAGGCGTTCGCGACCGCGTTCCCGTACGAGCGCACGAAGGACCGGAAGCTCTGCAAGAAGTTCGGCAACCGCGCGTGCCACACGTTCCCGGGCCAGAAGACCGACAACACGATGCTCTGGAACGGCGGCGACGACGACCTCGACGCCTGGCTGATCGCCGCGCACCGCTACTACGGCAAGTGGACGTCCGGCCTCGAGCAGCAGTACCGCATCGACCACACGCTCGACGCCTACAAGCTCCAACAGAAGCTGCGCGCCCGCGGCAAGGAGGTGTGGAGCTACACGTACTTCATGCCGACGAAGTCGATCCCGCAGCTCACGATCGACGGGCCGCCGACCGACACGCGCCTGCTCATGCTCTGGAACGGCTACGAGGCCAACAAGGGCTGGCTCATCTGGCACATGAACCGCTGGGTCGACGGGCACACGCTGAACGCCGCCCAGGCCGCTCCGCGCAACCCGTACCAGGACACGGTCTCGTCGAAGACGCCGAAGGGCCAGCTCGCGAACGGCGACGTGAGCCTCTTCTACCCGCCGGTCGCGGCGCAGTACGGGCTCACCGACCCGACGGCGGAGCCGGTCACCTCGATCCGGTTCGAGGAGCTCCGGGACGGGATCGAGGACGTGAACCTGATCTCGCTCTACCGGCAGAAGTTCGGCCCGGCGGCGACGCGCAAGGCGCTCGGTGCGGTCTTCGGCAAGGTGCAGCTCGTCGAGAACGGCGGCTTCACCTGGCCGGCGTACTCGAACCAGGGCCTCGCGGGGCGCATGGAGCAGCTCCGCCGCACTCTCATCGCCTCGCTCGAAAGCTAGAGCGCTACAAAGACCTAGCCAAACGCGCGTAACGCGGTAAGACCGCGGGACAGGATTCATCCTGTCCTGTTCGAGACGTCCTGGGTCAGGCAAGACCGCGGGACAGGATTCATCCTGTCCCGCTCGAGGCGCTCGACACGCGAGACCCTGACCGCATGGTCAGGGTCGAACGGCCCAGCTGCCTGTCCGATCGGCCTATTGCGGCTGCGGCCGACCTGGAGTACCTTGCCCGCGCCCTGTGCGGCCAGGGCGTCCGTTTTCAAGGAGAAGGGGACCCTACGTGCATAAGAACCGCCCCATTGGCGTGCTCCGGCTCGCTTGCAGGACCCTTGCGATCGCCGGCGTTGCGGCCGCCGCGATCGCGTTTGCACCCGCGGCGGGCAACCTGGCACAGCCCACGGCTGCCGTCGCGGCCGGCGTCGGCGACTGCAACCCGGACGGCGCCTGGCCGGCCAACCGCCAGGACTTCGCCGACCAGGTCGTCGCGCTCGTCAACCAGCACCGCGCCTCGCTGGGCCTCGTCCAGCTGAAGGTCTCGCCGACCCTCACCGGCGCCGCCGTCTGGAAGGCGCGGCACATGGCGTACTACGGCTACATGGCCCACGACGACCCGGCCCCGCCGGTCGCGCGCACCTGGTTCCAGCGCGTGCAGGCCTGTGGCTATGCCGGGTTCGGCGCCGGCGAGAACATCGCCTACGGCTTCACGACGCCACAGTCGGTCATGAACGCCTGGCTGAACTCGCCCGGCCACAAGGCGAACATCGAGAACCCGAGCTACCGCGTGATCGGCGTCGGTGTCGCCGGCTCGACGATCTTCTGGGCGCAGGACTTCGGGACGACCGACGACTCCGGCGCGGGCCCGCCGCCTCCGCCGCCCCCGCCGTCCGACACGACGCTGCCGTCGGCGCCGGGCCTGGTGACGGCCACGTCGCCGTCGTCGTCCCAGATCACACTCACGTGGGGCTCGGCCACCGACAACGTCGGCGTGACCGGCTACCGCATCTACCGCGGCGGCGTCCAGGTCGCGACGACGACGTCCACCACCTACACGGACGGCGGGCTCGCTGCGTCCACGACCTACAGCTACACGGTGCGTGCCTACGACGCCGCGTCGAATCTCGGTCCGGCCTCGAACACCGCGACCGCCACCACGCAGTCCGGGTCGGCGCCGCCGCCCCCGCCGCCTCCGCCGCCGACCGGTGGGACGACCGTGTACGCGACCAGCTACGCGTTGCAGTCGGGCTCGGCCGCCGGCGGCTTCGTGAGCAACCTGCGCGTGCAGGACGGTTCGACGCTCGACTTCGAGGCGTCAGGCGGCACAGCCGCTTGGTACGCACGGTTCAGCGTCCCGCGGACGTTCTCCGCCCTGACCGTCGCGTACGCCGGCTTCGCTACGCAGAGCTGCACGCGCGCGGTCTCGGTCTACGACTGGACCACGTTCACCTGGCAGACGCTCTCGACTGGCACCGCCGGCACCGGGACGTCGGCGCTGACCCTCCCGGTCACCGCCCCGCTCGGCCGCTTCCTCGGCGGCAGCGGCAGGAACGGCGAGGTCCGGATCCGCGTCTCGTGCTCGCGCACGGACGCCGTGCCGTTCACGCTCAGTACCGACCGGCTGACCCTCGCCTACAGCTAGCGGCATTTCGGCGGACCGCCGCCGTCGTCCCGAACGGGGGATGACGGCGGCGGTTTCCCGGGTCGATATTGAGAGCGCGGCTCATGTCTGACGCTCTGCTCGAAACGGTTTCGGACGAACCAGACGACCAGCTCGCCGATGGGGTCGAGCAGCTCGTCCGGTCGATCAACGACCGCACCGCCGACTTCGCGCGGCGCGAGGAGCGGGTGCAGGAGCTCGAGGGGCTGCTGGACGCACAGCGGCTCCGCGTCGACCGGCTCGAGACGGAGCTACGCGAGGCGGAGAACCGCGCGTCGGAGCGCGACCGGCTGCTGAACGAGCGGGAGCGCGAGCTCGACATGCGCGAGGCCAAGCTCGAGGCCGAAGAGGAGATCCGCCTCGACAAGCTCGAGCGTTCCGAGGCGTACGTGAAGGAGCTCCGCACACGCCTCGAGGCCCGCGAGACGCAGTTCAACGCCCAGCTGGGCGTAGTGCAGGCAGACCTCCGCCGCCGCGACGTCTCGTCGCTCACGCGCACCGCAAGCGGCGAGTCCTTCTCCGACTGAAGCCGCCCGACCGGGCGCCGTTCGGTCGACGTCACGCCGTCTCCGCGCGGAGTGGTTGCGCCGCCAGGCAGGGCGCTCGCCCATGCCGCGGACGGCTGCGCCCCGTCGGGCCAACGGAGCCCTCGAGCGACAACGGCGACGGGCCCGGCCGGCTTCGGCCGGCTCGATGACCGGCTGTGCGGGGGTGTCGTCCCTGCGCCTGTTCGGCCGGGCGGCGGTCGGTTCTGCGCAGCGAAGAGCCTGACCGGCGGACTTCAGGCGGCCGAGCTTTGCAGCTCGACCTGCGCCTTGGTGACGAGCGTCGCGAGCTCGCGCTTGCGGGCGTCGATGCGCTCCTCGAGGGCGCTCAGCGTGTCCTCGCGCCGCTCGACCTCGAGCATGCGCACCTCGAGGTCCGCCCCGAACGACGCCTCGCGCTGCGCCAGCGCCTGCTCGCGCCCTTCGAGCTCGGACAGCGACCGGCTGAGCTCCTGCTGGCCGATGCGGACACGCTGGTCGCGCTGGCTGATCATCTCGCGCTCCTCGCGCAGCCGCGCCTCCTCCTCGTCGAGCGATCTGCTCGCGCTCCTTCAGCGCGCCCTCGCGGCGCTCGAGCTCGGTGCGACGCTGCTCGACCTCCGCGGTCGCGAGCACCGAGCCCTCGGCGTCGGCGATCGCCGCCTCGCGGCGCGCCCAGGTCCGCCTCGCGCTCGGCGAGCGTCCGCTCCAGATCTCCGAGCGCGCCGCGCATACGGTGCAGCTCGGCCGCCTGCTCGCCCTCGCGGCCCCGCAGGTCGCGGAGCGCGGCGTCCTCCGCCCGGACCGCCTCGAGCTGCTGCGTGAGCTGGCCCTCGCGCTCGGCGAGCTCCGCGTCGGCGCCGAAGACGTGCGCCTCGCGCGCCTGGAGGGTCTGCTCCTGCTGCTCGCAGCTCGCGTCGCCCGCGCCGTGAACCTGCTGCTCGCGCTCGTCGAGCGCCGCGGCACGCTGCTCGTCCCGCATTCGCGCCTCCTGCTCGCGCCGCTCGACCTCCCGTTCGCTCCGCGCCAGGCGCTCCTCGCGCTTGTCGACGCCGCCGACGCGCTGCTCGGCGTCCGCCTCGCGTCGGGCCAGCCCGCGCTCGCGATCCTCCAGCCGCTGCTGCAGCTCGGCCGCCTGCCGTGCCTGTGCCTCGGCTGCCGCGCGCGCCTCGTTGGCGCGCTGCTCGGCCACGGCGAGCCGCTTGCGGCCCTCCTCGATCGTCTTGCGGTCGTTCGCGACGCGCCGCTCGCGCTGCTGGAGCTGCGCCTCGATCGCCTCGAGCTTCTCGCTTCGCTCGCTGAGGTCGACCGCGTGCCGTGCGGAATCGCGCTCGTGCGCGAGCTTGCGCTCGTACGCCTCGACCTGCTCGGCGAGCGCCGTGCGCAGGTCCTGCTCGCGCGCCATCGCGGCGCGGAGCTCGGTATGGAGCGGGGTCTCGTCCTGTGCCGGCGGGGCGGCGACGGCCCGCGGCGGCGGCGGTGCGGCCGGCGGCGGCGGCGGAGCCGGAGCCCCCTCGCCGCGAGCCGCGCTCCGCGATCAGCGCGCGCAGCCCGGTGCCGAAGCCGCCCTGGGTCGCGTCGCCAGTCTCGGCCGGGCTGGTGTCCTCTGCCTGGCTCATTACCCGAAGAGCGCCGAGACGTTCATGATCGCGGGGCCGAGGATGACGAGGAACATCGCCGGGAAGATGAACAGCACCGTCGGGAACAGCATCTTGATCGGCGCCTTCATCGCCTTCTCCTCGGCGGCCGCCTGACGGCGCAGGCGCGTGTCGGCGGCCTGCACCTTGAGGATCCGGCCGAGCGAGGTGCCGAGCTGGTCGGACTGCACGATCGAGCGGACGAACGCGCCCACCTCGGGCGTCGGGACGCGGATCGGCGAGCCGCTTCAGTGCTTCCGCGCGGCTCTCGCCGATGCGCATCTCGCTGAGCATCAGGCTGAACTCGTCGACGAGTGGGCCCTCCATGAACTCCGCGAGCTTGGCGATCGCGCCGTCGAACCCGAGCCCGGCCTCGACGCTCACCGCGAGCAGGTCGAGCGCGTCGGGCAGCGCCGCGCCGACCTCGTCCTTCCGCTGGCGGATCTTGATCGTCGAGCAGCCCGTCGGGCGCGAAGAAGCCGCAGCCGGCGAACGCGACGACGAAGAAGAGCCCGGTCGCCCCGCGGCCGGCGGCGCCGAACATCAGCGCCAGCAGGATGCCGGCGACGACGCCCGTGCCCTTCAGTGCGAGGAAACCGGTCGCGGTCAGCCGGCGGCCCATGCCGGCAGAGAGGATCTTGAGCTGGACGGCTTCGAGGCTCGTGCGCGGGTTGACCTTCAGCACCGCGCCGGCGATCCGGTCGCGCAGCGGCCCCACCACGCGCTGCTGGAAGTGCGGCGACTGCGGCCGGATCGGCAGCCCCAGCTTGCCGTAGCGAGCGGCGCGCTGCACCGAGAGCTCCCGCTCCCGGCCAGGCAGCGTGACGACCTGGCCGACCAGGTAGACGGCGCCGCCGAGACACATCAACGCAAGGATCAGCAGCACTGTCTCATCACCCCTTGAACGCGACGATCCGTCGCATGACGAAGGTGCCGAACGCCATCATGATCAGCCCGATGACGATGAGCTGGTGGCCGGTGGACGTGAAGTAGAGCGGGCGCATGTAGCGCGGGTTGATGATCGTGATCCCGATCGCCATCACGAAGGGCAGCCCGATGAGCACGTAGGCCGACGCGCGGCCCATCGCGGTCAGGCCCTTGATCTTGCGCGCGAACTGCTGCCGGGCGCGGACGGTGTCGGCCACCATGTCGATCAGGCCGGCAAGGCTTCCGCCGACCTGGCGCTGGATGGTCACGGAAGTGATCACAAACTCGAAGTTCTTGGAGCCGACCCGCTCCGCCATCTCGGAGAGCGCGGCCTCCATCGGTCGCCCGAGGCGCGCCTCCGTCAACACGCGATTCAGCTCCTTGCTCGCGGGCGGGCGGCCCTCGTCGGCGACGGTCTTGAGCGCCTGGCGGAAGCTGTGCCCCGCCTTCAGCGTCGCCGCCAGGGCGACGAGCACGTCGGGGAGCTGGTCCTCGAAGACGCGCGCGCGCCGCTTCGCCTTGATGTGCAGCCAGGCGATGGGTGCGCTCCCGCCGGCGAGCAGCCCGAGCAGCCCCATGAAGAAGGAGCCGAGCGCGATGGCGGCAACGAGCATCCCCACCAGCGCGGCGCCGGCGATCACGTAGGCGAACTCGACCGTGCGCAGCGGGACGTCGGCCCGCTCGAGCATCTTCTGGAGCATCTGCCAGAGGCGTGCGCCGGAGAAGACATCCTCGGTGGAACGGAAGAGGCCCGAGAGCAGGGCGAGGCGGCTCTTCTGCTCGGTCGCCCGCCGTTTCGGCGACTCGCCCAGGTGCGGCTTGAGCCGACGCTGGAGCCGGCCGCCTTCGGACGCGGCGAACACCGCGGCGGCGGCGAGCAGGACGATGACCCCGACGCCGATCGCGAGTGCGAGGGTTCCCAGCCGGGTCTCGAGGAACGGAGCGGGAAGCGACGAGCCCGGTGCGGTCGAGGTCGCGCCGCCGACGGAGAGCGTCTGTGAAGCGACGCCTCCGTCGGCTGCGGCCGCCAGCTTGGTGTGCTCGCCGGGACGAAGCGTGGTCGCGTACTCGAAGCGCCAGGTGCGCCGGAGTGCCGTCGCAACCGCCTCGTACGCACCGCGCAGCTCGTGGCTCGTGCGGGCACCGACGTAGCTGCCGCCGGTGTCCCGGGCGAGCTCGCGCAGCGGGCCGGGCTCGAACTGCGGCCCCTCGATCCCGATCACGTAGACGATCGCGCCTGCCTTGCGCGCCGCGTCGGCGGCGGCCTGGACCGTGGCCGTGCTCTTCGTATTGTTGCCGTCGGTGAGCAGCACGACCGCGCGGCCCCTGCCCTGCTCCGCGCCGAGCATGCGCGCGCCGAGCGCGACGCCGTCCCACAGCGCGGTGCCCTCGACCGGCTCGATGCGAATGCCCTGCAGCGCGCTCTGGCCCTCCGAGGCAGGACGCGAAGTCCGCGACCTGTGTCGCCCGCCGCCCGACCGTCATGACCGCCACCCGGTCGCAGGGGCGCATCGCCGAGACGAAGGCCGCGCGCCGGCGATCGCGTCCGCGAGCGGCCGGCCCAGCATCGAGCGCGAACGGTCGATCGCGAGCACGACGCTCTTGCAGCTGCCGAGATTCGTTGCCTGAACGCCCGAAGCGGGAAGCCGCCCTCGCGGAGCGTCGGCGGGTGCGCGACGGGCTTGCCGGTAACGACGGTGACGCGGATGGTCGGGTAGGCCGACGTGTCGACCCCATGGATCGTCACGCCGGCCGACGCCGGCGCGGCCGCGAGCACCGCCGCCGCGACGGCGACGCAGCCGGCAACGCCCGTCTCACTGGAAGCTCCCGAACTGCGACGCGGCGAACGACGGCCGGTAGCCGTCGCCGCCTTCCTCCTGGAAGAAGCTCATCGGGAGGACGACGCCGTTGGTCGCCAGCTTCTCGAGGAAATGTGGCTTGAGGCCCGTGCAGGACAGCGGGGTCAGCAGGCGGCTCGCCGTGCGAATCCCGATCGCGTTCTCTTCGGTCGGAGGCTTGGCGTGGAAGATGTCCTGCAGCGTGATCACGTCCGACTCCATGCGCAGCACCTCGGTGATGTGCGTGATGCGGCGCGAGCCGTCGACGAGGCGCGAGATCTGCACCAGCAGGTCGAAGGCGCTCGCGATCTGCTCGCGGATGGCGCGCAGCGGCAGCTCGACGCCGGCCGTCATGACCAGCGTCTCGAGCCGCGAGAGCGCGTCGCGCGGGGAGTTGGCGTGGATCGTGGTGAGCGAGCCTTCGTGGCCCGTGTTCATCGCCTGGAGCATGTCCAGGGTCTCCGCGCCGCGGACCTCGCCGACGATGATCCGGTCGGGGCGCATGCGCAGGGCGTTCTTGACGAGCTCGCGGATGCGCACCTCGCCCTGGCCCTCGATGTTCGGCGGCCGCGCCTCGAGCGTGATCACGTGCTCCTGCTGGAGCTGGAGCTCGGCCGCGTCCTCGATCGTGACGATGCGCTCCTCGTTCGGCACGTACGCCGAGATCGCATTGAGCGTCGTCGTCTTACCGGTGCCGGTACCACCGGAGATGAGGACGTTGAGCTTGCCCTTGGCGCATTCGGCCAGGAACTGCGCGGCCTTCGCCGAGATCGTCCCGAACGTGATCAGGTCGTCCATCGTGTACGGGTCGCGCGAGAACTTCCGGATCGTCAGCGTCGGGCCTCTGAGCGCGAGCGGCGGGATGATCGCGTTGACACGGCTCCCGTCCGGGAGGCGCGCATCGACCATCGGCGAGGCCTCGTCGATGCGGCGGCCGACCTGCGAGACGATCTTGTCGATGATCCGCAGCAGGTGCGCGTTGTCGGCGAACGCAGCGCGGGCCTTCTCGATCTTGCCCAGCTTCTCGACGTAGACCCGGTCGAAGTTGTTGACCATGATCTCCGTCACCGAGTCGTCGCGGAGGAAGCGGCTCGAGCGGGCCGTAGCCGAGGATGTCGTCCGAGATCTCGCGGACGAGCTGGCGGCGCTCCTCGCGCGTGAGCGGTGTGCCGTCGAGCATGACCTGCTCGGTGACGGCGCGCAGCACGCGCTCGGAGAGATCCTCGGTGGTGCGCGTGGTGAAGAGCTGCGGGCCGAGCTGCGCGATGACGGCGTGGTGGACGCGCGTCTTCAGCTCGGCGTACGGGTCGCTCGACTGGACCGGCTCGGGGGCCGGGTCGCCGAGCACCGGCGCCGCGACGAGCGTGACGCCATCTGCGTCCGGCCCAGGATGGCCGTTGCTGGTCTTGAGACGGTCGTGGAGGGACACGGCCGCCTACGCCTTCGCCAGCGACGGGATCCAGCGGCGCCGGGCCGCCCGCTCGCCGGCCGGCTTCACGATCGCGGTCGCCATGTCCTTCATCGCCCGCGCGAAGTCCGAGCCCGGCTCTGCGAGCACGGCCGGCAGGCCGCGGTTCACCGAGAGCGGCACCGCCCGGTCGCTCGGCAGCTCGAAGCTGACCTTCGTCTCGAGCGCCGCCTCGACCTCGCCGCGCTTCAGCCCGACGTTCGAGTTCGCGCGGTTGAGGACGACCCGGATCCGGTTGGGCGGGAACGAGAGCAGCTCGAGCGTCTGCAGGCTGAGTCGGACGTTCTTGATCGTCGGCACCTCCAGCCCGCAGACGAGCAGCAGCTCGTCGGTGCGGTCGAGCGTCGCGAGCATCGGCCCGTGGAAGAAGGGCGACGTGTCGACGACGATCACGTCGTACGATTCACGGGCGACCTCGAGCAGCCGGGCCAGCTTCGGCTCGGTGACGAGCTCGGCGTCCTCCGGCCGGATCGGTGCGGGGAGGATGTCCACGCCCGAGGTGTGGTGGAGCGTGTAGCCGGCCAGCTTCTCACTGTCGAGCTCGCCCGGCGCGGCCATCAGGTCCTGGATCGTCCGGTCGGGCTCGATCGCGAGCATGATCGCCGCGTCCCCGAACTGCAGGTCGAGGTCGAGCAGCAGCGTGCGCTTGCCCGTGTGCTTGACAAGCGCGGTGGCGAGGTTCGTGGCGGTGACGGTCTTGCCCGTGCCGCCCTTCGGCGAGAACACGGTGACGATGCGGCCGTGCTCCTTGATGCCGCTGACCACCCGCCGGCCCGCGTGCGCGGCCTTACGCGCCGTGAAGACGACGTTGTCTGCCAGCTGCGGGAGGAGCAGGACGTCGGCGACGTCCGCGTCAAGGGCCTCCTCGAGCAGCGCCGACGCCTCGCCGGACGCGAGCAGGACGACCGGGGTCCGCGTGTGCTCGCGGATTGCGGCCAGCTCGTCAGACGGAAGCGAGGCCCGGCGAGTGGCGTGGAGGATCGCGCCGAGGTGCCCGCCCGCCAGCGCGCCGGCTGCGTTGCCGACGTGCTCCTGGCGGCCGACCAGCTCGATCTCGGGGTGCTCGGCGAGTGCGGCGACGAGCTCGTCCAGCCCGTCGCACGCGCCTGTGACGAAGATGCGCGTGGGCTCGCGCTCCTGATCGACGCTCATGGCTACTTGCCCCCCTTCTTCACGCCGGCCCTCGCCAGCGAGCCGGAGGTGTCGATGCCGTCGGCGCTGTCGGTTGCCTTCGCAACCGGGCGCAGCTGGAGCGACCAGTCGCCGTTCTTCATGATCCAGAACAGCTTCCGCGACTGGGTGTCCGCGATCGCGATGATCGCGGCGTACGGCTCCTGCGCCGAGGCGCCGAGCTTGCCGGCGACGTCGGACTGCGTCGGCGCGTGCAGCACCTTGAGGTCGCGCAGGACGACCTTGCTGACGTGGTCCTGCTGGCCCTCGGGGAACGTCCACGATGCGACCACGTCGACGCGGTCGCCGTCGTGGAGCGTCCCGACGAGCAGCTGGTGCGCGTCGCCGGGGAGCTCGAGTGCGCGCAGGTTCCCGCGGAGCTGGCCGCGGATGCCCTGCTCGGCGACGGGCTGGAAGCGCTTGGTGCTCACCTGCTCGCCCGTGAAGATGGGCTGGGTGGCGTAGAGCTTCGAGATCTGGGACGGGTCCGAGATGGCGCCGGGGACGACGGCCGTGCGTGCGACCCGCTTGTGGGTCAGGCCGCCGGCGGCCTCGGCGCCCGAGGTGCCGATCTCGATGTCATGCGAGGCGACGTAGACGTCCACGAGCTGTTCGCCCTGCTGGACGTGTCGCTTGTAGTTGCTCACATAGAAGAACGTGAACATGGCCGCGAGCAGCGCGAGCGCCGCCGCGATGCCGATGTTCCGCACGCGGTAGGTCAACACGGCGGCAGATCCTCCGATCGAAATGGGGAGAGCGGATGAGGACGACGGATCACTCGACGCGCTCCGTCATCGTGCTGTGCATCCGGCCTGACTTGACGACGAGGCCGAGCACCTTGATGTCGTACGGGTAGCTGGCGGTGACCGTGACGTCGGACCCCTGGGCGAAGGTCGACGTGACCGTGACCTGGAGGTCCGAGGACTTGAGGTCGGTGGCGGCGGTTCGCACCTGCTGCTCCGTCGCCGTGGCCGGCGAGGAGAGCCGGCGGGAGACGGCGCCCTTGCGCGCACCGGCGCGGACGGCGTCGGTGAGCGTGACGTAGTGGTTGAAGACGACGCCGAACTGGACGATGGCCAGGAGCAGGAACAGGAGGATCGGCATGACCAGCGCGAACTCGGTCATGGTCTGGCCGTGCTGGCCTCTGATCTGCGGCTTCCTGGACATTTTTGGGGGCGGGGCGTTCCTTTCTGAAAGAGCGAGGGCGGGCCCCACTGGGGAGCCCGCCCTCCAAGCCGAAATGGCTAGTTCACGTAACCGGCGACGCGCGTGATCGCGTTGACGATGTTGCCGGACAGGAGAGCGAGCGCCGTGAAGACAGCGATCGTGATGACGGCCAGGACGACCCCGTACTCGGCCATCGTCTGTCCGTCCTCGCGCTTCTGCAGCCGCTCGAGGGCGTCGAAGAGCTTCAGCACCTGGTTCACCTCCCTTCGCGCATTCAGGGCACGCCGTACGGCACGCCGACGACGGATGTGGGGCGAGCACCAAACGAAGGGCGAGTGGTTGCGGACTGGTGCGATCGCGTACACGAGAACCTCCTGGTGGTGCGTGTTCCTCTCGGCGCGGCCGCAGCGCCTCTTCGTTGTCCCCCGACGTATCGGGGTGGCCCAGATGCCGGCCGATCCCTCGCAGGAGGGAACCCCGGGCCGATCCCCCTCGTCGGGGTGAGTCGGCCTCACCCGCAGGCTCCGATAGGTGGCGCAGGTTCCGTGTGCGGCGCGGGATGCACCCCGACCTCGGCGCCCCGAGCGCCCGACACGAACGGAGTCCCCGATGAGTCAATCCGCCCCGCACGACCCGGCCGGTCACGGCCGCGACACCTACGGCCGCGCGTCCGACACCTGGCTCGGCCAGGTGCGGTCGGCCGCGCACGACGAGGATCCGGCCGCCTGGCTCGGCGACCTGCGCGCCGCGGCCGGCGACCAGCCTGCTCCCACTGCACCGCCCCGCCGGCGCCCCGCGCGCCGCGTCGCGGCGACCGGAGGCCTGGTGGTGCTCTTCGCCCTCGGCGCCGCGTTCACCGCAGCGGCCGGCGACCGCGTCGCCGGCGCGGTCACGGACGACCAAGGCACGCTCGTCGCCTCGGCCGGCGACGTCTCGTCGACGAACGACTCGACGACTACGACCGACTCCACGAACACCGAGCCCGCCCCGGCTGAGGAGACCGCGCCGCCCGCCGAGACGACCGCCCCGACCCCGCCTCCCGCCGATGCGCCGGCCACCGCGGCCCCGGCTGACGACGGGGACTCCCTCACCCGTGCGCCTGTCGCGCCCGCCCCGGAGCCGGCGGCCGCGGCTCCGGCACAGCACCCGACGCACGTCGCACGCCGCGCCGCCGCGGCGCCGGCGCCCGTCCACCGTCGCGTCCACCGCGAGACGGCACGACCCGTCGTGGCGCCTGTGCCGTCGAAGCACCGCGTGAGCCAGCTCGAGGTCGAGAGCCAGAACCAGGCGAGCGCGACCGTCTGGCTGCACACGGTCCTGCCCGACCCGACACCGCCGTCACGGCGCCTTACGCCCGCGTTCGCCATCGAGCTGAAGGCGACCGCGAAGCGCGAGCACGTGGACTGGGCGCTCGTGCTCGGCATCCTGCGCGCGCAGGGCCACCTCGAGTCGGTGCCCGCGACCGCCGGCGAGCTCGATTCCCTCTCGCGCGCGCTCGCGCGCGCGGAGGAGCAGGGCTCCGCGCCCGTTCTCGCGGTCACCGGTGACACCGCGACCGCCGACCAGGCCGTCGCGATCGCGCACATGAGCCGCTTCGTCGGCATCGGCACGCTCGTGCACGGGTTCGACTGGGCCAAGACGCGGCTCGGCGCCCGCCTGCTCCACGACAAGCGCGTTTCGATCTACGACGGCGGCCGCGCAGACATCGAGGCGGGCCGGATCGACGTGCGCGTGCTGGCGCTGGTCGGCTTCCTCGCCGACACGTACGGCGGCGTGTCCGTCTCGTGCCTCGAGAGCGGCCACCGCCTCTACGCGCGGCCCGGTGTCGTCTCGGCCCACATCTACGGTCTTGCCGTGGACATCTCCGCCGTCGGCGACACGACGATTCTCGGCCACCAGGACCCGGGCGGGATCACCGAGGAGACCGTGCGCAGCATCCTGCTCCTGCCGGCCGAGCTGCGGCCGCGCCAGGTCATCTCGCTGCTCGGCCTCGGCGGCCCGTCGTTTGCCCAGGCCGACCACTACAACCACATCCACGTGGGCTTCTGAGTGCAGGAGTTCCGCCTCGAGACCGGCGACGGGCGCACCGTGTGTGAGCGGTGCGCCCGCGCCGAGTCGCCGTTCCAGCGCATGCGCGGGCTGCTCGGCCGCAGCTCGCTCGCACCCGACGAGGGCATCCTGCTGCGGCCGGCGGGCTCGGTCCACACCGCGTTCATGCGGTTCGCGATCGACGTCGTCTTCGTCGACCGCGAGGGCGAGGTTCTGCGGATCGCAGAGGCGCTGCCGCCGTGGCGGACGGCGAGCGCGCGCGGCGCCAAGGCGGTCGTCGAGCTCGCCGCAGGCGCGGCCGCCGCCGCCGGCCTGACGGCCGGGCAGCGGCTGGCCCTGCCGGGCTAGCGGCGCTGCCCGGCAAGCTGGCAGGCTCGTCGCACGGCTAGCCGACGAGCTCGATGCTGCGGACGCCGAAGTCGTTGGCGCCGTCGTCCGACTCGCCGAGCAGCCCATCCCAGAGCACGGACTCGAAGTAGCCCATGACTTTCCCGCTATTGCCCTGGGCGGTGAAGCCGGTCACGTGGAAGCCGGCCCAGCCGACGACGAGGTACTGGAAGTTCGAGCCCTGCGCGCGCGTGTCGGTGTAGATCGGGAACAGCATCGTGTCGCCGACGCGCATCTGCATCGCGTTCTTGATCTGTGACGAGTTGAACTTGGCGCCCGAGTCGGAGAAATACCAGTCCAGCGGCATGTAACCGTCGTACCCGTGCAGGATCCAGTCCGCGACGATGGTCGGCCCGGTGCCGCCCTTGTCGCCGTCCAGGTTGATGAGCCGGAACGCGCCCGGGCCGACCTTCTGGAGGTCGAGGTCGGTCTGCTGGTTGAAGCACGGGCAGCCCGGCCCGCTGAGGAGGGGGTGCTTCTTGTCCACGGCGATCGGCGCCGCCCACTTCGCCTTCTCCGGGATGCCGGCGCGGGCGGTCGCCGTGGCTCGGACGTTCACCGACGTGAATCCGAAGAGGCGTGTGAAGTAGGTGGGCGCGATCTTGTGCGCCTGCACGGTGACGGTGTCGGTCGGCGCGTCGGGCGCGCTCAGTGTCACGTCGCCTGCCGCGACGCCGCCGTCGTTCGCGGTGCCGTACTGCACCGCGAGCGACACGGCGGTGCCGTTCGCGAGCCCCTGCGCGCCGGCGAGCGCGGCTGCGTCGGCGGTGCCCTGGAGCTTGCGGTCCTGCCAGTACCAGGATCCCACGTCGACCGAGGCGCCCGCCATCGCCATCAGGGCGGAGAGAAAGACGACCGAGGCGACAAGAGCCTGGCCGCGCTCCCCGCGGATTCCACGCTCGTGGACCGTTGCCATGCTGCGCCTCCTGAAGCGATGGTCGGCGTTGGGTGCCGCCGGTTCGGATCGCACGTCTATCGGGCGCCGGGCCACCGAACGCGATCCCTCCGCGGAGTGAGCGCGCCTCGTTTTGCGGCCGGGACGAGGTCTGCTAGCTTGGCCCGACCTGCGCTTCCCTCGCGCAGGAGGGCGGAGTGGACATGGAGCAGACCCACCAGGAGCAGGACGTGCCTGCCTCGACGAACGGCGCCGGACCGGTCGTGATGGCGCACGAGGTCACGCGCCGCTACGGCGAGGGCGACGCGGCCGTCGACGCGCTTCGCGGCGTCGACCTCGAGGTCGACAAGGGCGACCTCACCGCGATCATGGGCCCGTCCGGATCGGGCAAGTCGACCCTCATGCACATCCTCGCCGCGCTCGACCGCCCGACGTCCGGCTACGCGGCAATCGAGGGGACGCGGCTCGGCGAGCTGAACGACAACGAGATCACGAAGCTGCGCCGCGAGCACATCGGCTTCATCTTCCAGTTCTTCAATCTGCTCCCGATGCTGAGCGCGGAGGAGAACATCATGCTGCCGCTCTCGATCGCCGGCGAGAAGCCCGACAAGGCGTTCTTCGAGGACCTCCTCCGGCGCGTCGGCCTGCAGGACCGGCGGACGCACAGGCCGTCCGAGCTCTCCGGCGGCCAGCAGCAGCGCGTCGCGATCGCGCGTGCGCTCGTCTCGCGGCCGACCGTCGTCTTCGCCGACGAGCCGACCGGCAACCTCGACACGAGGACGAGCATGGAGATCCTCGAGCTGCTCCAGCAGTCGGTCCGCGACTACCAGCAGACGCTCGTGATGGTCACGCACGATCCCCGCGCCGCGGCAATCGCCGACCGCGCGCTCTTCCTCGCCGACGGCCGCATCGTCAAGGACCTCGGCTGCGCCACCGAGCGCGAGGTGCTCGAGGCGATGGAAGAGCTCACGCACGTCTAGTCAATGCTTCGGGTAGCGCTCCGCGGGCTCTGGGGCCGCAAGCTGCGGGCCGTCCTGACGGCGATCGCGATCGTCCTCGGCGTCGCGATGGTCAGCGGGACGCTCTCGCTCACGAACGCGATCGACAGCGCGTTCAACCAGATCTTCTCGGACACGTACGCAGGCACCGACGCGGTCGTCAGCGGCAAGACGTTCAGCTACCAGGGCGACACGTCCCAGCCGCCGTCGCTGTCGGCGTCGCTGCTCCCGCAGATCCGCCGGCTGCCGGGCACCGCGGAGGCGACCGGCATCGTCTCGGACCAGACGTCGGCCAAGATCATCGACCGCAAGGGCAAGGCGATCGACACAGGCGGGGCGCCGGCCCTCGGGTTCGGCATCGACACGGCTCCGCGGTACGCGAAGTTCAACCCGCTGAAGCTGCAGGAGGGCCGCTGGGCGCAGAACGGAAACGAGGTCGTCATCGACGTCCAGACCGCCGACGACCAGCACTTCAAGGTCGGCGACGAGGTCGCAGTCGCCTCGCTCAAGCCGGTGCGGAAGTTCAAGCTCGTCGGCGTCGCCCGCTACGGCAACGTCGACTCGATCGGCGGCGCCACCTTCGCCGTCTTCACGATTCCGACGGCGCAGGAGCTGTTCGACCGCAAGAACGCCTTCGACGGGATCTCGGCCTCGGCGAAGCCGGGCACGACTCCTGAGAAGCTGGTCTCGCAGATCAAGCCGATCCTGCCGTCCGACGCACAGGTGCGCACCGGCGCGCAGGAGGCGAAGAAGCAGACGGACGACGTCACGTCGTTCACGAAGTTCATCCGCTACTTCCTGCTCGCGTTCGCGGGCGTGGCGCTCTTCGTCGGCGCGTTCGTCATCTTCAACACGCTCTCGATCACGATCGCGCAGCGGACACGCGAGTTCGCGACGCTGCGGACGATCGGCGCATCGCGGCGGCAGGTGCTCGGATCGGTGCTCGTCGAGGGGCTCGTCATCGGCGCGCTCGCCTCGATCGTCGGGCTCGTCGTTCGGCCTGCTCATCGCGCGCGGGATCAAGTGGATCGCAGAGCAGGGAGGCGGCGGGATCCCGACGGCATCCCTGTCGCTCTCGCTGAGCATCGTCTTCTGGGGGCTGGTCGTCGGGATCGGGGTGACGCTGCTCGCCTCGCTCGCACCGGCGATCCGCGCGACCAAGGTGCCGCCGATCGCGGCCGTGCGCGAGGGCGCCGTCCTGCCGCGTAGTCGCCTCGCCCCGTTCGCGCCTTTTATCGCGGCGCTGGCTAACGGTGGTCGCGCTCGTGGCGCTCGGCTACTCGATGTTCGCGTCGTCGAGCTCGCTCGGCACCGGGCCGCGCCTCCTCTACATGGGCGTCGGCGTCCTGCTGCTCTTCATCGGCGTGGCGATGCTGTCGCCGCGGCTCGTGCGCCCGCTGGCCTCGCTGACGCACTACGTCGCGATCGGGGCCACCTGGCTCTTCGTGCTGCTCGCGTATCCGATCTCGCTCGCCTTCTGGCTGCTGCCGGTACGGGGCGTTCAGCAAGGGAGAGCCGACGCTTCGGCGAGTCGGTGCGCTCGCGGCAGGTCTTCTGCTGCCCGTCGCGTACGCCGTCATCTTCTTCGCACTGCTGGGCAGCGCCGCCCTTGCCCTCGCGGCGCTCTCGGCGCTGTTCATCGCCCTGCTCCTGGTCATGTGGCTCCGCACGGCGGTCTCGAAGTGGCGGCCGGAGTGGCCGACGGAGTTCCCGAACCTCCGGCGCGACCCGCAGATGGCGCGCCTCGCGCGCGAGAACTCGCGGCGCAACCCGGGCCGCACCGCGGCGACGGCGGCCGCGCTGATGATCGGCCTCGCGCTCGTCACCTTCGTCGGCACGCTTGCGAACGGCATGAAGGCGTCGAACCGCGGCGCCATCGAGGACCAGGTCAAGGCCGAGTACATCGAGACGTCCACGGACGGGTTCACACCGTTCGTTGCCGCGGCGGGAGAGGCGATCGCGAAGGCGGCACCCGTAGAGACCGCCTCACAGGTGCGCTACGACCTCGCCAAGATCGACGGCAAGAGCCAGTACCTGAGCGGCATCGACCCCGCGACGATCTCGCAGACGTATCACTTCGACTGGAAGACCGGCTCCGACGCGACGCTCGGCCAGCTAGGCGCGAACGGCGCCGTCGTCGACAAGAAGTTCGCCGAGCAGAACGACCTGAAGGTCGGCGACACGTTCCCGATCGCGGTGCAGGGCGGGAAGACGACCAACGCGGTCGTGAAGGGCATCTACAAGGCGCCGCCCTTCTACCCGATCCTCGGCGCGGCGAGCATCACGATCCCGCCAGTTCGACAACCTCTACCAGCGCCCGCGCAACGAGTACACGTTCGTCAACGTCAAGGGCGAGCCGAGCGATGCGGCGCAGAAGCAGCTCGATCAGGCGGTGGCGACGTTCCCGGACGCGAAGGTGCAGTCGCGCTCGGCGTGGATCACCGCTCAGGACAAGGACTTCAACGACTTCCTGACCATGCTCTACGTCCTCCTCGCGCTGTCCGTGATCGTCAGCCTCTTCGGGATGATCAACACCCTCGCGCTCTCGGTATACGAGCGTACGCGCGAGCTGGGAATGCTGCGCGCCGTCGGCACGACGCGCCGGCAGGCCCGGCGGATGATCCGCCACGAGGGCGTGATCACCGCGCTGATCGGAGCCGCGCTCGGCATCCCGCTCGGGCTCTTCCTCGCGCTGCTCGTGACGAAGGCGCTGTCGCAGTTCGACGTGCGCTATTCGATCCCGATCGGGACGCTCGTCGTCTTCGGGGTGATCGCGGTGCTCGCCGGGCTCGTCGCGGCCCTGCTGCCGGCCCGCCGGGCGGCACGGTTGAACGTCCTCGAAGCGCTCCAGTACGAGTAGCGGAGACCGCAGCGCCAGGACCTCCTGCGGAGGTCGTGGCGGTGCTCCATTCGAATGGGACACCCCTGCGCTGCGCGCGGTGTTCCCCCTTCGAGCTACCCCCTTCCCCGTGGACGTCACACGCGACTTCGCGCGACGTGGCCCCCGCCCGGGCAAGCCGGGCTCCGCCGATTTGCCTCTCCTCAGCCGGCCGCCAGCTCAAGGAGGCGCGCGGCGTAGACCGGCGCCGTCGGCTCGTCCTCGTGGCGGACGAACGCCCAGGTCTCCTCGGTGGCGTTGCGGATTGCCTCCGCCCAGGGCGCGAGCGTGTCGTCGTCGTAGGGCGGCTCGCGTAGCCGCAGGTAGCGGAACGGCGCCGGCGACTCGGTGTCGTTCACGCGCACGGCGCCCGCGTCGGCCAGCACGGGCTCGACGCCGTCCCACGACTCGTGCTGCAGGTCGAAGGCGAGGCGCAGCTCCGGATCGAGCGAGCCGAGCAGGAGCTGGAGCATCCCGTCGTCGCGCGGGCTGGTGAGCACGACGCGCACGGGGCCGAGCCGGTCGCCCAGCAGCCGGGCGCGGTTCGTGAACTCGGCGACGATGCGCGCGCGGTTCCCGGGCAGCTTCGGCGCGAAGGTGAAGCCCTTCGCGACCTGTGCCGCCCAGCGCCGGAAGTGCTCCTCGGCCGGCAGCCGGTAGCCGGTCGTATTCAGCTCGACGGTGTCGAAGCGCTCGGCGTAGTGGCGCAGGAAGTCGCCCGAGTCCGTCCCGGCCGGATAGAAGCCCGGCTTCCACGACGGGTAGGCCCAGCCGGACGTGCCGACATGTGCGCTCTCTAAACTCTCATGCCCTGTGTCGGCCACCGAGCGAGTGATACCCGACGACGCCATAGCCGTCCTGGACCACGGTTTCGTGCGGCTGGACAGCGCAATGGCGGATGATCTTTCGGTCGCGAACAGCGCGCGTGTGAGCTTCGGCCGGCGCAAGGAAGAGCTGGACGACGCCGACCGTGGCCTTATCCGGTTCCTCATGCGCGATCGGCACGGAACACCATTCGAACATAACGCCTTCCGCTTCCACATCCGCTGCCCGATCTTCGTGGCGCGCGAGTGGTTCCGACATCGTGTCGGATGTCTGACTGGCGATACGGACGTGACGTTCGTCGACGTCAACGGATGCACCACGCCCACGCTTCGCAAGACGCTCGACGAGCTCTGGACGATGTGGAACGTGGGCGAACGAAACGGTCACGCGCTGCCCGTTCAGAAGCAGCTCATCGTTGAAGGGTGCGCCGCCGCCGGGCTGAGCGAGCGTGAGACAGCCCGTATCGCCGGGGCTGGACGACGAGGCGTGCGCTCGCACCTTGCCGGACGCAACGAGTTTCGTTCGGCGCGCGGCCGTCTCCGGCGGATGCGTCTCAGAGTCCTCAACGAGGACAGCGGCGAGTTCGAGGTCGGTCACATCGAGTCGATTGTCGACAAGGGTCTTCAACCCGTCTACCGCCTGGGCCTCGCGGGCGGCAAGGAGCTGACGCTCACGGAGAACCATCGAGTCCTGACTTCAGATGGATGGTTGACGATGCGCGAAGCCGTGGGCTTGAAGGGTGACGGGGCTTCCGCATCGATGACACGTGCGTGCTCGCTAATGACGAACGGCGTTCCCGCGCACCGGAATCCCGAATGGCTTGCCGAGCGTCGCCGCGAGGGCAAGTCAGTGCGCGAGATCGCCCGCGAGGCTGGGTGCAGCTACCACACTGCGCGCAAGTGGCTCGCCCGAGCGGGGCTCCAGTTTGCCCCGGGCGAGGCAACGCGGGGAAAGCCTCCCTGGAACGCCGGGCGCTCGGGATATCGCACCAATCTCGTGTTCAGCGATGCCCACCGCGAGGCGGTTCGCCGTGCCCGGTCCGGTGCACGCAGCAATTTCTGGCGCGGCGGCGTGACATCCGAACGTGCGTCGATCGCGCGCTGGACGCTCGAGCAGGCGCCTCGCGTGCACGCTCGCTACGAGTACACATGCCAGCGATGCGGAGCGGTCGGCGGGCAGCTGCATGCACATCACGCGGTGCCGGTGTGGCTCAACGAGAGCCGTGCGCGCGACTTCGACAACCTGGTCT
Organism: uncultured Thermoleophilia bacterium; assembly: GCA_963734565.1. Lineage (GTDB taxonomy): Bacteria > Actinomycetota > Thermoleophilia > Gaiellales > Gaiellaceae > JACVRM01. Next base: position 166,301 of record CAVTHM010000006.1, on the reverse strand, counting down.
CGGTTTGTGCGCCATGCCACCGTGCGATCCATCGCACGCGCGACAGCGAAGTCGACTTTGCGCGGGTCGCGTGTGCCATCGACTTGCCCCCGCCGCGGGCGGTTCCCGAACGAGGGTGGAAGCTCACTGCGCGCGCGACCGACGTCGTCTCACTGGTCTATGTCGGCGTCCGGCAGACGTACGACCTTTGTGTCGAGGGTCCATGGCACAACTTCGTGGCCAACGGCGTGGTGGTGCACAACTCGTTCAACGAGTTCTCGATGCGGTATGCGAAGGCGACCGACGACTTCTACGTGCCGGAGCTCGAGGACGTCCGCAGCCAGGTCGGCAAGCCGGGCGCGTACTCGTTCGAGCCCGTCGACGCCGACCTCGCCGAGGAGACGCGCGAGCAGCTCCGCGAGGTCTACGAGACCGCCTACGCCGCCTACACCGAGCTGGTCGAGAAGGGCGTCGCCCGCGAGCTGGCGCGCTCCGTGCTTCCCGTCGGCGCCTACACCGAGTTCTACTGGACGGTCAACGCGCGCTCGCTGATGAACTTCATCTCGCTCCGCGCCGACGAGACGGCGCAGCGCGAGATCCGCCGCTACGCCGAGGCGTGCGAGCGGTTCCTGGCCGAGCGCATGCCGGTGACGTACGAGGCCTTCGTGGCCAACGAACGCACCGCTCCCTAGGTCGTCAGGACCACCGGGTTGGACGGCGCGCCGCGCACGTGGCGGGTCACGACCCAGCCGGGCTTGCCCTCCCCGAGGCGGTACGGGGCGTTGAGCGCGACCACGAAGCGATCCTTCTTCGCGACGAACGTCCCGCACGAGACCACGATGTGCTGCTTGCCGCCGACGACGCGGGTCAGCCACAGCTCGTAGTAGCCGCCTTCGGGCAGCGTACGCAGGCCGGACACCGTGAGGTTCAGCGGGATGTTGCCGCCCTCGCCGCCCTTCAGGACGTCGATCACGGCTGCGCTGTGCGCCGGCCCTGCGGCAGTCGCCTCCATCGGGATGCTGGCGGCGACCGTCGGCCCGGACGAGCCGGCGTTCGCGATCACGTAGCCGACCACGAACGCGGCCGCCGCGATCCCGGCCGCCGCCGTGACGAGCGCGCCGAACCGCCGCCGGGGCAGCGTCGTCAGCGCCGGCTCCTTCTGCTTCTTCATGCGCGGCGCTTCCGCGAGGTAGGGCGGCAGCTCGGGCGGTGGCCCCGCCGCGAGCAGGAGGTCGTGCGCGCGGCGCAGCTGCGCACGCTCCTCGGGCGTCGTGCCCTCTGCCAGCTCGTCGAAGTCGGGTCCACTCATTCCAGGTCCTCCAGTACTGCTGCGAGCCGGGCGAGGCCCGACCGGGTCCGTGTCTTGACGGTGCCGAGCGGGATGCCGACGTACTCGGCAATCTCACTCTGGGACAACCCACTCCAGTACGCCAGCTCGACGAGCACCCGCTCCTGGTCGGGCAGCTCGGCCACGGCGCGGTGCACGCGCCATGCCAGCCAGCCCTGCTCGGCCTGCTCGCTCGGCCCCGGCTCGTCTGACGCCGTGTCCGGAGCCTCCATCGGCGGCTCGCGCCGCTGGCGGCCGCGGTCGGCGATCGCGTTGCGGGCGACGGCGTAGAGCCACGTCCCGCCGGCGCCGCGCTCGGGCCGGTAGGTACGGGCCGAGCGCCAGACGGAGGCGAACGTCTCCTGCACAGCGTCCTCCGCCCGGTGCCGGTCGCCGAGGCGCCGCAGCGCGAGCCCGAGAACCGGGCGCGCGTACCGCGAGTACAGCTCCTCGAACGCGTCGCGATCGCCCTCGCCGGTACGGACGAGCAGATCGCCGTCCGTCGCGGGGCCCATGAGCCGTATCGTAAGTGGAGCGACTGCTACCACGGAAGTCACTACGGAGAAATCGCCTCGGCGGATTAGCAGCGCAGGTCCCGACGCACGCCGGACGAGCGCCTCAGAGCGGTTGCGAGAAGCTTTCCGTCGCGGAGTCCTCGCTCGTCGCTCGACGCGGTCGATCGCCTGCGCCTCGCCGCGTCGCTGCCGGTGCCCGAGCGCGCGATCGCCGTCGTGGGCACGAACGGCAAGACGAGCACCGCGACCTACGTCGAGCGGCTGCTGCGCGGCGCGGGCATCTCGACGGGGCTGACGGTCTCGCCGCACCTGCGCAGCTGGGGCGAGCGCGTCGTCGTCCACGGCGAGCCCGTGGCCGAGGAGGTGCTCGCCGCCGAGGTCGAGGAGCTCGAACGAGTTCGCGGTGGAACGGAAGGAGCTCCGCTTCTTCGACCTCGTCACGCTGGCCGCCGCGCGGATCTTCGACCGGCGCGGCGTCGACGTGGGGATCTTCGAGGCGGGCATCGGCGGGCGGCTGGACGCGACGGCGGTGCTGCGGCCGGGCGTCGTGGCGCTGACGAGCGTCTCGCTCGACCATGTCGAGCTGCTCGGCGACGACGCGGCGGCGATCCTGCGCGAGAAGCTCGGCGTCGCGCCACCGGGCGCGACGGTCGTCTCGGCGCGGCTCGGCGGCGAGCTCGAGGCGGTCGCGCGCGAGCTCTGTCCGGCCATCGAGTTCGTCGACTCGGCCGGGCCCGGCGTGCTCGAGCGCAACGCGGCGCTCGCGGAGACCGTCGCGCGGTGCGCGATCGAGCGGTTCGGGCTCGACGCGCGGGTGGGACGCGTCGACGGGCTGGCGATCGCCGGTCGCCTGCAGCGCGAGGTGGTGGACGGTGTGGACGTCGTCGTCGACGCCGCGCACAATCCCGGCGCCTGGGACGCGGTGCGCAGCGAGCTTCCGCCATCGTTCGTCGCAGTCGTGTCGGCGTCGCTCGACCGGCCCGTCTCCGCGTTGATCCCGGCGCTGGCCGGCGCGCGCCTGGTCGTCGCGACGACCGCGTGGTCCGGGCACACGACGGAGGCCGCCGCTCTGGCGGCGGCGCTGGGGGAGCTACCGGTGCAGGTCGTCGAGGAGCCTGGCGCCGCCACGCGGGCCGCGTTCGATCAGGCGCAGGCGGCCGGCTTGCCGCTCGTCGCGCTCGGCTCGACGTACCTTGTGCCGCACGTGCTGGACGAGCTCGGCCTCTAGGGTTCGGGCGGCATCGTTTTCAACGTCCGGCCGCCGTCGACGACCAGGCTCGTGCCGGTGACGAAGTCGTTGGCCAGCAGGAAGCGCACGGCCTTCACGACGTCGTCGGGCGTGCCGACCCGCCGCAGCAGCGTCCGCGCCGCACGACCTTCCGTGTGCTCCTCGGGACCGCCGACCGGGCCCGGCGCGATCCCGCAGACGCGCACCTCGGGGGCGAGCGCCCGCGCGAAGATCTTCGTGAGGTGCGCCTGGGCCGCCTTCGCGGCCGCGTGCGCGGCGAGGTTCGTCCACGGCAGGAACGCGGCCACGTCCTCGATGTTCACCAGCAGCCCGCGCGAGGCGCGCAGGTGCGGCGCGGCGGCCTGCGAGACGAAGAACGTGCCCTTGGCTGTCGCGCCGAAGGCGTCGTCCCAGTCCGCTTCGCTCACCTCGGCGAGCGGCTGCACCTTCCAGCCGGCGCCGGCCGCGTTGCACGACGAGGTCCAGGCCGCCGAGCTCCTTCGCGACCTGTTCGACGAGCGCGCGCGCCGCCGCGGCGCGAGGCCAGGTCGCCGTCCGCGCGCCCCGCGCCGACGACCGTCCAGCCGTCTTCCTCGAGGCCCGCGACGATCGCACCTCCCACGCGGCCGGTGCCGCCTGTGACGAGCGCCCGCACCGGCCGAGTGTAGGACGCATCCCTCGGACGAGTGGTGGTTCGTGTGCCGCCGGTCTGCGGCGCGTAAAGGTTCTGTCAAATCCCTCTACCGAGCGGGTTCGGAGCACGTATCAAGCGGAGACAACTCCCGAGACCGTCCTGCCAGGGGGTTTTCATATGCGAATCACCAGGATCCTGATCACCGTCGCCGCCGCGCTCGCCTTCGCCGTCCCGGCGCAGGCGGCCGTGACGAAGACGGTGACGATCAAGCCGGGCAGCTTCTCGCCGTCCAAGGTCACGATCGCCCTCGGCGACAGCATCACCTGGACGAACACGGACACCGTCGACCGCCAGGTCGTCGCCACGGGCGGCCAGTTCGCCTCGCCCGTGATCAAGCCGAAGGGCAGCTGGACGCGCCGCTTCGACACCGCCGGCACGTTCGCGTACCGCGACGCGTTCAAATCCGCCCAGAAAGGGACGATCGTCGTGAGCGGCCCGCCGCCGTCGGTGACCCTCACGGCGTCGGAGCCGATCGTCTCGTACGGCTCCACCGTCATCTTGAGCGGCCGCGTCTCGAGCGGGAAGCCCGACGAGACCGTCATGCTCTGGGGCAAGCCGTACGGGCAGATCTCCTACGTTCAACTGGGCACCGTGCGGACGGCGGACGGCGGCATGTGGAGCTACACCGTCACGCCCGAGCTCCTGACCTCCTACCAGGCGCAGTGGGGCAACCTGAAGAGCGCCGAGATCCAGACCGCCGTCGAGCCGAAGCTGACGCTCAAGCGCATCGGTGCGTGGTTCGTCGCGCGCGTCGACGCGGCGCGGTCGTTCAAGAACCGCACCCTCTACGTCCAGCGGCGCTCCGCGCTCGGCCAGTGGGTCATCGTCAAGCGCGTCCGCCTCGGCACACCGAAGACACAGCGTTTCAAGCTCCCCGACGCTGCCGAGCGGCACCTCCCGCCTGCGGCTCTTCATCACCGTGAACCAGGCCGGCGTCGGCTACCTGGCGTCGTCGAGCAACGTCATGCTCGTTCGTCGCGGCTAGCGCAGGCCCGCAGCTCCGGACCGATCCGGAGGGCCGGGCGGGCTAGACTCCCCCGGCCCTCCGACCCTGCCGAGAAGGAGCTTTTCGTGGCCACGACGGCGTTCGAGATCCAGGAAATCCAACCGCGCGAGCTGAAGCCGGCGCTGCACGAGCTCGACGGCATCTCCCGCGCGGCGATCGAGGCGCACTACAAGCTCTACGAGGGCTACGTCAACAAGCGGAACGAGATCCTCGGCAAGCTCGCCGAGGTCGACCTCGCCAGCGCGAACCAGGTCTACTCGGAGGTTCGCTCGCTGAAGGTCGACCTGTCGTTCGCGATCGGCGGCATCAAGAACCACGAGATCTACTTCGAGCACCTGGGCGGCACGGGCGGCGATCCGGACGGGCAGATGGGCAAGCTCGTCAAGCGCGACTTCGGCTCCGCCGACGCGTGGCGCGCCGACCTCAAGGCGACCGGCATGGCCGGCCGCGGCTGGGCCTGGACGGCCTACGACTGGGACGAGGGCCGGCTCTACAACTACGTCGGCGACGCGCAGAACACGTTCCCGATCTGGAACGCGACGCCGCTCGTCGCGCTCGACGTCTACGAGCACGCGTACTTCCTGGACTACCAGACCGACCGCGCCTCCTACATCGACGCCTTCTTCAACAACCTCGACTGGGGCGTCGTGAACGACTGGGTCGCCGCTATGGCGTCCCTGTCCGCTGAAAGTCCGGCCGGCTTCGCCTGGGCCATGACGACTTTCAGCGGATCAACTACCTAATCAGACGCGACTTCGCGCGACGTGGCTCCCGCCCGGGCAAGCCGGGCTCCGCCGACTAACGGCGAACCCCATGGCCAAGTAACAGTCTGTTACTTGGCTGGTTGAGCGGCCAGCCAGTCCTCGAGCGTCGTGTGGCCGGCCACCGGCTCGCCGGACGTGCAGCTCGCCGCGGATCTCGCGCGACCGTGCCCCACCGCTCGGCGATGACGTCGTGGGTGTGGATGGTCTCGAAGTTGACCTGGCGCGAGAAGCAGGAAGTCGTCGTCGGCGAGGCCCGGGTAGGCCTCGACCGACGCCGGCCAGTGCGTGGCGGACGGAGTCCTCGACGAAGCGCGGCTGCAGATGGGCGTGCTCCACGACGAACACCTCGTCGGGGCGCTTCAGCAGCTCGTAGACCGGCGCGCTCATCGACGCCTCGACGATCGCGACCAGCCGCTCCGCGTTCACGTTCGCGGACGAGCCGACGTAGAGCGTTCCTGTCCCGCGCTGGTTGTGGGTCGCCACCGGGACGAGCTCGAGGATGCGCTCCACGTCGAGCTCGTCGAACCCCGCCTCGCGGAGCCGCTCCCATGCCCGGCGGCGGACGAGGTCCTGCGCGCACGGGCATGCGTTGATGCCGTTCGCCTCGACGCCGACGAGGCTTCGGGCGCCCCGCTCCGACACCGCAGCGATGCCGATCAGGCCGACGAGCTCCTGCGTCGCGAGCCCGCTCACCGGCGTCTCGCGCGCCAGCGGGTACCGCGCCGCGATCCGCACCTCCGCGCGCCCCGCGCGCTGGCGCTCCACGATCCGCCGCGCGACGTGCTCGGCGAGCTCCTCGACGAGCGACGCCTCCTCGAGCACCACCGTCTCGATCGCCTCCTCGAACAGCTCCGGGAAGCGCGACATGTGGACGCCCTTCTGGCCGGGGTCGAGGTCGACCGTGCAGTCGATCGTCGCCGTCATCAGCTTCTCGCGGCCCTCGTAGCGGATCCGGATCGCCTTCTCGACGCCGCGCACGCCGGCCCGGGACAGCCCGAGCCGCACCTCCGGCTCCGACGCCTGGAGGTCGAAGTCGTGCGCGTCTCGACGGCGAGTCTCGCTCACTAGAGTGCGACCGTAGCACCGAGGACGATGCGCCACCGACCCCCGCTTCCCCGAGCTCGTCTCGCTCGCCGCGCACGACCTGCGGACGCCGCTCGCCACGGTTTCCGGCTTCGCGTCGACGCTGCTCCGGCTCGGGACGCTCGACCCTCAGTCGACGCGCTACGTGGAGCTGATCGAGGCGTCCGGCGCGCAGCTCGCGGAGATCGTCGACGACCTCGGCGTCGTCGCCCGCATCCAGGGCGGCCGCTTCGAGCCGGCGCTCGAGGAGGCGAACTCGCTCGACCTCGCCCGCGCGGCCGCCGAGCGGCTCGGCGAGCAGGCGTCGGTGAGCGGCGAGGGCCAGACGGTGCGGGTGGACGCAGAGCTGGTCGCGCGGGGGCTCGCGGGGCTCGCGTACGCCGCGCTTCGCCACGGCGGCGCCGAGCGCATGGAGCTCGCCGTCGACGGGCCGACGATCCGGATCTCGCCGCTCCAGGCCGGCGCGGCCGCCGTCGTCAGGGGCGACGAGCTCAAGGATCTCGGTGCGGCGGCCGGCAAGGCCGTGATCGAGGCGCTGGGCGGGACCGTGGCAGTGGAGGGCGACGCGCTGGTCGTCCGCCTACCGCAGTAGGCGGGAGAGCCGCCGGTCCTTGAACACTCTCCCGCCGGTCTGGCAGGTGGGGCAGTAGTAGATCGTGTGCTCCTCGAAGTCGACGCTGCGCGATCTTTGTGCCGCAGACGTGGCACGGCTCGCCGAGCCGCTTGTGGACGCGGTACGTGCGCTTGTCGTTGGCGCCGCGCTCGCGCAGCTCGAGGCCGCGGCGGAGCTCGCTCTGCAGCGCCGCGACGAGCCGCTCCGTCTCCGCCGCGTCGACCTGCGTCGAGAGCGCGTACGGCGACAGCTGCGCCGTGTGGAGGATCTCGTTCGACCAGGCGCGGCCGATGCCGGCGATCGCGCGCTGGTCGCGGAGCAACGGGTGTAGACGTCGCGAACCGGCCGCAAGGATCTCGGCCATGCATGGCACGTCCACGTCGAGCGCGTCAGGACCGAGGTGCGCCAGCTCCGCTGCCGCTGCGTCGGGCGTCAGCAGCCACACGCCGGCGCGCTTCTTCGAGCCCGCCTCGGTCAGGACGAGCCGGCCGCCGCCCTCGAATTCGAGGCGGAACGCCGGCGTCTTCGGCCCGTCGTCGCCGGGCTCGAGCCACTTCAGGCGGCCCGCCGTCATCAGGTGGATCAGCAGGACGAGCTCGCCGTCGTCGGTGCGGAACAGCAGGCGCTTGCCCTCGCGGTCGAGCGCGTCGAAGCGGCGCCCCTCGAGCGCCTTGAGCGGCGGGTCGAACGTCTTGAGCGTCGCAATGTGCGCCGGACCGGCCTTGACGATCGTCCCCGCGGTCACCTGCGGCTCGAGCGCGCGCCGCCAAGCCTCCATTTCAGGCAGTTCTGGCACGAGGACAGAGTAGGCCGTGCGCCGCGCGGGTTCGCGACGGCGGCACCGGCGGCGGCGGCGCTGGTCTTCGCCCGCGGGCGCCGCGTCGGCCGCGTCGCCGCGCGACTCGTCGTTCCGGACGCGCGAGCTCCAGGGTGGCCTCACCGGCGACGTCTTCCTCAAGATCGGCGGCCGCTGGTACGACCATCTCGACGCGATCGGCAACTGCGGGCATAGCCCCTGAAGACTCTGCGGCCGTGGAGCCGCTCGAGATCGAGGTCGTCCGCGGCGAGACCGTCGAGTCGCGTCACCGTGTCCACGCCGTCGCGGTCCGCGACGGCGAGGTCGTCGGGCACGCCGGCGATCCGGAGCTCGTGACCTTCCTGCGCTCGTCGGCGAAGCCCATCCAGGCGCTTCCGCTTGCCCGCGCGTATCCGGATCTGTCAGCCGACCGGCTCGCCATCGCGTGCGCCTCGCATTGGGCGCTCCCCGAGCAGCTGGCCGCCGTTGACGGGCTGCTCGAAGTCTCGGGCTCGACCGAGGACGACCTCGAGTGCGGCGCCGAGGGCGCGCCACCGTCGCGCCTGCGCCACAACTGCTCCGGCAAGCACGCCGGGAATGCTGGCCGTGTGCCGCGCGCACGGCTGGCCGACGGAGGGCTACCGGCTCCCCGAGCATCGGCTCCAGCAGCTGCTGCTCGCGGAGGTCGCGGCCGTCGCAGGAGTCGCCGCGGCGGACATCCCGACGGCGACCGACGGCTGCGGCGTGGTCACCTTCGCGTTCTCGCTCAAGCGGATGGCCGGTGTCTTCGCCCGTATACGGGAGCAGGACGGCGGCGACCGCGTCGCGGCCGCGATGCGGGCCCATCCCGGCCTGATTGCCGGGCCCGGCGCGACGGACACGGTGCTCATGGAGAGCGCCGACGGCTGGGTTGCGAAAGGCGGGCGCGGAGGGGCTGATGTGCGCGGCCGGGCCGGACGGCACCGGCGTCGCGCTCAAGGTCGAGGACGGCAGGGATCGCGCCCGCGGCCCCGCCCTGGCAGCGTTCCTGGGCAGGCTCGAAATGGGTGCTCGATCTTCCACAGCTGGCCGTCCACTCGGTGGAGAACAGCCGGGGCGAGCAGGTGGGCTACATCCGCACTGCTTCGTGAGCAGCGAAATCTGCTCTCAAGAACCCAAACAAAGTGTTCACATTCTGTGGATCCGGTAGTACCATCCCGCCATTGCGAGGGGGAGCCGGACTGAGATGGCCGGCTCTCTTCGTGCTCAGGTAGATCCGTCCCCCGTCCACCGCAGCGCGAGGAAAGCCGAGGCCCAAAGCCCATGCTCACCGTCGATATCTCTCTGCCCGACGTCGAGGAACTCCACAAGCTTGTCCAGGAGGGACAGGAGAAGGGGTTCCTCACTTATGACGAGATCGTCGCGGGGCTCGAGGAAGTCGAGCTCACGAAGGAGCAGGTCGAAGACTTCTACACGTACCTGATCGATCACGGCATCGAGCTCATGGAGGGGGAGCAGCACAAGCGGCCGCCGCACGAGCAGCCGGAGCCCGAGGAGGAGAAAGCGCCGAAGATCGATCTGACCGTCGAGCCCTCGCTCGACTCGCTGCGGCTCTACCTGCGCGAGATCGGCAAGGTGCCGCTGCTGACCGCCGACCAGGAGGTCTACCTGGCGAAGCGGATCGAGCGTGGCGACATGGCGGCCAAGACGCACATGATCGAGGCCAACCTGCGCCTCGTCGTCTCGATCGCCAAGGGGTACCTCGGCCGCGGGCTGTCGTTCCTCGACCTGATCCAGGAGGGCTCGCTTGGCCTCATTCGCGCGGTCGAGAAGTTCGACTACCGCAAGGGCTACAAGTTCTCCACCTACGCGACCTGGTGGATCCGGCAGGCGGTCACCCGCGCGATCGCCGACAAGGCGCGCACGATCCGCATCCCGGTGCACATGGTCGAGAAGCTGAACAAGGTCGTCCACATCGAGCGCCAGCTCGTCCAGCGCCTCGGCCGCGAGCCGAAGCCGGAGGAGATCGCCGAGGAGCTCGAGATGACCACCGAGGAGGTGCGCGACATCCTGCGCATGGCCCAGCTGCCCGTCTCGCTCGAGAAGCCGATCGGCGAGGAGGAGGAGTCCGAGCTCGGCGACTTCGTCCAGGACGAGCAGGCCGAGTCGCCGTTCGACTCCGCGTCGCTGTCCCTGCGCCAGCAGGACATCCGGCGGGCGCTCGACTCGCTCCCGGAGCGCGAGCGGCGCGTCATCGAGCTGCGCTTCGGCCTCACGGGCGACCGCCCGCGGACGCTCGAGGAGGTCGGCCGCGCGTTCAACGTCACGCGCGAGCGCATCCGCCAGATCGAGAACAACACGCTGAAGAAGCTGGAGACGCTGCCGGAGGCGCAGTCGCTCTACGACTGCGTCTAGCAGCGGCGAAGAAATTGCGCGGGGAACCGTCTGGTTCCCCGTGGGCGTCTAGAGCGGCTTGTCGATGCCAGGCCGCGGAGGCGGGCTTGCCCGCCGCAGCCACGTCGCGCGAAGTCGCGTGTGCTCTGCGGTACCGAGGGGGGAGCTCGAGGGGGGAACGGGACGTTCCCCATTCGAAGAGAGCGACCGCGCAGCGGAGCGGTCTCCTCACGAGCGGTCTCCACATCCTGGGCGTTTCTGTCGTTAGTTGTCCCTAGCTGAACTACGCGCTGCGGACGCCGCGAGCGTCCGCTGCGCAAACTTCCCGCAAAGAGCGCGTTTTTCGTCCAGATACACCCCTGCGGCGACGGCCCGTCACCACTAGTGTCAGCGCCCTCACGTACGTTCGTGGGAGGGGGTGGGGATGCATCGCTGGGTTGTCTGGGTCGTCATTGCGGCTGCGCTTCTGGCCTTCGCGTCGACGGCCGGCGGGGCGATCGCGCCCTGGGACCCGCAGCAGACGAACGTGCCTTACCTTGGCTGGCGCGGCGAGGAGCTTCGGCTGGTCAAGTGCGCGCCCGAGATCTACAGCACCGGTCAGGCGACTGACTGGATCGTCGAGGACTGGTCCGGATTCCCGTTCAACCCGCCGACGCTCGAGTCCTCGACGGTCGCATTCTTCACGGGCACCGGCGAGCACAAGGGTGAGGGGTGCCTCAAGGCCGACTTCGTCTCGCAGCTCGCCGGGCTCGCGCAGATCAAGCTCGTCGTGTCCGATCGCTACGGGAATCCGGTGCTCAAGCACCAGTTCCTCGCCGGCTGGCTCTCGCTCGCAGCGCCCACGACCCGCGAGGTCGCCGGTGGCACGGGTCCGAACGACCCGCCAGGCGGCGGCGGCGTGCTCGGCGACCCGACCGGCGACGGCCAGTTCCACGCGGGCGACCCGCCTGGCCGCGTCCAGGTGCAGGTCTTCGGGACGCTGCCGCTCGGCAACAACTTCTCGGAGCTGGGCCTCCCGGCCTCGATCCAACTCCCGTTCGAGAACGACGGCACCACGTACTGGGACGATCTCGCTCGAGCGCTCGCGACGACCACCGCGCCCGGGTACGGCCTGACGCCCTCGCAGACGTGGGACATCCACGACGACCGCGCACGCACCGAAGGCCACGTGGTCGGAAGCATCTGCGGCGGTCTCGTGGCTCCGATCGACGCCGTCGACGCCTGTCTCGGCGCTGCCGTGTTCCGGGGTGACGGCCGCTACTCCCAGGCGTTCGGCACGCTCAGCATGGCGCCGACGATCGGCCCGTTCGACCCCTTACGGCCCCAGGAGACGCTCCTCCCCGACGGCAAGCTCGACGCCGGCGACGTTCCCATGCCCGCTGCGCGGGTTGATGTCGCGATCGCCCCGAACACGGGCGGTAGCGACCTCGGCGGCGCCGGCGCGCTTGCCGTTCGCATTGCCGGCCAGCCCGGCACGTGGACCGGCGTGCTCAAGTGCATTGCCTACACGCGCGACAACCGCTGCACCTCCACGACGGGCTCACATCCGGCCACGCAGCCGAACGTGGCGCCGCCGCCGTTCGGCCCGGCCGCCCACAACCACTACGCGCCGTTCTACAGCCGCTGGCAGCCGGCGACGCAGGCCCCCGCCGCCGAGGCGTCGGGCAACGACGGGCCGTCCGCCGGCAACAACTTCCCCGGGTACCTCGCCGCCGGCCGCTACGACTACTGGGGGCTCGCGGCGATCCTCGACTACGGCCCGGGCGGCGCAACGTCTTGCCTGCGCCGGAACGACGGCGACCCGGCGACGCCGGACTTCCGCCAGCGCCCGTCCGGCCCGCAGCGCGTCGCCGTCTATTCGGACGAGCACGGCGAGGCGCAGGTCTACTTCGACCCGGGGGTCGACTTCTTCTTCGACAACCTGGGCATCCCAACGAACGGCAACGGCGGCTGCGACCTGCGTGGCGTCGACGTGCTGGGCCGCGCGTCGATCACGGCGACGGCGCGCTATCCGTTCCAGGCGACGACCGACAGTGCGAAGACCTCGGCGCCGGTTCAGAAGACGATCCACTCACGCTTCGAGAAGAAGATCGAGTGCAGCCCGAAGTCGGGGCTCGGCTCGCCCGAGACGGGCACCGCGTTCATCTGCACGGCGACCGCGGTCGACATCGACGGCTCGCCGTTCGCCGGCGAGCGCGTCTGCTTCACGACCAACGGCGAGGTGATCTTCCCGTTCCCGCTGACCGCGCCCGCCGAGCGCCAGGGCGACAAGACCGTCTGCCTCCGCCTGACGGGGCAGGGGACTGGCCAGGTCGAGGTGCTGTGCAAGAACCAGACGGGGAACGTCTTTGCACTGTTCGTCGAGGAGGGGATCCTGCGCGTGATCCTGTTCCAGTGCGCCACGGTCCCGCCGACGACGTCGACGACCACGACCACGACGACGACCACCACCACCACAACGGTGGGGAGCACGACCACCACGACCACGCCCACCACCACCCTGGGCAGCACGACCACGCCGACGACCACGACGCCCGCACTGACGACGTCGACGGTCGCCGGCACGAGCACGATCCCGCCGACGACGGTGCCGAGCACGACCACAACCCGCACCGCGACGACGCCTCACACGACGACCACGCCGAAGCCACCGCTCCACAAGGACGTGTGCTCGAACCTCCCGGGCCGTCAGACGACGGTGCCGCACGGGAAGGTCAAGGCGGGCGGCAAGTGCGTGGCGAAGAAGAAGCCCGTCGTGAAGGCCGCGAAGAAGAAGGTCAAGAAGGCCAGCTCGTGCATGCTCAACGGGCGCCTCGTGTCTCCCTGTGTCCGCGGCAAGGGCTAGAGCCAGACCTAGAGCACACCGCTTCTCCCTGCAAACCTTCGCAATTCTCGTCTTGCGGGAGTCCCTCGATCGGTGTAAGACGAGTGTGTCGGCCGCGAAAGCGGTGACTCGGCCGATGCACCACCAGGGGGAGCCGCGACACAACCGAGGGGGAGAGGGGTGCTCAGGGGCTGCATCGCCATGGCCTGCGCTGCCGTCGCAGTGGCTGCGTTCGCCGCTGCGCCGTCGCATGCTGCGACGACCCCGCTGACCCGCTGGGACCCGCAGGACTCGAACGTGCCTTACCTGGCGTGGAAGGGCGACAAGCTGCGCCTCGTCCTCTGCACGCCCGAGATCACCGTCACGGTGCGCAACGGGCAGAAGGTCGCGGGCTTCGGGCAGACCGCCACCTTCGTCGTCGAGACGTGGTCGGACGACTCGTTCGACCGGCCGTCCATCGTCGACGGCACCACCAAGTTCTTCTTCGGCAACGACGAGCACAACGGCGAGGCTTGCGTCCAGACGACGGTCACCTCGCCGGCCGCCGGGCTCGCACGGATCCAGCTCGACCTCACGCGGGCGGGCAAGTGCGACTTCAAGCACGAGTTCCTCGTCGGCTGGCTCGACCTGGACACGCCGACCATCCGCGAGGTGTCGGCAGCGACCGGGCCGAACGATCCGCCCGGCGGTGGCGGCCCGCTCGGGGATCCGCTCGGCGACGGCAACTTCTACGCTGGCGATCTGCCGGGCCGCGTGCAGGCGCAGGTCTTCGGCCTGCTGCCGCTCGGGCCCAACTGGGCGGACCTGCGCGATCTGGCCGGCGCGCCGTATCCCGCGGCGATTCGCCTGCCGAGCGAGAAGGACGGCTCGACGCTCTGGGACGACCTCGCCCACTCGCTGGCCCACTCGACCGACCCGGTCTACGCGTCGACGCCCTGGGACACGTGGGACATCCACGACGATCGGACGCGCGCCGAAGGGCACGTCTCGGGGAGCCTCTGCAACACGCCTGACCCGCCGCTCGACGCGGTCGACGACTGCCTGGGCGCGGACATCTTCGAGGGCGACGGCCGCTACTCGACCGCCTTCGGGACGCTGAGCGACGCGCCGACGATCGGCCCGTTCGACCCGCTCCGCCCTGCCGAGACGCTTCTCCCCGACGGGTTGCTCGGCGCCGGCGACGTGCCCATGCCGGCCGCCCGCGTCGAGTTCGCGATCAAGGCCAACGCCGGCTACCCGGACCTCGGCGGGGTCGGCGCACTCGCGCTGCGCGACCCGAGCCAGCCGAATAGCGCGCCGGAGCTCGCGAAGTGGATCGGCGTCACCAAGTGCGTCGCGTACACGCGCGCCAACGACTGCGCGCGCTCTGCGAGCAACCACTACGCGCCCTTCTACCGCCGCTGGCTGCCCGCAACGGCCGCGCGGCAGGGCAGCCTCGTGACCGACCCGACGAGCAACTGGCCGGTCTGGGAGGCCTCGGGCAGCACGACGTACCTGCCGGCCAACGATCCCGGCTACCTCTCGGCGGGCCTCTACGACTACTGGCGGCTCGCCGCGATCCTCGGCTACGGGCCCGGCGGGCTCACCAGCTGTCTCCGCGCGCACGACGGCAACCCGGCCACGCCGGACCTCCGCCTGCGGCCGAGCGGCCCGCAGCGCGTCGCGGTCTACTCGGACGAGCACGGCGAGGCGCAGGTCTACTTCAGCCCGGGCGTCGACTTCTTCTACGACAACCTGGGGCTCACCGGCGATCTGCCCAACGGCTGCGACCTCGAGCACGTCACCGAGCTCGGCCACGCCGACATCACCGCCATCGCGCGGCTCCCGAAGTACCCCACGGCCGCCACCGACCGCAAGTCAGCGCCGATCCGCAAGACGGTGCGCAACCACTTCCACAAAGAGGTCAAGTGCACGAAGGGCACGGTCTCCGGCGACACCACGTCCTTCATCTGCGTCGCGCACGGCCAGGACGTGGACGGGAGCCCGTTCGTCGGGGAGCACGTCTGCTTCATGACCAACACGACGGGCATGCGGCCCTACCCGTTCGGGACGCCAGGCTCGCAGGAGGCGATCAACCGCCTCTGCATGGAGCTCGACGAAGACGGGAACTCGTCCGTCGAGGTGTTCTGCAAGGACCAGACCGGGAACGTGATCGCCGACTTCGACGACGAGGGCATCAGCCGCTTCGACATCTTCGACTGCAAGAAGCCCACCCCGCTGCCCACGACGACCACGACCACCACGACGACGCCCAGCACCAGCACGCCGACGTCGACGACGCTGCCGACCACCACGACCGCGCCGACGACGACGACCACGACCACGACACCGACGGACGTCTGCCCGAACATCCCCGGTGCGCAGCCGACGCTGCCGCCCGGCTTCGGCATCGTCAACGGGTCGTGCGTGCAGGACGTGTGCCCCAACCTGAGCGGCGTCCAGACGCAGGTTCCGCTCGGCTTCGGCGTCGTCAACGGGAACTGCATCGCGGACGTCTGCCCCAATCTCGGTGGCGTCCAGACGCAGGTGCCGCTCGGCTACCGCAAGGTGAGCGGCCAGTGCGTGAAGCCGCCGGATGTCTGCCCGAACCTCGCCGGCGCGCAGTCCAAGGTGCCGAAGGGCATGGTCAAGGTCGCCGGCAAGTGCGCCAAGAAGATCGTCGTGAAGAAGGCCAAGAAGGTGAAGAAGAAGCCGAAGGTGTGCTACCTGAACGGCCGTCCAGTTTCGCCCTGCGTGCGCGGCAAGGGCTAGAAACAGCGAAAAACCCCCGCGCTGCGTCTTGATCGGCGGCGTCCGGACCGTGGTATGAACCCTGCGTCCACGGGCGCGGTGCCCGGAAGCGTGGGGGAGGTGAAGCCGGCAGCGACCGAAGGCGGCAGAACCGCGTAGCCGTGGTGGCTCGCGGGATGCCCGGATTCACCGAGGGGAAGCGCGACGGGGCCCCGAGGGGGCCCCGTTGCATGTGAGTGTGCAGATCTCGGTTGTTGAACGGCGCGCTGTGACGGAGAATCGGCGTGCGTGCAGGACGACGCGAATACCCTCGCCGTCCAACTGGCGGATGCGGCGCGTGAAGCAGGACGCAGCGGCCGCGACCTCCACGAGGCAGCGTTGCCCGGTCGACGGGCGCTGCTCGTCGACCAGCATCCGCTGTGGCACGAGGCGGTCGAGCTCGTCCTGCGGCGCCTCGAGGTCGAGGTGGTGGGCCGCTTCGTCGACCCGGACGAGGCGCTCGTCGTGCTCGAGGAGGAGGCGGCCGACCTGCTCGTCGTGGACGTGGAGGCGGCCGGCTCGGGAGACGGAATCGGGTTCGTCCGGATCGCGCGGACACGCCGGCCGACGCTGCGCATCATCGTCCTGACGCTCGACGAGAGCCCCGAGCGCGTCCACGCCGCGCTCACTGCCGGCGCCGACGCCTACGTTCTGAAGGCGGCGCACCCGGAGGACCTCGCGACCGCCGTCCGGCAGAGCTTCACGCACTCGATCTACCTCGCCGCGCCGCCGGCAGGATCGCCGAGCGAGAGCAACCCGCTCACCGCGCGCGAGATCGAGATCCTGCGGCTCGTCGCCGAGGGCTACTCGAACCGGCGGCTCGCGGAGCTGCTCTCCGTCAGCGAGCCGACGGTGAAGTTCCACCTCACGAACGTGTATCGCAAGCTCGGCGTCGCCAACCGCACCGAAGCGAGCCGCTGGGCGCAACGCCACGGGCTGCTCGCGACGGTGCGCCGCGAGCCCGGGGCTAGCTCGGGACTAGTCCGCCTGCTTCGGCCCAGCCTGGGCGCCGGTCGGCTGCATCGAGTCACCCTTCGTGGGACAGCCCGAGGACAGCCCCTGGCTTACGCCGCCGGCTCAGCGCGGTCGAGCGCGACGAACAGCCGGCAGTGCGGGCACTTGAAGCCCTGCGGCTGCTCCTGCGGGCCGGTGATCGGCGCAGCCGCGAAGGAGCGCTTGCAGTGCGGGCACACGACCTCGCGGGCCGCGCTCTCGGAAGGCGCATCGTCCACCCGGCCACGCTAGCAACGGCGATTCACCCAAGTCGGCCATTGACTCGCTGGCTTTGCAAAGAAAGACTCATGTTTCCCCTCGGGCCAAACCGGCCCTGCCCACCCGGGCGGTCTGCCCCTGCCGCGCAACGCACCAGCCCTTCCCCCGGCGGCACGACCGCGTCCGCACTGCAGCGGACCGTGACGGGTCGCCACGAGCGTCCGCGGCCACCCCCCGACTCCGCCGCCCGTCCCAGCTGTCATCCCCCGGCGAGGCGGGCGGCGGTCTCTTTCCTCGAGCTACTGCTCGAGGACGACTTCTGCGAGCGGCGCCTCGACCTCCGCCGGCTCCTCGGCGGGCGTGACCGAGGTCCGCCGCGCGGCCAGCTCGGTGACGCGGCCGTCCTTCCTGGCGACCAGCTCGATGAACTCCTTGCGCTGGCTGAGCCAGACCGTCAGCTCGTCGGCGGGGAGCGGCCGGCTGATGAGGTAGCCCTGCGCGAAGTCGCAGCCCAGGTCGCGCAGCACCGTCCAGATCTCGCTCGTCTCGACGCCCTCGGCGACGACCCGCAGCCCGAGGTTGCGCGCCAGGTCGATCGTCGAGCGCACGATCGCGCCGTCGTTGCCGTCGGCGGACATGCCGAGCACGAACGACTTGTCGATCTTCACCGCGTCGACCGGCAGCCGCTTCAGGTACGCGAGCGACGAGTAGCCGGTGCCGAAGTCGTCGATCGAGAGCTTCACGCCCATCTCGTTCAGGCGCCGGCAGCACCTGCATCGAGCGGAACGGATCGCCCATGATCGTGTTCTCGGTGATCTCGAGCTCGAGCGAGCTCGGCGCCAGGCCGCCACTTGTCGAGCAGCTCCGCGACGCGGTCCGGGAAGGCCAGGTCGAGCAGGTTCCGCATCGCCATGTTGACCGCGACGTCGAGGTTCATGCCGCTGTCGCGCCACTCGCGGCACTGCGCCATCGCGCGGTCGAGCACGTACAACGTCAGCGGCCCGATCAGGCCGGTGTGCTCGGCCAGCGGGATGAACTCGTCCGGCGGCAGCAGCCCGCGCTCCGGGTGCTGCCAGCGCACGAGCGCCTCGACGCCGTCGACGTCGCCGTTTCCGAGCACCGCCTTCGGCTGGTAGAAGACCACGAGCTCCTCCTCGTCGAGTGCGCGCCGCAGCTCGCCGACGAGCGTCAGGCGGCGCGGGTCGTACTCGTCCTGCTGCTCGTCGTAGACCTCGAACAGCGAGTTCTTGGACTTGGCCTGGTACATGGCGACGTCGGCGCGCTGCATGAGCGTGTCGACGTCGTCGGCGTGATCCGGGTAGATGCTGACGCCGATCGACGTCTCGATCGCGAGCGGCAGCCCCTGCAGGTTGAAGGGCTCCTCGACCGCCGTGCGGATGCGCTCGACGACCTCGTTGACGACGCGCCGGTCGGGGATCGACGGGAGCAGGATCCCGAACTCGTCGCCGCCGAGGCGGGCGACCGTGTCCGACTCGCGCAGCGCCGTCTTCAGCCGCGACCCGAGCTCCTGGAGCAGCAGGTCGCCGCAGTGATGGCCGAGCGTGTCGTTGATCTCCTTGAAGCGGTCGAGGTCCATGAGCAGCACGGCGACCTCGCGGCCCTCGTCGTGGGCGTCGTAGAGCGCGTACTGGATCCGCTCGCTGAAGAGCGCGCGGTTCGGCAGCTCGGTCAGCGGGTCGTGCAGGGCCTGGTACTCCTTCTCGTCCGCGTGCACTTCGAGCTCTTCCGCCTGCTTACGCAGCCGCTTGCTCGCGCCGGCCACGATGCGGAAGAGGATCAGCCATACGAGGCCGATGCCCGCGAGCAGCAGCACGTAGAGCGTGCGCGTCTCATGTTGGATTTCGTGCGCGATCGGCTCGTACGGGAGGAAGAAGTTGATCGCGCCGACGGGCTGCGCGTTGTCGATGCCCAGCGGCACGTAGACCTCCAGCACCTGGCCGACGTTCTGCCCGTCGCGCGCCTCCGTGACCGGAAGCCGCGTCACCGACGCGACCGTCTTGCCCTGCAGGGCGAGGTTCAGGCTCGGGAAGAGCTTGTACTGGTTCCCGATCTGGTCCTGCTTGTCGGAGTAGATGACCACGCCCCTGCGGTTCCAGATCTTGATGCGCGCGAGGCCGTCGGCCAGCTGCTTGGACTTCAGGGTCTCGTCGAGGGCCTCGAGTCGCGACGGCGCCAGCTTGCCGCGCTGCATGTCCTCGGCCTTGACCTGGGACTGGAAGCCGACGCGCGCGATCAGCTCCGCGGAGGCCTTGGTCTGCTCGAGCGTCCGATCATGGACGCGGTTCGAGAGGTACTTCCCGAGCACCAATCCCATGGCCAGCAACGGAACTGCGCTCGCGAGGGCGAACTTTCCGAGCAGCCCGAGGTGAAACGGACGCCGCATTCCTCACCCTGTATCGACCACTGCGGGGGACGCCAAGCTAGCTCGATCGGGTGATTGGGCTAAAGCTCCTAGTGGAGCTTGTCACCCGTGACGCGGCGGACCTCTTCGAACGTGGTCACACCGGCGAGCGACTGGCGCAGGCCGTCCTCGCGGAGCGTGCGCATTCCCTGCTCCACGGCGGCGGCGAAGATCTGGTCGGTCGAGCCGTCGACGAGCGCGCGCAGCTTGCCCTTGAACGGCATCACCTCGTAGAGCGCG
Source organism: uncultured Thermoleophilia bacterium (assembly GCA_963734565.1). GTDB lineage: Bacteria > Actinomycetota > Thermoleophilia > Gaiellales > Gaiellaceae > JACVRM01. Next base: position 146,456 of record CAVTHM010000006.1, on the reverse strand, counting down.
ACGCGGCCGCGGAAGCCCGTGTTCGCGCACCGGGAGCAGCCGACTGCCTTGTAGACCTGGCCTTCGCCGATGGCGGCGAGCTCGTGCGCCTCCTCCCCCGTCGGGTCGTAGGGCTGGCGGCAGTCGAGGCATACGCGCCGCGCAAGCCGCTGCGCGACGATGCAGTTGATCGAGGTGGCGAGCAGGTTCGGCTCGACGCCCATGTCCTTGAGCCGCGCGATGGAGCTTGCGGCGTTGTGCGCGTGGAGCGTCGAGAGCACGAGGTGGCCGGTCAACGCCGCCTGGACGGCGATGCGCGCGGTCTCCTCGTCGCGGATCTCGCCCACGAGCAGCACGTCGGGGTCTGCGCGCAGGATCGTGCGCAGCCCGCGTCCGAAGGTCAGGCCGCTCTTGGTGTTGACCTCGACCTGGGTGATCCCCGGGAACTGGAACTCGACCGGGTCCTCGATCGTGGTCAGGACGCGGTGCGGCTCGTTGAGCACGTGCAGCGCCGCGTACAGCGTGGTCGTCTTGCCGGAGCCGGTCGGGCCGCAGGTGACCACGGCGCCGTAGGGCTGCTCGATCGCACGCCGGAAGGCGGTCTCCGCCTCGGGGCTCATGCCGAGCTCGCCGAGACCTAGCGCCTTCGAGGCGACGCCGGCGATGCGGAGAATGATCTTCTCGCCGTAGGTGGTCGGGAGCACAGCCATGCGCAGGTCCATGGGCTGCTGCGCGAAGCGGATCGAGACGCGACCGTCCTGCGGGAGGCGGCGCTCGGCGATGTCGAGCTCGCCCATGATCTTCAGGCGGCTCGTGACCGCTGCCTGCATCGACTTCGGGATCGTCGTCAGCTCGCGGGTGACGCCGTCGATGCGGGCGCGGACGACGAGCTCCTTGGGGCCGGGCTCGAAGTGGATGTCGGAAGCTTCCTCCTCGATCGCGCGGGAGAGGACGGAGTGGACGAGCTTGATCGCGGGCGCGCTCGTGGCGGCGACGTCGCGGACATCGGTGACCTGGTCCTCTTCCTCGGTGACGCCGTCCTCGCCGGACATCGAGAACTCGACGCGGTAGAGCTTCCCGAGCGTGCGCTCCAGGTCGTGCTGGTCGGCGACGGCGAACTCGATGTTCATGCCGAGCGCGAGGCGGAGGTCGTCGGACGCGAGCACGTCGGTCGGGTCGGCGACGGCGACGAGCACCTTGTCCTCGCCCATGAAACGGACGGGGACGGCGCGGTAGCGGCGCGCGAGACGCTCCGGCAGGAGGCTCGCGGCCGCGTCCTCGATGTCGGCCTCGATCAGGTCGACGAACTCGCAGTGATGCTGCTCGGCGAGCGCCTTGGCGAGGTCGGAGCTCGCCACCCAGCCGCGGTCGACGACGATCTCGCCGAGCCGGTTGCCGGTCTCCGCCTTCTCGGCGAGCGCCTCCTCGAGCTGTTCGGCGCTCAGCAGTCCGGCGCGCACGAGCATCGTCCCGAGCCGCACGCGGCTCTGCTGCGGCTGGTTGTCGACGGTAGCGCCGGGGTTCTGCGCGCTGGATGGTACGCGGAGCGGCTTGAGCGTCTCCATACGCGGCTCCTATCGGCCGATCGAGGGATCGGCATAAGCCTCGTCTGTCTCCCCCGTTCGAGGGACTGGCCGGCGGCTAGGGCTCGGGCGGACGCGCCTCGGGGTAGCGCGGCAGCCCGTCGTCCGGGATGCGCTCCCAGACGGCGGCGTACTCGACGTACTGGCGGTAGGCCGGCCGGACGCCGGGGTCATGGTCGAACGTGCCGAGCCGCACGCTCATGATCTCCCCGGTGGCGGCGTTGAGGCTCCACAGCGCGCCGCCGCAGTTCGAGCAGAAGCACTTCGGCGCGCCGCCGGGCGGCGCCCAGCGGCGGATCAGCTCCTCGCCCGCGGTGATGCGCACGGCGCCCGGTGCCACGCGCGCCTGGGCGGATGCTGCGGTGCCGGTGCGCCGCTGGCAGCGGGTGCAGTGGCAGTAGCTGGCGCCGATGGGCGGCTGGGTCAGCTCCCAGCGAACGCCCCCGCACGGGCACCCTCCCGTCATGGGCGCCCCGGACACGAGCCGGAGTCTACGGTGTGCGGATCGCATCGCCACCCCATGGGTGTAGAAAAAAGCCGCGGCCACCGCATCGCCCGAGGCGGGCGAGCCGGCGGCCGCGGCTCGACCAGGTCGCCACAGCGAGGGACGGAACGCCCCGCCGGGTCGGCGACCTGGTCGTAGGCTACGGCTGGTACTGCTGGTCGATCGTGACGGGCGGGTTCGGGTACTTCTCGCTGATCCGGAGCCAGTAGCCGGCCTGCGGCTCGAAGATCTTGTGCGCGGTCGGGTTCTTGCCGGCGACGATCTGGACGAACTGCGCGGGCGTGACCCGCTGCCACACGCCCGGTGCGGTCAGCACGTTGATGCGAGCGGTGCGCAGGACGGTGAAGGTGAGAAGGCGGTGGCCCTCTTCGAGCGTGTAGACGTCGTTCGGGACGTCCTTGGAGCCCGTGTCCTCGAGGGCGGCGTGCTCCGCGGCGGTGCCCGTGAGCCACCAGCCCGGATCGAACTTCATCTGGTAGCTCGAGCCCTTGGGCGTGAAGGCCTTCACGTGGCCCCACATGACGTTCTGGGGGATCGGCCGCGTGGCGGCCGTGGTCGTCGTGGAGCTCTGCGCGCCACCGGAGGCGCCGCACGCGGTGCCCACGAGGGCGGCGGCGACGGCGGTGGCTACGAGCAGCGTCTTCATTGCAAGTTCCTTTCGGTCGACTGTCCCGATCGTGCGCGCACGCGGTAATGCGGCGTCCAAGCGGCGGTAAAACCGTGCGAACATCCCGCTATCTAATGCTCGAGTTCCGCGTCCTCGGTCCGGTCGAAGCGACCGTCGACGGACGCCCCATCCCGCTGGCCGCTGCGAAACCGCGCGCGCTCCTCGCGCTTCTCCTGCTGCATCGCAACCGCGCCGTCGGAGCCGGTGCCCTGGTCGAGGAGCTGTGGGGCGAGACGCCGCCGGAGACCGCGACGAAGGCGCTGCAGGGGTACGTGTCGCAGCTGCGCAAGGTGCTCGGCGCCGACCGGATCGAGACGCGATCGGCCGGCTACGTGCTCCGAGTCGAGGACGGCGAGCTCGACCTCGACCGGTTCGACCGGCTGGCCGCCGAGGGCCGGGAGCGGCTGGCCGCCGGTGACGCGGCCGCCGCGGCCGACCGGTTCGGCGAGGCGCTCGCCCTCTGGCGCGGGGCGCCGTTCGCGGAATTCGGCGCGGAGCCCTTCGCCCGCGACGCGCGGGGGCAGCTGGAGGCCGCCCGGATCGCCGCGGTCGAGGACCGCATCGAGGCGGAGCTCGCGCTCGGCCGGCACGCGGCGCTCGTCCCGGAGCTCGAGGCACTCACCGCGAAGGAGCCGTTCCGCGAGCGTGTGGCCGGGCTGCTCATGGTTGCGCTGTACCGCTCCGGCCGGCAGGCCGACGCGCTCGAGGCGTACCGGCGCACGCGCACGCGCCTGGTCGACGAGCTGGGCATCGAGCCCGGCGAGGAGCTGCAGGAGCTCCATCGCGCGATCCTCCGCCACGACGACTCGCTGGTCGTCCCGACGCCGGCTGCCCCCTCCGCGGCGGTCGAGGCACCGGCTGCACCGAGCAGGCGCTGGCCGCTCGTCGCTCTTGCCGCGGCGGCCATCGCGATCGCCGCCGTCGCGACGGTCTTCGCCGTCACCCGCGACGGCGGGTCGGGCTCGGACAGCACCATGCGGCCCTTCGTCCACAAGCTCGAGGGCTTCCTCGGACAGTCGGCCCTCGGCCGGCAGCAGGTGGTCGGCGCGATTCACGGCGCCACGCAGTGCAAGCTCGGCCGGGCGGCGGCCGTCGCGGAGATCAACCGCGTCGAGCGGAACCGCCAGAGCCTCCTCCAGGCCGTCGCGGCGCTCAACGTGCCCGACGAGAACGCCGCGATCCGCGCCTCCGACCTGCTCCAGCAGGCGATCCAGGCGTCGATCGCGACCGACGAGTACTACCGGGACTGGCTCGTGGATCGTGGGAGCTGCGTGCCCGGCGCGCGTCCGGGCCTGAAGGCGTTGCTCGCCGCGGACGCCGAGGCGACACGGGCGAAGAAGCAGTTCGTCGCCGCGTTCAACCCGCTCGCCCGTGACGTCCACGCGCGTGTGTGGGGCGCCGGCGAGTTCTGACGCCGGTCGTGTCACGATTGCGGCATGGCGACCGCTTCAAGGCTCGGCGCACCCGAGGGCCTCGAGGCGCTCGCGCGTGCCGACTGGCCGGCGGCGCGGGAGGCGCTCGAAGCCGCGGTCGCGGCCGGCGATGAGTCGCCGGAGGTGCTCGACGCGCTCGGGCGGGCGCTGTGGTGGCTGCGCGACGGCGAGGGCGCGGTGGTCCAGCGGGAGCGCGCGTACGCCGGGTTCCGCCGCGCCGGGGACCTTGCGCGCGCGGCGCGGATCGCCCTCTGGCTGTCGCGCGAGTACTCGCTCGTCTGGCGCAACGATGCCGCCGCCAACGGGTGGCTCGCGCGTGCCGAGCGGGCGCTCGGGGACGTCGCTCCTGGCGCCGAGGCCGGCTGGCTCGCGCTGGCCCGATCCGAGCGCGCGACCGACCCGGCGGACGCGGCGGCCCGGTCGCCATCTCGTCCACCTGCGGAGGCGAGCTTGCTCGCCGCAGCTACGTCGCGCGAAGTCGCGTCTGACTCGGATGAACCCCGCCCGAAGTCGTCATGGCCCAGGCGCAGCCGGGCCGGACTTCGGGCGGGAGGGGTACCAGTTCCAGCGGCCGAGGATCGCCATCAGCGAGGGGACGAGGAAGACGCGGACGATCGATGCGTCGATCGCCACGGCGAGCGCGATGCCGATCCCGACCTCCTTGACGAGCACGACCTCCGACGTTGCGAACGCTCCGACGGCGATGCAGAAGAGCAGCGCCGCGGCGGTGACGATCCGGCCGGTGCGCTCGAGGCCGACCGCGACCGCCTCGCGGTTCGGCAGGCCGCTGTCCCAGGCCTCCTTGATCCGCGTCAGCAGGAAGACGCCGTAGTCGGTCGCGAGGCCGAAGGCGATCGCGAACAGCAGCACCGGGCAGGGTCAGCTGGAGCGCGCCCTGGCCACGGTACGAGAGCTGCCCTTCGAGGCGGCCGTCCTGGAAGACGAAGACGAGGATCCCGAACGTCGCCGACAGCGTCAGCGCGTTCATCACGCAGCGCCTTGAACGGCAGCACGAGCGAGCGCGTCGCCAGGTAGAGCAGCGCGTACGTCGACACGCAGAGCAGCGCGAGCGCGATCGGCAGGCTCGAGCCGATCGCGTGCTGCTGGTCGAGGAACTGCGCCGTCGCGCCGCCGACGAGCGCGCCGCCCCGCAGGTCCCGCATCCCCTGCGACGAGCCGCTGCGACCGGTCGGTGAGGAACGGTCGACCCCGACGACGCCTGCACCTCCCAGGTCGCCGGGCCGAGCCGGCGCGGTGGCCGGACGAGCGCCGCCTCCGGCAGGCCCGGCACCGCCGCGGCGTACGAGCGCGCCGCGCCGGCGTCGCCGCGCACGACCGCGTACGCGGGCGAGAGCGCAGTCGGCGCGAAATCCCGGCGGAGCGCCGTGTCGACGACGCGCGAGCTCGCACCTGCTCGGGCAGCACGGCGGCGTCGACGCCCGTGAAGCGGATCGAGAGGAACGGGATGCCGAGCGCGACGAGGAGCGCCGTCGCAGCGAACGCGACCGGCAGCGGCCGGCGCATGATCGGTGCGCGAGCCTGTACCAGCCGCCGCCCTCCTGCGCCTCGGGCCGCCCGCGCCGGATCGCGAGCGCGTCGATCGCGCGGCCCGAGCAGGCAGAAGAGCGCAGGCAGGACGCGTCAGGGCGATCGCTCCGGCGAGCGGCCCGACGAGCGCGCCGGCGATCCCCATCGAGCGCAGAAACCCGAGCGGGAAGACGGCGAGCGTGGCGATGGCGGCGCCGACGGTGACCGAGCTGAAGGCGACCGTTCGGCCGGCCGTCCGCAGCGTCTCCCGAACGGCATCTGGTCCCGGGCCGCGCCGGGCGAGCTCCTCGCGGAAGCGCGAGACCAGCAGCAGGCTGTAGTCGATCCCGAGCCCGAAGCCTGCGCCGGTGACGATGTTGAGCGCGTACGGCGACATCGGCGTGAAGCGGTCGAGCACGCGCAGGAGCAACAGCGAGCCGAGGATCGCGAGACCGCCGCAGACGAGCGGCAGCAGCGCCGCGACCACGCTGCGGAAGATCACGAGCGCGAGCAGGAAGAGGATCGGAAACGCGATCAGCTCCGCGCGCTTGAGGTCCTTCTGCACCTGGTCGTTGACCTGCACGGTCGCGATCGCGGCGCCGCCGACGGCGGTGCCTGGCACCGTGTCCATGCGCCGCGCGACGCGCTTGGCCGCCTCGCGCCAGCGCCGCTGCGAGACGCCCGCCCGCGCGTATCCGGGCACGATCGCCTCGCTCCCGTCGCGCGACAGGACCGGCCCCGTAACGACCGGGAAGAGCGGCTCGGAGCGGATCAGCCCGGCGACGCGGGCGACGCGCGCACGTGACGGGTCGCGCACCAGGACGAGCACCTGCGGCCCGGGCGAGAGCCGTGAGGCACGTTCGACCAGCGCTTCGGCCCGCAGGCTCTCGCTGCCCTCGGCCACGAACTCGTTCGAGGCTCGGCCGAGCTTGCCCGGCGTGGACAGGCCGAGGGCGGCGGCCAGCACCGCGAGCGCCCCGACGACCGCGAGCACCCGGCGCGGAGCCCGGATGACGAGACGTGCGAGCCAGTCCACGATGGCAGTCTGCTGCGCGGCCGCTGTCCTACTGCCTCGCTACCGTCGGGCGGGGTTTGGTGCGCTCTGCCCCCGCCGGTGACCACCCGCGCGCCTTCGGCGTGGGGGTTCCCGGCCCGTGAGCTCGCTGCCCGATTTCACCAAGCGCCCGATCGGCGTCACGATCACGACGCGGACGCTGCTGATCGCAGGGATCATCATCCTGGTCGGCTGGGCCGTCGTCTCGGTGCGCGACGCGCTGCTGATCGTGTTCCTTGGCATCTTCCTAGGGCTCGTCTTCGAGTTCCCGACGCGGCTGCTCATGGAGCGCGCGAAGCTCGGGCGTGGATTGGCCGCGACGATTGCAGTCCTCGGAGCAACGGTGATTGCGGTGATTCTCGCCCTGTGGCTGCTCGTCCCGCTCGTGGGCTCCGTCCGCGACCTGATCCACCAGTCGCCCAGTCTCGTCGAGCAGGCGCGCGACCGCCTGCCCGACAGCATCGGCAACTCCGGCGCCGCCGGGAACGTGGAGGAGGGCGCCAACGAGCTGTCGCAGAACACGCCTGACCCCATCTCCGCCGTGCTCGGCATCGCGGGCGACGCTGCGTCGGCTCTGCTGACCGCGTTCACACTGATCTTCGTCGCGCTGTTCTTCATCCTGGACGGGCCGCGACTGAAGGGCGCGCTCGCGTCGATCCTCCCGCCCGCCGACGCGAGCCGCACCGACGACCTGTGGGAGCGGATCACACGTACCGTGTCGCGCTGGGCGATCGGTGCTGCCACGATCGCGGTCATCGCCGGCACCGTCCAGGGCGGGACCGCGTGGATCCTCGGCTCGAGCTATGCCCTTGCGCTGGGCGTCATCGCCGGCTTCCTCGACCTGATCCCGAACATCGGCGCGACGATCGCCGGCTTCATCCTCACGTTCGTGATCTACGCCGAGGAGGGGCTCACGAAGGCGCTGATCATGCTCGCCGTCGTCCTGATCTACCAGCAGGTCGAGAACAACCTGCTGACGCCCACGATCCAGGGGAAGGCGACGAACATCTCCGGCTTCTTCGTCATGAGCAGCGTGACCGTCTTCGGCGCGCTGCTGGGCGTGATCGGCGCGCTGATCGCAGTGCCGGTGACGGCCTCGCTCCAGCTCGTGGTGGGCGAGTTCACCAAGGAGCGCCGCGAACGGCTTGCGGCCCTGGCGCCGCCACCCCCGGAGACCACCGCGCCCGAGCCCGGGTGAGCGATGAGCCGGCGGGCCCGCGTCCGCCGGAGGACGACGACGGGCGGGTCACGGCGCGGTTCGCAGCGCTGCAGGCGCGGGCGCGCAGCATCGAGCAACGCGCCCAGGTCGAGCGCAGCCGCCATGCCTCGGTCGACGCGGCGTTCGAGATGGTCGACCGCGACCAGGAGGTCGGCGGCGGGATCATCGCGGGCGCACTCGCGTATCGCTTGTTCATCTGGCTCCTGCCGCTGACGCTCGTTGCGGTGGCAGGCCTGGGCATCACCGCCCACGCGGCGGCGGAGTCACCCGACGAGGTCGCCGACTCGGCCGGGCTGGCGGGACTCGTCTCCAGCTCCGTCGCGACCGCCGCCTCGGGATCGGGACGCTGGTACGCGCTCCTCATCGGCATCCCTCTGCTCGTCTACGTGACGAGGAGCGTCCTGCGGGCGCTGATCGGCGCCCACCGGCTCATATGGGGGGACGTGCGCGCGGCCGCTCCGCGGCCGAGGCTCCTCGCTTCCCTGCGCCTGCTCCTGCTGCTGCTCGGCTTCTTCGCCGCCTCGGTGGTTGCCAGTGCCGCCCGCGCCCGGTCGTTCGAGCTCGGCCTGCCGGTCACGCTGCTCGAGGTGCTTCCGTACGCCGGGCTCTGGCTTCTGGTCTCGCTCCGCCTGCCGCACCGCGACGCTCCGTGGATGGCCCTCGTTCCGGGCGCGCTCGTGTTCGGCGGCGGTCTGCTGCTCGTGCAGGTGCTCGGTGCCTACCTGCTCGGGCCGTACGCCCTGAACAAGCAGGGCACCTACGGTGCGCTCGGCCTGGCGGCTGCCCTGCTCTTCGGGCTCTTCATCATCAGCCGCTTGATGGTCGCGGCTGCCGTTGTCAACGCGACCTTGTGGGAACGGCACCGGCGCGGTCGCGCGCTCGGTGCTTCAGGCGACTAGGGCGGCGGTGGTCCGAGGGCTGCCTCGAGCCGCTCGAGCTTCCGCTCGAGCTCGTCGAAGCGGGCGTCGAAGTGCGCACGCTCGCCGGCCTCGGGGGCCTCCTCCTCTTCGGCCTCGAGCTGGTGCTGCGCGTACAGGTCCTCGCTAGCGCGCGCGACGAAGACGGACGTGATCGCCGCGGTCAGGATGGCGAGGAAGGCGATGCCCTGGAGCATTACGAACGCGGCGACGATCCGGCCGCTGACGTGGGCCGGTGTCACGTCGCCGTACCCCACCGTCGTCGCCGTCTGCAGCGCCCACCACATGCCGACCCAGACGTTGTCGTACTCGTCGTGGTCGAGGACGCGGATGAGGATGCCCGCCCCGACGACCACGATCGCGGTCCCGGTCACGATCGCGCCCGCGGCAACGCGAACGGTCGGCGTCTCGTGCAGCAGCTTGTTGAGGCGCCGTTCGAGCAGGTTGGTGCGCGCCACGTCCGCGAGGACGGTACGGCAGCCTCCGGACGAGTCCCCCATCCGCCGTGGACTACCTATCCAAAAGGTGAGATAGTCGCGCTGACGGGTTTCCTCAGCAAGAAAGGATTCGGAATGGACAGACCCCGCGAGGTATCGACTACCTGGACCGGCTGGGTGGGCTTCGCCTCGATCATGCTCACGATCATCGGTGCGATCAACTTCTTCGAGGGCCTGATCGCCGTGATTCGCGGCCAGTACTACGTCGTCCATGGTGACCAGCTCATCTTGTTCGACACGACGAAGTGGGGCTGGCTGATGATGATCTTCGGCGTCCTGCTCTTCTTCGTCGGGCTCGGGCTTGCGAGCGCCCAGGGCTGGGCGCGCTGGACGGCCATCATCCTGGTCACCATCAACCTGTTGGCGAACCTCGGCTGGCTCGGCAACTCGGGCTATCCGCTCTGGACGCTGACGGTGATCACGCTCGAGATCGTCGTGATCTACGCGCTGACGATTCGTTGGGGCGAGGTCGCCAAGTACTGACGTAGCGGCAGCCGTGGGGTTGACCGGGGCGGGCGGCTCGCGAGCCGCCCGCCCCGGCTCCCCCGGCAGAATGGCCGCGTGAGCGAGCGGCCCCCCGTCACGCGCATCAGCCGCGCATATCCGGACCGCGTGGAGGTGCGCGGCCGTGACCTGACCGGCGACCTGATGGGCCGGCTCACCTTCACGGAGCACTTCCACCTGCTCCTGACCGGTCGCGAGCCGACCGAGGACGAGCGTTACTTCCTCGACCTGCTGCTCGTCGCCATCGCCGAGCACGGGCTCATGCCGACGAACGTGGCCGCGCGGATGACGCTGGCCGCCGACCCGAACGCGTTGCAGGGTGCGGTCGCGGCAGGGATCCTCGGCGCCGGCCCGGTCGTGCTGGGCACCGCCGAGGAGTGCGCCAGGCTCCTGCAGCAGGCGCGCGAGGGCGATCCCGTCCACGCCGTGCGGCAGCTGCGCGCCGCGGGGGCGAAGGTGCCGGGCTTCGGCCACCCCGTCCACCGCCCCGTCGACCCGCGTGCGGAGCGGATCCTGGAGCTGGCGGATGAGCGTGGGGTGAGCGGCGAGTACGTCGCGCTGGCGCGGGCGCTGCGCGACGCGGTCAGCGAGGTGTGGGGCCGCCCGCTCACGATGAACGTCTCGATGCCGATCGCGGCGGTCGCGCTCGATTTCGGCTACCCGGCCGACGCGGTCAAGGCGATCCCGATCCTCGCGCGCACGGCGAGCCTGCTCGCGCACCTGGCTGAGGAGCGAGCCGACCCGGTCGGGCTGCGGCTGGCCGCGGCCGCCGAGGCCGCGGTCGAGTACGAGCCGCCCGCGTGATCCTCGACCCGGAGGTCGAGACCCGGCCCTGGGACGAGCAGCTCGCGCTGGACGACGCCTTGTTCCGCGAGCAGGTCGCGTACGTCCTGGAACGCTCGCCGTTCTACCGCGAGAAGCTGGACGGCCCCGTTGGGCTTGCCGACATCGCCGGGCTGCCGCTTACCGACAAGACCGAGCTGAAGGCGACCGCGACGGACGAGAACCCGGTCGGCGCGCACCTCTGCGTCGGCCGTGACGAAATCGTCCGGATCTACTCGACCAGCGGCACGACCGGCGCGCCCAGCTACATCCCGCTCACTGCCGGCGATCTCGAGAACTGGATCGCGGGCTCGGCGCGCAGCTACGCCGCCTCGGGCGTCGAGCCGGGCCAGCGGATCGTGTCGACGTACAACGCCGGCCCGTTCGTCGCCGGTGCGGCGCTCGACGCGATCGGGCGGATCGGGCTCTCGCACGTCCCGGTCGGGACGGGCAACACGGACCGGCTCCTCCAGGCGATCGCGCGTCTGCGCCCGGAGGCCGTCGTGCTCACACCGTCGTACGCCGCGTACCTGCTCGAGCAGGCCGACCTGCGCGGATCGTCGGTCGAGCGGGTGCTCGTCGCGGGCGAGCCCGGCGGTGGCGAGCCCGCGTTCCGCGCGATGCTCGAGGAGGGCTGGGGCGCGAAGGTCACCGAGGCGATGGGCATCGGCGACATCGGCCCCTCGCTCTGGGGCGAGTGCGACGCGCAGGACGGGATGCACCTCGGCGCGCGCGGCTTCGTCCACGCGGAGCTGATCGACCCTGAGACCCGGGGGGCCCGGCCGATGGTGGACGGCGCGACCGGCGAGCTCGTCCTGAGCCACCTCTGCCACCAGGCCGCGCCGCTCCTGCGCTTCCGCACTCGCGACCACGTCGTCGTCCGCATGACCCCGTGCCCGTGCGGCCGCACCGGCCCGCGCGTCCGCTGCATCGGCCGCACCGACGACATGCTCATCGTCCGCGGGGTGAACGTGTTCCCCTCAGCGGTGCGCGAGGTTGTCGCCGCGTTCGCGCCGCAGGTGAGCGGCAACGTGCTCGTCCGCCCGCGCGCCGCCGGCGTGAAGCAGGAGCCGCCGCTCCCGGTCGCGGTCGAGCTGGCCCGCGACGCACACGCCGAGCCGTCGCTCGCCGACGCGATCCGTGAGAGATTGCGCGCTGTACTGGTGGTCGGAACCGAGGTGGAGCTGGTGCCGTGGGGGAGCCTGCAACGCAGCGAGTACAAGTCGAAGCTGGTCGAGCGCCCGTGAGGAAGCTGCAGAGTCAGGGCGTCCACCACATCACGCTCGTCGGCGCGAACCGCGAGACGTCGATCGGCTTCTGGGAGGGCGTGCTCGGCATGCCGTTCGTGTTCGAGCAGCCGAACCTCGACAACGAGAACGAGAGCCACCTGTACTTCGACCCGGGCGACGGGCGGCTGATCACCGTCTTCACGAACGAGGAGCGCGTCCCCGACCCGACGCGCACCGCCACCGACCCGGGCTGCGTGCACCACATCGCGTTCTCGCTCTCGCAGGCGACGTTCTGGCAGGCCGTCGAGCGGCTCGAGGAGCGCGGCATCCGCCACTCGGGCGTCAAGGACCGCGGCTTCATGGACTCGATCTACTTCGAGGACCCGCTCGGCCTGACGATCGAGCTCGCCGTCGTACCGCTTCGAGCCGCCGCACGGGCACACGCACGCCGACGTCCTGCTGGAGGCCCACAAGCTGCGCGTGGAGCGCGGCGACTACAACATCGACCGGGCGCATCTCGCTGACGCGATCGAGGCGCTCGCCACCCGCTCGACGCGGTCGCTGTCCGACGACCGCTCGCCGAAGAATCCCTACTGACCCTGAGGAGGAGCCGTGGCCGCGAACACGCTGAACATCCTGAAGCCGAGCGTCAACAACCTCACCGCCCGCATCTTCGTCCGAGCCGCCGGCCTCGACTTCGAGGAGGAGGACGTCTGGGGCAAGACCGCCGAGCGCGACTACCTCGACAAGTACCCGGCCCACCTCACGCCGATGCTCGAGACGGATGGGTTGCCGCGCGGCTACCTGGGCGAGTCTTGCGCGATCATGGCCTACCTGTGCAACGTGCACGGGCTCGACCACCTCTACCCGCGTGACCCGGGCCAGCGGGCGATGGTCGACAACGCGATGTACTACCTCATCGGGACGCTCTATCCGCTGATCACGCGGGCGACCTACCCGACGCTCCAGTTCCCGCAGTACCCGGGCGAGGTCGGCTCCTCGAACGCGAGCGACGAGCTGAAGGCGCAGGCCGTGAAGGACGCGACGGAGGCCATCGCCGACCCGCTCGAGGTCTACAACACGTTCTTCCTCGCCGGCAGGCCGTTCATCGGCGGCGACCAACCGTCGATCGCGGACATCCGCATCGCCGCGTCGCTCGAGTTCCTGCGCGCCATCGACTACGACTTCCCGGCCTGGACCGAGGAGTACATGGCCCGCGTGGAGGAGGCGCTCGGCGACGCGTACTCGGAGCCCGTGGCCGATGTCAGGGGCTACATCGCGTACGTCCGCTCCCAGTAGCTCGCGGTGGCGGCGCCTGGCGCCGCTCGTGCTCGCCACCATGGCCTCACAGGCGCTGCTCGTCGTGCTCTCGCCGACGATCACCGCGATCGGCGACGACTTCCACCACTCGATCGCGGCGGTCGGGCAGGCGCGCTCGGTCACGGCGGCGGTCGCGATCGCCGCCTCGCTCGCGATCACGGCCCGGATCGGCGTGATCGGCGTGCGCCGCCTGATCGTGGTCGGCTGCCTCGGCTCGTTCGCCGCCGCCGCCGCGGTTGCTCTGGCGCCGAACCTCGGCTTCTTCCTCGCCGCTCACGTGCTCGTCGCGCTCTCGTTCGCCTGCCTGCTCTCGGCCGGGTTCGCGGGCGTCGTCGGCTTCCCGCCGGAGGAGCGCGCCTGGGCGGTCGGCTTCGTGGCGGGCGCGAACGCGCTCGCCTGGGTGATCGTCAACCCCGCGGTCGGGGCGATCACCGAGTGGGCGTCGTGGAGGCTTGCCGAGCTCGTCCCGGCAGTGCTCGTCCTGGCCGCGCTCGTCGCCGTGCCGTTCGCGGGCGAGATTCCCGGCGCGCGGCGACCCACGCCCCTCGCCCTCCTCGTCCGACGACCTCTCGGCCCGCCACTGGATCGAGTCGGAGACGATCGCGTTCGCCGCGTGGACCGGCGTGCTCACCTTCCTGGGCGCCTTCTACATCGAGGAGCTCGACGTGGGTGAGGCCACCGCGGGCTGGCTGCTCGCACTGGGCGCGGCCGCGTACGTCGTCGCCTCGAGCCGCGCCGGGGCGTTCGCGAAGCGTCGGTCGCGGCGCCGCCTCGTCTTCGCCGCGGCGATGGCGATGGCGGTCGCGCTGCCGCTGCTGCTGATCCTCGGCGAGACGGGGATCGGGCCTGGCTTGCTGCTCTTCTGCGTCGCGGGCTTCCTGGCCGGGATCCGCACGCCGGCGTCCAGCGGCCTCGCACTGGAGCAGCTGCCGGAGCATCCCGGCGCCATGGCCGGCGCGCGCACGGCGGTGACGCAGTGCGGCTACTTCGTGGGCGCGGTCGGCGGCGGGCTGGTGATCGCCGTCGCAGGCTGGGCGGCGCTCGGCGTGGCGCTCGGGATCGGCATGGCGGTGTCGGCCGTCCTCGTCCTGCGCGTGTCCGAGCAGCCCGTTCAGGAGACGGCGAGGCGGCCGGTCAGCCGCGGGTCGGTGCCGAAGCGGTAGGTGCCGGCCCGCAGCTCGAGGGTCCAGGTCACCCGTCCCATGAAGGCCTTCGCCCGTGCTCTTGTTCACGCCCGGGCCGACGAGGTGGAAGTTCCGCGTCTTCGAGCGGTCGGTCACGGTGATGCGGTAGCGGCCGGCGGCGGCCGTTTTCTGGCTCAGCGACGCCGTTCGCGCGTCGACCGTCGCGGTCAGCGCCTTCGTCGTCGTGGCGGGCGGCGGCGCCGCGGTGACGGTGAAGCTGCCGTTCATCACGTCGAAGTGCGGCGAGCACGCGTAGGCGTACAGGCCGGGCGGGAAGTCGACCGTGAAGGTCTGGTCGCCGACGAACGGTACTTCGGTCTGGAAGAGCCGCACGTTGGCCGTCTTGCTCCCCAGCGCGAAGTTGTGGATGTCCGACGTTGTCGTGCACGAGGATCTCGTACTTCCCCGCGCGCAGCGACTGCGACGTGCGTGCCGTCCGGGTCTGCAGGTCGATCTTGAACTCGGGCCCGACGACGCCGACGAGCTTCGTGGGCGTGTCGTCGGCAGTGGCCGCCGGCACGAGCGCTGCGAGGAAGAGGCCGACGACGAGGAGGATGCGCACGGCCGAAGGGTCGGCGCGGCGCCGCCATCCGGTCAAATGATTCGCTCAGGAGCGAATCTCGTTGACGGGGCGCACAGGGTGCGGGAGGCTGGTGGCATCGCGGTCCGTTTCCGACTTGCCGACGACCACGGGGCGGCGCTCGCGTTCGGCTACTCGCCGCTGCTCGAGACCGTGCTGAGCCTGCACGTCCTCTCCGAGCCGAAGCACCACGCGCTCCAGCACGAGTGGGTGCGCGCGATGCGCCGTCTGCCGCCGCCGCTCAGCGCGAGATCACCGCGCTCTCGTTCCTCTACCGCTGGACGCTCCCGAACTGCGTGCTCCCCGATGCGACGACGACGTACGAAGACTTCGAGGCCGAGCTGGCGCGGCTGCGCGGGCTGCGGACCGATGTGGCGGCGTACGAGCTCGTCCGCACGATCTACGACCACGGCGGCGGGACGCGGCCCGCTCGCAAGCGCGTGCTGGGCGACCCGCGCATCCGGGCGGCGGCGATCTCGCGCGCCGGGCGGGCGGGGTCCGGGGCGCGCGCAGCGGCCGCCCAGCTGCTTCGACGACCCGGCCGCGTTCGTCGAGCGCTTCGCCGCGCTGCTCGAGGCGTACTGGGCGGAGGCATTCGCGGCCGAGTGGGAGCGGATCGAGCCGCGGCTCGCCGACAGCGTCACGACGGCGGGCCGAGCGATCGCGAGCGACGGGCTCTTCCCGTTCCTGGTCGGGCTCGCGCCACAGCTCCGCGTCGAGCCGGACGGCAAGCGCTTCGGGCTCGACGTGCCGCACGATCACGAGGTCGATGTCTCCTCGGGCTCGCCGCTGCTGCTCATCCCGAGCGTCTACGTGTGGCCGCACGTCCGCGTGAACTGCGACACGCCGTGGCCGCTGGTGCTCGTCTACCGCGCGCCGTACCTCGCCGAGAGCCTGCGGCACACGACCCGGCCGGAGCTGCGTGAAGGCGCTGCGCGCGCTCGGCGACGGCACGCGGCTGCGCATCCTCGAGCAGATCGCAACGCGCCCGCGCTCGACGCAGGAGCTGGCGCCGCTCGTCGGCCTCAGCGAGGCGGGCACGTCGAAGCACCTGCGCCTGCTGGCGGAGGCGGGCGTGATCGAGAGCCGCCGCGAGGGCTACTACGTCGTGTACTCGCTCGTCGGCGACCGCATCGAGGCGCTCGCGGGCGACCTGCGGCACGTGCTCGCGCCCTCGCCGCCGTCCTGACTGCAGTCGGCCGCGTAGAGTCGATGCCACCCCGACGAGAAGGAGTGACGGAGATGGCGTTCGAGGTTCCCCCGCTGCCGTACGGCTACGACGCGCTCGAGCCGACGATCGACGAGCAGACGATGCGGCTTCACCACGACAAGCACCATCAGGCGTACGTGGACAACGCGAACAAGGCGCTGGACGGCACGCCTCTCGACGGCCAGTCCGTGGAGCAGGTTCTGACGAACCTCGATTCGCTGCCGGCGGACAGGCAGGCCGCGGCCCGCAACAACGTCGGCGGGCACGCGAACCACTCGCTCTTCTGGGAGATCATGGGCCCGAACGGCGGCGGTACGCCGCCCGGTGCGCTCGGGCAGGCGATCGACGACACGTTCGGGAGCGTCGACGAGCTGAAGGGGCAGGTGAACGATGCGGGCGTAAAGCGCTTCGGCTCCGGCTGGGCGTGGCTCGTCCACGACGGCACCGGCCTCGCCGTCATGTCGACGCCCAACCAGGACTCGCCGGTCATGGAGTCGAAGACGCCGCTTCTCGGCATCGACGTCTGGGAGCACGCCTACTACCTCAACTACCAGAACCGCCGCCCCGACTACCTCGCGGCCTGGTGGAACGTCGTGAACTGGGACGCGGTCGGCGCGCGCTACGACGCCGTGCGCTGAGCCGAGTAGACGACCTCGGTCCCCGCGACGAGGTCGGGTAGCCCGCGCCGGCGGCGGTCGAACAGCACCGGCAGGTAGCCCAGGAACAGGATCGCGATCGAGAAGGCCATGACGAGGACGCGCACGGCTGCGCGGCGGACCGACGGCGGCTTGCCCGCTGGGTCGCGTACCCGGATCCCGATCAGCTGCATGCCGGGCGTGCGCCCGGCGCCGCTCCAGAAGAAGACGAAGTAGAGGCCCGCGATCAGCAGCCCGCCGGTGCCCAGCAGCGTGCCGGCGAGCCAGCCCGGGTGCAGGTCGAACACGTAGCGGACGAGCGCCACCAGTGCGCTTGCGATACCGAGCACGACCGAGACGAGCACTACGTCAAGGACGAAGCCGACCGCGCGCGTGGCGAGGCCGGCGAACGCGCTCGAGACGACGGGACGGCGGCTGACGGCGTGCTCGATGCTGCCGTCGACCTCGACCCCGCGTTCGTGCAGGTCGCCGGAGAGCTCCTCCCACATGCCGATGCTCTGCTCGCGCATGGCGGCGCGAACCTCCGGGCTCGAGGCGGCGTCGCGGATCGCCCGCTGCATCGCCTGGCTCGCCACGACGCGCTCGACCAGCTCGGTGGTGCGCTCGCTCGCAAGCGCCTTGTCGACCGCGTCGTCGAGGGCGCCGCTCTCCGCCAGCTCGGTGACGACGCGCTCGATCACGTGGTGGTCGGCCATCGCGCGCGCAACGTGCTCCGGGAGCTCACCGGCCAGCATGCGGTCGGCGAACTTCGACACTTCCGGGGCAAGCTCGTCGGCGGCCGCCTCCAGCGGGCCGCGAGAGGCCCGAGCCGCGGCTCGGGCCGGGTAGCGCGCCCACCGGCCGAGCGGCGAGCGGCGATCCTCGGGCGGCTCCATGCGACGACGGTACGCCACAGCGCCGGCCTCCCGTCGTCCCGAGCGGATGATCCGTACGATCGCCGGGTGGCAGGCGAGCCCGTTCGGCTGGCGACGGGCGCACAGGCTCGCGTGAGGGGCGACGTTCGCGACGCCGCGGTCGTGTGCCTGAGCGGCGGTCGCGCCGAGCCGCTGCCGGGCACGTGGGGCGCGTCGGTGGAGTGGCTCGTCGGGCGACTGGCGCCGCGTTTCCCGGAGCTCGCGTTCGCGGAGGTGCGCTACCGCGTGCGCTCGTGGAAGCAGTTCGAGCGTTGCGTCGAGGACGCGCGCGCCGCCGTGCAGGAGGTCGGCGCCAGGCGGACGCTGTTCCTCGGCTACTCGATGGGCGGCGCGGTGGCGATCGCCGCCGCGGACGAGCCGTCGGTCGAGGCGGTGCTCGCGCTGGCGCCCTGGATCCCGGACGAGCTCGACGTGACGGGCTTGCGCGGTAAGCGGCTCGACGTCCTGCACGGCTCGCTCGACCGCTCGCTGCCGGGCATCCCGGGCGTGTCGCCGTCGGGCTCCCGTTGCGGCTTCGACCGTGCGCGCGAGCTCGGCGTCGAGGGCAGCTACGAAGTGATCCGAGGCGGGCTCCACGCGATCGCGATCCGGCCGCGGGGCAGGCTCGTCCCGCTGCCGCGCGCTGGAACGTGGGCCACCAGAGCAGCTGCTCGTCTCGAAGCGTTCGCGGCCTCCTAACAGGGACTGTCCCTGTAAGGAGACGCGCTGCGCGCCGCGGGCGTCCTAACAGGGACTGTCCCTGTAAAGAAGGGGCCCGCCGACCCGGCGGGCCCCTGTGCGTCCGAGCTAGCCCGACTTCGTGTTGGCGAAGCCGGACTGCGGGTCGGCCACGTACGGGAACGTGGCCATCCGCTGCGTGTCGCCCTGGTCGACGCCGTCGCCGAGGTCGACCTTCTTGCCGATCAGCGCGCCTGCGACGGCCCGCTCGGCGATGTCGATCACGTCGTCGCCGAGGCGCCGGCCGTTCGGCCAGCCCTGGAGGTCGCCGCCCAGGACGCCCAGCCGCGAGAACTTGTTCGCAGGCGTCACCGGGATCGACAGGTTGATCCGCAGCTCCTCCGCGAGCTTCGGGCCCGTGTAGTTGAGCTTCGGATTGTTGACGCCCGTGAGGAACACGGCAACGAGGTCGCTCCGGCTCTTCTCCTGGACGCCTAGCTTGTACAGCTTGTTCATCACGGCCGCCAGGATCGGCGTCCGGTAGTACGGGGCGAACTTGCCCTCCTCGGCCGGGCCGGACGCGTTCCACTTGTCCTTCATGCCGGTCGGGATGATTACTTCGTTTACGAGCGGGTTGGCGAGGCGCGAGACCTGCACCCAGCCGCCGTTCCGGTGCACGCCGATGACCTTGCGGTCGGCGGTCGACCAGATGCCGATCACGTGGCTTTTCGTGTCGACCTGCGAGATCGGGATCTGCAGGGCGATCGAGTGCACCGCGTAGCCGGCGAGGAAGTCCTTGCCGCCGCCGTTCTGGCCCGTGTCCTTGCGGAACGCGAGCAGGTCGAAGATGGCGCCCACGTCGCCGAAGAACGGGTCGTCGCGCTGGCCGGCGAACACCTTGCCGCCGCCGTCCAGGTTGAAGATGCCCTTCTCCGCGAGCGAGTGGTAGTTCGGCGTCGAGCGCGGCCCGATGTTGTTGGGCGGCGTCGTGCCGCGTGCGATCACCGTGGCCTTGCCGTTCGCGATCTTCGTGACCGTGTACTTCTGGACGGTGTTGCCCAGGAAGAACGGCCCCGGTCGTCCGCGTGAACTGGAGGCGGTAGGTGACGTTCGCCTTCCCGTCCCCGTTCCGGTCGATGTAGATGTTGTACCGGGCGGTCGGCGAGAAGGTGTAGTAGTTCGGTCCTGCCGGCCGGATCCTCGCCGGGGATGTAGTTCGAGATGATCGTCAGCGTGTCCAGGTTGTCCGGGCTGCGGAAGGCGTACAGATCCGTGTTGTCCGCGGACGGATCCTCCGAGATGAGCGGTGCCTCCCGGTGGCTCGAAGCCAGGCTGTTCGTGGGCGCGGGCGCGTACAGGACGGCCAGTCCGAGGGCGCCGACGGCAGCTGCGAGCACGCCGAGACCGGATGCGGCTCTGCGCATGTGTTCTCTCCTTTCGCGACGGCCGCTGGGTGTCGTCGTTGAGGAATCGGCCGTCGACTGCCACTCCTTCGCGCGGAGCGGCGTTCCGGTTCGGCGCTTCTAGCTCTCGGACGGCTGCACGCGCCGGCGCTCCCGCGCCCGCGCGTTCGGGACCTTCACGTTCCAGACGAGACCGAGCCGCTCCAGCGTGCGGATCACCCACCACGAGACGTCGAACTGGAAGCGCCCGAGCCCGTGGCGCGCGGAGGAGGGGAAGGCGTGGTGGTTGTTGTGCCAGCCCTCGCCGAAGACGAGCGCCGCGACGACCCAGTTGTTCCGGGCCTCGTCACGCGACTCGTACTCCTTGCGCCCGAACATGTGGCAGATCGAGTTCACGCTGAACGTGGCGTGCTGGTAGCAGAAGATGCGGATCAGCCCGCCCCAGACCAGGCCCGCGAGGCCCGCCTGCCAGGTGCCGCCGACCGCGTAGCCGATCGCGAACGGGATGCCGAGCGTGAGGCCGACCCAGAGCAGGTACAGCCGGTCGATCCAGCGGATCAGCCGGTCGTCGTAGAGGTCCTTCGCGTACAGCCGGCCCTGCTCGATGCCGAGGTTCGTGAAGAGCCAGCCGACGTGCGCGTGCACGAACCCGCGCACCGTGCCGAGGACGCCGTCTCCGTGGCCGACCTGCGGCGAGTGCGGGTCGCCGGGCTGGTCGGAGAGCGCGTGGTGCTTGCGGTGGTCGGTCACCCACTGCGTCAACGGCCCCTGCATCGTCATGCAGCCGAGGATCGCGAGGGTCGCCTTGATCCCCGTGCCCGCCTCGAAGCCGCGATGCGTGAAGTAGCGGTGGAACCCGATCGTCGTCCCGAACGCACACAGCACGTACATGCCGACGAGCAGAACCGCATCGACGGGGTGGAACGCGACGCCCCACAGGATGCCCATCGCCATCAGCAGCCCCAGCGGCGGGACGATGACGGCCACGAGCATGACGACCTGGCTGATCCGGCTCGTCCGGGGCCTGGCCGTCCCGACAAGCTCGGAACGAGGCGGAGGAGCCTCTATGACTTGTTCGACGATGCGGCCACGGTAACAGCGGTTCGCCGGCGCCGCCGTGATTCGTGCGCCGATGAGTTTCGGCCGTGCGGCGCGTCCTATCCTCGACAGCGCAACCGAGAGGAGCGGGAGATGGGCAAGATCGTCGTTTCGCAGTTCGTGACGGTCGACGGGGTCATCGATGACCCGGGCGGCTCCGAGCAGCAGCCGTTCGGCGGCTGGGCGTTCACGTTCGAGCGCGGCGAGGAGGGCGATCGCTTCAAGCTCGACGAGGTCATGGGTGCCGAGGCGCTCCTGCTCGGCCGCGTCACCTACGAGGGCTTTGCCGCCGCGTGGCCGTCGCGCGAAGGGGATTTCGCGGACAAGTTCAACGGCATGCCGAAGTACGTGGCCTCGACCACCCTGACCGACCCGGAGTGGAACAACACGACCGTGCTCGGAGACGACGTGGCCGGCGAGGTCGCCCGGCTGCGCGAGGCGCCCGGCGGCGACGTGCTCGTCAACGGCAGCGCCACGCTCGTGCGCACCCTGGTCGAGCACGACCTGGTCGACGAGTACCGCCTGATGGTGTTCCCGACCGTGCTTGGCGCCGGCAAGCGGCTCTTCGCGGACGGCGCGAGCATCCCCGCGCTCGACCTCGTCGAGTCGCGGCCGGTCGGCGACCAGGGCGTGCTCGTTTTGATCTACCGGCCCGCGGCCAGGGACTCATAGACCCGACCAAGGAGGAGGAAAGAGATGCCGATCACTCCGTGCATCTGGTTCGACAAGGACGGCGAGGACGCGGCCAGGCTCTACACGTCGCTCTTCCCGAACTCGAAGATCACCAAGGTCTCGCGCTACGGCGAGGCCGGCCCACGCGACGCAGACCTCGTGCTCGCCGTCGAGTTCGAGCTCGACGGGACGAGGTTCACCGCGCTCAACGGCGGCCCGGAGTTCAAGCCCAACGAGGCGATCTCCTTCCAGATCAGCTGCAAGGATCAGGACGAGGTCGACCACTACTGGGACGGCCTGGTCGAGGGCGGCGGCGAGCACGGTCCGTGCGGCTGGCTCAAGGATCGCTTCGGCGTCTCGTGGCAGGTCATTCCGGACGCCCTGCCGCGGCTCCTGTCCGATCCGGACAAGGAGAAGGCGAACCGCGTCATGGCCGCGATGATGCAGATGGGCAAGCTCGAGATCGCCGAGCTGGAGCGTGCCGCCGACGCCGTGCCGGCCTAGGGCTCCGTCAGCCGGTCGGTGCGCCCGCGCGCTCGCTGTCGAGCGTGGCCATCTGCGCCGCGTGGTAGCGCTCGCCCGCGGCCGCGCCGGCCGGCACCGTCTCCTCGATCCGGACGACATCCTCGTCGGTGAGTGCGACGTCGATCGCGCTGAGCGCCTCCGCCAGCCGGGCGCGGGTGCGCGCACCGACGAGCGGTACGACGTCGTCGCCGCGGCTCAGCGCCCACGCGATCGCCAGCTGAGCGACCGACGCGCCGTGCTCCTCGGCGAGCCCGCGCAGCTTCTCCACGAGCTGGAGGTTGCGGTCGAGGTTCGCTCCGGTGAACCGTGGGGCCGAGGCGCGGAAGTCATGCGCATCGAGCTTCTGTCCGCGCTCCTTCGACCAGTGGCCGCTGAGCAGACCGCGCGAGAGGACGCCGTAGGCGGTCACGCCGATCCCGAGTTCGCGGCAGGCCGGCAGGATCTCGGACTCGATTCCCCGCGACAGCAGCGAGTACTCGACCTGCACGTCGGAGACGGGATGGACCGCGTGCGCACGGCGAATCGACTCCGCGCCCGGCTCGGAGAGGCCGACGTAGCGGACGTGGCCCGCCTGGATGAGCTCGGCGATCGCGCCGATGGTGTCCTCGAGCGGCACCGGCCCGAGCAGGCGACCCGGACGGTAGATGTCGACGTAGTCGGTGCCGAGCCGGCCGAGGGTGTAGGCGAGCCACGTCTTCACGGCCTCGGGACGGAGGTCGTTGCCGACGATGCTGCCGTCCGGAGCGCGCATGAGCCCGAACTTCACGCTCACGATCGCGTCCTCGCGCGCCCGGCCCCGCAGCGCGTCCCGCAGCAGGAGCTCGTTCTGTCCCCTGGCGTAGTAGTCGCCGGTGTCGAGCAGCGTGACGCCGGCTTCGAGGGCCGCGCGGATGGTGGCGATGCTCTCGGCCTCGTCGGCGTCGCCGTAGAAGTCGGACATGCCCATCAGGCCGAGCCCCAGAGCCGAGACCGTCGGGCCGCTCCGGCCGAGCGTCCGTGCGATCACGAGCGTCGCCTTCGCGCGCACATCGCGAGCACGATACGCCGCGCCGCGGGCGCACGGCGACGACGCGCTAGAGATCCGTCACGTCGGCGTGACGCTCGGCGGCACACGCGCGAGCCCACGCCTCGGCGGTCGCCGCCACGCGGGCGCGCAGGTCCTCGTCGAGCGCGGCACCGTCGAGCTCGACGCGCACCTGGTGAAGCTCGGCCACCGAGTGGCGGCCGAGCTCCTCGAGCTCGGCGTTGATCGCCTGGCGCCCGGCCAGCGCGCCGAAGTTCACGGCGACCTCGAAGCTGCCGTCGTCGGCTGTTTCCACCCGTGCAATCGCTTCGTCCACGCGGCCCCCATGCCCGAAGTCGGGCTGACGTAACCCCTTGCGGAGGCGAGCTTGCTCGCCGCAGCTACGTCGCGCGAAGTCGCGTCTGACCTGCCGTTGTGTCCGTTGAACGTCGTCATGGCCCCCAGCGGAGCGGGGCCGGACTTTCAACGGATTCGGTACAGGCGCCCGCCGGACACGTCCGCGATCCAGAGCGTCGTGCCGTCCGTGGCGACACCGTCGACCACGAGCCTGCCGGCCGGCGTCAGCGTCTCGGCGATCGCGTTCGTCGCCGGGTTGACCGCGTAGAGGTGCTCCATCACCGGCAGGCCCTGCCGGTCGTCGGCGGCGCTCGCGTTCGCGACCCAGATGCGCCCGCCCGCCGCGGCGACGTCGATCCCGCCGGTGCCGATCTCGATCGTTGCCTGGACGGCGCCGGTCTCCGGATTGACCCGGAGGAGGTCGGTGCCGCGGCCGGTCGCCCAGAGCGAGCCGCCCGAAAGCGTCATCCGTTCGGGTGCGTCGCCCGGCAGCTTGCCGAGATGGGTAACCGCGTTCGTCGCCAGGTCGATGCGGTCGAGCGTCGCCTCGCGGTGGTTCGTGAACCAGGCGCGCGTGCCGTCGGTGACGAACGATGACGTGCCGCTGCCGGTGTCGATCTCGGCGCGCGTCTGGCGCGTCGCCGGATCGATGCGCAGCAGCTTCGAGCGCGAGTCGTCAGCCACCCACAGCGACCCGGCCGCGAACCAGAGGTATGAGCTCTCGCCGCCGATGCCGCTGCCCGCGACCCGCCCGGTCGTCGTGTCGACGCGGGTCACCCAGTTGCTGCGCGCAACCGTCCAGACCGCGCCGCCGCCGGACGCAACGGACTGGGGTGGGAAGGAGCCGGCGCCGACGATCGCCGTCGTGGCGCCGGTCGTCGCGTCGTGGCGCCGCAGCTCGCCCTTGCCGCGGCAGGCGACCCACACATTCGAGCCGTCCAGCGTCACCGCGTACTGCGGCAGGAAGTCGCGCTCGCCGCCGCAGGTCGCGAACGCATCCGCGGTCGGCAGGATCGACGTGACCGCCGGCTCGGCGCCGACGCGGACCGAGCGGAGCTTGAAGCGCGCGCCTTTCACCTTCGCCTCGGCGTTCCACGTGCCGGCGAACGGCAGCGCGAGGCGGGCGCGGTACGAGCCACGTGTGCCCGCCGGCGCCGTGGTCACCGTCCGGGCGGTGAGCCCGTTGCGGAAGGTGAGCACCGGCCCGGCGCCGGCGAGTGGCTTGCCGCTCTTGCGGACGGTCACGGTCGCCGTCCACACACTCGTCGCCCGCAGGCCGGAGGGCGGCGCGGCGAGCGTCACGGACAGGCGCGGCGCCGCCGAGGAGGACGCGGCCGCGAGCGCGGCGAGGACGAATCCGGCGAGCAGGAGGCGGCGCACGGAACCTGGTACACCGCGAGTCGCCCTAACGTTCCCGCGGCTCCCAGCGGAAGCGGCGAGCGGCGACGAACGCGCCGAGGAGCCCCCACGCGGCCACGATCGCCAGGTTGCCCGTCTCGCCCCACGCCTGCTTGTCGTCGATGACGACGTCGCGCACGGCGGCGATGAAGTGCGAGAGCGGGAGCACATCGGCCAGCCACTGCAGGACCTGCGGGAACGATTCCGTCGAGAAGAACGCGCCCGCGACGAACGCCGCCGGCAGATAGATGGCGTTGATAACCGCCGACGCGCCCTCGCCCGTCCGCACGAGCGTCGACACGGCCACGCCGAGCGCCGTGAACGAGACGGCCCCGACGAGCAGCACGAACGCGAGCGAGAGGATCTCCGTCGGCACGGCAACGTCGAAGATCGTCCGCGCGAGCACGATCAGGATCGCCGCCTCGACGAAGTAGACGAAGACGAACGACGAGAACAGCGCGGCCAGGTACGTCCGAGACGGCAGCGGCGTCGCACGCAGCCGCTTGAGCGTCCCGGACTCGCGGCGCAGCACGAGGATGATCCCGAGCCCGGCGAAGGTGGTCGACGCCGCGCCGTAGCCGAGCATCCCGGCGAGCAGGAACTCGTAGCCGCTGATGCCGTCGACCGTGTTGTCGCCGTAGGCCGACCCGAGCAGCACGAGGAAGACGATCGGCAGCAGGAACGTGAAGAACGCCAGCTCGCGCGCAGCGCCAGAACAGCAGCTGCTCGACGCGGAACTGGTGGCGGAACAGCCTCACTCGAGCCCCTCGCCGGTCAGCGAGAGGTAGATCTCCTCGAGCGTCGGGCGGCGCACCTCGAGCCCCTCGAGCGTCTCGCCGGCGGCCAGCGCCTCGCCGGTCAGCTCGTGCAGGGTGCGGGTCGGGTCCTCGGTGCGGACGACGACCTCGCTGCCGTTTCGCCGGTAGTGGATCTCGGTGCCGGAGCCGGCCCCGATCAGCTCCGCCGGCGTCCCGGACGCGACGATCTCGCCCCGGGAGAGGACGGCGACGTGGTCGGCGAGCCGGTGCGCCTCCTCGATGTAGTGCGTGGTGAGCAGGATCGTCTTGCCGAGGTCGCGCAGCGAGCGGATCGTGTCCCAGGCGGCGTGCCGGGCGGCCGGGTCGAAGCCGGTGGTCGGCTCGTCGAGGAAGATCAGCTCCGGGTCGCCGACCAGCGCCACGCCCAGGTCGAGCCGGCGCCGCTGGCCGCCCGAGAGCGTGCGGTAGCGGGCGCCGCGCTTCTCCTCGAGCCCGACCATGCGCACGACGTCGTCGATCGCCAGCGGCTGCTCGTAGTAGGCGGCGAAGAGCCGCAGGTGCTCGATCACGGTCAGGTTCGGGAACAGGTCGCCGCTCTGCGGGACGATGCCGAGCCGGCCGCGCCACGCGTCCGGCGCGCGGGCCGGGTCCTCGCCGAGCACCGCGACGTCACCCGCGTCGCGCTCGCGGTAGCCCTCGAGGATCTCGACGGTCGTCGTCTTGCCGGCGCCGTTCGGGCCGAGCAGGCCGAAGACCTCGCCCGTCGGCGATCGCGAACGTGATGCCGCGCACGGCCTCGGTGCTCTCGTAGGACTTGCGCAGGCCGCTGACCTCGATCGCGCTCACGGCAGCTCCAGCTCGGCGACGCCCGCCGGCGGGAAGTCCTCGACCGGCTTGCCGCCGAGCACGCGTCGCGATCCAGGAGCACTCCGGCTGGTGGCCGACGGTGACGACGGTGTCGCCGCGTCCGTCGACCGCCTCGCGGACGCTGTCGGGGGTCGCGCCCGGCGCGAGCCGCTCGTCGATCTCGACGTCGGCACCGAGCGCTTCGCCGAGCGCCTGGGCCGTCTGCCGGGCACGGACCAACGGGCTCGTGAGGATCACCGCGGGCTGGACGCCCTGTGCGGCGAGCTCGGCGCCCAGGGCGCCGGCCTGGCGCCGGCCCGTGTCGGTCAGCTCGCGCAGCTCGTCCGGATCGCCCGGCGCGGCCTCGGCGTGGCGCACGAGAAGAACCCGCATCAGACCTGGAGCGCGCGCCGGAGAGCCGCCGCGCCGTCCGCGAGCACCGGCTCGCCGTGCGCCGGTAGGACGAGCTCGACGGGCAGGTCGAGGAGCGGTGCGAGCGCCCCGGCCAGTCGGCGCGCGTCATCGCCCTCGGGCACCCACGAGGCGGGGAGGAGGCGCAGTCCGGCGGACCCGGCGCCGAGGAGCACGTCGCCTGTCACCAACGCGGAGTGGTCGGCCGACCAGAGCACCGCCTCCGGCGCCCAGTGCGCGTCGAAAGCGCGCAAGCCGCAGGGCAGCTCGGTGTCCGGGTCGTAGCGGTCGGTCGCGGTGCCGCCCTCGGTCTCGCCGCGATAGACCCAGACCCGCGTGCCGTCGTACCGCGCCCAGACCTCGTCGGTCGACCGCCGGTGCCACGGGAACGGTGAGCACGACGTGCGGCGCACCGTGGTGCTCGACGTCGCGGTCGACCGCGCGCCAGAACTCCTCGCGCGTCGGCGTCGTCCGCCGGCGCTGCGGGTCGACGAGCACGAACTCGTCGTCGCGCACGATCGCGGCGCACGCGACCTCGCGCTGCCAGCCCTGCCCGTCCTCGGCATGCTCGGGCCGCCAGTCGGGGTGGGGCGCGGTCCAGCGCCAGAGGTGCGGGCGCAGCTCCATGACGCGCATGGCGGCAGCGTAGTAGCCCGCCGCGGAGCCTCCGTAGTTATCCCCGAGCAGTTCCGCTCACGCCCTGATTGCCCGGCGTCCGGGTAGCGCGACAGTGAGCCCAGATACGGAGAGCAGCCCCGGAGCGAAGAGAGCCCCGGGCGAAAAGGAGGAGTCATGAAGAAGCGGATCTTCCAGTGGGGTGGCGTCGCAGCCAGCGTCGTGCTGATGGCGTTCGGCATCGGGACGCTCGTGATCGCAATGCAGGGCCGCTCGGAAGTGCAGGACAAGCTTGCGCAGGAGCACATCGTCGGTACGCCCGACATGACGCCGGCGCAGATCAAGACGGCGGCTCAGACGGCCAACCTGCCCGCCAGCATCCAGCTGCCCACCTGCTCGGTCGCGAACCAGTCGATCGACACGGGCGCCGAGGCCAAGTGCTTCGCCGCGTACATGCGGATCCACGCGCTGGAGGCGACCGGTGGCAAGACCTACGCGGAGATGGGCCGCTACCTGACCCCGGCGGGCAAGGACACGAACGACGCGACCCTCGCCGCCAGTGGATCCGAAGACCGGCGCGCCGATCGCCAACGGCGCCCGCGACACCTGGGTCACGGAGACCGCCCTCTCGACCGCGCTGAACACCTCGTTCTTCGCCGAGCAGGTCGCGCTCTTCTCGATGGTCATGGGAATCGCCCTCCTCCTGACCGGCATCGGCTTCTTCATCCTCACGCTCGGTGGCGCCCTCGGCACCTTCACCTGGCGGAAGAAGGAGGACGAGCCGCCGACACAAAGCTGCTCTCCGCAGGGAGCGGCGTCTAGCCGGAGCTCTTGCAGCCTCGGCCACGAGGCCCGCTCCGCACCACGGTGAGCCCCGCCCCCGGCGGGGCTCACTGCTGCCTGGATAGGGTCGGCTGCGTGCCGACCTTTCGCTACGTGCTGGCCGACGTCTTCACCGACCGGCCGCTCGCAGGCAACCAGCTCGCCGTCTTCACGGACGCGCGTGACATCCCCGAGGAGCGGATGCAGACGCTCGCCAGGGAGATGAACCTCTCGGAGACGGTGTTCGTCCTGCCGCGCGAGGGCGACGGCCACGCGCGGGTGCGCATCTTCACGCCGACGAAGGAGCTGCCGTTCGCCGGGCACCCGATCCTCGGGACCGCGTTCGTCCTCGCGGCGCCGCTGCAGCTCGACGAGATCCGGCTCGAGACGGGGTCGGGAGTGGTCCCCGTACGGCTCGAGCGCGACGGCGCCCGGATCGCGTTCGGCCGGATGGAGCAACCCATACCGACGTTCGCTCCGTTCGACGGGGTGGAGGCGCTCCTCGGCGCCGTCGGCGTCGAGCGCTCCGAGCTGCCGGTGGAGGTGTACGACAACGGGCCGCAGTTCGTCTACGTCGGCCTGCCGAGCCGCGAGGCGGTAGCGGCGCTCACGCCCGATCTGAACTACCTCTCGGGCCTGTCCGTCGTCGGCGCCTACTGCTTCGCCGGCGAGGGGCGGCGGTGGAAGGCGCGCATGTTCGCGCCGAGCTCCGGCGTGGCCGAGGATCCTGGCACGGGGTCGGCGGCAGGCCCGTTCGCCGTCCACCTGGCGCGTCACAGGGCGATCGGGTGGGGCGACGAGATCGAGATCGAACAGGGCGTCGAGGTGGGCAGGCCGTGCACGCTCTTCGCCCGGGCCGACGGGTCGCCCGACCGGATCGAGCGCGTCGAGGTCGGCGGCTCGGCTGTCGTGGTCGCCCGCGGCGAGTTCCGCCTGCCGTAACCAGGGTCTGTCCCAAGGTGTATCGGGACTGACCCACAAAGGCTGACTCGATGTCTGTCCCCAGGTGTAACCAGGGTCTGTCCCCGGGTGTTTCGGGGACTGACCCACACAGGCTAACTCGACGTAAACGCCGTCAAGCGGTTGAAGCACACAGCCCGCCACGACTACGGCCAGGTTCGAGTCACTTCTTGTAGGACAGCCCCCTCCGGGGCTACGCCCTACGGGGACAGTCCCTGTGTGTATCGGGGGCTGACCCAAGCGACATCGGAGGGCGGTCGCTGCGCCCCGAGCAAGGCTTGGTCAGCCCCGCCAAGGATCCGGCGGGACAGACCCGAGTGCGAGCCCGACGATCTCCGGCAGCTCCGGCGCGAGTGCCTGCCAGAAGCGACCGCCGTCGCGGGAGACGTACAGGCGGTTGCGCGCGGCGTAGACCACGAGGTCTGGATCGTCTGGCGCCAGCGCAACCGCAATTCCCGGCGGGAGCCCGGCGCCTGCCTCGCGCCAGGTCGAGCCGGCGTCGTGCGAGACCGCCATGGGCGGTCGGCGATTCAGGACCGCGACCACGGTCGAGCCCGAACGGGCGGCCGTGACGAGCAGTGGCAGCTCGACCGCAACCGTCTCGGCCGGCTCACCCGGCTCCGCATCGACGACCTCCTCCGTCTCCAGGTCGACCCCGAACGCGCCGTCGACCGTGACGACGGTGGCGATCACTCGGTGCCGAGTGCAGGCACGCGCCGCCCGGCGAAGCCGAGCACGCCCATCAGCACGAACGCAAGCGCGAAGCTCGGCAGCGACGCGCCGGTCTGGTAGGAGGGCGTCGGCAGGCGACCGATCCAGTCCGACCAGAAGCCGAGATCGGTCGGCTGGTACAGCCACTCGTACAGCAGGAAGCCCGCCGCCCAGGCGACGAGCGCGCCCGGCCGCACGAATGGCCCCTCGAAGAAGTCCGCGCGCGAATACGACATCCCGCTCATCAGCCAGTGCGCGGCCAGCACACCGAGCAGCGGCACGAACACGGCGCCGAGCAGTAGCAGGAAGCGCTGGTAGCTGCGCATGTCGACCGCGAGCGCGCCGACTGTCGCCAGGACCGCGACGAAGACGATCAGCGACCGCTGCCGCACGCGCGTGAGGATGTTCTGCAGCGAGACGGCAGTCGAGTACTCGTTCGCGAACGCCTCGTCCGTCTCGTCCACAGTCAGCGCGAGCAGCGCGACCGCGGCGGCGGCGCCTCCCCCCGCGATCGCCACGAGGATGAGCTCCGGCCGGTTCGGGTCGAAGCCGCGCGAAAGCACGAGGATCGAGCCGAGCCCGAACTGGAACAGGGTGGGGATCAGGTAGCCGATGCCCACTCCCCAGAACGCGCTGCGCCGGTCCTTCGAGAAGCGCGTGTAGTCGGCGACGAGCGGCGCCCACGACACGGTCACCGCGACCACCGTATCGACGGCGAGCCAGAACGAGCCGTGATGCTCGCCCGGGTTCGACCACAGCTGGTGCACGTTCGCGCCGTCGAGGATCCACCACGTCAGGTAGACGACGGACGCGAGCACCGCCCAGATCGCGAACTTGCGGATGAACCGCCGCACGAAGCCGATCGGCCCCATCAGCGCGAGCACCAGCGCCGCGACGCCGAACACGATCTTCCAGAGCCACACCGCCTCGAAGCCGAACAGCTTGTCGCAGAGCAGCCCGGCCGCCGTCGCGATCACGATCAGCTCGAAGATCGCCCAGCCCAGGCACTGGAGCACGTTGAGCGCGGTCGCGACGTAGGAGCCGTGCCGCCCGAGCGGCGCGCGCTGGAGCACCATCGACGGCACGCGCGCGTCCGCCCCGATTAGCGCCGCGAGGGCGAGCATCGAGTTGCCGATCAGGCCGCCGAGGAGCGTCGCCAGCAGCGCGTCCTTCAGCGACAGGTCGAAGTACGCGGGCAGCACGAGGACGAGCAGCGAGATGCCCAGGTTGAGCCAGAGCAGCGTCGTGTCGGCCAGCCCGAGCACCCGCAGCCGATCGGGGACGGGCTCGATTCCCCAGTTCGGCGAGTCGTTCATCGCGGCGGCGAGGTTACCGGCGCCAGTGCCCTAGAACGTCGCGTCGTAGGCGCCGCTGACGATCAGGGCGATCACGAGCGCGGCGAGCAGCAACCGGTAGACGACGAAGATCGTGTAGGTGTGCCGGCGGACGAAGCCGAGCAGCACGACGATCGCGAGCAGCCCGGCGCCGGCGGCCGTGAGCGTCCCGACGAGGAACGGGCCGGCCCAGCCCGGCGGGAGGTCGCCGAGCAGCACGTCCTTCACGCCCTTGAACAGCACGGCCCCGAACGTGATCGGGATCAAGAGCAGGAACGAGAAGCGGGCGGCAGCATCGCGGCTGAGCCCCAGGAACCGGCCGGCCGTGATCGTCACGCCCGAGCGCGACACGCCCGGCATGAGCGCCAGCACCTGCGCGAGGCCGACCAGGAAGCCGGAGCGGACGCCGAGCCCGTCGAGGTCGAGGCGCTGCGGCGTCCGGTCGGCGATCCAGAGCAGTACGGCGAAGAGCGCGAGCAGGATCGCGATCTGCCACGGGTCGCCGAGGTGGTTCGCGATTGTGTCCTCGCCGGCGGCGCCCACGATCGCGGCGGGCACGGTCGCCAGCGCGATCGCCCAGGCGAGGCGCTCCTCGGTCGTCTCGACCCGCCGCGTGCGGATCGATCCGACCCACGCGCGCGTGAACGCGACGACTTCGTGCCGGAAGTACGCGACGACGGCGATGAGGGTGCCTAGGTGCAGCGCGACGTCGAACGTCTGGTTGAACTGGTCGTGCTCGGAGAGGTAGCGCCAGTGGCCGAGCCACGGCACGAGGATCAGGTGGCCGGACGAGGAGACGGGCAGCAGCTCCGTGAAGCCCTGCACCAGCCCGAGCACGAGCGCCTGCCAGCCCGAGAGCGCGCCCGCCTGCTCGCCCACCCGGAACAGAGCGAGCGTGAACGCAATGAGGAAGAGCACGACCGCGGCCGTGTAGATGGCTCCGCGCCCGCGCACCGCGGGGAACCCTAAGTGGCGCGGCGGCTAGTCCTAATCGACGGTGCAGTCGCTGCCGGCGCGCTCGCCGCAGGGCAGCCGCGCGAGGAGCGTCGAGAGCGTCTCGAGCTCAGTGCGCGTGAAGCGGTTCGTGAAGCGGGCGGCGATGCCGGCCAGGTGCGTCCCCGACGCGGCGCGCAGCTTCTCGCGGCCCTCGTCGGTGATCTCCGCGTAGCTGACGCGCTTGTCGGCGGCACAGTTCTTGCGCGCCACGAAGCCCGCGCGCTCGAGCCCTGCCAGCAGCCGCGTGATCCCGGACGGCGTCAGCAGGACGCGCGAGGACAGCTCGACGGGCTTTAGCACGCCATCGGGGGCCTTGGCGAGATGCAGCAGCACTTCGTAGTCGTTGAGCGTCAGGCCGTGCTCGCTGACGAGGTCGGCGTTCAGGTCACGTGTGACGGCGGCGTGCGCGCGCAGCCACTGCACCCACGTTTCGAGCTCGGTACTCTCGGGAGATAGAACTTGCGTGCTCAACATTCACCTGCTACTGTAGTTGACGAGTCAAGTATATCGCCTTTCGACCCTACGGAGGTACACCCATCATGACGCAGCTCGCAACTGACACCGGAGTCGCCGGTCTCGTCCCCGCCGGCACCTGGCGTGTCGACGGCTCGCACTCGACGATCGAGTTCGGGATTCGGCACCTGCTCATCACGACCGTGAAGGGCACGTTCGGCAACTTCGAGGGCACGATCGAGGTCGCGCCGGACGGCGCCGCCAAGGCGACCGGCGTGATCAAGTCCGAGAGCATCGACACGAACGAGCCGCAGCGCGACGAGCACCTGCGCTCCACCGACTTCTTCGACGCGGCCGGCTTCCCGGAGATCAGCTTCGACTCGACCGAGATCGGCGGCGTGGACGGCAGCTCGTTCCGCGTGGTCGGCGACCTGACGATCCGCGGTACGACCCGCCCGATCGAGCTCGAGGCGAGCTTCGAGGGCGCCGCGAAGGACCCGTGGGGCAACGACCGCATCGGCCTCACCGTCAGGGGCCAGCTCGACCCGAACGACTACGGCGTCGACTGGAACCAGGAGCTCGAGGCCGGCGGCAACCTGCTCGGCGATCGGGTGGACTTCACCGCGTCGGTCTCGGCCGTCAGGGAGGGCTAGGAACGATGCGGGTACTCGGGATCGCCGGCAGCCTCCGCAGCGCCTCGTACAACCGCGGCCTCCTGCGCGCCGCGCAGGAGCTCGCTCCGGACGGCGTGGAGGTCGACCTGCTCGACATCCGCGACCTGCCGTTCTACGACGGCGACGTCGAGGCGGCCGGCGTCCCCGAGCCCGTGCAGCGGCTCCGCGACCGGATCGCGGCCGCGGACGCCGTGCTCTTCGCCACGCCCGAGTACAACCGCGGCACGTCCGGCGTGCTCAAGAACGCGATCGACTGGGCGTCGCGGCCGCCGCGCCAGTCGGTGCTCGACGGCAAGCCGGTCGCGGTGATGGGCGCCACGACCGGGATCAGCGGCACCGCCAACGCCCAGCGGCAGATCCGCGAGGCGCTGCTCTTCCCCGGCGCGCAGACGCTCCCGCAGGAGCTGCTGGTCTCCCGCGCCGGCGAGAAGTTCGACGAGCAGGGCGACCTGACCGACCCGGAGACGCGCGCCGAGCTGACGGTGCTGCTCGAGGACCTGGCCGGCTGGATCTCGCAGGTCCGCGAGGCCCTGGCCGTCGCCGCCTAGCTCGCTTCGGCGGCGTACTTCGGTGCGGGCTCGAGCTTGTAGCCGACGCCGTAGCGCGTGTGGATGAACGTGTGCGTGGTCGCCGGCCGGTCGATCTTCTCGCGCAGCTTGCGGACGAACACGTCGACCGTGCGGTCGCGGCGCGTCTGGCGGCGGCCCCACAGCCGCTGCATCAGCTCGTCGCGGGTGATGACCCGGCCGCGCTCGCGCGCCAGCGTGTAGAGCAGCCGGAACTCGGTCGGCGTCAGCTCGGCGCTGCGGCCGTCGACGAACGCCTGCACGACCTCCGGGTCGATGCGCAGCTCCTCGATCTCGATCGGCTCGCCGCGTGCGACCTGCTCGGCGCGCACGCCGCGGCGGGCGGCGACCCGCACGCGGGCGACGAGCTCCTTCATCGAGAACGGCTTGACGAGGTAGTCGTCGGCGCCGAGCTCGAGCGCGTTGACGCGGTCGTGCTCGCTGCCGCGCGCGCTGATGACGACGATCGGCGTGCCGATGCCCTCGTTGCGGACGGTCTCGATCAGCTTCCAGCCGTCCAGGCCGGGCAGCATCAGATCGAGGACGCAGACGTCCGGCCGCTCGAAGCGCAGCCGGGCGAGCGCGAGGTTGCCGCGGTCGACGCGCATCGCGTCGAAGCCGGCCGCCCCCAGGTGCGCCGAGACCGCCTGCGCGATGACGGCGTCGTCCTCGACGATCAGCACTTTCGCCACGGCCTTGATCCTGAAGCCCCGCGCACCGAGGCGGGGTACAGCCGTGGTGAAGATCGCGAGTCCGTCTGGTGAACGGCAAACCGCCTTACGATGCGTCCATGGGCACGCGCCCCGATCGTGAGCGCAAGCTTCTCGGCGGCGCCGAGCTGCTCGACGTGCTCGAGGGCGAGCGACTGCGAGCCGCGCACGTTCACGTCCACGTACTTCGACACCGCCGACCGCCGGCTGCTACGCCGCGGGCTCACGCTCCGCCGCCGCGTCGAGAGCGGCAGCTCACGGTGGCAGCTGACGCTGCCGCACGCGACCGGGCGGCTCGAGGTCCAGGCCGAGGGCGGTCCGATGCCGCCGCAGGAGCTCTTCGAGCTCCTCACCGCCTACCTCGGCGGCCGCAAGCTCGGACCGGCGGCCACGCTGCGCACGCGCCGCAACGGCGTGCGCGTCCGCAACGGCGCCGGCGAGGCCGAGGTCTCCGCGGACCGGGTCGCGATCCTCGAGGGCTCGCGCGAGGTCGACGGCTTCGGGGAGCTCGAGGTGGAGCTGGTCACCGGCGACGAGACGCTGCTCGACGTCCTGGAGCGCCGCCTGCACGAGGCCGGCGCCCGCAACGGACGATTGCGAGGCGAACGTCGAGCGGGCGCTCGGCACGGTGCCGCGCGCCTCCATCGACCCGCCGCCGCACGATGCCGTGCCGCTCGAGCACCTGCTCTTCCAGCTGCGCACGCAGTACGAGGAGATCGTTCGGAACGATCCGGGCGTCCGGCTCGGCATCGATCCCGAGGACGTCCACGACATGCGCGTTGCCATCCGGCGGCTGCGGGCCATGCTGCGGGCGGCGCGGGAGATGCTCGCGCCCGAGTGGAGCGAGCCGCTGCGGGCCGAGCTCAAGTGGCTCGGCGGCGAGCTCGGGCCGCTGCGCGACGCCGACGTCTTCCTGGAGTACCTGCGCAAGGAGAAGGCCGGGCTCGACGAGCGCGACCGCCCGGGCGTGGAGGAGCTGATCGAGCTCGTGCAGTCCGACCGCAGCGACGCGCACGCGCGTGCGATCGATGCGGTCCGCACGGCGAGGTACGTCGCCCTCCTGGACGAGCTCGAGCGCACGGCGCGTGCGCCGCGGGTGCGCTCGGCGACGGTGCCGCTGGACGAGATCGCGCGGCCGTGAGTTCAAGAAGCTGCGCAAGGCGGCCCGCCGCACGGATCGCGAGCTCGCCGGACGACGACGTGCACGCGCTGCGCATCAAGGGCAAGCGCGCGCGCTACGCGGCCGAGCTTGCGGCGACCGCGGTGGGCGAGCCCGCCGAGGCGTTCGTCAAAGAGTCCAAGCGCTTCCAGGACGTCGTCGGCGAGCACCAGGACGCGGTCGTCGCCGAGGACCACCTGCGTGAGCTCCAGGCGCGGGGCGGGCCGGAGGCAGCGTTTGCGGCGGGGCGGCTCGTGGAGCGCCAGGCCGAGCGCCGCCGCCGCTCGCGCGACGAGCTCGCCGGCGCGTGGAAGCGGCTCCACCGGGCCGGGCGGCAGGCCTGGCACTGACGGTCAAAGCGGCCGGCGGCGTCGTGCGCCGCGACGGGCAGGTGCTGGTCGTCCACCGCCCGAAGTACGACGACTGGTCGCTGCCGAAGGGGAAGTGCAAGCCGGGCGAGAGCTGGGAGCAGTGCGCGCTCCGCGAGGTCGAGGAGGAGACCGGCTTCGTGTGCGAGCTCGGCCCGTGGCTCGGCTCGACGCGCTACCCGCGGGCGGGGTCAAGCTCAAGGCCGTGCGCTACTGGACGATGACGCCGCGCGGCGGTCGTTTACGCCCGGCCGCGAGGTCGACGAGACGTGGCTGGGCCTCGACGAGGCGGCCGGGTGCCTGCTCTCGCACCGGCGCGACGTCCGGATCGCTGAGCGACCTGGCGGCTTAGGCGGCGGCGCGCTCGGCGAGCAGCTCCAGCACCGCGCCCTCGCGGACGCCGCCGGAGCCGAGCCGGAACGGCACGCCGAGGCGGCCCTGCACCTCGGCCAGGATCAGCACGCCCGCCAGGAGCGTCTCCGCCCGCTGCGGCGCGATCCGGAAGCGCGTGGAGACCTCTGCTCGGCGCCGTGCGGACAGCAGCTCGACGGCGCGCTCCAGCTCCTGCGCGCCGAGGCACTCGCCGACGATCTTCGCGACGGCACGCGCGCTCCCGCCGACGGCGAGCGCCGCCTTGGCCGCGGGCGGGACCAATCCCTCGAGAGCCCCGGCCGCTTCGTCGCGGGCGGCGTCCACGGAGTCCGCATCGGGCGGGTCGCCGTCGAGCGAGCGGCGCGTGAGCCGCAGCGAGCCGATGTCGAACGACCGTGCCCACGCGACGCCGCCGGCCGGCGTGCCGACCACGACCTGCGTGGAGCCGCCGCCCACGTCGCACACGGCCACGCTCTTCGGCAGCTTGCGGCAGCCGCTCACGGCGCCCAGGTAGCCGAGCTCGCCCTCCTCCTCGCCGCTCAGCAGCCGCACGGGCGCGCCCGTCGCGCGCTCGAGCACGGCGCGCAGCTCGCCGAAGTTGCCGCTCTGGCGGCCCGGGGAGGTGACGAGCACCTCGAGCCGGTCGCAGCGCAGCGACCTCGCGCGCTCCGCCTGTGCGGCGGCGACGGCGCCGACCTTGGCGAGCGTCGTCTCGGACAGGTAGCCGAGCCGCTCGATCTCCTCGCCGAGCCCGAGCCGCTCGCGCTCCTCGCACAGGCGCGACAGGGCGCCGCGCTTCTCGCGTGCCACCAGCAGCCGGAGCGTGTTCGCACCGGCATCGATCACTCCCACCCGCACGGCCCGAGATTGTGGCGCGACCGTCGGTCGGCGCTGCTCGCGGAGAACCGTCAGGCGCTCCTCCTCGCGCGCGGCCGCCGGCGAGCCGCCCCGCGCATGAGCGTCGCCTGCGCCGGCCGCGCGCGCTCGCCCTTCGCGGGCGTGAGCCGCGTCCAGTTGCCGTCGGCGTGCAGTTCCCATGCCTGCGCGTTGTCCGCCTGGAGCGTGTCGAAAACCCGTGTGAGCTCGGCCTGGGCGCGCGAATCCTCGACGGGCGCGACGATCTCGACGCGGTGGTCGAGGTTCGCGGCCCATGAGGTCGGCACTGCCGATGAAGTACGTCGCATCGTCCCCGGCCTCGAAGATCATCAGGCGGCTGTGCTCGAGGAAGCGGCCGAGCACGCTCCGCACGGTGATGTTCTCGCTCATGCCCGGCACGCCCGGGCGCAGCGCGCAGATGCTGCGCGCGACGATCTCGACGCGCGCGCCCGCCTCGGAGGCGTCGTAGAGCGCCTCGATGATCGCCGGGTCGGTGAGCGCGTTGACCTTGATAGCGGATGCGCGCGTGCTTCTTCGCCTTTGCGCGACTTCGCGACCGTGCGGATGTGGTCGATCACGCCCTTGCGCAGGTCCTGCGGGGCCGCGAGCAGCTTGCGCAGCCGCTGCGGGCGGCCGAACCCGGTCAGGTAGTTGAAGAGGTCGGCAACGTCGGAGCAGATGTCGGGATCGGCCGTGAAGAGCCCGAAGTCCTCGTAGAGGCGCGCCGTCGCCGAGTGGTAGTTGCCCGTGCCGATGTGGGCATAGCGGCGGAGCGTGTTGCCCTCGCGCCGCACGACGAGCGTCGTCTTCGCGTGGATCTTCAGGTTGGGGAAGCCGTAAACGACGTGGACGCCCGCCTGCTCCAGCGCCCGCGACCATTCGATGTTGCGGTGCTCGTCGAAGCGCGCCTTCAGCTCGACCAGGCACACCGTCTGCTTGCCCTCGTCGGCGGCCGCGATCAGCGCCGGGACCGTCGGCGACTCGTCGCTCGTGCGGTACACGGTCGTCTTGAGCGCGACCACGTCCCGGTCGGCCGCGGCACCGCGGACGAACGCCTCGTACGAGCTGAGGAACGAGTCGTACGGGTGGTGGACGAGCACGTCGCCGCGCCTGATCTGGCCGAACAGGCCGTCCTGGTCGCGGCCGTTGAGCCGCGTCGGCGTCGCCGGCAGCCACGGATCGTCCTTGAGGTCGGGCCGGGGGAGACCGGCAAGCTGGTCGAGCTCGGACAGGTCAAGGAGGCCCTCGACGAGGTAGATCTCCTCGTCGGGCAGGTTGAGACCGACCTTCAGCACCTCGAGCATCCGCGTGGAGACGGAACGGGAGACCTCGAGCCGGACGGGTCGCCGAAGCGCCGGCGCCGCAACTCGTCGCGGACTGCCTCGAGCAGGTCGGCTGCGTCGTCCGAGACCTCGAAGTCGGCGTCGCGCGAGACGCGGAAGAACGCGCACTCGACGATCTCCATCTGCGGGAAGAGGCGCGGCAGGAAGTGCCGGATCGCGAGCTCGAGCGGGACGAAGCAGCCGCGCGAGCCGATCGGCAGGAACCGCGGCAGCAGCTCGGGCACCTTCACTCGGGCGAAGCGCTCCTCCGTCGAGTCCGGGTCGCGGACGAAGACGCCCAGGCTCAGCGAGAGCCCCGAGATGTACGGGAACGGCTGGCCGGTGCCGACCGCGAGCGGCGTGAGGATCGGGAAGACCTCGGCCGTGAACAATCGCTCGAGCTCCGCCAGCTCGTCCTCCTCGAGCTCGTCGACGTTCGCGACGACGATTCCCGCCTCGGCGAGCGCCGGCCGAAGCTCGCGCTTCCAGAGCCGGGCCTCGCGCGCCGTCAGCTCGAGGACGCGCTCGCGGATCTCGGCGAGCGTCTCGAGCGACGTGCGGCCGTCCGCGGATCTGACCGACAGGCCCGCGTCCGCGTGCTCAGTCAGCCCGGCGACGCGCACCATGAAGAACTCGTCCAGGTTCGACGAGAAGAACTTCGCCATGCGCACCCGCTCGAGCAGCGCCACGCCCGGATCCTCGGCCAGCTCGAGGACGCGGCCGTTGTAGTCCAGCCACGACAGCTCGCGGTTGAGCAGGCGGCCCTCGGCCTGCTCACGGGTCGTCGCGGTCGCGGTCACGGGTTTCTTCATCCTCTCAGCGTGCCACCTCCTGCGGGGTGAACAAGAGGTGACGGAGTGGTGAACGCGCTCAGGCGGCCGCGGAAAGTGCGGCTTCGAGCCGCGCGAGGTACACCGGCCGCGGGGAGCGGAGGTACGCGAGAACGGCGTCCGGCTCCTTCCGGCAGGGCACGAGCGTCTTCCAGCCGTCCAGGTGCTCGACCCGGTGGACGTCGCCGGTCGCGACCGCCGGCAGGCCGGCCGCGGCCACCCAGCCGAACATCGTCGTCCGGTTGAACAGCTCGAACCGGTGCACAAGCGGCCGCAGCTCGGGGCGGCGGGCGAAGGCCCGCGTCGACCGGCCCGACGGCTCGTCGCCGCCATCGGGGTGAGCGGCGACGAGCGCCGCGCCGGTCGCACGGGCTCGTCCGAGGAGGACATCGAGTGGGGGCTCGACTGCGACGTGCTCCCGGAGCCCCAGCGCCAGGACGTGGGCGGACTCGTCGTCCGCGTCCGCGTCGAACGTGAGCTCCAGGCCCGGGATCACGAGCAGGCGGTAGCGAGACCAGGCGCGCTCCCCCTCGCGCTCGATCTCGCTCAGGTAGCCAGCGAATCGGTCGGGGCCGACGTGGCTCGCCTGGTCGGGCTCGCGATCGTGCCGGAGCGCGTGATCGGTCACGCACAGCACGTCGTAGCCGAGCCGCCCGTGGAGGTCGACCAGCTCCCGAACCGTCAGCTCCCCGTCGCTCCAGCGCGTGTGCGCATGAAGCTCGCAGAGCAGAGGCTCGGACTTCGACCTCACGCTCCGAGTGTTCCCGCCCTGGACGAACGGATGGGAGGAAAGGTGGTGGCCGGGCGGTGTCGATCTCGTGAGCCTCGCGACGACTCCTGCGATGCTGCGCAGGTCGGAGAACGGGAGGATCAGTGAGCAGTCCGCAAGGCGGCATCTTCGCGCTCGGAACGCCGTCCCACGCCTACCTCGAGCTCGACCTCGCGGACGGGGTGCGAGCGGCGGGCAGCTCGTGGCTGCGATCGCCTCGCTGCGCGAGCCGCGGACGACGATGGGCGGCGTCAACCTCGTCGCGGGGTTCCGGCCGGAGCTCTGGCGCGAGGTCGTCCCGGACGACGCCCCGGCCGGAGTCGCCGGCTTCGACGAGGACGTGGTCGGCCCGGACGGCTTCGCGATGCCGGCCACGCAGCACGACGCCGTGCTCTGGCTGTCGAGCAGCGCCTACGACGTCGTGTTCGACACAGCCCGCGAGGCGATCGCCGCGCTGCGCGGGCTCGCCACGGTCGCGGAGGAGACCTCGAGCTGGCCGTACCGGCACGACCGCGACCTGACCGGCTTCATCGACGGCACGCGAGAACCCGACGCTGCTCGATGCGCCCGAGATCGCGCTCATCGGCGAGGGTCGGCCCGGGCGCCGGCGGCACGATCCTCCTGCTGCAGAAGTGGGCCCACGACGCCGCGGCCTGGGAGGCGCTCCCGGACGAGGAGCAGGAGCGCGTCATCGGCCGGCGCAAGCCCGACAGCGTCGAGCTCGACCACAAGCCTGACGACTCGCACGTCGCGGCAGTCACCGACCAGGACCGGTTCGGGAAGATCTTCCGCCGCAACATGCCGTACGGCACCGTGACCGACCACGGGACGATGTTCGTCGGCTTCAGCGCGCGACCAGCGGCCGCTCGCCGCGATGCTCGAGCGCATGGCCGGGATCGGCGGCCCGCGCGATGCGCTCACCCGCTACACGAGGCCGCTGACGGGCGCGTACTACTTCGTCCCGTCCGGGACGACGCTCCGGCGGCTCAGCTCGGGCTAGCCGTCGTCCGTCTTCGGGACCGGCTCGAGCGCGTAGCCGACGCCGTAGCGGGTCTGGATGAACGTGTGCTGCGACGCGCGGCGGTCGACCTTCTCGCGCAGCTTGCGGACGAAGACGTCCACGGTGCGGTCGCGGTGCCCCTCGCGGCGGCCCCAGATGCGCTGCAGCAGCTCGTCGCGCGTGACGACGCGGCCGCGGTCGAGCGCGAGCGTGTAGAGGAGCCGGAACTCGGTCGGGGTGAGGCCGACGTTCTGGCCGTCCACGTACGCCTGCACCTCGCGCGGGTCGATGTGGAGCTCCTCGATGTCGATCGGCTCGCCGCGCTCGATCGTCTCCGCGCGCGTGCCGCGCCTGGCGACCGCCTTCACGCGCGCGACCAGCTCCTTCATCGAGAACGGCTTGACGAGGTAGTCGTCGGCGCCGATCTCGAGCGCGTGCACACGGTCGTGCTCGGTGCCGCGGGCGCTGACGACGACGATCGGCGTCCCGATGCCCTCGCGCGCGGGCCGTCTCGATCACGTTCCAGCCGTCGCGGCCGGGGAGCATCAGGTCGAGCACGCAGACGTCCGGCCGCTCGAAGCGGAGGCGCGCCAGCCCTTGCTCGCCCTGCGAGACGACGATCGGCTCGAAGTCGGCGGCGGCCAGGTGGCGTGCCATCCCGTCCGCGATGACGTCGTCGTCCTCGACGATCAGCACGCGGGGCACGGCTGCGTACGATAGACCGGGGCTTGCGGTGAACGAACGCGTGACGCGCCTGTGAGGTTCCGCCGTCGCCGTCGCAATGGCGGCGGCGACGAGCTCGCCGCGCTGCGGCTCGAGGCCGCGCGCGCCGAGCGGCTCGTGGAGGAGAGCCGCGAGATCGTCGTCGTGCTGGACGCGAACCGCCGCGTCCTGGCCGCGAGCCGCCGCGCCCGCGAAGCGCTCGAGGGCGTCATCGAGGGCGTGCCGTTCTCCGGAGGAGCTCGCGCGCACCGGCGGCCGTACGCCGCTCGAGGTGCCCTACGCAGGTGGACGGGCACAGCGAGACGCTGCTCTACCTGAGCGACCCGGGCGACCTCGCGGCCTACCAGGAGCTGCGGGCGGGCTTCACGGCTGCCGTCTCGCACGAGCTGCGCACGCCGCTCGCGCGGCTGCTGGCTCAGCTCGAGTCGGCCTCGCTGCCGGGCGCCGACCCGCTCGAGCTCATCGACCAGGCGCGCCTGGAGGTCGACCACATCACGCGAGCTGATCGACGACGTGCTCTTCCTGAGCGAGCTCGAGACCGGCCGCGCGGTCGTCTCGCTCGGCTCGATCCGCGCGCTGCCCGTGCTCGAGAGTGTGGTCGAGAGCCTGGCGCGCGAGCGCCGAGCGCGCGGGCGTGAGCGTTCGGCTCGAGTGCTCGGCGTCGGTCGTGCTGCCGCTGCGCCAGCGTATGCTGCAGGTGATCGCGGAGAACCTCGCCGAAAACGCGATTCGCTACGCGGGCGAAGGCGCGACCTTCACGCTGGCCGCGCGCAACGAGGCCGGCGGCGCCGTGCTGGAAGCCGAGGACGACGGCGCGGGCGTTGCGGAGGAGGACCTCCCGCGGCTGTTCGAGCGCTTCTACCGCGTCCGATCGAGCCCGGGCCTCGCAGGGAACCGGGCTCGGGCTCGCGATCGTCAAGCACGTCGTCACTGCGGCGGGTGGGACGATCGCGGCCGAGCGCGGCCCGCGTGGCGGGCTCCGCATCCGCTGCGACTTCCCGGCCAACGTGGTATGACGCCGCCCGCACCATGCGCTTCAACTTCACGCCGCAGCGACGGGAGTTCTTCGACCTGTTCATGCAGGCGTCGGCGAACGCCGTCGACATCTCCCGGCTCCTCACCCACCTGCTCGACCGTTTCCCCGACGACGGCGCCGAGCTGATCCAGCAGATCAAGTCGCTCGAGCACACGGGCGACCGGCTGACCCACGAGGTCGTCGACCTGCTCAACCGCACCTTCGTCACGCCCTTCGACCGCGACGACATCTACCGCCTCGCCAACGCGCTCGACGACGTGTGCGACAACATCGACGAAGCTGCCGACAACCTCGGCTCCTACGGCGCGTCGCCGGTGCCGCCGAAAGCGCGTTCGCAGGCGGACGTGATCCTGCGCGCGGCGATGCGGCTCGACGAGGCAGTGCAGCGGCTCGAGGGCTTCAAGGACTCGAGCCGGTCGCTCGACGCCCTGCGCGAGTTGGAGGACGAGGGCGACATCCTGCTGCGCGACGCCGTCAGCGAGCTCTTTCGCAACGAGCGCGACGCGGTCTCGATCATCCGCTGGAAGGACGTGCACGAGCGCCTCGAAGAGGCCGTCGACGCCTGCGAGGAGGCCGCCGACGTGCTCGAGGCGATCTTCGTCAAGAACCGCTAGTGGAAGACGCGCTCCTCGTCGCGGTGATCTTCACCGCGCTGGCCTTCGACTTCACGAACGGCTTCCACGACACGGCAAACTCGATCGCGACGTCCGTGTCGACGCACGCGATGACGCCGCGCCAGGCGGTGATCCTCGCCACGGTCGGCAACCTGGCGGGCGCCTTCGTCACTACCGCGGTCGCGAAGACCGTCGGCAAGGGGATCATCGACACGAACCTCGTCACCGAGCAGACGCTGCTGGCGGCGCTCTTGGGCGCGATCGCATGGAACCTGGCTACCTGGTACGTGGGCCTGCCCTCGAGCTCGTCGCACGCGCTGATCGGCGGACTGATCGGCGCGGCGCTCGTGCAGTCCGGCGTCAGCGGCGTCGAGTGGGCCGACATCTGGCACAAGGTGGTGATCCCGGGGATCCTCTCGCCAATCGTCGGCTTCATCGGGGCGTTCCTGCTGCTAGTCGCCATCTACTGGGGCTTCAAGTGGATGACGGCGAGCACCGCCAACCGCTCGTTCCGCATCGGCCAGCTCTTCTCCGGCACGTTCTTCGCGTTCACGCACGGCGCGAACGACGCGCAGAAGACGATGGGCGTGATCGCGCTTGCCCTCTACACCAACGGGAACATCGACACCTTCTACATCCCGGACTGGGTCAAGGTCACGGCGGGGCTTGCGATTGCCGCCGGGACGTACGTCGGCGGGTGGCGCATCATCCGCACGCTCGGCCAGCGCATCTTCAACATGGATCCGCCGACCGGATTCGCCGCGCAGACATCGGCCGGAGTGACGCTCTTTGTGGCCACGCACTACGGGTTTCCGGTCTCCACGACGCAGTGCATCTCCGGCGCCGTGATGGGCGCGGGCGCGACGAAGCGGCTGTCAGCCGTGCGCTGGGGCGTGGCCGGG
The DNA here is from genome assembly GCA_963734565.1 of uncultured Thermoleophilia bacterium. Taxonomy (GTDB): domain Bacteria; phylum Actinomycetota; class Thermoleophilia; order Gaiellales; family Gaiellaceae; genus JACVRM01. The sequence goes on along the minus strand of CAVTHM010000006.1, from coordinate 101,716 downwards.
AACATCGTGGTCGCGTGGGTGATCACGATCCCGGCTGCCGCTGCAGTCGCGGGCCTGCTCTACTGGCCGATCGAAGCGATCTTCTGAGGCGTGTTCACGATCGAGGCCGACGACCCGCGTCGCGACGACGTCCGCGCGCTGCTCGAGGCGCACCTGCGGTTCGCGCACGAGATGACGCCGGCGGAGGACGTGCACGCGCTCGACCTCGACGGGCTGCTCGACCCGGCGATCACCTTCTACAGCGTCCGGCTCGACGGCGAGCTGCTCGGCGTGGGCGCGATCAAGGAGCTCGACCCGGAGCACGCCGAGCTCAAGTCGATGCACACCGCCGCGGCCGCGAGGCGACGCGGCGTGGCACGGGCGCTGGTCGACCACCTCGTCGCGGTCGCGCGCGAGCGCGGCGCGCCGGCGCGTCAGCATCGAGACCGGCACGGGCGAGGCGTTCGTGCCGGCCCGCGCGCTCTACGCGTCGGCGGGGTTCGTTCCGTGCGGCCCGTTCGCCGACTACACGGTGACCGAGAACAACACGTTCATGACGCTCGAGCTGGCTCGCTAGCGAGCTCGTCGGCGAGCTGCGTCACGCGCCGCTCGAGCTCGTCGCGGATCGGCCGGACCTCGTCGAGCGGCAGCCCCTTCGGGTCGGGAAGCTCCCAGCTGATCCGGCGCACGCCCGGCGTGATCGGGCACACCTCTTCGCTGCAGGTCGAGACGGCGACGTCGGCCCAGTCGAGCGCCTCCTGGTCGAGCTTGCGCGGCACGTGGTCGCTCGCGTCGATGCCGAGCTCGCGGAGTGCCTCGACGACCTGCGGGTGCGGAGCCGTCCCGGGCTCGCTGCCCGCCGAGCGGGCCTGGTGCCGGTCGCCGGCGACTCGCCGGAAGAGCCGCTCGGCCATCACGCTCCGGCCGGAGTTCGCCACGCACACGAAGAGCACGTTCACGCCCGTGCCTCCGCGGGTGCGGTTTCCTCGCCGCGCACCAGCTGGTAGGCGAGCGCGCCGAGGCCGGCGCCGAGGAACGGGGCCGTGAGGTAGATCCAGAGGGCATGCAGGTCGCCCGAGACGATCGCCGGCCCGAGCGAGCGCGCCGGGTTCATCGAGGCGCCGCTGATGGGGCCGCCGACCATCGCATCGAGGCCGACCGTGGCGCCGATCGCGATCGCGGCCGCCTCACCGACCGCCCGCGTGTCAGTCGCCACCGCCATGATCACGAACATCAGGAAGAAACTCAGGACGACCTCCCAGAGGAACGACTGGTGGTCGGAGCCCGACGGCAGCGTGGCGCCGACGTGCGCGACGTTCCCGAGCGACGCGCGCAGGACGGCCGCGGACAGCAGCGCGCCCGCCGCCTGCGCCGCCCAGTAGCCCCACATGCGCGTCCACGGGAAGTGACGCGTCAGGGCGAACGAGAGCGAGACGGCGGGGTTGAGGTGCGCGCCGGAGACGTGCCCGACGGCGTAGATCATCGCCATGATCACGAGGCCGAAGGCGATGGCGACGCCGATGTGGCCGAGCTGGCCGGTCTTGGCGTCGACCATGATCGCGCCCGCCCCGGCGAAGACCAGCGCGAACGTCCCGATGAGCTCGGCGGCCAGCACCCGCCGAAGCGCGGGCTGCATCAGCAGCAGCCTGCGCTCGCTGCGGCCTGCACCACCGGCAGACCCTTCAGTTCCAGCGCCTCGGTCTTCACCGCCTTCACGATCGCCCCGTGCATCCCGTCCGCGACCTCGTGCGTGTACTCGACCGAGACGTCCTCGAACCCGGCGGCCTCGAGCCCGGCGATGTACTCGCCGCGCGACAGCGCGCCCGCGATGCAACCGACGAAGCTGCCGCGCTCGGCCCGCTGCTCGGGCGTGAGGTGGTCCTCAGCGACGACGTCGCTCACCCCGACCCGGCCGCCCGGCCTCAGCACCCGCGCGATCTCCGTGAGCACCGCCGCCTTGTCGGTCGAGAGGTTGATCACGCAGTTCGAGATCACGACGTCGACGGACGCGGCGGGCAGCGGGATCGCCTCGATGACGCCCTTGAGGAAGTGCACGTTCGTGACGCCGGCGTCGCGTGCGTTCTGCTGTGCGAGCGCCAGCATCTCGTCGGTCATGTCGACGCCGTAGGCCGTGCCCGTCGGGCCGACGCGCTTCGCGGACAGGATCACGTCGATCCCGCCGCCCGAGCCGAGGTCGAGCACCGTCTCGCCCTCGTGCAGGTCGGCGACGGCGGTCGGGTTGCCGCAGCCGAGCGAGGCGAGCGCCGCCGCGTCGGGCAGCTCCGCGCGCTGGGCGGCGTCGTACAGCGACTCGCCGAAGTCAGCGCTCTCACCCCCGCAACAGCTGCCGCTGCCGCAGCTCGCGGTCGACTCGGCGACTGAGCGCGCCGACTCGGCGTACCGGCGGCGCACCTCCTCGCGCAGATCGTCAGCGGTGGTGGTCATCGTCAACACGCTCCTTTCAGGTCGGCGACGGCGGCGAGGGTTTCGACCGCGTCGTCCTTCAGCGAAAAGTAGGCCCACTTGCCGCGCTGCTCCCGATCGACGAGGCCGGCGTCGACCAGCTTCTTCATGTGGTGCGAGACGGTCGGCTGCGAAAGCCCGAGCGGCTCGACCAGATTGCAGACGCAGACTGGGTCGCCGCCACGCGTTGCGAGCGCGTTCACGATCCGCACGCGCGCAGGGTCGGCGAGCGCCTTGAACAGCTCCGCTGTCGCGATCGCCTGGTCGTCAGAAAGCAATGGCGCGGCGAGCGGCGCGCAACAGGTCGCGGCGGCGGACGTCCGTGTGGCTATCCGGGCAGGATTCATATAGACGTTTATCAATATATCGAAGATCTTCGATGCATGTCAAGCACCCCCGTCGGCCAGGCGTCTCTCCGCTCCCGAAAGCGGCACTTGCAAGCCGTTTCCGGTGCCCTTCACCACTCCGAAACCAGATGTTCACGGCGCGGCCGCCCAATGCCCCGCCAAGCCGCCATACGCTCGCGCCGCATCACCAACCGAGGCAAATTTCACCTGGGAGGAGTCGGGTTGGGGAGAACGTGGTGAGCGTCGGGTGAACGGGCCAACCGGCACCCGGGGACCGCGTCTCACCACCCCGGAAGCGCACCGTCCGCAGGAGCGGCGGGGCACCTACGAGGGGATCGAAAGGAGAGTTCTGACTATGCGCAAAACGCGCTACGTCATCGCTGCTGTCGCGACGGGGGTCCTCGCGGCCATCGCATTCGCCGCGGTCGCCGGCGCCCAGCCGGCCCGCAAGGCCGCCGACAGCATCCACGGTGCCGGGGCCACGTTCCCGGCGCCGCTGATCGCGATGTGGCAGCAGCAGTACAAGGGTGGGCCCATCCAGTACGACCCGATCGGCAGCGGTGGCGGGATCCAGCAGATCACCGCCCGCACGGTCGACTTCGGCGCGTCCGACGCGCCGATGACCTTCGACCAGTTCTCAGCCTGCGGCGGCTGCGTGATGATGCCGTGGGTCCTGTCGGCGACGTCGGTGCTCTACAACCTGCCGGGCGTCAAGAACAACCTCCACCTCAGCGGCAAGGTGATCGCCGACATCTACCTCGGCAAGATCACCAAGTGGAACGACGCCCGCATCACGAAGCTCAACAAGGGCGTCTCGCTGCCGGACACGACGATCACGCCCGTCTTCCGCAGCGACGGCTCGGGCACGACGTTCAACTTCACCGAGTTCCTGAGCGGCGCGAGCGAGGACTGGCTGAACAACGTCGGCTTCAGCACCAGCGTCAACTGGCCGAAGGGCGTCGGCGGCCGCGGCAGCTCCGGCGTGTCTGCCGTCGTCAAGTCGACGCCGGGCGCGATGGGCTACGCGGACATCGCCTACGCGAAGACGAACAAGATCCAGTTCGCCGCCGTCCAGAACAAGTCGGGCAAGTACGCGCTGCCAGGCATCCGCGGGATCAAGGCGGCCGCGACGTACGACAAGAAGTTCGCGGCCAACAACTCCCTCTCGATCGTCAACCCGCCGAAGGGGAAGAAGTACGCCACCGCGTACCCGATCTGCACGTACTCGTACGTGATCGTGCCGCGGTCGAGCCCGAAGGCAGACGCGATCAAGCAGTTCGTCAACTGGGCGATCACGACCGGGCAGCAGTACGGGCCGAGGCTGATCTTCGTGCCGCTCCCGTCGTACGTCGTCGCGAAGGACAAGGTGCTCCTCAAGTCCATCAAGGCAAGCACGTAGGACTGCGGCAGGCGCGCCTGATGGCCTCCGCAGCGAATGCCCCGGTCGGCCCCGCCGCACTCAAGCGGCGGGGCCGGTTCGGCGTCGGGGACGGGATCTTCTACGTCCTGACGCTCCTCGCGGGGCTGACGGCGGTCGTGCTGCTCGTCCTGATCACCATCGAGGTGCTCTCGGGCGCCTGGCCGGCGATCCAGGAGTTCGGGCTCAGCTTCTTCACCACCGAGACCTGGAACCCGGTCACGAGCCAGTTCGGCGCGGCCGCTTTCATCTTCGGTACAGCGCTCACCTCGCTCTTTGCGCTCCTGATCGCCGGGCCGGTCGCGATCGCGATCGCACTCTTTCTGACCGAGCTGGCGCCGCCGCTGGCTGCGCGGGCCCGTCGGTGCGCTCGTCGAGATGCTCGCGTCGGTGCCGAGCGTCGTCCTCGGACTCTGGGGCATCCTCGTGATGGGGCCCTGGATCGTGTCCACGCTCGGGCCGTTCCTGAGCAAGATCCTCGGCTGGACACCGTTCTTCGACGGCGAGCAAACCGTCCCGTCGAGCCAGCTCGTCGGCCGTCCTGATCCTCACGATCATGATCATCCCGATCGTCTCCAGCATCTGCCGCGAGCTCTTCCTGAACGTGCCGTCCGACCTCAAAGAAGGCGCGCTCGCCCTTGGCGCGACGCGGTGGGAGATGATCCGCGGCGTCGTCTTCCCGTACGCGCGCGCAGGCATCGCTGCCGCGCTGATCCTTGGTCTCGGCCGCGCCGTCGGCGAGGCGATCGCCGTCACGCAGGTGATCGGCAACCTCACGAACATCAGCTTCAACCTCTTCGACGCCGGCAACACGCTGGCCAGCAAGATCGCCAGCGAGTACATCGGGTTCACAACCGAGCTGCACAAGTCCTCGCTGATCTACCTGGCGGTGATCCTGCTCGATCTTCTCGCTCGTCGCCAACGTGATCGCGCAGGTGATCGTCCGCCGCGTCGCGCGCAGGCAGCAGGGGCGCACGTGAGCGAGCACTCACTCGAGCCGAGCCCGCTGACGAGCGAGCATCTCCGCCGCCGGAAGGCGGTCAACCGGACGATGGAGGTGCTAGCGACGCTCGCGGCGCTGGCGGCCGTGGCAGTGCTCGTGATCGTCGTCTGGGCTGTGCTCAAGCGCGGCCTCGACGCGATCGACTGGGACTTCTTCACGAAGAACCCGTCGTTCGTCTCCGCCCTCGGCGGGACGGAGCCGCCTCCGTCGGGCATCGCCAACGCAATCGTCGGCAGCATCATCATCGTCGGCTGCGCCATCTTGATGGCGCTGCCCGTCGCGATCCTCGCGGCGATCTACCTCAACGAGCTCGCGCCGCCGCGGCTGCGTGTGCCGCTGACGCTCGCGCTCGACGTGCTCAACGGTGTTCCGGCGATCGTGATCGGCATCTTCGTGTTCGTCCTGCTGGTGGAAGGATCAGGCCAGAGCGGCCTCAAGGCGTCGTTCGCCCTGGCGATCCTGATGCTCCCGCTCGTCGCGCGGTCGACCCAGGAGGTGCTGGCCCTCATTCCGAACTCGATGCGCGAGGCGAGTCTCGCGCTCGGCGCTGCGAAGTGGAGGACGACGCTCAGCATCGTGCTCCCGCAGGCGGTCGGCGGCATCATCACCGGGGCGACGCTCGCCACCGCACGCATCGCGGGCGAGACCGCGCCGCTGCTCTTCACGTCCTCGTTCGTGAGCGCCGTGCCCGGAGTCTCGTTCAACCCGACCGGCCCCCTCCCGTCGATGCCGCTTTTCATCTTCAACGCCTCGGAGCAGGCCGATCCCCACATCCAAGCGCAGGCCTGGGGAACCGCGCTCGTGCTGATCGCCTTCGTCCTGATTGCCAGCACGATGGCGCGCTACATCGGGCTGCGTAGCCGGCGGAAGCTCGGACGAAAACGTTAGCGAGGAGACCGAATGAATTACCCTGGAACGGACATGCACGAGGACACGGAGCAGCGCGCCGAGGGAAGCGGCGACGGGCTCGCGAAGGCCATCGATCCGACGAAGCTGGGCGTCGGCGCCCCGTCGGCGCAGCTTGCGAAGCGGACCGTGTTCAGCATCCGCGACCTCACCGCGTTCTACGGCTCGTCACCGGCCGTCAAGAACGTCAGCTTCGACGTCTACGCGAACATGGTGACCGCCGTGATCGGCCCGTCAGGCTGTGGCAAGAGCACGTTCATCCGCTGCCTGAACCGCATGAACGAGGTCATCCCCGGTTTCAGGACCGAGGGCACGATCATGTACCACGACATCGACATCCACGCGAAGGACGTCGATCCCGTCGCGGTCCGCCGGCGCATCGGGATGGTGTTCCAGCGGCCGAACCCGTTCCCGAAGTCGATCTTCGACAACGTCGCGTACGGCCTCCGGATCCTCGGCATGAAGGACAACCTCAAGGACCGCGTGGAGCAGGCGCTGAAGCGCGCCGCGCTCTGGGAAGAGGTCAAGGACAGACTCAAGGACAGCGCGCTCGCGCTCTCCGGCGGCCAGCAGCAGCGGCTCTGCATCGCGCGTGCGATCGCCATCGAGCCCGAGGTCATCCTGCTCGACGAGCCTGCCTCGGCACTCGACCCGATCTCGACGGCGAGCATCGAGGACCTCATGCACGAGCTCAAGACCGACTACACGATCGTGATCGTGACGCACAACATGCAGCAGGCCGCCCGCGTCGCCGACATGACCGCCTTCTTCAGTCTCAGCGGGCCGGAGGACGAGCAGCGGTCGGGGATCCTCGTCGAGTACGACGACACGAACAAGATCTTCACGACGCCGTCCGACAAGCGGACCGAGGACTACGTCACAGGGCGGTTCGGCTGATGCCGATGAGGATCCCGCTCCAGGAGGACCTCGACACCCTGCAGGCCACGCTCATGGAGGAGGGCGAGCTCTGCGCGCGGGCGCTGCGCGGCGCCATCCAGGCCGTCCGCGAGCGCGATCCCGAGCTCGCCGACGAGGTGATCGCGTTCGACGACGAGGTCGACTCGCGCTATCTCAGCGATCGAGCAGTGGCGGTCGAGCCGCTGCTCGCCCGCCAGACGCCGGTCGCGAGCGACCTTCGGCTGACGCTCGCGATCATCCACATAAACCTCTCGCTCGAGCGGATCGCCGACCTCTGCGTGACGATCGCGAAGCTGACGAAGCTCGTCTACGCCGTAGCGCCGGACCACAAGCTGGTCGAGGCGCTCGAGGAGATGGCCGTCGCGCGGCGAGCAGATGCTGAAGTATCTCGCTCAACGCGTTCATGACGCGTGACGTGCCGGCGGCCGAGTCGCTGATGGAGCTCGACGAGCTGATCGACCGGGCGAACCGCCGCGCGGTGCAGCACCTGCTTGCGCTCGGCAGCAACGTCGAGTTACGGGAGTGGGGGCTGCGGATGATCATCGTCTCGCGGTGCCTGGAGCGGATCGGTGACCACACGGTCGACATCGGCGAGCAGACGGCCTACCTCGTCACCGGTGAGTTCAAGGAGTTCACGGACGCGTCGCACATCGACGGTTCCGAGTAGCGGATCAGGCCAGCAGTGACCGCAGGGCGGCGAGCGGCTCTTCCCGAACCCTGAAGTACGCCCAGCTGCCTCGGCGCTCGCGCTCAACCAGACCTGCACGCAGCAGCACCTTGAGGTGATGGCTGACCGTCGGTTGGCTCAGGCCGAGCGGCTCGGTGAGATGGCAGACGCAGGCTTCGTGGCCCGGCTGGGCCTGGATCAGGCTGAGGAGGCGCAGCCGCGCGGGATCCGCGATCGCCTTCAGCGCTGACGCGAGCTCCTCGGCGTTGTCGGCCGCGATTGGCTCCTGGAGGAGCGGGGGACACGATGCGGCGATGGTCGCGATCGGCCGCACCCGACCCATATTGACAGAGATCGATGCGGTCGCCATCATCGCGTATCGACCGCCATCGATACGCGAAGGAGGAGCCATGTCGAACGTTCTCGACCCGTTGACCAGGCGCCACATCGAGCAGGCAGCGGACCGGCTGGCCGAGGAGTTCGCCGGCATCTTCTCGCAGGAGACGATCGCCCGGTACATCACCGACTCGCAGGAGCGCCTCGGCGAGGCGCGCATCAACGTCTTCGTTCCGGTGCTCGTGCATCGCTTCACGCGTGAGCGGCTCCGCGCGCTGGCGCAGGCCGAGGGGATCCTCGGCAAGGATCAGCCGGAGGTGCTGTTCGTGTGCGTCCACAACGCGGGCCGCAGCCAGATGGCGGCCGGCCTGCTGAAGCTCCGTTCCGAGGGGCGGATCCACGTGCGGTCGGCGGGCAGCGCACCTGCGAACGAGATCAACCCGGCGGTCGTCGAGGCGATGGAGGAGCTCGGGGTCGACATGGGCGAGGAGTTTCCGAAGCCACTCACCGACGAGGTCGTCCGCGCCGCCGACGTGGTCATCACCATGGGCTGCGGCGACGCATGCCCGATCTACCCGGGGAAGAAGTACGAGGACTGGGAGCTCGACGACCCGGCCGACCAGGATCTGGCCACCGTCCGCCGGATCCGCGACGAGCTCGACGGCCGCGTGCGGGCGCTGATCGGCGAGCTGGCGGAGCGCGACTCGGCGGCCGCGAGCTGAGCGGTCCCGTTCGGATCACCGACCGCGCGTCTGCGCGGCGCCTGGTCGCGGAGTTCGTCGGCACCTTCGCGCTGGTCTTCGCCGGCTGCGGCGCGATCATGGTCGACGCGAAGACCGGCGCTCTCGGCCACGTGGGCGTCGCGATCACATTCGGGCTGGTGATCATGGCGATGATCTACGCGGTCGGGCACATCTCGGGCGCGCACTTCAACCCCGCGGTCACGTTCGCGTTCGCGCTCAGCCGCCACTTCCCGTGGCCGCGCGCGGCCGGCTACTGGACGGCACAGGCCGCCGGCGCTGTCTGCGCGGCTGCGCTCCTGCGCGGCTCGCTCGGCGACATCGCGGACGTCGGGGCGACCGTCCCGTCCGGCTCGGACCGCCAGTCGTTCCTGTGGGAGCTCGTCCTGACGTTCTTCCTGATGTTCGTGATCATGGCCGTGGCAACCGACACGCGGGCCGTCGGCGAGGCAGCGGCGATCGCCATCGGTGGCACGGTGGGCCTGGATGCCATGTTCGGCGGGCCGATCTCGGGCGCCTCGATGAACCCCGCGCGCTCGCTCGGCCCGGCGCTCGTCGCGCCGGAGCTCGGCTCGCTCTGGATCTACATCGTCGCGCCGCTCGCCGGAGCCGCGCTCGGTGCGCTCACGTACCAGTTCGTGCGGGGCGAAACGGCGACGGAGCGGGATGCGCAAGCCGCGAGTGCGGACCAGACGAGACCCAGGGAGCTTGTCTGAGCCGGATCCTGATCGTCGGCGGAAGCGACGCCGGTATCAGCGCCGCCCTTCGCGCTCGCGAGCTCGACGAGAGCCTGGAGGTCTCGGTGCTGCTGGCCGACCGCTATCCGAACTTCTCGATCTGCGGGCTGCCGTACTTCCTCTCCGGCGACGTGCCCGACTGGCGCTCGCTGGCCCACCGCGATATCTCCGAGCTCGAGGGCGCAGGTGTGGAGCTTGTGCTCGAGCACACGGCCGAGCGGATCGACGCCAAGGCGCGGACGGTAGAGGTGAAGACCGCCGATGGCCGCCACCGCTCGCTGCAGTACGACCGCCTGGTCGTCGCGACCGGCGCCGAGCCCGTGCGTCCGCCGATACCGGGTATCGACTGCGCCGGCGTCTACCAGCTGCACACGATCGGCGACAGCCTTGTCCTGTCCGACGCGCTTGCGAAGGCGCCCGAAACGGCCGTGATCGTCGGCGCCGGATACATCGGGCTGGAGATGGCCGAGGCTCTCCAGGCGCGCGGTATCGCCGTCACGGTGGTCGAGCAGCTGCTCTCCGTGCTGCCGACGGTCGACGCCCCGCTCGGCGGCCTCGTGCGTGACGAGCTCGAAGGAAACGGCGTCCGCGTGCTCAACGGGGTCACGGTTACGAGGATCGACGAGCACGAGGGCGGCCTCGTCGTCGCCGGCGAGCCCGATCTGGTCGTGCCGGCAGACATCGTCCTCGTGGTCGTCGGCGTCCGGCCCGCCACGGAGCTGGGGCACACGGCCGGGATCGCCCTCGGCGCACGAGGCGCGCTGCAGGTCGACCGCGGCATGGCAACGGGAGTCCCCGACGTGTACGCCGCCGGCGACTGCGCGGTGACCTACCACCGGCTGCTCGACACGGATACGTACCTGCCCCTGGGCACGACGGCACACAAGCAGGGGCGCGTCGCCGGCGAGAACGCTGCCGGCGGGAACCGGCGCTTCGAGGGCTCGCTCGGGACCCAGGTCGTCAAGGTGTTCGAGTTGGCCGTCGCCCGGACCGGCCTGCACGACCACGAGGCGCGCGCGGCCGGGATCGAGCCGCTGACCGTCGGGACGGCAGGCTTCGACCACAAGGCGTACTACCCGGGCGCGCATGAGATCCGGTTGCGGCTCACAGGCGACTCCGCAAACGGGAGGCTGCTCGGAGCGCAGCTCGCCGGCCACGTCGACGCGCAGGTCGCGAAGCGCGTGGACATCGTCGCCTCCGCGCTCTTCGAGGGACTCGACGTCGACTCGCTCAACGACCTCGACCTCAGCTACACGCCGCCGTTCGGCAGCCCCTGGGACGTCGTCCAGCACGCTGCCCAGGAATGGTCACGCACACGGGTGCTTAACAGAACTGCAGCCGCCGGTTAACGCGCCGACGCCGCGCTGTAAGGCGCGGCAGTTATAACCGGATCGTGCGGCCTCAACGCACGGGACTCCTCACATTGAGCGCCGCGCTCGTTGCCGCCGCCCTCGCCGGCGGCGTGGTCGCACTGGCGGGCGCGGCGCTGTTATGGGGCATCGGCGGCGACTCCTCGTCCTCGGACGACGCCGGTGCCCCGTTAGCCACCGTCGACGCTGGTATCACGCTGCCGTCGTCCCGCTTCCGTGCGGCCGACCGGCCGCTCTCGATCGGCGAGGTCTACCAGCGCGCGCGGCCCGGAGTCGTGCGCGTGGCGACCGAGAGCATCGTGAAGTCGAGCGACCCGTTCGGCTTCTTCCAGACCCAGCAGGAGGAGCGCGGGCTCGGGTCCGGCTTCGTGATCGACAAGGGCGGCTACGTGGTCACGAACTACCACGTCGTCCAGGGCGCGCAGCGGATCCGCGTCAGCTTCTCGAACAACGAGAGCATGGCCGCGAGGCTCGTCGGCAAGGACCCGTCCACCGACGTCGCCGTGCTCAAGGTGGACGCCGTGCCCAGGGCGCTGCGCCCGCTCGCTCTGGGTGACTCCGACGGCGTCCGCGTCGGCGACGAGGTCGTCGCCATCGGCAACCCGCTCGGCTACGAGCGCACGGTCACCTCCGGGATCGTCAGCGCCGTGGGGCGCGCGATCCAGGCGCCGAACATGTCGCTGATCGATCAGGTCATCCAGACCGACGCCGCCATCAACCAGGGCAATTCCGGCGGCCCGCTGCTGAACAGCGCGGGCCGCGTGGTCGGCGTCAACACGCAGATCGCGACCCAGAACGGCGGCAACGTCGGGCTCGGGTTCGCCGTCCCGATCAACACGGTCAAGGACGTGGCCGCGCAGATCATCGAGAAGGGCCATGTCGAGCACGCGCAGCTCGGGCTCTTCGCGCAGGAGATCACGCCCGACATCGCGCGGCTGTTCCACCTGCCGGCGCGCCGCGGCCTGCTCGTCGTCGACGTCACGCCGGAGAGCGGTGCGGCCAAGGCGGGGGTGCAGGCCGGCTACCAGCACGTGACCGTCGACGGCGAGACGTACGTCATGGGCGGCGACCTGATCGTCGCGGCCGACGGCCGGCGCCTCACGGACGTCGAGGCCCTGCGCGAGCTCGTCGCGCGCAAGAAGCCCGGCGACAAGATTCGTTTCGAGCTCTACCGCGGCACCGGCAAGCAGGCGGTGACCGTGCAGCTCGGGCGGCAGCCTTCCTCCCCTCGCGGCTAGCCGCCCATCCCAGGCCCCTTCGGGGGCCATCCTCGACCCCAACGCCGCTGAGTCCCCGAGGGCGCTCAGCGGCGTGGACCGCGATAGTGCCGCGGTGCAGGACGAGGCTCACTGGGGCGAGAGCGGGCCGTGGTCGGTCGGCGCCGAGGAGGAGCTCATGCTCGTCGACGAGCGGACGCTCCTGCTCAGGGCCGAGTCGCAGGGCGTCGTCGCCGCGGCGGAGCGGGAGCTGGGGCCTGGACGGATCAAGACGGAGCTCTTTGCGTGTGTCGTCGAGCTGAACACAGGAGCCTGCGCGACGGCCGGAGAGGCGGCCGCCAGGCTCGGCGAGCTGCGTGGCACGGCCGCCGGGCTCGCGGGCGCGCAGGCGATGCGGATCCTGGCGGCCGGCTCGCACCCGATCAGCAAGCCCGAGGAGCAGGCGATCGTGCCCGAGGAGCGGTACATCGCATTCGTCGAGTACGCGGGGATCTCGGCACGCCGCCAGGGCGTCAACGGCCTCCACGTGCACGTCGGCATGCCGGATGCGGACACGTGCATGCGAGCGCTCGAGGGTCTCCTGCAGTGGCTCCCGGCGGTGCTCGCCGTCTCGGCGAACTCCCCGTACCTGGCGGGCGAGGAGACCGGGCTCGCCTCGAATCGTGCCGAGGTGCTCGCGCAGCTGCCCCGCAGCGGGGCGCCGCCGGCCTTCCGCGACTACGCCGAGCGCGAGGCGTTTCTCGGGCGGCTCGTCGCAGTCGGCCTGATCCCTGACTACACGATGCTCTGGTGGGACGTGCGCCCGCATCCGCGCTTCGGGACGCTCGAGATCCGCATGCCCGACCAACCGACGGCGGTCGCCGTCACGGCCGCGTTCGTCGCCCTCCTGCAGGCGCTGTGCGTGTCGGTCGCTCGCGGGACCGCGGCTGCCTACGACCCGCCCGCTCGTGCCCTCTACCAACAGAACCGCTGGGCCGCCCTGCGCGCGGGGCTGGACGCGGAGCTGATGCACCCGGAGGCGGACCGGCTTGTCCCGGCTCGCGAGCTGGTCAGCGAGCTCATCGAGCGCGTGCGCCCCGTCGCCGAGGAACTCGGCTCGGAGCCGCTGCTCGCGGGACTCGACCTCGACCGCACGTGGGCCGAGCGACAGCTCGAGATTGGCCGGCGCGACGGCCTCGAGGCCCTCACGGCCTGGATCGTGGAGCGCTCGCTAGGCTGACGTCGTGCCCGAGCAGACGGACACACTGCAGGTGAGCGGGATCCGCTGCGAGCGCTGCGTCAACCGCCTGGCCGTCGCATTGCGCGCCGAGGAGGGCCTCCTCGGCGCGAACGCGAACCTCATGGGCCAGGTGTCGCTCTCGTGGGACGACGACGTGACCGACCGGGAGACGCTCGTCGCCGCCCTGTCGCGCGCCGGGTTCCGCGAAAGCGCGATCGTCTAGCCGGCTCTGTCTCCCAGCAGCGCAGGCGACTCGGGCGCGGCGTCGTTCGCGCCTTCGTCCTCCGCGACCGGGTACTTCGCGTACGCACGCTCCTCGACCGCCGCGGCCTCGGCACTCACCCCGCCGAGCCCGTAGTACTCGGCCACCTTGGCGGCATCGACGTCGTCTCCGTGAGCCTTCGGCGACTCGTGGACCATGTCGGCCGACAGCGTTGTCGTCACGCGCTGGTTCGCATCGTCGATCTCCGCGAACGCGAGCGGCAGCACGTTGCGGTGGTGGCGCAGGTGCCCGTGCTCGACGATCAGGTTGTCACCGCTGCGGCCGACGACGTGGCCGATGGACTTCTCGTCGTTGATCGAAACGACCTCGAACCCTTCCATTCGTCCTCCTCTGTCGTGGTCTCCACGACGCCCTTACCCAGCCGGCCCGATCCTCAAAAGCGGGAATAGCAGGCCTTCCACGCCCGTTTGGTGGGCCTGTGAACGTGCTGCTAGGTTCGGTCGGTGACCGAGGTGTCCCCGGAGGAGGCGAGGCAGCTCGCGGACGATGCGCGCGGTCGCGTGCGCTTCGAGGAGGAAGCGCTCGAGCTCGCCGACCAGGTCTACAACGTCGCCCGTCGGCTGGTCGGGTCGCGTGAGGAGGCCGAGGACCTGATGCAGGAGACCTACGCACGGGCGTTCCGGAGCTGGCGCTCGTTCCAGCCCGGCACGAACCTTCGCGCCTGGCTGCTGCGCATCCTCACGAACCTGAACATCGACCGGGCGCGAGCCAGGCAGCGCCGCCCGCAGACCGAGCCGCTGGAGGAGGGCGACTACTTCCTCTACAACCGGCTGGCCTCGTCGGGCGGCGACACGCAGCCGGAGGAGGAGGAGCGCGTGCTCGCGCGGCTCTCGCAGGACGGCGTCGTCAAGGCGCTGGCCGACGTGCCGCACGACTTCCGCGACGTGGTCGTGCTCGTCGACATCGGCGGCTTCGCGTACGCGGAGGCGGCCCAGATCCTCGACATCCCGGTCGGCACCGTCATGTCCCGCCTGCATCGTGGTCGGCGTATCCTCAAACGACAGTTGGCCGATGAGGCCGAGGAGGCTGCGGTCGAGTGAAGTTCCTGTCCACCGATCCGTGCGACCAGTGTGAGGAGATGCTCCAGCCGTACCTGGACCGCGAGCTCACACCGGCCGAGCGCGCCCAGGCCGAGCGCCACCTGGACGGCTGCGACTACTGCCGGCGCCGCTATCGCTTCGAGGTCGATCTACGCCGCTTCGTAAGGCAGGCCGTCGTCGAGCCGATGGCGCCCGAGCTGAAGCAGCGGCTGTCGTCGCTGCGGACGCCGCTCTAAGGGGCTGTCCCCGCCGCAGTACGGATCCGATTTGCCTGGCCGCTTGAAGGCGGGGGCTGTCCTACACGGGGACTATCGATGTAAACGCGCGTGCCACGTCGGTTCGGGACGAGGTAGGACGGCTTGGGTCAGCCCCCGCTACACCCCGGGGACAGAGTTCGAGTCAGCCTGTGCAGGTCAGCCCCCGCTACACCCCGGGGACAGAGTTCGAGTCAGCCTGTGCAGGTCAGCCCCCGCTACACCCCGGGGACAGAGTTCGAGTCAGCCTGTGCAGGTCAGCCCCCGCTACACCCCGGGGACAGAGTTCGAGTCAGCCTGTGCAGGTCAGCCCCCGATACACCCGGGGACAGACCCAGTCGTCAGCAGTTGCTGACGGTCGCCGGGCCGACGATCACGACCAGGCGGCGCCGGTCCTTGCCGCCCGGGAGGGGCTTCGTGCCGACGCAGAGCGAGTCGGCCAGCCGCTTCGCGAGCTCCTCCGCCTGCGGCGGGTAGTAGACGGCCGTCGCCTTATAGTCGAAGTTGTCGGCCTTGCGGACCGGGCCGAGGTGGTAGGCCAGCCCGTTGATCTCGTCGGCCACCTTACGGGTGTAGAAGAAGTCGCCGGAGCCGTTCAGGACGTCGACGGTCACCTGCCACGTCGGCGGCAGCTTTGCGGCCGAGCCCGAGCTGCCGCCCGTCGTGCCGGTCAGCCAGGAGACCGTGCCGAGCGCGGCGATCACGAGAATCAGGATGAGGGCGGTTCCACCGAGGACGAACAGGCGTGGACCACGGCTGTCGCCTCCGCGCGGCGGCACCGGCCGGCCCGCGAGCTCGAGTGCCTCGCGGTGGTCGATGTCGAGCGCGGCGGCGTAGGTCGTGGCCGCCGCGACCGCGCCGTGCGCCGAGCGGAACCGGTAGAGGCGTCCCTCCTCGAGCCAGGTGATCTCGTCGACGCTGAGCGCCGTGCGGGCTGCGGCCTCCTCGCGCGTCATGCCCCGTCGGGCGCGCGCGACTTCGAGCGGAGAAGGCCCGCTGTCGTGGTCGAGGGCGTGAATCGCGTTCACGGCTCAATCATTCACCGCGCGTCGGCCGGTACCTCTCGGGCAGATCTGCAGGTGTGTCGACGTCGCCCGGGAAGCCCAGGTCGTCGCACGGGACGGTCAGCGCCGGCAGCGACGCGGGCACCCTCGTCAGGGATCTGGCGGCCACACCGAGCGCGCGAGCAGAACGGGGTGGCCGCGCTTGCCGCCGTACGTGGCGGCGACGACCTCGGCACCCGATTCCTGCCAAACCTCAATCACCCGCTGGACGGCGGCGGGCGATCAGGTCGGGGCCGTCGGCGAGGGCCACCACAGCTGCATCGACCGCGTCGCCGAGCGCCATGAGGCCGCACTTGAGGCTGGCGCCGGGGCCGCGCTCCCACTCCGGGCAGCGCACGATCGGCGCCGTTGTCTCGACTGTGTGTGCGCCCGTGACGACGCAGCACGCCGGCGAGCCCGGCGGCCGACATGCGCTCGACCACCTCCGGCGCGAGCAGCGCCTGTTTCGGCCCGCCGAAGCGGGTCGCCGCACCGGCCGCGAGGACGATTCCCGCGACCATGATCTACGGCTTCGCGGTCACCTTTTCGAGCACGACCTTCTCGGTTGGCTGCTGGTTCGCGTTGCCGAGCTTGCCGATCTTCTCGACGACGTCGAGCCCGTCGGTGACCGTGCCCACGATCGCGTAGTCGGGATCGAGGCCGACGTCGGCGCCGGTTACCACGAAGAACTGGCTGCCGGACGTCCCGGGCGCCTCCGCGGCGGTCTTCGCCATCGCCACGACGCCCTTCGTGTACGAGGCGTCCGACGGCGGCGTGTCGACCGTCTTGTACCCGGGGCCGCCGCTGCCCGTGCCGGTCGGGTCGCCACCCTGGATGACGAATCCAGGGACGATCCGGTGGAACTTCGTGCCGTCGAAGAAGCCCTTTTTCGCGAGCTGGACGAGCGAGGACGTCGCGCACGGAGACTGCTCCGGATCGAGCTTGACCGTGAAGCTGCCCTTGTTCGTGTCCATCACGAGCTCGTGGGTCACGCTGGTGTCGAGCGGTGTCAGGTCCGGCACGGTGCCTCCTTCTTTCGTCACCTGGCAGTCGGAGCTGCTGCTGCCGCCACCGCCGCAGCCGGCCACTGCGACGAGCGCGGCGGCAAGCACCAGTACGAGCGCGAGCGGGCGGACGGCCATCCCGCGGGATGCTAGACAGCCGCCCGGGCGCGCTGGACGAGCGCGCGGGCGATCTCGACCTTGTAGGCGGTTCCGGACAGCGGCGTGGCAGCGTCGAGATCGGCCTCGCCGTCGATCGCCCAGGGGATCGGCGCGACGCCGGCAAGGCCGAAGCGCACGTCGTCGCCGAAGCGCGCCGCGGCGACGCCCACGATCGGGAACGCCCAGCGCCGCCGGTCCATCGCCTTCAGGTAGACGCTCGCGTCGGGCGCCGGCACCTCGAGCTCGAGGATCAGCTCGTCCGGCGCGAGCGCGACGAGGTCGCGGTCGTCGTCGGTCGGCAGCCGGTAGAGCTCGGCCAGGTCGAGCTCGCGGCTCGTCGTGTGGACCCGTGCGCCCAGTGCGAGCAGGGCGGCGGCCACGTCCGACGGGTGGGCCGACGCGCACGGCTCGTTCGCGAAGATCGCGTGCTCGCGGTGCTGGCCCTCGCGCGCGTGACAGCGGTCGCCGCCGTGCAGGTAGCACGGGTACTTGAGCCGCCAGTACCAGCAGCGGGTCGCCTGGCGCAGGTTGCCGCCGATCGTCCCCATCGCGCGCAGCTGCGGCGAGGAGGCGAGTCGGCACGCCTCGCGGAGCGCGTCCGGGATCTGCTCGTCGGCCTCGAGCTCGGCGAGCGTCGTGCCGGCGCCGATGCGACTGCCGTCGACGCCGCGCGGGACGGCCCGCGACAGGTCGACGAGCGTCGTCGCCTGGACGATCCGGTCGCGCAGCAGCGGGACGAGCTCCGTCCCGCCGGCAATGGGATGCGAGCCGTTGCCGAGCGCCGCGACCGCTTCGCGGGCGGACTCAGGCCGGAGCAGTTCCAACCGGCTCCTCGGTCTTCCTCTGCGCCTCCCTGAGCGCGCGCAGCATCTCCTCGCGGGTGATCGGCAGCTGATGCACCTCGGCTCCGGTTGCGTCGCGGATCGCGTTCGCGATCGCCGCCGCGGTCGGCACGATCGGCGGCTCGCCCAGGCCCTTCGAGCCCAGGTTCGTCAGGTGCTCGTCGGGGATGTCGACCAGCTCGGTGACGATCTCGGGCACATCCGCGATCGTCGGCATGCGGTAGGCGTCGAGCGTCTGCGTGAGCACCGTCCCCGTCTCCGGGTCGAGCAGTCGGTCCTCCGAAAGCGTGTGGCCGACGGCCTGGATGACGCCGCCCTCGACCTGGCTCGACGCGACGAGCGGGTTGATGACGCGGCCGACGTCGTGGATCGCGGCGACACGCTCCACGCGTACCTCACCGGTCTCGACGTCCACGGCCACCTCGGCGACCTGAACGCCCCACGTGAGCACCTGCATGCCGGTCGGGTTCGGCCCGCGCGCACCCTTGCCGAGGAGCTGCGCGTCCTCGAGCAGGCCGACGACCTCCTCGATCGGCCAGGAGCCGCCGTCGGCGGAGACGACGTTGCCGCCCTTCAGCGACAGCACGCGCTCCTCGCGGTCGTACCGCTGCGCGGCGATCTCGATGATCTGTCGCCCGACGTCCGCCGCTGCGGCGCGCACCGCCGGCCCCATCGACGGCGTCGTCGACGAGCCGGCCGAGATCGCGGCGTACGGCCCGCGCGCCGAGTCGCCGAGCGCCACGTCGACGCGGTCGAGCGGCAGCCCGAGCTCCTCGGCGGCGATCTGCGCCATCGTCGTCGCGGTGCCGGTGCCGATGTCCTGCATCGCCGTGATCACGACCGCGCGCGCGTCCGAGCCGATGCGCACCCACGCGTACGAGGGCGGGCCGCCGCCGCCGTACCAGGTCTGGCTCGCCATCCCGACGCCGCGCTTCCACGGCCCTTCGCTCCGGGCGCGCACCTCGTGGCGGCGCTCCCAGTGCGGCTCGGCGCGCCGGTAGCACTCCATGAGCTGCTTCGAGGAGTACGAACGGTCGTCCGTCGAGTGCGCGTAGTTCAGCTTCCGCAGTTCGAGCGGGTCGATGTCGAGCTTCGCCGCCAGCCGGTCGAGCAGCGACTCGAGCCCGAACGTCCCTTCGACGAAGCCGGGGGCGCGGAACGCGAGCATCGGCGGCGTGTTGAGCTTCGCGCTGTAGGTCAGCGTGCGCACGTTCTCGCAGTCGTAGAGCATCTCCATCGGCCCGTACGTGGGCGCCGTCCAGCCGCCCCAGCCGGTCGCGTTCACGAACTCGCCGGCGAGCGCGACGAGCGTGCCGTCGGAGCGGGCGCCGACGCTCAGGCGCTGGATCGTCGCGTTGCGGTTGCCGGTGGCGAGGTTCTCCTCGCGGCGCGTTGAGCGCGCACCGCACGGGCCGCCCGGTGCGCTTCGCGAGCTCCGCGGCGATGAACGTGAAGTCGCCGGGGCCGTTCTTCGAGCCGAAGCCGCCGCCCATGAACTCGCAGACGACGCGCACCTTGTCCGGCGGCAGCTCGAGCTTCGAGGCGACGTCGTCGCGGACGCCCCAGATGAACTGCGTCGAGATGTAGACGTCGAGCCTGTCGCCGCGCCACTCGCACACCGCCTGGTGCGTCTCCATCGAGCTGTGGAGGACGGTCTGCGTGTGGTATTCGGCCTCGACGACGACGTCCGCCTCGGCCAGGCCGCGCTCCACGTCGCCGCGCTCGAACCGGCGCGGCTCGCCATGGAGCTGCGCCGCGCGCGACGGCCTCCTCCGGGTCGACCAGCGGCTCGAGCACCTCCCACTCGACGTCGATCAGCTCGAGCGCCGCACGTGCCTGGCCCTCGGTGTCGGCGGCGACGGCCGCGACGGCGGCGCCCTGGAACCCCGCGAGCTCCTCGAGCACGTGCACGTCGCCGGGGGCGACGGCGGCGCGCACACCGGGCGCCTCGAGTGCGCGCGAGACGTCGATCCGCTGCACGCGTGCGTGCGCGTGCGGCGAGCGCAGCACGGCCGCGTGGAGCATCCCGGGGAGCTGGACGTCTGCGGTGAAGCGCGCCTCACCGCGCGCCCGCTGCGGCCCCGTCAGGCGCGGCGCGGGCTTGCCGACGATGTCGCGAGCCCCCTGCGGCCACTGGTCGAGCGCGTCCTCCTCGACGACGAGCCAGACCTCCTCGTACCGGCCCTCGACCTCCTTCTCGGTGCGGATCAGTCGCGCCACGTCGCTATCGCCTCCTCGATCTTCGGGTACGTGCCGCAGCGGCAGAGATTGCCGGCCATCGCGTGCCGGATCGTCTCCGAGTCCGGAGCGGGCGTCGCCTCGACGAGCGCGGCGGCCGAGACGACCTGGCCGGGCGTGCAGAAGCCGCACTGGAGCGCGTCGGCGCGGACGAACGAGTCGATGAGCGGGTGGTCGCGCAGGCCTTCGATCGTCGTGACCTCGCGGTCGCCGACGAGGTGCGCGAGCGTGATGCACGACAGCACGGGGACGCCGTCGAGCTGAACCGTGCAGGCGCCGCAGTGTCCCTCGTTGCAGCCGATCTTCGTGCCGGTCAGGCCGAGGTCGTCGCGCAGCACCGACGCGAGCGAGCGGCCGACGGGCGCTTCGACACGGTGGGCGCCGCCGTTGACGCGGAGCTCAAGCACCGACGGTCACCGCCAGGATGTCGGCGAGGTAGACCATGCGGAAGGTGGCGCGCATGCGCAGGCGGCGGCTCGTCCTCGTCGTCGGTCTCGTTCGTCTCTTTCCAGAGCGTCTGTGCGGTCTCGAGCAGCTCACGGATGCGGTCGCGCTCGTCGTGGAAGCCGTCCTGTTCGAGCGAGGCGTTGAGGGCAAGGCCGAGCGCGCCGATCGTGTCGGGCTGGCGTGTCCAGAGGAGCGGCGTCGCCATCGAGAGGTACTGGTGGATGCGCGCGAACTGGATCGGCTGCGCGAAGGTACGCTCGCCGCGCGGTGCGGTGAGCCGCGGCGACGGCTCGCCGTTCGACGATCCGCTGCGCGTTGCCGGCGAGCATTCCGCGCACCTGCTCGCCGTCCAGCCCGGCGGTGCGCGCGGTGCGCAGCGCGATGATCAGCGAGCCCGGCTGCTGCCCGTAGGGGTAGTCGGACGCGTAGAGCACCTGCTCCGGCGAGACGTGCTGGTACATGTTGATCAGGTCGAGCGGGCTCCAGACCGAGGTGTCGAAGTAGACGCCCTCGCGGCCGCTGAAGTAACCGAAGAGGCCGGCCTGGTCGGCGATGCCCGCGTGGGCGATGATCAGCTGCGTCCCGGCATAGCGGTCGACGAGCTCCGAGAGGTGGTCGGCGATCGGCGGCAGCCCGCGGCCGCCGTGGATCAGGATCGGCACCTTGCGGTCGGCGGCCAGCTCGAAGACGGGGTCGAGCCGCTCGTCGTCGCAGTCGAACTTCTGCGCACGCGGATGGAGCTTGATGCCGCGGGCGCCCGCGGCGATGGCGCGCTCGGCCTCCTGGATCGGCTTCTCGGTGATGTCGAGACGGACGAACGGGATCAGGCGGCCGTCCGAGCGCGCGCAGAACTCGAGCGTGCGGTCGTTGGCGGCGCGAAAGGCCGGGTGCCGGTCGGGCTCGTCGAGGCAGAAGACGAACGCGCCGGCGATCCCGTAGTCGGACTGGATGTCGCTCGAGCTCGTCGTAGTCGCCCCGGAAGCCGTCGATGTCGAGCCCGAGGTGGACGTGGACGTCGAACACGTCGGCATTCGCGGGCAGCTGCTGCCGGAGCAGCTCGTCGTACTCCCCGATCAGCGCCCGCTCGCGCTCTAACGCGTCCACCCGCTTGAGTCTACGTCGAGCCAAGCTGCTCGCCGGGCCCATCGCGGACAGGTCTGTCCCTCGGCCGTTTCGGCGGGCTGACCCAAGCATTGTGGGTCTCCGCACGACGTCGAAGAACCTCCAACCTGCCGACAGAGGATCGCTACGGCTCGAGAAGCTTGGGTCAGCCCCCACACCCGGGAACAGACCCATAGAATCGGCGCGTGCCCGATGTCGTGATCTTCGGCGAGACGGTCACCTCGCCCGCGATGCGGCACGAGGTGCCGGTCGCGATCGGCGACGACTTCATCTACGTGGAGCGCAACGGGACGCGCATGGTCGCGGTCGCGTCGCTCGAGACGCCGCGGCTCGGCGGCAACGGGCTCGACGTGCGCGCGGTCGAGCAGTTCGGCTACGACGACCTTCTCGCCACCGGCATCAGCCGGGACGAGGCGTTCGTCGAGATCGCCCTGCGCGCCTGCCGCGAGCTCGGCGTGACGCAGGCGACGGTGCCTGCGGAGTTCCCGGTGGCGGTCGCGGATCACCTGCGCGCCAACGGCATCGAGCTCGTGCCCGACGCGCGCGTTCTTCGACGACCGGCGCCGCTCGAAGAACGAAGCGGAAATCGCCGGGATCCGCCGGGCGCAGCGCGCCACCGAGGAGGCGATGGCAACCGCCCGCGACATGCTGCGCCGCGCGGACGCCGGCGGCGCCGTGCTCGTCCTCGACGGCGAGCCGCTCACGTGCGAGCGCATCAAGAGCGAGATCGGCCGCGTCTTCAGCGACCACGGCGTCGTCGCGGAGGAGATGATCGTGTCGCACGGGCCGCAGACGGCGGT
Organism: uncultured Thermoleophilia bacterium; assembly: GCA_963734565.1. Classification (GTDB taxonomy): domain Bacteria; phylum Actinomycetota; class Thermoleophilia; order Gaiellales; family Gaiellaceae; genus JACVRM01. The sequence continues at coordinate 79,165 of CAVTHM010000006.1, read as the reverse complement.
CGGCCACGATCCCGGCTCCGGGCCGATCGCTCCCGGTGAGCCGATCGTGCTCGACCTCTTCCCGCGCGACCGCGAGTCGGCCTGCTGGGCCGACATGACGCGCACGTTCTGCGTCGGAGACATCCCCGAGGAGCTGGCCGAGTTCCAGCGGCTGACGCGCGAGGCCATCGACCTGTCCTTCGATCTCGTCAAGCCGGGAGCGAACGGACGGGAGATCCACGTCGCCGTCTCCCGCTTCTACGAGGAGCACGGCTACAAGACGCAGCTCTCGAAGCAGCGCGGCGAGGTGCTGCTCGACGGCTTCTTCCACGGGCTCGGCCACGGGGTCGGCCTCGAGGTGCACGAGGCGCCGAGCCTCGGCATGAGCGGCACGAACGACACGCTCGTGCCCGGTGACGTGGTGACGCTCGAGCCCGGCCTGTACCGCGACGGCTTCGGCGGGTGCCGGCTCGAGGACCTCGTGCTCGTCACCGAGACGGGCGCCGAGAACCTCACCGACTTCCCGTACGACCTTCAGCCGTAGCGCCTCCTTAACAGGGACAGTCCCTGTAAAGGGACGCGCCGGGTCGCGCCTCTTAACAGGGACAGTCCCTGTTAGGAGCGCGCGCGTCGCCGCGACGCCGTAGCGTTTGCGCGTGCTCGATCCCAACAGCGCTGGAAGGCGTACGGCGAGAAGCCCGACTACGCCGGGCTGCTGACGTTCGGCGGGCTGCCGTACACCGAGGATCCGGCCGAGCTCGACGGCTCTGGACGTGGTCGTGCTGGGGCGCCGATGGACGACCTTGTCTCCGACCGGCCCGGTGCGCGCTTCGGCCCGCGCGCGATCCGCGCCGCCGGCTGCCCGCCCGGGCCGCACCTCGAGGCGAGCATCGACGCCTTCGCCGAGCTCCGCATGGCCGACTTCGGCGACGCGCCCGTCGTGCCGGCCGATCCGGAGCTCTCGCACCGGCGATCGAGGAGACCGTCGGCACGGTGCTCGGCGCCGGCGCGATCCCGATCGTGCTCGGCGGCGACCACTCGATCGCCGAGCCGGACATCCGCGCCTGCGCGCGCGTCCACGGGCCGGTCGGGCTGATCCACTTCGACACGCACACCGACACCGGCACCGAGGTCTTCGGCGTCGAGATCTCGCACGGCACGCCGATGTACCGGCTCGTCGAGGAGGGCGCGATCGCGCCGCGCCGCTACGTCCAGATCGGGCTGCGCGGCTACTGGCCGGGCGAGCGGGAGTTCGCGTGGCAGCGCGACAACGGCATCACGAGCCTCTTCATGCACGACGTGCGGCGGCAGGGGATCGAGGCGGTCGTCGAGCGGGCGCTCGACGTGGTCGGCGAGGGGCCGGTGTTCCTGTCCGTCGACGTGGACGTGCTCGACCCGGCCTTCGCGCCGGGGACGGGCACGCCCGAGCCGGGCGGCCTGACGAGCGGCGACCTGCTGTGGGCCGTGCGCGACGGTGGCGGCCGGCGTCGAGCTGATCGGCGCCGACGTCGTCGAGGTCTGCCCGACGGCGATCGGCATCGGCCGACCCGACCGCGCTCGTCGCGGAGCGGACGGTGCGCGAGATCATGACCGGCATCGCGCTCCGCAAGCGCGACGGAGCTAGTGGCTCACAGCCCTGAGTGCTGCGCGCCGCTCGGAATCGAGTTAGTGGCTCGAGCCACAAGACCGTCAGGGCGAATAGGATCCGCCGCGCCGTGACCGCGATCGAGACGATGCTTCCTCGAGGAGCGGCGCTACCCGCCGCCCCCGGAGTTCGCCGCGCAGGCGAACGCGCAGCCGGACATCTACGACCGCGACCCCGACGAGTTCTGGGAGACGGAGGCGCGCGAGCGCGTCACCTGGTTCGAGCCGTTCACCGAGCTGCTGCAGTGGGAGCCGCCGTACGCCAAGTGGTTCCTCGGCGGCAAGCTCAACATCACCTACAACTGCGTCGACCGCCACGTCGAGGCGGCGGCGCGGCGCCAAGGTCGCCTACTACTGGGAGGGCGAGCCCGTCGACGACCGCCGCGAGCTCACCTTCGCGGACCTCCAGCGCGAGACGACGAAGCTCGCGAACGCGCTCAAGGCGCTCGGCGTCAGGAAGGGCACGCCGGTCGGGATCTACATGGGCATGGTCCCCGAGACGCCGATCGCGATGCTCGCCTGCGCGCGGATCGGCGCGCCGCACACCGTCGTCTTCGGCGGCTTCTCTGCCGACTCGCTCTCCGACCGCCTGCACGACATGGAGTGCGAGGTGCTGATCACGCAGGACGAGGCGTGGCGGCGCGGCACGACCGTGCCGCTCAAGAAGACCGCCGACGAGGCGCTCGCCGAATCACCGACCGTGAAGAACGTGATCGTCCTGCGCCGCACCGGCGGCGACGTGCCGATGCAGGACGGCCGCGACCACTGGTGGCACGAGGTCGCCACCGACGAGAGCGACTGCCCGTGCGAGCCGATGGACGCGGAGGACCTGCTCTACCTGCTCTACACGTCGGCACCACGGCCAAGCCGAAGGGGATCGCGCACACCACCGGCGGCTACCTCGTCGGCGTCGCGACGACGCACCACTACATCTTCGACGTGAAGCCCGACTCGGTGTACTGGTGCGCGGCCGACGTCGGCTGGGTCACGGGCCACAGCTACATCGTCTACGGGCCGCTCTGCAACGGGACGACCGGCGTCATGTACGAGGGCACGCCCGACTTCCCGGACAAGGACCGCTGGTGGGACGATCGTCGAGCGCTACAAGGTCGACATCCTCTACACGGCGCCGACGGCGATCCGCGCGCACATGAAGTGGGGGCCCGAGTACGCGCAGCAGCACGACCTCTCGTCGCTGCGCCTGCTCGGCTCGGTCGGCGAGCCGATCAACCCGGAGGCCTGGATCTGGTACCACGAGCACATCGGCGGCGGCCGCTGCCCGGTCGTCGACACGTGGTGGCAGACCGAGACGGGGATGATCATGATCACGCCGCTTCCCGGGATCACGACGACGAAGCCGGGCTCGGCGACGAAGCCGTTCCCGGGCATCGACGCGGCCGTCTACGACGAGCAGGGCAACGAGGTCGGGCCGGGCGGCGGCGGCTACCTGGTGCTGCGCAAGCCCTGGCCGGCGATGCTGCGCGGCCTCTACAAGGAGGACGACCGCTACCGGTCGACCTACTGGTCGCGGTACCCGGACACGTATTTCGCGGGCGACGGCGCCCGCATCGACGAGGACGGCGACTTCTGGCTGCTCGGCCGCGTCGACGACGTGATGAACGTCTCGGGCCACCGCATCTCGACGATCGAGGTCGAGAGCGCGCTCGTCGACCACCAGTCGGTCGCCGAGGCGGCGGTCTGCGGGCGCAGCGACGCGCTGACCGGCCAGGCGATCGTCGCCTACGTCACGCTCAAGGGCGGCGCAGGAGGCCTCCGTCGAGATGCTCGAGGAGCTGCGCGACCACGTGGCGCCACAAGATCGGGCCGATCGCGAAGCCGGCCAACATCGTCTTCACGCCCGAGCTGCCGAAGACCCGCAGCGGCAAGATCATGCGGCGGCTGCTCCGCGACGTGGCCGAGAACCGGCCGCTCGGCGACACGACGACGCTGGCGGATCCCGCCGTCGTCGACGAGATCAAGGACCGCGCGGCCTCCGACAGCCCCGACGAATAATCGCGGCGGGATCGTGACCGCGGAGCCATGACGCCCAACACCCGGCGTCGTGGCTCCGCTCTATTCGAAGGGGCAACCCCTGCTTCGCGGGTTTTCCCCTTCGAGCTACCCCTTTCCCCGGGGACGTCACACGCGACTTCGCGCGACGTGGCTCCCGCCCAGGCAAGCTGGGCTCCGCCGAACAACGGCCGCGTCAACGGCAACTGGAGCGCGAGGCTGTTGGCGCACTCGTGGCGTCGAACCCGGCGCCCGGGCGGGTGATGGGGAAGGTCGGTACACCGGTGCCTGGCACCGCCATTTGGCGTTGCGCTGCGACTCGCGCACCACGGGGACAGTCCCTGTAACCCTTTGTCCTCAGTGATCCGTCCCGCCATCGAGACCGAACGGCTGCTCTTGCGGCCGTTCGAGGCTGGCGACGCGGCGCGGGTCGCGCAGCTCGCCGGAGCGCGCGAGGTCGCCGCGACGACCGCCAACATCCCTCATCCGTACGCGCAGTCCGACGCGGAGGCCTGGATCTCGGGGCACCAGGACGCGTGGGAGCGCGGCGCCGACGCGACCTTCGCGGTCACGCTCCGCGCGCGACGGCGCGTTGATCGGCGCCGTCGGCCTACGGGTCGAGCGCGACCACGAGCGGGCCGAGCTCGGCTACTGGATCGGCGTGCCGTGGTGGGGCCAGGGCTACGCGACCGAGGCGGCGAGCGCGGTCATGGCGTTCGGCTTCGACGAGCTCGGTCTCAACCGCATCTTCGCGCGCCACATGGCGTCGAACCCGGCCTCTGGGCGTGTGATGGAGAAGAGCGGCATGCGCTTCGAGGGCGAGCTGCGCGGTCACGAGCGCAAATGGGGTGCGTTCAGCGACACGCGCTTCTACGGGTTGCTGCGCGCCGACCGCTAGCTCGAGCGGCAGCCGTGGCCGACGAGGCCCGGCACGTACACGGCGCAGCCGCTCGTGACCGCGGTGCGGTGGGTCGAGAACGCGGTGAAGACGGTACGGCCGCCGCCGACGACGCTCAGGAAGGCGCCGTCGAAGCGCCGCCCGCCGATGCCGAGATCGGCGCGCAGCTGCCGGAGCGCACGGCTCGCGAGGAACGCCTGCGGCCGGCCGGTCGTCACGGTCACGACCGGCGCCTTGCCGTACGGGTTGTACTGCTCGAGGCGCAGCCGCAGGCCGTAGCGGCGCGCGTCGGCCCGCAGCCGGGCGTGGAGCGCGGCCCAGCGGCCGTCGCGCACCTTGCCGGTCGCCGAGCGGATTCCGGGCCGCACCTGCCAGTGGCCGAGCTTCCACTCGGGCCGGGCGAGCGGGCGGTAGAAGCGCGCGGCGAAATCCCGGCGAGAGGTCGCGGACGTGAACGCCGCGACGCGGCTCAGCCCGCGGCGCGCGAAGCCGTCGCGGATCGCGCCCGCGACCACCTCGGCCTCCCAGCCGGCGCGTGCAGCGAGCGCCCGCCGGTCGCGCGCCGGGTCGCCCGAGCGCGGCCTCACGACGATCCCGATCGTGCGCGTCGAGGCAGGCGCGCCCGGCGGCGCCGCCATGATCGCCACCTCCGCGACGCGCGTCCCGGGCATGCGACAAACGATCCGCTGCACGGCCGCCTGCTCCGCGTGCGTGCCGCCGATAACGATCCGGTTGCACGCGGCACGGCTGCCCCCAGCGGGGGCCGCGAAGAGCAACGCCACGACGCCCAGCGCGGCGGCGCTAGCCCGGAGCACGGTTCTTGAAGCTCATCTCCACGGTGCCGCCGGCCTCGAGGAAGGCGCACGCGCGGGCCGTCATCGGCGCCGAGCAGGTGCGCAGCGCGACTCCCGGGTCGACGGTGATGGTCGGCGCCAGGTTGCCCGGCGGGAGCGTCTCGGTGACCTCCACCGTGGAATCGCCCGGGAACCCGGTCAGTAGGACGCAGTAGTCCGCGAGCACCGTCTGGGTTCGCGTCTCGCCGCTCACGAGCACCTTGATCGAGAACGAGTACGGCGCGCCGCTGTAGATGCCCGGGCCGGCGACCTTGCAGAGCTTCAGCTTGGACTCGGGCTTGTTCTTGGTGTTCGTCGCCGTCACGTGCGCGACGGTGCTGTTCACGTTGACGCAGATGCGCGCGGCGGCGGGGGTCGGACAGGGCTGTTCCGCCCCTGCCGGCGTGACGGACAGGACGGCCGTTTGTCCGGTGGGCACCGTCTCGGTGATCTCGACCAGGGCGCCGATCGGAAGGTCCGGGATGCGTCGCACACGCCCCGACCGCGACGGTGACCGTCTGGGCAGTCCCGTCCGGGAGGACGCGCACCGAGAACGAGTACGAGCCCGTGACGCCCGGGTTGCCCGCGACCTTGCACAGCTCGACCGCGGAGGTCTTCTTGGTGTTCGTCGCTGTCACCCGCGGGACGGCGCCGCTCACGTTGACGCAGATCCGCCCCGCCGCCGGCGTGGGGCACGGCTGCACCTGGTCGGCCGGCGCGACGGACAGGACCGCCGTCTGGTCGGGCGGGACCGTCTCGGTGATCTCGACGACGGCGCCGACCGGGAGATTCGGGATCGTGATACACGAGCCGACCGCGAGCGTGAGCGTCTGCGTCGGCCCGGTCGGGAGGACGCGCACCGAGAACGAGTACGAGCCCGTGACGCCGGTGCTGCCGGCGACCTTGCAGAGCTCGACCTCGGAGATCGGCTTGCGGTTCGTCGCCGTCACGCGCGGGACGGCGCTGGTCACGTTGACGCAGATCCGCGCGACCGCGGGCGTCGGGCACGGGCGCTCCTCGTCCGCCGGAGAGACCGACAGGGACGCGATCTGGTCGGCGGGCACCGTCTCCGTGATCTCGACGAGCGTGCTCACCGGCAGGTTCGGGATCGTGATGCAGGAGCCGACGGCGACGGTGAGCTTCTGCGTGGGCCCGTTCGGGAGGACGCGTACCGAGAACGAGTACGACCCGGTGACACCGCCGGTGCCCGCGACCTTGCAGAGCTCGAGCGGCGCCGTTCGACGGCGGCTTGCGGTCGGTGAACGTGACGTGCGTGACCTGCCCGGCGCCGATGCGCGCGCAGACGCGGTTCGACTGCGGGGCGGCGCACGTCTGGAGCCACGTGATCGGCGTCACCTGGCGGTCCGCGACCTCGGTCCCGATCGGCACGGCCTCGGTCACCTCGACGGTCGTCGCGTCGGCGAACTGTCCCGCGAGCACGCACTGACCGGCCGCCACGGTCGCGGAGGAGGTGGCGCCGGTGCCCGTGTCGCGGACGTTGAAGACGAAGGCGGTGCCCTCCGGCACGCCCGTGCCGCCGACCTTGCAGACCTTCAGCTGCCCCTGCGGCACGGCGTTCGTGAAGCGCACCTGCGTGGTCGCGCCCGCGGCCAGCGTCGCGCACACGCGGTTCGGCTGGGGCTGCGCGCAGAGCGCGAGCCGCTCGGCGGGGAGCACGGCGCGCCCGGTCACCTCGGTGCCGCCTGCGGCCGTGCTCCGTCACCTCGACCGTCGCGCCGTCCGCGAACTGGCCGGCAGCCGCGCACTGGCCGGCGGGGACGGTCACGGTGGCCGGCCGCGCCGCCGGCGGTGTCGCGCACCGCGAACGTGAACGGCGTGCCGGGCGCGATCCCGGTGCCGGCGACCTTGCAGATCTCGAGCGAGCCCTTCCCGGTCGTCGTGCTGTTCGTGAAGGTCAGCTTTGCGAGGAAGCCCGCGCGGACCAGCGCGCAGAGCCGATCGGCCCGCGCGACCGCGCACGGGCGGCCCTGGTCGGCCGGCGAGACGGTCTTGCTCGTCACCTCGACGCCGTTCGGCAGCGTCTCGGTCACCTCGATCACCGTGCCGTCGCCGAAGCTGCCCGCGGAGAAGCACTCGCCGGCGCGCACGACGACCTTCGTCACGGCGCCCGTGAACGTGTCGCGGATCGCTGAACGTGAAGCTCGTGCCGGGCGCCACTCCTGCGCCCGCGACCTTGCAGATCTGGACGTCGCTCGCCTCCACGGGGCGGTCGCAGAAGACCACGTTCGTGAGCTCGCCGGCGACGACGGTGACGCCGGCCGTCGTCCCGCTCGTCGAGGCGACGCGCCCGGCCGGCAGCGTGCGTACGCCGCACAGCGTCGTGCCGGCGACGCCCGTCTCGGTCACGTTCACGCGGCCCGCGGCCACGTCGATGCGCTGGGCGCAGACGGGGTCGGAGCCGCTCTTGGAGACGTGCACGCTCTTGCGCACGCCGGCGAGATCGAACGTGAACGTGCCGGTCAGGCCCCCCTGCGTCTCCTTGCAGACGGCGATCGACCCCTTGGGCGCGCTGCGGTTGCAGAAGACGAGCGTCGACTCGGTCTCCGGCCCGCCCGCGGGGATGACGACCGAAGCCGTCGCGCCGCGCGTCCACGCGAGGCGGCCAGGCTGGATCGTGCGAATGCCGCACAGCTCCGTGTCCGGCGGCTGCTTCTCGGTCACGCTCACCTGGCCGGCGGGAACCTGCTGGCCGGGCGTGCACACGGGCTGCGTCGAGCCGTTCGCCACGGTGACGCGCGCCGTGCGCCCGGCGAACGAGAACTCGTAGGTGCCGGTCAGGCCGCCCTGCGTCTCCTTGCAGATCTCCAGGTAGCCGGTCGGCGCGCCCGTGCCGGCGAGCGCAGGCCCGGCGAACGCGAACGCGGCCACGGCGAGCAGGCCCACGATCAGAGACGTGGACAGTCCCCGTGAAGGTCCGCAGGGGAGGGTAGGCCGGCCGCGAGCCCCTTTCGCCACAGGCGCGACGAACCTACCACCAACCGCGGACACGGTTGACTCTTCCGCAGGGGGAGGCCGTAGCCTCCTTCTCGTGACGCTCAAGACGGGCACGCTGTTACCTATCGGCCGCTTCGCGCGTTTGTCCGAGCTGACCGTGAAAGCGCTGCGCCATTACGCGGAGATCGGCCTGCTCGAGCCGGCGCGGGTCGACGAGGCAACGGGCTACCGGTTCTACGCGCTCGAGCAGGTGCGGCGGGCCGACGCGATCCGGCGGCTGCGCGACCTCGAGCTGCCGCTGGAGGACGTGCGCCGCGTGCTGGACGGCGACGAGTCGGTGCTCGCCCAGCACCGCGATCGCCTTGTGGAACGGATCGGGGCTCTCTCGGCGCATGTCGCCGAGCTGGGCCGGATCGTCGACGGAGAGGAGGAGCTCGTGCCCGAGGAGACGCAGGTGTCGGTGCGCTTCGAGCTGCACATCGAGGACCTCGACGAGGTGCGGCTGCTCGCCGTGTCGCGGGACGCGCGGTTCGAGGACTTCAAGACGGTGATCCCGCAGGGGATCGAGGAGGCGGGCGGCTACCTCAAGGAGCTCGGCATCGCGCCGTCGGGGCCGCCGGTCTGCGTCATGTCACAGCCGGACGCGGACGGGCTCGCACGGGTGACGACCGGCTGGCCGACGGACGCGCCGGCGAGCCCCCCGTGGAGGAGGTCGTGCTGCCGCCCACGCGCGCGCTGGTCTTCAAGCACACGGGCCCGTACGACATGCTCCCGCGGTCGTACCGGCTGCTCGAGAACGTGCTGGCCCAGAACGAGCTCGGCACGACCGGCGACGTGCGCGAGGTCTACATCGGCGACCCGAAGTCGACGCCGCCGGCCGAGCTCGAGACCCTGATCGTCTGGCCGGTGCGCCCGACGGACGAGCTCAATCCGCCCACCGATTACTTCATGAGGCGGGTGGAGGTGGAGTAGCCTCCGCGCCCGATGGACGCGGACGAGCACCGCAAGCTCGGGATCTCGCTCTTCAACCGCGTCTGGGAGCTGATGGAGCAGGCCGAGCGGACGCCTGCCGAGGTGGACGAGCTGATCGGCGCAGCGCACGCGTCGCGCTACCACTGGTCACGGGCGGCCGGCGGCGTCAACCTGGCGCGCGGCGACTGGCAGTGCTCGCGCGTGTACGCGATCCTCGGCCGCGGGGAGCCGGCGCTCTGGCACGCGCGGCGTTGCCTCGAGCTCGTCGAGGCCTCGCCGGACGCGGAGGACTGGGACCTGCCGTTCGCCTACGAGGCGCTCGCCCGCGCGCACGCCGCGGCCGGGCACGGCGAGGAGGCCGCGCGCTTCCGCCACCTGGCCGCGCAGGCAGGCGAGTCGATCGCGGACCCGGACGATCGCGAGCACCTGACCGAGGCGCTCGCAGACCTGTAGTGCGCCTCGCCGCCGCACTCGTGCTCGCCGCGGTCGCGGCGCCGTCGGCCGCCGGCTCGGATGCGGGCGTCAGGCGCGCGGCCGCGCAGGCGCTGCCGCCCGTCGAGCGAGCGGTCGGCGCGGGAATCGGCAGCGGCGTCGCAGCGCAGGCGCAGTACGACGCGGCACGCGCACTCGAGGCCGCGGTGCCGCCGCTCCGCTCGGTGAGCCCCGGGTGCCGGCCGCTCGCGCAGGCCCTGCTCGGCTACGCGGGCGCCGTCGTCAGCGCCGCGGAGGGAGTCGACCAGCTCGACGCCGCGCAGGTGCAGGCAGGCCGGCGCCTGGCCGACGCGGCGCTCGTACGCGTGGACCGGTTGGAGCGGACGTGCAGGTCGCGTGGACGGGTGGCGTCGTCGCAGCCCGGAGAGCTCACCGTCCCGCGCGCGGGCGAGGCGTTCTTCGGCGACGTCCGTGCGGAGAACCACGGGGACGTCGCGCGGCTCTACGTCAACGGCCAGCTCCTGCGCGTGTTTCACAGCCATGCGCCGAGGCTGAGCTTCACGCTGCATCTCCGGCCCGGCCGCTACGAGCTCGAGCTGCGCTTCTTCCGCCGCGGCCGCCTCGTCGCGCGCTCGGCGACGCGCGACGCGTACTTGCTCCCGGATACGGCGCGCCAGCGCCGGGCCGCCCTGACCACGGATGCGCGGCTGCAGGGCGAGCTGCGCGAGGTGGGCGCCGCCTTCCCGGGCTGGGCGGCGATCTACACGCACGACCTGCGCACCGGCCGGGCGGCCGGCTGGAACGCCGACGCCCTCTTCCCGGCCGCGTCGACGGTCAAGCTCGGCGTGCTCGCGGCCGTCGTGCAGCGGTGGGGACCGCGCCGCCTGGAGCCGGACCTGCGAGCGATGACCGGCTGGTCGTCGAACCTCGCCGCGAACCGGCTCCTCCGCCTGGTCGGCGACGGCTCGGAGTCGCTCGGCGTCCAGCGCGTCGAGGCCACGCTCTCGCGCCTGGGCGCGACGAGCAGCCGCTACCCGGGCGCCTACCGGATCGGGACGAGCGTCGACGAGCAGCCGCCGCTCGCGACCGGCCGCGTGACGACCGCACGCGATCTCGGCCGCGCGCTCTACGCGATTGCGGCGGCGGCAGCGGGCGACCGCGGCGCTGCCCGCCGAACCGGCCTCGGCGAAGTGGCGGCTCGCTACGCGCTCGGCCTGCTGCTCGAGTCCGAGCGGAGCGGCGTCAACGCGGGCCTGGTCGCGGGCGCGCTCCCGCCCGGCACGCCGATCGCTCAGAAGAACGGCTGGATCACCGACGTGCGCGACACGGCCGCGATCGTCTACAACCCGCGCGGGCCGCGGATCGTCGTCGTGCTCGCCTATCGGCCGGCACTCTCCACGTCGGCCGCTGCGGCACTCGGGCGCGACGTGGTGCGGGCGGCGTTCTAGCCCACGCGCAGGCGCCACACGTGCGTGGCGCCGTGGTGCGTCACCCAGATGTCGGGCCCGCGCGCGAGGATCATCGTCGGCCCGAGGTCGACGTGCACCGTGGCCGTCACGACGGCCCGCTCGGGGTCGATTCGCGAGAGCGTGTCCTCGCCGCCGTTCGGGATCCACACGCCGCCGTCCGCGGCGAGCGCTCCGACGATCGGGCCCTGGCCCACCTTCACGAGCGCCGTCTCGCGGTTCGTCGCCGGGTCGATCCGCGAGACCGTCCCGTCGGTGCGGTTCGACACCCACATCCCGTCGCCCGCCGCGGTGAAGGAGCTCGGCCCGTCGCGGCCGGTCTCGACGCGCGTCACCCGGTTGGTCGCCGGGTCGATCCGCACGAACCAGCGCTCGTGGTTCATCCCGACCCACAGCGTCCCGAATGCGAACCGCATGTTGGCCGGGTCGCCGCCCGTGCGGATCGTCTTCACCAGGCGGTTCGTCCTCGGGTCGACGCGGGTGACCGTCCCGGCGAGCTCGTTCGACGCCCAGACGGCGCCGCCGCCGACGGCGATGTCCCAGGGATTCGCGCCCACCCGGATCGCCGGGTCACCCGCATGTGGCGCGGGTCGACCCGGTCGAACAGGCCGGCCGTGTAGCCGTCGACCCAGATCGACCCGCCGAGTGCCGCGACGCCGCAGCCGCCGTACTCGATCTTGACCGTGCCGAGCACGCGGTTCCGCGCGGGGTCGATCCGCACGAGCCGCGTGCCGAGGTTGTTGACGACCCAGATCGAGCCGAAGGCCTCGGTGATGCCGCACGGCGCCTTCCCCGTCGCGACCTTGGCGACCACCGTCGGCTCCGCCGCGCTTCCTGCGAGGAGCACTGCCACGCCGGCCAGAAGCGCGAGTCGCATGCGCCGAAGATACTACCGAATGGTAGTAGGTTCAGTCGAGCAGCTGCTCGAAGTGCGCTTGGCGTCGTCGAACGGGCCGACGACCGCGAGCCGCATGCCGCCGTTCCCCGGATCACCTCGTGCGCGACCCGCTGGACGTCCTCGGCCGTGACCGCGCTGATCCCGGCGAGCACCTCCTCCGGGTCGACCGCGCCTGCCCTCGAGCACCTCGCGGCGCAGGCCGAACATGATCGTTCCCTGCGGGCTCTCGAGCTGGAGCACGAAGCGGCCCTTCGAGAAGTTGCGGGCCTTCTCGAGCTCGTCGGGCGGCACCGGCTCGTCGGCGATGCGGCGCAGCTCGCCGACGATCGTCGTGACCGCGTCGTCGATGCGCGCGATGTCGACGCCGGCCTGCGAGTAGAGCGTGCCGGCGTCGGTGTAGCTGTGGTTGACGCCGAAGACGTAGTAGCCGAGCCCGCGGCGCTCGCGCACCTCCGTGAAGAGGCGCGACGACATGCCGCCGCCGAGCACGGTCGCGACCATGCTGAGCGCGTAGCGGTCGGGGTGCGCGAGCGGCAGGCTCGGCGCGCCGAGGATCAGGTGCGCCTGGTCGGACTCCTTCGTCTTGAGCTTGACGCGGCCCTTCGCGAACGGCTTGGCCGGCTCGGCGCCGTCGGCGCCGGGCAGGTCCTCGAGATCGCCGAGCAGCTCGCTCGATGCGCTCGATGGACGCCGTCGCCGATCTTGCCGCCGAGCCCGACGACCATCCGCGACGGCCGGTACCAGTGGCCCGAGGTAGTCGAGGAACGTGTCGCGCGTCGCGTCCTGGACCGTCTCCTTGCGGCCGATGATGTCCCGGCCGAGCGGCTGGTCGCCGAAGAGGAGCGACTCGTACACGCCGCCGATCGAGTCGCGCGGCGTGTCGAAGTACATGTTCATCTCCTCGACGATCACGCCCTTCTCGCGCTCGATCTCGTCGGGGTCGAACTTCGAGTGGCGGAGCATGTCGACGAGCACGTCGAGCGCGATGTCGCGGTGCTCGGCCGCGCACTTGACGTAGTAGCCCGTGTACTCCTTGCTCGTGAACGCGTTGAACTCGCCGCCGATCGCGTCGATCTCGCCGGCGATGTCGCGCGCGGTCGGGCGGCGCTCGGTGCCCTTGAAGAACATGTGCTCGGCGAAGTGCGCGATGCCGCCCGTGTCGGCCGTCCTCGTAGCGTGAGCCGGCGGCGACCATCACGAAGCACGTCACCGACTGGGCGTGGTCCATCGGCGCTGTCAGCACGCGCAGGCCGTTCGGGCAGCGTCTCGCGGTGGAACGTGCGCTCACTGCGGGCACCTGCAGCGCGTCGCGCCACGCGTCGGGGACGGGCCGCGACTCGGCGCGCTCGTAGTCGTACGAGACGAGCACGGTGGTCGCCTCGGCGATCAGCTCGCCGCCCTGCTCGATCCGGTAGTCGAGCGTGAAGCTCTTCGTGCCGACGCGTCGCGGGCCGGACGCCGATCGTCACCTCGTCGGGCTCGGCTTGCCCGGGCGCGCGGAAGTCCATCTCGAGCCGCGCCAGGATCATGCTCTCCGCGCCCGGGTCGTAGACCGGCCGGTCGAGCACGTCGAGCGATGCGAGGTACTCGACGCGCGCCTGCTCGACGTACGTCGCGAAGACGGCGTTGTTGATGTGCCCCATCGCGTCGAGGTCGCGGAAGCGCACGTGCTCGCGGTGCACGAAGGGGTAGCCGTCCATCGGCCCGATGCTACGTGCGGGCGTGCCACTCGGCGAGCAGCTCCGCTTCCTCGCGCTCAGGCCCACGCCGTCGGCGGAGCCCATCACGCGGTGCCGGGCCGGGCCCTTCGCGCGACTGCGCCCACGCGAGCGTGTCGCGCGACCGTCTCGTCGAGCGGGCGGAACGTGAGCCCGGCCGCGAGCGCGCGCGAGACGTCCGCCTCCTGCATGTGCGCCCACTCCGGGTCGCTCTCGGCGATCCAGAGCGGCAGCTCCATCCACTGGCCGACCTCGCGGTCGAGCAGGAACGGCTCGTCGACCCACGTGACGGTGGCGGCGCCCCGCTGACGCGGCGGCAGCTGTCGAGCACGCTCGCGCGAACGTCAGCCCGAAGCGGGTGGCGTTGAAGTCGCCGCTCGTGCGCTGCTCGGCGAGCGGTGACGAGCCAGGCGCCGAGGTCGCGCGCGTCGACGAACTCGACGGGCCGGTCGGGCCGGCCCGGGCGCGAGCACCTCGCCGCCGCGCGCGACGCGCGTCGGCCAGTAGGTGAAGCGGTCGGTCGGGTCGTGCGGCCCGACGATCAGGCCCGCGCGCACGTTCGCGGAGCGGCCCGGGAAGACCTCGGAGACGACGTCCTCGCAGAGCGCCTTCAGGCCGCCGTAGTGCTCCATGACCTCCTCGACCGTCGGGTCGTCGAGCTCGATGCGCGGCGCGCGTCTCGTCGAAGCCCGGCCGCGAGAAGTCGCGGTAGACCGAGACGCTCGAGACGAAGACGTAGTGCTCGACCGCGTCGCGCAGCAGCTCGGCCGAGGCGCGCACGACCCGCGGCACGTAGCCCGACGGGTCGACCACGGCGTCCCAGGTGCGGCCGCGGAGCGCCTCGAGGTCGCCGTCGCGGTCGCCGTGCAGGTGCTCGGCCTCCGGGAACAGGGTCGGCGTTCGTCTGGCCGCGGTTGAAGAGCGTGAGCTCGTGGCCGCGGGCAGCGCCTCCTCGGCGGCCGCGCGTCCGAGGAACTTGGTGCCGCCGAGGAGCAGGAGCTTCACGCGATGAACGCTATCGGGCCGCATAGGATCGGCCGGGTGCGAGTGAGGGCCGCCGTCTTGGAGGAGTTCGGGCAACCGCTGGCCGTCCAGGAGGTCGAGCTCGACGAGCCGAGGGCCGGCGAGGTGCTCGTCCGGCTCCACGCCTGCGGCGTCTGTCACACCGATCTCTACGCGGCCTCCGGAGCGGATCCGACCGGGTACACGCACTGCGTGCTCGGCCACGAGGGGGCCGGCGTCGTCGAGGCGGCCGGGCCGGAGACGCGGCTCCTCGCGCCGGGTGACCACGTCGTCACGCTCTTCGCGCCCGAGTGCGGCGAGTGCGTCCACTGCCGCAGCCCGCGCACGAACCGGTGCGTCGCCATCCGCGACCAGCAGGGCGTCGGCCACCTCCCCGACGGGACGACGCGCTTCTCGCGAAACGGCGCGCCGCTGCGCCACTTCATGGGCACCTCCACGTTCGCCGAGTACACGGTGATGCCGGAGATCGCGCTCGCGAAGGTGTCGCCCGACGCGCCGCTCGACGGGTGCGCGCCGTTCGCGTGCGGGCTGTCGACAGGGATCGGCGCCGCGCTGTACACGGCGCAGGTTGCGGAGGGCTCGACCTGCGTCGTCTTCGGCTGCGGGCTCGTCGGTCTCGGCGCCGTGATCGGCTGCCGGCTCGCGGGCGCCGGACGGATCGTGGCGATCGACCTGTCGGAGGAGCGGCTCGCCGAGTCGCTCCGTCACGGGGCGACCGACGTCCGGTTCGCCGGCGACGACACGGTCGACTGGATCCGCTCCGAGACGGGCGGGTTCGGCGCCGACTACACCTTCGAGGCGACGGGCAACGTGCGGGTGATGCAGCAGGCCGTGGACGCGGCGCGCGAAGCGTGGGGCCTCGCGACGATGATCGGCGTGGCCGGGAAGGGCGAGACCCTCGACATCGTCCCGCGGCTCCTGATCACGGGCCGGCGCGTGACGGGCTCGTCCTTCGGCGGCGTGAAGGGCCGCACCCAGGTGCCGCAGCTCGTCGACCGCTGGCTCGCGGGCGAGATCGACGTGGACGCCCTGGTGACGCGCCGCATCGCGCTCGACGAGGTGAACGACGCCTTCGCGGCGATGGAGCGCCAGGAAGGCATCCGAACCGTCATCACGTTCTAACTGATTGGCGAAGTCATCACGTTCTGACTGATTGGCGAAGTCATCAGGTTCTAACTGATTCGCAAGGTCATCACCTTCTAAAGCCCGCTCGCACCGGTTGCGTCCCGCGGGGCGCCGCGCTTGGATGGTCACGTGGGGTCGCAGCCTTTCGGCACGGTCACGCTCGTCTTCACGGACGTCGAGGGCTCGACACGCTTGTTGCATGAGCTCGGCGAGGACGCCTACCGGGACGCCCTCGTCGAACACCGCCGCGTCGTCCGCGAGGCATTCGGCCGGCACGACGGCTACGAGGTCGACAACCAGGGCGACGGCTTTTTCTTCGCGTTCGGGTCGGCGCAGGCGGCGCTCCGCGCGGTCGACGAGGCGATGCAGGGGCTAGCGCACGGGTCGATTCGCATGCGCGTCGGCGTCCACACGGGCGAGCCCGCGCTCGACCCGCCCAAGTATGTCGGCGTCGACGTGCACCGGGCGGCGCGGATCATGAGCGCGGCGAACGGCGGCCAGGTGGTCGTGTCGCAGTCGGCGCGCGACGTCGCCGGCGAGGACGGGCTGCGCGACCTGGGCGACCACCTGCTGAAGGACTTCCCGGAGCGCCAGCGGCTGTGGCAGCTCGGCTCGGGCGAGTTCCCGCCGCTGCGGACGATCGAGAACCGACAGACGAACCTCCCGGCGACCGCCTGGCCGCTGCTCGGCCGGGAGCGCGAGGTCGGCGAGCTCGTCGAGCTGCTCTCGAACGGCGCGCGCGTCGTGACGATCACCGGTCCGGGCGGCACGGGCAAGACGCGGCTCGCCATCGACGTCGCCCACGAGCTCGTCGGCCGCGTCGCCGACGGCGTGTACTGGGTGCCGCTCGCCGGGTTGCGCGAGGCGGATCTCGTCCTGCCCGCGATCACGCAGGCGGTGGCCGCGACGCAGGATCTCGCCGAGCATCTGCGCGACCGGCGGGCACTGCTCGCGCTCGACAACTTCGAGCACGTGCTCGGCGCCCGGCGGCCGGTGAGCGAGCTGCTGGCGCAGGCGCCCGGCGTGAAGCTTCTGACGACGAGCCGCGCCGCGCTCCACCTGACCGGCGAGCACGTGTACGCGCTCGAGCCGCTCGAGCTGCCGAGCGCGACGACCCTGTTCGTCGAGCGTGCGCGGGCAGCCGGGCGCGAGCTCGAGGCGGACGCGACGGTCGCGGCGATCTGCCGGCGCCTCGATTGCCTGCCGCTCGCGATCGAGCTCGCAGCCGCCCGGGCGCGCCTGCTCGAGCCGGCGGCGATGCTCAGGCGGCTCGAGCGCAGCCTGGCGGTGCTCACGCGCGGCAGCGCCGACGCGCCCGAGCGTCAGCAGACGCTGCGAGCCACGATCGAGTGGAGTCACGACCTGCTGAACGAGGACGCGCGGGTGCTGCTGCGCCGGCTGTCGGTCTTCGCCGGCGGCTTCTCGCTCGACGCGGCCGAAGAGGTGGCGGGCGCCGACCTCGACGCGCTCGAGGAGCTCGTCGACCTGAGCCTGCTCAAGGCGCGCGACGACGCGCGGTTCCTGATGCTCGAGACCATTCGCGAGTTCGCCGCCGAGCGGCGTGAGGAGGCGGGCGAGGAGGCGGAGCTGAAGGCGGCGCACGTCGCCTTTGTCGTGCTCCTCGCCGAGGAGGCGGAGCCGCACCTGCGCGGCAGTGGCCAGGAGCGCTGGCTGCGCGCGATCGACGAGGACTACGACAACGTGCGCGCGGCGCTCGGGCGGGCCCGCGATGCTGGAGACCGCGGCTCGGCCGCGCGAATCTGCGCCGCACTCGGTCGCTACTGGCGCGCCCGGCCGATGGTTGCGGAGGGGCGGGGCTGGGTGGCGGAGAGCCTGGCCGACGCGGACGCGCTCGAGCCGGAGACGGCGGCGCGGCTCGTGCGCGCCGGGAGCCACCTCGCCGCACTCGCCGGCGACTACCCGGAGCAGCTGCGCCTGGCCGAGGACGCGCTCGGCCGCTGGGAGGCGCTGGGCGATGAGCCGGGCGTCGCGGGTGCACTCGGCGACGTGGCGCTCGCGTCCGTGTACGCAGGCGACCTCGACCGGGCGGTCGAGTACTACGAGCGCAGCCGCGAGGCCGCGCGGGTGGCAGGGGACGAGCCGGTGCTCGCGCTCGTCTCGCTCAACCTCGCCGATCTCGAGATCACGCGCGGCGAGCACGAGCGCGGCCGCGAGCTGGCGGCGGAGGCGGCGGCGCTCGGGCGGCGGCTCGGCATCCCTGACGTGGCCGCGATGGCGTCGCTCAACCTCGCCCTCGCCTGCTACTTCGGAGAGGACGCGGACGCGTGCGCCGACGCGTTGCGGGAGGCGGGCACGTTCGCGCGGGTGCTGGGCGGCGACATCGCGTGCCAGGTGCTCGAGGCCTACGCGGCTGCGCTGGTGCGCGCGGGCGACGCGGAGGCCGCGGGTGTCGTGCTGGGCGCGGCCGGGGCGCTACGCGAGGTGGTCGGCTCGGCCGAGCAGCCGTTCTACGCGGAGATGAACGCCGGCACACGCGCGTCGATCCGCGAGGCGCTTGGCGACGGCGCGGACGCGGCGTTCGCGCGCGGCGGCGCGCTCGAGCTCGACGAGGCGGTCGTCGTCGCGGCCACGGCGCTCGCGCGCTAGACGAGCTCGTCGAGCCCGGCGAGGAGGCGGTCGACCTCGTCGGCCGTGTTGTAGTGGAGAATCCCGGCGCGGACGAGCCCGTCCGGCAGCTCGAGCCGGCGCGGCAGCTCGATCGCGTAGAAGTCGCCGTACTGCACGGCAACGTCGCGCCGGCCGAGCGCCTCGGAGACCTTGAGCGGCGTGTGGCCCTCGACGGTGAACCCGAAGGTCGAGACGCGGCCGTCCATGGTCGGCGGGCCGTAGAGGCGGCAGCGCTCGGGTAGCCCGGCGATGAAGCGCTCGCCGAGCTGTCGCTCCTGCGTGGCAATCGCGTCCCAGCCCACTGACTCGACGTACCCCACCGCGGCGACGAAGCCGGCGAGCAGCTCGTGCGCGGCGGTGCCCGTCTCGTAGCGGCGACCCGGCGGCGACTCGGGCGCGGGGCGGACCTTGTAAGGGCGCCAGCGCTCCAGCAGCTCCTGGCGAGCGAAGGCGAGGCCGAGATGCGGGCCGTAGAACTTGTAGGGCGAGCAGAGCAGGACGTCGACGCCGAGGGCCGCGACGTCGATGGGCAGGTGCGCGGCGTAGTGGACGGCGTCGGCCCAGGCGAGCGCGCCGGCGCCGTGGGCGAGCTCGACGATGCGCGCCGCGTCGGTGATCGTGCCGACCGCATTCGACGCAAGCGGGAACGCGACGACGCGGGTGCGCTCCGAGAGCTGCGCCTCGAGGTCGGCCAGGTCGATGCGGCAGCCCTCGTCGACGTCGGCGAAGCGAACGACGAGGTTGCGGTCGCGTGCCAGCTCCAGCCAGGGCGCGATGCTGCCGTCGTGGTCGAGCCGCGTGACGACGATCTCGTCGCCGGCCTCGAATTCGCGCGCGGCGGCGCGGCTGAACGCGAAGTTGAGCGTGGTCATGTTCGCGCCGATCGCGGTCTCGTCGGGCGAGCAGCCGAGGAACCGGCCGGCGGTTGCGTGCGCCTCCTCGACGAGCTCCCACGTGCGGCGCGCGGTCTCGTAGTGGCTCGGGTGGCTGAGGTTGGCGCTGTCGTGGCGGAGGTAGTCCGCGATCGCATCGATTACCTCGTCGGGCACCTGCGTGCCGGCCGGGCCGTCGAAGAAGGCGAGCCGCCGGTCGAGCGCCGAGAAGCGCGCCCGGACGGCGGTGACGTCGAACGTGGTGAGCGTCAGCGGAAGTCCACCCCGTTCACGCGCCAGCGGTAGGTCGGCTTCGGGGTCAGCGACGCGCCGACGAAGCAGCCGTGCTCGGCGCGGTCGAGGAGCCGGTTGAGGTCGTCGCCGGACGGCGCCGGGTCGAAGACGACGTCGAGCATGCAGTCGAGGCGGGTGAAGCCCCAGCTTTCCTCGTCGCGGCGGTCGACCTCGCCGTACGCCGTCGCGGCGACGCCGGCCGACAGCGATTCCCGGCGCGCGTGGTACTCGAGCGCGAGCATCGTGCAGCGGGCGAGCGCGGCGAGGACGAGGTGCTCGGGCGTCCACGCGGGCGGGATGTCGAGGTGGTGGCCGCGGTCGGTAGTCATCGTGCCGGCGCGCGACAGCTCGATCGTGTACTCGCGGCGGGGGCGCGGCATCGCGGGAACGCTAGATGGTCGCGGCGTGGGGGCGGCGCGGTTGCAGTTGCCTGTTGGCCCGCATACGCTGCCGCCCGTGACCACCCGGCTCCGGATCCTGAGCGAGGCCGAGGCGTACGCACGCTGCTACGGCGGCGCCGGCGACGACGTGAAGGTCGTCCGTGTCCCGCGGCGGCCGCGCTACCAGCTGGAGGTGTCGGGCGAGGACCTCCGCGTGGCGTTCGCGGAGCGCCTCGACCGCCGCGAGCCGGAGCTCGCCGAGGGGCTGGAGCAGGGCGCCGCCGCCGAGGCCGGTTCCTCCGCGTCCGCGCTCGAGAGTCCCGCTGCACCCTCGTTCGAGACCCCCGCCGAGCCTTTCGCGAGCCCGTCGGTGCCGTTCGCGAGCCCCGCCGCCTTCGACACTCCGGAAACGCCGCTCGAGAGCCCGGCCGAGACCGACGACCCTCCGCCCGCCCAGCCGGCGCACGACGAAGAAGCTGCCTAAGAAGTCGGGCGCGCGCGCCGGGGCACCCCAGCCCACCACCCGGCTTCACCGTATCGAGGAAATCCGCACCCATGGGTGACGGAAGTGCGCCGACATACGACCAGGTCGCTGGATTGGCGGCGCGGTGACATCCCGCGATCACACGACCTGGTCGTGGCAGAGCGCCGTGCCCGACGTGCTGGCGCCCGGGCTGCGGGTCGTGTTCTGCGGGATCAACCCCGGCCGCGTCTCGGCGGCCGCCGCGGCACACTTCGCGAACCCGCGCAACGACTTCTGGCGGCTCCTGCACGCAACGGGGTTCACGCCGCGGCTGCTCGGGCCGGCGGAGCAGTTCGAGGCGCTCGAATACGGCGTCGGCATCACCAACGCCGCGCCGCGCACCACGCCCGGGTCGTCGGACCTGCGCCGCGCCGACTTCGCCGGCGCCCGCGAGCGGCTCGAGCGGATCGCGACCGACCTGCGCCCCGCGTGGCTCGGCTTCGTCGGCAAGGAGGCCTACCGCGGAGTATTCGGGGAGCGCGCCGAGCTGGGCGTGCGGGAGCGCACGCTCGCCCACACGCAGCTCTTCGTCCTGCCCTCGACGTCGCCGGCGAACGCCGCCGTGCCCTGGCTCGAGCGGGAGCGCTGGTTCGACGAGCTGGCGGGCCGCTCGAGCGGGCTGCCCCTGCGCCGGGCGATGCGCGCGCTGGTCCTCGACGAGGGCGACCGCGCTCTGCTCGTGCGGTTCGTGTTCCCGAGCGGGGACGTGTGGGCGACGCCCGGCGGCGGCATCGAGGCGGGTGAGTCCGACGAGCAGGCGATCCGGCGCGAGCTCGTCGAGGAGTGCGGGCTCGAGGGCCCGGCCCTCGGCCCGGCAATCTGGGAGCGCACCCGCTGGAGAACGGCGATGGCCGGCTGGGCGGGCCAGAGCGAGCGCTACGTCCTGGTGCGCACGCCCGCCTTCGAGCCCAAGCCGCGCTGGACGCCCCAGCAGCTCGCCGACGAGGGCGTCGCCGAGGTGCGCTGGTGGACGCAGGCCGAGCTCGCGGCGACCGACGCCGTGTTCGCCCCGCGCCGGCTGCCGGAGCTCGTCGCCGAGCTGCTCCGCGACGGCCCGCCGCCCGCGGCGGCCGACGTCGGCGTCTAGAACGCCAAGTCCCCCGGAAGGGGGACGCGAACGTCGACGCTTCTTCCGAGGGAAGTGGGGTGCGGACGCCCCACCGCCTCCCGAAGCTGCTCCTGCTGGCCATTGCCGCTGCAGTCGTGTCGCTCGCTGTGCCGACCATTTCGGAGCCGGCCGCCGGCAACTGCTCGTCGGGCAGCGACTGGCCCGCGGCACGGACGGATCTCGCCGACGCCGTCCTCACCCTGATCAACGCCCACCGCGCGTCCGTCGGCGCGCCCGCGCTCGTGACGTCGCCGACGCTGACGGCGGCCGCGACCTGGAAGGCGCGCCACATGGCCATGTACCGCTACATGGCGCACGACGACCCGGCGCCGCCGGTCGCGCGTTCGATCGCCGATCGCATCACCGCCTGCGGCTACGCCGGCGCCGGCTGGGGCGAGAACATCGCCTACGGCTTCGCAACCGCCCAGGCCGTGGTCAACGGATGGCTCGGTTCGCCCGGCCATCGCGCGAACATCGAGCAGCCCGGCTTCCGCGCGACCGGCATCGGCGCTGCCGTCGCGTCGAACGGCGCCGTCTACTGGGCGCAGACCTTCGGCACCTCGACGGCCGGCTCGCCGCCGCCTCCGCCTCCTCCCCCGCCTCCGCCTCCGCCGCCCGTGCCGCCGCCGCCCCCGCCCGCAGGCGCGCCGCCGGTCTCGCCCCCGAAGATTCCCTCCGCTCAAGCCGCCGACCTGCACGTGCAACGGTCGCCCGACCGGCGGGCACCGCGTGTGGATCGCCGCTACCTGCTGCGCTTCCCCGTGGCGGGGCTTTCAGCCGGCCAGCGGCGAGCGGTGACGTGCCACGCTCGCGTCGGTCACCGCCACGTGCGCGTGCTCGCCTCCGGGTTCTCGCGCGGCTACGCCCAGTGTGTGCTGGTCGCGCCACGCAAGTCACGCGGCCGGTACCTGTGGGGCACGGTGAGCATCACCGCCTCCCAGCAGCAGGCGCGCCGTTGGTTCTCTCGCGTCGTGCGCTGACCGGTTCGACGTAGCGACCCCTCGGTCGAGGGAACCGCTCGCCGGGCACCACGTCCGATTCCTGTGGTGTGCGGATGCCCCGCCGCGGACCCTTTGTCGCGCTCACCGTCGGTGTGGCTGCGCTCGCCTGCCTCGTCGCGCCCGCCGTCTCGGAGACCGCAGGCGGCGACTGCACGCCGGGCAGCGACTGGCCGGCAACGAAGGCCGCCCTTTCCGACGCGGCGCTCGCGCTCGTGAACCAGCACCGCGCCTCGGTCGGCGCGCCGGCGCTCGCGACGTCGCCGACGCTCACGGCGGCCGCCGCCTGGAAGGCGCAGCACATGGCGAAGTACGGCTACATGACGCACGACGACCCGGCTCCGCCCGTCGCGCGGACGCCCGCCGACCGGCTGGCCGCCTGCGGCTACGTGGGCGGCTGGGGCGAGAACATCGCCTTCGGCTACACGACCGCGCCCGCCGTCGTCGCCGCCTGGCTGGCGTCGCCTGGCCATCGCGCGAACATCGAGCAACCGGCGTTCCTGGCTACCGGGATCGCCGCCGCCGTCTCGCCGAGCGGTGTCGTCTACTGGGCGCAGGAGTTCGGGACGACCGTCGACGACGGGCTGCCGCCCGTCCCGCCGCCGCCGACCGAGCCGCCCACGACCACCACGACGACCACCACGACCACACCGCCGCCTCCCACCCCGCCGCCTCCGGCACCGCGCCTCCTCGTGGCCGCGCCCGCCGCGGGCGCACCCCACGCCGCCCGCCGTTTTGCGCTGCGCTTCCGGGTCGACGGCGCGACGACGACGCCCACGGTCACGTGCAGCGTCCGCGTCGGCTCGCGATCGGTTCGTGCCGCGGGCGCCTTCGCAAACGGCTACGCGACCTGCGCGCTGGTCGTGCCGCGCGGCTCGCGGGGCCGGCACCTCTCCGGCGCCGTCGCGGTCACGGCGGCAGCGCAACAGGCGCGCCGCTCGTTCTCCCGCGTCGTCCGCTAGTTAGGAGGATTGACGGGACGAGTCCCGTCAAGCCCTCCTAGTCCGGCCAGCGGTTCGTGATCGGCACGCGCCGGTCGCGGCCGAACGCCTTCGGCCGCAGCTTCACGCCCGGCGGGGCCTGGCGCCGCTTGTACTCGGCCCGGTCGACGAGCGCCAGCGCCCGCTCGACCACGTCCTTGTCGAAGCCGTCGCGCGAGAGCTCGTCGCGCGAGCGGTCGAGCTCCACGTACGCCTCCAGCACCTGGTCGAGGGCGGCATAGGGAGGCAGCGAGTCCTCGTCGCGCTGATCGGCGCGCAGCTCGGCCGACGGTGCGCGCTCGATGGTCGACACCGGCACGAGCTCGCGGCCGGCCCGCTCGTTCAGGTGCCGGGCGAGCCGGAACACGTCCGTCTTGAACACGTCCTTCAGCAGCGCGAAGCCGCCTGCCATGTCCCCGTAGAGCGTCGCGTAGCCGACCGAGAGCTCCGACTTGTTGCCGGTCGCCACGAGCAGCCAGCCGAACTTGTTCGACAGCGCCATGAGCAGGACGCCGCGCGCCCGCGCCTGGATGTTCTCCTCCGTCAGGTCGGGGTCGCGGCCTGCGAAGACAGGCGTGAGCGTCGCCTCGAACGCGCCGACGACCTCCGCGATCGGCAGCTCGAGGAAGTCGGCGCCGAGGTTCTCGGCCACGCGCCGAGCGTCCGACTGCGTCTCGGACGAGCTGTAGCGCGACGGCATCGACACACAGTGGACGTGCTCCGGGCCGAGCGCCTCGACGGCGAGCGCCGCCGTGAGCGCCGAATCGATGCCGCCCGACACGCCGACCACGACGTCGGAGAAGCCGTTCTTGCGTACGTAGTCGCCGAGCCCGAGCTCGAGCGCGAGGCGCATCTGCTCGAGCTCGTCCTCGAGCGGAGCGATGGTCGCGGTGACCGCCGGCGCCCGCTCGTCGCGCGGCGCGCCGATGTGGACGACCGGCACGTCGCCGGGATCGATCTCGGCGCCGAGCGTCCGGCGGCGGACGTCGCGCAGCCGCCGCGCGACCGCGCCCACCGGATCGACGTCGACGACGAGCAGGCACTCCTCGAACCCGGGCGCGCGTGCCAGCACCTCGCCGTCGTCGTCGAGCACCACCGAGTGCCCGTCGAAGATCAGCTCGTCCTGCCCGCCGACCGCGTTGCAGAAAGCGATGAAGCAGGCGTTGTCGCGCGCGCGGGTCTTGAGCATCTCCTCGCGGGAGCGCTCCTTGCCGACGTGGAACGGCGACGCGGAGATGTTCGTCACGAGCTGCGCGCCGGCGAGCGACAGCTCGGTCGCAGGCGGGCCCGGCTGCCAGATGTCCTCGCAGATCGTCGGCCCGAGGAGCGCGTCGCCGTGCTCGAGCAGGAGCAGGTCGCGGCCGGGTGCGAAGTAGCGCGCCTCGTCGAAGACGCCGTAGTTCGGTAGGAAGCGCTTGCGGTACAGGGCGCGCACCTCGCCGCCGACGCAGACGGCGCAGGCGTTGTAGAGGTCGCGGTCGAAGTGCGGCACGCCGACGAGCGCCGCGATGCCGCGGCACTCGCGCGCGATCTCGTCGAGCGACTCCTCGGCCGCGCGCACGAAGCTCGGGCGCAGCAGCAGGTCCTCGGGCGGGTAGCCCGTGACGGCCAGCTCGGGGAAGAGGACGAGGTCGGCACCCTCGCCGCGGGCCTCCTCCAGGCGCTCCAGGATGCGCGCGCGGTTGCCGGCGAGGTCGCCGACGACGGTGTTGATCTGTGCGAGCGCAAGCCTCATGAGTTTTCGCCTCTCAGTCGAAAACTGTAGCCCACCGGTGACCGGCACGATACGGCGTGATGGACGAGCTCGTCATCGACCGTCGCTTCCGCGGGCCGAGCGGCTCCGGGAACGGCGGCTACACGGCCGGCCGCGTGGCGACGTTCGTCGATGCGCCCGTGGTGGAGGTGACCCTCCGCCTGCCCCCGCCGCTCGGCCGGCCGCTCCAGGCCGTGCGCCTTGCCGAGGGCGTCGAGGTGCGCGACGGCGACGCGCTCGTGGCGGAGGCGCGGCCGTCCGAGGTGGACATCGAGCCGCCGCGGCGTGTCGGAGTTGTCGAAGCGGCGGCCGCCGAGGAGCGCTATGTCGGCGCGGACGACCACGCGTTCCCGGAGTGCTTCGTCTGCGGCCCGGCGCGGGAGCGGGGCGACGCGCTGGCGCTCCGGCCCGGCCCGGCCGACGGGGTCGTCGCGACGACGTGGCGGCCGGACGCGAGCCTGGGAGAGGGTGGGGTACGGGACGAGTTCGTCTGGGCCGCGCTCGACTGCCCGGGCGCGTTCGCCGTCGAGCTCGTCGGCCGCGGCACGCGCGTGCTCGGGCGGCTGACTGTGCGCATCGACGAGCGACCGGTGGTCGGCGGGCGGTACGTGGTGGTCGGGTGGCCGCTCGGCGGCGAGGGGCGCCGCCAGGAGGCCGGTACGGCCCTCCTCGATGAGGCCGGCCGCGTGCTCGCCGTCGCGCGCGCCGTGTGGATCGAGCCGCGGCTTAGCGGCTGAGGCGGATCGCGTTCAGGTCGCCGTCGCGGATCTCGCCCGCGCGGCGGATCAGGTCCTCGATGTCGTCGTGCTCGGCGTGGATGTAGCGGCCGGAGAGCGCGTCGGCACGGCCGGAGAGCAGGACGCGGACGAGCCGCGGCGCGAGCTCGGGCGGCGTCCACGGCGCATCGTCCGGGAAGTCGTCGCCGGTCATGTCGGTGCGTACGAGCCCCGGGCTCATGAAGAACGAGCGAACCGGCGTGGCCGCCAGCCGGTTGTCGAGCGTCTCGGCGAAGCGGACGAGCGCCGCCTTGCTCGATGAGTAGGCGGTACTGCTCAGGCCGGGCAGGTACGCGGCGCCGCTGCCCATGTTCACGATGCGGCCGGCGCCGCGCTGGATCATCCCCGGGATCACGGCCCGCGCACACAGGTATGCGCCGAGCACGTTCACCTCGAAGACGTGCCACCAGTCGTCCGGGTCGACCTCCCAGGCGCTCGGCTCGCTGAGATTGATCCCGGCGTTGTTGACGAGCCCGTCGACCGGCCCCAGCTCGCGCTCGACCTGCGCCACCATTGCGTCGACGGCGGCGCGGTCGCTGACGTCCGCCTCGACCGCGAGCCCGCCGACCTCGCGCGCCACCTCCTCGACCTGAGCCGCGGTGCGCGCCGAGACGGCGACGCGCGCGCCCGCGCCGGCGAGCTCCCGGGCGATGCCGGCGCCGATCCCGCGCCCGCCGCCCGTGACAAGCACTACGTGTCCGTCGAGCCGGTCGGCCATCGCGCCAGGATACGGCCGACGTCGAGGCCGCGTGGTCCTGCGCGGACGTGTCGGTACGGCCGGATCGGCCCTGTCGGTCAGGGGACGCCTTCGGGCGCCGGATCCGCCCTGAACGTCTCGCGTGTCGGCGTCTTCTCCGTCGTCTGGATCACCACCGCCAGCACGACGACCGCGCCGCCGACGAGCGTCGCTGCCGCCGGCGTCTCGCCGACCGTGATCCACACGAGCAGCGGGCCGAGCACGACCTCCAGCAGCGTGATCAGCGCCACCTCGCCCGCCGGCAGGAGGCGCGCGCCCATGGTCAGGAACGCGAGGCCGAGCCCCATCTGGCCGACGCCGAGCAGCACGAGGAAGACGAGGTCGTGTGACGTGATCGTCGACGGGCTCGCGAACGGCGCGGCGACCGCGAGCACGATCACCTGCGAGAGGCAGATCGCCGGCGCCATCGAGACGTCCCGGCGATGGCGCGTGATCACGATGCCGACGGCGAACGCGAGCGTCATCGCGAACGACGCACCGACGCCGACCGCGCCACCCGTGTCCGGACCGCCGACCATGAAGCCGACCCCGAGGACGGCGATTGCCATCGCGAACGCGGTGCGCCGCGTCACGCCCTCGCCGAGAGCGATCCACGCGAGCACGGCGGCCAGGATCGGTGCGAGCGCCTGCATGAAGAGCACGTTCGCGACGGTGGCGTGGTTGAGCGCCACGATGAACGTGCCCGACGCGACCGCCACGCAGCCGGCGACCGCGATGCCGGCCCAGCCCATCGCACGGAACGCCTCGAGCGGGCGGCCGCGGCTCGACACGACCACGAAGAGCGCGAGCGCGACAAAGGCGAAGAACGCCCGCCCCGCGACCTGCGTGGCCGTGTCGACGGTCAGCTCGCGCTGGAGCGCGCCCGCCGTCGACCACGCGACCGCGGCGAGCACGATGTAGAGCTGGCCGCGGCGGCGGAGCGCAGCCTCGTCGTACGGCGGCGCGGGGCTCAGGACACCGCGCGCTCGATCTCCTCGAGCGCCTCGGGGTTCTCCAGCGACGACAGGTCGCCCGGGTCGGTGCCGAGCGCCTTGGCGCGCACCGCGCGGCGCATGATCTTCGCGCTGCGCGTCTTCGGCAGCGCGGTGACGAACACGACGCGGTCCGGCTTGAAGGCGCGGCCGAGCTCAACCCCCACGGCGTCCGCGACCTCGGCAGCCAGCTCGGGGGTCGCCTCGTTGGCGGGCGACAGGATCGCGAAGACCCACGCCACCTCGCCCTTCACCTCGTGCGGCACGCCGATCGCGGCCGCCTCCGCGACGGCGGGGTGCCCGACCGCAGCCGACTCGATCTCCGCCGGGCCGATCCGCTTGCCCGCAATGTTGAGCGTGTCGTCCGAGCGCCCGTGCAGGAACCAGTAGCCGTCCGCGTCGACTGACGCCCAGTCGCCGTGCACCCAGAGGCCGGGGATGCGGCTCCAGTACGTCTCGACGTAGCGCTCCGGGTCGCGCCAGAAGCCGCGCGTCATGCCCGGGAACGGCTTCCGGCACACGAGCTCGCCCACCTGTCCGCGCACCGAGCGCCCCTCCGCGTCCACGACGTCCATCGCCATCCCGAGCGCCGGCCCGCCAAGCGAGCACTCCTTGATCGGGCCCGCGGGCGTCGGCGAGAGGAAGCACGCCCCCACCTCCGTCCCGCCGGAGCAGTTGATGATCGGGCAGCGCCCGCCGCCGACCTGCTCGAAGAGCCACATGTAGGGATCCGGGTTCCACGGCTCGCCCGTGGTGACGATCACGCGCAGCGACGACATGTCGTGATCCGGCACGCCGTGCGGGATGAGCGCGCGGATGAGCGTCGGCGAGCAGCCGAGGATCGTGATGCGCTCCTGCTCGATCGTGCGCCAGAGCCGGTCGGCCGGCCAGTCGGGAGCGCCCTCCGCGAGTACGATCGTGCAGCCGACGGCGCCGCCGCCGACCACCGTCCACGGGCCCATGATCCAGCCCATGTCGGTCGCGAAGTGCAGCCGGTCGCCCGGCCCCGCGTCTGCCTGGTAGGCGACCTCGCGTGCGATCGAGACGAGGAAGCCGCCCTGCACGTGGACGATCCCTTTCGGTCGCCCGGTCGTGCCGGACGTGTACGTCAGCAGGTACGGATGCTCCGAGTCGACGTCGAGCGGCGGCAACTCACCCGGGGACTCGGCGACGGCTTCGTCCCACCAGAGGTCGCGGCCGGCCTCCATCGGCACGCCGCGTCCGAGGCGCCGCCAGACCACCATCGCCTCGAGCGACGGCGCCTCGCCGGAGGCCTCGTCGGCGATCGCCTTCATCGGCACCTCGCGCCCGCGGCGAAGCGACGCGTCCGCCGTGATCAGCACTTTCGCCTCGGCGTCCTGGAGGCGCGCGGCCACGGCGGGTGCGGCGAAGCCGGAGAAGATCGGCACCTGCACAGCGCCGATGTGCGCGCACGCATGCGACGCGATTGCGACCTCGGCCGACATCGGCAGGTAGATCGCGACGCGGTCGCCCGGCTCGACACCCAGCGCAGCCAGGGCCTCCGCGAGCCGCGTCACCTCGTGCGAGAGCTCCGCGTAGGTCAGCTCGACCCGAGCGCCGTCCTCGCCCAGCCAGACGACCGCCGAGCGGTCGGGCGCGTCGCGCTTCCAGCGGTGGACGCACGCGTCCGCGATGTTGAGCTGCGCGCCGACGAACCAGGTCGCCCACTCGGGCCCGCGCGAGAGATCCATGACGCGCTCCCACGGCCGCGAGAACTCGAGCCCGAGATCCTCGACGACGGCCGGCCAGAACCACTCCGGATCGTCCTGCGAGCGCTGCTGGAACGCCCCGAAGTCCTCGAACCCGTGCCGCCGCATGAAGCGCGCGACGTTCGCGCGCGCGAGCACCTCGTCGCTCGGCTCCCAGACCACCTCCGGCACGGCGGAACCCTACTCGGCTGGTAGTAGTGCAGAGGTGCGCGCGCTGATCTACGACCCCGACAAGCGCAAGTGGTTCACCCTCGCGGCCGTCTCGTTCGGGCTGTTCATGATCATGCTCGACAACACGGTCGTGAACGTGGCCCTGCCGGCGATCCAGCGCGACCTCGGCGTCGGCATCTCCGAGCTCGAGTGGATCGTCGCGGGCTACGCGCTCACGTTCGCCGCCTTCATGCTGCCCGGCGGGAAGCTCGCCGACTACTACGGCCGCCGGCTGATCTTCGTGCTCGGCATCGCGATCTTCACCACTGCGTCGTTCGCCTGCGGGATGGCCGACAGCGGCAACGTCCTGATCGGCGCTCGGATCTTCCAGGGCGTCGGCGCCGCGCTGATGAACCCCGCCACCCTGTCGATCATCTCGGCGACGTTCCCGCCCCGGCAGCGTGGGATGGCGATCGGGATCTGGGCGGGCGTCTCGGCACTGGCGCTCGCGATCGGGCCGCTCGTCGGCGGGCTGCTCACCGAGCACGCGTCGTGGAACTGGATCTTCTTCGTCAACATCCCGGTCGGCATCGCGGGCATCGCCGCCAGCTTCCTGCTCATCGACGAGTCCCGTGACACGCGCGCCGACCAGCGTCTCGACCTCCCGGGCCTCGCCACGGCCGCGCTCGGCCTGTTCGCGCTCACGTACGGCCTGATCGAGGCGAACACGTACGGCTGGACCTCGCCGCGAATCCTCGGCGCCTTCGCGATTGCGATCGTCATGCTCGCCGCCTTCGTGCTGATCGAGCGGCACGGGCGGGCACCGATGCTCGACCTGTCGCTGTTCCGCAACCTGACCTACACGGGCGCGAACATCGTGATGCTGCTGGTCGCGCTGGCCATGTTCGGCGTCTTCTTCTTCGTCTCGCTCTACATGCAGAACATCCTCGGCTACACGGCGGTGCAGACGGGAGCCGCGTTCCTGCCCATGACCGTTCTGATCGTGCTCGTCGCGCCGGTGACCGGCCGCCTCTCCGACCGGCACGGGTCGCGCTGGTTCATGACCGGCGGCTTGACGCTGCTCGCCGCGCAGCTTCTCTACTTCTCGCAGCTCGGCTTGTCGGCGACCTACTGGGAGATCCTGCCCGCGTTCCTCGTCGGCGGGCTCGGGATGGCGTTCACGATGACGCCGAGCACGGCCGCGGCGATGCGGGCGGTGCCCGTCGACCGCGCCGGTGTCGGGTCGGCGGTGCTGAACTCGGCGCGGCAGGTGGGCGGCTCGCTCGGCATCGCCGTCATGGGCGCGATCCTGGCGCATGAGGTCGGCAACCGGAAGCTTCCGAACGGCGCGCCGACGCCGCAGGCGTTCGTGGACGGCTTCTCGGCGGCGCTCGTCGTCGCCTCCATCATCGCGTTCGCCGGCGCCGTGGTCGCGGCGGTGCTCGTGCGCCACGAGGTGCACGAGGAGCGCGGCGTGGCGGCTCCCGAGCCCGAGCGCGAACCCGAGCTCGTCGCTTAACGAGGAACGGGGCCCGTAGGCCCCGTTCGAAACAACCCCACCTTCAACGACGATGGCCCGAGGGCTTGGCTCTGCGGCCCAGCCACGCCCTCGGGCCTTCGTCGTAAAGGTGTCGCTTCCCTCGTGTCCGATCCTGGCGGTGATCGGGGTGGCGAGGTGGACTCACCATACGACCCCTGTTCGAAGAAGTCAAGTAACTCGGTCAAGTGATTTCACGGAAGGTCACTTCACTTCACTTTTCTTTTGGACATGCCCCTTTGGGGGGATGTCCGTAATGGACACCTTGCGTTTGGGTGAAGTGTGGAGCACACTCTCCAAGCGCCCTTATGAACGACACGACTCTCCGCGTCCGCAGCGAAGGCCAGAAGGCCGGCAACCGCATCGGCGAGCGTCTGCGCCAGCTGCGCATCGCCGCCGGCCTGACGCAGAGCGAGCTCGCGGGCCAGCGCTTCTCGAAGGAGTACGTGAGCCAGATCGAGCGGGGCAAGACGCGTCCGACCCAGGAGACGATCGACTGGCTGGCCGCCCGGCTGGCCGTGGATGCGGGCTACCTGGGGAGCGGCGTGTCCTCCGACGAGCGTGGGCGCGTCGAGGCTTCGCTCGCCCGGGCCGACGCCCTGACGCGTGCCCACCGCGGCGACGAGGCGCTCCGCGAGTACGAGACCATCGCCCGCGTCGTACGCTCGACCGGCTCGGTCGAGCTCGAGGTGCGGGCGCTCTCGGGCGAGGCCTGGGCGCGGCAGCTCGCCGGCGACGTCCGGCCGGCGCTCGAGCAGCTCGCACGCGCGCGCGCGCTCGTCGAGGGGCCCGGCTTCTCGGACATGGACCGCGCCGAGGTGCTGTTCCGCACCGGCGTGTGCCGATACAAGCTTCAGAGCGTCTCGACCGCGCTCGGGCTCTTCAACGAGGCGATGTCGCTCGCGCAGCGCTCCGAGCTCCCGAGCGATCACCTGAAGCTCGGAGATCCTCGGCTGGCGCTCCCGCTGCTACCGCCGCCAGCGCGACTTCGAGGCTGCGCGCGAGGACGTCGAGGCCGCGCTCGAGCTGTCGCAGGGCCTCGAGGACCGCCGCAGCATCGCGAACACGTACTTCCAGGCTTCGCTCGTCGCCGAGCGGCTCGGCCACCTCATCCAGGCGCGCACCTACGCGGAGCGCGCGAAGGCGCTGTACGAGGCGCTCGAGGACGAGGTGCACGTGGGCCGCCTGTTGAACAACCTCGGCGGGCTCAACCACATGCTCGGCCGCTCCGAGCAGGCAGTCGAGAACCTCAAGGCCGCGTTCGCCGTCGCGCTCGAGCACGACACCGACGCCGACGCCGCCACCGCGGCGGGCTCGCTCGCGCGCGTGCACCTCGATCGCGAGGAGTACGCGGACGCCGAGCGGCTCTCACGCGAGGGACTCAAGCTCCTCGACGACCGTGCCGACTACGCCAGTGAGATCGCGATGACCCAGTTGGTGCTCGGTCGCGCGCTCATGGAACAGGATCGACTTGACGAAGCTGACGAATGGCTCACCAAAGCAGACACAACGGCCGAGCAGGCCGAGTCTTCGAGCCATCGCTCGGCCGTGTGGGTCGCCCGCGGGGATCTCGCGGGACGCAGGGGGGAGGACCGGACGGCCTCGCGGTACTACCGCCGGGCCGCAGAAGCGCTGCAGGACGTCCGGTTCTAGCGAAAGGAGGAACCCCGACATGAGGATTCGCCTCGCATTCGCGATGCTGATCGCATGCTTTGTGACGGGTCTCGTGCCCACGGTTGCGGGCGCCTCGATGCACGACGGCCACGATCGCGCCGTCTTGCACATGGCCCGCTAGCTCCCCGGCTCCGCTGCCACTGCGGAGGCCGCACCGGAGGGCCTGAGATTCGGAGCCGGGGGCGTTCAGGCGCCCCCGGCTTGACCCTGTCTAGACTCGGCGAGATGCGCGTCCGTGCAGCCGCCGGCCTCGCGCTCCTCCCGCTTTTCCTGGCCGCCTGCGGCGGCGGCTCGTCCGCCGTCACGACAGGGGGCGGCGCCGAGACGCTCGACCAGCTCGCGACGGCACGCGGCACCGAGATCGGGCTCGTGCAGGGATCGGCCGACTTCGCGCCGGGACCGGTGCGGTACTCGTTCCTGATGATCGACCACCACGGCAAGCCCGTGGAGCGGCCGACCGCCCGTGTGTGGATCGCGCGCTCGCGTGACGCGGCGCCGTTCCTGCAGACGTCCGCGCGGCTGGAGTCGATCGAGGTGCCCGGCGGCCACGGCGACCACAGCGAGGACGGCCACCAGCACCTCGATGCAGACGCAAAGGGCCTCTACGTCGTGCACGCCACCATCGACAAGCCCGGGACGTTCTGGGTGCTTGCGCGCCCCGACGGCGTGTCCAACCTCGCCGGGCTCGGCACGTTCGTCGTCAAGCCCACGTCGGACTCGCCTGCGATCGGGACGAAGGCGCCGGCATCGGACACGCCGGTTCTGGGCTCGGCGCCGCTCGCGATGCTCACGACGCGCAAGCCTCCCGACCGTGCCCTGCTCCGCTACTCGGTCGCCGACAGCCTGCGAAAGCACGTGCCGTTTGTGGTCACGTTCGCCACGCCGGCCTTTTGCTCGAGCCGCACGTGCGGGCCGGTGGTCGACATCGTCGACACGGTGCGGACGCGGCTGGAAGCTCAGGGAAAGGGGCTCCGGTTCATCCACGTGGAGATCTACAAGGACAACGACCCGAAAAAGGGCTTGAACCGCTGGGTGCGGCAGTGGAACCTGCCGACCGAGCCGTGGACGTTCCTGGTCGGTCGCGACGGGCGGATCACGGCCAAGTTCGAGGGTGCGCTATCGGCGGCAGAGCTCGAGCAGGCAGTGCGGCGCACGCTGCTGCGGTAGGCACTCTTCGTGTCGTGACCGCGCTCGCCGAGCCCGTCCGTCTGACCGAGTACACGTCGTGCGGCGGCTGCGCGGCCAAGTACCCGGCGGCCCGGCTCGAGGAGCTCGTCGCGGGGCTCGTGCCGCCGGACGCGCGCGACCTGCTCGTGGGGCTCGCGCCCGCCGACGACGCGGCCGTCTACCGGCTCGACGACGAGCGCGCCCTGGTCGCGACCGTCGACTTCTTCCCGCCGCTCGTCGACGACCCGGCCGACTACGGCGCGATCGCGGCCGCCAACGCGCTGAACGACGTCTTCGCGATGGGCGGGCAGCCGCTCGTCGCGCTCTCCGTGGCCGCGTTCCCCGAGGCGCTGCCCGGAGAGGCGGTGGCGGCCGTACTCGCGTCCGCGGCCGAGACCGTGCGCAGCGCCGGCGCCGTGCTGGCCGGCGGGCACACGTTGCGCGACGACGAGCCGAAGTTCGGCCTCGCGGTGGTCGGCACCGTACGGCCGGACGCGATCTGGACGAAGGCGGGTGCACAGCCGGGCGACCTGCTGTTCCTGACGAAGCCGCTCGGCACGGGCCTGATCGTCCACGGCGCCAAGCGCGGGCTCGTCCCGCCCGAAGCGCTGGCCGGCGCGATCGTGTCCATGCGCCGGCTGAACGCGGACGCCGCGCACCTCGTGCGCGCCGTCGGCCCGCACGCGGTGACCGACGTGACCGGCTTCGGGCTGCTCGGCCACGCGTGGGAGATGGCCGACCGCAGCGGCGTGAAGCTCGTCCTCGAGGCGGAGGCGCTGCCGCTGCTGCCTGGTGCGCGGGAGGTTGCCGCGGCCGGCGAGCGCACCGGAGGCGACCCGCGCAACCGCGACTTCGCCGCCGCGCACGTGACAGCTCCAGGAGTGGCCGAGGATCTGGTCGCGCTCGCCTACGACCCGCAGACGGCCGGCGGCCTGCTCGTCTCCGTCGCGGCGCGCCGCGCACCGGCGCTCGAGTCCGCGTTCGCTGCCTCCGGCCAGCCGCTCGCCCGCATCGGCCACGTCGAAGCCGGCGCCGGGGTGGCCCTGATGTAGGGGGCTGGCGGAACGCAGCCTGTGTCCGTCGCGGCACGCTGCTCGTACCACGCCGAACGAGCGGCGTTCCGCCAAAGCCCCCTCCGCATACACTCGCGCCGTGGAGGCGGGTGCTCACCGGCTGCGCGGCGTGCGGCGGCTCGAGCTGTCGCCGGCCGGCTTCCAGAAGCTCGCGATCGCGTCGGCCGCATCGCTGTACCTGATCGTCGTCACGGGCGCGCTCGTCCGCCTGACCGCGTCGGGGCTCGGCTGCAACAGCTGGCCCGGGTGCGAGCAGGGCAGCTTCTTCCCCGAGCAGGGCTACCACGGAGCGATCGAGTTCTCGAACCGCGCTGTGGCGCATCTTCCCGATCGGGCCTTCGCCGCGACTGCCGGTCGCCGCGTGGCGCAGGTCGACGACGTCCCGCGCTGGGCCGCCTGGCTCGCCGTCGCCGTCCTCGCCGGAACGCTCGCACAGGCGCCACTCGGCCTCATCACGATCAAGACGGGCCTGCACCCGCTGATGGTCGACGACGCACTTCCTGCTCGCGCTGGTCGTGCTCGCGGGCGCCGTCGTCGTCGCGCTCGCGCCGTGGCGCGGCCCGCGCGACGCGGCGATGCCGCCGAGCGCATCCGCTGGGTCGGGCTCGGCCTCGCGGCCGCCGCGCTCGCACTCGTCACGAGCGGCGCCGTCGCGACGGCCGCCGGACCGCACCCGGGCGACAGCGCACAGGTGGACAGCGCTCTGGTCGCTGCACTCGGCCGTCTACGTCCACGTGCGCGCCACCGCGATCTTCGGGACGACCTTCCTCGTGCTGCTGGCGTGGCTCTTCTCGCGGCGCAAGGAGCAGCCGTTCCTCTTTCGCGCCGCGCTCGACCTGCTCGGCGTGCTGCTAGTCCAGATGGTGATCGGCGAGCTCCAGTACCGCACGCACCTGCCCTGGGGGCTCGTGCTCGTGCACGTCGCTCTGGCCGGCGCGGTGTGGGCTTCGAGCGTGGCGTTCGTCACGCTCCTGTGGCGTCCGCGTGTCGGTGCGGGCCAAGGATGGCCGTAGACTGGCTTGAATGGCCAATGAGCTGCGCGTCGTCCATCGCCCCCGCCTCGAGACGCCCGGTCCTGATCGCCGCATTCCGCGGCTGGAACGACGGCGGCCAGGGCGCGTCGCTCGCCGGCGGCTTCCTGGCGCGCGAGTGGCAGGCGGAGCGCTTCGCCGACATCGACCCGGAGAACTTCTACGACTTCCAGGCGACGCGGCCGATGGTCACGCTCGAGGACGGCGAGACGCGCACGATCGAGTGGCCTGAGAACGCGTTCTACTTCGCGCGCCCGCGCGAGCTCGGCCGCGACGCGATCCTGCTGCTCGGCGTCGAGCCGAACGTGCGCTGGCGGCACCTTCTCCAGCCTGATCGTCGACTTCGCCAAGGAGCTCGGCGTCGAGATGGTCATCACGCTCGGTGCGCTGCTGGCCGACGTGCCGCACACGCGGCCGAGCCCGGTGACCGGCAGCGCGACCGACCGCAAGCTCGTCGACGAGCTCGGCCTCTCGACGTCGCGGTACGAAGGCCCGACCGGCGTCGTCGGCATCGCTGCACGACGCCTGCCACCGGGCCGGGATCCCGTCCGTGAGCCTGTGGGCGGCCGTGCCGCACTACGTCCAGCTGACACCGAGCCCGCGCGCCGCGCAGGCGCTCTGCGAGCGGCTGGCCACGCTGCTGGGCGGCCGCATCGACGTGTCCGAGCTCCGCCGCGCCGGCCGCGGCTACGTCGAGCAGGTGAGCGAGGCGGTCTCAGCCGACGCCGAGACGGCCGCGTACGTCGAGGAGCTCGAGCAGCGCTCCGACAGCGATCGACCCCGACGAGCTTCCGTCCGGCGACGCGCTCGCCGCCGAGCTGACGCGCTACCTGCGCGACCGCGAACGCGACGACGACGCGGCTACAGAGCAGTAAGTAGTCAGGCGGCTTCGGCGTCCGCGGGCGTGTCTGCGGGAGCCTCGGCCTCGGGCTTCTCGGGAGCCGGCTCCGAACCGTTGGCCGACTGCTGCTGCTGGGCCTGTGCACCGCCGCGGCGGCGACGGCGGCGGCGCCGCGAGCGCGACGGCTTCGCCTTCGGCGCGGGCAGGTTCTCGGCGAGCGCGTTCGCCACCTCGGGCAGCGTCCCGAGCCGCTCGCGGGCCGCCTCGATCAGCTTCGTCGCGCGCGGCGTGTAGCCCTCGGCCGACGCGAGCAGTGCGGCGCCCACGTGCATCGGCAGCTCCATCGCCGCGTTGACGAGCTTGGCCGCGTTCTCCTCGTGGCGATGCCCGCGCGAGTTGGCGAGCGCGCCGAGCAGCCGCTTCGCCTCCGGGAACTCGGCGCTCGCTCGCCGGTCCTGCGCCTTGCGCGTCGCCCGCGCGAGCTTCCATGTCCACCGCGCCAGGATCTGCTCCGGCGCGTCGACCTTGCCCTCGCCGAGCGCTCGCAGCAGCGTGCGGATCCCCGGCAGGCGGTCCTTCTCCCACGTCGGCGCCTGCGTCACGATCGTGACCAGGTCGTCGAACGCCTCGCGATCGATGCCCATCGAGACGCGGTCGGCCAGCGCCGTCATGCGCAGCCGCCGGTTCGGGTTCTCGGCCGCGCAGGTGAAGAGGAACTGCTCGAGGCAGACCCTTGGTCGCGTCGCCCTCGGTCAGCTTCTTGACGAAGTCGGTGCGGTCCTCGAAGCGCACCTGGCGGCCGGCGATCGTCGCCCAGTAGCGTCTGCTCGTCCTCGTCCAGGAAGCGCGGATCGACGCGCTGCCACTCGCGGGCGATGACGGCGAGGCGGCGGCGGACGTCCGGCGTCACCGGGACGAGCCACGGCGCCGGCGAGAGCTGGCGGCGTGCGCGGCGCTGCGGGCGCCGGCGCGGGGCGGGCGTCACGCGCGCGCCCTCGCGGTAGAAGTCGGAGTCGAGCAGCGCGTGCAGCGTCATGACGCGGTCGTTGTGCGTCGCGCCCTTGGGGACGAAGTCGACGACGATGCCGGCCTCCTTGCGCGGATGCGTCCGCATGATCCGGCCGATGCGCTGCTGGTAGACGCGCTTGCTCGCCGTCGGCGCCAGGTGCATGACGACGGTCGCGCGCGGCGAGTTCCAGCCCTCGGCGAGCAGCATCGCGTTGATCAGGATGTCGATCTCGCCGCGCTCGTAGGCGGCGAGGATCTCGGCGAGCTTCACCGGCGGCGTGCGGCCGCTGACCGCTTCCGCCTTCAGCCCGGCGGCGCGAAACTCCTTGGCGAGGTTGTACGCGTGGTCGACGCCGGCCGCGTAGACGACGCCCGGCGTCGAGTCGAAGCGGTCGCGGTAGAGGCTTGCGGCCGCCTGGTTCAGGGCCGTGTGGTCGAGGACGGCGGCCAGTGCGCTTCTCCTCGAAGTCGCCGCCGACGATCGGCACCGAGTGGATCGCCGCGACCGGCGGGACGCGCAGGCAGCGCAGCGGCGCGATCAACCCGCGGCGCGCGGCGTCGGTCAGCGGCAGGTCGTCGACCGAGGCCGGGAAGACGTCCGCGACCTGCTTCGCGATCAGCTGCTCGGTCGCGGTCATGCCGATGTAGATCGGCTCGGGGAACGAGCGGATCGCCGCGCTCGTCTTCTCGCCGAGCGCGGTGTGCGCCTCGTCGCAGATGACGAGCTGGTACGCGTCGCGGTCGATGTCGCCGACGTGGCGCGCGAACCACGCGTACGTCTGGATCGTGATCGGGTCGCGCCGCTTCAGGCTTCTGCCCCTTGAGCACGGCGTCGGTGAAGCGCTTGCCGTAGCCCTCGGTCGTCAGGTCGCTCGTGAACTGCGAGACGAGCAGCCGGCGGTGGGTGAGGATCAGGACGCCGAGCGAGCGGGCGGCCTCGACGAAGCCCGCGGCGGCGATCGTCTTGCCGGACGCGGTCGGGTGGCGGAAGCGGAAGCGGCGTGCGGCGCCCGGGTCGTCGAGCGTCGGCGGCCGGTCTCCAGCTCCTCGACCTCGTCCGCCGGCCGGCTCGTCCTCGTCCTCCTCGTCGAGCGCCTCCTCGGCCACGGCGCCGTTGCCGTTCGGTGGCCGTTCCCGTTCTCGGCGGCCGCCTGGTTGACGGCGATCAGCTCGGTCAGCATCCCCGCGAGCGCGTCGATCTGATGGCGGCGCAGCTCCGTGCCGGAGGCGAGGTGCGGCGGATGCTCGGTGAGGACGCGCTCGAGTCCGAGCATGAGCCCGAAGTGGACGCGCCAGTCGTAGGACGGCGCCTTGTGCCCGGCCTCGATCTCGGCGATCGCCTCGTCGAGCGCGCTGCCGGCGGGCCGTTCCCGGAGCCAGCACGACGGCCGGATCCTCGTCCGGGCGGAGTAAGGGCTCGTCGGCCCATTTGGCGGCGCGGGCGGCAGCTTCGGCCAGACTCGGCCACTGCGCCCGACGTCATGGTCGGTTGATCGGCGATGTCCTGCATGCGGGCGACACAGGCTTGGTGCCGCGGCCTCCTGAGGTGACGCTCGCCGTTAACCCCTAGGGCGAGCGGTCGCAAGGAGCATAGCTCAACCGTCGGCTGTCACGTGTCAGATGAATGCAAACGATTACGCGAGCACGGCGCAGCGGCGCCTCGGCGAGCCGGCTGCCGCAGCACCCGCTCCGAGACGCCGCTCGTCGTCCAGGCGCGGGGTGATGCCGCCGAGGAAGAACGGGAAGCCGGCGCCGAGCAGCAGGCACGTGTCGACGTCGGCGACCGCGCCGACCACGTCCTCGTCGAGCATGCGCGCCGATCTCGTCC
Source organism: uncultured Thermoleophilia bacterium (assembly GCA_963734565.1). GTDB lineage: Bacteria > Actinomycetota > Thermoleophilia > Gaiellales > Gaiellaceae > JACVRM01. The sequence continues at coordinate 39,133 of CAVTHM010000006.1, read as the reverse complement.
GCGAGCGCGTCGAGCACGGCGTCGGTGATCGCGTCGACGGACGTCGGCTCACTTCCGGCCCCGGACCGGGCGGCTCGCTGCCGTCCGCGATCGCGCGCAGCGTCGGCGAGAGCGGGAAGCGGTCCGGGTACGCGGCGTGCATCGTCTCGAGCACATGCCAGGCGACCCGCGGGCCGACCATCTGCAGGAGCACCGACGGCGCCATCGGCAGGCCGAGGCGGAGCACGGCCTCGTCGGTCTCCTCGACCGTGTTGCCGCGCTCGAGCGCCTCCATGAGCGTGGACGTCATGCGCGTGAGCAGCCGGTTGACGACGAAGCCGGGCGCGTCGTGTGTCGAGCACGCCGCGCTTGCCGCAGCTGCTCGCGACGGCCGGCCGCGGTGGCGAGCGTCTCGTCGTCCGTGTGCGGGCGTGCTCGACGAGCTCGACGAGCGGCATGACGGCGACCGGGTTGAAGAAGTGCATGCCGACGAGCCGCTCCGGGATGGTCGAGCTCGGCGCCCATCGCGGTGACCGAGAGCGCCGACGTGTTCGTCGCGAGCACGCAGTCCGCTCGCACGACGCGCCTCGACCTCGCCGAAGACCTGCTGCTTGATCGGGATCTCCTCGAAGACGGCCTCGAGCACGAGGTCGCAGTCCGCGAAGCCCTCGTAGTCCGTCGAGCCGGTGACGAGCTCGCCGAGGAAGCGCGCCTTGCCCTCGTCGTAGCGGCCCTTCGCCCCTGCCCGGCGAGCTCGCCGCGGATCGATGTCGAGCGCCGACGCGATCGCCTCCTCGCGCACGTCGCGGAGGACGATCGGCACCTCGAGGCGGCGGAGGAAGAGCGTCGCGAGCTGGCTCGCCATCAGCCCCGCGCCGACGATGCCGACCTTGCGGACGCGGCGCGTCTCGACGTCTGCGGGATCCCGGGCCGGCGGCGGCGCGCGGCGCTCGACGAGGTCGAAGGCGTACAGCGACGCGCGCGCCTGCGGCGTGAACAGGAGATCGGCCGACTGCCTCCTCCTCGGCGCGGTAGCCCTCCTCGAGGCTCCAGCTCGCGGCGCCTTCGATCAGGTCGAGCGCGCGGTAGGGAGCGGGCGCGGCGCCGTGGAGCGACGCGTCGAGCTGTGCGCGGGCGCGGGCGACGACCTCGGCGGCGTCGCTCAGGTCGGCTGGGTCGCGCTGCACGCCGCCCTGGTCGACGAGCTCGAGCGCGTAGGCGATCGACTCGTCGAGGAACTCGACCGGCGTCGAGCATGCGGTCGGCGAGGCCCAGCTCGATCGCCTCTTGTCCGCGCGCAGCATCTGGTTCTGGCGCATCGGCGTTCTCCACGATCACGCGGACGGCGACCTGCACGCCGGCGAGCCGCGGCACGAGCTGCGTGCCGCCCCACGCGGGGATGATCCCGAGGAAGCACTCTGGCGCGCCGAAATGGCGCACGGAGCTCGCGATCGTGCGCGCGTCGCAGTGGAGCGCGACCTCGAGCCCGCCGCCGAGGCAGACGCCGTTGACCGCCGCGACCGTGGGGAAGGGCAGCTCGCGGAGGCGCGCGAAGAGGTCGTGTCCTGCGCGGCTGCCCGCGATGGCCTCCTCGCGCGAGCGCACGCGCGGGAACTCGTCGATGTCCGCGCCGGCGGCGAAGACGAAAGGCTTGCCCGTCACGACGAGCGCAGCCCACTCGCCCGCCTCGATCGCGTCGAGCGCGCGCTGCCCGGACTCGATCGCGCTGCGGCCCAGCACGGTCGGCTTCGTGTGGTCCTCGCCGTTGTCCATCGTGAGCAGCGCGAGCGGCCCGAGGCGGGTCTCGATCCGCTGCAGGTGGAACGCGGTTCTCACATCGGCCATGGCTCTCCCGGACGTGGCCGCGCGCCGGCCAAGACAGTGCCAGGCACGATCCGGAAACGCGCGCGCCTTTGCAACGCAACCCGCACGGCGCGGCCGCGAGGCGACTTGGCGAGCGGGGTTGCGGGTTGCCTCACGCGCGCGACCCCGGTGCCAGGCCACGGTTCAAAAGTCGCACGAAACCGTCACGAATTCACGCGGCAGCGGTGTTCTCCCAGAGCACGGCCGCGCCCATGCCCATGCCGATGCAGAGCGCTGTCAGCCCGTAGCGGACGTCCGGCCGCTCGCGGAAGCCGTACGCGAGCTGGGCCATGAGCCGGACGCCGGTAGCGGCGAGCGGGTGGCCGCAGGCGATCGCGCCGCCGTAGGGGTTGAGCCGCTCGTCGTCGGGCGACACGCCCATCGCCGTCGCACCACGTCAGCACCTGGACGGCGAACGGCTCGTTCAGCTCGAAGAGGCCGACGTCGTCGATCGGAGGCCCGCCTGCTCGAGCACGCGCTTCGTCGCCGGCACCGGGCCGATCCCCATCAGCTCCGGCTCGACGCCGGCGAACGCGTAGCCGACGAGTCGCATCGCGCGGCTCGAGCCCGAGCTCGTCCACCGCGCGCCGGAGCTCGCGAGCAGGCCGGCGGTGGCGCCGTCGGTCAGCCCGGCCGAGTTGCCGGCGGTGACCCGGCCGCCGCGCGGAACGGCGTCGGCAGGTCGGCGATGCCCTCGATCGTCGTGTCGGGCCGCAGGAACTCGTCGCGGTCGGCGACCCGCCAGCCGTCGTCCGAGAAGACGGTCATCGGGACGACCGTCTCGCGCATGACGCCGTTCTGCCACGCCGCGGCCGAGTCGCTGGTGCGAGCGCACGGCGAACGCGTCGGCGTCGCTCCTTCGTGATCTGCCGGGAAGCGGTCGTGCAGGTTCTCGGCTGTGGCGCCCATCGTCACCGCGGACGCTGTCGACGATCCGCTCGGCGACGAAGCGCGGGTTGAAGTCGACCTCCTCGCCCATCGGGTGATGCCCCATGTGCTCGACGCCGCCCGCGAGCACGACGTCGGCGGCGCCGAACGCGATCTCGCCGGCACCGTCGTCACCGCGGTGAGCGCGCCTGCGCACATGCGGTCGAGTGCGAGGCCCGGCACCGACTGCGGGATGCCGGCGAGCAGGCCGACGTCGCGGCCGAGCGTCAGCCCCTGGTCGCCGACCTGCGCGGTCGCCGCGAAGACGACGTCGCCGATGCGCTCGGGCGGCACCTTCGGGTTGCGGCGCAGCAGCTCGCGCGTCGCCTTGACGGCCATGTCGTCCGCACGCGTGCGCCAGAAGACGCCCTTGGGGCCGGCGCGGCCGAACGCCGTGCGTAGGCCGTCGACCCAGTAGACCTCGTTCAGCTCGCGCACCGGCCGACTCTAACCGGCGCCCGGCCCAGGGCATACTCGGCGCCGTGACCGACTGGCGGGAGCTCGGGTCGCGCGCGCAGGAGCGGTATGAGGACGGCGCGTCGCGCCTTCCGGACGAGCCCGACCCGCGCCAGCGGCAGTTGACGCGCATGGGCAACGCCGCCTACGCGACCGGGCTGGCGATGCTGATGAGCGGCGATCCGGAGGCGGCCGACTGGTTCGCGCGGGCGGCCGAGCGCTACCGCGAGAGCTGGGCGGACGCGCCGCCCGGCAGCTGGGGCAGGCCGATCGGGGCGATCAAGGCACGGCTCATGGCCGGCGACCGAAGCGGCGTTGAGGCGGACGCGCGCTGGGCGCTCGAGGGCGGCGCCGCCGAGACCGAGTCGCCGATCGGCCGCTACGCCGCGGCGCTGGCGCTGCTCGTGCTCGGCCGCGATGAGGAGGCGCGCGTCCAGGCGGACACGATTCGCATCCGCGACGACTTTCCCGCGGACGTCGGCGACGCGCTGGCGATGATCGCCGCCCAGGACGCGGTCGGCTACATCGAGGCGATCGAGGCGGTGCTCGAGTCCTTCGAGTCGCGCGACGAGTACCTCGAGGACGTGCCCGTCGCCGACACGGTGATCGTGCTCCAGGCGCTGGCCGCGCAGCGAGGCCTCGCTGCGGGGCTCGAGTCTCCGCTGCTGCCGGCCGCCGGCTGACACACAACCGGCGCACTTCCGGCACACACGCGTGCGCTTTTCCTCAATAGGCTGGAACTGGAGGGAGGCAAGCGGCCGGCCCCAGGGCACCTGGCTGCCGGAGACAGTGTCCTGCCCGGGCAGGAGCTGCGGGTCTCAGCGGCCGGGCAGCAGCGCAGCGGCGGCCTCGTCGAGCACCGCGATCGTGCGGCGGCCGCGGACGAGGCTCGCCGGTGTCGCCTCGTCGGGCTCGCCGGCAAAGGCGCGCGCCACGGCGTCCGCCTTCTCGTCGCCGGTGACGAGGAAGACGAGCAAGCCGACCTCGGCGAAGGCCGGCGGCGTCATCGTCACGCGCGGGATGAATGGGTCGAGCTTCCCTTCCGCGGCGACTACGCGGCGCTCGGGCTCCCGCAGGCCGGGCGCGCCCGGGAACAGCGACGCCGTGTGCCCGTCGGCGCCGATGCCGTTCAGCGCGAAACGCACCTCGACGCCGCGGACGAGCGCGTCGTAGCGGTCGGCCGCAGCCTCGGCGCCGAGCTCGCCCTCGATGCGCTCGACCCGCGCCGCCGGGACCGCCAGCGCGTCGAGCAGCGTCTCGCGCACGAGCCGGTAGTTCGAGCGCTCGTCGTCCGGCGGCACTGCACGCTCGTCGCCGAACCACACCTCCGCGGCGCTCCAGTCTGGCTCGAGCGCGGCCGCCGCCCGGTACGCCGCGCCCGCCGTCCGCCCGCCCGAGAGCGCCACCACGCCGCCCTTCCGCGCGGCGGCGGCCACCAGCGCCCCGGACTCCGCGGCCGGGTCGCCCACGACGCGGATCTCGACGCTCATCCCTCGCCGGCGGCAAGCTCGCGCGACCGTTCCATCGCGGCCTGGATGGCGTTGAGGAACGCCGCCCGCACGCCCGCGCGCTCGAGCTCGCGGATCGCGCGGATCGTCGTACCGCCGGGCGAGGTGACCATCTCGCGCAGCTCGACCGGATGCATGTTCTCGTCGCGGAGCAGCTTCGCCGTGCCGAGCATCGTCTGGACGACGAGCTGGGTCGACACCTCGCGTGAGAGCCCGAGCAGGATCCCCGCCTCGATCATCGCCTCCGCGAGCAGGGCGAAGTAGGCAGGCCCCGACCCCGAGACCGCCGTCACCGCGTCCATGTACGGCTCCGCCACGCGGACGACCGAGCCGACGTGCTCGAGCACCTCGACCGCGATCGCCACGTGCGCGTCGTCCGCATGCGCCCCTCCGCAGACGCCCGCGACGCCCTCGTGCACCGTCGCCGGCGCGTTCGGCATCGCCCGCACGACCGGCACGCCCGGGGACAGGTGAGCCTCGATGTGCGCCGTCGGGATCGCGGCCGCCACCGACAGCACCGTCTGCTCGGGCGTCAGCAGGCCCCCGATCTCGCCCAGGAGCACGTCGAAGTCCTGCGGCTTCACGGCGACGACGATCACCGACGCCTGCGCCACCGCGTCCGTGTTCGAGAGCGTCGCGTGCACGCCGTAGCGCTCGCGCAGATCGTCGACCCGGTCCTGGCGGCGGCCGGTGACGACGATCTCGTCCGCCGCGCGCCAGCCGGAGGTCAGCAGCCCGGCGAGGAGCGACTCGCCGATCTTCCCCGCGCCAAGGATGGCGATGCGCCGCGCGTCGATCACCCGAGCGATCCTACGCGGCGGCCAGGCGGGCCTCGGCGTCGCGCAGGCGCCGCCACTCGTCCTGCGGCACCGGCAGGAGGCCACGCGCCCACCCGCTCATCAGATACACGCTCGCGAGCCCCTTCCACTCGCCGTACGGCTCGAGCAGCTCGGCCGTCTCCCAGCCCTCGACCCACTTGCCGCGCAGCGCGGCAAGGAGCTTCACGAGCGCGAGGTCGCCCACGAGCCCGCGGTCGAACCGGCCGATCCCCTCGACGAACACGACGCCGACCGACCAGGGGCCGAACCCGCGTTCGCGCTCGAGCCGCGCTGCGAGCGCGTCGCCGTCGTGGGCGCGCAGCTCCTCGAGCTTCAGCCCGCGGCACAGCCGGACGAGCGTCGCAGCCTTGCGCGCCGACAGCCCGTCGCGGCGCAGCATGGCCGGCGAGCGCTGCAGGATCGCCGCCGCGGTCGGCGGCGCGGCGAACGGGCCGTCGAGAGGCGACACCGCCCGGACGATCCGCCGCTCGATCTGCCGTGCGAGCCGCGCCTGGATCAGCTGTCCGGCCAGCGCGCGCAGCACCGCCTGGCAGACCGACCCGACGCGGATCGGCCGGTAGCCCGGGATCTCGCGGATCGTCCGGCCGAGCATCGGGTCGCCCTTGAAGCGCTGCACGAACTCGGAGTGGTCGTCGTCGATCGCGAGCGTGAAGCGCATGCGCTCGAGCCCCGCCTCGCTCGCCGCACGGATGCAGACGGTGCCGTCCGGCCGCTGCCACGCCTCCGCCAGCTCGTGGCGTCCCTCGACGGCCAGGCACGCAGTCAGCCGCTCGCGATCCCACCGGCGAGTGGCATCGTTGGCCCCGCGGGCCGACAGGCGGAGGGAATACGGGCCGCGCGGGGTGAGCTCGGCGGAGATCCCCACGGCTCGGCGGGACCTTACGACGGGCGGACGGACGACGGCACCGGGGTAGGCTGCCACGCCCACAGCGGAGGCACCGATCCGGCGACTCGCTCACGCAGTCTCGCTCCGCAGCCGGCGCCACAAGCTCCGCCTCTTGCAGGAGCGGCTCCGGCCGGATGCGTCCACGACGATCCTCGACGTCGGCGTCACCGACGCCGCGTTCGGCGACTCGGCGGGGCACGGGTCGGACAACTTCTTCGAGGCCCACTACCCGTGGCCGGAGCGCATCACGGCCGTCGGCCTCCACGAGCTGCCGCGCTTCCGCGAGGCCTTCCCGGCGGTCCGGCTGGTGGTCGCGGACGGCCGGACGCTCCCGTTCGCCGACGGCGAGTTCGACGTCGTCGTCTCGAACGCGGTCGTCGAGCACGTGGGCGACGAGGACGACCAGCGCGCCTTCGTCCGCGAGCTCTGCCGCGTCGGCCGGCGGGTGTTCGTGTCGACCCCGAACCGGTGGTTTCCGATCGAAGTACACACGCTGCTCCCTCTCGTGCACTGGCTCCCGCGCGCGCGCGCGAGGCGGATCATGGGCGCGGTCGGCGGCGAGGAGGCCGCGTCGGTACGGCTGCTCGGCCCGCGCGAGTTCCGGGCACTCTTCCCGTACCCCGTGGATCTCGTGAACACCGGTCTCAACCTGGTCGCCGTCGGCCCGGCCGCGAAAGCCGACGACTGAGCAGTCCGTTAGGTTGGTAACCCTCGCGACCAGAGAAAGGGCGACGCGTGCGGAACCGCAGGCGTGACGAAAACGAGACGTTGACCGACGAGATCGGGACGATCCTCGAGCAGGAGCGCGAGCGCCACGCCGCGACCCTCGAGCGCCTCCAGGTCGATCTCGCCGCCGCCGCCGACCGCGTCGCGGCGCGCCAGCAGGCGCTCGAGGAGCGAGAGGCGTCGATCGAGACAGCCGAGCGCGAGGCGGCTGCGCTCAGGGCCGAGCTCGACCAGCGCGAGCGCGCGATCGACCCGCGCGAGCAGGAGGTCGAGCGCCAGCGGGCCGAGCTGGAGCGCGGCCGGCGCGAGCTGGAGCAGGCCGAGCAGCTGCACGCCGTGACGGTCACGCGCGTGCGCCGCGAGTCGGCCGAGCTGGCCGAGCGGGCGCAGGAGGTCTCGCGCCGCGACCAGGAGTTCAACGCGCGCGCGGCCGCGCTCGATGCGCGCGAGGCAGCGCTCGCCACGAGCGAGGAGGAGCAGCAGAAGCTGCTTGCCGCGAGGGCCGAGGAGCACGAGGCGGCGCTCGCCGAGCGCGAGCAGGTGCTCACGGCACGCGAGGCCGAGCACGAGAGCGTCCTCGCTGCGCGGACCGAGGCGCACGCGCAGGAGCTCGCGGCGGGCGCCAGGAAGCAGGAGTCGGCGCTGGCCCGCCGCGAGGCGCGCCTCACCGAGCGCCAGGAGAAGGTTGGGGAGACGCAGAAGGCGGTTGTGGCGCGCGACCGGGAGCTGACGAAGCTGCAGCGCGATCTCGAGAAGCGCGAGGTCGCGCTCGCCGGGCTCGACGAGCGCGAGGAAGCGATGGCACAGCGGGAGCGCGAGCTCGAGGCCGCGATCGCCGCGCAGGAGGAGACCGTCGCCGAGCGCGTCCGCGAGCGCGAGACGGAGGTGACGACGCGGGAGGCCGAGCTCGAGCGGCGCGCGCAGGCGCTGGCGCAGCGTGAGACCGAAGCGGCCGCGCGCGTCACGGCGGCCGACGCGCGCGAGCGGGAGATCCAGCGGCTCGACCAGCGCCGGCAGTCGGCCGCGCAGGAGCTCGCGGAGCGGGTCGCGCGCCTCGACGAGCGCGAGCGGAACATCGGGAGCCGCGAGCGCGACGCGAGCACCGCGCTCGCCAAGCGCGAGGAGGCGGTCGTCGAGCGCGAGCGCCAGGTCGAGGCGACGCTGACCGAGCGGCGTGAAGCCTTCGAGCAGCAGATCGAGGAGGCAAAGCAGGCGGTGGCGGCGCGCGAGCGCGAAGCGGAGGCCGCGGCAGGCGAGCGCGAGAAGGCGCTCACCGAACGGGAGCAGGCGCTCGAGACCACGCTCGCCGAGCGGCAGGCCGAGCTCGGCGCGCAGGCGGCGGAGCGCGAGCGCGCCCTCGCCGAGCGCGAGCAGGAGTTCGAGGCGTCGCTGAAAGCGCGCCGCGAGGAGCTCGAGGCGCAGGTCGCCGAGCGCGAGCAGGAGTTCGAGGCGTCGCTGAAAGCACGCCGCGAGGAGCTCGAGGCGCAGGTCGCCGAGCGCGAGCAGGAGTTCGAGGCGTCGCTGAAAGCGCGTCGCGAGGAGCTCGAGGCGCAGGTCGCCGAGCGCGAGCAGGCCGTGACGGTCCGCGAGCGCGAGGTCGAGGCGACGCTCGCAGTGCGCACCAGGGATCTCGAGACGGAGACCGAAGCGCGGCGCAAGGAGCTCGAGGCCACGCACGCGCAGGCGACGAAGGAGCTCGACGCCAAGCTCGCCAAGGGAGAGCAGGAGCTCGCCGAGCGGGCCCAGGGCCTCGAGCAGCGCACGAAGGAGCTCCACGACGAGCGGCTTTCGCTCCAGCGGGAGGCAACCGCGCGCGAGCGCGCGCACGCGTCGGAGCTCGAGAAGCGCAAGAAGGAGCTCGAGGCCGAGACGGCCAAGCGGCAGAAGGAGCTCCTGGCGGAAGCGGCCGAGCGCGACCGCCAGGCGCAGGCGCAGCTCGCGGAGCGCGAGCGCGACCTCGCGGTGCGGCAGGCCGAGCTCGACGCGGTCTGGGAGAACCTCGAGCAGGAGGCGCTGGCGCGCGTCCAGCGCGAGACGGCGCGGCACATGGCGCTGCTGGACGAGCGCGAGCAGGCGCTCGCGCAGCGCGAGTCCGAGCTGATCGACCGCCAGGCGGCCTCCCGGCGCCCGCGGTCGCCGGAGCCGGTCGCCGTCGAGCCGCCGCCCGCACCCGCTCCCGAGCCCGTCGCGCTCGTGCCCGAGCCCGAGCCCGAGCCCGAGCCGGAGCCGGTCGTCGAGGTGGAGGAGGTCGAGGTCGCGGTCGCCACCGGGCGCTGGAACCTCGACGACCTGGCCGCGCTCGTCGAGAGCCGCGGCGCCGAGTTCCCGGACCGCGTCGACGAGTGGCGCGCCTACGTCGTCTACCTGCGCGACTTCGTCGGCCCGGACAGTCTCCTGCCGACCTCGTTCGAGGGCCTCGTCGAGGACGTGTTCGGCATGTTGCTGGAAACGCCGCAGCGGGCATAGCCCCCGCTCTTCCGCCGCGGGCGCAGGCCGCCCGCACCGCCTCCTGCTCCGGCGTGGGACCGAGGCGCGGGGTCACCGTGAAGGTCGAGACGCAGGACACCGCCGACCCGGCCGAGGACGGCGTCGTGCTCGACGAGGCGCCGGCGGCGGGGGAGACCCGCAAGCAAGGCACGAAGGTGACCATCACCGTCGGAGTGCTGACGGGCGGGTAGGCTCGCCCGCCGTGGACGACTTCCGCCCGCCCATCGAGGAGTTCGCCGAGCTGATCGTCGGCTACGCGGCGAACGTCCAGCCTGGCCAGGTCGTCGCCGTCCTGTCGGAGCCCGGCAAGGAGGACATGACGCGCGCGGTCGCGGCCGCCGCGTACAAGCGCGGCGCGAAGTTCGTGGACGTCTGGTACTACGACCAGCTCGTCAAGCGCGAGCGCATCAAGCATGCCGCGGAGGACACGCTCGACTACGTCCCGCCGTGGTGGGGCGACCGGCTCAGGGCGCTCGGGGAGATGGGTGCCTCGCGCATCGCGTTCAACGGCACCGCCGCACCCGGCGCGCTCGACGACCTCGACCCGGGCCGCGCCGGCCGCGACCGCATGCCGACGCTCCGCGAGGTCGGCGTGATCGTGAACGACCGCTCGACCAACTGGACCGGCGTGGCGGTCCCGACCCCGGCCTGGGCCGAGGTGGTGCACCCCGACCTCGAGCCCGCCGCCGCGTACCGCAAGCTCTGGGAGCAGATCATCCACGTCTGCCGCCTCGACGAGCCCGACCCGGCGGCCGCCTGGGCGGCGCGCACCGCCGAGCTCAACAGCGCCGGCGAGCGCCTCCGCGCGCTCGACCTCGACGCGCTCCATTTCGAGGGCCCGGGAACGGACCTGACCGTCGGCCTGCTGCCCACGCACAGGTGGCTCTCGGCCGAGTTCACGCGCCGCGACGGCCTGCGCCACCTCGTCAACCTCCCGTCGGAGGAGGTCTTCACGACGCCCGACCCGGAGCGCGTCGACGGGGTCGTCCGCGCGACGCTGCCGCTCGAGTACGTGGGCTCGATCATCCGCGGCATCGAGGTGCGCTTCGAGGGCGGCCGCGCCGTCTCCATCGAGGCCGAGAGGGGTGGCGACGTGCTGCGCACCGCGGCGGCGCGGGACGCGGGCGCCTCACGGCTCGGCGAGGTCGCCCTGGTCGACCGCGCCGGCCGCATCGGGCCGCTCGGCACCGTCTTCTACGACACGCTGCTGGACGAGAACGCCGCGAGCCACATCGCGCTCGGCTCCGCCTACACGTTCGCGATCGACGAGTCCGACTGGCCGCGCGCGAACGCCAGCGACATCCACATCGACTTCATGATCGGCTCGAACGACGTCGCCGTGACCGGCATCACCGCCGGCGGGGACCGCATCCCGGTGCTCCGCGGCGGCGACTGGCAGATGTAGGGGGCTTCGGGGGGAAGCCCCCTGCTGTCGGCCCCCGTTCGGGGGATCAGCGAATTCTTAGGCCGCGAAAGGTTGACTTTGGCCCCCGCGCGCCGAAAGTGAGATGTGTCGCGGCCGGGGGGCCGCGGCTTCGGGGTCTGTTCCATAGGGGGAGGTTCTCTCAGATGCGACTGCGTCTTGCGTGCGCCGCGGTGCTTGCGATCGCTTGTTCGGCAATTGGCGCGTCGCCCGCGATGGCGGACGGCCCCAGGGCTGTGTTCGACCCGCCGACCACCAGGCCTGTGTTCGACCCGCAGACCACGAATGTGCCGTATCTCGCCTGGCGCGGCGAGGAAGTCCGGCTCGTCAAGTGCGAGCCCTTCCTTGGCGACATCCCGGATCCGTGGGCCCAGGACGGCAGCACGCAGTTCGACGCCAGCTGGATCGTCGAGGACTGGAGCGGCGATTCGATCACGCCGTCGCTCGAGCCCAGCACCGTCAAGTTCATCGACGAGCAGAACCCGAACGGCCTCTACTACGGCAAGCACTGCGTGGAGGCCGACTTCGTGTCGCAGAAGGCCGGCATGGCCATGATCAAGCTCGTCATCAGCGACGCGGCGACTGGCCACCCGCTCGTCAAGCACCAGTTCCTCGTCGGCTGGCTGACCCTGAACAAGGTCTCGCTCGACGACGGCAGCGGCGGCACCTCGATCTTCGACGCGCCGGGCTGGGGCACCTACAACTGGCTGCGCGCGCGTGTCACCGGGACGCTGCCGCTGCGCGGCTTCTCCGATCTCTACTGCCCGGCGGCGCCGAACCCGCCGACCGAGGGCTGTCTGCCCGGGCTGCCGGACGCGATCCAGCTGCCGGCCGAGAACCCGGGCTCTCCGCCTGCCGGCCAGGGCGACACGACGACCTGGTGGGACGACATCGCCATGCGCGTCGCCGACACGTCGAGCGCGCTGCCGCTCTATCGCGACCACCCGTGGCTGATGTGGGACATCCACGACGACACGAGCGCGCACGACGCGCCGAACGATCCGGCGGGCGGCAACGTCGACGGCGACGCGGCCCTGTCGCCGCAGAGCGGCTACAGCGGCCCGTGCGACCTGACGTGGTTCGATCTGGCGCCGCTGCGCGACACGCCGCTCGACGCGGTGGACAACTGCGCCGGCGGCCTCGGCGAGGAGGGGCCGTTCTCGCGGATCTGGCCGGTGCTCACCACCGGGCTCGCGGTCGGTCCGTTCGACCCGCTGCGCTCGAACGAGACGTTCCTCGGCGACGGCAAGCTCGACAGCGGCGACGTGCCGATGCCCGCCGCGCGGATCGACTTCGCGATCGCGCCGAACAGCGGCGCGCCGACCGACATCAGCGGCGCGGGCACGCTCCAGGCGCTCGACAAGGAAGACGTCTTCATCCACGACCCGACGCTTGGGCACGACGCCCCGCACAACATGTACGCGCCGTTCTACCGCGCCTACATCCCGGCGACGCGGGCCGAGCTTCCGGGCCACGCCGGCATCTCGTCCGGCACGGACGCGTCCGACCGCGCGAACAACTATCCGAACTACCTCACGTGCGATCCGGCCGCATACGGCGACCTCGGCGGCATGCCGCACTCGGGCGACGACTGCAGCTACCCGTTCTGGGAGAAGGAGCTCACGCTGACGAGCGTCGTCGGCGGTCCGACCGGCTGCGCGCGCCGCTTCAACAACGGGACGCCGGAGTATCGGAAGAGCCCGTCGGGCGACCAGGCGATCGTCATCTACAGCGACGAGCACGGCGAGGCGATGACGCAATACGTGCCCGGCTGGGATTTCTACTTCGACCAGCTGATCGCGGCCAACCCGCAGATCATCACGCCGGGCAACGGCTGCGACCTGAAGGACATCTACCCGCTCGGGACGGCGCAGATCAAGGCGACCGCGCGCTACCCGGGCCAGCGGGTGCTCGATGTCGACAAGACCTCGAACACGGTCACCGAGACGGTCGACAACTACTTCACGAAGGAAGTCTCCTGCGTGCGGAAGGGCAACTCGGGCGCCGACCTGCTGTCGTGGATCTGCACGGCGACGGCGATCGACATCGACAACACCGCGCTCAACGACGAGAACGTCTGCTTCACGGCGCCGGACGCCGAGGGCATCAAGGCCTACCCGAGCGGCACCGCGTCGACCACGGACGCGCTCGGCCGGATCTGCGTCATGACCAGCTGGTCGGGCGAGGCCGCGATCGAGATCTTCGGAAAGTGCTCGAAGCCGAACGCGCTGGTGAGCGCCGACTTCATCGACGAGAAGATCAAGCGCTCGACGACGGCTGACCTCTCGTACTGCCCGTCGACGACGACGACCACCACGACGACGACCACGCCGACGACGACCACCACGACGCCGCGGACGACGACGACGCCGCGGACGACGACGACGACGCCGGCCGGCACCACGACCACGCCGGCGGCCACGACGACGACCACGCCGATCACGACGACGACGACCACGCCGACCACGACCCCGCCTGCGGCCGGGCCGAAGATCGCGATCGTCCGGATTCAGGTCGTCAAGGCCGCCAAGCACCGGATGACGAAGATCACGCGCTACCTGAACGTGCGCGTCAACGGGACGCCGAAGACGGTCAAGATCGAAGTGCGGCTCATCAAGAAGAACGGGAAGACGCTCCGCCGGGTGCAGCGCGCGATCAAGACCAACGTGCTCATCCGGGTCCCACAGCTGAAGCTCGACTCGATCGTCAAGACCGTCAAGGTCACGCTCGTCAGCTGAGCTGAGAAGCGGGCAGGGCTGCGTCCCGTCAACGCCCCCTTAGACGGCGGCGCACCCGGCAGCCCAATCGAACGAGGCGCCGATCGCCGAGAGCCGCTCGCGCGTCGCCTCGTCGCAGAGCGCGCCCGCGACGCCCGCCTCGTAGGCGGACGCGCGCGTCGACGCCGAGCTCGCGCCGCCGCCTCGTACTCGCGCGTGAGGTCGGTGTCGAACATCGCCGGGTCGTCGGTCGAGATCGAGCAGCGGACGCCGGCCTCCACGAGCCGCGGAAGCGGGTGCTCCTCGAGCGAGGCCACAACGCCCGTGCGCACGTTCGAGATCGGGCGTCACGTCGAGGACGATGCCGCGGTCGGCGAGCTCGCCGAGCAGCGCGGGATCCTCGACCGCCCGGATGCCGTGGCGGATCCGGTCTGCGTGGAGCACGTCGAGTGCCGCGCGGATCGACTCGGGCCCCGCGACCTCGCCGGCGTGCGGGACGGAGCCGAGCCCCGCTTCACGCGCGCGCGCGAACGGCCGCTCGAAGAGCTCGGTCGCGTAGAGCGCCTCCTCGCCGCCGAGCCCGACGGCGACGACGCCGCGGTCGCGGTACCTGGCGGCGTACTCGACGGACAGCTCGGCGTCCTCGAGCGAAGCCGCGCGCGTGATGTCCGGCGTGAGCCGCAGCTCGACGCCGTGGAGCTCGCGCGCCTCCTGGGCGCCGTCGCAGTAGCCGGTGTAGAGCTCGTCCCAGCCGACGCCGCGCCAGGTGCGCTCGATGGGGGAGAAGATCGCCTCGACGTACACGGCGCCGTGGCTCGCGGCCTCCGCCGCGTAGTCGACGGTGATGCGCCGGAAGTCGTCCGCGTGCCGCAGCACGTTCGTGGTCATGATCCAGACCCGGATGAAGTGGTCGAAGTCGCGGAAGCGGTAGAGCTCGGCGAGCTGCTCGGGTGTCTCGGCCGGCAGCTCGAGCCCGTTCCGGCGGGCAAGGTCGAAGAGCGTGTCCGGCCGCACCGCCCCTTCGAGGTGGACGTGCAGCTCGATCTTCGGGCAGCTCACCGCGGCAGCTTAGGGCCAGTCCTCCGGACTGTCCCTCTGACTTGCAGTTGGTTTGGTGGTTCCGCGGCGTCAGGCCGTCCGACAGGCGTACAGGGACAGTCCCTCGCCAGGCAGGTCGACACGGTCCAGGAGTCAGGGACAGTCCCACTGCGCAGGGTCGAGGAGCGTCAGGTAGCCGGGACTGTGCCGGCTACCTGACTAAGTCTCGACCTGAGCTTTAGCCCTTGGTGACGACGATCTTGAACGGCGGGCTCGAGATGCCTGCCAGCGTGGCGCTCGTGCATCCGCGCTTGGCGTCACCGGTCGCCGCCAGGCACTTGACGGGCTTCGAGAGCGCCCGGGCCTGGAAGTAGTAGCGCCCCGCTGTGGTCGGTGCCTTCATGCGGAACGTGAAGCGGCCGCCCTTGTTCGTCTTCGCGATGCCGATCGTGCGGAGGCCGGTCGGGTCCGAGATCAGCGTGATCCGGATCTTGCGGACGCCCGGCGGGCCGTTCAGCGAGAGCGTGCCCGTCGACCGGACGACCGCGCCCGGTGCGACCGTCGCCTTGCCCGCAGGTGCGATCGTCAGGTAGCTCGGCAGCGGCACGATGCCCTGACTCTCGGTCGTCTGCTGTTCCGCGGCTGCCGCGCTCGATGCGTACGGCGTGAAGAGCCCGCGCCACACGGGCCGCCCGGGCCCGGGCGGGAACAGGCCGGCGACGACCTCGAGGCCGAAGCGGCGGATGTTCCCGGGCGCCGGCGCCTTCGACGGGAAGCACGCCGTGAAGCGGTGCTCCGAGCCGACCTTCTCGAGGAAGACCGTCAGGCCCATCGACGCCTTCGTGCGGCCGCCCGGATCCGTCGCAAGGACGCCGCTATAGACGGCAAGCGGCTTGGCGACGCAGCTGTTGCCGATGATCTTCTTCGCCCGCAGGTCGCCCTTCAGGAGCAGATCCGGAAGCAGCGCCTCCTTGCCCGTCTTGCCGACCCCGACCATCGCGCGGGCGAAGCGCCCCCCGCGTGCCACCTTCGGCAACGTGTAGCCCTTCGGCACCACGAACGACATGCGCGCGACGTTGTGCTCCGTCGGCGTCTGCGTGACGTCGATCGTCACCCAGCTCTGATGAATCGGGTCGTAGCGGCTCGCCTCGACGCGAAGCCGCGGTGCGAACGCCGGCGCCTTGGCGGCGTCAGCCTGCGTTGCCGCAAACGCGGAGAGCAGCAGCGTCGAGGCTGCGAGGACCGCGCGCGTACGTGGTGCTTTCAGCGAATTCATGGCTATCCGAGACCCCCAGTCGGGAACGTGAACCCCACTCGCATTTTGCAGTGAGATTCGGCATTGTGGGGCGTCCCTCGCCGGGAGCGGCACGTTCTTAGCCAACTTTTGGTTTCTGGCCGCAAAACGGGCCAAAACATCCCGCCCACCGGGTGAGTGTCTCCCCCGGCCCGGGGGACACCTATCCCTCACGGTGGGGGACAATCACCCACTTTGGGGGATACCGGGGATGGGGGGCGAGGCGGAGAATCCTTCCGTCCGGCTGGGGAGAGTGGTTCTGCGGACTTGTTTCACACTGCGACGTTGGTCTCGGTACGGCGGGCCTCTCGGCCCGGTGTGCGAGGCAACCCTTCGTGCGCGAAGGCTGACGGGCTACAGCCGGCGCGGTGTGGAGCTTTCGAAGGGAGGCGTAGTGAAACAAATTAGGAAGGGGGGATTCCGCCGATTCGCGGTCGTGGTTGCCGTCGCGGCGCTCGGGATCCTCGCGGTCGGCGCCCAGGCGGCGTCGGCCGGCACGCTCGAGATCTGTAAGTCGGGCGCGAACGGCATGGCCGGCAAGACGTTCCATTACACCGTCTCGCCGGGCGGCAACGCGCTCGGCTACAACATCACGCCGGCCGGGTCCGGGTTCACGTGCACGTCGGTGATCGACACCGGGGCCGCGAACACGCAGGCAACGGTCACAGAGTCCGACGTGACCACGACCAGCGAGGTCGCGACGATCGCGGTCATTCCGTCGAGTCGCGAGATCCCGGGCACCAAGGACCTGGCGCTGAAGAAGGTGACCGTCAGCCTCGGGACAACGACGTTCAACGAGACACAGGTGCGGTACACCAATCAGCCGGTCGGAGGCAACAACGGGACGCTCAAAGTCTGCAAGCTGACCGAGACGCCCGCATTCGTCGGCCGCCTGTTCAGCTTCCAGGTGGGTCCGGTAGGTGGGCCGTTGGGGCCGGCAGTGTCGACGCCCGCGAACGACTCGTTCGACGACCCGGCGAACTGGTCCTGCCGCATCCTGGGCACGTTCCAGACCGGCTCGCACGTGGCCGTGCACGAGCAGATCCCGGCAGGTGTCGAGGTTCAGTTCATCGACACGGACCCGGGGGCGAACCTCGTCGACTTCAACACCGACACCGGTGATGCCGAGGTGATAGTCGGTTCCGGCACGACGATCGTGCTCTACGACGACGAGCCGATCCCGCCGACGGGGACCGGGTTCCTCGAGATCTGCAAGAACCCGCCCGGGTTCCAGGATCCCGCCGTTACCGGGTCCTGGCACTTCACGATCACCGATCAGAACGGTGACCCCGTCGGTCCCGTCGGCGGCGTCGACGTGATCACGAACCAGTGCTCGTTCCCGTTGCAGGTCCCGGCCGGGATCCTGACCGTGACCGAGACGGCACGGGCGGGGTTCCAGCTGACGTCGGTATTCACAACGCCGACGGACGCGCTCGTGAACTCGAACATCCTCAACAGGACGGTCGACGTCGAGGTGCCGACGTCCGACGATCCTGCTGACGAGGTTCAGGTCAGCTTCGTGAACCAGGCGATCCGTAACCAGCTGAAGATCTGCAAGGCGCTGGGCGCAAACAGCAGCGTCCTCATCGGGCAGACGTTCTACTTCAGGGTCACGGACATCACCGATCCGGCACATCCTGTCGCGCTCGGCACGACCTCGGTCACGGCCGGCGCGACCACGCAGTGCGTCATCTTCGGGAACGTTCCGCTCGGCACGATCGTCCAGGTGGACGAGGTGTTCGGGCCTGACAACCCGTTGACGCCGTTCGATGAGAGTGGCCAGTTCATCACGACCACGTCGCCTGCAACCAAGACGATTGGGTCGGGTATCAACACGGTCACGATCACGAACACGGCCTTCGGCCAGATGGAGATCTGCAAGAACCCGGTGGCGGGGCTCAGGCCTGCCGCGCAGCCGACCTTCCAGTTCAGGATCGACAACGGCGGGATCATCTCCGTCCGCGCGGGCACCTGCTCGCCGGCGAAGAACGTCTCCGTGGGCAACCACACGGTGACGGAGGTCGCGTCGAGCAACTACGACGTGGTGGCCATCACGGTCAACCCGGCCGGTCGCCTCGTGGGCGCTCCGGATCTCGTCAACCGCACGGTGACGGTTAACGTCCCGTACGGCCCGAGCGGCGAGACCGTCGTGACCTACACCAACGCGATCAAGACCGGCACGGTCAAGGTCTGCAAGACGATTCCGCTGACCTCGGCCAACAGCCTGTCGCCTCTGGCCGGCAGGACGTACAACTTCAACGTCAACGTCATGACGGCTCCGGGCAACCCGGGCACGTTCACGCCCTTCCCGCTGTCCGTGACGCTTGCCGACGGAGTGCTCAGCGCATGCAGTGGGTTTATCGGCCCGTTCCCGGTGCTTCAGGCCGACGGGTCGAACACGATCATCGGCGTGCAGGAAGGGCCTAGCGGCGGCGGCTTCGTTGTCGACGACATCGTGCCCTCCTTCACGGGGCCCCTGTGCTCCGGCACGGCGCCTGCTGCAGGCCCGTATCCGGGCGCGAACTGCATCCCGACCGGGAAGGACCTGGCTACGAGGAACATCAACTTCTTCCTCGGGGCGGGCCCGCAGTTCGTCACGTTCTACCAACACGCAACGTAAAGACAGGTAACTGACAAGGCACCGCAGCCGACTGGTCAAGACAGGGAGGCAGCGGGAAGGAATCGATCCAGGCAGGGGCCCCCGGGACGCCGGGGGCCTCGCCGTTTCGGAGGGCGGTGAAGTAGACTGCCCCGCACGGGGGCAACCTCCCCGAACAGCACTGCCGCACCGCTGGTCAAGACAGGCGGCGGCAGGAAGGGATCGATTCAGACGAGGCCCCGCGACGGCGGGGCTTCGTCATTCTCGGGGCTCGACTTCGAGTCGAGGGTTCAGCCGCAGCGGGGCACGCTGCGCGGGCGCACGCCGAGCACCGTGGCGGCCGCGGCGCGGGCGAGCCGGACGTTCTTCGCGGTCGTCGCGAAGGCGACGCCGAAGCGCTTCAGGTCGGCCGGCGCCTTGAGCGGCGAGTCGCCGAACAGCCGCCCCTCCACGACGAGCGCCGCGACGTACGTTCCGAGCCGGCTCGGGTGGAAGCCGTCCGGCCCGTAGAGCGGGAAGCCGTACTTGCACTTCCACGCCGCCCACCAGGCGTCGCCGCCGGGAACGAGCACCGCGCCAGCGACCTTCGCCGAGCGGCGGTACGAGCCCATCACCGTTTCGAGCTGCGGCCGCCGGTACGACTCCGGCCAGACTGTGAGCAGCGCCGGCGTGGTGCCCGCCTCGCGGGCCGCGTCCGCGAAGCGTTTCGCCCAGACCTTGAGGTTGTCCTCGCTCTCGCGCAGCGCGGACGGGCCCTGCTGCATCACGACCCAGTCCCAGTTGCCGGTCGCGAGCTCGGTAGGTGCGGTCCCCGCGTTCCAGTGGTCCTCGAGGCTGTAGCCGCCTGGCGCAATCGTCTTCGTGTCGAGTGTCCGGCCGCGGGCCGCGGCGAGCGCCGTCACGTAGGCGGGCAGGTCGTTGACGGCGGTGAGGCTGTTCCCGACGAAGAGGACTCGAAGGGAGGACGGGCCGGGCGCCGGCGCTGCCGATGGGACAGCCAATGCGGCGACCGCGATGACGACGACGCATGCACGTAACACGCCCCGACGGTACGGCCGGCGTTGCTGCGCCGCAACCGATTTCGCGACGCTGCAATCGGTGCACGTAGGCTGATGTCGGGCATGAGCAGCGCGCCCCCACCCGCCCCCGACCCCGCCGCGCCGCCTCGGCCTGGCGCGCCTGGTCAGTCGCCGCAGGCCTCGCGCCCGTGGTGGCGCCCGCCGGGCTGGATCATCCTCGTCGCACTCGCCCTCTTCGCCCTGAACTACTGGGCCGCCTCGCGCGCGACCGAGCAGGCGAGCCGCGTCCGGGTGCCGTACAGCCCGTTCTTCATCCAGCAGGTGAAGGGCGGCAACGTCAAGGAGATCACGTCGAAGGGCACCGCGATCCAGGGCGAGTTCAAGAGCCAAGACGAAGTTCGAGAAGGCGAAGCCGACGACGAAGTTCAAGACGGAGATCCCGGCGTTTGCGAACCAGGACGAGCTCTCGGCGCTCCTCGACCGGAAGGGCGTCGTGCAGAACGCGGAGCCGCTCCAGAGCAGGGCACCGTTCTGGCAGAACATCGTCTTCGGGTTCGGCCCGACGCTGCTCCTCCTCGGGCTCCTCTTCTTCGCGTTCCGCCGGCACCGAGCCGGATGCAGAACGTGCTCGGCTCTTCGGCCGGTCGCAGGCGCAGCGGTACGAGCCGGCGGCCAGGCCCGCGTGACGTTCGCGGACGTCGCCGGCATCGACGAGGCGAAGGCCGAGCTCTCGGAGGTCGTCGACTTCCTGCGCACCCCCGAGAAGTACCGCCGGCTCGGGGCGCGGATCCCGCACGGCGTGCTGCTGGTCGGTCCGCCCGGCACCGGCAAGACGCTGCTTGCGCGCGCGGTCGCCGGCGAGGCGAACGTGCCCGTTCTTCTCGATCGCCGCCTCCGAGTTCGTCGAGGCGATCGTCGGCGTCGGCGCCTCGCGCGTGCGTGACCTGTTCGACCAGGCGAAGCACGGCCTCGCCCTCGATCATCTTCATCGACGAGCTCGACGCGGTCGGCGGCTCGCGCACGTCCGGCACCGCGGGCTTCAGCGGCGGCAACGACGAGCGCGAGCAGACGCTCAACCAGATCCTCACGGAGATGGACGGCTTCGACCCGTCGACCGACGTGATCGTCGTCGCGGCCACGAACCGGCCCGACGTCCTCGACCAGGCGCTGCTCCGGCCGGGTCGCTTCGACCGCCGCGTCGCCGTGCAGGCGCCCGACCGCGACGGCCGCGAGGCGATCCTGCGCGTGCACGTCCGCGGCGTACCGCTCGCGGACGACGTCGACCTCGGCCGCATCGCCGCGACGACGCCCGGGATGGTCGGCGCCGACCTCGCGAACCTCGTCAACGAGGCGGCGCTGCTCGCGGCGCGCCGTCGGCCACGACAAGGTCAACGGAGCCGACTTCGCCGACGCGCTCGAGCGGATCGTGCTCGGCGCCGAGCGCAAGATCATGATGTCGCCGCGCGGACCGCCGCCGGACCGCCTACCACGAGGGCGGTCACGCGATCGTCGGGCATGCTCACGCCCGGCGCCGACCCGGTGCGGAAGATCTCGATCATCCCGCGCGGCTGGCGCTCGGGGTCACGTTCTCCGCGCCCGACGCGGACCGCTTCAACTACTCGCTCGAGGAGCTCACGGCGAAGATCAAGGTCGCGCTCGGCGGCCGGGCGGCCGAGGAGATCGTGTTCGGCGACATCACGACGGGCGCCGAGTCGGACATCCAGCAGCTGACGCAGATCGCCCGGTACATGGTCGGCCGCTGGGGCATGAGCGACGCGATCGGCCCGGTCGCGGTCGCCGGCGACGGCGGTCCGCCGTGGGCCGGGCCTGTGATCTCGCCGCGCACGCAGGAGCTGATCGACAGCGAGGTGCGGCGCCTGGCGGAGGAGGCGCACCAGGAAGTGCTGACGCTCTTGCGCGAGCACCGCTCGAAGCTGGACGGTCTCGCCGACGCGCTGCTCGCCCGCGAGACGCTCGACGAGGACGACGCCTACGCGGCGGCCGGGATCCCGAAGCGCGGCGAGCCGGCGGCGGGCGAGCTGGCGGTCGCGGCGCAGACGGCGACCGAGAGTTGACCGCGATCGTCCGGTACCTCGTCGGCGACGTCGACGAGGCGGTCGCGTTCTACACCGAGCGGCTCGGGTTCGAAGTCGAGCAGCGGATGGGGCCGGCGTTCGCGATCGTCGCCGGCGACGGGCTGGAGGTGTGGCTCAGCGGCCCGCAGACCTCGGCGGCGCAGCCAATGCCCGACGGACGGCAGCCCGAGCCCGGCGGCTGGAACAGGCTCGTGCTCGCCGTCGACGATCTGGAGCAGACGGTCGCCGACCTTCGTGCAGCGGGCGCGGTGTTCCGGAACGAGATCATCACCGGCCCGGGCGGCAAGCAGATCCTGCTCGAGGACCCGGCCGGGAACCCGGTCGAGCTCTTCGAGCCGCGCTAGCGGGACCCGCGTCCTAACAGGGACTGTCCCTGTAAAGACGCATCGCCCTGGCGTTCACGCGGACACCACGGCAAGGATCTGCACCTCGCTGGGAAGCCCTTTCAGCTCGTGCGCGCCGCGGTCCTCGAACTCGATGCCCGAGCCGGCGACGAGATCCTTGACGGTGCTGGAGACGAGCACCTCGCCCGCGTCGGCGAGCGCGGCCACGCGTGCGCCCGTGTGGACCGCGATGCCGGCGATGTTGCCGTCGTGGAGCTCGCACTCGCCGGTGTGGAGTCCCGCACGGATCGCGAGCCCGAGCGATACGACGCCGTCCCGGATGGCGGTGGCGCACCGGATTGCGCGGGCCGGCCCGTCGAAGGTCGCGAGGAAGCCGTCGCCGGTCGTGTCGACCTCGTTGCCGCGGAAGCGCTCGAGCTCGCGGCGGACGACCACGCGATGCGCGTCGAGCAGCTCGCGCCAGCGCCGGTCGCCGAGCTCGGCCGCCAGCTCCGTCGACCCGACGAGATCCGTGAAGAGCACCGTCGCGAGCACGCGGTCCGGCTCGGGGCCGTGCCGGACGCCGGTCACGAACTCCTCGACCTCGTCGAGAATCGCGTCCTGGTCGCCGACCCACGGCAGGTGGTCGTCGCCCGGCAGCTCGACGTACTTCGCGCCGTCGATGCGCTCGGCGAGATAGCGGGCGCCTTCGACAGGCATGGCGCGATCGCCGGTGCGGTGCAGGACGAGCGTCGGCACGCGCACCGCGGGGAGAACGTGACGGACGTCGATCGGGCCATTCATGCGCGTCAGGGCCTCGGCCGCGCCAGGGCTCGCGCTCATGCGCGAGATAGGTCGACCACCAGGCGCTGAACGCGGGATTGCCGGCTTCGCTCGGAGCCCGCGCAGCGAGGCCCACGGGCCCGCCCCAACCGCTTGCGATCTCGCGGAGGAAGGCGTCGTACTGCTCAGGCGGCTCCCCGCACTGGTAGTCGGGAGCCCAGATCCGTCTCGCGTAGGCGCCGATGAGGATCACGCTGGTCGTTCGCTCCGGATACGTCGCGCCGAAGAGCAGGCACATCGGGCCGCCCTCGGAGAGGCCGAGCAGCGCGGCCTGCTCCGATCCCACCGCGTCCATGACGGCTCGCACGTCGTCCATCCGCTGCTCGAGCGTCGGCAGCTCGCTGTTCGGCACGCGGTCGGACAGGCCGGTGCCGCGCTTGTCGAAGAGGATCAGCCGCGAGAACGAGGCGAGCCGGCGCAGGAATGCCGCGACGCCCGGTTCCTGCCACAGGTACTCGATGTGCGACACCCACCCCAGCACGAACACGAGGTCGAGCGGGCCCTCGCCCACGACCTGGTAGGCGACGTTGACGTCGCCGCTCTCGCGTAGTGCGTCTCGGCCGGGAGCACAGCGGGAGTCTTCTCGATCTGCTCCGAGAGCGCGACTACGGTTGAGGCGCCCGTGACGCACCCCGACCTCCCGCTGGAGCAGGCGTACGTCGACAATGCGTACGCGTGCCTCGACCGCATGCGCGAGGCGGTCGAACGCTCACCCTCCGCCGGCGCGGGCGAGGTCGCGCAGGAGGCGCTCGAGGCCTGGGCCTCGCGGCGGCTCGTCACCTTCGCCGACGCGGAGCGCGGGCTCTGCTTCGGGCGCATGGACGTCGACGGCGCCGCGGCCCCGCTCTACGTCGGCCGCCGCTGGGTGCACGACGACGACCACGACGTCCTCGTCGTGAACTGGCAGGCGCCGGCGGCGCGTCCGTTCTACACGGCCACTCCCGTCGCCCCGCACGGCGTGACGCTGCGGCGGCGCTTCCGGACGCGCGGTCGCGAAGTGCTCGACTTGAGCGACGAGGCGCTCGACGGCTCGCTCGCCGAAGGCGCGGCCGCGGTCGACGACTTCCTGCTCGAGGAGCTCGAGCGCAGCCGCGACGCGCACATGCGCGACATCGTCGCGACGATCCAGGCCGACCAGTACCGGCTGATCGCGCGCGACCCGGCGCCGCCGCTCGTCGTCCAGGGCGGGCCGGGCACCGGCAAGACGGCGGTCGGGCTGCACCGCGCCTCGTTCCTCCTCTACGCGCACCGCGAGGAGCTGCGGCGGATCCTCGTCGTCGGCCCGAACCCGACCTTCATGGACTACGTCTCGCATGTCCTTCCGATCCTCGGGGAGGAGAGCGTCGACCAGCGGGCCGTCGCCGAGCTCGTCGACGGCGTCGAGGTGTCGCGGGCCGACCGGCCCGAGGTCGAGCGCCTGAAGTCCGACCTCCGCCTGGCCGAGGTCGTGCGGCGCGCCGTCGAGCTCCGGCTCGAGCCGCGGGCAGCGGCCTTCGAGGCGCGGCTCGACGGCGCCTACGTGCGCGTCCGTGAGGACGAGGTCGAGCCACTCATCGCGGAGGTGCGCGGCGAGCTCGGAGTTGGGACCGTCGCGCGCGAGCGGTTCCGCATGGAGCTCGTTCGCCGCCTCTACGGGCAGTACACGGCGAAGCTCGGCGCCCGGGCGTTCGCCGCCGCCGACGAGGTCGAGCGCGCGCTGCGCAGGGCGGGGCTCACGCGCTTCGTCGATCGCGTCTGGCCGGTCGTCAAGCCGGACGCGGTCGTCGCCCAACTACTCGGGTCAAGGACGCGGCTCAGGGAGGCTGCCGGCGACGTGCTCGACGCCGGCGAGCAGCGCCTGCTCGCCCGCCGCGCGGCCGGTTGGTCGCGTGCGGACGTGCCGCTCCTCGACCTGGCCCGCACGCTGCTCGTGGAGCCGCCGCGGGCGTACGGCCATGTCATCGTGGACGAGGCGCAGGACCTGACGCCGATGGAGCTCGCCATGGTCGCCCGGCGGATGCGCGGAGCGTTCACGCTGCTCGGCGACATCGCCCAGGGCACCGGCCCCGTGCCGTACGCCGCCTGGGACGAGCTGACCGTGCACCTGCCCGGAGACGCGGCCGTCGAGGAGCTCGAGCACGCGTACCGCGTGCCGCGCGAGATCATGGACTTCGCCCTGCCGCTGCTGCCGGCGATCGCCCCGGACGTGCGGCCGCCGCGCGCGTACCGGACCGGGGCGGAGCCGCCGCGCGTCGTTGCGGACGATGCTCCGCTCGCGCGTGCCTTCTCCGAGGCCGCGCAGCTGGCGGGCGACGACGCGCTCGTCGCGGTGATCGCGCCGCCGTCGCTGCGCGGCGCCGAGACTGCGGGGTCGGTGTTCGACGATCGGCGCGTCCCCGTCCTGACGCCGCGCGAGGCGAAGGGGCTCGAGTTCGACCACGTCGTCGTGGTCGAGCCGGCGCTGATCGTCGACGAGGGCGGCGCGACGGGCCTGCGCGAGCTCTACGTCGCGCTGACGCGGCCGACGAAATCCCTCGTAGTCACGCACGCGCGAGACCTGCCGCCGCCGCTGCGCTGAATCGCCCGGCCCGGATCCCCCGCCGCGGGTGATGGAGCGGCGAGAGGAGAGGCGGAGAATCGCGTCACTAGTCGGGAGAGCGGTCTGCCCCTAGTCGTGCGCACCCGCCGGCGCCCAGGGCGGGCCGAGGGGAGGAGAGATGCAACACAGGATTCATGGACTCCGCCGGCTGGCGGTGCTTGTCGCCGTGGCCGCGGCGGGGGTCCTCGTTGTCGGCGCCCAGGCGGCGTCGGCGCAAGTCGTCGAGATTTGTAAGTCGTCGGCCAACGGCATGTCGGGTCGGCCCTTTAGCTACACCGTTGCTCCGTCGGGTGGGTCGTCGTTCTCGGTCGGCCCGATCAACGGTGGCCGCTGTTCGGGGCCGATCACGCTGTCGGGTTCGACGGCGACCGGGAGGCTCGACCGATTCGACCCCGCGACCGGAAACCTCGACTCCTTCTACGGCGTCAGCAATCCGATCCACTTCGAGTTCTTCCAGGACAAGGCCTACGTCACTGCGCGCCAGTCCGCCGCGGCGGTCAACGTCATCGACCCCAAGCTCGGGGCCCCGTTCCGCACCACGCTGACTCCGCTGACGCTCGACGTCCGAAAGACGGAAAGCCTCATCCCCGTGACCACCCGGAGCTTTCCGGTTCCGCCGACCGCCTTCGAGACCGAGGCCACGGTCCTTCCGGGAAGCCGACTTCCGGGTGGCGAGCAATCAGTCCTACCCCGGCACCCTGGTGACGCAGGTCCCGGTGACCCAGGCCTACGGAATCGCCGTCGACGGGGGTCAGGTCTGGTTCGGCGCGGGCGGGAACCTCGCCCGCGTCGCGCTCCAGTCGATCGGCGGCCCGTCCGACCGCGCGGTGCCCGTCGCCAATTCGGCTCCCGGCCAGCCCGACGACCGGATCCGAATCGACATCACGGTGTCCAACGCGGGGTCGGCCGCGATGGCCGGGGACGCGCTCTACATGTTCTCGCCGGGAGCGTTCGCCGCCAAGGCGACCTTCGCGCTCGCGCCGGGGGCGACCCGAGGTCCTCAGGACGCCTTCGGCAACCTGGGCTCGACTCTCAACCTCGCCGTCGGTTCCGTGCGATTGCGCGTGACGACGGGCAACGCCGCCGACCTCCAGGCGAGCGTTCGCACGACGCGCGTGACTCCGACCGGAGCCGCCTACGGCTACGCCATCGGCGCCCAGACCATTCCCGAGAGCGTCGGTCCGGGATCGCAGGCGCTGCTCTTCACCGGGGCCCGCCCGACCGAGGTCTCCATCCTGGGCATGTACACGATGGTCGGCGCGACCGGGGTGCTCACGCTGGCGGCCCCGGACGGGACCGTCCGCGGCACCCGGCCCTTCACGCTGGCGATCAACACGCGCGAGGAGTTCAACCCCGCCGCGTCCGCTTTCGGGGTCGATCCCGAGCCGGGGGACCTCGTCCGAGTGTCCGTCGAGACCGGCGCGCTCCAGCCGTACGTCAGCGTCCTCGACCTCGGCACGTTCGACGTCGCGGCGTTCGTGCCCGTCCCGCCCCTCACCGACGCCATCGTGCCCAACGCGGGCGTGCTGATCGGAGCCAATGCCACGAGCTTCGTCAGCGATCTCTTCCTTTCGAATCCGGACGCCGGCGCGAGCAGCACCGTGACGGTCACCTACTATCCGCTCTACGGATCCGGACCGCCCCTCCAGCAATCCGTGACCCTCGAACCCGCGCAGACGCGGACGATCGAGAACGTCCTGAACGCCCTCTTCGGCCTGACCTCGGCGCAGGGCTCGCTCTTCCTGAGCTCGACTCTTCCCGTGGCCGCCGGAGTGCGGGTCGGCGCGCGCACGGCCGGCGCGGACTACGCCGGGTTCGCGCCCGCCATCGCCGGCGCCTCGGGCCTCGCCGGCGCGACGGGGACCGCGTTCGGCCTTCCCCAAACGGCGCAGCGCCGGACCAACCTCCTCTTCTACAACCGGGGCGTCCAGGGCTCGGTGACGGTGACGGGATTCCGCGCCGACGGCACCCAGGCCGGCCAGGTGCAGGTTCCGCTGGGCGATCATTCTCCCGGCCGCCTCGACTCCGTTTTCGCAGCGTTCGGGGTCACCAATCAGCCCGGCGGGCGGATTCACCTCGACGTGCCGGAGGGCATGAACGTCTACGCCTGGACCGCGGCCGTGGACAACCAGACCGGCGACGTCGACCTCGCGGCCGTCGAGTAGGGACAGAATCGCGGGCCCGATCGGGCAGACCGTTACAATCTCCGACGTGCCCCTCCCGACAACCGTCGTCCGAGGGTCCGGCATGTTCGTGCCGGACGGCGTCGTGACCAATGCGCGGCTTTCCCGCCTGATGGACACGACCGACGACTGGATCCGCCAGCGAACGGGAATCGAGGAGCGCCGCTTCGCGCGCCGCGGCCAGTCCTCCTCGGTCCTCGGGCTCGAGGCGGCCCGGCGCGCCCTGGCCGACGCCGGCCTGGCCGCGTCGGACCTCGACCTCATCGTATTTGCCACGATGACGCCCGACCACTACTTTCCCGGAAACGGCGGGATCCTGGCCCGCGGCCTCGGCCTGTCGACCACCCCCGCCCTCGACATCCGGATGCAGTGCGCCGGATTCCTCTCCGGCCTCCAGGTCAGCGACGCCTTCATTCGCTCGGGCGCGGCCCGCCGCGTCCTTCTCATCGGGGCCGAGTGCCACGCGTCGCTCTTCCCCTGGGGCGAGGAGGAGTGGGCGGTGATGTTCGGCGAGTCCGATGGCCCGGTCCGGCAGGAGTCGCTCGCCTGGGGCACGGCGCACCGCGATCGCGCCGTGATCTTCGGCGACGGTGCCGGCGCGTTCGTCCTCGAAGCGAACGCCTCGGGGGACGGCCGCGGCTTTCTCGGCTTTCGGATGCGGACCAACGGCGGCGAGTGGGACAAGCTCTACGTTCCGGGCGGCGGCTCGGCGAGCTTTCCCTATTTCAGCCCCGAGATGTTCGCCGACAATCGCACGATCCCGGTCGTCGAAGGGCGGCAGGTCTTCCGCCTCGCGACGACGTCCATGCCGGAGATCGTGCGCGAAGTCCTCACCGAGCACGGGCTGCGCGTCGAGGACCTGTCGCTCCTGCTGATGCACCAGGCCAACCTCCGCATCAACGAGGCCGTCCAGAAGCACCTGGGGCTGCCGGACCGACGGTGTTCACAACATCCAGCGCTACGGCAACACGACGGCCGCGACCCTCCCGCTCGTCTTCCACGAGGCGAAGGCGGCCGGGCGGATCCGTCCCGGAGACCTCGTCGGTTTCACCGCTCTGGGCGCCGGGCTCCACTGGGGCGCCGGGTTGCTTCGGGTCTGAGGACATGGCGCCGCCCCGGCTCCTGCGCCTCCCGCTCCGACGATCGGCCCCTGCCGATTGGTTGCGGCCCTACCAGCGCATCGGCAGCGACGTCGACGCCCAGATTCCGCGCTGGGGTGCCCTGAGTATCAGTCTGCGCGAGATGCAGGGCGAACTGGCCCACAGCTACATGGGCGTGTTGGGCCAGCGCACCCTGCTGCAGCGCCTGCATCAACTGCAGAACCTGACGCCGGGCGCCGACGAGCGGCCGACCCCGCCCATCCTGCAATTGGATGCCATCTGGTTCACGCAACTGTGCGCCACCGGCCAGTGGCGCACCGACGGTAAAGGCCGCCGCCGCCCGGTCAAAAGCCGCCGCAAGCGCTGCCTGCTGATCGCCTTGGGCGTCTGGCCCGACAGCGACCGCCAGGAAGTCCTGGCCTGGCACCTGGCCGACAGCGAGGACACCGCAAGCTGGCTGACCTTCTTGAGCCAACTGGAGGAACAGGGTCTGCGCGGCGAAAACGGCTTGGAACTGATCATTCACGATGGCGGCAGTGGCCTGTGCGCCGCCCTGACCACGATCCACTTTGATGCCGCCGAACAACGCTGCCTCTTCCACAAGCTGCGCAACATCTGGCAGGCCATTCGCGTGGCCGACGACCTCCCGCGGCACGAGCGCATACGCCAGCGCCGCACCATCTACCGCGACTTCGTCGCCATCTTTCAGGCCAAGCAGCGTTCCACCGTCTTGCGCCGCGCCCTCAAGGTCGTGCAGCAATACCGCAAGACCCAACCCGAAGCCGTGGCCACCCTCCGCCGTGACTTTCGTGCCACGCTCGCCTACTTCCTGCTCCAGGAACACCACCCGACCTGGCACCGCACCTACCTGCGCACCACCAGTCGCCTCGAACGCTTCAACCGCCGCCTGCGCCGGCGCATCCGCAGCGCCAACGCCTACCATTCCGACGCTGGCGTCTTGGCCATGATCGCCCAGGAGGTCGACCGCACCTTCCCGCTACCATCTCAGCGCAAGCAACAGACGATCTTTCAACCGAAAGCGATACACTAACCGGGTAGTGTATCCTCAATCGCGTTGAAAACTTGCTTGGTGATAGAAATCTGCCAAGATCACTTTGCAGAACAAAAGACCACCCGTAGCGTACTGGACGCCATGTGGTCCGCAACTGTGCGCCGCGGTCAATGGCAGACGGTTGGTAAGGGCCAGTGCCGTCCCCGTCAGGAAGCCAACGCAAGCGCAACTCGTCGAAGGTCTAGATCACGCAGGCAACATGAAAACGGAGCGGGCGAACCATGCTGCACATCCGAACCGGGACACCAACAAGCACGGTAGGGCGCAGACAAGGAATAGACTCCTCCGCGTTTGTCCGCGCTCGTGCCCGAAACAGCGGGGCATGCTATCCACGTCTAATCCAACCCGTCACGCCGCGGCAAGCAGCTCCCAATAGCGCGCCCACGCCTCCAGCCCTTCATGCAGCCGGTGGATGCGGAAGAACTCGTTGGGCGCGTGGAAGTCTTCGTCGGCGGTGGAGAAGGAGAAGAAGACCGTGTCCAGCCCCATCACCCGCTTGAACACCTCGCAGACCGGCACGGTGCCGCCCATGCGCACCATCAGCGGCTGGACGCCGAAGGTCTGCGCCAGCGCGGCCTCGGCCACCCGCAGGCCGATGTGATCGGCAGGGATGCGGTAGGGCTGTGCGGCGTGGGCTTCGGGGCTGACCGCCAGCCGCACGCCCGGCGGCAGATGCGCCTCCAGGTGGCGGATGATCTTCGCGGTGATGTCGGCCGGGTCCTGGTCCGGCACCAGGCGGCAGGTGATCTTGGCGTGCGCCTCGGACGGGGTGACGGTCTTGGTGCCCGGCCCCTGATAGCCGCCCCACATGCCGTTGACCTCCAGCGTCGGCCGCGTCCATTGGCGCTCCAGCGTGCTGTAGCCCGGCTCGCCGACCAGCGCGTCCGCGCCGACCTGGGCCAGGTAGGCCGCCTCGTCGAACGGCAGGTTGGCGATCGCCGCTCGCTCATCCGGCGGCAGCTCGACCACGTCGTCGTAGAAACCGGCGACCGCCACGCGGCCATCGGGCGTATGCAGGCTGGCGACCAATTCGGCGATGGCATGCAGCGGATTGGCGACCGCGCCGCCGTGCCGGCCCGAATGCAGATCCTTCGCCGCCCCGGTCAGCGTGAACTCCAGCCCGGCCAGTCCGCGGCTGGCGACCGTGACCGACGGTTCGTCGATGCGCCACATGGCGCCGTCGGCCGAGAGGACGAAGTCGGCGGCCAACAGATCGGTGTGCGCCTGGATGAACGGCTCCAGGCTGGGGCTGCCGATCTCCTCTTCGCCCTCGAACATGAACTTGACGTTGACCGGCAGGCTGCCCTGCGTTGCGAAGAACGCCTCCGCCGCCTTGATCGCGTGCAAAAGCGGTCCCTTGTCGTCCGAGACGCCGCGGGCATAGAGGCGCCCGTCGCGGATCGCCGGCGCGAAGGGCGGGCTGATCCATTTCTCCAGCGGATCGGGCGGCTGCACGTCGTAGTGGCCGTAGACCAGCACGGTCGGCTTGCCGGCTGCGCCGAGCCACTCCGCGAAGACGACCGGGTGGCCCGGGGTCGGGATGGTCTGCACGTCGAACGGCCCGGCGGCCGCGATCTGCGCCGCGACCCAGGCCGCGGCGCGGTCGATGTCATCCCGGTGTGCCGGATCGGTGCTGACGCTGGGGATGGTGGCGAACTCGATCAGTTCCGCCAGGATGCGGTCGCGATGGGCTGCGAGATAGTCGAGTGGTGTTTGTGTCATGGCATTGTTCCGTGGTGCGTATGCGTATGCGTAGCGTATTGCGTATGTGCGTCTGAGCTGCGAATCACGGACCACGCATCACGCAATACGTTCAATACGTGCTCACTTTCCCCCGTCAATCGAAATCACCTGGCCGGTGATCCAGCCGGCATAATCGGACGCGAAGAACAGCACGCCGTGGGCGATGTCGTCCGGCGAGCCCAGCCGTTTGAGCGCGATGCGCTCGATCAGCTCGCGCTGCCCCTCCTCGCCGTACGATTGCCACTGCCGCTCGGTCGTCGGGTTGGAGAGGACGAAGCCGGGCGCGATGTTGTTCACCGTGATGCCCCACGGGCCGAGCTCGTGCGCGAGCTGCCGGGTGAGGCCGATCTGCGCGGCCTTGGCCGACGCGTACGCCTGGATGCCGGTCAGGCTGACCCCCAGGCCCGCGCCGCTGGAGATGTTGACGATGCGGCCGTAGCGCGCGGCCTTCATGCCTGGCGCGACGGCCTGCGAAAAGCAGAACGCGCCGGTGACGTTCACGTCGAAGATGGCTTGCCACTGCTTCGGCGTCACCTGCTCCAACGGCTGGCCCACCTGGCCCAGCACGCCGCCCGCGTCGTTCACCAGGATGTCGACCTGCCCGTTGGTCGAAGCCTCTCTGCTTCGGCGACGAACGCGAAGACCGCGTCCCGGTCGCTGACGTCCACGACGCGACCCTGGCACCGACCGGCTGCGTCCACGCAGAGCCTCTGGGTCTCGGCCAACTCGTCGGCCACCACATCGCAGGCCCACACGCGAGCGCCGCGCGTCGCGAACGCCAGCGCAATCGCCCGGCCGAAGCCGTGCGCCGCGCCGGTCACGATGACGGTTTTGTCGGGAAATGTGATGTTCACGGGGTAAGTTCCTTTGTCGTGTTACGCGGCGCCGGGGCCCAACGTTGCCGCCAGCACCAGCGGCTCAGCGCCGGCGCAACTGATGGCATGGCTGACATTGCCGGGGAAAATCACGCAGTCGCCCGGTTCGATCGTGATCTGCGCTCACCGATGTCCACGATGCCCGAGCCGCTGATCACCAGGTTGACCTGCTCCCAGGGGTGCGCATGTCGGCGGGAGACGCCGCCCGGCTCAATTCGAGCCATCTGGAAGGTGAAAGCGTTGTCCGTGGGGCGGTGGAGCCGCGCCAGGCTCAGGCCGGCTGCGCCATCGCCCTGGACGAGACGGAACGGAATCTCGACGCGGCGGATAACGGTAATTGCTGTTGTTTCGCTCACGAAATGCATTCCTGACTCAGACAAGCTGAAACCTGACAGGATTCACAGGACGAACCGGATAAGAAACCGAGATCATCCTGTATATCCTGCCCATCCTGTCTACAAAGAGGGCATGGCGACGGCGAGCAGGTCGAGCGTCGCCAGCGATTGGGGCCGCGTGCCGTCCTCGATATCGTGGATCAGCGCGACCAGCCGGGTGATCATGGGGGTGGGGACGCCGACCTGCGCGCCCAACTCCGCCACGATGCCGATCTGCGCGTCCACCTCGGTGCGGCGCTTGCGCACGGCCAGATCGCGCCAGATGCCGCTGTGGGTCTTGGCGGAGCGGCGGTTGAACGCCACCAGCTCGTCCAGCGAGCGAACCGCCGCGGCCGGGTCGGCGCCCGGCAGGTAGGCCGCCGGATCGAAGCCGTTGAAGGCCTCGGGCGTGACTCCCTGCGCCACGGCCACAGCCAGCACCTCCCGGGCCAGCGCGATGTAGAGATCCCGGTAGGCCGGCAGCGCCAGGCATCGGCGATCGACTCGTTGGTCAGCGCCGTGGCGAAGAGCATGGCGCCGTAGGCCTCCTTGCCCCACAGGTAGCCCCAGATGTTCGACGTGACGATCGCCCGGTCGTCGAAGTCGAGCAGCGCTTGCCGCAGCGCCTCGACGCGCGGCGTGATCCGTCCGTCGAGCTCGCCCAGCACCACCGCGCCGCGGCCGCCGTAGTGGATGACGCCCGGCTCGAGGTAGTCGGCGCCGAAGTTGACGAACGCGCCGACCGTGCGCTCGCGGCCCACGATCTGCGAGATCACCAGCTCGTTCAGCCCGTTCTGGGCCGAGAGGACGAAGCCATCGGCGGTCAGGTGTGCAGCGAGGGCGCGCGTCGCATCCTCGGTGTGCTGTGCCTTGGTCGCCAGGATGATCGTCTCCCACTGGCCCTGGATCGCATCGGGCGTGAAGGCCGGCGCTGTGGCGGTGAACTCGGCGATCGGGCCGGTGATGCGCAGGCCGCCGCGGTTGATCGCCTCGACGTGCTCCGCGGCGCGGTCGACCAGCGTCACGTCGTGACCGGCCCGCGCCAGATACGCGGCCATCGTGCCGCCGATGGCGCCGGCGCCCCAGATCAGCAACCGCATGATTCCTCCGCGACTAGTCACTGCCGTTAGAGTCGAGTTAAGGTTAAGCGCCTCAGCCTCAGCCTTGACCTCGGCCTGACCTTAGCGTCGAACTCACGCGCGCCCCACGATCCCACCAGCAGGCCGCGCGTTTCCTCCACCGCCACCTGCCAGATCGCCAGCATGTCGGCGTCGGGGCGCTGATAGAGGCCGCCGTAGTTGCCGTCGCCCAGATACTCCCGCAGCGCGGCCGGCGGCAGCAGGCGCAGCTGCGCCAGGTCGGCCATCGGCTTCTGCGCGGCGGGCATCTCGACGCCGGGCAGCCGCGTCCAGGGGAAGTTCTCCATCCACGAGCCGTGCGAGGCCACCGGGTCGATCTCCTGCACCTTGGCCCAGGTGCGGGGCGCGTTCCACCAGTTGTGGAACTTGACCCGGCAGCCGGGATGGTCGGCCATCCACTCCAGCGCGCCCTGCTGCGCCGCGCCGTTGCCGCCGTGCCCGTTGACGATCAGGATGCGCCGGAAGCCGCTGGCGGCCATGCTGTCCAGGATGTCGCGGACCACGGCCAGGTGGGTCTCGACGCGGAGGGAGATCGAGCCGGGAAAGTTGCGGAAGTAGGGGGTGACGCCGTAGGAGAGCACCGGGAAGACCGGGACGCCGAGCGGCTCGGCCGCGTCGAGGGCCACGCGCTCCGGCAGGATGCAGTCCACGGTCAGGCTGAGATAGCCGTGCTGCTCGGTGCTGCCGATGGGCAGCACGGCACGGTCGTCGTGTCGCAGGTACGCCTCGACCTGCATCCAGTTCATTTCACTGATTCTCATGATGGCTCCCTCTTTGGTTCACGCGGTGACAGGTTCCAGGTTGAAGGTGTCAACGTGACACCTTCAACCTGGAACCTTCAACTTTCGACGGCGATCCTATGCGCCCACCGCCAGGAACGGATCGCCCTTGTTGATGGCCAGCGACGTGACCAGGAAGAGCACCGGGCCGTTGGCGGGCGCCACGGCGGGCTGCAGGACGTTGCCCGCGTAATCCATCACCGCGCCCACGTCCTGGCCTTCCTGCACCACGTCGCCGACCTGCACCCGCGGATACCAGAAGCCGTCGTGGTCGCTGCGCAGCCACACGAAGCGATCGAACAAGGTGCAAGCCACCGGCTGCGGCGCGGGGCCGGCGACCATGCCCAGGTGACGCATCAGCCGGGCCAGGCCGTTGGTGTGATCGGCCACGTGCTCCGGCAGCCAGATGCCCTGCCCGCCCGATTCGCTCAGCATCGCCGGGATGCCGGCACGCGCCGCGGACGAATACGCGGAGTTCTGCGATTCGGAGCGCACGATGTAGCGGATGCCGAAGACCTTCGCCATCTCCAGCGACACGCGATCCACTTCGGCGTTGTCGCTCGCGTGCCAGATGCTGAAAGGCACCAGCGCCTCCACCAGGTCGCCGCCGTGGAGATCGACGTAGTAGTCGCCCTGTTTGATGACATTCCGGAAGACCCAGTCGGCGAGCTGCTCGGATGTCGTGCCGTTCGGATCGCCGGGGAAGCAGCGGTTGATGTTCTTGCCGTCCAGCGGATTGATGTAGATCGAGCGCGGTCCGAAGCCGGGCACGTTGACCACCGGCAGCACGATCACGCGCCCCTTGAGGCCCTGCGGCTGGAGATTGCGCCCCAGATCGAGCGCCGCGGCGATGCTGGCGTACTCAGCGGCATGGACGCCGCCCGTCACGACCAGCGTCGGACCGGGCTCCGCGCCGTTGATCAGAAAAATACCGAATCTGACTGAGGCGCCGCCGAAGTTAACTTCTTCGAAGCCGAAAACCTTCGTGCCGGGCGCGGCCGACAGGGCGCCGACGGTCAAAGTGGAGTTGGGCATGGGCTATTCCTCTCGACTTGTGATGCGATCTTCTTCCAGAAGCACGTTGCCGGCCGCCACCGCCGGGCTAGTGCGAACGACCGTGACGATACCGTCAGACACCGCCTTGACCTCGGCCAGCGGACTGCCGAAGTAGTCTCGGATGTGACCTACCACCTGACCGGCTTGCACCCAATCGGTGATCTTGACGGCCGGATACCACATGCCGGCATGTTCGCTGCGGATTGCCATGTGCTCTTCGCTGAACAGCCGCTTGACCGTGTTGACGACCTGGCCGGGGAGCATCCCCAGGTGGATCAGCACGTTGCGCAGACCGATCAGGTGCGTCTCGACCTCGGCCATGTTCAGGATGCCTTGCTGACCCGACTCGACGAGCATGGCTGGCTTGCCGCGCAGCGCGGTCACGCCGAACGCCGAGCGCACCGGCGGCCTGGCGGGATCGGGCATCTTGCGGGACGCGATGATCGGGATGTTGTAGGCCACAGCCATCTCGCGAATCCTGGCATCGAGCGCCTCTGCGCCGGTCACGGGCGCGATGACGAAGGGCGTGAGCGCCTCGGGGATGTCGCCGCCGTGCAGCTCAACCATGGCGTCCGCCTTGCTGAGCAGCTCCTGATCGAAGTAGTAGGCCATGGCCTCGCCGTAGGTGCCGATGGGCGAACCGGGAAACGTGGTGGAGGGGTTCTTGCCATCATGCGGCACCACGAAGCCCAGGTGGTTCACGAAGGCCGGCAGGTTGTAGATCATGCAGACCTTGAGCGTGCCGCGCAGCCGGGCGGGATCCACCTCATTGAAGATGCGGATGGCGGCTTCGATGCCGGCGAATTCGGAGCCGTGCATCCCGCCCACGACGACCAGCGTCGGGCCATCGCCTGCGCCGCCGTGCAGCGTGCCGACCGGGAAACGGATCGGCTCGCCCGTGTTGCGATACTTGAATTCCAACCAGCCGGTTTCTTTCATGCCTGGCGTAGGTGACATAGTGAGCATTCCTTGTAGTGGCTTTACCGTCGCTCCGACAGACCGTCGCCGATCAGGCTCAGCGCGACGCCGACGATCAACAATGCGATGCCGGGGAGGGTGGGCATCCACCAGGCCAGGAGCAGGAACTGCCGCCCCTCGGCGATCATCGCGCCCCACTCCGGGGTCGGCGGTTGCACGCCCAGGCCCAGAAAGCTGAGCGTGGCGCCCGTCATCACCGCCAGCACCATGCCGGTGAACACGTAGATCAGCGCGGGCTGGATGCAGTTCGGCAGCACGTGGCGCAGGACAATCCGCCGCTCCTGGCAGCCCACGACGGTGGCGGCCTGCACGTATTCGAGGTTGCGCGTGGCCAGCGTCTCGCCGCGCACCAGCCGCGCATAGGCGATCCAGCCGACAACGCCGATGGCGATGTAGAAGTTCTTCATGCCGGTGCCGAGCAATGACATGATGGCGATCACCAGGATCAAAAACGGGAAGGCCATCAGCACATCCACCACGCGCATGAAGACCAGATCGACCTTGCCGCCAAAGTAGCCCGTGATGACGCCCATCAGGCTGCCGAATGCGAAGGGGAAGAGCACCGCCAGGAACCCGATCTGGAGATCCATGCGGGCGCCGTACACGATGCGGCTCCAGATGTCGCGGCCGAAATTGTCGGTGCCGAGCGGGTGCGCAGGGCTGAGCGGCGGCAGGAACGCCTCGTTGAGATTCTGAGCGATAGGGTCGTAGGGCGTGAGCAAGGGCGCCGCGATGGCTGCCAGAATCACGATCAGCAGCAGGATCGTCCCGCCGATGATCAGCGAATTGATGCGCAGCTTGCGCCATTCCCTGCCCAGATCGCGCGCGGTCAGGGTATCGGACCAGCTATAGCGCTCCAGCGCTGTCGGGCTCTCATTCATAGGTCACCCTGGGATCGAGGAAGGAATAGGACACGTCCACCGCCAGGTTCACGATGATCACCAGGAAGGCGCTGATCAGGGTGATCGCCTGCACCACCGGATAATCGCGGGCGGTGATGGATTGGATCAGGAGCTGGCCCATGCCCGGAATCGCAAAAACGGTTTCGACCACGACGGTGCCGCCCACCAGATAGCCGAATTGCAGGCCGAAGATCGTTATCACGGGCATCGAGCGCGTTGCGCAAAACGTGGCGCTGGAGCACCTGCCCCTCGAAGAGACCTTTGGCCCGCGCCGTGCGCACGTAATCGGAGCGTTGCACCAGGATGATCTGCCCGCGCAGGTTGCGGATCAGCACGGCAGATAGACCCAGCGCCAGCGTCAGGGCGGGCAGGAAGAGATAGCGCAGGTGATCCACGAACGTCTCGCCGTAGCCGGCCACGGGGAAGAGATGCAGCCGCAGGCT
Source organism: uncultured Thermoleophilia bacterium (assembly GCA_963734565.1). Lineage (GTDB taxonomy): Bacteria > Actinomycetota > Thermoleophilia > Gaiellales > Gaiellaceae > JACVRM01. The sequence goes on along the minus strand of CAVTHM010000006.1, from coordinate 888 downwards.
GAACAACAAGAATCAGCAGAATGCCCAGCCAGAAACTCGGTGTGGTTAGGAAGAGCAGAAAAACCACCCGGATCGCGTGATCCGCGAAGCGGCCCTTTTTGAGCGCGGCGGTGATCCCGAACGTCAGGGTGATGATGGCGGCCAAAACCATCGCGTAGATCGCCAGGTAGATCGAGACCGGCACGCGACGCAACACCAAGTCGCCCACCGGCTGGCGATAGAGCAACGACATGCCGAACTTGCCCTGCGGGATGCCGCTCACGAAATCCCAATACTGCACCGGCAGCGGCTTGGTCAGGCCCAACTGCACACGCAGGGCAGCGGCGGATTCTCTCGGTGGCGCGATCGCCCAGGATGAGAAAGGCGGGATCGCCGGGCAGCACGCGCACCATGCCGAAAATGACGATGGTCACGCCGAAAAGGACGAATACCATCAGCACCAGACGGTTACGGATGTATGCGACTCGACCCATGGGAGATCTCAATTCTTCCTCCGCTCCCGAAGCGCAAACGGCACGCTCCGGGAGCGGAGGAGATGGTCAGGCAGGGATTGCTAGTTCTTCTTGACGTTCTCGAAGCGGTAGTAGCTCAAGCCTTCGATGTTGAAGCCTTCGACCTTGTTGCTCCATGCCGCCGTGGCCGGCGTGTACTCCAGCCAGACCAACGGGGCATCACCCTGGAACTGCTTCTGGATCTCGGCGTACATCGCCTCGCGCTTCTTAGGATCCATCTCCAGATCGGCCTTGGTGATCTTGTCGTTGATCTCAGGGCTGAAGTAGCGCGTCCAGTAGGCGAACTGGGTATTGGGGCCGCCGCGCATCTCGTAGTTGACGATCTGCGTGGGGTCGTTCATGTCGTTGGTCCAGCCGCTCGTCTGCGCCTGGTACT